>NZ_FOXJ01000004.1:0-1896 GCF_900115685.1 Variovorax sp. 770b2 | reverse complement strand
GTCACCCAGCACGCCGCCGAGCAGGTCGCCGTTCAGCAGGTTCGCCACGCCGTCCGTGAGGAAGTCCACTTGCGTGTCCACCGCATTCAGCAGCGCCGCCGTCGTTCCCGCGCCGAGCAGCTGGTCGGTCAGCGGGCTCACGAGGCCGCTCACACCGTCCGTCACCTGGTCCACCACGCCGTCGACCGGGTCGAGGATGTTGGGGTTGTTCGGGGTGAACACATCGCCAAAGATCGGGGCCAGCAGGCCGTCGACCACGTCCGTCACCGTGTCGGTGATGCCGGCCACCGGGGTCAGCAGGTCGCCCAGGCCCAGGTCGCCGAGCAGGCCGTTGTTCAGGCCGGTGGCGATGCCGCCCACGATGCTGTCGACCGGATCGAGCAGCGCCGGGCCGCCAGGCGTGCCGGGGTTGCCGCCGCCGATGCCGTCCAGGATGCCGCCCAGCAGACCGCCCAGGAGGCCGTCTTCGCCGATGAGGCCACCCACGAGGCCGTCTTCGCCCAGCAGGCCGCCAGCCAGGCCGTCCGGCCCGAGCAGGCCGCCGACGAGGCCGTCGCTGCCCAGCAGGCCGCCGACCAGACCGTCGTCGCCCAGGAGGCCACCGAGCAGGCCGTCGTCACCGAGCAGGCCACCCACGAGGCCGTCGCTGCCCAGCAAGCCGCCGACGATGCCGTCTTCACCGAGCACACCGCCCAGCAGGCCGTCTTCGCCGAGCAGGCCGCCGACGATGCCGTCGTCACCCAGCAGGCCGCCCAGGAGACCGTCGTTGCCCAGGAGGCCGCCGACCAGGCCGTCGTTACCCAGCAGACCGCCCAGGAGGCCGTCGCTGCCGAGGAGGCCGTCTTCACCGAGCAGGCCACCCACCAATCCGTCGTCGCCCAGCAGGCCGCCCAGGAGGCCGTCCGCGCCGAGGAGACCGCCGAGCAGGCCGTCGCCGCCGAGCACGCCGCCCAGCGGGCCGCCTTCGCCCAGCAGGCCGCCGACGATGCCGTCTTCACCGAGCAGGCCGCCCAGCAGGCCATCGGCGCCGAGCAGGCCACCCGCCAGACCGCCTTCGCCCAGCAGGTTGCCGAGCACGCCGTCTTCGCCGAGCAGGCCGCCGACCAGGCCGTCGTCGCCCAGCAGGCCGCCCAGGGCGCTGCCGTCGCCGGTCAGGCTGCCCAGGAGGCCGTCCGCGCCGAGCACGCCGCCCAGCACGCCACCGAGTGCGCCGCCTTCACCGAGCAGGCCGCCCACGATGCCGTCATCGCCCAGCACGTTGCCCAGCAGGCCGCCCAGCGCGCTGCCCTCGCCGATCAGGCCACCGACGATGCCGTCTTCGCCCAGCAGGCCGCCGACCAGACCGTCTTCGCCCAGCAGGCCACCGATCAGGCCGTCGTCACCCAGCACGCCGTCCAGCAGGCCGCCGACGATGCCGTCTTCGCCCAGGAGGCCGTCCAGGCCGAGGCCGGCGGTCAGGCCGCCGAGCGGGCCGTCACCGGCGAGCAGGTTGTGCAGGCCGTCGGTCACGTAGTCGACCTGGCCCAGCAGCGAGCCGAGCAGCGCATCGGTCACGCCGGCGCCCAGCAGGTTGTCCACGATCGGGCTGAGCGTGTTGCCCAGCGGGTCGAGGATGTTGCCCACGAGGTTGTCGACCGGGTCGAACTCGTTGGGGTCGTTCGGCGTGAATTCGGAACCGAGCAGCGGAGCCAGCACGCTGTCGACCACATCGGTCACACCGTCGACCACCGAGGACACGGGGGCCAGGGCACCGCCCAGGCCGAGGGTGTCGTCGATCGCGTCGACCACACCGTGGACGAGGCCGTCGCCCGGATCGAGCAGGTGGTCGGCATCTGCGTCTGCGTCTGCGTCTGCGTCTGCGTCTGCATCGGCATCAGCATCGGCATCGGCATCAGC
>NZ_FOXJ01000001.1:3258448-3360669 GCF_900115685.1 Variovorax sp. 770b2 | reverse complement strand
GTGCTCAGTCCGGTCGATGTGGAAGTGGACAGGCTGTCGATGCTGCTCGTGGCGGTGCTCAGGCCCGACGACGTCGAAGTCGACAGGCTGCTCACGTTGCTGTTGGTCGTGCTCAGGCCGGTGGAGAGGCTGGAGACGCCGCTCGTGGCCGTGCTTAAACCGGTGGACAGACTGCCGATGCTGCTGGTCGCCGTGCTTAGACCCGTGGAGGTCGAGGTCGACAGGCTGGCCAGGTTGCTGTCGGTCGTGCTCAGGCCAGTGGAAAGGCTGCCTATGCCGCTCGTGGCCGTACTCAAGCCGGTGGACAGACTGCCGATATTGCTGGTCGCAGTACTCAGTCCGGTCGATGTGGAAGTCGACAGACTGCTCACGCTGCTGTTGGTGGTGCTCAGGCCTGTGGAGAGACTGGAGATGCCGCTGGTTGCCGTGCTCAGACCGGTCGACGTGGAGGTCGACAAGCTGCTCACGCTGCTGTTGGTCGTACTCAGACCTGTGGACAGGCTGGAGATGCCACTGGTTGCCGTGCTCAACCCGGTCGACGTGGAGGTCGACAGGCTGGCGAGGCCACTGTTGGTCGTGCTCAGCCCCGTGGACAAGCTGCCGATGCTGCTGGTCGCCGTACTCAGACCTGTGGAAGTCGAGGTCGACAGACTGGCGAGGCCGCTGTTGGTGGTGCTCAGTCCCGTGGACAAGCTGCCAATGCCGCTGGTCGCAGTGCTGAGGCCGGTCGATGTGGAGGTCGACAGGCTGGCGAGGCCACTGTTGGTCGTGCTCAGTCCCGTGGACAAGCTGCCGATGCCGCTGGTCGCAGTGCTGAGGCCAGTCGATGTGGAGGTCGACAGGCTGGTCACGCTGCTGTTGGTAGTGCTCAGGCCGGTGGAGAGACTCGAGATGCCGCTGGTTGCCGTGCTCAGACCTGTAGAGGTCGAGGTCGACAAGCTGGTCACGTTGCTACTGGTCGTGCTCAGTCCCGTGGACAGGCTTCCAATGCCGCTGGTTGCGGTGCTGAGTCCGGTCGATGTGGAAGTCGACAGGCTGCTGATCCCGCTCGCCGAAGTGCTCAGGCCAGTCGACAGACTGCTGATCGTGCTGTTGGTGGTGCTGAGACCAGTGGACAAGCTCGAGATGCCACTGGTCGCAGTGCTCAGGCCGGTCGAGGTCGAACTCGAGAGGCTCTTGATGCTGCTGGTTGCAGTGCTCAGGCCGGTCGACGTGGAGGTCGAGAGGCTGGAGATGCCGCTACCCAATGTACTCGCCACGCTATATAGTTGGCTGCCATTGATCGCGTCCGTGCTGCTGGAGCCGATCAGGCCCGCTGCAACATTCTGGATAAGACGCTCCTTGCCGGTAGTACCGACGCTCACCACGCCGAAAGGATTGGACCCGGCGAACGCACCGTAGGTAAAGCCCCCGATCGAAGCACTGGAAACGCCACCCGTACCACCTGTAGCTGACGATGCCGTCCCGGTCGTAATCGAGGAATTCCCCAGTGCGACCGAGTTGGCGACATTGCTGGAAGCATTGGTACCGATTGCAGTTGCGCCGGCAGCCAACGCGCTGCTATTGACGCCCAAGGCCATGGCGCCGTTTTGGTTCGCGATCGTTCCGTTGTTGCCTATTGCAATCGAGTTCGTGCCGCTCGCGGTCGTCTGACTGCCGATCGCGGTCGAATCGACACCGATTGCCTGTGCTGTCGTACCGATTGCAAGAGAGTCTCCCAGGCCAGTCGGACTGGAGGCGGTGGCACCCGAACCAATTGCCGTCGAAGTCCCCGCGGACGCTGCAACAGCGCTGGCTCCGGTGCCAATCGCAATGGCTCCGCTACCCGTTGCCGTCCCGCCGCCGGCTTGGTACTGCGCGTGGGCCACGTTCAGGCCGACGCCACCGAACAGCACAGCCAATGCCACCGCTTGGCTGATGGCCGACTTGCTGCGCTTGCCCCGCGCCGCGGTGTTTTCGGAGGTGGCAACCCAAGCACCAAGCGATTCGTTCCAGATGGAGCGGTAAGTTTTATTCATAGCAGTTCTCTTTGACCAATTTCCCAAGGTGCTCTGGTCGATACGGGGACTTGGTCCATCCCACTCTCCATTGCGTGTGCCGGTTCGATGACATGCATGGCGGGACACATCCAGACCGAGAGTCGTTGCGGCTGGGTGGTGCTTCGGAAGCAAACCGCGAACTGCATCGAACTGGATTCAGGCTGTCCTGTTAACTTTTGTTGTCGAATTTCAGGGCGCGAGTCTATGAGCGCGTAACTGCTTATGTGTGTTAACTACTTCTCGGCATAACGAGCGAAATTTGACAACTGTCATGGTTTGTCAACTTGCGGTCGCTTTGTGTGCAATATGTCGCGCCGATCGTGTGGTGGGCGACGCTGGGTCCGCTCAGGCGCCAGTTGTTTTCAGCGCATTGAGGCGAACTTGGATCGTTGCTCGAGAAATCGGAGCGCTTGAGCTTTTCGAGCAAGAGCGTGAGCGTGACTTACTGAACGGTGTGCGCATCAATTTCAGCTTCACCGATTCAATTTGATTACGTTTGTGAACCATTTCCTAGGGGACGCCCGGCTGAGCTTCTATCGTGCGGTTCCGCAACCTGATGGCGTTTTCGCGAGCACCGAGTGCCGATCGGGCCTCGGAATTCTCTGAATCTCATGACCGCAAAAATCCATCACCAACATCGAGTCGCTCTTGTGGATTCGGATGCCTTGCAACGCACCTGCACCGGCAGTTCGCTGCGAACCGCCGGCATCGACCATCACTCCTTCGAGCATCTCTATGGCTTGATCCATGCCGCGCGCGAAGGAGGGCGCTTCGATGCCATCCTCTTCGGGCTGCATGCGGATGCCGCGCAACAGATGGCATTGATGGCCGACGTTTGGAGCGCGCTCGGGCGGCGCGTCGGGCTGTTTTTTCTGGCGCATCACACCGAACTGCGCCTTGCGCAACTGGCCCTTTCGCAAGCCGGCGAGGGGGAAGGGCGTTCCGAGGTCATCCTTTCACCAGCAAGCGACGACGAATTGCGCGCCATGTTTCATGAAGGAGGAGTCACCCATGCTTAACCCGTTCCTGCCGGACATGAACCCTGACGAGCCGCCCGAACCCAACGTGCGCCCAGCCTACATGGGCTGGCTGCCGCTGCTCCTCTACGTCATGACGACCGCTGCGTTCCTGGTCATGGCCATGCGCATGCCGAACATCGTCGTCGCTTCGCTGTTCGTGACCGCGGCGATGGTGTCCCTGGGGGCGGGCGTCGTCCTCGGACTGAGCGCATGGATATTCCCGGAGCTTCCGCGTTGAACGCACCCGCCATGCAGGCCCGCATTTCGCGCACGCAGGGCTGGCGAGTGGCGGTGATCGCCGCCCTGATCGGACTCGTGGTCATGCTGGCGGCAACCATGGCCTGGCTCGTCGGCTACCAGGTGGAGGCGGCCAACGAGCGGCGCTCGCTAGAGGCCGCGGCGCGCGAAGCGGATGCGCGTTGCTTCGAGCTGGCAACGCGCCGCGAGATAGACCTGTGCCGAGCCGCCAACGCAATGCGCAGCAGCTCGGCGAAATAGAAACGCAGAAACGTTATCAGGCCCGCAAGTTATTCCGGAATGACCGCCAGCGGCGCGCCGCCACGTGCGCGGCCCAGCGTGCCGACGATCAGCGCGGCGATCAGCACCAGCACGCCGCTGAGCACCATCGCGCTGGAGATGCCGAAGTTGTCGACCGTGAGGCCGCCGATGAGCGCGCCCGAGGCGATCGCCACCTGGAAGCCGCTCACGAGCAGCGCCTGGCCGGCCTCGGGTGCATCGGGCACCGCTTCCATCATCCAGCCGGTGAGCGCCACCGGGATCAGGCCGAAGGCCACGCCCCAGATGAAGACCACGACCGCGCCGGGCACGAAGCCGCTACCGATCATCGTGGACAGCAGCAGCGCCGTGGCCAGCATCAGCGCCGCCAGCAACGTGGTGCCGCGCACGCTGCGCGCCACCAGGCTGCCGCCGACGAAGGTGCCGATGAATCCGACCGCGCCATAGACCAGCAGCAGCGTGGAGACCGCGTTGGGCGCGAGGCCGAACACCTGCTGCAGCAGCGGCTTGAGATACGTGTAGGCCGCGAAGTGGCCGGCAATGAAGAACAGCACCGCGAGCAGCCCGACCTGCGCCATGCGGCGCGTGAGCGGCGTGAGCAGGTCGCGTGCGCCGATGGCGCGCACCGGCGGAATCGCGGGCAAGAGCCACAACTGCACCAGCAGCACCACCGCGGCGAGCGCGCCGGTCACCGCGAACGAAGCGCGCCAGCCGAAGAGCGTGCCCAGGAACGAGCCCGCGGGCACGCCGAGCACCGTGGCCGCCGACACGCCGGCCAGCACCAGCGACATGGCGCGTGCCTTCGAGGCATCGGGCACCAGCTGCGTGGCGGCGGCCGGTGCAAAGGTCCAGAAGCCGCCCACGCACAGGCCGAGCAGCAGGCGCGCCACGAGCATCGTGGCGAAGTTCGGCGCAAAGGCCGCGAGCACGTTCGAGGCGATCAGCAAGGTGGTGAGCGCGATCAGCACGGTGCGCCGGTCCAGCTTGCCCGAGGCGACGATCAGCGCCGGCCCGGCGAAGGCGGCGAGCACGCCGGGCATCGTGACCATGAGGCCGGCCGTGCCATCGGACACGTTCAGGCCGCGCGCGATGTCGGTGAGAAGGCCGATGGGCATGAACTCCGTCGAGACCATGGCGAAGGTGCCGACGGCGATGGAGCCGACGGCGAGCCAGGCGGAACGGGTGGTCTCGACCAGCCCGGGCGAGGGCGACGGCGACAGCTCGTCGATGCAGGGGGTGCTGCTGGGTGCATTCATCATGAAGGGAGTCCTGGGGCGCATCGGCCGGGCGCGTGCCGATGCTTGTTGCGGGAGTCCAGGGAGTGTGAAAGCGGATGCCTTCGCGACAAAGGGGGCTCGCGGCAGTAGTCAGTTTCCCCTGGGCGAACAATCGGCCCTTTTTGCAACCCGGTGGCTGCGGATGGCGTCGCCGTGGCGGCTGAAGCCACCAACCTGCGCTGGACAGTCCGCCAGACGGTCCGCCTGCCAGTCCGTCAGAGGGTCCGCAACACCCGGCCGTCGGCGATGAACGAATCGCCCACCAGCACGCGAAAGTCCGCGCCCTGTGCAAAGCGCGGTCTTGCAAGCGCCGGTGCCAGGAACTCGACTTCGAGCGAATGCGGCTTCCCGCGTTCCAGCATCTCGCCCGGCGGCACGAACCATCGCGCGGAGAAGCCTTCGTTGTCGATCACCAGCGCGCAGCGGTATTCGCCCGCCGCAAGCGGCACGTCGTGCACCGGCAGCGCTGTCGGACGCAGCGTCACCTCGACCTGCAGATGGGGCGTGAACGCACCCAGCGCATCGAAGGTCACGGGCTCGGGCGGCGGCGCGCGGCGCGGCAGCTTGCCGATGAGCCACGCGATCACGTTGCCGATGATCGGCACCCACAGCACCATCAGCAGCGTGGCGATGTCGCGCGTGGTCGTGCCGCGCTCCGCGTAGTGCCGCACCACCGCCCCCGTGACCGCCACGCACAGCAGGATGATGACGATGAGCTTGCGGCGGAACTGGATCTTGGTCATGGAGGTGCAGGTAGTGCTGGCAGTGCGGAGGAGCGGTCTGGAACAGGCCCGCGGACCTTAACCCACCCGCAGCACCGCATCCGCCGGCAGCGCCTGCCAGTCGATCCACTCGCCGACGGCCGCATGGTGCGTCGGCGTCGCGGCGACTTCCGGTGCGCCCCATTGCAGCGTGAGATTGCGCTCACCGAGCCGCAGTGCGATCTCGAAGCCCGGCCAGTGCGCAGGCACGTGCGGTGTCAGCGAAAGCTGCCTGCCCTTCACGCTCAGCCCCAGCAGCGTCTCGACGGACGCGCGGTGCAGCCACGCGGCCGAGCCGGTGTACCAGCTCCAGCCGCCCCGGCCCACATACGGCGCCGCGCCGTAGATGTCGCCCGCCATCACGTAGGGCTCCAGTTCGTAGGCCGGCCCGCGCTCGGAATGCGTGGCACGGTGCGCGGGGCTCAGCCCCTCGAAGCTCTGCCACGCCGCTTCGTGGTCGCCCTGCAGCGCCTGCGCCATCAGCGCCCACACCGCGCCGTGCGAATACTGCCCGCCGTTCTCGCGCACGCCCGGCGGATAGGCCTGGATGTAGCCCGGGTTGTTGGTCGAGTGCGCGAAGGGCGGCGTCAACAGGCGCAGCAGGCCCGCAGGCTCGTCGTGCAGGTGCTTCTTCACGGCGGCCATCGCCGGGCCGGTGTGCGCCTCGTCCGAAGCACCCGAGAGCACCGACCACGCCTGCGCGATCAGGTCGATGCGGCACTCGTCGTTGGCCGACGAGCCCAGCGGCGCGCCGTTGTCGAAGAAGGCACGGCGGAACCACGCGCCGTCCCAGCCCGCATCGTGCAGCGCGGCGATCCATCCGCGGCGTGCGTCGGTCCAGCGTGCTGCGCGCTCGTGCTCGCCGCGTGCTTCGGCGATCGGCGCGTAGTGCTCCACCACGCTGCACAGGAACCACGCGAGCCACACCGATTCGCCGCGGCCTTCGTTGCCCACGCGGTTCATGCCGTCGTTCCAGTCGCCCGTGCCCATCAGCGGCAGGCCATGCACGCCGGTCTTCAGGCTCTTGTCGATGGCGCGCGCGCCGTGATCGAACACGGTGGCCGTGCGGCCGTTGTTCTGCGGCGCGTAGTAGGCGTCTTCGGCGCCGTCGGGAATCGCGGGGCCTTCGATGAAGCCGACCACCTGGTCGAGCAGCGAGGCATCGCCGGTCACTTCGACATAGTGCGCCGTCGCGAACGGCAGCCACAGCAGGTCGTCCGAGAAATGCGTGCGCACGCCGGCGCCGCCGGGCATGTGCCACCAGTGCTGCACGTCGCCCTCGGGGAACTGGCGCGCGGCGTTGACCAGGATCTGCTCGCGCAGCCGTGCCGGATCGGTGAGCGCGAAGGCCATCGCGTCCTGCAGCTGGTCGCGGAAACCGAAGGCGCCGCCGGCCTGGTAGAAGCCGGCCTTCGACCAGAGCCGGCAGGCCAGCGTCTGGTAGATGAGCCAGCGGTTGACCATCGCGTCGAAGAGCGGGTCGGGCGTGCGCACGGCAAGGCGCCCGAGCAACTCGTCCCAGAAGCCCCGCACCTGCGCGAGCGCCTCGGGCACGTCGCGCTGCCGCCAGCGGCGGGCGAGCTCGAGGGCCGCATCGGCGTTGTCGGCGTGGCCCAGCACGAAGGTGAAGGTGGCCGTCTCCCCGGCGCCGACGACGAACTCGCCGCCGATGGCCGCGCAGGCATCCAGCCCGCTGCCCGCGCGCCGCGCGAGCGTCTCGGGCACCTCGACGATGCCGTGTCCGGCGAAGAATTCGTTGCGGTCGCAGGTCCACTGCGTCGCGCCCGGCAGTCCCGCGAGCAGCAGGAAGGCCGTGCTCCCGCCGAAACCTCCGCCCGATTCGCGCTGCTGGCCGAACACGGCCGGCTGGTCTTCCGGCTTCCAGCAGTGCACGGTGCGCCGTTCGCCGCGCGCCGCGCCCATCTGCCACTCGACCATGCCGAGCGCGCGCAGGCGCCGCTGGTTCGAGCCCTCGTTGTGCACGCGCACATGCACCAGCTTCGCGGCATCGTCGCGGTCCGCGAAGAAGGTGGTCTTGAGCGTCAGGTTGCGCAGCCGGCATTCGAAGACCGTGTAGCCCTGCCCGTGCCGCACCCGGTGGCGTACGTCTTCGGACCCGCTGGCGCCCTGGCCGGCGGGCGTGAGCGGCAGCAGCTCGCGCGTGGCCAGGTCCTGCAGCAGGTAGTGCTCGAAGGCGGGGTCCTGCACCGGGTCGTTCGACCACGGCGTGACCTGGTGCATGCGGCTGTTGCCGGCCCAGGTGAAGCCCGTGCCCCACTCGGACACCTGGAAGCCGAAGTTGGCATTGGCGATCACGTTGACCCAGGGGCGCGGCGTGCGGTTGTCCATGTCGACGTCGAAGCGGAACTCGCCGCTCTCTGCATCGAAGCGGCCGGCGGGCGCCGCCATCGGCGTCGTCGCAGGTTGCGCCGACTGGGCCGCGGCCGAGCGCATCAGGAGCGGCGTGCGCTGCGGCACCGGCGCGCTGCTGTCGTCGGCAATCGCCGGGCTGCGCGCCTCGTGCAACGCGGCCACCTGCACTTCGAGCGCGCGCCCGTCGGCCGTGAACACCACGCGCGCGAGGCTGGAAAGCGCGGCCTTCTCCGATGGCGCCACCTCGTGGTCGCGCAGCAGGTAGAAGCCGGCCGTGTCGTTGCGCGGAAAGCTGTTCTGGGTCTGCTGCTGCACGCGCGTGCGCAGGGTCTCGATCTCGCGCTGCAGCGGCATCAGGTAGGAGTTGGGCTCGCTGTTGAGCACCACCAGGTCGCAGGCCACGCCGCCGAAGCCCCACCACGGCTGCGCGCGCAAGAGCGTGTTGACGAGCCCCATGCCGTTCATCGAGTGGATGTAGACCAGCACGATGGGCTTGTCGCCCGAGATGCCGAAGCGCCAGATTTGCCGGAGATCGATGAGCCCGCGGTCCTTCATCACGCGCGGCGTGGTGTAGGTGAGGATGGTCGTCAGGTCCTGCAGCGCCAGGTTCTGCGCGGGCGCGATGCTCAGGTCGCGCAGCCGCACCTGCGCCAGCGTGGCGGCCATGCGCGTGGCGCGCTCCACGTGCATGGGCTGCAGGTAGCGGTCGATGCTGGGCATCAGCGCCTCGATGCTTTCGTCGGCGGCGGTTGCGAAGGTCAGGCGCGCGGTGGCGCCCGGCGCGATCGACAGCCGCACGCGCAGGCACGCGATCGGATCCAGGCCATTCACCGGCGTGCCGTTGACGTGCAGCGGCTGCGCGTCGAGCGCGGGGCTGGCGAGCGAGCGGTTGCGGCCGATGAAGGCGCGCCGGTCGGTCATGCAGTCGATCGAGAGCACGTGCGCATCGACCGAGGCCACGAAGTGCGCGGCGGCCACCGCGGGGTCGCCGTGCAGCCGCGGCTTGCGCGACATCAGCAGCACGCGCCAGGCCGGCTCCCAGCGCGACTCGACGAACAGGTTGGCGAAGGCCGGATGCGCCTCGTCGGCCTTGGGGTTGGAGAGCACCGGCTCGAAGTACGAGATGAGTTCGAGCGTGCGCGTCTCCTCGCCCGAGTTGTGCAGCGAAATGCTGCGCAGCTCGGTGTCGTCCTCGGGGCTGATGAGCACCGTGGTGCGCACCTGCAGGCCGGGGCCGGCCGCATCGAACTGCACCTGGTCGGCCAGGAAGCGGGTGCGGTAGCGCCAGTCGGCGCCGGGCGCGGGCAGGGCGGTGAGCGAGGTGAGCTCGCGCCGGCCTTCGTCGCGGATGTAGAAGAAGGTGCCGTGGCTGTCGCGCAGCGGGTCGTCGCGCCAGCGCGTCACGTTGAACGAGCGCCAGCGGCTCACGCCCGCGCCGTTGGCGCGCAGCGCGACCGTGTAGCGGCCGTTCGACAGCAGGTGCGTGGGCTGGAAGCCGGCGGCCATCGGATCGACCAGGCGCGGCTGGAACAAGGGCGCCAGCTCGGTCTGGCTGGGCTCGGGCGGCGTGCGCGGATCGGCGCTGCCGATGATCTGCCGCGGCGTGCGCTCGTGCAGCAGCGACTCGTGCGCCTGCACCAGCGCGGCGCTGCCGAACCAGCGGCGCGGCCCGTCGGCGCACAGCACGTTGCACAGCGCCACCAGCGACATGCCCTGGTGGTGCGCCATGAAGTTGCGCACCACGGTGAAGTCCTGCCCCTCGGCCTGGCGCGAGGCGGTGAAGTCCACCGCGTCGTGAAAGCCGAACTCGCCGCGCGCGCCCAGCGATTCGAGCCGTTCGAGATTGGCCACCGCCGCCGCCGGCGCCAGCACCGCGGCCATCACGCTCGCATAGGGCGCCACCACGCGGTCGGTGGGCGGCGTGCGGCGCAGCGCGAGGCGCGGCACGCCGAAGGGCGAGTACTGGTAGGCCAGCGAGTGGTCCTGCGCGAAGTAGGCCGATTCCGAAACGCCCCACGGCAGGTTCTGCGCGCGGCCGAAGGCCTGCTGCTCGGCGATGGCCGCGGTGTTGGCCACCTGCAGCAGGCCGTCTTCGGGCTCGGACATCACGAGCGCGGGCATCAGGTACTCGAACATCGACCCTGACCACGATTTGAGGCTGGGCTCGAAGCCCACCAGCAGGAACGGCCGGCCCAGCGCCATCCAGTGGCGGCGCGGCACATCGCCCTTGGCGATCGCCAGGAAGCTCAAGAGGCGCGATTCGGAGGCCAGCAGGTCGTAGTAGCTCGCGTCGAGCACGTTCTCTTCGACGCGCAGGCCGATGTGGAACAGATGGCGCTTGGCGTCGTAGAGGCCATTGAAATCCATGCCGGCGTGCAGCGCGTCGCAGCGCTGCGCGAGCGCTTCGAGTGCGGGTGCCTCGTGGGTCTCGCAGCCCTCCGCGGAAAAGGCGCGGCAGGCCTGTGCCACCGCCACGAGGTGGCCCGCGAAGTTGCCGCTGTCCACGCTGGAGACGTAGTCCGGCGGCAGCGGCCTGAGCGTCTGCGTGTCGTACCAGTTGAACAGGTGGCCCTGGTGCTTCTGCATGCGGTCGACGGTGTCGAGCGTGGCGCCGATGCGTTCGAGCAGCGCGGCCGTGCCGATCCAGCGGAACTCGCGCGCGCAGCAGGCCGCCAGCAGGTACATGCCGATGTTGGTCGGCGATGTGCGGTGGGCGATGGTGGGCTGCGGCTCCAGCTGCAGGTTGTCGGGCGGCAGGTGGTTGTCGTCGGGGCCGACCACGTGCTCGAAGAACAGCCAGGTGTCGTGCGCGAGCTTCTCCAGATAGGTGCGCTGGTCGGCGTTCAGCGGATCGGGCACCTCGGCATCGACGCGGCTGCTCCACCACGCGGCGACGGGCGCGAGCGCCCAGAGGGCGAACAGCAGCGGGCCGACGATCGGGTATGCGCTCCAGTGCGACGCCACCGCGAGCGCAAGGCAGGCCACGCTGCTGAAAGCACCGCCGCGCAGGAACGGCAGCAACTGCTGGCTGGACTGCGCCTGCGCCTGTGCGGCGGTGGTCCATTGCAGCAGGTGCTTGCGGCTCACGACCAGCCGCCACGTCGCAAGAAACGCCGCGTCGAGCAACAGGCGCGTCTGCGCCGCGAGCTGCACGAACTGCCAGGCCGCGCCGGCCATGGCGCGCAGCAGTTCGACCGCGCCCACATCGAAGAAGTGGCGCAGCTCGATCGCGCGCCGCGTGGGCACCAGCCCGGCCAGCGCGCCGAGCAGAGGGCCGAGCGTGAGCGCCGAACCGACGGCCGCCAGCGCCCAGCCCAGCGGCATGGCCTGCGTGAAGATCACCAGCACCAGCAGCGCGAAAGAAGCGGGCACCACCTGCGAGCGGCGCAGGTTGTCGCCCATCTTCCAGAGGCCCAGCGCATCGATGCCGAAACGCCGGGCGCGCCACATCAGCGGCAAGAGCTGCCAGTCGCCGCGCACCCAGCGGTGCACGCGCGAGGCGGCCACGCCGGCGTGGTGCGGATGGTCTTCGACCAGCACCACGTCGCTCACCATCGCGCAGCGCGCGACCGTGCCTTCCAGCAGGTCGTGGCTCAGCACCGCGCTGTCGGGCAGGCGCTGGTTCAGCGTGGCGTGCACCGCGCGGACGTTGAGCAGGCCCTTGCCCGTGAAGGAACCGCTGCCGAACACGTCCTGGTAGATGTCGGAGGCGCCGCTGCCGTAGGGGTCGAGCCCGCACTGGCCGGCGAACATCCAGTGGAAGGGCGAGCGCTCGCTCTGCATCGGGAACGGCGTGACGATGCGCGGCTGCAGGATGCCGAAGCCCGCGACGACGCGGCGGCTTTCTGCGTCGACTTCAGGCGCGTTGAGCGGGTGGGCTGCAATCGACACCAGGTCGCGCAGGGCACCGGGAGGAAGGCCCGTGTCGCTGTCCAGCGTGAGCACATAGGGCGTGCGGCCCGCGGCCAGTTGCTGGCCCGGCGCGAGCGGCAGGAAGCCGCCGAAATCGCCGGTATCACTGGTATTGCTGGTATTGCCGCTCGCCAGCAGGCGCACCAGCATCTCCAGCTTGCCGCGCTTGCGCTCCCAGCCCATCCAGCGCGCTTCGGTGTCGCTCCAGGTGCGCGGGCGGTGCAGCACGAGGAAGCGCGGCGCCGCGCCTTCGGATGCAGGGTATTTCGCGTTGAGCGCGGTGACGCGCCCGATGGCGTCTTCGAGCAGCGGCGCGTCTTCGGGCAGCGAGGCCTGCGCGGCATCGGCCCAGTCGGTGAGGAGCGCGAACTGCGCGTGCTGCTCGCGGTTGGCGAGCCAGTGCAGCTCGAGCCGGTGCGCGAGCTGCGCGTTGCTCGCGGCCGAGGTCAGCAGCGTCGGGATGACGACGAGCGCGCGGTGCCGCTCGGGAATGCCGGTCGCGAAGTCCAGGCGCGGCAGCGCCTGCACGCGCACCGACTCGGCCATGATCCGCTGCGCCAGCGCGATCAGCGCCTCGGAGAGCGGCCATGCGAGCAGCACGAGCGCGACCACGGTGGTCCAGTCGCCGCGGTGCGCGAGGCCGTGCGCCACGGCGAACAGCAGCAACGCGGTGCCTACGGCGACGGACAGGAGATAGGCCGGCAATCGCCAGCTGCGATGGCTGCGCGCGGGCCGGATGGGCTCCGCACGGCCGTTGCGGCCCGCCTGCCCATCGGACTGCAGCAGCGCGGCGATCAGCCCCGGGCGGCCCTGGCCGAAGAGGTAGTAGCCCGCGGTCCCGTCGGCACGGTCGGTCTCCGCGGCAGCGTCGTCGGCAGGCGCGCTCGCGGCCATGCGCACCACGGCCTCGGCCACTTCGCGCTCGGGCTGCTCGGTGTCGCGCGCCACGCGCTCCATCGCATGCGTGATCTGCTGGCGCGTGAGTTCGCTTTCGCTCGCGAAGCTCGGCAGCTCGCGCAGCACGCGCAGCGAGCGGCTCACCGGCTCGATCAGGTCGCTCCACTCGACCTGGCCGATCATGCGCAGCGTGGTGATGATGTTGCCGACCGTGAGGTTGGCCGCCGCCTGCGCGTTCTGCGCATCGTTGATGAGCGCCGGGCCGTTGGGGCAGTGCTGCTCGGTCCACCGCACCAGCGCGGGCATGTTCTCGCCGTGCTCGACCGGCAGGCGCTGCCAGAGCTGCGTGAGGTAGTTGTCCTGCAGGCCGTGGCTTTGCAACGCGCGGTACAGCACGTCCAGGTCTTGTGCCGACAGATGCGGGGCCGCATCCCAGGCGGCGTGCGCGATCTCGCGCGCGACCTTGTTCTCGGCAATGCTCTCGGCCACGCGGCGCAGGTTCTCCAGCAGCACCACGCGCAGCGTGGTGGGCAGCGCCCAGAGCTCGCCGAGCGTGAGCTCGTCGATGTCCTGGTAGGCGTTCAGGAAGGCGGTGAACAGCGTCTTGTTGAGCACGCTGTCGGTGTGCGCCACGTAGGCCCACGCGATGCCGTACACGCGCGGCAGGCCCGCCAGCGGCGGCGTGGCCAGCTTGGGCAGGCGCGCGTAGTAGCTGCGCGGCACGCCGTCATGGATCTGCTGGAGCTGCGCCTCGACCAGGTGGAAGTTGTCGAGCAGCCATTCGGCGGCCGGCGACACGTAGCGCCCGCTCTGCGAGATGCGCGCGATGTAGTCGAAGGCGGCGCGCAGCGATTCGAGGTTCTCGTCCACGCGCGGAAAAAAGGGGGCACCCTCGCCGGCGCGGCGGCGGTCTTCCTCCACCACCTGTGCGCGCGCGAGGCTGTGGCCGTGCTGCTCGAAACGCTGGGCGCCGAAGAGTTCGGCGCGGATCGGAGGTGCTACCGGGTCATGCGGACCCAGCAGAAGGGTCCGGGCGTAGTGACTGAGCCCCTGGAGGCGGTCGGCGACGGATGCGGCGCTCAAGCGATCGCGAAGAGGCCGATGGCGAGAACCACGGCCATGCAGGCCATCGTGACGATGCGGCCCGCAGCGAGCGCGCGCACACGTTGCATGTGGCTTCGCACCGAGAACCATCGACCGTGAGCCTGCGCGCAATGGCGCATGTGGGAAGCCAGGGCTTCGAAGTCGTCGTTGACGAAATCGACTTGCGAATGGGTAAGGGACTGCGGGACGGACATTGCAACGGGCTCCTGTGAAACGACTTCGAGCTGCCGCGCGATTGCGAGAACTGTGAACGTGTCCGACCGTACGCTTTTAAATGGCCTTACAGGTGCCTGATTGGCGCCTGTTCACGTAGGAAAGGGCGCACAAGGCGCCCTTTGTCTTTGGTGCTCGACGCCTGAAGTCAGCCAGTGTTGCGCAGGCCCGCAGCCACCCCGTTGATCGAGATATGGATCCCGCGCTGCAGCCGCTCGCCGCCGTCGCCCGCGCGGTAGCGCCGCATCAGCTCCACCTGCAGGTGGTGCAGCGGATCGATGTACGGAAAGCGATGCCGCACCGAGCGCTGCATCTCGGCATTGCCTTCCAGCCGCTGCTTGGCGCCCGTGATGAGCGTGAGCGCGTCCGAGGTGCGGTGCCATTCGGCATCGATCATCGAGAACACCTTCTGGCGCAGCTTGCGGTCGGTCACCAGTTCCGCGTAGCGCGAGGCCAGCGCGAGGTCGCTCTTGGCGAGCACCATGTCCATGTTCGAGAGCAGCGTGCGAAAGAACGGCCACTGCGCATACATGCGCTGCAGCAGCGCCACGCGTTCCTTCTTGCCCGCGGCGTTGCCGGCCGAGGCGAGGAACTGCTCCACGCCCGCGCCGAAGCCGAACCAGCCCGGAATCGTGAGGCGGCACTGGCCCCAGCTGAAGCTCCAGGGCACCGCGCGCAGGTCGTCGATCTTGTGGCTCGGGTTGCGCGAGGCGGGGCGCGAGCCGATGTTGAGCTCGGCGATCTCGCGGATCGGCGTGGAGCCGAAGAAGTAGTCGCCGAAGCCCGGGGTTTCGTAGACCAGCTTGCGGTAGGCGGCCATGCTGGCGGTCGAGAGTTCGCCTGCTGCCGAGAGGAAGGTGGCGGGCGCCGACTTGCCCTGCGGCAGCAGCGTGGCTTCGAGCGTGGCGGCCACCAGCGTCTCCAGGTTGCGCCGGCCGATCTCGCGGTTGGCGTACTTCGAGCCGATGACTTCGCCTTGCTCGGTGAGGCGGATCTGGCCGCGCACCGTGCCCGGCGGCTGCGCAAGGATCGCCTGGTAGCTCGGGCCGCCGCCGCGTCCCACCGTGCCGCCGCGGCCATGGAACATGCGCAGGCGAATCGGGTTGGCCTTTTTCTTGTTGAGCTCGTCGAAGAGCGACACCAGCGCGATGCCCGCGCGGTAGAGCTCCCAGTTGCTGGTGAAGATGCCGCCGTCCTTGTTGCTGTCGCTGTAGCCGAGCATCACGTCCTGCTCGGCGCCCGAGCGCTCGATGAGCGCCTGGATGTTCGGCAGCGCGTAGAAGGCGCGCACGATGGGCGCGGCATTGCGCAGGTCTTCGATGGTTTCGAAGAGCGGCACGACGATCAGGTCGCACACCGCGTTGGTGGCCATCGCACCGCGCAGGAGCCCCACTTCCTTTTGCAGCAGCAGCGCTTCGAGCAGGTCGCTCACCGTTTCGGTGTGGCTGATGATGTAGTGGCGGATGGCCGCGGCGCCGTAGCGCGCACGCGCGGTGCGGGCGGCGGCGAAGATGGCCAGCTCGCTTTTTGCGAGCGGCGAGTAGTCGGCGTCGGGCACGCGCAGGGGACGAGCGTCGTCCAGCAGCTTGAGCAGCAGCGTCTGCTTGGCCTCTTCGGCGAGCGAGGCGTACGACGGCTCGATGCGCGCGGTGGCGAGCAGCTCGGCGATCACCGCCTCGTGCTTGTCGGAGCTCTGGCGCAGGTCGACCGTGGCGAGGTGAAAGCCGAACACCTCCACCGCGCGGATCAGCGGACGCAGGCGCTGCGCCGCGAGCACGCTGCCGTGCTTTTCGCCCAGCGACTCTTCCACGGTGCGCAGGTCGGCAAGAAATTCCTCGGCGTTGGGGTACGGGTTCTGCGGTGCGACGGCATGGCGCGCGGCCTCGCCGCCCGTGAGCTCGCGCAGCGTGGCCGCGAGACGCGCATACACGCCGGTGAGCGCGCGGCGGTAGGGCTCGTCCTTGCGGTGTTCGCTGGTGTCGGGCGAGCGCTCGGCCAGCGCCTGCATCTCGGCCGACACATCGACCAGCGTGGCCGAGAGCGAGAGCTCGCCGCCCAGGTAGTGCACCTCGGTGAGGTAGTGGCGCAGCGCCAGTTCGCACTGGCGGCCGAGCGCGTATTCGAGGGTCTCGGCGGTGACGTTGGGGTTGCCGTCGCGGTCGCCGCCGATCCATTGGCCCATGCGCAGGAACGGCGCGACCGACGGCGTGTGGCCGCCTTGCATCAATGCCTTTTCGAGGTCGGCATAGACGCGCGGAATCTCGCGCAGGAACGTGGCTTCGTAGTAGCTCAGCGCGTTCTCGATTTCATCGGCCACGGTGAGCTTGGAGAAGCGCAGGAGCCGCGTCTGCCAGATCTGGGTGACGCGCGTGCGCATCTGCGTTTCGTTGTCGGCGAGCTCGATGGGCGAGAGCGCGTCTTTTCCGCCCGCGTAGGCGTTCTGGCGCAGCTTGATTTCGTCGCGCGTGGTGAGCAGGAGCGCGATGGCGCGTTCGGCATCCAGGATGCTCTTGCGCTGCACTTCGGTCGGGTGCGCGGTGAGCACGGGCGACACGTAGCTGTGGGCCAGCGAGGCGACGATTTCGTCGGGCTTCACGCCCGCCTTGCGGATGCGGGCGAGCGCAGTCTGCAGGTCGCCGTCTGCCAGCACGCCTTGGCGATCGGCCTCGGTGCGGCGACGGATCTGGTGGCGGTCTTCCGCGAGGTTGGCCAGGTGGCTGAAGTAGGTGAAGGCGCGGATCACGCGCACCGTCTCGGCGGCGCTCAGGCCCTTGAGCAGGTTCTTGAGCGCGCGGTCGGCGGCGTGGTCGGCGTCGCGGCGAAAGGCCACCGACAGGGTGCGGATCTTTTCCACCAACGCATAGGTCTCGTCTCCTTCCTGCTCCCGGATCACATCGCCGAGGATCCGGCCCAACAGCCGGATGTCGTCGATCAGTGGCTGGTCTTCGGCCTGGCGGCGCTTGGGGAGGGCAGGGGTCTTGCTGGCTTTCATTCGATGTTGTTCCTGGGGACTTGAATGGACGCGCCGCCTGCGTTGCTGCGGCGCAACATGCTAGCATTCCGGCGGTCTGGAAACATGTACTTTTTGGGAGCGGTCTTGAGCAATATCGTGATCGCGACGCGCGAAAGCCGGTTGGCCCTTTGGCAGGCCGAACACGTGCAAGCGCTTTTGCAAGAACGGGGCCACACGGTCCAGCTTCTGGGCATGACGACCCGGGGCGACCAGATCCTGGACAAGAGCCTGAGCAAGGTCGGCGGCAAGGGCCTCTTCGTGAAGGAACTCGAAACGGCGATCGAAGACGGGCGCGCCGACATCGCGGTGCATTCGCTGAAAGATGTGCCGATGGACCTGCCCGAAGGCTTCGTCCTGGCCTGCGTGCTGGAGCGCGAAGACCCGCGCGATGCGCTGGTCTCTCCCCGCTACGCCTCGCTCGACGAACTGCCGCACGGCGCGGTGGTCGGCACCTCCAGCCTGCGCCGCGTGGTGCTGCTCAAGGCCAGGCGGCCCGACGTGCGCATCGAGCCGCTGCGCGGCAACCTCGATACGCGCCTCCGCAAGCTCGACGAAGGGCAGTACGACGCGATCATCCTGGCGGCTGCGGGCTTGAAGCGCCTCGGCCTCGAAGACCGCATCCGCGTGGCGTTCGAACCCGACGACATGCTGCCGGCCGCGGGGCAGGGCGCGCTGGGTATCGAGGTGCGCGCCGATCGCGCCGACCTGATCGAACTGCTCGCGCCGCTCGCGCACCGGGGCGACTGGCTCTCGACCGCCGCCGAACGCGCGGTCAGCCGCGCGATGGGCGGCAGCTGCTCGATGCCGCTCGCGGCGCACGCGCGCTGGCAGGCCGATGGGGCATTGCGCATCGATGCCGCCTGGGGCGATCCGGAGGGCAACACGCCGCTGGTTCGCGTTCATGCACAGGCCGAGGTCGGCGATTTCGCGCGTGCCGATGCGCTCGGCGAACACGCGGCCGCGTTGCTGCGCGACGCCGGCGCCCACTGAAATCCGTGGTCATCAGATGACTGCGCGGCCCGTCATCGTCACGCGGCCTGCACGCGAGTCGGTGCAATGGGTCGACGACCTGCGTGCCGCCGGCCTCGATGCGGTGGCGTTGCCGCTGATCGTCATCGAGCCCGTCCACGATGCCGAGCCGCTGCGCGCGGCCTGGCGGCGGCTCGAGGACTACGCCGCGCTGATGTTCGTGAGCGCGACGGCGGTCGAGCATTTCTTTCAGCACCGCGACGCGGGCTCGACCGACGAGGCCCTGGCCGGTCGCCCTGGCCTCCGCTTCTGGGCCACGGGCCCCGGCACCACGCGCGCCTTGCTGCGCGCCGGCGTGCCGCCCGACGCCATTGACGCACCGCCGCCCGAGGCCACGCGCTTCGATTCGGAAGCGCTGTGGGAGCGCGTGCAGGGCCAGGTGTCGGCCAGCGTGCGCGTGCTCATCGTGCGCGGTGGCGATGAGGCGGGGCAGCCCGCCGGCCGCGACTGGCTCGCCAGGGAGATCGATGCGGCGAGCGGGCATCGCGACACGGTGGTGGCCTATCGCCGATTGCCGCCGTTGTTCGACGTCAGACAACATCAACTGGCCGTGGATGGCGCGCAAGGGCGCGCGATCTGGCTCTTCAGCAGCTCCGAGGCGATCGCGAATCTCCAGCGCGCGATGCCCGGCACCGACTGGCACGCCGCGAGCGCCGTGGCCACGCATGCACGCATCGGCGAAGCCGCGCGGGCTGCGGGTTTTGGTGCGTTGCGTGTCTGCACACCGCTGCGGGATGCGTTGATCGCGTCGATAGAATCGTTGGCATGAGCGCCGCGTCCCCGTCCGACGACATTTCTCCTTCTTCTCCCGCTGCCGCAACGGCGCCGGTGCCCGCCACGCTGGCGCCGCACCAGACGCCCGCCGCCATGGCCGCCGCGGCCACGCTGCTGTCCCGCATCGGCTTCGGCCTCGTCGCCCTGGTGGCGCTGGCCGCGCTGGTGATGACCATCGCGCTGTGGCAAAAGGTCGGCGGCATGAAAGAGCAGCTCGCACGCCAGAGCGCCGAGGCCACCACGCAGTCGATGGAAGCGCGCACGCTGGCGCGCCAGGCCAGCGACACGGTGCGCGACGCCGCGGCCCGCGTGGCCCTCATCGAAACCCGCGTGGCCGAAGTCGCGCTGCAGCGCTCGCAGCTCGAAGAGCTGATGCAGAGCCTCTCGCGTTCGCGCGATGAAAACCTCGTGGTCGACATCGAGTCGGCCGTGCGCCTCGCGCTGCAGCAGGCCCAGGTCACCGGCAATGTCGAACCCCTGCTGGCGGCCCTCAAGGCCGGCGACCTGCGCATCTCCCGCGCCGCGCAGCCGCGGCTCGCACCGCTGCAGCGCGCCATGCAGCGCGACGCCGACCGCCTGCGCAGCAACTCGAGCGTCGACAGCGCAGAGGCGCTGCAAAAGCTCGACGAGCTGATGCGCAACGTGGACGACCTGCCCACGATCAACGCGGTGGCGGTTCGCGGCACGGGCGTCAATGCCTGGCAGCCCGAACCGATTCCGGCCGATGCACCCTGGTGGCGCCGTGCGCTGCTCACGGTGCGCGGCGAAGCGCGCTCGCTGGTGCGCGTGGGCCGCATCCAGAGCCCCGAGGCGATCCTGCTGCCCCCCGAGCAGACCTACTTCCTGCGCGAGAACCTGAAGCTCAAACTGCTCAACGCGCGCCTCTCGCTGCTGTCGCGCCAGGTCGATGCCACGCGCGCCGAACTGGCCCAGGTGACCGCATCGCTCAACCGTTATTTCGACCCCGCCTCGCGCCGCACGCAGGCCGCCGCCACGCTGCTGCAGCAGCTGCAGGCGCAAGTGAAGACCACCGAGCCGGCACGCGTGGACGACACGCTCGCGGCCCTCGCCACCGCGGCCGCAGGGCGCTGACCCGCTCATGCGCGCTGCAATCTGGCTCCTCGCGCTGTTCGCCGTCGCTGCGGCAGTGGCTCTTTTCGCGGGCAACAACCAGGGCACGATCACGGTGTTCTGGCCGCCCTGGCGTGTCGACCTGTCGCTGAACCTCGTGCTGGTGATCCTGCTGGCGACCTTCGTGCTGCTGCACGTCGCGCTGCGCGCGCTGGCCGCGTTGTTCTCGCTGCCGACGCAGGCGCGCCACTGGCGCCTCCAGCAGAAGGAGCGCGCGCTGCACGCCGCGCTGCTCGATGCGATGGTGCAGTTGATCGCGGGCCGTTTTTCTCGCGCGCGCAAGGCTGCGCAGGCCGCGCTGGTCCAGGAAAAGACCCTGGCCGCGCTCGATGCAAACCTGCCGCAGGCGCAGCAGGTGCGCGTGCTGTCGCATCTGCTGGCAGCCGAAAGCGCACAGGCCCTGCAGGACAAGCCGGCACGCGATGCGCATCTTCAGCAGGCGCTCAACGAAAGCGTCGACCGCATGGTGCTCGCGAGCCCCGAGACGCGCGAAGGCGTGCAGCTGCGCGCCGCGCGCTGGGCGCTCGAAGACCGCGATGCGGCCGCCGCGCTCGCCCGTCTCGAAGAACTTCCGCAGGGCGCGCAACGGCGCACGCTGGCCCTGCGCCTTCGCCTGAAGGCGGCGCGGCAGGACCGGCGCACGCTCGAAGCCCTCGAAACCGCGCGCCTGCTGGCCAAGCACCGCGCTTTCTCGGATGCGGCGGCGCAGAGCATCGTGCGCGGGCTGGCAACCGAACTGCTGTCGGGCGCACACGACCCGGCGCAGCTGATGCGCGCCTGGTCCGAACTCGACAGCAGCGAACGCGAAATGCCCGAAGTGGCGATCCACGGCGCTCAACGCATGGTGGTGCTGCATGGCGACCTGGCGCTTGCGCGCGGCTGGCTGCTGCCCGCATGGGAGCGCATGGTGGCGAACCCGCGCGGCCTGGGCGACGCGCTGCGCGTCAAGCTGGCGCGCGCGCTCGAAGCGGGGCTCGACTCGGTGGATGCCGACTGGCTCGCCCGCATCGAAAGCGCCCAGCGCAACAACCCGCGCGATGCGAACCTGCAGTACCTCGCCGGCATGGCCTGCATGAAGCGCCAGTTGTGGGGCAAGGCCCAGCAACTGCTCACGCAGGCCGGGCTCGCGCTGCAGGACGCCGAGCTCTATCGCCGTGCCTGGCTCGCGCTGGCCGAACTGGCCGAAGCGCGCGAGGATGCAGAACAGGCCGCCGCCGCCTGGAAGCGCGCGGCGCAGGCGCCCAGCACCTGAGCCTGCCCGGCATTCAGGGGCAAGCGCCCGAAGGCTGCAGCGACGGCCGGCGGCTGCCGAAGACCACGAAGCTGATCGCCGCCAGCACCCAGATGCCGACGCCGCCATAAGAGCATCACGAGCCCGAAGTCGCGCACCTGCTGCGATCGAGCCGGGCATGAAGATCGTCGAGGGTCGCTATGGCCTGCCGCCGTTGCCGAGCGTCGAGTTCGCGCTGATCTGGAGCGAGGGCGGCAAGACGCCGTGTGCCTGCCGCTTCGGGCAGATGATCCTGGAAATGCCAGATTTGCCAGATTTGCCGGACCTGCCGGTCAGCAGCGTGCAGGCATAAAAAAACGGCGCCCGAGGCGCCGTTTTTCATTTGCGAGCTTCGTGCTCAGTGCGTGCCGGGCGCTTGCGCGTCGGTGGCCGTCTTCTCGAACGGCAGCGACATCGAGCCCAGGTCGCGGCGGGTTTCTACCAGCACCAGCGGGCCTTCATCCAGCACGATCGCCGGCGGGCGTTCGCGCGGCACGTGCAGCGGCTTCGGCTCGGCGGCGATGGCGGCGCGCGCTTGCGCGATGCGGTCGGCGTCCGAGTTGACCCACTGCAGGCCCGAGCTCTCGGCGATCTGCGCGAGGTCGTTCAGCGGCAGTTCGAAGGGCTGCACCTTGGGCAGCGCGCGGCCGTTGCCGGCGGGCGCTGCGGGTGCTGCCTTGGGGCTCTCGACCACGATGGGCGCTGCGACCGGTGCGGGCGCGGGGCGCTCGAAGCGCGGCTGCTGCTGCGGTGCGGGTTCCCGCACTTCGGGCGCTGCGGCGACCTCGTTCACTTGGCGTTCGGCGACGGGTTCCGACGCGAGCGGCAGCGGCTGCTGGCGGGCGGCCGGCGCTTCGTACGACTCGCCGGTGGCTTCCATGGCGGCTGCGACGGCGCCTTCGGCGGCCGGTGCATCGGCTGCGTTGGCTTCGTTCTCGTCGCGCGGGCCGCGTTCGCGGCGGTCGCGGCCGTAGCGGTCACGCGAACGGCCACGGCGCTCTTCACCTTCGCGGCCTTCACGGCGTGGGGCCTGGTCGTTGCCGGCGTTGTCGCTGCCTTGTTCGCCCTCGGCGGATGCCACTTCGGCCACGCGCGCTTCGCCTTCGGCGGTCGGTGCGTCGCTCCGGCGTTCGCGGCGGCCGTCGGTGCGCTCGCCGCGTTCGCCACCACGATCACCGCGCGGGGCGCGTTGTTCGTCGCGGCCGTTGCGGGGCTGGCGCTCGCCTTGCGGGGCGCCTTCACCGGCGACGGCTTCGCCGCGCGGTTGTGCGTCGCCGTTGCGTTCGCCGCCGCGGTCGTTGCTGCGCTCACCGCGTTCGGCACGGTCACCGCGCTCGCCGCGTTCACGACGCTCGCCACGGGCGCGCGGTGCGCGTTCCGCTGCGTTGCCTTCGTCGGCGCCGGGCGCCTGCGGCTGGGCTTCGAGGTTGACGTTGCCGTCGACCAGTGCCTCGGCCGGTGCATTGCGGCTTTCGCCTTCGCGGCGCTCGCCACGTCCGCCACGGCGTTGTTCGCCGTCGCGCGGGGCACGTGCCTCGCGGGGTTCACGCGGCTCGCGGGGCTCGCGTTGCTCACGCGGCTGGCCTGCGGCTGCGTCGTTGCGCAGTTCGCTGCTGCGGCCGTCGCGGCGCTCGCCGCCGCCTTCGCGACGTTCACCGCCACCTTCGCGGCGCTCGCCACCGCGGCCGCCACGGCGTTCGCCGTCACGACCACCGCGGCGTTCGCCGCCTTCGCCGCGGCCTTCGCCACCGCGACCGCTACGGCGTTGTTCGCCATCACGTGCGCCGCCGCGGGCTTCGCCATCGCGGCCCGGACGGCCATCGCGGCGGGGCTTCGGTGCCTCGACCGGAATCGCCGACGGTGCGGGCGCCTTCGCTTCGGCGGGCGCGCCGCCGAACAGGTTCTTGATCCAGCCGAAGAAGCCGCTTTGTGCAGGAATCGGAGCGCTCACGACGGGCGGCGCGACCGGTGCGGGTGCGGCGACAGGCGCGCGCACTGCTTCGGGCTTGGGCGGAACCACCGGCGCGGGTGCGTCGGGCAGCACGCCCTTGATGACCGGCGTCTGCTTGTTGGTCGGCTCCTGCGAGCGGCGGGTGACGGCCGTCGGGTCTTCGATCTCGTCGGCCATCTTGTAGCTGGCTTCGATGTGGTCCAGGCGCGGATCGTCGTGCTTCAGGCGCTCGAGCTTGTAGTTCGGCGTTTCGAGCGTCTTGTTGGGCACCATCAGCACGGTCACGCGCTGCTTGAGCTCGATCTTGGCGATTTCGGGGCGCTTCTCGTTCAAGAGGAACGACGCCACTTCGACCGGCACCTGGACGTGCACGGCGGCCGTGTTGTCCTTCAGGCACTCCTCCTGGATGATGCGCAGGATCTGCAGCGCGCTGGATTCGGTGTCGCGGATGTGGCCCGAGCCGCCGCAACGGGGGCAGGGGATCGACGAACCTTCGCTCAGTGCCGGCTTCAGGCGCTGGCGGCTCATTTCCATCAGGCCGAACTTGCTGATCGAGCCGAACTGCACGCGGGCGCGGTCTTGGCGCAGCGCATCGCGCAGGCGGCTTTCGACTTCGCGGCGGTTCTTCGATTCGTCCATGTCGATGAAGTCGATGACGATCAGGCCGCCCAGGTCGCGCAGGCGCATCTGGCGGGCCACTTCGTCGGCGGCTTCCAGGTTGGTGCGGGTGGCGGTCTCTTCGATGTCGCCGCCCTTGATGGCGCGGGCCGAGTTCACGTCGACCGAGACCAGCGCCTCGGTGTGGTCGATCACGATGGCGCCGCCCGAAGGCAACTGCACGGTGCGGGCGTAGGCCGATTCGATCTGGTGCTCGATCTGGAAGCGGCTGAACAGCGCCGCGTCGTCGCGGTAGCGCTTCACGCGGGCGGCATGCTCGGGCATGACGTGCGCCATGAACTGCTGCGCCTGGTCGTAGATGTCGTCGGTGTCGATCAGGATGTCGCCGATGTCGTGATTGAAGTAATCACGGATCGCGCGGATCACGAGCGACGATTCCTGGTAGATCAGGAAGGCGCCCTTGCCGCCCTTGGCAGCGCCGTCGATGGCGGTCCACAGCTTGAGCAGGTAGTTCAGGTCCCACTGCAGTTCGGGCGCCGAGCGGCCGATGCCGGCGGTGCGCGCGATGATGCTCATGCCCTTGGGGTACTCGAGCTGGTCCATCGCCTCCTTGAGGTCGGCACGGTCTTCGCCCTCGATGCGGCGCGAAACGCCACCGCCGCGGGGGTTGTTGGGCATCAGCACGACATAGCGGCCGGCCAGCGAGATGAAGGTGGTGAGGGCCGCGCCCTTGTTGCCGCGTTCTTCCTTTTCGACCTGGACGGTGAGTTCCTGGCCTTCGCGGATCGCGTCCTGGATGCGGGCCTGGCTGGCCGACACGCCTTCGGCGAAGTACTGCTTGGAGATTTCCTTGAACGGCAGGAAGCCGTGGCGGTCTTCGCCGTAGTCGACGAAACAGGCTTCGAGCGAAGGCTCGACGCGGGTCACGACCGCCTTGTAGATGTTGCCCTTGCGCTGTTCGCGCCCTTCGATCTCGATTTCGTAGTCGAGGAGCTTTTGCCCGTCGACGATGGCCAGGCGCCGTTCTTCGGCTTGCGTGGCATTGATCAGCATCCGCTTCATGATGCGTTGTCCTTATATGTATCGTTTACCGGCTCATGACGAGCCAACGATGCACGGACGACGCCCGCGAAACCAGGGAATTGCCGCTTGGCCCCGGATGCTGTGACTGCCGCGCCAGGCGCGAGCAGGCCTCTCGAGCGTCAGCTCAAGAAGACAGCCGGGGTGGGGGCGCGTGGATGGGCGCGAGCCAGATTCGGTGTTGAGTGGCGATCTTTTCGATAGCCGGTTGCGCAAGGGGGGCGCGCGCTGCAAAAGATCCAATGCCGGAGGCCGCTGGCAGAAGCCAGGTCGGCCAGCGAAGGCATATTTGAATCAGCAGCATCAACACAACAAGGGACTCGCTTCGATCCGCCGGCAGCTTGGAAGCTGCAGGCTGGGTATTCCGTATCGGTGTTTCGTGGGTGTCGGCTTGACTTGGGTGCCGGGCCTGCCACTTTGCGCAATTGCGCGGGGTTTGCAGCTCGGCGCCAAAGCGGCATCGACCTCACAGCATGGTCGTCAGTGCTCTAAACTTCTGTCTAATCAAGCACTTACACGACCGCGCTGGTGAAAAACATTATAGGTGCGAAGCAAAGCCCCGAGACCGCTCCAAATCCCGCAGATCGAAATGCCGGGGCCGAGGCAGGCGCGCACGGCGCTATCAAATTCATCACTGTCGACGCGGAGTCTGCGGGGCAGCGCCTGGACAACTTTCTTTTTCGCCATCTGAAAGGCGTGCCCAAGACGCACGTCTACCGGATCATCCGGTCGGGTGAGGTGCGCATCAACAAGGGGCGCGTCCAGGCCGAGACCCGCATCGAGGCGGGCGACGTGGTCAGGCTCCCGCCGGTGCGGATATCGCCCCGCGCGGAGGAGGGCGCCACGCCACCCGCCCCGGCCCGCGAATTCCCGGTGCTGCTCGAAGACGACGCCGTGCTGGCCATCGACAAGCCCGCCGGCGTGGCGGTGCACGGCGGCAGCGGCGTGAGCTTCGGCGTGATCGAGCAACTGCGCACGGCGCGCCCGGGCGCCAGATTCCTTGAACTGGTCCACCGGCTGGACCGCGAGACCTCCGGCATCCTGCTGGTCGCCAAGAAGCGCAGCGCGCTGGTCGCGCTGCAGGACCAGTTCCGCGAGCGCGAGACCGGCAAGACGTACCTCGCGCTGGTCGAAGGCGACTGGCCCGCCAACAAGAAGGTGCTCGATGCGCCGCTCGCCAAGTATTTGCTGCCCGATGGCTCCGGCGCCGGTGCCGGCGAACGCCGCGTGCGCGTGGTCGCCAAGGACCACCCGGACGCCATGCGCGCCGTGACGCTCGTTCGCGTGCTCGCACGGCTCACGCTGCCGGGCGACGCCACGCCGCTGTCACTGCTGGCGGTGACGATCAAGACCGGACGCACCCACCAGATCCGCGTGCACCTGGCTTCGGCCGGCCATGCGATCGCGGGCGACGACAAGTACGGCGATTCCGAGCGCCAGCGCGCGTTGCAGAAACTCGGCTTGAAGCGCATGTTTCTCCACGCGTGGCGACTGCAGTTCAACCACCCGGCGGGCGGCGAGCGCATGGCGCTGCAGGCCGACCTGCCGTCCGAACTGCACGCGCTGATGCCACCCTCCGCGCTCCAGGCGCTTGCCCAACACCCCACTCCCACGGCCCATGACTGATTCCTCCGCCAGACCTCCCCGCTTCGACCTGATCGCCTTCGACTGGGACGGCACGCTCTACGACTCCACGCGCCTGATCGTGCGCTGCATCCAGGCCGCGGTGATCGATGTCGGCGGCGCCAAGCCCACCGAGAACGACGCCGCCTGGGTGATCGGCCTGGGGCTGGCAGAAGCGCTCGCGCGCGCGGCGCCCGATGTGCCGAAGGAAAAGTACGCCGAGCTCGGCGCGCGCTACCGCTACCACTACCTGCAGCACCAGGACGACCTGGTGCTGTTCGACGGCGCGTTGCAGATGCTCGATGCCCTGCGCGCGCGCGGCCACAAGCTGGCCGTGGCCACCGGCAAGTCGCGCCGCGGGCTGAACGAGGCGCTGAAGTCCGTCGCCCTGCGCGATCGCTTCGACGCCTCGCGCACGGCCGACGAGACCTTCGGCAAGCCGCATCCGCGCATGCTGCTGGAACTGATGGAAGAGCTCGACGTGCCGGCCGAGCGGACATTGATGATCGGCGACACCACGCACGACCTGCAGCTGGCGACGAACGCCGGCTGCGCCAGCGTCGCAGTGAGCTACGGCGCGCACGAGCCCGCCAGCTTCGACGAATTCAAGCCGCTGTTCGTCGCTCACTCGGTGCCCGCGCTCCAGACCTGGCTCCTGGACAACGCCTGAGGATCTCGCCATGAGCGAAGAGCACATCCCGCTGTGCAATGCCTCGGACCTGGTCGAAGGCGGCCGGGCCGTACCTTTCGACGTGATCCACGGCGGCGAGACCTGCCGCGCCTTCGCGGTGCGCTTCGAGGGCCAGCCGCATGCGTACCTCAACCGGTGCAGCCACGTGGCGATGGAAATGGACTTCCAGCCCGACCGCTTCTTCGACGACACCGGCCAGTGGCTGCTGTGCGCCACCCACGGCGCGGTCTATTCGCCCGACACCGGCGAATGCATGGGCGGCCCCTGCCGCGGCGGCCTCGTGAAGATCGCCCTGAGCGAACGCGACGGCGTGGTGCACTGGCATACTGACTGGAACCTCCAACCTCTCACCTTCTGACACATGACCGACCCGACTCGCAGGGAACCTGAAGGTTTCGATCCGTTTGAGCCGGCAGCTCCCCTCACGCCCTCGCAAGACACCCCCAAGAACATGGCCCAAGACCCCACACAGCGCCCCGGCTGGGAGCGCGCAACGCTTGAAAAGCTGGCCTTCGCCGCGTTGAGCGAGCAGAAGTCCACGCGCCGCTGGAAGACCTTCGTGCGTCTTTCGTGGCTCGCCTTCTTCATCTTCCTGGCCTGGTTCGCGCTCTCGCGCAGCACGCCGAGCACGGCCAAGACCACGGCCCACACGGCCGTCGTCGAGATCAAGGGCGAGATCGCAGCGGGCGGCGACGCGAGCGCCGAGTTCGTCGTGGCCGCCATGAAGACGGCCTTCGAGGACGACGGCGCCAAGGGCGTGGTGCTGCTGATCAACTCGCCGGGCGGCAGCCCCGTGCAGGCCGGCATCATCAACGACGAGATCAAGCGCCTGAAGGCCAAGCACAAGAAGCCGGTCTACGCGGTGGTCGAGGAGACCTGCGCCTCGGCGGCTTACTACATTGCCGCCGGCGCCGACAAGATCTTCGTCGACAAGGCCAGCATCGTCGGCAGCATCGGCGTGCTGATGGATGGCTTCGGCTTCACCGGCGTGATGGACAAGGTGGGCGTGGAGCGCCGCCTCCTCACGGCCGGCGAGAACAAGGGCTTCCTCGATCCGTTCAGCCCGATGAGCGACGCGCAGCGCGCGCACGCCCAGACGATGCTCAACCAGATCCACGCGCAATTCATCAATGTGGTGAAGACCGGCCGCGGCGATCGACTGAAGCTGGACACCCCGGGCCTCTTCAGCGGCCTCTTCTGGAGCGGCGAGCAGGCGGTCGAGTACGGCCTGGCCGATCAGCTCGGCAACGTCGATTTCGTGGCGCGCGAGGTGATCAAGGCCGAAGAGGTCATCGACTACACCCGTCGCGACAACGTGGCCGAGAAGCTGGCCAAGAAGTTCGGCGCTGCGATGGGCGAGGCTTCTGTGCGCTCGCTGCAGGTCGCGACGCCCGCGCTGCGCTGAAGCAGATCAAGACCTTCGATCTTCAGGCCGCTTCGCTGCGCGTGAAGCGGGCCGAAGCGGCCAGCGCCGCGGCAAAGATCACCACCACATAGAGCGCGGCGGTCAGCGAGCTGGCCCGCGCCAGCAGGCCGATCACCGCGGGTCCGGCCATGAATCCCAGATAGGCCACGGCCGACACCGAAGCGATGCCGCTCGCGGGCTCGACGCCCGGGACGCGGGCCGAGGCGCCGAACAGGATCGGTACCACGTTCGCAAAACCGACCCCGACGCCTGCGAAGCCGACCAGCGCGAGCCAGGGCAGGTCGGTCGACAGCACCAGGGTCATCGCCGCGGCCGCCAGCACGCCGCTGCCGCGCAGCAAGGCAACCGGGGTGAAGCGGGCGCGCATCGCATCACCGCCGAAGCGCGCAGCGGCCATGGCCGCGGAAAAGGCGGCATAGGCCAGCGCCGCCTGCTTCTGCGGGCTGCCGAGCTCCTGCTGCATATAGAGAACGCTCCAGTCGTAGATCGCGCCTTCGGCGATCAGGCCCAGCGCAGCCAGCACGCCGAGCACCGCGAGGGGGCCGCGGGGCAAGCGAAAGCTGTGATCGGCGCCGGCCGCATTGCCCGTGGCGACTGCCTTGGGCAGCATGCGCGTCGAAGACACGGCAACGAGCAGCACCATCACCGCGGCAACGAGCAGCAGGTGCGTCTGCGCACCCATGCCCGCCGCAAGCACCGCGCTGCCGCTCGCGGCGCCCGCCATGCCGCCCAGGCTGAACATGCCGTGCATGCCGCTCATCAGCGGCGTGCCGCTTTGCATTTCGAGCTGGGCCGCTTCGGTGTTGATGGCCACGTCGAACACGCTGGTGACGAGCCCGAATGCGGCCAGCAGGCCCATCAGTGCGAAGTAGCCCGGCATGGCGATGAGGCCGGCCAGCAAGAGCGCATAGACGCAGCCGGAAAGGGCAGCGATCCGTCGCGGACCATGGCGGCCGATCCAGCGCCCCGCGCTGGTCAGTCCAACCATCGCGCCGGCGCCAGCGGCGAGCAGGGCCAGTCCGAGCTGGGCCTCGTCCAGGCCGTAGTGCGCCTTGACCGTGGGCACGTGCACGCCCCAGGTCGCGAAGATGAAGCCAGAAGAAAAGAACTGCGCGCGCGAGGCCCAGCGCGTGCCGGCGGTGATTGCCACCATCGTCAGCGCCCGATCGCGAACACGGCGGGCAGGCGCTCGTCGGTCGCGGTCTGCGGCTTGGCGCGCCAGGACTTCACGGTTTCGCTGCGCACATGGGACGTTGCGAGGGTCAGGCCGCGCGCGACGGCAAGGCGGGTGTTTGGGTGCATCGTTTGAACCAAGGCCTGCAACAGGGCGGCGTTGCGGTAGGGCGTTTCGATGAACAGCTGCGTCTGGCCGGTCTTGAGGGCGATCGCTTCGAGCTCGCGGATGCGGGCCTGGCGTTCGCTCGCGTCCTGCGGCAGGTAGCCGACGAAGGCGAAGTTCTGGCCGTTCAGGCCGCTCGCGGCCAGCGCCAGCAGCAGCGAAACCGGGCCGGTCAGCGGCACCACGGTGATCCCCAGGTCGTGCGCGGCGCGCGCCACCGAGGAGCCGGGGTCGGCCACGGCCGGCATGCCGGCTTCGCTCAACAGGCCGATGTCGTGGCCCTGGAGCGCGGCGGCCAGCAGAGGCCGGGCGTCGAACTGGCCGGCGTGATCGCCTTTCTTGTGCACTTCGCGCGGTAGCTCCTGGATGACCTGCGCCTGCAGCGGGGCGGCCAGCGGTGCGACCGCGTCGATGCGCTTGAGGTACGCGCGGGCGGATTTTGCGTTCTCGCAGATCCAGTGCGTGATGCCGGCGGCCACCTGCAGGGTGCCGAGCGGCAGGGCGTCCTGCAGCGGGGCCTGGACATCGCAGCCGAAATCGAGCGGCGCGGGAACGAGGTAGAGCTTGCCGTGGGTCACAGGAGTTCGACCCCCGCGGCGCGCAGCATCTGGCAGGTGCGGATCAGCGGCAGGCCGACCAGGGCGGTCGGGTCGTCGCTGTCGATGGCATTCAGCAATGCAATGCCGAGGCCTTCGCTCTTGGCGCTGCCGGCGCAGTCGTAGGGCTGCTCGGCTTGAAGGTAGCGCTCGATGGCGGCGTCGCTGAGTTCGCGGAACACGACGCGCACGGGCGCCAGGTCGCGCTGGACGAAGCCGGTGGCGTGGCAGACGACGGCGACGGCGGTCTGGAAGATCAGCGTCTGGCCGCGCATCCGGCGCAATTGAGCGGTGGCGCGGGCGTGGTCGCCGGGCTTGCCGAGCGCCTCGCCTGCGAGGTCGGCCACCTGATCGGAGCCGATGACCACCGCTTCGGGGAAGCGGGCGGCGACGGCGTTGGCTTTTTCCAATGCGAGGCGTTCGGCCAGGGCGCGGGGCGTTTCGCCATCCAACGCGGTTTCATCGACTTCCGGGGCGTGCACATCGAAGGGCAGGCGCAGGCGGTTCATCAGTTCGCGGCGGTAGCGCGAGGTCGAGGCGAGGATCACAGGGCGTTGCATGGGGACGATTGTGCGTGAGCCGCACGAATCCTCCGCCACGCACCATGACGGTGAAGCGGTGGCGCGCTAGACTGGCGCGGATGAAGAGAGAATTTGCCCCCGAACGGCTCGACGTGGCCGGCTTTGCCGCCGCAGCCGCAACCCTGAATGCCGCCGACCCGGTCCCGAACTACGTGCGCCTTGTGGCCGAACTGGCGGATTCGGCCGCCGATGCGGTCGTCCACTGGGAAGCAGCCGGCGAGGAGCGCCCGGGCGCCGATGGCAAGGCGGCCCCCTGGCTGCACCTGGAAGCCGAGGCGATCGTTCCGCTGACTTGCCAGCGCTGCCTGGCGCCCGTCGAGGCGGAGCTCGTGGTGGATCGGTGGTTCCGTTTCGTCGCCGACGAGGCCACGGCGGAGTCGGAGGACGACGAATCCGAGGAAGACCTGCTGGTCGTCAGCCGGGATTTCGACTTGCACACCCTGATCGAGGACGAGCTCCTGATGGAAATTCCCGTCATGCCCGTCCATGACGTCTGTCCGGTGCCCGTCCAGTTGTCGTCCAGCGACGATGACTTCCAAGCCGCCGAGGAAGCCAAGCCGAACCCGTTCGCGGTGCTCGGAGCGTTGCGTTCGCGCAAGCCGGAAGAGGGCAAGTAGCCCTTTCCCGGCACCTGGGCTATAATCATGGGCTTCGCGCGCGCCGCCGTGAGCAGCGATACAGAGATGACAAACAGGGGCATTCCATACATGCCGCTCACTTTTTTGTATCGCCACCGCAAAAGAGCGCATCCAATCACTCACCTAACAGTCCAGGAGCCATCATGGCCGTCCAGCAAAACAAGAAGTCGCCTTCCAAGCGCGGCATGCACCGTTCACACAACGCACTGGTTGTGCCCGGCATCGCCGTGGAGCCGACCACTGGCGAAACGCACCTGCGCCACCACATCAGCCCGAACGGTTTCTACCGTGGCCGCCAGGTGCTCAAGAACAAGTCCGAAGCCTGATCTCGCATCCCAAGGCCAAGGCCCGAAGCTACTTTCCCTGTAGCGTCGGGCCTTTGTTTTGATGGCTACGTCTTCTTCTCCCGAATTCACTGCTGCGCCTTCCGCAATCACGCTCGCCGTGGATTGCATGGGGGGCGACCATGGGCCGCACGTCACGCTCGCGGCCTGCCGCGCGTTTCTCGAGCGGCACAGCGAAGCGTCGTTGTTGCTGGTCGGTGCGCCGGCCGCACTGGCGGGGTTCGCCCCACATCCACGTGCCCGCATCGTTGCCGCCAGCGAAGTGGTGGGCATGGACGATCCCATTGAAATCGCGCTGCGCAAGAAGAAGGATTCTTCGATGCGCGTCGCAATCCAGCAGGTCAAGGACGGCGCAGCCCAGGCCGCCATCTCCGCCGGCAACACCGGCGCCTTGATGGCGATCGCGCGCTATCTACTCAAGACGCTCGACGGCATCGATCGCCCCGCGATCGCGCCGCAACTCCCGAACGCGAAAGGCGGCGCAACCACCGTGCTCGACTTGGGTGCGAACGTCGATTGCGATGCCGAGGATTTGCTTCAGTTCGCCGTACTCGGCTCGGCGCTGGTTTCGGCGCTGACCGGCAATGAGGCGCCTTCGGTCGGCCTGCTCAATATCGGCGAAGAAGCCATCAAAGGCAGCGAAACGATCAAAAAAGCGAGCCAACTGCTGCGTACGGCCGCCAATTCCAAAGATTTGAACTTCTACGGCAACGTCGAGGGCAACGACATCTTCAAGGGCACGACCGACATCGTCGTCTGCGACGGCTTCGTTGGAAATGTCGCGCTGAAAGCCAGCGAAGGCGTGGCCTCGATGATCGGTGAGTTCATTCGCGTCGAATTTTCGCGAAACATTTTCACGAAGATTGCGGCAATTGTTGCTTATCCGGTTCTAAAAGCGTTCAAAAGTCGCCTGGATCATCGTCGGTACAACGGCGCCGCGTTGTTGGGCCTCCGCGGCCTGGTTTTCAAGAGCCATGGCTCGGCCGATGAAGTGGCTTTCGGACATGCGCTGGATCGCGCTTATGATGCCGCTCGCAACAACCTGCTCGATCGCGTGCGGGCCCGCATCGCCCACGCCGCGCCTTTGCTCGCGCGGCAGGAACCGGCGGTGCCGGTCGACGCGACGGCCCTTCACGTTTGATGACCCCTTTTTCACGCATCACCGGCACCGGCAGCTATCTGCCTCCCCGCCGAGTGACCAATGACGATCTCGCCAAGGAGTTGGCGCTGCGCGGCATCGAAACCTCCGATCAGTGGATCGTCGAGCGCACCGGCATTCACGCGCGTCACTTTGCCGCGCCGGATGTCGGCAGCAGCGATCTTGGCCTGGAGGCTGCGAAGCACGCGCTCGAAGCGGCGGGCCGCAAGCCCAGCGATGTCGACCTGATCATCGTGGCGACCTCGACGCCCGACATGGTGTTTCCATCGTCGGCCGCCATCCTGCAGAACAAGCTCGGCATCGCCGGCTGCCCGGCGTTCGACGTGCAGGCGGTCTGCAGCGGCTTCGTCTACGCGCTGACCGTGGCCGACGCGATGATCCGCACCGGCAGCGCGCGCTGCGCACTGGTGATCGGCGCGGAAGTGTTCTCCCGCATTCTCGATTTCAACGATCGCACCACCTGCGTGCTGTTCGGCGACGGCGCGGGCGCAGTGGTGCTCGAGGCCAGCGACGAGCCCGGCATCCTGTCGAGCGATCTTCATGCGGACGGCAAGCACGTCGGCATCCTCTGCGTGCCGGGCCACGTGTCCGGCGGGAACGTGCTGGGCACGCCGCTGCTGCACATGGACGGCCAGGCCGTGTTCAAGCTGGCGGTCCGTGTGCTCGAAGAGGCGGCGCGCACTGCGCTGGCCAAGGCCGGCAAGACCGAGGCCGACATCGACTGGCTGATTCCGCACCAGGCCAACATCCGCATCATGGAAGGCACGGCCAGGAAGCTGAAGCTGCCGCGCGAGAAGCTGATCGTCACGGTCAACGAGCACGGCAACACCTCGGCGGCCTCGATTCCACTGGCGCTCGACGAAGCGGTGCGCTCCGGCAAGGTGAAGAAGGGCGAAACCCTCATGCTCGAAGGCGTGGGCGGTGGTTTCACCTGGGGCGCCGTGCTATTGAATCTGTAGCGTGTCGCGGTCCTCTTCGGGGCTGCGATGCGATATGACGCATACAACAATGAAATCCTTTGCTTTTGTTTTTCCAGGTCAGGGCTCGCAGGCCGTCGGCATGCTCGACGCCTGGGGTGACCATCCGGCCGTGGCAGAAACGCTGCGCGAGGCTTCCGAAGCGCTGGGCGAAGACGTCGGCGGGCTGATCAAGAGCGGCCCCAAGGAAGATCTGGCGCTCACCACCAATACGCAGCCCGTGATGCTGGTTGCTGGTGTCGCGGCCTGGCGTGCCTGGCTGTCCGAAGGCGGTGCAACGCCCTCCGTCGTGGCGGGCCATTCGCTGGGCGAGTACTCGGCGCTGGTGGCTTCCGGCGTGTTGACGCTGGCGCAAGCCGCGCCGCTGGTGCGTTTCCGTGCGCAGGCCATGCAACAGGCTGTTCCCGTCGGTATCGGCGCCATGGCCGCCGTGCTGGGCATGGAGTCCGGCAAGGTCGTGGCGGGCTGCGCGGAAGCGACGGCCTCCTTCGGCGCGGGCAGCGCTGAAATCGTCGAAGCCGTGAATTTCAACGACCCCGCGCAGACCGTGATCGCCGGCAGCAAAGCCGCTGTCGACAAGGCCTGCGAGCTGCTCAAGGCCAATGGCGCCAAGCGCGCGCTGCTGCTGCCCGTTTCTGCGCCTTTCCATTCGAGCCTGATGAAGCCCGCCGCCGAGGCGCTGCGCGAAAAACTCGCTTCCCTTGCGTTCGCCGCGCCGCAGATCCCGGTGCTGAACAACATCGACGTGGCTGTCGAGACCGACCCGGACCGCATCCGCGACGCCCTGGTTCGCCAGGCCGCCGGCCCGGTTCGCTGGGTCGAGAGCGTGCAGGCCTTGAAACTGCGCGGTGTAGCCGCCATCATCGAGTGCGGGCCCGGCAAGGTGCTGGCCGGCATGGTCAAGCGCATCGCCCCCGATCTGGAAGCTGCGTCGGTGTACGACCCGACAACGCTCGCGGACACCCGACAATCGCTCGCCGGCTGAACGGCGCAAGGCCCCGATACTTTTTATATGAGCATTCCCAAATTCGAGGGGCAGGTCGCCCTGGTCACCGGCGCATCGCGCGGCATCGGCGCAGCGATTGCGCTCGAGCTGGCGCAGCGCGGCCTGAAGGTGGTCGGCACCGGCACCACCGAGGACAGCGCGGCGAAGATCACTTCGGCACTGAGCGCGTTCGACGGCCGTGGCCGTGCACTCAACGTGAATGACGCTGCAGCCGTCGAGGCGCTGATCGACGAGATCGTCCAGGCCTACGGCGCGATCCACGTGCTCGTCAACAACGCCGGCATCACGCGCGACACGCTCGCCATGCGCATGAAGGACGACGACTGGGATGCGGTGCTCGACACCAATCTCAAGGCCGTGTTCCGACTCTCGCGCGCGGTGATCCGCCCGATGATGAAGCAGCGCTACGGCCGCATCATCAGCATCACGAGCGTGGTGGGCGCCTCCGGCAATGCCGGCCAGGCCAACTACGCCGCCGCCAAGGCCGGCGTCGCGGGCATGACCCGCGCGCTGGCCCGCGAACTGGGCAGCCGCAACATCACCGTCAACTGCGTCGCGCCGGGCTTCATCGAAACCGACATGACAGCGAGCCTTCCCGAGGCGCAGCAACAAGCACTCCTGCAACAGATCCCGCTGGGCCACCTGGGCAAGCCGGCCGACATCGCGCATGCGGTGGCGTACCTGGCATCGCCCCAGGCGTCCTACGTGACCGGTCAGGAGTTGCATGTGAATGGCGGCATGCACATGTAGCCGCAAGGCGCAATCTTTCCCGTACCGGGGGTGAGGCAAATGCCACAATCCGCCCGGCTAAAATCCACCGATTACCTACAACCCTCAGAGGGAACCAAATGAGCGATATCGAAGCACGTGTCAAGAAAATCATCGCCGAGCAACTCGGCGTGGAAGAGTCCCAAGTGACGAACGAAAAGGCTTTCGTGGCCGACCTCGGCGCTGACTCGCTCGACACGGTCGAACTCGTGATGGCACTCGAAGACGAGTTCGGCATCGAGATCCCCGATGAAGATGCCGAGAAGATCACCACGGTGCAAAACGCCGTCGACTACGCCACCAAGAATCAAAAGGCCTGATCGGCCAGCTTGACGCTGCGATGGCGGCCAGCGGCTTGTTCTCAAACCGCATGCGCCGACCCGCAGTTGTTCAGCGCTTTCAGAAAGGTTTGCCGGCATGACCAAACGCCGCGTCGTCGTGACCGGACTCGGTTGCATCGCTCCTGTCGGAAACACCGCAACCGAATCCTGGGCCAACTTGTTGGCCGGGAAGTCGGGCATTGCGAACATCACCGCGTTCGATGCAAGCGCCTTCGCCTGCAAGTTCGCCGGTGAGGTCAAGGGTTTCGACATCACCCAATACATCTCGGAGAAAGAAGCGCGTCACATGGACCGCTTCATTCATCTGGGGCTCGCTGCCGCCATCCAGGCAGTGCAGGACAGCGGACTGCCGACCGGCGAAGCGCTGTCCTATGAAGAGGCCGTGCGCATCGGCTGCAACATCGGCTCGGGCATCGGCGGTCTGCCGATGATCGAACAGACGCATGGCGAATACGCGAGTCGCGGCCCGCGCCGCATTTCGCCGTTCTTCGTGCCGGCGTCGATCATCAACATGATCTCGGGTCACGTGTCGATCAAGTACGGCTTCAAGGGCCCGAACATCGCCGTCGTGACCGCCTGCACCACGGGCCTGCATGCCATCGGCACGTCGGCACGCATGATCGAGTACGGCGATGCCGACGTCATGATCGCGGGCGGCGCCGAGTCGACCATTTCCCCGCTCGGCATCGGCGGCTTCACTGCGCCTCGCGCGCTGAGCACCCGCAACGACGATCCCGCAACGGCCTCGCGCCCGTGGGACAAGGACCGCGACGGCTTCGTGCTGGGCGAGGGCGCCGGCGTGCTGGTGCTCGAGGAGTACGAGCATGCCAAGGCACGCGGCGCCAAGATCTATGCGGAAGTGGCGGGCTTCGGCCTGACCGGCGACGCGTATCACATGACGGCGCCCGACGTCGACGGCCCCCGCCGCTCGATGGTTATGGCACTGGCCAATGCGGGTGTCAATGCCGATCAGGTCCAGTACCTGAACGCGCACGGCACCTCCACGCAGATCGGCGACCTCAACGAGACCAATGCGCTCAAGCTCGCCTTCGGCGACCACGCGAAGAAGCTCGTCGTGAATTCGACCAAGTCCATGACCGGCCACTTGCTGGGCGGCGCGGGCGGCATCGAATCGGTGTTCACGGTGCTTGCGCTGCACGAGCAGAAGAGCCCGCCGACCATCAACATCTTCAACCAGGATCCGGAGTGCGATCTCGACTACTGCGCCAACGAGGCGCGCGATCTGAAGATCGATGTCGCGGTCAAGAACAACTTCGGCTTCGGCGGCACCAACGGTACGCTGGTGTTCAAGCGCGCTTGAGCATTGCTCTCTCATGCACAGCGCGCCGTCGGTGACCTATCCGGTGGGGCGCTCACGCGGCGCTACCCGGATTCTTGTTGTTCTCTGGACCCTGGGCGCCTGCTGCGCCGGCGCATCCTGCTATCTCTTCGATAGCGCTGGATGGCGCCAGCTGCTGCTGGTTCTCAGCGTCGTCTTCTCGGGCGTTGCCGCAGGCTTCGGCTTGCGGCGCGATGGAGCCGCCACCCTGCACTTCGATGGACTCTATTGGTCCCTGACGGGCGCCGATCCGACCCGCGGCGTTCGTGCGGCGCGGGCCACGGTCGCGCTCGATTTCCAATCGCTGATGCTGGTCCGGCTCTCGGAGCCGGGCCGCGCCTCGCGCTGGGTCTGGCTCGAGCAGCGGTCCATGCCGGAGCGCTGGCGCGACGTGCGCCGGGCGGTCTATTCGCGCGCGCCGGCTGCCGAACCTGCGTCCGATCCCTGGCGCGCGACGGCGCCCGCCGACGCGCCCTGAAACCCCGTCGATGACAACTTCTCCCCCGCCTGTGCCACCGGAGTCCGGCCTGACCGACGCGTCGGCCGAGGCGCCGCGTCCGGGCGAGGTCGATTTCCAGCTGGTCCAGCGCACGGTCGCGGGCGACCAGAAGGCCTTCGAGCTCCTGGTCATCAAATACCAGCGCCGCATCGAGCGCCTGATCGGCCGCATGGTGCGCGATGTCGACCTGGTCGAGGACATTGCCCAGGAAACCTTCATTCGGGCCTACCGCGCGCTGCACCAGTTTCGCGGCGAGGCGCAGTTCTATACCTGGCTCTACCGGATCGCGGTCAACACCGCCAAGAAGGCGCTGGTGGACATGAAGCGCGATCCGACCATCTCCGAAAGCGCGCTGCGGCCGTCTTCTGACGACGACGATGAAACTTACCGTCCCGGAAACGAACCAATCAGCGACGAAACCCCCGAATCGGTCATGGCGGCGAACGAAATCGCCAGCGCCGTCGAGGCAGCCATGGAAGCGCTCCCAGCCGAGTTGCGCCAAGCGGTCACGCTGCGCGAGATCGAGGGGATGAGTTACGAAGAGATTGCCGAGGTCATGGATTGCCCTATCGGCACAGTGCGCTCACGTATTTTCCGGGCGCGCGAAGCCATTTCGGCCAGGGTCAAACCGCTTCTGGACAACCAGTCCGGCAAGCGTTGGTAAGTAAGCAGGTGAATGAAATGAATCAGACGATGACGGTTCGGGAACAGGTGTCCGCACTTGCGGATGGTCATTTGCAGGGCGAGGCGTTCGCGCAGGCGATCGAAGCCGTCTGCACGGAGGGCGATTCGCGCGCGGCATGGCATGCCTACCACGTGGTGGGCGACGTGTTGCGCTCGGGCTCGCATTCGACGTGCAGCGACAGTTCGGCGTTCCTGGCCCGTTTCCAGCAGCGACTTGCCGCGGAGCCGGTGGTCGCGATGCCGGCGCTGGTGCCGGTTGCCGCAGCGCCCGTGGTCCAGGTCCGGCGCAGGGCCGATGCCGCCAATGAACCGGTCTTTCGCTGGAAGCTGGTGGCAGGCGCCGCTTCGATGGTCGCCGTCGCGGCCATCAGTTGGACGCTGATCGGCAACGGCACGGCCGGGTCTCAGGCCGGCGCGCAGATCGCGGCCCAGCAACAGCCCGCGGTGAATTCGGTCTTGGCGGCAGCTGCCGTCAACAGTCAGCAACCGGCCAGCGCCACGCTGACGCCCACGCGCGTGATGGTGGGCAACGGCAATCCGCAGGTCATGCTGCGCGACCCGCGGCTGGACCAGTTGCTCGAAGCGCACCAGCAGGCTGGCGGCGCTTCGCAAATGCCTTCTGGTTTCCTGCGCAACGCCACTTTCGAGGGACCTACGCGCTGATTGCGCGTCCGTAGCCACCCGCAATGACCGTTCAGATGCCGATCTCCGCACGCGCGTTCGTGCTTGTGTTTGCAGCCTTCTGCTTCGTGCAGGTTGCCACCGCACAAAACCGCTCCGGCCCGGCGACCGCCAAGGGCGCGGCTTCGGCGCAAACGGACGAGCCGCCGGCGATGAGCGTGGCCGACTGGCTGCAGCGCATGCATACCGGCGCGCGGCAACGCAACTACGTGGGCACCTTCGTGGTGTCGGCGCCGGGCGGGGACCTGTCGAGCGCGCGCATCTGGCACGTGCGCGACGGCGATCATCAGATCGAGCGCATCGAGGCCCTCTCGGGGCCGCCGCGCTCGACCTTCCGGCGCAATCGCAATGTCATGACCTTCCTGCCCGAGGCAAAGCTCGTGAAGGTGGAGAAGCGCGAGAACCTCGATCTCTTCCCCAATCTGCCGGACAAGGCCGATTCGTCGATCGGCGACTTCTACGATGTGCGCGCAATCGGCAAGGACCGCGTGGCCGGCTTCGACGCCGATGTGGTGCAACTGGTGCCGCACGATGGCCTGCGTTTCGGCTATCGCATCTGGAGCGAGCGCCGCTCGGGCCTGGTGGTGAAGCTGCAGACCATCGACAGCGAATCGCGGGTGGTGGAGCAATCGGCGTTCTCCGAGTTGCAGCTGGACGCGCCGGTGAAGGCGCAGGCGCTGGCGCAGATGATGACCAACACCACGGGCTACCGCATCGAAAAGCTGGAGCTCGAGCGCACCACGGCGCAGGACGAGGGCTGGACGCTCAGCGCGCCCGTGGCCGGCTTCAAGCCCCGCAGCTTTTTCCGCCGGCCGACCGCCGGTGGCGACAAGGCGAAGCAGGACGCCGCGACGGTCCAGTGGACTTTCTCGGACGGACTGGCCTCGGTGTCGCTTTTCATCGAGCGCTACGACGCCGCGCGTGCGCCGCGGGACGGCGTGCTGACCATCGGTGCCACCAATGCCATCCGCCGGCGCTTGCCCGAGCCCGCGAGCGACTGGTGGCTGACCGCGGTGGGCGAGGTGCCGCAGCAGACGCTCAACGCCTTTGCCCAGAGCCTCGCCCGCACACGCTGATTGCCCTTGGCGCGGATGGCGCTGAACCAAGTCGTTGACGCTGACTCACAGCCTTTGTTGTTTTCGCCGCTCTCTCTCTTCGTTCTTTTGAAAGAAAACCGATGATGTTCAAAGTCGAGGGACACAAGCTCCGTTCCTATCTCTTCGCATTCGGCCTGGCCTGCACGGCGGCCGTGGGTTTCCTGCCAGCCACACCGGTCATTGCACAGACGCGCGGCTTGCCCGATTTCGCCGATCTCGTGGAGCAGGTGGGCCCCGCGGTCGTCGGGATCCGCACCATCGAGAAAGTCTCCGCGCGTGGGGGTGGCAGCGGCAGCGGGGAGATGGACGAGGAGATGCAGGAGTTCTTCCGGCGCTTCTTCGGGCAGCCATCGCCAGGCAATCCTCGTCCGGGCCCGGGCCCGCGCCCGAACCGCCCGCAGCAACCCCAGGAAGAAGAGCGTCCGCGCGGCGTGGGCTCGGGCTTCATCCTGACGGCCGACGGCTACGTCATGACCAATGCCCACGTGATCGAGGATGCCTCTGAAATCATCGTCACGTTGACCGACAAGCGCGAATTCAAGGCCAAGCTGATCGGCGCGGACAAGCGCAGCGACGTCGCCGTCGTCAAGATCGAGGCGACGAGCCTGCCGGTGGTGAAGATCGGCGACATCTCGAAGCTGCGCGTCGGCGAATGGGTGATGGCCATCGGCTCGCCCTTCGGCCTGGAGAACACCGTGACCGCCGGCATCGTGAGCGCGAAGCAGCGCGACACCGGCGAACTGGTGCCCCTGATCCAGACCGACGTTGCGATCAACCCAGGCAACTCGGGCGGTCCGCTGATCAACCTGCGCGGCGAAGTGGTCGGCATCAACAGCCAGATCTATTCGCGCTCGGGCGGCTACATGGGCATTTCGTTCTCGATCCCGATCGACGAAGCGATTCGTGTCAGCGACCAGCTGCGCACGACCGGGCGTGTCTCGCGCGGGCTGATCGGCGTTGCCATCGGCTCGGTCTCGAAGGACGTGGCCGAGTCCATCGGCCTGGGCAAGGCGCGAGGCGCGCTCGTGAGCAGCGTGGTGCCGGGTTCGGCGGCCGACAAGGCCGGCGTGCGCGAGGGCGACATCGTCATCAAGTACGGCGACAGGGTCATCGATACGCCGAGCGATCTCTCGCGCTCGGTGGCCAGCACCAAGCCAGGGGTCAAGAGCACGCTGACCGTGTTCCGCAACGGCAGTTCGCGTGAACTCTCGATCACTGTTGCCGAGGGCGATCCGGAAGCCAAGTCGTCCAAGCGCCAGCCTGACCGCGAAGAGCCGCAACCCAAGCCCTCGGCTGCAGGCAAATCGCTCGGCCTGGCGGTCAGCGACCTGACCGACGCCCAGAAGAAGGAACTCAAGGTGCGCGGAGTGCGCATCGACGCAGCGAGCGATGCCGCTGCGAAGGCGGGGCTCCGGGAAGGGGATGTGATCCTGTCGATCGGCAACATCGAAGTCTCGAGCGTCAAGGAGTTCGAGGCCGCGGTCGCCAAGGCCGACAAGAGCAAGGCGCTCAGCGTGCTGTTCCGCCGTGGGGAGTGGGCCCAGTACGCCCTGATCCGTCCCGCACGCTGATCTGGCGCTGCCGTCAAGTGGCCCCACCCGGCAGTCGGGTTTGGGGCCGTTTTTTTGAGGTGTTTACGACGTTCGGGCGCCGGGCGTTAAAAAAATCTGAAGCGCCAAAAGCGCCGAGATTTGTTTGTGGTCACTAACTTATTTGAAGGCTTAGGACGGTTTTCGGTAGAATAGAGCACTCGCGGCGGCCGGTCAGCGCATAAGGAGTGCAACGACCTTCACGATGCGAGATGTCAGACAGCAGTCCACCGGTGCTCCACAGATCGCCCACAAGTTGTTCATAGACTGCTCCACCGATCCTGTTGATAACCTGTTTATATCTTTGATGTTGTGGACCCGCAACGAGCCCTTTGGACCCTGTTCCCGGATGTACGTGCCTCCCTTTTTGCCTACAATGAAGTTCCAACTACTGCAGTTGCCATTGCTTGTTGGTTCAGGGCGCGTCTCCAGAAGACGCGCCCTTTTTTCTTGCCCGCTCACTGCTGGGCACGAGCCAATTCAAGTACTTAAGCGTTCCCGTTGATGAATCACATCAGAAATTTTTCGATCATTGCGCACATCGATCACGGCAAGTCGACGCTCGCTGACCGTTTGATCCAGCGTTGCGGCGGCCTCGCAGAACGCGAGATGGAAGCGCAGGTGCTCGACTCGATGGACATCGAAAAAGAGCGTGGGATAACCATCAAGGCGCAGACCGCCGCGCTGCACTACAAGGCACTCGATGGACAGGTCTACAACCTCAATCTGATCGACACGCCGGGCCACGTCGACTTCTCTTATGAAGTGAGCCGCTCGCTGTCGGCATGCGAAGGCGCACTGCTCGTCGTCGACGCATCGCAAGGCGTCGAAGCGCAGACGGTGGCCAACTGCTACACCGCGCTCGACCTCGGCGTCGAAGTGGTGCCGGTGCTCAACAAGATGGATTTGCCGAACGCCGATCCCGACAACGCGCGCACCGAAATCGAAGACGTGATCGGCATCGACGCGACCGATGCGATTCCGTGTTCCGCCAAGACGGGCCTGGGCATCGACGAGATCCTCGAAGCCATCGTGCACAAGATGCCTGCGCCGCGCGGCAATCCCGACGGCGCGCTGCGCGCGATGATCGTGGACAGCTGGTTCGACCCGTACGTCGGCGTCGTCATGCTGGTGCGCGTGGTCGATGGCCGGCTGGTCAAGGGCGAGCGCATCAAGATGATGGCGTCCGGCGCCATGTACAACGCCGACAACATCGGCGTCTTCACGCCGGCCACCGAAGCGCGCGCTTCGCTCGAGGCGGGCGAGGTGGGCTTCATCATCGCGGGCATCAAGGAGCTGCAGGCGGCCAAGGTCGGCGACACCGTCACGCTGATCAAGGCCGGCACGGGCGGCGCGGCCGCAACGGCCACCGAGGCGCTGCCAGGCTTCAAGGAAATCCAGCCGCAGGTGTTTGCCGGTCTCTACCCGACCGAAGCCAGCGAGTACGACTCGCTGCGCGACGCGCTGGAAAAGCTCAAGCTCAACGATTCGTCGCTGCGCTACGAGCCCGAGGTGAGCCAGGCGCTGGGCTTTGGTTTCCGCTGCGGTTTCCTCGGCCTCTTGCACATGGAGATCGTGCAGGAACGCCTGGAGCGCGAGTTCGACCAGGACCTGATCACGACCGCGCCGAGCGTGGTCTACCAGGTGGTGCGCAACGACGGCGAAGTCATCATGGTCGAGAACCCGTCCAAGATGCCCGACGTCGGCAAGATGAGCGAGATACGCGAGCCGATCGTGACCGTGCATCTCTACATGCCGCAGGAATACGTGGGCGCCGTCATGACGCTGGCCAACCAGAAGCGCGGCGTGCAGATGAACATGGCCTACCACGGCCGCCAGGTCATGCTGACCTACGAGATGCCGCTCGGCGAGATCGTGCTCGATTTCTTCGACAAGCTGAAGTCGGTGAGCCGGGGCTATGCCTCCATGGACTACGAGTTCAAGGAGTACCGCGCCTCGGACGTGGTGAAGGTCGACATCCTGCTGAACGGCGAGAAGGTCGATGCGCTCTCGATCATCGTGCACCGCACCCAGTCGCAGTACCGCGGCCGGGCGGTGGTCTCCAAGATGCGCGAGATCATTTCGCGCCAGATGTTCGACGTGGCGATCCAGGCGGCCATCGGGGTCAACATCATTGCGCGTGAGACAATCAAGGCGCTCCGCAAGAACGTGCTGGCCAAGTGCTACGGCGGTGACATCTCCCGCAAGAAGAAGCTGCTCGAGAAGCAGAAAGCGGGCAAGAAAAGAATGAAGCAGATCGGTTCCGTCGAGGTCCCGCAAGAGGCCTTCCTGGCGATTCTGCAAGTCGAAGACTGATCAAAAAATGGCACTCATCACTTCCCTGGTCCTTGCGGCGTTCGCCAGCTATGTCGGCGCCTGGTATTTCGGCGCGATCGAAGGCAACTTCGCATTGCTGCTGTTCGTGGCCACGGTGGTCACCGGCCTCTACTGGCTGGCCGAGCGCTTTTATTTCCTGCCCCAGCGCGAGCAGGCGGCCGCCAGGCTCGAGGCCTCGATGGCCGAACGCAACACGCGGCTGGCCGGCCAGGGCATCACCCAGGTCGACACGGCCGACACCAAGGCCAGCGAGCGCCTGCTGATGCAGCCCTGGTGGCTGGACTGGACGGCGGGCCTCTTCCCGGTGATCCTGGTGGTGTTCCTGCTGCGCTCGTTCCTCTACGAGCCCTTCAAGATCCCCTCGGGCTCGATGATGCCCACGCTGCTGACCGGCGACCTGATCCTGGTCAACAAGTTCACCTATGGCCTGCGCCTGCCGGTCATCAACACCAAGATCACCGACGGCACGCCGCTCGCGCGCGGCGACGTGGTGGTGTTCCGCTACCCGCCCAAGCCCAGCATGGACTACATCAAGCGCGTGGTCGGCATCCCGGGCGACGAAGTGGCCTACCTGAACAAGAAGCTCACGATCAACGGCCAGCCGGTGTCGAAGGTTGCGGCCCCCGACTATCTGGACGGCGAATCGATGCGCCTGCTCAAGGAGTTCGACGAGGACCTCGCCGGCAAGAAGCACAAGATCCTCAACGACGAAGGCGCGCCTTCCTTCGTGCCGGGCGCCAGCGACTTCCCGTTCCGCGAGAACTGCCGCTACTCCGTCGAAGGCGTGGTCTGCAAGGTGCCCGCCGGCCAGTATTTCATGATGGGCGACAACCGCGATAATTCGGCGGATTCGCGCTTCTGGGGGTTCGTTCCGGACAAGAACGTCGTGGGCAGGGCATTCTTCGTCTGGATGAACTTCGGCGATTTCGGTCGTATCGGTCCATTTCAATAAGCAGTCAACACTGTACGAGGGGTAAGAGGGCATGAGAGCAAACCGGTCCATCCGCAGCAGGGCTGCGCATCAGCGCGGCATCTCGTTCATCGGCCTGCTGTTCGTCGCGGTCGTGGTGGGGGGGCTTGGCGTGGTCATCGCGCAAGTCATTCCGACACTGATCGAATGGCAAGCCATCGACAAGGCCGCCAACAAGGCCAAGGAGGGCGCCACCGTGCCCGAAGTGCGCGCCATCTTCGATCGCGCGCAGGCCATCGACGACTTCAAGTCGGTCAGCGGCCGGGACCTGGACATCAAGAAGGTCGGCGACAAGGTCGTGGTCTCGTATGCCTACGAGCGCGAGATCCCCCTGTTCGGCCCGGCCTACCTGACGCTCAAGTACAAGGGCGAGACCCGCTGAACGCGGCGCTGAAAAAGGTGGACGGCAGCCTCGTCGCGCTGCAGGCGCGCCTCAAGCACTCGTTCTCCGACACGCGGCTGCTCCAGCTCGCGCTCACGCACCGCAGCTTCTCGTCCGACCACAACGAGCGCCTCGAATTCCTCGGCGACTCGGTGCTCAACCTGGCGGTCTCGCACCTGCTGTACACCCGCCTCTCGGCACTGCCCGAAGGCGACCTGTCGCGCGTGCGTGCCAACCTGGTCAAGCAGGACACCCTGCATCGCCTGGCGCTCGAACTCCAGTTGTCTCCGCTGTTGCGGCTGGGCGAGGGCGAGGCCCGTTCGGGCGGCCCCAGCCGGCCTTCGATCCTGGCCGACGCGCTTGAGGCGCTGATCGGCGCGGTCTACCTGGACGCTGGCTTTTCGGCCGCCGAGGCACTGGTGCGCCGGCTCTACGAATCGGTCGAGATCAACCCGCGCATGGAGGCGGCCGCCAAGGACCCGAAGACCGAATTGCAGGAATGGCTGCAGGGCCACAAAATGAAGCTGCCGCTGTACCGCGTGGCGGCAACGCTGGGTGCAGCGCACAAACAGACTTTCGATGTCGAGTGCGAGGTGCCCGAGTTGGGCCTTCGCGAACGCGGCATCGGCGGCTCGCGCCGCGCCGGCGAGCAGGCTGCCGCGGCTGCCATGCTGATCCGGCTCAAGGCACGCGGTGCTGCGTGAAATCACAATGAACGACGCTATCAATCCAGAAGCCGGACCCGAAGACGCCACAGGCGACACCGCGGGCGCCGGCGGACCGCAACACTGCGGCCTCATCGCCATCGTCGGCAAGCCCAACGTGGGCAAGTCGACGCTTCTCAACGCGCTGGTCGGCCAGAAGATCAGCATCACCTCGCGCAAGGCACAGACCACGCGGCACCGCATCACCGGCATGCGCACGCTGGGTGCGACACAGTTCGTGTTCGTCGATACGCCGGGTTTCCAGACCCTGCATGCCAACGCGCTGAACAAGTCGCTCAACAAGACCGTGCAGGGCGCGGTGGGCGACGTGGACCTGATCCTCTTCGTGGTCGAGGCCGGCAGCTTCACGCCGGCCGACGAGCGGGTGCTCAAGCTGCTGGGCAAGGGCATTCCGACCGTGCTGCTGGCCAACAAGCTGGACAACGTGCACCGCCGCGGCGACATCGCCCCCTGGCTGCAGACCATGCAGGCCAAGCACGCCTTCGCCGAATTCGTGCCGATGTCGGCCAAGAACGCCAAGGACGTCGAGCGCCTGTTCGGCATCTGCGAGAAATACCTGCCCGAGCAGCCCTGGTTCTACGCCGAGGACGAACTCACCGACCGCAGCGAGAAATTCCTGGCTGGCGAACTGGTGCGCGAAAAGCTCTTCCGCCTCACGGGCGACGAGTTGCCCTACACCTCGACGGTCATCATCGACAAGTTCGAAGAAGAGCCGCCCCAGAAGAAGGGCCAGAAGCGCCTCTTGCGCATTGCCGCCACCATCGTGGTCGAGCGCGACGGCCACAAGGCCATGGTGATCGGCGACAAGGGCGAGCGCATCAAGCGCATCGGCATGGAAACGCGCGTCGAGCTCGAGAAGCTGGCCGACGCCAAGGTGTTTCTCGAACTGTGGGTGAAGGTGCGCTCGGGTTGGGCGGACGACGAGGCCCGCGTGCGCTCCTTCGGCTACGAATGAAGTGGCCGCTGCCCACCGCGTTTCGCACGAACCGGCGTACGTGCTCCATCGCTACGACTGGAGCGAGTCGAGCCTGATCCTGGAGGTCTTCACCCGCCACCACGGGCGCATCGCGCTGGTGGCCAAGGGGGCGAAGCGGCCGAGTTCCAATTTCCGGCCGGTGCTGCTGCCGCTGCAGCCGCTGCAGCTCAACTACGGCGGCGACGCCGAGATCCGCACGCTCAAGGGCGCCGAGTGGATGGGCGGCCACGTCATGCCGACCGGCGAGGCCCTGCTCTCGGGCTACTACGTCAACGAACTGCTGCTGCGCCTGCTGGCGCGGGACGATGCGCACGAGGCATTGTTCGATGCCTATGCCGGCGTGGTGCAGGTGCTCGCGGGCGACCATGCCGGCGCGCAGGCCGCAACCCAGGCTGCGGCGCTGCGCGCCTTCGAACTGATCCTGCTGCGCGAGGTCGGCCTGCTGCCCGCGCTCGACGTGCAGACGCTGACCCTGGAGCCGCTCGCCCCCGACCTGCGCTACAGCCTCGTGCCCGAAGCGGGCCTGCGTGCCGCGGTGGACGGGGAGGCCGCGCTGGCCGGCGCCGACTGGCAGGCCCTGCAATCCGTGCTGGACGACCGCGCGCCTTTCACCGCGACCCTGCGCGAGATCGCCACCATGAACGCCGGCAGCAACAGCGCCCTCAGAAACCAACTGCGCGCCTTGCTCAACTACCATTGCGGCGTGTCCACGCTGCGCACGCGGCAAATGATGAGAGATCTGCAAGCACTATGAGCACTTCAGGCAACGCCAGCACCTTTGCGGTCACCTCGCTGTCAGTCAACCTCAACAAGGTGGCCTTGGTCCGCAACACGCGCCACCTGGGCATTCCGAGTGTGCTGACCGCCGCCAATGCCTGCCTGGCGGCCGGCGCCCAGGGCATCACCGTGCATCCCCGGCCCGACGCGCGCCACATCCGCGCGCACGACGTGAGCGACCTGTCCGCGCTGCTCGCCAAGGACTGGCCGGGCATCGAGTTCAACATCGAAGGCAATCCCTTCCAGAACCTGATGGACTTCGTGCGCGCGCTGAAGCCGCACCAGGCCACCTTCGTGCCCGACAGCGAAATCCAGTCGACCAGCGACCATGGCTGGACCTTCCCCGACGACGCCGAGCGCCTGCGCCCGCTGATCGCCGAGGCCAAGGCCCTGGGCGTGCGCGTCAGCCTGTTCATGGACCCGATTCCCGAGATGATGGCCGCGGTCAAGGCCGTGGGCGCTGACCGGGTCGAGCTCTATACCGAAGGCTATGCCGCATCGCGCGGCACCGCCGACGAAGACGCCGTGCTCCAGCGCTATGTCGAATCGGCACGGGCAGCCCAGGCTGCGGGCCTTGGCGTCAACGCCGGCCACGACCTGAGCCGCGACAACCTGGCCGCGTTCCTGCGCGCCGTGCGCGGCGTCCACGAGGTCTCGATCGGCCACGCCTTCGTCGCCGATGCGCTCGAACTCGGCTACGCCGCCACGACGCGCGAATACCTGCGCTGCATCACCGAGGCGCAACAGGCACGGCCTGCATGATCTACGGCATCGGCACCGACATCTGCGACCTGCGCCGCATCGCCGCGACCTTCGAGCGCCAGGGCGAACGCTTCGCGCGCAAGGTGTTGTGCGACGCCGAATTCGCGGTCTGGCAAGCCCGCAGCGCGCGCTGGCCCAAGCGTGGCCTGAGCTACCTGGCCACCCGTTTTTCCGCCAAGGAGGCCTTCAGCAAGGCCATCGGCCTGGGCATGCGGATGCCGATGACCTGGCGCCTGTGCGAGATCGCGAACCTGCGCAGCGGCAAGCCCGTCATCGTGCTGCACGGCGAGCTCAAGGACTGGTTCGAGGCCAAGGGCCTCACCGCCCACGTCACCGTGACCGACGAGACCGAATACGCCGCGAGCTTCGTCGTGGTGGAGCACCAGAGCAAAAGCAACGACAACGACGCATGACCGTGACGACCAGCACCCACGCGCCGCTCATCATCGATGTGGCGGGCGCCGAACTCAACGCCGCCGACCGCCGGCGCCTGGCCGACCCCCTGGTCGGCGGCGTGATCCATTTCACCCGCAACTGGCAAGACCGCGCGCAGATGACCGCGCTCAATGCCCAGATCAAGGCGATCCGCCCCGACCTGCTGATCTGCGTCGACCACGAAGGCGGGCGCGTGCAGCGCTTTCGCACCGACGGCTTCACGCGGCTGCCCTCGATGCGTTCGCTGGGCGAGCTGTGGATGCGCGATGCCATGCACGCCACTCAGGTCGCGACGGCGGCAGGCCAGGTACTGGCTGGTGAGCTGCGTGCCTGCGGCGTGGACTTCAGCTTTGCACCCGTGCTCGACCTTGACCATGGCGGCAGTACCGTGATCGGCGACCGCAGCTTTCATCGCGATCCGCGCGTGGTGGCGCTGCTGGCCAAGAGCGTGATGCACGGCATGCTGCAGATGGGCATGCGCAATTGCGGCAAGCACTTTCCGGGGCATGGGTTCGTGAATGCGGATTCGCATGTCGAAATCCCGGTTGACCGCCGCGGCCTCAAGGCGATCCTCGAAGACGATGCGCGGCCGTTCGATTGGCTGTCAGGCGCGCTCACGGCGGTGATGCCGGCGCACGTGATCTATCCGAAGGTCGACAAGCGCCCGGCCGGGTTTTCGTCGAAATGGCTGAAAGACGTGTTGCGCACCCGGCTTGCATTCGACGGCGCGATCTTCAGCGACGACCTGAGCATGGAGGCGGGGCGCTACATCGATGGCCAACTGCTGAGCTTCACCGACGCGGCGCTGGCGGCGCTCGAGGCTGGCTGCGACCTGGCGCTGCTGTGTAACCAGAGCATTGGCAATGGGCGGCCGCTCGACGAACTGCTCGAGTGCTTTGGCGCGGCAAGGGCGGCGGGGCGCTGGCAAGCCGACGCCGACAGCGAGAGGCGGCGGCGGGCCTTGCTGCCGAGCGAGGCTGCGCCCGATTGGCAGGCGCTCGTTGCCTCGCACGGGTATCGCGACGCGCAGCGCTGGTTGCAGGCGAGCTAGAGACGCAGGGAATCCGGGAGCTTTGCGAAAAACCTGACAACCGCTGGTAAAAACTGTTAACCCCTTCCGGTACAGTCAAATACCCGTCCCGCCCACTCCCAGAGAGCACCTCTTCCATGGCACACATTGGCTACTCCTGGCCGACCTTCGATGCCTTGACGCAGCAAGTCGTCAAGACCATCAATCCCAGGCGCATCCTGGACATCGGCGCGGGTGGTGGCAAGTACGGCGCTTTGCTCAAAGACGTCGTGCCCGAGTGCGAACTGACGGCGCTCGAATGCGACGAGGCTGCATTTCCCCAACTGCGCGAAGTGGGCTACCACCACATCCTCCCCATCACCGCCGACAAACTCTACGAGCGCGGCAATGACCTCTATGACATCGTCATTCTGGGAGACGTCATCGAGCACATGCTCCACTCGCAAGGGCGGGACCTGCTGGAGTTCCTCAACTACCGCTCGCGCTACCTCATCGTCTCGACGCCCGAATGCATGCCAATGAGCCGGGCCGTGTTCTTCGAGGGCCACAACTCGCTGTGGCGCCCGGATTCCTTTGGCTGGCACGACTACTGGGCGCATCAGCAATGCGGCCTGATGCATTTCTATCTGCTCAGGGGCCACGACAACTGGGCCGGACCGGGGCTGGCCGAGGTCGTAGCTGCGGCCAACGCGGGGGGAATCTTCAATCACTACTCCGAAGAGAAGCAACTGCCCGTGCAACTGACCATTCGCGACACGCGCTACAAGGAGCCGGTGGACGAGAACAACGTGATGCTGTTCCGGCCCTTCTGACCTCAAGAAGCCTCTCGCGAGAACTCACGATCTATGGCGGAAATCGAAAAAACCTCTCTGCGCGACATCGACATCATCGTGTCGTACCGGGAAGCCAATGAGGAGCGGCGCGAAAATCTATACGCCGTTCTGGCGCATCTGGCGTATACCTATTCCGACTACCGGCTGTGGCTGATGGAGGCGGCGGCGTTGCCGAGCTTTGACTGGCAACGGTTGAAGGACCCGAAGATCCGGCACGTCTTCATTCCGCATGGAGGCCCGTTCCCCAAATCGATGCTCTATAACGTTGGTGTGCGGTTGTCCCGTAGTCCGGTGATCTGTTTTCATGATGCCGATTCGCTGGCGCGGCCGGTGATCCTGCGGCACTGCGTCGACGCATTGCTTGACGGCCAGAACAGTGACGTGCTCTGCCCCTACTGGAACGTCATCAACGTGTCCGGGGCGCTCAAGCAGAGTTTCATGGAGGTGCCCGACTACGAGCGCTTCACCTCGATCTACAACGAGCCTCTGCCAGCCGATGCCAACGAGATGTATGCGAGTGCCAACGGCGGCATCGTGCTGTTCAGGAAGCAGGAGTACATCCGTGTCGGCGGCTACAACGCAAGGCTCGAAGGATGGGGAGGCGAAGACGATGAACTGCTGCGCCGCGCCGGGCGGCTCGGCTTGCGTTGGCATTCATTCCACACGCCATTGGTCCATCTGCATCACGATACCAATTCCCGCGCCGCGCACATCGAAGGGATTCAGGGCACAGAAAACCTTCGGGCTTCGCTGGCCATCGAAGACATGTCGCAGGAAGCACTGGAGGCGCTCGCGCGCGAGCTGTCGAGTTTTTTTGACTAAGCGTGCGTTGCCTACGCACCGAGGATCGTGCTTTGCCAGGCAAAAAAATCATCGAGCGCCGGACCCAGAATCGCCGTCTGGCTTCGGCGACTGAAGGTCTCGAAACCGAGATGTTCCAGACGTTGACGCAGTTGTGGGGCTCCTGCTAAAAGTACGGCCATATCTGCAAGGTTGTCGTAGGCTGCGCCGGCGACAACTCGCCGCAACTCGGGATAAATCTCGCTGTCGCCGTAGAGTTCACAAAGCACGGCCTTGCGCTGCCGGAAAAGCATCGAGAGTCTTGGGATCTCCACAATGCGCGAGTTGTCGAAGTAGTGCATGTTGAGCACAAGCTTGGACCGGCGAATGAGCTCGTCGCGATAAACGTTGTCCCACAGGGAGCCGTCGTTGCAGACAATGTTGAGACCCTTCTTTTTCATGGCGAGAATGACCCTCTCGCGCCTCGGGCTCAAGGAACCAAAAAAGAGCACGTCGATATCCTGCAGTGCGTCGGGCAGAACGTCATCCGGACGCAGAGTGTTGGCAGCTTCTTCCTCATACCCGAGCGGCACATGATGCCCATTTGGGATGCCGAATTTGGCGTAGTGCGCCAGATTGGTCTTGCTGTAGTCCCAGACGTAGTGGGCTCTCAGCAGGGACAGATACGATTCCGTGTGGGCTTGGGAGCCTGAGACCAGTTGTTCGAAATTCACCACGATGCTGTTCGTGCGGATCTCCAACAGAGACTCAGGCGGCAGCTGATGCGCGAAGCACACGATATTGATGGCATCGGCGCGCAACGAGGCACGCTCGCTGCTTACCTCGTACCCCAGCTTTCTTGCCGCGACGATGAAGGTTTGGACCACATCGTCCACCATGTGCAGTGGCGCCAGCGACGTGAAATGCAGCGGCGTTGGATGGCTCATCTCACACGCAGCCTCAGTTGTTTACTGCAGACCCAAGACATTTCGCTTGTAGTAGTAATCCGCAAGAGCGGTCCGAAGTTCACTGGCCTTCTGAATCAGCTCTGGCGACGCCTCTTTCCCCAAGCCGAAGAAGTACAGATCGTGGCTCGTGTGGTCGTAGTTGAACGACCACACGGAAAACCAGCTGTCGCAAGGGATGATGGCCTTGAAATCGTCTTCGACCAGATTCTTGTAGTAGTTCTGGTCGTTCTGCATGGTTAGCGGAGAATCGGTCGGCGCGTACTCGGTGGTTCCATGCTGCCTGCGCCCGGTGGATGCACAAGTCATCACAACGAGACCGGATTCCTTGGCTACCCGAAGCATGTTGAGCCAGGTTTTGCGCCATCCCGGGTTGTGTTCCATGGCTTCACAGGAGATCACTACATCGAACTCGTTGGCTTTGGCGCCGTAGTCCTCGCCGTAGCAAACCAGATCGACGCCGTTGCCTTCGCCAACATCCAGCCCTATGTATTCGCACTCCTCGAAGTACGTGCGCACCGATCCATTGATGTCCAGGCTGCCGATTTCCAAGACCTTCTTGTGCTGAAAAAGGTCGCCGAGAAACTGTTTGATAGCGCCGACAAAGAACAATTGCTGTGGGTGCGACATGGCGTTTTCTATGTATGAAGAGTTGAGTGGCGCAGTTGCAAGTTAAAGCCCGCACCGGGCTTCCCCCAAGTGCGCCTTGCCGCGAAAGTTTACTTATGTTGATCGATCGATCAAAGGCCTGTTGCGGGCATCTATCGCCCAGAGCTTCGTTCCACCCGCATCCAAGTGCGTCAAATACAAACGCAGGTCAAATTCAAATCGATGGTAATCGGGCTCCATGTGCGTGCACAGTGAATAGAACGCCTTGTCATGGTCGCGTTCTTTCATATGTGCCAATTCGTGCACGGCGATCATCCGCAGCCACTCCGACGGCACTTCCTTGAACAAGCTGGCCACCCGAATTTCCCGCTTGGCCTTGAGCTTGCCGCCCTGGACGCGCGAGACCGTGGTGTGCGTGCCCAATGCATTGCGGATCACGTGCAGCTTGTTGTCGAACATCACCTTGGCAAGCGGCTCGGCCTTGCGCATGAAGTCGTTCTTTAGCCCACTCACGTAGTCGTAGAGCGCCCGGTCGGACTGGATGTCGTGCGCGCCGCCGGGATAGCGCTGGCTGAGCAGTGCCGAGAGCTTGTCTTGTGCGATCAGTTGCGCGACCTGTTCCCGCAGGCTCGCCGGATAGCCCGCCAGGTATTTCATGCCCGGCGCCGTTGAGGCGCGGCGCAGGCAAGGCCCGTGGCCACGCCGCCGAACAGGTCGCCTTCCACCAGATTCACGCCCGCGAAGCTTTTTCGCAAGGCGTGCTGGAAAGGGCGCAGGGCCGACGAGCCGCCCGTGAGGTAGATCGCATCGAGGTCACCGCTGCGCAGGCCCGCACGCTTGACGCAGGCATGTGCGCTCGCAATCACGTTCTCGAGCTGACCGGAAAGCTGTTGCGCCATGTCTGCGGGCGAAAGCGTGGCCGCCAGCCCCGGCTCCGCGCACGAGAGGTCGATCGAGATGGGCGCGTCGGTCACCGAGGCATCGATCTTTGCTTGTTCGACGGTGGCGGCAATGCGGTGGCCGTGGCGCTCTTCCAGCACTGTCATCAATCGATCGTGCAACTGCGTGTCGGCATAGCTGGTGCGCAGCTCCTTCGCCTGGCGCACCGCCTTGGCGGCATAGAGCCAGTTGATCAGGTGCCACGACGACAACTCGAAGAACACCTTGCTCGGCACCTCGCGGCCCTGCGGCCCGTGGTGGCGAAAGCCGAGCTGCGGCATCACGCGGTCGAGATTCAGGCGCTGGTCGAAGTCGGTGCCGCCGATGTGCACGCCGCTGGTGGCCAGCACGTCGTCGCTGCGGTCGGTGCGCGCGGCCCGGTCCGGGCCCACGCGCACGACGGTGAAGTCCGAGGTGCCGCCGCCGATGTCGACGATCAGCACCACCGATTCCTTCGTGATGCGCTGCTCGTAGTCGAAGGCGGCCGCGATCGGTTCGAGTTGAAAAGCCACGTCGCGAAAACCGGCCGCGCGCGCCGCATGGCGCAGGCTCTCTTCCGCGCGTTCGTCGCGCTTCGAATCGTCGTCCACGAAGTGAACGGGCCGACCGATCACGACCTGCTCGGGAATCCGGCCGAGCTCGCGCCCAGCTCGCACCGCCAGCTCGCGCAGGAAGCGGGCGATGATGTCCTCGAAGCTCACGAGCCCGTCGTACACCGCCGTCTTCTCCTGCATCAGCGCGCTGCCGAGCAGGCTCTTGAGCGAACGCATCAGGCGCCCTTCGACGCCCGAAAGGTACAGGGCGACGGCCTCGCGGCCGAAATGCGTGGTGCGGTCTTCGGCGTTGAAGAAGATCGCGGTCGGCAGCGTGGTGGCCGTGCCTTCGATGGGCAGCAGGCGGGCCACCCCGTCGACCCGGCAGGCCACGGCGGAATTGGAGGTGCCGAAGTCGATGCCGATCGTCGGCAGCGACGACGGTGAGGGCACGCTCAAGACTCCCTGCGCAGCGCCGGGAACAGGATCACGTCGCGGATGCTCGGCGAATCGGTCAACAGCATCATCAACCGGTCGATGCCGATGCCGCAACCCCCGGTGGGCGGCATGCCGTATTCGAGCGCGCGCACGAAGTCGTGGTCGTAGAACATGGCTTCGTCGTCGCCGCTGTCCTTGGCGGCCACCTGCGCGTTGAAGCGCGCGGCCTGGTCTTCGGCATCGTTCAGTTCGCTGAAGCCGTTGCCGAATTCGCGGCCCGTGATGTAGAGCTCGAAGCGCTCGGTGACCTCGGGGCGGTCGTCGTTGGCGCGCGCCAGTGGCGAGATCTCGGTCGGGTGCTCCATGATGAAGGTCGGCTGCCAGAGCTTCTCTTCGACAGTCTCTTCGAAGTACATCACCTGCAGGCTCGCCAGGCTGCGCTGCGAGAGCTTGTCCTTTTCTTCGCCGAGGCCGAGCTTGCGCAGGGCGTTGACGAGCCATGCGGCATCGTCCACGCCATCGCCAGCGTCGGTGTGCTTCAAGATCGCTTCGCGGATCGTCAGGCGCTCGAAGGGCTGTGTCAGGTCGACGGGCTTGCCGCCGTAGGTGAGCTGCTGCGAGCCCACGGCCTTGTCGGCGATGGTGCGGATCAGCGTCTCGGTGAAGTCCATCAGGTCGCGGTAGTTCCAGTAAGCCGCGTAGAACTCCATCATCGTGAACTCGGGGTTGTGCCGCACCGAGATGCCCTCGTTGCGGTAGCTCCGGTTGATCTCGAACACGCGCTCGAAACCGCCGACGATCAGGCGCTTCAGGTACAGCTCCGGCGCGATGCGCAGGAACATCTCCTGGTCCAGCGCGTTGTGGTGCGTCTTGAACGGCTTGGCGTTCGCGCCGCCGGGAATGGGGTGCAGCATGGGCGTCTCGACTTCCAGGAAGTCGTTGGCGACCATGAATTCGCGCAGGGCGCTCACGGCCTTGCTGCGTGCGGTGAAGCGCGTGCGCGCGGATTCGTCGGTGATCAGGTCGACGTAGCGCTGGCGGTACTTCTGCTCCTGGTCGGCCATGCCGTGGAACTTGTCGGGCAGCGGGCGCAGGCTCTTGGTGAGCAGGCGCAGCTTCGTCACCTTGACCGAGAGCTCGCCGGTCTTGGTCTTCATCAGGGTACCTTCGGCGCCCACGATGTCGCCCAGGTCCCAGCGCTTGAAGTCGGCGTAGATTTCTTCGCCGACCGCATCGCGCGTCACGTACAGCTGGATGCGGCTCGTCGCGTCCTGCACGGTGGCAAAGCTGGCCTTGCCCATCACGCGCTTGAGCATCATCCGGCCCGCCACGCTCACGGCAACAGCCTGGCCTTCGAGCGCTTCGGTTTCGGTGGCCCCATGCGCCTGGACGAGCGCTGCGGCGCGGTGGCTCGGCTTGAAGTCGTTCGGGAACGCAACGCCCTTGCCCTCGGTCTGCGCCGTGCGCAGCAGCTTGAGCTTTTCGCGACGTTCGGCGATGAGCTGGTTTTCGTCGACGGCAGGCGCAGCATTGGGCGTTGCAGCCGGCGTAGGAATGGGAGGGGTCAGGTGATCGGACATGAGGAACGGGTGAGGCGCAACAGGAACGTGCGCGAGCCGGTGATTTTAGCCGATCGGGTTCGAGCACGACCGGCTGCCAGCGCCCGCCAATCCTGCGCGATACGCTACGAAAAATATAGCTGACTATTCAGTGATGCCCGTGCGTGCGAGCAGATCGCTGACCAGCTCGAGCCGCATCAAGGGGCTGTCGAGTTCCATCAGCCGCTGCCGCAGTTCGAGCTGCATCGGCACCAGCTCGCACCAGCGGTTCGCCACCCAGCCGCAGTCGTCGAAGCGGTAGGGTTCGCCGATGGGCAAGCGCACGGTTTCCGCACCCTGCGCGCGTCGGCGTTCTTCGAGGGTGTCGACCAGGCGTCGCAAGGCAATGGCCGTGTGCTGGAGGTCGTCCGGAATTTCGAGCGTGATGTCGTCGATCACTGCTTCCACTTCGGCGACCCACAGCCCGTGCTTCTGCAGTTCGGTGCTCCGAATGCGAAAGCGCTGGGTGCCCACGCACTCGATCTGCAGCAGTCCGCTTTGCGGCGACTCGAACTCGCGGATGCTGGCCAGGGTGCCGACCGTGGCAAAGCCTTCGGCGTCGGCACCGGCTTTTCGCACTTCGCTGCCGTGGGTCAGGTTGACCACGCCGAAAGGCAGATCGGCCTTGCGGCACTTGCCGATCATGTCGAGGTAGCGCACTTCGAAAATGCGCAGCGGAAGGAGGCCACCGGGAAACAGCACCGTCCCCAATGGAAAAAGCGGAATTTGCACGTCAGGGCGGTTCGTCGCAGAACGTCGAAGTCAATGGGATTGAAAGATCAGATCGAGGATTTCCGCATGCTCGTTGCGCAGTATTCCTCTTGTCTCGAACCCTTGCCGCGCATTGTTCAGCAAGTTCAGGATCGATTGCCGGCAACCGCTTTCGCTTTGCCCCCAGCGGGTGTCGATGTGAGAGAGGGCACTGCGGGCGGCGCGATGAACGTCCACCATGTAGGCCAGTGTTTGCGGCATGTCTTCCTGACGCCGGTACAGCATCAGCAATTGCTCGCACTCCTGGCCACTCAGGCGTGGGAACAGCAGCGGCAGAAAGCGGCGGTAGATTCGGTCCTTGGAGGCGTACAGCCGATCCGCCTGCAGGATTCGCGAGGTCATGTTCGCATGGACACGGTAGCGCGTCAGGGGTTCGGGCAGGTTGGCGAAGCGCGCGCCGTGCAGCATGCAGTCCATCCAGAAGCCCAGATCGTCCACCACGTACAGATTGGGGTCGAATCGCAGCGCGTGCGCACGGTAGAAATCCAGCCGGCCCATCGTGCTCTGGTTCGCGAGGTACTCGAAGCCCTGGACCATGTGCGCCTTGATCGTCGCGTCGTCCGACGGCAGCATCGTGATGCCGACTTCGTCGTGAAAGTGCTCCAGCTGGCTGCCCACCACGGTGATCGAGGGCTCTCGTTCCAGCAGGGCCACCTGCAGCGCGAAGCGCTCGGGCGCGGCGCAATCGTCATGATCCACGCGGGCCAGGTACTTGCCGGAGGCCATCGACATGGCGATGTTCATGTTGGTCGGAAGCCCGACATTGACCGCGTTGCGATGCAATCGGATGCGCGCGTCGTCCAGACGGGCCAGGCGCTCCCAGGTGCCGTCCGAACTCGCGTCGTCCATGATCAGCAACTCGAAGTCGGTGAAGCTTTGCGCCATCAGGGACGCGATGGTTTCGACAACGAATTCGCCGCTGTTGAAAGTGGGAAGCACGACGCTGAGCAAAGGCATGGAAATCCGAAGGGGACGTGGGAGGCCGGAGGCCTTGTGATCCAAAATGGGCTCGTTGCCGCCCATCTCCTGAGACCCACATGTTGTACCAGATACCCTCGTTCCTTCTCGACGTGATCGTCGGCCTGCTCGGCGGCGCCTGCCTCCTGCGCCTGTACATGCAGTACCACCGGGTGCCGTTCGGCAATCCGCTCGGGCGTTTCGTGTTCGCGATCACCGACTGGATCGTGCTGCCGCTGCGGCGCATCGTGCCTGCGGTCAAGCGCTGGGACCTGGCGAGCCTGATCGCCGCCTGGCTGCTGGTGATGCTGAAGTTCCTGCTGCTGTGGCTCCTGATCGGCAACCTCGGCCGCATCGCCACCTTGCCGCTGGTGTCGCTCGTGGGGTTGCTGCAGCTTGCGATCTCGGGGCTGACCGCGCTCCTGGTGGTCTATGCCGTGCTGTCGTGGGTGCCGGGCGCGTCGCCGATGCTGCTCGACCTGATCTCCCGATTGGCCGAACCGCTGGTGCGGCCATTCCGCCGCTTCATCCCGCTGATCGGCGGCGTGGACCTGTCGCCCCTGGCCGCTATCGTGGTGCTGCAGGTGATCGCGATCGTGCTGAGCAATCTGCTGGTGTTTGCCTACCAACTGACTTTCTGAGCGCCCCCGGGGCCGGGCTGCGCCCAGCCCGCCCCCCGCGGGAGATCAAGTCAAGTGGCAAGGCCACATTGACTTGAGAGTCGCAGCAAACAAACAAAAAGGGCCCGGGTGCATTGCACCTGGGCCCTTTTGCTTTGGCTTGTCGCGTTTCGCTGCGCGGTCAGCTCACCGCGTCGGCTGGCTGGCGCAGCAGCATCGCGAGCGTGCTCGCGATGGTCTTGCGCAGTTCGCGGCGGTCGCTGATGAAGTCGATCGCGCCCTTGGTCTGCAGGAACTCGGCGCGCTGGAAGCCTTCGGGCAGCGTCACGCGCACGGTCGACTCGATCACGCGCGGGCCGGCAAAGCCGATCAGCGCCTTGGGTTCTGCAATGACCACGTCGCCCACGAAAGCGAAGCCGGCGCTCACGCCGCCCATGGTCGGGTCGGTCAGCACGCTGATGTAGGGCAGGCCCTTCTTCGCCAGGCGCGTGAGCGAGGCGTTGGTCTTGGCCATCTGCATGAGCGAGAGGAGGCCCTCCTGCATGCGCGCGCCGCCGGTGGCGGTGAAGCAGATGAAGGGCACCTTCTGTTCGATGGCCGTTTCGACGCCACGCACGAAGCGCTCGCCGACCACGCTGCCCATGCTGCCGCCCATGAATTCGAATTCGAAGCAGGCCACGACCACGTTGATGCTGTGGACCGAGCCGCCGATGACGACCAGCGCGTCGGTCTCGCCGGTGTTCTCCAGCGCTTCCTTCAGCCGCTCGGGGTACTTGCGGCTGTCCTTGAACTTCAGGGCGTCGACGGGGAGCACCTCCTGGCCGACTTCGTAGCGGCCCTCGGCGTCGAGGAACGCGTCCAGGCGCGCGCGGGCGCCGATGCGGTGGTGGTGGCTGCAGCTCGGGCAGACGTTCTGGTTGTGCTCCAGGTCGGTCTTGTAGAGCACCGTCTCGCAGGCCGGGCATTTGATCCACAGGCCCTCGGGCACCTGGCGGCGCTCGGCAGGGTCGGTTTGTGCGATCTTGGCGGGTAGCAGTTTTTCAAGCCAGCTCATAGGACTCCGGAATTAGCTCCCCTCTCCTTTGGGGGAGAGGGGCTGGGGTGAGGGCAACCGAGATTATCGGCCAGCCTCATTCTTGGGGGTAGCCGCCGGCAGGGCGTCCAGCGCCTCGCGGATGCCGGCGAGGAATTCGCGCACCGCGGGCACCACCTTCTCGCGCGGCTGCCCGTCGATCAACTGGATGATCCTGGTGCCGATCACGACGGCGTCCGCCGCCGATCCGACCGCCTGCGCGGTGCGCGCGTCGCGGATGCCGAAGCCCACGCCGACCGGGATGCTCACATGCTGGCGGATGCGCGGAATCATCTGGCCGACCGCCTCGGTGTCCAGGTGGCCCGCGCCGGTCACGCCCTTGAGCGACACGTAGTAGACGTAGCCGGTCGCGATGCGCGCGACCTGCGCCATGCGCTGGTCGGTGCTCGTGGGCGCCAAGAGGAAGATCAGATCGATGCCGGCGGCCTTCAGGTCGGCGGCGAAGGCCTCGCATTCCTCGGGCGGGTAGTCGACCACCAGCAGGCCGTCGACGCCGGCGGACGCCGCATCGCGGATGAAGGCTTGCTTGCCGTGCACGAGGTCATAGCGCTCGACCGGGTTGGCGTAGCCCATCAGCACGACCGGCGTGGTCGTGTCCTTCTGGCGGAAGGCGGCCACGATGGCGAGCACCTGCTTCATGCCGATGCCCAGTGCGAGCGCGGCCTCGCCGGCCTTCTGGATCACGGGGCCGTCGGCCATCGGGTCGGAGAAGGGCACGCCCAGCTCGATCACGTCGGCACCCGCCTCGACCATGCTGTGCATCAGCTCGGGCGTGATGTCGGCGAAGGGGAAGCCGGCGGTGACGTAGGGAATCAGGGCCTTGCGGCCCTGCGCCTGGAGCGTCTTGAAGGTTGCGGCAATGCGGCTCATCACTTGCCTCCCTTCACGCTCAGGCCGCGCATCGAGGGCCGGTCGTAGAAATCGACGCCCGACAGGTCGGCCACGGTACCGATGTCCTTGTCGCCGCGGCCCGAGAGGTTCACCAGGATCGACTGGTCGGGGCGCATGGTTTTCGCGAGCTTCAGCGCGTAGGCCACGGCGTGGCTGGATTCGAGCGCGGGAATGATGCCCTCCGTTCGACACAGGTAGTGGAAGGCCTCGAGCGCCTCGACGTCGGTGATGCCGACGTACTCGGCGCGACCGATGTCGGCCAGGTACGCGTGCTCGGGGCCGACGCCGGGGTAGTCGAGACCGGCGCTGATGCTGTGCGTCTCGGTGATCTGGCCGTCTTCGTTCTGCAGCAGGTAGGTGCGGTTGCCGTGCAGCACGCCGGGGCTGCCGCGAAGGATCGAGGCCGCGTGCTTGCCGCTGTCCAGGCCTTCGCCCGCCGCTTCCACGCCGATGAGCCGGGTGCCGGCAAACGGAATGTAGGGGTGGAAGATGCCGATCGCGTTGCTGCCGCCGCCCACGCAGGCGACCACCACGTCGGGCTGCCTGCCCTCGGCTTCACCCGTGATGCCGTCGGCCGCGAGCATGGCGGGCATCTGCTCGATGCACTCGGTGCCGATCACGCTCTGGAAGTCGCGCACCATCGTCGGGTAGGGGTGCGGGCCTGCCACGGTGCCGATGATGTAGAAGGTGTTTTCCACGTTCGTCACCCAGTCGCGCATCGCCTCGTTGAGCGCGTCCTTCAGCGTCTTGCTGCCCGACTCCACCGGCACCACGGTGGCACCGAGCAGGTTCATGCGGTAGACGTTGGGGCTCTGGCGCTTCACGTCCTGGCTGCCCATGTAGACCACGCATTCGAGGCCGTAGCGCGCACAGATCGTGGCCGTCGCCACGCCGTGCTGGCCGGCGCCGGTCTCGGCAATGATGCGGGGCTTGCCCATGTGGCGCGCGAGCATCGCCTGGCCGATCACGTTGTTGATCTTGTGCGCGCCGGTGTGGTTCAAGTCTTCGCGCTTCAGGTAGATCTGCGCGCCGCCCATTTCGCGGCTGGTGCGCGCGGCGTGGTAGATCGGCGAGGGGCGCCCCACGAAGTGCTTCAGCTCGTAGTGGAATTCGGCGAGGAACGCCGGATCGTTCTTGAACTTTGCATACGCGTCGCGCAGTTCGTTGATCGCGTGGGTGAGCGTTTCGCTCGCGAAGGTGCCGCCGTAGTTGCCGAAGTGGCCGGTGGCGTCGGGTTGCTGGTAATCCTGGAAATTGCTTTGCATGGTTCTCGATCGTTGGGCCGCAGCCCGAATGACGATCGGGTGCGGCGGCTAACTGGAGAAGGACGAGGCGTCTGCCGCCCTGACTGCGGCGACGAATTGCCGGATCTTGCCGGCGTCCTTCAGGCCCTTGTTCCCCGGGCCGTCGATTTCGACGCCCGAGCTCACATCAACGGACAGCGTCTTGCAGCGTGTCCGCAGGATGCGAATGCCATCGCTCACGTTTGCAGGTGTGAGCCCACCACTCAAGACGAGGTGAGCGTCGACGGCGGGTGGAAGAAGTGACCAATCGAAAGCCTTGCCGCCACCGCCATAACCTTCGACATGGGCGTCGAGCAGGATGGCCTGGGCGTGGGAGTAATCGGAAGCGTATTTTACGAGGTCGAAGCCGGCCCCGGCAGCCCCCAGCGGAATCCGGGCGGCGCGCATGTAGCGAAAGCGTCCCGGGCCGGTGGCTTCCTCGCACTGTCCGGACGTCTCTTCACCGTGGAACTGCGCGATGGCGCCCTTCACGCGGGCGAGTGACGCTATGACTTTGGGAGCATCCTCGTTCACGAAGAGGAGCACCGGCGTGATGAAAGGAGGCAGTCGCGAGGCGAGTTCGGCGGCACGTTCAGCCGTGATGGCGCGGGGGCTTTGGGCATAGAGCACGAAACCGACGGCATCGACACCGGCCTGGACCGCGGCATCCACGTCGGCCTCACGCGTGAGGCCACAGATCTTGATGCGGGTGCGGGGAGGCGATGACGTCATGGCGGACCATCATAAGGAGCACCGCCGGCCTGGAGCGTGGCCTCGGCCGGCAGACCCCACCTGGCGTCGTACAACGGGCCGAGGAAGTACAGGCCGTCCGCGGAGAAGGTGGGCGCCGCGACCTTGCGGCTGCGCGCCTGGAGCACCTCGGCGATCCACTCGGGCCGCTCGTCGCCGCGACCGATCCGCACGAGGCAGCCCATCAGGTTGCGGATCATGTGGTGCAGGAAGGCGTCGGCCTCGAACTCGAAGTGCCAACGGCATCGCTCGCCTTCGCCGACCCGCGTGATCTCGATGCGGCGCAGGTTCTTCACGGGCGATTTGGCCTGGCAGGCCGAGGCGCGGAACGAACTGAAGTCATGCGTGCCGATGAGCACGGTGGCGGCTTTGCGCATCGCTTCGCCATCGAGCGGGTGCATCGACCAGCCGACGCGGCCCGAATCCAGGCTCGGCCGCACCGGCGATTGCGAGAGCACGTAGAGGTAGCGGCGCGCGAGGGCACTGGCGCGGCAATGGAATTCGTCGGGCACCGGCTGGGCCCACTGCACCGCGATGTCGTCGGGCAGGAAGCGGTTGGTGCCGCGCATCCAGGAGAAGGGCTCGCGCTCGATGTCGGTGTCGAAGTGCACCACCTGCATCAGCGCGTGCACGCCGGCATCGGTGCGGCCGGCGCACAGCGTGCCGATGCGACCCGATGGGTCGGCGGCGAACTTCGCGAGGGCGGCCTCGAGCTTGTCCTGAACCGTGCGCCCTGAGCGCTGGCTCTGCCAGCCCTCGTACGCCTGGCCGTTGTAGCGGATGCCGAGCGCCAGCCTCACGAATTCAGGAAAGGAAACAGCAAGGGCTCAGCGCAGTTCCGCGAGCAGTTGCTTGGCTTGCGACTTGAGGTCGCCAGCGCTTTCGGCTTCGACTTCCTCGACCAGCGAGCGCGCGCCTTCGACGTCGCCGATGGCCTGCAGTTCGCGGGCGAGCGAGAGCTTGACGGCGTGGGGGCTGTCTTCGCCTTCGTCGTCGAGCGTGCTGGCGGCGCGTGCCGGTTCGGCGGCACCGTTGGAGCGGGCCGGCAGGCCTGCCAGTGCGCTCATGTCGAACTCGATGAAGCCCGAATCGGCAGGCAGCGCATTGCGCAGCATGGCCGGACGCGTGTTGTGCTCTGCATCGCCCAGGCTCGACGGCACGGTGTTGGGGGTCAAGGCGCCGGGGGCCGTGTCGAAATCGTTCTCCAGATCGACGGGCGTTGCCGCGTGACCGTTGGACAGCGGCGCGGCAGGGCGTGCCGTCGTCGGGGCGGGTGCATAAGCCGACTTGGGCAGGCTGGCGCCGACCGGTGCGTGGCTTGGTGCCGGTGCCAGTGGCACCGGTTGGCTCAGGTCCAGGTCGAAATCCAGCGGTGCCACCGAGGGCACGAAGGCCGGCGGCGGGGCCGAGGCGATCGGCGGCGGTGCAACGGGCGTCGGCACTGCGGCAACAGGCGGCTTGGCGGCGGATGCCAGTGCGCCTGCGAAGGCGGCCGTTTCGGCCTGGCTCGCGCTGCGGGGGGCGCCCGATTCGTACAGCGGATTGCCCGGATCGAGGTCCTTGCCCATGTCGACCACGCGGTTCCAGTCGGAACCCGCGCCGCCGGTCAGCTTGTGCACTTCGGTGGCCAGGCCTTCGTAGGCCCGCACGTCGCGGCGCTTGGCGTGGATTTCGAGCAGCTTCAAGTGGATGGCGGTGCGGTCCGGGTTCAGGCGGAGCGCTTCGCGCAGGATTTCCTCGGCCTGCAGGTCGCGGCCGTAGGCCAGGTAGACATCGGCTTCGGCGACGGGGTCGACATCGCCCGCATCGAGCTGGCTCGGCGAGTACGACAGCGACGAGACGGTGGAGTCGCCGCGGTGCTTGGTGTCCACCGATTCGCCGCCGCTGGCGCCGAAGAACGAGTCCTTCGGAATGCGGCTCTCGAGGAACACGCTTTCGCTCATTTCCTCGCGCCGGCGACCCAGCACGCGGTACAGCAGGAAGCCGACCAGGAGCGCGATCAGCGCGGCGCCGGCGAGCATCAGCGGGTTGTCCAGCAGTTCTTCGAAGAAGCTGCGTTCCGGCGGCGGCGGCGGAGCGGCCTTGACCACAGCCTTCGGAGCGGGAGCCGGTGCTGCAACTGCGGCGCTGGCTGCTGCTGCGGGGACGGCGGCGGCCTCCGTTGCCGAAGGCGCGACGGCGGGTTCGGCGGCAGCGGGTGCAGCAGCTGTCGCTTCCGGCGTGGGTGCGGCCGGTGCGGCGGCTGCCACCGCAGGAGCGGGTGCCGCAGGTGCCGGGACGGGCGCAGCCGCCACTGGCGCCGGTGCGGCGGCGGCTGGCGGCGACGTCGTGGCGCTGGTGGAAGGCGTTGGAACGGGGATTCCCGGTGCGGCAGGCGCCGGCGCTGCCGCCGCGGCGGGTGCCGACGATCCAGCGCCGGACTTGATCTTGTTCAGATCGTTGATGTTCTTGGACAGCTCCGCCACGCGGTTGCTGCTCTCCTGCGCCTGGCGGGCTTGCGCGAGCTTTTCGTCGGCCGCGCGGGTGGAGGCGCTGCCTTGCGAGATCGTGAGCTTGTCGGGTGCGCTGGCGGCCGCGTTGCGGTCTTCGACATTGGCCTGCAGTTTGCCCGAGGCCTTGCGGCTGGCGGCGGCGACGTTCGATGTCGGCGCGTTCTCGGCCAGGCGCTGGCGGTAGCTGCCGAAGTCGCGGCTTTGCGCGGTGACCGTGCGGCGTGCTTCCGCGGCGGGAACGGCGTTGGCTTCGGTCGAGCCCGGCAGATCGAGCACCGCGCCGGCCTTCATGCGGTTGACGTTGCCGCCAATGAACGCATCGGGGTTGGCGAGCAGCAGGGCGACCAGCATCTGGTCGAGGGACACGTCGGCCGGCTTGTGGGCGCCGGCAATCTTGCTGGCGGTATCGCCGCGCTGCACGGTGACCTGCTCGCCGCCACCGCTGGCGCGGGGGGCGGTGGCTGCAACTGCCGCGGGCGCAGCGGCGGGGGCTGCCGGGGTCGGCGCGGCGGCGACCGGCGGTGCTGCAGACGCTGCGGCCGCAGCGCGCTCACGGCGTGCGCGGGCTGCCGCGACGGCGGGGCGCTCGACCGGGGCGCTGATCTGGGGCGCCACAGGGGCGATCGGCGTGCTGGCGGCCGCCTGGGCCTGGCGCGTGACCGGCGGATCGAGCAGCACGGTGTAGTCGCGGACGATGCGGCCCGAGGAGCCGTTGGCTTCGAGCAACAGGTCGATGAACGGGTCGCTCAGCGGGCGGCTGCCGCTCAGGCGCACCACGTACTGGCCGCCTGCACGGCGCTGCAGCGTCGCCTTGACGTCGCTGAGCGCCGAGTTGTAGGGAACGCCCGCGTTCTTGAAGGCTTCGGCGGTGGCGATGTTGATCTTCAGGCCGTCCGCTTCGGCAGCGGCGATTTCGGTCACGTCGATCTCGGCGCGCAGCGGTTCGCCCAGCGCCGATTGCACCTTCAGCTGTCCCAGCGTGAAAGCGCTGGCGTCGGTGCTGGCCATCCCCAGGGCCACGGCGGCTGCCGCACCCAGGATGGAGAGGCGCCAACCGCTGGAGGACGGGGAGGGGCGAACGGCCGATGGGCGGGCCGCGGGCAACAGATGTCTTGTCATGCTGATAGGGGCGGCTCAGGCCCAGAATTTGTAAGAGGACGTTAGCATCATCACTCCGGACTGACAAGGCAATGCGCCTGTTCTACCCAGTGCGCGCATACTTACGAACACACTTTTCGTTGCCAAACTGCAACAATCCGGGATTCAAGGGCCTGAGCAGCCCGCATCAGGCCTCGAGCAGGATGCGCAGCATGCGGCGCAGCGGCTCCGCGGCGCCCCACAGCAGCTGGTCGCCGATGGTGAAGGCGCCCACGTATTCGGGGCCCATCGCCAGCTTGCGGATGCGGCCGACCGGAATGTTCATGGTGCCCGTCACCGCCACCGGCGTCAGGTCCTTCAGGGTCGCTTCGCGGGTGTTCGGCACCACGCTCGCCCAGGGGTTGTCGGCGGCGATCAGCGCTTCGATGTCGGCCACGGGCACGTCCTTCTTGAGCTTGAAGGTCAGTGCCTGGCTGTGGCAGCGCATCGCGCCGATGCGCACGCAGAAGCCGTCGACCGGCACGGCGGCGGTGCCGAAGCCCGCGCCCTGGCCGAGGATCTTGTTGGTTTCGGCGCCGGCCTTCCACTCTTCCTTGGACATGCCATCGCCCAGGTCCTTGTCGATCCAGGGGATCAGCGAGCCGCCGAGGGGGGCGCCGAAGTTGGCCGTTTCGGCGGCGCTCAGGTTCTGCTGCTTGTGCAGCACCTTGCGATCGATTTCGAGAATGGCCGACTTCGGATCGTCCAGCAGCGCGCGCACTTCGGTGTTGAGCGTGCCGAACTGGGTCAGCAGCTCGCGCATGTGCTGCGCGCCGCCGCCCGAGGCCGCCTGGTAGGTCATGCTGGTCATCCACTCGACCAGACCGGCCTTGTAGAGGGCGCCCACGCCCATGAGCATGCAGCTCACGGTGCAGTTGCCGCCGATCCAGTTCTTGCCGCCGTTGGTGAGCGCGTTCTGGATCACGGGGAGGTTGACCGGGTCCAGCACGATGACTGCGTCGTCCTGCATGCGCAGGGTGGAGGCGGCGTCGATCCAGTGGCCCGTCCAGCCGGCGGCGCGCAGCCTGGGGAAGACTTCGCTGGTGTAATCGCCGCCCTGGCAGGTGATGACGATGTCGCACTTCTTCAGTGCGTCGATGTCGTTCGCATCCTTCAGCGCGGTTTCGTTCTTGGCCATCGCCGGGGCCTTGCCGCCGGCGTTGGAAGTCGAGAAGAAGACCGGCTCGATGAGCCCGAAGTCGCCTTCGGCCTGCATGCGGTCCATCAGGACCGAGCCGACCATGCCGCGCCAGCCTACGAGGCCGACCAGAGGTTGAGATGCGTTCGCCATTTCAGTTTGCCCTTATGAAAAAAGAAAAAGTTGTCTTTTTTGCCCCCGACTCGTCGAGCCGGGGAGGGGCGTGACGAAGCGGGCTGCGGTTAGCCGGTAATCGTCTTTTTGGTGATTGCTGCAACGACCGCGTCGCCCATTTCGCGGGTGCCGACGCGCTTCGTACCTTCTGACCAGATGTCACCCGTGCGCAGGCCGGAGGCCAGCACGTCCTTGACCGCCGACTCGATACGGTCGGCAGCTTCGGGTTGGTTGAGTGAAAAGCGGAGCATCATGGCAGCGGACAGGATTGTAGCCAAAGGATTGGCAACCCCTTTGCCGGCAATGTCGGGCGCGCTGCCGTGGCTCGGCTCGTACAGGCCCTGGTTGCTCGAATTGAGCGAGGCCGAGGGCAGCATGCCGATCGAGCCGGTGAGCATCGCCGCCTCGTCCGAAAGGATGTCGCCGAACATGTTGCCGGTGACCACCACGTCGAACTTCTTGGGCGCCTTCACCAGCTGCATGGCCGCGTTGTCGACGTACATGTGGTCGAGCTCGACGTCCGGATATTCCTTGCCGATCTCGGTCACGATGTCCTTCCAGAACTGGAAGGTCTCCAGCACGTTCGCCTTGTCCACGCTGGTCACGCGCTTGCTGCGCTTGCGGGCCGCTTCGAAGGCCACGCGCGCGATGCGCTCGACCTCGGGGCGCGAGTAGCGCATCGTGTCGAAGGCTTCCTCGGCGCCCGGGAAGTGTCCGTCCACCGCGGTGCGGCGGCCGCGCGGCTGGCCGAAGTAGATGTCGCCGGTCAGCTCGCGAATGATGAGGATGTCCAGGCCCGAGATCAGTTCGGGCTTCAGGCTCGAAGCGTCGACCAGCTGCTCGTAGCAGATGGCCGGGCGGAAGTTCGCGAACAGGCCCAGGTTCTTGCGCAGGCCAAGGATGGCCTGCTCGGGGCGCAGCGGCCGGTCGAGCTTGTCGTACTTCCAGTCGCCGACTGCGCCGAACAGCACCGCGTCCGATTCCTTGGCGAGTTTGAGCGTCGACTCGGGCAGCGGATGGCCGTGCGCCTCGTAGGCCGCGCCGCCGACCAATGCCGACTCCATCTCGAACTTCAGGTCGAGCACATCGAGCACCTTGACGGCTTCCGCCACGATTTCGGTGCCGATGCCGTCACCCGGGAGAACTGCGATTTTCATAAGTTGGTCTGAAGCTTGAATGAGGATGGAATGCGAAAGAAATGCGGTCGCTCACGAGATCATCGTGTGCGCGAGCCAGGGCTTCTGCGCCAGGCGCTCGGTCTCGAAGGCCTTGATCTTGTCCTTGTGGCGCAGCGTGAGGCCGATGTCGTCCAGCCCGTTGATGAGGCAATACTTGCGGAAGGCCTGCACGTCGAACGCGAGCTCGCCGCCGTCCGGCTTCACCACCACCTGGCGCTCCAGGTCGATGGTCAGCGTGTAGCCGGGAAAGGCCAGCGCCTCGTCGAACAGCTGCGCGACCTGCGCTTCGGACAGCACGATCGGCAGCAGGCCGTTCTTGAAGCTGTTGTTGAAGAAGATGTCCGCGTAGCTCGGCGCAATGATCGCGCGGAAGCCATATTGGTCGAGCGCCCACGGCGCGTGTTCGCGCGACGAGCCGCAGCCGAAGTTCTTGCGCGCCAGCAGCACCGAGGCGCCCGCGTAGCGCGGCTGGTTCAGCACGAAGTCCGGATTCGGCTTGCGCGTTGTCGGGTCCTGGCCCGGAAAGCCCGCGTCCAGGTAGCGCCATTCGTCGAACAGGTTCACGCCGAAACCGGTCTTCTTGATCGACTTGAGGAATTGCTTCGGAATGATCGCGTCGGTATCGACGTTCTCTCGGTCCATGGGGGCCACGAGGCCCTTGTGCACGGTGAATTTCTGCATGTGATGTCTCCAGATCAGGCGAAGGTGCGCACGTCGACGAAGTGGCCGTGCACGGCGGCAGCGGCGGCCATGGCCGGGCTCACGAGGTGGGTGCGGCCACCGGCGCCCTGGCGGCCTTCGAAGTTGCGGTTCGAGGTCGATGCGCAGCGCTCGCCCGGCTCGAGCCGGTCGGCGTTCATCGCCAGGCACATCGAGCAGCCGGGCTCGCGCCATTCGAAGCCCGCGGCCTTGAAGATGAGGTCCAGCCCTTCGCGCTCGGCCTGTTCCTTCACCACGCCCGAACCGGGCACGACCATCGCGAGCTTCACGTTCTTGGCGACCTTTTGGCCAAGCTTCTTCACCACCGCGGCGGCTTCGCGCATGTCCTCGATGCGGCTGTTGGTGCACGAGCCGATGAACACCTTGTCGATGAAGATGTCGTTCATCGCCTTGTTCGGCTCCAGGCCCATGTAGACCAGCGCGCGCTCGATGGCGCCGCGCTTGCTCGCGTCTTTTTCCTTGTCGGGATCGGGCACGCGGCCGTTGATGTCGACCACCATTTCGGGCGAGGTGCCCCAGGTGACCTGCGGCGGGATCTGCGCGGCGTCCAGTTCGACCACGGCGTCGAAGACCGCGCCGGCGTCGGACTGCAGCGTGCGCCAGTAGGCCGCGGCCTGGTCCCATTCCACGCCGCTGGGTGCGAGCGGGCGGCCCTTGATGTAGGCGATGGTCTTTTCGTCGACCGCCACCAGCCCGGCGCGTGCGCCGGCTTCGATGGCCATGTTGCAGACCGTCATGCGGCCTTCCATGCTCAGGTCGCGAATGGCCGAGCCCGCGAATTCGATGGTGTAGCCCGTGCCGCCGGCGGTGCCGATCTTGCCGATGATGGCCAGCACGATGTCCTTGGCGGTGCAGCCGAGCGGCAGCTTGCCCTCGACCTTCACGAGCATGTTCTTGGCCTTCTTGCCCAGCAGCGTCTGCGTGGCCATGACGTGCTCGACCTCGCTGGTGCCGATGCCGTGCGCGAGCGCGCCGAACGCGCCGTGCGTGGAGGTGTGCGAGTCGCCGCAGACCACCGTCATGCCCGGCAGCGTCGCGCCCGACTCGGGGCCGATCACGTGCACGATGCCCTGGCGCTTGCTCAGGAACGGAAAGAACGCGGCGGCGCCGAATTCGGCAATGTTCTTGTCCAGCGTGGTGACCTGCTCCTTGCTGGTCGGGTCGGCAATGCCTTCGTAGCCGCGCTCCCAGCCGGTGGTCGGCGTGTTGTGGTCGGCCGTGGCCACCACCGAGCTGATGCGCCAGAGCTTGCGGCCCGCTTCGCGGAGGCCCTCGAAGGCCTGCGGGCTGGTCACCTCGTGCACCAGGTGGCGGTCGATGTAGAGGATCGCGGTGCCGTCTTCCTCGGTGTGGACGACGTGTTCGTCCCAGATCTTGTCGTAGAGCGTGCGTGCCATGTCGGTCTCTTGTCTTTCGTGGGGAAATGGATTGTCTGTCTATGCGGCCCGTGCCGCGAGGGGGGCGGTGCCTTCGGCTGGATGGACCTGGGCCGGACGGGCCGGATCGGCTGAATCAGCCGCCGCGTGCAGGTGGTTCACCAGCGTGCGCGCCGCCACCGGCAGGGTGGAGAAGTCGCGTGCCACCAGGCGGATCTCGCGCGCCGCCCAGGCGTCGTTGAGCGTGACGCTCACGAGGCCGCGGCCGATGCCGTTCTGCATGAGTTCGAAGGCGCGCTGCGGCATCACGCCGATGCCCAGGCCGTTCTCGATCATCCGGCACATGGCATCCAGGCCGGTGACGTGGATGCGCAGCTTCACGCTGCGCCCGGCGCCCAGCGCCGCCTCGTGCATCGCGACGTAGATCGAGCTGTTGGTGTGCAGGCCGACGTGGTCGAAGTCCAGCGAGTCGATGAAGTCGACGGCGCCGTGCGACGCCAGCGCGTGCCCCGTGGGAACGATCAGCGCGAGGCGGTCGTGCCGGTACGACAGGCTCTGCAGCTCGCCCGCGCCACCGGCCACGTGGCACACGCCCAGGTCGGCCGCGCCTTCCTGCACCGCGCGGATCACCTCGCTGCTCAGGTGCTCCTCCAGGTCGATCTTGATGGCCTCGTGCGCCCGGGTGAAGACGCCCAGGTCCTCGGGCAGGAACTGCACGATGGCCGAGATGTTGGCGTGCACCCGCACGTGGCCGCGCACGCCATCGGCGTATTCGCTGAGCTCGCCCTGCATCTTCTCCAGGCTGTAGAGCACCGAGCGGGCGTGGTGCAGGAGGCTTTCGCCCGCCGGCGTGAGGTCCACGCCGCGCGCGTGCCGGTAGAGCAGCGTGGTGCCGAGCGTGGCCTCCAGGTCCGACAGTCGCTTGCTGATGGCCGAGGCCGCGATGAATTCGCGCTCCGCCGCGCGCCCGATGCTGCCCAGCTCGCACACGGCCACGAACAGCTGCAGCGACGTGAGGTCGATGCGGCGGGCGAAGTTGCGTTCGGAGGTGGTCATGGGTCGTGGGCATCGCGGCTGGCGATGGGAAATTGCATTTTCTCCCCGTTTTTGTGTCTCTTGCATCTCAATCCGAGATGTCTGGGGTGGCGATCAGCGATGAGGGGCGTGTGGATCGCACCACAAATGAGGCCTATATAGCTAATTCAGGTGATGGCCCATTTTTGTTACTCGACGTAATCTGATGTAGATCAAATGTTTACCAAGTAACAAATAAGTCGTCATGAACACTTCTTTCCGCAGTCTTTGGAATAACTCGCTTGGCGCCTGGGTCGCCGTCTCGGAAATCGCCACGGCGCGGGGGAAACCGCAGCGTTCGTCCCGCGCCGGCGCGGCGCCGGACGGTGAGCGCGATGGCGGCACGCCGTTCCGGCTGAGCGGCTTGATGGCCGCGGTCGTGGTCGCGGTGGCCGGCGCGGGGCTCGTGGCGCCCGCTTGGGCGCAGAACCAGGTCATCGGTACCGCCGGTGCCGCTGGAGGCGGCGCCAACGGCGGCAAGGCCGGCGGGGCTGGCGGCTTCGGCGGTGGCGGCGGCGGCGGCAGCGGCGGTGGCGGTGCAGGTGGCGGTGGCGGCGGGTTCGGTGCCGGCGGTGGCGGCGCAGGCCTGACGACGTTTTCGGACAGCGGCGGAGCGGGCGGCGTCGGCAACGGCGCGGGCGCGGCTGGGGTTGGCGACTTCAACAGCCTCGGAGGTGCGGGCAACAACGGCGGCAGTGCCGGCGGCAACGGCGGTGGAGGCACTTCGGGCGCGGGCGGCGCGGCGCTGGTAGGCACCCCCACCGGCAACCTGGCGGGCGGAACGACCACGCGCAACATCACGAACGGCAACAGCACGATCACTGGCTCTGTCGCGGTGGGCGGCGGCGGCGGTGGCGGCGGCGGCGGGGGCGGCTTCAACGGCGGCACCGCCGGCACCGCCGGCGGTGCCGGCGTGCTCAACGTCAGCGGCGGCGCGACGACCATCAACGGTGCGCTGCTGATCGGCGGCGCGGGCGGCGGCGGCGCTGGCGGCACGGGCAATGGCCCCGGCGGCGCGGGCGGCGCGGGCGGTACCGGAAACGTCACGCTCTCGGGCGGCAACCTGTCGGCCGCGAGCATCGTGGTCGGCGGCTACAACGGCGGCACCGGCAGCGGGCGCGGGGGCGCCGGCGGCGCAGGCGGCGCCGGCACATTGACCATCACGGCCGGTTCGCTGACCACGGCTGGCGGCATCACGGTCAATGCCAACGGCCAGGTGGTCTACGCCTCCGGCGGCAACCCCGCGGCGGCCTACAACATCTCGGGCGCCGGCTCGGTCACGCAATCGGGCGCCAGCACCACGACGATGACCGGCACCAACACCTACACCGGCGGCACTACGATCTCGGGCGGCACCCTTCAGATCGGTAATGGCGGCACCACGGGCAGCCTTGCGGGCAACGTCACCAACAACGCGGCGCTGACCTTCAACCGGTCGAATGGCATCACCTTTGCGGGCACCATCAACGGCACCGGCCGCGTCACGCAAAGCGGTGGCGGCACGCTGACGCTTTCGGGCACCAACGGCTACACCGGCGGCACGTTCATCAACAACGGCACCGTCCAGGTGACGGCCGATGCGAACCTGGGCGGGGCGGCCGGCGGGGTCACGCTGAACAACGGCGCCACGCTGAGCACGACCGGCGCCTTCACCAGCGCGCGCAACGTGGCGCTCGCGGGCAACGGCAACATCGTCTCGAACGGCGCGCTCACGATGAGCGGCACCTTCAGCGGCAACGGCACCCTGTCGGTGAACGCGGGTGCCAACGCCATCACGATGACCAACGCCAACAACAACTTCGTTGGCGCGGTGAACCTCACGGGCGGCGCGACGGCGATCAATGACGTGGACGCGCTGACGCTTGGCACGCTCGCCATCACCGGCGCGCTGACGGTCACGAGCCACGGCAACCTGAACCTGGGCAGCGGCACGGCGGCTTCACTGAACGCCGCCAGCAACAACGGCAACGTCAACCAGACCGGCGCACTGGTCGTCGCGGGCACGAGCGCGATCAACGCGGGCACCGGCACCATCACCCTGACGAGCACGAACAACAACTTCGGCGGCGCAGTGTCCCTCACGGGCGGCACGACCCAGATCAACGACGTGAACGCGCTCACGCTCGGCACGCTCGCCACCGGCGCGCTGACCGTCACGAGCCACGGCGCGCTCGACCTGGGCAGCGGCACCGCGACCTCGCTGAGCGCCAGCAGCAACGGCGGTGCCATCACCCAGACCGGCGCCCTGGGCGTGACCGGCACGACCACGCTGGATGCAGGGACGGGTGCCATCACGCTGACGGACGCGAACAACAACTTCGGCGGCACCGTGAACCTCACGGGCGGCACCACCGCGATCAACGACCTGAATGCGTTGACACTCGGCACGATCGGCACCGGCGCCCTGACGGTCACCAGCCACGGCAATCTGAACCTGGGCAGCGGCACCGCCAATTCGTTGAATGCCAACAGCAACGGCGGCGCCATCACCCAGGCTGTCGGGGGCGGACTGGTCGTTCAGAACGCGAGCGCAATCAACGCGGGCACCGGCGCCATCACGCTGGCGAACGCGACCAACGATTTCCGCGGCGCCGTGAGCCTGACGGGCGATACGACCTCGATCAGGGACACGAACGCCCTGACGCTCGGCACGCTCGCGACCGGCGCGCTGACCGTTCGCAGCAACGGCTTGCTGAACCTGGGCAGCGGCACTGCGGCATCGATCGATGCCACCAGCGGCAACTCGGCCATCACGCAGACCGGCGGACTGAACGTGGCCGGCACGAGCGTGCTGAACGCCGGCACTGCCGACATCACGCTGAATCAGGCCACCAACAAGCTGGCGGGCGCCGTGACCTTCACGGGGCGCAACGTGGCGCTGGCAAACAACACCGGCCTGGTGCTGGGCGCCAGCACCGCAACCGGCACGTTCGCAGCCACAGCCGTCGGCGCGATCACGCAGACCGGTGCGTTGACCGTCGACGGCGCGAGCACGATCAACGCCGGCACGAACGCCATCACGCTGGCGAACGCGAACAACGATTTTGGCGGTGTCGTGAGCCTGACGGGCGGTACGACCTCGATCCGGGACGAGGACGCCCTGACGCTCGGCGTGCTCAATACCGGTGCGCTGACAGTTCGCAGCAACGGCACGCTGAACCTGGGCAGCGGCGTTGCGGCATCGATCAATGCGACCAGCGGCAACTCCCTCATCACGCAAACCGGCGCACTGAGCGTCGCAGGCACCACCACGCTCGACGCCGGAAACGCCGACATCACGCTGAACCAGGCCGCCAACAACTTCGCCGGCGCGGTCGGCACGACCGGGCGCAACGTCCAGATCAGAAACGGCGCCGCGCTGGTGCTGGGCGCGAGCAACGTGTCGGGCACGTTCGGGGCCACCGCCACCGGCGCGATCACGCAGACCGGTGCATTGAACGTCACGGGCGCGAGCACGATCAACGCGGGCACCAATGCCATCACGCTGGCGAACGCGGGCAACAATTTCATCGGCGTTGTGAACCTGACCGGCGGTGCGACGTCGATCAGGGACGCGAACCTGCTGACGCTCGGCACGCTCAATACCGGCGCGCTGACCGTTCAGAGCAACGGCGCGCTGAACCTGGGCAGCGGCGTCGCGGCATCGATCGATGCGACCAGCGGCAACGGCGCCATCTCGCAGACCGGCGCGTTGAACGTGGCCGGCGCGAGCACGGTCAACGCAGGCACAGGCACGATCATGCTGGCGAACGCGGGCAACGATTTCGGCGGCGCGCTGTCCCTTACCGGCGGCAAGACCACGATCATGGATGCGAATGCGCTGACGCTCGGCACGCTCAACACGGGCGCGCTGACGGCCACGAGCAAGGGCATGCTGAACCTGGGCAGCGGCGCCGCGGCTTCCCTGGATGCGACCAGCAACGGCGGCAACATCGTCCAGGCCGGCGCGCTGACCGTCGCGGGCACCAGCACGCTGACCGCAGGCGCAGGCGCCGTCTCGCTCGCGAACCCCGCCAACAACTTCGTCGGTGCGGTGACCGTGTCGGGCAGCAGCATCTCGCTGGCCGACGTCGACAACCTGAACGTCGCATCGCTCACCAATGGCACCAACGGCAGCGTGAGCCTCGTCGCCGGCGGCACGCTGACCTTGCCCTCCGCGTCCATCGACACCGGCACCGCCGCGCTGACGCTGGCCGCCAACGGCGGCGCGCTGGCAGTGAACAACGCCCTCTCGGGCGGCGCCGTTTCGCTCACCGCACGCGACGGCATCACGCTGGGCAGCGACGTGAGCGCCTCGGGCGCACTGAGCCTGAACGGCGGTGCCAACATCGCCCAGACGGCGGGCGTGATCACCACCACCACGCTGACGGGCGGCGCCACCGGCGCCGTGGTGCTGAACGGCTTGAACCAGATCGGCACGCTCGGCAACTTCACGGCCAACGGCCTGAGCCTGAACAACGCCGCTTCGCTGGCGATCAACGGCAACGTGGCGGCCGGCAGCAGCGCGAACTTCAATTCGCTCGGCGCGCTCACGCAGGGCGCGGGCAGCGTCGTCACGGCCGGCACCCTGACGGGCAGCTCGACCGGCAGCACGGCCCTGACCGGCGCCAACCAGATCGACACGCTCGGCGCCTTCACGGCCGCCGGCTTCAGCCTGAACAACGCGAAGTCGCTGACGGTCACCGGGCCGGTGGATGGCGGTGCGAGCGTTGCGCTCACCACGACCGCCGGCAACCTGGCGATCAACGGCGCGGTCAGCGGCACGGCCACGGCGCTCGTTTCGGCCGGCACGATCACGCAGGGCGCGGGCAGCGTCATCACCGCGGCCTCGCTCTCCGGCAGCGCGGTGGGCGACGCCACGCTCGACGGTGCGAACCAGATCGACGCGCTCGGCAACTTCACCGCCGCGAACCTGGCCCTGACCACCGCGAAGGCGCTCGCCGTCACCGGCAACGTCGTGGCGGGCAACATCGCGCTCGACGTCTCGAAGGGCGCGGTCGTCACGGGCAGTCTCCAGGCAACCGACGCCGCGGGCGGCACCACCGTCGCGACCGGCACCTCGCTGCAGATCGGCAACGGCGCCGCCACCGGCACGATCTCGGGCAACGTCATCGACAACGGTGCGCTCGCGTTCAACCGCAGCGACGCGGTCGACTTCGCCGGCAACATCGGCGGCACGGGCACGCTCACGCAAGCTGGCCCCGGCACGCTGACGCTCACCGGCGACGCCACCCACACCGGCGGCACCACGGTCAGTGCGGGCGCGCTGCAGATCGGCAACGGCGACAAGAGCGGCAGCATCGCCGGCAACATCACCAACAACAGCGAACTGGCCTTCAACCGCTCCGACGCGCTGAGCTTCGGCGGCGTCATCGACGGCTCGGGCATCGTGGTGCAGCGCGGCACCGGCACGCTCGAACTCACCGCCGGCAACACGTACACGGGCTCGACCTTCGTGGATGCCGGCACGCTGCGCGTGAACAACGCCACCGGCAGCGCGACCGGCACCGGCACGGTGTTCGTCGGCAACGGCGGCACGCTGGGCGGCGCGGGCACCATCGCCGGCGCGGTCGACATCGCCGACGGCGGCACGCTGGCCGCGGGCAACAGCCCCGGCGCGCTGAACACCGGCGCGCTGTCGCTGAGCGGCGGCTCGATCCTGAGCTACGAACTGGGCCAGGCGGGCAAGGTGGGCGGACCGCTCAACGACCTCATCAACGTGACCGGCAACCTCACGCTGGACGGCACGCTGAACGTCGCCGAATCCTCGGGCGGTACGTTCGGGCCCGGTCTCTATCGCCTCATCACGTACACCGGTTCGCTGACCGACAACGGGCTGAACGTCGGCACGGTGCCATTGGGCACGGTGGCGAGCGACCTGTCGGTGCAGACCTCGATCGCCAAGCAGGTCAACCTGGTGAACCGCGCCGGCTTCAGCCTCAACTTCTGGGACGGCGGCACCGGCGCCGACTACAACAACGGCGCGGCCAACGGCGGCTCCGGCACCTGGCGCGTGGGCGCGCCGGGCGACGGCTGGACCGACATGGACGGCACCCTCAACGCATCCTGGAAGCAGGACCAGTTCGCCATGTTCGGCGGCACGGGCGGCATCGTGACGGTCGACAAGTCGGGCGGCACGGTCAGCATCGGCGGCGCGCAGTTCATGGCCGACGGCTACGTGGTGCAGGGCGACGCGCTCAACATCAGCGGCGCCAGCACCGTGGTGCGCGTGGGCGACGGCATGGCGGCCGGCGCGAACATGACGGCCACCATCAACTCGGCCATCACCGGCACGGGCGGGCTGTCCAAGGAAGACTTCGGCACGCTGGTGCTGGGCGGCGCCAACACCTACACGGGCGGCACGACCGTCAAGGCCGGCGTGCTGCAGGGCAACACCACCAGCCTGCAGGGCGACATCGTGAACGACGCGAAGGTCACCTTCGACCAGGCGACGAACGGCACCTACGCCGGCACGATGAGCGGCACCGGCAGCGTGCGCAAGATCGGCACGGGCGAGCTCGAACTCGCGGCGGTCAACAGCTACAGCGGCGGCACGCAGGTGGATGCGGGCACCGTGAACGCCAGCATCACCGGTGCGCTGGGCACCGGACCAGTGTTCGTGGCGGGCGGCGCGGGGCTCGCGTTCAGCGGCACCGCGGAGGCAGGCAGCCTGCACATTTCCACGGCCGCGCGCGACGGCATCGTCAACGGCGGCTTCGTCGAGTTCAAGGACAGCAGCTCGGCCGGCAGCGCGACGCTGGTTACCGCCACCGACGCCAACGTGACCTTCTCGGGCACTGCAACGGCCGGCAACGCGACGATCGAGAACCGCGGCGGCGGCACGACGGTGTGGAACGACGCCACCGCCGGCAAGGCTCGCATCACCAACTACGCGGGCGGCCATACCGACTTCCTGGACAACGGCTCGGCCGGACAGGCGACGTTGGTCAACGAGACCGGCGGCGTCGTCGACTTCTTCGACAACGCGAAGGCCGACCAGGCAACGCTGGTGAACAAGGCAGGAGGCACGGTGCGCATCAGCAAGATGAGCACCGACGGCATCACCATCGGTTCGCTCGAAGGCGCGGGCCGGGTGCTGCTGGGCGCCAAGGCGTTGACCACCGGCGGGCTGAACACCGACACGGAAGTCTCGGGCGTGATCTCGGGCGTGGGCGGCTCGGTGGTGAAGGTCGGCACCGGCGCGCTCACGCTGTCGGGCGCCAACACCTACACGGGCGGCACGGTGCTGCATCAAGGGCGTTTGAACGTCGGCCACAACGAGGCGCTGGGCACGGGCGCGTTGTCGATGGACGACGACACGACGCTGGGCTTCAACGCCGATGGCCTGACCATCGCCAACGCGATCCAGCTCACGGGCCAGAACGATCCGGTCATCGACACCGGCGCCTTCAATGGCGCGCTGACTGGTGCGATCACCGGTGGCGGCTTCATCACCAAGGAAGGCACGGGCACGCTGACGCTGTCGGGCGCCAACAGCTACACCGGCGCGACCAACGTGGCACAAGGCACGCTGAAGGCGGGCGCGGCCAACACGCTCAGCGCCGCTTCGGCGCACAGCGTGGCGGCCGGCGCGACGCTCGATCTCGCGGGCTTCAGCCAGACGGTCGCCTCGCTCGCCAACAGCGGCACGGTGTCCCTCGCGGGCACCGCGCCGGGCGCCACGCTGACCGTGAACGGCAACTACGTCGGCAACAACGGCGTGCTGAAGCTGGCCACGGCGCTGAACAGCGGCAGCGGTCCGTCGGACCGGCTGGTGATCAACGGCGGCGCGGCCACCGGCAAGACCACCGTGCAGGTCACCAACCTCGGCGGCCTGGGTGCGCGCACCATCGGCAACGGGGTGGAGATCATCGGCGCGCAGAACGGCGCGACCACGACGGCACAGACGACCAAGGACGCGTTTGCACTCGCGGGCGGCCATGTCGATGCGGGCGCCTACGAGTACCGCCTGTACGCGGCCGATGCCAGCGGCGCCGGCGAAAGCTGGTACCTGCGCACCGACCCGGCACCGGGCTCCGCATCGGCATCGCCGACGCTGCCTGCGTACCGCGTGGAAGCCTCGCTCTATGCGGCGCTGCCGAGCCAGCTGCGCCAGGGCAATCTCGCGATGCTGGGCGACCTGCGCAAGCGCGTGGGCGACGACGACGTGAAGGGCACGGCCCCCACGCCGACCGGCTCGGACCGCCGCGCCTGGGCACGCGTGCTCTCGACCGACATCGACGTCCAGCAGGGCGGCACCGTCTCGCCGACCAGCAAGGGACGCCTCACGGGCTTCCAGGCCGGCACCGACCTGCTGGCCACGCCGAACTGGCGCGCGGGCCTTTACGTCGGCCAGCTCGACGGCGATGCAACGGTGAACGGTTTCGCGAGTGGCGTGAACAACCTGCGCACCGGCCGCAACGACCTGCGCAGCCAGTACGTGGGCATCTACGGCACCTACACCGGCGACAGCGGCTTCTATGCCGATGCCGTGGTGCAGTCGGGTCGCCATCGCTACACCGTGCAGCCCAATCTTTCGGGCGGTGTGGAAGGCAAGGGCAACAGCCTGCTGGGGTCGATCGAAGTGGGGCAGTCGTTCGAGCTAGGGGGCAGCGGCTGGCGCATCGAGCCGCAGTTGCAGCTGATCCACCAGCACATGGACCTGAGCAACTCGGCCATCCTCGGCGCCGTGGTCCAGCCTCAGGCTGACAGCGGTTGGATCGCCCGAGCCGGCGTGCGCGTGAAGGGCCAGATCGACACGGGCATGGGCGCATTGCAACCCTACGGCCGCTTCAACGTCTACAAGACCTCGAGCGGCACGGACATCGCGCGCTTCGTGAACGGCGCGACCACGACCGACATCGCGGCACCCACCGGCGGCACGAGCACCGAACTGGCGGGCGGTTTCACGTTGTCCCTGAGTGAATCGACCAGCCTCTACGGCGAAGTCGGCAAGCTCTGGTCCTCGGGCGGCGATGCCAAGGTCAAGAGCTCGATCAACGGATCGCTGGGCGTGCGCGTGAAGTGGTGAGGGACTGAGGCCTATGCCATGAAGAGCTGCCCCGGCGGGAGCTCTTCATGTCAGTTTGCAGGAACCCCCGCGCGCCAGACCGGCCAATTGCCGACGATCGCATCGACCAGCGGGCGACCCGCGATCACCAGATTGGCGGTGGCCAGTGGAAATCCGCCCGAATCGGCGGCGAGCGAGTCATAGGCGGTCTGCCTCGGATGCGGGCGGTCGAAATTGGAAGCCGTGCGCAGCACCGCCACGCGCTGCAGGTCGAGCAGTCCGGCCTGTGAGCCCCGCTTCAGTGCCTCGTAGGTTGCGTTGTCCTCCTGCTGGGTCGTGCAGTACTTGCCCTGCCCATCGGTCACGACCGACACCCAGCGCGTGGCGGTTTCGCCCAGGTACTTGCCGTGCCAGTAGGTGTCGCCGGCGGCGGTGTCGCATTGCAGCACCGACGGACGGGTCCTGGCGGCCGGTTCGAGGTACTGCGCGCGGTAGGCGCGTGCCTTGTCGTTGTCGATCAACGGCGCGCTGGCGGACAGGCTCAGGGCCTTCTGCAGCAGCCTTTCGTTCAATTTGAAGACTTCGGTCCGGTATTCGAAGGTGGGCTTCGAGTCCGGGTCCTTGGCGCCGATGCCGAAATAGCCCGAGGGCCAGCCCGAGGGCATTTCGCGCGCATCGATCTCGTGCGCGATGCCGAAGTCGACCAGGTACCGCGCCCACGTGGCCGAGCCGATGGTCGAGACATGCGGGTCGATGCCTGCGATGCCGGCGACCAGGAAGTAGGTGCGCGAAAGATCGAACTTTCCGCTGAACACCAGGGCCGTGATCGAGGTCGCGGCATTCGTGTGGCCCATGCCGGTAGTCACCTGGCACACCGAATCGGCGTTGCACCGGACCAACTGGTTGTCGGCCGACAGGCCCGGCACCTTGATCTCGCGCGTGAGCTTCAATGGCTCCCACCACACCTGGGCTTCGGGCACGAACATGCTGATGATCAGGACCTTGGGTGCGATCTGCGGTCGCGGCCCGAAGGACTCCGCCGAATCGGAGGACGCCGGGAGGGTGTCGGCCGCTGCGCAGCCGAACAGGAGAGCCGCGGCGGCGCCGGTCAACGCGCTTGCGAGCCATCGGGTCGTGGGTCGAAAAACAGGCATTCCTTTTTCTCCTTCATGCAGGGTTGGCGTGGCATCCAGCGGGCGCTGGATGAATCGTCATTCTGCGGTCCAAAAAAAAGCTGCCCGAAGGCAGCTTTTTGTTTTCAAACCGGAAGGCGACCGGTGATCAGCGAGCCGAAATCGGCTTCACATCGCGCTTGGGCGAACCTTCGAACAGCTGGCGCGGGCGGCCGATCTTGTACTCGGGGTCGCCGATCATTTCGTTCAGCTGGGCGATCCAGCCGACCGTGCGGGCCAGCGCGAAGATCGCGGTGAACAGCGGCACCGGAATGCCGATGGCGCGCTGCACGATGCCCGAGTAGAAGTCCACGTTCGGGTAGAGCTTGCGCGAGACGAAGTACTCGTCTTCCAGCGCGATCTTTTCCAGCTCCTTGGCGAGCTTGAAGAGCGGGTCCTGTTCCAGGCCCAGCTCGGTCAGCACTTCGTTGCAGGTTTCCTGCATCAGCTTGGCGCGCGGGTCGTAGTTCTTGTACACGCGGTGACCAAAGCCCATGAGCTTGACGTTCGAGTTCTTGTCCTTGACCTTCTTGATGAACTCGCCGATCTTCTCCACGCCGCCTTCCTTCTGGATGTCGTAGAGCATGTTGAGCGCCGCTTCGTTGGCGCCGCCGTGGGCCGGGCCCCAGAGGCAGGCCACGCCGGCCGCGATGGCCGCGAAGGGGTTGGTGCCCGACGAGCCGCACAGGCGCACGGTCGAGGTCGAGGCGTTCTGCTCGTGGTCTGCGTGCAGGATGAAGATGCGGTCGAGTGCGCGCTCGAGCACCGGGTTCACCTTGTACTCCTCGCACGGCGTGGCGAACATCATGTGCAGGAAGTTGCCTGCATAGCTCAGGTCGTTCTTCGGGTACATGTACGGCTGGCCGATCGTGTACTTGTAGGCCATGGCCACGAGCGTGGGCATCTTCGCGATCAGGCGGATCGCTGCGATCTCGCGGTGCTCGGGATTGTTGATATCCGTGCTGTCGTGATAGAAGGCCGACAGGGCGCCCACCAGGCCGGTCATGATGGCCATCGGATGCGCGTCGCGGCGGAAGCCCCGCAGGAAGAACTGCATCTGCTCGTTCACCATCGTGTGGTTCGTCACGAGCTTGGTGAAGTTGGCCTTCTTGGGCGCGTCGGGCAGCTCGCCGTACAGCAGCAGGTGGCAGGTTTCCATGAAGTCGCAGTTGGTCGCGAGCTGCTCGATCGGGTAGCCGCGGTACAGCAGCTCGCCCTTGTCGCCATCGATGTACGTGATGGCCGACTGGCAGGCGGCGGTCGACATGAAGCCCGGGTCATAGGTGAACATGCCGGTCTGTGCGTACAGCTTGCGGATGTCGATCACGTCGGGACCGACGGTGCCCTTGTAGATCGGCAGTTCGACGCTGTCGCCGCCGTTGCTGAACGACAGCGTGGCCTTGGTATCGGATGCTTTCATTTCGGTTTACTTTCAGAGGAGGATTCAGGACGAAGGAGAGATTGCGGGGCGCTGGGCGCCGTCGGTGCGCATCAATTGCAGCAATGCGACCACCTCGGCACCGGCCCATTCGGGCTCGGGCTCCTTCCTGCGCAGCAAAAGGTCGAGGAGATCGTTGTCCGACAGGTCCATCAATGTCTCCATCGCTCCCGCCTGACCGTTGGTCATGTGGGATTCGTGCCGCTCGAAGAAGCGGGCGATGAACAGGTCGTTTTCGAGCAGGCCGCGCCGGCAACGCCATTTCAGCTTGCTCAGCGCACGTTCGCTGAGCGGCTGCTGGAGTTCGTCGGCGGTTTGCATGGTGATTTCTTGAAGAAGGATCAGATGGCGCGACGCACCATCAATTCCTTGATCTTGCCGATGGCCTTGGTGGGGTTCAGGTTCTTCGGGCACACGTCCACGCAATTCATGATCGTGTGGCAGCGGAACAGGCGGTACGGGTCTTCCAGGTTGTCCAGGCGTTCGGCGGTGGCTTCGTCGCGGCTGTCGGCGATGAAGCGGTAGGCCTGCAGGAGGCCGGCCGGGCCGACGAACTTGTCGGGGTTCCACCAGAAGCTCGGGCAGCTCGTGGAGCAGCTCGCGCACAGGATGCACTCGTACAGGCCGTTGAGCTCTTCGCGCTCTTCGGGCGACTGGAGGCGCTCCTTTTCGGGCGGCACGTTGTCGTTCTGCAGGTACGGCTTGATCGAGTTGTACTGCTTGAAGAACTGCGTCATGTCCACGATCAGGTCGCGGATGACGGGCAGGCCCGGCAGCGGCTTCAACACGATCGTGCCCTTGAGCGTGAGCATGTTGGTAAGGCAAGCCAGGCCGTTCTTGCCGTTGATGTTCATCGCGTCCGAGCCGCAGACGCCTTCGCGGCAGGAGCGGCGGAACGACAGCGTCGGGTCTTGCGCCTTGAGCTTCATCAGGGCGTCCAGCAGCATGCGTTCGTGGCCGTCGAGTTCGATCTCGATGGTCTGCATGTAGGGCTTGGCGTCCTTGTCCGGGTCGTAGCGGTAGATCTGGAATGTGCGCTTCATCGTGGTGACCTTGTGAATGCTTTTACTTGGCTGACTGTGAGCCGTGACTTAGAACGTGCGGACCTTCGGCGGAACCGAGGCCACCGTGAGCGGCTGCAGCTTGACCGGCTTGTACGAGAGGCGGTTGTCCTGGCTGTACCAGAGCGTGTGCTTCATCCAGTTGACGTCGTCGCGGCCCAGCGGCGACACCGGATCGTCCGCGGGACGTTCGTAGTCTTCCACCGTGTGGGCGCCGCGGCATTCGCGGCGGGCTGCGGCCGAGACCATCGTGGCCTGCGCCACTTCGATCAGGTTGTCCACTTCCAGCGCTTCGATGCGGGCGGTGTTGAACACCTTGGACTTGTCCTTCAGGCCGATCGCATTGACGCGCTCGCGCACGGCGGCGATCTTGACCACGCCTTCGTCCATCGAGGCTTGCTTTCGGAACACCGCGGCATGCTGCTGCATGACGGCGCGGATCTCGCCGGCCACGTCCTGTGCGTATTCGCCGGTGGTGGTCGATTCCAGGCGGTTCAGGCGCTCCAGCGTGCGGTCGGCCGCATCCTTCGGGAGGTCCTTGTGTTCCTTCAGCTTGTCGTTGAATTCGACGATGTGGTTGCCAGCCGCGCGGCCGAACACCAGCAAGTCGAGCAGCGAGTTGGTGCCCAGGCGGTTCGCGCCGTGCACGCTCACGCAGGAGCATTCGCCCACGGCGTAGAGGCCGTTCACCACGGCGCTGTTTTCTTCACCCTTCTGGATGACGACCTGGCCGTTGATGTTGGTCGGGATGCCGCCCATCTGGTAGTGGATGGTCGGCACGACGGGAATCGGTTCCTTGGTGATGTCGACATTGGCGAAGTTGACGCCGATCTCGTACACCGAAGGCAGGCGCTTGTGGATGGTGTCGGCGCCCAGGTGGTCCAGCTTGAGCAGCACGTAGTCCTTGTTGGGACCGCAGCCTCGGCCTTCCTTGATTTCCTGGTCCATGGAGCGCGAGACGAAGTCGCGCGGTGCCAGGTCCTTCAGCGTGGGCGCATAGCGCTCCATGAAGCGTTCGCCGTTGCTGTTGAGCAGGATGGCGCCTTCGCCGCGGCAGCCTTCGGTGAGCAGCACGCCCGCGCCGGCCACGCCGGTCGGGTGGAACTGCCAGAACTCCATGTCCTGCAGCGGAATGCCCGAGCGCGCCGCCATGCCCAGGCCGTCGCCGGTGTTGATGAAGGCATTGGTCGAGGCCTGGAAGATGCGGCCCGCGCCGCCGGTGGCCAGCAGCACGGTCTTGGCCTGCAGGATGTGCAGGTCGCCGGTTTCCATTTCGAGCGCGGTCACGCCGACCACATCGCCTTCGTCGTCACGGATGAGGTCCAGCGCCATCCATTCGACGAAGAACTGCGTGCGGGCTTCGACGTTCTTCTGATAGAGCGTGTGCAGCATCGCGTGGCCGGTGCGGTCGGCCGCGGCGCAGGCGCGCTGCACGGGCTTCTCGCCGTAGTTGGCCGTGTGGCCGCCGAACGGACGCTGGTAGATGGTGCCGTCGGGGTTGCGGTCGAAAGGCATGCCGAAGTGCTCGAGCTCGTACACGACCTTCGGGGCTTCGCGGCACATGAACTCGATCGCGTCCTGGTCGCCGAGCCAGTCGGAGCCCTTGATCGTGTCGTAGAAGTGGTAATGCCAGTTGTCCTCGCTCATGTTGCCGAGCGATGCGCCCACGCCGCCTTGCGCGGCGACGGTGTGCGAGCGCGTCGGGAACACCTTGGAGAGCACGGCCACGTTGAGGCCGGCGCGCGCCAGTTGCAGCGATGCGCGCATGCCGGACCCGCCGGCGCCGACGATCACGACGTCGAACTTGCGCTTGGTGATTTGTTCTTTTGTGTAGGTCATGGTGGGGATGTCAGGTCAGATCTTCCAAAGCACTTGAATGGCCCAACCCGCACAACCGACAAGCCAGACGATGGTGAAAATTTGCAGCGCGAGACGGATGCCGACGGGCTGGACGTAGTCCATCCACACGTCGCGCATGCCGACCCACACGTGATAGAGCAGGGCGACGATCACCGAGAAGGTCAGCACCTTCATCCACTGCGCGGCGAAGATGCCGGCCCACAGGTCGTAGCCGATGGGGCCGCGCGAGAAGATCAGCTGCGCGAGCAGGATGATCGTGAAGAGCGCCATCAGGCCGCCCGTGATGCGCTGGCTGAGCCAGTCGCGCAAACCGTAATGCGCGCCGACGACGATGCGCTTGGAGCCGTAATTCACAGACATGGGTGGCTCCTTCTCAGTACAGGCCGAACAGCTTGGCGCCGAGCACCACGGTGAGCAGGACGCTCAGTGCCAGCGTGACGACGGCCGAGGTATGACCGAATTCCTTGGTCACGGCCGCATGGCTCACGTCCATCCAGAGGTGGCGCAGGCCCGCGATGAAGTGGTGCAGGTAAGCCCAGATGAGCGCGAGTGCCACCAGCTTGAAAAACCAACCCGGAACGAAACCAAGGCCGCTGTTGAATGCGGCCTTGAATCTGGCGAACGAATAGTCCGATGAGAGCGAGGTGTCGAACATCCAGATGATGAACGGCAGCAGCAGGAACATCAGCACGCCGCTCACGCGGTGCAGGATCGACACGATGCCGGCCGGCGGGAGCCGATAGGTCGTGAGATCGGTGAAGGCATTGATGTTTCGGAATTCGCGACGCGGTGGCCGGGGGGGAGTTGCAAGCTCTGTCATTGAGGGGATGCTTTCGTGGCTTTGTGACTTGTTGGCTTGTTCTGAGAGCGAACGCTTTTGTTTCTTCTGCGGAAATGCAAACAACGCAAAATTCTATTGCAATGCACCATCGCGCATCGGTCGCGTCCGAGTCGGCGCACTGCGGCAGTGGGTTGCTATTGACTTCGGAGCATGTTGCGCGCGGTGTGCGGGCGATGCAAGGCGATTGAATCGATGGTCCATGTCCGGGCGCTGTCAGCCGAGCTGATTGCGATAGTGGTGCGTGTCGGTGCGATAGAGGCCGCGGCGCAGCTCCATCGGCATGTCGTGGTAGGTGTGCGCCACGCGCTCGACGCTCAGGAGCGGCATCTGCGCCGTCACGTCGAGCAGGAGGGCCTGCTCCGCATCGGGCAGCACGGCGCGGATCTTTTCTTCGGCGCGCACCATGCGCACGCCGAACTCGGTTTCGAAGAGCGAGTACATCGGGCCGGGCCATGCGCGCAGCCGCTCGGCCGTGAGTCCCTTGAAGGGCGTGCCGGGCAGCCAGAGGTCTTCCAGGATGGTCGGCACGCCCGCATAGGCGAGCACGCGGCGCACCTGCAGCACGGCGTCGCCGGTGCGAAGGCCGAGCGCGCGCGCCACGTCGGCCGATGCGCGCTGGCGCTTGCAGTCGACGATGGTGCGTTCGGCCGGGCCTTCGGTGTTCGGGTCGCCGGCATCGGGCACCAGCTTGAGGAAGCGGTACTGCACATGCTGCTCGGCATGCGTGGCGACGAAGGTGCCTTTGCCCTGGCGGCGCACCACCAGGTTTTCGGCCGACAGCTCGTCGATGGCCTTGCGCACCGTGCCCTGGCTCACGCGATAGCGCACGGCCAAGTCCATCTCGCTCGGAATGGGTTCGCCCGGCTTCCACTCGCCCGCCTGCAGGCTCTGCAGGATCAAGGTCTTGATCTGCTGGTAGAGCGGACTGAAGGACGGCGTAGGGGGCTCGTCGAGAGGCGTGGGGGTGTTCATGGCAGCGGTGGGGTGCGCCGTGGCGGACCCCCAGAGGATATCTTATATAAGACATAAGACGAGGCTCATTGAATCGGCTTAAAATGCGGGCCGGTCTCGCGCCGCGGGACGCTGTTTCCCCCGTCGGACCTTGGCGCCCCACGAGAGCGCCGACACCGTTTCATCACCTTCTGGAGTCTTCCCATGAGCAAAAAGCCCGTCCGCGTTGCCGTCACCGGTGCCGCCGGTCAAATCGGTTACGCCCTGTTGTTCCGTATCGCATCCGGCGAAATGCTCGGCAAGGACCAGCCGGTCATCCTGCAACTGCTCGAGATCCCCGACGAGAAAGCCCAGAAGGCCCTCAAGGGCGTGATGATGGAGCTGGACGACTGCGCCTTCCCGCTGCTGGCCGGCATGCAAGCCCACGGCGACCCGATGACCGCCTTCAAGGACGCCGACTACGCCCTCCTGGTCGGTTCGCGCCCCCGCGGCCCAGGCATGGAACGTGCCGAACTGCTGGCCGTCAACGGCGCCATCTTCACCGCGCAGGGCAAGGCCCTGAACGCCGTCGCCAGCCGCAACGTCAAGGTGCTGGTGGTCGGCAACCCCGCCAACACCAATGCCTACATCGCCATGAAGAGCGCACCCGACCTGCCGCGCAAGAACTTCACCGCCATGCTGCGCCTGGACCACAACCGCGCTGCCAGCCAGATCGCCGCCAAGACCGGCAAGGCCGTGGCCGACATCGAGAAGCTCACCGTCTGGGGCAACCACTCGCCCACGATGTACGCCGACTACCGCTTTGCCACCGTCAACGGCGAAAGCGTCGCCAAGCTGATCAACGACCAGGAATGGAACGCCAACACGTTCCTTCCGACCGTCGGCAAGCGCGGCGCGGCGATCATCGAGGCCCGCGGCCTGTCGTCGGCCGCCTCGGCTGCCAACGCCGCCATCGACCACATGCGCGACTGGGCCCTGGGCACCAACGGCAAGTGGGTCACGATGGGCATTCCGTCGGACGGCCAGTACGGCATTCCGAAGGACGTGATGTTCGGCTTCCCGGTCACCTGCGAAAACGGTGAGTACAAGCTGGTCGAAGGCCTGGAGATCGACGCATTCAGCCAGGAGCGCATCAACAAGACCCTCGAAGAACTCGAAGGCGAACGCGCCGGCGTGGCCCACCTGCTGTAAGCAAGGCCAGCCCCGCATGCTCGACTGGAACCCCGCGCTCTACCGTCGCTACGAGGACGAGCGCACACGACCCGCACAGGAACTCCTGGCGCGGGTGCCATTGGCCGAAGCCGACCGCGTGGTCGACCTCGGTTGCGGGCCGGGCAACTCCACCGAGCTGCTGGTCAACCGGTTCCCGAAGGCAAAAGCCCTCGGTACCGACAACTCCGAAGCCATGCTGGTCAGCGCGCGCGAGCGCCTGCCCGGTGCGCGCTTCGAGTTGAGCGACATCGCGACCTGGGCGCCGCAAGACCAAGCGCCCGACCTCATCTACGCCAACGCGTCCCTGCAATGGGTGCCGGATCACGAAACGCTGATCCCGCGCCTGTTCGACGCGCTGGCCCCGGGCGGCGTGCTCGCCGTCCAGATGCCCGACAACCGCCAGGAGCCCACGCACCGCCTGATGCGCGCGCTGGCGGCCGAAGCGCCCTGGGCCGAGCCCATCGGCGATGCCGACCGGCTGCGCACCCAGCTGCTGCCGCTCGGCGGCTACTACGACCTCTTGGCGCCGCATGCCGCCAACGTCGATGTCTGGCACACGATCTACCAGCACCGCATGGCCGATGCCGCGTCCATCGTCGAATGGGTGCGCGGCACGGGCCTGAAGCCCTTCGTCGACCGGCTGCCGCCCGACCTGCAGGCGAGCTACCTCGCCGAATACGAGCGCCGCGTGAACGAGGCCTACCCGGCGCGTACCGACGGCAAGCGGCTGCTCGCGTTCCCGCGCATGTTCATCGTGGCGCAGAAAAAAGCATGACCCAGGCCGTCCATCCGGGTGAAGTGCTGCTGGGCGCGCAAGCCGGCGCCGTGACGCTGCCCGTGTGCGACCACTACAGCGGCGTCGAAGCGCGCATGAAGAAGAGCCTCGCGCTGCAGGCCGAGATGGCCGAGGAGTTCGGCGCCTGCGTGTTCGACGTCACCCTCGATTGCGAAGACGGCGCCCCGGTGGGCGGCGAGGCGGAACATGCCGCGCTGGTCACTGAATTGGCGCTCGCCGCCAGGCCCGGCATGCGTGTCGGCGTGCGCGTGCACCCAGTCGATCACCGCGCATTTGCCGGCGACGTGATCACCATCGCCGGACGCGCCGGCCAGCGCCTGAGCCACCTCATGGTGCCCAAGGTCGAATCGGTGGCCGACGTGTGGCAGGCCGTCGCCGCGCTCGAAGCGGCCGATGCCGATGCGCTGCCGCTGCACGTGCTGATCGAATCGCCCCTGGCGGTGCACAACGCCTTCGAGATCGCCGCGCATCCGCGCGTGCAGTCGCTCAGCTTCGGCCTGATGGATTTCGTGTCGGCGCATGCCGGCGCCATTCCCTCCGATGGCATGGGTGCGGCCGGCCAGTTCACCCACCCGCTGGTGGTGCGCGCCAAGCTGGCCATCGCCTCGGCGGCGCATGCCTACGGCAAGGTGCCTTCGCACTGCGTGGTGACCGAATTCAACGACACCGACGCGATGCGCGTCGCGGCCCGCAAGGCGGCGGCCGAATTCGGCTACACGCGGATGTGGAGCATCCACCCGAACCAGATCCGCCCCATCCTGGAGGCGTTTGCGCCCGATGAGGCACAAATCCAGATTGCTACACAAATCATTGCAAAAGCCGCCGCTGCGGATTGGGCGCCGACACAAATTGATGGCACATTGCACGACCGCGCGAGCTACCGCCATTTCTGGCAGGTCCTGACGCGCGCCCACGCAACAGGGCGCGCGTTGCCCCCCGAGGCGAAAGCCTGGTTTGCAGTCGCGGCCTCCTGAAACGAAACCTTCGAACCCAGCCTCAAGGAAACCCACACATGAAGAAAATTGCCCTGATCGCCGCACTGGCCCTGGCTCTGCCGTTCGGTGCCATGGCACAGACTGCGGCGCCCGCCAAGCCGGCCGCCAAGTCCACCGAAGCCAAGAAGGCGCCGCCCAAGCGCCAGGTCACCCGCAAGGCGGCCAAGGCTGTCGAGGAAGTCACGCCGATCGCCGACGAAACCAACGTCGTCCTCACCGACGCCGACCTGGCAGTCGCCAAGCGCGTGTCCACCGGCAAGGCCCAGTGCGAACTCGGCGCCGACGTGACCGTGACAGAAGACGAAAAGAAGCCCGGCTTCTTCAACGTGACCACCAAGGGCCTGAAGTACCGCATGCACCCGGTCGAAAGCCGCACCGGCGCCATCCGCCTGGAAGACCCGCGTGCCGGCGCCATGTGGCTCCAGCTGGGCAACAAGTCCATGCTGATGAACCAGAAGGCGGGCCTGCGCATCGCCGACGAATGCCAGACGGCCGCCCAGGTCGCCTTTGCCGAAGAAATGAAGAAGAACCCGCCGAAGAGCCTTTTCGAAGGCGCCGATCCGGCCAAGAAGTAAGAGCCCCCACCAGGGATGCGGCGCGGCTCTTGCTTGCCGCGCTGCATGCCCGCCAGCCCAGTTTCCGGAGAAAAGAAGATGTTGCAAGCCTACGTTGACCATGTTGCCGAACGCGCCGCGCTCGGTATCCCGCCGCTGCCCCTGAGCGCCAAGCAAACCTCTGAAGCGATCGAGCTCTTGAAGAGCGCGAACGAAAAGGACGGCGCCTTCCTGCTCGAGCTGCTCACCTATCGCGTGCCCGCCGGCGTGGACGACGCGGCCAAGGTCAAGGCAAGCTACCTCGCAGCCGTGGCGCATGGCACCGAGAAGAGCGCATTCCTCTCGCGCGCCCGCGCCACCGAACTGCTCGGCACCATGCTCGGCGGCTACAACATCAGCCCGATGATCGATCTGCTGGACGACGCCGAAGTCGGTGCCGTGGCGGCCGAGGGCCTGAAGAAGACCCTGTTGATGTTCGACCAGTTCCACGACGTCAAGGAAAAGGCCGACAAGGGCAACGTCCACGCCAAGGGCGTGCTGCAAAGCTGGGCCGATGCCGAGTGGTTCACCAGCCGCCCCGAAGTGCCCGAGAGCATCACCGTCAGCATCTTCAAGGTGGCTGGCGAAATCAACACCGACGACCTGTCGCCCGCACCCGATGCGACGACGCGTCCCGACATTCCGATGCACGCCCTGGCGATGCACAAGAACGCACGCCCCGGCATCGTCCCTGAAGAAGACGGCAAGCGCGGCCCGGTGAAGTTCATCGAAGACCTGCGCGCGCGCGGCCACCTCGTGGCCTACGCCGGCGACGTGGTCGGCACGGGTTCGTCGCGCAAGAGCGCCACCAACTCGGTGCTGTGGTTCACCGGCGAAGACATTCCGTTCGTGCCGAACAAGCGTTTCGGCGGCGTCTGCCTCGGCGGCAAGATCGCGCCGATCTTCTACAACACCATGGAAGACTCGGGCGCGCTCCCGATCGAGCTCGACGTGGCGCAGATGAACATGGGCGACGTGGTCGAGCTGCGTCCCTATGAAGGCAAGGCGCTGAAGGACGGCAAGGTCATCGCCGAATTCACCGTCAAGAGCGACGTGCTGTTCGACGAAGTGCGCGCCGGCGGCCGCATTCCGCTGATCATCGGCCGCGGCCTCACGACCAAGGCGCGCGAGGCGCTGGGCTTGCCGGTCTCCACGCTGTTTCGCCTGCCGCAAAGCCCGGTGGACACCAAGAAGGGCTTCTCGCTCGCACAGAAGATGGTCGGCCGCGCCTGCGGCCTGCCCGAAGGCCAGGGCGTTCGCCCGGGCACGTATTGCGAACCCAAGATGACTTCGGTCGGCTCGCAGGACACCACCGGCCCGATGACGCGCGACGAGCTGAAAGACCTGGCCTGCCTGGGCTTCTCGGCCGACCTCGTGATGCAGTCGTTCTGCCACACGGCGGCGTACCCGAAGAAGGTCGACGTCAAGATGCACCACGAACTGCCCGAGTTCATGGCCAACCGCGGCGGCGTCTCGCTGCGCCCGGGCGACGGCGTGATCCATTCGTGGCTCAACCGCCTGCTGACGCCCGACACCGTGGGCACCGGCGGCGACAGCCACACCCGTTTCCCCATCGGCATCAGCTTCCCCGCGGGCTCAGGCCTGGTGGCCTTCGCGGCCGCCACCGGCGTGATGCCGCTGGACATGCCCGAATCGGTGCTCGTGCGCTTCAAGGGCAAGATGCAGCCCGGCGTCACGCTGCGTGACCTGGTCAACGCGATTCCGCTGTACGCCATCAAGGCGGGCCTGCTGACGGTGGCCAAGCAAGGCAAGAAGAACATCTTCTCGGGCCGCATCCTGGAAATCGAAGGCCTGCCCGACCTGAAGGTCGAACAAGCCTTCGAGCTGAGCGACGCCTCGGCCGAGCGCTCGGCCGCCGGCTGCACGGTGCACCTGAACAAGGAACCGATCGCCGAATACATCAACAGCAACATCACGCTGATGAAGTGGATGATTGCCGAAGGCTACGCCGACGCCCGCACGCTGGCGCGCCGCATCGCCGCGCAGGAAGCCTGGCTGGCCGACCAGCAACTGCTCAAGGGCGATGCCGACGCCGACTACGCGGCCGTCATCGAGATCGACCTGGCCGAGATCCACGAACCCATCGTGGCCTGCCCGAACGACCCGGACGACGTGAAGACGCTCAGCGATGTGGCCGGTGCCGTGATCGACGAGGTGTTCATCGGTTCGTGCATGACCAACATCGGCCACTTCCGTGCGGCCTCCAAGCTGCTCGAAGGCAAGCGCGACATCCCGGTCAAGCTGTGGATCGCACCGCCGACCAAGATGGACGCGCAGCAGCTCACCGAGGAAGGCCACTACGGCGTGTTCGGCAATGCCGGCGCGCGCACCGAAATGCCGGGCTGCTCGCTGTGCATGGGCAACCAGGCGCAGGTGCGCGAAGGTGCGACGGTGATGTCCACCAGCACCCGCAACTTCCCCAACCGCCTGGGCAAGAACACCAACGTGTACCTCGGCTCGGCCGAACTGGCCGCGATCTGCTCGCGCCTGGGCCGCATCCCGACGCGCGAGGAATACATGGCCGCGACGGGCGTGCTCGATGCGTCGAGCAGCCAGATCTACCAATACCTGAACTTCGACAAGATCGACGACTACAAGGTGGCCGAGACGGCTGCGGCCTGATCGTCTTCAGGTCTGCGCATTGAAAAAGCCCCGCTTCGGCGGGGCTTTTTCGTGGGCGCTGCGTTTGCTCGTGCCTTGTTTATCCCGGCACGTTCGGCTTGAGGTGTTCCTCGCCCCTGAGCACCATCGCCGCGCCGGCAGGGCCGCCCACGGCGTGGGGCAGCGAGGTCAGCAGCGAGTTGGCGAAATCGCCGCGGTACATCTTGGCGCCCTGGTGGCTCAGGTTGGAGTTCGCGTCGATGTAGATCGACTCGCCCAGCCCCGACCACAGGCGGCAGAAGCCGTAGTCTTCCGACAGGTAGCGGCGCGTTTCCGGGTCGACCATCACATCGAAGAACCGGTAGTGCAGGCCGCGGTCGGCCTCGCCGATGCTGTCGGGCACGTAGTTCAGGTCGGGGTAGCTGGCCACGAGGCGCTCGAACACAGCGCGCTTGATCACCATGAAGCCGGTCGGCGCCTCGGTCATCTTCATGAAGCCGTCGGGCTGCACTTCGAGCTCGACCTTGGAGGTGACTTCGGACGCCTTCGCGTTGACCGTGTAGCGGGTGAAGGTGGCTTCGAACTGTTGCTGCGTCGTGCCTGCGGGTACGCCTTCGGCGGGCCAGTTCTCGCGCTTGAGCGGATAGACGCCGGCGGCGATGTCGTAGCCCGACAGCAGCAGCCGGAAGGCCGCCTGTGCCGAGAAGCCGACGTCGGCGTCGATCCAGAACAGGTGCGTCCAGTGCGGGTTGGCCAGGAACTGGGCCACGCAGTTGTTCCGCGCGCGCGTCACCAGGCTCTCGCCCTGGTGGAACAGCACCTGCATGCGCATGCCGGCGCGCTCGGCTTCGATGGCGAAGTTCAGCAGCGACGTCACGTAGTTCTGGAAGAACTTGCCGTCGTGGCTGGGCGAGACGACCACCGGGAAAAACTGCCGGAGTTCGGAGGGTTCAAGCATGGCGGGTTCCGTTCATCGGGCAGGGCGCTGCATCAGGCCGAGCAGCAGGTCGTTGTAGACCTCGGTGGCTGCCGCGTTGCCGGGGAGGTAGCGATCGATCAGGCGGCGCTGGCGCTCGCGGTACGCGGGGGCCTGTGCATCGTGGGTGTCGATGGCTTCGAGCACGCGGGCGCTGCCCGCGGCCACGTCGTTGCCCTGGTAGTAGTAGCCCAGGTCCGCGCACAGGTGCGCGTTGTGCACCAGCGGGTAGCCCTGCCAGCAGGTCTCCAGGTAAAAGTAGTTGAGCGGGTTCTCCCACTGGTGGGAAACCACGATGTCGGTGCTCTCGGCGAGGAACACGGGCGTTTCGTGCCGGCCGAGGAACACGGCCTTGTGTTCGCGGACCAGGTCGAGCTGGTTCATCAGCATGATGAACTCCATGTTCTCCTTGGCCATCCGCTCGGCGTTGGTGACCTGAAGGAGGGCGATGGCGTCGGGCCGCGCGCGGTAGGACAGTTCGGCAACCAGGATCGGATAAAGACAGAACTTCACGACGTTGATGTTCGGCTCCATCACGCTGAGCCGGCGCGGCCCGCTGCGGGGCTGGTACACGCCGGCGTCGGGCAGGGCGCGCGTGCGCTCGTCCAGAAACACCGGGCTCCAGACGAAAGGCACCGCGCGCGCCTCGGTGCGGCGCAGCACCTCGAAGTACGGCTGGCTGATGTTGGCGACCTGCGGAACCATCCAGATGTCGTCGTAGCGCTGGTTGACATACAGGTTCTGGCCCCAGAGGGGCTTGTTGAACAGCATCGACTCCATGGCATGGACGTACTCGAAGCCGCAGCAGTACGACACCAGCCGTGCACCGCGCTGCTTCAGGTAGTCGGTCTGCGTGCCGTCGATCTGCCCGCCGAGCTCGATCAGCACGTCGACGGTGTCCTTGGCCGCTTCGAAGGTCACGGTGGGCCAGCGGGCCTGGTCCCAGGGCAGGGCGGGGGTGATGGAGATGGCGGTGGTGTTGACCAGGACGACCGAGGCGACGTTGGGGCAGTGCTTGAGGGCTTCGGCCAGGAATACGGCGTTTTGCTTGATGCCGTTGTTCCAGAGGGTCTCGGCCTCGTGGTGGAGGCCGATGGTGATGCCGATGCGCAGGCCGGTGCCGGGGGTCATTGCGTTTCGCGGGGGACGTAGCCGGTCAGTTTCCAGCCGCCGGGCTCCAGGCGGAAGCTGACCTTTTCGAAGACGGTCTTGTCGTTGTTGAGATGCGTGGCGAAGTCGACGTTGGCGTACTGGCCGGCTGGCACGCCACTGCTGTCATCCAGATAGCGAATGCGCACCACGCTGGCCCAGTCGCGGCGGACCACGGTGCCGACCGTCTGGCGGGTGCGTTGCATGTTGCTCACGAATTCCGCCTTCGGAAGCCTCGTTTTCACGAAGGCGGAGGTGGCATCCCACAGCTCTGCGGAACGGTTCTCATCGATCTGGCGCAAGCCGGTTAGAGCCGCCTGGACCAGTTCGTCTGCCGAGGTGCCTTCTTGGGCCAAGGCACACGAAGCGCTCGCGGTAAATGCAAATACGGCAAAGAGGCGGAGAAAAAGCTGCTTCATCGGGGCGTCCTTGAATGGCGAAGCCAGGGTCTGGCAGGGCGCTCGCAATTCTAGGTGGCGCCCCGCGGCCCCGTCGTCTGGCCGCAACAGCCGTTCACGCATTGCCCGGTGAACCACGAGATTTTGTGAACTAAATCCTCAATTTTCGGTTTTCATTGCTGCAGTGCATCAAGAATGTAAACGGATGCGTACATTCCAGCATTCCTGTAAGCACACGCGCGTCTTTGCGCCTGATGTCCAGCGACCAGCCGTGGCAGCTGTCGTTTGGATGCCGACCTGTGTCAGTCCCTCTGTGAACCGAGCTCGAATCTAATGAACAAGTCATACCGTAGTATTTGGAATGAAGCGCTCGGCGCGTGGGTGGCGGCTTCCGAACTCACCTCGGCTCGGGGCAAGCGCAGCAGCAAGTCGACTGTGGCTGTTGCGGTCGCTCTCGTGGTTGCGGCCACGGGCTTTGCGCCAGGCGCGCGAGCCTCATATATAGGCACCAGCGCGACGGTCGGTGCGGCGTCGGCCACTGGCGTTGCCATCGGATCGGGCAACACGGCGACCACAAGGGCGAACGCAGCTGGCGCGAATGCTGTGGCTATCGGCTCTTTGGCAAGCGCTGGCGGCACTGGCGCGACGGCCGTTGGTTTCAGTGCCGTCGCGTCCAACACGGCCGACGTCGCCTTGGGCAACGGCGCCACGACCAACGGCGGCGGCGGCTATAACATCGCCATCGGCAACAACGCGAGCGCCACCGCCGTTGGCGGTAGCGCAACCGCCATTGGTTCCGGGGCGAAGGCTAACGGCAATGCCGGCGCATTCGCGCTCGGCAACGATGCCAACGCCAGTGGGACGTCTTCGGTTGCCATCGGTGGAGGCAACGGCACGGGCAAAGGCGGGTCCGTGGCTTCGGGCGAGCAGGCCATCGCCATCGGCCGCAGCAGCAACGCGGCGGGCTTGAACAGCGTCGCCATCGGCGGCGCTCTGACCGAGGACACCGGAGCCAAGGCTCTGGGGGCCAACGCGGTGGCGGTTGGTGTGCTGGCGGTTGCAAACGGCGGTGCATCCGTCGCGATCGGCGAAAACGCCAACACCACCTCGACCAATGCCGTTGCTCTGGGCGCCAACACAGTAGCGGGCACAAAGGCCGTCGCCTTGGGCAACTCGGCCAAGGCCAGCAGCGCGTCCGGCGTTGCGATCGGTGATAGCGCGACTTCATCGGCCACCGGGGCCGTTGCCCTTGGCGGGAATGCGGTGGCTGGCGCAAATGCCGCCGCAACCGACGCCATCGCCATTGGCGGCGAATCGTCGGTCGTGGCTGCGGCTACGTCGGGCATTGCCATCGGTCGCGGTGCGGTTTCGAACAATGCACGCAGCGTAGCGTTGGGTGACGGCGCTTCGACGGCCGCAGCAAACGGCGTTGCCAGCGCAACAGTCGGCGGGGTGACATACGGCGGGTTCGCCGGATCTGCGCCAGTTGGCGTGGTCAGTGTCGGTTCGGCGGGTAACGAGCGCCAAGTCACCAATGTGGCAGCAGGTCGTGTCACATCCACATCCACGGACGCGATCAACGGAAGCCAACTGTTTTCCGGATTGAGCACGACTGGCAGCAGCATCAGCAGTCTGTCGACATCGACTTCGTCCGGGCTGAGCACCGCCACGAGCGGCATCGCGAGCCTGTCGACGGGTTTGAGCTCCACGAACAGCAGCGTGAGCAGCCTGTCGACTTCGACGTCGAGCGGCCTGAGCACGGCGACCAGTCGCATCAGCAGCTTGTCGACCTCGACCTCTTCGGGTCTGAGTACGGCAACCAGCGGTATTTCGAGCCTGTCTACTGGTTTGAGCTCCACGAACAGCAGCGTGAGCAGCCTGTCGACTTCGACTTCTTCGGGTCTCAGCACTGCAACCAGCGGCATTTCGAGCCTTTCGACTGGTCTTAGCTCGACCAACAGCGGCGTGAGCAGCCTGTCGACCTCGACCTCGTCCGGCCTGAGCACGGCGACCAGCAGTATCAGCAGCTTGTCGACCTCCACTTCGTCTGGCCTGAGCACCGCCACCAGCGGCATTTCCAGCCTGTCCACAGGCTTGAGCTCGACCAACAGCAGCGTCAGCAGCCTCTCGACGGGCTTGAGCAGCAGCGCCAGCGGCGTTTCGAGTCTGTCCACAGGGCTGAGTTCGACGAACAGCGCCGTAAGCAGCTTGTCGACCTCCACGTCGTCCGGCCTCAGCACCGCCACCAGCGGCATCTCCAGTCTGTCAACGGGCCTGAGTTCCACGAACAGCGGCTTAAGCAGCTTGTCCACGTCGACGTCGAGCGGGCTGAGTACGGCGACCAGCAGCATCAGCAGCTTGTCGACATCGACCTCTTCTGGCCTGAGTACGGCGACCAGTGGTATCTCCAGCCTGTCGACCGGTCTGAGCTCGGCCAACAGCAGCGTCAGCAGTCTGTCGTCCTCGACGTCGTCGGGTTTGAGCACAGCGACCAGCGGCGTCTCCAGCTTGTCCACCGGCCTGAGCTCGACCAACAGCGCCGTGAGCAGCCTCTCGGCTTCCACGTCGACCGGCTTGAGCACGGCCACGAGTGGCATCGGCAGCCTGTCCACCGGCCTGAGTTCCACGAACAGCAGCGTGAACAGCTTGTCCGCCTCGACGTCGAGCGGGTTGAGCACGGCGACCAGTGGCATCAGCAGCTTGTCGACTTCGACCTCGTCCGGGCTGAGCACGGTGACCAGCGGCGTCTCCAGCCTGTCCACCGGCCTGAGTTCGACGAACAGCAGCGTGAGCAGCCTGTCGACTTCTACTTCGAGCGGCCTGAGCACCGCGACGAGCCGTATCAGCAGCCTGTCGACCTCGACGTCGTCCGGCCTCAGCACGGCGACCAGCGGTATCTCGAGCCTGTCTACCGGTCTGAGCACCACGAACAGCAGCGCCAGCAGCCTGTCGACTTCGACGTCGTCGGGTCTGAGCACGGCCACCAGCGGCATATCGAGCCTGTCGACCGGACTGAACTCCGCGACCAGCGGCATCTCCAGCCTGTCCAGCGGCCTGAGCACGGCCACGAGCGGTATCGGCAGCCTGTCGACCGGCCTGGCCAACTCGGTTCAGTACGACGACGCGAGCCACACCAAGATCACCCTGGGCGGTGTGGGCGCCGCGGCGCCGGTGGTCCTCACCAACGTCGCAGCGGGTGCGAACCCCACCGATGCAGTGAACTTTGGCCAGTTGACGTCGCTGTCGACTTCCGTCTCCAGCGGCATTTCGAGCCTGTCCACGGGACTGAGCACAACCAACAGCGGCGTGAGCAGCCTGTCGTCCTCGACATCGTCGGGCCTGAGCACCGCGGCCAGCAGCGTCTCGAGCCTGTCTACCGGTCTGAGCACCACGAACAGCAGCGTGAGCAGCCTGTCGTCTTCGACGTCGTCGGGCCTGAGCACGGCGACCAGCGGTATATCGAGCCTTTCGACTGGTCTGAGCTCGACCAACAGCAGCGTCGGCAGCCTGTCGACGTCCACGTCGTCGGGTTTGAGCACGGCGACCAGCGGTATATCGAGTCTTTCGACTGGCCTGAGCACCACGAATAGCAGCGTGAGCAGCTTGTCGACATCGACGTCGTCCGGCCTGAGCACGGCAACCAGCGGCATCTCCAGCCTGTCTACCGGCCTGAGCTCGACGAATAGCCGTGTGAGCAGCCTGTCGACATCGACGTCGTCCGGACTGAGCACTGCCACCAGTGGCATCTCTAGCCTTTCCACCGGCTTGAGCTCGACCAACAGCAGTGTCACTAGCCTCTCGACCTCCACGTCGTCGGGCCTGAGCACCGCGACCAGCAGCATCTCAAGCCTCTCGACTTCGACCTCTTCGGGCTTGAGCACGGCGACCAGCGGGATATCCAGCCTCTCCACTGGCTTGAGCTCCACCAATAGCAGTGTCAGCAGCTTGTCGACCTCCACTTCGTCCGGCCTGAGCACTGCAACCAGCGGCATCTCAAGCCTGTCGACTGGCTTGAGCTCGACCAACAGCAGCGTGAGCAGCTTGTCGAC
>NZ_FOXJ01000001.1:529795-3256626 GCF_900115685.1 Variovorax sp. 770b2 | reverse complement strand
TGTCCACCGGCTTGAGCTCGACCAACAGCAGCGTGAGCAGCTTGTCGACATCGACGTCGTCAGGGTTGAGCACGGCGACCAGTGGCATCTCCAGCCTCTCGACCGGCTTGAGTTCGACCAACAGCAGCGTGAGCAGCCTGTCGACTTCGACGTCGTCGGGGTTGAGCACGGCGACTAGCGGTATCTCCAGCCTCTCGACCGGTTTGAGTTCCACGAACAGCAACGTGAGCAGCCTGTCGGCCTCGACGTCCTCGGGTCTAAGCACAGCGACCAGCGGCATCTCGAGCCTGTCGACGGGTCTGAGCTCGACCAATAGCAGTGTGGACAGCCTTTCGACCTCTACTTCATCCGGCCTGAGCACCGCCACCAGTGGCATCTCCAGCCTCTCGACCGGCTTGAGCTCGACGAGCAGCAGCGTGAGCAGCCTGTCGACTTCGACCTCGTCCGGCTTGAGCACGGCGACCAGTGGCATCTCCAGCCTCTCGACCGGCTTGAGTTCGACCAACAGCAGCGTGAGCAGCCTGTCGACCTCCACATCGTCTGGTCTGAGCACTGCAACCAGCAGCCTCGACAACCTGTCTACGTCAACGTCCAGCGGACTGAGCACGGCGACGAGCGGCATTTCGAGCCTGTCCACCGGTCTGAGCTCCACGAACAGCAGCGTGAGCAGCTTGTCGACCTCGACCTCGTCCGGTCTGAGCACTGCGACCAGCGGCATCTCAAGCCTGTCGACTGGCTTGAGCTCGACCAACAGCAGCGTGAGCAGCTTGTCGACTTCCACTTCGTCTGGCCTGAGCACCGCAACCAGTAGCATCGATAGCCTGTCCACGTCGACGTCCAGCGGTTTAAGTACGGCGACGAGCGGCATCTCCAGCCTCTCGACCGGCCTGAGCTCGACGAACAGCAGTGTGAGCAGCCTCTCGACCTCCACGTCGTCTGGCCTGAGTACCGCAACGAGCAGCATCGGTAGCTTGTCCACGGGTCTGAGCACGGCAACCAGTGGCATCTCGAGCCTGTCCACCGGCCTGAGCTCGACGAACAGCAATGTGAGCAGCCTCTCGACCTCCACGTCGTCTGGTCTGAGTACTGTCACCAGCGGCGTCTCCAGCCTTTCGACAGGGCTGAGTTCGACCAACAGCAGCGTCAATAGCTTGTCGACCTCCACCTCGTCCGGACTGAGCACGGCAACCAGCAGCATCGATAGCCTGTCCACGTCGACGTCCAGCGGACTGAGCACGGCGACGAGCGGTATCTCGAGCCTTTCGACCGGGTTGAGCTCCACGAACAGCAATGTGAGCAGCCTGTCGACCTCGACGTCGTCTGGTCTGAGCACTGCCACCAGCGGCATCTCCAGCCTGTCGACAGGTCTGAGTTCGACCAACAGCAGCGTCAATAGCCTGTCCACGTCGACGTCCAGCGGACTGAGCACGGCGACGAGCGGTATCTCGAGCCTTTCAACCGGGTTGAGCTCGACCAACAGCAGCGTGAGCAGCCTGTCGACCTCGACGTCATCTGGCCTGAGCACGGCGACCAGCAGCATCGGCAGCTTGTCCACGGGACTGAGCACTGCCACCAGTGGCATATCGAGCCTGTCCACCGGCCTGAGTTCCACGAACAGCAGCGTGAGCAGCCTGTCGACCTCGACGTCATCGGGCCTGAGCACGGCGACGAGCAGCATCGGCAGCTTGTCCACGGGCCTGAGCACGGCAAGCAGCGGCATCTCGAGTCTGTCCACCGGTCTGAGCTCGACCAACAGCAGCGTCAACAGCCTCTCGACGTCCACGTCGTCTGGCCTGAGCACTGCGACCAGCGGCATCTCGAGCCTGTCGACCGGCCTGAGCTCCACGAACAGCAACGTGAGCAGCCTGTCGACTTCGACGTCGTCTGGCCTGAGCACGGCCACCAGCGGCATCTCGAGCCTGTCCACCGGCCTGAGCTCCACGAACAGCAACGTGAGCAGCCTGTCGACTTCGACGTCGTCTGGCCTGAGCACGGCCACCAGCGGCATCTCGAGCCTGTCCACCGGCCTGAGCTCCACGAACAGCAACGTGAGCAGCCTGTCGACTTCGACGTCGTCTGGCCTGAGCACGGCGACCAGCAGCATCGGCAGCTTGTCCACGGGCTTGAGCACCGCCACCAGCGGCATCTCGAGCCTGTCCACCGGTCTGAGCTCGACCAACAGCAGCGTGAGCAGCTTGTCGACCTCCACGTCGTCTGGCCTGAGCACCGCCACCAGCGGCATCTCCAGCCTCTCGACCGGCCTCAGCACGACGGACAGCACCGTCAGCAGCCTCTCGACTTCCACGTCGTCCGGCCTGAGCACCGCAACGAGCAGCATCGGTAGCCTCTCCACGGGCCTGAGCACTGCGAACAGCGGTATCGGCAGCCTGTCGGTCGGCCTGAGCACTGTCACCGTCGGCATTTCCAGCCTCTCGATCGGCCTGAGCACCGCCACCAGCGGTATCTCGAGCCTCTCGACCGGCCTGAGCTCCACGAACAGCAACGTGAGCAGCCTGTCGACTTCGACGTCGTCTGGGCTGAGCACCGCCACCAGCGGCATCTCGAGCCTTTCTACCGGCCTGAGCTCCACGAACAGCAATGTGAGCAGCCTGTCGACCTCCACGTCGTCGGCGCTGAGCACCGTGACCAGCAGCGTCGACAGCCTGTCGACCTCGACCTCGACCGGCCTGAGCACCGCGACCAGCAGCATCGGCAGCCTGTCCACGGGCCTGAGCACCGTGACCAGCAGCGTCGACAGCCTCTCGACGGGCCTGAGCACGACGAACAGCAACGTCAACAGCCTGTCCACGTCGACCTCGACCGGCCTGAGCACCGCCACCAGCGGTATCTCCAGCCTCTCGACCGGCCTGAGCACGACCAACAGCAACCTGGACAGCCTGTCGACCAGCGTGGGCTCGGCAACGAGCGGCATCGCGAGCCTGTCGACCTCCACCTCGACCGGCCTGAGCACGGCGACCAGCAGCATCGGCAGCCTGAGCACGACGGTCAACACCATCAACGACAAGGGCACGAAGTACTTCCACACGGGCTCGACGGCCGCCGACTCGGTAGCCAGCGGCCAGGACTCCGTGGCGATCGGCCCGCAATCGGTCTCCAGCGGCGCCAACTCCTTCGCCGCCGGCAACGGCGCGAAGGCAACGGCGGACGGCGCCGTGGCGATCGGCTTCGGCGCGCAGGCCACGGGTGCCAACGCCATTGCCATCGGCTCCGGCGCGCTGGCGACCGGTTCGCAGGCGATCGGTGTCGATTCCCGCGCGGGCGGCGGCGGCGTGGCGTTGGGCGACAAGGCCGACGCCGGCGGCACGGTGCTGAGCAAGGCGCAGAACGTCTCGCAGGGCACGGCGATCGGCTTCGGCGCGGTGGTCACGCAAAGCGGCGGCGTGGCGCTGGGTGCGAACTCGGTGGCATCGACCGCGGCAGGCGTGGCCGGCTACATCCCCGGCAGCGCGAATGCGCAGCAGGAAGCGGCCATCCGGGCCACGACCAGCACGCAGGCCGCGGTGTCCGTGGGCGACGCAGCCAACAACCAGTTCCGCCAGATCACGGGCGTGGCAGCCGGCTCGGCCGACAGCGATGCGACCAACGTCGCGCAGCTCCGGGCCGCATCCAGCGCGGCCAAGGCCAGCAGCGTGCAGTACGCGACCAACCCCGACGGGACGGTCAACTACAACCAGATCACGCTGGGCGGCGGCCAGGCACCGGGCGGCACGCGCATCAACAACGTGGCGCCAGGCATCCTGCCGAACGACGCGGTCAATGTGCAGCAGCTGAACCAGGTGCAGAGCCAGGTCGGCGACGTGGCTCGCATCGCCTACTCGGGCTCGGCCATGGCCTTCGCGATGTCGGGCACCTACCTGCCGACGCTGTACCCCGGCGAGAAGACCGTGGGCGTGGGCTTCGGCAGCTACAAGGGCTACAGCGCCGTGGCGCTGACCTTCAAGGCACTGTCGGACGACGGCAAGATGTCCTGGGGCGCGGGCCTGTCCACCACCGGCAAGGAGTGGGGCCTGAACGCCGGCATCGGCTGGAAGTGGAAATAAGCCACTAAAGTAGCCGCCGCAACGTGGCTCCCGCGCCGATGGTGCGGGAGCCATTTTCTTTTGGTACACACTTCGGCCCCATGCGTATTGGTATTTCAGTCCTCACCCATGCGGGGCAGAACATCTGGGAAAACGGGATGGGGCAGAACGTCCTCTTTCTGGCCCGGTTGCTGCAGCGCATCGATTTCGTCGAATCCGTCACGCTCGTCGATGCGGGCGACCAGCAGGCCATGCCGCCCCAGGTCGACCTGTCCGCCATGGGCCTTGCATTCGGCCGCGCCCGCGAGCTGACCGACGCGCTGGACGTGGTCATCGAGATGGCCGGCGCCCTCGACGTGCAGTGGCTCTCCTACTTCCGTGCCTGCGGCGGGCGTTCGGCCTTCCATTGCGTGGGGCAGCCCTTCGTGGCACTGGCCGAGCCGATCGTGTTCAGCGACAAGGGCCATTTCAGCAAGCCCGACCGCTGCGACGAGGTGTGGCTCTTGCCCAAGGACGCCGTCTTCGCGCCGATGATGCGAACCCTGCACCGCCGCCCGGTGCACGAGGTTCCCTACCTCTGGTCTCCGCAGTTCCTGGCCCAGCGCGTCGCCGAGGTCGAGGCGTCGGGCTATCGCTTCGGCTACACGCCGCGCACCGCGGAGCAGCCCGGGTTCCGCGTGGCGATCTTCGAGCCCAACATCTCGGTGGTGAAGTCCAGCAGCGTGCCCATGCTGATCTGCGACGGCGCCTACCGCGTCGACCCGAATGCCGTGACCTCGATGCAGGTGCTCAACACCCTGCACCTGAAGGACCATCCGACGATGCTCTACATGGCGAACTCGCTGGACATCGTGCGCCAGCACAAGGCCATCTTCCATGGCCGGCACGATTTCGCGGGCTTCATGGTGCAGTTCGCCGATGCGGTGGTGTCGCACCAGTGGCAGAACGACCAGAACTACAGCTATCTCGATGCGCTGTACGGCAACTATCCGCTGGTGCACAACTCGCCCTGGCTGCGCGATGCCGGCTACTACTACCCCGACTTCGACATTGCCGCCGGCGCAGAGCAGCTGCTGCAGGCGGTGCGCGGGCACGACGCGCAGCTGGACGACTACCGTGCCCGCAGCCAGCGCGTGTTCGACGCGATCGATCCGCTCCATCAGGCGAACATCGATGGCTACGCGCAGCGCCTGCTGCACCTGGTGGGCGGCGACCCCGCGTTCCGTGCCGATGGCGTGAGGACCGCATGAGCGCAGTGCAGAACACCCCTTCATCCGCAGCCATGCCCGCCAAGCTCAGGGTCGGCGTTTCCATCTTCATCCGCAAGGGCGAGCAGAGCCTCTGGGAAAACGGCGTCTACCAGAACTGCCTGTTCCTGGTGATGCTGCTGATGCGCTCTCCGCGCGTGGCCAGCACCGTGCTGGTGGCGGGCGGCGGCGACGGCGGCCCGGCGGACGCCACCAACTTCCTGGCCGATTCGCCGGTGCCGATCATCGACATGGCCACCGCCGCGCAGGAGCTCGATCTCATGATCGAGATGAGCGCGCAGCTGGCGCGCGAGTGGTCGGAGGCGTTCAAGGCGCGGGGCGGCAAGATCGTCTCCATGCGCGTGGGCAACGACTTCGTGATCGACATCGAGCGCATGATCTTCGACAAGCCGCACGGCATGCTCGTCTCGGGCGCGCCCTATGACGAGGTCTGGACGCTGCCGGAGTACGAGGCCTCGTGCAAGCCGTACTTTGCGAGCACGTTCCGCGCACCGGTGCGGCTGATGCCGCACCTCTGGAGCCCGATGGTGCTGCAGAAGGCCATGGCACGCGCCGGAACCAACGCCGATGGCAGCGCCAAGCCTTTCGACTACGAGCCCGGGCGCAAGCGCTGGCGCGTCGCCATCTTCGAGCCCAACATCTGCATGGTGAAGACCAGCTTCATCCCCATGCTCGGCTGCGAGGCGGCGCACCGCGCGCAGCCGCGGCTCATCGAGCGGGTGTGGGTGTACAACAGCTTCCACCTGAAGGAGAAGCCGCTGTTCGTGGGCTTTGCGCAGAGCCTGGACATCGTGCAGCACGGCCTGGCCACCTTCGAGGGGCGCTTTCCGCTCTACCAGGTGCTGCCGGGCAACGTCGATGCGGTCTTCGCGCACCACTGGGAAAACGCGCAGAACTACCTCTACTACGAGGCGCTCTACGGCGGCTATCCGCTGATCCACAACTCGCACCTCATCGGCGATTGCGGCTACCGCTATCACGGCTTCGACTGCGAAGAGGGCGGCCGCGCGCTGCAGCAGGCCTTTGCCGAGCACGATGCCAACCTGCCGGCCTACCGCGAGCGCGCACGCCAGCTCATCGCGAAGCTCGACCCCGAAAGCGAGGAGAACGTGCGCATCTACACCGCGGCCATCGAGAACCTCTACGCCTGAGAACCCAGATGAAGACACCCACACAACGACTCGCACGGCTGCTGCCTGCGGTGGCAATCTGGGCCCTGGCCGGCACCGCGTTCGCGCAAGGCGTGCTGGTGCCGCAGGCGCCGGCCGCGCCGCCGCAGGACACGCTCACGCGCGCGGCCACCAGCGTGGGCATCAAGCGCTGCCTGCCCGCCATCACGCGGCTTGCGACGCTCACCGTGCAGGGCAGCCGCGGCCACGACGTGCTGCTCGACTGGGACCGCAAGCGCCCCGACGACGGCCCCATGTTCTCGCTGGTCGGCATCCAGTACCCGAATGCCGGCGTGGCGGCCTCGATCACCGCGATTCCCGGCGACAGTGGCACCTGCACCGTGTCGGCCGAGCGCATCTCGGTCGCGCCCTTCACCTGCCAGAGCGTTGCCGAGCAGGAACTCAAGGACTACCAGATGACGCGCCTGCTGCCCATCTACGCGGTCTACACCGATGCCAAGGAGCCGACCTCGTCGGTCTCGCTGATCGATTCGCCGCCGGGCTGCCTCGTGATCCGCCGCTATGTCGAGTACGGCTGGCGGGACCCCGCGGCGGCGGTCGCAGCGCCGGCCTCTGCAGCGCCCGCCGCGCCTGCGGGACAGGCCCCCAAGCGCCGCTAGCCGGTCACTCGCGCCGCCGCCGGGGCGGGCCCGAATCCGACACGCAGGGCCGTCCTTCACTGGCCCCACGCACGCGGGGCGCGGCGCAACAATGGTCCTGATCCGCGCATCCGTCGCGGCGAAGGAGACCCGATGCCCCTGGCTTCACTGATCGGCCGCTGGGCCATGCAGCCGTTCTCGAAGGCGCTGCCGCCGCTGGGCGATACCGAGCGGGCCGCACTGGAGGCCGGCACCGTCGGTTTCGAAGGCCAGCTCTTCGCGGGCCACCCGGACTTCGATGCGCTCACGGCCATGGGCCCCAACCAGCTCACCGAGCGCGAGCAGGCCTTCCTGCACAACGAGGTGCGGGCGCTCTGCCACATGCTGGACGACCATGCCATCGACCAGGCGCACGACCTGCCGGCCGAGGTGTGGCGTTTCCTGCGGGAAAAGCGCTTCTTCGGAATGATCATTCCCCAGGAGTTCGGCGGGCTCGGCTTCGGCCACTACGCACACGCCACGGTGGTCGCGCGCATCGCCACGGTGAACGTCGCCACGGCCGTCACGGTGATGGTGCCCAACTCGCTCGGCCCGGCCGAACTGCTGCTGCGCTACGGCACCGACGCGCAGAAAGAGCACTACCTGCCGCGCCTGGCCGATGGCCGCGAGCTGCCGTGCTTCGGACTGACCTCGCCCTATGCCGGCTCCGATGCCGCGTCGATTCCCGATCGCGGCGTGGTGGTCGAGCGCGAGTTCGAGGGAAAGCCGACGCGCGGCTTCCTGGTCGATTTCGACAAGCGCTACATCACGCTCGCGCCCGTTGCCACCGTGGTGGGCCTGGCCTTCCACGCCGTCGACCAGAGCCGGCTCGAGGGCCAGCGCGACCTGGGCATCACCTGCGCGCTGATTCCCGTGCCGCACGAGGGCATGGAGATCGGCCGGCGCCATCGTCCGATGGACAGCGCCTTCATGAACGGACCGATCCACGGGCGCCAGGTCTTCGTGCCGATGGACTGGATCATCGGCGGCGAGAAACAGGTCGGCCAGGGCTGGCGCATGCTGATGGAATGCCTGGCCGCGGGACGCGCGATTTCGCTGCCCGCGCTCGGCTCGGCGATGCAGCAGACGGCGCTGTACGTGAGCAACGGCTACGGCCAGATCCGCGAGCAGTTCGGCCTGCCGGTCGGCAAATTCCATGCGATCGCGGGGCTGGTCGCGCAGATGTCGGCTGAGCTCTACGCGAGCGATGCGGCGCGCCGCTTCACGGCCGCCGCGCTCGACAAGGGCGAGCGGCCCAGCGTGGCGAGCGCGATCCTGAAGGTGCATCTGACCGAGGCGGGGCGCCGCGCGGTCAACCACGGCATGGACATCCTCGGGGGCAAGGGGATCATCTCGGGCCCGTCGAACCTGCTGGGCGTGGCCTACCGGCAGGCGCCGATCGCGATCACGGTGGAGGGCGCGAACATCCTCACGCGCGCGCTCATCGTGTTCGGGCAGGGCGCGGTGCGCTGCCATCCGCATGTGCTCGACGAGATGGCGGCCGTGCAGGCGAACGACGAAAAAGCGCTCGGCAGGGCGCTCATCGCGCACGGCAAGCACGTGATGGTGAACCTGTGGCACAGCCTCTTCGGTGCGCCGGTGCTCGGCACGCCGCCCGAAGCGCTGGCGCGCGAGGCGCGGCTCATCGCGCGCATGAGCGCCAAGTACGCGCTTACCGCCGACCTCGCGATGGGCATGCTCGGCGGCAAGCTCAAGCGCATGGAGCTGCTGTCCGCGCGCCTGGGCGACGTGCTGGCGCACCTGTACCTGGCGAGCGCGTGCGTCTGGCGCTATCGCGTCGACGCGGCGCCCGAGCTGCTGCCGTTTGCGCAGGCCGCGATCCGGCTGCAACTCGACGAGGCCGGCAAGATCCTGCGCGACCTGTATGCCAACCTGCCGACGGCCGGCCGGCGCGTGATCGGTGCGCTGGTGCTGCGCCGTACCGCGCACCTGGCGCCTCTGCGCGATGTGCAGCTCATCGAACTCGCGGACCTGCTGCGCACGAACCCGCGCATCGTCGAGCGCCTGGCGCCCGACCTCAGCGAACCGGCGGCCGGCGGCCTGCGCGACCTGATGCACGCGATGGAACTGGGCGCACAACTGGGCGACACGACGGCCGCGCTCAACAAGGTGCTGCGCCGCACGAATTCGCTGGAAGAGGCTGCGCGTTCGGCGCCCGATCCGGAACTTGCGCTGGCCTATCTGCGAGCCGCCGACAAGGTCATCCAGGTGGACGACTTCGAAGGCCCGTCGGCGCAGAAAGCCAAGGATGTGAGCCTCACGCCGCCGCTTGCTTCGCCATCTCCACCAGTGCCGCCGCCGTCTGCGCATCGGCCGGAAAGAACGACTCCACCGCCAGTTCCTGCAACGTGACATCGACCGGCGTGCCGAAGATCGTCGTGGTGCTGATGAAGCTGAGCACCCCATGGGGCGTGACGAGCTGAAAAGGCACGACCACGCCTGAAAGCTCCGTGTCCGTCGCGGGCGCATCGTGGCTCACGCTGGGGGTGGGAAAGGCCTCCAGTTCGTCGTGCAGCGCCTGCAGCACGGCATCGCCCGTCGCGGCAATTTGCTGCTGCAGCCGTTCGAGGAGGTGGGTGCGCCATTGCGCGAAGTTGGCGATGCGCGAGGCCAGGCCGTCGGGGTGCAGGCTCAGGCGCAGCACGTTGACGGGCGGTGCCACCAGCTCGGCCGCCGCGCCGGCCATGAGCATCGGCACCAGCGCGTTGTGGGCCACGAGGTTCCAGTGGCGGTCGACTGCGAGCGCGGGGAAGGGTTCGTGGCCCTTGAGCACCAGGTCCACCGCGCGCCGGGCCGAAGCCAGCGCCGGATCGTCGAGCGAGCGCTGCCGGTACATCGGCGCGAAGCCCGCGGCCACCAGCAGCGCATTGCGCTCGCGCAGCGGCACTTCCAGCCGCTCGGCCAGGCGCAGCACCATCTCGCGGCTGGGCGTGGCGCGGCCGGTTTCCACGTAGCTCAGGTGCCGGGTCGAGACCTCGGCCTCCTGCGCCAGGTCGAGCTGGCTCAGGCGCCGGTGCGTGCGCCAGTGCCGCAGGTGCGCGCCGAACGGATCGCGCGCGCCGGGCTGGCTGGCTTTGGACGAATGGGTGCTGCGGGTGGTGTTCATGGCCCGCATTCTGGCGTGGCGGCGGCGCGGCGCCATGACCTCCCAGGTCATCGACGCGGTGCATGGCCCGCGGAATCATTGGCTCCAACGCGGCAGGACTGGCTTGCGGCGTATCCACCCAGTGATCACCCGGTGATCACCCCAAGGAGATTCACATGTCCGTCTTCACTTCCCCCCGCTTCCTGCCCCACGTGATGTGGGCCGACGCCGCCTCCTGCGCCGCGACCGGTGCACTGCAGGTGGCATTCACCGACGCGCTGGCAGGGCTCACCGGGCTGCCCGCGGCGCTGCTCATGGGCACCGGCGTGTTCCTGCTGGCGTATGCGGCGCTCGCCGCCTTCATGGCCAGCCGCGCCACGTCGCCGCGCACGCTGATCGGCCTGGTGGTCGCCGGCAATTTCGGCTGGGCCGTGGCCTGCATCGCCTTGTTGGTGAGCGGCATGTTCGCGGTCACTGCGCTGGGCGTGGCCTGGGTGCTTGCGCAGGCCGTGTGCGTGGTCGTGCTGGCCGAGCTGCAATGGACCGGCCTTCGCCGCACCCGCGGCCGCGCCGGCATGGCGCTGGCCTGAACGCAGGCGACGCGAGAGGTGCCGGCAACGCCGGTCTACCCGGCATTTCTCGCCATGAGGAACATAGCGCGGAGAGAGCGCGGCAGGGAAGACCGACTACAACGATTGACATTGATCCCCGCTATCCTTGAGGAGCTTCCACGAAACAACAGGAGTTCCTCTATGGCCAAAGCACCGGCTCACGCCTTTGCGTCCACCCTCAAGACCTTCAAGACCGCATCGGGCAAATCCGGCAAGTACTGGTCCCTGAAGGAGCTGGCCAAGCAATATCCCACCATCGACCGGCTGCCCGTGTCGATCCGCATCGTGCTCGAATCGGTGCTGCGCAATTGCGATGGGCAGAAGGTCTCGCCCAAGCATGTCGAAGAACTGGCCCACTGGGCCCCCAATGCCGAGCGCACCGACGAGATTCCCTTCGTCGTCACCCGCGTGGTGCTGCAGGACTTCACCGGCGTGCCGCTCCTGGCCGACCTGGCCGCCATGCGCAGCGTGGCCGCCAAGCTGAACAAGTCGCCCAAGACCATCGAGCCGCTGGTGCCCGTGGACCTGGTGGTCGACCATTCGGTGATGGTCGACTACTACGGCACCCCCAAGGCGCTCGACCTGAACATGAAGCTGGAATTCCAGCGCAACAACGAGCGCTACCAGTTCATGAAGTGGGGCATGCAGGCCTTCGACACCTTCCGCGTCGTGCCGCCGGGCTTTGGCATCGTGCACCAGGTCAACCTCGAATACTTCGCGCGCGGCGTCTACAAGAGCCCGCACGACAAGGCGGACACGCCCACGTATTACCCCGACTCGCTGGTCGGCACCGACAGCCACACGACCATGATCAACGGCATCGGCGTGGTCGGCTGGGGTGTGGGCGGCATCGAGGCCGAGGCCGCGATGCTGGGCCAGCCGGTCTACATGCTGACGCCCGACGTGGTGGGCTTCGAGCTCACCGGAAAGCTGCGCGAAGGCGTGACGGCCACCGACCTGGTGCTGTTCGTCACCGCCATCCTTCGCACCGAAAAAGTGGTGGGCAAGTTCGTCGAATTCTTCGGCCCCGGCGCCGCATCGATCGCCGTGCCCGACCGCGCGACCATCGGCAACATGGCACCCGAATACGGCGCGACCATGGGCTTCTTCCCGGTCGACGAGATGACCGTGGCCTACTTCGAAGGCACCGGCCGCACCAAGGAAGAGGTCGAGCGCTTCGAGGCCTACTACAAGGCGCAGGGCCTGTTCGGCATGCCCGCGCCGGGCGACATCGACTACACCAAGATCGTCCGGCTCGACCTGGGCACCGTGTCGCCCAGCCTTGCAGGCCCCAAGCGCCCGCAGGACCGCATCGACCTGGGCCACCTGGCCACCAAGTTCTCCGAGCTCTACAGCAAGCCCAACGACGCCAACGGCTTCAACCAGCCGGCCGACAAGCTGAAGCTGCGCTACCCGCTCGCCATTGCCGGCCAAGGCAACGACGAAGAGGCCGCCGCGCCGCCGGCCGGGTCGCCGCGCGAACTGGTCGAAATGGTCGCCAACCGCTCGACCAAGGCCGCGGCGCACACCAGCGCCACCGCGCCGCCTGCGCCCAAGGGGCAGGTCACCATCGGCAACGGCGACGTGCTGATCGCGGCGATCACCTCGTGCACCAACACCTCCAACCCGAGCGTGATGCTCGCGGCGGGCCTCCTGGCCAAGAAGGCAGTGGAGGCGGGACTCACGGTCAAGCCGCACGTGAAGACCTCGCTCGCGCCGGGCTCGCGCATCGTCACCGAATACCTGGAGAAAGCGGGCCTCCTGCCGTACCTGGAGAAGCTCGGCTTCTACCTCGCGGGCTACGGCTGCACCACCTGCATCGGCAACGCCGGCGACCTCACGCCGGAGATCAACGAAGCCATCACCAAGAACGATTTGATCGGCGCGGCCGTGCTCTCGGGCAACCGCAATTTCGAGGCGCGCATCCATCCGAACCTGAAGGCCAACTTCCTGGCCTCGCCGCCGCTGGTGGTGGCCTTCGCGATCGCGGGCAACGTGATGACCGACCTCATGACCGAGCCGGTGGGCAAGGGCAAGAACGGCAAGGACGTGTACCTGGGCGACATCTGGCCCAGCCCCAAGGAAATCGACGAGAACCTGCGCTTTGCGATGAACGCCAAGTCGTTCCGCGCGAACTACGAGAAGGTGAAGACCGATCCGGGCAAGTTCTGGAGCAGCATCAAGGGCACCGACGGGCAGGTCTACGACTGGCCCAAGTCGACCTACATCGCCGAGCCGCCGTTCTTCGAGGGCTTCAAGATGAAGCCGCATGCGACGGACGCGGGCTTCAAGAGCGCGCGGATCATGGCGCTCTTCGGCGACTCGATCACCACCGACCACATCTCGCCGGCTGGCTCGATCAAGGAAAGCTCGCCCGCGGGCATCTGGCTCAAGGCGCACGGCGTGCCCAAGGCCGACTTCAACAGCTATGGCTCCCGCCGCGGCAACCACGACGTGATGATGCGCGGCACCTTCGCCAACGTGCGCATCAAGAACCTGATGATTCCGCCGGACGCCAACGGCACGCAGGAAGAGGGCGGCGTCACGCTGTTCCAGCCGGGCAACCAGAAGATGTTCATCTACGACGCCGCCATGAAGTACATGGAAGAGGGCACCCCCACGGTGGTGTTCGGCGGCGAGGAGTACGGCACCGGCTCGTCGCGCGACTGGGCCGCCAAGGGCACGCAGCTCCTGGGCATCAAGGCGGTGGTGGCACGCAGCTTCGAGCGCATCCACCGCGCCAACCTGGTGGGCATGGGCGTGCTGCCGCTGCAGTTCCGCGGCGCCGATTCATGGCAGACGCTGGGCTTGACGGGCGACGAGAAGATCGACGTGGTGATCGGCGGCGAGCTCAAGCCACAGATGGACGTGAAGCTCATCGTGCACCGCCCCGACGGCACGCACCAGGAGGTGACGGTGCGCCTTCGCATCGACACGCCGATCGAGGTGGATTACTACAAGCACGGCGGCATCCTGCCGTTCGTGCTGCGGCAGCTGCTGGCGGCCTGAGCTACGGACCAAGGCTTGATCCGCGTCGGGCTCATTTCCGACACCCACGGCCTGCTGCGCCCGCAGGCTGTGGCTGCCTTGCAGGGCAGCGACTTCATCGTGCATGGCGGGGACATCGGCGATGCCGGCATCCTCGAAGCGCTTTCGGCCATCGCGCCGCTCACGGTCGTGCGGGGCAACAACGACCGGGAACCGTGGGCCGACGGCATTGCCGAGACGGAATTCCTGAAGGTCGGCGGCGTGGTCATCTACGCCATCCACGACCTTTCGCAGATCGACATCGATCCCGCCGAGGCCGGCGTCCGCGTCGTCATTTCCGGCCATTCCCACAAACCGAAGATCGAGGAGCGCGGCGGCGTGCTCTATGTCAACCCGGGCAGCGCCGGCCCCCGGCGATTCAAATTGCCAATCGCCGTCGCCGAACTCATCGTCGATGGCGATTCGGTGTCTGCTCGCATCGTCGAATTGGCCTCGGCCTGAATGCGCCGCAAAAGTGCCAATCTGCATGGTCAAAGGGCTTTAGTCAGGTGCTTCCAATTGAGAATTGATAGCATCTAGGTTTTGCTTACAGGTGCGTCCGGATATCCAGGGCGCCGCCCCACCGTGCGAACCAACGAATTCGGCACCGCGCCGGCCTCCACCGCCGTCGCCCTGCGCCTCGACCAGCTTCCCAACAACCAGTGGGCCACCGTGCTCGACGTGGCGCGCCCCGAGGGCGCGGACGACCGCGAGCTCGTCCTGCGGCTGACCGAAATCGGCTTCGTGCCGGGCGAGGCCGTGCGCATCGTCGCGAGCGGCATCCCGGGCCGGGAGCCGCTGGCGGTTCGCCTGGGCCACACCACCTTCGCGCTGCGCCGCCACGAGGCCGCGCTCATCCACGTCACCCCCGGAGCCGCCAACCATGGCTGAAGCCGTCATCCAGGGACCCGGCGGCTTCGCGCCCACCGCCCAGCCGGGGCGCATCGCGCTGCTCGGCAACCCGAACTGCGGCAAGACCGCGCTCTTCAACCTCTTGACCGGCAGCCGCCAGAAGGTCGCCAACTACGCCGGCGTGACCGTCGAGCGCAAGGAAGGCACGCTCCGTACCCCCACGGGCCGCCGCGTCTTCGTGCTCGACCTGCCGGGCGCCTACAGCCTGAATGCGCTCAGCGCCGACGAGGCCGTCACCCGCGACATCGTCACCGGCCAGAGCAACGAGGCCCTGCCCGACCTCCTGGTGTGCGTGACCGACGCGACCAACCTGCGCCTGAACCTGCGCCTGGTGCTCGAGGCGAAGAAGCTCGGCCTGCCGATGGTGGTCGCGCTCAACATGACCGACATGGCCAAGAAGCAGGGCATTGCGGTGGACACCGCCGTGCTCTCGCGCGAACTGGGCGTGCCGGTGCTCGAAACCGTCGGCGTCCACACCGGCGGTGCGAAGAACCTGCTCGAAGCGCTCGACGCCCCGGTCGCCGCCGCCGCGCCGCAGCCCTGGCAGGCGCCGGGTCTGGACGACGTGCTCGCCACGCAGCGCGAGGTGCGCCGCATCCTCGGCCTGGCGGTGACCGAGCCGGTCGGCAGCCTGGCCACCAGCGACCGCATCGACCGCGTGGTGATGCATCCGGTCTGGGGCATGGTGGTGCTGGCCGTCACGATGTTCCTGATGTTCCAGGCCGTGTTCAGCTGGGCCAACGTGCCCATGGACGCCATCAAGGCCGGCACCGAGGCGCTCGGCGGCCTGCTCAAGACGGCCATCCCCGAAGGCATGCTGCAGAGCCTGCTGGTGGACGGCGTGATCGCCGGCGTGGGCGGCGTGATCGTGTTTCTGCCGCAGATCCTGATCCTGTTCCTGTTCATCCTCGCGCTCGAAGATTCGGGCTACCTGCCGCGCGCGGCCTTCCTGCTCGACCGCGTGATGGGCACCGTGGGCCTGTCGGGCCGCTCGTTCATTCCGCTGCTCTCCAGCTTCGCCTGCGCCATTCCGGGCGTGATGGCCACGCGCACCATCAGCAACTGGCGCGACCGCATCACCACCATCATGATCGCGCCGCTCATGACCTGTTCGGCGCGGCTGCCGGTGTATGCGCTGCTCATTGCGGCGTTCATTCCGGCGCGCACCGTGGGCGGCGTCTTCAACCTGCAGGGCGTGGTTCTCTTTGCGCTGTACGTGTTCGGCATCGTCTCGGCGATGGCCGTGGCCTGGGTGATGAAGCGCTTTCGCGACAACGCGCAGCACTCGCCGCTCCTGATGGAGTTGCCCGCCTACCGCTGGCCGAACCCTCGAAACCTGGTTGTGGGACTTTATGAACGAGCGTGGATCTTCCTCCAGCGCGTGGGCACGATCATCCTCACGCTCACGATCCTGCTGTGGTTCCTCTCGACCTTCCCGTCGCCGCCCGAAGGCGCGACCGGCCCGGCCATCCAGTACAGCCTGGCCGGCATGATCGGGCGCGGGCTCGAATACATCTTCGCGCCCATCGGTTTCAACTGGCAGATCTCGATCGCGCTGGTGCCCGGCATGGCGGCGCGCGAAGTGGCGGTGGGCGCGCTGGGCACGGTGTACGCGCTCTCGGCCACCGGCGACGACGTGGCCGGTGCGCTGGAGCCGCTGATCGCCGGCAGCTGGTCGCTGGCGACGGCGCTGTCGCTCTTGGTCTGGTACGTGTTCGCGCCGCAGTGCATCTCGACGCTGGCCGCCGTGAAGCGCGAGACGGCCTCGTGGAAGTACGTGTGGATCATGGCGGGCTACCTGTTTGCCCTGGCCTATGCAGCGTGCTTCATCACCTATCACGTTGCAGTGGCACTGGGCGCGGGTTAAAACCGCTCCCGGCGCTGAAAGGTTTGAAGAAAAAATGGCACAACAACTGATCGTCGGATTGATCGTCGCGGCGGCCGCGTTCTACGCGGTCTGGCGCTGGATGCCCGCTGGCTGGCGGCGCAGCGCAGCGCACAAGCTCGCGGCCGGCTCGCAGCGCGCGGGCCTGGTCGACCAGGAGCGCGCCAACCAGCTGGCCGCATCGCTCGCCAAGACCTCGGGTTGCGGTTCGTGCGACACCTGCGGCAGCTGCGCCCCCAAGAAGCCCGGCAACACCAACGCCACGCAAGCCGACAAGGCCCTCTCGAACAGCTGAGAGGCTGAGAGGCAATCCGGCATGACCGCTCATCCCCCGCAAATGGCCCCACTTCGCGTTGCAAATGCTCGCCATAGCCCGAGCTATGGCTGTGCTTCGCGCTTTGGTTGGGGCAGTTTGCGGGGGCTGCTCGGTCACGCCGAATTACCTCCCAGCCTCTGAGCCGATGCCCACGCACATCCTCGTCGCCGGAGGCGGCATCGGGGGGCTGGCCACGGCGCTGGCGCTTTCGCGGGGCCGGCACCGCGCCGATGTCTTCGAGCAGGCGGCGGTCTTCGGCGAGATCGGGGCCGGCGTGCAGCTCGGTCCCAACGTCACGCGGCGTCTTCAGCAACTGGACCTCGCTCAGGGCCTCGCAAAGATCGCGGCGCGCCCCGATGCATTGGTGGTCCACAGCGCCGACAGCGATGCCGTGCTGGCCCGCCTGCCGCTGGGCGACGCGATGCAGCAGCGTTACGGCGCCCCTTACTTCTGCGTGCACCGCGCCGACCTGCATGCGCTGCTCCTCGAAGCGGTGCGCGCGCGCGGCACCGGCACGTTGGTCACCGCGGCGCAGATCAGGCAGGTCGAGACCAGCGACGACCTGGTGTGCGTTTCGAGCACCGACGCCCGCGCCTGGGAGGGCGAGGCGCTCGTGGGCGCCGACGGCCTCTGGAGCATGGTGCGGCGCCAACTCGACACGCCCGCCGCCGCGGAGCCACCGCGCGTGACCGGCCATACGGCCTGGCGCGCATTGGCCTTGCAGTCCGACCTGCCCGCGGCGCTGCGGCGCCGGCAGGTCGACGTGTGGTTGGGCCCGCACCTGCATGCCGTGGCGTACCCGGTGCGTGGCGGCGACTGGCTCAACGTGGTGGTGATCGCCGAATCCGCGCCGGCCGGCGATGCGCGCGACTGGGACCAGTCCAGCAGCATCGCGGCCCTGCAACAGGCCACGGGCCGCAGCAGCGGCCGCCTGCAGGCATTGCTCGAAGCGATGCCCGGCTGGCGCGCCTGGTCGCTCAGCGACCGCGCGCCGTTGACCTCTGCCGCCGACATGGCGCACGAGCGCGTCGCGCTGGTGGGCGACGCGGCGCACCCGATGGTGCCGTACCTCGCGCAGGGCGCCGGCATGGCGATCGAGGATGCGGCCGCGCTGGCCGATGCGCTGGGCGACGCCGGTGCGGCCGACGTGCCCGCCGCCTTTGCGCGCTACGCCCAGGCGCGCTGGCAACGCAATGCGCAGGTGCAGGCGCGCGCGCGGCGCAATGGCGAGGTCTTCCATGCCACTGGCGCCATGCGCGTGGGGCGCGACCTTGCGATGCGCACGCTCGGCGCGCGGTTGCTCGACCAGCCCTGGCTCTATGGTGGCTGAGTGGCGGCTGAGCGGCGGTCCAGCGGCGGTTGAACGCTCCGACCTTCAGAGCCTGAAGGTCTGCAGGTGCTCGATGCGTTCCGCCAGGCCTTCAGGCCCCAGGTAGTGGCCGAGCGAGCCATCGCGCACTTTCGCGAGCGTCGTCTCCAGTTCCGTCAGCATCGCATCGCGGTCGGCCACAAAGGCCGGCGGCACGTCGATGCCGGTGTCCGCGCACGCATCCGCGATCAGGTGCGCGCTTGCAGGCGCACCGCACGCCACGCACTTGACGATGGCCGCCACGCTCGGCTCGGCGCCATTGGCCAGCAGCGCGCTGGTGAGTTCGGGGGCGATCTGGCCATCGACGTTGCGCAAGGCATCGACCGCCACCGGCGCACCTGCGCGCACCAGGGCCGCGGCGGCTGCGAAGGCGCTCTGGCCCAACGCAATGTCGGTCGCGAGGGCGCTGCCTTGCTGCGGCCCGTCGAAGCTCACGCCCGAGGCCGCGAGCTCGCCCACCAGCGGCGCGTCGTCGGTCGCGATCGCGTGGTGCAGCGCCGCGCGCGCGAGCGCCGGGCGATGGCGCAGCGTGCCGTCCGCCAGCGGCGTGCGCCAGTCGACCACGGCGCGGCAGTAGAAGGTGACCAGCTTGTCCATCAGGTCCAGGTCCAGCCCATGGTCCTGGTGGCGGTCGTCCAGGTACTGCAGCAGGGTCTGCCCCGAGAAATAGTCGCTCGTGGGGGCCAGCGGGTCTTCGTCCAGGTGCAATGCGGCGAAGGCGCCGTGCAGGTCCGGTGCGACGGTGCTCAGGGTGTCTTCATGCAGCGCGTGCGTCCAGGCCGGCGGCAGGCCCTGCTTCCACGCGATGACCCGGCCGTGCGCCTCGCCGGGCTCCACCACGGTGTAGATGCGGTCCAGGTACTCGAAGCCGCCGAAGGGCAGGTGGGTGATCTTGCCGCTCCAGGGCGCGCCGCCGTCGGCGGCGGCCTCCTGCGCCAGTTCCTGTTCGTGCTCGATCCAGCCCTGCAGGTCGCGGTAGCCGTCGCTGCCATCCCAGAAGATCTCCGACCAGCTCACGTTCTCGATGTTGCCGTTCATCGGCAGCGCCAGGTCGTAGTCCAGGCGCCCGCCCGCCGTCTCTTGCCACAGCGCGGCCAGTGCTTCGGGAATCGGTCCGGCACACAGGGCCTGCAAGGCCACGATCTGCTGCGCCGGCATCGGCGGCTGCGCATCGAAGATCACGCGGTCCGCGAACAGCACGACGCCGTGTGCCCGCAAGGTGGAGATCTCGTCGGGTGAGAACCGGATGTTGTGCATGGCAGTGGCCTCCGTCGTTGTTGCCAAAAATGTAGCGTTTTGCACAGGCGTGGCAAGCACTACATTCGAGCGTTCAGCGCGCAGGCTGGGGGACGGCCGGCCATTCGATGCGCTCGAAGAGGCGCATCAGCCTTGCCTTGCGGGCCGGATTGAACTGGCCGATCCACGCGATATGGCCGAACAGGTGGCTGCGGACGCCTGAGGAAGTAATCCAACAATCTGTTGGACTATTGGCGGTCCAACAACCAAGCGTCGTTCAGAGCTCGGTGCGCAGCTTCCAGATTTCCGGGAACAGCACCACGTCCAGCATCTTGCGCAGGTAGCTCACGCCGCCCGTGCCGCCGGTGCCGCGCTTGAAGCCGATCACGCGCTCGACCGTGGTCACATGGCGGAAGCGCCAGAGGCGGAAGGCGTCTTCCAGGTCGGTGAGCTTCTCGCCGAGCTGGTACAGGTCCCAGTGGTCGTGCGGATTGCGGTAGACCACGAGCCATGCCGCCTCGACGCCGTCGCTCGATTCGTAGGGCTGCGTCCAGTCGCGCTCCAGGCGGTCGGCCGGCACCGGCAGGCCGTGGCGCGCCAGGAGGCGCAGCGACTCGTCGTACAGCGATGGCTGGCGGTACGCAGCGTCGACCTGCGCGAGCAGATCGGCGCGGTGCATGTGCGGCTTGAGCATCGCGGCGTTCTTGTTGCCGAGCGCGAACTCGATGCAGCGGTACTGCGCGCTCTGGAAGCCGCTGGAGTTGGCCAGGTACGGGCGCATCGCCGTGTACTCGGGCGGCGTCATGGTCGAGAGCACGGTCCATGCGCTCACCAGCTGTTCCATGATGCGGCTCACGCGCGCGAGCATCTTGAAGGCGTCGGCCAGTTTCTCGCCGGCGATGCAGGTGGTGGCGGCGCGCAGCTCGTGCAGCATCAACTTCATCCAGAGCTCGCTGGTCTGGTGCTGCACGATGAACAGCATCTCGTCGTGCGCGGGCGAGAGCGGATGCTGGGCGTTGAGGATTTCGTCCAGGTGCAGGTAGTCGCCGTAGCTCATGGACTTGCTGAAGTCCAGTTGCGCCTTCTCTTCGTGGACGATGTTCTCGGTGTGCTTTTCGGCGGTCATGTCACTGCGTTCTTGCGGTTGAATTCTTCGCGCCGCCACTCGCCGGTTTCGAGCACCTGCACGAGGTGTTCGACCGAGCTCCACACGTCCTCGAAACCGATGTACAGCGGCGTGAAGCCGAAGCGCAGGATGTCGGGCATCTGCGAATCGCCGGCGCGGTAGTCGCCGATCACGCCGCGCGCGATCAGTGCCTGCACGATGGCGTAGGCGCCTTCGTCACGGCTCAAGCACACCTGCGAGCCGCGTTGTGCGTGATCGCGCGGGGTGATGAGCGAGAGGCCTTGTCCCGGGCAGCGTTCTTCGACCAGCTGGATGAAGAGATCGGTGAGCGCGAGCGACTTCGTGCGCAGCGCGGCCATCGCGCCCTGGTCCTTGTTGAAGGCTTCGGCTGCGAGCACGGTGTCGAGCCCGCATTCGAGCCCCGCGAGCGCAATGATCGGCTGCGTGCCGCAGAGGTAGCGGCCGACGCCCGGCGCGGGGCGGTAGTGCGGCGTGAACTCGAAGGGCGCCGCGTGGCCCCACCAGCCGGACAGTGGCTGCTCGAACTGGCCCGCGTGCCGTGTGTTCACCCACGCGAAAGCCGGCGCGCCCGGCCCGCCGTTCAGGTACTTGTAGCCGCAGCCGATGGCGTAGTCGGCGTTGCTGTCGTTGAGCGCGACCGGCACGGCGCCCGCGCTGTGCGCGAGGTCCCACACCGTGAGCACACCCGCGGCATGCGCGGCGGCGGTGATGGCCTTCATGTCGTGCATCGCGCCGGTGCGGTAGTTGACGTGCGTGAGCATCAGCACGGCCACCTCGTCGGTCAGCACCGAATCCGGGCCTTGCAGTTCGCTCGCGTCGATCAGGTTGAGCGTGAAGCCGCGCTCGCGGCACAGCGACTCGGCGATGTAGAGGTCGGTCGGGAAGTTGCTGCGCTCGCTCACCACCAGCTTGCGGCCGCTCGCCTTCTGCTGCGAGAGGGCCGCGAACAGCACCTTGTAGAGATTGACCGAGGTGCTGTCGGTGCACACCACTTCGCCGGGCGCCGCGCCGATGAGCCGGGCCACCTTGTCGCCCAGGCGCTGCGGCAGGTCGAACCAGCTCGCGGTATTCCATGAACGGATCAGGCCTTCGCCCCATTCCTTGGTCACCACTTCGGCGATGCGCGCGGGCGCGGCCTTGGGCAACACGCCGAGCGAGTTGCCGTCGAGGTAAAGCACGCCCTCGGGAATGAGGAATTGGTCGCGCAGGGCGCGCAGCGGGTCTTGCGCGTCGAGCGCGCGGCAGTCTGCAAGGGTCGTCATGGTGAAGGTTTCAGCGGGGAAGATCGCGCAGCACGGCGCGAACGGGGGAGGCATCGGCGCTCACCAGCTTGAGCGGCAGCGCGATGAGTTCGTAGTCGCCCTCGGGCACGTCGTCCAGCACGAGGTTCTCGAGCACGCGCAGGTCCAGGCGGCGGATGCGCTGGTGGCTCTCCAGCGTCTTGCTGTCGGCCGGGTCGATGCTGGCGGTGTCGATGCCGATGAGCTTCACGCCCATGGCCGCCAGGCGCTCGACGGTGGCGGGCGCGTAGGCCGCGAGCTGCGGGTCCCAGTGGCCCACGGGCATGGTGGCGTAGGTGCGCACCAGCACGCGCGGCGGCAGGTCGCTGGTGACGGCATGCGCGATGTGTTCCCACTCGATCAGCGGCCCCTTGGCGATGGCGTGGATCACCCGGCAGGGGCCTAGGAAAGGCGCGAGATCGACCTGGCCGATGGTCTGGCCCTCGGGGTCGTAGTGCAGGGGGGCATCGGCATGCGCGCCGATGTGGGGCGAGAGCTTGATCTCGCTGACGTTGACCGGGCAATCCGGCGAAATGGTCGCGGCCCAGCGCTGCTGGTAGGGCGTGTCGCCGGGGAACACCGGCGCGCCTTCATGCACCGGGGGAGAGATGTCCCAGATGCGGGGGTGGGGTTGCAGAGAACGCATGGCGCGAAGTTAGCGCCGGGCGAGGGGTCGTGGTGTCGGTTATTTCCAACACACCACGTGACCAGATGATGTGGCTCCGGAATCCAGGGACGAGAGCGCGGGGAGGCCGTGCCGGGCGCGGGCCCGTTCGCAGGCATCGCTGCCGGCCTGCAGTTCGTGGCAGGGGTTGGGGCGCCATTCGTAGATGCCGCAGGCGACCGACTGGCCGATCTTGCCGGTGAGCGCCGCGCAGCGCATCGGCGTGTGGTCGGTGCCGCGCATGCGGCAGAGGGCGTCGTTCACCTCGACCGCAAGGCCCGACGGCACGCGGCCGCCGTTCTCGTCGAGCTCATGCACGCTGAAGTCGACGCGGTAGCTGGCGCAGCAGGCGCCGCATTGCTGGCAATGGGACACGCGGCCGCGCCTTTTTCTTCTTCAGATGCTCAGAGCTTGCCCAGCAGCAGGAACTCCATCAGCGCCTTCTGGGCATGGAGGCGGTTCTCGGCTTCGTCCCACACGACCGATTGCGGCCCGTCGATGACTTCGGCCTGCACTTCTTCGCCGCGGTGCGCGGGCAGGCAGTGCATGAAGAGGGCGCCGGGCTGGGCGATGCGCATCATGTCTTCATCGACGCACCAGTCGGCGAAGGCTTTGCGGCGCGCTTCGTTCTCGGCTTCGTAGCCCATGCTGGTCCAGACGTCGGTGGTGACGAGGTCGGCGCCGCGGCAGGCTTCCATCGGGTCCTTGAAGACCTTGTAGCTGTCGCCCGAGCGGATGCCCGCGATCGACTGGTCGACCTCGTAGCCGCTGGGCGTGCTCACGTGCACGGTGAAGCCCAGGATCTCGGCCGCCTGCAGCCAGGTGTTGGCCATGTTGTTGCCGTCGCCCACCCAGGCCACCGTCTTGCCCTGGATCGAACCGCGGTGCTCGATGTAGGTGAAGATGTCCGCAAGGATCTGGCAGGGATGGAATTCGTTGGTCAGGCCGTTGATGACCGGCACGCGCGAGTGCGTGGCGAACGCGTCGATCTTGGTCTGCTCGTAGGTGCGGATCATCACGATGTCCACCATGCGGCTGATGACCTTGGCGCTGTCCTCGATGGGCTCGGCGCGGCCCAGCTGGCTGTCGCCGGTGGTCAGGTGCACCACGCTGCCGCCCAGCTGGTACATGCCGGCCTCGAAGCTCACGCGGGTGCGCGTGCTGGCCTTCTCGAAGATCATGGCCAGCGTGCGGTCGGTCAGCGGCTGGTGCTTTTCGTAGGTCTTGAACTTCTTCTTGATGATCGCCATGCGATCGAAGAGGTAGACGTACTCGTCGGCCGTGAGGTCGGCGAACTGCAGGTAATGCCGGATGGCTGGCGTTGTCGTGGTCGTCATTGCGCGGCAGGCTCCGACAGGAAGGCTTTGACGATCGGCGCGAGGATGGCGACGATCTCGTCGGCCTCGGCAATGCTCAGGATGAGCGGCGGCACCAGGCGGATCACCTTGTCGGCCGTCACGCTCAGCAGCAGGCCGGCGTCGCAGGCGCGGTTCAGGATCACGCCGCAGGGGCGGTCCAGCTCGATGCCCAGCATCAGGCCCTGGCCGCGGATGTCCTTCACGCCGGGCAGGCCGCCGATTTCGCGCTCCAGCGCGGCTTTGAGGTGCGCGCCCACGGTGGCGGCATTCTCGAGCAGCTTGTGCTCTTCCATGATGCGGATCGTCTCGACGCCGGCACGCATCGCCAGCGGGTTGCCGCCGAAGGTGGTGCCGTGGTTGCCCGGGCCGAAGATGTTGGCGGCCTTGGGGCCGGCCACCACGGCGCCGATCGGCACGCCCGAGCCCAGGCCCTTGGCCAGCGGCATCACGTCGGGCAGGATGCCCGCCCACTGGTGGGCGAACCACTTGCCGGTGCGGCCCATGCCGCACTGCACTTCGTCGATCATCATGAGCCAGTCGCGCTCGTCGCAAAGTGCGCGCACCTGCTTGAGGTAGTCCACGCGCATCGGGTGGATGCCGCCTTCGCCCTGGATGGTCTCGAAGAACACGGCCACCACGTTGGGGTTGCCTTCGGTGGCCTTCTTGAGCGCCTCGATGTCGTTCAGCGGCACGCGGATGAAGCCCTCGACCAGCGGTCCGAAGCCGGCCTGCACCTTGGGGTTGCCGGTGGCCGACAGGGTGGCGATGCTGCGGCCGTGGAAGGCGGCTTCGTAGACCACGATCTCGGGGCGCTCGATGCCCTTGTCGTGGCCGAACTTGCGCGCCAGCTTGAGCGCCGCTTCGTTGGCCTCGAGGCCGGTGCAGCAGAAGAATGCGTTGGTGAGGCCCGAAATCTCGGTCAGCTTGGCGGCAAGCTGCTCCTGGCCGGTCACATGGTAGTAGTTGGAGCTGTGGATCAGCTTGGTGAGCTGGTCCTGCAGCGCGGGCACCAGCTCGGGGTGGTTGTGGCCCAGCGTGTTGACGGCAATGCCGCCCAGGCCGTCGATGTAGGCCTTGCCCGTGGTGTCCCAGACTCGGCAGCCCTGGCCATGCGACAGTGCGATCGGCAGGCGACCGTAGGTGTTCATGACATGGGGCGAGGTGGGTTGGGCGGTGGCGCTCATTGGGTTCTCCAGATAGGGAACGCGGATTCTAGGCGTGCGATTTGACGGCTTCGTTGAGGATTTCGCATTACAGCAATGCCCCCGTTCAGGATGCAAAAAGTGCCCCGGATAGAATCCGTTGCTGCACCGCAGCACCTGTTTCGGTCGCCTCAATCAACGATGATTTCCCCCACTGCCAAAGAAATCTTCATCCAGGGCATCACGCGTGATGGCCGGACCTTCCGCCCCAGCGACTGGGCCGAGCGGCTGGCCGGCGTCATGAGTTCCTTCCGGCCCGGCGGCGCCTTTCCAGGCAGTTACCTGAGCTATTCGCCGTGGTGCGAGCCGACCACCATCAACGGGATCAAGTGCGTGATCGTGAACCGCGACCTGCGCGATGCCGAGCCCATGGCCTGGGACTTCTGCGTGAACTTCGCAAAAGACAACGACCTGCAGGTTTCCGAGGTGTGCCCGGCGCCGCCCGCACCCGCCGTGCCGAAGGCCGCGCAGACGCCGGTGGCGGCCGTGGTGCGCTCGGACCCCGCCGCGCCGGTGATTCCCGTCGAGCCGCCCAAGGCCGACTGATCCGACAAGAGCGCCCGACAAAACGATCGCCCATGAAAAACCGCCCGAAGGCGGTTTTTTACACTTTGCTGCAGCGCACCCCGATCAAACGGCGGACTGGAGAATTCCGGTCCGGGCTTGCCTGACAGGTGTCAGGCGGCGGCCTTTTCAGGCGCGAGGGCCAGGGCCTTGACCTTGGCCGACAGGCGGCTCTTGTCGCGAGCGGCCTTGTTCTTGTGGAAGATGCCCTTGTCGGCGACGGTGTCGACGATGCTCTGGGCCTTCGCGAAGAGTTCGCTTGCCTTGGTCTTGTCGCCAGCCAGAACAGCCTTTTCGACGTTCTTGACCGCGGTACGGTATTTGGAGCGCAGCGAGGTGTTCGCAGCGTTGAGCTTGGTGTCCTGGCGGACGCGCTTACGGCCGGAGGCGAGGCGCGGGTTCTTTTTCTTGGGCTTGGCGGATGCCATGATTTAGTTCCTTAGGTGTCTGAGGATGATGCAGCAAAGCCCTCCATTATAGGCTGGGTCGGCCTTTCCTCCGAATCCGGCCGTTTCGGGCACTTTCGGGGCCCTACACTCGCCCCCGTGTCCCTGCTCAAATCCGCCTCCACCGTCTCTTTGCTGACCCTCGCCTCGCGCATCACGGGCCTCGTGCGCGACGTGCTCTTTGCCTCGGTGTTCGGCGTCAGCGCGCTCACCGACGCCTTCAACGTCGCCTTTCGCATTCCCAACCTGTTCCGCCGGGTCTTCGGCGAAGGCGCCTTCAGCCAGGCCTTCGTGCCCGTGCTGGCCGCGCGCAGGACCGAAGGCGGCGAGGAGGGCGCCAAGGAGTTGATCGACCACGTCGCCACGCTGCTGACCTGGACCCTCCTCGTGGTGTGCGTCGCCGGCGTGGTCGGCGCGCCGCTCCTGGTCTGGGCCATGGCCAGCGGCCTGAAAGGCTTCGACGCGGCCATCGTCATGACGCGCTGGATGTTCCCCTACATCGGCTTCATGTCCCTGGTGGCGCTGGCGGGCGGCATTCTCAACACCTGGCGCAAGTTCGCGGTGCCGGCGGCGTCGCCGGTGCTGCTGAACCTGGCGCTGATCTTCTCCATCGTGGTCGGCGCGCCGCTGTTCCGGCGCTATGGCATCGAGCCGATCTATGCGCAGTGCGTGGGCGTGCTGGTCGGCGGCGTGCTGCAGCTGGCTCTGCAGATTCCCGCGCTGCGCGCCCTGAACCTGATGCCCCGCGTGGGCGCGAGCTTCAAGGCGCTGCGCACCGCCTGGACCGATCCGACCACCCGCAAGGTGATGAAGCTGATGCTCCCCGCCCTGCTGGGCGTGAGCGTGGCGCAGATCTCGCTGCTCATCAACACGCAGATCGCCTCGCACCTGGCGACCGGCAGCGTGACCTGGGTGGTCAACGCCGACCGGCTGATGGAATTTCCCACCGCGATGCTCGGCGTGGCGCTCGGCGTGGTGCTGATGCCGCAGCTGGCCGGCGCCCGCGCCGCCAAGGACGACGCCCGCTATTCGGCCCTGCTCGACTGGGGCCTGCGCCTCGTGGTGCTGCTCTCGGCGCCGTGCGCCGTCGCGCTGCTGCTGTTCGCGCAGCCGCTGGTCGCCGTGCTCTTTCACAACGGCGCCTTCGGCGACGAGGACGTCAAGCGCACCACCCTGGCACTGATGGGCTACGGCGTGGGCCTCGTCGGCATCGTGGCCATCAAGATCCTCGCGCCCGGCTATTACGCCAGGCAGGACACGCGCACCCCGATGCTGATCGCCGTGGGCGTGCTCGTCTTCACCCAGGTGCTCAATTTCTTCCTCGTGCCGGTGCTGCAGCATGCGGCGCTCACGCTCACCATCGCCATCGGCGCACTGGTCAACGCGACCTGGCTGCTGGTGGGGCTCATGCGCCGCGGCAGCTACGTCCCCGAACCCGGCTGGGGCAAGTTCACGCTGCAGGTGCTGGCCGGCACGCTGGTGCTGGCGGCTTTCCTCGTGTGGGGCGCGCGCTATTTCGACTGGATCGGCCTGCGCGCGCAGCCCCTGCACCGCATCGGCCTCCTGGCCGCGCTCGTCGCGGGCGCCGCGGTGATCTATTTCGCCATCCTGGCGGCGGTCGGGGTGCGGTTGCGCAGTTTCATGCGCCGATGAGTCGTTTGGCGGCTTGGCAATACGCATGTGTCCCGCCTTGACGCTCCCCGGATGCTCCTCTACAAAGACACATGACGTTCACATTTCAGGTCCCGACCGCTCTGGAATATTTCGAATCGCTCGTCCACAGCGATGACCATTTCCCGCTGCTCGAAGCCGCCGCCAGCCTGGCGCAGGACGAGTACCCCGAGCTGGACGTCCAGCAGGTCCTGGGCGACGTCGACCAGCTCCTGGCCCGCCTGAAGCGGCGCCTGCCGGCCGATGCCGCACCGCTCGCCCGGCTGCGCGCGCTGAACCAGTTCTTCTTCAACGACCTGAACTTCGGCGGCAACGTCAACGACTACTACGACCCCGACAACAGCTACCTGAACGCCGTGCTGCGCACCCGCCGCGGCATCCCCATCTCGCTGGCGGTGTTGTGGATGGAACTGGCGCAGGGCCTGGGCCTGCAGGCGCGCGGCATCGGTTTCCCGGGGCACTTCATGCTCAAGGTCACGCTGCCCAAGGGGCAGGTGGTGATCGACCCGTTCACCGGCAAGTCGCTCTCGCGCGAAGAACTGGGCGAGCGGCTGGAGCCCTACAAGCGCAGCAACGGGCTGGTCGGCGACTTCGACGTGCCGCTGGGCCTGTACCTGCAGCCGGCCAGTTCGCGCGAGATCATCGGCCGCATGCTGCGCAACCTGAAGGAAGTGCACCGCGCGCAGGAAGACTGGCAGCGCGCCATCGCCGTGCAGGACCGCCTCATCGCGCTCTTGCCCAGCGCCTGGGGCGAATACCGCGACCGCGGCATCGCGCACGCGGAGCAGGGCAACACGGCGCTGGCGGTGCGCGACCTGGAGGTCTACCTCACCAACGCCGAGGACGCCCTGGACATCGACGCCATCGCCGAGCGCGTGGCCGCCTTGCGCCGAACGGCCAACGGATGAGCGCCAAGGCCGGTGCAAGCGGCGTGGGTGGCGTGGGCGGCGCGGCGCCCGACCTGGGCACCCTGCACGAATTCCATGGCGTGCAGCCGGTGCTGCCGGTGTCGGACGTTTCCCGTGCCGCGCGCTGGTTTCGCGACGTGCTGGGCTTCGAGCTCGATTTCATCGCCGGCGAGCCGCCCAGCTATGCGCGGGTGAAAAAGGGCGACGGCAGCCATGGCGATCCGGTCTACCTGCGCCTGTGGCAATGCAACACGCGCGGCACGCCGCCCTGGCGCGGCGAAATCGTCATTCACGTGGGCAAGGACATCGACGGCCTGCACGCCGCCTACGTGAAGCGCGGCGTGACGGTGATCGAGCCGCCGGTCTCCCAGCCCTGGGGCCTGCGCGAATTCGCGATACGCGAACCCGACGGCCACGTGCTGCGCTTCTGCGGCTACCTGCCCTGAAATTAAGAAACACAAAATTACATCTGGGCCGATGCAAACGTGTCGATCCGGCTTCCGTTCGTCCGACGTGAGTACAGGAGCACGCAATTGCAGCGGCTCCCGACTTCATCAACCTTCAGGAGAAACGACATGCGATTCATGATTCTGGTCAAGGCGAACAAGGATTCCGAAGCGGGCGTGATGCCCAGCACCGAGATCCTCACCGAGATGGGCAAGTTCAACGAGGAGCTGGTCAAGGCCGGCGTGATGCTGGCCGGCGAGGGCCTGCACCCCAGTTCCAAGGGCGCGCGCGTGCGCTGCGAGGGCTTGAAGCGCACCGTCATCGACGGTCCCTTCGCCGAAACCAAGGAACTGCTGGCCGGCTTCTGGCTGCTGCAGGTCAAGTCCAAGGAAGAAGCCATCGAGTGGATCAAGCGCAGCCCCTTCCAGGAAGGCGAGATCGAGATCCGCCAGGTTTTCGAAGCCACCGATTTCGGCGATTCGATGACGCCCGAATTGCTGGCACAGGAAGACCGCCTGCGGGCCGAATCCGCCAAGCGCGCCGGCGCTGCCGGCTGAGCCCATCGAACCCCAAGGAGAAAACACCATGCGATTCATGATGCTGATGATTCCCCACGGCTACGAGACCGCCGCGCCCGGCACGATGCCTGAAGACCTCGACGCGATGACCGCGATGATGGCCTACAACGAATCCCTGCAGAAAGCCGGCGTGCTGATCAGCTGCGACGGCCTGCATCCGCCCTCCATGGGCGCGCGCGTGAGCTTTCCGGGGCGCAAGCCCAAGGTGGTCGACGGCCCCTTCGCCGAAGCAAAGGAAGTGCTCGGCGGCTACTGGATCATCGAGGTCGCCTCGCGCGCCGAGGCCATCGAATGGGCCACGCGCTGCCCGGGCGGTGAGAACGAGGTCATCGAGGTGCGGCAGATCCAGGAGCTGGAAGATTTTCCGCCCGCTCTTCAGGCCGTGGGCGAGAGCATTCCGTCGATGCAGACCGTCAGGAAATAGGTGTTCCTGCCTTCCTACTCTTCGCGCACCAGCCGGATTCCCACGAGCGTGTAGCGCGTGTCCGGCGCGTTCCAGTTGCGATACGAGGCGCGGGCATAGAAGGGCCAGGTGTGCCAGGAGCCCCCGCGGCGCACCCGCACCGTGCCCTCGGCCGGGCCCTGCGGGTCGTCGACCGGGGAGCCCGCGTAGTATTCGTCGCCATGCCAATCGGCCACCCATTCCCAGGCATTGCCGTGCATGTCGTAGAGCCCCCAGGCGTTCGGCGCGAAGCTGCCGACCGGGGCGGTGAAGGCGTAGCCGTCATCGCCTTTCAGCGCCATCGGCGCCCAGCGCGGCCAGTACCCGGCGGAGCGCGCATCGAACACGTTGGCCGCGCGCAGCAGCGATTGCGGATCGTCGCCCGCGCTGTAGCGCGTGCGGCTGCCGGCGCGGCAGGCGTATTCCCACTCGGCCTCGGTCGGCAGCCGGTAGCGCTTGCCCTCGGCCTTGCTCAACCACGCGGCCAGCGCCTGCGCGTCGTTCCAGGTCACGTTCACGACCGGGTGGTCGTCCCCCTGCGCAAAGCCCGGGTTGCGCCAGGAGTAGCGCGGGTCGCGTCCTTCGAAAGCATCGCCGCGCCTCGTCGTGGCGGGGTCGTAGCCGGCGCGCCAGCCGTAGCCGCCGGTGCCGTCTGCGATCGACTCCGGCACGTAGCCCGAGGCTTCGACGAAGCGCCGGAACTGCCCGACCGTCACCTCGTGCCGGCCCATCCAGAAAGACCGTGTGATGCGCACCCGGTGAACCGGCCCTTCGTCCTGCAGTTGCGAGAAGCGTTCCCTGGGCAGCTCGGGGTACGCGGCGGCCAGCGCCTCGGGAGGCTCGTCGCTGCCCATCATGAATTCGCCGGCCGGCAGCTTGACGAAGGCCATGCCGAGGTCGTTGAGCGCGACGTCGATCTCGGAAGCCCGGACGGCGCAGCCCATGAACAGGCACAGGATCAGGAAGCATCGTTTCATGGCCGCATGCTAGCGAGCAGCCAAGGAGCGGTCGAGTGAGCGGCCAGGACGAAGCCGCCATCCACCGCGCCATCGACGCCGTCTGGCGCATGGAGTCGGCAAAGATCATTGCCGTCGTCGCGCGCATGGTGCGCGATGTGGGCCTGGCCGAAGAGCTGGCGCAAGACGCGCTGGTCGCCGCGCTCGAGCAATGGCCCGGCGCCGGCGTGCCCGACAACCCCGCCGCCTGGCTCACGCAGGTGGCCAAGCACCGCGCCCTGGACCGCCTGCGCCACGGCCAGCTGGCCGAGCGCAAGGCGCCCGAGATCGGCCGCGAACTGGACGCGCAGCACGAGATGGCCGAGGTCGATTTCGCCGAAGCGGTCGATGCAGCGCTGGACGACGACATCGGCGACGACCTCTTGCGGCTGGTGTTCACCGCCTGCCACCCGGTCCTCTCGACCGAGGCGCGCGTGGCGCTCACGCTGCGCCTGATGGGCGGCCTCACGACCGACGAGATCGCCCGCGCCTTCCTCGTGCCCGAGGCCACCGTGGCACAGCGCATCGTGCGCGCCAAGCGCACCTTGCTCGAGGCGCGCGTGCCGTTCGAAGTGCCGCGCCGGCACGAGCTCCAGGCGCGCCTGGCCTCGGTGCTGGAGGTGCTCTACCTGATCTTCAACGAGGGCTACTCGGCCACCGCCGGTGACGACTGGATGCGCCCCGCGCTCTGCGACGAGGCGATGCGCCTGGGCCGCATCGTGGCCGAACTCGTGCCCGATGCCTCCGAGGTTCACGGCCTGGTGGCGCTGATGGAAATCCAGGCTTCCCGCACGGCCGCGCGCGTCGGCGCCTCGGGCGAACCGGTGCTGCTGCTCGAACAGAACCGCGCGCGCTGGGACCAGATGCTGATCCGCCGCGGCCTGGCGGGCCTCGCGCGCGCCGAGGCGCTCGGCGCGCTCGGTCCCTACGCCCTGCAGGCCGCCATCGCCGCCTGCCACGGCCGCGCGCGCACCGCCGATGAAACCGACTGGCCGCGCATCGCCGCGCTCTACGACGCGCTGGCCGAGTTGGCGCCATCGCCCATCGTGGAGCTCAACCGCGCGGTCGCGCTCTCGATGGCCTTCGGGCCGGCCGCGGGGCTGGAGGTGGTCGATGCGCTCATGGACGAGCCGGCGCTCAAGGGCTATCACCTGCTGCCGACGGTGCGCGGCGACCTGCTCTTCAAGCTCGGCCGCCGCGACGAGGCGCGCAAGGAGTTCGATCGCGCCGCCTCGCTCACGCGCAACTCGCGCGAGCAGGCGTTGCTGCGTGCGCGTGCGCGGGCCTGCTCGGCCTAAGCTTTTATTGCCGTGTTCGCTTCCGATGGCGAGCCGGGCAACCCGAACTGGTGCCACGCGCGACGCAGTTGCGTGTCGGAGCCGAAGCCCGACAGCTCCGCCGCCCGCGTGACGCTCGCGCCCGACGAGAGCGCCAGCTGCGCAGCCGCGAGCCGCAGCCGCCGCAGATAGGCCAGCGGCGCCACGCCCGCATGCTCCACGAAGAGGCGCGTGAGGTGCCGCGCCGAGGTGTGGGCCACGTCCGCCATCCGCGGCACGCTCCAGTCGGCCTGCGGCTGTTCGCTCACGGCGTCCTGCACGCGGTGCAGCGCGGCGTGCAGGTGGTTGCGGTAGGCGAGAAAGGGCGAGAGTTCGGGGTCGTGCGGGCCGCGGCGCAGCGCCACCACCATCGTCTGCGCCACCTGGGCGGCGAGCGCTTCGCCGCAGATCTCGGCGATGCGGTGCAGCACGAGGTCGATGCCGGTCGTGACGCCCGCGCTGCTGTAGAGCGGCGGATCGATCACGAACACGCGGTTGCTCACCACGTCGCAGCGCGGCTCGATCGCGCGCAGTTCGTCCAGGTGGTGATGGTGCGTGGTCGCGCGACGTCCCGCGAGCGCGCCGGCATGCGCCGCCAGCACCGCGCCCGCGCAGACCGTGACCAGTTCGACGTGGCCGCGCTCGAAGCGCTGGCCGCGCAGCCAGTGCAGCAGGTCCTGCGTCTCGGGGTTGTCGATGGCGATGGTGTCGCCGGGCAGGCCGACCAGCACCACCCAGGCCGGGCCGCTCCACTGCGTGGGCAGGGGCGAGAGCCCGGCGAGCGCGACGCCGACCGAGGCGATGGAGGTCGGCCGCGGGCTTGCGAACTCGATCGCGAAGCGCTCGGGCTGGCCCGACGCCTGCAGCCGCTGGTTCGCGATGCGCAGCGCCTCGGCCGGCCCGGCCCAGTCGAGCACCAGGCTGCCGGGGAGCAGCACGAAGACTACGCGGATGGGTGGCGGGTGTCGTGGGTCCATGCGTAGTCCATCTGGCGCGCGGTGCGTTCGGCCAATTCGCGGCCCTCGCGGCCCGCGAGGCGTTCGACCAGATGCAGGCTCATGTCGATGCCCGCGCTGATGCCGGCCGAACTGACGATGCGGCCGGTGTCGACCCAGCGCACGTCTTCGCGCACGTCGAGTTGCGGGAACTGCTCGCGCAGGTCGGCGATGTCTTCCCAGTGCGTCGTGACGGCCTCCCGTGCCACGACGCCGCTCTTCGCGAGCAGGAAGGCGCCGGTGCAGACCGAGGCGACGACTTGCGCGTCGATGGCGCAAGCGGCGATCCAGCGCAACGTGTCGACGCTGGCCATCGGCGCGTCGACCACGCCGCCGGGGACGATGAGCACATCGGCCGGCGGGTTGTCCGCGATCGCGTGGTCGGCCAGCAGGCGCAGGCCGGCGCGCGCCTGCACGGACTGGCCTCGGGGCGCATGCGCCACCGAAGCGACTTCGAATGGCGGGCGCGTGCCGGGCGCCATGCGCTGGCTGACCCGGCTCGCGGTGGTGAACACCTCGAAGGGGCCGGCGAAGTCCAGTGCCTCGACCCCGTCGTAGGCCAGGATCAGCACGCGCAACGGGGTCATGCCGCCGCGCCCGCGCGCTCCAGCGCCTGCGGCACGCTGCAGACCGTGGCGAAGCGGCCGGCCAGCACGGTCGCCGTGCGCGCCTTGATGTCGGCGGCCGAAAGCGGCTGGCCGTCGGGCTGCACCATGTCGAAGGTCAGCGTGGCATCGGTCACGTAGTCGACCTCCCAGCCCAGGTCCGAGGCGTGGCGGGTGGTGGTTTCGCAGCACTGCTCGGTGCGGATGCCGCTCACGATCAGCCGGCGGATGCCGTTCTCGGTGAGCCAGATGTCCAGCCCGCTGTTGACCAGCGCGCTGTGGCGGTGCTTGGTGAAAGTGGCCGCGGCCTGGAACGGCGCGAGCCCGTCGATGGGGTGGACATGGCCCGACTCGACGGCGAACGGGTTGCTCGCATCGCTGGGCGCGTCGACGTGGAAGATGCGCACGATCGGCAGGCCGGCCGCGCCAGCGCCTTCGATCAGCGCGTTCTGGGCGGTGAAGTAGGGCGCCGCGACGGCTTCGTTCCAGTAGGCGCGCTGGCGGAACGATTCCTGGGCGTCGATCACAATCAGACAGGTTTTCATGGCGTTGGCGGGCTCGCAGAAGCGCAGTGGATGATGCCGCCTATTCTTCTGCGCTGACAGGGGTTCGGTCCGCGCCGAAGCGGACCAGAACCGATCAGATCAGGACATTGCTGCCCTGCCAAGCCGTCAGACCAGCGATGCGGCCTGCAGCTCTTTCTTCAGGTACGCGTAGTACAGCGGCGCCGCCACCAGCCCGGCCGGCCCGAACACCGCCTCGGCCACGAACATCACCGCCAGCAGTTCCCACACGCTCATCTGCGTGCGCGCGCCGACCACCTTGGCGTTGATCACGTACTCGGCCTTGTGGATCACGACCAGGAAGATCAGGCAGGCCAGCGCCGTGATCGGCGAGACCGACAGCCCCACCAGCGTGATCACCGAATTGCAGACCAGGTTGCCCACGATCGGCACCAGCCCGGCCAGGAAGGTGAGGGTAATGAGTGCCGGCGTGTAGGGCAGGTGCGCGCCCCACAGCGGCATCAGGAACAGCAGGAAGATGGCGGTCAGCAGCGTGTTGAAGGCCGCGATCCAGAACTGGGCCGCCACGATCTGGGCGAAGGCCTCGCCGAAGGTCTCCACGCGCTGGTGCAACTGCTCGGCCAGGGGCTTGCGCCGCAGCGGTGCGGTCGCCACGGCGGCCAGGCTGCCGACGATCAGCCCCACGTAGGAAAAGAGCAGCCCGTGCAGCCAGGCGCGCCCGGCCATCGCGAGCGAGCCGGCCTGCGCGCGCAGGTAGTTGGCGATCACGCGCTGGATCTCGGCCGCGCCTTCGGGCAGGTAGGTCGCGATGTCGGGCGGCAGCTTGGAGCGCAGCTCGAGCACCGTGCGGGCGGTGTAGTCGAGCAGTTCGCGGTACTGGTCGGGCGCATCGACGATGTACTCGCGCGCCTGCGACAGCCCCAGCGTGACCAACGCGGCCGGGGCCAGCAGCACCACGATCACCGCCAGCACGCCGGCCCAGCCTGCGGCGCTGGCGCGCATGACCGGAATGCGCAGGAAGCCCTTTTCGAGCAGGCGGGCGAACCAGCGCGTGACCAGGAAGCCGATGCACACGCAGATCAGGCCCGGCAGCAGGTGCTCCCACATCACCAGCATCAGCGCGCCCAGCATCAGCAGGTAGCTGGCGAGCATGACGCCGCGCGAGGCCGTGGGCCGGGCAATGGACGCCGTGGGTGTGGGCGCCGCGGGTGCGGCGGCGGTGAAGATGGGTTGCGGCTTCTTGGCCATCCGGGGGGCGGGTGCGGTGCGCGAGTGCTGGGTGGGGTGCGGAACCTGGGCCGATCAGCCCACGACCACCGCGGCGCCTTCGCCGCGCTCGGCGATGACGCCGATTTCGTGCACCTTTTCACCCGAGGCGCGCAGCGTGGCGGCGCAGGCGGCCGCCTCGGCCGCGTCGATGACCACGACCATGCCGATGCCGTTGTTGAAGGTGCGGTTCATCTCGATGTCGTCGATGCCGGCCACCTTCTGCAGCCAGGCGAAGAGCTCGGTCTGCGGCCAGCTGCCCTTCTTGAGGTGTGCGGCGGTGCCTTCGGGCAGCACGCGGGGAATGTTTTCGAGCAGGCCGCCGCCGGTGATGTGCGCCAGCGCCTTGATCGGGTGCTTGCCCAGCGCTTCGAGCACCGGCTTCACGTAGAGGTGGGTGGGCTCCATCACGGCTTCGCGGAAGGGCTTGCCGTCGAGCGTGGCGGGCAAATCGGCGCCAGCGCGCTCGATCACCTTGCGCACCAGGCTGAAGCCGTTGGAATGCACGCCGGCCGAGGCCAGGCCGAGCACCACGTCGCCGGGCTTCACGTCCTGGCCGGTGAGGATCTTCGATTTTTCGACCGCGCCGACCGCGAAGCCCGCCAGGTCGTATTCGCCGGCCGGGTACATGCCGGGCATTTCGGCGGTTTCGCCGCCGATCAGGGCGCAGCCGGAGATTTCGCAACCGCGGGCGATGCCGCCGATCACGGCCGCGGCCGTTTCGACGTCCAGCTTGCCGCAGGCGAAGTAATCCAGGAAGAAGAGGGGTTCGGCGCCCTGCACCAGCACGTCGTTGACGCTCATGGCCACCAGGTCGATGCCCACGGTGTCGTGCATGTTCCACTCGAAAGCCAGCTTGAGCTTGGTGCCCACGCCATCGGTGCCGCTCACCAGCACCGGCTCCTTGTAGCGCTTGGGCACCTCGAACAGGGCGCCGAAACCGCCGATGCCGGCCAGCACGCCTTCGCGCATGGTCTTCTTGGCCAGGGGCTTGATGCGGTCGACCAGCGCGTCGCCGGCATCGATATCGACACCGGCATCCTTGTAGCTGAGCGGGGTGGGCGTAGGGGAGGTCATGGGTGTGCGAAAGCGAACAAGAGAGCCCACAAGAGGCGGGGTGGTAGAGGCGCCGGCAACCGGAGCGGCCGGGCCGATAGAATTCCTGTTGATTTTAAGGGCCCCAGCGGCCCCCTCCATGAACCTTCCCGGGATGAAACAGCTCGCGCTCGATATCGGCATTGCGACGGGCCCCAGCTTCGACGCCTTTTTTGCCGGCCCCAACGAGGCGGCGCTGCGCCACCTGCAAGTGTGGGTGGGCAGCGCCGGCAGCCCTGCGCTGCACTCGCCGGTGCCTACCTATCTTTGGGGCGAAGGCGGCAGTGGCAAGACCCATCTGCTCGAATCGGTGCGTGTCGCACTGCGCGAGCAGGGCGCCAGCGTGGGCTGGCTGCACGCGGGCCTCATCGAGCCGCCCGAGTTCGACGAGCGCTGGGGCGCCGTGCTGCTGGACGACGTGCACCTCTACACCGCCGTGCAACAGCACGCGGCCTTCAACTGGTTCGTCAATGCCCAGACCCTGCAGCGCGGCGTGGTCGCCGCCGGCGCGCTGCCGCCGGCCGACCTGCCGCTGCGCGAAGACCTTCGCACCCGCCTGGGCTGGGGCCACGTGTTCCACCTGCAGGTGTTGAGCGAAACCGAACGCCGCGCGGTGCTGCGCCAGGCCGCCGACGCGCGCGGCGTGATGCTGTCCGACGACGTGCTCGATTTCATGCTGCACCGCTTCAGCCGCGACCTGGGCAGCCTGATGGAGCTGCTCACCCAGCTCGACGGCTACGCCCTCCAGACACAACGCGCGATCACCATCCCGCTCATCCGATCCATGCTCGAAAACGAATAAGAAGAGCTTTCACAACCAATGATCAAGACATTCATCGACAAGCTGCTGGGCAAATCCGCCGGCAGCACACAGGGCAAGAGCCGCTTCGGCAAGCGCCAGGAGGTGCCGGCAGAGGTTCACAAGATCGATCCGGCCCTGGTCGACGAACGCGCCAGGAACGTGGTCACCACGCTCCAGCAGGCGGGCTACGAGGCCTACGTGGTGGGCGGCGCGGTGCGCGACCTGCTGCTGGGCCTGCGCCCCAAGGACTTCGACGTGGCCACCAACGCCACGCCCGAGCAGGTCAAGTCGCTGTTCCGCCGCGCCTTCATCATCGGTCGGCGCTTTCGCATCGTGCACGTGGTGTACGGCCGGGGCCGCGAACATGAAGTGATCGAGGTCTCGACCTTCCGCGCCTACATGGACAGCGCCGCCGCCGAGCAGGTGGCCGGCAACGAGCGCACCAGCAAGGGCGAGCTCGCGAGCATGAAGCACGCCGTGGACGCCAGCGGCCGCGTGCTGCGCGACAACGTCTGGGGCCCGCAGGAAGAAGACGCGGCGCGCCGCGACTTCACGGTCAACGCCATGTACTACGACCCGGCCAACCAGGTGGTGGTGGACTATCACAACGGCATCAAGGATGCCCAGAAGCTCACGCTGCGCATGATCGGCGACCCGGTCACGCGCTACCGCGAAGACCCGGTGCGCATCATTCGCGCGATCCGCTTCTCGGCCAAGCTCGCCGCGCTGGGCTTCAAGATGGAAGCCAAGACCGCCGCACCGCTGATCGAGTCGAGCAAGCTCCTGGCCGACGTGCCGCAAAGCCGCATGTTCGACGAGATGCTCAAGCTCCTGCAGACCGGCCACGCCATTGCAACCATCGAGCAACTGCGCAAGCTCGGGCTCGCCACGGGCATCTACCCGTTGCTGGACGTGGTGGTCGAGCGTGCCGACCAGCCGTTCGTGAAGGCGGCGCTGCAGGACACCGACCGCCGCGTGGGCGAAGGCAAGCCCGTGGCGCCCAGTTTCCTTCTGGCCTGCGTGCTCTGGGCCGACGTGCGCGACGGCTGGGCCCAGCGCCAGGAAGGCCGCCACGGCCAGCGCCCGCAGCCGCCGTTCCCGGCGCTGCAGGACGCGATCGACGACGTGTTCAATTCGCGCATCGGCGACGTGTCCGGCCGCGGCAAGCTGGCCGCCGACATGCGCGAGATCTGGATGATGCAGCCGCGCTTCGACAAGCGCACCGGCTCCACGCCCTACAGCCTGGTTGAGCAGGCGCGCTTTCGCGCCGCCTTCGACTTCATGCGCCTGCGCGCCGACGTGGGCGAGGTCGGCGAGGCGATTGCCGAGTGGTGGCAGGAATTCAGCACCGCCGACGACGTGCGCCGGCAAGACCTGCTGGAGCAGGTGCGCGACGAGCAGAAGACCCGCCAGCGCGTGCGTGTGCGCGAGACGCCGCCGTCGTCGCCGTCGCCGAAGCCCCGCAGCGAGCCGGCCGGCCGGCAGCGCCAGGGTGAAGCCCAGGATTCGGAACAGGACGAAGAAGTCGAAGTCGAGGCCGGCGCCGTGCCGCCCGATGGCGAGGCGCCCGCAGCGCGCAAGCGCCGGCGCCGCCGCAAACCCCGCACCGGTGGCGGTGGTGGTGAGGGCGGCGGGGGCGCCGCAGGCGAATGAGCGCGTCCGACCAGCCGAAGGACGGCAAGAAGAACCCCAAGGCCGGTGACAAGGCCAAGGCCGCACCGCCGCGCGCGGGTGGTGCCAGGCCCGCGCCGGCCGGCGCCAGGAAGGGCCCACCCGGCGGCCCTCCCGCACGCCGTGCGCCCGCCCGTGCCCCCACGAGCCGCCCCCGCGGTCCGCGGGAGGACTACCCGACCGTGCAGGCTTTCGTCGCCATCGGCGCCAACCTGGGCGATGCCGAGGCCTCCGTGAAGGCGGCCATGGCTGCCATCGGCGCGCTGCAGCGCACCACGGTGACCGCCCGTTCGTCGCTCTACCGCAGCGAGCCGGTGGAGGCCGAAGGCCCCGATTTCGTCAACGCCGTGGTGGCCGTGCGCACCGGCCTGGATGCCGAGCAGTTCCTGGTGGCGTTGCAGCGCCTGGAAACGCAGGCCGGCCGCGAAAGGCCGTTCCCCAATGCGCCGCGCACGCTCGACCTGGACCTCCTGATGCACGGCAACTCGGTGATCGACACGCCCACGCTGACCCTGCCGCATCCCCGCATGCGCGAGCGCGCCTTCGTGCTGAAGCCGCTCGCCGAGATCGCCCCCGACAAGGTGCCGCGCGCGGCGCTGGCACGCGTCACGGGCCAGGTGGTCAAGCGCATCGTCTGAAGACAAGGCCCGAGGCCGTGCTGCTCTACGTCCTCGATCTCGCCGGCGTGGCGGTTTTCGCGGTCAGTGGGGCGCTGGGGGCCGGTCATGCGGGCCTGGACTGGCTGGGCGTGGTGGTGATCGCCTCGGTCACCGCGGTGGGTGGCGGCACGCTGCGCGACCTGCTGCTCGACCGCCATCCGGTGTTCTGGATCCGCGACACCCGCTATGTCCATGTGATCCTGGCGGCCGCGGCGCTCACGATTGCCTGGGTGCACCTGCTGCCGATGCCCGAGCACGCCCTGGCGCTGGCCGATGCGCTCGGGCTGGCCCTTTTCGCCATCACCGGGGCGCAGATCGCCGAGGAGCGGCGCCTGCCGGCCGTCATCGTGATCCTGGTGGGCACCATGACCGGCGCGGCCGGCGGCTTGCTGCGCGACGTGTTCACCGCCCGCGTCCCGCTGCTGCTGAGCAGCGGCATCTACGGCTCCGCGGCAATCGCGGGCATCGCCGCCTACCTGCTGCTGCAGGCCGCCCGAACGCCCCGGCGCTGGGCCTTTCACGCGGGTGTGCTGCTGATCGTGGCGCTCCGGATGGGCGGCATCTACGGCGGCTGGCACCTGCCGGTATTGCAGCTGCCGGGTTGAATCCGGGGCCATCCGGCGGCCCCGAAAAGCCGGCCGGCCCGGACACGATCGTCGCTCCCGTTAAACTTCGCCGGTTTTTCATGAAGGCGTCATCCCGTTGTGGTTGGCGCACCCCAGGAGTTTCCATGTTCGGCAAGCTGCTGCCCCGCGAGGGCAATTTCTTCGAGATGTTCAACCAGCACGCCGAGCGCATCGTGGAGGCGGCGAGGGCTTTCGAGCAACTCGTCGCCAACTACAACGACGTGCACCTGCGGGAGCAATACAACCGCGACGTCGACAACGCCGAGCGCGCCGCCGACCGCGTGACGCACGACGTCAACCGGCTGATCCACAAGACCTTCATCACGCCCATCGACCGCGAGCAGATCCACAAGCTCATCAACACGATGGACGACGTGGCCGACCTGATCCAGGACTCGGCCGAGACCATGGCGCTGTACGACGTGCGCCACATGACCGACGAGATCGTGCGCCTCACCGCCCTGAGCGTGAAGTGCTGCGACCGCCTGAAGGACGCCGTCAAGTTCCTGGGCAAGATCGCCGACCCGGCCGTGGCCGAGGCGGTGCTCAAGACCTGCGAGGAAATCGACCGCCTCGAGTCGGACGCCGACCGCGTGATGCGCAGCGCCATGAGCAAGCTGTTCCGCGAGGAGCCCGACGTGCGCGAGGTGATCAAGCTCAAGGCGATCTACGAGCTGCTGGAGACGATCACCGACAAGTGCGAGGACGTGGCCAACGTGATCGAGGGCATCGTCCTCGAGAACTCCTGAGCGGGTAGCCATCGATGGCAACGGTTCAGGTCGCCCTCTGGGTGGTGATAGTGCTGGTCGTGCTCGCGATCCTGTTCGACTTCATGAACGGGTTCCACGACGCCGCCAATTCGATCGCGACGGTGGTCTCCACCGGCGTGCTCAAGCCCGGGCAGGCCGTGGTGTTCGCGGCTTTCTTCAACCTGGTCGCGATCTTCATCTTTCATCTGAGCGTGGCCGCCACGGTGGGCAAGGGCATCGCCCAGCCCGGGGTGGTCGACGTGCACGTGGTGTTCGGCGCGCTCATCGGCGCCATCAGCTGGAACCTGGTGACCTGGTACTACGGCATTCCGAGCAGCTCGTCGCACGCGCTGATCGGCGGCATCGTGGGCGCGGTGATCGCCAAGACCGGCACCACGGGCCTGGTGGCCTCGGGCATCTGGAAGACGGTGGCCTTCATCTTCGTGTCGCCGCTGCTGGGCTTTCTCCTGGGCTCGATGATGATGATCGCGGTGGCCTGGGGCTTCCGGCGTGCCACGCCCTCGCGCGTGGACCGCTGGTTCAGGCGGCTGCAGCTGGTGTCTGCCGGCGCCTACAGCCTGGGCCACGGCGGCAACGACGCGCAGAAGACCATCGGCATCATCTGGATGCTGCTGATCGCGACGGGCTACGCCTCGGCCGCCGATTCGGCACCGCCGACCTGGGTCATCGTGAGCTGCTATACCGCCATCGCGCTGGGCACCATGTTCGGCGGCTGGCGCATCGTGAAGACGATGGGCCAGAAGATCACCAAGCTGAAGCCGGTGGGCGGCTTCTGCGCCGAGACGGGCGGGGCGCTGACGCTGTTCCTGGCGACGGCGCTGGGCATTCCGGTGTCGACCACCCACACCATCACCGGCGCCATCGTGGGCGTGGGCTCCACCCAGCGCGCGAGCGCGGTGCGCTGGGGCGTGGCGGGGAACATCGTCTGGGCGTGGATCTTCACGATCCCGGCGTCGGCCTTCGTGGCCGCGATTGCCTACTGGCTGAGCATTCAGCTGTTCTGACAGCGGCCGGACCCTTCAAGGGGCGCCGCGCACGGCCGCCCCGGCAGGGGATAGGCGAAGCGACACGAAGTGCGCGCTGCCCGGAGGCGAGCTGATTACTGCGAAATCTTTCGGCCTTCTTCGATCTGGTGCTCGAAGTACCGCTGGAAGCTGAACACGATGCTGGCCATCAGGATCGTGCTGCCGAAGAAGAGCGACAGCACCACGGCGCCGATGGTGAACCAGTTGGTCTGGCCCGGCGCGGCATCCACGGGTGCGCTCGCGTTGAAGCGGGCATTCCACTTCTCGGGTGTCATGAGCCCGTAGACGATCGCCATCAGCGCGCAGCCTGCGATGGTGAAGCCCAGCAGCGGAATCAACGCCCAGCTCAGGCCATCGTCCACGCCGTACATGCGCACGCGCTCGATGCCGTAGATGCCCAGCGCCGTCGGAATGGGCAGCAGCCAGCCCAGCAAGTCGCCCATGCCGCGCAGGTAGAAGCGGTGCAGCCCCAGGGGGCCACCGAGGAAGGAGAGCCACGCTGCGGTAGTTTTGTTTTTCATTCGGGTTTTGTCGTGCTGCCTTCGCCGAGCACCTTTTCCATCAGGACCACGTCGCGCCATTCGCCGAACTTCCAGCCGCAGTCCTTCAGCACGCCCACGTGCGTGAAGCCCTGGCTGCGATGCACGCCGACGGAGCCTGCATTGGCGGAGTCGCCGATCACCGCGATCAGCTTGCGCACGCCGACAGCTTGCGCAGCCTGCGAGAGCGCCGCCAGCAGCTTGGCGCCCAGACCCTTGCCGCGTGCTGACTCCGACATGTAGATCGAGTCTTCCGCGGAGAAGCGGTAGGCCGGGCGAGGCTTGAACCAGTTGCAGTAGGCAAAGCCCAGTATTTCGCCATCTTCCTCGGCGACCAGGTAGGGCAGGTTCTTGCCCAGCACGTCGGCGCGGCGCGCGGCCATGTCGGCGGCGGAGGGCGCCTCGGTCTCGAAGGTGCCCGTGCCGTGCAGCACATGGTGGGCGTAGATGGCCGAGATGGCCGCGACGTCGTCGTCGCGGCTGGGGCGGATGCAGAGGGTCATGGGTGAAAAAGAGACGGCGCGGGGCCGAAAATTCGGAGAAAACGCGTAGCGGGCTATAATCGCAGGCTTTTCAGCGTGTCGCTGGCCGGGTGGCCATGTCGCGTGTCTCGACGCTGGAAGAACATTGTGACCGGGCCTTCTCATCTAGAAAATCTGGAGATGGGGCTTGTTGCACCACCCAAGGATAAATCATGGTCGTCATTCGACTCTCCCGCGGCGGCTCCAAAGGCCGTCCGTTCTTCAACATCGTCGTGTCGGACAAGCGCGTTCGCCGCGATGGCCGTTTCATCGAGCGCCTGGGTTTCTACAACCCGACCGCCAAGGAAAACGAAGAAAGCATCCGCATTGCCCAGGATCGCCTGACCTACTGGAAGAGCGTTGGCGCGCAAGCCTCGCCCACGGTCCTGCGCCTGATCAAGCAAGCTGCAGCCGCAGCGCCCAAGGCGGCAGCCTAAGCCGCCGGCCCGGCGATGTTGCCCGCACTCGAAGCCGCCGAATTGCCGGCGGACGCGATCGAGGTAGGACGCATCGCCGATGCATGGGGCATCAAGGGCTGGTTCAAGGTCCTGCCCCACAGCGCCCAGCCCGAGGCGCTTTTTTCTTCCAAGCGCTGGTTCCTGCAGGCTCCTGGAGCCTCGTCGAAAACCGCCGCTTTCCGGCTCGCGATCCGCGAAGCCAAAGAACATTCCGACAGCATCGTCGCCTCGTCCGAGGACGTGCCCGACCGCAATGCGGCCGAGGCCCTGCGCGGCGCGCGCGTGTTCGTGCCGCGCTCCAGCTTTCCGACCGCGGGCATCGATGAGTACTACTGGGTCGACCTGATCGGCCTTTCGGTCGTCAACCGCGAAGGCGTCACGCTCGGCACGGTGCGCGAGCTGCTCGCCACCGGTCCGCAGACCACGCTCGTGCTCACCGCCGAAGAAGACGGCAAGGCCGTCGAGCGGATGGTGCCCTTCGTCTCTGTCTTCGTCGACAAGGTCGATCTGCCCGGCCGTCTCATCACGGTCGACTGGCAACCCGAGTTCTGACCCCGGGCCGCGCACGCATGCGCTTCGACGTCCTCACGCTCTTTCCCGAACTGTTCGCGCCCTTCATGGCCAGCGGCGTGACGCGCCGTGCCTACGAGTCCGGGCAGGTCGAGGTCGTGCTCTGGAATCCGCGCGATTTCGCGCAGGGCAACTACAAGCGCGTGGACGACCGCCCCTTCGGCGGCGGCCCCGGCATGGTGATGATGGCCGAGCCATTGACGGCCTGCCTCGATGCGGCGCTGGCCGCGCGTGGCGCGGCGGCGCCCGTCGTGCTGTTTTCCCCCATCGGCGAGGCGTTGCGCCACGAAGCGGTCGAGCGCTGGTCGGCCAGCGAAGGCGCGGTGCTGGTCTGCGGTCGCTACGAAGGCATCGACCAGCGTTTCATCGACGCGCGTGTCACCCATCAGATCAGCCTCGGCGACTTCGTCCTCTCGGGCGGCGAGATCGCGGCCATGGCGCTGCTCGACGCCGTGGCGCGGCTGCAGCCCGGCGTGCTGGGCGACGAGGCCAGCCATGTGCAGGACAGCTTCAACCCCGCGCTCGACGGCCTGCTCGACTGCCCGCACTACACCCGGCCCGAGCAGTGGAACGGGCAAGGCGTTCCGGCGCCCTTGCTCTCGGGCCACCATGCGCAGATCGAGCGCTGGCGCCGTGACCAGCGGCTGGCCATGACAGCTGCCCGGCGCCCTGATCTCATCGATGCCGCCCGCGCTGCCGGCCGCCTGGACAAGGCCGATGAGACGGTGCTGAAAAAAAAGCTATAATCTCGGGCTCCCCGATCCTCTGCCCGGCCGCGCCTGGCCTTCTGCCCACCCCCGGGTGACAGATACCAACGGCGCCTTTTGTGTAGCCCGACACGATCGAATATCAGGAAATCATGAACCTCATCGAAACCCTCGAGCAGGAAGAAATCGCCCGCCTCGGCAAGAAGATCCCCGATTTCATGCCCGGTGACACGGTCATCGTCAGCGTGAGCGTCGTCGAAGGCACCCGCAAGCGCGTGCAGGCCTACGAAGGCGTCGTGATCGCCAAGCGCAATCGCGGCCTCAACAGCGGCTTCACCGTGCGCAAGATCTCCAGCGGCGAAGGCGTGGAACGTACGTTCCAGACCTACAGCCCGCTGATCGCCGGCATCGAAGTCAAGCGTCGTGGCGATGTGCGCCGTGCCAAGCTGTACTACCTGCGCGAACGCAGCGGCCGTTCGGCACGCATCAAGGAAAAGCTGCCGGGCAAGTCGCAAGCAGCATCGGCCGCCAAGTAAGCAGCCCTTCCTGCAGTGCAAAAAGCCGCCGTTCTGGCGGCTTTTTGCGTTGTTGTTTTCGCTCAAAGACAACTTTCGATTTTTCCGCTCTACTTCTTCTTTCCGGCTCCGGTACTTTTCATCTCTTGACCTCCTCATCCACTTCCCCGCAGGACGCCTCCCTCGAACCCGTCAACGCCGTGGCGCCGTCCACGCTGCCGCCGTTCGATCCGCGCAAGGCGCCATTCGCGGTGAAGAACGATGGGCTGCCGGCAGTGCCGGCCGCGCAGTTGACGGCGCAGGCCCTGCGGGCGCGTTTCGAGACGCCACCGGTCTGGACCCCCGAGCTGCGCCGCGAGCCGCGAATGACCGAGCGCGCACCTGCTCAGGCCGCCGTGCTCGTGCCGATCGTGCAACGCCCGCAAGGCGCGACCGTGCTGCTGACCGAGCGCACCGCACACCTCTCGACCCATTCGGGCCAGGTCGCATTTCCTGGTGGGCGTGTCGACCCCGAGGACGCGAACCTCGCGGCTGCCGCGTTGCGCGAGGCCTGGGAAGAGGTCGGCCTCTCGGCGCAGTACATCGAAGTGCTCGGCAACCTGCCGACCTACACGACGGTCACCTCCTTCATCGTGACGCCGGTGGTCGCGCTGGTGCAGCCCGGGTTCGAACTCACCCTCAATCCCTACGAAGTCGCCGATGCCTTCGAAGTGCCGCTCGAGTGGCTGATGGATCCGGCCAACCATCGCCACCACACCGTGCCGGCCCCCGACGGCACGAAGCGCCAGTGGTACTCGATGCCCTACCAGGACGGCGCCGACGAGCGCTTCGTCTGGGGCGCCACCGCCGGCATGCTGCGCAATCTTTACCGTTTCCTGAGCGCCTGACCCTCGCCCGAACCTTCGGGCTCTCTCGCTATCATCGAAGGATGAGCTTCTTTGCCATCCTGTGCGCGTTGCTGATCGAGCAAGTGAGGCCGCTGGGCCCTCACAACCCCGTGTACGGCACCGTTCTCGCGTGGACCCGCTGGACCAGCCGCAATTTCGATGCGGGCAAGCCCCATCACGGATGGATCGCCTGGGGGCTCGCCGTCTTCGTGCCCACGCTCGTGTCGCTCGGCGTGCATTGGCTGCTGGTGCTCACGCTGGGCCTGCCGTTCGCGGTGCTCTGGAGCATCGCGGTGCTCTACGTCACGCTGGGCTTCCGGCAGTTCAGCCACCACTTCACCGACATCCGCGATGCGCTCGACGAGGGCGACGAGCCGCTCGCGCGCTCGCTGCTGGCGCACTGGCAGGGCGTCGATGCCGCCGAGTTGAAGCGCAGCGAAATCGTGCGCCATGTGATCGAGCATTCGGTCATCGCCGCGCACCGCCACGTGTTCGGCGTGCTGGCGTGGTTCTCGGTGCTCGCCGCCATCGGCCTCGGACCGGCCGGCGCGGTGTTCTACCGCATGAGCGAATTCGTCGCACGCTATTGGGCCCACAAGAACGGCGCGGCAGTACAGCCGTCGAGCGTCTCCGTGCAGCAGGCGGCCGAGAGCGCCTGGCACGGCATCGACTGGCTGCCCGCGCGCATCACGGCGCTCGGCTTCGCGGTGGTTGGCAGCTTCGAGGAAGCCATCGACTGCTGGCGCAACGACGCCCGGCGCTTTCCGAACGAGAACGACGGCGTGATCCTCGCGGCCACCTCCGGCGCGGTCAATGTGCGCCTGGGCGGCGGTTCGCTGAGCCCCATTCCGGTCACCGACCCGCTGCCGCGCGCGCAGGCCGGCGAATCCGTGATCGACGACCGCAGGCCCGACAGCGGCAGCACGCCGGGCCGCGAGCCCGAGCCCGGGCACCTGCGCAGCGTGGTCGGCCTCGTCTGGCGTTCGGTCGTGATGTGGATGGTGCTGCTGGCGTTGCTGACGCTTGCCCGTCTGCTCGGTTGAGCGGCGCGACATGACCACCGCAGTACCGGTCTTCTGGAGCCCGCGCATCGGCGCGCTCGAACCTTACGTGCCCGGCGAGCAGCCGCGCATCGCGAACCTCGTCAAGCTCAACACCAACGAGAACCCGTATCCGCCGTCGCCGCTGGCCATCGACGCGATCCAGCAAGCCGCTGCGAATGGATTGGAGCGCTACCCCGATCCCACCTCGCTCGCGCTGCGCGAAGCGGTCGCGCAACGGCACGGGCTGGCGGTCGACCAGGTGTTCGCCGGCAATGGCTCGGACGAGGTGCTCGCGCACGCCTTCTTCGCCTTCTTCCAGCAGGCCGAGCCCTTGCTCATGCCCGACGTGAGCTACAGCTTCTACAAGGTCTATGCCCAGCTCTACGGCATTGCCTGCGAACTGCAGCCGGTCGATGAGGGCCTGCGCATCGACGTCCAGGCCATTGCGGCGCGTGCACGCGGCGGCTGTGCGGGCATCGTGATCGCCAATCCGAATGCGCCCACGGGCATCGGGCTGCCGCTGCCGCAGATCGAACAGCTGCTCTCGGCGTGTCCCGACCGCGTGGTGCTGGTGGACGAGGCGTATGTCGATTTCGGCGGCGAGAGTGCGCTGCCCTTGATCGGCAGGTACCCGAACCTGCTGGTGGTGCAGACCCTCTCCAAGTCGCGTTCGCTGGCCGGGCTTCGCGTCGGCTTCGCCTGCGGCCAGCAGCACTTGGTCGAGGCCCTGGTGCGCGTCAAGGACAGCTTCAACTCCTACCCGCTCGACCGGCTCGCCACGGCGGGCGCCGTGGCTGCGCTAAAGGACGAGGCGTGGTTCGACACCACGCGCAACAAGATCATCGATACGCGCGAAGGGCTCAGCCTTCAGCTTGAAGACCTGGGCTTCGAGGTGCTGCCTTCGCAGGCCAACTTCGTGTTCGCGCGCCATCCGCAGCGCGATGCGGCCGAGCTGGCTGCCTTGCTGCGCGAGCGCGCGGTGCTGGTGCGCCATTTCAGGCAACCGCGCATCGCGCAGTACCTGCGCATCAGCATCGGCACGCGCGAGCAATGCAGCGCGCTGGTGCAGGCGCTGCAAGCCATCCTGGACGCTCAGTAGCGCGTCTGGCTCAACTCGGCGAACAGCTCGCCGTAGATCTTGTAGCGCGATGCGCTGATCGGGCCCGCGTGCGTCGGCGTCTCGACGTTCGAGATCACGCCGCAGCCGGGTTCGTGCAGGTGGGTGCAGTTGTAGAACTTGCAGTCCCCCGTGTGCTCGGCGATGTCGGGCATCAACCCGGCGAGCTGCATCGGCTCGATGTGGTTGAGGCCGAATTCCTGGAAGCCCGGCGAGTCGATCAGGCCGGTGGTGCGGGCTTCGTCGATCCAGTACCAGGTGGTGCTCGTGGTCGTGTGCTTGCCCGAATTCAGCGCCTGCGAAATCTCCTGGGTCAGCACCGTCGCGCCCGGCACCAGCAGGTTGGTCAGCGTGCTCTTGCCCGAGCCGGAAGGGCCGAGGACGAGGGTGGATTTGCCGGACAGCAGCTTCATCAGCGAGGCGTAGTCCGCCTCGCCCGATGCCTTGAGCGAGAGCGGCAGCACGCCGTGGTGCATGCGGCGATAAGGCGCCAGCTTGTTCCAGGCGCGCTCGAAGGGCTCGACCAGGTCGCTCTTGTTGAGCGCGATGATCGGCGTGATGCGCTGGGCTTCCGCCGCGATCAGCGCACGCGCCAGTTGGTGCTCGGAAAACTCCGGCTCGGCCGCGATCAGGATCAGCACATGGTCCAGGTTCGCTGCAAAGGACTTCGTGCGGATCTCGTCCTGCCGGTAGAAGAGGTTGCGCCGCGGCAGCACCTCCTCGATGGTGCCTTCGTCCTCGGTGGCCTGCCAGCGCACGCGGTCGCCGACCACGGCCTGGCTCTTCTTGCCGCGCGGGTGGCAGATCAGCCGCTCGCCCGTGGGCGTTTCGACGAGGCAGTGACGCCCGTGGCTGGCAACGACGAGGCCGTCGTGGTGCGCCTTCCCCGCGTTGTGCGCAGCGGGGGTGAAGGCGGCGCGGCCCGGCTTAGCCACAGGCGTGTTTCCTCACGCGGCGGGGCTCGCAACCAGCGCGTCGGCCTGCCGCGCGCAATCGAAATCGGTGACCGACAGGCCATTCACGTCGTGCGTGTTGAAGCGCACCACGCAGCGGTTGTAGTGCACCAACAGGTCGGGATGGTGGTCCTGCGTGTGCGCCACGAGCGCCAGCGCGTTCACGAAGGCGATGGTCTCGAAGTAGTTGGCGAAGGTGAAGGTCTTCTCGATGGCGACATCGGCGCCGTCGCCGGTGAGCTTCCAGCCGTCGAGCTTGGCGAGGCCGGAAACGATCTCGGTGGCGCTCAGGGCCTGGCGGGGAGGAAGGCTCTTCCAGTCCTTGGGTTTGAACATGCTGCTCATGAGGGGCTCTGCTGAAGGGTGGGGCGGTTGATCACGCCGCGGTCATGCGCGCAAGGCGCTCGGACGCGGGCGGATGGGAGTAGTAGAACTTGACGAACACCGGGTCGGGCGTGAGCGTCGAGGCGTTGTCCTGGTAGAGCTTGAGCAGCGCAGCGGAAAGGTCGGCACCGCTGGTCTGCGCGACGGCATAGGCATCGGCCTCGAACTCGTGCTTGCGCGAAAGGCGCGCCGGCAACGGCGCCACGAAGAAGCCGAACACAGGCACCGCGAGCATGAACAGCAGCAGGGCCAGCGCGCTGTTGGGCGCGGCTGGCGACATGTTCGGCTGCACGCCCAGGCCGGTATAGAACCAGACCTGGGTCGAGACCCAGCCCAGCAGCGCGAAGCCTGCCAGGCTCAGCGCGAACATCGCGATGAGCCGCTTCACGATATGGCGGTGCTTGAAGTGGCCGAGTTCGTGCGCGAGCACGGCCTCCACTTCGCCGGCATTCAACTGGCGCAGCAGCGTGTCGTAGAACACCACGCGCTTGCTCGCGCCGAAGCCGGTGAAGTAGGCGTTCGCGTGGGCGCTGCGGGTGCTGCCATCCATCACGAACAGGCCCTTGGCTGCGAAGCCGCAGCGCTTCATCAACGCCGTGACGCGCGCCTTCAGGGTGGGGTCGTCCAGCGGCTTGAACTTGTTGAACAGCGGCGCGATGAAGCTCGGGTAGATCAGCATCAACAGCAGGTTGAAACCCATCCATGCAGCCCAGGCCCAGAGCCACCAGAGCGTGCCGGCAGCGCCCATGAGCCAGAGGATCAGCGCCGCGATCGGCAGTCCGATCAGCGCACCGAGCAGCGTCGACTTGACGGCGTCCGCCAGCCAGAGCTTGAAGGTCATCTTGTTGAAACCGAAGCGCTCTTCGAGCCTGAAGGTCTGCCACAGGGTGAACGGCAGTTCGAGGAGGCCGCCGATGGCCGCGAAGGCGGCCAGCAGCAACAGTTGCTGCACCATCCCGCCACCGAGCCACACCAGCAGCAGCTTGTTGAGCACATCGAGCCCGCCGAGCAGCGTCCAGCCCAACAGCAGCGCCGCGCTCCAGGCCATTTCGACCAGGCCGAAGCGGGCCTTGGCGATCGTGTAGTCGGCCGCCTTCTGGTGGGCTGCGAGCGTGATGGTCTGCGCGAAGGCTTCCGGCACGGTGCCGCGGTGCTGCGCCACATGGCGCACCTGCCGGGAAGCGAGCCAGAACTTCACGAGCAGGCCCGCAACGAGCGCCACCGCGAAAGCGATGGTGAAGATGAGTGAATAGGACATGGAGCGGCGAGTTTAGTCTCCGGTAAATCGGGGCGCAGGCCTTCGACGACAATCCTGCGATGCCCGAATCCCTTGACCCGACGCCCCCCGCAGCCGTACCCACCCTGAAGAAAAGCGACCAGAACCTGGTCTGGCTGGACTGCGAGATGAGCGGCCTGGACCCCGAGAAAGAGTTCCTGCTCGAGATCGCCGTGGTCGTCACCGGCCCCGACCTCACGCCCCGCATCGACGGCCCGGTGCTCGTCATCCACCAGAGCGATGCCGTGCTCGACGCCATGGATGCCTGGAACAAGGGCACCCACGGCCGCAGCGGCCTGATCGACAAGGTGAAGGCCTCCACGCTGGACGAAGCCGCGGCCGAACAGCAGCTGCTCGAATTCATCGCCAAGTACATCCCCCGCAGCGGCTCGCCGATGTGCGGCAACACCATCGGGCAGGACCGGCGATTTTTGGTCAAGTTCATGCCCAGGCTCGAGGCGTACTTCCACTACCGCAACCTGGACGTCAGCACCCTGAAGGAACTGGCCAAGCGCTGGAAGCCCTCGGCCTACAGCGCCTTCAAGAAACAGCAGGCGCACACCGCGCTGGCCGACGTGCACGAGTCCATCGAGGAACTCGCCCACTACCGCGAAACCTTCATTCGCCTGACCGATTGACAAGGGATTAGGTAAAAACCCGAAGCCGTGCCATAATCGCAGGCTTCGCTGATTTGCATTTGTCACAGGACACAGTTCAGCGTCTCTTGCATCTCCCTATCTTGCACACCGCGCCCGATCGCATCCGCTGATCAAAAAGGGCCACAGCCTCAGGCGTTAGCCGGAAGCTGAATGTCGTTGGATGGTTGATGTTTTTAACCACCAACGGGGCGCCGCCTACGGCAGCGCTCGCGTTTGAGATTGATATTCACATGACCGACGCTTTTGAAGCGCAGGGCGAGTTCGCGCCTGTGCAATCCGCTACCAACAACGAATTCACCGCCGCCGTGGACACTGTGTCCGAAGCGCCGATCCTCGAGGCGCTCGATGCAGCCGCCCCCGAGGCCGCTGCGGTCGAACAAGAACCCAGCCTGCCCAACGGTTTCATCCGCCTGGGCCTCGCACCTGAACTGATCGCCGCCGTGGCCGACCTGGGCTTCACCCAGCCGACCACCGTGCAAGACAAGGTGATCCCGCTCGCCATGGGCGGTGAAGCCGGCCAGGACGGCAAGGCCCGTTTCGTCGACCTGATGGTCTCCAGCCAGACCGGTTCGGGCAAGACCGCAGCCTTCCTGCTGCCCGTGCTGCACACCCTGCTGAAGCGCCAGGCCGAAGCCGAAGCCGAAGCCAAGGCCGAATTCCAGCGCCAGGCCGCCGAAGCCGCCGCCCGCGGTGAAGCTGCCCCGAAGAAGCCCAAGCGCAAGGACCCGACCAACGCCCGCCACTTCAAGGCCGCCACCCCCGGCGCCCTGATCCTGTGCCCGACGCGCGAACTCGCGCAGCAGGTCGCGCACGACGCCATCGAACTGGTTCGCCATTGCCGCGGTCTTCGCATCGCCAACGTGGTGGGCGGCATGCCTTACCAACTGCAGATCGCCAAGCTGCAGAACGCCGACCTCGTGGTTGCCACGCCCGGCCGCCTGCTCGATCTGCAACGCTCGCAGCAACTCAAGCTCGACCAGGTCAAGTTCCTGGTGGTCGACGAAGCCGACCGCATGCTCGACCTGGGCTTCTCCGACGACCTGGCCGAAGTCAACCAGCTCACCATCGAGCGCCAGCAGACCATGATGTTCAGCGCCACCTTCGCGCCGCGCATCCAGCAGCTGGCCCAGCGCGTCATGCGCGAGCCGCAACGCATCACCATCGACAGCCCGCAGGAAAAGCACGTCAACATCAAGCAGTCGCTGTACTGGGCTGACAACAGCCAGCACAAGCGCAAGCTGCTGGACCACTGGCTGCGCGACACCAGCATCAACCAGGCGATCGTGTTCGCCAGCACGCAAGTCGAGTGCGACGGCCTCGCCAACGACCTGCAGCAAGAAGGCTTCAGCGCCGTGGCGCTGCACGGCGCCCTGAGCCAGGGCCTGCGCAACCGCCGCCTGATGGCGCTGCGCCAGGGCCAGGTGCAGATCCTGGTGGCCACCGACGTTGCCGCCCGCGGCATCGACGTGCCGACCATCACCCACGTCTTCAACTTCGGCCTGCCGATGAAGGCCGAGGACTACACCCACCGCATCGGCCGCACCGGCCGTGCCGGCCGCGATGGCCTGGCCATCACGTTTGCAGAGTTCCGCGATCGCCGCAAGATCATGGACATCGAGCAATACAGCCGCCAGCAGTTCAAGGCTGAAGTGGTTGCCGGCCTCGAGCCGCAACAGCGCATGCCGCAATCGCGCCCCCCGATGGGCGAGTACCGCGGTGGCCGTGGCGACAACCAGTCGCGCGACCGCAAGTTCGGCAATGGCGGTGCAGGCGGCGGCGGTGGCTACCGCGGCAACAACGGCGGCGGCTACGCCGGTGCCAGCGGCTTCAACGACCGCAATGCACGCGGTCCGGCGCCGAGCCAGGGTCATCAGGCCCCGCGCGGCTACCAGGGCGGCAACAACGCCGGCTTCGGCGGCGGTCGTGACGACGGCGGCAACAACGGCGGTGGCGGTTACGGTCGCAAGCCGGGTTGGGGCGACAGTGCTCCGCGCGGCGGCCACGGCCACGGTGGTGGTCGCGGCGAAGGCGGCGGTTTCGCTCCCCGTGAAGGCTTCGCACCCCGCGAAGGTTTCGCACCGCGCGGCAATGGCGCAGGCCACGGCGGCCCGGGCAAGGTCTTCGTGCCCCGCGACGCACAAAAGCGTGCGTTCAAGCCCACGCGCTGATCCATTTCAGAGCGGCCGAACGGCCGTCTCGCCCCAAAAGAAAGCCCGCGCTTCGCAAGAAGCGCGGGCTTTTTCATTGCGGGTTTCCGAGGGGGCCGTTGGCGCTGGATTTGATTGACATCTGAATCGATGAAAAGTAATGTAATAGCGCATTGCCTCTCCGGGGCCGCACATCGGTTACCGGTTCATCGACATCTGCTTTCAAAATCCCGAACATGAAAATTGCGATTCTTGGCGGTGGTCACGGTGCTTACGCAGCTGCCGCGGACCTGTCCGAAGCTGGCCACGAGGTGCGCTTGTGGCGTCGCGATGCCGCCGCGCTCGAGCCAGTCATGCAAGCCGGCGCGATCACGCTGAAGGATGCGAAGGGCACGCGCGAGGTGCCGTTGGCGCTTGCGACGCCCGATATCGGCGCGGCCCTCAAGGGCGCCGAGCTGATCGTCATTCCCACGCCCGCCATCGCCCAGCACGACATCGCGCTCGCGATGGCGCCGCACCTGGTCGACGGCCAGGTCGTCTTCCTGCCGCCCGGCACCTTCGGCAGCTACGTGATGGCGCGAACGGTGAAAGAGGCCGGCAACCGCGCCGACGTGGCCTGGGCCGAAACCGGCACCCTGCCGTATCTCGCGCGCAAGCACGGCGAGCGCGAAGTGAATGTCACGGTCCGCGCCATCCGCCTGCCGACCGGCGTCTACCCCGCGCGCAAGGAGTCCGAGGCGATCGCCGTGATCCGCAAGGCCTACCCGGCCGTGCATGGCTGCGGCGACGCGCTCTCGGGTGCGCTGATGAACGCCGGCCCGGTCATCCACCCGCCGCTGATGGTCATGAACGCTGCCCCGCTGCAGCACTTCGAGCGCTGGGACATCCACAACGAAGGCACCCAGCGCGCGGTGCGCGACGTGACCGACCGGCTCGACCGCGAGCGCATGGCCGTGCGCGAAGCCTTCGGACAGGGCGCGCCGCACTATCCGCTGGCCGATCACTACAACAACGACCAGTGGATGTACGGCGACGCGCACAAGCAACTCGTCAAGTCGGGCGACTGGCGCGAGAACATCGACCTGCACACGCACCGCTACATCACCGAAGACACCGAACTCGGCCTGGCCTTCCTCGCCTCGGCCGCGCGCCATGCGGGCGTGGATGCGCCCATCGCACACGGCCTGCTGGCCATCGTGGGCGGTTTTCTCGGCCGCGACCTGCGCCATGGCCCGCGCACTTTCGAAAGCCTGGGGCTCGCCGACCTGAGCGCGGCGCAACTCAAGCAGAGGCTGCACGATGGCGAATGAGCGCGCGCTGCCCCGCTTCGCAGCCGTCGGCGCCGGCCGCATGGGGCGCGGCATCGCGATCGCGTTCGCGTATGCCGGCCATCGCATCTCGCTGATCGACCTGCGCCCGCGCGGCGACGAAGCCTGGCGGCGCCTGCGCGACGAAGCGAAGGCGGAGATCGAAGCCAGCCTCGCAGGCCTCGCGCAACTCGGCGTGATCGATGCAGCGCAGATCCAGCCCATCGCCGCCCGTGTGGATTTCGTGAATGCGGCGGCCGCCCCGCAGGCGCTCGCCGCCGCCGAACTGGTGTTCGAAGGCGTCCCCGAAACCATGGACGCCAAGCGCGAAGCCTTCGAGCAAATCAACCGCCATTGCCGGGACGACGCCATCCTCACCTCGACCACCAGCAGCATTCTGGTGACGCAGCTCGCGGCGCTCGTGCGGTTGCCCGAACGCTTCCTCAACATGCACTGGCTCAACCCGGCCTACGTGATCCCGGTGGTCGAATTGAGTTGCCACCCCGGCACCGACGCCGTCGTGCTCGCGCGCACCAAGGCGCTGATGGAAGAGATCGGCAAGCTCCCCGTGGTCTGCGGCGCATCGCCCGGCTACATCGTGCCGCGCCTGCAGGCGTTGGTGATGAACGAAGCCGCCCGCATGATCGAGGAGGGCGTCGCCACCGCCGAGGAAATCGACAAGGCCACGCGTTACGGCCTGGGCCTGCGCTTCGCCGCGCTCGGCGTGGTCGAGTTCATCGACTTCGGCGGCTGCGACATCCTGCACCACGCGAGCCGCGAGATGTCGGCCTCGATCGACAAGGGCCGCTACACCGCGCCGGCCATCGTCGATCGCATGGTCGGGGAAGGGCGCCTCGGCCTGAAGAGCGGCAGCGGCTTCTACGACTATGAAGGCCGCGACATCGCCGCGTACCGGCGCGACGTGCTCTCGCGCACGCTGGGCGAGTTGAAGCACGCGGGCCTCTGGCGCGCGCCTGCCGGCGAGACGCTGTCATGACGATCCGCCGCGCCTTTGCCGACCTGTCGGTGGGACAGGTGCACTGCGCGTCGTGCGGCGATGCGGATGCGCCGGCCGTGCTGCTGCTGCACCAGTCGCCGCGCAGCTGGGCCGAGTACCGCGACGTGCTTCCGCTGCTCGGCGCGCGGTACCGCGCCATCGCGATGGACACCGCGGGCTTCGGCGATTCCTCGGACGGCGGTGTGCCCGCGAGCATCGGGCAATGGGCGCGCGTGGCGTGCGAGTTGCTCGATGCGCTGGGCATCCGGCAGGCCGATGTCGTGGGCCATCACACGGGCGGCGTCGTTGCGATCGAACTGGCGGCCGCGTTTCCGGACCGTGTGCGCAGCCTGGTGTTGTCGTCCACGCCATGCACCGACGAACCCTTTCGCATCGCGCGCGCCCAGCGGCCGCCCATCGACGAGGTTGCGCCGAGCGAAGACGGCAGTCATCTGGCTGCCCTTTGGCAAAAGCGCCAGGGCTTCTATCCGGCGGGGCGGCCCGACTTGCTCGAAGCCTTCGTGCTCGACGCATTGAAGGTCGGCCATCGCGTGGAAGAGGGCCATCGCGCCGTCGCGTCCTACCGCATGGAGGATCGCATCGGCCGCGTGACACAACCCACCCTCATCATCCGCGCCACCGACGATCCGTTCGCCGCACCGCATGCGGTCGAGCTGCAGCACCATCTGCCGCAAGCGCGCATCGTCGACATCGAAGGCGGCATGGTGCCCCTGCCGGACCAGATGCCCGAAGCCTTCGCGCAGACCGTGATCGACTTTCTTTCGACGCTGCCATGAAAGCCATTCGTATCCACGGTTTCGATGCGGTGCCCGTGCTGGAAGAGGTGGCCGAGCCGGCGCCGCGCCCCGGCCGCAGCATCGTTCGCATGCAGGCCGCCACGGTCGGTCACATCGACCGCACGGTGTGGCGCGGCAGCTTCCTGCGGCATCCGCCGTTGCCCTACACACCGGGTGTGGAGGCCGCGGGCATCGTCGTCGCGAGCGAGCGCCACGAGGTCGGGCAGCGCGTGTGGCTGCGCGGCAGCGGGCTGGGTACGCTGTTCGACGGCACCTGGAGCGAACTGATCGATGCGCCCGACGAAGCCCTCGGCCTCTTGCCCGATGCATTGCCGATGATGCTCGGTGCCGCATTTTTCTCGCCCACCACATCGGCATGGGTCGCGCTGCATGAGGTCGCGAAGCTGCAGGCCGGCGAACGGGTGCTGGTGACAGGCGCCAGCGGTGCCGTGGGCTCTCTGGCGATGCAGCTCGCACGCGATGCGGGTTGCACCGCGACGCGGGTCGATCCCGACGCCGGACCGCCCGCCGTTGCCAGCGCAGATCTGCTCATCGACACGGTCGGCGGGCATGTCCTTGCGACGGCGTTGCCCGCCGTGCGGCCCGGTGGACGGGCGGTGCTGATCGGCTACACCGCAGGCCCCGCGCTGCAACTGGACATCGCGCATTTCCTGCAGCGCGACGTCGCACTGTTGCCGCTCAACATGTTCAGGCGGGAGGCGGCAGGCCGTGCCGCCGCGCCCGAATTGCTCGCGCGATTGGCCGATGGCCGCCTGCATCTCGATGTGCAGAGCTTCGCGCTGGCCGACGCCGCGACCGCGCTCGATTGGATCGCGCAGCGCGGCCATCGTGGCCGCGCCGTGCTGGTGCCCTAGGGCGCCTGCCTCAGTCTTCTTCCGGCTCCGGTTCCTCGAGCGGCACATGCACGTGCAGTTCGATCATTCGCCGCAGCGTTTCCTTCAGTTCTTCGGCCCGCCGCAGGCCGAAGGGCTCGAGCACGCGCCGCTCGTGCTCGCGCGCCAGTTCCATCAGGTGTTCGACCGCCTTCAGTCCCTTGCGCGTGATGCGCACCAGCGTGATGCGGCGGTCACTTTCGTGGGGCAGGCGCTCGACCTGCCCGCGCGATTCCATGCGGTCCAGCAGGCGCGTCACCGTCGGCTGCTTGGTCACCGTCACCTGCGCGAGCTGGCCGATGCTGATGGGCTCGCTGCCCGCCAGCGACGCCATCACGCGCCACTCCGACACCGAAAAGCCCTGCTGCCGCGCCACCTCGTGGAACTCCGAAGAGATCAGCTGGCTGGCCTGCGCCAGCAGCGCCGGCAAGTAGTCGTCGACGAAACGATGCGACTCGACGGATTCATCAGCCATGAAGGTGCCTCACGGTTGCTGCGGGCACACTGCTTGCATGTCTAGGGTAATTCATGATTGTGGATACATTCATTTGTCAACATTATAGAAAGCGTGATGTGGCACCTGAAGCGCATCCTCCCACGAGAAAGAAGAAGGACCCACATGGCTGAGCGTTCGTTCGTCGAAGAAGTCAAGAAGCTGCGGCTTTCGGATGGCGAGGTATTTCGCGGTGAAGGCATTCTGGCGGTCACCAAGGCCTTGCTCGAATCGGGAGTTTCCTATGTGGCTGGGTACCAGGGCGCACCCATCTCGCACCTGATGGACGTGCTGGCCGATGCGCAGGACATCCTTGCCGAGCAGGGCATCCGCTTCGAGAACAGCGCGAGCGAAGCCACCGCCGCCGCCACGCTCGCGGCCTCGGTCAACTACCCGCTGCGCGGCGCCGTCACCTTCAAGGCGACCGTGGGGACCAACGTCGCGTCGGACGCACTGGCCAACCTCGCCTCGGGCGGCGTGACCGGCGGCGCGCTCATCATCGTGGGCGAGGACTACGGCGAAGGCTCGTCGATCATGCAGGAGCGCAGCCATGCGTTCGCGATGAAGTCGCAGATCTGGCTGCTCGATCCGCGGCCCAACCTGCCCAGCATCGTCGATGCGGTGAAGACGGGCTTCGATCTCTCCGAGGCCAGCAACACGCCCGTGATGCTGCAGCTGCGCATCCGCGCCTGCCACGTGCACGGCCACTTCATCGCCGGCGACAACAAGCGCGCGAAGTTCACGCTGCAGGAAGCGCTGGAGAACCCGCAGCGCGACGTCAGCCGCATCGTGCTGCCGCCCGCGAGCTTCGTGCACGAACAGGAGAAGGTGAAGGACCGCTGGCCCGCCGCGGTGCGCTTCATCGAGGAGCGCCAGCTCAACGAGTTCTTCTCCGAAGACGCCGACGACATCGGCATCATCGTGCAGGGCAGCAGCTACAACACGCTGCTGCGCGCGCTGGAGCGGCTCGACCTGGCCGACGTGTACGGCAACACCAAGGTCCCGCTCTACGTGATGAACGTGGCCTATCCCGTCATCGAGAGCGAAGTCATCCGCTTTTGCGAAGGCAAGCGCGCGGTGATGATCGTGGAAGAAGGCCAGCCCAACTTCGTCGAGCAGAACCTGGCGACCATCCTGCGCCAGGCCGGCTCGACGACCGCGCTGCACGGCAAGGACATGCTGCCCGTCGCCGGCGAATACACATCGTCCGAATTGCTCAAGGGCGCACGCACCTTCTGCGAGCGCTACGAGCGCCTCGCACCGCTGCCCGTACCTGTGCCGGTGCGCAAGGTGATCCCGCTCAGGGAAGTGGCCGCCATCGGCGTGGACGCCGCGCCCGAGCCGGTCGTGCCGTCTTCCGCGCTCGGCGACGTGGTGCATGCCCGTCCGCCGGGCTTTTGCACCGGCTGCCCCGAGCGCCCGATCTTCAGCGCCATGAAACTGGTCGAGCGCGAACTCGGCGCGCACCACGTGAGCGCCGACATCGGCTGCCACCTGTTCTCGATCCTGCCGCCCTTCAACATCGGCAACACCACCATGGGCTACGGCCTCGGCGGGGCGGGGGCCTCGGCACTCAATGCACCGGCCGGCAAGCGTGCGATCTCGATGATGGGCGACGGCGGTTTCTGGCACAACGGCCTCACCAGCGGCGTGGCGAATTCGGTCTTCAACAAGAGCGACAACCTCACCATCGTCGTCGACAACAACTACACCTCGGCCACGGGCGGGCAGGACATCCTCTCGTCGAACGCCGTCAACAAGACGCGCAGCACCGGCCACGAAATCGAGCGCGCCGTGCGCGGCGTGGGCGTCGAGTGGGTGAAGACGCTGCGCCGCACCTACGACGTGGCTGGCATGCGCGATGCGCTGAAAGAAGCGCTCACCACGACGAAGAAGGGGCCCAAGGTCCTGATCGCGCAGTCGGAGTGCATGCTCAACAAGCAGCGCCGCGAGAAGCCGCTGGTGCGCAAGGCCATCGCCGATGGCAAGCGCATGGTGCGCGAAAAATTCGGCGTCGATTCCGACACCTGCACCGGCGATCACTCGTGCATCCGCTTGTCGGGCTGCCCGTCGCTGTCGATCAAGCCCAACCCCGATCCGCTGCGCACCGACCCGGTCGCGACCGTGCTCGACAGCTGCGTGGGCTGCGGCGTGTGCGGCGAGGTCTCGCACGCCGCGGTGCTGTGCCCCTCGTTCTACAAGGCGCAGATCGTGAGCAACCCGAGTCGCTGGGATGTGCTGCGCGAGCGCGTGCGCAGCGCCGTCATCGGCTGGCTGCAACGTGGCGAAGCGCGCCGCCGCGAAACCTATGCGTTCTGAAGCGATGACGAACAAGGCGCAACCCATCAAGATCGCGATCCTCGCCATGGGTGGTGAGGGCGGCGGCGTGCTGGCCGACTGGATCGTCGACATGGGCGAAGCCAACGGCTACGTCGCCCAGACCACCTCGGTGCCGGGCGTGGCGCAGCGCACCGGCGCGACCATCTACTACGTCGAGCTGTACCCGATCGCGCAAGCCGATGCGGACGGCGGGCGGCCGGTGCTGGCGCTGATGCCGTTGCCCGGCGACGTCGACGTGGTGCTCGCATCGGAACTCATGGAAGCTGGCCGCGCCGTACAGCGTGGGCTCGTCACGAACGATCGAACCACGCTCATCGCCTCCACGCACCGCGTGTTCTCCATTGCGGAAAAGAGCGCGCTCGGTGACGGCCGCGTCGACAGCGCCCAGTTGCTCGCGCACACGGCCAAGGCGGCCAAGCGTTTCATCCGTTTCGACATGGAGAAGGCGGCCGAAGCTTCGGGCAGCGTGATCAGCGCAGTCTTGTTCGGTGCGCTGGCGGGCTCGGGCGTGCTGCCGTTCAGCCGCGCGCAGTTCGAAGCGACCATCGAACGCGGCGGCGTCGGCGTGAAGCCGAGCCTCAAGGCTTTCGGCGCGGCATTCGCGCGCGCCCTGGGCGGCGACGACGGCGAGACCCCGCCGGAAACGGTGGCCGCCACAGCGGCCCCGCAGCCGCGTCATCCGGCCGTGCGTGCGCTTGTCGAGCGCGTGCAGCACGACTTTCCCCTCGCCGCGCAAGACTTCCTGCTCGAGGGCGTGCGTCGCCTCATCGACTACCAGGACATTGCCTACGCCGGCCTGTACATCGATCGCGTCGCCGCCGCCGCGCTGCCGGGCGACGAAGACCACCGCCTGCTGCGCGAAACAGCCCGCCACCTCGCGCTCTGGATGTCCTACGAAGACACCGCGCGCGTCGCGGCCCTCAAGACCCGCGCCACCCGCTTCGAGCGCGTGCGTGGCGAGGCCCGCGTGCAGCCGGGCCAGGTGCTCGCCATCAACGAATACATGCACCCGCGCCTGCAGGAAATCTGCGAGACGCTGCCGGGCGGCATCGGCCGCTGGCTCATGGGCTCCAGGCTGCCGAAGAAGATCGTCGAGCGCTTCACCCAGCACGGCCGCGTGATCCAGACCAGTTCGCTGCGCGGCTACCTGATGCTGCGCACCGTCGCCGCCATGAAGCGCTGGCGTCGCTCGACGATGCGCTACGCCGAAGAAAACCGTCGCATCGAGGAATGGCTGCAGCGCATCGCCGCCACCGCGCAGCGCAACCCCGAACTGGCCGTCGAGCTGGCGCAGTGCCAGCGCCTGGTCAAAGGCTACAGCGACACGCACGAGCGCGGCATCCGCAACTACGACACCGTGATGCGCGCGGTCGAGCGCGCCGGCGCGCAGCTCGCACCCGCCACGTTGCGCGAGCTGCGCGACGCGGCGCTCGCCGACGAACACGGCCACAAGCTGCAAGCCGCGCTGGTGCAGCACGCACTGGCCTGAAGAGACAACGCACGATGACCGCTCCCACCGCCACGCTCCAGCTTCGCGTCGCCGAAGCGCGCGAACTCAACCCGCTGATCCGCATGCTGCGCCTGCGCGCGGAAGACGGTCGCCCACTGCCGGGCTTTGCAGCCGGCGCGCACATCCGCGTTCAGGTGACGCTGCCCGATGGCAAGACTGATTGGCGCCACTACTCGCTGATCAACTTCGGCACGGCACGCAACGCCACCAACGCGCCCACGGAATACGTGATCGCCGTGCGCAAGGAGGCCGAAGGCCGGGGCGGCTCGCTCTTCATGCACGAGAAGCTGAACGAAGGCGACACGCTCGCCATCGAGGCGCCGAAGAACGACTTTCCGCTGCACACCGGCCCCGGCGGCTCGGTGCTGGTCGCCGGTGGCATCGGCGTCACGCCGCTCGCCACCATGGCCGCTCGTCGTCGCGCCGAAGAGGCACCGGTGCGGATGCACTACGCCGGCCGCAGCCGCGAGCTGATGGCTTTCCTGTCCGAACTGCAGGCGCTGCTGGGCGACGACCTTCGCGTGCACACCGACGCAGAGGCCGGCGCGCCGCTCGACATCGACGCGCTGCTGGACGACGTGCCTGCCGGCGACCGCCTCTACGTCTGCGGCCCCAAGGTCATGCTCGACGCCGTGCTCGCGCGCACCCAGGCTCGCGGTTGGGAGCACGATCGCGTGCACTTCGAGCTCTTCACCGAATCGGTCGCCGAAGCGGGCGACCAGCCCTTCGAGGTCGAACTCGCCCAGTCCGGCCAACGCTTCACCGTCGCGGCCGACCAGAGCATCCTGGACTGCCTCATCGACAACGGCTGCGACCCGATGTTCGACTGCAAGCGCGGCGAATGCGGCGTGTGCGCCGTGCCGGTGATCGAAGGCGAGATCGAACACCGCGACTACGTGCTCACCGCCCGCGAGAAGGCGGAGGGCAACGTCATGCAGATCTGCATCTCGCGCGCCAAGGGTGCGCGCCTGGTGCTCGACCTCTGAAGGAGCCGTGAGACCCATGACCTCGTACCGAGACAACCCCGGCGCCGTGCGCGCACTCGTGCGGAACGACCGCGTGCACCGCGACCTGTACACCAGCCAGGAACTGTTCGAGCTGGAGCAGGAACACTTCTTTGCCAACACCTGGAATTACGTCGGCCACGAGAGCCAGTTGCCGAAATCCGGCGACTGGATCAGCAACGAGATCGCCGGCCGCCCGCTGATCGTCGTGCGCCACACCGACGGCAGCGTGCGCGCGATGATGAATCGCTGCGCGCACAAGGGCTCGCGCCTGGTGAGTGCGCCCTGCGGCAACACCGGCAAGTTCTTTCGCTGCCCGTACCACGCGTGGACTTTCAAGACAGACGGCTCGCTGCTGGCGATTCCGCTGAAGACCGGCTACGAGAACACCGCGCTGCACGAATGCGAATCCGCCAAGGGGCTCACCACGCTGAAGCACGTGCGCAGCCACCGTGGCTTCATCTTCGTGAAGATCAACGACGCGGGCCCCGACTTCGAGGCGTACTTCGGCGACTCGCTGAGCTCCATCGACAACATGGCCGACCGCTCGCCCGAGGGCGAACTGGAAATCGCCGGCGGGTGCCTGCGCTTCATCCACCAGTGCAACTGGAAGATGTTCGTGGAGAACCTCAACGACACCATGCACCCGATGGTGGCGCACGAGTCCTCCGCCGGCACCGCCAAGCGCATGTGGGCCGACAAACCCGCCGATGAACCCAAGCCCATGGCGGTCGAGCAGTTCGTGCCTTTCATGTCCGACTACAAGTTCTTCGAGGACATGGGCATCCGAACCTACGACCACGGCCACAGCTTCACGGGCGTGCACTTCAGCATCCACAGCAAGTACAAGGCGATCCCCGAGTACGACGACGCGATGAAGGCGCGCTACGGCGAAGAGAAGACCGCGCAGATCCTGGGCATGGCGCGGCACAACACGGTGTACTACCCGAACCTCACGATCAAGGGCGCGATCCAGGCGATTCGCGTGGTCAAGCCCATCTCGGCCGACAAGACGCTGATCGAGAGCTGGACCTTTCGCCTGAAGGGCGCCCCGCCCGAGCTGCTGCAGCGCACGACCATGTACAACCGGCTCATCAATTCGCCGTTCTCGGTGGTGGGACACGACGACCTGCAGGCCTATCGCGGCATGCAGGCCGGGCTGCACGCGAGCGGCAACGAGTGGGTGAGCCTGCACCGCGACTACGACCCGTCGGAGCTGAAGGGCGGCGAAATCACCACCGGCGGCACCAACGAGTTGCCGATGCGCAACCAGTATCGAAGCTGGGTCGAGCGCATGACGGAGACGATGTGATGGCCGGCACCGAAGTCACGCGCCAGGACCTGATCGACTTCGTGGTGAACGAAGCGCACCTGCTCGACACGCGCCGCTACGAAGAATGGAACGCGCTTTTCACCGACGACGCCTTCTACTGGGTGCCGCTCGTGCCCGACCAGGAAGACGGCCTGAACCACACCTCGCACCTCTACGAAGACAAGCTGCTGCGCGAGCTGCGCATCGAGCGCCTGAAGAGCCCGCGCGCGTTTTCGCAGCAGCCGCCGAGCCGCTGCCACCACCTGCTGCAGGTGCCGGTGGTCGAGACCTTCGATGCCGAGGGCAATCGCTTCGTGGTGCGAACCGGCTTCCACTACACCGAGTCGCAGGGCGACGAACTGCAGTTCTACGTCGGCACCTTCTTTCATCACCTCACGGTGCACGGCGGCGCATTGCGCATGACGCTCAAGCGCGTGAACCTGCTCAACTGCGACGCGGCGCTTCCGGCCGTGCAGCTTTTCATCTAAGGACGCGATGCAAGACTCCACCGTCCATCAAGTCTTCGCGGCGACCGCCGCGCGCACGCCGCAGGCCGAGTTCCTGTTCACCGAATCGGTGACCGCAGCCGCCTACGGCATCGCGGCCGGCGCCATTCGCTGGGGCGAGGCTGCAGCCGAGGTCGAGCGCCTGCGCGCGGCCTATGCAAAGGCCGGCTACGGGCATGGCCATCGCGTCGGCCTGCTGCTGGAGAACCGGCCCGCGTTCCTCTTTCACTGGTTCGCACTCAACGCCCTGGGCGCGAGCGTGGTACCGATCAACGCCGAGATGCGCTCGGCCGAACTCATCTACCTCATCGGGCACAGTGAAATCGGTCTCGCGGTGACCCTGCCCGAACGCGCTGCCGACTTGCGCGCGGCTGCGGCGCAAGCCGGCGTGGCCTTCGAGACGATGGGGCCCGACGATGCGGTGCCGAGCGCGAAGACGACCGCACCGCGCGCCGGGGACGCGATCGGCGCCGATACGGAATGCGGCCTCCTCTACACCTCGGGCACCACCGGGCGCCCCAAGGGCTGCATCCTGAGCAACGCCTACTTCCTGCGTGCAGGCGAGTGGTACGCAGCGCTCGACGGCGTGTGCGGCATCCGCCCCGATACCGAGCGCGTCATCACGCCGCTGCCCCTGAACCACATGAACGCCATGGCGTTCTCCACCATGGTGGTGCTGGTGGCGGGTGGGTGCCTGGTGCAGCTGGACCGCTTTCATCCGAAGACCTGGCTTGCCAGCGCCCGCGAAAGCGGCGCGACCATCGTGCATTACCTGGGCGTGATGCCGGCGATGCTCTTGTCGGCCAATGCGTCCGCGGCCGACAAGGACCATGCGATCCGCTGGGGTTTCGGCGCCGGCGTGGACCGCAAGAACCACGCCCCTTTCGAAGAGCGCTTCGGCTTCCCGCTGGTGGAGGCCTGGGCCATGACCGAGACCGGCGCGGCCGCCTGCATCATGGCCAACCGCGAGCCGCGCCTCGTGGGCACGAGCTGCTTCGGGCGGCAGGAAGAGTTCGTCGAGCTCCGGCTCGTGGGCGAGGACGGCAACGACGTCGGCGTCGACTTGACGGGTGAACTGCTCGTTCGGTCAACCGGCGGCGACCCAGAACGCTACTTCTTCTCCGGCTACCTGAAAGACGAGGAAGCCACGCGCGAAGCCTGGTCCGGCGGCTGGTTCCACACCGGCGATCTCGTGCGGCGCGACCCCGAGGGCAACTTCTTTTTTGTCGACCGCAAGAAGAACGTGATCCGCCGCAGCGGCGAGAACATCTCGGCCGTCGAGGTAGAGAGCGTGCTCAACCAGCACCCGGCCGTGAAGACATCGGCTGTGGCCGCCACGCCCGACGAAGTGCGCGGCGACGAAGTGCTCGCTTGCATCGTGGTGCGAGAAGGCACCGATGCATCGCAACGCGCGCAGATCGCCGCGAGCATCGTCGAGCATGCGCTGGCCCAACTCGCTTATTACAAGGCGCCCGGCTACGTCGCTTTCGTCGACGCGCTGCCTCTCACGCCTTCGCAGAAGATCCAGCGCGGGCAACTCCGCGAGATGGCGCATGCATTGCCCGGGCAGGGCCATTGCATCGACACCCGCGCGATGAAAAAGAGGCAGCCATGAGCCGCAACCGACTTTCCTACGAAGGCGTCGCGGTGGCCGTGCCCATCACGGTGCCCTATGTGCGCTACTCCACGCGCACCGCCCACTGGTTCATCGGCCAGGCCGTCGAGGCGCTGGTCCAGGCGAGCGGCGTCGCCAAGGAGCAGATCGACGGCCTGTGCCTCAGCAGCTTTTCGCTGGCGCCGGACACGGCCGTGGGCGTCACCCAGCACCTGGGCCTCTCGCCGCGCTGGCTCGACCATGTGCCCACGGGCGGCGCCTCGGGCGTGATGTGCCTGCGCCGCGCCGCGCGCGCCGTGCAGGCGGGCGATGCCGACATCGTGGCCTGCGTGGGCGCCGACACCAACCATGTCGACTCCTTCCGTCAGACGCTCGGCAGCTTCAGCAACTTCGCGCGCGATGCGAGCTACCCCTACGGCTCGGGCGGGCCGAACTCGATCTTCGCGTTCATCACTGCCAACTACATGCGCACCTACGGCGCGAAGCGCGAAGATTTCGGCCGCATCTGCGTGGACCAGCGCACCAACGCGCTCGGCAACCCGAACGCGATGTTCAAGAAGGCGCTCACGCTGGACGAGTACATGGCCGCACGCCCCATCTCGGACCCGATCCACCTCTTCGACTGCGTGATGCCCTGCGCCGGCGCCGATGCCTTCCTGGTGATGAGCGAGGAGCGCGCACGCGACCTGGGCCTGGCGCACGTGGTGATCCGCGGCGCCATCGAGCGCCACAACGCCTATGCCGACGATCCGGTGATGGTGCAGGGCGGCTGGCGCAAGGACCGCGACGACCTCTATGCGCAGGCCGGCGTGCAGCCCACCGCACTCGACTTCGTGCAGACCTACGACGACTATCCCGTCATCGTGATGATGCAGTTCGAAGACCTGGGCTTTTGCGAGAAGGGCGAGGGCTCGGCCTTCGTGCAATCGCACACCATGACTTTCGACGGCAGCTTTCCGAACAACACGAGTGGCGGGCAGCTTTCGGCCGGGCAGGCTGGTGCGGCGGGCGGCTTCCTCGGCATGGTCGAGGCGATCCGCCAACTGACGGATCAAGCCGACAAGCGCACGGTGCCCGATGCGCAACTGGGCCTCGTCGCCGGCTTCGGCATGGTGACCTACGACCGCTGCCTCTGCACAGGCGCAGTCATCCTCGGGAGACCCGCATGACGATGCCGATGATGCGCCCCCCGCGCAAGAACCCGGTGCTGCGCACCCGGCAGATGAACCTGCCGCCCGGCGCGCGCGGCCGCGTGGCGCTCGGCCTCACGGCCGCCGCCGCAGAAGGCCGCTTCGAACTGCAGACCTGCGAGGACTGCGGCACCGTGCAGTACCCGCCGCGCGAGGTCTGCCACAAGTGCCTTTCTGCTGCGCTGCGCTGGCGCCAGCAGAGCGGCGAAGGCGAACTGCTCGGCAGCACCACGCTGCATCACAGCAACGACCTGTTCTTCCGCGAGCGGCTGCCCTGGCGGCTGGGCCTGGTGCACCTGGACGTCGGCCCGACGCTCATGGTCCACCTGCACGGTGAAGTCGGCGACGCGCCGACGCGAGTGCGTGTCGGCGCCCGGCTCGACCGCGCGGGCCAGGCCGTTCTCATTGGTTTTCCGAATGAAGGGAGTGCCCACATGGCCGACGACAAGATGCTCCGAGAAATGACCAGCGACCCCAAGTTCCGCAAGGCGCTGGTGACCGACGGCAAGACCGAGACCGGCCAGGCCATCGTGCGTGCGCTGGTGAAGGCCGGCGCCGACATCGTCTGGGTCGGCCACGCCGAGCCCTGGAAGAAGATGGGCGACGGCCTGGACGACATCTCGGCGTTGCCGCAGGTCACGCTCGTGCCGCTGGACCTCACCAACGGCCGGCAGGTGACCGAGCTTGCGGGCTCCATCGGCGGCAAGGTCGACATCGTGATCAACAACGCCGAGGTGCACCGCACCTTCGGCATCGGCGCGCGGCGCGGCACCGACGTGGCCAAGGCCGAGATGGACATCAACTACTTCGGCCTGCTGCGCCTCGCGCAAGAATTCGGCCCCGCGCTCAAGGGCCGCTCGGCCGATGGCGCGACGGGCGCGACGGCGTGGGTCAACCTGCTGTCGATCTACGCGCTCAGCAACTTCCCGCCGCACGGCACCTTCAGCGCCTCGAAGGCGGCGGCGCATTCGCTTGCGCAGTGCCTGCGCGCCGAGATGCGGCCGGCCGGCATCCGCGTGATCAACGTGTTCCCGGGGCCCATCGACGACGAATGGAACCAGCACACGCCGCCGCCCAAGCTGGCGCCCACGGCGTTGGCCAACGCCATCGTGAAGGCGCTGCGCGATGGCGTCGAAGACGTCTATCCGGGCGACGTGGCGCAGGAGTGGCTGGAGCGCTGGCGCGACAACCCCAAGGTGCTCGAACGCGAACTGGCCGCAGGCGGCTGAGAACAGGAGCCACACGATGACGACAACCACCGAACCGATGTCCGCCGCCGAAATCCTCGGTGGCCTGGTGACCGCGATGGCCACTGGCCGCATCCGCGTGATCGACCTCACGCAGACGCTCACGCCCGAGTTCCCGCAGATCGCGCTACCGCCCGAGATGGGCCAGTGCTGGCCCTTCCGCATCGAGGAGGTGTCGAAGTACGACGAGCGTGGCCCGGGCTGGTACTGGAACAACTTCTCCTGCGGCGAGCACACGGGCACGCACTTCGACGCACCGATCCACTGGATCTCCGGACGCGACCTGCCGAACAACTCGGTGGACACCATCCCCGTGCAGAACTTCGTGGCGCCGGCCTGCGTGATCGACTGCTCGGCCGAGGTGCAGGGCAACGACGACTACCTGTTGAGCGTGGCCGACATCGAGCGCTACGAAGCCGCCCATGGCCGCATCCCGAAGGGCGCGTGGGTGCTGATGCGCACCGACTGGTCCAAGCGCAGCGACCCTGAGGCGTATCAAAACTTCGACGAAACCGGCCAGCACACGCCCGGCCCGAGCACCGAGGCCGTGCGCTTCCTGGTGGAGCAGCGCGACGTGCTGGGCTTCGGCTCGGAGGCCATCGGCACCGATGCGGGGCAGGGCTATCACCTGCGTCCACCGTATCCGTGCCACTACTACATGCACGGCGCCGGGCGCTACGGGTTGCAGTGCCTGAGCAATCTCGACCTGCTGCCGCCCGCGGGCGCGGTGCTGATCTGCCCGCCGCTCAAGATCGAGAAGGGCAGCGGCAGCCCGCTGCGTGTGCTGGCGTTGGTGGGAGCGCAGGCATGAACACGGTGCCCAAGGTCGCGGCCGTCACCGGCGGCAGCGCCGGCATCGGCAAGGCGATCTGCGAGGACCTGCTCGCGCAAGGCTACGAGGTGGTGTCGCTCGCGCGCCGCAAGGCCGAGATCGACCATCCGAAGCTGCACAGCCTCGAGGTCGACCTGAGCGACCGCGCCGCCACGGGCGAAGCGGTGCGTGAACTGGTCGAGCGCTTTGCGCCGACCACCATCGTGCACAACGCCGGCGTGATCCGCGCAGCCTTGTTGCCCGAGGTGAAGCTGGACGATCTCGATGCGCTGGTCGACTTGCACCTGGGCTGCGCGATCCAGCTCGTGCAGGGCGCATTGCCCGCCATGCGCGCGCAGCGTTTCGGCCGCGTGGTGCTGCTGTCGTCGCGCGCCGCACTGGGTCTTGCGACCCGCACCAGCTATTCCGCGACCAAGGCCGGCATGCTGGGCATGGCGCGCACCTGGGCTCTGGAACTGGCCGCCGACGGCATCACGGTGAACGTGGTGGCGCCGGGACCGATCCGCACCGACATGTTCTACGACGTCGTCGAAGCCGGCAGCGAGAAGGAGCGCGCGCTCGCGGCCTCCGTGCCCGTCAAGCGCCTGGGCGAATCGGCCGACGTGGCACGCGCCGTGCGTTTCTTCGCCGATGCGGACAACAGCTTCGTTACCGGCCAGGTGCTCTACGTGTGCGGCGGCACCAGCGTCGGCAGCCTGGTCCTCTAGTTCTCAGCGTTCGTTTCGTTCAAAAAACATCACCTCTGGAGCATCGCCATGAAAGTCCTGAACCGATTCCGTGCCCTCGCGGGCATCGCCGTGGGCCTGGGCGCCCTGAGCGCCGTCGCTGGCGCCTGGGCTGCTGACCTCAAGGTCGGCTTCATCACGTCGCTCTCGGGGCCGGTGTCGTCGCTGGGCATCCCCTACGAGAAGGGCATGAAGGCCGCGCTCGCCTACAAGGCGGACCTGGGTGGCCGCAAGATCCAGCTGGTGCAGCTGGACGATGCCTCGGACCCGACCACGGCCGCGCGCAACGCCCGCAAGATGATCGACGAGGACAAGGTCGACGTCATCATCGGCACGGCAGGATCGCCCGGCGCGCTGGCCATCGCGGGCGTGGCGCGCGAGACGAAGACGCCGCTCATCTCCATCGCCAACGCCAACCTGCCGGGCGAAGAGGGCGCGTGGATGGTCACGCTGCCGCAGCCCGCGCCGCTCATGGTGAGCGCGGTGGTCGAGCGCATGAAGAAGTCGGGCGTGAAGACGGTCGGCTACATCGGCTTCTCCGACGCCTGGGGCGACCTGGTGTACGACGCGCTGCAAAAGAGCGCGGAGCCGGCGGGCATCAAGATCGTGTCGAACGAGCGCTATGCGCGCGCCGATTCGTCGGTGACGGGCCAGGTGCTCAAGATCGTGGCGCTGCGCCCCGACGCGGTGATCACCGGCACCTCGGGCACGCCCGGCGCGCTGCCGTACCTGGCGCTCGCGGAGCGCGGCTACAGGGGCCAGATCTACGGCATGCATGCGCTCATCAACCCCGACTTCGTGCGCGTGGGCGGCGCGGCCGTCGAAGGCCTGCTCGCACCCACCGGCCCGGTGATCGTGGCCGAGCAGTTGCCGGGCGACAACCCGATCCGCAAGGTGTCGATGGACTTCCGCGCGGCCTACCAGAAGGCCAACGGCGCGGCGCCTACCGATGCCTTCTCGGCCTACACCTTCGATGCCTGGCTGCTGTACTTGGACGCCGCCCAACGCGCGCTCGCCACCAAGGCCGAGCCGGGCACGCCGCAGTTCCGTCTCGCGCTGCGCGACGCGATCGTGAGCACCAAGGAGCTGGTGGGCACCCACAGCGTCTACAACTTCAAGCCGACCGACCGCTATGGATCGGACGAACGCTCGCGTGTGGTCGTGAAGCTCGAAAAGGGTCAGTGGAAGCTGGTTCCCTGATTCAACGCACGCAACGCACACAACATACGCCACACGCTGGAGCAATCTCAATGAAAAAGAAACTGGCCCGCCTCCTCGGCCTCACCGCCGTCGCATTGGCAACTGCACAGGCCATGGCGGCCGACCTGAAGATCGGCTTCATCAGCTCGCTTTCGGGCCCTGTCGCCGCACTGGGCGTTCCCTACGAAAAGGGCATTCGCGCAGCCATTGCCGAGCGTCCCGAGATCGGTGGCCGCAAGGTCCAGTTGATCGTGCTCGACGACGCCTCCGACCCGACCACCGCCGGCCGCAACGCCCGCAAGCTGGTGACGGAAGACAAGGTCGATGTGCTCATCGGCACCTCGGGTGTGCCGGGCGCGATGGCCATCGCCTCGGTGGCGCGCGAGCTCAATACGCCGCTGATCTCGCCCACGCCGGTGACCATCGCCGGCCCGGAAGGCGCGTGGACGGTGACGGTGTCGCAACCGTTCCCGCTCATGGTCGCCGGCGTGGTGGACCGCATGCAGAAGTCGGGCGTGAAGACCGTGGCCTTCATCGGCTTTTCCGATGCGCTGGGCGACCTGGCCTACGACTCGCTGATGAAGAGCACGGCCGCCGCCGGCATCAAGGTGGTGGCGAACGAGCGCTATGCACGCAGCGATTCGTCGGTGGCGGGGCAGATCCTGAAGATCGTCGCGGCGCGGCCCGATGCCGTGTTCGCGGGCAACTCCGGCACGCCCGGTGCGCTGCCCTACATCGCGCTCGCCGAGCGTGGCTACAAGGGCAAGATCTATGGCACGCACGGGCTCATCAACGCCGACTTCGTGCGCGTAGGAGGTGCTTCCATCGAAGGCCTGCAGGTGCCCAGCGGCCCCGTGCTCGTGGCCGACCAGCTGCCCGACAGCAACCCCATCAAGAAGGTGTCGATGGGCTTTCGCAACGCCTACCAGAAGGTGAACGGCGCGGTGCCCACCGATGCCTTCTCCTCGTACACCTACGACGCCTACCTGCTGCTGGCCGACGCCGCCTCGCGCACCAAAGGCGAGCCGGGCACGCCGCAGTACCGCACCGCGCTGCGCGACGCCATCGTGAGCACGAAGGAGCTCGTGGGCACGCACGGCATCTACACCTTCAAGCCCGACGACCGCTATGGCTCCGACCAGCGCGGCGTGGTGATCGTGCAGATGAACAAGGGCCAGTGGAAGCTCGTTCCTTGAGAAGCCGAGTGCCCCGATGACCAGCTACCGCCATCATCCCGACCGCATCGCCGCCCTGGTGCAGGACGATCGCGTGCACCGCGACCTGTACCTGAGCGAGGAGATCTTCGCGCTCGAACAGGAGCGCCTGTTCGCGAACACCTGGGTCTTCCTCGGCCATGCGAGCCAGGTACCGGAAGCGGGCGACTTCGTGACGCAGGAGGTCGCGGGCCGACCGCTCCTGATGGTGCGGCAGCCCGACGGCGCGGTGCACGTGATGTACAACCGCTGCGCCCACAAGGGCACGCAGCTGGTGACGGACGAAAGCGGCAACACCGGCCGGTTCTTTCGCTGCCCGTACCACGCGTGGACCTACAAGCTCGACGGCGCGCCGCTCGGCGTGCCGCTGAAGAACGGCTACGAGGGCACGCAGCTCAAGGCCTGCGAATCGGGGCAGGGGCTCTCGGTGGTGAAACACGTGAAGGTCTACCGCGACTTCGTCTTCGTGCGGCTCTCCGACACCGGCCCTGCGTTCGAGGACTATTTCGGCGAAGTGCTCGGCGCCATCGACAACATGGTCGACCGTTCGCCCGAGGGCAAGCTCACCGTGGGTGGCGGCGTGCTGCGCAACATCGTCCATTGCAACTGGAAGATGTACCTGGAGAACATCAACGACACGGTGCATCCGATGTCGGCGCACGAATCGGCCACCAAGGCGGCCGAGGCGCTGTGGGAAGGCCATGCGCCCACCGATCCCAAGCCGATGGCGATGGAGCAGATCCTGCCCTTCGGCTCGGGCTACGAGTTCTTCGACAAGATGGGTGGGCGGGTGTTCGCCAACGGGCACAGCGTGCTGGGCGTGAACTTCAGCATCCATTCCAGCTACGCGCAGCTGCCCGAATACGAAGCCGCGATGCAGGCCGCGCACGGGGCCGAGCGCGCGGCCGACATCCTGCAGCGCTCGCCGCAGAACTCGGTCTTCTATCCGAGCCTGTCGGTGAAGGGCTCGCCGCAGGCCATCCGCGTGATCCGTCCGCTGGCGGCCGACCGCACGCTGATCGAGGCCTGGAGCTTCCGCGCAGCCGGCGCGCCCGCGCTGCTGTTCGAGCGCGCGATGAGCTACAACCGGCTCGTGTTCTCGCCGATGTCGGTGGTGGCGCACGACGACGTGCACCTGTTCGAGAGCATCCAGCAGGGCCTGCGCGCCGGCGGCAACGAATGGGTGAGCCTGCACCGCGACTTCGACGCGGCCGAGCTCGCGCGATCGACCATCACCACCAACGGCACGAACGAGTTGCTCATGCGCAACCAGTTCCGCGCCTGGGCGAAGGCGATGGCTTCGGAGGTCGCGGCATGAACGACCCGCGCGACTTCATTGCCCACGAGGCGGCCCTGCTCGACGAGCGGCGCTTCGACGACTGGCTGGCGCTGTTCTCCGAAGACGGCCACTACTGGGTGCCGCTGCTCGGCGCCGCGCAGGCCGATCCGTTCTCGCACAACTCGCTGGCCTACGAAGACCGGCTGCTGCTGCAGCTGCGCGTCGATCGCCTGAAGAACCCGCGCGCGCATTCGCAGCATCCCGCCAGCCACAGCCAGCACGTGCTGCAGCCCTCGCGCATCGAGAACGAGACGGGCGACGAGGTGCACCTGCGCACGCCGTTCCTCTATGTGGAGGCGCGCGGCGAATCCCAGATCCTGCTGAGCGGCACCGCGCGCCACCACCTCGTGCGCACCGTCTCGGGCTGGGCCATCCGCCAGAAGCGCATCGACCTGCTCAACGCCGCGCGCGCGTTGCCGGCGATCCAGTTGTTCATCTGAGTTACCCGTTCATTCCATCCATCCTCACTGGAGCTACGACATGAAGAGCCTGATGCTGACCCTGACGCGCGGTGCCCTCGCCGCGGCGCTCGCCGCCTGTGGCGTTGCGAGCGTTTTTGCGGCCGACCTGAAGGTCGGGCTGAGCGTGTCGCTGTCGGGGCCCAATTCCTCGCTGGGCGTGCCCTATGCGAAGGGCATGCAGGCTGCACTCGCCTACAAGCCCGAGATCAATGGCCGCAAGGTGCAGCTCATCGTGCTGGACGACGGCTCCGACCCGACCACGGCCGGGCGCAATGCACGCAAGCTGATCGAGGAGGACAAGGTCGACGTGCTCATGGGCACCTCGGGCGTGCCGGCCGCCATCGCGATGGCGCAGGTGGGCAAGGAGGCGAAGACGCCGATGATCGGCCTCACGCCCATCCTGCTCGACCCGAACGAGAACCCCTGGGTCATGACCGTTGCGCAGCCCACGCAGCTGATGATCGACGCCGTGGTCGAGCGCATGAAGCGCAACAACGTGAAGACCGTGGGCTACATCGGCTTCACCGACGCGTGGGGCGACCTGGTGTACGACGCGCTCATGAAGGCCGCACCGGGCGCCGGCATCAAGGTGGTGAGCAACGAGCGCTATGCGCGCGCCGATGCCTCGGTGACCGGACAGGTGCTCAAGATCGTGGCGCTGCGCCCGGACGCGGTGATGACCGGCGGTGCGGGCACGCCGGGCGCGCTGCCGTTCCTCGCGCTGCAGGAGCGCGGCTTCAAGGGCGGCGTGTACGGCCAGCACGGGCTGATCAACCCCGATTTCGTGCGCGTGGTCGGCGCAGCTGGCCAGAACGCGCTGATGCCCACCGGTCCGGTGATCGTCGCCGAGCAGTTGCCGGACAGCTACCCGACCAAGAAGATCGCGACCGAGTTCCGCGCCGTGTTCCAGAAGGTCAACAACGCACCGACCAGCGACGCCTTTTCGGCGTACTCGTTCGATGGCTGGCTGGTGTTCGCCGATGCCGCTTCGCGTGCGATGAAGAAGGCCGAGCCGGGAACCGCCGAGTTCCGCGTCGCATTGCGCGATGCCATCTTCAGCACCAAGGAAGTGGTGGGCACGCACGGTGTCTACACCTTCAAGCCGGGCAGCCTCTACGGCGTGGATGAACGCGCCCGCGTGATCGTCAAGCTGGACAACGGCCAATGGAAGCTGGCACCTTGACCAATGCCCCGTTCCCGAAGAAGACAAGAAAAAAGATGAAGAAAGATGAAAGCAATGCCTGAGGTTTTCCCATGACGTGGGACGTCGCGCTGATCCTCCTCACCGACGGCCTGGCCAACGGTGCCGTCTATCTGCTGGCCGGGCTCGGGCTGGTGCTGATCTTTTCCGTGACGCGCGTGGTGTTCGTGCCCTTCGGCGACATCGCGGCCTTCGCGGCCCTGTCGCTCGCGGCCTTCGAAACCGGCCGCGTGCCGGCGACCATCGGCATGGTGGCGGTGCTCGCGGTGCTGGCGCTGGCGACGGAAATCGGCAGCCTGCTGCGGCGCGGGGAGGCCTCGCGCATTCCCAAGGCGGTGCTGATGTGGGGCGTGCTGCCCGCGATTCCGTGCGTGCTCGCATGGCTGGCGGCCCGGCCGGGCGTGCCGGTGGCGGTGCATATCGCGGTGGCCGTATTGCTGGTGGTGCCCATCGCGCCGCTGCTCGCGCGGGTGGTGTTCCAGCCGATCGCCGATGCATCGGTGCTGGTGCTGCTGATCGTGTCCCTCGCACTGCACTTCCTGCTCTCCGGCCTGGGCCTGCTGTTCTTCGGTCCTGAAGGTTCGCGCACCACGCCGCTCACGAGCGCGGTGTTCACGCTGGGCGACGGGTTCACGGTCAGCGGCCAGGTGGTGCTGATGGTGGGCGCGGCGATCGTGTTGAGCGGCCTGTTCTTCCTGGTGTTCGAGCGCACGGTGGCCGGCAAGGCGCTGCGCGCCACGGCGGTCAATCGGGTGGGTGCGCGGCTGGTCGGCATCCGGCCGGTGCGCACGGCGCTGCTGGCGTATGGCTGTGCGTCGCTGCTGGCCGGGCTCATCGGCGTGCTGATCGCGCCGGTGACGACCATGTATTACGACTCGGGTTTCATCATCGGCCTGAAGGCCTTCGTGGCCGCGATCATCGGCGGGCTCGTGAGCTATCCGATGACGGCCGTGGGTGCGCTCGCGGTCGGCGTGGTGGAGAGCTTCGCCTCGTTCTGGAGCGGTGCGTTGAAAGACGTGATCGTGTTCAGCTTGCTCATACCGGTGCTCATGCTGCGCTCCTTCATGGTGACCCATTCGGAAGAGGAAGAAGACGAGGTGGACCAATGAACGGCAACCGCAAACGCATGGGCTGGATCGCCGCGGTGGTCGTCGTGCTGGCCCTCGTGCCGGCGGTGGCGGGCAGCTTCACGGTTTCGCTGCTCAACGACATCGGCATCGGCGCCCTGGTGGCGCTCGGTCTGGTGCTGCTCACGGGCGTGGGCGGCGCGACCTCGTTCGGGCAGGCGGCCTTCGTGGGCATCGCGGCCTATGCGACGGCGTGGCTCACGACGGCGCAGGGCATGTCGCCGTGGATCGGCCTCCTGTTCGCGCTGCTGCTCACGGGCCTCTCGGCGCTGGCCATCGGCATGCTCACGCTGCGGCTCGGCGGTCACTTCCTGCCGCTCAGCACCATCGCGTGGGGCCTGTCGATCGCGATGCTGTTCGGCAACGTCGATGCGCTCGGCCGGCACACGGGGCTTTCGAACATTCCGGCGCTGCAGGTCGCGGGCTGGTCGCTGGCCGATCCACGGTCGATGTACTACCTGATCTGGGTGGTGGTCGGCCTCGCCTGTCTGTTCAGCCACAACCTGCTGCAGTCGCGGCCCGGGCGCGCGATTCGCGGGCTGCGCGGCGGCGCGACGCTGCTGGCGAGCGTGGGGGCGGACGCGTACCGCGTGCGGCTCTCGCTGTTCGTCACGGCCGCGTTGTTCGCGGGGCTGGCGGGCTGGCTCTATGCGCACATGAACCGCTTCGTGAGCCCGTCGCCCTTCGATGTGCGCGCGAGCATCGAGTACCTGTTGATGGCGGTGGCCGGCGGGCTCGGGCAACTGGCGGGCGCGCTGGTGGGTGCCGCGCTGGTGCTGGTGCTGAAGAACGGGCTGCAGGACGTGTTGCCGATGCTCACGCAGCGCGCCGGGCAGCTGGAGGCCGTGGCCTTCGCCGCGCTCTTCATCCTGCTGCTGCACTTTGCGCGTGGCGGGTTGATGGGGTTGCTGCGGCGCTGGACGCGTCGGCGCGGCGGCACGCAGGGCGTCTCGCGCCACGAGGCGCCACGGGTCGATCCGCTGCCGCATCGGCAATTGCCGGCGCGTGGCACGCAGGTGCTGTCGGTGAACGGCGCGGTCAAGCGCTTTGGCGGCCTCGTGGCGGTGAACGACGTGAGCTTCGACGTGAAGGCCGGCGAGATCGTCGGGCTGATCGGGCCGAACGGCGCGGGCAAGTCGACCATGTTCAACCTGCTGACCTGCACGCTGCCGATGACCTCGGGGCAGGTGCGCTTTCTCGACCACGACATCGCCGGCATGCCGCAGCGGCAGGTGGCGCGGCTGGGCCTGGCGCGCACCTTCCAGCATGTGAAGCTGCGGCCGCGCATGAGCCTCTTGGACAACGTGGCGCTGGGTGCGCATTCGCGCACGCGCTCGGGCATCCTGAAGGCGGGCCTGCGGCTGGACCGCACCGAAGAGAACCAGATCCTGCAGGAGGCGCAGCGCCAGCTCGACCGCATCGGCCTGGGCGACCGCGCGCACGAGCTCGCGGGCAGCCTGCCGCTGGGCACGCAGCGCATCCTGGAGATCGCGCGCGCGCTGGCCGCCGACCCGGTGCTGCTGGTGCTCGACGAGCCCGCGGCGGGCCTGCGCCGCAAGGAAAAGATGGCGCTCGGCGACCTGTTGCGCAAACTCCGCGAGGAGGGCGTGACCATCCTGATCGTCGAACACGACATGGACTTCGTGATGAAACTGGTGGACCGTCTGGTGGTGATGAACTTCGGCTCCAAGCTCGTGGAGGGCGTGCCGTCGGCGGTGCGCGCTGACGAGCGTGTGCAGGCGGCTTACCTGGGGAGCGTCGTATGAGCGCGATGCTGGAGATTGGTGACCTGCATGTCTCTTATGGACAGGTCGAGGCGGTGCGTGGCGTGTCGCTCGACTTGCAACCCGGCCAGATCATCTCGGTGATCGGGCCGAACGGCGCGGGCAAGACCACGCTGCTGGCCGCCGCCATGGGCTTGCTGCCTTGCAAGGGCACGCTGCGCTTCGAGGGTGAAGACCTGCAAGGGCTCGATGTGGAGGCGCGCGTGGAGCGGGGCCTGTGCCTCGTGCCCGAGAAGCGCGAGCTGTTCGGCGAGCTCACCGTGCTCGACAACCTGCAGCTGGGCGCGTATGCCAAGCGGCTGCGCGGCGATGCAATGAAGAAGCGACTGCAATCGGTGTACGACCGCTTTCCGCGGCTGGCCGAGCGCCGTGCGCAGCGCGCCGACACGCTCTCGGGCGGCGAGCGGCAGATGCTGGCGGTGGGGCGGGCGCTGATGTCGGCGCCGCGCCTCCTGATGCTCGACGAGCCCAGCCTCGGCCTCGCGCCGCTGATCGTGCGGGACATCCTCACCATCGTGCGCAAGCTGCGCGAAGACGGTGTCTCCATCCTGCTGGTCGAGCAGAACGCCCGCGCGGCGCTCGAAAGCTCGGACGAGGGGTATGTGCTGGAGACGGGCGAGATCGCGCTCTCGGGCGCTTCGGCCGAACTGGCGAGCGATCCGCGCGTGCAGGCGACCTATCTCGGAGGGGGCACGCACGATGACGAGTGAGGTGCGCGCACTGCCGCCGGCGCAGCGCACGCTGCCCGCGATGCTGCAACGGCAGTCGGCGTTGTTCGGTGCGCGTGCGCTGCTGCGGGTGGCGGGGCGGCAATGGACGCACGGCGACGCGGCGGAAGCCGCTGCGGTACGTGCCGGGGCACTTGCGCAGGCCGGCGTGGCGCGCGGCGACCGCATCGCGGTGATGTGCGGAAACCGCATCGAGTTTCTTGAAACTTTTCTCGGCGCGGGATGGATGGGCGCGTCGGTCGTGCCGGTCAACACGGCGTCGATGGGGCCGCAGATCGAATACTTCCTGGCCAACAGCCAGGCTAGGCTGCTGGTGATCGAGGCGGGTTTTCTCGAGCGGTTGAAGACGGCAGATCTCGGGCGTACGTTGCTGCGCGAAGTGTGGGTGGTAGGCGAAGGCGATGCGTCCTGGGAGCCGCCCGCCGATGTGCGCGTCTCGAACTACCCGGAAGGCTCGCAAGCCATTGCGCCTGCCGCGGTGCAGCCGGGCGATCCGCTCGCCATCCTCTACACCTCGGGCACCACCGGGCCGGCCAAGGGCGTGATCTGCCCGCATGCGCAGTATTTCTGGTGGGGCGTGAACAGCGCCGAGGTGCTCGGTGTCGGGCGCGACGACGTGCTGTGCACCACGCTGCCGCTCTTCCACATCAATGCGCTCAACACTTTCGCGCAGGCCGCGCTGACGGGGGCCGAGGTCGTCTTCGAATCGCGCTTCTCGGCATCGGGCTTCTGGCCGTCGATGCGGGCGAGCGGCGCGACCGTGGTCTACCTGCTGGGGGCGATGGTGCCGATCCTGCTCGCGCAGCCCGAGGGCGAAGGCGAGCGCGATCACCGCGTGCGCATCGGGCTCGGGCCGGGCGTGCCTGCGGCCGCGGGGCAGGCTTTCAAGGCGCGCACGGGCGTGTCGCTGCTCGAAGGCTATGGTTCGACGGAAACCAATTTTGCGATCGCCACTGCGCCGGATTCGCCGCGCGGCGGTGTCATGGGCTGGTTGCGGCCCGGCTTCCAGGCCTGCGTGGCCGATGAAGACGACGCCGCGCTGCCCTCCGGCGAGGCCGGCGAGTTGCTGCTGCGCGCGGACGAGCCCTACGCCTTTGCGAGCGGCTACTTCAACATGCCGGAGAAGACCGTCGAGGCCTGGCGCAACCTGTGGTTCCACACGGGCGACCGGGTGGTGCGCGATGCGGACGGCGCGTTTCGGTTCGTGGACCGCATCAAGGACGCGATCCGCCGGCGCGGGGAGAACATCTCTTCGTTCGAGGTCGAACAGGTGCTGCTGAGCCATGCGGCCGTGGCCTCGTGCGCCGTGTATCCGGTGCGCTCCGAACTCGCGGAGGACGAAGTGATGGCCGCGCTGGTGGCCCGCGAAGGTACCCATATCGATCCGGTCGAGCTCGCGCGCTTCTGCGAAGGGCGCCTGCCTTACTTCGCGGTGCCGCGCTACATCGACGTGCTGCCCGACCTGCCGCGCACCGAGAACGGCAAGGTGCAGAAGTTCAAGCTGCGCGAGCGCGGCGTGGGGCCGCAGACCTGGGACGGCCGGCCGCGGGCTTCATGACGGGGGCGCTGGATCTCGAAGGGATCGTTTCATGCAGTGACAGTCCGGGCTATCGGACATCGCTAAAATGATTCAGAACTAAACCATTCAGGTATGCAATCAAATTTACTCACTGGCCGTCATGCCCTGGTCACCGGCGCGGCGCGCGGCATCGGCGCCGAGATCGCCCGCACCCTGGCGTCCGAAGGCGCTGTGCTGACCTTGCTGGGGCGCGACCGCGAGGCACTTCAGCGCGTGGCCGATACGCTCGCCGGCAGCGGTCACGGCGTGGCGGCAGCTGACGTGGCCGATCAGGAGGGCGTTCAGGCGGCCTTCGCGCAGGCTCGTGCGGCGCGAGGCCCGATCGCCCTCCTGGTCAACAACGCAGGCGCTGCAGAGAGCGCGCCGTTCCTCAAGACCTCGGTCGAACTGTGGCAGCGGATGCTGTCGGTGAATCTCACCGGCAGTTTTTTGTGCGCGCAGGCTGCATTGCCCGACATGCTCGAGGCGGGCTGGGGCCGCATCGTCAACATCGCGAGCACCGCGGGGCAGAAGGGCTACGCCTACGTCTCGGCCTACACCGCGGCCAAGCACGGCGTGATCGGCCTCACGCGCTCGCTCGCGCTCGAAGTGGCGCGCAAGGGCATCACGGTGAATGCCGTGTGCCCGGGCTATACCGACACCGACATCCTGCGCAACAGCGTCGCCAACGTGGTCGGCAAGACCGGGCGCAGCGAGGCCGATGCGCTGGCGGAATTCTCCAGCGTCAACCCGCAAAAGCGCATCGTGCAGCCGTCCGAAGTGGCCGATACCGTGCGCTGGCTGTGCGGGGAGGGCGCGGCGTCGGTCACCGGCCAGTCGATCTCGGTTTCGGGAGGAGAAGTGACATGACACGCAACGACGCCTCGCACGCCGCGCTCAGCGATGCCGAGGAACTCGGCCACGAGGGGCGCGCCGGCCACGAGGACCACGCGATGCTCAAGCTGTGGCTGCGCATGCTCGCGAGCACCACGCAGATCGAGGCCGAGATTCGCCGCCGTCTGCGCGAGCGCTTCGGTATCTCGCTGGCGCGCTTCGACTACATGGCGCAGCTGCATCGGTACAAGGACGGGCTCAAGATGCGCGTGCTGTCGCGCTACCTGATGGTGACCGGCGGCAACGTGACGGGCCTGACCGACGAGCTCGAGCGCGAAGGCATGGTGGCGCGTGCCCCGAGCCCCGACGATCGCCGCGCATGGATCGTGAGCCTCACGCCCGCGGGGCGGCGCACCTTCGAGACCATGGCGAGCGAGCACGAGCAGTGGATCCTGGAGATGTTCTCGGGCCTGGACATGAAGACGGTCAAGCAGATGCACAGCCAGCTCGGACTGCTGCGCGTGCATGTGATGCGCGGCGAAGCCGGGGTCGAGGAGGGTTGAGCATGAGCATGAGCGACGCCACGCATGTCGACCTCGCGGCGGCGAGCACGGAGTTCCGGCGGCCGCGGCTGATCCGGTTTTCGGACTGCGATCCGGCGGGCATCGTGTTCTATCCGCAGTACTTCGTGATGCTCAACGGGCTCATCGAAGACTGGGTGAACGAAGGCTTGGGGCTCAGTTATCACGGGCTCGTGGCCGAGCGCCGCATCGGGCTGCCGACCGTGAAGCTCGAGGTGGATTTCCGCGCCGTGAGCCGGATGGGCGATCGGGTGATGCTGGGCCTTGCGGTGGAGCGGCTGGGTTCGCGCTCGATGACGCTGGCGGTGCGCTGCTTCGGTGCCGAGTCCGGCGAAGTGCGCATGCAGATGACGCAGGTGATCGTGACGACATCGCTCCAGACGCATCGCGCCGTCGCCATTCCCGATGACATGCGCGCTGCGATCCTGCGCGACGCGCCCGCATTGGCGGGTTGAAATTCAGGGCGGCGGGTCGGCGTCCTGGACGTGTTTCTTCAGCCAGCCGCCGAGTTCTCGTTTCCCTTTGGCATTGGCGGTGCGCCATGCCTGTCTTGCGGCCGCGATGAATCGATCTTCCGCAGCATCCGGCACCTCGGAGGGCCGGTCTTCCTTGTCGAGCCAGCCGGCCTCCACATCGCAATGCCGCTCGATTTGCCGCGCGAGGTTGTCGCCGATGGGCCGGGAACTCTTGATCTGGCTCCACATGCTGGGGGAGATTTCGATCTTCTTCGCAAAGGACTGGTCCAGCCCCTTGGCTGGCAGGCCCGCGGCAACGGCGCCCTCGAGAAAGCGGCGATGCAGCGCAAGGACATTGCGACGACGCGCGACGGTGATATTGGGCACTGTTCAAAAACAACAACAACGAGACAAGAAAAGATTGTCCCGGTTGTTGACGTCGCCGTAAACACTATTTACAGTCAACCTCACTCGCGGCTCAAGCCGTCCCCTTTTTCCAACCCTTAACAGCCGACAGCGGCAATTTTTGATCAGGAACCATCGTGAACACCGCATTGACCCTCACCAACATTCGACCCGCATCGGGCCGGGCGTTCGTGCGCGTGTGGTCGTGTGGCGGTGGGTTCGGCATGCCGTCGTCGAAATCGAATCTGCGCCAGAGCCATGTGCATGCCACGCAAACCGCAGCCCGCCTGCGCGTTGGCAAGTTCGAGGATCAGGTGCTACCGGGTGGAGGTTGCGCATAGGCGCATACCTTCCAAGCTCTCTCCAGCAGAGGCCCGGACACCGAAAGGTTTCCGGGCCTTTTTGTTTTGTTTTTTGCTTTTGCTTGTCGTGCTTTGCCATTTCGGGTGTGCCTTCACCACACCGCCAGGACCCACCGCGTAGACGGTCTGGCGGGATGTGCAGGAACTGATCCCTCCTGTGCAGCGACGTCGTACGGGACAGCGCCCAGCGCGCTGTCCGTCGCGTGAGGACACAACCGAAATGGAAAAGCGGTCATTCGTTTTTTCGCACCGAACCCGAGCGGGACCGGGCCATTGCAGATGGTCCTTCCGCGGAAACCGGCCGCAAAGATTGGGCGGCGCCGGAACTCGTAACCGGACACTTTTTGCTTTTCATCCCGCGTTAGCTCAATGGATCAGAGCACTTGCCTACGAAGCAAGGGGTTGCACGTTCGAGTCGTGCACGTGGGGCCATTTTGTTTTGCTGTCACCAACAACCAAGGAGTCACCATGCGCAAGCGCAACACCCCGATCCGGATGATCACCGTGCGCCCGGCCCAGCCGCGCAGCCGCATGGTGCTCGCCTGGCTTCGCCGTTTCGGTATCGGCGCCGATGCGCGGCGTGCAGCGGCGAATTCGTCCGCTTCGCTTGGTCATTCGCGCCTGCGCGAGTGCCTCGATCTCGACCAGCGCGTGCGCGAAGTGGGCGAGTGGTAGCTGGCCGACCGGCTTTCTCTTCACGGTGCGCGTAGCTCAACGGCAGAGCCGCGGGCTGTGATCCCGCTGACGACGGTTCGATTCCGTTCGTGCACCCCATCTATTTTTTCCTTCAACTCATTCGACCATCGCCGCAAAGGAGGCGAGCCATCATGCACCCTCACGTCCTGCAACTCGATATCCAGGGCACGCCGCAGGCCTGGATTTCACTGGAGCAGGCGGTGTTGCACTACGCCACCGGATCGGTCGCGTGGGAAGACGGCGTCCTGCCGCTGGCCACGCTGCGCGGCGGTTTCAACGTCGCGCGTGGTGTGCAGTCGCGCATCGACGTGGCGCCCATCATCGCGCTGCGTGGTGCCTCGAAGATCAACCTGTTCGACGTGGTGCCCGGCGTCACCAAGGGCAAGCTGGTGCGGCGCGATCGCCACACCTGTGCGTACTGCGCGGGCGTGTTCCACGAGCGCGACCTGCAATGCGAGCACGTGCTGCCCGAATCGCGCGGCGGTCCCTGGACCTGGACCAACCTGGTGAGCGCGTGCGCCGTCTGCAACAACAGGAAGGCCGCGCGCACGCCCGAGGAAGCCGGCATGCCGCTGGTCTATCTGCCCTACGTGCCGAGCCGTTTCGAGAACTTCCTGCTCGAGGGCCGCAACATCCGCGCGGACGTGCACGAGTGGCTGGCCAAGCGGCTGCCCAAGGGCTCGCGGCTTCAGTGAGAGGGCGTTGCTGTGCATTGGCTCGGCCCTCATGCAAAAAGCCCGCTGTCATTGGACAGCGGGCTTTTTGTTGTGTGGACGGAACGCTCAGCGCCCGACGCCGAACACGCGGTAGGCGATCACCCCCGCAGCCGCGAGGCCGCCGATGATGATGCAGAGAACTTTGGTGACCCGACCATTGCCGCGCCTGGAGCGGCCCCAGTGTTCCGGCCCGATCAGGTCGATGGGGACGGTGGGTTTGCCTATGTCGGAAGCCTTTTCCATGGCAGAAATATAGCGCAGGCCAGCAACCACTTCGCCGGGCCCGTGGATTGTGTTGTCGCCGAACGTCGCTGTTCGCCCTGGATGCGGGAGGGCAAAAAATAACCCGCCGAAGCGGGTCCAACGAGCTTTTCGCTTCGAAGTTGATGTCCCTGGAATCCTGATTGTTGTGATGCGTGACAGCAGGTACAAGATGCCATGTCGCGCACTGGACTTTGTGGATCTGCGTTTTCGAAGGCCAGAACTGACAGTCTTAAATGTGAAATAGTGCTTGTATGAACAAAGAAATCATCCTCGAGAGTTTGACGCGTGCGCTCGAAAGCTGGGTTCGCAATGCGTCCGCGGCACAGCTCTGGCAGGTGCATCAGGCGGGCGGGCTCGGCGCGTCCATTCATTCGGACAGCGACGTCGTCCAGGTGCGTGTCGCGCTCGGCGCCCCGCGCAATGCACTGTCGGACATCGGCAAGACCGATGGGCGGTTGCCGGTCACCGAAGCGTTCCTGGGCAAGAGTGTTGCCACCTGGGGCACGCCGCCGCCGCAAGGCAGCCCCGTGCGGGAGCAGTGGTTCCTGTCGAACGAATTGGCCCAGGAACATGCACGCCAATATCTGGCGGCCGAGATCGGCGAGAAGCGGGATGTGCTCGCGCGTTTCGTCGACGACTGGATGATGCGGCAGGGTGAGGCAGGTTCGCCGTGATCCCAGCGGGCAAATAAAAAAGCCTGCTACCGGTGAGGTAGCAGGCTTTTTCAGCGTTTCCGCCATGTTGGTGGTGGGCCCTGAGTGACTCGAACACTCGACCTACGGATTAAGAGTCCGCTGCTCTACCAACTGAGCTAAGAGCCCCAGCGCTGTAAACGACTAGCGTTTTCAGGCAAGACCACGAGTATATCCCAGAATTTTCCGGCGTCCAAAAATTTTGTGAGTCGCAGCGTTAGGATGCGCCACCGATGGGGCCACGCCCCTCCTCAATCAGGAGCATTTTCTTATGAGCGATGCAAACACCACGCCCCATGTCGTGATCACCGGTGCCGCGGGCGCGCTGGGTCGTGCGGTGGCGCAGCACTTCCTCGACCAAGGCGCGCGTCTTGCCCTGGTCGACCATCATGCGGGCCGCTTGGCTGAAGTCTTTCCGGGGCTGGACAACTCGCAGCACCTGCTGCTCGCAGGCGATGTGACCTCGGCGCCCGACATGGCCGAACTGACCGGCCAGGTGCTCAAGGCCTTCGGCCGTGTCGATGCGCTCGTGCACATCGCCGGTGGTTTCGAGATGGGCGAGGCAACGCATGCGCTGTCGCGCGCGAGCTGGGACCGGATGATGAATCTCAACGCGTGGTCCTTCGTCGCCGTGACGCAGGCCGTGCTGCCTTCGATGATCGAACGCAAGGCGGGCCGCATCGTCGCCGTGACAGCGAAGGTCGCGGCACGTGGCGTGCCGGCGATGGCTGCCTACATCGCCTCGAAGAGCGCATTGCAGCGCCTGGTGGAAGCCATGGCGGCCGAAGCCGCGCCGCACGGCGTCAGCGTGAACAGCGTGGCGCCCAGCGTGCTGGACACGCCGGCAAACCGGCAGGCGATGCCCGATGCGAATCCGGCCGAGTGGGTGTCGACGTCGGTCGCTGCGCAGACCATCGGCTTTCTCGCATCGCCCGCAGCCGCGGCGTTGCATGGCCAGCATCTGACGCTCGATACCTGAGTCACCCAAAAGAAAAGGCCTTGGCGGTTGCCAAGGCCTTTTCAAATCGGTTGGTGGAGAGGATGAGGATCGAACTCACGACCTCCGCATTGCGAACGCGGCGCTCTCCCAGCTGAGCTACCCCCCCAACACGACGTAAATTCTAACCAGACTCCCGCCCCCGCGCACGTTGTCGTGCCAAGATTCGCGCCTCGCAAAACCAAGAGCAGCAATCGCATGGCCTCGTACGACCCCGCCTGGCTGGAAGGCATGTACAACAACCTCGCGCGGGTGAAAGACCACCCGGCGTACTTCGAGCGGTGGACGCGCGAATCGGCAGCGGTGCGCGATGCCTTGCCCGGCCGGATCGACCTGCGCTACGGCGAGGGCCCGAACGAGACGCTCGACGTCTTCCCCGCGCCGATCCCCGACGCGCCGGTGCTGGTCTTCATCCACGGCGGCTACTGGCGCGCAATGGACAAGAGCCAGCATTCCTTCATCGCGCCGTCGTTCAACGACCGCGGCATCTGCGTCGTCGTGCCCAACTACGCGTTGTGTCCCGGACCGGTCGAGGCGCCCGTCACGGTGCCGGGCATCCTGCTGCAGATGGTGCATGCGCTCGAATGGACCTGGCGCCACGTCGCGGCCTATGGCGGCGATCCTTCGCGCATCACCGTTGCGGGGCATTCGGCCGGCGGCCACATGGCGGCGGCCTTGTTGTCCTGCGATTGGAAAGCCGTTGCCCCCGATCTGCCCGCGCAGCTCGTGCGCAACGCGCTCTCGATCTCGGGCCTGTACGACCTGCGGCCGCTGCAGCGCACGCCGTTCCTGGAGAACACGCTGAAGCTGACCGATGCGGACGCCCGTCGTGCGAGCCCGGCGCTCTGGCCCGCGCCACCGCGCGGCCAGCTCTACGCGGCCGCCGGTGGCGAAGAGAGCCCCGAATTCATCCGCCACAACGCGATGATCCGCAACGCCTGGGGCCACAACACCGTGCCGGTGTGCGAGGTGCTCCCGGGCCTGGACCACTTCGGCGTGGTCGATGCATTCGCCGATCCGGCCCACGCGTTGCACCGCCATGCGGTGCAACTGCTCGAAGCCTGACCGACACAGCCCTGGGGCAGGGCACTTACATCAACAGGTGCTCACCCGCGTTGTCGCCGCCCAGCGTGACGTAGTTGACCTTGCGGATGTCCATCAGCGTGCGGCCGCCCGCGTAGCTGATCGAGCTCTGCACGTCCTGCTCCATCTCGATCAGCGTGTCGGCCAGCTTGCCCTTGATGGGCTCCAGGATGCGCTTGCCCTCGACGTGCTTGTATTCGCCCTTGTTGAAGTCGCTGGCCGAGCCGTAGTACTCCTTGAAGAGCGTGCCGTCGACTTCGACCGTCTTGCCGGGCGACTCCTCATGGCCCGCGAACAGCGAGCCGATCATCACCATCGATGCGCCGAAGCGCACGCTCTTGGCGATGTCGCCATGGTCGCGAATGCCGCCGTCCGCAATGATCGGCTTGGTCGCCACGCGCGCGCACCACTTGAGCGCCGACAGCTGCCAGCCACCCGTGCCGAAGCCGGTCTTGAGCTTGGTGATGCAGACCTTGCCCGGGCCGATGCCGACCTTGGTCGCGTCCGCGCCCCAGTTCTCCAGGTCGATCACGGCCTCGGGCGTGCCGACGTTGCCGGCGATCACGAAGGCCTTGGGCAGCTTTTCCTTCAGGTAGCCGATCATGTTCTTCACGCTGTCGGCGTGGCCGTGCGCGATGTCGATCGTGATGTATTCGGGCACGAGGCCCTGGGCCACCAGCAGGTCGACGGTCTCGTAGTCGGGCTTCTTCACGCCCAGCGAGATCGAGGCGAACACGCCCTTGCCCTGCATGTCCTTGACGAATTTCACGTTGTCCAGGTCGAAGCGGTGCATCACGTAGAAGTAGCCGTTCTGCGCGAGCCACAGGCAGATCGACTCGTCGACCACCGTCTTCATGTTGGCAGGCACCACCGGCAGGCGGAAGGTGCGTTCGCCCAGCGTGACGCTGGCGTCGCATTCCGAGCGGCTCTCCACGCGGCACTTGCGAGGGAGCAGAAGGATGTTGTCGTAATCGAAAATTTGCATGACCAGGCTCCTGAAAGGAATCGTTGAGAAGAACGAAAGAGCGCTTGGTCCGGCCGGCTTTTGCGGCGCCTTTTGAAGAAAAGACGGGCACAAAAAACCGGGCGCAAGAATCTTGGGCCCGGTGATTGATTTTACGCGGTGTCCCGATGGCGGGTCTTCCAGTTCTTCGTATAACCCGCATACGCGGTGGTTTCTACAATCGGTGGATGTTGTTTAACGATCCCGCGGCTGATGCCAACCCCCCGAATCATTCGGACATGCCCCTGCTGCAGAACCTGAACCCGGAGCAGCGCACTGCGGTCGCCCTGCCCGCGGGCAATGCGCTCATCCTGGCGGGCGCCGGCTCCGGCAAGACGCGGGTGCTCACCACCCGCATCGCCTGGCTGCTGCAGACGGGCCAGGTCTCCGCAGGCGGCATCCTGGCCGTGACCTTCACCAACAAGGCCGCCAAGGAAATGATGACGCGGCTGACGGCGATCCTGCCGGTCAACGTGCGCGGCATGTGGATCGGCCCCTTCCACGGCCTGTGCAACCGCCTCTTGCGCGCGCACTGGAAGCTGGCCAACCTGCCTTCGACCTTCCAGATCCTCGATACGCAAGACCAGCTCTCGGCCATCAAGCGCCTGATGAAGCAGTTCAACGTGGACGACGAGCGCTTCCCCGCCAAGCAGACCCAGTGGTTCATCGCCGGCGCCAAGGAAGACGGCCTGCGCCCGAAGGACGTGGAGATCCGCAGCGACGACGACAGGAAGAAGGTCGAGCTCTACCAGCTGTACGAAGAGCAGTGCCAGCGCGAGGGCGTGGTCGACTTCGGCGAGCTCATGCTGCGCAGCTACGAACTGCTGCGCGACAACGACCCGGTGCGCGAGCACTACCAGCGGCGCTTTCGCCACATCCTGATCGACGAGTTCCAGGACACCAACCGCCTGCAATACGCGTGGATCAAAATGCTCTCGGGCCACACGGTCGGCGGGCAGTTCACGCCGAACCCGAACAACAGCGTGATCGCCGTGGGCGACGACGACCAGAGCATCTACGCCTTTCGCGGCGCGCGCGTGGGCAACATGGCCGACTTCGTGCGCGAGTTTGACGTGCAGCACCAGATCAAGCTGGAGCAGAACTACCGCAGCTACAGCAACATCCTCGACTCGGCCAACGAGCTCATCAGCCACAACAAGAAGCGCCTGGGCAAGAACCTGCGCACCGACCAGGGCCCCGGCGAGCCGGTGCGCGTGTACGAGTCGCCCACCGATCTGGCCGAAGCGCAGTGGATGGTCGAGGAAATGCGCCAGCTCGTGCGCGACGGCTTCGACCGCAAGGAGATGGCCGTGCTCTACCGCAGCAATGCGCAGAGCCGGGTGATCGAAACCGCGCTCTTCAATGCCTCGGTGCCGTACCGTGTGTACGGCGGCCTGCGCTTCTTCGAGCGCGCCGAAATCAAGCAGGCGCTGGCCTACCTGCGCCTGCTGGAGAACAAGGACGACGACACCAGCTTCCTGCGCGTCGTCAACTTCCCGCCGCGCGGCATCGGCGCGCGCACGCTCGAAACCCTGCAGGACGCGGCGCGCGCGGCCGGGCGCTCGCTGCACGATGCGGTCAGCGTCGTCGGCGGCAAGGCGGGCGCGAACCTCACCGGCTTCGTCGCCAAGATCGACGTGCTGCGGGAGCAAACCCAGGGCGTGAGCCTGCGCGAGATCATCGAGCTGGTGCTCGACCACAGCGGCCTTGTCGAGCACTACAAGACCGACCGCGAAGGCGCCGACCGGCTGGAGAATCTGGAAGAACTCGTGAACGCGGCCGAGAGCTTCGTCACGCAGGAGGGCTTCGGCCGCGACGCGGTGGCGCTGCCTGTCGACGAGCTGCGCCAGTCGCCCGCGAGCCAGGGCATCGATCCGAGTCGCCCGGTGCTCGACGAGCCGCTCGCGCCCGATGCCGAGACTGGCGAAACGCTGAGCCCGCTGGCCGCGTTCCTCACGCACGCCGCGCTCGAATCGGGCGACAACCAGGCGCAGGCCGGCCAGGACGCGGTGCAGCTCATGACGGTGCACGCCGCCAAGGGCCTGGAGTTCGACTGCGTGTTCATCACCGGCATGGAGGAGGGGCTCTTTCCGCACGAGAACTCGATGAGCGACTTCGAGAGCCTGGAGGAAGAGCGCCGCCTGATGTACGTGGCGATCACCCGCGCCCGCAAGCGCCTGTACCTGAGCCATTCGCAGACGCGGATGCTGCATGGGCAGACCCGCTACAACGTCAAGAGCCGTTTCTTCGACGAACTGCCCGAAGGCGCGCTCAAGTGGCTCACGCCGAAGAACCAGGGCTTCACGCCATCGGCCTTCGGCTACGGCGGCGGCTACGCCAGCACGCGCGGCGGCAGTGGCGGTTACAGCGGTGGCAGCAGCTACGGCGGCAGCAAGGACACCTTCGCCAGCCCGCCGGTGCCACCGCAGAAGACAGCGCCTTCGCACGGCTTGCGCTCGGGCATGCAGGTGTTCCACAACAAGTTCGGCGAGGGCACGGTGGTGGCCCTCGAAGGCTCGGGCGACGACGCGCGTGCGCAGGTCAAGTTCACGCGCCACGGCGTGAAGTGGCTGGCACTGTCGGTGGCCAAGCTCACGCCGGTCTGAAGTTGCTACCAAAGCTATAGCTGACGGCATAGGCAGGACGGGCATCACGGCGGTTTTCGCCGGGATCAGCCGTACACTCCGGACTCGCCAAAACATGGGGAGTCAGGGATGTGGTTCATAGGCATGATTGCCGGCCTGTTCATCGGGGCGATCTTCGAATCGGTGCCCGTGGCGCTGGTTCTCGCACTCGTCGGCGCGTTCGCGTTCTCGCAGCTGTTCGGCAAGAAGAAAAAAGACGCGCCGCAGCGCACCGAGGCTGAAGGCGCGCTGTCCGACGGCCGAGCCGCCGGCGCACCGTCGGCAACGGGTGCGCCCGCAGGCGGCGTGCTGAAGCTGCAGCAGCGGGTGACCGAGCTCGAAGAGCGCGTGAGCCAGCTCGAACGCCGGCTCGCGCAGGGCGCGGGCGAGGCGATCGCTGCACCCGCACCGGCCATCGCGCCGACCGGAGATCTCGCCACATCCATGGGCGGCAAGCCCGTCGCGCAGGCGCCTTCGCTGCCGTTGGGCCAACCGGCGACCGCACGCGCCGCCGAGATGACGCGGCCGCGCATCGCGACCATGCAGGTTCCGCCGCCCGCCGTCGTCGCCAAGACGCCCATCGCAGAGCCGCAGGCCACACCCGCACCCGCACCCGCCGCACCCGCCCTCGACAAGCCCGCCGCACCGCGCCCGCCGGAAACCGTCGCCGCACCCGCGCCAGTCGCCGTGCCGCCGCTGGTGCGCCGTCCGCCACCGCCGCCGCCCCCACCCCCGGTCCCGCTGCGCGACCGCCTGCCCGCACCGATCGCCAACCTGATCTTCGGCGGCAACATGCTGGTGAAGCTGGGTGTGCTGATCCTGTTCCTCGGCCTGGCCTTCCTGCTGCGCTACACGGCCGAGCGCGTGACGGTGCCGATCGAACTGCGCTACGCCGCAGTCGCCCTGGTGGGCGCGGTTCTCCTGGTGCTGGGCTGGCTGCTGCGCCACAAGCGCGCGGGCTATGCGCTGATCCTGCAGGGCGCGGGCATCGGCGTCTTCTATCTAACGACGCTTGCGGCCATGAAGCTCAGCGGCCTGCTGCCGGCCAGCGTGGGCTTCGCGTTCCTGTTCGGCGTGGCGGTGCTCAGCGCTGCACTGGCAGTGCTGCAGAACGCGCCCTTGCTCGCCATCGTCGCGGCGCTCGAAGGCTTCGCGGCGCCGGTGCTGGCATCGACCGGCTCGAACCAGCCGGTGGGCCTCTTCACCTACCTGCTGGTGCTCGACGTGGGCATCGTGCTGATCGCCTGGTTCAAGGCCTGGCGCGTGCTCAACCTGATCGGCTTCGTGGGCACCTTCACCCTCGCGGCCGGCTGGGCGCACAAGTACTACACCGACGACCAGTACGGCATCGTGCAGCCGTTCCTCGTCGTGTTCTTCCTGCTGTTCACCGCGATCGGCCTGTTCTTCGCGCGCCGCACGCTGTTCGATGCGCCGGTGCAGCCCGCGCAGCCGCTGGCCACGCGCGCGCTCGACACGCTGCGCCGCGCCGGCCGGGTCGACAGCTCGCTGGTGTTCGGCACGCCGATGGTCGCCTTCGGCATGCAGTACCTGCTGATGCACCCGTGGGAATACGGCGCCGCGTTCTCGGCGATGGCGCTCGCGGCGTTCTATCTCGTGATGGGCCGGCTGGTGTTCGCCACGCAGCCCAAGGGCCTGGCGCTGCTGGCGGAGGCCTACGCCATCGTCGGCGTGATCTTCGGCACGCTCGCCATTCCGCTCGGCCTCGAAGGGCAGTGGACCGGCGCGGCGTGGGCGGTCGAGGCCGCAGGCATGTACTGGCTGGGGGCGCGGCAAGGGCGCGTCTATGCGCGCGCCTTCTCGTTCCTCGTGTTTGCCGGCGCAGTGTGGAAGCTGCTCGAAGCCACGCAGGTCGATGGGGCCGCCGGGCACCCGCTGCTGCAGGGTTCGGTGATCGGCCCGCTGCTGGTGGCGGCGAGCGCCTTCGCGATGTGGGCCATGCACCGCCGCGCGAAGCTCGACGTGGGCGACAGCCTCGAAGCCATCGTCGGCAGCGCCTTGCCATGGCTCGGCATGGCCGCGCTCACGCTGCTCGTGTGGCAGTGGTTCACGCCGCCCTGGGCCGCGGCCGCGACGGCGGTGCTCGCATCGGCCACCTTCGCGGTGGCGGTGCGTTTCGCGCTGCTGCCGCTCACCTATGTGAGCTTCGGCATGCAGGCGCTGGCGGTGGCGGGTTTCATCGCCACGCTGCATCGCGCGGGCGATGGCCTCGATGCCCGGCAGGCGCTCGAAAGCGGCTGGCAGGGCGCCGCGGCCGCGTGCCTGATCGCGCTCAGCGTGCTCGGCAACGCCGCCTGGTCGATGCTGCAGGCGCACCGCGCGGCACTCGCGCGCGGCGTGCAACCCGTGTGGTCGGTCGGCAATGTGGTGGGCGTGATCGCGGGCGTGGGCCTGCTGCACCTGGCGATGCTGTTCCAGATCAGCCTCACGCAAGCCGCGCTGCTGTGGCCGCTGACCGCCACCGTCGTGCTGTGGGTCGCGCTGCGCATGGCGCACCTGCCGCTCGCGGCGTTCGCCGGCGTGCTGCATGCGGTCTCGGCGATCTTCTTCATCGTGCTGGCGGAGATGGGCGGCGACATGCGCGTGCTGCGCCCCGCCTTCGGGCACCTGGGCTTCTGGACGCCGGTGGTGCTGGGCCTTGCGGCGCTGCTGGCCGGCGACTGGCTGCGCGACGAGGCGCGGCCGCGCGCGGGCGAGCCCACCGGCGTGGCGCGCAAGCGCTGGGTCAACGCGTGGTGCGCCCATCCGGTCGTGCTGTGGGTGCCCGTGGTCTGGGGCCTGGGCTGGTGGCTTTTCGGCATGCTGGACGAAAGTGTCCGCGCGCTGAACCTTCACGCGCTCGCGAGCCACGTGCCCGCGGCCGTCATGGCGGTGGTGCTTGTCACGTCGGTGCTGTCCGCGCTCGTGGCGCATCGGCGCGACTGGTCGCAACTCGGCCAGGCGACGATCGCCACGCTGCCCGGCTTTGGCCTGATCGCCGCCTACGGCATCGCGGGCGGGCCGACGCCGTTCTACGTGCCGTCGAGCGCCCTCGGCTGGATCGCCTGGCCGCTGGCGCTCGCGTGGCACCTGCGCCTGCTGCGCGCGCAGAAGCGCTGGTTCGGCGCCTCGGCGCTCACGCCGTTCCATGTCGCGGGCTTCTGGCTCTTCCTGCTGCTCGCGGCGCGCGAATGCCAGTGGCAGCTCGGCCGCATCGGCGCCGAATGGTCGAGCTGGCAACTGCTGGGCTGGGCCGTCGTGCCGGCGCTCGTGCTGTGGGCGCTGCGCTCGCGCGTGCTGCTGCAGCGCTGGCCGCTCAGCGAGTACCGCAGCGCCTACCTGGAGTTCGCGGCGACGCCGGTGGCGGTGTACCTGCTTGCATGGGTGTGGGTCCCCAACGCCGTCAGCCCCGGCGATGCGGCGCCGCTGCCTTATGTGCCGCTGCTCAATCCGCTCGAACTCGCGCAATGGCTCGTGCTGTTCGCGCTGGTGCTCTGGTGGCGCGCGTTGCCCGAGGGCTCGTTCGCGCGCGTGCAGCCGATGGTCGCCAAGGGCGCGGTCGGCTTCACCGGCCTCGCGCTGCTGACCGGCATGGTGCTGCGCACCTGCCATCACTACGCGGGCGTGGAATGGCGCTTCGACGCGCTCTATGCCTCGTGGCTCACGCAGGCGGCGCTGTCGATCACCTGGGCGATCTGCGGCGTGGTCGCGATGGTGCTCGGCCACGGGCGCCGGGTGCGGACCTTGTGGATCGCGGGGGCTGCGCTGCTCGGCGTGGTGGTGCTGAAGCTGTTCTTCGTCGAATTGGCGGACCGCGGCGGGCTGTTCCGCATCGTGTCGTTCATTGCGGTCGGCGCGCTGCTGCTGTTGGTGGGGTACTTCGCGCCCGTGCCGCCGAAGAAGGAAGAGGCGGCGCCGAAGCAGGCCCCGGCCGAAGGAGGTGCAGCATGAGCGCCCACGCAATGCGTGTCGTCTTGGCCGCACTGATGGCAACGGTGGGCGCTGCAGAGGCGCAGCCAACCACCTCCGTGCCCATCGCGCTGCAGGGCACCGGGCCGTACCACCGGCTCACGCTGCCGCTCGCCATCTACGGCCGCGCCGCCTACGGCGACCTGAGCGACCTGCGGGTGCGCAACGCCGCCGGGCATGCGGTGCCCTACGCCTGGCTGCGCAACGAAGCCGCCGCGCCACGCACGGCCTCGCAAGCGGTGCCGATATTCGCCTTGCCCGGCAACCCTGCATCGGGCGACACCGCGCTCGCTTTCACCGTGCGGCCCGATGGCTCTCTGGCGCTGGACAGCAAGACCGCTGCCAAGCCGAACGACGCGGCGCAGTGGCTCATCGACGTGAGCCAGGTCAAGGGCAGCCTGCTGCAGGCGCGCCTGGAGATCGCGCCCGATGCGCGCGGCCTGTTCGCCTTCCGGCTGGAGGCCAGCGAGGACCTGCGGCAATGGCGCCCGGTGGGCGACGAGGAGCAACTGGTGCGCCTGGCCCATGGCGGCCAGACCATCGAGCGGCTGGCGGTCGACCTGGGCAACCTGCGCACGCGCTTCCTGCGCCTGCGCTGGAGCGATCCGCAGCGCGGCGCGCCGCTCGCCAAGGTGGAGATCGACAGCGTGCAGGAGGTCGAACCGGTGGCGCCGATCGAATGGTCCGGCGCGCTGAAGCCGGAGCGCTGCGCGGAGGACCACTGCGACTACCTGCTGCCGCGCGGCCTGCCGGTGCAGAGCCTGCGCATCGACCTGGCCGACATCAACACGCTGGCGCAGGTCGGCGTGTCGGGGCTGGTCGATGCTGCGCCGGCTTCGGCTTCGGCTTCGGCTTCGGCTTCGGCTCCGTCGCCGCAGTTCGTGCCGCGCAATCCGCTCTACGCATTGCGGAACCAGCAACGTCGAACCACCGCGCTGCCCAGCGGCCCGGGCGAAGCGCCGCTGCTCGACACGGTGGTGTACCGCCTTGCCCAAGCTGGCGGCGAGGCGCGATCGCCGGTGCTGGCACTCGATGGCGCCGTGTATTCGCGCCTGCGGCTGCGCACTTCCGGCCCGGTGAGCGTGCTCGGTGCAACGCCTCCGACGATTGCGGTGGGAGCCACGCCGCGCACGCTGGTGTTTCTCGCCCAGGGTGGCGCGCCGTTCTCGCTGGCCTGGAGCGCGGCAGTCGGCAAGGGTGCGGTGCAAGGTGCGGTGCCGGGTGCGCCGCTCGCGCTGTCCACGCTGATCCCGGGCTACGCCGCGGACAAACCTGTCGCGGCGGATGACGCCTCGGTCACGCTGCCGGTGGCTGCGGTCGATGCCGCTGTCGCAGCCGCGGCGCTTGCGCCCGTTCCCGAGACGGCGCCGCACGATCCGTCGCGCAAGTGGTGGCTCTGGGGTGCCCTGGGTGTCGGCCTGCTGTTGCTGGCAGGCATGGCGTGGTCGCTGTTCGCGAGCCTGCGCAAAGACAGGGCTGCAACGGACTGAGCGGACCGACCGCGGTCAGTTTGGATCGAAGCTGTCGCGGAAGGTGAACCAGGTCGAGCTCAGCGACATGGCCGCGAGCACCAGCGCCGTGCCGATCATCAGGATGTTGCCGACCGCTACGGCCGCGCCGCCCGCGCCCAGCGCGCCGACGCCCACCAGCACGGTCGCGACCAGGCCCATGGCGATGCCGGCCAGCAGGAACACGCCGAACCACGCGAGCACGAACAGCGCATAGGCGCCGAAGTTGCGGAACAGCGCGACGATGCTGAAGAAGATGCTCTTGACCGGCTCCACGCGATGCCAGTGCACCAGCGCCGGCGCATGCCACATGGCCAGCGACAGCGGCAGGTTCAGGCACATCAGGAGCACGCGAGCCAGTTGGAAATCGCTGCTGGCCATCACCTCGGGTGTGATCGCGTCGTCCAGCAGGTAGGCACGCATGAGCTGCCCGCCATCGACCAGCGCGGTGACCATCACCGCGAACACGAAGTAAATCGCCGAGATCACGCCCAGCACCACCAGCGAGCGCCACTCGGCGCGCATGGCGCCGAACACCGCCACGAACATCGCGGAGCCCGTGGGCCGCTGCGCATCGCCAGCATGGCCGAGGCCGTCGGCGTTGTCGTCGTAGGCCACCGAGGTCGCCACCATCAGGCCCAGCGTCATGAAGGGCAGGAACACCGGCGCGACGATGCTGCCGATGAGCGGAAGCACCGACACCGTCGAGATCACCGCCATCAGCAGGAAGAACAGCGAGATGAAGGCGAGCGGCTGCCGCCAGAAGGTCTTGAGCCCGGAGCGGACCCATTCGGCGCCGGTTCGCGCCGGCACGAGGTTGAGTTTCATGGGTTCCGGATCGGGATCATGCGGCCATGAGCGGCTCGAGGGCCTGCGCCATGGCATGCGGGTGGGTGGCGCGTTGGCGCAGCACGCGCTCGAAGTGCGTGGGGTCGTGGGGCTTGAGCATGCTGGCCTCGCGCGGCAGGTGGAAGTCCCACAGGCGCGAGATCCAGAAGCGCAGCGCCGCGGCGCGCAGCATCGCGGGCAGCAGGGCGCGCTCGGAGGCGTTCAGCGGGCGCACGGTCTCGTAGGCCGAGAGCAGGGCGTCGGCGCGCCCGGCGTCGTGTACGCCGGTGGCCAGGTCGATCGCCCAGTCGTTCAGGCACACCGAGAGGTCGAAGAGCCAGGTGTCGGTGCCGGCGAAGTAGAAGTCGAACACGCCAGTGAGAAGCGGCGCCGAGCCGGGCTCGCCGCCGGTCGCGAACATCACGTTGTCGCGGAACATGTCGGCGTGCACCGGCCCGCGCGGCAGCGCCGCGTAGGCCGACGATTCGGCGATGTGGTTCTGGTAGGCGAGCTCGGCGCGCAGGAGCGCGGCCTGCGGCTCGTCGATGTAGGGCAGCACCACCGGAACGGTCTCGTTCCACCATGGGAGGCCGCGCAGGTTCGGCTGGATGCGCGGGAAGTCGCGCGCGGCGATGTGCATGCGCGCCAGCATCGCGCCCAGTTCGGCGCAGTGGGCCTGGGTCGGGGCGAGTTCGCTGTGGCCCGACAGGCGCTGCACCAGCGCCGCCGGCTTGCCCGCCACGATGTGCAGCAGCTCGCAGGGCGCATTGGCGGGAACCGTCAGCGCGTGGCCCTTGGGCGCCTGCACCGCAGGGTCGGCCACGGGCTCCGGCACCGGCAGGCCGCGGCCGGCCAGGTGCTTCATGAGACAAAGGTAGTAAGGCAGTTGCTCGGCACTCAGGCGCTCGAACAGCGTGAGCACGAACTCGCCGGACTCGGTGGTCGCGAAGTAGTTGGTGTTCTCGATGCCGCCCTCGATGCCGCGCAGGTCGCGCAGCGCGCCCATGCCCAGGCGCTGGACGAGCGCGTCTGCCTCGCCGAATTCGACTTCGGTAAAAACTGCCATGGGGGTGCTCAGCGAAGAGCCGGAAATGCGGTGAACAGGAGCGGCGAAGGCACGGGTCAGAACTTCATCACGTTCCAGACGCGGGCGCCGGTGCCGGAGGAGTTCGTTTCGTTCCCGCGGGCGGTGCCGGCGTCGTTGGGCAGCACTTCGTAGCCCGGCATGTTCGACTTGGGCTTGACGTTGATGCTCTGCGTGCGGCCGCCGTAGCGGACTTCGTCGACCGAGGCGCCGCTGTCTTCCGTGTGGATGTGCTCGACCTTCTGGTTGCGCCGGCCGTCGGCCTGCTCCTGATTTTGTAGCGGCTCCGCCGGGGCCGGGGTGGCAGCGGGCGCGGTTTGCGCGTGCACGGCGGCGAAGGGGGCTGCAAAGGCCAGCGCCAGCAGGATGCGGCGGGCGATCAGGAGTGTGGAGCTAGGCATGCCTTGATTGTAGGCGCGCCCCCGCGCGAGGGGTGTCGGCGCGCAGCGCATGGCGTCGTGGTTCCAGGCGCCGGTCCGGGCACGGCAAAATGGCCCGATGACCGACAAGAAAACGCTGCTGCTCGTCGATGGCTCGAGCTACCTGTACCGGGCCTTCCACGCCATGCCCGACCTGCGCGCCGTGCCCGGCGATTCGAAGAGCCCCGCCACCGGCGCCATCCGGGGAATGATCAACATGATGACGGCGCTGCGCCGCGAGGTGCGCGCCGACTACGCGGCCTGCATCTTCGATGCGCCCGGCAAGACCTTTCGCGACGACTGGTACCCCGAATACAAGGCCAACCGTTCGCCGATGCCCGACGACCTGCGCAGCCAGATCGACCCCATCCACGAAGTGGTGAAGCTCCTGGGCTGGCCGGTGCTCAGCGTGCCCGACGTGGAAGCCGACGACGTGATCGGCACGCTCGCCAAGATTGCGGCGGCGCAGGGCGTCGAGGTGATCGTCTCCAGCGGCGACAAGGACCTGAGCCAGCTGGTCGACGAACACATCACCATCATCGACACGATGAACGGCAAGAAGCGCGACGTGGCCGGCGTGACGGCCGAGTTCGGCGTGCCGCCGAACCTCATGGTCGACTACCAGACGCTGGTGGGCGATACGGTCGACAATGTGCCCGGCGTCGAGAAGGTCGGCCCCAAGACGGCCGCCAAATGGCTGCTCGAATACGGCTCGCTCGACGCGCTGGTCGAACGAGCCGCCGAAGTGAAGGGCGCCGCCGGCGAGAACCTGCGCAAGGCGCTCGACAAGCTGCCGCTGAGCCGGCGCCTGGTCACCATCCGCACCGACTGCGACCTCGAAGGCCACGTCACCGGCCTGCCGTCGCTCGAAGGCCTGCCGGTCGGCGCGCCGCAGACCGAGGAACTCAAGCCCTTCTACGAGAAGTTCGGTTTCAAGAGCCTCGTCAAGTCGCTCGAAGCGCAGGCGGTTCCGCCCGAGCTGATCGAAGAGAACATCAAGAAGAAGGCCGCCAAGGCCGACACCGACCAGGGCGGCCTGTTCGATGAGCCCGCCGACCTGAGCGCGCTCGATGCCGCCGCGCCCGCGAGCAACCTCAAGTACGACACGATCACCACCTGGGAGCAGTTCGACACCTGGCTCGCCAGGCTCGAAGCCGCAGAGCTCGCGGCGGTCGACACCGAGACCACCTCGCTCGATGAAATGGTCGCGCAGATTGTCGGCGTGAGCTTCAGCGTCGAGCCCGGCGAGGCGGCCTACATTCCGCTCGCGCACAACTACCCCGATGCACCGGCGCAACTGCCCATCGACGAGGTGCTCGCGAAGCTCAAGCCCTGGCTCGAGAACGCCGAGAAGAAAAAGCTCGGCCAGCACATCAAGTACGACCGCCACGTGTTCGCCAACCACGGCATCGAGGTGGAGGGCTACGCGCACGACACCATGCTGCAGAGCTATGTGCTCGAAGTGCACAAGCCGCACGGCCTCGCGAGCCTGGCCGAGCGCCACCTGGGGCGCAGCGGCATCTCCTACGAAGACCTCTGCGGCAAGGGCGCGCACCAGATCTCCTTCAGCCAGGTCGACATCGCCAAGGCGGCCGAATACTCGTGCGAGGACAGCGACCAGACCCTGGACGTGCACCGCACGCTGTGGCCGCAGCTCGAGGCCAACGAGAAGCTGCTCTACGTCTACCAGCTCGAGATGGATTCGAGCGAGGCGCTGTACCGCGTGGAGCGCAACGGCGTGCTGATCGACAGCCCCACGCTCGCCGCGCAGAGCCACGAACTGGGCACGCGCATCATGGCGCTGGAGCAGGAGGCCTACGAGATCGCGGGCCAGCCCTTCAATCTCGGCTCGCCCAAGCAGATCGGCGAAATCTTCTTCACCAAGCTGGGGCTGCCGGTGGTCAAGAAAACGCCGAGTGGCGCGCCCAGCACCGACGAAGAGGTGCTGGAGAAACTGGCGGAAGACTATCCACTCCCCGCCAAGATCCTCGAACACCGCGGCCTCTCCAAGCTCAAGGGCACCTACACCGACAAGCTCGGCCAGCTGGCCAACCCGCGCACCGGCCGCGTCCACACGCACTATGCGCAGGCCGTGGCCGTCACGGGGCGCCTGAGCAGCAACGACCCGAACCTGCAGAACATCCCGATCCGCACCCCCGAAGGGCGCCGCGTGCGCGAGGCTTTCGTGGCACCGGCGGGCAGCGTGATCGCCAGCGCCGACTACTCGCAGATCGAGCTGCGCATCATGGCCCACATCAGCGGCGACGAGTCGCTCCTGCGCGCCTTCACCGAAGGCATCGACGTGCACCGCGCAACGGCGGCCGAAGTGTTCGGCTCCACGCCCGACCAGGTATCGAGCGAGCAGCGCCGCTATGCGAAGGTCATCAACTTCGGCCTCATCTACGGCATGAGCAGCTTCGGCCTCGCGCGCAACCTGGGCATCGAGACCAAGGCCGCGGCGTCGTACATCGAGCGCTATTTCGCGCGCTACCCGGGCGTGAAGGCGTACATGGACGAGACCAAGGCGCTTGCCAAGGAGCAGGGCTATGTGGAGACCGTGTTCGGCCGGCGCCTGTACCTGCCCGAGATCAACTCGCCCAACGGCCCGCGCCGCGGCGGCGCCGAGCGCGCGGCCATCAACGCGCCGATGCAGGGCACCGCGGCCGACCTCATCAAGCTGAGCATGGTGAAGGTACAGAACGTGCTTGACGAAGAGAAGCGCGCCACCAAGATGATCATGCAGGTGCACGACGAACTGGTGTTCGAAGTGCCCGAGGCCGAGGTCGAATGGGTGCGCACCGAAATCCCGCGCCTGATGGCCGGCGTGGCGGCGCTGAAGGTGCCGCTGCTCGCCGAGATCGGCATCGGTCCCAACTGGGACAAAGCCCACTGACGAGACAAGACGAAAGAAGAACCGCATCCATGAAAATCCAGCCTCGCAAATTCCTGCTCGCCGCCGTCTGCGCCGCCTTCCTGGGCACCGCCTTCGCCGCGCCCGATGCCCGCATCGCCTCGCTCGCCGCGAAAGAAAAGCCCGCGCTGCTCGACACGCTCAAGGAGCTGGTCTCCATCGAGTCGGGCAGCCGCGACCTGGAAGGCCTGGAGAAAATCTCCGACCTCATCGCCGCGAAGTTCAAGGCGCTGGGCGGCGAGGTCGAGCTGATCGATCCGAGCGCCGAGGCGTACCGCATGGACGACACGCCCGAGAAGATCGGCCGCGTCGTGCGCGCCACCTTCAAGGGCACGGGCACGAAGAAGATCATGCTCATCGCGCACATGGACACGGTCTACACCGTGGGCATGCTCAACCGGCAGCAGTTCCGCATCGAGGGCGACAAGGCCTACGGCCTGGGCATCGCCGACGACAAGCAGGGCGTGGCGGTCATCACCCACACGGTGGCGATGCTGCAGGCGCTGAAGTTCAAGGAGTACGGCACGCTCACCGTGCTGATCAACGGCGACGAGGAAATCAGCTCGCCGGGCGCACGCGCGCTCATCACGCGGCTGGGCGGCGAGCACGACGCGGTCATGTCGTTCGAAGGCTCCTCCATCAAGGACGACAAGCTTTCGCTCGCGACCGCGGGCATCGCTTCCGTCACCCTGCATGTCGCGGGCAAGGCGTCGCATGCGGGCTCCGCGCCCGAGTTGGGCGTGAATGCGCTGTACGAACTCTCGCACCAGATCCTGCAGATGCGCGATCTCTCGGACCCCGCCACCGGCCTCAAGATGAACTGGACCATCTCGAAGTCGGGCACCAACCGCAACGTGATCCCGGCGTCGGCCACCGCGAGCGCCGACGTGCGCGTGCTCAGGGTCGCCGACTACGACCGCATCGAGCAGCAGGTCAACGAGCGCGTGAAGAAGCAGCTGATTCCCGAGGCCAAGGTCGAGCTGAAGTTCGAGCGCCGCCGTCCGCCGCTCGAAGCCACCGCCGCCTCGGTCGCGTTCGCCAAGCATGCGCAGGCCATCTACAAGGACGAGCTCGGCCGCCCGCTGGGCGCCGACGACAAGGCCGCCGGCGGCGGCACGGATGCCGCCTTCGCCTCGCTCAAGACCAAGGCGCCCGTGGTCGAGCGCTTCGGCCTGCAGGGCTTCGGTGCGCACTCGGCCGATGCCGAATACGTGCTGCTCGATTCGATCGAGCCACGCCTGTATCTCGCCACGCGCATGGTGATGGACATCTCGCGCGGCAAGACCGGCGGCAACTGATCCCCACCACCCGTTCATGCGGCTGCGCCACATCGAGGTCTTCAACGCGATCATGCTGACCGGCAGCGTGAGCGCGGCGGCGCGGCTCATCAACATCACGCAGCCGGCGGTGAGCCGCACCTTGCAGCATGCCGAGCTGCAGCTGGGCTTTCCGCTCTTCCAGCGCGCCAAGGGCCGGCTCTCGCCGACCACCGAGGCGCTCACGCTGTACCCGCACATCGAGCGCCTCTTCGCGCAACTGGACGAAGTGCAGCGGCTGGCGGCCAACCTCAAGGCCGGCAGCGACACGGGCGAGCTGCGCATCCTGAGCGTGCTCGCGCTGAGCTACGAGATCTTGCCGCGCGCGCTCAAGGCCTTCCGCGAAAAGCACCCGGGCTATGCGATCACGGTCGAGTCGCTGCATTCGCCGCAGATCATGTCGGCGCTGCTGCTGCAGGAGGCCGACGTGGGCTTCGTCTTCAGCCCCGCGGTGCATCCCTCGCTCACGCAGGAGACGCTGGCCGACAGCCGCATGGTGTGCATCGCGCCCAAGGGCATGCTGCCGCGCGCGCTGGTGCGCAACGGCTCGGTGGCGCTGCACGACCTGGTCGACCGTCCGGTGATCGGCCTCGACAGCCGCGACCCCGTCGGCACGAGCCTGAGCCAAGCCTGCCGGCAGGCCGGCGTGGGTTTCCAGCAGGCGGTGGTGACGGTGCAGACCTACCACGCGGCGCTCGCCATGGCGCACCACGGCCTGGGCGTGGCGCTGGTCGATGGCTGCACGGCGCGTTCGGCCGATCGCGAGAAGGTCGACGTGCTCACGCTCGAGCCGCACATCCCGGTGCCGGTGCGCGCGCTGCGTTTCACCGGCCGGCCGGACTCGGTGGCGGTGCGCGGCATCACGCGCTGCATGCAGCAGGCGATTCAGGAAACGCTTTAGCCGCGCGGCAAAAAATACGCCTGGAGAGCCTCGTCGGCGTGCATCCTGGACTTCTCGAGAATCTCCGGCCCCAGGCCCGTTCCCTGGACGGAGAAGAAATGCAGGTCCTTCAACCCGATCTGGGCCAGGATGACGGTCAGGTACGGCGTGAGGAAATCCGGCTGCCGCGCGTACTCCCCGGAAAAACTGCCACCCGACGCCACGGCGATGAACACCGGCCGGTCGCGCAGCAGGCCCACCTTGCCGCCCGGGCCCGTGTCGAACGTGCGGCGCGCCCGGACGACATGATCGATCCACGCCTTCAGCGCCGAGGGCACGCCGAGGTTGTGCATCGGCGTTCCGATGACCACGGCATCCGAATCTTCCAGCTCCCGGATCAGTTCATCGGACCGGGCCACGGCCCCGTCTTGCGTGATCCCGGGCGTGGCCGAATGCTGGCCGAGCGCATAGTTCGCGTCGATGTGGGAGAGGGCATTGCCACCGATCACCCGGTCCATCACCGTTGCGGCCGGCTCGCGGCCCATCAGGCGCGCGACGATTTTTCGGGAGAGCCTGTAGCTCTCGGAGGCTTCCCCGCGGGGGCTGCAGACGACATGCAGGATCTTCATGGTGACTACTTCAGGTTCTTGTGAAAGGAGGCAGTCTAGGAAGCGCATGGCCTATGTCATAGATCCATGAATGAAGATTGAGGCTGATCCATAATTTGCCTCACCGCGGCGCGCCCATCCCGGGCGGGCCGATCGAAAAGGCACCGCCATGACCGCCGGCAAGACCAGCAACATCCCGCCCCTGGACCCCAGCGCGGCCGAGCCTTTCTACCGCCAGATCTACGAGCGCTTTCGCAGCGCCATCGCCAGCGGGCTGCTCAAGCCGGGCGACCGGATTCCTTCGGCGCGTGCGCTGACGAAAGAACTGGGCCTGGCACGAGGCACCATCGAGACCGCGTATTCGCTGCTGGCGGCCGAGGGGTACATCCAGGCCCGCGGCCAGGCCGGCACCATCGTCACGCCGGGCCTGAAGCCGCGCACGCCCGTGGCCACCCCGCCGCCCGTGATCGACACCGGGACTTCCTCGATCGGCTTTCGTCCGTATTCGATCCTTCCGTTCCAGATGGGCTTGCCTGCGCTGGACGAATTTCCCCGAAAGATCTGGGCCCGCCTCGGGGCGCGGTGCGCGCGCGCCATGCAGCCGTCCGACATGACGCACCCCTCCGTCTTCGGGCAGCCGATGCTGCGCGCGGAAATCGCCGCGTACCTGCAGATGTCGCGTGGCATCCACTGCACGGCATCGCAGGTGTTCGTGACCTCGGGATACCGTCACAGCATCGAGCTCGTCGCCCTTGCGCTGCTCAAGGCGGGAGACCGGGTGTGGCTTGAAGACCCGGGCTATCCGCCCACGCGCGAGCTGCTCGCGCAGATGCACATCGCGACCGTTCCGGTGCCGGTGGACGCGGACGGCATGGTCATTGCCGAGGGCATCCGGTCGGCGCCGCGTGCGCGCATGGCCGTGGTCACGCCGGCGCACCAGAGCCCGCTGGGCGTGTCCCTGTCGCTGCAGCGGCGCCTGGCGCTGCTGGACTGGGCGGGGCGGAACAACGCGTGGATCGTGGAGGACGACTACGATGGCGAGTACCGCTACGTGAGCCGCCCGCTGCCCGCGCTCAAGAGCCTGGACCGCGACGGGCGCGTGCTCTATGCGGGCACTTTCAGCAAGGTGCTTTTTCCGAGTCTCCGGCTGGCCTATCTCGTGGTGCCGCAGCCGCAGGTCGAGCGCTTCGAGCAGATCGTCCAGACCTTTGCCGGCGGCAGCCCCGAGCTCACGCAGTCCATCGTCACGGCCTTCATCAAGGAGGGGCACTTCGCGCGCCACATCCAGCGGATGCGCAAGCTCTACGCCGAGCGACGCGAGGCGACGAGCGCGGGCCTGGCAAGCGTGCTGGGCCAACGCGTGCGCATCGACGCACTGCCCGGCGGCATGCACCTCATCTTGCGGCTGACAGGCCGCCAGTCGGACCGCAAGCTCATGCTGCGCATGCGGGAGGACGGCCTCTTCGCCGAGGCGCTGTCGGAATGGCAGCAGATCGGAAAAGGCCCCTCTGCCTTGCTCGTCAACTTCACGAACATCGACTCCCGGGCCACGGCCGAGAAGCTGGGCAAGCGCATCCTGGCCTTGATGTGATCCGCAAGATCATGGCCTAGAACCGAATGCCGTTCATGGCTCTTCTGGACTGGACCAAGATATCCGACGATAGAGTCCTTCTCAACCAGCACACGCAAGGACTCCCCATGAGCAATCGCATCGACTACGCCAAGATTTCGCCCGACGTCTACAAAGCCTTCGGCGGGGTATACGTCGCCGTCCAGAAAAGCGGCCTGCCCAAGCAACTGGTCGATCTCGTCTACCTGCGGGTGTCGCAGATCAACGGCTGCGCCTACTGCATCGACATGCATTCGCGCGACCTGCTCAAGTCCGGCCTCGCGGTCGACAAGCTCGTGCTGGTGCCCGTGTGGCACGACGCGGGCGCGGTGTTCAGTGCGCGCGAACGCGCGGCGCTCGCCTGGGCGGAAACCGTGACGCGGGTCGCCGAAACGGGCGTGCCAGACACCGACTACGAAGCCGCCTCCGCCGAGTTCGGCGACAAGGAACTGGCCGACCTCACCTACGCGATCGGCCTGATGAACGCCTTCAACCGCTTCGGCGTCACCTTCCGCTCGACGCCCGCGGCCACGGTTGCTGCTGCGGCCGAGGCCTGAGCCATGGCTTGGGCATTGCTCGGCGTCGCAGGCCTTCTTGAAATCGTCTTCGCGTTTGCCATGAAATCGTCCGAAGGCTTCACGCGGCTGGTGCCCGCGCTGTTCACGGTCGGTGCGGGCCTCTCCAGCGTGGTGCTCCTGTCGCTCTCGATGCGCACCTTGCCGATGGGCACGGGCTATGCGGTCTGGACCGGCATCGGCGCGGCGGGCACGGCGATCGTCGGCGTGCTGGTGATGGGCGACTCGGCCGCGCCGATGCGGCTCTTGTGCATCGCGCTCATCCTGGCGGGCGTCATCGGGCTGAAGCTGGTCTCCAGCAACTGAGAAGGCGAGTTCAGGCCGGCAGCGCCTGCCCGATCTTCAGCGCCGAGCCGAAGGCCAGCGTGAAGCCCAGCGCGCCGTGGCCGGTGTTGAACAGCATGTTCGACGGCGCGCTGTCCAGCCGGCCGATGATCGGCAACCCCTTCGGCGTGGCCGGCCGCATGCCGGTCCACGGGTGCAGTTCTTCCAGCCGGCTCGCATGCGGGAACACCGCGCGCGTCGCGGCGGCCAGCGTCTCGATGCGCGTCGCCGGAATGCTCGCGTCGTGTCCCACCAGCTCTGCCATGCCCGCCACGCGCAGGCGCGAGCCGATGCGCGCGAACACCACCTTGCGGGCGCTGTCGGTCACGTTCACGCTGGGCGCCGCGCCGGGCGAGGGATCGACCTCCACCGTGATGCTGTAGCCCTTGAGCGGATACACCGGCAGGTACGCGCCCAGCGCGCGGCCGAGCTTGTGCGAGGCCGAGCCCAGTGCCATCACGAAGGCATCGGCCTCGATGTCGCCTTCGCTCGAATTCACCGCGGCCACCCGTGCGCCGTTGTGCGCAAACCCGTGCACGTCGGTGCCGAGCAGAAAGCGCACGCCGCGCGCGCGCAATGCGCCCATGAGTTCGGCGCACACCTTGAGGCAATCGGCCGCGCATTCGCTGGGCGTGTAGACGGCACCCGCGATCTGGCCGCGGTAGCTCGCGAGCGCGGGCTCGATGACCACGCACTCCTGCGGCGTGACCATGCGCTGCTGGCTGCCCATGGTGCGCTGCAGTTCGAGCTGCGCGCGCGCGCCTTCGAGCGACGACGCATTGCCGTAGAGCACCAGCTTGCCGGTGGCCGAGAAATCGCAGTCGGGCGAGAGCTCCGCGCGCATGGCCTCGAACTCCACGCGGCTCGATGCGGCCAGCGCGAGCAGTTGCGAGGTGGTGTCGCGCGAGGTCTCTGCATTGCAGGCGGCCAGAAATTCGAGCCCCCAGCGCCACTGCAGCGGATCGAGCTGGGGCCGCAGCTTGAGCGGCGAACTCGGCGACAGCAGCAACTTGGGCAGTTGCCGCCAGATCGACGCGTCGGCCAGCGGCTGCACGTACGAGTAGCTGAGCTGGGCGCCATTGCCGCCGCTCGCGCCGGCGCCCGGCGTCGCGCGATCTATCACCGTGACCTGATGACCCCGGCGTTCGAGTTGCCAGGCAGTTGCCAGGCCCACGATGCCGGCACCGAGCACACACACATGCATGAAGGCAACTTTCCGGGAGTGAAGATAAAACAAGAGATTGCTTGCGACTGTAGGGGTGCCCCGCGCCGCCCGGAAATGCCAAAAGAACCCCCGCCCATAACCTTTGGGCATGACCCCGGGGTTATTTGGAATTGTCGCGATGTGTCACTCCTTCTTACACTGCGCTTCTCTGTTCAATCCAACCGAATGAAGGCTCGAATGAAACTCTCCGTTTTGATGGCATCCATGGCTGCCGCGGTGCTCTTTACCGCCACCGGCGCGCAAGCCGCCGACACGCTCGCCAAGATCGCCGAGTCCGGCAAGATCACGCTCGCCTACCGCGAGTCGTCGGTGCCCTTCAGCTACCTGGACGGCCCCAACAAGCCGATCGGGTTCTCGGTGGAACTCTCCAACGCCGTGGTCGAAGCGGTGAAGAAGAAGCTGAACAAGCCCAACCTGCAGGTCTCGCTGATGGCGGTCACCTCGCAGAACCGCATTCCGCTGATCACTAACGGCACGGTCGACCTGGAGTGCGGCTCCACCACCAACAACAGCGCGCGCGGCAAGGACGTGGCCTTCGCGGTCAATCACTTCTACACGGGCACGCGGCTCCTCGCGAAGAAGTCCTCCAAGATCAAGGACTACGCCGACCTCGCCAAGAAGACCGTGGCCAGCACCACCGGCACCACCAACGCGCTGGTCATGCGCAAGTACAACGCCGAGAAGAACCTCGGCATGGACATCGTGCTCGGCAAGGACCACGCCGATGCGTTCCTGCTGGTGGAAAGCGACCGCGCCGTGGCCTTCGCCATGGACGACATCCTGCTGTTCGGCCTGATCGCCAACTCCAAGAACCCCGCCGACTACGAAGTGGTGGGCGAGTCGCTGCAGGTCGAGCCCTACGCCTGCATGCTGCCCAAGGACGACCCGGCCTTCAAGAAGCTGGTGGACGACACCTTCACCAACATGATGAAGAGCGGCGAGTTCGAGAAGCTCTACACCAAGTGGTTCATGCAGCCGATCCCGCCGAAGAACGTGCCGCTGAACCTGCCGATGAGCGATCAGCTGAAAGAAAACCTCAAGGCCTTCAGCGATAAACCAGCGACCTGACCGGATCGCAAAGAGAGACAAGACATGGTCGCAGCAACGCAGGTCGTCGGCATCCTCGGGGGCATGGGCCCCGCGGCGGGGGCCGACTTCGTCCGGCTCTTCGTGCAGGCCTGCGCGCAGCAGATGCGCGCACGCGGCGAGCCGGTGCGCGACCAGTCCTTTCCCGAACACTGGCTCGCGCAGGTGCCGGTGCCCGACCGCAGCGGCGCGCTGGCCTCGGATGCGAGCGGCGCGCACCAGCCGCTCGAACCGATGCTGCAGGCGCTGGGCCGGCTGGCCGCGCTCGGGAGCCGCGCCGTGGCCATCGCCTGCAACACCGCGCATGCCTGGCACGGCAACCTGCAGGCGCGTTTTCCGCAGGTCGAGCTGCTGCACATGGCGCGCGAGACCGCGCAGCAACTGGCCGCAGAGGGCGCGACCGAGGTGGCGCTGATGGCCACCGAGGGCACCTACCGCATACGGCTCTACGAGGAGGCGCTGGCCGAAGCCGGGCTCGGCTGCCACGTGCCGCTGGCCGATGAGCGCCAGACCATCATGCGGGGCATCTTCGACGGCGTGAAGGCCGGCAACATGCCGCTCGCGCAGCAGTGCTTCTCGGAGGTCGCGCTGCGGCTGGCCGAGCGGCACGGGCCCGTCGCCATCATCATGGGCTGCACCGAGGTGCCGTTGGGGCTGCAGGGTTCGGCCGCGGTGGCCGGGCTGAGCCTGGTCGATCCGGCGCAGGTACTGGCGGCCGCGTTGGCACGCCGGGCATACGGGGCGTAGCGGGCGTAGCGAGCAGAGGCGCAGGCGCAACCCCACTGAATTTCCGGTCATAGAGGCGCACGCGGATTTCGCCTACATTGCGGCGTGCGTTTTTTCGCGCAGCGCCCCCTTGTCCGACGATTCAACTGGAGCCCCTCCAATGTCCCAACTCGACGACAGCCGTTCCGACTTCGATTCGCTTCGCCCCGGCGACAGCACCGAGCAGGGCGCCACGCGCCGCACCGCCCTGAAGGCGGCCATCGGCGTCGGTTACGCAGCCGCCGTGATGCCGGTGATGGCGCAGACCGCCATCAGCACCTCGGCCGAAGGCCTGAAGGCCGGCCCGATCAAGTACACCGTCAACGGCTTCGAGGTGCCCGCCTATGCCGCCGCGCCCGCCGGCAAGACCGGCCTGCCGGTGATTTTGGTGATCCAGGAAATCTTCGGCGTCCACGAATACATCGCCGACACCTGCCGCCGCTTCGCCAAGCTGGGCTACCTGGCCATCGCGCCCGAGCTCTATGCGCGCCAGGGCGATCCGCGCGGCTACACCGACATTCCGAAGCTGCAGGCCGACATCGTCGGCAAGGTGCCCGATGCGCAGGTCATCGCCGACCTGGACGGGGCGCTCGCCTATGCCAAGGCCAACGGCGGCGACACCAGCAAGGCCGGCATCACCGGTTTCTGCTGGGGCGGGCGCATCGTCTGGCTCTATGCCGCCACCGGCAAGGTCAAGGCCGGCGTGGCCTGGTACGGCCGGCTGGTCGGGCAGGCGAGCGAACTGCAGCCGAAACACCCCATCGACATCGCCGCCAGCCTGCAGGCGCCGGTGCTCGGCCTCTACGGCGGAAAAGACCAGGGCATCCCCCTTGACACGGTTGATAAGATGAAAGCTGCTCTGGCCACTGGAACTGCAGCGGCCAAGGCTTCGAGCTTCGTCGTGTATCCCGAAGCAGGCCACGCGTTCCATGCCGACTATCGCCCCAGCTACGTCAAGAGCGCAGCAGACGACGGATGGCAGCGCGCCACCGCCTGGTTCAAAGCCAATGGCGTCGCCTGACGACGGCGCCTGGTAGCCACTCCCCGCCGAAGGCCGTCCTGTGTGACGGCCTTTTCCTTTTTATGAACGGCATGCGGTCCTCGCGACCACTCTTCTTGCGCAAGCAGCTATGAATTTGATAGTCATCATCGCGGCGACCCTGGTCGCCGGCATCGGAAGCGTCTGGCTGGCAGCGTTGCTGCTGCGCGTGGGCGTACGCAGCGGCTCCGGCGGGGTGAACCCGCAGCACCTCTTGAGCCTGGCGGCGGGCGCGCTGCTGGCCACCGCCTTCATGCACCTCTTGCCCGAGGCCTTCGAAAGCCGCATCGAGCCGGCGCTGCTGTTCGCGGTGCTGCTGTTCGGCCTCGTGTTCTTCTTCCTGCTCGACAAGGCGGAGCTCTGGCACCACGGGCACGAGCATCACCATGGCAACACCCACGAAGGGCCGGATGCGCACAAGGGCCATGACCATGGTCACGACCACGACCATCACGGCCATGCACACGGCCACGCGCCCAAGGGCGGCGGTAGCTGGGCCGTGCTCACCGGCGACAGCGTGCACTGCTTCGGCGACGGCATCCTGATCGCCTCGGCCTTCATCGCCGACATGCGCCTGGGCCTCGTGGCCGCCATCGCCGTGCTCGCGCACGAGGTGCCGCACCACATCGGCGACCTCGTGGTGCTGCGCCAGAGCTCGGCCAACCAGCGCGCGGCGCTCGTCAAGGTGTCGCTCGCCGGCACCATGACCATGCTGGGCGGCATCGCCGGCTGGTGGCTGGTCGACCAGTTGCACAGCTGGCTGCCCTACTTCCTGGTGCTGGCCGGCAGCAGTTTTGTCTACGTGGCACTGGCCGACCTGATTCCACAACTGCAAAAACGCCTGCCCGCCCGCCAGACCGCCGCGCAGGTGCTGTGGCTGGTCGCGGGCATCGTGCTGGTCACGCTGGTGAGCCGGCTCGCGCACGGCGAGCATGGACATGACCATGGCCACGACGCGGGACACGGCGAAACCGGCCACGTCCACAAGGACTGACGGCGGGGCTCGCAGGGAAGGCGCGCGCAGGGCGGGAAACTTTCCGACACCGACGCTGCCGATCGGATGAGCCGGAACGGCCGAAACAGGCGCACCATAGGGGGCCGTACAGCATTCATCTGCCGAGGAGCCGATCATGAATCACGTCGACGCCACCGCGCGTTCCGCCTCGCCATCCGAAGACGATGACGACAACAGGCCAGCCGACGATTTCGAGGAAACCGACAGCGACATCACCGACGACCTCTCGGAAGAAACCGGCATCGATCTCACCGATGCCAGCGAACTCGATGCCGACAACGTCCCCGCGGACGAAGAGTTCGACCGCGTGATGAACGCCCCGGACTGACCCCCGTCAGGCCGCGTCGCGCCGCACGATCACCTGCCCGTTGCGCGCACCGCTGTGCACGCCGTGCTGCCAGGTGAGGGCGCCGTTCACGATCACCGCATCGATGCCTTCGGCCGGCTGCGTCGGCGTTTCGTAGTTCGCGGTGTCGCGCACCGTGGCCGCGTTGAAGATCACCACGTCGGCGTGGTGCCCCGGCTTCAGCGTGCCGCGCTCGTGCAGGCCGAAGTTGCGCGCGGTGAGACCCGTCATCTTCCACACCGCAGTCTCCAGCGGGAACAGACCCACATCACGGCTGTAGTGCCCGAGCACGCGCGGGAAGGTACCCCACAGGCGCGGATGCGGCTTCTCGCCGAGCGGGATGCCGTCGGAGCCGATCATGGTGTCGTCGAACGCGAGGATGCGTTGCACGTCGTCCTCGTCCATCATGAAATAGATCGCGCTGCCCGGTTGCAGGCGTTTGGCCGCCTCTTCGCCCGACACGCCCCATTCGGCCGCGATGTCCTTCAGGTCCCGGCCCGCGCATTCGGGGTGCGGCACGCTCGATGCGATGAGCACGCGGCCGTCCATCATCCCGCGGTCGGTGCGGATCATGGTGGAGCCTGCGGTGTACGGATAGCAGTCCAGGCCGATGCACTGGTGCTGCATCGCTTCCTTGATGAAGGGCAGCGTCACCTTCGTCTTGCCGAAGTTCTGTGCGTTCTGCACCTTGTGGTGCGATACCACTACCGGAATGTCGAGTGCGCGGCCGATGTGGAAGGTTTCTTCGAGCGACTCCATCACGCGGTCGCTCTCGTCGCGCATGTGGGTCACGTAGAGCGCCTTGCGCGCTGTGAGCGGACGGCCGACTTCGATGATCTCCTCGGTCGTCGCCTTCACTGCGGGCGGGTAGAAGGTGCCGGTGGAAAGACCGATGGCGCCGGCCTGCATCGCTTCCTCGACCAAGGCCTGCATCGCGGCGATTTCAGCTTCGTTCGCAGGACGATCGAGGTCGGACATCACCACCGCACGCAGCGTCGAATGCCCCACCATCGCGGCCACGTTCACCGACGACGGCGTGGCGCGCAGCGCATCGAGGTATGCAGCGAACGTGGTGAAGCGGCCCTCGGCCGGCGTGTCCAGCAGGCTCAGCGGCATCGGCAGGTCCATGTCCACGCGCAGCGGCGCGGCACTGATGCCGCAGTTGCCGGCCACCACCGTGGTCACGCCCTGCGACACCTTGAACGGCATCTGCGCCTGCGAGAGCACGGCCTGGTCGTCGTGCGTGTGCGAATCGATGAAGCCCGGCGCGACGATGCGGCCGGTGGCGTCCAGCGTCTTGTCGGCGGTGTGGCCGGCGAGCTGGCCGATGGCGGCGATGCGGCCGCCCATGATGCCGACGTCGGCATCGAAGCGCGGTGCCTTGGTGCCGTCGATCACGGTGCCGCCGCGGATCAGCAGGTCGTAGTGGGGTGTCTTGTCGGTCATCGGTGGGGTTCTTTCTTCAACGGAAATGGCAGGCGACCAGGTGCGTGCCGGTGCCGCCGTTCGAGGACGAAGGGCGTTCGCTCAGCTCGGGCGTCTTCTCCTTGCACACAGCCTGCGCCATCGGGCAGCGCGTGTGGAAGCGGCAGCCCGAAGGCGGATTCGCGGGGCTCGGCGGATCGCCCTGCAGCAGCATGCGGCGCGCGGGCGTGCGCGGGTTGGGCACGGGCACGGCCGACAGCAGGATCTCGGTGTACGGATGCAGCGGCGCGGAGAACAGCGTGTTCCGGTCCGCGATCTCCACGATGTGCCCGAGGTACATCACCGCCACGCGGTGGCTGATGTGCCGCACCACCGCGAGGTCGTGCGCGACGAAGAGGTACGCGATGCCGAACTCCGCCTGCAGGTCCATCAGCAGGTTTACCACCTGCGCCTGCACCGACACGTCGAGCGCGGACACCGGCTCGTCGCAGACGATGAGCTTCGGGTTCAGCGCCAGTGCGCGCGCGATGCCCAGGCGCTGCCGCTGGCCGCCGGAGAACTCATGCGGGAATTTCTTCGCCGCCTCAGGCCTGAGGCCCACGCGCGAGAACAGCCATTGCACGCGCTCGCGTCGTTCAGCCGCAGCGCCCATGCCGAAGTTGCGCAGCGGCTCGGCCACGATGTCGCCGGCCGTGAGGCGCGGGTTCAGCGAGGCATACGGGTCCTGGAAAATGATCTGCAGCTGGCGGCGGCGCAGCCGCATCTCGTTGGCCGAGAGCGTCAGCAGTTCCTCGCCATCGAGCGCCACCGACCCCGAGGTCGGCTCGACCAGCCGCATCACTGATTTCGCGGTCGTCGTCTTGCCGCAGCCCGACTCGCCGACCAGCGACAGCGTTTCGCCACGCGCGACCGAAAACGACACCCCATCGACGGCTTGGATCGCCGGCTTCGCGGGCCGCAGCCAGCGCTTGGGCGAGATGTAGTGCTTGCGCAGGTCGCGCACCTGGAGCAGCGGGGCTGCGGTCGTCGTCATGCGGTCACCTCTGCATCGGCCCATTGTTCTTCGACGGCAAAGCACGCCACCACGTGGTCCCCGCCTTGCTGCGTGAGCTGCGGCGTCTCGACGCGGCAGCGCTCGCGCGCATGGCTGCAGCGCGCGGCGAAGGCGCAGCCGCGCCCCAGTTCGTGCGCGGCCGGCACCAGGCCCGGAATTTCCGTGAGCCGCGCGCTCGCCGTGTTCATCGCCGGCATCGAGGCCATCAGCGCGCGCGTATACGGATGCAGCGGCCGGTCGAAGAGATCGATCACGTCGGCCTCCTCGACCTTCTTGCCCGCATACATCACGACCACGCGGTCGCAGCTTTCGGCCACCACGCCCAGGTCGTGCGTGATCATCACCACGCCCATGCCCAGCTCCTTCTGCAGCCGGCGGATGAGGTCGAGGATCTGCGCCTGGATCGTCACGTCGAGAGCGGTCGTCGGCTCGTCCGCGATCAGCACCTCGGGGTTGCAGGCCAGCGCCAGCGCGATCATCACGCGCTGCCGCATCCCGCCCGAGAGCTGGTGCGGGTACTCGTTCACGCGCCGCTCGGGCTCGGGGATCTGCACCACGCGCAGCATTTCGACCGCGCGCTGCATCGCCTCGGCGCGGCTGGCCTTCTGGTGCAGCTGCACCGTCTCGGCGATCTGCCGGCCCACGGTGAGCACCGGGTTCAGCGAGGTCATCGGCTCCTGGAAGATCATCGAGATGCGGTTGCCGCGGATCTGCCGCATCTCGCGCTCGCTCAGCTGCATGAGGTCGGTGCCGCGCAGGCGCACGGCGCCCATGTGGCGCCCGGGTGGCGTGGGCACGAGCCGCAGGATCGAGAGCGCCGTCACGCTCTTGCCGCAGCCCGATTCGCCCACCACGCCGAGCGTGCGGCCCGCGCGCACCGTGTACGAGACACCATCGACCGAACGCACCACGCCGTTCAATGTGTGGAAGTGCGTGCGCAGGTTGTCGACTTCGAGCAAGGGCTCGCCGGGGGCGAGCGCGACATGGGACATGGGCTTCATGGTGCGCTCACAGTTGCCGAGCGAGACGCGGATCGAGCGCATCGCGCAGGCCGTCGCCCAGCAGGTTGATCGCCAGCACCGTGGCCGCCAGCAGCAGCCCCGGGTACAGGATGATGTGGAACGCCACCGCCACGAAGTTGCGGCCCTCGGCCATCATGTTGCCCCAGCTGGGCGTTTGTGCGGGCACGCCCACGCCGAGGAAGGAGAGCGCCGCTTCGGTCAGCACCGCGGCGGCCGCGACGAAGGTCGATTGCACGATCAGCGGTGCCACCATGTTGGGCAGCACGTGGCGAAACAGGATGACAGGCAGCCGCGTGCCCACCGCATGCGCGGCTTCCACGTAGAGTTGCTCCCGCAGCGTGAGCGCCAGCGAGCGCACCAGCCGCACCACGCGCGGAATCTCGGGCACCGTGATGGCGACGATCACCGTCGTGAGGCTGGCGCGCGTCACCGCCATGAGCGCGATGGCCAGCAGGATGCCGGGAATGGCCATGAGCCCGTCCATCACCCGCATCACCGGCCCGTCGGCCCAGCGCACGAAGCCCGCGAACAGGCCGATCAGCACGCCGAACACCGTCGCCAGCACCGCGACCGAGGCGCCGACGATCATCGACACCTGCCCGCCCCACACCGCGCGGCTGAACACGTCGCGGCCCAGCGCGTCGGTGCCGAACCAGTGCTCGACCGATGGCACCTGCATGCGCGCGAGCGGGTCGATGTCCTGCGGGTCGTGCGTGGCGATCCACGGCGCGGCGATGGAGAGCGCTGCCACGGCGATCAGGAGCAGCGCGCCGACGATCAGCGTCGGGTGCTTGCGCACCCAGCGCCAGCGCGGCGGCACGAAGGGCGCTTCGTCGGCCGGGGCCGCGTGTGCGGCAGGAAGGGGGAGGTCACTCATCGGGAGTACGGTGGACATGGGCTCATCTAGTACTGGATGCGCGGATCGAAGAGCCTGTAGCTCAGGTCGATCAGCAGGTTGATCAGCACGTACACGCCCGCCGACAGCAGCAGCACGCTCTGGATCACCGGGTAGTCGTGGCGCTGCACCGAGTCGATGACCAAGCGCCCCACGCCCGGAATGGCGAACACCGTCTCGGTGACCACCACGCCGCCGATCAGCAGCGCAATGCCCACGCCGATGGTGGTCGCGATGGGGATCGCCGCATTGCGCAGCGCATGCCCCAGCACCGGCAACACGCCCAGGCCCTTGGCGCGCGCGGTGCGGATGTAGTCCTCGTGCAGCACTTCGAGCACCGTGGCGCGCGTCATGCGCGTCACCAGCGCGATGTACACCAGCGCCAGGTTCACGCACGGCAGCACCAGCGAGCGCAGCCACTCGCCCGGTCCCTCCGCAAAGCGAACGTAGCCCTGCACCGGAAACCACGGCAGCTGGATCGCGAACGCATAGATCAGCAGATAGCCCACGAGAAACACCGGCACCGAGAACGCGAGCACTGCGAACACCATCACCAGCCGGTCGACCCAACTGCCCGCGCGGTAGGCCGCGAGCGTGCCCAGCGGCACCGCCACCACCAGCGTGATGAGCATGGTGAGCGCGGCGATCGACACCGTGGGCTCCAGCCGCTGGCCCAGCAGCTGCGACACCGGCACCTGCGTGAAGATCGAGGTGCCCAGGTCGCCGGTGAAGAGCTTGCCCAGCCACAGCGCGAACTGCTGCCACAGCGGCAGGTTCAACCCGAGCGCGGCGCGCAGCTTCTCGATGTCTTCCACGCTCGCGAGGTCGCCCGCAATCAGCGCGGCCGGATCGCCCGGCGACAGGTGGATCAACAGAAAGACCACCACGGCCACCACCGCCATGACGGGAAGCGTCGAGAGAAAGCGTCGAACGATGTAGCCCATGGCAGTGCGCGCGTCGCGTGGCCGTCAGCGGTCCAGCGCCCAGAACATCGGCATGCCGGCCCAGAGCTTGTCCAGCCCCTTCAGGTTGGCGCGCGCGGCGAAGGCGGCCGAGTACTGGCCCGCGTTGATGTACGGCACCGCCTCGTAGGCGCGGGCCTGGAAGGCGTCGAGCAGCTCCTTGCGCTTGGCGGGCACGGTCTCCTTCAGCCATGCGGTGCGCAGGTCGTCCAGCTGCTTGTCGCAGGGCCAGCCCGGCAGCGTGTTGCCGCAGGCCGCGCCCAGGTAGGCGTTGCTGATCGGCGAGTTGGCATCGAACTCGCCCGCCACCGTCACGTACATGTTCCAGCCGCCGGCCTCGGGCGCATCGCGTTTGGCGCGGCGCGCGCCGATGGAGGCCCAGTCCAGGTTCTGCGCATCGACGTTGATGCCGATGCTCTTCATGGTCTGCGCGGCCATCAGTGCCTCGGCGTTCAGGTAGGGCACGTCGCTCGGAACCAGCAGCACCACCTTCTCGCCCTTGTAGCCCGCATCGGCCAGCATCTTCTTGGCCTTGGCCACGTCGGCCTTGCGGTAGGGCTCGGCGCCGGCCGCCGTTTCATTGGGGCTGCCGCAGATGAAGAAGGTGGGGCAGTAGGCCATGCGCATATCGAGCGGATAGCCCATGGCCGCGACGAAGCGCTCCTGGTTCACCGCCTGCAAGAGCGCCTGGCGCACCTTCGGGTTGTTGAAGGGCGGGTGCAGCTGGTTCATCACCAGGAAGCCCTGGTAGGCGCCGCCCGAGCCGATCTTCACGCTCGTGTCGGCGCGCAGCGGCGCGATGTAGTCGGGCTGCAGTTGTTCGACCAGGTCGACCTCGCCGCGCTTCAGGGCCGCGATGGCGCTGTTCGAGTCGGGCAGGTACAGCCACTCGACGCGATCGAAGTTGCTCTTCTTGCTGCCCGCAAGGCCGTTGGGCGGTTCGCTGCGCGCCACGTAGTTGGGGTTGCGCACGAACACCGCCTTGTTGCCCGGCACCCATTCGTCGCGCTTGAAAATGAAGGGGCCCGAGCCCAGCACCTCGGTGAGCGGCGCGGTGGCCGGCAGCTTGGCAATGCGCTCGGGCAGCACCACCGGCGGAAAGCCCGAGGGCTTGGCCAGCGCATCGAGCACCATGCCGAAGGGCTCGGTGAGCGTGAGGGTGAAGGTGCGCGCATCGACCTGCTTCCACTCGGCGCCGCTCGCGGTCATTGCGCGGCCCAGGCTGTCGCGCGCGGCCCAGCGCTGCAGCGAGGCGACCGCGTCGGCCGAGGTGACGGCGCTGCCGTCGGAGAACTTCAGTCCCGGGCGCAGCGTGAAGCTCCACTGCTTGCCGTCTTTCGATGCGGTGTACTTCTCGACCATCTGCGGCTGCGGCTTGCCGCTCGAGTCCTGCGCGAACAGCGTGTCGTAGACCATGTAGCCGAAGTTGCGCGAGATGTAGGCGGTGGTGAAGGTCGGGTCGAGGATCTTCAGGTCCGCATGCGCCACCACCTTGAGCGTCTTGGGCGCGGGTGTCTGGGCGAGCGCCGGGAGGCACGCGGCGGAAAGCGCCAGGGCGGCAAATGCGGCAAGCGTTCGTCGTTTCATCGTCGGTACTCCGGGTGGGCAAAAGAAAAAAGGAAAGGGAATCACGCGGCGACGCCGATGGGCCACTTGGGCAGCCGCGCTTTTTTATAGGGCAGGGTGTTCAGGTCGAGCGTCACGGCACCCGGCGCGCCGGCGTAGATCACGTGCCTGGCCACCTTCGAGTACGACGCATAGAAGTGCTGCGACGACTTGACGACGATGATCTTCTTGGCCGCGAGGTCGCAGCCAAGCTGCGTGAACAGGTCGGTGCCCATCGCCTGGTTGCGCAGCGTGATCAGCACGATCTCGATGCCGTTGGTCTCGATGAGCGCGCAGTCGCCCATCGGCGTGGGCGTACCCGCGAGGCCCGTCATCACCAGGTCGTGCTTGAGCGCCTTCACGGTGCATTCCGCATCGAGCGGATCGCCCGAGAGCGGGCTGATCTTGCCGCCGATGCGCATCGCCAGCTTGGCGCCCACGCCCGCATCGAAGGCGATGCGCACGGCGATCGGGTCCCACAGCGGACCGAGCGCCGCGTTGGCGATGCCGCGCTCGACCATGCGGCGCAGGATGAAGGTGGAGTCGCTCGCCGCGCCGCCGCCGGGGTTGTCGGCACCGTCGGACAGCACCACCGGGCCGCCGTCGAAGGCCAGCGCCTCGTCGAGCGAGGCGTCGATGCTCGGGTAGTTCACGGTGAGGCCGTCGCGCATCGCGATCACTTCGTCGGCGAGCTGACGTGCCAGGGCATCGGCCTTGGCCTGGTCGCCGTCGGTGTACACCAGCACCTTGGTGCCCATCTCCGGCACGTCGCCCCACGAGAAGCCGTGCGTGAGCGAGACCGACAGCACGCCGTCCTTGCCTTCGAGCGACTGCATGCGCTTGACGAAGCCAAGCGCAGGTTCCCGCGAGGTGTGGACCGTGACGATCATGTCGCAGTCCACCACCGCGGCCACCGGCTTGACCTTGCCCTCGACCATCGCGGCGCAGATGTCCACCAGTTCGAGCCCGCGCTCGAGCACGTCGGTGTGCGGGTACTCCTTGAAGGAGATCATCAGGTCCGAATTGGCGACCATCTCGGGCGTGAGGTGGTTGTGCGGATCGAGCTCTGCGCCGATCACCACCTTGGGCCCGACGATCTGCCGCACGCGCGCCAGCAGGTCGCCTTCACAGTCGTCATAGCCGTCGGCCACCATCGCGCCGTGCAGGCCGAGCAGCACCATGTCCACCGGCAGCACCGCGCGCAGGTCGTCGAGCAATTCGTCGCGCAGCGTCTCGTAGGCGTGGCGCGTGGTGGTGCCGCTGGGCTGCGCGCCGGCCACCATGCCTTCGAAGAGTTGCCAGCCCTTGTCCGCGCCGCGCATGCGTGCGGCCCACAGCGGGCCCGAGAACAGCGTCATCGCATCGGGGTGCTTGCCGGCGGGGAAGTGGCCGCGGTCCTTGAAGGAGGCCAGGCCGGTGGGCATCGGGCCGAAGGTGTTGGTTTCGGTGGCGAGGGAGGCACTGAAGACACGCATGGGGATGGTCTCTGTGGTTGTAGGAGTGAGGGGTGTTCTTGTCAGGCGACTGCGGCGGTGCGCAGCCGCTGCGGTCCGAGCATTTCGGCCGTGAGGCCGAAGCCCGCGATGCGCTCGGGCAGCGGCAGCCCGCGGGCCAGTGCGGCGCAGGCTTCGCCCATCGCCGCCGAGGTCTGGATGCCGTAGCCGCCCTGCGCCGCGACCCAGAAGAAGCCGGGCGCATCGGGCTCGAAGCCGCCGACCAGGTCGCCATCGGCCACGAAGGAGCGCAGGCCCGCCCAGGTGCGCGTGGGGCGGCGGATGGCCAGCGTGGTCGCCTCCTCGATGCGGTGGATCGCGATGGCGATGTCCATCTCCTCGGGCTGCACGTCCTGCGGATCGACCGGATCGGCATTGGCCGGCGAGCCGAGCAGCATGCCGGCGTCGGGCTTGATGTACCAGCCTTCGTCGGCACCGAAGACCATGGGCCAATGCGCGACGCTCTCGCCCTCGGGTGGCGCAAAGATGAAGGCCGAGCGGCGGCGCGGCTCGATGCCCAGCGGCTGCACGCCCGCGAGCTTCGCGACGGTGTCGACCCATGCGCCCGCGGCGTTGAGCACCACCGGCGCTTCGTAGACGTTGCCGCCGGCCGTCACGCGCCAGCGCTCGCCGATGCGCTCCATGGCCGTCACTCCCGCATCGCACACCAGCTGGCCGCCGGCCTTTCGCATGCCGCGCAGGTATCCCTGGTGAATGGCATGCACGTCCATGTCGGCCGCATCGGGTTCGTACACGCCGCCGGCCACCTGCCCGGGCCGGAGGGCAGGCACCATCGCGAGCGCTTCTTCGCTGCTCAGGCGCTGGGCGCCCGTGTCCATGGCGCGCAGCACGTCCCAGTGGGCGTCGAGCTCGGCGAGTTGTGCCGTGCCGCCGACCATCAGCGCGCCGCGCGGCGTGAGCAACGGGTGTTCGCAGAAGCCTTCGGGCGGATGCTGGAGAAACGCGCGGCTCGCCATGGTGAGGGCGCGCACCTGCGGCGTGCCGTAGCTTTCCATGAAGAGCGCAGCCGAGCGGCCGGTGGAGTGATAGCCCGGCTGGGCCTCGCGTTCGAGCAGGATCACGCGGGCATGCGGCGCGAGCCAATGGGCCACCGAAGCCCCGGCAATGCCGCCGCCGATCACGAGGAAGTCGACCACTGTGGGCGTTGTTGTACTGGATGTCATCGCCGAAAAGTGTAGAAAGAAATTTGCGGATACGCAAATTATTTGCGGCGCACCAAGGGGAAACCATGGTGCACCTCATCGGTGAAATTTGCGTCAATGCAATTTGCGTATACGCAACTTCTGCGCCCGGGTCATCCGGGTTGCCATGGATGGCGTGCGATGCCGCTGGCAGAATCGCCATGCACTACAAAGAGAAAGCCAAGCGTGAATCCACACACAGGGACCAAGACGGGCATGAAACCCGGAATGAAGCCGAAGGACGAGGCGCCCACGCTGGACCGCACCACTTTCGGTCACCGCCTGCGCACCGCGCGCAAGCGTTTCGGCTGGACGCTGGCGCAGTTGGCCGAGCGTTCGGGCGTGTCGATCACCACCATCTCGCGCGCCGAGCGCGGCCAGCTTGCGCTGGGTTATGAAAACTTCGCCGCGCTGGGCCGCGCGCTCGAGATGGACATGAACGCGATGTTCGCGGGCGCCGGCGTCAAGCCCGCGCAGTTCGACGGGCCCGTGATCACGCGCGCGGGCAAGGGCGTGGTCTACCGCGGCCTCTCGTTCGCCTACGAGTTCCTCGGCACCTCGGCCGCCGGCAAGCAGATGAGCCCCGTCGTCGGCACGGTGCACGCGCGCCGCATCAACGGCCCGGAAGACTTCGCGCGGCATCCGGGCGAAGAGTTCGCCTATGTGCTGTCGGGCGAGATCGAGGTGCACTTCGACACGGGCGACGTGGTGCACCTGGCGCGCGGCGATTCGCTGTACTACGACAGCAGCATCGGCCATGCGTATGTGAGCGTGAGCCGGCAGCTTGCCAAGATCGTCGGGGTGACTTCGGGGGAGAGCGGGCACATGAAGTCGGCGCGCGAGGCGCCTGTGCTCAAGCCGGCGCGCAAGGTGGCGCGCAACGTGGCGGCGAAGAAGACCGGGCGCGGCGGCAAGGGCTGATGACGGGGAGCCTTTGTGAGGCCCACCGTTCGAGGAACAATGCGCCATGACCGATAGCAAAAAGAGCGACCCCAATCTCGTCCCCACCCACACCACGGCTGCCGCCTTCTCTGTTGCACGCTGGGTGGCGCAGCACCATGGTTTTCCGGTGCAGCAGTGCCACCTGATCCGCCGGGGTCTGAACGACAACTACGCGCTGCGTTCGGCCGATGGGACCCGGTACGTCGCGCGCCTGTACTCGATCCGTCCGCGCGGCGGCTTCAACGTCGATTTCGAAGTCGCGCTGCTGACGCACCTGGCGGCCAACGGCGCGGGAGTGGCGGCGCCGGTGCCGGCGGCGAACGGGAGCACGCACATCCAACTGCAATTCCCCGAAGGTCCGCGTGCATTGGCCTTGTTTCACCACGCAGAAGGCTCGATTCCCGACACGCTGGACGAATTCGAACTGACCGGCCGCGCGCTGGCCCACATCCACGAGGCGGCGCGCGATTACGCGGGCCCATCCAGTGGCTACACGCTCGACGGCGAGCACCTTGCCGGCAAGACGCTGGGCTACCTGAAGGCGTACCCGGAGCTTGATGCGGACCTGTTGGAAACCTATCGCCGGCTGGTCGACCGCGTGCTTGAAGAACTGGTCGCAGCCGAAGGCGGCCTGACGCGGGTCGTCTGCCACGGCGACACGCACGGATTCAACAACCATGTGGGTACGGATGCGACCGGCACCAAGAAAACCGTGTTCTTCGATTTCGACGATGCCGGCCCGGGGTTCCTTGCATACGATCTGAGCGTGATGCCTTGGTCGTACCTGTTTCGCAAAAGCCTCAAGGAACCTGACGACACGCTGCGCGAGCGCTGGATGCACTACCTGCGCGGCTACCGGGCGGGCGGCGGAAAAATAAGTGACCGCGACGTGGCCGCATTGCCGCTGTTCATTCAGCTTCGGCACTTGTGGAACCTCGGCGAGGCAGCCGGCCGGCTGCATCACTGGGGGACAAGTTCGGTGCCTGCGGACTGGCTGCGAAAGCAGGTGGAGGTGTTCGAGGCGTGGAGAGGGCTGGACCTGCACGCTTGATGCCTACCCGGCTGCCACGCCGTATGCAAAGGAAGCTGGTTCGGCGGCGCTTTTCGTGGTCCGATCGATACTTGCAGGCATCTTTCGTGCGACGGAATTGAGCGTGCACATCGATGCCGCGGGCTTCGAAATACTCGCCATCGAAAGCCACGCAACGAAGGGCAACGACAACCGCCCGTACATCGGAGCCCCCAAGAAGTGAAGTCGCGAGAACGGATGACGGGTGCTGCAAAAGGGTATTGACCGCGTCGAAGCGACGAAGTTATAGTCGCCGCCGCAGCGCCTTCGCGGCACTGTCGTAAGCGTTACCGTCATCCAACGCGTCCTTTGTCGAGAGGATCCCAGTAGGGAATATCTCGATCCATAAAGACGCGCCTTGGCATGACATCAATTTTTTCCCCTGCATCCGTTCGCCCGTTCGGGACCCCCTCTGCATTGACGGGGCTTGCTCCCGTGGTACTGGCGGTCTTCCTCGGATTCCTTGCAATCAGCGTCCCGCTGGCCGCCCTGGCCCTGGAGGTACGCGACCATCTCGGGTTCGGCGCGGCCACCGTCGGCTGGGCCATCGGCCTGCAGTCGCTCGCGACATTGCTCACACGCCATCGGGCGGGCACGCTCTGCGACCAGCGCGGGCCCCGCGCCGCCGTTCTCCTGGGGCTTCCACTCACCGCCTGCTCGGGCCTGGCCTATGGCCTGTCGAGCGTGCTGCCCATCGACCCTGCTGCAAAGCTCGCCGTGCTGCTTCTCGGACGCGTGGTGGCGGGCCTTGGCGAGAGCCTGTTCCTCACCGGCTTGATGAGCTGGGGCATCGCGCGCGTGGGGCCCGCGCGCACCGGCAAGGTCATGTCCTGGACGGGCATCGCGATCTATGCCGCGCTCGGGCTCGGCGCGTCGCTCGGGCTGGCCGTGCAGGCGGCTTATGGCTTCGTCGGTGTCGGCGCCTTGACGGTGCTCACGCCGATGCTCGCCTGGGCCATTGCGCTGCGCCTGCCGGCCGTTCCCGGCGCCGGTGGGCAGCGCGTGGCGTTCCACCGCGTGCTCGGGTTGATCTGGCGACCGGGCCTCGTGCTCGCGCTGGCCACCGTGCCCTATGCCGCGATGGCCGCGTTCCTTACGCTCGACTACGCCGCGCACGGCTGGCCGCATGCCGGCACGGCGCTCATCGGCTTCGGCGCCGCCTACGTGCTCGTGCGCCTGGTCGGCTCGGGCCTGCCGGACCGCTTCGGCGCCACGCGCGTTGCCATCGGCTCACTGGCGTTCGAAGCCATCGGACAACTGCTCGTCTGGGGCGCGCATGCGCCGGGCATGGCCCTCTTGGGGGCGACGCTCACGGGCCTGGGATTCTCGCTCGTGTTCCCCGCGATGGGCGTGCTTGCGACGCAGTCCGTGCCGCCCGAACAGCGCGGCCGCGCGGTGGGCAACTTCATCGCCTTCGCCGATATCGCGATGGGCGTGACCGGGCCGGTGGTCGGGTTCGCGATCCAGTGGTTCGGCATCACCGCGGCTTTTCTCGTGGGCGCCGGCGCGACCTGCGCGGCCCTGTGCCTGCTGCCTTCCCTGCGGCTGGGTCGCAGCGAATAACGCCGCAATCTTTTGCGCATGGGGAGCGCATCCGCGTTCCTCCATGGCCCAACTTTCTTTTTTACGCGGCGCATCGACCGACCTCTTCGAGGACGAGAGGCGAGGGCGCCATCACTCCCCCTGCTACGACCCCGACGCAACCAAGGAACATCGACCATGAAAATGACCGGCAACACCATCCTCATCACCGGCGGAACCAGCGGCATCGGCCGTGCGCTCGCCGAGGTTTTCCACGACCGCGGCAATCGCGTCATCGTCACGGGGCGACGGCAAGCGCTGCTCGACGACATCACGGCGCGCCGGCCTGGCCTGGTCGGCCTGCCGCTCGATCTCGGCGACCCCGCCTCGCTGCCACGCCTGGCCAGCGACGTTCGCGCGCGCTTCCCGAACTCAATGTGCTCATCGCCAACGCCGGCATTTCGCGGGCGGAGAACATGGCCGAAGATGGCTGGGACGCGTCCGTTGTCGAGGCCATCGTGCAGACCAACATCCTGGGCGTGCTGCGCGTCGCGGCGGCGTTTTTGCCGATGCTCAAAGGGCAGCCGGACGCGGCCCTCATGGCGACCAGCTCCAACCTCGCCTTCGTGCCCCGCGCCGACTTTCCGGGCTATTGCGCGAGCAAGGCGTTCCTGCACTCATGGCTTCAATCGCTGCGGCATCAGCTGCGCCATGTCCCCGTCGAAGTGCTGGAACTGGCACCGCCTTATGTGCAGACCGAGCTCACGGGCGACAGCCAGGCGTCGGACCCGCGCGCCATGCCGGTTGCCGTGTACGTGGCCGAGGTCATGCAGTTGCTGGAAGCGGGAGATCACCCCCGGGGCGAAGTGCTGGTCGAGCGCGACAAGGCCCGGCGCTGGGCCGAGCGGGACGGGCGCTACGACGCCACTTTTGCGGCAATGAATCCGGCGTGACGTTTGTGTCCGGTCGTTCCTACTCCCGTGTGCCGCGCAACACCTGGATTCCGAAAAACGCCATGAAGAAGATCGAGAGCGCGATCCCCACCACGGGAATCGGCCATTGCACATCGTTGCGCGCCAGCACAGCAGCGCAGCCCAATCCAAGCAACAGCGATATCGCAAAACGCACGGCGGGATGGACCCGTTGCCCGATCGCATCGTCCACACCTTTGCGGCGCGCCCACGAATGCATTGCGGCCGCCAGGCCACCGATAGCCAATGCCACTGCGATGCCACCCAGGAGCCAGGGCCGCAGGCTCTCGATTTTCCAGATGGCTTCGATTCCATGAATAACATCGCCCATTCAAACCTCCTTCGACTGCATTTTTTTATAAGTCACTGACCTTCCAACTGCTCCTGGCCGTCACCCGTCATGCGCGTCGAAAGTCGGCATCCAGTCGACGGAAACCTGTCACTGAAGGACGGCATCCCGCCGCTCTTGGGCCGAAGCTGCAAGAGCTCGCTCGAGAACATCGAACACGTCACGCCCGCTGCTTGTGTAATTGCCCAGGCTCGTGATGTGCGATGCGATGTTGTTTCCCCACGGAGGTCTGGCCTGGCGGTTCTCGATGTCCCACACCACGGCTGAAGGAGGCAATTTGCCCAGCGTGGCTTTTGCCAGCCGCAGTTCATCGAGCGCGCGCAAGGCGTTCCCATGAGGCAGGTGTCCTTGGTAAAGCTCGTTCATCAGATGCGGGAACTGGCTGCCCCACCCGTCGGGTTCGCAATGCGCGCTGATGGTCGAGAAGAACGAGTGAACGAACGATGGCGCACCGAGTTCGTTCGTGATTGACCCTGCCGTCACTCCCACTGCCATGAGCGCTCCTCGTGAACTGGCGCGGCACGATGCGTTGCCTTGCATGACTGCTATCGGGCGGATTCTGCCTTGAAGCTGGCTGGCTGCTCTTGGCCCGCGTTCTGACGTGATCTGTGCCACAGCGCCACGAACGCGGCCTGCCGACATTTGCGATGAAGCGCGGCGCACACCTGGTGGTGCTCGCGTGCAACGCTCCTGTTGTCGGATCGTTGGAGCGGTGTTAGCCTCCGACCCCCAAAGATCAACCATCACGTTGCGGCCAGCCGCACGAGCCCCATGAAGCAATTCCAGACAACGCAAGACGCATCGACGACCCGCACAGCCGCGGCGACTTCGCTGCGCTCTTTTGGCGCCGAATTGTTTTCATAGAGCCTTTGCACCTGGAGGCTTGGCCTCCTGAGTTCCACAAGACCCGGTAGGCCTCAAGCCACCGGGTTTTTTGTTTTCTGCCTGCTCAACTGGAGATTTGGACATGAGCCTCGAACGAGAACTTGTTTTCGCCGCACGCGCTGCCAGCGCGGTGTTGTGCGTCGCTTCCGTGGAGTGGTTCGTGTAGAGCCTCCAGGCCCTTGTGCGCCTGGAGGTCATCCTTCAGGCAAGAAAAAAGCCTGTCGGGTGGTCCACCCCGCAGGCTTTTTTTTCGCCCGCACGGCGGGCACCGCGAGTTTGGCGCGCGCGCGCCGACAACCCGCCGACTCTTTCGCCTGGCCAGCGGATCGAGCCGGTTTTTAATCCTCAAACTGGAGAAAACCATGATGAACAAAGTTCATGTGAATGTCGGAACCATCGGTCACGTCGACCATGGCAAGACGACGCTGACGGCTGCGCTGACGTTCGTGCAGGCCTCGCGCATTGGCGGCCGTGCGCTGTCCTATGGGCAGATCGACAACGCGAAGGAAGAGCGCGAGCGCGGCATCACGATCAATACCTCGCACGTCGAGTACGAATCGGACAGCCGTCACTACGCGCACATCGACTGCCCGGGGCACGCCGACTACATCAAGAACATGATCACCGGCGCTTCGCAGATGGACGGCGCGATCCTGCTGGTGGACGGCACCGAAGGCGCCGCGCGGCAGACCATCGAGCATGTGCTGCTGGCGCGTCAGGTGAACGTCGGCCACATGGTGGTGTTCGTGAACAAGATGGACCTCGTGGCCGACAGCGATCGCGCGGAGATCGAGCAGCTGATCGAAATGGAAATCGGCGCGCTGCTGGCGGCGCACGGATATCACGATGCCCGCTTCGTTTTCGGCAGCGCGCTGAAGGCCCTGGCCGCCGCCGAACGCGGCGACCTCGAAGGGCTCGACGTGCAATGCATCGTCGAACTCGTGAACGCCTTGGACTCGGGAATTCCCGATCCGGTGCGCGACTACGACGCGCCGTTCATGATGCCCGTCGAAGGTGTGCACACCATCACGGGCCGCGGCACCGTGATCAGCGGCCGTGTCGAACGCGGTGTGATCCGTGTCGGCGACAACCTGGAGATCGTCGGGCTCAGCTCGGTCGGCGACGAAAAGGTGGTCGTCACCGGCGTGCAGTCCTTCCACAAGGACGTCGCCGAGGGGCGCGCCGGCATGAACGTCGGCCTGCTGCTGCGCGGGGTCAAGCGCGACGATGTCGTGCGTGGCCAAGTGGTCGTGAAGCCCGGTGCGCTGAAGCCGTACCGGACGGGGCGTGCACAGATCTTCGTGCTCAGCAAGGACGAAGGCGGTCGCCATACCCCGTTCGGCTCCGGCTACCAGCCGCAGTTCTTCTTCGGCACGACCGACGTGACGGGTGTCATTCGCGTCGAGACCGAGACCGGCTTGGTCAAGCCGGGTGCACAGGCGCAGATCAGCTTCGAGCTGAACAAGCCCGTGGCCATCGAGAACGGCATGCGGTTCGCCATGCGCGAAGGCGGCAAGACCGTCGGCGCCGGCATCGTGACCGAGGTGCTCGGCTGAAAGGCTGATGCAGCCCTTGCCCCTGTCGTCTGCTTGTCGGGCGGCAGGGGCTTTTTTTTGACCAGATGCAGTACGGACATCCTGCCGGCTCGCCTATATCCGTGGGCCCGAGGGCACCATCGTCGCGCGCATCCACGGGACTGAACCTGACAGCCGTCGGTGTGGAAGTGAATCAGATGAATGAACTACGGCGTCAGTGCATCGCACTGCTCTTCGATCCGCGCGTGCAGCAGGCCCAGCGATGCCGCGAGAAGCCGCTGCAGCGATTCGCGCTGGCACGCGTTGAATAGCGGCGCGGGGCCCGCATCGGTCGCCGCCTCTTCGCGCCGGTCTTCGTCCCAGTTGAGCAGTTGGGCCAGCGTCTGTGTGCCTTGCACCACGTCGCGCGCGTCGTTCAGGAATGAGGCGCGGCGCTGCCGGGAAACGTCGAGCCCTTCGCTCTGAACCCATTCGAAGGGCTTGAACTGAACGGCGGGAAGAGAAGAAGACGTGCCAGAGCAGCCGGTGTCGGTGCTCGCGTTTGTAGTTTTGGCCATGGGCCTCCCAAGATGTCGATTTGCAACAACCGACGCACCCGACGCCAATCGGGGGCGGCAGCTCGAACGGGTTGGCGTACCGGGACATCTTGCGAAAACCGGCAGGGCGCGAGCCCTCCCATTCGAGCCGCCTAAAAAAGGAAGCAGGAACGAAAAAGCCGCAGACCCTGTGTGCGGTAACTGCGGCTTTCGTCGCAGATGTCAGCGGGACGCCAATCCCGACTTCGTTCATCACGAAGCAGGGGCAATGTACGCGTTCTCGACAACGCCCGTCAAGTCATCGCACTGTCGCCAATTTGCGCCGCGTTCCACCAGCGGCTCGCTATGCTGTTTCCCGCCATTCACTTCGAGTAAAGAGAACCATCATGACCACGCGCTCCTCGTCCTTCTTCGCCCTGCGCTCCGTCGCACTGGCCTGCGGCCTCGCCCTGGGTGCCGCCGCCGCGCAGGCCGCGCCCGACGCGAAGCTGCTCGCCGCCGCAGAGAAGGCGCAGCCCGCCGTCATCGACAACCTGAAGGAGATGGTGCAGATCGAATCGGGCAGCCTGAACGTCGAGGGCCTGCTCAAGATGGCCGACGTGATCGAGGGGCGCCTGAAGGCCGCGGGTTTCAAGACCGAGCGCCGCAAGACAGAAGCCGGCGCGGGCGCCGACATCGTCATCGGCACGCTCAAGGGCACCGGCAAGCGCAAGATCATGCTGCAGGGCCACATGGACACGGTGTATGCGGCGGGCATCCTCGGCAGCCAGCCCTACAAGGTGGACGGCAACCGCATCTACGGCCCCGGCATCGCCGACGACAAGGGCGGCATCGCGGTGATGCTGGCCTCGCTCAAGATCCTGGCCGATGCGGGCTGGCGCGACTACGACACGCTCACCGTGCTGGTGAACCCCGACGAAGAAGTGGGCTCGATGGGCTCGGGCGAACTCATCGCCACCACGGCCGACCTGCACGACACGGTGCTGTCGTTCGAGCCGACGGCCGCCAAGTCGGTGGCCAAGGGCGAGTCGCTGCTGCTGGGCGCGGCCGGCATCGCGCAGGCCACGATGGAGGTGAAGGGCCGCGCAGCGCACGCGGGCGCCGCGCCCGAGCTGGGCCGCAATGCGCTGTACGAGCTGTCGTACCAGATGCTGCAGACCAAGGACCTCGCCAAGGACATTCCGGGCGTGACGCTCAACTGGACCGTGGCGCGCGCCATCGGCCCGATCAACCAGATCACCGAGAAGGCGCAGGCGCTGGGCGACATCCGCATCACGCAGCCGGGCGCCGAGAAAAAGCTCAACGAAGTGCTGCAGGCCAAGATCGCGAGCGGCAAGCTGATTCCCGACACGGAGACGACGGTGAAGGTCGAGGTCGGCCGCCCGGCGTTCGTGGCAGGCGCGAAGGGCCGCGCATTGGCCGAGAAGGCGCAGGCGATCTACAAGGAAATCGACCGCGACCTCGCGCTCACGCCGATGACCGGCGGCGGCACCGACGCGGGCTATGCGGGCCGCTCGGGCAAGGCCACGGTGGTCGAGAGCTTCGGCCTCGCGGGCTTCGGCTACCACGCACGCGACGAGTACATCGAGGTCGATTCGATCGTGCCGCGCATCTACCTGGTCACGCGCCTGCTGACCGAGATCGGCAAGCAGTAACAGGCGTCGCCGAAGCCGCCGGCCTCAGGGCTGCTGGCGTGGTTCGCCGGGGCGGCCCGGTGGACGGCGGGCCGCGGCCGCAGCGGCTTGCTGTTGAGCTTGTTGTTGCTGTTGCTGCTGGCGCATCTGGGCCTGTTGCGCCTGATGGGCCTGCTGCTGTTGCTGCGCCTGCTGCTGGCGTTGCTGCTGCTGTTGTTGCATCGCCTGTTGCTGCTGTGCGCGTGCGGCCTGGGCCTGTTGCTGCATCTGTTGTTGCTGCTGCTGGCGGCGCGCTTGCTCCTGCTGCTGGCGTTGTTGTTGTTGCTGCGCCTGCTGCCGCTGCATCTGCTGTTGTTGGGCCTGTTGCTGCTGGGCCGCGCGGGCTTGGGCTTGGGCTTGTTGTTGCGCCTGCTGTTGCTGCTGCATCTGCTGGCGCCGTGACTGGTCCTGCTGGGCTTGCTGCGCCTGGTGAGATTGCTGCTGCTGCTGCTGCTGGCGCTGCCGATCCTGCAGTGCGCGCTGCTGCTGTTGCTGGGCTTGCTGGCTCGCGGCGCGTGCCTGCTGTTGCTGTTCCATCTGCTGGCGCCGCAGTTGATCCTGCTGTTGCTGTTGCTGGAGGCGGGCCTGTTGCTGCTGCGGTTGCTGCTGATTGGCGGCGCGCGCCTGCTGCTGGGCCTGTTGCTGTGCCTGCTGCGCTTGCTGGCGCCGGACCTGGTCCTGCTGCCGTTGCTGCTGTTGCGCCTGCCGGGCCTGTTGCTGCTGTTGTTGAACTTGCTGGGCCTGCAACTGCTGCGCCTGTTGTCGCTGTTGTTGTTGAGCCTGCTGCTGCGCACGTTGCTGGGCTTGCTGTTGCGACTGCTGCTGTTGTTGTGCCAAGGCCTGCTGCTGCCGCGCCTGCTGTTGTTGCTGTTGCTGTTGCTGCTGCGCGAACTGCGCTTGCTGCTGCTGCGCAAAGTTGGGCGGCGGCGCGCCGGGCGGCATGCCACGCGGCCCGCCGTTGCGGTCGCCGCGATCGTTGTTGTAGACGTTCCGCACGTTGCTGTTGACCACCGTGGTCGAGCGCGAGATGTACGTGCTGTTGTTGTAGATCACTGCGGGCCGCGCGAAGGCCGGTTGCGCGACGCGGTCGCGATCATGATCGCGGCCATGCCTGCGATCGCGCGGCGCGCCCCAGTTCATGTTCCATGAGTTCCAGCCCCAGCCGTGGCGCTCCAGCGCCGCGCCCACGATCACGCCCGTGCCGAACGCCAGCGCGCCGGCCGCGGCGACCTGGCCGCGGCTGTAGCCCGGCGCGACCTCCACGGGTGGCGGCGCATAGGCGTAGCCGGGGTAGACGGGCAGGGGCTCGCCGTAGATCACCTGCGGGTCGTAGCTGGGCACGTACACCACGTCGGGCTGCACGGGTTCGATGGTGATCAGCTGCTGCGGCGGCTCGATGATGGCGGGGCCGCCGTACACCGGCTGCATGTCCGGTGCCGGCACGTAGTCGCGCGGCGCGGCGGCGCTCGCGACGCGCAGCCTGTTGTTGTTCTTCAGGCGGCCTGCGGCCGATGCGCGCTGCCGCATGACCTGGATCGCGTTCATCACGTCGGCCGGGTCGTTGTAGTAGGCCTTGCCGAGCGATTCGGTCCACGCGACGTTGCCCGCGAGCTGGTCGAGCACGGGGCGAAAGGCGGTGAGCGACTTCACGCTCGGGTCCCACGGCTGCTGGTTGGCCGCATCGGCAAGCGGGCCGGCCTTGAGCGATTTGTTCTGCCCGAGCCACTCGTGCGCGGCGGCGATCTGCTCGGGGTAGGTGGCACCGGCGAGGATCTGCGCGACCAGCTTGTCGGGGTAGAGCGCGATGGGCGCGACCAGCTGGTAGAGCTGCTCTGCCGATGGTGGCGTGTAGGCGACCGGCACCGGTGCCGCAGGCGCAGCGGCGGGTGCCTGCGGCACGGTGGGCGCAGGCATCGAGATGGCCGGGTCCATGGCCGCAGCAGGGCTCGGTGGCGCGGCCTTGTCGCAGCCTGCGAGGGCGAGTGCGCCCACGCACACTGAGATCGCGAGCAATCGGGGAAGAGGCCGTGGAAGAGGGGGACGTTGGAGGTTCATCTGGAGTTCCATCAAGGCGCCGACGTCACGCCTGACTCCTTCAACGGTCCCTGACGGTCTGCGATGACCTACCCTGCGCCGGTGATGCAACCGTCTGTGTCGTCCGCGCGCTGCTGCCCGTGTCGGGCATGACCCACAAGCGGCGAGGCCGGCGGGTCAGCTGAAGATGCGGATGTAGCTCTTGGCCAGGGTCGGCACGCGCTGCTTGACCCACACGCCGTCGCCCGTCACGCTGTCGCGTTCGCCCTTGCCGTTGGTGTTGCCTTCGATGGTGGCGAGCTTGCGGCTGGCGAGCGGCTGGTCGTCGGTGACGATGCCGATGTGCGAGAAGTCGAACACCACGAAGTCGCCCGCGCGGGCCTTCTGCGTTTCGTCGAGCACCTGCAGCTTGCGTTGGCGCGCCCACTTCTCCCAGCCGAAGGCGCTCGCGTCGCGGCAGCGCCATTTGTCGGCGAGCGAGAACGTATCGAGGTGCAGTGCTTCGCGAACGGCCTCGTTCTCCAGCCACTCGCGCATCACCCACGCGGTGAAGGCCGCGCACCACGGCCACGCGCCGGGTGCGAGCCAGGTGGCGCCCTGGTATTCGACGATGCGGGCGCCCGTGTTGTTGACGGCCGCTTCGCGCGTGCCGACTTCGGTGCGCGCGATCTCCAGCATCTGGTCGATGAGTTCCTTCATGGCTGTTCCTCCGGTGGTGATGGCGGCGTTGCGGCAGCAGGCTTCTTCGCGGGCGCGGCGCGCGGCTTGCCCGGCAGCGCGCGCCACACGGTGATCGCGACCACGTAGAGCGCGGTCGTCAGCAGCATCGAGAGAAACATGTACCAGCGCTCCAGCTGCCCGGTCATGGCCTGCTGCGCGCTTTCTTCCCACAGCAGCTCGCGGCTCATGACGAGCTGCGGGCCGCCGAACATCTTCACGGCCTCGGCGATGCTCATGCCCTTGCTGCGCTTCTGGCCCATCTCGTGCAGCTCGCCGCGGATGTAGCGCGTCTGCTCGGCCGATGGGCGCTCGGCGGGGTACGCGTACACATGGGCGCGCACCACGTCGCGGTAGGTGAAGAAGGCCCAGAACGCCGCGGCCAGCAACACCAGTGCGAGCACCGCGAGCCAACGCTGACGCGCGGACGAGAGGCGCTTGCGGATCAACAGGCTCAGCGCCAGCAGCACGATGGTGGTGCCGAACGACACCATGCCGATGGACACCTGCGCGCCCTCGATGGGCGGCACGAGGTCCGACAGGAAGGAGTGGAAGAGCGCGAGCGTCGCGCCGACCGCGGCAGCGGCCGAGGCGACGATGGCCACGAGGCTGTCGAACGGTCCGATGGGGCGTGTTTCTGTGGCCATGGTGATCGCGGATCAACGCACGGGCGGCACCGTGATGCTCGCGGGTGCCATGAACAGCAGGTCGGGGCTCGCCGCATCGAGCAAGTGCCCGTGCACCGGCATGAAGTTCGTCAGGCCGCGGGCCATGACCAGATCGGCCATCTCCCTGTACTTGAAATCGGGCCCAACCCACAGCCGCATCTCGCCGCGCTGCACCTCGCCGGTCGAGGGCGAGGTCGGGCGCTCGAAGCTCAGCAGCGTGAGCAATTCGAGGATGAGCTCCGGGTCGTCGGGCTGGTCCACCAGGCCCGCGGGCAGCACGTACACGCGCAGGGGTTCGCGCAGGTCCTTGCCGTCTTCGCCGCGCACCTTCACCGTGACCTGGCGGAACTCCAGCGGCTTCTGGCCATTGACCATGCGCGCCTGCATGGCCTGCACCGGCCGGGAGGCGTCGGCGAGCTTCTGCAGCTCGGGCTCGCCGATGGGGCGCGTGGCGGCCTGCGCGTTGATCTGCTGCGCCACGCCGTTGGCATTGCGCAGGTAGTAGCGCGAGAGCGCGAGCTCGCGCGAAGGCAGCGCGGGCGCACGCTGCGCGACCAGCCGCGCGGTGCTGTCGACGCTGGCGAGCAGGTTGCGGTGCTGGTCGATGTCCACGGGGCGGCGGTAGGCGCTCGATGGCAGCTGCAGCGCCTTGGCCTGGATGAGGCTGGTGCGATCGACCTCGACGGCCGCCGTGTAGCGCGCGGCCTGCGCCATGTCGACACGCGCGCGGGGCTGCAACGCGGTGGCGGGCCGGCCCGTGGAAGCCTCGGGCACGAAGGCCGAGACGCGCGTCTGCGCCGGGATGCGGTTGGTGGTGGTGACCTGCGGGTTCATCGCGCGAAAGGCCTCGACCGTGGGCCGGTCGGCCACCACGCCGCGGCGCTCCAGGTACTGGTTCACCGTCTGCTGGCGCGGCACGATCTCGACCTGCCGGACGATGCCGGTGTCGGACGGCGGGCGCAGGGCCGAGGCTGCAGGCATATCGCGCTGGGATGGGCGCTGGGATGGGCGCTGGGGCGCCGACCATTGCGCGGCGGGCGGTGCGCGATCGGGGCTGCGTTCCAGCGGAATGGCGGTGGCGGCGCGGTCGGGGCGCGCCATGCGCGGGGCGGGCTGCGCGAGCGCATCGCCCAGGCTCGTTGCGAGCAGGGGCAAAAGCAGCAAGACAGGAATGACCGGCAGGACCCGCATGGCGCCTTCTCCATCTGGGACGACGCTGGCCAATCTAGGCGCGGAGGGCGCGCCGCGCATCCATCGAACGCGGGATGCGGCGCCGCCGTGCGTTGTAGGCACGGCCGGCGGCTAAGCCATCCGGCCTGTGCCTCGGGCGCGGATGAGGCCCTACGGCCTACAGGAGAGCGTTACTTCGCGCCGCCCGAGTACTTGGTGACGCTGCTGGCGCTCACGTGGTAGCCGCTCACGCCCATCATCGAATCGTTGCGCTGGGTCTGCAGCTTGCCGGTGACCCACACGGTGTCCATCGCGCGGAACTTGGCGCCCTTCTGCGGAATGACGTGCAGGATCTGGTTGGCCGGCGGCGGCGGCGTGTGGATGCAGGCGCCGAAGTAGGGCACCAGCAGGAACTCGGTGACCTCGCCCTTGGCCTCTTCGAGCGGCACGATGAAGCCGGGGATCTTGATCTCGGCGCCGTTCATCGCGGGATTGGTCGGCGCGTTGTTCGACACCTCCTGCATCTTCATGAGCATCTCGTTGGCGCGCGGGTCGCCGTCGTCCAGCGCGCTCAGGTCCATGCCCTTGAAGTCCTTGGCCGGGTCCCAGTCCTTGGGCACCAGTTCTTCCCAGGTGATCTGGCGCGGCTGGCCCGGCGTGCCCTTGGCCACGGCGGGTGCAGCAGGTGCAGCGGCCTTGCCGCCGAGCGGGTTCGATGCGGTGGTGTCCTTGGGCGCGGGCTCGGCGGCCCACGCTGCCGCTGCGAGGCCGGCGCCGGCCAGCAGCATTGAAAGGCGAGTGAAAGCCGTGATCGTGGAAGTCTTCTTTGCGATGCGCATGGTTCAAATCCTCGGTGAGAGGCCGTCCGCCAGTGAGAGCCGGTAGGCACGAATGCCGGGCAGGAGGCTTGCCAGCCAGCCTGCGACCAGCAGGCTCGCCATCAGCAGCCATTCGTTGAGTGTAGGTTCCGAGAGGCTCAGTGTCAGCCCGAACTGCGACTGCAGCCACGGCGAGAGGAGTGCGATGCCCAGCACCGCCATCACCACGCCCAAGGCCACGCCCAGCACGGTGACCATCGCGCCTTCGAGCGCGAGCAGCGCCAGCACGTGGCGCAGGCCCGCGCCCACGGCGCGCAGCACGGCCAGCTCGCGGCGCCGTTCGTTCAGGCCTGCCATCACCACGGAGACGAGACCCGCGAGGCTCACCAGCGCGACCAGCGCGGACATCAACAAGAGCGCGTTCTCGCCGATGCCGATCACGCTCCACAGCTCGTCCAGCGCCACGCCGGGGAGGATGGCCATCAGCGGCTCGCCGCTGTAGGTGGAAATCCAGCGCTGCACCCCGAACACCGCCGCGCGGTTCTTCAGGCCCACGAGCGCGGCCGTCACGTTCTTGGGCGTGAGGTCGAACTTGCGCACCTGCTCGGCGGGAATCTTCACGCCCGGCATCGGCGCGCCGCCCACCCATTCGAGGTGGATGGCTTCCATGGCCTCCAGGCCGATGTGCACCGTGCGGTCCACCGGCGTGCCGGTGCGCGCGAGCACGCCGACCACGGTGAAGGGCTTGTCGGCATGCTCGGCCACGTTGAGCTCGCCGCTGCCGTGCGCGAGCGTGATTTTCTGGCCCACGTGGTAGCCGAGCTTGTCGGCCACTTCGGCGCCCACCACCGCGTCGAAGAGGTCGCTGAAGGGCTTGCCTTCGCGCATCTTCAGCAGCTGCTTGTCGCCGTAGCGAAAGTGCGCGAAATACTCGGGCGAAGTGGCCAGCACCGCGAAGCCGCGGTGCGAATCGCCCAGCGACAGCGGCACGACCCAGTCCACGCCCTGGTGCGCGGCCAGCGCCTGCACGCTCTTCCACGAGATGTTGTTGGTGGCCGCGCCTATGCGAAACACCGAGTACAGCAGCAGTTGCGTGGAGCCGGTGCGCGCGCCGACGATGAGGTCGGTGCCCGAGACGGACGAGGCGAAGTTCTCGCGCAGCTCGGTGCGGATGCGTTCGACGCCGAGCAGCAGGAAGGTCGAGAGCGCGATCGAGAACACGGTGAGCGCCAACGTGAAACGCCGGTTCCACGCACTGCGCCATGCGATGGAGAAGAGCGCGTTCATGCGTCCACCGCCATCGCAGTAGAAGCTGCGCGATTGATCTCCGGCAGCAGCACATGCCGCGCAAAGCGCTGCGCGATGCGCTGGTCGTGGCTCACGAACACGAGCGCGCTGTGGTTCACGGCGCAGGCCGTCAGCAGCACGTCGAGAAAGGCCTCGCGCCGGTCTTCGTCGAGCGCGGACGTGGGCTCGTCGGCAATCACCACTTCAGGTTGCCCGATGAGCGCGCGCGCCGCGGCCACGCGCTGCTGCTGGCCCACCGAGAGCTGCAGCGCCTGGCGCTTCCAGAGGTTGCGGTCCAGGCCCATCTGGTCGAGCAGGTGCTCGGCCTCTTCACGCGAACTGCCGTTGCGCGCGGCCTGCGCTTCGCGCCGCGCCGAGAAGCGGCAGGGCAGCAGCACGTTGTCCAGCACGCTCAGGTAAGGCAAGAGGTTGAACTGCTGGAAGATGTAGCCCACATGGGCCACGCGGCTGCGGTCGCGCGCGGCGCCCGAGAGCTGCGACCAGTCGTGCCCCAGCAGCATGACGCGGCCTTCGTCGGCCACCAGCACGCCGGCCAGGAGCGACAGCAGCGTGCTCTTGCCGCAGCCGCTCGGGCCGTGCAGGAACACCGATTCGCCGGCGCTGATGCGGAAGGCCTCGATGTCGATGCACGGCGCTTTCACGCCGGGCCATGCGAAGCGCAGGGACTCGGCCGCGAGCACGACGCGCAAGGGCGTCGGGTCGGCCTGCGAAACGGTGCCCACAGTGCTACTTGCCCCAGCCAAGGCGTGCGGGCTGGGCCGCCTGCGCGCCGGCGGGGCGCTTGATCTGGCGCTTGAACTGGCCTTGTGCCGAGGCGATCTGCGAATCGATCTGGCGCAGGCCCTTGAACACGCTGAACAGGTTCAGGTCGATGAACTTCGCGGCGGCCGCGTTGGTGCAGTTGAAGGAGAAGGTGGCGTCCAGGTCCGCGTGGCCCACGGGCTCGCTCGGGTCGGGGTTGCCCAGGCCCAACGCGCCGGAGCGCAGGTCGACCGGGCCGAGCTTGCAGTTGGCGGCGGGGTCGATGGCGAAGAGCTTGTCGGCCGCGCGCAGCTGGGCGATGGCGGCTTCGACGGTGGCTTTTTCGGCATCGGTCTTCGGGGCGCGTTCGAAGCCGACGATGTTGTCCAGGGGCGACTCCATGTCGATCACCACGGTGGGGCCGTCGATGGCCACGTCCAGCTTCATCTGGCCGTGCACATGGGCGTGCTGCTGCTGGGCTTGCGCGGAAAGGAACGGGGCTGCAGCGAATGCTGCCGCGGCAATTGCGAGACCGGAGATGCGTCGGAGTCGGATGTGTTTCATGGTTCTGCGCCTTGCCGGGTCGGCAGCCCCGGCGTGTTGCTCCATTCGCTCCAGCTGCCGGCATAGAGCGCGGTCGTCCCGAGCCCGGCGATCTGCATCGCAAGCAGGTTGGGCACCGCGCTCACGCCGCTGCCGCATTGGTGGACGACTGTCGCCGCGTCGCGTCCCGCGAGCAGCGCTTCGAACTCGGCACGCAATTGCGATGCCGGCTTGAACTTGCCGTCGGGGCCGAGGTTCTCGGCGAAGGGCCGGTTCAGGGCCCCGGGGATGTGACCGGCAATCGGGTCCAGAGGTTCCACCTCGCCGCGATATCGTGCACCGGCCCGTGCGTCGATCAGCTGCTGGTCAGGCTGGCCGAGCCGATGCAACACGGTGTCGGTAGTCACGAGCCTGGCCAACGGCTCGCCCTGTACGAAATTCGACTGGAAGCGCGCGGGCTCCTCGCGGTCGGTCACCTCGCCGCCTGCTGCCTGCCAGGCCTGCAGGCCGCCGTCGAGCACGGCCACGGCGTCGTGGCCCATCCACTTGAGCATCCACCACAGGCGCCCGCAGTAGTTGGCGCCGTTGCGGTCGTACACCACGGCCTGCATGTCGTTGGAGAAGCCGATGCCCGAGAGCCAGGCCGCGAACTTCTCGCGGCTGGGCAGCGGGTGGCGACCGCCCGAGGCGGGCACGCCGTCTTCCTGCGCCACCACCACGTCGCCATGGGCGCCGGGCAGGCCGTGCTTCGCGCTCAGGTCGGTGTCCAGGTTGGCGTACAGCGCGCCGGGAATGTGGGCCGCCGCGTAGAGCTGCGGGCCAGCCTCGGGTTTCATGAGTTCGAAGCTGCAGTCGAACACCATGTGCGGCGTCTCGCTGTTGTGCAGTTGCTGGAGTTGTTCGACGCTGACGAGGGTGGTGTACATGGCGTGTTCTCCTTGGATGAGATGCTTCAGTGTTCTTCGGCCGGCGCCTTGGGCACCGCCCGCTGGCGCAGCACGGTGGCCGCGATGCCGCTCACGACGATGAGCGCCATGCCGGCCCAGCCGGTGGCATCGATGCGGTCGTCGAACACCACCACGCTGTAGAACGCCGCGAAGATGATGCCCGAGTACTGCAGGTTGGCCACCACGAGGGTGCCGGCTTCCGTCTTGGCCGTGGCGTAGGCGCGCGTCATGCAGAGTTGCCCGAGGGCGGCGAGCAGGCCGATGGGCAGCAGCCACAGCGCATGCTGCCACGTCCACGAACTGCCGCCCGAAAACCCGGTGGCGGCGGTGGCGAAGGCGCCGGCCACGGCCGAGCCGACCGCGAAATAGAACACCGTGCGCAGCTCGGGCTCGCCGATGCGCGAGAGCGCCACCACCTGCATGTAGGCGAAGGCGGCCGTGAGGCCCGACAGCAGGCCCAGCATGCCCGCGAAACCTTCGTTGCCGCTGACCGTGGGCTTGAGCATCAGCACCACGCCGATGAAGCCTGCGAGCACCGTCATCGCGAGCGCGCCCTGCAGCGGCGGGCGTGCCACGCGGCCGTCGCGGCCGGGCACCGGCACCCATGCGAGCAGCGCGCCGCCGATGAGGAAGGCCGCCACCCACACGCTGCTCATGTAGTTGAGCGTGACGGCGGTGGCCAGCGGCATGTGCGCGATGGCGTAGAACCATGCGCCCAGCGAGATCACGCCGATGGTGCTGCGCCAGGCGTGCATGCCGGGGTACTTGGTGGCGAGCGAGATGCGCATCTTGCGCGCGAGGAGCCAGAGAAAAATGATGCCGATGAGGCCTCGGCCCAGCACCATCTCGCCGCTGTTGAACCACTGCGAGGCCACCTTCACCACGACGCTCATCGTGGCAAACAAAAAGGCGCCGAGCACCATCCAGAGCGCTTGCACTATTGACTCTCCCCCAGGCTTCGCGCACTTCGTGTCGCTTCTCCTACCCCCTCACCGGGGGCACCACCTGCGGCCCGGCAAAGCCGGTTCCGCGGTGTTCCCAGAACACCCTTCGACGCGGCAGTCATCGACTCAGGTGCTCTGCATCGCGGCCTTGTACCACTCGTGGAACTGCTGCATGCCGTCTTCCATCGGGCTCTGGTACGGGCCGGTCTCGTTGTCGCCGCGCAGCATCAGCGCGCGGCGGCCGGCGTCCATGCGCTCGGCGATCTCGTCGTCTTCCACGCAGGTTTCCATGTAGGCGGCCTGCTGGGCCTCGACGAACTCGCGCTCGAAGGCGACGATTTCCTCGGGATAGAAGAACTCGACCATGTTGAGCGTCTTCGTCGGGCTCACCGGGTGCAGCGTCGACACGGTGAGCACGTGCGGATACCACTCGACCATCACGTGCGGGTAGTAGGTCAGCCAGATCGCGCCGTACTTGGGCGGCTTGCCGTCGCGGTACTTGAGCAACTGCTCCTGCCACTTCTGGTAGACCGGGCTGCCCGCGCGGCCGAGGCGGTTGGCCACGCCCACGGTCTGCACCGAATAGTTCTGGTTGAACTCCCAGCGCAGGTCGTCGCAGGTGACGAAGCTCCCGAGGCCCGGGTGGAACGGGCCGACGTGGTAGTCCTCCAGGTAGACCTCGATGAAGGTCTTCCAGTTGTAGTTGCACTCGTGCAGCTCGACGCGATCCAGCGCGTAGCCCGAGAAGTCGAGGTCGGCCTGCGGGCCCAGGCCGCGCATGTCCGCGGCCACGTCGCGGCCGGTGCCATCGGCGTTCTTCTCGAACAGGAGGCCGTTCCACTCGGTGAGCGGGTAGTTGTGCAGGTTCAGGCACGGGTCCTGGTCGAAATGCGGCGCACCGATCAGCGTGCCGGTGGTGCGCGCATCGCTCGCGGCGTAGGTCCAGCGGTGCAGCGGGCAGACGATGTTGCCGCCGGCCTGGTTGTCCAGCTGGCCGCGGCCCTGCAGGATCAGCGCCTGGCGGTGGCGGCACACGTTGGAGATCAGCTCCACGCCCTTGGGCGTATGGACCAGCGCGCGCCCCTGGTGCTCCTGGGGCAGGGTGTGGAAGTTGCCCATTTCGGGCACGGCGAGGCGATGGCCGACGTAGCGGGGCCCTCGCGAGAAAAGGTTTTGCATTTCGCGGGCGTACAAGGCCTCGTCGAAATACGCGGAAACTGGAAGTTGGCTCGCGGCCTGCTGCAGTTGAAGACTTAAATCAGACATGGAGGACCTGACCAAGCTCCCCACAGGGAGAAAAAAAGGAAATAACGGAAGGCGCCGTCTGGAAGGTTCAACGGCCCGAAGAGTGTGTTGGTTTGCCAACAAGAAGAGTTCGCATTGTACCCGGTGGGCATTTTTTGGCCCCCCGGCTTTTCACTGCGCTTCGCTGCGTGTAATTCGCCACCCCCCGAGGGGGAGGCGCGGCTCGCCTTGGGGCGGCCCGGCGGCGGCCGCATTTCATTTCGCCCCCCGGCTTTTCACTGCGCTTCGCTTCGTGTAATTCGCCACCCCCCGAGGGGGAGGCGCGGCTCGCCTTGGGGCGGCCCGGCGGCGGCCGCCGTCCGATTCGGTCCCCGTCCTAAAATGCCCCGTTTCACCCACGTTCCGTTGCATGCCCAAGGTGCCTTCCCCTTCCTCTTCCAGCCCGGCGGCCACGCCCGATACGGGGCCGTTGCCCGCCAGTTACGAAGCCGGGCTTCAGGAACTGGAGCAACTGGTCGCAGAACTCGAATCGGGCCAGTTGCCGCTGGACCAACTGCTGGGCAGCTACCAGCGCGGCGCCGCATTGCTCGCCTTCTGCCGCGACAAGCTGCAGGCGGTCGAAGACCAGATCAAGGTGCTCGACGCGGGCAGCCTGAAGGTCTGGACGGCCGAATGAGCGCGGCCACCATGACCGACTGGAATGCCGCCCGGCTCGCCGGCTGGAGCGAACCGCACCTGGCCCGCGTCGAAGCGGCGCTCTCGCGCTGGGTCGGCGTCGATTCGCCGGTGCTGCTGGGCGATGCGATGCGCTATGCGGTGCTCGACGGCGGCAAGCGGCTGCGGCCGCTCCTGGTGCTCGCGGCCAGCGAAGCGGTCGGCGGCAACGAAGCCGCCGCGCTGCGCGCGGCCTGCGCCACCGAACTGATCCACGCCTATTCGCTGGTGCACGACGACCTGCCCTGCATGGACAACGACGTGCTGCGCCGCGGCAAGCCCACGGTGCATGTGAAGTTCGGCGAGGCCGATGCGCTGCTCGCGGGCGATGCGCTGCAGGCGCTGGCCTTCGAGCTGCTCACGCCCGAGGGCGACGAGATTCCCGCGGCCACGCAGGCCACGCTGTGCCGCCTGCTCGCGCGCGCCGCGGGCAGCCAGGGCATGGCGGGCGGCCAGGCGATCGATCTCGCGAGCGTCGGCATCGCACTGAACGAAGCACAGCTGCGCGAAATGCACCGCCTGAAGACCGGCGCGCTGCTGCAGGGCAGTGTCGAGATGGGCGCCGCCTGCGGCCACGTGTCCACCGCCGCGCTGAAGGCGCTGTGCGAATACGGCGCGGCCATCGGTCTCGCATTCCAGGTGGTGGACGACATCCTGGACGTCACCGCCGATTCGCAAACCCTGGGCAAGACCGCCGGCAAGGATGCCGCCGCCGACAAGCCCACCTACGTGTCGCTGCTCGGCCTGGACGGCGCGCGCACGCAGGCCCGCCAACTGCTGGCCGATGCGCTCGCCGCCCTGGCCAGGAGCGGCCTGGCCGACACCGCCGCGTTGCGCGCGCTGGCCCACATGGTGGTCGACCGCCACCACTGAGAAAAGAACAACACTCCACATGGCTCCGCTGCTTCCCACTCTCCACGACCCCTCGCCGATCCGCCAGTACGACCGTGCACAGCTGCGGCAACTGTCCGACGAGGTGCGCGCCTGCGTGCTCGACAACGTCTCGCGCACCGGCGGCCACCTGAGCTCCAACCTCGGCACGGTCGAGTTGACGGTCGCGCTGCACCACGTGTTCAACACGCCGCACGACCGGCTGGTGTGGGACGTGGGCCACCAGACCTATCCGCACAAGATCCTCACCGGCCGGCGCGAGCGCATGCCCACGCTCAGGCAGATCGGCGGCATCTCGGGCTTTCCGCAGCGAAGCGAGAGCGAGTACGACACCTTCGGCACTGCGCACTCGTCCACCAGCATCTCGGCCGCGCTCGGCATGGCGATGGCCGCCAAGCAGAAGGGCGAAGACCGCTACACCGTGGCCATCATCGGCGACGGCGCATTGACGGCCGGCATGGCCTTCGAGGCGCTCAACAACGCGGGCGTGTGCGACTGCAAGCTCCTGGTGATCCTGAACGACAACGACATGTCGATCAGCCCGCCGGTGGGCGCGCTCAACCGCTATCTCGCGCAGCTGATGAGCGGCAATTTCTACGCCGCTGCCAAGAACGTGGGCAAGAGCGTGCTGCGCGCCGCGCCGCCGCTCTTCGAACTCGCCAAGCGCTTCGAGCAGCATGCCAAGGGCATGGTCGTGCCGGCGACGCTCTTCGAACAGTTCGGCTTCAACTACGTCGGCCCGATCGACGGCCACGACCTCGATTCGCTGGTGCCCACGCTGGAGAACCTGAAGCACCTGAGCGGCCCGCAGTTCCTGCACGTGGTCACGAAGAAGGGGCAGGGCTACAAGCTGGCCGAAGCCGATCCGGTGGCCTACCACGGGCCCGGCAAGTTCGATCCGCAGGTGGGCCTCGTCAAGTCCGCCGCGGTGGCCAAGCAGACCTTCACGCAGGTGTTCGGCCAGTGGCTGTGCGACACGGCCGCGCACGACGGCCGGCTCGTGGGCATCACGCCCGCGATGCGCGAAGGCTCGGGGCTCGTGGAGTTCGAGCAGCGCTTTCCCGATCGCTATTACGACGTCGGCATCGCCGAGCAGCACGCGGTGACTTTCGCGGCGGGCCTCGCATGCGAAGGCCTCAAGCCCGTGGTCGCGATCTACTCGACCTTTTTGCAGCGCGCCTACGATCAGCTGATCCACGACGTCGCGATCCAGAACCTGCCGGTGGTGTTCGCGCTCGACCGCGCGGGCCTCGTGGGCGCCGACGGTGCCACGCACGCGGGTGCCTACGACATCCCGTTCCTGCGCTGCATTCCCAACATGAGCATCGCCTGCCCCGCGGACGAACGCGAGTTGCGCCAATTGCTCACGAGCGCCTACGAGCAGAACCATCCAGTGGCCGTGCGCTACCCGCGCGGCGCGGGTGCCGGCGTCGCGCCGCACCTCACGCTCGCCGGGCTGCCGCTCGGCAAGGGCGAAGTGCGCCGCGAAGGCAAGCGCATCGCGATCCTCGCGTTCGGTTCGCTCCTGTATCCCGCGCTCACCGCAGCCGAATCGCTCGATGCGACGGTGGTCAACATGCGCTGGGCCAAGCCGCTGGACGTCGAACTGCTGCTGAAGGTGGCGGGCACGCACGATGCCATCGTCACGCTCGAAGAGGGCGCCACCATGGGCGGCGCGGGCAGTGCGGTGCTCGAGGCATTGCAGGCGGCCAACGTGCAAAAGCCCGTGCTGCAGCTGGGCCTGCCCGACCGCTTCGTCGAACACGGCGATCCGGCCAAGCTGCTCGCATCGATCGGGCTCGATGCAGCGGGCATTGCGGCATCGATCACGCAACGCTTCGGCGCCGTCGCAGGGTAAACCCCCGCCGGACGCCTGTAAGGCGGTTTTTACAATCAAGAAGACTTATACAAAAGTCCCCAACGCGGCCACAAGCCGCGTTTCGTTTTTTTCAAAAGAACCCGGAGTGAATCAATGGATCGTCGTTCCCTCATCAAAAACGCTGGCATCGCCGGCGTTTTGGCCGCCGGCATTGCACCCGCCGTGCATGCGCAGGCAGCAGTGCGCTGGCGCCTCGCGTCGAGCTTCCCTCGCTCGCTCGACACGATTTTCGGCAGCGCTGAAATGCTCTCCAAGACCGTCAAGGCGCTGTCGGGCGGCAAGTTCGAGATTTCGGCCCACCCCGCCGGCGAACTGATGCCCGCGTTCGGCGTCGTCGACGCGCTGCAGGGCGACACGCTCGAGATGGCGCAGACCGCCGCCTACTACTTCACCGGCAAGGACCCGATCTTCGCGTTCAGCTGCGCCGTGCCCTTCGGCCTGACCGCGCGCCAGACCGATTCGTGGAAAGAGTACGGCAACGGCCGCAAGCTCCTGGACGCCTTCTTCGCGCAGTACAACTTCCGTACCGCCAGCGCCGGCAACACCGGCACGCAGATGGGCGGCTGGTACCGCAAGGAAATCAAGGCGGTCGAAGACCTGAAGGGCCTGAAGATGCGCATGGGCGGCGGCGTGTTCGGCGAGGCCATGGCCAAGCTGGGCGTGGTGTCGCAGAACATGCCCGCCGGCGATGTGTACCAGGCGCTCGAGAAGGGCACGCTGGACGCCGCCGAGTTCGTCGGCCCGTACGACGACGAGAAGCTGGGCTTCAACAAGGTTGCGCCGTACTACTACTACCCCGGCTGGTGGGAAGGCGGCGCCGACCTGGAGTTCTTCATCAACAACAAGGCCTGGGCCAAGCTGTCGGACGAGAACAAGGCCATCCTGGATGCGGCCACCAAGGTTGCCGCGCGCGACATGATCGCCAAGTACGACGCCTTCAACCCGCTCGCGATCAAGCGCCTCGTGGCCGCCAAGACGCAGCTCAAGCCGTTCCCCAAGGCCGTGATGGACGCGGGCTTCAAGGCCTCGATGGAAGTGTTCGCCGAGCACGAAGCCAAGTCGGCCGACTTCAAGAAGATCCACCAGGACATGCGCGCCTTCCAGCGCGACCAGATCCTGTGGAACCGCTTCTCGGAGTACCCGTTCAACCAGTACATGAACTCGGTCAAGATCTGACGCGACGCGCTGCCGCCGGCTTGTCGGCGGCACGCGGCAAAAAGGCCGGTCTGCTTTCGCGGACCGGCCTTTTTTCATGGGGCCTGCCTCCTGGGGGAGGAGGCTCCGTTCAGTGCTCAGGGCTTGGGGTTCTGCGCCTTGAGCGCGTCCTGCATCGCCTTCATCGGATCGCTCTCGGTGCTTTCCGCCGACGGTTCCGGCACCGCGGGCGCGGCACCTGGAGCGGCACCTGGAGCGGCGTCCGGCTCGGTTTTCGGCGCTGCGCCCGGTGCGGCCTCCTCGGGGCCGCCATAGGGATCGGTGGGCGTCGCGCCCTCGTCGGACTTCAGGCTGTCGCGCATCTGCGCGCCGATGTCGTCCAGGTTGACCTTGACCTCCTTGTCCAGGCTGCCGGTCACGATCTGCGGGAACGCGATGAGGATGCCCACCATGGTGAGCTGGATCAGCACGAACGGGATCGCGCCCTTGTAGATCTGCATCGTGGTGACGGGCTCCATGACCTTCTGGGTCACGCGGTCCACATACTGCTTCTCGGGTGCGACCGAGCGCAGGAAGAACAGCGCGAAACCGAAGGGCGGATGCATGAACGAGGTCTGCATGTTCACTGCGAGCAGCACGCCGAACCAGATCAGGTCGATGCCCAGCTTGTGCGCCACCGGCGCCAGGAGCGGCACCACGATGAACGACAGCTCGAAGTAGTCGAGGAAGAACGCCAGGAAGAACACCAGCACGTTCACCGCGATCAGGAAGCCCACCGGGCCGCCGGGCAGCGACGACAGCAGGTGCTCCACCCAGATCGGGCCATCGGCGGCCTGGAACACCAGGCTGAACACTGTGGCGCCGATCAGGATGAACATCACGAAGCTGGACAGCCGCGTGGTCGAGCCCAGCGCCTGCTTGAGCAGCGAGAAGCTCATGCGCCGGCGGACCCAGGCCATGACCAGCGCGCCCATGGCGCCCATCGCCCCGCCTTCGGTGGGCGTGGCCACGCCCAGGAAGATGGTGCCCAGCACCAGGAAGATCAGCAGCAGCGGCGGAATCAGCACGAAGGTGACCCGCTCGGCCAGGCGCGACAGCAGGTTGAGCTTCAGGCCCTTGTTGATGAGAGCGATCACCAGCGCCACGAACACGCCGCCGCACATGGCCACCACGACTTTTTCGTCGGTCGCCACGAAGGTCACTTCACGGCCCTGGAACCAGGTGTGCACGGCCTCCATGTTGCGCGCGAGGATCACGGCCACGACCGCCGACAGCGCGGTGATGCCCACCAGCGAGGTGTAGCCGCCGCTGCCATCGGGCTCGCGGAAGGTGCGTGCCTCGGGCGGCAGCGCGGGCACCTGCGTGGGCTTGAAGATCGCCAGGAACACCACGTACAGCACGTACAGGCCCATCAGCATGAAGCCGGGCAGGAAGGCGCCCTTGTACATGTCGCCGACGCTCTTGCCGAGCTGGTCGGCCATGATGATCAGCACCAGCGAGGGCGGAATGATCTGCGCCAGCGTGCCCGAGGCGGCGATGACGCCGCTGGAAAGGCGCCGGTCGTAGCCGTAGCGCAGCATGATCGGCAGCGAGATCAGGCCCATCGAGATGACCGAGGCCGCCACCACGCCGGTGGTGGCCGCCAGCAGCGCGCCGACGAAGATCACCGCCAGGGCGAGGCCGCCGCGCATCGGACCGAAGACCTGGCCGACGGTGTCCAGCAGGTCCTCGGCCATGCCGCTGCGCTCCAGGACGAGCCCCATGAGCGTGAAGAAGGGAACGGCCAGCAGTGTGTCGTTGGCCATGATGCCGATCAGCCGCTGCGGCAGCCAGGCCATCACCGACGACTGGAACACGCCCAGCTCGATGCCGACGAAACCGAAGAAGAGGCCGCAGGCCCCGAGGCTGAACGCCACCGGGAAACCCAGCAGCAGGAAGCAGATGAGCCCCGCGAACATGATCGGGGCGAAGTTGGCGACGATGAATTCCATGGTGTTTTTTTCTGGCGCCCGGCGGTTCAGTGTTGCGGCTTGGGCGTCGCGCCCGTGCCCGTGCCTGCTGCAGCAGCAGCGGCCGCCTTGGCGGCGTCCGCCTCGGCCTGCAGGCGCAGCGCTTCGATGAGTTCGGCCTCGGCCGTCTTGTCGGTCAGCCGGCCCATCGGGTCGGGGCCCTGGCCGCGCAGGAAGGCGATGCGCTTGATCAGCTCCGACCAGCCCTGCAGCAGCAGCAGCGTGAAGCCGAACGGCAACGCCGCCCACACGGGCCAGCGGATCAAGCCGCCCGAGTTGCCCGACATCTCGCCCGACTGGTACATCTGGATCACCACGGGCATCGACAGGTAGAGCACCGTCAGGCACAGCGGCGTGAGGAAGAACGCGAAGCCGAGGATGTCGATCCACACCTGCTTGCGCTTGGACAGGCGGCTGTTGAGCACGTCGATGCGCACGTGCTCCCGATGCAGCAGCGTGTAGCCGGCGGCGATCAGGAAGGACCAGGCAAACAGGTACCACTGCACTTCGAGGAAGGCGTTGGAACTGGTGTTGAAGACCTTGCGCACGATCGCGTTGAGGGCGCTGATCGCCGTGGCGGCCAGGATGAGCCAGATGGCGTATTTGCCCACTTGGGCGTTGAGCCAGTCGATGGCCCGGGACAGCTTGAGCAAGCCTTGCATTACGTCTCCATTTTTGTATTGGATGCCCCAGATACGAAGGCACCCGACGCGCTGGCCTTGTGTGCCAGCGGGTCGGGTGCGTGAGGCGGTGCGGATTCTATCGGTGTACTGGAAAAGTTCCTTGAGGGCGTACCCAGGGGCTGCGGCTGGTCATAATGCCGTCATGGCCCAGACACCGAGACGCACCTCGTCTGCCGCCGGGGCGGCGCCGCATTCCATCGATTCGCCCGACATGTGCCGCGCTGGCCGCGACCTGCTCTCGCTGGCCCTGATCGACGCGCGCAACCACACGCTTCACCTGCTGACCCTGTACGAAGAGGCGCTGGGCTCCGAGGCCCTCGCCGTGCCGCCCGTGCCCGAGGACGAAGGCGTGGTGCCCCCGGTGTGGCTGGCTGGGCACATCGGCTGGTTCGCGGAATGGTGGATCGGCCGCAACACGCAGCGCGCCTTCGGCATCGACTGCCCGGTGCGGCCCACGCGGCTGGCGGCCATCGAGCCGAGCGCCGACGACTGGTGGAACCCGGCGCAGAGCGCGCCCGGCCGCCGCTGGTCGGCCGACCTGCCGTATCTCGGCCAGACCAAGGCCTACCTGCTCGAAACGCTGGAGAGCACGCTCGAGCTGCTCGAGCACGCGGCCGAGACCGATGCGGGCCTGTACTTCTATCGCCTCGCGCTGTTCCACGAAGACCTGCGCGGCGAGCAGTTCGTGGTGATGGCGCAGACGCTCGGGCTGCCCCTGGGCATCGAGCAGGCGCCCATCGCCGTCACGCACGAGCCGCTCCTGGTGCCCGCCACGCGCTGGGAGCTGGGCCTGTCCGGGAGCGGCTTTGCCTTTGCGCAGGAGCGCGCCGCGCACCGCATCGACGTGCCCGAGTTCGAGATCGATGCGCAACCGGTCACCTGGAACCAGTACATCGAATTCGTCGACGACGGTGGCTACGACCGCGAGGAGCTGTGGCAGGCCGAGGGCTGGCGCTGGCTGGCCGCGCAGGTGGAGGGACGGCGCGGGCCGCGCCATGTCGAGCAGATCGGCGCGGCGCGCAACGGCACCGGCGGCTCGGTGCTGCAGCACCGCTTCGGCGTCACGGTGCGCGCGGCAGGGCACCACAGCGCCGTGCACCTGAGCTGGTGGGAGGCCGACGCCTGGGCGCGCTGGGCGGGGCGCCGCATCGCGACCGAGGTCGAGTGGGAGATCGCGGCGCACACCGCGGCGCGGCGCGGCTTCCGCTGGGCCGACGTGCACGAGTGGACCGCGGGCACGCTGCAGCCGTGGCCGGGGTTCCGCGCCGATCCGTGGAGCGCGGGCGGCGAGTTCGATCCGGTGGCCGCCTTCGGCCGTGCGCGTGTGTTGCGCGGCGCATCGTTCGCCACGCGTGCGCGGCTTCGTTCGCCGCGCCGCCGGGGCTTCGCGCTGCCGGAGCGCGACGACGGCTTCTTCGGTTTTCGCACCTGCAGCCTTTGACGCGCCTCGCGCCCGGCCTGGCGCCGGTCAGCCGAACACGTTGAACAGCGACAGCAGCCAGCCCGCCACCCCGGCCAGGTTCAGCGGCTCGGCCTTCTCCGGGCCCACTTCCTTCAGCACGGGCTCCGCCTCCAGGCTGTTGGCGCTCAGCAGGTTGTTCAGGAAGTGCCCCACATCGCCGTCGAAGGCCGGCTGGATGCGGCCGCCGTCGTCGCGCATGTTCGCGGCGCGCGAGGTCTCGGTGCCCGCGAAGGTCAGCGCCGTCGTGACGTGGCTGCCGATCACGAGGTACCGCGACCACGGCATGTAGTAGCCGAAGTTGGGCAGCGGACCGAGGTTCGCGCGCACCAGGTCCAGCTCCTTGTGAAAGAGCTCGAGCTTGGCATCGCGCAGCGCCGAGCCCTCCAGGCCTGCGACCTCGGCGTTCTGCGCCCCGACGAAGAAGAAGCGCGAGATGACCTGGTCCTGCTGGAAGCTCGCGAGCCCGAAGCGGTCGTCGGGGTAGCGCCTGGACAGCAGCGTGCTGAAGCTGCCGGTGTCGCCGCCGGTGGCCTTGGTGATGTTGAGCTTCTTGCCCGTCGTCTTCTCCCACCGCGCGATCACGCCGCTGGCCTGCTCGGCGTATTCGGGGTGGCCGGGGACGCGGATGTCGGCCGCCAGCGGCTGCTGGAAGAAGCCCCATGTGTGGGCCGCCAGTTGCCAGAACTTGGCGGCGGGCGTCTTCTCCAGGTCGGCCGGCGAGATGGTTTCGCCCGCGTTGTAGACCGGTGCCGTCAGCAGCGGGCCCGAGTCGTTGAGCAGCGCGACGCGCGTCTTCTCGCCGGCGAGCGCCTGCCGGATCATCGGGTAGTTGAACTGCGCCGAATAGCCGCCCGCGCTGCCGCCGTAGACCAGCAGTTGCTGCAGGTAGCCCTTGTCCGAGAGGCTCTGGGTGAACTTGTTGTCCTGCAGGAACCTCATGGCCGCGCGCACGTTGTTCAGGCCGTTGAAGTTGACGTACTTGGTCTTGGTCGCATCGTCGGGCGCGGCCGGATCGTTGAACGACCTGAAGCTCGCGCCGGCGGAGACGTCGCCCGTGCAGTACGGAAAGACCACCTTCGTCCACTTCTGCGTTTCAGGCGCCGTGGTCGTCTGCCAGAGGCGCCCCCACCAGCCGTCGTCCAGCTTGCCCGAGCCTCGCCCGAAGAGAAGGCGCGCGGCCGCCTCGACCAGGAAGGTGTTGCCCTCCAGCACCGGCGAGATCAACTGCGGCGCGGTGTTGGAGACGATGCCGTTGCCCTGGATGTAGCCCGAGGGCAGCCCGTCCGGATTGGCCGCGCCGAGGTCGGCGCCGGGGCGGCACGAGTCGAAGTTCCAGCAGGCGCCGCCGCCCTCGAAGTCGACCAGCACCTTGTCGCGCATGCCGGCATCGGAGGAGACCTTGTAGTACATGCGGTAGGGCGTTCCGTTCATGCACGATGCGCCCGAGCTCGCGGGGAAGGTGTATTCGACCCAGGTGTCCAGGTCGGCCGACCAGTTGGGTCCCGCGGCGGGAACGATGGCCTGCCCGGGCTTGGCGCTGTTCACCAGGCCCGCGTTGTACTTGCGCGTGGCTTCGTCGATGAAGGCCTGCGCATCGGCGCGGCTGCTTTGCGTGGCGCCTTCCTGCGCGGGCGGCGGCGCGCTGCTGGCCGCGCCCATCGAGAGCGACAAGGCCAGTGCGGCCGCGACGCTCCAGAAAACTCGTGTCGGATTCATGTTGTGTGGCTCCTGATTTTTTGCGATGAAGGATTCAGTAGTGGCGGCTTCTGATCTCGAACTCTCTTTGCGCCATCACCCGCTGCCGCTCCTCGGGGTCCTGCACGGCAGCCTGCACTTCGCTGGCCATCTGGTTCCTGGCCTGCGTGTAGCTCTGGTAGCGGGGCTCGGAGGTGGGCTCCGGCCCCAGCATCTGCCGGGCGTGCGATTGCAGCGACCCGGTCAGCCTTTTCGTGAGCTCGTCCCGGATCGCGGGGTCCGACTCTCCGATCTGGATCAGCGCCCGGGTGGAGGCGATGGCCTCCACGGGCAGGATCTCGCCGTTGGCAACGTGTCGGGGCATCTGGTCCACGATCGCGTAGGACTCCGCGCGCCGCTCCTCGTCGCTCAGTGTCGGCAGCACCCTGGCGAGGGTGTCCATGCGGTCCCTGAACCGCGCGAGCGCGACGATGCGCTCCACCTCCTGCGCCACGTCCTTGCCGGTGCCGGCCAGGTCGCGCCGAAGCTGCACGATGTCCAGGCCTCGTTCCCGCGCACCGGCCGAGGTGAGGTAGGGCGATGCACCGGGCGCGAAAGCGGTATAGCCGGCAGCGCGCCTGGCGAGCACGACGCCTTCCCGGGTCGTCGCCGGTGCTTGCGAAGCGGCCGGTGCCGCCGCGTTGGCCGATGGGCCGGCCGCGGCGGCATGGCTGTCGGTGTCGGCGAGAAAAAGCCAGGCGCCGAGCGCCGTCAGCAGGGCTGCGGCGCCCAGTCCGAGCCTGGCGGGTGTCGATAAGCGGGAGCGCACGGGGAACCTCTCTTGTCTCTTGTCTTCTTCGTTTCCGTCACCCGGGAAGCGTAGACAGGGACAGCGGCGCCCACTTTCATGCAGCCGCTAAGGTTCTAGGTGAAAACGAGACGGTGCGACCGGGCCGGTGCACGTCGGCCGCACCGCGTTCACAGGCCCCAGGCGCGTTCCGCCTGGTCGTCCGCCGTCAGCCGCACCTGGCGCGAGAGGAACGACGGCGGCAGGCCGAAGGAGCACTGGAAGGTGCGGCTCATGTGGGCCGCGCTGGCGAAGCCGCCGTCCAGCGCGATGTCGGCCAGCGGCCGGCCGCTGGCGAACTGCTGCACGGAACGGCGGACCTTGGACCACAGCAGGTAGTTCTTGATCGACACGCCCGTCTGCTCGCGAAACAGATGGGTCAGGCGGTCGGGCGACAGGCAGGCCACCTCGGACAGGTCCTGCAGCGGCAGCGGGCCCGCATGCGACCTGGCGACGCGCATCACGCTGTCGATGCGCGGATCGAGTCCGCGCGCGGGCTCGGGGCGTTCGGTGATCGCTTCCACCATCCGCGCGCTGAGCGATTGCAGGTGATGCTCGGCCAGCGCGCCGCACTGCGCCGCCTCGAAGTTGTCGCGCAGCCGGCCGAAGCATTGCGCATCGACCGGCACGATGCCCCGCTCGCCCATCCATTGCGACAGCGTGCGGTAGGCGCCGGACCCCGGATCGAGGTTGAGCGAAAGCAGCCCGCAACCTTCGACATACAGGCGCCGCTGCGCGCCGGCCGCGACCACTGCGGCCGTGCAGAGCGCGCGCGTGCCGTCGGCGGCTTCCAGCCGGAACGGATGTCCGCTGACCGAGGCCAGCAGCGTGACCGAGGAGCGGGCCGTCAGGTCCGACTCGATGGCCGGCGTGACGTAGAGAAAGCTGCTGTCCCAGAGATGCAGAAAGTTCTGTGCAGTCATGTGTACCCCGAAGAGATACCTCGTCTCCCAGCCGTCCGCGTTCTGGTTCCGTTATTGGCGGCGCTGTTCGAGCGCGGCTTTCACGAGCGACGGGTAAGGCGGCCGAGATTGTGCCGTGGCGGCGAAGCGATGACCAGCGATGTCGATTTCGTAGGAACCCTGCATCGCCTCGTCGCGCGTCAGCGGTTCGGCGCTGCGCGCATAGCCCATCACCACCATCCGCCCGAGCACCGCGCTCCAGGCGGTGGAGGTCAGCTCGCCCACGGCCTTGCCGTTGCGAAGGATCGGCTCGCCGCCCCAGGCGAAGGCCTGTTCGTCGTCGAGCGTGAACATCAGGAGCCGCTTGGAAAGCCGCTCCGGCGCGATCTTCGAGAGGGCGGCCTGTCCGATGAACGCGACCGGCTTGTCCAGTTGCACCGCGAACTCCAGGCCCGCCTCGAAGGGGTTCTCGTCCGGCCCCAGTTCCAGGCCGAAGGCGCGGCGCCCGGCTTCGATGCGCAGGGCGTCGATCGTGTAGTAGCCGCCATCGCGCAGGCCCAGGTCGGCGCCCGCTTCGAACAGCGTGTCGTACACATGCACCGCCATCTCGGTGGGGATGTACAGCTCCCATCCGGGGCCGCCGACGTACGAGACCTTGGCCGCGAGCGCACGCGCATGGCCCACGTCGATCTCGATCACGGCCGATTGCGGGAACGCTTCCTTGCCCAGGTCCTGCGGCGTGACGCGCGACAACAGCTGCTGCGCCTTCGGTCCGGTCACCGTGAGCGTGCAGTAGCCCGAGGTCACGTCCGTCACCGTCACATGCTCGTTCGGCTGCAGGTGGCGCTGGATGTGCCCGATGTCGCGGTACGGCTGCGCCGAGCCGGTGATGATGAGAAAGCAGTCGGCCGCAAGCCGCATGACGGTGAGGTCGCTCTCGAAGCCGCCGCGCTCGTTGAGCAAGGCGGTGTAGACCATGCTGCCGGGCCTCACGGCCACGTCGTTGGCGCACAGGCGCTGCAGCAGCAGCTCGGCGTCGCGCCCCTGCACCATCAGCTTGCCGAACGAGGTCTGGTCGAAGACCACCACGTCCTGCCGCACGGCCCTCTGTTCGGCGATGCAGGCATCGAGCCAGTCGGGGCGGCCGAAGCCGTAGCGCGCCTCCGCCTTCTGGCCCGGCAACGCGAACCAGCTCGCGCGCTCCCACCCGAGCTTGCTGCCGAAGGCGGCGCCCTTGGCCTTGAGCTTGTCGTACAGCGGCGAGCGGCGCAGCGGCCGGCCGGATTCCAGCTCGTGGCGCGGCCAGCGCATGGCGTAGTGCAGCCCGAGCGCTTCGACCGTGCGCTCCTTGAGCCAGCGCTTGTTGCTGTTGAAGGGCGCGAAGCGGCGGATGTCCACATCGAGCAAATCGGCCGGCGCGGCGCCGCCGACGATCCATTCGGCGATCAGCTTGCCGGCACCGCCCGCATTGGCGATGCCGGCCGAGTTGAAGCCGGCGGCCACGAAATAGCCGCGCACCTCGGGCGCTTCGCCCAGGATGAAGTTGCCGTCCGGCGTGAAGCTCTCGGGGCCGTTCAGGAACAGCTTGATCTCGGTGGTCTCCAGCGCCGGCGTGCGGTGCACCGCCTCGTCCAGCAGGATCTGGAACTGGTCCATGTCGTCCGGCAGCAGCTGGAACTCGAACCTGGGCGGAATGCCGTCCATGCCCCAGGGCTTGGCCACGGGCTCGAAGCCGCCCATCACGAGGCCGCCGACTTCTTCCTTGTAGTAGATGTAGCCGTCGGGGTCGCGCAGCACCGGCAGGTCGCGGTGCACGCCTTCGATCTCCTTGGTGACCAGGTAGAAGTGCTCGGCCGAGTGCAGCGGGATGTTGACGCCCGACATCGTGCCCAGCTCGCGCGCCCACTGGCCCGCGCAGTTGAGAAAGCTCTCGCAGCGCACCGTGCCCTGGTTGGTCTCCACGCCCACGATGCGGCCGTGCTCGATGAGCGTGCCGGTGATCTGCACGCCCTCGAAGACCTTCGCGCCGCGGTTGCGCGCGCCCTTGGCCAGCGACTGCGTGAGGTCGGTGGGGTTGGCCTTGCCGTCGCCGGGCAGCCAGACGGCGCCCACGAGGTCGTCGATGCGCATCAGCGGCCACAGTTCGAGCGCTTCGGCGGGGGTGATGAACTCCGCCTCGATGCCGAAGCTGCGCGCCGTGGCGATGGTGCGCTTGAGCAGCGTCATGCGCTCGGGCGTGCGCGCCACGGTGATGCTGCCGCACTGCTTCCAGCCGGTGGCAAGACCCGTCTCGGCTTCGAGCGAGGCGTACAGGTCGATGCCGTAGCGGCTCATCTTCGTCATGCTGCGGTTCGCGCGCAGCTGGCCGACCAGCCCGGCGGCGTGCCAGGTCGTGCCGCAGGTGAGCTGGCCCTGCTCGAGCACGATCACGTCGGTGCAGCCGAGCTGGGTGAGGTGGTAGGCCGCGCTGCAGCCGGCGATGCCGCCACCCGCGATGACGACCTGTGCGTGAGAGGGAAGTGGCGCCGTCATGGTGTGTTGGGGGTTTGTCCGATGGGGGGGGTTACTTGAAGACCACGGTCTTGTTGCGGTGGACCAGGATCCGGTCTTCCAGGTGGTGGCGTACGCTGCGCGAGAGCACGCTCTTCTCGATGTCCTTGCCCAGCCGCACCATCTCCTCGATCGAGTTGCCGTGGTCGATGTCGATCACGCCCTGTTCGATGATCGGCCCGGCATCGAGCTCGGCGGTCACGTAGTGGCTGGTGGCGCCGGTCATCTTCACGCCGCGCTCGAAGGCCTGGTGGTACGGCTTGCCGCCGACGAAGGCCGGCAGGAAGCTGTGATGGATATTGATGATGCGGTTGCGCAGGCGCTCGGTCATGCCGTCGGACAGCACCTGCATGTAGCGCGCGAGCACCATGAAGTCGCCGCTGAATTCGCGGAACAGGCGCTCCACTTCGGCGTAGGCCTGCTCCTTGGTCTCGGGCGTCACCGGCACGTGGAAGTAGGGGATGCCGTGCCACTCGACGAAGGAGCGCAGGTCGTTGTGGTTGGAGACGACGCACGGGATCTCGCAGTGCAGGTCCTTGTTGCGCCAGCGGTGCAGGAGGTCGTTCAGGCAGTGGTCCAGCTTGCTCACCAGCACCACCATGCGTTTCTTCACCGAGCTGTCGGAGATGCCCCATTCCATCTCGAACTGCCTGGCGAGCGGGGCGAAGCGCTCGCGGAATTCATCCAGGTAGAAGGGCAGCGTGTCGGCCTGGATCTCCACGCGCATGTAGAAGCGGTTGTGCAGCGCATCGCCGTGCTGCGCGGCCTGCGAGATCAGGCCGCCGTGGCTGGCGATGAAGCTGCCCACGGCCGCCACGATGCCGGTGCGGTCCGGACAGGTCAGCGTGAGGATGTAGCGGCGTGGCGTCGTTTCGCTCATCGGTGTCCCTTCGTGCTTCGCGCTGCGGTGCGAGCTTGCGTGCGGCGGCCCGGCGCGGCGCTCATGCAGCAACTGGCGCGCTGACCTGGCGAATGTTCATCGCCTTGAGCGTGTCGGCGATGGCCGCCACCGCACCCGGAATGCCGGCCTCGCCGAAGTGCCCCATGCAGCCGACGCGAAAGGTCTCCACCTGCGTGAGCTTGCCGGGGTAGAGGATGTAGCCGCGCTTCTTCACCTCTTGATAGAAGGTCTTGAAGTCGTAGTTGGCGTCGTCGGGCGCGTGGAAGGTGACGATGATCGGCGCCTGGATCGCCGGGTCGAGAAAGCTGCGAAAGCCCAGCGCGGCCAGCCCATCGATGAGCCCCTTGCAGTTGCGCGCATAGCGCCCGCCGCGCGCGGCGAGGCCGCCTTCCTCGATGTACTGCGCAATGGCCGTGTCCAGCGCGGCCACCACGTGCGTGGGCGGCGTGAAGCGCCATTGCGTGGTCTTCTCCATGTAGACCCACTGGTCGTACAGGTCCATGCTCAGCGAGTGGCAGTTGCCTTCGCATTTCTCCAGCGTGCTGCGCTTGACGACGACGAAGCCCATGCCCGGCACGCCTTCCAGGCACTTGCCCGAGGCGGCGACCACCGCGTCGAAGGGCGTCTTGCGCGCATCGATCTCCAGCGCGCCGAAGGAGCTCATCGCGTCGATGATCAGGCCGCGCCCGTGCTTGGCAACCACCAGCGCGATCTCGTGCAGCGGGTTGAGCACGCCGGCGCCGGTTTCGCAATGCACCAGCGCCACGTGCGTGATGCTTGGGTCGGCGGCCAGCGCACGGTCGACGTCGGCGGGCGAGACCTGCTTTTCTTCCGTGTAGTCGATGGTGGTGAGCTTGCGGCCCAGCACCTTGCAGATCTTGGCCAGGCGCTGGCAGTACGCGCCATTGCTCGGCACCAGCACATGGCCGTTGCGCGGAACGATCGTGCCGATGGCCGCCTCCACCGAGAAGGTGCCGCTGCCCTGCAGCGGAACGCACTCGTGCGTGCCCGTGCCGTGCACGATGTTCAGCACTTCCTTCCTGATGCGCGCGGTGATCTGGTTGAAGTCGGCGTCCCACGATCCCCAGTCGCGCAGCATCGCCTGGCGGGTGCGGTCCGAGGTGGTGAGGGGGCCGGGGGTGAGCAGGATGGGGTGGGGGGCTTGACTCATGGTGTCTCCAGGCGGGAAAGGGGATGAGGAAAGAGGAATGAGGAAAGAGGAAGAAGGCCTGCGTCAGCCGCGGCTGAGGTTGCGCCAGGCCTGCGTGCGCGCGAGCAGCACGCGCGTGAGCAGCGAATAGGCGATGCACACCAGCGTCGAGGTGACCACGATCAGGCTCGCGAGCGCCGCAGCGGGGCCGATGTCGCCGGCGTCGTCCAGGTGCATGATCGCGACCGAGGCGAGGATGGTCTCGGGCGTGTAGAGAAAGATGGCGCACGACAGGCTCGCCATCGACACCACGAAGAAGTAGCGCCCGATGTCCAGGATGGCCGGCAGGCACACCGGCACCGTCACGCGCAGGAAGGTCTTGAAGAACGGCACCTTGAGCGAGGCCGACACGGCCTCGAACTCGTTGTCGATCTGCTTGAGCGCCGTCACCGCCGTGAGGTGGCTCGATGTGTAGTAGTGCACCACCATCGAGATGACCAGGATCGCCATCGTCTGGTACAAAAAGTTCAGCGGATTGGCCGGATGGTTGAAGAACATCACGTAGCCCAGGCCCAGCACCAGGCCCGGCACCGCCATCGAGAGCACCGCCATCAGGTGCATGCCCTTGCGCATGAGGCCCAGGTTGCGCGTCTTCTCGATCAGGTAGGCACCCACGAAGACGATCAGTGAACCGGCCACCGCGGTGACCATGGCCACGAGCAGGCTGTTGCCGTAGGCCGCGGCCATGTCGCTCTCGACCAGCACGAAGTGGTAGTGCTTGAGCGTGAGCGAGAGGTCGTAGGGCCAGAGCGAAATCAGCGAGGTGTAGATCGCCATGCCGATGGTCGCGAGCAGCAGGCCGCACACGGCGGTGCAGAACAGCGTGAGCAGCGTGTCGGCCACCTTGCGGCGCTTGGGGCTGTAGGGCACCGAGCGCGCGGTGAGCTGCGCCTTCAGCTTGCGCCGCACCACGTAGTCGATGACGAACGAGACGATCGAGGGCAGCAAGAGCAGCATGCCCACCACCGCGCCGATGGAGAAGTTGTGCTGCCCCACCACCTGCTTGAACACATCGACCGACAGCACGTTGAAGTTGCCGCCGATCACCTTGGGCGCGCCGAAGTCGCTCACCACGTAGGTGAAGACCACCGTGGCCGCGCTGATGAGGCCGTACTTGCACGAGGGCAGCGTGATGGTCATGAACTGGCGCAGCGGCCGCGTGCGCAGCGCGGTGGCCGCCTCGTACAGCCGGCCGTCGGCCAGCGACAGCGAGGTGACCAGGATCATCAGCGCATGCGGAAAGGTGTTGTAGACCTCGGCCATGATGATCCCCGGCGCGCCGTAGATCGACACGCCGCCCAGGAGGAACTTGAGCGCGCCCTGGTTGCCGAACCACTGCACGAACGAGATGGCCGACAGCAGCGAGGGCGCCAGCAGCGGGATCAGCGCGATCAGCCGGAACACCGCCTTCAGCGCCACCGGCATGCGGCTGCGCGTGAGCGCGTAGGCGAAGACGAAGGCCGTGGGCACCGAGATCGCCACCACCGCCGCCGAGACCCAGATGGAGTTCCAGGCCGCGCGCAGCAGGCTCGGCGTCTGGAAGTAGGTGATGAAGTGGGCCAGGCCCACGAAGCGGCCGTCCTTGTCCTGCACCGCGTGCGCGAGGATGGTGGCGAGCGGCGCGATGAGAAACACGAACAGCATCGCCATCACGACGAACAGGATGGCGCGCGCGATGGTTTCGTCGCGGCTCCAGCGCATCGTGGGCCGCGTGGCGAACGAGGCCTTCATGGCGGTGGGATGGGCCAGCGTGCTCATGGCTTGGGCGTGCGTGCGGCCGAGAAAGCGCGGATGCGGTTGGCGCGCAGCGCGATGTCGATGGTGTTGCCCTCGCGGATGTCCAGGTCGTGCAGCTGGTTGAGCGAGAAGTGCAGGCCCAGCACCTGCCCGTGCAGCGCATCGGCGGTCACCTCGGCGATGCAGAGGCCGCCGAGGAACTCGACCTTCGTCACCTTGGCCCGCAGGCGGTTGGGCGTGTCGTCGCCCAGGTGCTCGACCGCGCGGTCTTCGGGGCGGAGATAGAGATTGACGGCCTCGCCCGGTTCGAAGGCGCCGTCGCAGGCATCGCATTCGAGCTCCATGTCGCCGACCTGGAAGCGGTGGTTGCCCAGCGCCACCGAACGCAGCACGTTGACCTTGCCTACGAAGTCCGCCACGAAGGGCGTGGCCGGCTGTTCGTAGACCTCCATGGGCGTGCCGACCTGCTCGATCACGCCGTGGTTCATGACCACGATGCGATCGGCCATCGACAGCGCCTCTTCCTGGTCGTGCGTGACCATGATGGTGGTGATGCCGACCTGCTTTTGCAGCCGGCGGATCTCGCCGCGCAGGCGGATGCGCTCCAGCGCGTCGAGCGCCGACAGGGGCTCGTCGAGCAGCAGGAGGCCGGGGCGCGTGGCCAGCGCGCGGGCCAATGCCACGCGCTGCTGTTGGCCGCCGGAGAGCTGGCTCGGGTATTTGCTGCCCGAGGTCGGCAGGCCGACGAGTTTGAGGAGTTCTTCGACGCGCGCCTTGATCTCGCCACGCCTGGCGCGGCTGTTGACCAGGCCATAGCCGATGTTCTCGGCAATCGACAGGTTGGGAAAGAGCGCATACGACTGGAACACGATGCCGTAGTCGCGCTTGTCCGGCGAGAGCCACGAGACGTCCTTGCCGTTCTGCAGGATCTGTCCGGCGGTCTGCGTTTCCAGCCCCGCGATGATGCGCAGCAGCGTGGTCTTGCCGCAGCCCGAGGGGCCGAGGAAGCACAGCATCTCGCCCGGGTTCACGCGCAGGTGCACGTCGCGCAGCGCGCTGAAGGATTCGAAGTCCTTGCGCACGCCGATGATCTCCAGCGCTGCGGGGGCGTTCGTCGGTACCGGGCTGGCAATGAATCGGGTGTCGGTCATGTCCATTTTTCGCACTCGTCGTTTGCAGGCGCCGCAAGGGCTGGGCGTCGCAGGTTGAAGAAGGGCATCGGGCGGATCGGGCTTCTTCGCGAGACACCGCGGAACCGGCTTTGCCGGGCCGCAGGTGTCGCCCCCGTCAGGGGGTTGGCGAAGCGACACGAAGTGCGCGCAGCCTGGGGGCGAGCCCTACTTGGGTTCGGCCTTGCCTTCGTAGCGCTTGCTCCACTCGGCCAGGATGCGTTCGCGGTTCTTGGCCGCCCAGTTGATGTCGTTCTTGGCGAGCAGCTTTTCGTAGTTCTCGGGGATGCCTTCGAGCTTCGATGCCACGCCGGGGTAGGCGACCACGGCCCACCAGGTGGCGGTGATCTGGTTGGCCTCCTTGCTGGCCATCCAGTCGGCGAAGCGCTTGGCCTGCGGCAGCTTCGCGCTGGTCTTCATGAGGCTGGTGGCCTCGATGTCCCAGCCCAGGCCCTCCTTCGGAAAGATCAGGTCCACCGGCGCGCCCGACTTCTTGACCTGGTGCGCGCGGAACTCGAAGGAGATGCCGATCGGGAACTCGCCCGCGCCCGCCTGCTTGCAGGGCTTGGAGCCCGAGTGCACGTACTGCGCGATGTTCTGGTGCAGCGCGTCCATGTACTTCCAGCCTTCGGCATCGCCCATGTTCTGCAGCCAGGAGGACACGTCGAGATAGCCGGTGCCGCTGGAGGCCGGGTGCGGCATCGAGATGGTGCCCTTGTAGACCGGCTTGGCCAGGTCCTTCCAGGTCTCGGGCTTGGGCAGGCCGAGCTTCTGCGCCTCGACGCGGTTGAAGCAGATGGTCGCGGCCCAGACGTCCATGCCGACCCACGCCGGTGGGCGCGCGGCGTCGGAATAGGCGGGGTTCAGGTCCTTGAAGCCCTTGGGCTCATAGGGAAGGAGCATGCCTTCCTGCTGCAGCAGCGCGAGGCTGCTGGCGGCCAGGCCGGCCACCACGTCGGCCTGCGGGTTGGCTTTTTCGGCCAGCAGCTTGGCGGTGACGATGCCGGTGGAGTCGCGCACCCACTTCACCTCGATGTCGGGGTTGGCTTTCTCGAAGGCGTCCTTGTAGAGCTTCATGGCGTCGGTTTCGAGCGCCGTGTAGACCAGGAGCGGGGTCTTTTGCGCCCATGCACTGCCGGCCATGAAGCCGAGGGCTGCAACACACAGGGCCGCCGTGAGACGGCGCGTGCTTGGTTTCATCGTCATCTGTTTTCTCCTGAGAGGGCTTGCTGTCACTGAAGGGGTGAGTGGCGGGCGCCGGCAATGGGCGTGCCAAGGTCGGTGAACGCAATGTAGATTGACGATTGATGACTGTCAATAAAAGATTGTTGACAGTTTTCAATTCTTCGGGAAAATACGTCCCATGGTCACCAGCAATCACTCCGCCGCCCTCGCGTTTCTCCAATCCAGCTCGCTGCCGATGCTGATGCAGGAAGAAATCGAGCGTTTGATCATGACCGGCGAACTCCCCGTGGGCAGCCGCATCAACGAGAGCGAGCTCTCGCAGCGCTTCAACACCAGCCGCGGCCCGATCCGGGAAGCGCTGCGCGCACTCGAAGAAGCCGGCCTCGTGCGCAACGAAAAGAACCGCGGCGTCTTCGTGCGAGAAATCGCCTTCGAGGAAGCCGACGAGATCTACGAACTGCGGGAAGCACTCGAGGAAATCATCGGCCGCCGCGTGGCGTTGGCCATTGCGCCCGACGCGATCGTGCGGCTGCGCGCCATGGTCGACGCGATGCGCTCGGCGGGCCAGGCGCAGGACGTGGAGCAGTACGCGCAGCTCAACCTGCAGTTCCACGAGATCCTGCTCGACACGGCCGGCAGCAGGAAGCTCACCGAAACCTACAAGCGCCTCGTGAAGGAGCTGCACCTCTTCAGGATGCGCGCCCTGGACAGCGGCGGGGGCCTCAGGGTCTCGGCCGACGAGCACAGCCACATCGTCGAGGCCATCGCGAGCGGCAACCCCGAGACGGCCGGGCGCGCGCTGCGCGAGCATGTCGCCGGCAGCCGCGCACGCATGCACAAGGCCTTCGGCCGCGCCGATTCCGACGCGGCCGCGGCATCGAACAACCCACCCCAAAAGGAAGTCTGAAATGACACCGGAGACACTCGAAGTCAATGCCAGGAGCTATCGCTGGATGGCGCGCCCCGTCGTGGTCGTGTGCGTGGACGGCAGCGAGCCGGCCTACCTCGACGCGGCCATCGCGGCCGGCGTCGCCCCGTACTTCGATCGCATGATCAAGTCGGGCGCCAACCTGCTGGGCGATTGCGTGGTGCCCTCGTTCACCAACCCGAACAACCTGTCGATCGTGACCGGCGTGCCGCCCGCGGTGCACGGCATCTGCGGCAACTACTTCTTCGACCGCGAGCTGGGCCAGGAAGTGATGATGAACGACCCCAAGTACCTGCGCGCCGGCACCGTGCTGGCCGCGTTCGCCGATGCGGGCGCCAAGGTGGCGGTGGTCACGGCCAAGGACAAGCTGCGCAAGCTCCTGGGCCACCGCATGAAGGGCATCTGCTTCTCGTCGGAGAAGTCGGACCAGGTGACGATGGAAGAAAACGGCATCGACGACGTGCTCGGCATGGTCGGCATGCCGGTGCCTTCGGTCTACAGCGCGGAGCTCTCGGAGTTCGTGTTCGCCTCGGGCGTGAAGCTGATGGAGCGGCAGCGGCCCGACCTCATGTACCTCTCGACCACCGACTACGTGCAGCACAAGGCCGCGCCGGGCAGCCCGGCGGCCAACGCCTTCTACGCGATGATGGACGGCTACCTCGCGCAGCTCGATGCGCTGGGCGCCACCATCGTGGTCACCGCCGACCACGGCATGAACGACAAGCACGGCGCCGACGGCTCGCCCAACGTCATCTACCTGCAGGACGTGCTGGACGAGTGGTACGGCGCCGGCGTGGCCCGCGTGATCCTGCCGATCACCGACCCCTACGTGGTGCACCACGGCGCCCTCGGTTCGTTCGCGACCGTGTACGCACCCGACGAGGCGCGCGTGCCGGGCTGGATCGACCGCATCCAGCGCGTGCCGGGCATGGAGTTCGTGCTCTCGCGCAAGGACGCCGCGCAGCGCTTCGAACTGCCGCCCGACCGCATCGGCGACATCGTGGTGGTGAGCGAGCGCAACACGGTGATCGGCACCTCGGCGAGCCGCCACGACCTGTCGGCGCTCGAAGTGCCGCTGCGCTCGCACGGCGGCGTGTCCGAGCAGCGCGTGCCGCTGATCTGCAACCGTCCGGTGACCGGCATCGCTGCTGGCCGGCGCCTGCGCAACTTCGACGCGCTCGACATCGCGCTGAACCACGCCCAATAACGAAACGCCTTCCGGAGCACCCCCCCATGAGCCAAGCGAGCCAAGCGAGCCAAGCCATCCTGAAGCCAGGCACCATCCACCGCGAGGCCCTGCGCATCGCTGGAGAGAGGGTCCATCGCGATCGCACGATCGACGTGACCTACCCCTACACCGGCGAAGTGATCGCCACCGTGCCCAAGGCCACGCTGGAGGACGTGCGCAATGCGCTGCGCATCGCACGCGACTACAAGCCCACGCTCACCCGCTACGAGCGCTACAAGATCCTGATGCGCGCGGGCGAGATCATCGCCTCGCGGCTGGACGAGATGTCGCGCACCATCACGCTCGAATCGGGGCTCTCCCGCAAGGACTCGCTGTACGAAGTGGGCCGCGCCTCCGACGTGCTGCTGTTCGCCGCCAACCAGGCGCTGGTGGACGACGGCCAGGTGTTCTCTTGCGACCTCACGCACCACGGCAAGAGCCGCAAGGTCTACACGATGCGCGAGCCCCTCTTGGGCGCCATCACCGCCATCACGCCGTTCAACCATCCGCTGAACCAGGTGATCCACAAGGTCGCGCCGGCCATTGCGACCAACAACCGCATCGTGCTCAAGCCCAGCGAGAAGACGCCGCTCACGGCCTTCCTCCTGGCAGACATCCTCTACGAAGCGGGCCTGCCGCCGCAGATGCTGTCGGTGCTCACCGGCGACCCGAAGGAGATCGCCGACGAGCTGCTCACCAACGCCGATGTCGACCTCGTCACCTTCACCGGCGGCGTGCCCATCGGCAAGTACATCGCGGGCAAGGCCGTCTACAAGCGCCAGATCCTGGAGCTGGGCGGCAACGATCCGATCATCGTGATGGAAGACGCCGACGTCGAGGAGGCCGCCACGCTCGCGGCCAACGGTTCGTACAAGAACTCGGGCCAGCGCTGCACAGCCGTCAAGCGCATGCTGGTGCATGAGTCGGTGGCCGACCAGTTCGTCGAGCTGCTGGTCGCCAAGACCCGTGCGCTGAAATATGGCGACCCCATGGACCCCGACACCGACATGGGCACCGTGATCGACGAAGCCGCGGCCAGGCAATTCGAGGCGGTGGTCAACGAAGCGATTGCCGCCGGTGCAAAGCTGCGCTACGGCAACGAGCGACGCGGCGCACTCTATTCGCCGACGGTGCTCGACCACGTGGACCCGGAGATGACCGTTGCAAAGCACGAGACCTTCGGCCCCGTGTCGCCGGTGATCCGCTTCAAGAACATCGACGAGGCGATCCGCATCTCCAACGGCACCGCCTACGGCCTGTCGTCGGCGGTCTGCACCAACCGGCTGGACTACATCACGCGCTTCATCCGCGAGCTGAACGTGGGCAGCGTCAACGTGCGCGAGGTGCCGGGCTACCGGCTGGAGCTCACGCCCTTCGGCGGCATCAAGGACTCGGGCCTGGGCTACAAGGAAGGCGTGCTCGAGGCGATGAAGAGCTTCACCAACACCAAGACCTATTCGCTGCCCTGGTAATCGCAAGCATCATGAGCCTGAGCCTTGACGACATCGTCGGCCTCTTCGAAACGAAGGGTCACGCGCAGTACGACGGCGAGCCCGTCACGCAACTCGAACACGCCCTGCAGTCGGCGCACCTGGCCGAGCAGGAGGGCGCCGGCAGCGCGTTGATCGCGGCCTCGCTGCTGCACGACCTGGGCCACCTGCTGCACGACTTCGGCGGCACGCCGACGCAGCAGGGCCTGGACGACCTGCACCAGTACCGCTGCCTGCCATTTCTTCGCGCGCTGTTCGGTGCGGCCACGCTGGAGCCGATCCGCCTGCACGTGGACGCCAAGCGCTTCCTGTGCGCGCGCGTGCCCGGGTACCTCGAAGCGCTGTCGCCCGACTCGAAGCGCAGCCTGCAATTGCAGGGCGGTGTCTTCGACGAGGCGCAGGCGAAAGCCTTCGAGGCACTGCCCTATGCCATGGACGCGGTGCGCCTCAGGCAATGGGACGACACGGCCAAGCTGGCCGATGCGAAGACGCCCGACCTCGCGCACTACACGCGGCACCTGGCGATCGCCTCGAAGCCTGCCGCCGCGGCGTAGCCATGAGCGCCACGCGAGCATTCGCAATGCAGCGCCGCCCAGCCACGCCGCAAGACATTCCCTTCCTGCTCGACCTGCGGCAGCGAACGATGAATGGCCACGTGCTGGCGTCCGGCGCCGAGGTCAGCGACGCACATCACATGGCGCGGCTGATGCATCGCTTCGAGTGCGCCGAGATCCTGCTGCACGAAGGCGCGCCGGTCGGCCTGCTCAAGGTGTCGCGCGATCCGCACGAGTGGGTGGTCATCCAGATCCAGCTGGCACCCGGCTACCAGGGGGGCGGCATCGGCACCGGACTGCTGGCCGAAGTCATCGACGAGGCCGCGCACGCCGGCGTCGACCTCACGCTCAGCGTGCTGAAGGCGAATCCGGCGAAGGCGCTCTACGAACGCTTCGGCTTCGTCGTCGAGCGCGAGTCCGAGTTTTCCTTCGACATGCGGCGCAAGCCCTGAAAACCTGCGAGCCCGACATGCGCCCTTTCTGGATCGAACAGGCTCTTTTCAACGACGGCGACCTCGCACCCGCGCTGCAGGGTGAACACAGCGCCGATGTCTGCATCGTCGGCGGCGGCTTCACGGGCCTGTGGACCGCGATCCAGGCCAAGCTGCAGGCGCCCGCGCTCGACATCGTCATTCTCGAAAGCGATCTTTGCGGTGCCGGTGCGAGCGGCCGCAACGGCGGTTGCCTGCTCACCTGGTCGGCCAAGTTCCTGACGCTGCGCCGGCTGTTCGGCGAAGACGAGGCCGTGCGCCTCGTGAAGGCGTCGGAGGCGGCGGTGCAGCACATCGCGGACTTCTGCGCGGCGCACGGCATGGATGCCGAATTGCGGCAGGACGGCACGCTCTACACAGCAACGTCGCAGGCGCAGATCGGCACGCTCGATCCGATGATGCAGGCGCTGGAGGCGCGCGGCATCCATTCGTACCGCACGCTGCCGCCGGACGAGGTGGCGCGGCGCTCGGGCTCGGCGCGCAACCTGGCCGGCGTGTACTCGCCGATCGCGGCCACGGTGCATCCGGGCAAGCTGGTGCGGGGCCTGCGGCGCGTGGCGCTCGCGATGGGCATCCGCATCCACGAACGCTCGCCGATGGTGGACTTCGACACCGGCCATCCGGTCGTGGTGCGCACACCCACCGGCAGCGTGCGAGCGAAGAAGCTGGTGCTCGCGATGAACGCATGGATGGCCAGCGCCTTCCCGCAGTTCGAGCGCACCATCGCCATCGTCTCGAGCGACATGATCATCACCGAGCGGTGCCCCCAGTTGCTGCAGCAGATCGGCCTGACCGATGGCGTCTCGGTGCTCGACTCGCGCACCTTCGTCTACTACTACCGCAGCACGGTCGATGGCCGCATCATGCTGGGCAAGGGCGGCAACACCTTTGCCTGGGGCGGCCGAATGGAAAAGGTGTTCGACGAGCGCTCGCCCTATGAGGCCGAGCTGACCCAGGCCCTGCATTCCTTCTTCCCGGCGTTGCGCGAAACGCCGATCACCGCGAGCTGGAACGGTCCGTCGGACCGGTCGGTCACGGGCTTTCCGTTCTTCGGAAAACTCGATGGCGCGCCGCACATCTACTACGGCTTCGGCTACTCGGGCAACGGCGTCGGGCCGACCTACATGGGCGGGCAGATCCTGTCGTCGCTGGTGCTCGACCAGGACAACGCATGGACGCGCAGCCCGATCACGCTCGGCCCCTTGGGCCAGTTTCCGCCGGAGCCCATTCGCTATGTAGGTTCCATCGTGGTCCGCAACGCAATCCGGCGCAAGGAAGAGGCCGAGGACCGAAGCCGGGAGCCCTGGCTGGTCGACCGGATGCTCAGCAAGTTCGCAAGCGCCGCAGGCAAGGCCGACAAGCACTGAACCCGCGGCAGGCAAGCGCAGGCACTCATCTCCGCAAGGAAATTCCATGAACCTCGATTTGTCGGCATCGACCAGGGCGGCTCTGGATGCAACCGCCTTGTGGCTCGCGACAGGCGTCGCGGCGTTTGCGCTGGTTGCCTGTGGTGGCGGTGGAGGAGGCGGCGGTACCCCCGTCGCGTTCCCCACCGCCCCCAGTGGCACGGCACCGCCGGTTGCCCCCGCGCCAACGGGCGATCCGGTGCCAGCGGCTGAACCGCCACCGGCGGGCGCCCAGAAGTCATTCCACTGCGCGCCGGAACCCAAGCCTGCCTGACCGCGCCGCGCGTTCCTCGTTCCTTTTCCACCCCAAGACACAAGCGACGGACGGCAACATGGCTTCACGCAGCAGACGGAATTTCTTGCGTACGACGACAGGTTCGGTGGGCGCAACCGCCGCACTGATGATGTTCCCGGACCTCATCCGCAAGGCGATGGCCATTCCGGCCAACAACCAGAAACGCTCCATCATGGACGTCGAGCACGTGGTGATCTTCACGCAGGAGAACCGCTCGTTCGACCACTACCTGGGCATGCTCAATGGCGTGCGCGGCCTCAGCGATCCGCGCGCGGTGCAGTTGCCCAGCGGCAGGCCGGCCTACTACCAGGCGAGCACGCAGCATCCCGATGGGTATGTGTTGCCGTTCCACGGCGACTCGACGGCCACCAAGGCCTACACGGTCGGTGGCTCCAACATGGGCCACCAGGCAGACCTGACACTGCTGCACCGCGGCAAGCACGACCAGTGGGGCTCGACCGGCGAGCTCCACCAGCGCATGGTGTATTACACGGCGGGCGACCTGCCGTTCTACTACGCGCTGGCGAATGCCTTCACCGTGTGCGATCACTACCACTGCTCGACGCTCACGCAGACCAACCCGAACCGCCTGCACCTGTGGAGCGGCTGCAACGGCGGCGGCACGGTGGGCGGCGATCCGGACATGAACAACTCCGGTGCCGCGATTCGCTACGCCTGGAAGACCTATCCCGAGCGGTTGCAGGACAAGGGCATCAGCTGGAAGGTCTACCAGGAAGCCGACAACTTCGACGACAACATGCTGGAGTTGTTCAAGAACTTCCAGGGCCTGAAGGCGAGCGATCCGCTGGCCATCAACGGACTCACCAGACTGTCGCAAAGCCAGTCGACCGGCGACTACCTGGTGGCGGAATTTCGCAAGGACCTGGCGCAGAAGACACTGCCGGCCGTCTCGTGGATCGTGACGGCGGCCGATCTTTCCGAGCACCCCAACCACGAGCCGGCCAAGGGCGAGAACGTCTGCGCGAAGCTGATCGCCGCGCTGGTCGATCACCCCGACATGTTCGCCAAGACGGTGTTCATCGTGAACTACGACGAGAACGGCGGCTTCTTCGACCACATGCCGCCGCCCCTGCCGCCGCTGGAAGCCGCGGACGGCTACAGCTCTGCCTCGGTCGAGGGCGAGTCGAAGAGCTACGGCGGCACGGAGGCCAACCCCGGCAAGCAACCGATCGGGCTGGGCATTCGCGTGCCGGCCATCGTGGTGTCGCCGTGGACGCGCGGCGGCTGGGTGTGCTCGGAAATCTTCGACCACACCTCGACCCTGCGCTTCCTGGAAAAGCGCTTCGGTGTCGCGGAAGAAAACATCAGCGGATGGCGGCGCGCGGTGTGCGGAGACATGAGTTCGGTCTTCGATTTCGAAACGCCGAACCTCGGCCTGGAAACCCTGAAATTGCCGAGCACCGCGGACTATCTCGATCGCGTGGCCAGGTCCGCGCAGGGCGCCAGCCTGAGCATCCCCGCCAGGCAGGCCGCGCCCGTGCAAAGCGCGCTGCAGCGGCGGGCTCGACCGTTGCCTTACGAGTTCCACGTCAACGGCCGCGTCGATGCGGCCAGTGGCAGATTCGTCGTCGACATCGCCAACACCGGAACTGCCGGCGCTTCGTTCTACATCTACGACAACACCAACGCGCAAGGCCCATGGCGCTATGCACTGGAGGCCGGCAAGAGCCACGCGGCGGCCGGGTGGCACGGCAGCGCGCCGGGCGCGCCCGCCTTGTCGCAGTACGACCTGACGCTGCAGGGGCCCAACGGTTTCTACCGCCGGTTCAAAGGCAGCCTGGCCACACCGGCAACGGCGGCTGTGGAAGTCACCGCCTGCTATGAAGTGACTAATGGCGATCTCACGCTGACGCTCAAGAACACCGGCAGCACGGCCTGCACCGTGACCGTCAGGCAGGCGGATGCGTATGCGCTGGCGGCCGGACAGAAGCGCACGCACACCAGCGTCGTGCGGCCCGGCGAAAGCCTCTCCGACGAGTGGCTGCTTTCGGCGAGCGACCACTGGTACGACCTGACCGTCACCGTGGACACCGACAGCAACTTCCTGCGCCGCTACGCCGGCTGCGTGGAGACCGGCAGGGCCACGCGCACCGACCCGGCGATCGGCAAAGCCATCTATTGATCGCCATGGATTGCATCAGCACGGAAGACCGAAAAATGACTGCTTCCCGATTCATGCAGAGGGCATGCTGTGCGTTCGTGGCCGCGGTCCTCGCCGGGTGCGGCGGCGGGTCGTCGAATGGGCCGGGCGCCTTATGGGCCGTGCCTTCCGCGACGACCCCCGATACGCCGCCGACCCCGCCCGCCGGCCCCGCGCCTGAAGCCCCGGCGCCGGTGAAGAAGGCCATGCTCATCGGCATCAGCGGCGTGCAGTTGAGCAGCCTGCAAGCGCTGGTGCAGCAGGGCAAGGCGCCGAACTTCGCCGGCTTCACGCTGATGCCGGCCTATACCGGCGGCATCGTGGGCAGCGCCGGGCAGCAACCCACGCTGAGCGAACCCGGCTGGGCGACGGTGCTCACCGGCACCTGGGCCAATCGCCACGCGGTCCAGGACAATGCTGCGACCCAGCTCGCGGCACCCAGCGTGTTCGCGCTGTTGTCGCAGGACGCCGTGCCACGCCACGCAGCGGCCAGCGTGACCCGCCAGGAGCCGCTCGCGGCCCTGCTCGCATCGGAGTCGGCGCGTGGTGCCATCGAACGCCTGAGCCTGTGCGCCGACGACGCGTGCGTCATCGACAGCACCACGGCCAGCATCGGCGCGGGCACGGCAGACCTCGTCGTCGCCAATCTGAGCGATGCCGGCGCCGTGGTGCGCACCAAGGGCATCGGCCCGGAATACGACGGCGCCCTGCAGGCCGCCGACGCCGCGCTCGGCAAGATCGCATCGGCCGTGGCGCAACGCCGCCAGGCGCATCCGGAGGAAGACTGGCTGCTGGTGCTGACCACGGACCATGGGCCGGCCGTCGACGGCTTTTCCGACGGCCTGCAACTGCTGGCGAACAAGACCGCGTTCATCGGCCTCAACAAGCCAGGCAACGCGGCGTTCACACCCACGGATGCATCGAGCCAGGCGCCCACGTCACTGGACGCGCTGTACCGCTTCGCGAGCGCGGCGGATATTGCGCCCACGCTGTTGTCGTATCTGGGCGTGGCGCCTGCAGGCCAAGGCGTCGGCTTCGATGGCGGGCCGTTGATCGGGGCGGCTGGCGTGCGGCAGCTGAGCGCCTCCGTCGGCCCCGACGGCGCCAGCGTCAAGCTCGCTTGGACCCGCATCGACGCCACGCCGGCTTCCATCCAGCTCTATCGCAATGGGCGGCTGCTTCAAACCCTGTCCGGCGACACGGTGCAGTTCGTGGACCGCGATGCCCAGGGCTGGATCGAGCACCAGCAGAACACGCTCGACTACGTCGTGACGGCCAACGGCGTGGCGGTGGCGACGCAGGTTCAACTGTTCTATGTCAAACCGGTTGCGTTGCCGGCCTCATTGAAGGCCGGCTTGCTGCATCTCTTCTCGTTCAACCAGGGGCTGGGCGATGCGGCGGGCGCAGCCGGCCTCGCACCGTTCGTTGCAGGCAAGACGCCGGTGTTCGCGGCCGACGGCATCGACGAAAGCGCCGCCCTGACGATCGACACCGCGGTCACGGGCTTCAGGCTGGCGGACGACGTTACCGCTGCCAACGACCGGTTCACACTGGGCTTCTGGTTCCGCAGCAACGGAACGCAGAGCGATTCGCCGCTCTTTGGCAACAAGAACTGGCATTCCGGCAAGAACCCGGGACTGGTGCTCGCGGTCGACAACGCCGGCATCAAGCTCAACATCGGCGATGGCACCAACCGTGCCGACACTGCCTTCGTCAGCTTTGCAGCGAAGCAATGGGTCCATGTGTCGGTGACCGTCGACAAGACGAATCAGAAGGCGACGCTGACGGTGGAAGACGCCACGCATGGCGCACAGATCGTCTCGCTCGACTGGAAAAGCGTGGCCGCCGCACAAATCGCCGGGCTCGGCACCTTCGGGCTGGGAGACGATGCGCGCGGCCTCTACTACACGGCCGATGGCGCGCCCGGCATCCAGGCGTACGACGACGTGGCGATGTGGAACCGCATGCTGACGCAGGACGAGATCCACGCCCTGTTCGCGTCGAAGCGTTCGATCACGAGCCTGCCCTGACCACGGGGCCCGGCAGGCTCGCGAACGCTGTCAGCGGTTCGAAGGAAACGCGAACACCGCGCCTTCGCGCGCTTGTCGGCGAGCGCGAGGCTCTTGCCCGAGAAACCGGTGGCCGGGTCGAACACCGGCTGCACGCGGGTGCCGCCATTGACGCGCTGGCCGTCGATGAAGTGGCCGATGGCGGCGGTGACGTTCCTGTCGTGTGCGCGTCTTGAAATCTCGAAAGGGGATCAGGCGGTTTCGGCGAGGGCGTCCGCCAGCGCGTTGACCATGCGGTCGATCTCGGCCTTCTCCGAGATGAACGGCGGCGCGAGTTGGATCGTGTCGCCGCCGTAGCGCACGTAGAAGCCCTTCTTCCAGCAGTTCATCGCGATCTCGTACGGGCGGCGTGCGGGCTCGCCCGGCAGCGCGGCGATCGTGAGGCCGGCGGCGAGGCCGAAGTTGCGGATGTCGGTGACGTGCTTGCTGCCCTTCAGGCTGTGCACCGCGTTCTCGAAGTGCGGGGCCAGCGTCTGCACGCGGCCGATCATGTCTTCCTTTTGCAGCACGTCGAGCGCAGCGATGCCGGCGGCGCAGGCCACCGGGTGTGCGCCGTAGGTGTAGCCGTGCGGGAATTCGAGCATGTAGTCGGGGCCGCCGGCCGCCATGAAGGTGTCGTAGATCTCCTTGCTGGCGATCACCGCGCCCAGCGGCTGCGCGCCGTTGGTCACCTGCTTGGCGATGTTCATGATGTCGGGCGTCACGCCGAAGGCGTCTGCGCCCGTGAGCGCGCCGCAGCGGCCGAAACCGGTGATGACCTCGTCGAAGATCAGCAGGATGTTGTGGGCCGTGCAGATGTCGCGCAGGCGTTTCAGGTAGCCCTTGGGCGGAATCACCACGCCGGCCGAGCCCGCGAAGGGCTCGACGATCACGGCCGCGATGTTCGATGCGTCGTGCAGCGCGATCAGGTCGAGCAGGCGGTCGGCCAGCTCGGCCCCGCTCTCGGCCATGCCGCGCGTGAAGGCGTTCGATGCGAGCTGCGTGTGCGGCAGGTGGTCGGCTTCCACGCCCTGGCCGAAGAGCTTGCGGTTGGCCGCGATGCCGCCCACCGAGATGCCGCCGTAGTTCACGCCGTGGTAGCCCTTCTCGCGGCCGATCAGGCGCGTCTTGCTCGCCTGGCCCTTGGTGCGCCAGTAGGCGCGCGCCATCTTGAGGGAGGTGTCGGCCGCCTCGGAGCCGGAGCCGGTGAAGAACACGTAGTCCAGGCCCGCGGGCGTCAGTTCCTTGATCCTGTTGGCCAGCTCGAAGGAGAGCGAGTGGCCGAACTGGAAGGCGGGCGAGTAGTCGAGCTTGGCGATCTGGTGGCTCACCGCCTCGGTGATCTCGGGGCGGCCGTGGCCCAGGCCCGAGCACCACAGGCCCGAGAGGCCGTCGAAGATCTTGCGGCCGTCGCTGTCGGTGAAGTAGGCGCCCTTGGCCTCCACGATGATCCGCGGATCGGCCTTGAAGCTGCGGTTGGCCGTGTAGGGCATCCAGTGCGCTTCGAGCCAGGCGGCGTCGGTGCGCGCGGTGGGCGTCGGTTCGATGGCGGGCGTTGCAAGGGTCATGGCGCTTCCCGCGCTGGGGCGGGCTCCGGGGGTGATGGGATGTGCCCGATTGTTCGCAGAGCCTTCAGTGTGGAGAATGGCGCAATATCAATGTTCACTTGACATTCCATGCAAGTAAAAGCCACGGTCCCGAAAGCCTCCCAAGACAGTGCCCAGGGCACTCGCAACCGCGCCGTTCTGGGGCAGCTCAGCGACATGGACCTGCGCCTGCTCAAGGTGTTCAAGAGCGTGGTCGACTGCGGCGGCATGGCGGCGGCGGAACTGGAACTGAACATCGGCACATCGACCGTGAGCCGGCATGTGAAAGACCTGGAGACGCGGCTCGGGCTGGTGCTGTGCCGGCGCGGGCGGGCGGGCTTCGCGCTCACGGCCGAGGGGCAGCGCGTGTATGACGAGACGCTGCGCCTGCTGGCTTCGGTCGATGCCTTTCGCGGCAGCATCGACGACATCCACAACCGCATGGGCGGGCAACTGGAGGTGGCGCTGTTCGACAAGACGGCCACCAATCCGAAAGCGCGCATCGGCGAGGCCATCGCACGCTTCACGCAAATCGCGCCGGAGGTGAACCTCGCGGTGCACGTGGGGTCGATCAACGCGATCGAGCAGGGCGTGCTGGAGGGCAACTTCCAGATCGGCATCATCCCGGCGCACCGCAGTTCGAAGAGCCTCGTGTATGCCGACCTGTTCGACGAGACGATGCTGCTGTATTGCGGCAAGGGGCATCCGCTGTTCGGCAGCCCGCACGCGAAGCTCACTTGGTCGAAGCTGGGCGAGCACCATTTCGCGGGGCTGGGCTATCACTCGCCGAACATGGAACTGAGCCACCGGGCGAGGCTGTCGCGCAAGGCCACGGGCTTCGACCAGGAGGCGATCGCGACGCTGATTCTTTCGGGGCGTTTCCTGGGCTTCCTGCCCGATCACTATGCGCAGGTGTTCGAGCAGCGCGGGCTCATGAAGGCGGTGCTGCCGGCGCGGTTCAACTACGCGTGCCGGTTTGTCAGCTTGCTGCGGCGCTCGCCCAAGCCGTCACGGGCGGTGCTGGCGTTCCAGGCGTGCCTGGAGAAGGCCCACGCCGGCTAGCGTTGCCCGCTCGGCAGCAGCAGATGCTTCGCGCCGATGTGCGCCTCCATCTCGTGCATGTGCGCCTCGGCATCGACCATGTGCTCGGCCATCAGCCGGCGCACTTCTTCTGCATCTTCCTTGCGATAGGCCGCCAGCAACTGGGTGTGATAGTCGACGTTGGCCTCGCCGAAGTGGTGATGGTCCAGCGCCTTCTTGTAGACGACCAGATCGCGCAGCAGGTCGTTGAGAAAGCGGCACATGAAGGAAAGCACCGGATTGGGGCAGCTCTCCGCCAGCATGGTGTGAAAGGCCAGTTCGGCCTCGCGCTGCATGCGCAACTCGTCGTCGTTGCTCGGCTCGATGGTGCAGAGGCGCACGTTGTCTTCCAGCCGCTCGAACTGCGCGGGTGTCAGCCGGCCGACCACGCTCACCGCCAGTTCGGGTTCCAGGGCCTTGCGCAACTGGTAGATGTGGTGCCCGTCCAGATGGTGGAAGTGCAGGAAGTTGCGCAGCGGCTCCGAGGCATGGTCCACCGACACCTGCTGCAAATAAGCACCACCGCCCGGGCCGGTGCGGATCGAGATGAGCCCGCGCACCTCCAGCGCCTTCAGCGCCTCGCGCACCGTGCTCTTGGAATAGCCGAAGAGCTCGATCAGTTCCTTCTCGTTCGGCAGGCGGTCGCCGGGTTGCTTGCGCTCGGCCACGATCCATCGCTTGACGTCTTCGACGATGACGTCCGAGAGCTTTTGCCGCTTCGGGCGGTTCTCTCCCACTTTCATTGAAACGCTCCATGCAGGAAAGGGCGCGCCCCCGGGCTTTGCGCACTTCGTGTCGCTTCGCCCACCCCCTCGCCGGGGGCAGTGCGGGTGGCCCGGCAACGCCGGTTCCACGGCATTTCACGATCAGATGGAGACGAATTCATGCGTTCAGAGCGATGGAAAAAGCAGATGGCAGCCTGTATGCAGGTATTGGACCTCGGGAAGTGCGCTGGATTTTGGCACGGTCGTTGCTAGCGGGTTTTTACCAACATATTAATCCTATTTATCCGCTTAAATTCGCCGGCACCCGCAGGCCTCCCTCCTTTCAGGCACCCCTTCCACTTACTTCCACACCACGACCGGAGAACCCCCATGCAACGCAGACACCTTCTTCAGCTGGCCGCCCTGTCGGCCGCCCCGGCCTCGCTCCTGGCGAGCCGCTCGGTCTTCGCGCAATCGGCCGAGGCGATCCGTTTCGGCTGCCCGGTCCCCATGTCGGGTGCTTTCGCGGCCAACGGCAAGTTCGCCGACCTGGGCATGAAGCTGGCGATCGAGCAGTACGGCAGCGTCCTGAAGCGCCCGCTGGCCTACACGGTGCTGGACACCGAAGGCAAGCCCGCCACCGCCGTGCGCAAAGTGCAGGAAGCCTCGCAGCAGCAGGGCGCGAAGTTCTTCGCGGGCGGCATCCTGTCGTCCGAGGCGCTCGCCATGGGCAAGGAAGCCGAGAAGGCCGGCGGCCTCTTCATCACCACCGCGGGTGCCGACGAGATCACGGGCAAGGACTGCAACCCCGCCACCTTCCGCTGGTCGGTGCCCACCTTCGGTGCCATCGAGCAGACGGTGCGCCCGCTGATCGCCTCCATGCCGAAGGCCAAGCGCTGGTACACCATCACGCCGCAGTACGTGTTCGGCGAGGGCCTCCTCGGCGCGGCCAAGAACATCTTCCAGGAGAAGGGCATCGAGCACGTGGGCAACAGCTACCACTCGCTCAATGAAAAGGAATTCAGCGGCTACCTCACCAACGCGATGGCGGCCAAGCCCGACGTGCTGCTGCTCCTGAACTTCGGCGCGCAGTCGTCGGCCGCGCTGCGCCAGGCGGTGAGCTTCGGCATGCACAAGAACATGACGATCCTCATGGCCTGGGCCTCGGGGCTGGAGCAGTTCGACGAGCTGGGCGCGGACCTGTGCGACGGCGTCTATTTCGGCGCGCAGTACTGGCACACGGCCGACACCACGCTCAACAAGGACCTGGTCAAGCGCACTGCAGACAAGCTCAAGATCGTGCCCAACTACAGCCTCGCGGGCTCGTACATCTGCACCAAGATCCTGATCGACGGCATCGTCAAGGCAGGCACCGTCGAGCAGAAGGCCGTCATCGCCGCGCTGGAAGGCATGAAGTTCGACGGGCTCACGGGCACCGAGGAAATCCGCAAGGCCGACCACCAGGTCATCAAGGACTACTACCTGCTCAAGGGCAAGGCCAAGTCCAAGATGAAGGATGCGGCGGACTACGTCGATGTGGTGAGTTCCGGCAAGTCCTTCCTCGCCGCAGACAAGACCGGCTGCAAGCTGGCCTGACGCAACGCACGCCAACGAGCCCATGACCGTCTATCTCCTTCAGACCATCAATGGAATCGGCATCGGCATGCTGTATTTCCTGCTGGCCGTTGGCCTGTCCATCGTCTTCGGCCTGCTGCGATTCGTGAACTTCGCGCACGGCGCCTTCTACCTCCTGGGTGCCTACCTTTGCTACCAGGCGATGCAGTGGGGCCTCGATTTCTGGGCCGCGCTGGTGCTGGTGCCGCTGTGCGTCGGTGCGCTGGGCTGGCTCGCCGAGAAGCTGCTGCTGCGCCGTGTGTACGCCAAGCCGCACGAGTTCCACATCCTGGTGACCGTGGGCCTCGCGCTCGCGGTGCAGGAGATCGTCATCGTGTTCTGGGGCCCGCTGGGCAACAGCGTGGCCACGCCCGACCTGCTGCAGGGCGTGGTGATGTGGGGCGATTTCGTCTATCCGAAATACCGCCTCTTCGTGATCGGCTTCACCGCGGTGCTCGCCGTGCTGTTGTGGTGGGTGCTCGAAGGCACGCGCCTGGGCAGCGCGGTGCGCGCGGGGAGCGAATCGACCGAGATGGTCTCGCTGCTCGGCATCAACGTGTTCCGCGTGTTCAGCCTGGTGTTCGCGCTGGGCGCGGCCACGGCGGCGCTGGCCGGCGTGCTGGCCGCGCCGATCCGCGGCGCGGAGCCCTTCATGGGCGTGGAGGCGCTCGGCGTCGCCTTCGTGGTGGTGGTGATCGGAGGCCTGGGCAGCTTCGGCGGCGCGCTCGTCGGCGGGCTCCTGATCGGCATCGTGCAGAGCCTCATGAGCACCATCTGGCCGCCCGGGGCGAGCCTGATGATCTACATCGCGATGGCGGCCGTGCTGCTCTTGCGCCCGCATGGCCTGCTCGGCCGCAGAGGATGAACCGCGCCATGCCAAGAAAAATCACTTTCCTCCTGGCGCTGATCGTCACGCTGGCGCTGCCGTTGTGCATGCGCTCGGGCTCGCTCGCGAGCGAGGTGCTTATCTACGCGCTCGCCGCGCTGGGCTGCAATCTGCTGCTGGGCTACACGGGGCTGCTGTCGTTCGGGCAGGGCATCTTCTTCGGCCTGGGCAGCTACACCATCGCGATCCTGCTCACGCGGCTGCAACTGCCGATGCCGCTCGCGCTGCTCGCCGCCGTCGGCATGGGCGCGCTGGGCGCGGCGGTGGTCGGGTGGGTCGCGATCCGCCAGCGCGGCACCTACTTCGTGATGCTCACGCTGGCCTTCGCGCAGATGTTCTATTTCGTGGCGTACACCGCCTCGGGCTTGACCGGCGGGGACAACGGCCTGCTCGACGTGCCGCGCCCCGCGTTCATGGACACGCCGTGGAAGTACTACGCCTTCGTCGCGGTGATGTTCCTGATCGCGTTCGCTTTGTTGCTCCGGGTGACCGATTCGATCTTCGGCCGCACGCTGCTCGCCATCCGCGACAACGAGGACCGCGCCGCGGCCGTCGGCTACAACCTCAAGCGCTTCAAGCTGCTGGCCTTCGTGATCTCGGGCGCCGTCACGGGCCTGGCGGGCGGCCTGCACGCGATGATGACCGGCATCGCGCCGCTGTCGAACGCCGAGTACCACACGAGCGAAACGATCTTGGTCATCACCGTGATCGGCGGCACGGGCAACCTCTTCGCCTCGGTGCTGGGGTCGGCCTTCTACGTGCTGTTGGCCGACTGGCTCTCCACGCTGTGGCCGCGATGGCTGCTGCTGCTCGGGCTCCTGCTCATCGGCGTGAGCATCGGCATGCAGCGCGGCCTCTGGGGACTGGGTGAAGCCGTGTGGCGGCGCGTGTTCCGCAAGGCGCCTTCTGCCTTGGCCGCATCCCCAGCGCAGGGAGAAAAAGCATGACGCAGCCCATCCTCATCGAAGCCATCGGCGTCACCAAGCACTACGGCAAGTTCGCCGCGCTCGGCGGCGTGGACCTGAAGATCAAGCCCAACACCGTGCATTCGGTGATCGGCCCGAACGGCGCGGGCAAGACCACGCTGTTCCACATGCTCACGGGCACCGGCACCACCACGGGCGGCCGCATCCTGTTCGACGGCCACGATGTGACGCACGAGCCCGACTACAGGCGCGTGCAGCGCGGCATGGCGCGCTCGTTCCAGGTCACCAGCCTGTTCCCCAGCCTCTCGGTGCGCGAGAACCTGCGCGTGGCGGCTCAAGGCATTGCACCGCGCCAGGCCATGAACTGCTGGCGCGCACCGGTGGGCGACCGCGCTTGCGCAGAGACCGTGGCCGAGGTGCTCGCGCGCGTCGGCCTCGAGCGGCTGGCCGACACGCCCGCCAGCGTGCTCTCGCACGGCCAGCAGCGCCGGCTCGAAGTGGGCATGGCGCTTGCAGCGAAACCCAAGGCGATCTTTCTCGACGAGCCGACCTCGGGCATGGGCATCGACGACCTGGACGACATGAAGCGCCTCATCCGCAGCCTGCGCGATGCGCACACGGTCGTGCTGATCGAACACAACATGAACATCGTGATGGACATCTCCGACACCGTGACCGTGATGCAGCTGGGCCGCGTGCTGGCCGAAGGGCTGCCGGGCGACATCCGCGCCGACGCGCGCGTGCGCTCGGCCTACCTGGGCAACATGATCACCGGGGGCAAGGCATGAGCGGGGCGAACATCCTGGAGGTCGAGGCGCTGCACGCGCACTACGGAAAGAGCCATGTGCTGCAGGGCGTGTCGATAACCGTCGGCGAAGCCGAACTCGTCACGCTGCTGGGCCGCAACGGCGCGGGCAAGTCGACCACGCTCAAGAGCATTGCCGGCGCGGTCGTGCCCACCGGCGGGCGGGTGCGCTTTCAAGGCGCCGATGTGGCGGGCCTGCCGCCGCACAGCATCGCCAAGCGCGGCGTGTGCCTGGTGCCCGAGCACCGCGGCATCTTCAAGCTGCTGACGGTCGAGGAGAACCTGCTGCTCGGCCAACGGCGCGATTCGCCCTGGCAACTGGACGACATCTACCGCATCTTTCCGCGCCTGAAGGAGCGGCGCCGCAACGGCGGCGGGCAGCTCTCGGGCGGTGAGCAGCAGATGCTGGCCATCGGCCGCGCACTGATGAACCACCCGCGGCTCCTCATTCTGGACGAGCCCGTCGAAGGCCTCGCGCCGGTGATCGTCGAGGAGATCGTCGCGCAGCTGAAGACCATCAAGGCCGCGGGTGTCGCCATCCTGCTGGTCGAGCAGAACCTGGAGGTGTGCGTACAGCTCGCCGACCGCCACTACATCGTGGAGCAGGGCGTGATCGTGCACGAAGCCGGCAATGCCACCTTCATGGCCGACCACGACGTGAAAGACCGCTACCTCGGCGTCGGTCTCGCCTGAACGCGCACGCCTTCAACACCTCATTCGCAGAACCATGACAACAACCACCGAAACCTCTTTTGCGCCCGATGTACGCGCCCTCCGCATCGACGGCCAGCGCCTCTGGGATTCGCTGATGCAGCTGGCCCGGGTCGGCGCCACCGAGAAGGGCGGCGTGTGCCGCCTTGCGCTGACCGACCTCGACCGCCAGGGCCGCGACCTCTTCACGCGTTGGGCGCGCGAAGCCGGCTGCGAGGTGCGCGTGGATGCCATCGGCAACATCTTTGCGCGCCGCGCCGGCCGCAACGACGCGCTGCCGCCCGTCACCACCGGCAGCCACATCGACACGCAGCCCACGGGCGGCAAGTTCGACGGCAACTACGGCGTGCTCGCCGGGCTGGAAGTGATCCGCGCGCTCAACGACGCCAACGTGATGACCGAAGCGCCGCTCGAAGTGGCGGTGTGGACCAACGAGGAGGGCTCCCGCTTCGTGCCGGTGATGATGGGTTCGGGCGTGTTCGTCGATGCCTTCACGCTGGAGCATGCGCTCAAGCAGCGCGACACCGAGGGCGTGAGCGTGTCCGAAGCGCTCACGGCCATCGGCTATGCGGGCACGGTGCCCGCCTCGGCGGTGGCCTCGCCGGTCGGTGCGTATTTCGAGGCGCACATCGAGCAGGGGCCGGTGCTCGAAGCCAACGAGCGCGTGATCGGCGTGGTCGAGGGCGCCCTCGGCCAGCGCTGGTACGACGTGGTGGTGCAGGGCATGGAAGCGCACGCGGGCCCCACGCCGATGGAATTGCGCAAGGACGCGCTGCTCGCGGCCGCCGAACTGGTGATCGAGGTGAACCGCATCGCACTCGCGCACGCGCCGCATGCACGCGGCACGGTCGGCTGGATCGACAACTACCCCAATTCGCGGAACGTGATCCCCGGCCGCGTGAAGCTCAGCGTCGACCTGCGCGCGGCGGACGACGTGGTGCTGCTGGCCATGGACGCCGCGCTGAAAGAAGCCGTGCATCGCCTGGCCGGTGGCGGCAAGGTGGATGCGACGGTGGAGCAGGTCGTGTACTTCCCGCCCCAGCCCTTCACGCCCGGGCTGGTGTCCGCCGTGCGCGATGCCGCAGAGGCGCAGGGCCTCACCTGGATGAACGTGATCAGCGGTGCGGGCCACGATGCCGTGTACCTCGCCCGCGTGTGCCCCACGGCGATGATCTTCGTGCCTTGCCTGGACGGCATCAGCCACAACGAGATCGAGGATGCCGAGCCCGCGCACCTGGAAGCCGGCTGCAACGTGCTGCTGCAGGCGATGGTGCAGAGCGCGGGCGTGGCAGCCGCGGCAGGAGCAGCAGCGTGAAGGCGGCGTTCCGGCGCATCGGCCTGCGCATGCTGGCGATGGGCATGGCGGTCGCGGCATCGACCGCCGCCCTGGCGGCCGGCGAGCCGATCCTGGTCGGCCAGTCCGCCGTGCTCACCGGTCCGTTCACGCCCAACAGCCTCGCGTTCATGGAAGGCCAGACGCTGTTCTTCGACCAGTTGAACAAGGCGGGCGGCGTCGGCGGGCGGCCCGTCAAGATGATCACCTACGACGATGCCTACATCGCCGAGAAGGCGGCGGCCAACGCCGAGAAGCTGCTGGGCACCGACCGCGTCGTCTGCCTCTTCGGCACCATGGGCACCGGCATCGGCGCGGCCATGGTGCCGGTGGCGGCGAAGTACGACAGCTTCATCTTCGGCGGGCTGACCGGCGCGGCGGTGCTGCGCGGGCCGAAGGTGCCGATCTACCACGTGCGGGAGTCGTATGCCGACGAGGTCGCGCGCGTGATGAACCACCTGACCACCATCGGCGTGACGCGCATCGCGATCGTCTCCAGCGAGGACGCCTACGGCAAGGGCATCGAGAAGGACGCGGTGGCCGCACTCGAGAAGAACGGGCACCCGGCGCTGCTGTCGCTGCGCTTCGACCCGAAGGAGAAGGACCATCCCGCCATCGCGCAGCAGGTGGTCGCGAGCGGGGCGCAGGCGGTGTACGTCATCGCGGCCGGCACGCCGGCGATCAACATCATCCGCTCGCTGGTGGCTGCGCCCATCCATCCGCAGATCTACACGAACTCGGTGGCGAGCTCGTTCCTCCTGTACAAGGAACTGGGCGAGAAGAGCCGCGGCATCGTGCTGTCGCAGGTGGTGCCGCCGTTCTGGAAAACGCGCTTTCCCATCGTGGACGAGTACCAGCGCGCGCTCAAGGGCGCGGGCAGCGGCAGCGAAGGCTCCTACCTGGGCCTGGAGGGCTACATCACCGCCAAGGCATTCGCCGAATCGCTGCAGCGCGTGAAGGGACCGATCACCACCGAATCGCTCCGGCGCAGCATCGAGAACTCGCCGCCCATGAACCTGAGCGGCTTCCAGGTCGCGTTCCGCCCCGACAACCGCAACGGCTCCAGCTTCGGCGATATCACCATGCTGGGAAGTGCCGGAAAGTTTGCCCAATGAAAGTCCTCGTCGCGCGTCTCAACCACGAGACCAACACCTTCTCGCCGGTGCCCACGCCGCTCGCGGCCTTCGGGCCCGACGGGCCGACCTTCGGCGAGCAGGCCTACAAGGACAACAAGGGCATGCGCACCGCGATGTCGGCCTTCATCGACCTGGCCGAGAAGGCCGGCGCGACGCTGGCGACGCCGGTGTCGGCCTCGGCCAATCCGAGCGGGCCGGTCGACGCCGGGGCCTACACCACGCTCACCCAATGCATCGTCGATGCGGCGCCGGGCTGCGACGCCATCCTGCTCGACCTGCACGGCGCGATGGTGGCGGAGAACAGCGTCGACGGAGAGGGCGACCTGCTGGTGCGGCTGCGGGCCGCGGCCCCGGGCGTGCCCATCGGCGTGGCGCTCGACCTGCATGCCAACGTCACGCCCGCGATGGTCGGCAACGCGGACGTGATCGTCGGCTTCAAGACCTATCCGCACGTCGACATGTACGAGACCGGCGAGCACGCGGGCCGGCTGCTGTTCGACCTGCTCGCGGGGCGCAGCAAGCCCGCGCTGCGCTGGCACCCGCTGCCGCTGATGGCGCACACGCTGCGCAGCGCGTCGTTCACCGGCGCGATGCAGCGGGCCATCGAGGCCGCATGCGCGGCCGAAAAATCGGAGTCGCTCGCGGTCTCGATCTTCGCGGGCTTCTCGCTGTCGGACATCGAGGCGCCCTGCATGAGCGTGGTGGTGGTCGATGCGCAATCGCCCGAGCGCGCGCAGGCCACGGCCGACCGCATCGCCGGTCGGATGTGGGAAGAGCGCGAAGCCTTCGTCTATCGCAGCGAGCCGCTCGCGCAATCGGTCGCGCGTGCGAAGCGGATCGCCGACGGCGCCACGCGCCCGGTGCTGCTGCTGGACCATGGCGACAACTGCATGTCGGGCGGCAGCTGCGACACGATGGACGTGCTGCAGGAAGCGCTCGCACAGGGCCTTCATGGCATCGGCGTCGGTCCGTTGTGCGACCCCCAAGCCGTGGCCGAGCTGATCGCCGCGGGCGAGGGCGCCCAGGTGACGGTCGCGCTCGGCAACAAGGTCTCGCTCGAAGGCATCGGCCTTGCGAAGACGCCGGTGCAACTGACCGGCACGGTGCGCGCCATCAGCAACGGCGAGTACGTGATCACCGGCCCCACCTACACCGGCCAGCGCAGCAGCATGGGGCGCACGGTGCTGTTCGACATCGGCGCGGCGCGCATCGTGGTGACCGAGCGCACGCAGGAGCCGTGGGACATCGGCGTCTTCGAATGCGCCGGGCTCGATCCGCGCAATGAACGCTTTCTTCTGCTCAAGTCGCGCATGTACTGCCGGCCGGTGTTCGAGCCGCTCTCTGCCGCGCTGGTGGAGTGCGACAGCCCGGGTGTCACCAGTTCGGATTACAGCCTGTTCCCGTTCGGCAAGGTGCGTCGTCCGGTCTTTCCGCTCGATGCAATCTGAGGGGGAAATCTCACTACCATCGCTTCCTGAAAAAGGAAATTCACGTGAAGCGATCCCTTCTGATTCCTGCCGCATGGCTGGCCCTCGCGTCCGTCGTTCCGGCCGAGGCGCAGACCCTGAACTGCAACCGCGACTTCGCGCAGAGGGGCGAGTCCAAGTTCGCCATCCTGCAGAAGTGCGGCGAGCCGGTGTTCAAGGACAGCTTCTGCGCCAGGCCCGACGGCAACAAGCCCGAGGTGATCGTGAACCCGCCGTCGTCGTCCTCGGGCGGTGGCCAGACCGTGATCGTCAACAACAACCGCTGCGACCAGGCCGAGGAGTGGACCTACCGCCCCGGCTCGGGACAGTTCGAGACGATGCTCTTGTTCCGGGACGGCGCGCTCACGAGCATCCGCTACGGCAGCCGCATTCCATGACCTCCCACGTCATCGACGCCTGACGGTCGCGGCGCGACCATTCCTTCACCCCGCGATGTTGCGGGTCGAACCCTCGAAAAGGAATGCTCGCCATGAACACCGCCGCACACGACGCTGCCACGATTGCCCAACGCTACATCGCCGTCTGGAACGAAACCGATGGCGCGCGCCGCGCCGCGCTGATCGAGGCCGGCTGGACCGCCGATGCGCAGTACGTCGACCCCATTGCCCAGGCCAGCGGCCGCGAGCAGATCAGCGCGCTGGTCGGCGCGGTGCAGCAGCGCTACCCGGGCTTTCGCTTCAACCTCTTCGGCAAGGCCGAGGCGCACGGCGACAACCTGCGCTTTTCGTGGACGCTCGGCCCGAGCGGTGCGCAAGACCTGATCCAGGGCACCGACTTCGCGCAGATCGATGCGGGGAAGCTGCGGTCGGTGACGGGTTTCCTGGACAAGGTGCCGGTCGGCGCCTGAACGAAAGCTGAACGCGGTCGCTCAGTCGGGCGCGCCGGCAGGCCGGCCGCGCCAGAGCTTGCGATAGACCGTCGCCCGGCTGATGCCCAGCGTGCGCGCGGCCTCCGCCACGTTGCCGCGGGCATCGGCCACGGCCTTGCGGATCAGCGCGGTTTCCACATCGCGCAGGCGCGGCCGCGCATCGGGCGCCGCACCGGCCGCGCCGCTGCCGCCGCGCTGGGGCCGCACCTGCACCCGCAGGCCCGACCACAGCGGCACTTCGAGTGCCGCATCGCCGCGCCGGGCGGCGTCGAACATCATGTGCAGCGGGAGCGCGAACAGGTCGTTGAAGTGCAGGGCGTGCTGGCCGCGCGCCAGGGGCTGGTGCAGCATCTGCCGCGCGGTGGCGTTGGCGCCGGTGACGTTGCCGCTGGCGTCGATGCAGACCAGGCCCTCGGTGGCCTCGTTGGCCGGGTGGCCGGGCCAGGCCAGGTGCAGCCGGAGCTCGCAGGGGGCCTGCATGACCAGCATGTTCTCGATGCTGCGCGCCGACAGGGCCGCCAGGTGCCGCAGTTCGGGCCGCTCCACGGTTTGCACGCCGCTCAGGTCGAGCATGCCGATGCAGTCGCCCCGGGGCCCGAAGAGCGGCGCGCCGGCGCAGCTGTAGACGCTGGTGTCGTCGAAGAAGTGCTCGCCGCGGTGCAGCCACACCGATTCCTGCTCGGCCAGCGCGGTGCTGATGGCGGAGGTGCCGATCGCGCGTTCCGAGAGATCGACCCCGATCCGGCCGATGTCCCGCGCGTAGCGGCTGGCGGTGTCGGTGCCGTCGGGCAGCGCGCCCACGTCGATCACGATGCCGTCGGCGTCGGTCAGGATCGCGAAATAGCGTGTGTCGGCAATGGCGCGGGACAGCCGGGCGATCACCGGCCGGGCGGCCGCGACCAGCGCCCGGTTGCGCTCGGCCAGCTCGCGCACGGCCGACGGGCTCACCGGGTCGAAGCTCACCCGCTGCTGCGGGCGGCGTCCGGCCTCGATGCAGCGCTGCCAGGAGCGGGTGATCCAGGGGTCGATGCGCAGGGCGCTGCGGGCGCGCGGCATATCGCCGTTGAGCAACTCGCGCCGGGCTTGGGCAATGGCCAGGGAGCGCTCGGGAGGAGGCGAAACGATAGGGGCATTCATCGTGTGGGTTCGCGCGTGTGGGACGGCTTTTCCTGGCTCACCGGGCGGCAAGCTGTTTCATTTTGAGAATTTCGCGGGCACTGCGCAAGTGTCAAGGGTTTTGCCTAGGATAGTGCGAAAGGTGGGCATCCAAGATGCCTTTCGCCCCACAAGCCATCACCTTTCACGGAGACAGCCACATGCAGGTAGCTTTCAAGGTCAACGGCCGCCCAGTCACGGTCGACGCACCGCCAAACACCTTCCTTGTGCACGCGATCCGCGAGCACCTCCACCTCACCGGAACCCACGTCGGCTGCGACACCGCCCAATGCGGCGCCTGCACGGTCCACGTCAACGGCCGGGCGGTCAAGTCCTGCAACGTGCTGGTCGCCCAGGCGGCCGGTGCCGACATCACCACCATCGAGGGCATTGCCGAAGCCGACGGCACCATGCATCCCATGCAGGCGGCCTTCAAGGAGTGCCACGGCCTGCAGTGCGGTTTCTGCACCCCGGGCATGGTCATGAGCGCCATCGACCTGTGCACCCACCACCCCAAGTCGAGCGAATCGGAGATCCGCGAACTGCTCGACGGCAACCTGTGCCGCTGCACGGGTTACCAGAACATCGTGAAGGCCGTGAAGATGGGCGGCGAGGCCATGGCCTCGGGCACCCCGGTCAAAGCCACCGTCCCGGCGTGAAGGGAGCAACATCATGGGTGCTTCCGACTTCTCGAACCTGCCCCATATCGGCGAGGCCCTGCGGCGCAAGGAAGACTACCGTTTCCTGACCGGCGCGGGCAACTACACCGACGACATCACGCTGGCCAACCAGAGCCATGCGGTCTTCGTGCGCTCGCCGCACGCCCACGCCGCCATCAAGTCCATCGACATCGCCGAGGCTCTGAAGATGCCCGGCGTGGTCGGCATCTTCAGCGGCAAGGACATCGAGGGAAAGATGGGAGGCCTGCCCTGCGGCTGGCTCATCAACAACCCCGACGGCACCCCGATGAAGGAGCCGATGCACCCGATCCTGGCGATCAAGAAGGTGCGCTACGTGGGCGACCATGTCGCGATGGTGGTGGCCGAGACGGTCGAGCAGGCCAAGAACGCCGCCGAAGCGGTGGTGGTCGACTACGACGTGCTGCCCGCGCTGGTGAGCGTGGCCGATGCCGCGAAGAAGACCGGCAGCACCACGCTGCACGACGAAGCGCCCGACAACCAGTGCTACAAGTGGGTGCTGGGCGACAAGGCGGCGGTGGACAACGTGTTCACCACGGCCGCGCACATCACCAGGCTCGACCTGGTCAACAACCGGCTGATTCCCAACCCGATCGAGCCGCGCGTGGCCATCGGCAGCTACAGCCGCGGCACGGACGACTACACGCTCTATGTGTCGAACCAGAACCCGCACGTCGAGCGCCTCCTGATGACGGCCTTCGTGCTGGGCCTGCCCGAGCACAAGGTGCGCGTGATCGCGCCCGACGTGGGCGGCGGCTTCGGCTCCAAGATCTTCCTGTACGCCGAAGACGTGTGCCTCACCTGGGCGGCCAAGCAGCTCAACCGCAACATCAAGTGGACGGCGGAGCGCTCGGAGTGCTTCCTGTCCGATGCGCATGGCCGAGACCACGTGAGCCACGCCGAGATGGCGATGGACAAGGACGGCAAGTTCCTCGCGATGCGCGTGCACACCGATGCCAACCTCGGCGCGTACCTCTCGACCTTCTCGACCGCCGTGCCCACCATCCTCTACGCGACGCTGCTGGCGGGCCAGTACACGACGCCGCAGATCTACGTGGAGGTCGATGCGTGGTTCACCAACACCTCGCCGGTCGATGCCTACCGCGGTGCGGGCCGGCCCGAGGCCACGTACCTGCTGGAGCGCCTCGTCTCGCGCTGCGCCTGGGAAATGAACCTGGGGCAGGACGAGATCCGCAAGCGCAACTTCATCACCACCTTCCCCTACCAGACGCCGGTGGCGCTGCAGTACGACACCGGCGACTTCCATGCCTGCATGGACAAGGCCCGGGTGCTGGCCGATGTCGAAGGCTATGCGCAGCGCAAGTCGGCGACCGAGGCCAAGGGCAAGCTGCGCGGCATCGGCTACTCCAGCTACATCGAAGCGTGCGGCATCGCACCGTCGAACATCGCAGGGGCGCTCGGCGCGCGGGCGGGGCTTTTCGAATGCGGCGAAATCCGCGTGCACCCGACCGGCAGCGTGACGGTGTTCACCGGCTCGCACAGCCACGGCCAGGGGCATGAAACCACCTTTGCGCAGGTCGTCGCGGCGCGCCTGGGCATTCCGGTGGACAACGTGGACGTGGTGCACGGCGACACCGGCCGCGTGCCCTTCGGCATGGGTACCTACGGTTCGCGCTCCATCTCGGTGGGGGGCGCCGCCATCATGAAGGCGCTCGACAAGATCGAGACCAAGGCCAAGAAGATCGCCGCGCACCTGATGGAGGCCAGCGATGCCGACATCGAGTTCGCCAACGGCGAGTTCACCGTCAAGGGCACCGACAAGAAGATCCCGTTCGGCCAGGTGGCGCTCACGGCCTACGTGCCGCACAACTACCCGCTCGACAAGCTGGAGCCGGGCCTGAACGAAACCGCCTTCTACGATCCGACCAACTTCACTTTCCCGGGCGGCACCTACATCTGCGAGGTCGAGATCGACAAGCAGACCGGCGAAGTGAAGGTCGACCGCTTCACCGCGGTGGACGACTTCGGCACCATCATCAACCCGATGATCGTGGAGGGCCAGGTGCATGGCGGGCTGGTGCAGGGCATCGGCCAGGCGCTGATCGAGAACTGCGTGTACGACCACGAAACCGGCCAGCTGCTCACCGGCAGCTTCATGGACTACGCCATGCCGCGCGCAGGCGACTTTCCGCAGTTCAAGCTGGACACCGTGTGCACCCCGTGCACGCACAACCCGCTGGGCACCAAGGGCTGCGGCGAGGCGGGGGCCATCGGCTCGCCGCCGGCCGTGATCAATGCGGTGCTCGATGCGCTGGCGCCGCTGGGCGTCAAGGATTTCGACATGCCAGCTTCGTCCAGCCGCGTCTGGGAAGCCATGCAGAAGGGCAGCGCGCCGCAGGACGTGCAGGCGCCCTCGCTGGCCGCCAGCACCCAAGGCCGTCCCGCTCCATAACAACACAGAAGGAATCACACCCCATGTACGCCTTCACACTCGAACGGCCCACCACCGTGGCCGATGCGGCCAAGCTCGCTGCGGCGGGCGCCAAGCCGCTGGCCGGCGGACAGACATTGCTCGCCTCCATGAAGCTCAGGCTCTCCGCGCCCGAGCAACTGGTGGACCTGAGCGGCATCAAGGAACTCACCGGCATCAGGAAGGACGGCAGCACGATCACCATCGGTGCGATGTCGCGTCACCTGGACGTGGCGAACAACGCCGACGTGAAAGCCGCCTTCCCGGCGCTCGCCGACCTGGCCTCGCGCATCGGCGACCGGCAGGTGCGCGCGATGGGCACCATCGGCGGCTCGGTGGCCAACAACGATCCGGCAGCGTGCTACCCGAGCGCGGTGCTGGGGTCCGGCGCGACGGTCGTCACGTCCAAGCGCGAGATTGCCGCCGACGATTTCTTCCAGGGCCTGTTCACCACGGCGCTGGAAGAAGACGAGCTGATCACCGCCATCCGCTTTCCGATTCCCAAGCGCGCGGTGTACGAAAAGCTGCGCCAGAAGGCATCGCACTTTCCGCTGGTCGGCATCTTTCTCACGCAGTACGACAGCGGCGTGCGGGTGGCCGTCACAGGAGCGGGCAACGGCGTGTTCCGCCATGCAGGGCTCGAAGATGCGCTCAACAAGAGCTTCACCGCGGCAGCCGCCGCGGCCGTGAAGATCGATGCGAGCGAGCTCAACAGCGACCTGCATGCGTCGGCAGCGTACCGGGCCAACCTGATCAGCGTGCTGACGCAGCGCGCCGTCACCAAGGCCCTCGGCTGAACGAGCCGGGGCAGCAAACCGCAAGCCGGAAGGCGCGACACCCTCGCGTCTTCCGCTACGCTTCGCCATGATCTTTCCGACCATCGACGCCCTCTCCGAAGGTCTGGTGCAGGCCGGCTACTTCGCCGACCGCCGCCTGGCGACCGCCGTGTTCCTCGCGCTCAAGCTGCAGCGGCCGCTGCTGCTCGAAGGCGAGCCCGGCGTCGGCAAGACCGAACTGGCCAAGGCGCTGTCCAAGGCGCTCAACCGCGAGCTGCTGCGCCTGCAGTGCTACGACGGGCTGGAGCAGCGCGAGGCGCTCTATGAATGGAACTACGCCGCGCAGCTATTGCACATGCGCGCGGCCGAAGCCACGGGCGCGGCGCGCGATGTGGAGGCCGAGGTCTACCAGCCGCACTACCTGATCCGCCGCCCGCTGCTGCAGGCGCTGCAGACGCCCGCACCGGGCGCCGTGCTGCTGATCGACGAAGTGGACCGCGCCGACGAGCCCTTCGAGGCCTTCCTGCTCGAATACCTTGGCGAGTACCAGGTGAGCATTCCCGAACTGGGCACGGTGCGCGCCGTCGTGCCGCCGGTCACCATCCTCACGAGCAACCGCACGCGCGAACTCAACGATGCGGTCAAGCGCCGCTGCCTCTACCACTGGCTCGACTACCCCGAGCGCGAGCGCGAGCTGGCGATCGTGCGGGCCCAGGTGCCGGAGGCCGGCGAGAAACTCTCCGCGCAGGTGGCCGCGTTCGTCGCGCGGCTGCGCGACGCGCCTTTCATCAACGCCTTCCAGCGCGCGCCCGGCATTGCCGAAAGCGTCGAGTGGGCGAGGGCGTTGATTGCGCTGGACACCGTCGAGCTCGACCCCGAAGTGGTGGTCGACACGGCCGGCATCCTGTTCAAGCAGCGCGACGACGTGGCGGCGCTCACGCGCGAGCTGGCGTCCGACCTGCTGAAGCCCGAGGAGCCGGTCGCGCCCTGAGCGCGACCGAAGACCAAGGCGGCTCCGCATGGCCGGCATCCAGCAACTCGGCGACGTCCGCAGCGGCAAGCTGGCCGGCAACATCACCGCCTTCGGCCGTGCGCTGCGCCGCGCGGGCGTGCGCACCGATGCCATGCGCATCGCGCTCGCCGCCGAGGCGGTCATGCTGGTGGGCGTGGAAGACAAGCTGGACCTGGGCGCCGCGATGGAAGCCGTCATGGTGAGCCGCGAGCAGGACCGCATGGTGTTCCGCGAGCTCTTCGATGCGTGGTTTCGCGACCCCGAGCTCGCGAACAAGCTGCTCGCGCAGATGCTGCCCAGCGCCGAAGGCAAGGCCGAGCCCTCCAGGCGCCGGCCGCGCGTGCGCGAGGCGCTGACCGCGCCGCGCGACCCCGCGAAGCCGGCGGCGGCCGCCAAGCCCGACAAGGAAATCGAGTTCGATGCCGCCATGACGTCGAGCGACCGCCAGCGCCTGCAGCATGCGGACTTCAACGCGCTCGGCGCCTCCGAGTACCGGCTGGTCGAACGGCTCGCGCGCGACGTCACGCTGCCGATTCCCTCGTTGCCCTCGCGCCGGCTGCGCGTGGCGAATGACGCAGGCCAGCAGCATGCGCGCATGCACTGGCCCGGCGTGCTGCACGAAGCGGCGCGCACTGGCGGAGAAATCCTGCGCCTGCCGCGGTTGGCCCGGCGCGAGCAGCCGCTGCCGCTTCTCGTGCTGGTCGACGTGTCGGGTTCGATGGAGCGCTATGCGCGCCTGTTGCTGGCGTTTTTGCATGCGTCCACCCGCAGGGCCGGGCGGCGCGACGTGTTCGCCTTCGGCACCCGGCTGACCGACCTGACGCCCGCCTTCCGTCTGGCCGATACCGACGCCATGCTCGGCGCGGCCAGCATGGCCATCGACGATTTCGCGGGCGGCACGCGGCTGGGCAGTTCACTGGCCGAACTCCGGCATGCGCATGCGCGCCGCCTGACGGGCCGCCGCACGCTGGTGCTGGTGATCAGCGACGGCCTGGACACCGGCGAGCCCGCCATGCTGGAGAACGAGTTGCTCTGGCTCAAGCGCCATTCGCGCCGGCTGCTGTGGCTCAACCCGCTGCTGCGCTTCCAGGGCTACGCCCCTCTGGCACGTGGGGCCACCGTGCTGCACCGCCATGCGGACGCGATGCTCGCAGTCCACAATCTCAGTGCCCTCGAACAACTGGCCGCCAGCCTCGCCGCGCTGATGCGGTCTGGCCGCTAGGGCCCCGCAAGACAACAAGGAAGACCCACCATGGAAATGCTCGGAAACCGCCACCTCGGCGTCACACAACAACAGGCCTGGGAAGCGCTCAACGATCCCGAGACGCTCAAGAAGTGCATTCCCGGTTGCGACAAGTTCGAGCTCACCGGCGACAACCAGTACAGCGTGGCGCTCGCCCTGAAAATCGGCCCGGTGTCGGCCAAGTTCAGCGGCAAGGTGGTGCTGTCGGACATCGTGGCGCCCGATGGCTACAAGCTCACCTTCGAAGGGCAGGGCGGCGTGGCGGGATTCGCCAAGGGGTCGTCGAGCGTGACGCTTCGGCCACTGGCTGGCGCCGTCGAAGCGGCAGCGGTCGCACCGGCTGCAGAGGGCGGGGAAGCCGCACCGATCGTCGAAGCTGCGCCCGTCGATGCCGCGCCCGCGGAGGCCGCGCTGATTCCCGTCGGCTGCGAACTCGACTACACCGTGCAGGCGCAGGTCGGCGGCAAGATCGCCCAGCTGGGCCAGCGCCTGATCGACGGTGCCGCCAAGTCCACCGCCGACGATTTCTTCAAGCGCTTCGAGGCCGAGATGCAGAGCCGCTACGGCCCGCCGCCCGCCGTCGCCGCCGAATCCGCCGAAGCGCCTGCAGAGAAGGCCGGCGTCATGTCCGGCTTCATGAAGAAGATCGGCCTCGGCAAGAAGGACGACGAGGCCGGCAAGGACGCGCCCGCCACACCGGGCGACGCCGGCTAGAGACGGACCACGCCATGGAAAACCTCGATGTCATGGTGCTGCGCACGCTGCGCGACTGGCGGCAGGCCGGCAAGCGCGCGCTGCTGACCACGGTGGTGCGCACCTGGGGCTCGTCGCCGCGGCCGGTCGGCTCGATCATGGCGCTGGCGGATGACGGCGCGGTGGTGGGGTCGGTCTCGGGCGGCTGCATCGAGGACGACCTGATCGCGCGCTACAGCCACGCGCACGGCAACGGCGAAGACGTGCCCCCGGGCACGCCGCCCGCGCTGGTGAAGTACGGCATCACCGCCGACGAGGCGCACCGCTTCGGCCTGCCCTGCGGCGGCACGCTCGAACTGCTGCTCGAATACGACCCCGACGCGGCTTCGCTCGACACCCTGGTGGCCGAACTCGAAAAAGGCCGGCTCATGCAGCGCACGGTGACGCTCGCAACGGGCGCCGTGAAGCTCGCCGAAGCCACCGCACCCGACGAGCTCAAGGTGGACGACACCGAGCTCACCAACACCTTCGGCCCCGAGTACCGCATGCTCCTGATCGGCGCCGGCCAGCTGGCCGAATACCTGGCCACCATGGCCAAGTTCAGCGGCTTCGCGGTCACGCTGTGCGACCCGCGCGCCGAGTACCGCACCGCGTGGTCCCTGCCGGGCGTGACGATCACCACCGAGATGCCCGACGACGCGGTGCTGGCCTTCAGGCCCGACCGCCGCAGCTGCGTGGTCGCGCTCACGCACGATCCCAAGCTGGACGACCTCGCGCTGCTCGAGGCGCTGCAGACCGAGGCCTTCTACGTGGGGGCCATCGGCTCGCGCCGCAATGCCGAGGCGCGGCGCGACCGCATGATCGAGCACTTCGACCAGACGGCCGAGTCGCTCGCGCGGCTGCGCGGCCCGATCGGCATCTACATCGGCAGCAAGACGCCGCCCGAGATCGCGGTCAGTGTGATGGCGGAAATTCTTGCGGTAAAAAACGCAGTCACGTTGCCGCGCGAAGTGGAAGTGGCGCGCGCCAAGGGCATGCAGCAGCTCGCGATGAGCTGAAGACCCCGCGGGCGCGCTGTTTCGCGGGCTATTCGACGCCCAGCAGGTCGTAGATCCTGCGCACGTACTCGCCGAACTCGGGGCTGGTCTTCACGTGCAGCTTGCGCGGCTCCGGCAGGTCGATGGGAAAGAAGTCGGCCATGCGCGCCGGCCCGGCCGTGAGCACCGCGCAGTGCGAACCCAGGAACACCGCTTCCTGGATGCTGTGCGTCACCACGATGAAGGTCTTGCGGCTCTGCGCCCAGATGCGCAGCATTTCCAGGTTCATCTTCTCGCGCGTCAATGCGTCCAACGCGCCGAAGGGCTCGTCCATCAGCACCAGCTTCGGGTCGTGGATCAATGCGCGCGCGATCGCGGCGCGCTGCTGCATGCCGCCCGAGAGTTCGTAGGGCAGCTTGTCGGCAAAGCCCGTCAGTCCGACCATCTCGAGCAGCTCGTGCGCACGCTTCGTGGCGGCGCGGCGCTCCAGCCCGAGGATGTCGGCGGGCAGCAGCACGTTTTCAAGAATGGTGCGCCACTTGAGCAGCAGGGGCTGCTGGAACACCATGCCGACATCGCGGCCCGCGTTGAAGCCGCGGCCGTCGGGGCCGCCGATTTCGAGCGTGCCGCCGTCGTGGCCGTGCAGCCCCGAAAGAATCTTGAGCAGCGTCGACTTGCCGCAGCCCGAGGGGCCGACCAGCGAGATGAGATCGCCGTCGTTCACATCCATCGTGACATCGGAGACGGCAAGGAATTCCTCGTTGCGCTTGCGGTAGACCTTGCGCAACTGCCGCATGCGGATGAGCGGCGCGTCCTGCACCGTTTGCAGCACGGCGCTCATGCCAGCCACCGCGTGAGGTTGTCGCGCACGAAGGCGTCGTCGCCGAGGTCGCCGTGCTGGCGGTAGACGCGGTCGATTTCTTCCGACTGTCCCTGGCCCAGCCCTTCGGCCGCATCGAGGCACCAGATGCCTTCGAGCAAGCCCTGGCGGCGCAGCACCTCGTGGCAGCCCGCGATGCAGCCGTGGAAGTTGTTCGCCACGTCGAAGAAGGCGGCGTTGCAGTCGGTCACGCGCGAATCCAGGGCGAGGAGGTCCGGGCCTAGTGCGCCGCCGTTGGCCGCGAGTTCGGCCTTGATCGATTGCAACTGCTTCACGGCGCTGGACGTCCATACCGACCAGTGGCCGAGCAGCCCGCCGCGAAAGCGCACCTGCACCGGTGCGCCGTCGCGCATCGCGGCGAAGGGCAGCGCAAGGTCGAGCACGATGTGGTCGTCGTTGCCCGTGTAGAGGAACACGCGTTCTTCGGCGCGCGCGTCGACCAGCCCGCGCACCACGTCGATGGTGCGGTAGCGGTTGAACGGCGCGACCTTGATGGCGAGCACATTCGGAATCGATGCGAAGCGCCGCCAGAAGTCGCTCGACAGGATCGGCCCGCCGACCACGGTCTGAAGGTAGAAGCCGATCAGCGGGATCTCCTGCGCCACTGCTTCGCAATGCGCGATGAGCGCATCTTCCGACGAGCCCGCGAGCGCGGCGAGACTCAGCAGCCCTGCGTGATAGCCGAGAGAGACTGCTGTGCGCGCCTCGCCCTGCGCTTGCGCGGTCGGGCCGCAAAGGCCGGCGATCATGGCCATCGGGCGGTCGCCCCATGCGAGGCGGTCCTGCATCGCGGCTTCGAGCACCGTGGCATAGAGCCCGCGCTCGCGGATCGCGAACTGCGTGGTGTGCACGCCCACCGCGAGGCCGCCGGCGCCGGCATCGACGTAGTAGCGGGTCAGCGCGCGCTGGCGCTTGCGGTCGAACTGGCGCGAGGCATCGAGCGCGAGGGGATGCGCGGGAATCACCGTGCCTTGCGACAGCAGCGCAAGAACGTCGGCGGGGAGGTCGGAGCGGTTCAATGGCATCTGGTGTGTCCTCAGCCGAACTCGGGGCCGGCGATGGCGTGGATGAAGGCGGGTTGCCCGAGGGGCGGTGCGGTGCCGTCGCGCGTGGCCAGCGCCATGCGCGCGAAGCCGCGCTGCGGCGAGAAGCCTGCATCGCGCAGTGCTTCTGCCATGACGGGACGGCCGTCGGGAATGTCGACGTAGATGCGGCCGGTCAGGTTGCGTGCCACGTCCGGCAGCAAGGCGGCGGCGGTTTGTTCCTGGGCGGACAGGAGCGGCCCGATCTGGTGGGCCGTGCGGCCTGCGCGGACGAGGCCGACGGCCACGCCGCTGCGCACGCACCGGCTGCCTTCGCGGTCGAGCAGGTCGGCGAGCACGGCGGGGCGGGCGATGCCCAGGGCCTGCGCGTCGAGCGCGGCAAGGCCTTGGATCGCGGGCTTGTCGGCGGACAGCGTTGCCGCAGCATCGGGGCCCGCTTCGCGCACCCAGCGCGTGAGCCGCCACAGCGGCGCGAAGCCGAAGCTGGCGTAGAGCGGCTCGCCCTGCGGCGTGGCGTCGAGCATCGCGACGAGGCCGGCGTTCTTCACCTGCTGCAGGCAGTGCGCGAAGACCGTGCGGCCCAGGCCCTGTCCACGCGCGGCGGGCATCACGAGGACCATGCTGATCCAGGCCACGCCCTCCATCGGCAGCACCGCACCGCTGGCGACGACGACGCCCCGATCGTCGCGAATCACATGCACCGTGCCCAGGCGCTCGAACAGCTGCCAGTCGCGCGCCGTCTGGTTCCAGCCGCTGGCTGCGACCAGCGCGTCGAGCATCGGCGCGATGGCCGGCGTGATCGACGTGAGCGTCTGGACAGCGGGCGTGGCCACGGCGTCAGTACTTTCCGTCGCGCGATTCGAACTTGGTCGGCTTGCCGTACTGGCGCTGCTCGCGCGAGATCCAGTCGGCGACCCAGCGGATCTGCTGGGCGAGCGGCACGCGCGGGTAGCCGAACAGGCGCTCTGCTTCGCCGGTGTTCATGAGCCAGGCGGTCGGGGCTTCCTGGCCGCTGATCGTCGCGGGCTTGTCGAACTGCCGCGCGAACTCTTCGGCGAGCCAGCGAATCGATGTGGTCTCGGGCCCGCTCACGTTGAGCGGCGAGGTCGGCACCGTGGCGGCCGCGAGGCAGCGCAGCGCCTGCGAATTTGCATCGCCCTGCCAGATCACATTGACGTGGCCCATGGTGACGTCGACCGCGTCGCCACGCCACACCTTGAGCGCCACGTCGGCCAGCACGCCGTAGCGCAGGTCGATGGCGTAGCTCAGGCGGAACAGCCGGCCGGGCGTGCCGTGCTGCTGGGAGAAATACTCGAACATGCGCTCGCGGCCGACGCACGAGTTGGCGTACTCGCCGGGCGGGTTGGGCGCATCGCTCTCGCTCGCGCCCTGGCCGATCACCGGCACGAAGGGGTACACGCAGGCGGTCGAGAAGGCGACGATGCGCGAGGCGCGAAAGTGCTCGGCCACCAGCGCGGGCACGTGCGCGTTCATGGCCCAGGTGAGCGGGTTGTTGGCGTCCGCGCCGAACTTGCGCCCGGCCATGAAGACCACGTTGGCGCATTGCGGCAGTGCGGCGATGGCGGTGCGATCGAGCAGGTCGCAGGCGATGGTCTCGATGCCGTGCGCTTGCAGCGCTTCGCGCACACCGGCTTCGCTGAAGCGCGCCACGGCGATCACGCGGCGGCCGGGCATCGCGTTTTTCGCCAGGCGCGCGAGGGTCGGGCCCATCTTGCCGCCCACGCCCAGAATCATCAGGTCACCATCGATGCGCGCCATGTCGCGCACGAGGTCGCGCGAGGGCGTGGCCAGATAGTCTTCGAGCGCGGCTTCGGTCTCGAAGCGCTCGGGAAAGGCGAGGTCGTCGAGGACTGCGGGTGTGGTCATTGGATTCTTGCGTCCTGGGTGATGAAGAGGCGCTCCAGCAGGAGCACCAGCAGATAGAGCAGAACGCCCAGGCCCGTGATGAGCAGCACGGCCATGAAGACCGCGGGCGTGTCCAGCGAGGCCTGGACCTGGATCATCAGGTAGCCCAGGCCGCGCTCGGAGGCGATGAATTCGCCGACCACCGCGCCGGCCACGGCGAGGATGGTCGCGACCTTCATGCCCGAGAACACGTAGGGCAGCGAGCCCGGCAGCTGGATGTAGCGAAAGAGCTGCCAGCGCGAGCCCTTGAGCGCGCGCACGAGGTCCAGCAGCTCGGGCTCGGTCTCGTTGAGGCCGCGGATGGTGGTCAGCAGGATCGGGAAGAAGCACAGGCTGAAGGTGATGAGGATGTTCGGCCCGATGCCGTAGCTGAACCACACGATGACCAGCGGCCCCATCGCCACCTTGGGAATCATGTTGAGCGTGACCAGGAGCGGAAACACCAGCAGCATCAGCCGGCGGCTGGTGATGAAGAGCAGGGCGCAGAGGATGCCCAGCGCGAGCCCGAGCGCGTAGCCGCCGAACACTTCCAGCGCAGTGACGCCGGTGTTCATGAGCCAGCTGTAGTTGGGGTTGGCCAGCGTGGCCAGCACCTTGGAAGGCGCGGGCAGGATGAACGACTGGATCGCGAAGACCCGCACCACGATCTCCCACAGCGCAAGGCCCGCGAGATGCACGGCGACGACGGCGGCCCAGCGTTGCCATTCGGGGCGCTCGCCCGAAGCCGGCGAAACGTCCGAGCGGGGCGCGGGAGCAGGGGGCGCCAGCGCGCTGTCAGGTGCCGTCATCTCGATTCCTGGGTCTTGGGCTTGGAAAGCAATGCGGCGAATCATAGGATTCGCGCCGACCCGAGTCAACCAACTGGTTGATAAATTTCGAGGGCGAGGGTTTTCAGGGACGCAGCGCGTTCAGCGCGAACTCCACCACGTGCCGCCGGCGCTTGAGCAGCGCGCCGCGCGAGTCCAGCGCCTTGCCGAAGATGGCCGACAGCGTGTGGTTGTTGGAGAAGAAGAAATACGAGATGCCCGCGATCGAGATGTAGAGGTTGATCGCATCGAAGTCGGGCCGGAACACGCCCGAAGCGACGCCGCGCTCCAGCGTGGCTTCGAGCATCTCGATGAAGGGCGAGTGCATCTTCTGCAGCCGCTCCGACGCGCGCAGGTGCTCGCCGCGGTTGCGGTTCTCGTCGGTCAGGAGGGCGATGAACTCGGGGTGCTCGGCCAGGTAGTCGAAGGAGAACGCGACCAACTGCGCCATGGCTTCCATGGGCTCCAGCGCGCCGAGCGTGAGCTTCTTTTCCTTCTCCCGGATCTCGGCGTAGACCGACTCGAGCGCCACCAGGTACAGGCCCTGCTTGTGGTCGAAGTAGTGATAGACGAGCTGCTTGTTGACCCCCGCGGCCGAGGCGATCTCATCGACGCGCGCGCCCGCGAAGCCCTTGGTGGCGAACTCGGCCACGGCGGCGGCGATGAGCGCCTGCTTGGCGGAGGCCGGGTCGCGCTCGCGCTTGGTGACCGCGACAGGGGCCGTGGCGACGGGGGGGGAAGAGGGTGCGGGCATGGTGGATGGATTCTGTCTCGTGGCCGGGGCTGTCTCGATTGCCTATCAACCAAACAGTTGGTAATATAAATTTCAGGTTCTGTTTTTACCTTCTTTTGGAGCGACCCGCATGAAAAAGCTGCTGCCGGCCCTCGGCGCCACCGCGATGCTGATGGCCTCGATTCCCGCCGCCTTCGCGGCCGATGCCATGGGCCTCACGCTCAACTGGACGCCCACGGCCGACCATGCGCCGATCTATTACGCGAAGGCCAAGGGCTGGTACAGCGAGGCGGGCATCGACCTGAACATCGAGGCCGGCAAGGGCTCGGCGGTGTCCGCGCAGCGCGTGGGCACGGGCGGCAGCGAGCTCGGCATTTCCGACCTGCCCACCGCCATCCAGGCCAAGGGCAAGGGCGCCGACGTGAAGGCGGTGATGGTGATCTACGCCAACAGCCCGCAGGGCTTCTACTGGCTCAAGTCGTCGGGCATCACGGGGCCCAAGGACTTCGCGGGCCGCAAGATCGGCAACCCGCCGGGCGACGCGGCGCGCCTGATGTGGCCGGCCTTCGCGAAGAAGGTGGGGCTCGATCCGGCGAGCGTGACTTTCGTGAACGTGAGCCCGCAGGCCAAGGTGGCGGCGCTCAAGAGCAAGTCGGTCGACATCATCAGCGACTTCTACAACGAGCACGACCTGAAGGCGCGTGAGTTCGGCGCCGACCTGGGCTTTCAGCCCTGGCGCGATGCCGGCGTGAACGTGTACGGCAACTCGCTGATCGTGAACGGCGCCTACCTGGCGAAGAACGCGGCGCAGGTGAAGAAGTTCGTGGCGGTGACGCAGCGTGCCTACGACGCCTGCGTGAAGGAGTTCGACCCCTGCCTGCAGGCGCTCACGGCCAGCGTGAGCGGCCTTGCGCCCGACAACCAGCGCGACCAGTGGAACCGCATCAAGCAGCTGATGCGCGACGACACCACCACCAAGGTGGCGCTCGGCGCCTTCGACGACAAGCGCGTGAAGGCGGACTACGAACTGGTGTCCTCGCTGATCGGCATCGACAAGCCCTACGACCCCGCGACGCTCTTCACCAACGAATTCCTCGACAAGAGCGTGCGCATGGCGCCCAACTGAAGCGGGGCGCTTCGCGAAGCTTTTTCGTCAGCCCGACTTCGCCTGGGGCGGCACGTTGCCGCCCTTTTGCCGTTCGCGGAACAGCGCCGCGCGCATCAGGAAGATGGTGGTGATCGGCGCGGTGAGCGCGATGAACAGCACGATCAATATCGCGTGCAGGAACAGGCTGTACCCCTGCACCGAGAAGTAGACGATGGTGGCGATCGTCATGCACCACACGCCCACCGTCGCGCCCAGCGTGGGCGCGTGGATGCGGCGAAAGAAGGTGGGCAGCCGCACGAGCCCGAAGGAGCCGATGGCCGCGAAGGCCGCGCCCAGCACGGCGAACACGGCGGTGACGATCTCGGCCCAGAGCGGCAGCGGCCCGATGATGAAATCCGTCATGGATGCCCCCACGCTCGGCACTTCGTGTCCTCGCTGCCCCCCGAGGGGGCGTTCGCTTGCTTGGGGCGGCCCGGCGCGGCGCTCATTCGATCACCTCCCCGCGCAGCAGGAACTTGGCCATCGCCGTCGAGCCGACGAAGCCGAAGATCGCCACCAGCAAGGCGGCCTCGAAGTAGACATTGCTCGCGTAGTTGATGCCCAGCACCAGCATCATCAGCATGCCGTTCACGTAGAGGCAGTCCAGCGCCATCACGCGGTCTTGCGCGGAGGGACCGATCAGCAATCGCGAGAGCGCGCAGAGCATGGCCACCGCGAGCAGGAAGAGCGCGGCCTTCAGGGCCCAGAAAAGGATCGGCGTCATGATTCGAAGATCTCCATCAGCGGGCGCTCGTAGCGCGACTTGATCATCGCGACGAAGGCGGCTTCGTCGTCCAGGTCGAACACGTGGATCAGCAGCGTGCTGCGGTCGAACGCCACTTCGCCCCAGGCAGTGCCGGGCGTGAGGCACATGATCATGGCCAGCACCGCCAGGCCGTTGGGGTCGCGCATATCGAGCGGGATCTGCACGAAGCTCGAAGCGATGCGCGAACTGCGGCGCGTGAGCATCAGCCGTGCGACGTCGAAGGCCGACTTCAGCATGTCGAAGGTGACGACGAACGACAGCCGCAGCGCGACCCCGGGCTTGCGCATGCGCACGGTGGCGGGGCGCAGGCCCTTGGTGAGCAGCGGCACGGCAATGGCCAGCACCAGCGCCATGAGCAGCGTGGCGGCGTCCAGCGACTGGTTGAGCAGCAGCCAGACGATGAAGAGCGCGAACGACAGCGGCGGCGACGGAATCCAGCGCTTCATGGCGCGGTTCCCTTCACCGGCACCTTGGCGGGCGCCACCACCGGGTTGGGCACCTGCGTGGCGCCCATCACGGCGTTGCGGTAGGTCTCGGGGTTCTTCAGGCCGTTGGCGGTGGCCTTGGCATGCTGCATGACAGGCTCGGCCCACACGGTCAGCGCCACGCAGGCCGCGAGCAGCGCCGCCACCGGCAGCACTTCGAGCGCGGGCAGCGAAGGCATCGTGGGATGCGGCTGCGTCCAGAAGTGGCGGATGCCGGTGCGGCTCAACGCGATCAACGAGAGAAAGCCCGAGACGATCAGGAGCGCAAGAAAGATCCAGCCTGCGGTCGCCACGCCGTTCGCGCCGAGCAGCCCCGAGAGCATCGCGAACTTGCCGACGAAGCCCGACAGCGGCGGCAGGCCCGCGAGCAGCAGCGTGCAGCCCATGAAGCTCAGGCCCAGGAACGCGACGCCGGCGGGAATCGCGCGGCCGTAGAGCGCCTGCGCCTCGTCGTCCAGGTTCACGTCTGACATGGCACTCAGGTCTTCGGCCAGGAAGGGCGCGTTGCCCGCCGCCTCGTGCGGCGCGACGCTCATGCCGGCGTTGCGCCAGCGCTCGATCATGTCGATCAGCAGGAAGAAGGCGCTCACGGCCAGCGTCGAACTCAGGAGGTAGTAGAGCGCGCCCGCCCACACATCCGGTTGCCCGAGGCCGACCGCCGCGAGCAAGGTGCCGGCCGACACCAGCACGCTGAAGCCCGCGAGGTTCGACAGCCGCTGCGTGCCGACGATGCCGATGGCGCCGACGAACAGCGTCGCCAGGCCTATGCCCACCAGCGCGGCCTGCCCGAAGGCGGCCGAGTCGCCGGTGTCGGGCGCGAAGAGCACGGTCCAGAGCCTGAGCACCGTATAGACGCCCAGCTTGGTGAGCAATGCGAACACGGCCCCCACGGGCGACACCGCCGCGCTGTACGCCGGCACCAGCCAGAAGTTGAGTGGCCAGGCCCCCGCCTTGGCGAAGAACGCGGTCGCAAGGATGGCCGCCGCCGCATGCACCAGGCCGCGGTCGCCCGGCGCGAGTTCGGCGATGCGCACGCCCAGGTCGGCCATGTTGAGCGTGCCGGTCACGCCGTAGAGGATGGCCGCGCCGATCAGGAACAGCGAGGAAGCCGCCAGGTTGATCGCGATGTAGTGCAGCCCCGCCTGCACCCTGAGGCGCCCCGAGCCGTGCAGCAGGAGGCCGTAGGAAGCGGCGAGCATCACCTCGAAGAACACGAACAGGTTGAACAGGTCGCCCGTGAGGAATGCGCCGTTCAGGCCCATGAGCTGCAGCTGCAGCAGCGGGTGGAAGTGCACGCCCGCGCGGTCCCAGCGCGAGGTGGAATAGATCGAGGCGGCGAAGGCGATGACGCCCGTGAGCGCGACCATCATCGTGGAGAGCCGGTCGGCCACCAGCACGATGCCGAAAGGTGCGCGCCAGTTGCCGGGCAGGTACACGCCGATGGAGCCGGGGCCGCCGCCGGTGTCGGGCGCGTTCACCCAGCGCAGCAGCGCGAGCGCGGCCAGGAGGCCGACCAGGCCCGAGACCACGCTCAGCGCGGACTTGGTGCGCCGGCGGTTCTCGCCCAGCAGCAGCATGAGCGCGGCGGTGAGCATCGGCACGAGGATCGGCACCGCCACCAGGTGCGGCATGCTGAATTCCAGGAACCGGTCGAGCAGGTGGAAGACCTCTGTCATTGGTCCGCCCCCAGGCTTGCCACTGCGTGTGCAGCGCCAACCCCCTCAAGGGGGCCCGCGCCTTCGGGCGGCCGTGCGACGCTCATTCCGCCTCCTTGCGCTCTTCACCGTCCACATGGTCGGTGCCCGTCAGGCCGCGCGAGGCGAGCATGACGACGAGGAACAGCGCCGTCATCGCAAAGCCGATCACGATGGCCGTGAGCACCAGCGCCTGCGGCATCGGGTCGGCCGTGTTGGCCAGCGTCGATTCGATGCCGTTGATGAGCACCGGCTCGCTGTCGACCTTGAGCCGGCCCATGCTGAAGATGAAGAGGTTGACCGCATACGAGATCAGGGTCAGTCCCATGATCACCTGGAAGGTCCGCGGGCGCAGCAGCAGGTAGACACCCGAGCCGGTGAGCACGCCGATGGCCAGGGCGAGCACGATTTCCATCAGTGCGCTCCCTCCACGGCTTCGGATTCGGCCTGCTGCGCTTCTTTTTCGGCCTGCTCGGCGGCCCAGCGGTGGCTGCGGATGGACTGGTGGGCCAGCGCGGTGAGGATCAGCATGGTGGCGCCGAGCACCAGCGCGAACACGCCGATGTCGAAGAACAGGGCGCTGGGCACGTGGATCTCGCCCAGCACCGGCAGGTGCACGTGCGCGGTGTGCGTGGTGAGGAACGGGTAGCCGAAGAACACCGCGCCGCTGCCGGTGGCCAGCGCGAACAGGAGGCCGATGGCGATCCAGCGGCGCGGGTAGATGCGCAGGTGCTCCTCGACCCACTCGGTGCCCGAGACGATGAACTGCAGCACCAGCGCCACCGACATCACCAGCCCCGCGACGAAGCCGCCGCCCGGCGCGTTGTGCCCGCGCATGAAGAAGTAGACCGACACCAGCGCCGCCAGCGGCAGCAGCAGCCGCACCAGCACGGCCGGCACCATCAGGTAGCCGACGGCGCTGTCCTTGGCCAGGCGCGGGTTCAGGAGGTCGCTGCTGCCGTCGTCGACCTGCTGGCGCTGTTGGATCGGCAGCGCCATCGATTCGATGGCCGGGCGAAAGCGCCGCAGCAGCGCATACACGGTGAGCGCCACCACGCCGAGCACGGTGATTTCGCCGAAGGTGTCGAAGCCGCGGAAGTCGACCAGCATCACGTTGACCACGTTGGTGCCGCCCCCCTCGGTGAGCGCGTGCTCCAGGAAGAAGGGCGAGATGCTCTGCGGGAAATTGCGCGTCATCATCGCCCAGGCCAGCGCGGCCATGCCGCAGCCTGCGACGGTGGCGACCAGCAGGTCGCGTCCGCGCCGGCCCCAGGGGCGAAGGCGTGCGCGGGCGGGCTGGATGACATCCTTGCTGCGCATCGGCAGCCAGCGCAGGCCCAGCAGGATCAGCACGGTGGTGACGGCCTCCACCACGAGTTGCGTGAGGGCGAGGTCGGGCGCGGAGAACCAGATGTACGTCACGCACGAGACGAGCCCGGCGCCCGAGGCCAGCATGAGCGCCGCGAGCCGGTGGAACTTGGCCTGCCAGGCGGCGGCGAGGGCGCAGGTGCCGCCGATCAGCCACATCATCGCGAACATCGGCGAGAAGGGCAGCAGTTCGCGCGTGCCGGGGGCGGCGGGCGTGGTCCAGAGCGAGGTCGCGGCGCCGGCCACGGCCACCGCCACGAGCAGCAGCAGTTGCGACTGCATGCGGCGCGTGCCGAACAGGCGCCGGCTGCGGCGGCCGGTTTCGCTCAGCAGCGCGAGCAGGTGCTCGAAGATGACCTGGCCGTCGAAGCGGTGCAGGAGCGGCGTGTGCGCCAGCCCGCCTCCGGCGCGGCGGCGGCGCTGCAGCAGGTAGAGCGCCGCGCCGCCCGCGAGCGCCACGAAGCTCATCACGAGCGGCAGGTTGAAACCGTGCCACACCGCCAGGCTGTACTCGGGCAGCGTGCCACCGACGACCGGCGTCGCGGCTGCTGCCAGCAGCGGGCCGACGGACCAGGCCGGCACCACGCCGACCACGAGGCACACCAGCACCAGCAGCTCGACCGGCACGCGCATCCAGTGCGGCGGCTCGTGCGGGTGCTTGGGCACCTCGTCGCCGCAGGGCGGGCCGAAGAACACGTCGAACACGAAGCGCGCGGAGTACGCCACGCTGAAGATGCCCGCGATGGTGGCAATGACCGGCAGGCTGAAATCGACCCACGGCGTGGCCTGGATGAACACCGTCTCGGCGAAGAACATTTCCTTCGAGAGAAAGCCGTTGAGCAGCGGCACGCCGGCCATCGAGGCGCTGGCGATGATGGCCAGCGTGCCGGTGATGGGCATGAGCCGCATCAGGCCGCTCAACTTGCGGATGTCGCGCGTGCCGGTCTCGTGGTCGATGATGCCCGCGGCCATGAAGAGCGAGGCCTTGAAGGTCGCGTGGTTCATGACGTGGAACACCGCCGCCACGGCTGCCAGCGGGCTGTTCAGGCCCAGCAGCAGCGTGATGAGGCCGAGGTGCGAGATGGTCGAGTACGCCAGCAGCGCCTTCAGGTCGCGCTGGAACATCGCGATGAAGCCGCCCAGCAGCAACGTGATCGCGCCCGCGCCGCCCACCAGCCAGAACCACTGCTCGGTGCCCGAGAGCACGGGCCACAGGCGTGCCATGAGGAACACGCCCAGCTTCACCATCGTGGCCGAGTGCAGGTACGCCGACACCGGCGTGGGCGCGGCCATGGCGCGCGGCAGCCAGAAGTGGAACGGGAACTGCGCGCTCTTGGTGAAGGCGCCCAGCAGCACCAGCACCAGCGCGACCGGGTAGAGCGCGTGCGAGCGGATCAGGTCGCCCGAGGCGAGCACCACGTCCAGCTCGTAGCTGCCGACGATGCGGCCCAGCACCAGCACGCCGGCCAGGAGGCAGAGGCCCCCGGCACCGGTGACGGTGAGCGCCATGCGCGCGCCGCGCCGCGCGTCGCGCCGGTGGTGCCAGTAGCCGATCAAGAGGAAGGAGAAGAGGCTGGTGAGCTCCCAGAACAGCACCATCTGCACGAGGTTGCCCGAGAGCACCACGCCCATCATCGCGCCCATGAACGCGAGGAAGAACGAGAAGAAGCGCGGCACCGGGTCGGAGGCCGACATGTAGTAGCGCGCATAGAGCACCACCAGCGCGCCGATGCCCAGCACCAGCATGCAGAAGAGCCACGCGAAGCCGTCCATGCGGAACACGAGGTTCAGGCCGAGGGCCGGGAGCCAGTCGATCTCCTGGCGCAGCACGTTGCCGTGCGCGATCTGCGGGAAGAACCAGGCGGTCTGGATGGCGCAGCCCAGCGCGACGAGGCCCGCGAGTGTCGACTCCCTGTTGCGCGCGTTGGAGGGCATCAACGCGGCCAGCACGCTGGCAATGAAGGGGAGGGCGACGAGAAAGACCAGGGGCATTGGGGTCAATTCTATCGATCGACCCCTTGAAGGGGCCTATCTATAACCGCAGGACATAAGGCAGTTTTCGTGCGACGTTCAGGCCGAGAAGGCCTGAACCGTGCGGATGCCTAGCCAGGTGAAAAAGAGCGAGCCGCCCAGGTGGGCCGCGGCCGTGACCATGGCCACGCCGAGCCTGCCCTCCAGCAGCATGGTCGTGACCTCGGCCGAGAAGCTCGAGAAAGTGGTGAGGCCCCCGAGGAAGCCGGTCACCAGCGCGAGCCGCCAGACCGGGTCCAGGTCGGGCAGCAGCTGGAAGGCAGCGATGGCGATGCCGATGAGATAGCCGCCGATCAGGTTGGCCGCCAGCGTGCCCCATGGCATGAGGCCCCCGACGCCGAACCAGAGGGCCAGGCCCCAGCGGGCCAGAGCGCCGATCGAGGCGCCGACGCAGATCGCAAGAATCGGAAGAAGCATGCGGTGATTGTCAGCGCGCTGGCGCACCGTTTCAGGGTGCCATCTGCTGCGGCAGCCAGGTCACCAGCTGCGGCACGAAGTAGATGATCAGCACCGCCGCCACCATCAGGAAGAACATCGGCAGTGTCACGCGCGCGATGTAGAGCAGGTCCTTGCCCGTCATGCCCTGCAGCACGAACAGGTTGAAGCCCACCGGCGGCGTGATCTGCGCCATCTCGACCACCAGCACGACGAAGATGCCGAACCAGACCGGATCGATGCCCGCGGCGGTGACCGTCGGCATGATGACGCCCATGGTCAGCACCACCATCGAGATGCCGTCGAGGAAACAGCCCAGCACGACGTAGAAGGCGGCGAGCATCACGATCAGCTGGAACTTCGACAGGCCGAGCGAGCCGATCCATTCGGCCAGGTGCCGCGGCAGGCCGATGTAGCCCATGGCCAGCGTGAGGAAGGCCGCGCCCGCCAGGATCAGCGCCATCATGCAGTACAGCCGCGTGGCGCCGAGCACCGCTTCCTTGAAGCTGCGCCATGTGAGCGAGCCTTGCGCACCCGAGATGACCATCGCGCCGACCACGCCGACGGCCGCGGCCTCCGTGGCCGTGGCGATGCCCGCGTAGATGGAGCCGAGCACCGACAGGATCAGCAGCGCCACGGGGATCAGCGACATCGAGGCCTTCAGCTTCTCCATGAACGGCAGCTTCGCGTCGGCCGGCGGCACGCGGTCGGGATGGCGCAGCGCCCAGAACACGATGTAGCCCGAGAACAGCAGCGCGAGCAGGATGCCCGGGATGATGCCCGCGATGAAGAGCCGCGCGATCGACACGTCCGCGCTCACGCCGTAGACGATCATGATGATCGAGGGCGGGATCAGGAGGCCGAGCGTGCCGGCGCCTGCCAGCGTGCCGATGACCATGTCGTCGGGGTAGCCGCGGCGCTTGAGTTCGGGCAGGCTCATCTTGCCGATGGTGGCGCAGGTGGCCGCACTGGAGCCGGACACCGCGGCGAACACCGCGCAGCCCACCACGTTGGTGTGCAGCAGCCGGCCCGGCAGGCTTTGCATCCAGGGCGAGAGGCCCTTGAACATGTCCTGCGAGAGCCGTGTACGAAACAGGATCTCGCCCATCCACACGAACAGCGGCAGCGCCGTCAGCGTCCAGCTCGAGGCAGAGCCCCAGATGGTCACGGCCATGGCGTCCCCGGCCGGGCGGGACGAGAAGATCTGCATGGCGATCCATGCCACGCCCGAGAGCGTGAGGCCGATCCAGACGCCGCTGCCCAGGATGAGGAACAGCGCGGCGATCAGGAGGCCTGCAACGGCGATGTCACTCATGGCGAAGCGCCTCCGTCTCGACCGGCTTGGCGGGGCGGCCGCGCCACTCGATCACGAACTCGTCCAGCGAAGCGACGGCGAAGACGATGGTGCCCAGTGCCATCGACAGCTGGGGCATCCATAGCGGCGTGGCGTCGTTGCCAGTGGAAATGTCGTGGTAATCGAGCGATTGCCAGACCAGCCGCACGCTGTACCAGGCAAAGAGCAGCGCGAGCAGCGTCGCGGCGCCCATGGCCCAGCGCTCGAGCCAGCGCTGCGCCGCGGGCGACAGGTGCTGCAGCACCAGCGTCACGCGGATGTGCTCGCCGCGCTTGAGCGTGTGCGCGAGCGCCAGGAAGCCCGCGCCGGCCATCAGGTAGCCTGCGTAGGCGTCGATGCCGGGAATGTTGAAGTGCAGCTGGCGGCCGAGGATGGACAGCAGAACCATCACCAGCAGGCCGATCATGAAAAGCGCCGCCAGTGCGGCAGCGCCCATGTAGAGAAGATCAAGCGTCTTGCGCATCGGGTGCTCGCGTCCGCCTCACATCTTCCTGTAGGCGTCGACGACGGCCTGGCCCTCGGCACCGGCCTTCTCGGTCCACTCCTTGATCATGGTTTCGCCGACCTTCTTCATGTCGGCCTTGAGTTGCGCCGAGGGCACGTGCACCGTCATGCCGTTCTTCTTGAGCAGGTCCAGGTACTCGATGTTCTTCTTCTTGGAAAGGTCCCATCCGCGCTTCTCCGCGTCCGCCGCGGCCTTGAGCACCGCGTCCTGCGTGGGCTTGTCGAGTGCGTCGAAGGCCTTCTTGTTCATGAGCACCGCGTTTTTCGGAAGCCACGCCTGGGTGTCGTAGAAGTTCTTGATGTACTCATAGGTCTTGGTGTCGTAGCCGGTGGAGCCCGAGGACATGTACGACTCGATCACGCCGGTGGCCATGGCCTGCGACAACTCGGCCTGCTGCACGGTGACGGGCTGCGCACCGACGAGTTCGCCGATGCGCGCGGTGGCGGGGCTGTAAGCGCGCCACTTCACGCCCTTCAGGTCGGCGGCGGAGGCGATCTCCTTCTTCACGAAGATGCCCTGCGGCGGCCATGCCACCGTGTAGAGCAACTGGATGCCTTGCTCGGCCAGCTTTTTTTCGAGTACCGGCTTTTGCGCCTGGTAGAGCTTCCAGGCGGCGTCGTAGCTGTCGGCCAGGAACGGAATGCCGTCGGCACCGAACATCTGCCACTCGTTCTGGTAGTTCACCAAGAGGATTTCGCCGAGTTGCGCCTGTCCGCCTTGCACCGCACGCTTGATTTCGGGCGCCTTGAAGAGCGACGCGTTGGCGTGCACCGTGATCTTGAGCTTGCCGCCGCTGCCCTTGTCGACATCGCTCGCGAACTGGGTGATGTTCTCCGTGTGGAAGTTGGTCGCGGGGTAGGCGGTGGGCAGGTCCCACTTGGTCTGCGCGAAGGCTGCGGCGCCGAGGGTCAGGCCAGCGAGGGCAATGCCGAACTTGTGATTCATGGAGCGCTCCGGAACGTATGAAAGTGAAAACGAAAATGAGCATACGTGCAAATTCCGGGCCATCTCTGAGGCATTTCCCTGCCTTGGTGCAGGCACGAAAAAGCCGCCCGAAGGCGGCTTTGCGTTGCATCGATGCGGGTGGGTCAGGGCTTGGCAGCCTTGGAGGCCTTCGCGTCCTTCGCCGCGGCGGGTGCCGCACCGCCGAAGGCCTGGCCGTTCACCGTGAGGCCTTCGGCCGAGAGCTTCTGGGCCTTCTTCTCCTTCACGCCTTTGACCCGTTGCATGAGATCGGGCCAGTCCTTGAATTCGCCCTGCTTGCGCGCATCGAGGATGCGCTTGGACATTGCGGGGCCGACGCCGTTGAGGCCGTCGAGTTCGGCTTCGGTTCCCTTGTTGACATCGACCGCTGCGAACGAAGCGACCGCGAACAGCATGGCCGAGAGGGCCAGGATCTTCTTGAACATGATTGAAAAACTCCCTGATTTGTTGGTATGGCTGACAGCCGACAAAAGCGTCGGCCGGCGTTCAACGAGGTCAGGGAAAGGGGCGTTGACGAGGTCGCCGCCCCGGTGACTATTGTTCCGAAACGTGGTCGGAACCTTGCTCAGAGTTCTTCGACGCGGCGCGGCGGATAGCTGTCCCAGGCCTGGCAGCCGGGGCAGTGCCAGAAGTACTGGTGCGCCTCGAAGCCGCAGGCCGCGCAGCGATAGCGCATGAGCGGCCGGGTGGCCTGGTCGAGCGCGCGCTGCACCTGCGGATGGAACTGCTCGTGCTCGAACTTCTCGCCTGCGAGCCAGCGCGATGCCGCGACCAGCGAGGGCTGGTGCGCGAGGTGGGCGATGTAGCCGTCGCGCGGCGCGGGCTCGGGCGCGTCCACGGTGGCGCTGGGGGTGCCGCCGAGCGCGATCATCGCCTCGAGCACGTCGATCGACGGCGATTCCACGTAGCGCCGCTGCAGCAGCGCGAGCGCGTCGGCTTCGCGGTGCGCGGCCACGGCCGCCTGTTGCAGCGCGGCCGCGTAGAGCGGCAGTGCGAGGGGCGCGGTGTCGCTCAGCGCCACGAGCGTGTCGAAGGCCGCGGCGGCATCGCCGTTGCGCAGCTGCAGGTTGGCAGTGTCGATGGCCGGGCGCGGTGCCTGCGGGGCCAACTCGACGGCTTGCGCGAGCAGCTTGGCCGCCGCGGGCAGCTCGCCGGCCGCCACGCGCTCGGTGGCCTGCTCGCAGAGGTGGTGCGCGCGGCGCGTGGCGTAGCTGGCCTGGTCGGACTCGTCCAGCTTCTGCGCCACGTCGGCCGCCTGGGCCCATTCGCGCGAGCGCTCGTAGATGGCGAGCAGCGAGAGGCGCGCCTCGTTTTCGTAGCGCGTGCCTTCCAGCTTCTGCAGCGCGGCTTCGGCGCGGTCGAGGAGGCCCGCGCGCAGGAAGTCCTGCGCCAGCGCGTGCTGGGCGCGCTCGCGGTCGGTGCGGCTCAGGTCGCCGCGGCCGAGCAGGTGCTCGTGCACGCGTACCGCGCGCTGGTATTCGCCGCGGCGGCGGAACAGGTTGCCGAGCGCGAAGTGCAGCTCCTGCGTGTCGGGGTCGTTCTGCACGGCCTCGATGAAGGCATCGATGGCCTGGTCCTGCTGCTCGTTGAGCAGGAAGTTCAGGCCGCGGAAGTAGGCCTTGGGGGCCTGCCTGTTTTCGAGCTTGAGCTGGCGGATGTCGAAGCGCGATGCGAGCCACCCGAGCACGAAGGCGACGGGCAGGCTGATCAGCAGCCAGCTGGGATCAAAGTCCATGTTGACGTACGGCCGGGAGGTCGGTGGCGGAGATGGACGGTGCCGGAACAGGCACGGCCGTTGCCGCCATTGTTGTTGTGGATGTGGCTTCGAACCCCGAAGGCCCCTGGGCTGCAGCGGCGGCGCGGTGTTTCCACCAGCCCGGCAGCATGCCGAGCGCGCCCACCACGAGCCCGCCTGCGAAGGCCGCGAGCACGACGAGCACCAGCGGTGCGCGCCAGTGGGTGCCGAAGAAGAAATAGACGGTCGTGTCGTGCTGGTTGTTCAGCGCGAAGGCGAAGAGCGTAAAAAAAATGGCTGCCTTGAGCAGCCACAGGAGGTATTTCATAGCCATTCCCGTTGCCGGTGGATTATTGCTCGCCCCCAGGCTGCGCGCACTTCGTGTCGCTTCGCCAACCCCCTACCGGGGGCGGGCCGGCTGCTTCGGGCGGCCGTGCGCAGCGGCCCTCTTGAAAGAGCCGGGTCCGATTGTCACTTGAGTCGGCCCTTGGCTTCCTTGGCATCGAGCTCGGCCGTCTTCGCGTCGACGGCCTCGCGCAAGGCCTTGCCCGGCTTGAAGTGCGGCACCCGCTTTTCAGGGATCTGCACGCTCTCGCCCGAACGCGGATTGCGCCCGATACGCGGCGGACGCCGGTTGACCGAGAAGCTGCCGAACCCGCGGATCTCGATGCGATGCCCCCGCACCAGCGCGTCGCTCATCGCGTCCAGGATGGTCTTGACGGCGTATTCGGCATCGCGGTGCGTGAGTTGCGCAAAGCGCGCTGCGAGTTCTTCGACGAGGTCAGAGCGGGTCATGGGAGGCCAGTGCAGAAAACGTGGACGAAAAAAAAGACAGAGCGGCCAAGCTAGAAGCCTGGCCTGCTCTGTCTTCGGACTCAGCTTACTTGCTGTCGTTGTTGTCGAGCTTGGCGCGCAGCAGGGCGCCCAGGCTCGTCGTGCCCGCGTTTTCGCGTGCCGACTGCTGGCTCAGGTTGGCCATGGCGCCTTGTTCGTCGACCATGTCCTTCTGCTTGATGGACAGCTGGATGTTGCGGGTCTTGCGATCCACATTCACGACGATGGCGGTGACTTCGTCGCCTTCCTTCAGCACATTGCGGGCATCTTCGACGCGGTCGCGCGAGATTTCCGAAGCACGCAGGTAGCCGATGATGTCTTCGCCCAGGTCGATTTCAGCGCCGCGGGCGTCCACGGTCTTGACCTTGCCGGTCACGATCTGGCCCTTGTCGTTCACGGTGGTGAACGTGGTGAACGGATCGCTGTCGAGCTGCTTGATGCCCAGGCTGATGCGTTCGCGATCGACATCCACAGCCAGCACAAGCGCTTCGACTTCCTGACCCTTCTTGTAGTTGCGAACGGCGGTTTCGCCGGCTTCGTTCCACGAGAGGTCCGAGAGGTGCACCAGGCCGTCGATGCCGGCAGCCAGACCCACGAACACGCCGAAGTCGGTGATCGACTTGATCGGGCCCTTGACGCGGTCGCCGCGCTTGGTGTTTTGCGCGAACTCTTGCCACGGGTTGGCCTTGCACTGCTTCATGCCCAGGCTGATGCGGCGCTTGTCTTCGTCGATTTCCAGGACCATGACTTCGACTTCGTCGCCCAGCGAGACGATCTTGTTCGGAGCGATGTTCTTGTTGGTCCAGTCCATTTCGGAGACGTGCACCAGGCCTTCGATGCCGGGTTCGAGTTCGACGAACGCGCCGTAGTCGGCAATGTTCGTGACCTTGCCGAACAGGCGGGTCGATTGCGGGTAGCGGCGCGAAACGCCCATCCACGGGTCGTCACCCATTTGCTTCAGACCCAGCGAGACACGGTTCTTTTCGGTGTCGAACTTGAGGATCTTGGCGGTGATTTCCTGGCCGGCCTGAACGACTTCGCTCGGGTGGCGAACACGGCGCCATGCCATGTCGGTGATGTGCAGCAGGCCGTCGATGCCGCCGAGGTCCACGAACGCACCGTATTCGGTGATGTTCTTGACCACGCCGCGGACAACAGCGCCTTCCTTCAGGGTTTCCATCAGCTTGGCGCGTTCTTCGCCCATGCTGGCTTCGACCACGGCACGACGCGACAACACGACGTTGTTGCGCTTGCGGTCGAGCTTGATGACCTTGAATTCGAGGGTCTTGTTTTCGTACGGGGTCAGGTCCTTGATCGGACGCGTGTCGATCAGCGAACCCGGCAGGAATGCGCGGATGCCGTTGACCAGGACGGTGAGACCGCCCTTGACCTTGCCGCTGGTGGTGCCGGTGACGAAGTCGCCCGATTCCAGGGCCTTCTCCAGGGCGAGCCACGAAGCCAGACGCTTGGCGGTGTCGCGCGAGAGGATGGTGTCGCCGTAGCCGTTTTCAACGCTGCCGATGGCAACGGAAACGAAATCGCCGGCCTGGACTTCGAGCTCGCCCTTGTCGTTCTTGAACTCCTCGATCGGCACATACGCTTCGGACTTCAGACCGGCGTTGACGACGACGTGGTTGTGTTCGACGCGCACGACTTCGGCCGTGATGACCTCGCCGGTGCGCATTTCGGAACGCTTCAGGGACTCTTCGAATAGGTCGGCAAAAGATTCAGACATTTATGGTTCCTTCCGTCAGGCAGGGTTGGCAGGCGCTCTTGCGAAATTGCGTGCGGCTGCTGTGAGTCTGGAGACGGCGGTTTTGTGGGCGTGAGCCCGGGTTGGTTGAACAACCAGAAGGCCGGTGCGCTGTCGCGCGAAAAGAGCCTGCTGGAGCGGTAGGCGCCACCCGGAAAAACCGGTTGGCGCGGGCCCTTCAAGCGGACTTGAAAGGCTGCACTTGCTGCCACCAGTCCAACACCTGGTCGATCGATTTCTCGATGGACAGCTGGGAGTTGTCGAGGTGGCGGGCATCCTGCGCCGGCTTCAAAGGGGCGACGCTGCGGGAGGAGTCCCGGGCGTCACGTGCTTCCAAGTCGGAGCGAAGACTGTCGAGTGTAGTCGAAATACCCTTTGAAATCAACTGCTTATGGCGCCGTTCCGCCCTCTGGGCGGCGCTGGCCGTGAGGAAGACCTTGAGCGCGGCGTTCGGGAAGATCACGGTACCCATGTCGCGGCCATCGGCGACCAGGCCGGGGAGCTGGCGAAAGCGCTGCTGCAGGGCCAGGAGCGCCTCGCGCACGGCAGGCAGCGTGGAGACGCGCGAGGCGTCCATGCCGGCCGCTTCGGTGCGGATTTCGTCGCTCACGTCCTCGTCGTCCAGCATCACCTTGCCTTCGGTGAACGCCAGCGGAAGTTCCGCCGCCAGCGCCGCGATCCGCGCCTCGTGCTGCCGGTCGGCGCTGAAGCCGGCGCGGCGCATGGCCAGGCCGGTCACGCGGTAGAGCGAGCCCGAATCCAGGTAGTGGTAGCCCAGCAGGCGCGCCACTTCGGCCGCCAGCGTGCCCTTGCCCGAGGCGGTCGGGCCGTCGATGCAGATCACCGGCACCTCGGCGGCCTCGGCGACCGAGAACAGGGTTTCGAAGTAATCGGGGAAGGTCTTGGCGACGCAGTGCGGCTCCAGGATGCGCACCGGCACCCCCGCCGGGTTGAATGCCGCGAGCGAAAAGCACATCGCCACGCGATGGTCGTCGTACGTGCGGATGCTCGCGGCCTGCCAACCGGCCTGCGCGAGCGGATGCACGCGAATGAAGTCGGGGCCGGTCTCGACCGTGGCGCCCAGCTTCTTCAGCTCGTTGGCCATGGCGTCGATGCGGTCGGTTTCCTTGACCCGCCAGCTGGCGATGTTGCGCAGCGTGCTCGGGCCGTCGGCGTAGAGCGCCATGACGGCAAGCGTCATCGCGGCGTCGGGGATGTGGTTCGCATCCAGGTCGATGGCCTGGAGCGGCCAGGCGCCACGGCGCACTTCGAGCCAGTTCGGGCCGCTGTCGACCAGGGCGCCCATCTGCCGGGCGGCGTCGATGAAGCGGATGTCGCCCTGGATTGAATCGGCGCCCACGCCTTCGATCCGGATGCCGTTCTGCTGTCCTGCAGCGCCTGTTGCAATGGCGCCCAGCGCGATGAAATAGCTGGCGGAAGATGCGTCCGCCTCGACGTGGATGTCGCCCGGCGAGCTGTAGCGGCTGCCGGCGGGAATGGTGAAGCGCTCCCAGCCGTCGCGCCGCACCGTGATGCCGAAGCGCGCGAGCAGGTTCAGCGTGATCTCGATGTAGGGCTTGGAGATCAGCTCGCCGATCACCTCGATCACGATGTCGTTGCGCGCCGCAAGGGGCAGCGCCAACAACAGGGCCGTGAGGAACTGGCTGGAGACGTCGCCGCGCACGCGGATCGGTGCGTCCAGCGCCAGGTCGTCATGAGCGACCGGATGGATGCGCAGCGGCGGATAGCCCGGGTTGCCGAGGTAGTCGATGTTGCAGTCGAGCTGGGTGAGCGCATCGACCAGGTCGCCGATCGGCCGCTCGTGCATGCGCGGCACGCCGCTCAGCTCGAACTCGCCGCCGAGCAGCGACAGCGCGGCCGTCAGCGGGCGCATCGCGGTACCGGCGTTGCCCAGGAAGAGCGGCAGCAGCGTTTCGCTGGGCTTCAACTGCCCGCCGAGGCCGGTGATCTGCAGCGTGCTGCCTGCGGGCTGGATGCCGCAGCCGAGCGCGCGCAGGGCGTCGAGCATCACGCGCGTGTCGTCGGAATCGAGCAGGTCGTGGATCGTGGTGGTGCCGCTCGCGAGCGCGGCCAGCAGCAGCACGCGGTTGGAGATGCTCTTGGAGCCCGGCAGCCGGACCGTGCCGGCGGCGCCCGCAAGGGGCGGGAGGTCGAGGAAGGCGGTCGAGAACATGTCAGCTGTCCTGCTGTGCCGAGGCGTCGGTGCTCGCGTTCGGCCTCCAGGCGGCGCGCGCCTTGCTGGCGGCGGCGATGGACTGCTCCAGCCCCTGCAGGTCGCCCGCGGTCATCAGCGCCTCCAGGTCTTCCAGCGCCTTGCGGAAGGCCTGGGACTGCAGCAGCACCTGCTCGCGGTTGGCCAGCAGCACGTCGCGCCACATGACCGGGTCGCTCGCGGCGATGCGCGAGAAGTCGCGAAAGCCGGGCCCCGCGAGACTGAGGAAACGATCGCCCTGCGGCTGCGCGGTGAGGGCGTTGGTGTACGCGAAGGCGAGCAGGTGGGGCAGATGGCTCACGGCGGCGAACGAGGCGTCGTGCGCCTCGGGTGTCATGGTGACCACGTTGGCGCCGATGCCGCTCCACACCTGCGAAGCGCGCTGCACGTTCGAGCGCAGCGTGGCCTTGACCGGCGTCAGCACGACCTGGCGGCCGGTGAAGAGCGAGGCTTCGGCGTGCTCGATGCCCGAAACTTCCTTGCCGGCGATCGGATGGGCCGGCACGAAGTTCGCGAACTGCTTTTGCAGGCCGTTGCGTGCGGCCTCGATCACGTCGCCCTTGGTCGAGCCGACGTCCATCACCAGCGTCTCGTTCGAGATGCCGTGGCGGATCGCCTTGAACATGGCCTCCGAGGCCGCGACCGGCACGGCGAGCAGCACGAGGTCGGCGCCCGACACCGCCAGGAGCGCCGAGGGCGCTGCCACGTCGATCACGCCGAGCTGGCGTGCCCGCTCGGTGGTGGAGGGCGACTTGCTGTAGCCGACCACGCGCTTCACCAGCTTCGCGCGCTTGAGCGCGAGCGCAAAGGAGCCGCCCATGAGGCCGCAGCCGATCAATCCCAGTTGCTCGAACATGGTGTCTGTCCGGCTCAGGCTTTGACGGGGTAGGCGCCAAGCACCTTGTAGAACGCGCAGAGGCCGCGCAGTTCGGCCAATGCCGCGGCCACGTTGGGCTGCGAGGGGTGGCCGTCCAGGTCGATGTAGAAGTAGTACTCCCACTGGCCGGTGCGCGCGGGGCGCGATTCGAAGCGCGTCATGGACACGTTGTTGGCCTTCAGCGGCACCAGGAGGTCGTGCACCGCGCCGGGCCGGTTCGGCACCGAGACGATCAGGCTCGTGCAGTCCTTGCCCGATGCCGGCGGCATGGCCAGCGTCTGCGGCAGGCAGATCACCGAGAAGCGGGTGCGGTTGTACGAATCGTCCTGGATGGCGTGCGCCACGATGTGCAGGCCGAAGCGGGTGGCCGCGCGTTCGCCGGCGAGGCCGGCCCAGGCCGGGTTGGTGGCCGCGAGACGGGCGCCTTCGGCGTTGCTCGAGACAGCGCGCCGCTCGGCGTTGGGCAGGTGCTTGGACAGCCAGGTCTGGCACTGCGCGAGCGCCTGTGGATGGGCCAGCACGGCCTCGATGCCTTCGAGAGAGTTCTCGCTGCGCAAGAGGTGGTGACGCACCAGCAGGCTGACTTCGCCGACGACGTGGGTGGGCGAATGCAGGAACAGGTCGAGCGAGCGGGTGACCACGCCTTCGGTCGAGTTCTCCACGCCGACCACGCCGTATTGGGCGCTGCCCGCGGCGGTGGCGTGGAACACTTCGTCGAAGCTGGCGCAGTAAATGAGGTCGGCGGCCCCGCCGAAGTATTCGATGGCGGCCTGTTCGCAGAAGGTGCCCTCGGGGCCCAGTACGGCCACGCGCTGCGGCGACTCGAGGGCAAGGCACGCCGACATGATCTCGCGCCAGATGGCCGCCACATGGAGGTCCTTGAGCGGACCGCCATTGCTTTTCTGCATCTTGTCGATGACGGCGGCAACGCGGTCAGGACGAAAGAACGGCGTGCCTTCGCGCTTCTTGACCTCGCCGACCAGTTCGGCCACGTGGGCCCGCTCGTTGAGCAGGCTCAGCAGGCGTTGATCGAGCGAGTCGATCTGCACGCGCAGACCGGCAAGGCTTTCGGAGTTGTCGGGGGAGGAGGGCGGTGTGGGTGCGGAGGCGGTCATCGTGCGAGCAGAGCTAGGGCATGCGCCTAGGCATGCGATCGCACGAATTCTCGCATGTAGCCCACGAGCGCCTGCACCCCTGCCAGCGGCATGGCGTTGTAGATGCTCGCGCGCATGCCGCCGACCGACTTGTGGCCCTTGAGCTGCAGCAGCCCGGCCTCGCGCGCACCGACCAGGAAGGCGTCGTTCCGGCTTTCGTCGGCCAGGAAGAACGGCACGTTCATGCGCGAGCGGCAGCTTGCATCGATACGGTTGGCGTAGAAGTCGGAGCCATCGATGAAGTCGTACAGGAGCTTCGCCTTCTCGATGTTGCGCTGCTCCATGGCGGCCACGCCGGTGAGCGTGCCTTCGGTCTGTTGCAGCAGCCACTGGAACGTCAGCCCCGCCATGTAGATGCCCCACGTCGGCGGGGTGTTGTACATGGAGTTGTTGTCGGCAACGATCTTGTAGTTGAAGGCGCTTGGGCAGATCTCGAGCGCGTGGCCCAGGAGGTCGTCGCGCACGACGACGATCGTGAGGCCCGCCGGGCCCAGGTTCTTCTGCGCGCCGCCGAAGGCCAGGCCCACGCGGGACCAGTCGACGCTGCGCGAAGCCACGTGCGACGAAAAGTCGATGACCAGCGGCGCATCGCTGCCGAGCGCGGCGAGGTCGGGAAGTTGCTGGAACTCGATGCCGTTGATCGTCTCGTTGGTGCACAGGTGCACGTACGCGGCATCCTTGGTGAGCTGCCAGGTCGAGGGATCGGGCAGCTTCGTGTGCTGGTCTTCGGCGTTGCTCGCGGCCACGCGCGCCGTGCAATAGCGCTGCGCTTCCTTGTGCGACTTGATGCTCCAGCTGCCGGTGATGACGAAGTCGGCGGTTTTGCCGCGCGACAGGTTCATCGGCACGATGGCGTTTTCGCCGAGGCCGCCGCCCTGCATGAACAGGACGTGGAAATGGGAGGGCACGGCCAGCAGCGTGCGGATGTCGGCTTCGGCCTGCGTGCAGATGGCGCCGAATTCCTTTCCGCGATGGCTCATTTCCATCACGCTCATGCCGCTGCCCTGCCAGTCGAGCATTTCGGCGGCGGCGCGTTGCAGCACCGCCTCCGGCATGGCAGCCGGACCGGCCGAGAAGTTGTAGGGGCGCTTGCCGGCCGGCGTCTGCTGCTGGGTCACGTTGTTTTACTTCTTGGCCGGGGCCTTGGCTGGCGCCTTGGCAGGTGCGGAACCTTGGCCACCGTCGGTCGGTGCGCCCAGGGCTTTTGCGACGTTGGTGTCGAGTGCGCGCATCTTGGGTTCGATCGAGCCGCGGGTTTCGGCCACCAGTTTTTCCGTCAATGCGGTCTGCATCTTCGGGTTCAGGTCCTGGTACTTCTTGCTGAGCGGGGAGTTGATCCAGGCCAGCAACTGCTTGAGTTCGTCTTCGCTGAAGTTCTGCTCGAGCAGCGGGGTCAGGGCGCCAGGTGCCAGTTGCACGGCCTTGTCGCGCACGACGGGGTAGGCGTCGTCGAAGTACTTCTTGAGCTCGGCATCGGCGGCCTTGGCGGCGGATTCGCGCTTGGCTTCAGGCACTTGCGTCTGCAGGTACTGCGAACCGGCTTGTGCGATCGGGGCGCTCGACTGCTCGACCAGGCCGCGCGCCAGCGATTCGATGCCGGGGCGCTGGATGTCGATGAACTGCTTGATCAGCGCGGCCTTGTTGTCCTGGGCCATGGCGGCCATCGAGCTGCTGGCCAAAGCTACCGTCAGAAGTGCGAGTTTGATTTTTTTCACTGAGGATTCTCCGTTGAAGATGTGGAAGTATCGTCTGCGTCCGGCTCGGTTTCGCCGTTCGCGTCGTTCTCGACGATACGTTGTAGCCCGCTGAGTTTGGCGCCTTCGTCAAGCCCGATCAGCGTGACGCCTTGCGTCGCGCGACCCAGTTCACGAATTTCGGCAACCCGGGTGCGCACAAGCACGCCCTTGTCGGTGATGAGCATGATCTCATCGTCCGCATGCACGAGAGTGGCGGCAACGACCTTGCCGTTGCGCTCACTCTGTTGAATCGCGATCATGCCTTTGGTTCCACGGCCGTGACGCGTGTATTCCGTAATGCTTGTTCGCTTTCCGTAACCATTTTCCGTGGCGGTGAGCACGCTCTGCTGCTCGTCCTCGGCCACCAGCATGGCGATCACGCCCTGGCCCGGGTCGAGCGACATGCCTCGCACGCCGCGCGCATTGCGGCCCAGCGGACGGACGTCGTCTTCGGCGAAGCGCACGGCCTTGCCGCCGTCGCTGAAGAGCATCACGTCATGCTTGCCGTCGGTGAGGGCCGCGCCGATCAGGTAGTCGCCGTCATCGAGGTTCACGGCAATGATGCCGCCCTTGCGCGGGTTGTTGAACTCGTCGAGCGCCGTCTTCTTCACGGTGCCCATGGAGGTCGACATGAACACGTACTGGTCGGCCGGGAAGTTGCGCTTCTCGCCGGTCAGGGCGAGCGCGACGTTGATCTTCTCGCCTTCCTGCAGCGGGAACATGTTGACGATCGGCCGGCCGCGCGAGCCGCGCGAACCCGCCGGCACTTCCCACACCTTGAGCCAGTAGAGCCGGCCGCGGTTGGAGAAGCACAGGATGTAGTCGTGCGTGTTGGCAATAAAGAGCTGGTCGATCCAGTCGTCTTCCTTCGTGGCGGTCGCCTGCTTGCCGCGGCCGCCGCGCTTTTGCGCGCGGTATTCGCCCAGCGGCTGGCTCTTGATGTAGCCGCTGTGCGAGAGCGTCACCACCATGTCGGTCGGCGTGATCAGGTCTTCGGTCGAGAGGTCGAACGCGCTGTGCTCGACCAGGCTGCGGCGTGCGCCCAGCTTGCTCTGGCCGAACTCCTGCTTGATGGTGCCCAGCTCGTCGCCGATGATCACCGACACGCGCTCGGGCTTGGACAGGATGTCGAGCAGGTCGTCGATCTCTGCCATCACGTCCTTGTACTCGGCAACGATCTTGTCCTGCTCGAGGCCGGTCAGGCGCTGCAGGCGCATCTGCAGGATTTCCTGCGCTTGTGTCTCCGAGAGGCGGTAGAGGCCGTCCGAGCCCATGCCGAATTCACGCTCCAGGCCTTCGGGACGGTAGTCGTCGGCGTTGATCACGCCGCCATCGGCGCGCGAACGCGTGAGCATCTCGCGCACCAGCTTGCTGTCCCAGCTGCGGGTCATCAGCTCGGCCTTGGCGACCGGCGGCGTCGGCGATTCGCGGATGATCCGGATGAACTCGTCGATATTGGCGAGCGCCACCGCCAGGCCTTCGAGCACATGGCCGCGTTCGCGGGCCTTGCGCAGCGTGAAGACCGTGCGGCGCGTGACCACTTCGCGGCGGTGCTGCAGGAAGACCTGGATCAGGTCCTTCAGGTTGCACAGCTTGGGCTGGCCGTCGACCAGCGCCACCATGTTGATGCCGAAGGTGTCCTGCAACTGCGTCTGCTTGTACAGGTTGTTGAGCACGACCTCGGGCACTTCGCCGCGCTTGAGCTCGATCACCAGGCGCATGCCCGACTTGTCGGATTCGTCCTGGATGTGGCTGATGCCTTCGATTTTTTTCTCGTGCACCAGTTCGGCCATGCGCTCCTGCAGCGTCTTCTTGTTGACTTGGTAGGGGAGCTCGTCGACGATGATCGCCTGGCGCTGGCCGCGGTCGATGTCCTCGAAGTGGCACTTGGCGCGCATCACGACCTTGCCGCGACCGGTGCGGTAGCCGTCCTTCACGCCGTTGATGCCGTAGATGATGCCGGCGGTGGGGAAGTCGGGCGCGGGCACGATTTCCATCAGCTCGTCGATGCTGGCCTCGGGATTGCGCAAGAGGTGCAGGCAGGCGTCGACGACCTCATTCAAGTTGTGCGGCGGGATATTGGTGGCCATGCCGACCGCAATACCGCCCGAGCCATTGACCAGCAAATTGGGCAACTGGCTCGGCAAAACTTTCGGTTCTTTTTCGGAGCCGTCGTAATTGTCTTGAAAGTCGACGGTTTCCTTGTCGATATCGGCCAGCATTTCATGCGCAATTTTGGCCAGCCGGATTTCCGTATAACGCATTGCGGCTGCGTTGTCTCCATCCACGGAGCCGAAGTTGCCCTGGCCGTCGACCAGCATGTGGCGCATGGAGAAGTCCTGCGCCAATCGCACGATGGTGTCGTAGACCGATTGATCGCCGTGCGGATGGTATTTGCCGATCACGTCGCCGACGATACGGGCCGACTTCTTGTACGGCCGGTTCCAGTCGTTGTTGAGCTCGTGCATGGCGAAGAGCACGCGCCGATGCACAGGCTTGAGGCCGTCGCGTGCGTCGGGGAGCGCTCGGCCCACGATCACGCTCATGGCGTAATCGAGATAGCTGCTGCGCATTTCCTCTTCAAGACTGATGGGCAGGGTTTCTTTGGCGAAGGAGGTCATGGGCAAGAGGCTGGCGGCAGGAAGGCGAAATTTTACGCTGTGAGGGGTGTCGCTCCGCCGCAACACAAGCCGGCTATTCCGCCTCCGTCCTACGCTTCGGGGGCGTCCAGCGGCCTGTTTGCCAAAGACCCTATGGCACAATCGTCTCAACGTTTTGGGTGGTGGTCACTTAAAGCGTCCTTGATTCGCAGCGCGGCTGCGGCTTTTTCCCCAAGAGGAGAACCATGAAGAAACTGAATAAAGTGGCGATGATGTTTGCAGTCGCTGCGCTCGCCACTGCCGCCGGCGCGCAGACCCGTGTCACCGCTGCGGACGGCGGTCCTACGATCGACAACTGGCAAAACGGCACCGGCGAACTGGTCTGGAAGAACGGTACGAACGAACTGTGCTGGCGCGATGCCAACTGGACGCCGGCTACTGCCGCCGCTGGTTGCGACGGCGCTCTGGTTCCCGCAGTTGCTGCGCCTGCAGCACCTGGCGCAGTTCCTGTTGCTCCTGGCGCCCCGCCGGCTGTCGCTGCTTCGAAGGTGACCTTCGCTGCCGACGCATTCTTCGACTTCGACAAGTCGGTTCTGAAGCCTGAAGGTCGCGCCAAGCTGACCGACCTGGTCGAGAAGATCCGTGGCGTCAACCTCGAAGTGATCATCGCTGTGGGCCACACCGACTCGATCGGTACGGACGCCTACAACCAGCGTCTGTCGGTGCGTCGCGCCGAAGCCGTCAAGGCCTTCCTGGTCTCGAAGGGCATCGAACGCAACCGCGTCTACACCGAAGGCAAGGGCGAGAAGCAGCCAGTGGCTGACAACCGCACCAAGGAAGGCCGCGCCAAGAACCGTCGCGTGGAAATCGAAGTGGTCGGCACCCGCGCCAACTAATCGATCGATTCCATCGATGATGAAAACCCCGCCTCGGCGGGGTTTTTTTATGCCCGTCGAATTCGAGGGCAAGAATTCAACAAGATCGTTCTGCGCGTGCCGGGCATTGCCCGCTTCATAATTGCCATATGACAGAAAATGTGAATGCCGATCCGGCTGAACTCGCCAAGTTTTCAGAACTTGCGCATCGGTGGTGGGATTTGGAGAGCGAATTCCGTCCGCTGCACGAAATCAATCCGTTGCGTCTGGAATGGATTGACGGTATTGCACCTATTTCGCAACGCCGTGTGCTCGATATAGGTTGTGGTGGCGGAATCCTGGCCGACTCGATGGCCCGCAAGGGCGCAGAGGTACTAGGCATCGACCTGGCAGGCAAGGCGCTCAAGGTGGCTCAACTGCATGCGATCGAGGCCGGTACGCGCGGCGTCAAGTATCGCGAGATCAGTGCCGAGGCTCTGGCGGCCGAGCAGCCAGGCAGCTTCGATGTCGTCACCTGCATGGAAATGCTGGAACACGTGCCCAAGCCAGCCTCGGTGATCCAGGCCTGTGCCACCCTGGTCAAACCTGGCGGATGGGTGTTCTTCTCGACCATCAACCGCAACCTGAAGTCCTTCGCACTGGCGATCGTGGGCGCGGAATACATCCTTGGGATGCTGCCGCGTGGCACCCACGAGTACGCGAAGCTCATTCGCCCCAGCGAACTGGCAGCCTACTGCCGCGCAGCTGGCCTCGATCTGCGGCACACGCGGGGCATGGAGCACAACCCGCTGACTCGCCGTTACTGGCTCAGCGCTGACACAAGCGTCAACTACATGTTCGCCACACAGAGGCCATCGCTGCCGGGTTCGCAGGGATGAAGGGCTCACTCACACAAGCCGTGCTGTTCGACCTGGACGGCACGCTGATCGACAGCGCGCCCGACCTGGGCGCCGCGGCCGACAAGATGCGGACCGACCGCGGCCTCGAGTCGTATCCCCTCGAGCGCTATCGCCCGCATGCGGGCTCGGGTGCGCGAGGCATGCTCGGCGTGGCATTCGGCATCACGCCCGATGCGGCTGAATTTCCCGAACTGCGCGAGGAATTTTTCGTCGCCTACGAGCGCCGCATGCTGCTCAACACGCGGGTGTTCGATGGTGTCCAGGCACTGATCGATGCCATCCAAGTGCGCGGCCTTCTTTGGGGCGTGGTCACCAACAAGTCGATGCGATTCACCGATCCGTTGACCGGTGCCATGCCGCTCTTCGCCAGCGCGGGTGCTGTCGTGAGCGGCGACACCACGCCGCACGCCAAGCCGCATCCCGAACCGCTGCATGAAGCGGCGCGTCGATTGGGCGTTCCCTCCGAGGCATGCATCTACGTGGGCGACGACGAGCGCGACATCATCGCGGGCCGCGCTGCCGGCATGCGGACCGTGGCCGCGACCTACGGCTACATGGGTTCGCAGGCCGATGCGACGCTCTGGCAAGCCGATGCGTCAATATCTTCGCCCATGGAGCTCTTGCATTTGCTCGATAGCGCCTAAAATGCAACGCTTGGGGCTGCACTGGTTTCGACGTGGGTTCGGAGTCGCAGCGGGGCATGTCGAGCTGAATGCGCTCGTAAAACAGATTCAAACAAACTAACTGCAAACGACGAACGTTTCGCACTCGCTGCTTAATTGCCAGTGAGCTTTGCAACAGCAGGCCGATGGGCTGGGCAAGGGGGTGACAGAGCAATCTGAATCCTCCCGGCTGCAAAGATAATTACATGGGCTGGCTCCGATCCGGGTACCTTGGGTCGGGGCGAGAAAATAGGGTGCTGGCGTCCGGTTTAGCGTGTGACTGCGCGACTCCGGAAGCGAGACTCAAATCAGATCACTAAACATGTAGAACTGCGCGATGAAGGCTTGCGGACGGGGGTTCAAATCCCCCCAGCTCCACCACTCAACAGAACGGCAGTCGTTGTCACCAACGGCTGCCGTTTTTCATTTCAGCCCACAGAGCGTCAGTAGCACTGGAACAGAACGCCGGATTCCGCGGGCGCTCTGCCGATCCACTTGGGCGTCAGGTCCTTCGCACTGCAATAGTCCGCGGCCAGCGTGTAGCTGGGCGCACGCAGCACGCCTTCGCGAAACGGCACGATCTCGTTCGGGGCCGAGCAACCGGTGATGACGGTGGTGATCAAGGCAAGCGGAAGCAGTGTGGTGCGCCAATTCATCGGGTCATTCTAAGACGCCAGGTCTGCACCCGCGCCCGGCTTCTGCCCAGGGTAGAGATACCTGAAATACGCACCGGACTTGCCGAACAGTTGCTGCGCAAGCTTCACCGGGTCCTCGGCCTTGTGCTTCTCGTAGAGCACCGGTCCCCAGATGATGAAGCCGTCGATGCTGAGGCTCCTGGGGGCGGGCTCGATGGCCTTCCAGGCGTGCGCGAACTTCGAGATCCAGGCCAGGGCCTCGGTCAATGCATGATTGGAGGCGGGAGCTACATCTTCGGTCGTAGACATGGTGACATCCTTGATGAAAAGACTGTACAAATATACAGTAAAATACCGTCATGGAAAACATCCCGGCCACCCTCTGGATCGCCGCCTGCGCGCATCGGTTGCGGCAGCGCTGGCACACGGTCGATGCCCTCGAACTGGAAGACGTTGCGCGCACGCTCCGGCGCGACGCACGGCTGCGGGCCATGCTGCCCGACGATGCAGCCGTCGATTGGCTTCGGCCTCTCACGGAAGCCTCGGTGCAGGTGCCTGTTGTCCCATCCAACCGGCGGCCTTCAGGGCCTCCCCCCATTTCTCCTTGACGGGTCAGCCGTCCCCCGCCAGCCACCTGTGCGGGGTCCTTGATGCCATGCCAGCAGAAAGGCTTGAGCCCAGCTTCACCGCTGGGTTTTTTTTGCCTGATCGCGGGGCTATAGTCGGCGAGCGCTGTCACATCGCAACCCCCAGCTCCCCAGATCCCCAAGGACACCCGTGCCGGATTCACTGACCTCCACGCTGACCAGCTACTACGACACGGTGCCCTACGACTCGCATCCGTTCCCACAGTCCGCGATGGAGCATCTGGAAGCGCTGGCCTTCCTGTTCGGACTCGATGCCCCCGCGCCCGCCAAGGCGCGTGTGCTGGAACTGGGTTGCGCGGCCGGCGGCAACCTGATTCCTTTTGCGGCGCGCCACCCCGAAGCGAGCGCGCTCGGCGTCGATTTGTCCACCGTGCAGGTGTCGCAAGGCGTGGCGGCCATCGCGCATGCGGGCCTCTCGAACGTCGAGTTGAGAGCGTTCAACATCGCCGACATCGACGCCTCGTTCGGCCAGTTCGACTACATCGTCTGCCACGGCGTCTACAGCTGGGTGCCGGGCCCGGTGCAGGACGCGATCCTGCGCGTCTGCTCGGAGAACCTCGCGCCGAACGGCGTGGCCTACGTGAGCTACAACGTGTACCCGGGCTGGAAGGCGCGCGAGATCGTGCGCGACGCGATGATCCTGCGCGGTGGCCCGCGCGACACGCCCGACGAAAAGCTGGCCTACGCGCGCGGCATGCTCGAGTTCCTGGAGCAGTCGGCGCGTCCCGACAGCGTGCTCAAGAAGACGCTCGAAGAGACCATGCCGATCGTGCGCGGTTCCAGCGGCTACTACCTGCTGCACGAATTCCTGGAGCCCTGCAACGAGCCCTGCTACTTCAAGGAATTCGCCGCGCGTGCCGACGCCCGCGGGCTGGCCTACCTGTGCGACGCGGAGCCCTCGACCATGTTCGTGCAGAACTACGGCGAGAAGGTGCGCGATCCGCTGCTGCGCGAATGCGGCGGCAGCCAGATCATGATGGAGCAGTACCTCGACTTCCTGGTCAACCGCACCTTTCGCCAGACCCTGCTGGTCAGGCAGGAGCGCGCGAGAGACATCCGCTACCGCCTCGATCCGGCGCGCATCCGCGCACTGGAATTCGCCGGCGTGTTCACCGCCGAAGACGGCGGCGCGCTGACGCTCGATGCGCGAGAGCAGCCCTGCAACGCGATCCGCAACCTCAAGGTCACGCTGCGCCAGCCCGTGCACAAGGCCGTGGCGCAGGTGCTCGATACACGCTATCCGGCGTCCGCATCGGCCGAGGCCCTGGTCGATGCCGCGGCAAGGCTCACCGGCGAGCCGCGCGATGCGGTCGAGCGCCTCGTGCTGGCCATGCTCGAGGAACTGGTGATCCTCGGCGCCTTGCGGTTCCGGCGCACGCCGGTGCCCGCGGCGACCGACGTGACCAGCCTGCCGCAAGCCCTGGCAGCCGTGCGGGGCGCGCCCGGCCTCGCGCTCACGGCCGGCGCCAATGCCCATGCCTGCAACCAGTGGCACGAGCCCGTGGGCCTCACGCTGCTCGAGCGCAGCCTGCTGCCGCTGCTGGACGGCGCGCATTCCCACGAAGCGCTCGCCGAACACCTGGCCGGCGAAGTGCGGGCCGATCGCCTGCGCTTCATCAAGGACGAGCAGCCGCTGACCGAGCCCGGGGCACTGAAGGAATTCGCGCAGCAACAGGTGGCGCTGGCCTTGAAGGACCTGCGGCGCAAGGCGCTGCTCACCGCCTGAGCTCGTTCTTCTTCTTCTTCTTCTTCTTTTCATTCTTCTTCATCCAACTCAAAGAGGAGACTTCCCATGCAGCAATTCCACTGGACCCCGACACTGCGCGCCGCCGTCGCGGCCGCACTCGCGCTGACGGCGGCGGGCGCGTCGCAGGCGGCCTCGCAGGCCCCGGTCGCGGCCGAGAACGGCATGGTCGTGAGCGCGCAGCACCTGGCAAGCAAGGTCGGCGTCGACGTGCTCAAGCGCGGCGGCAACGCGGTCGATGCGGCGGTGGCCGTGGGCTACGCGCTGGCGGTGGTGTACCCGGCGGCGGGCAACCTGGGCGGCGGCGGCTTCATGACCGTGCAGCTGGCCGACGGCCGCAAGACCTTCCTGGACTTCCGCGAGAAGGCCCCGCTGGGCGCCACGGCCAACATGTACCTGGACAAGGACGGCAACGTCATCAAGGGCCTGAGCACCAAGGGCCACCTGGCGGTCGGCGTGCCCGGCAGCGTCTCGGGCATGGAGTACGCGCGCGAGAAGTACGGCACCATGAAGCGCGCTGCGCTGCTCGCCCCGTCGATCCAGCTGGCCGACAAGGGCTTTGCGCTGGAGCAGGGCGACATCGACCTGCTCAACACCGCCACGGCCGACTTCAAGGAAGACGCCGCGTCGGGCGCCATCTTCCTGAACAAGGGCGAGCCCTTCGTGGCCGGCCAGAAGCTGGTGCAGAAGGATCTGGCAAAGACCTTGAGGGAAATCAGTGCCAAGGGCCCGGACGGCTTCTACAAGGGCTGGGTCGGCAATGCCATCGTGGCCTCGAGCCAGGCCGGCAAGGGCCTGATCACGCAGGCCGACCTGGACCAGTACAAGACCCGCGAACTGGCGCCCGTCGAGTGCGACTACCGCGGCTACCACGTCGTGTCGGCGCCCCCGCCCAGCTCGGGCGGCGTGGTCATCTGCGAGATGCTCAACATCCTGGAGGGTTACCCGCTCAAGGACCTGGGCTACCACTCGGCGCAGGCCGTGCACTACCAGATCGAAGCCATGCGCCACGCCTACGTGGACCGCAACAGCTACCTGGGCGATCCCGACTTCGTGAAGAACCCGCTCGAGCGCCTGCTCGACAAGGGCTATGCCGAGAAGATCCGCGCGGTCATCGATCCGAAGAAGGCCGGTGTCTCCAAGGACATCAAGCCCGGCGTCGCGCCGCATGAAGGCAGCAACACCACGCATTACTCGATTGCCGACAAGTGGGGCAACGCGGTGTCGGTGACCTACACGCTGAACGACTGGTTCGGCGCCAAGATCACGGCCGCCAAGACCGGTGTGCTGCTGAACGACGAGATGGACGATTTCACCTCGAAGATCGGCGTCCCCAACCTCTACGGCCTGGTGCAGGGCGAGGCCAACGCCATCGCTCCCGGCAAGCGTCCGTTGAGCTCGATGAGCCCGACCATCGTGACCAAGGACGGCAAGCCCGTGATGGTCGTCGGCACGCCGGGCGGCAGCCGCATCATCACGGCCGTGCTGCTGACGATGATCAACGCCATCGACTACGGCATGAACGTGCAGGAGGCGGTCGATGCGCCGCGCTTCCACCAGCAATGGCTGCCCGATCTGACCAATGTCGAGACCTACGCGCTGAGCCCCGACACCCGCAAGATCCTGACCGACATGGGCCACAACCTGGCCGTGCCGCAACCGGCCAACCATCTCGCGGCGATCATCGTCGGCGCACCGTCGCTCGGTGGCAAGCCGGTGGCCAACAACCGCTTCTACGGCGCCAACGATCCCCGTCGCAACACGGGTCTCGCGGCAGGCTACTGATCCTGCGGCAAACTCGAAGGCGGTCGTGCCCCTGCAGGCGCGGCCGCTTTTTCATTTCTCATGCATCTTCAAGACATTCTCTACACCCAGGGCTTCGGCACGCGACGCGTGTGCGCGGGGCTGGTCCAGCAAGGCCACGTGACCATCGCGGGCGCGGTGGTCGACGACCCCTTCCAAGACCTCGACCCCGAGGGCCTGCTCTTCACGGTCCAGGGCACCGGGTGGGCCTACCACGAGAAGGCCTACCTGATGCTGCACAAGCCGGCCGGCACCGAGTGCTCGCAGAAGCCCTCGACCTACCCGAGCATCTACACGCTGCTGCCTTCGCCGCTGCGCCTTCGGCCCAACAAGGGCGCCGTGCAGGGCGTGCAGGCCATCGGCCGGCTCGACCAGGACACCACCGGCCTCCTGCTGATGACCGACGACGGCCAATTCATCCACAAGATGGGTTCGCCCAAGCACCACGTGCCCAAGGTCTACGAGGTGACGGCCAAGCACCCGGTGGACGAGGCGCAGATCGCCAAGCTGCTGGCCGGCGTGGTGCTGGACGACGACCCGAAGCCGGTGCGCGCGGCCGCCTGCGAATCCGACAGCCCGCTGCACCTGCGGCTCACGCTCACCGAGGGCAAGTACCACCAGGTCAAGCGCATGCTGGCCGCGGTGGGCAACCGGGTCGAGGGGTTGCACCGTTCGCGCATCGGCGAGCTGGCGCTGCCCGAGGAGCTGGCGCCGGGACAGTGGCGCTGGCTGACGGCCGAAGAGGTCGCGGCGCTGCGTGCGCCGACCAAGCCCGCGAAACCACCAAAGTAGAGGCAAGAAGGGGAGAGAAAGAGCGCCGAAACGGTCAGCCAGCCTTCAGGGCTGGCCGTTAAGATCCTCAGCTCTTTCCCGGAACCTTCCCTTGCGACTCCCAGCCCGCCCGAACGGCCGCATCGCGGCCTTCCTGTTTTCTTCCCTGACAGCCCTTTCAGCCCTGCTGGTCCATGCGACCGCCGCCGCTGCACCGCCCGAACTCCCCCCGATCTTTGTCCTCAACTCGCTGGACGCCAACGTCAGCGTGATCAATCCGGTCGACTGGACCGAGAAGCTGCGCATTCCCACCGGCAAGGAGCCGCACCATATCTACATGACGCCCGACGAGAGGTCGGTCATCGTGGCCAATTCGGCGGGCGATTCGTTGACCTTCCTGAACCCCAAGACGGCCGAAGTGCAGCGGGTGGTCTACGGCATCATCGATCCGTACCAGCTGCAGTTCTCGCGCGACATGAAGTGGTTCGTCACCGCGGGCAACCGGCTGAACCACGTGGACATCTACCGCTGGGACGGCAAGGACCTGAAGCTGGCCAAGCGCATCGCCTCGGGCAAGACGCCCAGCCACATCTGGATCGACAACACCAGCACCATCGCCTACGTGACGATGCAGGACAGCGACGAGATGATCGCCATCGACCTGCCCACCCAGGCCATCCGCTGGCGCGTGGCCACCGGCGCCATGCCGGCCGACATCTACGGCATCCACAACGACAAGACCCTGCTGGTGGGCCTGACCGGCAGCGACGGCGTGCAGGTGTTCGACGTGGCCGGCGCCGAGCCCAAGCTGGTCGGCAAGATTCCCACCGGCAAGGGCGCCCATGCGTTCCGCTCGGCCGGCGATGGCAAGAGCGTGTTCGTGAGCAACCGCGTGGCCAACACCATCAGCCGCATCGACATCGCGACGCTGAAGGTGAGCGCCACCTACGCGGTGCCCGGCGGACCCGACTGCATGGACGTCTCGGCCGACGGCAAGACGCTCTATGTCACCTCGCGCTGGGCCAAGAAGCTCTCGGTGATCGACCTGGCCACGCAGAAGGTGGTGCGGCAAGTCAACGTCGGCCGTTCGCCCCACGGCGTCTGGACCCTCGACCATGCCAAGCGCATCTAGCCGCGCCCGCCGGGCCGTCGCTCTGGCGATGGCGGTTGCCGTCGTGCCAGCCGCCTGGGCGCAGGGCGGTACGTGCGAAAAGCCGGTCTACCTGACCTTCGACACCGGCCACATGGGCATTGCGCCGCTGGTGGCCGAGGTGCTCAAGCGCCAGGACGTGCGCGTCACCTTCTTTGCCGCGGCCGAGCGCACCACGACCGACGGCGACAGCCTGGACAACCACTGGGCGCCGTGGTGGAAGGCGAGGGCGGCCGAGGGCAACGAGTTCGCCTCGCACACCTACGACCACACCTACTGGCGCGCCGATCTGAAGGGCACCACGCCGACCTTCCGCGTGAAGCCCTCGGCGGGCGCGTTCGCCGGCCGCGAGTTCACCTGGACCGCCGCCGAGTACTGCGCCAACATCAGCAAGGCCTCCGACCGCCTGGCGCTCATCACCGGCAAGAAGCCGCTGCCGCTGTATCGCGCGCCGGGCGGCAAGACCTCGCCCAAGCTGCTGGCGGCCGCCAAGGCCTGCGGCTTCGAGTACGTGGGCTGGGCGCCTGCCGGCTTCCTCGGCGACGAGCTGCCGAGCGAGAAGTTCAGCAACGAGAAGCTGCTGACCCAGGCGCTGGACACCATCCGCCCCGGCGACATCCTGCTCGCGCACCTGGGCATCTGGTCGCGCAAGGACCCATGGGCGCCGGCCAACCTGGAGCCGCTGATCGTCGGCCTGAAGGCCAAGGGCTTCTGCTTCCAGACCCTGCGCCAGCACCCCGACTACCGCGCCTGGATCGCATCCCATCCCTGAGAAGGTGTGAACGAATCCGCCATGCCCGAGCAGCCCGCTCAGACACACCCGCTCGGCGTTGCAAATGCTCGCCATAGCCCGAGCTATGGCTGCGCTTTGCGCCTTGATCGGGCACGCCTGAGCGAGCTGCTCGGGCACGTCGAATTCATTCACACCTTCTGAGTCCGTGCCGTGATCGATTGGCTGACTGACGTTTTCTCCGCGCTGCAGGGCTGGTTCTTCGAGACCGCCGTGCAGCCGCTGGTGTACGCCGTCGGCCTGGGCGGCTGGACCGAAGACGCCTTCGACGCCACCGGCTGGCTGCTGGTCGGCTTCATCCAGATCGTCGTGCTTCTCTCGGTGATCGGGCCGCTGCAGCGCTGGCGCGCGGTGGAGCCGGTGGTGGACCGCCACGCGATCCGCATCGACGTGCTCTACACGCTGATCCACCGGCTTGGCCTCTTTCGCCTGGCGCTCTTCTTCACGCTGCAGCCCTTCTTCGACGACGCGCTGGGGAGCCTGCGCACGGCGGGGTGGGGCACCTTCCACCTCGATGAGGTCTGGCCCGGCGTGACCGACGTGCCGGTGGTGGCCTTTGCCATCTACCTGGTGGTGCTCGACTTCGTCGGCTACTGGATCCACCGCGGCCAGCACCGGTTCAACTGGTGGTGGGGCCTGCATTCGCTGCACCACTCGCAGCGCCAGATGACCATGTGGAGCGACGACCGCAACCATCTGCTCGACGACGTGATCCACGACACGCTCATCGTCATCGTGGCGCAGCTGATCGGTGTGGCGCCGGGGCAGTTCATCGCGTTCGTCGCCTTCACGCAATTGAGCGAGAGCCTGCAGCACGCGAACCTGAAGCTGGGTTTCGGCGCCATCGGCGAGCGGCTGTGGATCAGCCCGCGCTTCCACCGGCTGCACCACAGCATCGGCCTCGGCCACGAATCGCACGGCAAAAGCACGCTGGGCGGCCACAACTTCGGCGTGCTGCTGCCCTGGTGGGACATGCTGTTTCGCACCGCGAACTTCCAGGACCGTTACGACCCGACCGGCATCCGCGACCAGGTCGAGCCCGACGAGGGCGGCCGCGTGCGCGAGTACGGCCGGGGCTTCTGGGCGCAGCAGTGGCTGGGCCTCAAGCGCATGGTCGGCCGCGGCTGAATCGCCGACGGAATCGCCAGGGGGCCGATCCGAGGCGTTATCCTCACTGCCTCATGCGCCTGCTCCTCGACTCCTTCTGGCGCGCGGTCGCCTACTGCATGCTGCCGCGCGTGATCGTGCTGTCGCTGCTGCCGCTGGGCCTGATGGTGGTGCTGGCGGCCGGCCTCGGTTACTTCTACTGGGATTCGGCCGTGACCTGGACGCGCGGCGCACTCGACGCCTGGCCCCTGCTCTCCAGCTTCTGGGCCTGGATCGGACGGCTTTTCTCCAGCGACGTCACCTCCGTGCTGGCCTCGATGGTGGTGGTGTTCGCCGCCACGCCGCTGATCGTGGTGGTGTCGCTGCTGATCGTGGCGGGGCTGATGTCGCCGGCCCTCACCAAGCTGGTGGGCGAACGCCGCTTTCCCTCGCTGGAGCAGAAGAAGGGCGCCTCCTTCCTCGGCAGCGTGGCCCGTTCGCTGGGCGTGACCCTTCTCGCGCTGGTGGCGCTGGTGGTCTCCATGCCGCTCTGGCTCATTCCGCCGCTGGTGCTGATTCTTCCGCCGCTCATCTGGGGCTGGCTCACCTACCGGGTCATGAGCTTCGATGCGCTGGCCGAGCACGCGAGCCCCGAGGAGCGCGCCACGCTGTTGCGCGCGCACCGGCTGCCGCTCCTGTGCATCGGCGTGCTCTGCGGCTACCTGGGCGCCGCGCCGAGCATCGTCTGGGCGTCGGGCCTGCTGTTCGCCGCCGCCTTCTTCGTGCTGGTGCCGATCGCCATCTGGATCTACACACTGGTCTTCGCCTTCTCGGCACTCTGGTTCGCACACTACTGCCTCGATGCCCTGGCCCAGCTGCGCACGCAGCGCGCCGCGGCGCTGGCTTCGGCCGAAGGCGGCACGCCCGCCCTCGAGGCGGCCGAGGCCAACCAGGCCGCTCTTTCTCAATGGGGTTCACCATGACACGCGCATTCGGTCTCATCGTCGTCGGCGACGAGATCCTCTCCGGCAAGCGCGCCGACAAGCACATGCCCAAGGTCATCGAACTGCTCGCCGCGCGCGGTTTGCAACTGGTCTGGGCGGAATACGTGGGCGACGAACCCACGCGCATCACCGCGGCGCTCATGCGCGCCTTCGCTTCGGGCGACATCGTGTTCTCGACCGGCGGCATCGGCGCCACGCCCGACGATCACACCCGCCAGTGCGCCGCCAAGGCCCTGCGCGTGCCGCTCGCGCTGCACCCGGAGGCCGAGGTGCTGATCCGCGAGCGCATGCAGGACACGGCCAAGGAGCAGGGCGTGCCCTACGAGCCCGACCGGCCCGACAACATCCACCGGCTGAACATGGGCGTGTTCCCCGAGGGCGCATCGATCATCCGCAACCCGTACAACAAGATCCCGGGTTTCAGCGTCGAGCACGTGCATTTCGTGCCGGGTTTCCCGGTCATGGCCTGGCCGATGATCGAATCGGTGCTCGACAGCCGCTACGCCGATCTTTTCGCCCGCAACGCGATCGCCGAGAAGTCGGTGATCGTTTTCGGTGCGATGGAGGCCACCCTCACGCCCTTGATGCAGGCCATCGAGGAGGCGCACGCGGGCATCAAGGTGTTCAGCCTGCCCAGCGTCGATCACCCCACATACGGTCGGCACATCGAATTGGGCGTCAAAGGCGACCCGGGCCGGCTCGATGCGGCGTATACCCAGCTGATCGAAGGGTTGCACACTTTCGATGCCAAGCTTGGCCCAGAATTGGTGCGCTAAAAGTCATTGCACCAATTTGGTGAATTCCCGTTTGTATTTAAGCGGTGCATCTGCCGAGAAAGCCTCAATCCATGAGGTGACAATGGCACAGAAACTGCATCCTTCGTTCCCGTATCCCAAACCACCATCCAACTCAGGAGAAACTGATGGCAAAGACCGTCGCCGATGTACTCAAGCTCGTCAAGGAAAACGAGGTCAAGTTCATCGACTTCCGCTTCACCGACACCCGTGGCAAAGAGCAGCACGTCACCGTGCCGGTCTCGGCTTTCGATGAAGACAAATTCACCTCGGGCCACGCGTTCGACGGCTCGTCCATCGCTGGCTGGAAGGGGATCGAAGCTTCGGACATGCAGCTCATGCCCGACCCCAACACCGCCAACATCGACCCCTTCTTCGAAGAAACGACGCTGATCCTGACCTGCGACGTGATCGACCCGGCAGACGGCAAGGCCTACGAGCGCGATCCGCGTTCGCTCGCCAAGCGCGCCGAGGCGTACATGAAGGCTTCGGGCCTGGGCGACACCGCCTTCTTCGGTCCGGAACCCGAATTCTTCGTGTTCGACGGCGTTCGCTGGAAGAACGACATGTCGGGCTGCTTCGTGAAGATCGATTCCGAAGAAGCCTCGTGGAACACCGACAAGGAATACGAGCACGGCAACACCGGCCACCGTCCCGCAGTCAAGGGCGGCTATTTCCCGGTTCCCCCGGTCGACAGCTTCCAGGACATGCGCTCGGAAATGTGCCTGGTGCTCGAAGCCCTCGGCATTCCGGTCGAAGTGCATCACCATGAAGTGGCCAACGCCGGCCAGATGGAACTGGGCACCAAGTTCAGCACGCTCGTGCAGCGCGCCGACTGGGTCCAGCTGCAGAAGTACGTGATCCACAATGTGGCCCACGCCTACGGCAAGACCGCCACCTTCATGCCCAAGCCCATCGTCGGGGACAACGGCTCGGGCATGCACGTGCACCAGTCGGTCTGGAAGGACGGCAAGAACCTGTTCGCAGGTGACGGCTACGCAGGTCTTTCGGATTTCGCGCTGCACTACATCGGCGGCATCATCAAGCACGCCCGCGCCCTGAACGCCATCACGAACCCCGGCACCAACAGCTACAAGCGCCTGGTGCCCGGCTTCGAAGCCCCGGTGAAGCTGGCCTACTCGGCCAAGAATCGCTCGGCCTCGATCCGCATCCCGTTCGTGGCCAACCCCAAGGGCCGCCGCGTCGAAGCGCGCTTCCCCGATCCGCTGATGAACCCGTACCTTGGTTTCGCAGCGCTCTTGATGGCCGGCCTGGACGGCGTGGAAAACAAGATCCACCCGGGCGAAGCCGCCAGCAAGGACCTGTACCACCTGCCGCCGGAAGAAGACGCGCTGATCCCGACCGTGTGCCACAGCCTGGACCAGGCGCTGGAATACCTGGACAAGGACCGTGCGTTCCTCACCAAGGGTGGCGTGTTCACCGATTCGTACATCGACGCGTACATCGAGCTGAAGATGCAGGAAGTCACGCGCTTCCGCATGGCGACCCATCCGGTCGAGTTTGACATGTACTACTCGCTGTAAAGCGGCCCCTCACGGGGAAGTAAGACGAAAGGACGGCTCCGGCCGTCCTTTTTCCTTGGCGCGGAACATCTTGTCACCGGTGGCCTCGAATTGCATGAAAATGCGCCTTTGTTGCGCCACCCACCGATTCACATGAAGACTGCTTCTCTCATTTTCCTGGCCGGTTCATTGTTGGCCGCCCTGCCGGCGTCCTCGCAGGAGCGCGTGTGGCGCTGCGGCAATGAATACACCAACAACGCCACCATCGCCCAGCAAAAGGGCTGCAAGGTCATGGAGGGCGGCAACGTCACCGTCGTCCAGGGCGGCGGCGGCACGACGACGAAGTCGTCGGGCGGCTCGGGCTCTTCCGCCGCACGCGCGCCGGCCGGCAGCCCGCGCGTCGAAGGCGTCGACCAGCGCGCCCGTGACGGCGAGGCCCGTTCGGTGCTCGAGTCCGAGCTCAAGAAGGCCGAGACCCGCCAGGCCGAGCTGCAGAAGGACTTCAACAACGGCGAGCCCGAGAAGCAGGGCAGCGAAGGCCGCAACTACCAGAAGTACCTGGATCGCGTGGCCGAAATGAAGGCCGAGCTGGCGCGCAACGAGAGCGACATCGCAGGCATTCGCCGCGAAATCGGCCGGCTGCCCACCAACAAGCCCCAGTAACCAGTAAATAACGCATGGCATTCGGGAAGAAGGCGGTCGGCGCCAACACGCGCTTTCAGACCTTCGACCTGCTGTCCACGCTGATCGCGGTGGTCAACAGCGACGGCTCCGTGCTGTTCGCCAACGCGGGCCTCGAAGACGCCCTCGGCACCTCGCGCCGCACGCTCGAAGGCTCGCAGTTCGGCGCCTGTTTTCACGAGCCGCAGGTGCTGCGCACCGCCATCGACGGCGCCAGCAGCAACGACTTCGCCACGCTGCGCTACGAAGCCTTCTTGCGGCGCGTCAACCACGAGCTGATGCCGGTGCAGGTCACGCTCGCGCACGGCGACAAGACGGGCGAGCTCATCATCGAGATGTCGCCGCTGGAGCACCAGGTGCGGCAGGACCGCGAAGAGCGGCTCATCGACCAGGCGCAGGCGAACAAGGAGCTCATTCGCAACCTCGCGCACGAGATCAAGAACCCGCTCGGCGGCATCCGCGGCGCGGCGCAGCTGCTGCAGATGGAGGTGGAGTCGCGCGACCTCATCGAATACACGCAGGTCATCATCCACGAGGCCGACCGGCTGCAGACGCTGGTCGACCGCCTCCTGGCACCCCACCGCCGCCCGCACGTGGTGGGCGACGTCAACATCCATGAGGTCTGCGAGCGCGTGCGCTCGGTGATCCTTGCGGAGTTTCCGCGCGACCTGCACATCGAGCGCGACTTCGACGTGTCGATCCCCGAGTTCCGCGGCGATCGCGAGCAGCTCATCCAGGCCACCCTCAACATCGTGCACAACGCCGCGCAGGCCCTGACGGAGCGCCGTGCCGCGGGCGATGCGCAGATCACTTTCAAGACCCGCATCGCCCGCCAGGTGATATTCAACAAGCAGTGGTATCGATTGGCATTGGAATTGCATGTAATCGACAATGGACCGGGTGTGCCGGACACGATCAAGGACCGCATCTTCTACCCGCTCGTATCGGGCAGGGAAGGCGGAACGGGCCTCGGGCTGACCCTTGCGCAAACTTTTGTGCAACAGCATCACGGCGTGATCGAGTGCGACAGCGTCCCGGGCCGAACCGATTTCAAGATACTGATACCGCTGCCCTAGCGCAGCACGGCAACAAGGAGATGCATGAAGCCGATCTGGATAGTTGATGACGACCAATCGATCCGCTTCGTGCTCGAGAAGGCCTTGCTGCGCGAAGACTTGCCCACGCGCAGTTTCACGAATACACGCGAAGTGCTGGCCGCGCTGGAGCAGGCCGGCGAAGACGAGCAGCAGGGCCCCCAGGTGCTGGTGAGCGACATCCGCATGCCCGGCGGCTCCGGGCTCGATTTGCTCGACAAGATCAAGGCCAAGCATCCCGGCCTGCCCGTCATCATCATGACGGCGTTCTCCGACCTGGACAGCGCCGTCTCCGCCTTCCAGGGCGGCGCCTTCGAATACCTGCCCAAGCCCTTCGACCTGCCGCGCGCAGTCGAACTCATCCGCCGCGCGGTCGACGAAAGCCAGCGCGAGGAAGTCTCCGAAGAGCGCATGGTGGCCGCGCCCGAAATGCTCGGCCAGGCGCCCGCGATGCAGGACGTGTTCCGCGCCATCGGCCGGCTCTCGCAAAGCAACGTCACGGTGCTCATCACCGGTGAATCGGGCTCGGGCAAGGAACTGGTGGCGCGCGCGCTGCACAAGCACTCGCCGCGCGCCAACGGGCCCTTCGTGGCCATCAACACCGCCGCCATTCCCAAGGACCTGCTGGAGAGCGAGCTCTTCGGCCACGAGCGCGGCGCGTTCACCGGCGCGCAGACCATGCGGCGTGGCCGCTTCGAGCAGGCCGAGGGCGGCACGCTCTTTCTCGACGAAATCGGCGACATGCCCTTCGACCTGCAGACGCGCCTCCTGCGCGTGCTGAGCGACGGCCACTTCTATCGCGTGGGCGGCCACAACTCGGTCAAGGCCAACGTGCGCGTGATCGCGGCGACTCACCAGGACCTGGAGCAGCGCGTGAAGCTCGGCGGCTTCCGCGAAGACTTGTTCCACCGCCTCAACGTGATCCGCCTGCGCTTGCCGGCGCTGCGCGAACGCGGCGAGGACGTGCCCGCGCTCACGCGCCATTTCCTGCAGCAGAGCGCGCGCCAGCTCGGCGTCGAGCCCAAGCGGATTTCGGATGCAGCGCTCGTCAAGCTCGCGACTTTCGGCTTCCCGGGCAACGTGCGCCAGCTCGAGAACATCTGCCACTGGCTGACCGTGATGGCGCCCGCGCAGCTGATCGAAACCAAGGACCTGCCGCCCGAGGTGATGGCGGTCAGCGTCGACACGCATGCGGCCGAAGCGGCTGCACCGGTGGCCGTTGCCGCGCAACCGCTGGCTGCGCCGCTGCCGGGCATCGAGCGCGAATCGGTGTCGGCCTCCGCCGCCCCTGAGGCCGTGGAAGCGCCTGTGGGCGTGAGCAGTTGGGAAAGCGGCCTCGAGCTGGAAGCCCAGGCCTTGCTGGCCGCCGGCCGCACCGACGTGTGGGATGCGCTCTCGCGCCGCTTCGAATCGCGCCTGATCCTCACGGCGCTGGCCAACACGCGCGGCCGCCGCATCGAGGCCGCTCAGAAGCTGGGCATCGGGCGCAACACCATCACCCGCAAGATCCAGGAACTGGGCATCGAGTGAACGCCGGCCCCGGGGCCGCCGCGCCTCGGGACTATCGGCTTCTCTGGCCCAGCGTCAGCGAATCGAGCTGGAACTTCCCGCTCTTGTCCCAGAGCCAGGTATCGACATACGTGTGGCCGCCCAGCTTGCCCGGCGAAGGCAGCGGCGATGTCGCCTTGATGAGCTCGGCAATCATCGGCGGCACTTCCGGCGCATGGCTCGGCACGCGGCTGAAGGTCACGTTGTTCACCTTGCCGTCCGCGTCGATGTCGGTCTCGACCACCACCACGGCATAGACCAGCGGCGGAATCTTCCCCTTGTAGATCCGGTTCGCGTACGCCTTGTAGATGTGGCGCGCGCCGGTCTTGCGGTAGGCGCGCACGGCGGGCGTCTGCGCGGTGATCAGGCGCACCGTCGGCACGTCGCTGCGGGCGGGCGCCGCTTCGTCCGTGGGCGAGGTGGCGCTCTTGCCGTCTTCGGTCTTCTCGGCGGGCTTGAGGATCGAGCAGGCGCCCAGCGCCAGCGAGATGGCGACGACCGCGAGGACTCGGCCGGCCCGGGGCAAGGTGCGATCGGACAAGGAGGACGTGCCGCTCATGACGGTCAGGCGCCCAGGTCCAGGTCGAGCACCACGGGGGCATGGTCGCTCGGCTTCTCCCATTTGCGCGGCACGCGGTCGATGATGCAGCCCTTCACGTGCGGCACCAGCGGCGCGCTCACGAGCACGTGGTCGATGCGCAGGCCCCGGTTCTTCTGGTAGCCGAGCATGCGGTAGTCCCACCACGAATAACTCTTCTCGGGCTGCTCGAACATGCGAAAGCTGTCGGTCAGCCCCAGGCTGAGCAGCGCCTTGAAGTGGTTGCGCTCCTCGGTCGTGTGGTGGATCGTTTCCTTCAGGCCCACCGGGTCGAAGCTGTCGCGGTCTTCCAGCACGATGTTGAAGTCGCCCAGCAGCACCAGGTCCGGATGCGCCACCAGTTCCTGCCGCAGCCATTCGCGCAAGGCGTCCAGCCATTTCATCTTGTATTCGAACTTGTCGGTGCCCGGCGCCTGTCCGTTCACGAAGTAGCCGTTGACCACGCGCAGCGGGCCCGAGGGCGTCTGGATGGTGGCGGCGATCACGCGCGACTGCTCGTCCGTGAAGCCGCCGATGTTCTTCACCACGTCGCCCACCGGCGCAAGGCTCAGGATCGCGACGCCGTTGTAGGTCTTCTGTCCGAACACCGCAGCCTCGTAGCCGGCCGACTTGAGCACCTCCAGCGGGAACTTGTCGTCGGTCATCTTGAGCTCCTGCAGGCAGAGCACGTCGACCGGATTGGCGATCAGCCAGTCGAGCACATGCTGCAGGCGGGCCGTGAGGGAATTGACGTTCCAGGTGGCTATTTTCATGAATCGCTAAGTGGTTGATCTCGATGATATTTGCGGAACGATACGCCGCACCGGCGTCAAACCGTCCTTGAGCATCGGCCGCGGGCGATGCCCCGAGCCAGAAATGTACGTTGCCGCGCTGCCCGTGCCTTGTCGGATCACGGCCCAACATTCACACGGGGCCACCGCCCGTTATTTATTACCATACGTAACCAAAACACGGAGCGGAGCTTTCCAGGTATGCCCAAAGGGGTTCCGAACCCAGCCGGGATGTACGGCATCTACATCAGGCCCTGGGGGTTCGAGGTGTCCATCGTCAGGGCCGGCGTGCGGCACCGCGAGAGTTTCGGCCGGGCCAGCTACGGCGGCATCGCGCCGGCGCTCGCGCATGCGCAACGCTGGCGCGATGCGGTCGTGAAAAGCCTGCCGCCGCCCACGCGCCGCTCCCGGGCCGAGCAGGTCCGGCCCAACAACAAGACCGGGATACCCGGGGTGTTCCGCCTGCTCACGCCCAGCGGGAAGATCCTGGGATGGCTGGCCAAGACCTACCTGGCCCATGACCAGATACTGCGGGCTCTGTTTCTCGCGAGCGACCAGGGAAGCGCCGCGCGGTCGATGGCGATCCGGGAGCGCGGCCGGCAACTGGAGCAGATGTCGGGGCTGGCGAAGGTGCATCCCGCCGAGGAAGCGATCCGCAAGGCGCCCCCTCGTTCGACTGCCAAACTGCCCGCGAAACGCTCGAAGTCCGAAATCGTCCGGAAGAACAACCGCAGCGGAATTTCCGGCGTGACCTTCAAGTCGCCCCGGCCGAAGCACCCGGGCTACTGGATGGCCATCACCTACACCGCGGGGAAGGGCACGGCGAGCAAGGCGTTCTCGGTCGCCGAGCATGGCCACGACAAGGCCAGGACGCTCGCCGAAGCCGAGCGCCGGCGCCAGCTGGCCCAGAAGAAACGCGAAAGCCGACAAGCCGAATGAAAACAGAGCAGATCGCAATTTCCGTCGCACCCGACATCGATGTTTCAGCGCTGGCAGTAGCGCCTGCGGACACCGAAGCCTGCTTCGTCCTTGCGCACGGCGCGGGCGCGGGCATGGCGCACCCGTTCATGACCGCCGTGGCCGAGGGCCTTGCACAGCGGCGCATCGCGACGCTGCGCTACCAGTTCCCGTACATGGAAAAAGGCCTCAAGCGGGTGGACTCGCCAGCGCTTGCCCACGCCACCGTGCGAGCGGCCGTCGGGCGTGCCGCGCAGCATTTCGAGGGCGTCCGCCTCTTCGCCGGCGGCAAGTCGTTTGGCGGCCGGATGACCTCGCAAGCCCAGGCGCTCGACCCCCTGCCGGGCGTCCAGGGCCTGATCTTTCTCGGCTTTCCATTGCATCCGGCTGGCGCCCCTTCCATCGATCGCGCCGCCCACCTGCACGACGTCGAAGTGCCGATGCTTTTCGTGCACGGCACGCGCGACAAGCTCGCGGAGCCCGAGCAGATGCGCCCCGTGCTTCGCGGCCTGGGGGCACTGGCCACATCGATGGAAATCGACGACGCCGATCACTCGTTCAGCGTGCCCAAGCGCAGCGGCCGATCGAGCGAAGAAGCGCTGGACGAAGCGCTCGACGGCCTGGCCCTGTGGACGCAGGCCTGGCGCATCGGCTGATGCCGCAACGCCGCTAGCTGGCCAGCGCCCGCATCTGCGCGATCAGATCGGCCTTGCCTTCGAAGCCGATGCCCGGCAGCGGCGGCAGCGTGACGTAGCCGTCCTGCACCTTCACGCCGTCGGGAAACCCGCCATAGGGCTGGAACAGGTCGGGGTAGCTCTCGTTGCCGCCGAGGCCCAGGCCCGCGGCGATGGCCAGCGACATCTGGTGGCCGCCGTGCGGAATGCAGCGCGAGGGCGACCAGCCGTGGTCCTTCAGCATGTCCAGCGTGCGCAGGTATTCGACCAGCCCGTAGCTCAGTGCGCAGTCGAACTGCAGCCAGTCGCGGTCGGGCCGCATCCCGCCGTGGCGGATGAGGTTGCGCGCGTCCTGCATCGAGAACAGGTTCTCGCCCGTGGCCATCGGGCCCGCGTACACCTCGCCGAGCTTCGCCTGCAGCTCGTAGTCCAGCGGGTCGCCGGCTTCCTCGTACCAGAAGAGCGGGTACTGCGAGAGCGCGCGGCCGTAGTCGATGGCGGTGGGCAGGTCGAAGCGGCCGTTGGCGTCCACCGCCAGCTGCTGGCCGGGGCCGAGGATCTTCAGGACCGACTCGATGCGTTCGCAGTCTTGCGCGAGCGTGGCGCCGCCGATCTTCATCTTCACGACCGAGTAGCCGCGCTCCAGATAACTGGTCATCTCGCGCTGCAGTCCCTCGACGCCCTTGCCGGGGTAGTAGTAGCCGCCCGCCGCATAGACGAACACGCGTGGGTCGGGCGTGCCGCTGCCGTAGCGCTCGGCCAGCAGCTGGTAGAGCGGCTGGCCGGCGATCTTGGCGACGGCATCCCACACGGCCATGTCGATCGTGCCCACGGCCACCGAGCGCTCGCCGTGGCCGCCGGGCTTTTCGTTGATCATCATGCGGGCCCAGATCTTGTGCGGGTCCAGGTTCTCGCCGGTCTCGTCGAGGAGCGACGCGGGTTCGGCCTCCAGCAGCCGCGGCAGGAAGCGCTCGCGGATCAGGCCGCCCTGGCCGTAGCGGCCATTCGAGTTGAAGCCATAGCCGATGACCGGCTTGCCGTCGCGGATCACGTCGGTGACCACGGCCACCAGGCTCAGGGTCATCTTGGAGAAGTCGATGTAGGCGTTGCGGATGTCCGACTTGATGGGACGCGTGGATTCGAGGATGTCGACGATTTTCATGAGGGGGTGGGGGAGAATCTCCGCCGTGGTTCAAGGTGCAGTGCAGAAGGCGTGCATCTTTTTCCGGCGGGGCCTGCACCGTCCAATACTCCAATCGCATACAACTATTCATTCACCGCGCTGCACATGGGCCCCGGCAACCGACCCCTGGATCTCGAATGGCTGGAAGACTTCCTGGCCCTGGCCGAGACCGGCAATTTCTCGCGCGCGGCACAGGCCCGCTCCATCGCCCAGCCCGCCTTCAGCCGGCACATCCGCGCGCTGGAGGAGTGGGTGGGCGTCGACCTGTTCGACCGCAGCGCGCACCCGGTCGCGCCGACCGCGGCGGGCAAGCGCTTCCAGCCCCTGCTGCAGGAGGTGCTGGCCGGCCTGCAGGCCGCCCGCACCGAGGCCCGGCACGCGCACGACCTGGACGCGGCGAGCCTGAGCTTCGCGGCCACGCACGTGCTCTCGCTCACCTTCTTTCCGCGCTGGCTGGGCAGCGTGGAGGCGCGGCTGAGCATGGGGCCGATCCAGACCATCTCCGACAGCTCGCAGGCCTGCGAAGACCTGATGCTGCAGCGCCGCGTGCAGTTCGTGCTGTGCCACGGCCATGCCGGCGCGCCCGGCCGGCTCGACGAAGCGCAGTACCCGGTGCAGCGCCTGAGCGACGACGTGCTGGTGCCGGTCGCGGCGCCCGGTGCGGATGGCTCGCCGCAGCACGCGCTGGGCGCGGACCGCGCGCCCTCGGTGCTGGCGTACAGCGAGGCATCGGGCCTCGGGCGGATCATGCGATCGATCCAGGACAGCGAGTTCGGCAAGGACTTCGCGCCGTCCCTCCCGGTGGTCTTCACGGCGCACCATGCCGCGCTGCTGCGGACCATGGCGCTCGAAGGGCGCGGCCTGGCGTGGCTCCCGATGAGCCTGGTGGCGCAGGACCTGCGCAGCGGCGCGCTGGTCGATGCCGGCGCGGGCGGCTGGCGCGTGCCGGTGGACATCCGGCTGTACCGGCAGCTCACCCCGATGACGCCGGTGGCCGAGGCGCTGTGGGAGCTGGTCGGCGGCGCCTGAGGTGGCGCAACTAGGGGCAATGTCCTGCACGCCGCGTCGCCGGCGGCTGGCGAGTCGCGCGCCGCGCATCCGGAAACTCGGGCCTTCAACAGGAGATGCCCATGAATTCCAAAGTGCGCCCCCATGAGGAGCCCGAAATCACGCAAGAGGAGTCCGTGCCCAGTGACGGCCGGGACACCGAAGGCGAGGCGCTGATGAAAGAGGTGAAGAACCGCAAGCTCCACGACGAAGGCTCCGCGGAAGAGAAGACACCGGAGAAATCAAAGAAGGACAAGTCCTGACATCGCGGCGGCATTCCTGAATACAACCACAAGGCGCGCGACCATGGACGGCAACGCAGCCACTGTCCCTGCCGGAGCTTCTTCCGCACCCGCCACGTCGGCCACTTCGGCAACGTCGACAACCTCACTCTGGCAGCGCAGCCGCCGCTGGGTGCTGCCGCTGGTCGGCATCGCCATCCTGGGCCTCTTGCTCTCGCATGCGCACAAGGTGGACTGGGCCGGCGCCTGGCACGCGCTGCAACGCTACTCGCCCTGGCTGCTGCTCGGCGTGCTGGGCTTGGCCACCGCAAGCCATGCGCTGTACGGCTGCTTCGACCTGATCGGCCAGCGTCACACGCGCCATGCGCTGCCGCGCTGGCGCACGTGGGCGATCGCGGTCACCAGCTACGCCTTCAACCTCAATCTCGGCTCCTTGGTGGGCGGCATTGCGATGCGTGCGCGGTTGTATGCGCGCGCGGGCCTGGACGAGGCCGGCGTGGCGCAGATCGTCGGGCTCAGCCTCGCCACCAACTGGCTCGGCTATGGACTGTTGGCGGGCGGCCTGTTCGCGGCGGGCGCCATTGCGCCGCCGAGCCGCGCGCCCATCGGGCCGGGTGCGTTGCGTGCGATCGGCGTCGTGATGATTCTCCTGGCCGTGGCCTATGTCGTGGCCTGTGCCCTCTTGCGCGGACGCGAATGGCGCGTGAGGAACCGGCGGTTGAAATTTCCTAGCGCGCGGCTCGCGCTGGTGCAGTTGGCACTGTCGACCACGAACTGGGCGCTGATGGGTTCGGCGATGTACTTGCTGCTTGGCCAGCAGGTGCCTTACACGACCACGCTGGGTGTGTTGATGGCCGCATCGATCGTCGGCGTGATCACGCCGATTCCCGCGGGGCTCGGCGTGCTCGAGGCGGTGTATCTCGCGCTGCTGTCAGGCACCGTGAAGCAGGGCGCGCTGATGGGCGCGGTGCTCGCGTATCGCGCGCTCTATTACCTGTTGCCGTTGGCCGGCGGGATGGTGCTCTATGTGTTTCTGGAGCGGTATGCGATGAGCCATCCGATTGAAAATTCGCAGCCCTGATGCGGATGAAAAAAGCCCTGCGAACTCACAACTCGATGAATGCCGACGTGGCCTTGTTGAGGGCCAGCTTGCCCTTGGCTGTGATCGATTCGACCTGCGCGAGCTGGCGTATCGCACGCTCGTCCGGTGCGCGCCCGGAAGGCGGGATGAATGCGGTGACCAGGTCGGCCGCCCGCAGCACGCGCAGCCTGTCGATGTCTGCGGGCGTGTGGATCACATAGGGCAATCTCTGCTCGGAGATCACCCGAAGAAACTCCATGGACATGAGCCGTCTCCTTGTCTTGATGGCGGTCCGGACATTGTGCGCACAAACAATTAGCCGTGGCTAATCCCTGCGGCGGGCATGCCCTTTTGACACTTGTACTGAAGTTTTCACTTTGGCTGCGCGGTGCGGGCGCAACCGTTTGCCGCTGCACTGCAGCAGGCTATTTGCTGGCCTGGAGCGGCCAGGCGGTGGTGTCGGGCGCGAGGATGTGCCAGAGCACCGGATCGATGCCCTCGAAGGTCGCGCGGTAGCGATCGGAGAGCCGCCCTTCGTCGGTCACGTCGCGGATCACGATGCTGTCGATGCGCCGCGGGTTCGCGCGCCACACCTGCGCGTAGATCTCCGGATCGGCCTCGCCCGAGTCGCCCACCAGCACGAAGCGGCGCAGCGGAAATTCGGTGAGCAGCCGGTCGATCACGCCCAGCTTGTGCGCGCGCGAATCCTCGGCGCCCGGGATCAGCGTGCGCCACGTGGTGCTCTCGCGCAGGTGCATGCTGCCGGCGGGAAAGTCGTTGTCGCGAACGAAATCCGCGAGCGCCGGATAGAGCTGGATCGGGCTCGCCGAGAGGTAGTGAAAGCGCGTGTCCGGCACCTGCGCGAGCGCGCGGTAGTACGCCGCCATGCGGGGCGCCGCCTCGAAGCGCCGCGCGAAGGTGTTCAGGAGCATCTCGCGCCGGTCGCGCACCTGCGTGCGCTTGATGGTGTCGTCGATGTCCGAGATCACCGACACGCCCTCGGCGGGCACGACCAGCGCCTGGCCCCTGAAGCGGTGCAGCAGTTCGCCCGGCCCCGTCACGCCGTGGAACTGCAGCCACTGCACCGGCGCCGCGGTGCGCGGCGCATCGACCACCACGCGCAGGTTGGTGCGGCCGTTCGCGGTCGAGGCGGGCATCTTCACGCGGGTCTGCGTGCCGTCGAAGACGACGTCGATCAGCTTGCCTTCCTCGGACTCCGCGTGGAACAGCGCGGTGCGCTGGTTGAAGCGCAGCCGCGCCGTGGGCGAGAGCTTCTTGAGGTTCAGCCCGAGGTAGCGCGCCAGCGCACCGTCCAGGCCCCAGCGCCGTTCGCGCTCGAAGATCCAGGCGTGGATGTCGACCTCGATGCGGCCATCGTCGGTGGGGCGCGCCGTGCCGGGCATGAAGAGCGCTTCCTCGTCGGGCTCGAGCGGCTCGGCGGCCTGCAGCGCCTGCAGGGGCGCAAGGCCCGCGAGCAAGGCAGCGCCCATCACCACGGACCGGCGCTTCAGTTGCGGCGCGGGCGGGTGAATGGGGCTGTCGTCGCTCATGCGTGCGCGGGTGCGATGCGTTCGTAGGTCACGAAGCTGAAGGCCAGGCCGTCCTTGGTCGAGACGTGCGATTCGCGCTGCGTCTCGCGCCATGCCGCGCTGTCGAGTACGGGTGCATGCGCATCGCCTTCGTAGTCGCGCGCGATCTCGGTCACGACCGCGCGGTGTGCCAATGGCTCGGCCTCGGCGTAGATCTGCGCGCCGCCGATCACCCAGACCTCGGGCGATGGCGCCTCTGCGCAGAGCGAGAGCGCGTCGCGCAGGTTGCCCACCGGCAGCGCACCCTCGGCGCGCCAGTCGGCCTGCCGAGTGACCACGATGTTCTGCCGCCCGGGCAGCGGACGGAAGCGCGGCGGCAGCGAGTCCCAGGTCTTGCGGCCCATGATCACCGGCGCGCCGGCGGTCTGTTGCTTGAAGTGCGCCATGTCCTCGGGCAGGTGCCAGGGGATCGTGCCGTTGGCGCCGATGACGCCGTTGGCGGCGCGGGCGTAGATGAGGTTGATGCGGGGCTCGGTCATGTGGCTCACACTGCCACGGGCGCTTTGATGGGATCGCCGTGCTTGTAGTCGAGCACTTCGAAATCCTCGTACTGGTAGTCGAAGATCGAATCGGGCTTGCGCTTGATGTTCAGCACGGGATACGGGTAGGGATCGCGGCTGAGCTGCAGCTTCACCTGCTCGGCGTGGTTGCTGTAGATGTGGCAGTCGCCGCCGGTCCAGATGAAGTCGCCCACGTCCAGGTCGCACTGCTGCGCCACCATGTGCGTGAGGAGGGCGTAGCTCGCGATGTTGAAGGGCACGCCCAGGAAGATGTCGGCGCTGCGCTGGTAGAGCTGGCAGCTCAGCTTGCCGCGTTCTCCCTCGGCCTGCGGCGGCGCCACGTAGAACTGGAAGAACGCGTGGCAGGGCATCAGCGCCATCTTGGAGAGCTCGGCCACGTTCCAGGCGCTCACGATGATGCGGCGCGAATCGGGGTTGGTCTTCAGGGTCTTGATGACGTCGGAGATCTGGTCGATGTGCCCGCCATCGGGCGTGGGCCAGCTGCGCCACTGCACGCCGTACACCGGGCCCAGGTCGCCGTCTTCGCGCGCCCATTCGTCCCAGATGCTGACGCCGCGTTCCTTCAGCCAGTTGTTGTTGCTCGATCCGGTCAGGAACCAAAGCAGTTCCTGGATGATGGATTTCAGGTGCACCTTCTTCGTGGTCACCAACGGAAAGCCCTCGTTCAGGTCGAAGCGCATCTGGTGGCCGAACACGCTCTTGGTGCCGGTGCCGGTGCGGTCGCTCTTGAACACGCCGTGGGTGTCCACGTGGCGCATGAAATCTTCGTACTGGGAGCGGACGGGGCGGGTGGGCGTGGAGGTCATGGAAGAGGGGGCTCTCAGGGGCGGGTTTTCGGATTTTAAGTGCCACCGCTTAGCATGGCGTCCATGAGCCAAGACCACCCCACGGACGGCCACGCGCACGGCCACGATCATGCCCACGACCACAGCGAACTCGGCGAGATGGACCTGCGCGTGCGCGCCCTGGAAAGCGTGCTCACGCACAAGGGCTACATCGACCCCGCCGCGCTCGACGCGCTGATCGACACCTACCAGACCCGCATCGGCCCGCGCAACGGCGCTCAGGTGGTGGCGCGGGCCTGGGTCGACCAGGCGTTCCACGACTGGCTGATGGCCGATGCCACTGCGGCCATCGCCTCGCTGGGCTACACCGGCCGGCAGGGCGAGCACATGGTGGCGGTAGAGAACACCGACGAACAGCACCACATGGTCGTCTGCACCCTCTGCAGCTGCTACCCCTGGCCCGTGCTCGGCCTGCCGCCCACCTGGTACAAGAGCGCGCCTTATCGCTCCCGCGCCGTGAAGGACCCGCGCGGCGTGCTGGCCGATTTCGGCACGGCGCTGCCCGAGACCACGCGCATCCGCGTCTGGGATTCGACCGCCGAGGTGCGCTATCTGGTGATTCCGCAGCGCCCCGCGGGCACCGAGGAAATGAGCGAAGAGGAACTCGCCGCGCTGGTCTCGCGCGATTCGATGATCGGCACGCGCCTGGTGGACGCGCCTTCGACGGGGAGCGCCGCATGAGCTACGTCACGCATGCCGACCTCGGCGGCCAGCCGGGCTTCGGGCCGGTCACGCCCGAACCCGAGGGCGAACTGTTCCACGCCGATTGGGAGCCGCGCGCGCTGGCCCTCACGCTTGCGATGGGCGCGACCGGCTCCTGGAACATCGATGCGAGCCGCGCCGTGCGCGAGACGCTGCCGGACTACCGCGACCTGAGCTACTACCAGATCTGGCTCAGTGCGCTGGAGCAGCTGATGCTGCAGCGCGCGCAGGTTTTTCCCGACGAGATCGCATCCGGCGAGATGAAGCATCCGCCCGCGCCGGTCGCCCGCGTGCTGCAGGCCGCGAACGTGCCCGCGGTGCTCGCCAAGGGCTCGCCCACCGAACGCCCCGAGCCGGGCCCGGCGCGCTTCGCCGTCGGGCAGGCCGTGCGCATGCACCTGGGCAAGGTCGACCATCACACGCGGCTGCCGGGCTATGTGCAGGGCAAGCGCGGCACGATCGAGCATGTCCACGGCGCGCACGTGTTCGCCGATGCAAACGCGCAAGGGCTCGGAGAGCAGCCGCAGTGGCTCTACACCGTGGTCTTCGACGAGGCCGAGCTCTGGGGCGAGCAGGCGGCGCGACAGAACCTCTCGGTGTCGGTCGATGCGTGGGAAAGTTACCTGGAGCCCGCCGCATGAAGAACGACATGCCACCGCTGGCCGTCGCACCCGGCATGCCGCGCGATGCCGACGGCCCGGTGTTCAAGGAGCCCTGGGAAGCGCAGGCCTTCGCGATGACGCTGGCGCTGCATGAGCGCGGCCTCTTCACCTGGGTCGAATGGGCCGAGGCGCTTGCATCGGAGATCGCCGCCGCGCAAGCCGCGGGCGACCCCGACACCGGCGAGACCTACTACCGCCACTGGCTCGCCGCGCTCGAAGGCCTCGTGGCCCGCAAGGGCGCGAGTTCGGGCGACGAGCTCGCCCGCTACCGCCACGCCTGGGACCACGCGGCCGACCGCACGCCGCACGGCCAGCCGATCGAGTTGCGCGGCGAGGACTTTCCCGGCTAGACGCGGATCACGCGCCCGGGGTTGAGCGTGTTCTTCGGATCGAGCCCGCGCTTGATCGCCCGCATCATCTCCAGCGCCACCGGCGACTTGTGCTTCTCGAGCTTGTCGAGCTTGAGCGAACCGACGCCATGCTCGGCCGAGAACGAGCCGCCGAACTTCTCGACCGCGTCGTACACCAGCGTGTTGATGCGGTCTTCCTCGTTCTTCAAGAAAGCCTTGGTGTCGATGTTCTCCGGCGCCTGCACGTTGTAGTGCAGGTTGCCGTCGCCCAGGTGGCCGAAGTTCACGAGCCGCACGCCGGCGATTTCGCGCCGGAGCAGCGCATCGGTCTCGGCCACGAAGGCCGGGATGCGCGACACCGGGATCGAGATGTCGTGCTTGATGTTCAGCCCTTCCTCGGCCTGCGCGAGCGGAATGCTCTCGCGGATGTGCCAGAGCTGGTGCGCCTGCGTGAGGTTCTCGGCCACCACCGCGTCGGTCACGCAGCCGTCTTCGAAGGCGGTCTCCAGCAGCGCCTCGAAGCGGGCGCGCGCGTGGTCTTCGGATTCGCTGTCGGAGTTCTCCAGCAGCACGCAGTAGGGCACGGCTTCGTCGGCGATGAAGGGCACGCGCAGCTGCGGCATGTGCTTGTCGACCAGGCTGAGCGCAAACTTGCCCATCACCTCGAAGCCCGTGAGCCCAGAGCCCAGGTGCTTGTGCGCGAGGCCCAGCAGCGTGACCGCGTGGTCCAGCGATGGCACCGCGGCCCAGGCCGTGAGCTGCGCGGCCGGCAGCGGGTAGAGCTTCATGGTCGCCGCGGTGATGATGCCCAGCGTGCCTTCGCTGCCGATCATGAGGTCGCGCAGGTCGTAGCCCGTGTTGTCCTTGCGAAGGCCGCTCGTGCCCTCCCAGATCTCGCCCTGCGGCGTGACCACTTCCAGGCCCAGGCAGAGTTCGCGCGTGTTGCCGTAGCGCACGACCTGCGTGCCGCCCGCGTTGGTCGCGAGGTTGCCGCCGATGGTGCAGCTGCCCTCGGCCGCCAGGCTCAGCGGGAACAGGTAGCCCTCTTTTTCCGCAGCCTCCTGCAGCGTCTGCAGGATGCAGCCGGCCTCCACGGTCATCGTGAGGTTGGCCGCGTCGATGGTGCGGATCGCGTTGAGGCGCTGCAGGCTCAGCACCACCTGCGTGCCGCTGTCGTCGGGAATCGAGCCGACCGCCAGACCCGTGTTGCCGCCCTGCGGCACGATGGCCGTGCCGGCCGCGGCGCAGGCCTTGACCACGTCGGCCACCTGCTGCGCATTGGCCGGCCGCACCACCGCGAGCGACTTGCCGCGCGAGCGCTTGCGCCAGTCCTGCTCGTAGGCGGTGAGGTCGCCCTCGTCGAGCACATGCGAGGCGCCGACGATGGCGCGCAGTTGGTCGATCAATGCAACGGGGGAAGCGGAAGAAGTCATTGGGCGGAAGCCTCCAGTTGACGGGCAGCGGCGGCCTTGGCGTGGCGCAGGCGAAGGCGCACATGCCACGCGCAGGCCGCGAAGAGCACCAGGCACAGCAGCACCTCGATGAGCGCGAGCACCTGTCCCACGCCGTTGGTGTCGCTCCAGGCGCGCACCACGCCCTCGGTGAAGTAGAGCCAGATCATCAGGCTGACCCAGCGGTAGGTGTACATGCGGTTCTTGTAGAGCCCTGCGAGCGGAACGACCAGCGGCAGCACCTTCAGCGCGAGCAGCGAGCCGCCGGGCCGCAGCGGCGCGAGCCACAGCTCCCAGGCCAGGCCCAGCACGATCAGGCCGACGAGGCTGCCCACGGCAAGCCATCGGGTGGCGCGGACGGAAGAGGGCGGGAGCGGAGTGGCGGACACGGTGGGCTGCGAAAGGAGGGAGGGCACTGCGCGAAGGGCGGCGAGCGCCCCGAAAAGGGCGGATGGCATGATAGCCGCCATGAATCGCCGGCAACTCTGGAGGGATCTTTCACGCTTTCCGTGGCGCAACACCGCAGCGGTGCTGGGGGAGCGTTTCCGTGAAGACCGCCTCGGGCTGACGGCCAGCAGCCTGACCTTCACGACCACCATCGCGATGGTCCCGTTCTTCACGGTGGCGCTGGCCCTCTTCACCGTGTTCCCCATGTTCGCCAAGATGCAGGGCCGCCTGCAGCGCTGGCTCATCGAGAGCCTGATCCCCGACAACATCGCGCGCCAGGTGCTCGGCTACCTGAACCAGTTCGCGAGCAAGGCGAGCGGCCTCGGGATCGCGGGCCTGATCGTGCTGCTGATCACCGCCATCGCGCTGATCCTCACGATCGACAAGACGCTCAACAACATCTGGCGCGTGCGAACGCCGCGGCCCTTCGCGCAGCGGGTGCTGATCTACTGGGCGGCGATCACGCTCGGGCCGGTCATCCTCGCGGTGAGTTTGTCGACCACCTCCTACGTGGTCTCGGCCACGAGCGACGTGGTGGGGCGCGGCATGGTCAAGCTGTTCTTCGACACCTTCGAATTCGTGCTGCTGGCGGTGGGCATGGCCTCGCTCTACCACTATGTGCCGAACACCAATGTGCGCTGGTCGCACGCCTGGGCCGGGGGGCTCTTCGTGGCGGCGGCCATCGAGATCGCCAAGCGGGTGCTGGCCTACTACCTGAGCCTGGTGCCGACCTACTCGGTGTTGTATGGCGCGTTCGCGACCTTCCCGATCCTCCTGGTGTGGATCTACGTGGCCTGGGTGATCGTGCTGCTCGGCGCGGTCATCGCGGCCTACCTGCCGAGCCTGCTCACGGGCGTGGCGCGGCGCGGCGGCGCGGCCGGCTGGCCGCTGCAACTGGCCATGGAAACGCTGCAGCACCTGGCGCGCGCGCAGGCCACGCCGGCCAAGGGCATGGGCGCGGGCGAGCTGGTGACGCGCATGCGGGTCGATGCGCTGCAGCTCGCGCCGGTGCTCGAGACGCTGGTCGCGCTCGACTGGATCGCGCCGCTGGCCGAGGAGCCCGCCGACGAGGATCCGCGCTACGTGCTGCTGGCCGACCCCTCGACATCCATCGAGCCGCTGCTCAAGGAACTCCTGATGCCGCAGGCCGAGCCGCTCGAAGACCTCTGGCAGAAGGGCCCGCTGCGGTCGCTGCGCCTGGGCGACGTGCTGCTGATCTAAGCAGCAGCTAGATCTTCACCTTGCCCAGCCAGATGTCGCGGTACATCGCCCAGTCGCCCATGAAGGAATAGAGCGGCCGCTTGAACGAGGCGGGCTTGTTCTTCTCGAAGCCGAAGTGCCCGACCCAGGCGAAGGCATAGCCCACCAGCACCCCCGCCAGCAGCCAGAGCGGGTTGAGCGTGACCACCAGCGCCACGAGGCACAGCAGCGACAGCGTGGAGCCCGCGAAGTGCAGGCGCCGGCAGGTGCGGTTGGCGTGCTCGGTCAGGTAGAACGGGTAGAACTGCGCGAAGCTCTTGAAACGGCGCGGATCGACGGCAGATTCCGGGGCAGTCGTGGTGTTCATCGTGCGGGTCTCCTGGGCGCTGGTGCGCCTTGTGTGGGCTTTGTCCATAATAGCCACGACCTTGCGGCCGCACCACCCCGGTCCCCCTTTCACACCACCGACGCATCAGCCTTGAGCGCTCTGCCCGCCACCACCGATTCCACCGATCCGGCCAGCGATGCGCTGTGGGTCGTGTGCCTGTGCGCCGAATGGTGCGGCACCTGCCGCGACTACCGGCCGCTGTTCGAGCAGGTGGCGCGCGCGCATCCGCAGCTGCGCTTCGGCTGGGTCGACATCGAGGACCACGCCGACATCGCCGACGGGTTCGACGTGGAGACCTTCCCCACGCTCCTGGTCGCCGGTGCCGACGGCACGCGTTTCCTGGGCCCGCTGCTGCCGCATGCCGAAACGCTGTCGCGCATGCTCGGCGCCCTGCAGCCGCCGCAGCCATCGAGCCTGGACGTCGATCTGCTCCTTGCCGTGCTGAACAAGAAGCCGGCGACGTTCTCGGTTTAACCGGACCTTCCTCCCATGAACATCCTGATCTTCGGCGCCACCGGCATGGTGGGCCAGGGCGTGCTGCGCGAGTGCCTTCTGGCCCCCGACGTGGAACGCGTCGTCGCGGTCGGGCGCAATGCCACCGGGCAGCAGCACGCGAAGCTGCAGGAGCTGGTCGTGAAGGACATGTACGACTACACGGCCGTCGAGCCGCAGCTGCAGGGCTTCGACGCTTGCTTCTTCTGCCTGGGCGTGTCGTCGGTCGGCATGAAGGAAGACGACTACCGCCGCGTCACCTACGACCTCACGATGGCCGCGGCCACCGTGCTCGCGCGGCTCAACCCGGGCATGACATTCACCTACGTAACGGGCTCCGGCACCGACAGCAGCGAGCGCGGCAGCAGCATGTGGGCAAGGGTGAAGGGCGCGACCGAAAATGCCCTGCTGCGCCTGCCGTTCAAGGCGGCCTACATGTTCCGCCCCGGCATCATCCAGCCGCTGCATGGCGCGCGTTCCAAGACGCCGCTGTACCACAGCGTCTACATGGTGATCTCGCCGCTGCTGAGCCTGGCCTACCGGCTCTGGCCCGACAAGGTGACGACCTCCGAGCAGATCGGCCTGGCCATGCTGGCCGTGGCACGCGGCGGCGCGCCGAAGGTGCTGCTGGACCCGGCGGACATCAACGCGCTGCGTTGATCGATCGTCCCTCGCGACCGACCCTCGCGACCGGCCTCGCCTCTCGTTCTCCGTGCCCGCGCATGCCTTGAAACAGACCGCCTCCGGCATCTCGCGCCGGGTGCTGCTCTGCGGAGTTTCGGGCGCGGCGTTGGCGGCGCATTCAGCGGTGACGGCGCAAGAGGCCTGGCCGCAGAAGCCGATCCGCCTCGTCGTCCCCTTCGCGGCCGGCGGCGGCACGGACATCGTGGCGCGGATGATCGGCCAGGCCCTGTCGCAGCACCTCGGCCAGCCCGTCGTGATCGACAACAGGCCCGGCGCCTCCACCCTCATCGGCACCGGGATCGTGGCCCGCGCCGGGCCCGACGGCTACACGCTGCTGCTGGCGGGCTCCACCAGCTACAGCGTGAATCCGGCACTGCGCGCCGCCCGTGCCTACCGCCCGTCGCGCGACCTGGCGCCCATCGCCATCGTCGCGCGGGTGCCGCTGGTGCTGGTCGCGGGCAGCGGCACGCCGTGGCGTTCGTTGCCCGAACTGATCGATGCGGCAAAGGCGCGTCCCGGGCGCGTCCGCTACGCCACGTTCGGCAACGCATCGGGCTCGCACCTCACGGGCGAACTGTTCGCGCTGGCCGCGGGCATCCGGCTGCAGGACATCGCGTACCGGGGCAGCAGCCAGGCGCTGGTGGCGGTGATGGGCGGGGAGGTCGAGATGGGCATCGACACCGTGGCCTCGGTCGCGCCCCATGTGCGCTCTGGCAAGTTGCGCGCGCTGGGCATCGTGGGCGCCGCGCGCTCGGGCCTCCTGCCCGGCGTGCGCACGTTGGCCGAGCAGGGGCTGCCCGAGGCCAGCTTCGACGCCTGGTACGGCCTCGCCGCACCGCCGCGCACGCCCGCGCCGGTGCTCGCCACGCTGACGCGCGCCCTCGTGGAGGCGTTGGCTGGCCCTGCACTGCAGGCGCAGCTGCGCGCACAGGGCATCGAGCCGACGATGGTCGGCGCGGCCAGCTTCCTGCGGCAGGTCGAGGCGGAGATTCCGCGCTACCGCGCGCTGGCGTACCGCGCGGGCATCGTCGCGAACGAGTAGTCCGCCGGCGAGCCGGCCGGTTCAGTTCGCCTGCGTGCCGAGGAAATCGCGCAGCGCGAACAGCGTCTCGTCCGGCGCCTCGCTCATCAGCGAGTGTCCGGCATGCACCGTCACCACCTTCGCGTGGCGCGCCTTGCCGACCAGCGCCTTGGTGGCGCGCGGCGGGGTCATCTGGTCGGCATCGCCGAGCAGGAACAGCACCGGGCACTGCACCGCTTCGATCGCGGCCTCGCCGTTCGCGTAGTCGTTGCAGGCCTTGAAGCCGATGTGGAACACGTTGTGCGCGCGGTTGCTCGCCAGCACGCGGCGCATGAGCGCGCGCGAGCTGCCGTAGAGCCAGGTGCCGGGGCCCAGCGAGGAGGGCGGCGGTGCGAGCAGCGAATGCGAGAAGGTGTTGACCATCGCGATCGCGCGCTGCGGATCGTTGAGCGCGCCCTCCAGCAGTGCGGGCGACACCACCATCGGATAGGCCGTGCCGACCAGCGCCAGGTGCGTCACGCGATCGGGTGCGCGCGAGGCCGCTTCGAGCGCGATCAGCGAGCCGAAGCTGTGGCCCACCAGCGCGGCCTTCGGCACGCCGGCCGCGTCGAGCAGCGCGATGACGAACTGCGCCGCCTCCTGCACGCTCGCGGGCGGCGGGCCTTCGCTCTTGCAGTGGCCCGGCAGGTCGACCGCCAGCACGTTCCAGCCATGGTTGGCGAACCAGCGGCTCTGCAGGATCCACACGCTGTGGTCGTTGAGCACGCCGTGGATGAACACGACCGTGGGTCTGGCCGCATCGAAGGGCTTGCCGCCGGTGTAGCAGTAGGTGGTGTGGCCGTTGACGGTGTAGTGCATGTCAGGCCCCCGCCTTTTCCGCGGCCTTCAGGGCGCGCTTCAAGTCGTCGATCAGGTCGGCCGGGTCTTCCAGCCCGATCGACAGGCGAATCGTTCCCTGCGAGATGCCCGCGCCCGCCAGCGCCTCGTCGGTCATGCGGAAGTGCGTGGTGCTCGCCGGATGGATCACCAGGCTGCGGCAGTCGCCCACGTTGGCCAGGTGGCTGAAGAGCTTGAGCGCCTCGATGAAGGCCTTGCCCTGCGCGCGGCTGCCCTTGATGTCGAAGCTGAACACCGCGCCCGCGCCGCGCGCGCCGTGGCGCAGCAGCTTCTTCGCGAGCGCATGGCTCGGGTGCGATTCGATCAGCGGATGCCCCACGCGCGAGACGAACGGATGGCTCGCGAGAAACTCCACCACCTTCTGCGTGTTGTCGATGTGCCGCTCCATGCGCAGCGGCAGCGTCTCGATGCCCTGCAGGATGAGCCACGCGGTGTGCGGGCTCATCGAGGCGCCGAAGTCGCGAAGGCCTTCGCGGCGCGCGCGCAGCAGGAAGGCGCCGACGGTGCTCTCTTCGCTGAACACCATGTTGTGGAAGCCGTCGTAGGCCTCGGTGAGTTCGGCGAACCTGCCCGACTTCTCCCAGTCGAAACTGCCGCCATCCACCACGATCCCGCCGATCACCGTGCCGTGGCCCGAGAGGAACTTGGTCGCCGAGTGATAGACCAGGTCGGCGCCCCAGTCGAAGGGCTTGATGAGGTAGGGCGAGGTGAGGGTCGAGTCGACCAGCAGCGGCACGCCGGCTTCGTGCGCGATGTCGCTCACGGCCGGGATGTCGAGCACGTCCAGTCCGGGGTTGCCCACGGTCTCGCCGAAGAAGAGCTTGGTCTCGGGCCGCACCGCGGCGCGCCAGCCGTCCAGGTCGCCGGGCTTCACGAACGTGGTCGCTATGCCGAAGCGGCGCATGGTGTAGTGCAGCAGGTTCTGCGAGCCGCCGTAGAGCGCCGTGCTCGCCACGATGTGCGAGCCCGCGCCCATCAGCGTGGCGATCGACAGGTGCAGCGCCGCCTGTCCGCTCGCGGTGGCGATGGCGCCGATGCCGCCTTCCAGCGCCGACACCCGCTGCTCCAGCACCGCGTTGGTCGGGTTGCTGATGCGCGAATACACGTGGCCCGCGCGCTCCAGGTTGAACAGCGCGGCCGCATGGTCGCTGGACTCGAAGACGAAGGAGGTGGTCAGGTGGATCGGCACCGCCCGTGCGCCGGTGGCGGGGTCGGGCGAGGCGCCGGCGTGCAGCGCGAGGGTGTCGAAACCGGGGTCGGAATAGCCGGGCATGAGGGCCTTTCTGTTGTCTCTTCGCAATGCCCCGTTACGTCTGCAAAGCATGCGTGGGCGACAGGGGCGTTCAGGTCGGCGTCGATTGTGGGCTATATTCAAATCGGCACACCGCCCAGCAAGAGAGTTCGAGAGTCCGAGAGGAGCACACGATGAAAGTCAGCGACATCCTTCGCGTCAAGGGCAACACGCTCTTCACCATCACGCCAGACGACCTGCTGGCAGAGGCCGCCACCACGATGGCGGAAAAGGACATCGGCTCCCTGGTGGTCATGGAGCATGGCGACCTGGTGGGCATGCTCACCTTCCGGGAAGTGATCGTGGCCATCGTGGGCAACGGCGGCGAGGTGGGGACCACGCTGGTGCGCAAGGCCATGGACGACGCCCCCGTCACCTGCACGCTGGAAACCGACCTGGACGAAATCCGCCGCATCATGCTGGAGCGCCACGCGCGCTACATGCCCGTGATGGACAAGCGCATGCTGATGGGCGTGATCAGCTTCTACGACGTGGCCAAGGCCGTGGTGGACAGCCAGAACTTCGAGAACAAGATGCTCAAGGCCTACATCCGCGACTGGCCGGCCGAAGACGAAAAGACCGGTTGAGCCCCGCGTTCAGGGCAGCCGCGCGATCTGCGCGCGCAGCAGCGCGTAGAAGCCTTCGGTGTCGGCCTCGCTGATCCACAGCGCATTGGGCGCGCGGCGGTTGTAGCCGCGAAAGTCGACCACCGTGGCGCCGGTCGTGAACTCCCCCTTCGTCTCCACGTCCACGCTCACCTTCGCGCCCTTGAAGAGCTCGGGCGCGAGCAGATAGGCGATGACGCACGGGTCGTAGATCGGGCCGGCCGCCACGCCGCGGCGGCGCACACCGTAGGCCACCATCGAATCGAAAATGTCCGCCACCACCTTGCCGGCGTTGTTGCCCATGGCGCGGAAGGGCACGATGCGCTCGGGCGTGAGCAGCACGCGGCGCGCCGCGTCGTGCGACATGGCCGTCACCGGCACGCCGCTGCGGAACACGATCGAAGCCGCTTCCGGGTCGGCATAGACATTGAAGGTGGCCGCGGGCGTGATGTTGCCGCCCACGCCCCAGGAGCCGTCCATCACCACGATCTCGGCAATCGCCGGCTTGATGTCGGGCGCCGAATTGAGCGCAGCCGCAAAGTTGGTGAGCGGGCCGAGGCCCACGAGCGTGATGCTCCTGGGCGCCGCGGCGCGCAGTGTCTCGACGAGGTATTGCACCGCATGCGTGGGCATGAGCGGTCCGCGGGGCTCGTGCAGCGCCGGGCCTTCCATGCCGGTCTTGCCGTGCACGTCGTCCGCGAAGATGGGCTCGCGCACCAGCGGGCGCGGGTAGCCCGCATAGACCGGAATCTCCGGCCGGTTGGCCCAGTCGCGCACGATGCGCGCGTTCTTCTCGGTCACGGCGAGCGGCAGGTTGCCAACGCTCACGGTCAGCGCCTTGATGTCGAGCCGATCGGTGGCGGCCATCGCCATCAGCAGCGCGATGGCGTCGTCCTGGCCCGGGTCGGTGTCGATGATGACCTGGCGCTTGCCAGACACGGGCGGCAGCCGCGTGGCCGGTGTGCCCGCCAGGGCCTGCGCCAGCGCAGCGGGCGAGTTGGCTTGCGCGAAGGCTGCGCCGGCAAGGCTGGCGGCGGCGGCAACGAGTGCGCGGCGGGTCAGCAAGGTCTTGGTCATCGGCACGCGCTCACTCCTTGATGTTGGCGGTCTGCACGATCTTCTGGTTGCGCGCGTATTCGGCCTGCACGAATTTGCCGAACGATTCCGGCGTGCCGCTGCCCGGCAACGCACCTTGTTCCATCAGCTTGTTGCGCACCCCTTCTTCCTGCAGCACCGCGTTGAGTTCCTGGTTGATGTGCGCCACCACGGCCGGCGGCGTTTTCGCGGGCGCGAAGATGCCGGTCCAGCTCACCATGTCGTAGCCCTTCAGGCCCGGCATCTCGTCGAAGGTGGGCACGCCGGGCAGCGCGGCCAGGCGCTTGTTGCCGGTGATGCCCAGCGCCTTCAGGCGCTTGCCGTTCACATGCGGAATGGCGCTGGTGCTCACCAGCATCGCCAGGTCGACCTGGTTGCCGATCACGTCGGTGGCGATCTGCGCGCCGCCGCGATACGGCACGTGCGTGACGAAGATGCCGCTGCGCTCCTTGAGCAGTTCCATCGCCAGCTGCAGCACGGTGCCCACGCCCGACGTCGCGTAGTTGTACTGGCCCGGCTTGGCCTTGGCGAGCTTCACGAAATCGGCGAAGGTCTGCGCCTCCAGGCCGGGCCGCGCGACCAGCACCATCGGCGCGGTGTTGAGCAGGCCCACCGGTGCCAGGTCTTTCAGCGGATCGAAGCGGAAGGCCGTCGGGTTCACCAGCTTGCCGATGGCAATGGCGCTGTCCGGTCCGACCACCAGCGTGTAGCCGTCGGGCGTCGCGTTGACGGCCTTGGCCACGCCGATGGCACCGCCCGCGCCGCTCACGTTGTCGATGACGACCGACTGCTTGAGCCGCTCGCCGAGCCGCTGCGCGACGAGGCGGGCGTTGACGTCCACGCTGCCGCCGGCCGTGTAGGGAACGATCAGCGTGATGGGCTTGGCGGTGGGCCACGCCTGCGCGAAGGCCGCAACAGGGAGGGCGCAAAGTGCGGCGGCAAGAAGCAGGCGGCGGGGCGTGTGCATGGCGTGGGTCAATCGTGGTTGGAGGGAGTGGGTTCTGTGTCGATGCGGGCGCGCAGCGTGTCGAACGCCTCGCTCCATTGCGTGCGCCATTCGCGGCGCTGCGTGTCGTCGATCCATGCGCCGTCCAGGCCGTTGTGCATGAAGCCGCGCAGGTCGTCCAGGCCGAAGCCGAAGTCGCGCGCCATCATCAGCCACGCGCCGGTGGGCGTGACCTTGTGCAGCGTCGGGTCGTCGGTGTTGGGGTGGATGCGCAGGCCGAGGCCTGGCATGCGGCGGATGGGGTGGTCCAGGGCCCAGCGCTCGGGCGGCAGCGTGCGCAGGTAGTACGAGTTGGTCGGCACCACGGTGAAGAGCACGCCGCGCTCGGCGCACTGGCGCGCGAAGTCGGGCTGGTCGACCACCGTGTAGCCGTGGTCGATGCGATCGACCTGCAGCACGTCGAGCGCGGTGCGCACATTGGTCCAGGGCATGCCGAATTCGCCGGCGTGCGCGGTGGTCTTCAGGCCCGCCTTCCTCGCCGCGGCATAGGCCTCCGTGAAGAGCTCGGGCGGCCGGTCGACCTCGCGGTAGTCGATGCCGATGCCGATCACTTCGTCGCAGCGGTGCGCCTTGACCCACTCGACCATCTCCACCGCCGCCTCCGGGCTCGCCTCGCGGTCGATGGCGGCGATGAGCCGGCCGGTGATGCCGAACTCCTGCTGCGCATCCTGTACCGCGCGCACGATCGCGGCCTGCGCCATCGCGTACGCAATGCCCGAGCCGTGCACCGTGCCGGTCGGGTTCCAGAAGAACTCGGCGTAGCGCACGTTGTGCGAGGCCGCGTCCTGCAGGTATTCGAGCGTGAGCTGGTAGAGGTCACCCGGGCCGCGCACCAGTTGCGCGTCGAGCGCGCGCAGCACCCGCAGCACGCCGACCGGTTTTTCTCCGCGCGTGTAGAAGCCCTCGATCTCGTCGGCCGCCAGCGGCGCGCCGGCGCGCAGGTTCAGCTGCTTGAAGGTCTCGTGGCGCACGGTGCCGAACAGGTGGCAGTGCAACTCGACCTTCGGGATGGCTCGCAGGAACGATTCGAGCGTCAAAAGCGGCGAGCGTGGCGGCGAGTGTGGCGGCGAGTGCGGGCTGGTCATGTTGACCAGTCTAGGGAGCCGAAGCTCATAAGGAAAATTTTGAATTTCTATAATTTGATTCGCCGGATCAATAACCACCGGCGACCGGAGATGCCATGGCCACCTTGCCCCTGCGTGCGCTCACGCTGCGCCAGCTGCAGTTCTTCTCGGTGCTGGTGGAGGAGGGCCAGTTCGGCCGCGCGGCGCGGCGCCTGTCCATCACGCAGCCCGCGTTGAGCAATGCGATCAAGCAGATGGAAAAGCTGCTCGGCGCGGAGCTCCTCACCCGCTCCACCCACCGCCTGGAACTCACGCCCGTGGGCGCCGAGGTGCTCGCGCGCACCGACTTCCTGGTCAACACCTTCGAGGTGGCGCTGCGCGACATCGAAAGCACCGTGCAGCGCGGCCGCGCCTTCGTGCGCATGGGCGTGATCCCCTCGGCCAGCGCGCGCGTCGCCGCGGTCGTGAGCGAATTCCTCGGGCAGGGCGGCCAGCGCGAGGTCGAGCTGGCCTGGCGCGACGCACCCTCGACCACCCTCTTGGCCGAGCTGCGCAGCGGCCAGCTGGACATGGCGGTGGCCGCCATCACCGAGCCGCCGAACGGCCTCATCTGCATCGACCTCTTCCGCGATCCGCTGGTGCTGGTGGTGCGCCGCGACCATCCGCTGGCCGCGGCCGGCGATGCGAACTGGGAGGCCATTGGCAAGGAACGGCTGGTGCTGTTCGAGAGCGGCAGCATGCCGGCGCTGGGCAACCCGGCGCGCGCGCAGTTCGCGCAGGGCGCGGAGCCCTACCGGGTGAGCTATTCCGAGACGCTCTACGCGCTGGTGCGCAGCGGCCAGGCGCTGGGGCTGATGCCGCGCCTGTACACCTCGTCGCTGCGCGATCCCGAACTGGTGGTGCTGCCGCTGCTCAAGCCGCGCATCGAGCGCCGCGTGGTGCTGGCCTACCTGCCGGGGCCGATGCGCAATGTGGTGGCGCAGGAGCTGATCGCGTTCCTGCGCGACAAGCTGCCGCAGGCCGGAGAACCGACATTGCGCCGCATGACGAAGGGCACGCGCGGTCGGCGCTGATCCCGACAGCGGATCAGTGCAGTTCCGCCGCCGCGTGGATCGTCTCGCGCACCCGCGGATAGATCTGCGCGTTCCACTTGCTGCCGCTGAACACCCCGTAGTGCCCGACGCCCGCCTGCAGGTGGTGCGTCTTCAGGTACGGCCGGATGCCGGTGCACAGGTCCTGCGCGGCCACGGTCTGGCCGACCGCGCAGATGTCGTCGCGCTCGCCTTCGACCGTGAGCAGCGCGGTGCGGCGGATGGCCGCGGGGTTCACCGTGCGGTCGCCCACGGTGAGCACGCCGCGCGGCAGGTCGTAGGTCTGGAACACGCGCTCCACGGTCTCCAGGTAGAACTCGGCCGGCAGGTCGTTCACCGCGAGGTACTCGTCGTAGAAGGTGCCGATGGTGCGGGCCTTCTCGATGTCGCCTTCCACCAGGTGCTGGAACATGTCCTGGAACTGCTTCTTGTGGCGCTCGGGGTTCATGCTCATGAAGGCCGAGAGCTGCAGAAAGCCCGGGTACACGCGCCGCATCGCGCCCGCATGCGGCCACGGCACGTGGCTGATGAGGTTGCGGCGGAACCACTCGATGGGCTTGCTCGTGGCGAGCACGTTCACGCCGGTCGGGTTGATGCGGCAATCGACCGGGCCCGCCATCAGCGTGAGGCTGCGCGGCGTGGCGGGGTTGTCGTCTTCCGCCATGAGCGCGGTGGCCGCCAGCGCGGCCACGCAGGGCTGGCAGACGGCGACCATGTGCCCGCCCGGGCCGATGGCCTCGAGGAACCTGATGAGCTGCAGCGTGTAGTCGTCCAGGCTGAAGCCGCCGTGCCACAGCGGGACGTCGCGCGCGTTGTGCCAGTCGGTCAGGTAGACGTCGTGGTCGCGCAGCAGGGTGCGCACGGTTTCGCGCAGCAGCGTCGCGAAATGGCCCGACAGTGGTGCAACCAGCAGCACGGGCGGGTGCACGGCCTGGATGTCCTTGCGGAAGTGCAACAGCGTTCCGAAAGGCGAGACCAGGGTTTTCTCTTCGTGGACAAGCACTTCCTTGCCATCGACCGTCACGGTGTCGATGTTGTAGGCGGGCCGCGAGTGGGTCAGCCGCATGCGCGAGAACACCTCGAACTGGGCGGCCAGGCGCCGCATCATGGTGCGGTCGGTGCCGTCTTTCCAGAGGGCCTTGCCCCAGTACTGCGCCGCGAGCCGGGAGGGCGAGAAAAGGTCGGCTTGGTTCTGGTAGGCCCGGTACAGCATGCCCTGGGTGCAGGCAAGTTGCGGGCCAACCGGGTGGCATGGGGCTTGCACGCAAGGCATGCAACGTCAAGGAGCTTCCCGATGGCCAAACCCGTTCTCACCATCAGCAGCAAGAACTACGGTGCGTGGTCGTTGCGCGGCTGGCTGATGTGCAGGCTGGCCGGGCTGGACTTCAGCGAGAAGATCATTCCGCCCGACGATCCGGCCATGAAGGCCGAGATGCTGCTGCTCTCGTCGTCGATGCTGGTGCCCTCGCTGCAGAACGGCGGCGTGAAGGTGTGGGACACACTGGCCATCGGCGAATACCTCAACGAGATCAAGCCCAAGGCCGGCCTCCTCCCAGCCGACGCGGCGGCCCGCGCGCACTGCCGCGCGATCTGCGGCGAGATGCATTCGGGCTTCGCATCGATGCGCGGCGCGCTGCCGATGAACATCAAGGCCCACTTCAAGAACTTCAAGGTGTGGTCGCGCGCGCAGGCGGACATCGACCGCATCGTGGCCATCTGGCACGAGTGCCTCAAGGCCTACGGCGGGCCGTTCCTGTTCGGCAAGCAGCCGGGCATCGCCGATGCGATGTATGCCCCGGTGGTCACGCGCTTCCTCAGCTACGACGTGGCGCTCGACAGCACCTGCGCGGCCTATTGCAAGCGCGTGATGGAACTGCCGGCGATGAAGGAGTGGGTCGCTGCCGCCAAGCAGGAGCCCGAGGAGATCGACGAGCTGGACGCGGAGTTCTAGAAGAAGCGCTGGCAGTCAAGGCCGAGGGTCTGGCGAAAGCATCGGCGATGCCGTGAGGCCTGCCGGCGGCCGGGCGCCCGTGCCGCAAAGGCCGCCCCGCAGGGCCGCCCTTGGCACAGCCGCAGCCCGCGCACCGGCTTTCGCCGGGTCCGGGTATTCCTACATTCATTCACGTTCCTTCCGACAGACGTCCGCCCGCGTGCGCGCAGAGTGAAAGCTCCGACAAAGGAGCGAAGGCATGACATTTGGCGATCGCGCACAGGCCGGCCAGCAGTTGGCGCAGGTGCTCTTCGAGCATGGCGGGTTCGCGGACGCCCTGGTGCTGGCGCTGCCGCGCGGCGGGGTGCCGGTGGCCTTCGAGGCGGCCAGGCGCCTTGCCCTGGCGCTCGATGTGCAGGTGGTGCGCAAGCTCGGCGTGCCGGGGCACGGCGAATACGCCTTCGGCGCGATCGCGAGCGGCGGCGTGACGGTGATCGACGATGGCCTCGTGCGGCTGCTGGGCCTGAGCCCGGCAGAGATCGAGGCCGTGGCGCGCACCGAGCGCTCGGAACTGCAGCGGCGCGAGCGCGCCTACCGCGGCGGCCGCCCCGCGCACGATGTTCGCGGGCGCAAGGTGCTGCTGGTCGACGACGGGCTGGCCACCGGCGCGACCATGCGGGCCGCCGTTCGCGCGGTGAGGGCGCGGCATGCCGCCGCGGTGATCGCGGCGGCGCCCGTTGTCTCGCCCGAGGCGTTGGCTTCGCTGCGGGGCGAGGCCGACGAGGTGCTGTGGGTGCAATGCCCCGATCCCTTCGTGGCGGTGGGCGCGTGGTACGACGATTTCTCGCAGACCACCGACCCAGAGGTGTGCCGCCTGCTGGCCGCGGCCCGCGAGTTCGCGCCCGAAGCGCACGCCATGCCATGACCCTTCGCGCGGACATCCAGGCACTTCGCGCGGCTGCGCTGCCGCTCTCGCAGGGCGACGACCACGCGGCCTTGCTCGGCCTCGTCGGCGATGCGCGCATCGTGCTGCTGGGCGAGGCTTCTCACGGCACGCACGAGTTCTATCGCGAGCGTGCCCGCATCACGCAGCGCCTGATCGCCGAGCGCGGCTTTCGCGCGGTGGCCGTTGAGGGCGACTGGCCCGACGCCTACCGCGTCGACCGTTACGTCCGCGGAAAAAGCGCCGACGCCTCGGCGCCCGAGGCGCTCGCGGGCTTTCGCCGGTTCCCGACCTGGATGTGGCGCAACACCGACGTGGCCGGTTTCTCCGACTGGCTTCGCGCCGCCAATGCCGGCCGCGCGGACGCGTTGCAGTGCGGCTTCTACGGGCTGGACATGTACAGCCTGCACGCTTCCATCGAGAAGGTGCTGGCGTATCTCGCACGCGAGCACCCGGCGCTGGCAGCGCTCGCGCGCGAACGCTACGCCTGCTTCGACCGCTTCGGCCAGGACAGCCAGGTCTACGGAATGATGACCGGCCTGCGCGGCGCCGAAGACTGCGAGGAGGCGGTCGTTGCGATGCTGGTGGACCTGCGCGCGAACCTCGGCGAGGCGGAGGCCGCCTTCGACGCCGAACAGAATGCGCGCCTCGTGCGCAACGCGGAGTCGTACTACCGCCGCATGTACATGCGCAATGTCTCCAGCTGGAACCTGCGCGATACGCACATGGCCGAGACGCTCCAGGCGCTGGAGCGGCACCTCGCCCGCGATGGCGCCGCGGCGAAGGTCGTCGTCTGGGCGCACAACTCCCACGTCGGCGACGCGCGTGCCACCGAGATGGGACGGCACCGCGGTGAATTGAATCTGGGGCAACTGGTGCGTGAACGGCTTGGCGACGATGCCTTCCTGGTCGGCTTCACGACGCACGCCGGCACGGTCACGGCCGCCTCCGACTGGGACGCGGAGGTCGAACACAAGCGCGTGCGGCCCTCGTTGCCGGGGAGCGTGGAGCGCCTGTTGCACGACACCGGCATCGGGCGCTTCGTGCTGCCGCTTCGCGGCGACGGCGCTCACGTGCAGGTGCTGCGCGAGACCCTGCTGGAGCGCGCCATCGGCGTGATCTACCGGCCCGAGACCGAGCGGCAGAGCCATTACTTCGATGCCGAGCCCGCGCGCCAGTTCGATGCGCTGGTTCATCTGGACGAGACCCACGCCGTGCGCCCGCTGGACCGGCACGCCGCATGGCACGCCGCCGCCGACGCGCCCGAAACCTATCCCTTTGGAACCTGAACGAGGAACAGACCCATGAGCAAATCCCCAGGCCATCAGAACCACCCCGGGCACCGGGTGGACGAGTCGATCGTCGATGCACGCATGACGGTGGAGATCGACGGCGAAACCGTGGCCGACTCCCGCAACGTGCTGCGCGTCGACGAGGACGGCCACCCGCCGCGCTTTTATTTTCCGCGCGAGGATACCCGGATGGAGTTCCTGAAGCCTTCGGCCACCGTCACCGAGTGCCCCTTCAAGGGCGAGGCCAGCTACTTCGACGCCGAGACGCGCCACAGGCACGCGAAGGACGTGGCCTGGAGCTACGAGACCCCCTACGACGAACACCAGGCATTGGCGGGCCGGTTGGCCTTCGATGAAACGGCCTCGGCGGCACTGCGCATTCGCAGCCTGCCATGAGGCGAGAGGCGCCTGGCTAGCGCCGGAACATCCGCAGGTCGAGCGCGCTTTCCTCGCCGAGCCACATCGCGTGCGTCGTGTGATCGGCGAGGTCGTCGCCCGTCACGCCGTGCACGAAGATGTCCAGGCCGTTGCGGTTGGCATCGAGCCAGGCGATGACCTGGTCGAACTCGGCCGCATCGAATGCGAGCTGGCAGCTCCAGTGCGGATGGGGCCCCACGAGCCGCTCGTGCACGCGGCCCACGACCACCATCAGCTCGTGGCCCGCGCGTTCGCAGAATTCACGCGCCTGCGCCACCGTGGCGGGGGCGAAGTAGACGTGGGCGTGGTACTGGGGGTAGAGGTTTTCGGGGCGGCGCGGCATGGTGTGCGCATTGTGGCCTCAAGGGGCTTCAACCGCGAGGCAGCTGGAAACGCCCGCTGTAGCGGAACACGTCGCCGAACCAGCGATGGCGCAGCAGCATCTTCATCGTGAAGTGGTCGGGGCTCGACGGGTCGGGCCGCTCCTCGACATAGGCGGTGCCCATGAAGAGCCCGAGCGGCAGCGGGATGCTGAGGCCCGCGACACGCCAGATGTAGCCCTTGTCGCGGAACACCAGTGCGCCGTCTTCCGCGCTCACTGCGAGGCGCATGCCGATGCCGAAACGCACGTACTCGATCACCTCGGCCCCCTGCGCCGCGGCGTGTTCCATGTGCGAGCGGAAGTGGAAGGGCTTGCGGCCTGCGAAGTGGAAGACGCGGTCCCAGTAGAGGTTCGCGTCGTCGGGGTGGCAGCGGTAGTGCACCTCGATCGGCACGTCGGTGCCGGTGTAGGGCACGAGCGCGCCGAAGAGGCGGCCGAAGGGCATCAGCAGCGCGGCCCACGGTGCGTGGTGGACCTCGTTCATCGTGCCGCGGACGCACACGCAGTCGTCGGAGAACGGTGCCATCGCGTAGTGACGGCGGATCACCTCGCCCAGGCGTTCCCAGGCCGGGCCGAGCGCTTGTTGAAAGACGGGCTGCGTCATCCCGCCACCGCCACGACGCCTTCGCTGCGCGCCTTGTAGAAATGCAGGATGTGCTCCGCGCCATCGCCCAGCAGGAAGCCTGCGACCCGGTCCGCATACCAGTTGAAGCGCGTGCTCACGCGCCACGACACGTCCACGCGCAACTCCGTGCCGCCATCGCGCGGCGTCAGCGTGAAGGCCGAGTCGCGCAGGTCGAAATATTGGCCGCCGATCATCACGTGGTCGTCCAGCGCGCCGGCGGGGAACGAATCCGGCGCGAAGCGGTAGCGCCACTTCAGCAGGCGGCCGGGCTGCCACTCGGTGATGACCTCCTCGAAGTGCACGTTCTTCTGCCACAGCACCTTGCGCACGCGGCCTTCGGGCGTCTCCTCGGTCACGCCGGCCAGCGGCAGCGGCACGCCGATGCGGTAGGCCCAGGCATCGTCGACTTCGGCGGGCCGGATGGCGCGCGCATTGTTCAGCTCGTGCCACACGCGCTCGGCGGGTGCTGCGATGAAGAGCGTGCGCGAGGTGTTGGAGAACCGGTCGGGATTGGGCAGGTGCGGCTCGATGGCACCGAGCGCGAGCGGCAGCATCGCGAAGCTGTAGAGCGCGGGCTTGGGCCAATTGGTGACGCGGCACACCAGCCCCATCGCCAGGCCGCCCACGCTGCCCATGACGGCGAAGAGCGGCACGATCACGACGGCGCAGATCATCCCTTCGATGAACACGAGCAGGGTGCCGATGACGAAGAGCGCGGTCGACACCCACGGCGCCCAGATGTAGTAGCCCCAGCTGCGCCGCTCGATGCGCTCGGCCATGTACACCGTGACCGCGCCGCACACCGCGGGGGCGAAGTAGATGAAGGAGCCGAGCATCGCCGAGAACGGATGGCCCGGCCCGCCGCTGAAGGCGATGCGAAGCACGAGCGCCGCGCCCGCGCCGGCCAGCAGCGGCCAGAACCAGGCGAAGGGCATGCGGCGGCGGGGTGTCTCTTCGGCGGCGTTCGGATCGGCGGCTAAAGGCGCGAGCTCGGAGAGCCTGCTTTCTTCGGGGTCGGTGCTCATGGAAACGTCTTCTCCTCTTTGTGTCTTTATCAGCCGATGCGTTTTCAGTGGCTGCGCGTGGCGGTCACCATGCAGTAGTCGAAGTCGCGCCAGAACATGCCCAGCGCGAGCGCGCAATAGCTCGCCACGATGTGCTTGCGGCGCCACGGGCTCAGCCTGCCGCGTGCCTTCCAGAGTTCGGCCAGCGTGAAGCGCGTGGCCAGCACCGGGATGTGCAGCGCGCTGGGTGCGACGCGCCAGCGCAGCGACTTGAATTCGATGTCCTCGAAGCCGTTGTTGCCGAGGGCGGCGGTGAAGTCGTCGCGCGTGGCCAGCGTGGGCACGGCCCAGCTGTCGGCCCAGAGGCGGTGCAGCCAGTGGGCGATGCGCCCGGGGTTCTTGCGCAAGAGGAAGCCATCGACCACCACGAGCCGCGCGCCGGGCTTGAGCAGGCGCGCGGCCTCGCGCACGAAATCGGCCTTGGCGGTGCCTTCGGCGTAGCAGGCGCTCTCCACGGCCCAGGCGCCGTCGGCCTGCGCGGTGGGCAGGCCCGTGCGGGTGTAGTCGGCCTCGATGTGGGCCACGCGGTCGGCCACGCCGGCCGCCGCATCGAGCCGCGCGGCGATGCGGTTCTGCACCGGCACGTTGGTGACGGTGACCGCGTAGAGCGATGCGTCGTCGCCGACCAGCGTGCGCGCGGTGGCGCCGGCGCCGCAGCCCATGTCGATCACGCAGCGGCGCATGCCTGTGGCGGGTTGCGATTCATCGAGCCGCAGCGCGCGGCCGACGGCACGGTTCATCTCCACCAGCATGCCCTCGCGGCGCAGCGGGTTGAGCCCCGCGCGCCAGAAGCCGAAGTGCATGTTGTAGCTCGGGCTCCAGGCGCTGTAGTCGACCGCCACTTCGGTGAAGTAGTCCTGTGTGTCCTCGGCCGTGATGGGCGCACTGGTGGCATGCGCCGAAGCCTGGGGCGCGGTGGAGGGCATGCGGAAGTCGGGCTGGAAGACGGTGGGCATCGAGGATCTTTCGGACTTTGGTTCTTGGAATTCCCTGGGGGTGTGACAGCGTGATCGGTTCAAAGGCGGCAGTGGTCGTCGGCGCAGTTGGCGGGCGCGATGGCGCCGCGGCCCGCCAGGCGCGCGACGAGCCAGCGCGGCAGGCGGTAGCGGTTGCGCGCGAGCACGGCATAGGCGCGGTCTGCAAGGGCGCCGACGAGCGGCAGGTCGAGCAGTGCACCGCCGGCGGGCAGGCCCACGGCGGCGCGGCAGGCGCGGATCGCCGCGACGCCGGACAGCACGCGGCCATTCGCATCGACCGCGTGCATCGCGGTCATCAACGCCTCGCGCGGCGCCGGACCGGAGGCGAAGCCGACGGGCGAGCAGTCGACCAGGTTCAGCCGGCCGGCGGCATCGCGTGCGCGCATCGCGCCCATCTCGGCCACGCAGAGCGGGCAGGTGGCGTCGTAGTAGACGGTCAGCGGACAGGTCGTGGCGGCGATGCGGGTCATGATGTTCTTGGTTCTCGATATTTCAGTCAAAACAGAAATAAATGGGCAAAAAAAGACGACTCAGATCATCGGCAGGCTGGCGTGGTGCGCGTCCGGGTCGTCGCCCTTGCCCGCCGGTGCGGCGGGCGCCGTGAGCGCCGTATCGCCGCGCACGAATTTCTGCACGCTGGCCCCGAGCGTGAGCACCTTGTCCAGCGTGCCGGGCGACAGGCGCAGCATCTCGTCGGCCCAGGTGGCGAGCTTGTTCATGAGGTCCATGGTGGAGCGGATGCGGTCCTGCGCATCGGCCGGCTCCTTCTGGAAATCGGGGCTGGACACGAGCTCGCGCAGCACGCGGATGGTGGGGTCGAACTCGCGCTCCTTGCGCTCGCGCACCACGGTGCGGAACAGTTCCCACACGTCGACGCTGGTCTCGAAATAGTCGCGCCGGTCGCCCAGGATGTGGGTGACGCGCACGAGGTTCCAGGCCTGCAGTTCCTTCAGGCTGTTGCTGATATTGGAGCGGGCCACGCCCAGAGTGTCGGAGAGCTCTTCGGCATGCATCGGCTTGCCGTGGGCGAAGAGCAGGGCGTGGATCTGCGAGACGGTGCGGTTCACGCCCCACATGGAGCCCATTTCGCCCCAGTGGACGACGAACTTGCGTTGAATTTCTGTGAGTTCCATGCAGCCGAGTCTAGGATTTCTTAAATTTCTGTCAATAGAGAAATAGAAAAATCACCAGGCGCCGAGAAATGGTGGAATACTGTATGAATAAACAGTGAATTCCACCGCGAGGATTTACCCATGCCACCCGCATCCCCCGTTCCCATCCACATCATCAAGGGCCGAGGCGCGGCCACGCGGCTGGCGCACCGGTTCTCCAAGGACGAGCGCAACGCCTTCGACGACGGCTGGGGCACGCTCGAAGAGGGTGTGGCCGAGGCCGACGAACTCATGCCCCTTGCGACCGAGGTGCGCTTCGAGGACGTGAAATCGGTGCTCACCGAAAACGATTCGCCCGACATCTACTTCGACCGTTCGCTCAACCCGTACCGCGGCTGCGAGCACGGCTGCATCTACTGCTTCGCGCGGCCCACGCACAGCTACCTCAATCTCTCGCCCGGCCTGGATTTCGAGACCAAGCTGATCGCCAAGCGCAACATCGTCGAAGTGCTGCGTGCCGAGCTGAGGCGCAAGAGCTACAAGCCGAGCTACATCGCGATCGGCACCGCCACCGACTGCTACCAGCCCATCGAGCGCGAGCTGCGGATCACGCGCTCGGTCATCGAGTTGCTCAACGAAGTGCGGCACCCGTTCGCGCTCGTCACCAAGTCGAGTGCTATCGAGCGCGACCTCGACCTGATCGCGCCGATGGCGGCCGAGCACCTCGTGGCCGTGTACATCACGGTGACCACGCTCGACGGCGAACTCGCCCGCAAGCTCGAGCCGCGCGCCGCCGCGCCGCACCGGCGGCTGCGCACCATCCGCACATTGGCCGAGGCGGGCGTGCCGGTGGGCGTGAGCGTGGCGCCCCAGATTCCCTTCGTCACCGAAGACATGGAGCACGTGCTCGAGGCCGCCTGGGAGGCCGGCGCGCGCAGCGCCTTCTACACGGTGGTGCGGCTGCCGTGGGAGGTGGCGCCGCTCTTCAAGGAGTGGCTCTCGCTGCACTACCCGCAGCGCGCGGACCGCATCATGGCGCGCATCCACGAGATGCGCGGCGGCAAGGACTACGACGCCGATTTCGCCACGCGCATGAAGGGCAGCGGCCTCTGGGCCGACCTGATCCACCAGCGCTTCCAGAAGGCGACGAAGCGCCTGGGTTTCAACCGCGAGCGCATTCCGCTGGACATCACCGCGTTCCGGCCGCCCGGCGCGGTGGGGCAGGGCAATCTGTTCTAGCGACCCTGCATGCGGTGACGTCGCTCAGCTCTGCTCGAGCACGCGGCCGTTCAGCGGCTGCACCGGGCGTGCATTCATCCGGTAGAGCTTGCGAAAGGCCGCGAGCTGGCCCCTGGAAATTTCCACCGGCTGCTTGAGTACCTGCCAGCTCACGTCTTCGCTGCACGGCGGCGTGGTCAGCGATCCGGTGAAGTGGTAGTAGTCGCGCCTGGCCGGCAGCAGGTCCGACGGGTTCAGCGCCACCTTCAACGGCTCGGCCTGTCCGGCCTTGGACGGAAGGGCATCGAACACGGACTTCAGCGCCGGGTTTTCATGGCCTTCCTTCAGCAGCACCGCGACCACCGCGAGCTGGCCCGCATCGCTCTTGTGCACCAGGTGCGCGACCATCGGATAGGCCTTGCCGTCGATCCGCTCTTCGCTCGGCGTGTGGAAGTGGAACTGCACGAGCTTGAAGTCGCCCTGGGCCAGATGAAGGGTGCCGCCGTTGGCCAGGTTGACCTGGATGGTGTGCCCGGTGTTGACCGTCTCGCCGCCGCCCTCGGCGTAGTCGAACCGGATGGGCGCGAGCGCCCCTTTCTTCGCCTGGCGCGCCTTGATGTCGATCGGCGACTGGTGCTTGCCGAGCTTGCAGGTCGCGAAGCCCGGCTCCAGGTCGCCCCATGCCTTGGCGCCGAGCTTGCCCCGGTAGTCCCAGTGCGTGTGCGCGTCCTCGGCCGATGCGGCGAGTGCCGCCGTGGCGATCAGGCCGCCGATGGCGAGCTTGAAGATCGAGAGATGCAGTGCCATTGTTTGTTCTTTCTTTTGAGTGTTGGAGTGCGAACAGCGAAGAGCGGAACCGCCGACCGGCGCCCGCTTTCCGGGAAGCCTTCTACCACTTCGGAAGGAACCCGCGGCGCGCAATCGTTCGTTTCGACCGGCAGCGTTTTCCCCTGCCGCAAGACAGCTTTCCACTCAGCGCCTCGCACGCCAACCGGAACGGGTCCACAGTTCGACTCCTTGCGCATGCGCCGCATGACGCTCAACATCGAACAGGTTTTTCTGGATATGTCGAACGAAGCAATCTCCGAGGTCTCCGAGGTCTCCGATGGGCGCGCCACCGCTCACCGCAGAGGCCGCATGGCGTGGCAACGCCTCGCGGTGCCGGTCCTGCTGGGTCTCCTGGTCGGCGCGCCTGTCATTGCGACGGCGCAGCCGGCCCTGGAACCGCTGGGCATCGCGATGGAAGGCTGGCCCTATCCCTTTCCCGTGCGCTTTCACGAGTTCGCGCTCGAAGGCGAAACCGTGCGACAGGCCTACATGGACCTCGCCCCCACGGGCCCCGCCAACGGCCGCACGGCGCTGCTGCTGCACGGGCGCAATTTCCCGGCGAGCTACTGGGAAGGCGTGATGCGCAAGCTGGCCGCGGCCGGGTACCGCGTGATCGCCACCGACCAGATCGGCTTCGGCCGCAGCAGCAAGCCCGATGTGCACTTCACCTTCGACATGTACGCGCGCAACACCGCCGCGCTGCTCGATGCGCTGGGCATCGGCGAGGTCGATGTCGTCGGCCATTCGCTGGGCGGCATGCTCGCGGTGCGCTTCACGCGGACCTACCCGAAGCGCGTGCGCAAGCTGGTGCTGGAGGCGCCCGTCGGCCTGGAGGACTACCGGCAGACGGTGCCGGCCGTGACCGACCAGTTCCTCTACGACCGCGAGTACGCGCTGTCGGCCGCCGCGTACCGCAGCTTCCTGCGCGACACCTATTCGCTGTCGCTCCCCGCGGAAGCCGTCGAGCCCTTCGTGGTGCTGCGCGAGCGCCTGAAACTGAGCGGCGAGTACCCGCGCTGGGTGCGCTCGTTCGTGCAGACCTACCAGATGATCCACGACCAGCCGGTGGTGCACGAGTACCCGCTGGTGCGCACGCCCACGCTGTTCATCATGGGCGCGAACGACCACAACGCGCCCGGCAAGCCCTACACGACACCCGAGCTCGGCGCGGGCATGGGTTTCAATGCCGACAACGCCAGGCGCATCGCAGGCACCATGCCCAACGCGAAGGTCATCGTGTTCGAAGGCGTCGGGCACATGCCGCACATGGAGCGGCCCGCCGAGTTCGGCGACGCGATGCTGTCATTCCTTTCGCGCGACTGAGCCGAGGGTGGCTGCACCTTCCCAGTCGCCGCCCAGCGCCTTCACGAGAAACACCGCGGTCAAGAGGCGCTGCCCCTGCAGCTGTGCGGCCTGCCGCTCGACCGTGAGCAGCGACTGCTGCGCGGTGATGACGTCCAGGTACGTCGAGGCGCCGCCTTCATAGCGGCTGGTCGCCATGTCGAGCACGCGGCGCGCGGCGGCGACGGCGGCCTGCGCCTGCGTGGCGGCGCTGTCGAGCGCGGAGAGGCCGGTGATGCCGTCTTCCACCTCCTGCATCGCGGTGAGCACCGTGCGGCGGTAGTTGCCCACGGTCGCGTCGTAGCCCGCCTTGGCGAAATCGACGTTCGCGCGCACGCGGCCGCCGTCGAACAGCACCTGCGTGGCCGACACGCCCACCGACCACAGGAGGCTCGGCCCGTTGAACAGCGACTCGATCAACCGGCTGTCCACGCCCACGGTCGGCGAGATGATGAAGCTCGGATAGAAGGCCGCGGTGGCCACGCCGATCTGCGCATTCGCGGCGGCCATCGAACGCTCGGCCGAAGCCACGTCGGGCCGGCGCTGGAGGATTTCGGAGGGCACGCCGAGCGGCACCGCGGGCGGGCGGATCTCGCGCAGGTCCGCAGGCAGCGCGAAGCTCGGCGCCGGCGTGCCGGTGAGGGTGGCGAGCGCGTGCTCGTACTGCGCACGCTGCTTTCTCAGCACATCGACCTGCGTCAGCGTGGTCTCCAGCAGCGCCTGCTGCTGCGCCACGTCCAGGCCCGAGATGGCGCCCAGGTCGTGCCGCGCCGTCACCAGCTCGAGCGCGCGGCGCTGCAGGCCGATGGAGCGCGAGAGCACGTCCAGTTCGATGTCGGTCGAGCGCAGGTTGAAGTAGTTGTTCGCCACGTCGGCGGTGAGCACGAGGCGCGTGTTCGCCAGGTCCGCGGCCGATTGCTCGGCCGAGGCCGTCGCGCCTTCGACCGTGCGCTGCACGCGGCCCGCCAGGTCGAGCTCGTAGCTGGCGTTCAGCGACAGCGCGAAGTCGTTCTGCACTGTCGACGCATTGCTGGTCGCGTAGTTGGTGAGCGGCCGGTTGGCGGAAATCTTCAGGCGCGAAGCGCGGGCGCCCAGGCCCAGCTGCGGGAAGCGGCTGGCCGCGTTGGCGTCGAGATTGGCGCGTGCCTGGGCGAGCCGCGCATTGGCGATGACCAGCGTCGGGCTGCCGGCCAGGGCCCTGTCCTGCAGCGCGTCGAGCTGTGCGTCGTTGAAGCGCTTCCACCACGGGCCCTTGTCGGCCACGTCGTTCGGCGTGGCCTGGCGCCAGGGCGCCTCCAGCGTCCAGCTGACGGGCAGCGGGGTCTCGGGCGCCTTGTAGTCGGGGCCGACCGCACAGCCCGCGGCCAGCAGGGCCGCGATGGCGGCGGCAATGACCCGCAGTCTCACGCCGGTTCCTTCTTCGTGGCTGCCTTCGCAGCAGGAGCGGGTTCGTCCGGCGCGACCGTCACCACGTCGCCTTCGGCCAGCGAGTCGGAGGGGTTGAGCACCATGCGGTCGTTGTTGCCGAGGCCGTCGGTCACCTCGACGTTCTCGCCGTAGTTGCGGCCCAGCGTCACCGCGCGCAGGCCGATGCGGCCCTGTGCATCGACCACCGCGATGCGCGTGCCCTCGGCACGGAACAGGAGCGCGTTGGCCGGCACCGTGATCGTGCGGGCCGCGGCCAGCGGCAGCGACACCTGCACGTAGGCGCCCGGCAGCAGCGCGCCGTCGCGGTTGGGCAGCGACACCTCGACCTGCATCATCCGCGTGGTCGCGTCGATGGCGCCCGAGGTGCGCGCCACTTCGCCCTTGAAGGTCTGGCCGCGCAGCTCGGCCTGCGTCACCACCACCGGCTGGCCGGCCTTCACGAGCTGCGCATAGGCCTGCGGCACGTTGATGTACACGCGCAGCGGATCGGTCTGCGCCAGCATGAAGAGCGCGCGCCCGGCACCGCCGCCCGCACCCGCGTCGATGAGGTCGCCCACGTCGACGTTGCGGCGCGTGATGACGCCCGCGAACGGCGCGACGACGCGCTTGAAGCCCTCGGTCTGCTTCAGGCGCTGCACGTTGGCATCGGCGGCGGCCACGTTCGAGGTGGCCTGCGCGACGGCGCTGCGGCGCTCGTCCAGGTCCTGCTGGGAGACCACGTCTTTCTTGCGGAGGCTCTCCCAGCGCTCGGCCGTGCTCTGCGCGAGCGCGAGGCCCGAAGCCGTCTGCGCGCGCGCGGCGATGGCCTGCGAGAGCTGCTGGTCGATTTCGGGCGTTTCGATTTCCGCCAGCAGCTCGCCCTTTTCGACGCGGCTGCCGATGTCCTTGGTCCAGCGCTTCAGATACCCGCTCGCGCGCGCCGAGATCGGCGACTGCACGAAGCCCTGCAGCGTGCCCGGGAGCGCCAGCGTCTGGCCGGCGGTGGGCGTTCGCGGCAGCGCGGTCTGCACATAGAGCCTGGCGCGTTCGGTCGTGCCCGCTTCGAGCGCGCGCGCGTTGGCGATGCGCACGAACACCGTGCGCGCCGCACCGAGGGCCAGCAGCACGAGCACGATCACGACGAGCCAGCGCGTGCGTTTCACGATCTGCCGGCGGCGCAGCAGTTCGCCTTCGCCCTCTTCGGCGGCGATGGGGTGGATGGCCAATGCCGAGTGGCGTTGCTCCGTCATGACCAGCTCGGCGCCGGGCCGCTCCCAAGGCGAGCTGCGGCCCCCCCGGGGGGCAGCGAATACACGAAGTGAATGGGCGTGGGGGTCAAGTGCTAGTTCTCCTGGGGCGCTGCGCCCGCTGGCGGTTGCGCCGAATGGCCGGCTTCTTCGCGTGCCGCCTTGCGGTGCGCAAGCCGACTGTGCACCCCCGCGAACACGGCGGGTACGAAAAACAATGTCGACACCGTGGCAAAAAGCAGGCCACCGATGACCGCACGGCCCAGCGGCGCGTTCTGCTCGGCGCCTTCGCCCAGGCCCAGCGCCATCGGGATCATGCCGATGATCATGGCCAGCGCCGTCATCAGCACCGGGCGGATGCGGGTGGCGCCGCCTTCCAGCGCTGCCGAGAGCGGCGGAATGCCGGCCTGCAGGCGCTCCCGCGCGAACGACACCAGCAGGATGGAGTTGGCCGTGGCCACCCCCATGGTCATGATCGCTCCGGTGAGCGCGGGCACGCTCAGCGTGGTGCCGGTGATGAAGAGCATCCACGCGATGCCCGCGAGCGCCGCGGGCAGGGCGGTGATGATGATGGCCGCGTCCAGCCACGACTGGAAGGTGACCACGATCAGCAGGTACACCAGCACGATGGCCATCACCAGCCCCACGCCCAGGCCGATGAACGACGACTGCATCGTCTGGACCTGCCCGCGGATGGTGACCTGGCTGCCGCGCGAGAGCTTGGGCCGCATCTCGTCGACCAGCACCTGCACCTTGGAGGCCACGCTCGCGAGGTCGGTGCCCTGCACGCTCACGTAGACGTCGATGACCGGCGCGATGTTGTAGCGCGACTGGATCGCCGGCTGGCGCGACGCCTGCGCTTCGACCAGGTTGCCCAGCAGTTGCTGCGACGCGCCACCGGCCGCCGCAGCACCGCCCGTGCCCACCGGGATGTTGAGCAGCGAATCGAGCGAGTCGACGTTGTACTGCGGCGTCTGCACAGCGATGCTGTAGACCACGCCGTTCACCGGATTGAGCCAGAAGGCCGGCGCCGTCTGCGAACTGCCCGAGAGCGCGATCAGCACGTTCTGCCCGACGTTGGCCGCCGTGAGGCCGTACTGCTGCAGCCGCGTGCGGTCCATCTGCAGGTTCAGGCTGGGGCCATCGAGCCGCTGGTGCACGTGTGAATCGACCGCGCCCGGAATCTGCTTGATCGCCTTGGTCAGTTCGGCCGCGCGCGCCGCGTTGCCGGCCGTGTCGTTGCCGCTGAACTGCACGTCGATGGCCGCGGGCAGGCCGAAGTTCAGGATCTGCGTGACGATGTCCGCCGGCTGGAAGAAGAACTCGATGCCCGGAAAGCGCTTGGGGAGTTCCGCGCGCAACAGCGAGACGAATTCCTCGGTGGGCCGATGGCCGTCTTTCAGCGAGAGCAGCAGTTCGGCGTCGAAGGTGCCGATGGTGCCGGCGTTGCTGTACGAGAGGTTGATGCCGCTGTTGGGAATGCCCAGGTTGTCCAGGATGGTTTCCAGCTGGTCGGCCGGCACCAGTTCGCGGATGGCCACTTCCACCTGGTCCGTGAGGCGCGCGGTTTCCTCGATGCGGGTGCCGGTGGGCGCGCGCACGTGCAGGCGGATCTGGCCTGCATCCACGGTCGGGAAGAAGTCGCGGCCGAGCGCCGGGTACAGCAGGCAGGAAAGAAGACAGAAGCCCAGGAAGAGGCCGATGAAACCGCCGCGCTTCGAAAGCACCACCGACAGCAGCAATGTGTAGGCGCGGCGCACGCGCTCGAAGCGGCGGTCGAAGCTCTGGTAGACGCGCTGCAGTGCGCTGGGTTTCTTGGCCACGGCACCTTCGGCCGGCTGCGCATGCACGCCGCCCATCAGCAGCATCACCAGCGTGGGCACCAGCGTGCGCGAGAGCAGGTAGGAGGCCAGCATCGCGAACACCACCGCCTCGGCCAGCGGCACGAACAGGAAGCGCGCCACGCCCGAGAGAAAGAACATCGGCACGAACACGATGCAGATGCACAGCGTGGAGACGAAGGCGGCGCTGCCGATTTCGCCCGCGCCGACCTCGATGGCCTCCCGGAGCGGCGTGCCCATGTGCAGGTGGCGCTCGATGTTCTCGATGGTCACGATCGCCTGGTCCACCAGGATGCCCACCGAGAGCGCCAGCCCGCCCAGCGTCATGAGGTTGAGCGTTTCGCCCAGCGAATACAGCACCAGGATCGAGGCCAGGATCGACAGCGGAATCGTGATCGCGATGATCAGCGTGCTGCGCCAGTTGCCCAGGAACAGCAGCACCATCGCGGCCGTGAGCGCGGCGGCCAGGATGGCCTCGAACACCACACCCTTGACGGCCGCCTTCACGAACACCGATTGGTCGAAGAGCGGCGTGACCTTGATGTCCTGCGGCATCGACTGGGTGGCGATCGGCAGCATGCCGCGGATGTTCGCCACGATGTCCAGCGTGGAGGCGCCGCCGTTCTTGAGCACCGACAGCAGCACGCCGCGCACGCCGTCCTGGCGCACGATGTTGGTCTGCGGCGAGAAGCCGTCGCGCACGAAGGCCACGTCGCGCAGGTACGTGGTGGCGCCGTTCACGGTGCGCACCGGCAGGTCGTTCAGGCCCGCGATGGCGTCGGGCGAGCCGTTCATGCGCACGCTGTATTCGGTGGCACCGAACTTGGCGGTGCCCGAGGGCAGGATCAGGTTCTGCGTGTTGACCGCGTTCACCACGTCGGCCGGCGTGAGGCCGCGCGCCTGCATCGCCTGGGTGTCCAGGTCGACCGAGATGAGGCGGTTCTTGCCGCCGTAGGGAAAGGGAATGGCCGCGCCCGGCACGGTGATGAGCTGCGGGCGCAGCTGGTTGACGGTGGCGTCGAAGAGCGAGTTTTCAGAGCGCGTGGGGCTGGAGAGCGCCAGCTGGATCACCGGCACGCTGGAGGCCGAATACTTGATGACCAGCGGCGGCGTGATGCCCGGCGGCAACTGCCGCACCTGCGCCTGCATGGAGGCCACCACCTGCGAGATCGCCATCTCGATGTTGGCCGTGGGCTGGAAGAACACCTTGATGATCGACACGCCCGCCAGCGACTGCGACTCGATGTGCTCGATGTCGCTCACCGTGGTGGTGAGGCCCCGCTCGACCTGGCCCGAGATGCGCTGGCCCATCTCCTGGGCCGGCAGGCCCGTGTAGTTCCAGATGACGCTGACCACCGGGATGTTGATCTCCGGAAAGATGTCGGTGGCCATGCGCGCCAGGACAAAGGGCGTGGCCAGCACGATCAGCATCGCCATGACGATGAAGGTGTAAGGACGACGCAACGCGAGCTGGACCATGGACAGGGTTCTCTCTGCTTCCGGCGGAAAAAGGTTTCGCATCATAAGGAAGTAGATTTAAGTTTGCTGCCGCCATTTCTTTGGGTGTGGTGCTTTACCAAAAGGCTGCATGTGGACAGGGTCCGGCTGCTAATTGCGGGGTGTCGGCGCGCGGCGCCGGGCACCGCCCGGGGGCCTGCCGCTCATCCGGCGCGACGAGGCGAAGGTTTTCAAGTGGTGCTCAATTCAATCTTGTATTCAATGGTTTCAAGAGGGGGCTATGATCAAGTGACACTCAAAAATAATCAGAAATGCCCCAAGATGCCATCACGAAGGCGCCGCGTGCCGCGCGCAGCGAAAAATCCGGCCGCCGCATCGAGAGCCTGCTCGCGGTAGCCAGGGAAGTCTTCGCCGAGAAGGGTTTCGAGCGCGCCACCACGCTGGAGATCGCCCAGCGCCTGGGCGTCTCCGAGGCCACCGTGTTCACCTACTTCGGCAGCAAGCGAGCGCTGTGCCTGGAGGTCATCCGCCGCTGGTACGACCAGATCTGCGGGGAGGTCGAGCGCGAGTTGCCGCAGCTCAATGGCCTGCGCGCGCAGCTGGCCTTCGTCGTGCGCAAGCACCTGGTCAACCTGATGGGCGAGGGCGCCGGCATCTGCGCGCTGGTGCTGAGCGAAGGACGCACGGCCGACGCGGCGTTCGGCGGCGTCATCGCCGACCTCAAGCGCCGCTACACCGCGCCGTTCATGCATGCGCTGGCCGCCGCGCGCGAGGCCGGCGAGCTGCGGGACGGCGTGCCGCTGCGGCTCGTGCGCGACATGGTGTTCGGTTCGATGGAGCACGTGCTCTGGGACTACGTGGTCTCCGGCAAGAAACCCGACATCGAGCAGACCGCCTCGCAACTCACCGACCTCTTGTGGAGCGCCCTCGTGCCTGCCGATGCGTCGCTGCACGCGCTCTCCCAGTTCCGCGCGGAAGTGGGCCATGCGCTGCGGCGGCTCGACGCGCCTTCATCGCCATCTTCCCCGTCTTCAAAATCTCGCAAGACCTCTTCATGAACGACTCCGTACCTTCTCTTTCGTCCACGTTGCCAGAGCGCTGCGTGATCGTCGTCGACAACGCCTTGCCCGCCGGGCTCGCGGCCAATGCCGCGGCCGTGGTGGCGCTCACCGTGGGCCAGCGCCATCCGGGCCTGGTCGGCGCGCCGCTGGTCGATGCGTCGGGCGGCGTGCATCCGGGCCTCATCCCGATCGGCATCGCCGTGCTCGGCGCGAGCCAGGACGAACTGGCCGCGGTGCGCCACAAGGCCATGGCGACGACCGCGTGCGACGTGATCGACTTTCCGGTGCAGGGCCAGCAGACCACCAACTACGCGGCCTTCGGCGAAGCCGTGGCCGCGGTGCAGGGTCAGGCGCTTCGCTACGTGGCGGTGGCGCTTGTCGGCGAGCGCAAGCCGCTGGGCAAGGTGGTGTCGAAGCTCGGGTTGCTGGGCTGAGGCCTGTTCACTGCGCGGGCGCGTCCAGCGCCAGCCGCAGCCGCGTGACGTTCGGATTGCCCGGATCGCGCTGCACCTTGAACCCCAGCTTGCGCGCCAGCACCAGCATGCCGATGTTGTCGTAGAGCGTGATGTCCGCCAGCTGCTGCACGCCGGCCGCGGCCGCCGCATCGATCAGCTTGCGCAGCAGCTTCATGGCAACGCCGCGGTGCTGCCACGCATCGCCGATCACCACGGCGAATTCGGCGACGTGCGCCGTCTCGGGCGTATCGCCGCGCACGTAGCGCACCACGCCCATCTGCTCTTCGGCGCCGTCGACCACGGTGGTCGCGATGAGCGCGAGCTCGCGGTCGTAGTCGATGTGGGTCATGCGCCAGAGCTCGTCCGGCTGGGGCTTGCGCGGCGAGAGCAGGCGGTGGTAACCCGTTTGGTTCGACAGGCCCGCGACGAACGCCGTGTGCATCGCGAGATCGTCCGCGTGGATCGGCCGGATGCGCACGCGCGTGCCGTCGGCCAGCTGCCAGTCCTCGGCCAGGTGGCTCGGGTAGCCTGAACGGTCGGGGGAGGGCGCCTGCGTTGCCATCGCCCGGTTGTGCCACGCGCCCCGGGGCAGGTCAACGTGGCATCCCCTCGCTCGCCCCCTCTTCAGGAATGTTCAGGGCACGAGGAATGAATGCACCAGCGTCAGTTCGCCGGGCTTGCGCAGCGGCACGCGAAAGACCTGCTGCTTTTCGCGGGGCGTGCCCTCGTCCTGCAGGATCGCCACCTGCGCGGTCGTGACCGCCTCGCGCTGCTCGCCCGCGCCGAAGTAGTTCACGAACACGTGGTAGGCCCCCTGCACCGGGCTGGGCGTGGCGAAGATCTCGGGGCCGAAGCCGGTCGTCACGTCCACGTCCAGCGCGCCGCCGTTGGGGGCCACGCGCGCGCCGTAGAACACGTGCTGGCCGTCGGGCGAGACCACGTGCAGGTCCAGGTCGGTGCTGTCGCTGTCCCAGCTGAGCACGACGCGCAGCTTGACCGGCACGCGGCTGGCCTGCGTCTCGTAGAACTGGGAGCGCGCCACTTCGCCGTTGGGCGAGCGCACTTCCACGCCATGGCTCCCCGAGCCGAACGACCAGGGCCGCGCGAAGTTGCCCTTCTCGTCGGTCAGGAGCGGAATGGCGATGCCGTCCACGATGAGGCGCGCGGGGGTGCGCGGGGCCGTGTCCTTCGCGTCTTTTGTCTTGGGCGTGGCGGCGATGCGGCCGCGGATCAGCGAGGCTTCGGAGCGCCCGTTGGCGTTCACGCTGCTGGCCGGGTAGTGCACTTCCTGCACGAAGTCCTGCTGCTGGGCCGGCGCGTTGCGCCAGCCGCCGCGCGGGGTGTCGAGCGTGGCCTGGGCCAGTGCCGCGACGCTGGAGAGACCGCAGAGAAGGCCGATGGCCGCAAGGGTGGCGCGGTGCGCCATTGAAGAGTGGTTCATGAGTCTGCCAGTTGCTGCGCAAGCCGTTCGATGAAGATTTCGTCCTGCCCGTGGGGATGGTCGCGGAAGGCCAGGTGCAGGTATTCGTGGATGAGCGAGACGCGGCCTTCGCGGCTGTGCCACTCGCGCACCCGGATCACCAGGCGCCGCTGGTCGGAATGGGGCACGCCCATGACGAGCTGGCACACGCGCAGCGTGTCGTCCACGGGCTGGAAGCCGGCCTCGGCGCGCAGCACCCGGCGCCAGCGCCGCTGGCGTTCGGCCAGCCATTGCTGCGCCAGGGGCAGGGGCGTGCAATCGGCCTCGGCCCGGAATGGCGAGAGGCTGCCGCGCGGGTAGGCGGTGCGCAGGATGGCCGCGAAGGGCTGCCCCTGGCGGCCCGCGGCGACCGCGCCCTGCCAGGACATGACGCCGGGCGATGCCTGGTCGCTGTGATAGCGCACCGCCTGCCCGTCGATCACCAGGCCTTCGGTGAAAGCGGCTGCGGCACGCGCCGACGCGCTCGGCGGATTGGGGCTTACGCGCTGCGTGCGGCTGTCGTCGGCGATCTGGCGGCAGCCCTCGGTCTCGGTGGCGTTCTGCAGCACGTAGCTGCGCGCCGCCACGGCAAGGGCGCGCGCTGCCTCGGTCTCCCGCGCATCGCCTTCGCGATCGACCACGCGCGCCACGTAGTCCTCCAGCGGCAGGCGCGCGGCGATGCGCGGGCCCTCTGCGCCGTAGCGCAGCACCTGCGCCGGCACGGCCTCCATCGCGAGCTGCGAGCCGTTCTGGAAGGCGATGCGATAGCGCCCCCGCAACGGGCCGGCCGGTGCGGCGGCGGTGTTGCCCGCGACGGCGCGCTGCACGCTGGCGATCGGGTAGCGCTGGAAGAAATCGACCGCGATGCAGGGCTGCGCGCTGACGGCCGCGGCGTCCGGCACCGGCGCTGCCAGGCCGTGGGCGGCCCACTGCGCGGCCATCCACGAGGCTTCGGCGCGCAGCGCGCTGCGGCTGGTGCCGGCGTCGCCGAACCAGAAGGGCGTGCCGTCGGCCAGCCAGCCGGCGGCGCCGCCGACGTGCTGCGTGCCTTCGCGCCATGACCAGGTCTTCAGGCGCGGCCCGCCGCCCAGCGCGGCGAGCACCTCGTCGTCGCGCACCGTGACGGGCTGCAGCGCCTGGCGCGCGGCCGTGCGCGCAGGGGCGGGCACCTGGCGCAGCGCGGCCAGCAGATCGGACACCGGCACCCGCGTGTCGGGCCGCATCGCGTCCAGGCGCTGCAGCCAGGCGGGCGCGTCGTTGTCGCGCCAGAAGCGCGTCCAGTCGGCGGCGTCGAGGCCGATGCGCGCGGGCTCGAAATAGGGGCCGCAGGACTGGGCCAGCGCCTGCTCGCGGCCGATGCTGGCGCCGGGATCGCAGCAGTACTCGTCGTCGGTCCGGCGTTCGGCGCTGGCGCAGCGGTAGGCCGGCTCCCGCGTGGCGTTGACGCTCAGGTAGCTGTAGACGAAGAGCTTCCACACGCTGCCCAGCGGCGTCTGCAATCCACCCGCTGCGCCCGTCGCGTTCGGCAGGACCGCGGTGCCTTGCGGCGTGCGTTCGACCGCGACCGTGCCTTCGTCGGTGAGCCAGGCGAGACGCGGAGGCACTTTCGGTGGCGCCGCCGCAAAGGCCGGCAGGGCCAGCGCGGCCGCAAGCGCGAACGCACCGGCGCCAGGCACTGCCAGTCGCGAGAGCATCCGTGCCGCTTTCATGGGGGCTCGCCGTCCGCCGCTTCAGCGCACTTCGACGCTGGCCCAGGAGCCGTTGGCTTCGAAGGCCTTGGCCTCGGGCTCGTACATGCGGAACAGGCGCGCCGGCGGCAGCTTGAAGGTGCCGCGCTGTGCGAAGCGGACCAGGTGCCGCACGGTCAACGGCGTGCCCGCCGCGAGCGTGTCCACCGGCACGGCGTAGCCCTGCGCGGTGGCCTGGCTCTGTGCGCGTTCCATCGGCTGCAGCTTGCCGGCGCTGTCGGCCATGTCGATGCCCCAGGTGCTTTCCTCCACCGCCGCGCCCGGCGGCAGCGCGGCCTCCACGAGGCTCCAGCGCATGGCCTTGGGGGCAGTGACGGTGAGCTGGTCCAGGTAGAGCGCGTTGGTGTCCAGCGGCGTGCCGGGCTTCACGGCTTCCAGCTTCACCGTGATGCGGCCGTCGTTGACCGTGGAGACCGGGGCGCTCGGTGCCGGCGCCGGCGTGGGCTGGCCCGGCGCTGCTGCTGCTGCAGGCGGCTCGGGCGCGGGACGCGGCTGGGCGACCACGCGCCACAGCGTGCGCTCGACCTTCGCGTCGAGCGCGGGCGCCTGCGCTTCGTTGCTCTCGTAGCTCACGAAGGCCCAGGCGGCCTTCTGTCCGGCGGGCAATTCCAGCGTGGCCGGCGCGGCGGTGCCGGGCGGCAGGCGCCAGCTCGTGCCGGTGCCGTCGGTGGCGCGCACCCAGGGCGCGCCGAGGGATGGCGTGTCCGTGCCGCCGGCGAGCCTGCTGCCGCCCAGCGCGCGGTGCAGCCACAGCAGCGTCTGCGCGCGGTCGATGGAGGGCGTGTCGGCGCGGATCTGGCCGAGCACCGCCGCGGCCTTGTCGGCGCTGGCGCGTTGCGTGGCCATCAGCAGCGCCTGCACCAGCGGCGCGTCCACGGCGGCCAGGCGCGCGGCGGCCTCGTCTGCGGCCGCGCGGGCCTTGGCGCTGGCAACCGCCGGTCCGACGGTCTGCACTGCCAGCACGAGCGCCATGTCGCGGGTGTCCAGTGGATTGGGCGCGGCGGTGTCCACCATCGCGAGGCTGCCGCGGCGTTGCGCCAACTGCGTGGCGTCGCTGGCCGACTGGGCGGCCAACTGGTCGGCGAGGCCGCCGGCCATCGAGCCCACGGGCAGGCCCATCTCCTGCATCCACGAGAGCGCGAGCGCGCGCTGCAGCGGCGCGAGCTTCTGGCCGTCCTTGGCGTAGACGTCGAGCAGGCGCTGCCAGTTCGATGCCGGCAGCGTCACGCGCAGCGCCTGGGTGGCGCGCCAGTCGGCGTAATAGGCGTAGGCGGTGAGGAAGGCATCGTTGGGCATGCCGCGTCCCCACCAGCCGAACCGCGCCTGCGGGCCGGCCATCTGCGCGAGCGCGAGCCGCGCGGTGGCCAGGCGCTGCGTCAGCGCCGGCGCCATCGGCTGCTGCGCGGCCGACAGCGATTGCAGCGCGAGCGACAGCGGCAGCATGCGGCTGGCGGTCTGCTCCACGCTGCCGCGCGGGGTGGCGACGAGATCGTCGATCTGCTGGCCGAAGGCGCCGGCCGCGGCGTCTTGCGCCAGCCAGACGCGCACGCGCGACGCGTCGGCCGGCAAGGCCAGCGCCGCATTGCCCGCGGCGAGGTCGAGCGCCTTGCCGCGCGGCGCACGCCACGCCACCGGGATGCGGCGCACCGGCACGTCTAGCTTGTCGACCACGCGGGCGTCCTGGCGCAGCGTGACGCTGATCGCACCGGTCTTGTCGGCGTCCCCGGCGGCCAGGGGCAGGGCGACGAAGTTGACGCCGGGGCGCACCGTGACCGTGTCCTTGCGCTCCACGCCCGCGCCGCTGGCGGTCCATTCGACCTTGGCCTCGCGCCCGGTCTGGTTGAAGAGCGCCAGCGAGGCCTGCGCCTTGTCGCCCTGGCGCTGCCAGTCGGGGCTGGTCCACTTGGCGTAGAAGGCCTTGTCCGAGCGCACCCAGCTCACCTGCTGGCCCACCGCGCCGGCGGCGCTCATGGCGCGGCCGGTGATGCGCCAGCGCGTGAGCGAGTCGGGCATGGTGAAGCTGAAGCGGGTGTGGCCGGAAGCGTCGGTCGCCAGCCGCGGCTCCCAGGCGGCGGTGTCGATGTTGTCGCGGCGCGGGCGCTCCAGCACCTTCACCGCGCGGTCGTTCACCTGGCGCGCGCCCGGCAGCGTGCCCAGCTTGCTGGTCGCGAGGTCATAGCCGATGAAGGCGAGGCTCGCGCTGGTGCGCACGTTGTTGCGGCGCGGGTGATAGAAGAAGTCGCCGATGGCCGGGGCGATCTCGGGCTGCAGCACGTAGATCATCTCGTCGACCACGCCCACCGCCAGGTCGGTGGCCACGGGCTTGCCGGCCAGCGTGGCGCTCACGTCGATGGTGACGGTCTCGCCGGGTTCGTACACCGCCTTGTCGGGCGTGAAGGCCAGCGCGATGCGCTCCTGCTCGACCATGATCCCCTGGTTCTGGAACACGTAGTCGCCGTTCTTCACGTAGGCCACCGACAGGGTCATGTTGGGGCTCATGGCGTCGCGCACGGGCAGCGTGAACTTCCACTGCGTGGGGGCCACGCGCTCGCTCTTAATCCAGTCCGCGTTCCGGCCCATCAGCGCGGTCGCCTCCACGCGGTCGCGCTCCAGCGTGAGGAGCGCGTTGTCCACCGGCTCCGGAAAGCTCACCAGCACCTGGGCCGTGTCGCCCGCGCGGTAGCTCGTGCGGTCCAGCACCATGCCTACGCTGCCCGCGGGCGCCTTCACGCCGTCGCCGCTCACCCAATGGCTGGCCGCGCCGACGATGCGGCCCTTGTCGTCCAGTAGCGAGAGCGTGTAGCTGCCCGACGCCGGGAAGTTGACCGAGAGCGTGTCGCCGGCAGGCATGGGGCCGGACTGCTTGGTGCGGTCTTCCAGGCGCACCCACTCCCAGGTGGCGGGGCGCGCCTGTGCGGCGGGTGTGTCCGCTGCGGCAACCGTTGCCGCCGTGGCGGCCGCGCGCTGGCTGGCCGCGAACTTGAAGCCCACCGCCTGCCCCGGCTGGGAGAACTGGCGGTCGGCCGCGAGGCGGAACGAGACCGCGCCGCGCTCCACCAGGATCTCGCGCGAGGTGCGCACGCGGTAGGCCGCGCCGTCGGTGGCCAGCGCGGTGAGGAGGTAACGGCTGGGCTCGGTGGCCGCGGGCAGCGAGAACTTCGCGATGCCCTCGCCGTCGGTCTCCAGCTCGGCCTGCTGCAGCTTCACCGGGAACTGGCCGGTGTAGTCGAGTTCGCCGTTCACCATGGCCAGTTTCTGCGAGCGCGCCGTGAGGCTCACGCGCGCACGCGCCACCGGCTTGCCGTCGGGATAGTTCAGCTGCAGCTTGCCGCCGACGGGCTCGCCGGTCCTGAAGTCGGCCTTCTCGGGCAGCAGCACGATGTCGAAATGCGGCTTCTGGTAATCGGCCACGCGGAAGGCGGCGGTGTAGGTGTCGCCGCCCATGGCCAGGCGCAGCTCGTAGCCGCCGGCCACGGCGTTGTCGGGGAGCGCGAAGCGCGCATCCGCGCCCTTGGTGCCGGAGAAGGCCAGCTTCTGCGCATGCACCACCTGGCCGGCCGGGTCGAGCACGGCGAGCGCCAGGTCGGCGTCTTGAAGCGCCACGGATTCGCGGGCGCTGCGGAACTCGCGCCCGCTCACCTTCACGTTCACCCAGTCGCCCGGACGGTACAGCGGGCGGTCGGTCACGGTGTAGACCTTGGCGTTGTAGATCTCGCTGTCGTAGTAGAAGTTTTCGGAGATGAAGACGCCGCCCGCGGGGTCCTGGCCGAACACGTAGGTCTGCTCGGGCGATTGGCGGTCCAGCTTCACCAGGCCTTGCGCGTCGGCCTCGCCGCTCTTGAGCACGCCCACGCCGTCGGTCCAGACCACCTTGGTGCCCGCCACCGGCGCACCGGCCGCGCGCTGGGCCGCCCACACCAGCATCTGGTCGCCCGAGACCTTGGTGATGGCCACGGTGTCCGACACGAACAGCAGCGTGGTCGCGCGGAACTGGCCGCTGATGGCTTCCACCAGGTAGAGCCCGGGCGCGCGCTTGCCCACGGGCACGAACACGTTGCCTTGCGAGACGGTGATGAATTCGCTGCTGGAGCCTTCCAGCTTCACGCCCTTGGGCAGGCCGATCGGCTCGGCCTTGTGCACCGGGTAGCGGAAGCGCTCGACCACCGGCAGGCCCGGGATCGGGCGGAACTGCCGGGGCTCCTCGAAGACCGAGGGCTGGGTGAGTTTCGCGGGCGTCTTCAGCTCGGGCGCCTGCTGCGTCACCGCGCGGCGCGCGCTGGCCGAGAACATCTGCTGCCAGGCCAGGCGCGACTTGACCACCCAGCTGTCCCACAGGTGGGTCAGCGTGTTGGCCAGGCCCTCGTCGGCGGGGCGCGCGCCCACCTGCACGCGGTGCAGGTTCTTCTGCTTCTGCAGGAAGGCCAGGGCGTCGGGAATGCGGTAGACCAGCACGTCCACGCCGCCCACCTGTTCCAGCGCCGAGGGCTGGTTCACCTCCAGGCGCACGCGCGCCGTCTGGTCGCTCGCGAAGGTGGCATCGGAGAGCAGGAAGAAGGGCTCGCCGGTGTAGGGCGAGCGGCTGTTCTCCAGCGGCTGGGGTTGTGCATCGGCGGCCGCGTTGACGGCGACCGGCTGCATCGCCGCCAACGCGGTGGCCGCTGCGAGCGCCAGCGGAAAAAGACGCCGCAACAAGGGCCGCAGGGACTGGACGGGTGTGTGCATGGTCATCGTGCGAGAAAGGCCAGCCGGTAGACACCGGCGAAATTGGGGTTGTCGTCGGAGGGGCGCCAGCGCGTGTCGCTCCAGCCGAGCAGTTGGGTGGCGCGCACGGCGCGAAGGCCGTTGTCGCCGGGCTCCACGCGGCCGGTGTGATAGGCGATGTAGTTGCCCATCCACACCATGAGGTGCTGCTCGTCGCCCTGGTCGTAGAACAGCATGTCGCCCAGCAGCGCCTGCTGCAGCTGGCGCGTGACGAAGCGCGTGTTCTCCTGCACCAGCTCGAGCGCGCCGACGTAGGCGTCGCGCGTGCCGTCGGCGCGCCGCCAGGTGTTGCGCAGCGGCGCCGCGGCGGCCGGGTCGATATCGGGCGGCAGGCGGCGTGCGAGCAGGCCGTTGGCGCGGCGCCAGGCCACGTCGTGTTCGCGCAGCGACTCGGCCACCGAGAAGCGCACCAGCCCCGCGCAGTCGCGGTGCGTCCAGCGCGGCGTGGGGCCGCGCTCGATCTGCTCGTGGATCAGCAGGGTCATCCAGTCGCGGAAATGCGCGGACTGTTCTCGATCGAGCGATGGGGCTTCGTTGCGTGCGACGGCTGTTGCCGCCGTTGCGGCCGTTGCCATAAGCGCGGGCAGCGCCGGCATCGCGGACGCCAGGGCCAGCGCCGCGCCCCGGCAGAGCGCCGTCCGGCGGTCGATGCCGGCCGTGATGGACGGGCGCGTCACTTGGGCTGCTGCGCCGGTGCCGCGGCCGTCATCGCCTGCCACTCGACCGGCACCCAGCCGTTGCCGTCGCCCGCGCCTTGCGCCACGGCCCGTGCGGGCGGCAGCTTGCGCAGTGCATCCAGGCGCGGCACCAGGTGCTGGCGGGCCGCCTGGCGCAGGATCTCCTGGTCGGCGGGCAGCACGGCCATGGCCTCGCGCTGCAGCAGGTCCGCGATCTGCGCGGGTGCGCCGACCACCAGCGTGGTGCCGCCCGCCGGCGGCAGCGTGTCGGCCACGCCCGGATAGCGCTTGGCCTGGGTGTTCAGCGCCAGCTCGACCAGCTTGTCGTCGGGCGAGAAGGCGACCCAGCGGCCCTGCCGCGTGAGGGTGGGCCGGTAGGCCTTGTCATCGCCCTCGGCATACGGGCCCCAGGGGCCTTTCACCTGGCTTTGCCATTTGCCGATGCCGGGTCTGGCCGCAGGGTCGGTGCTCGCGGCGCTGGTCGAGATCACCCAGCGCGCGAGACTCGCGAGCGTCGCATCGGTCTCGGGTCCGGCGGACGCCTTCATCTGCGCGACGAACAGCGGCGTGTGCAGTTGCGAGCGGGCATACCAGCAGACGGCGGCGGGGCCGTCGAACTGCGCGGCCAGGGCCTTCATCGCATCGGCATTGGGCGGTTCGACCGGCTGGTTGTCGCCGGTGGCCGAGGGCGGCGGCGGGGCGTCTTCCATCAGCTTTTCCATCTGCGCCCATTCGACGGGCAGCAGCGTGCAGGCTGCCGGGTTGGCCGGCAGGGCGGACCACAGCTCGCGGTCGCCCGGCGCGGCGGGCAGCGTGCTGGATGCCTTCACGCGCACGGAGGTGCGCAGCGTGGTGCCGTTCGGCGCGACGTCGAAGCGAACCGCCTGTACGCCCGGAAAGAAATGCTGGTAGCCGAACGACAGCAGCCGCGCATCGGCCACGATCGCCGAGCTGCCCGGTGCGGCGGCGGGCTGTTCTGCGAGGCCGAAGCCGCGGCGCCAGGCCGATTGCGAGCGGGTGTCGCCGGACAGGAGGCCCGCCACCGCCTCCAGGGCCGGCCCGCTGGCCTGGCTTTCGTTGTTGAACAGCAGGCCCACATCGCTCAGCACCACCACGCGGTTGCCCTGCGACAGCAGCACCAGCGTGCGGCGCGGCGACAGCACCAATGCGTAGGCGTTGACGTCGCTGCCATTGGCCTTCAGCGTGCCGATGATGCTCAGCTGCGAATCCTTGGCCGCGATCCCCGCCAGGCCCTGCAGGGCGGTGGCCACGGCGCCGCGGGTCATGGTCAGCGCCCAGTAGCGCGGGGCGCCCTTGGCATCGGGCCACCAGGCCATTTCGGCCGGCTCGTCCAGGGCGGTGGCCAGCAGCTGGTCGGACCAGGTGGTCTCGCGCTCGTAGGCGATGCGCTTGATCGCGCCGCGCAGGCTCAGCCGGTCTTCCTGGTCTTCGTAATAGAAGGCGAAATCCTCGGTGAGCACGTCGCGCACCACCGGTGCCTGCACGATGTCGCGCGGCAGCCGCGAGAGCGCGGGGGTGGACACGTAGGCGAAGGGCGCCGCGAGGTCCACGTTCAGGGCGTTGATGTCGCCCTCGAAATGCGGCCGCCGCATCTTGACGACGGCCACGCCCGCACCCGCCAGCACGATCGCCGCGACACCCGCGGCAATCCATTTTTTTCTTGTGTCCATGAGTCCCTACCCGACATGAAGGCCATGCGCCGCCCCCCGGCGGCGCATGGCCTTGATTCTGGCAGGTCCGCAAGACGCTTCCGCGGCGCCGGCCGAAGCCGGATCAGCCGATGACTTCAGGCCAGTCGGTGTGGAAGAACTGGCCTTCGGGCTTGTCCGTGCGCTCGTAGGTGTGCGCGCCGAAGAAGTCGCGCTGCGCTTGCAGCAGATTCGCCGGCAGGCGCTCGGTGCGGTAGCTGTCGTAATAGGCGAGCGAGGCGCTGAACGCCGGCACCGGGATGCCGTTGCTCACCGCCAGCGCCACCACCTCGCGCCAGTTCTGCTGCGTGCGGTTCAGGAGGTCCTTGAAGAACGGATCGAGCATCAGGTTGGTCAGCGCCGCATCGGTGCGGAAGGCGTCGGTGATGCGGTTCAGAAAGCGCGCGCGGATGATGCAGCCGCCGCGCCAGATCGCCGCGATGCGGCCCAGGTCGAGCTTCCAGTCCTTCTTGTCGCCCATCGTCTTGATGAGGTCGAAGCCCTGCGTGTAGCTGATCGCCTTGGAGGCATAGAGCGCATCGTGCACCTTGGCCACCAGCGCCTTCTTCTCCAGCGAGAGCGCGATCTTCGGGCCCTGCAGCACCTTGCTGGCCGCCACGCGCGCCTTCTTCTGCGACGACAGCACGCGCGCCTCGACGGCGGCGTTGATGGTGCTGATGACCACCGCGTTCTCGGCCGCGTTGATCAGCGTCCACTGGCCCGTGCCCTTCTGGCCGGCCTTGTCCAGGATCACGTCGACGATGGGCTGGCCCGTCTCCGGGTCTTTCTGTTCGAGCGCCTTGGCGGTGATCTGGATCAGGTAGCTCTGCAGCTCGCCGTCGTTCCATTCGTTGAAGATCGCGGCCATCTCGTCGGTCGTGAAGCCCGCCGCCTTGAACAGGCTGTAGGCCTCGCAGATCAGCTGCATGTCGCCGTACTCGATGCCGTTGTGCACCATCTTCACGTAGTGGCCCGCGCCGCCGGGGCCGATGTGGATCACACAAGGCTCGCCGTCCACCTTGGCTGCGATGCTCTCGAAGATCGGCTTCATCACTTCCCACGTGGAGAGCGGGCCGCCCGGCATGATCGACGGCCCCTTGCGCGCGCCTTCTTCCCCGCCCGAGACGCCCGCGCCGATGAAGCGCAGGCCTTTGCTCGACAGGTACGCGTCGCGGCGCTCGGTGTCGGTGTAGAGGCTGTTGCCGCCGTCGATGACGATGTCGTCCTTGTCCAGCAGCGGAATGAGTTGTTCGATCACCTGGTCCACCGGTGAGCCGGCCTTGACCATGATCTGGATCTTGCGGGGCTTCGCCAGGCTCTGGACGAATTCTTCGAGGGTCTTGGCGCCGACCAGCTTCTTGCCCGGGTTCGCGGCGACGAAGGCCTCGGTGGTGGCCTCGGTGCGGTTGTAGACGCTGACCTGAAAGCCGCGGCTTTCCACGTTCAGCACCAGGTTCTGGCCCATGACGGCCAGGCCGATCAGTCCGAAATCGCTCTTCTTGATCACGTTGCTCATGTCTTTCGCGCCCTTCTTGCGTGTGTGCGGTTGGTGATGGTCGGTGTGACGGTCATTGTGCCGGGGGCCCCGGCCGCCCGCCGTCGGAGGGCGTCTATACCCGCTTGGCAAACGCGCCCGGGCTGGCTATGTTGGCGGGATGACCCACGCTGCCGCCCCTGCCGCCATCCAGACCTGGTCGACCGACGCCGTGCCGCAGCAGCAGCGCCTGGACTACTGGATCGGCGCGATCTGCGAGGGTTTCCTCGAAATGGACGTGACCAGCAGCCAGGCCCGCACCTTCGGCGCCACGCTCGAATCCGTGCCGCTCGGCCCCCTGGGCGTGAACCGGGTGCGCGGCACGGCGCAGGACGTCTACCGCACGCGCCGCGCCATCGCCCACAGCCGCAGCAACTACTACTACCTGCTCTGCAAGACCGATTCGCCCTGGGTGGTCGTGCAGGAGGAACGCTCCGCGCGCATGCTGCCCGGCGATGTGGTGCTGGTCGATTCGCGGCGCTGCTACGCCTTTCACCTCTTGCAGTCGGCCGACACGATCTCGATCGAGTTGCCGACCGCGTGGGTCGAGTCGTGGCTGCCCGATGCCGGCGACCTCGTGGCGAAACGCATCGACGGGCGCACCGGCTGGGGCGGCGTGCTCGGCAGCTTCGCGCAGCAGCTCTCGCCCGAGGTGGCCGCCAAGCCGCCGCTGCCGGCGGCGCTGCTGACCGACCAACTGGGCGGGCTGCTCTCGCTGGCGTTCGGGCAGTCGCCCTCGGCGCCCGCAATGTCCGGTCAGGGGAACCGCGCCGCGCTGCGGCAGCGCGTGCTCGACGCCACCCGCGAGCGCCATGCCGAGCCCGGCCTCACGGCCGCGGGCGTGGCGCGCGAGCTGGGCATTTCGGAGCGCAGCCTGCACCGGTGCCTGGCCGTGGCGCCACCACCTTTGCGACCGCGCTCACCGGCTTTCGCATGCAAGTGGCGCAGCGCATGCTGGCCGATGCGCGCTTCGACCGGCTGAGCGTCGCTGAGATCGGCTTTCGCATCGGGCTGAGCGACGCCTCGCATTTCGTGCGGCAGTGCCGCCGGCACCTGGGGCGCACGCCGGGCGAGCTGCGGCGTCTTCGCTGAGACCGCCGCCGCGGCGCGTCGGATGAACGGCGCAATCAGAAGTTGTGCGAGATGCCGAACTGCAGGCCCCTCGCCGCGCGGCCCGGCGTGCTGGCCGGCGACGAGTCGGCCACCACGTAGGCGGCGTTGCCGCGGTTGCGCACGAGCGAATAGGTGCCGTACAGCGCGGTGCGCTTGCTCAGGTAGTGCACGTAGCCGATGGCGTATTGCGTCGCGTCGTCGTTGTCCAGGCCGGGCCCGGAGCGGTTGGAACGTGCCACCGAAGCCTTGATCACGCCCGCGCCGACCGGCACGCTCACGCCCAGCATCGCGTTGACCTGCTTGTCGCCCTCGGTCTTCTGCCGGTAGTAGTTCGCGTAGAGCTTCGCGAGGCCGAAGTCGTAGGTGCCGCCCAGCGTCGCCACGCTGTAGTCGTTGGCGCCGACCGGCGTCACGCCGTAGGCCGCCGCGACGTCGACCGTGCCGTTGGTCCAGCCCACGCGCCCGCCGCGGTAGCGCGCGCCTTCCTCGCCTTCGGGCAGGGCGTACATCGCCTGGCCGTAGAAGCCGCCCAGGCCCTTGGGAAGGAAGTAGCCCACGGAGTTGTTGGCCCGCGCCAGCGTGCGCGCACCGCCCAGGCCGAAGGGCCAGCCCTCCACGATGTTGGCCGAGCCGCCGACGCCCACGGTGCCGAAGGGCGAGAACTGCGAGATGTTCCAGAACGTGGGCGTGTAGTCGCGCCCGAGCCGCAGCTCGCCCAAGCTGTTGTGCGACAGGCTCACCGTGGAGCGCCGGTGAAAGCCCGTGCCCTGGATCTCGCCGGTGTCGGGCAGCAGCGCCATCTCCAGCCAGAAGCTCGCGGCGAGGCCGCCGCCCAGGTCCTCCGTGCCGCGAAAGCCCAGGCGGCTGGGGAAGATGTTGCCGCCCTGGTCCATCGACTTGACGGAGCGCCCGTCGCTCTTGGAATAGGTGACGTTCATGTCCAGCGTGCCGAAGACCTGGACGCTCGATTGCGCCGAGGCGCTCGCGGTGGCGGCGATGCAGATGGCGCCGGTGACGGCGTGCGGCAGCCGGCGGCGAATGCGAAAGGGAAGTGAAAAGTTCGATGTCCTCATGCGTGTCTCCTCGTTGTAAAAATGGCGTGCGTCGGCACGCGGCGCCTGCACTGCAGGCACCGCGGCGTGGGAACTTCAGGAAAGAAAAAAGAGGCGCCGCGTTCAGCCGCGCCGGGGCACCGTCAGTCGATGCGGATGTTCTTGGCCTTGATCAGCCGGCCCATGGCCTGCGCCTCGCGCTCGACGGCGGCTGCCGCTTCGGCGGGCGTGCTGCCGATGGGGTCGAGGCCCGCTTCGTTGATGAGCCTCACCATCTCGGGCGAGTGCGTGATGGCGACGATCTCCTTGTGCAGGCGCTCCACGACCGCCGGTGGCGTTTTCGCGGGCACCCAGAAACCGAGCCAGGTGAACACCTCCACGCCCGGATAGGTTTCCGAGAGCGTGGGCACGTCGGGCGCCGCCGGGCTGCGCTTGCTGCCCGTGTAGGCCAGGGCCTTGAGCCGCCCCGACTTGATGTTGGCCAGCGCCGAGACGGGCGGCTCGAAGCCCAGCTGCACCTGGCCGCCGAGCAGGTCCGGCGCGGCGCTCTGCTTGTAGGGCACGTGCAGCAGTTCGATGCCCGCGGCCTCCTGGAACAGCTCGAAGCCCAGGTGCGAGGTGGTGCCGGAGCCGTACGAGGCGAAGGAAATCTTGCCCGGCTCCCGCTTGGCGAGCGCCACCAGTTCGGGGATGTTCTTCGCGGGCACGGCGCTGTTGGCCACGATGAACGAGCCGCCCTTGAGCGCCTGCGTGACGGGCACGAGGTCGTGCTTCGCGTCGTAGGGCATCTTGGAGAGCAGGAACGGCGTCATCGTGAACGGGTTGCTCGTCGAGAACAGGATCGTGTAGCCGTCGGGCGCCGCCTTGGCCACCGCGTCGGTGCCGATGGAGGCCAGCGCGCCGGGCCGGTTCTCGACCACCACCGGCGTCTGCAGCGCGCGGCCGAGCCGGTCGGCATAGGCGCGCGCGAAGATGTCGGAGCCGACACCCACGGGCGTGGGCGTGATGATTCTTATGGGCCGCGACGGCCAGGGCGCGCCCTGGCCCCAGGCGGGCGCGAGGGCGCCCGATGCGGCCCATACAGCGGACGCGGCGAGCAGCGAGTGGATGAGTTTCTTCTTCATGGTTTGTCTCCGGTATTTCTTGTATTCGGGGGCGACGCTCAGGTGGCGTCGTCGGGCAGCGGTGGATAGGCCGTGCCATCCAGGCCCGGCACCGTCACCCGCGCCGGGTCGTTGCCATGCGCCTGCAGTTGCTCGACGGCGTAGTCGGTCACGCAACCCGAGAGCAGCTGGCGCGGGTCTTCCAGCACGACGCGCAGCCGCGTGTTGAGCGCGCGCCAGTCGTCGGGCCCTGCAACGGCGGGCATCTCGGCCACCGCACGGGTGTCCGCATCGAGCACGGGGCGCACGGTCGAGGAGGGCTCGTAGCGTGGATAGCCCTCGTACATCAGCGCGCCGAGTTCGCTCACGGCATGCGTGTGCGCCCAGAGCTGGCGCATCGGCGTCTCGTAGGCGCGCAGCGCCGCGATGTCGTTGGCGGCGCCGGGCGGGAACTCGCCCGCGTGCGGCGCGATGAAGAGCCGGTCGAGCGAGAGCGTGTGGCGCGAGGCCCCCAGGATCATGGCGGCCACCGAGTTGGTGGTCCAGGTCACGCCGGCGGTCGGCCGGCCCTGGCGGCCCACGACCAGCGCCATGGCGCGCGACCAGTCGATGGCATGGCGCTCCAGCCAGCCGATCACCCGGTGGCTGATGTCCATGCCGACCAGGAAGAAGGTCGCGATCATCACGGCGTTCATCGGCACGGTGGCGCCGACTGCGGAGCCCGTGCCCTCGAGGTAGTGCGTGCGCATGTCCTCGGGGGTGAAGAGCGTGGGCTGCGCCAGCACGCGCTCCAGGTAGCGCTCGGTCAGCACGCAGGAGTAGTGCACCAGCTCGGCGATCTTCTGCTCGCGCCCCCGGTAGGCCGGCACCGCGATCAGGTCGCGCCACAGCGCCACCGAGTTGGCTTCGCGCGCGATGCGCGTGGCGGCCAGCAGCCGCCCGGCCTCCGTGCGCCACAACGGTCCTTCGGGATCGACCAGGCGCATCTTGAGGATCGACGCCACCGCCGGTCCGTGGTGCGAGATGCCGGCCAGCTCCTTGAAGCCGCGCGTGGACAGGCGAAAGCCCTGCACCTCGGGGTCGCGGCCGTTGCCGGGGAACAGCACCATGTCCGCGCTGGTGGCCACGATGAGCGGGTCGCCCGCCGTGGCGGCGCCGGTCAGCGCGGCGAGGTTCGCGCCGATGCCCTGCGGGCCTCCCGTGTAGGTTTCGAAGAGCCGCAGCAACTCGGGGCTCTGGTGGCTCTGGAGCGATGCAGGGGGCTGGTTCATGCGGGCTCCTTGCCTGCGCCGAAGTCGAGGCGGTACACGCGGCTCGGCGTGCGAAACCGCACCTCGCCGCTGAGGCTGTTCGTGACCATGAGGTAGCGCCGGCCTTCCGCCTCGAAGCAGGTCGCATCGGTACCGCCGGATGTGGGGAATTCGCCGACGGGCACCATGAGCCCGTCCTGCATGCGCGAGATCGTCGATTGCAGCCGCGGAATCGGCGCCTCGCGCGTGCCGTGCAGGAAGTTGATCTGCACCAGCCGTCCGCCGTCCGCCGTCGGTATCCATTCGAACTCGCGGCCACCCGGGCCGCTGAGCACCTGGTGCGGCGCGAAGCGGCCGTCGGTCCAGCGGAAAAGCACGGTCTCTTCATGCAGGCAGGCGAACGCCAGCCAGGTCGCGCCCGCCGTTTCGAAGCAGCAGAAGGCGCGCCCGCTCTTGCCGTCGAATTCCTGGAAGGGTTCGAAGGCCTCGCCGTTCCAGCGCAGCAGTTGCGAGGGCACCGCATGGTCGGCGTAGGCCAGGAGCTTCTGTCCCTCGACCTCGAAGAAGGCCCAGTTGTAGCCCCAGCCCGAGCGCACCGTCTGGCGTTTGGCGAAACGCTCGCCGTCCCATTCGAAGATGCACGATTCGGCGCCGGGCGCGAGCGGCGCATCGCCGTGGGTCACGCCTTGCGCGAGCGCGAGGAAATGGCGGTCCTCGATCTCGAAGTGGGTCCACTGCTTGGCGGCCGAAGTCGGAATGCGCTGGAAGACTTCGAAGCGGCCGTCCACCAGCTCGAAGATCGTCGAGTGCGTGTCCAGGGCGTAGGGACCGGCGCCGGTGCGCAGGCTCGCGGTGGCCAGGAAGGCGCGCGTGCCGATGCAGAAGAACTCGGCGTCCTCGCCGCCCGGCACCGGCAGGCGCGCGTGTTCGACGAACTGCCCGCCTTCCCAGCGATAGACCAGCGCCTGGACATCGCTGTTGCCCAGCGTCATCTGCGCAGGCTGGTCGGCGATGTCTTGCGCAAGTTGCGGCACCACGAGGTAGCGCGTGCCGCCGTGCGTGAAGACCTCGGCGGCGCGTGCGCCGGAGGTGTCGAGTTCCTGGATGCAATGCATGAGGGTGCTGTCGGTCATGGTTCAGAAGCCGAACAGGCGTGCGGGGTTGTCGGCCAGCACCTTGCGGCGCGCGATCGGGTCGGGAATCCAGTCGGCCAGCAGGTTCAGCAGTTCGCCGGTGTCGCGCCCGCCCTCGGGAATGTGGGGCCAGTCGCTGCCCCAGATGACGCGGTCGGGCACGGCCTCCACGATCGCCTGCGCAAGCGGCCGCAGCCGCGCGTAGTTGCCGTCCTTCGCGAGGCGGTACGGCCCCGACAGCTTGAACCAGCCGCGCCCGTCGGCCACGGCGCGCAGCAGGCGATCGAAGTCCGCGCGCGTGAGGCCGTCGCTCTCCAGCATGTAGCCCATGTGGTCGATCACGAAGTCCGATTCGAGATCGGGCAGCACCGGGATCAGGTCGCGCACGACCCAGCCCGGCGTGTAGAACTGGACGTGCCAGCCCAGCGGCGCGATGCGCCGGATGCTGCGCTCGATGTAGGCGTGCAGCTCGGTGGTGGGGAGCTGCGCGCGCAGGAAGAGGTCCAGCCGCAGCGCACGCACGCGGCGCGTGTGCATCGCGCGAAGCTCGTCTTCGGGCACCTCGTCCGTCACCATCGCGACGCCGCGCGCGCGGTCGCCCACGGCGTCCAGCGCATCGAGCATGCAGCGGTTGTCGGTGCCGTAGAAGCTGGGCTGCACGATCACGAAACGCTCGATGTCCAGCACGCCGAGCGCGCGCCGCAACTGCGCGAGGTTGCCGTCCGGCAGCGTGTAGTGCGGATGCGCGACGTGCGGGTACGGCTCGGCGGGGCCGAAGACGTGCACGTGCGCGTCGCAGGCGCCAGCGGGCACCTGGAAGGCCGCGCGGGTGAGGGTCTGCGCGTCGCGCATGGGCTTGGAAGTCAGGATCTCGTGGGTCATGGTCGAGCGGTGGCAGGAAAAAAAGTGAAGGCGAAAGGGAAGGGCTTCAGTCGAGCGTGATGCGGCCGCTCGCGAGCAGCGCGCGCAGGCGCCCGATCTCGCCGGCGACGGTGCGCTGCATGTCCGCGGGGTCGCCCGATGCGGGCTCGAAGCCCTGCGCCGTCAGCGATTCGCGAAGCTTCGGACTGGCCAGCGTGCGTTGCCAGGCCTGCAGCACCGCCTGCCTGTCGGCGGCCGGCGTGCCGGTGGGCAGCACGAAGCCGACCCAGGAGCGGTACTGGTAGGTGCGCAATGCCGGCAGGCCGGTCTCGGCGTAGCTCGGAACCTGCGGCAGCATCGCCCAGCGTTGGGAGGATGTGGCTGCGAGGGCCCGCACCCGGCCGCTCTGCACGAGCGGGACGATGGGCGCGGTGGCGTAGAGCATCAGGTCCACCTCGCCGCCCGCCAGCGCGGCCATCACCTGGGCCTCGCCCTTGTAAGGGATGTGGCGCGCGTCGATGCCCAGCGTGTGCAGCAGCTCCTCGCTTTGCAGGTGCAGGCTGGTGCCGATGCCGAAGGAGCCGTAGGTGAGCTCGCCCGGATGGGCCTTCGCGTAGTGCACCAGCTCGGCCATGTCGGCCACCGGCAGCCCGGCGCGCACCGCGACCACGCCGGCGTTGGTCGCGGCGATGCCCAGGGCATCGAAATCGGCGAGCGGGTCGTAGCCGGGCGCCTTGTCGACCACCGGATTGACCGAGGCGATGGACGGCGACACCGCGATCAGCGTGTGGCCGTCGCGCGGTGCGCGCAAGGCGGCCTGCACGCCGATCTTGCCCGCCGCGCCCAGGCGGTTGTCGACCACCACGGGGTGGCCCAGCGCGGCCGCCAGGTCGGGCGCGAGGAGCCGCGCGACACGGTCGATGGGGCCGCCGGGCGGCGCGGGCACGACGATCGTGTAGGCCTGCGGGGCGGCGGCACAGGCGGTGCCCAGCAGCAGGCCCGCCGCGAGGAACAGGGCCCGCCAGTCAGGCCGCGCGCGCATGCGGCTTCTCCGCGGCAATGGATGCATGGGCGGCCAGCGCGCCGCGCACGCGCTCGTGCATCGCGGTGAGCAGCACGTCGGTGTCGATGCCGGTCATGAGGAAGGGCGCCGCGCCGCGCGCGAGCAGCTCGGCATTCAGCGCCGCGTCGGCGATGCCGCCGATCGACAGCGGCGTGCCGGCACGCGCGCAGGCCGCGAGCGCGGTGTCCAGCGCGTGCTGCACCAGCGGGTGGCGATAGTCGCCCGGCACGCCGAGTTCCGCGCTCAGGTCGTTGCAGCCGATGCTCACCAGGTCCACCCCGGGCACCCGTGCGATCGCCTCGGCGTTCTCGATGCCCAGCGGGCTCTCGATCAGCACGTTGACGACCACGGCATCGTTGGCCAGCCGGTAGGTCTCGGCCGCCGGAAGCCGGCGGTAGCCGAACTGCGGCAGCGCGGCGATGGCCGAGCGGTGGCCGTGCGGCGGGAAGCGGCAGGCGGCGGCCAGGTCGGCCGCCTGCGCGGCGGTCTCCACGCGCGGAAAGATGAGGCCCGACGCGCCCGCATCGAGCAGCCTGCCGATGGCGCCGTACTCGCGCTCGGGCACGCGCACCAGCGCCATCAGGCCCAGGTCGTGCGCCGCGGCGCAGATCGCGCCGGCCGCATCCAGCGGGATGGTGCTGTGTTCGAGATCGATCCAGATCGCGTGGTGGCCGCTCGCCTTGGCCAGCCGGGCGACATCGGTCGTGCGCGCCATGCGGATGCCGAAGGCCGTCAAGGGCTCGCCGCGGGCCAGCCCCCGGATCAGCGGGTGGCCCTGGAACGGGTTCGATGCAGGGTGCGCCTGCGGCTTGTCTCTGCTTGTCATGCAGGCATCGTAGGCAAGCTGTCTTATATTTGGAAATACCGTTTATTGTCGGTTTTCGATACTTGGGAAATATCATGGAACTGCGCCATCTTCGCTATTTCGTCGCGGTTGCCGAGGAGCTGAGCTTCACGCGCGCCGCGCAGCGCCTGCACATCGCGCAGCCGCCGCTGAGCGTGCAGATCCAGGCGCTCGAGGAGGAGCTGAAGGTCCGGCTGCTCGAGCGCGACAAGCGGCGCGTGTTCCTCACGCAGGCGGGGCGCCATTTCCTGGAACGGGCGCGCGGCATCCTGCGCGACGTGGAGGCGGCCAAGGGCGAGGCGCAGAGCGCGGCCTCGGGTGATGTGGGGAGCATCGCGCTGGGCTACACGGCGTCTTCGATGCTGTCGCCGGCCATGCCCGGCGCCATTCTTGGCTTCCGGAAATTGCACGCCCGGGTGGTGCTGACGTTGAAGGAAATGACCTCGCTGGAGCAGCTCGATGCGGTGCACGGGCGCAGCCTCGACATTGCCGTGCTGCGCCGCCCGAACGTGGAGATCCCGACCGGGATCACCGTCGAGGAGTGGTACCAGTCGCCGCTCACGGCCGTGGTGCCGCGCGACCACCGGCTCAGCGGCAAGCCGCTGCGCATTGCAGACCTGCGCGACGAACCGCTGGTGATGTACCCGCGCAATGCCGGCATCGGGCTCTACTGGAAGGTGCAGGACCTGTGCGCCAAGGCGGGCTTCCGACCGCGCATGGTGCAGGAGGCGCGCGAGGCATCGACCATCGCGGGGCTGGTGGCCGCCGGCGTGGGCATCGCGCTGGTGCCGGGCGACACGCGCTGCATCCAGCTGGACGGCGTCGTCTACCAGACGGTGCTGGACAAGGAGGCCGTCTCCAGCCTCTACCTGGCGCACCGCCAGGCGGACCCCAATCCGTATGTCGACCTGATGCTCAAGGAGCTTCGCGCGGCGCTCAAGCGCAGGGCGAAGCGTCGGGTCACGTCGTAGCGCTCTGCCGCCGCAGCGTTTCAGATGCTGCGCAGGTTGACCCGCCTGGACAGCGCCTCCGCGCTCTCCTTGCGTTCGCTGTAGCGGTCGACCAGATGGTCCGCGCAGTCGCGCGTGAGCAGCGTGAACTTCACCAGTTCTTCCATCACGTCGACCACGCGCTCGTAGTACGGCGAAGGCTTCATGCGGCCGTCGTCATCGAATTCGAGGAAGGCCTTGGCCACCGACGACTGGTTGGGGATCGTGATCATGCGCATCCAGCGGCCGAGCACCCGCAGCTGGTTCACCGCGTTGAACGACTGCGAGCCGCCCGACACCTCCATGACCGCGAGCGTCTTGCCCTGCGTGGGGCGCACCGAGCCGACGGCCAGCGGGATCCAGTCGATCTGCGCCTTCATGATGCCGGTCATCGCGCCGTGGCGTTCCGGCGATGTCCACACCATGCCCTCGGCCCACTGCGCGAGCGCGCGCAGCTCCTGCACTTTGGGATGGTCTTCGGGTTCGCCGTCGGGCAGGGGCAGGCCGCGTGGATCGTAGATGCGCGGCTCGGCGCCCATCGCGCGCAGCAGGCGGGCGGCCTCCTCGGTCAGCAGGCGGCTGTAGGAACGCTCGCGCACCGAGCCGTAGAGCAGCAGGATGCGCGGCGCGTGCGTCGCGCGCATTGCGGGCATCAACGCCTGCAGGTCGGGCTTGCGAAACGCGGCCGCGTCGAGGTTGGGAAGATCGTCAGGGCTTGGGAACACGCTGGCCTTTCGCGTCGATGACGGCTTCGCCATCTTCCTTGCTGAATGCGCCGCGCTGCGGGCGCGGCAGGATGTCGAGCACCGTTTCGGACGGCCGGCACAGGCGCGTGGCGATGGGCGTCACCACGATCGGCCGGTCGATGAGGATCGGGTGCTGCAGCATGAAGCCGATGAGTTCGTCGTCGCGCCACTTCGCATCGCCCAGGCCGAGCTCGTCGTAAGGCGCTCCTTTCTGGCGCAGCACGTCGCGCACCGGCACGCCCATTGCCGCGATCAGCCGCTGCAGGGTGGCGCGGTCGGGCGGGGTCTTCAGGTACTCGATGACGGTGGGCTCCTCGCCCGTGTTGCGGATCAATGCGAGCACGTTGCGCGACGTGCCGCAGGCGGGGTTGTGATAGATGGTGATGTCGTTCATGGCAATGAGAGAGTCAATCGGAGCGCGAGCGCGGCCAGCGCCGCGAAGAGCACGGGCAGGGTCAGCACGATGCCGGTCCTGAAGTAATAGCCCCAGGCGATGCGCGTGCCTTTCTTCTCGAGCACGTGCAGCCAGAGCAGCGTGGCGAGGCTGCCGATGGGCGTGATCTTCGGGCCGAGGTCGCAGCCGATCACGTTGGCGTAGACCATCGCGTCTTTCACGAGGCCGCTCGCACCCGATGCGTCGATCGAGAGCGCGCCGACCAGCACCGTCGGCATGTTGTTCATGACCGACGACAGCGCAGCCGCGAGGAAGCCGGTGCCCATGGCCGCGCCCCAGACGCCGCCCTGCGCGAAGACGTCCAGCAGCGAGGCGATCCGGCCGGTGAGCCCCGCATTGCGCAGGCCGTAGACCACCAGGTACATGCCGAGCGAGAACACGACGATCTGCCATGGCGCGCCATGCAGCACCTTGCGCGTGCTGATGACATGGCCGCGCGCAGCCACCGCGAGAAGGATGGCGGCGCCCGTGGCCGCCACCGCGCTGACCGGCACGCCCAGCGGTTCCAGCCCGAAGAAGCCCACGAGCAGCAGCACCAGCACGACCCAGCCCGCGCGGAATGTCGCAGGGTCGCGGATCGCATCGGCCGGCGCCCCGAGCTGCGCCGCGTTGTAGCGCGCGGGAATGCCGCGGCGGAAATACAGCATCAGCACCACGAGGCTGGCGAGCACCGCCGCGATGTTCACGGGGACCATGACCGACGCATAGACGTTGAAACCGATCCCGAAGAAATCGGCCGAGACGATGTTCACCAGGTTCGACACGACGAGCGGCAGGCTGGCCGTGTCGGCAATGAAGCCTGCCGCCATCACGAATGCGAGCGTCGCGGCGGGCGTGAAACCCAGCGCGACGAGCATGGCCATCACGATGGGCGTGAGGATCAGCGCCGCGCCATCGTTGGCGAACAGCGCCGAGACCGCGGCGCCCAGCAGCACGATGAATGCGAAGAGAAGGTGCCCGCGCCCCTTGCCCCAGCGCGCCACGTGCAGCGCGGCCCACTCGAAGAAGCCGGCCTCGTCGAGCAGCAGGCTGATGAGGATGACGGCGATGAAGGTCGCGGTCGCGTTCCACACGATGCCCCAGACGACCGGGATGTCGGCCAGCTGCACCACGCCGAAAAGCAAGGCGATCGCCGCGCCGAGCGATGCGCTCCAGCCGATGCCCAGGCCGCGCGGCTGCCAGATGACCAGCACGAGGGTGAAGACGAAGATCAGGACGGCCGGCAGCATTCGGGCGAAGGCTCTTGTCTCAGCAATTGCAGGCCGCGGCCTTGCCGTCGACCGCGCACGCTTCGCCTTCGCAGCAGTGCTCGGTGAGGTAGCCGAGCAGGCCGTTCATCCGGTCGAACGACGCGCGGCAGATGAGGTTGCGGCCCTGCCGCTCCTGCGAGATCAGGCCCGCGTGCACGAGCTCCTTGAGGTGAAAGGACAGGCCCGTCGCCGGTACCCCCAATGTTTCGGTCAATGCGCCGGGCGTGAGGCCCGAGGGGCCGGCCACCACGAGAGCGCGAAAGACCCGCAGGCGTATCGGCTGCGCCAGCGCGGCCAGGGATCGGACGACATCGTTTTCTTCCATCATTCAAGTATCGTTGAATTATTGAATGACGACAACCCGGTCGTGGCGCGAACCGGCCATGGCCCTGGCAGTCCGCGGCCATCCGGCTCGCGCACCCGTTCCTACAGTCGTGCTCCTTGCCACCCGCAAAAAAGGAGACACCCATGTCCGACACCTATGTTCTCGTCCACGGCGCCTGGCATACCGGCGCGGAAATCGAAGCCGTGGCCGAGCACCTGCGCAAAGCCGGCCACACCGTGCATTGCCCGACGCTCGCAGGCAACCACGCCGGAGACAACCGCGCGACGACCACCCTCGAAGACGCCATCGCCTCGGCCGTGCGCTACATCGAAGAGAAAAACCTGACCGAGGTGCGCCTGGCAGGCCACAGCTACGGCGGCATGGTGATCTCGGGCGTGGCGGACCGCATCGCGCACCGGTTGAAGCGCCTGGTCTACATCAACGCCTTCGTGCCGCTCGATGGCGAATCGCTCAACGACATGGTGCCGCCGCATTACATCGCGATGTTCGACGCCATCGCCGGCGCGAACGGCAACGCCGTGACCTTGCCGTTCGAGGTGTGGCGCGACGCCTTCATCAACGATGCCGACCTCGCGCTCGCGCAGGCCGCCTACGAAAAGCTGAACCCGCACCCGTACCGCACCTTCACCGACAAGATCCAGCTGAAGCAGCCGCTCGCGGCCCTCGCGCTGGGCAAGTCCTACGTCAATTGCCAGCAGGACATCGCGCTGCCGCACAGCCTGCCGTGGCATCCGCGGCTGTCGGAGCGGCTGGGACTTTTCAGGCTGGTGGAGTGCCCCGGCAGCCACGAGATGTTTTTCTCGAACCCCGCGCGGCTCGCGCAGGCGATCCTGGAGGCGGGGCGCGACTGACGCAATGTTGTCGGCCCTGCGGATTCAGGCGCCGGCGAACAGCGCGTCGTACACGCGGATCGATGCGTAGGCATCGTTGGCCGCGTAGCGGATCTGCGAATCCGTCAGCTGCTTGTTGGCCCAGTTCGAGGTGGTCGCCTTGCGCGACTTCATGAAGCGGCGGTCGAACACCAGCGCCACCGCCGTCTTCACGCCCACCGACTTGCGGTAGCCGCGGCGGCGGAATTCGTTGTCGATGTCGTACACCGCGCCCGGCTCGATGTTCAGGCGGTTGCGGATCAGCGTGAGGTCGGTCGAGAGGCCGAAGCCGACCTTCTTCAATTCGGTCGAGGCGATCAGCGCGGCAACCACCGGGTTGCATTCGGTGCGATGCAGCTGGAACAGCCAGGCCCGCTCGCGCGTGGAGAACTGCACCACGTGCGGCCCGCCCGACACTTCGTTCTTCGCGAAGGTGGGCTTGGATTCGGTGTCGAAGCCCGCGACACCGGCGGCCAGCAGGGTGGCGGCGGCGTGCTCGGCCTCCTGCAGCGTGGTGACGACGGCGATGTCCTTCAGGTCCAGGCCCTCGAAGGGCTCGAGCAGGGCGATCTGCTCGCGTTCGGGCAAGGGCTGCAACGTGGATGTGTTGTCGCTCACCGAGGGGATGCTTTCTTGGTCTTCACTGCGGCTTTCTTTGCGGGTGTCTTTTTCGCCGCGGCTTTTTTCGCTGCGGCTTTGGGTTTGGGCTTGGGCTGTTTGGGGGGCTGGCCCGAACGCAGGGCGGCTTCGTAGGCCAGGCGGCCCCAGCGCGCGGCCTCTTCGCGATCCTCGAAGAGATCGGCCGGCGCGAGCCGGTACGACATCGGCATCTCCTTGCCCTGGCGCACGTAGGTGAAGGGCGGCAGGTCCAGCCTGTCGAAATGCTCGGCGCTGCCGGCATCGGACTTCAGGTACAGCGTGTCCTTGGCGACGAGCGCGATCATGCGGCCCTCGTGCCACACGCCGTGGCCGCCGAACATGCGGCGCGTCTGGATGCGGCCCAGGCGCTCGAAGACCTCGTGCAGGCTCTGGACGAAATCGCTCATCGCGGGGCGTTCGCCGCGGGCCGGACCGGCGTCGATGCCCCTGCGCCGACCACGGTGTTCCAGGCCTTCACCTGCCAGCCCGTCACGATGCCGTTGAGCACGTACGGGTCGGCCTTGGCGAAGGCTTCGGGCACCTCGGGCGAGGCGGCCTCGAACAGCAGCACGGCCCCATCGGGCGGGTTGCCGGTGGCGCCGCCGAGCAGCAGCTCGCCGCGCGCCACGGCCTGCCATGCGAAGGCCAGGTGCACGTCGCGGAATTCGCCGCGGCGCTGGAGGTAATCGGGGGCGGTGTCGTAGATCAGCAGGTAGTGCATGAAGGTGTCTCCGCGGCGTTCAGGCCGTGATTTCGATGCGGTTGCCATCCGGGTCGAGCACCACGCTCTCGTAGTAGCCGTCGCCGGTGCGGCGCGGGCCGTCGAGCAGTGGATGGCCGTCGGCCTTCAGCCGCTGCGTGAGCGCGTTGACCGCGGCATCGGAGCCCACGCTGATGGCCAGGTGCGTCCAGCCCATGCGCTGTGCGCCGGCTTCGGCTGCGACGGGGGTGAGCGTGCTGGTCGTCATCGCCTCGATGCGGGCGCCATCGCCCAGGCTCAGGAAGCACGAGGCGAAGCCCTTGGCCGGGTTGACGTAGCCCGCGCCGGCCGTCGCGCCGAAGTAATCGACATAGAAGCGCTTGCAGCGTTCGAGATCGGTGGTCCAGAGGGCGATGTGGTCGATGCGCATAGGAAAGAAAAAATCAGGGTCTCACAAGGTGTGAAGAAACCGTAGCGAGCGCCCCGAGCGTGCATCCAGGACCGGAGCCGTACTTTGTACGGTGAGGACCGCAGGTGCGAGATCGGGGTGCGCAGCAGGTTTATTCACATCTTGTCAGCCCACCCGCCAGGGCGGGCGGGAGGGCGACCAATGGTAGGCGATGCGTTCGCGCCCGCTGGTGGGGTGGTGGTCGACCGTGCCGCGCGCGAGGCCATAGCGTTCGTAGAAGCGCTGCGCGGCGGTGTTGGTGGTGGCCACGTGCAGGCGCCAGCCGGTCGGTATGCGCACGCACGCCTCGTCCAGGAGCGCCTGCCCGAGGCCCTGGTTGCGCAGGTGCGGCTCGACGAAGAGTTGGGCCACGTACTCGCGCCGCTCCAGCAGCACCATGAACGCGAGCACCTGGCCATCGCGCTCGGCCAGCACCACCTCGGCCGGCGGCACGAATTCGGCCTGCACGCGCTTGAGCCAGTGCGAAATCGGTTCGGTCAAAGCGGCGTTGCGGTTGGCCGAGATCCATGCGCGGCGCCAGATGCCGGCCAGCACGATGCTCTCTTCGGCGGTGCCATCGCGCGACCGCAGGTGGAAGGCGGGGTTTTGGGCGGCGGACATGCGTTTCATGATACGGCGGGCACCCGCCGCAGTCGATTGGGGCCTGAACAGGCCCTCCTAGGCGTGCAGCGTCTGTGCGTGGTGCGCGATGTGGTCGGCCATGAAGCTCTGGATGAAGTAGTAGCCGTGGTCGTAGCCCGCGTGGCGGCGCAGCGTGAGCGGCTGGCCGGCGGCGAAGCAGGCGGCCTCGAACACCTCGGGGTGCAACTGCTCGGCGAGGAATTTGTCGGCCAGCCCCTGGTCGATGAGGATGCCCTGCGGGTAGGGCGCGACGGTCTGCGAGCGTATGAGCGCGCTCGCGTCGTGCGCGAGCCACTGCGCGCGGTCCACCCCGGGCGCGCCGAGGTAGCCGTTGAACGCCTTCTCGCCCCACGGGCACTCGGTGGGCGCGCAGATCGGCGCGAAGGCCGAGAGCGATTTGAAGCGCCCCGGATGCCGCAACGCCAGCGTGAGCGCGCCATGCCCGCCCATCGAGTGGCCGAAGATGCCGATGCGCTGCCCGTCGATCGCGAAGTGCTGCGCTACCAGCGGCAGCAGCTCGTGGACGATCCAGCTCTCCATGCGCCAGTGCGTGGCCCAGGGCTCCCGCGTGGCGTCCAGGTAGAAGCCGGCGCCGATGCCGAAGTCCCAGTCGTCCTTCGCGCCGGGCAGGGACTCGGCGGTGGGGCCGCGCGGGCTGGTGTCGGGCGCGATCAGCGCGAGGCCCAGGCTCGCGGCCATGCGCTGCGCGCCGGCCTTGATGGCGAAGGTCTCTTCGTTGCAGGTGAGGCCCGCGAGGTAAAGGAGGGCCGGCACCGGCCCGTTCGCTGCCTGCGGCGGCAGGTAGACCGAGAAGCGCATCGGCAACCCGATCTCTTGCGAGGCGTGCTCGTGAAAGCTCTGCACGCCGCCGAAGCAGGGGTGTTCGGACAGGGTCTTGGGGGTGTGGTCGGTCATGGCTTTTCGTTGCGCAGCGCGGGGACAAGTTCGAGCACCGCATCGGCGAAGGTGCGCGGCGCTTCCTGCGGCAGGTTGTGGCCCGCGCCGGGCACGAGGCGGTGCGAGCGCGGGCCGCTGAAGCGGTGCGCGTGGGCCGCGGCATCGGCGGGCGGCCGCACGCCGTCGTCGATGCCGTCGAAGGTGATGGCGGGCACGGTGATCGCGGGCTGCGCGGCGAGGCGGCGCTCGATGTCCGCATAGGCCGGGTCGCCGGGCACGAGGCCGAAACGGTGGCGGTACGAGTGGATCACCACGTCGACGAAGTCGGGGTGGTCGAAGGCGGCGGCGCTGCGCGCGAAGGTGGCGTCGTCGAACTGCCAGGTCGGCGACCACAGCTTCCACAGCAGTTTCGTGAGGGCCTTGCGGTCCTTCGCGAGGCCGGCGCGGCCGCGTTCGCTGTGGAAGTAGTACTGGTACCAGAGGCTGTGCTCGTTCTCGGCCGTGTCCGGCTCCATCGCCTTGGCGATGTTCTGGATGTTGTAGCTGTTGAGCGAGACCAGGCCCGCGCATCGCTCGGGCCACAGCGCGGCGACCACGCAGGCGGCGCGGCCGCCCCAGTCGTAGCCGGCGAGCACCGCGCGGTCGATCTTCAGCGCATCGAGCAGCGCCAGCAGGTCGGCGCCGAACGCCGCCTGCTCGCCCGAGCGCGGCGTGGCATCGGCGAGGAAACGCGTGCCGCCGTAGCCGCGCATGTACGGCACGATGACGCGGCAGCCCTGGCTTGCGAGCATCGGCGCGACTTCGGCATAGGTGTGGATGTCGTACGGAAAGCCGTGCATCAGCAGCACGGGCGGGCCGTCCGCGGGGCCGGCTTCGTAGCAGGCGACTTCGAGGACGCCCGCCTCGATCTTGCGCAACGGCTCCATGCGGTTCATGGCTGGTGCCTCGCGAGGGCTAGTAAAGCACCACGCCGCGAATCGATTCGCCGCGCTTCATCAGGTCGAAGCCCTTGTTGATGTCTTCCAGCGGCATCGTGTGCGTGATCAGGTCGTCGATGTTGATCTTGCCTTCCATGTACCAGTCCACGATCTTGGGCACGTCGGTGCGGCCGCGTGCGCCGCCGAAGGCCGAGCCTTCCCACTTGCGGCCGGTGACCAGCTGGAACGGACGTGTGCTGATCTCGGCACCGGCTTCCGCCACGCCGATGATGATGCTGCGGCCCCAGCCCTTGTGCGTGCATTCCAGCGCCTGGCGCATCACCTTGGTGTTGCCGATGCACTCGAAGCTGTAGTCCGCGCCGCCGTCGGTCAGCTGCACGATGGCATCGACCACGTTCTCGGTGTCCTTCGGGTTGATGAAATGCGTCATGCCGAACTTGCGTGCCATGGCTTCGCGCTCGGGGTTCAGGTCGACGCCGATGATCTTGTCGGCGCCCACCATCTTCGCGCCCTGGATCACATTGAGGCCGATGCCGCCGAGGCCGAACACCACCACGTTGGCGCCGGCTTCCACCTTGGCCGTGAAGATCACCGCGCCGATGCCAGTGGTGACGCCGCAGCCGATGTAGCAGACCTTGTCGAAGGGCGCGTCCTCGCGGATCTTGGCGAGCGAGATTTCAGGCGCCACCGTGTAGTTGCTGAAGGTCGACGTGCCCATGTAGTGAAAGATCGGCTTGCCGTCCAGGCTGAAGCGCGAGGTGGCATCGGGCATCAGGCCCTTGCCCTGCGTGCCGCGGATCAGCTGGCAGAGGTTGGTCTTGCGCGAGAGGCAGAACTTGCACTGGCGGCATTCGGGCGTGTAGAGCGGAATGACGTGGTCGCCCTTCTTGAGCGTCGTGACGCCGGGGCCGACATCGACCACGATGCCCGCGCCTTCGTGGCCCAGGATCGCGGGGAAGATGCCTTCGGGGTCGGCGCCCGAGAGCGTGTAGTGGTCGGTGTGGCAGATGCCGGTGGCCTTGATCTCGACCAGCACTTCGCCGAACTTGGGGCCTTCCAGGTCCACGGTTTCGATGGTGAGGGGGGCTCCGGATTTCCAGGCGACGGCGGCTTTGGTTTTCATGGCGGGTTCGGGGGAAAAGAGTCGGAAGAAGGGGTGCAGGGGGCGAGAGCCCAAGAATACTCAGGCCGGGCCAGCAGGGAAGATACCCGACATCCCGATGAACCCGGGCAGGTGTCGGAAATTCCAGACCCAGTTCCGCAGGGCCGGGAATTCATCGAGAGAGACGCCGCCTTCGCCGGCCAGCGCGGCGTAGGGGAAGCAGGCGAGGTCGGCAATCGTCGGCTCGGGCGCCGAGGCCAGCCAGCGCAGGCCCGCGCTGGCCTGTTCGGCGAGGTGGTCGTCGAGCACGCGGAACACGGCGCGCGCGCCGCTGCGGCAGGCCTCGATGTCCAGGTGGTGGTAGCCGAGCGCATCGTGCAGGCGTGCGGCCGATGCGGTGCGCGTGATCTCCTCGGCCGTGGCGAGCCACATCGCGACCTGGCCGCGCAGCTTCGGGGCGTCCGGATACCAGCGGTGCTGCGCGTCGTAGCGGCTCGCGAGATAGACCAGGATGGCCTGCGCATCGCGCAGCACGAACCCGTCGTCGTCGATCACCGGGATCTGCCCGAGCGGATTGACGTTCGCAAGGAACGCGGCCGACTTGTGCGCACGGCCGGGATAAAAATCGACCGGGACCGCTTCATAGGCAACGCCGAGCCACGCCAGCATCTGCCGCACCTTGAAGCAGTTGCCAGAGAGAGGGTGGTCGTACAGCTTCAGCCTCGCCGTCATGCGGCGGCCCTCGTGCCGAAGCGCATGCCGCGCTCGCGCAGCCAGCGGCGGTAGGTGACCGACGAGGTGTCGCCGCGCGTCGGCGTCTCGGCGCGGCCTTCGAGCGGCATGCGCTTGAAGGCGTGGTTCTCCAGGATGGGCTTGTCCTGCCCGAAGATGGTCTGCTGGAAGGCGATGAGCTCGGCGTCGCTGGAAACGTCGTCGAAGCAGGCGAGCATCGTGTGGGCGATCACGTGCTCGTCGTCGATCGGTTGCAGGAAGAGGGCGATGGCGTCCTGCGCGTCGGGGCGCATGCTCGATTTGTAGAGCATGGCCGAGAAGGGCTGCATCACGCGGTAGGTGTAGCGCACGTCGGCGCCGGTGTCATGCGCGGCCGAGGCGCGGGGCTGCCAGAAGCGGCAGTCGGTGGCCCAGATCTCGCCGGTGGCGGGATCGATGTCCACCTGGTACTGCGCGACTTCGGTGTGAGGCACCTTGCCGAGGTAGTCGGCATGCACGAAGGGGAAGTGCGCCATGTCCAGGAAGTTCTCGATCACGCGCAGACCTGACACCGCGACGCCGATGCCACCGCAATCGACGGTGCGGCGGCCGGGTTCGGTGTATTCGGGGAACGCGAAGAGTGGGCGGGCAGGGCGGCCACTGGGGCAGACCCAGAGGTAGCCGTAGCGCGATTGCACGGCCAGCGGCTGTGCGGCGAGGCGGCATTGCGGGGCGCCGTCGGCGTCGGCCCACAGCGCCAGCGTTTCGCCGAGCAGGCGGGTCGTGTAAGGCCGTTGTTCGGAGGCGCCGCCGAGCGCGCTTGCAGGTCCAACGACGAGCCAGTCGTCGCGCATGTTGGGATCGTCGGTGACGAAGGGCATCGCGGTTCCTCAGCCTCGCGTTTCGATGGTGCTGCGCAGGTTGCGCGCGGCCGTGTGGAGGGACTTCATCGCATCGGAGCCGGGCGGCGCGCCGGTCCACAGGTGGATGAAGGTGAGTTGCGGCTGCGCGTCGAGGATGAGAGCGATGGTCTCCGCCCCGTCGAGCACGCCCCGGAATGCGCCCGGCGCCGCGTGGGCCGCGAACCCATGCTGTGCGAGCGCATCGCGCACGGCTTGCACACCGGCGCGCAGCGTCAGCGTGCGGCAGAAGTGCCAGCCGGCCGGCACGGCATCGGCCAGCGATGGCGGTGCGGTGGATGCGTCCTGTGCGAAGTTGACCCACAGCATGCCGGCCGCATCGACCGCGCCGAACACCTTGGCGCAGACGTTGCGCGGCGCCTGCATCGCAGGGTGCGCGGGAATGCTGACGCACTGCCCGTCGCCCGCGGCGTACTGCCAGCCGTGGTACGCGCAGGCGAGGCGGTCTTGGATGACCTGGCCCAGCGTGAAGCGCACGCTGCGGTGCGGACAGCGGTTGTCCCAGGCCTGCGCCGAGCCGCCGGCCGAACGCCAGAGCGCGAGTTCCTGGCCTTCGGCGAAGCCGGCGACGACGTTGGCGCCGGGGCGAAGGTCGGCCGAACGGGCCACGGGGTGCCAGAGGGGCACGTCGTGAGGAGGAGCGTCAGTGATCATGGGGTGTGGATTTCACAAGGCCGCGGGGCGACCATAATTGTCGTCTCCGCCTCGACCAGACCCTCATTCATCATGAAGAAAATCCTCGTCCTCAACGGCCCCAACCTCAACCTGCTCGGCACGCGCGAGCCCGAGCAATATGGACGCGACACGCTGGCCGATGTCGAGCGCCTGTGCAAGGACACGGGCGCCAAGCTCGGCGTGGAGATCGAATGCCGCCAGTCGAACCACGAGGGCGTGCTGGTCGACTGGATCCAGGAAGCCGGGCGCGAAGTGGCCGCCGGCAACATGCTCGGCGTGGTGATGAACCCGGGGGCCTACACCCACACCTCGATCGCGCTGCACGATGCCATCAAGGGCGCGAGCGTGCCGTTGATCGAACTGCACATCTCGAACGTGCATGCGCGGGAGGAGTTCCGCCACAAGTCGTACATCTCGCCCGCGGCGAAAGGGATCATCGTCGGGCTGGGCGTGAAGGGCTACGCGCTGGCGATTGCCGCGCTGGTGCCCTAGATTGCAGTTCGGGGTGGTGCGCAGGGCATCGGGCATCGGGCACTCCCCTCCGCGAATGTCCCCCGGGCTTCGCCCTCCTCCTTTATTTCGCTGCGGGGAGCACCCGACGCCCTGCGCACCTGGACACGCTCTGGGTGAACCGCTGATCAACAGCCGCTCTGAAGCGCTCACGCTGATGGTGGGCTCTGTTTCGCGAAATAAAGGAGGAGGCGAAGCCGGGGGACATTCGCGAAACAGAGCCCACCGTCGGCGTGAGTGCCACCCCGAACCAGCAGTGTCAGTACATCTGCTTGGGCGCCGTGGCCTTCCAGCTGCGGCTGATGCGCCCGGCGCTGTCGATGCTCTCCAGGTGCACATCGAAACCCCAGAGCCGCGCGACGTGCTTGAGCACTTCTTCCGCCCCGTCGTGCAGCGGCAGGTTGTTGCGCTGCGTGTGCCGCAGCGTCAATGAGCGGTCGCCGCGCGTGGCCACGTTCCACACCTGGATGTCGGGTTCGCGGCTGCTGATGTCGTACTGGCGTGACAGCGATTCGCGCAGCGACTGGTAGCCGCTGTCGTCGTGGATGGCAGAGACCTCGAGCTCGGATTCGCTCTGGAAATCGCGGATCGAGAAGAGCCGGAAATCGCGCATCGTCTTGGGGCTCAGGAACTGGCCGATGAAGCTCTCGTCCTTGAAGTTGCGCATCGCGTAGTCCAGCGTCTTGACCCAGTCGGTGCCGGCGAAGTCGGGAAACCAGCGGCGGTCTTCCTCGGTGGGCTTCTCGCAGATGCGGCGCAGCTCGGTGAACATCGCGAAACCCAGCGCATAGGGATTGATGCCGCTGTAGGCGCGGTGGCCCACCGGCGGCTGGAAGATCACGCCCGTGTGCGAGCTGAGCCATTCCATCATGAAGCCGTCGGCCAGCTGGCCACGCTCGTACATCGTGTTGAGCAGCGTGTAGTGCCAGAAGGTGGCCCAGCCTTCGTTCATCACCTGCGTTTGCCGCTGCGGATAGAAGTACTGCGCGATCTTGCGCACGATGCGCACCACCTCGCGCTGCCAGGGTTCCAGGAGCGCCGCGTTCTTCTCGATGAAATAGAGCAGGTTCTCCTGCGGCTCCGAGGGAAAGCGGCGCGTGGCGTCGGACTCGGCCGCCTGCTCGGCGCGCTTGGGCAGCGTGCGCCAGAGGTCGTTCACCTGCTGCTGCATGTGGCGCTCGCGGTCCGCGCGCTGCACGCTCTCTTGCGCGAGCGAACGCTTCTGCGGACGGCGATAGCGGTCGACGCCGTAGTTCATCAGCGCATGGCAGGAGTCGAGCAGTTCCTCGACCGCATCCAGGCCGTGCCGCTCCTCGCACTCGGCGATGTAGTGGCGCGCGTAGACCAGGTAGTCGATGATGGACGACGCATCGGTCCACATCCGGAAGAGGTAGTTGCCCTTGAAGAAGCTGTTGTGGCCGTAGGCCGCATGCGCGATCACCAGGGCCTGCATGGCCATGGTGTTTTCTTCCATGAGGTAGGCGATGCACGGGTCGGAGTTGATCACGATCTCGTAGGCCAGCCCCATGTGCCCGCGCTTGTAGTTCTTCTCGGTCGCGATGAACTGTTTGCCGTACGACCAGTGGCGGTAGATCATCGGCATGCCCACGCTGGCGTAGGCATCCATCATCTGCTCGGCGGTGATCACCTCCAGCTGGTTGGGGTAGGTGTCCAGGCCGAAGCCCTTGGCCGTCTTGGCGATCTCTGCGTGATAGGTCGCGATCAGCTCGAAGGTCCAGTCCGAAGGGCTGGGCAGGCGCTCCAGCTTCGGGCCCGGGGCGGGGCGGTCGGTGGTGGTGGCGGAGGTGTTCATGCGGTGACCCCTTCCTTCTTGAACAGGTCGCGGAACACGGGATAGATGTCTTGTGCGTCGGAGACCTTGCGCATCGCGAAGTTGGGCTGCACGCCTTCGAGCTGCGCGTATTCCTGCCACAGGTTCTGCTCGGTCTCGGCCACCTGCACGTAGGCGTAGTAGCGCACCACGGGCAGGATGTCGTTGACCAGCAGCTCGCGGCAGCGGCCGCTGTCCTGGTGCCAGTTGTCGCCGTCGCTGGCCTGCGCGCCGTAGACGTTCCACTCGCCGCTGGGATAGCGCGCCTTGATGATCTCGTCCATCAGCACCAGCGCGCTGGAGACCACGGTGCCGCCGGTCTCGGTGGCGTGGAAGAACTCTTCTTCCGTCACTTCCTGCGCCTGCGTGTGATGGCGAAGGAACACGAGGTCGATGGTCTCGTAGTGCCGCGTGAGGAACATGTAGAGCAGCATGAAGAAGCGCTTGGCCATGTCCTTGCGCGCCTCGTCCATCGAGCCCGACACGTCCATGAGGCAGAACATCACGGCCTTGGCGCTGGGCACCGGGGTCTTCACGCGGTTGCGGTAGCGCAGGTCGATCGGGTCGATATAGGGCACGTGCCGCATGGTGCGGCGCAGCTCGGCAATGAGCTCTTCGGTCTCGCGGATCTCTTTCTGGATGAGCGCCGTCGTGGCCTGCGGGTGCGCCTTCAGGTGCACGAGATGCGCTTCGAGGCGCTTGAGCTCCTTGCGCGGTTCGCCGCCCAGCGCGATGCGGCGCGCCAGCGCCCCGCGCATCGAGCGCACCACGTGCAGGTTGTTGGGCGAGCCGTCGCTCGTGAAGCCGGCGCGGTGGCTCTTCCACTCGGGCACGTCGGCGATCTGGGTGCGGATGAGATGCGGCAGTGCGAGGTCGTCGAAGAAGACGCGCATGAATTCCTCGCGCGTGAGGCGAAAGACGAAGTCGTCCTCGCCTTCGCCGCCGTCGCCTGCTTCACCACTTCCAGAGCCGCCACCGGCCTGGCCTTCGGGGCGGGCGATGCGGTCGCCTTTCAGGTACTCCTGGTTGCCCGGATGCACGTACTCGCGGTCGCCGCCGCGCGCATGCCCGAACACCGGTTCGGACACATCGTGGCGCGGCAGGGTCACGTCTTCGCCTTGCTCCAGTTCGCGGATGTTGCGGCCGCTGACGGCGCGCCGCACCGCCTCCTGGATCTGCCCCTTGTAGCGCCGGAGAAAGCGCTCGCGGTTGCCAATGGACTTGTTCTTGCCCGATAGCCGGCGGTCGATGATCTGCTGCAGGATGGCCACGATGGTGTCAAAGCTCCTTGCAAAGAAGAGGACGATTCAAGTGCCGTCGTTATGAACTCTTGCGCACGCGCAGGTACCACTCGCAGAGCAGGCGGACCTGCTTGGCGGTGTAGCCCTTCTCGACCATGCGGGTGACGAAGTCTTCATGCTTCTTCTGTTCGTCGGCGCTGCTCTTGGTGTTGAAGCTGATCACCGGCAGTAGCTCCTCGGTGTTGGAGAACATCTTCTTCTCGATCACCGCGCGCAGCTTTTCGTAGCTGGTCCATGCCGGGTTGCGTCCCGCGTTGCCGGCCCGTGCGCGCAGCACGAAGTTGACGATCTCGTTGCGGAAGTCCTTCGGGTTGCCGATGCCCGCCGGCCGCTCGATCTTCTCGAGCTCGCCATTGAGCGAGGCCCGGTCGAACACTTCGCCGGTGTCCACGTCGCGGAACTCCTGGTCCTGGATCCAGTAGTCCGCGTAGGTGACGTAGCGGTCGAAGATGTTCTGGCCGTACTCGCTGTAGCTCTCCAGGTACGCGGTCTGGATTTCCTTGCCGATGAACTCGGCATAGCGCGGCGCCAGGAGTTCCTTGATGTAGCTGATGTACTTCTGCTCGACCTCGGGCGCGAACTGCTCGCGCTCGATCTGTTGCTCGAGCACGTACATCAGGTGCACCGGGTTCGCGGCGACTTCGGAGCTGTCGAAGTTGAAGACCTTGGAGATGATCTTGAAGGCGAAGCGCGTGGAAACGCCGCTCATGCCTTCGTCCACGCCCGCGTAGTCGCGGTACTCCTGGATCGACTTGGCCTTCGGGTCTGTGTCCTTCAGGCTCTCGCCGTCGTACACCTGCATCTTGCTGAAGGTGCTCGAGTTCTCGGGCTCCTTCAGGCGCGTGAGCACCGAGAGCTGCGCCATCATGCGCAAGGTGCCGGGTGCGCAGGGCGCCTGGGCGAGCGAGGAATTGCGAACCAGCTTCTCGTAGATCTTGATTTCTTCCGAGGCGCGCAGGCAGTAGGGCACCTTGACGATGTAGATCCGGTCCAGGAACGCCTCGTTGTTCTTGTTGTTGCGAAAGGCCTTCCACTCGCTCTCGTTGCTGTGGGCGAGCACGATGCCGTCGAAGGGGATGGCGCCGAAGCCTTCCGTGCCCTTGAAGTTGCTCTCCTGCGTGGCCGTGAGCAGCGGATGCAGCACCTTGATGGGCGCCTTGAACATTTCCACGAACTCCAGGAGGCCCTGGTTGGCCAGGCACAGGCCCCCGGAGTAAGCGTAGGCGTCGGGGTCGTCCTGGGCATAGGTCTCCAGCTTGCGGATGTCGACCTTGCCGACCAGCGAGGAGATGTCCTGGTTGTTCTCGTCGCCGGGCTCGGTCTTGGCGACCGCGATCTGCCTGAGCACCGAGGGGAAGCGCTTGACCACCTTGAACTGGCGGATGTCGCCGCCGTATTCCTCCAGGCGCTTGACGGCCCAGGGAGAGAGAATTCGATTCAGGTAACGGCGCGGGATGCCGTATTCCTTTTCAAGGATCTCGCCGTCTTCCAGGGTGTCGAAGAGCCCGAGGGGCGATTCGTTCACCGGCGAGCCGTGGATCGCATAGAAGGGCACGTGCTCCATGAGCTGCTTCAGGCGCTCCGCAATCGAGCTCTTGCCGCCGCCGACCGGCCCCAAGAGGTAAAGGATTTGCTTCTTTTCTTCCAGGCCCTGGGCGGCATGGCGGAAATAGGACACCACCTGTTCGATGGCGTCCTCCATGCCGTAGAACTCCTTGAACGCCGGATAGATCTTGATGACCTTGTTGGCGAAGATGCGCGAAAGCCGGGGGTCGTTGCGCGTATCGACCAGTTCGGGCTCGCCAATGGCCTTGAGCATCCGCTCGGAGGCGGTGGCGTAGGCGGTGGGATCGCGCTTGCAGATATCCAGGTATTCCTGCAGGGAGATCACCTCCTCGCGGGTGCGCTCGTAACGGGCGGCAAAGTTGCTGATCACATCCATGGTCACGCCTCCATCAGGTCGGTGGGGCTTTTGGCCCCGAGGCCTGCAGCAAAGGCAATGCGCGCCATTTAAAAGGTGCCCGCCCCGCTGCATGCGGTGGAAAACTCCCCTACAACATTCTGCTAACAATCAGGATAAAGCAAACATTGAACCTGGCAAATCTTTTATTTATTGCGAACCCTGCCGGTACGTAAAGTTCCTGAAAAAAGCCGGAACTAGTTTTCAAATTTCAGTTAAATTAAAAGGCTCGCCTCGCGTAATTCTCTCCGGGTGAAATACCTATATCGAACGGTATTGGTGTTTTCCCGAGAACACAACGCCTATTGAGCATCGCAGCTCAATAAAAACATACGCTCCCCTGCAATAACGCGCGATCTGTCGTTTGGTTTATTGCACATCCAAAAATTATCTAAAAGCAATCCTCACGCCACGTTGAGATCGGCGTCTGGCGCATGTACGCGTGGGAAAGCAGCGCGGATGCCGGTCGGCGCGTGCCGCAACGGTGCAGGGCGCACCGACTGGGTGATCCGCAGCGGTTTCTCGGCTCCGGATGCACCAGTGCGAAGAGCCAGGCGTCCAAGCGCAGCGCCGATCGTCGTCGGCCGGGCGGAGGAGGGCCGCTTGTTACAGGCGAAGAAAAGCCCCGAGGCCCTGCTGCATCCGATGCACGCAGAGGCTCGGGGCCTCGAACATTCCCGCACGCCTTTGGTGCCCGGCGGGAGGGCCTCTCAGCTCAGCTGAAAAATTCCTTGGCCTTGTCGAACCAGCCCTTGTCGGTCGGGCTGTGCTTGTCGCCGCCCTTCTTGAGCGACTCGTCCAGTTCCTTGAGCAGCTTGCGCTGGTGCTCGGTGAGCTTGACCGGCGTCTCGACGCGCACGTGGCAGTACAGGTCGCCCGGATAGCTCGAACGCACGCCCTTGATGCCCTTGCCGCGGAGGCGAAACTGCTTGCCGCTTTGCGTGCCATCGGGAATGTCGATCGCCGCCGCGCCCTTGAGCGTGGGCACGTTGATCTCGCCGCCGAGCGCCGCCGTGGTCACGCTGACCGGCACCACGCAGTGCAGGTCGTCGCCGTCGCGCTCGAAGAGTTCGTGCTTCTTGAGGCGAATCTCGATGTAGAGATCGCCCGGAGGCCCGCCGTTGGTGCCCGGCTCGCCATTGCCGGTGCTGCGGATGCGCATGCCGTCGTCGATGCCGGCAGGGATCTTCACCTCGAGCGTCTTGTTGTTCTTGATCTTGCCCTGGCCATGGCACACCGTGCAGGGCTCGGGAATGATCTTGCCGCTGCCGTGGCAGGTGGGGCAGGTCTGCTGCACGCTGAAGAAGCCCTGGCGCATCTGCACCGCGCCCGCGCCGTGGCAGGTGGTGCAGGTGATCGGCTTGGTGCCGGGCTTGGCGCCCGAGCCCTTGCAGGTGTCGCAGTTGTCCCAGCTGGGAATGCGGATCTGGGCTTCCTTGCCTTCGGCCGCTTCCTCGAGCGTGACTTCCATCGCATAGCTCAGGTCGCTGCCGCGGAACACCTGGCGCCCGCCGCCCTGGCGGCCGCCGCGCGCACCGCCGAACACGTCGCCGAAGATGTCGCCGAAGGCTTCCGCGAAGCCGCCGAAGCCTTCCGCACCCGGGCCGCCGCGCATGTTGGGGTCGACGCCGGCGTGGCCGTACTGGTCGTAGGCCGCGCGCTTCTGGCCGTCCGACAGCATCTCGTAGGCCTCCTTCACCTCCTTGAACTTGGCCTCGGCGTCCTTGCTGGTGTCGCCGTGGTTGCGGTCGGGGTGGTGCTTCATCGCAAGCTTGCGATAAGACTTCTTGATTTCTTCCTCGCTCGCGTTCTTGGGGACGCCGAGGGTTTCGTAGTAGTCGCGTTTGGTGGCCATGGCAGGTCGATCAGGGGGCTCGGGAGACGGCGGGAATTCGGGTGACTTGAAGCGAGAAAGGCTGGAGCACCCCGCAGGGTGATCCAGCCTTGGTCAAGCGACTGTGGATCAGCCCTTCTTGACTTCCTTGACTTCGGCGTCGACCACGTTGTCGTCGGCCTGCGCGTGCGCAGCAGCTTCCGCGCCAGCCGGGCCGCTGGCTGCCGAGGCACCTGCCGCGGCTTGCGATTCCGCGTACATCTTCTCGCCCAGCTTCTGGCTTGCCGTCATCAGCGTGTTGGTCTTTTCCTCGATCACGGCCTTGTCTTCACCCTTGAGGGCTTCCTCGACGTCCTTGATCGCGGCTTCGATCGCATCCTTCTCGGCGGCTTCCAGGCTCGCACCATGTTCGCCCAGCGACTTCTTCACGCTGTGCACCATGGCTTCGCCCTGGTTGCGGGCCTGCACGATTTCGAGCTTCTTCTTGTCGTCTTCGGCGTTGAGCTCGGCGTCCTTCACCATCTTCTGGATCTCGTCCTCGGAAAGGCCCGAGTTCGCCTTGATGGTGATCTTGTTTTCCTTGCCGGTGCCCTTGTCCTTCGCGCCGACGTGCAGGATGCCGTTGGCGTCGATGTCGAAGCTCACCTCGATCTGCGGCGTGCCGCGCGATGCTGGCGGAATGCCTTCCAGGTTGAATTCGCCGAGCGCCTTGTTGCCCGAAGCGATTTCACGCTCGCCCTGGAACACCTTGATGGTCACGGCCGGCTGGTTGTCCTCGGCCGTCGAGAAGGTCTGTGCGAACTTCGTCGGGATCGTGGTGTTCTTCGTGATCATCTTGGTCATCACGCCGCCCATGGTCTCGATGCCGAGCGACAGCGGGGTCACGTCCAGCAGCAGCACGTCCTTGCGGTCGCCCGAGAGCACCTGGCCTTGAATGGCGGCGCCGACAGCCACGGCTTCGTCGGGGTTCACGTCCTTGCGCGGTTCCTTGCCGAAGAAGGCCTTCACCTTTTCCTGCACCTTGGGCATGCGGGTCATGCCGCCGACCAGGATCACGTCGTTGATGTCGCTCACGCTGATGCCGGCGTCCTTGATGGCCAGGCGGCAGGGCGCGATGGTGCGCTCGACCAGCTCGTCCACCAGGCTCTCCAGCTTGGCGCGGGTGAGCTTGATGTTCAGGTGCTTCGGACCCGAGGCATCGGCCGTGATGTAGGGCAGGTTGATGTCGGTCTGTGCGCTGTTCGACAGTTCGATCTTGGCCTTTTCAGCCGCTTCCTTCAGGCGTTGCAGGGCGAGCACGTCCTTGCTCAGGTCGACGCCCTGGTCCTTTTTGAACTCGCCGATGATGTAGTCGATGATGCGCTGGTCGAAGTCTTCGCCACCGAGGAACGTGTCGCCGTTGGTCGACAGCACTTCGAACTGCTTTTCGCCGTCGACGTCCGCGATTTCGATGATCGACACGTCGAAGGTGCCGCCGCCCAGGTCATACACGGCGATCTTGCGGTCGGCCTTGTCCTGCTTGTCCAGGCCGAAGGCGAGGGCCGCAGCGGTGGGCTCGTTGATGATGCGCTTGACGTCCAGGCCCGCGATGCGGCCGGCGTCCTTGGTGGCCTGGCGCTGGGCGTCGTTGAAGTAGGCCGGCACCGTGATCACGGCTTCGGTGATGGTTTCGCCCAGGTAGTCTTCGGCGGTCTTCTTCATCTTGCGCAGGATGTCGGCGCTGACTTGCTGGGGCGCCATCTTCTTGCCGCGCACTTCGACCCATGCGTCGCCGTTGTCGGCCTTGGCGATGGTGTAGGGCATCAGGTCGATGTCCTTCTGCACTTCCTTTTCCTCGAACTTGCGGCCGATCAAACGCTTGATCGCGTACAGCGTGTTCTTGGGGTTGGTCACGGCCTGGCGCTTGGCCGAGGCACCGACCAGCACTTCACCGTCTTCCTGGTACGCGACGATCGACGGCGTGGTGCGCGCACCTTCCGAGTTCTCGATCACACGCGTGGTGTTGCCTTCCATGATCGACACGCACGAGTTGGTGGTGCCGAGGTCGATGCCGATGATCTTTGCCATGTTCTGTACTCCTGAAAGCCTGAAAAATATGTTGTTATGAACTTGTGGATAACCCGGCGTGATTCAAGGGAAGACGCGGGGATTTCCTGTGGGAATCTTGTGTGCCGATGGACCGGTTATTTCGGCGCGCTGACCGTGACCAGCGCCGGGCGCAGCACGCGCTCGTTGATGGTGTAGCCCTTCTGGAGCACGCTCACCACGGTGTTGGGTTCCTGCCCGGGCGCGGGCACCACCGAGATGGCCTGGTGCTGGTGCGGATCGAACTTCGTGCCGGCGGCCGGGGCCACTTCGATCACCTTGTTGCGTTCGAGCGCGCTCTTCAACTGCCGCAGCGTGGCTTCGGCGCCTTCGCGGATCTGCTCCGGCGTGGCGTCCTTGATGGCCAGGCCTGCTTCCAGGCTGTCGGTCACCGGCAGCAGGCTCTCTGCAAAGGCCTCGACCGCGAATTTGCGGGCCTTGGTGATTTCGTCGTCGGCGCGGCGGCGGGCGTTTTGAACGTCGGCCTGGGCGCGCAGGTATTGATCGGCCAATTCGGCATTCTTGGCCTGCAGGGCAACAAGCTCGCCTTGGGCGGCAGCCAATGCATCTGCTTCATTGGCGGCCTGCGCGGCCTCCAGTTCTTCGGGACTGGGCTCGCCTTGCAGCATTTGCGAATTCTGTGCGGATTGTTGCGGGTCAGACATTTTTCAAAGAACGGCGTGCGCCGAGAAAACAAACGATAGCCAGCCACTTGGGGCTGGCCAGAGGCATTTCAAGCGAAAAAATGCGGCCAAATGGGCCGCTGCATGGGGTTTTGAGGCTGTTTTTTCGCGAAACACCGCGGAACCGGCTTTGCCGGGCCGCCGGTGTTGCCCCCGGCAGGGGGTTGGCGAAGCGACACGCAGTGCGCGCAGCCTGGGGGCGAGCCTTGGATCAGTGCGCGTCGAGCAGTTCGACGTCGAACTTCAGCGTGGCGTTCGGGGGGATCACGCCGCCGGCGCCGCGGGCGCCATAGCCCAGCGATGCGGGAATGACCAGCGTGCGCTTGCCGCCGATCTTCATGCCGGCGACGCCTTCGTCCCAGCCCTTGATGACCTGGCCCGCGCCCAGCGAGAACGCGAACGGGTCGTTGCGGTCGCGGCTCGAATCGAACTTGGCGCCTTGCACGCCGTCGTTGTAGAGCCAGCCGGTGTAGTGCACATGCACGTGCTGGCCAGCCTTGGCTTCGGCACCGGTGCCGACTTCGGTGTCTTCGTATTGGAGGCCGGAGGGGGTGGTAGGCATGGGAAAACGCTCCTTGCGTCGATGAATGGTGAATTGGATCGAAGGCGCGAAGTTTACCGATGCCGGCTGGCGGCGCGCTCAGCTCGTCGTATCGGCGGGCGGCGCGGGGGGCGGAGGAGGTGGCGAGGAGGGGGCCGGAGGCGCAACGGGCGCGGCTGGCGCAGTGGCCGCGGGTGCAGCCGGCACGGCCGCCTTCTTGAGTTGGCCCAGTTGCCATTTGCCGGCAAAGGCCTGCAGGTCGGAAAGCCGCTTGAGCAGGTCCTGCCCGCTCAAGGTGAGGCAGTAACCGTCGCTGCCGTGGCTCACGAGGCCGGCCTCGCGCAGCTCCTTGATGCGGGTGTTCAGGGTGTTGGGAGTGATGCCGCCCACGCTGTCCTGCAGCAGGCGGAAGGTCTGGGCATGGCCGTCGCGAAGGGCCCAGAGCACGCGCAGCGCATAGCGGGCTTCGAGCAGTGCGAGCAACTGGCTGACGGCTGCGTTTTCCTTGGTACTCATCGACATCATCTCCTCGAAGCTGGGCGGGCTGCGGGCCTGTGGGTGGCCGATGCCGCGCGCTCTTGTTTGTGATTGGTTATGGACCGTCCTGCGGGCCGGCGACTATAGCGCAAACGATGTGGATGCTACTAGTTTTATAGCTGTAAGGGCACGCTGCATGCGGGCTGTGAGACAAAGCCTCACAAATTCGTGTAGTCGGCCATGGCTTCGCCCAGACGGATCGCGCGGGTGGGCGACCAGTCGGGGTTGAACGCCAGCGCGGGCGCCGGGAACAGCATGACGACGGTGGAGCCGAGCAAGAAACGGCCCATCTCGTCGCCCTTCTTGATGTCGATCTGCTGGTCGTTGTAGTTCCACTCGCGCAACTCGCCCACGCGCGGCGGATTGACCACGCCGTGCCACACGGTGGCCATGCTGCCGACGATGGTGGCGCCCACGAGCACCAGCACGAAGGGCCCGCGCGCCGATTCGAAGACGCACACCACGCGCTCGTTGCGCGCAAAGAGCCCCGGCACGCCGCGCGCGGTGGTGGGGTTCACCGAGAACAGGTCGCCGGGCACGTGGATCATGCGCACGAGGCGCCCGTCGCAGGGCATGTGGATGCGGTGGTAGTCCTTCGGGCTCAGGTAGAGCGTCGCGAAGCTGCCGTGCGCGAATTTCGCGGCCAGCGCTGCGTCGCCGCCGACCAGCGCGGTGGTCGTGTAGTTGTGGCCCTTGGCCTGGAAGATCTGGTCGCCCTCGATCGCGCCGAACTGGCTGATCGCGCCGTCCACGGGGCACACCAGGTCGGCCTGCGCGAGCGGGCGCATGCCGGGCTTGAGCGCGCGCGTGAAGAACTGGTTAAAGCTTTTGTAGTGCTCGATGTCCGACTCGAGCGCCTCGCCCATGTCCACGCCGTACTTGGCGACGAAGCGGCGAATGATCCATGTCGTGACGGCACCGCGTTCCTTCCCCGCGACCCAGCCGGCGAAATTGGTCAGGGCCTGCTTGGGGAACAGGTATTGGGGCAGAACTGCGGAGCGGTCGGACACGTTGGGGGAAGCCTCGAATGCGGATCGGAGGGGCATTCTATAAAGCGCCTCCCTCGCAGGGCGTAGGAGGCTTCCCTCGGTTTTGCGTTGGCGAGCGCCGGTCGGCGAACTACTCCGCCTTGATCCCCGCAGCCTTGATCACCTGCGCCCACTTCTCCACTTCGGCCTTCTGGAACGCCGCGATCTGCGCGGTCGACAGGTCGGTGGGCTCCATGCCGAAGCCCTTGAGCTTGTCCTGCATCTCGGGCGTCGCGAGGATCTTGCGGATCTCGGTGTGCAGACGATCGACAACCGGCGCCGGCGTGCCCGCGGGCACGAAGATCGCCTGCCACGACACCACCTCGAAATCCTTCAGCCCCTGCACGCCCGACTCGGCCACCGTCGGCACGTCGGGCATCGAGGCCAGGCGCTGGGCCGAGGTGACGGCGATGGCGCGCAGCTTGCCGCTCTGGATGTGCGGGCCCGCCACCACCGTGGTGTCGAACATCATGTCGACCTGGCCGCCGATCGCGTCCTGGATCGCCGGGCCGCTGCCCTTGTACGGGATGTGCGTGAACTTCACGCCCGACTTGAAGGCCAGCAACTCCAGCGCCAGGTGCTGCGAGGTGCCCGTGCCGGCCGAGGCCGACGAGAGCCCGCCCGGCTTGGCCTTGCTCGCATCGAGCACGTCCTTCAACGTCTTGTACGGGCTCGCCTGGTTCACCACCAGCACCACCGGGTTGGTGCCGATCAGCGTGACCGGCGCGAACGATTTCTGCGGGTCGTAGCCGATCTTGGGATACAGGCTCACGTTGATCGCATGCGAGCTGATCGTGCCGCCCACCAGCGTGAAGCCATCGGGCGCCGCGCGCGCGCCGACCTCCGAGCCCACGCTGCCGCCGGCGCCGCCCTTGTTGTCGATGATCACGCTGGTGCCCAGCACGGTGCCCAGCTTCTGGCCGATCAGCCGGCCCAGCACGTCGGTGGTGCCGCCCGCGGGAAAGGGCACGAGGTAGGTGATGGCCTTGCCCGTCGGCCAGGTGTTGCTGCTCTGCGCGAACGCGGGCAGGGCCGTTGCAAGCGAGGAGGCGATCGAGGTGGCGAGGGCGCCTCGGATCAGTGTGCGGCGTTGCATGTCTCTGGTCTCCGAGGGCCGGGTCATGGCTTGATGTTGAGCTTGGTGATCAGCTGCTTGAAGTACACGTTGTCCTTGGCCAGCGTCTCCTTGAACACGGCGCCGTCGGTGTAGACGTAGCCCAGGTTCTGCTTGTCCATCACCTCGTGCATGAGCGGCTCGGCGGCCGTCTTGGCGGTGATCTCGCGCAGCTTGGCCATCACTTCGGGCGGCGTGTTCTTCGGCGCGCCGATGCCGCGCCAGGTGCCGATCGACAGGTCGATGCCGCGCTCCTTGGCGGTGGGCACCTTCTCGAAGCCCTTCACGCGCTTGTCGGCCATCACCATCAGCACCTTGAGCTTGCCGCCCTGCACGTGCGTCGTCACTTCGGCCGGGCTCACCGCCACGGCTTCGATGTGGCCGCCCAGGAGCGCGAGCACCGCGGGCGCCGCGCCCTGGAACGGGATGTGGCCGAACTTGGTGCCGGTCTTGTCTTCCAGCGCGGCGGCCGCAAGGTGCCAGATCGAGCCGTTGCCCGAGTTGCCCACGCGGATGCCTTCGGGCGATTTCTTCGCGGCGGCAAGGAACTCCTCGATGGTGTTCCACGGCGCATCGGCCTTCACGGTGATCGCGGCCGGGTCGGCGTTGAGCTGCGCGATCGGCTGGAAGTCGTCGTAGTTGAACTTGGCCAGGCCCAGGTGCGGCAGCGTGAGCAGCTCGACCGTGAGCACCGCGAGCTTGTAGCCGTCGGGCTTGGCGTTGATCACCTCGGTCCAGCCGATGGCGCCGCCCGCGCCGGGGCGGTTGACGATCACGATGCTCTGCGAGATGTGCTTGCGGCTGGCTTCCGAGAAAGCGCGCGCGAGGCCGTCGGTGCCGCCGCCCGGCTGGTAGGGCACCAGCAGCTCGATCGAGCGGTTCGGGAAGTCGTTGGCCGCCTGCGCCGCGGCCGTCGAGGCGAGGCCGAGCGAGAGGGTGGCCGTGGCCGAGAGGGCCGCGAGGCCGCGAATGAGTGTGCTTCTTTTCATGATGTCTCTTGTCTCCGTTGTTGATCCGATCCACGAACGACCCCGCAGCGAGGGCCGTCTCTCCAAAAAAATGTCAGGGCATGTACTGCCCGCCATTCACCTCGATGACCTGGCCCGTCACATAGCCCGAGAGCTGCTCCGACGCCAGGTAAAGAAACGCACCGACGCATTCCTCGGGCTCGCCGATGCGCCCCATCGGAATGCTCGCCCTGAAGTTCTCCAGCATCGCGGGCGTCGAGAAGCGGTCCTGGAAGGGCGTCTGGATCACGCCCGGCGCCACCGCGTTGACGCGGATGCGGTCGCCCACCAGTTCCTTGGCGAGGCCGTGCGTGGCCGTGCTCACGAAGCCCTTGGAGCCCGCGTACAGGTACGCGGCCGGCCCGCCGCCGGTGCGCGCCGCGACCGAGGTCACGTTGATGATGTTGCCCCCGCCCTGCGTGCGCATCAGGGGAACCACCTCCCGGCAGAACGCGAGCACCGAGCGCGCGTTGATGTGCATCACCTCGTCGAACAGCGCGTCGTCGAACTCGGCAATGGGCACGCGCTTGACCAGGCTGCCCGCGTTGTTCACCAGCACGTCGATGCGGCCGAACTCCGCCTGGGTCTGCTTCACGCAGTCGCGGATCGCGCCGGTGTCGCGCACGTCGGCCTTCACCGCGAACGCGGTGCCGCCGGCGGCGCGGATCGTCGCGACGACCTGGCTGGCCGCGTCGGCCGAGCTGTTGTAGTGCACCGCCACGCGCATGCCGCGCGCGGCGAAGGCGATGGCCACCGCCGCACCGATGCCGGTGCTGGCACCGGTGACGAGCGCGGTCTTGTCCTTGAGGTCTTCCATGAGGGGTTCCGTTGATGAAATCGAAAGAAGGTCAGCGCGGTGCGATGGACGCCACGCTGGGCGAGCGGTACTTCAGCACCCACTTGATGGTGAGCGGCGTGCTGAAGCTGAAGGCCGGCGCGCTGCAGCGGATGCTGGTCTTGAGCGCGCCGGTGGGCGTGTTGTAGTCCGCGTTGGCGCTCACGTCGACCGGTGCGCAGTCCTGCAGGCCTTCGACCTCGAAGCCCTGCACGTCGCCGTTGGCGTAGCTGAATTTGTTGTTGCCCAGCGCGGTCACGCCGTCCGAATACGAGCCGAATTCCATCTCGACCTTGCCGATGTCCAGCGTGCCCGCGGGCGTGTAGGTATCGACGCGGGTGATCCGGCCCGGCTCGAAGGTGTAGGCCGTCGAGGAGGTGATGCGCGCGTCCTTGAACGGATTGCCGCCGCTGCCGGTGCCGGCCACGCGGTCCATCGCGTCCTGTTCGTAGTTCACCACCAGCACCTGGCCCGCGTCGAGCACCTTCAGGTTCTTCTGGTAGGACGCCGGAATCAGCACCTGCGGCGTGCCCGCATTCACGAAAGTGAATTGCGGCTGCAGCTGCGGCCAGCGCGTATCGGCCACGCCCGAGAGCATGTTGTACGAGTAGGGCACCGCGAAGTACGGGTTGGTGCGGTGGTAGGTGGCCGCGCCGTTCACCACCGGCAGGCTGATCACGCGCAGGCCGTCGCGGTAGGTGACCAGGCCCCGGTCGTAGGTGGCGGGCTGGCCGTCGAAGCCGGCGAATTTGGTGAGCGTCGCGCGCGGCAGCTTGTCCAGGTAGGCCAGGAAGGTCTGCGTCGACACCGGCGGCTTCTGCGCATAGCCCGCGCTCTTCCAGAGGTTGTTGGTGTAGATGAGCTGGTGCGACAGGCTCAGGTTCTCGCCCAGGATGCGCGCGATGCCGCGGTAGCTGTCCACGCGCCGGCCCTTGTTCCACATGTTGAGCGAACCGGCCTCGGCGTCGTACCAGAACTCCACGTACTTGGCCGTGATGCGCGTGGCGAAGGCGTAGGCGATGTCTTTCTCTTCGGCGGTGAGCACGTTCTCGTGCTCGGCCGCCGAGAGCACTTCGGCGAAGGCCGTGTCCGCGTAGCCCGCGAGGCTGCGGCCGAAGTCCACGCCGTTGCCGGCCGGGTTGAGCCTGGCCTTGATCACGTCCACCGACTGGCGCAGCCACCCCTTGAGCGAGGCTTCGTCCTCGGGCGAGACCGTCATGCCCGTCTCGATCAGGCGCTGCATGATCTCGCCGATCAAGAGGATGCTGTAGCGGTCGAAGCGCCCGCTGCCATCGGTCTCGTCGGAGAAGCCGAAGGCCGAGAAGGTCTTGTAGTGGTTGATCATCTTCTGCAGCAGCGCCTCGCTGGCCTCGGGGCCTTCCCAGCCCATGAGGTAGCGCAGGCGCGCGATGCTGAAGGCCACGCCGTAGTAGTTGGTGGGCAGGTTGATCAGCGAATAGTCGGCCGGGTTGACGAAGGCGCGCCAGTCCAGCCTGGTCTTGAGCTTGTCCAGCGTGCCCGCGCTGATCGCGGGGCTCGCGCCGTCCAGGAGGCCCGCCTTCTTGAGCTTCCACAGGGCCGACATGTAGTAGTAGATGCCCCAGCTGTCGTTGGTCGAATCGATGGTGATGTCCGCGATCTCGCGGTAGCCGTCCAGGTAGGTCTGGTACTTCGGGTCCGAGGGCGGGGTGTTCAGCAGCAGGTACGAGAAACCGATGGCGACCTTGCCCGGAAGAAACTTGTCGCCGCTCGTGGGCGCGAACACTTCCTGTCCCTGGATCACGGTCTTGATGCCCTGCGCGCGCACCTGCTCGAACAAGCGGTCGATGGTGGGCAGCAGGTTGTCTCGCACGATGTCGTCCATCGGCTTGTTCGACAGCTTGGGCTGGGCGGCGAGCACTTCGGGGTCCACGGGCGTCTCGGCCGGGGGCGCCGGCGGCGGAGCCGGTGGATTGACCGCGATCGGCGGAAAGAACGTGCCACCGTTGTCGCTCCCACCGCCGCATGCGGTGAGCAGGGCGGCGCCCGCGATCAGGCTCAATACCAGCTTGGGTTTCTGCATCCTCTATCTCCTTCTGTTGTAGAAAAAAACCAGGCCCGGCTCCTCCGCCGTGCCATCCGGATCAGGTTGCCGCCGTCACCCCCTCCTCAGGTCACGGGTGCGGGGTTGAAGAGCACGAGCGCGTTGTGCAGCTTCCAGTGCTCCGCCCAGGTCTTCTTCCTGCCGCTGGCCACCTCGAGCATCAGCCGGAACAGCTCCCAGCCCACGTCCTCGATGGTGGCGTCGCCATCGGCGATGCAGCCCGCGTTCACGTCCATCAGGTCGTGCCAGCGGCGCGCGAGGTCGCTGCGCGTGGCGACCTTGATGACCGGCACTTCGGCCAGGCCGTAGGGCGTGCCGCGGCCGGTCGTGAAGATGTGCAGGTTGATGCCGGCGGCCAGCTGCAGCGTGCCGCAGATGAAATCGCTGGCCGGCGTGGCGGCGTAGATCAGGCCCTTCTGTTTCGCCTTTTCGCCCGGCGAGAGCACGCCAGAGATCGGCGCCGAGCCCGACTTCACGATCGAGCCCATCGCCTTCTCCACGATGTTCGAGAGCCCGCCCTTCTTGTTGCCCGGCGTGGTGTTGGCGCTGCGGTCCACGCGCCCCTTCTGCAGGTAGGCGTCGTACCAGGCCATCTCGCGGATCATGGCCTCGGCCACCTCGGGCGAGGACGCGCGCGAGGTGAGCTGGTCGATGCCGTCGCGCACCTCGGTGGTTTCCGAGAACATCACGGTGGCGCCCGCGCGCACCAGGAGGTCGGTGGCAAAGCCCACCGCCGGGTTCGCGGTGACGCCGGAAAAAGCATCGCTGCCGCCGCACTGCACGCCCACCACCAGTTCGCTCGCGGGCACGGTCTCGCGCCGGCGTGCGTTCAGCCGCGCGAGGTGCACCTCGGCCTGGCGCATGACCGAATCGATCATCGACATGAAGCCGACATGCGCGTCGTCCTGCAGGCACACCACGTCGAGCGCCGCATCGGCCGCACCGGATGCGGCGCCTTCGCCGCGCTGGTCCGCAATCGGAATGGTGCCGGGCGGCAGCAGGCGCTCGGGCTGCAGCTTCTCGCAGCCCAGGCTCACCACCATCACCTCGCCGCCGAAGTTGGGGTTCAGGCTGATGTTGCGCAGCGTGCGGATCGGGATGATCGCGTCGGGCGCGTCGATGGCGACGCCGCAGCCGTAGCTGTGCGCCAGCGCCACCACGTCGTCGACGTTCGGAAATTTCGGCAGCAGTTCTGCCTTGATGCGCTGCACCGCGAATTCGGTGACGCCGGCCACGCACTGCACGGTCTGCGTGATGGCCAGGATGTTGCGCGAGCCCACCGAGCCGTCCGCGTTGCGGTAGCCCTCGAAGGTGTAGCCCTCCAGCGGCGGCATGGCCGGCGGCTTCACGGTCGCGAGGGGCAGGCCTTCCAGCTCGGGTGCCGTGGGCATGCGCATCACGCGCTCGTGCACCCAGCTGCCGCGCGCGAGTGCCTTCTGCGCGTAGCCGATCACCACGTTGTAGCGAACGATGGCATCGCCCTCGGCCAGGTCGACGAGCGCGACCTTGTGGCCTTGCGGCACGTTGTCCACCAGCACGAGGCCGTCGGCGAACGTGGCGCCCGTCTTCAGGCCGCCATCGTTCGCGACGATGGCGACGTTGTCGGCCGCGTGGATGCGGATGCAGAGCGGGGGGCGGGTGTTCGTCTCGGCCATCGTGGGGCCCTTTCCTTTTTGCTTCTTGCTTCTTTGCTTACTTCACGACCATGAAGAGGCCGGGCAGCCAGGTCGAGAACGCGGGCACGAAGGTGACCACGCCGAGCGCGAAGATCAACGCGCCGTAGAACGGCCAGATCGTCTTCATCACCGTGCCCACCGAGACGCCGCCGATCGCGCAGCCCACGAATTGCGTGGTGCCCACCGGCGGCGTGTTCAGGCCGAGCGCGCAGTTGATCAGCATCACCACGCCGAACTGCACCGAGCTCATGCCGTAGTGCTGCGCGATCGGCAGGAAGATCGGCGTGCACAGGAGGATCGTCGCGGCCATGTCCAGGAAGGTGCCCAGAACGAACAGGATGATGTTGATGAGCAGGAAGATCATCCACGGCGTGGTGGTCACCTGCGACAGCATCTGGCCCGTGAGTTCGGCCACGCCGTAGAGGCTGATGAGGTAGCCGAAGGTGCTGGAGATGCCGATCAAAAGCAGGATCACCCCGGTGGTGCGCACCGCCTTCGATGCGGCCTTGATGAAGTGCTCCCACTTCAGCGTGCGGTACACGAAGATCGTGAGCCCCAGCGCATAGAGCACAGCCACCGCCGCCGATTCGGTCGCCGTGAAGATGCCCGACAGGATGCCGCCGAGGATCAGCACCACGATGAAGAGGCCCGGCAGCGCCGCCGCGAACGAACGCGCCACGATGTCCCAGCCCGGGAACTTGCCGGCCGGGTAGCCGCGCTTCACGGCCACCAGGTAGGCGGCCGCGAGGTTGCTGAGGGTGAGCACGGCCGCCGGCAGCAGCGCCGCCAGGATGAGCGCCGCGATCGACACCTTGCCGCCTGCCGCGAGCGAATAGATGATCAGGTTGTGGCTGGTCGGCATCAGCGCGCCGACCAGTGCCGCGTGGGTCGTCACGTTGACCGCGTAGTCGGCGTGATAGCCCTCCTTCTTCATCATCGGGATCATCACGGCGCCCATGGCCGAGACGTCCGCCACGGGCGAGCCCGAGACGCCGCCAAAGAGCGTGCAGGCCACCACGTTCGACATGCCCAGGCCCCCGCGCACATGGCCCACCAGGTTGCGCGCGAAGTTGACGATGCGGTCGGCGATGCCGCCGTAGAGCATCAGCTCGCCGGCGAAGATGAAGAACGGAATCGCCAGGAACGAGAAGATGCCCATGCCCGAGGTCATCTGCTGGAAGCCCACCGCGAGCGGCAGGCCTTCATACAGCAGCGTGGCCAGGGCCGACAGGCCGATCGAGAAAGCGACCGGCACGCCCAGCAGCAGGAAGGCCGTGAACGAGAGGCAAAGAATGAGGAGAGGGATCGTCATGGTGGCTCAGGCCCAGGCAGGTTCGACTTCGCGGCCTTGTGCCAGCGCGATGATGTGTTCGATGGAGAACATCACGATGAGGACGCCGGCCACCGAGGCGGGCACGTATTTCCAGCCCTCGGAAATCCAGAGCGTGGGCAGGCGGTAGTCCCACACCGATTCGGCGAGCGAGGCGCAGTTCCAGGCCATGGCCAGGCCGAACAGCAGGATGAGCGCGTGGATCAGGTATTCCATCTTCAGGCGCAGCCAGTCGGGCGCGAGCACGAGGAACGATTCCAGGCCGATGTGGCCCGCATCGCGCACGCCGACCGCCACGCCGAACATCGTGACGTAGATCACCAGCAGCAGGGCGAGGCTTTCAGCCCAGGTCGGCGTGTTGTTGAGCACGTAGCGGCCGAACACCTGCCAGCTCACGGCGCAGATCACTGCGACGAGACCGAGGATGCCCAACCACATGCAGGCACGGGCGAGGGTGCGGCAAAGTTTGGTGTACATGAGAGTTCTTCTTTGTCTTTCTCCCTCCCCTTCCGGGGGAGGGCAGGGGTGGGGGCAAGCGGCGTCTCTGTGCCAGCGCCGTCGTGCCCCCATCCCGACCTTCCCCCAGCGGGGGAAGGAGCCAATTCAACCGACCGACTTGCTTACTTCGTGTCCTGCACGCGCTTGACCAGGTCTTTCAGCTTCGCGTCGGTGATGAACTTGTCGTACACCGGCTTCATCGCGGCCTGGAACGGGGCCTTGTCGACTTCGATGATCTCGGCGCCGCCGGCCTTCACGATGGCGAGCGACTTGATCTCGCGCTCTTCCCATTGCTTGCGCATGTAGGGCACCGACTCCTTGGCGGCCTGGCGGATCCAGCCTTGTTCCTCGGTGGAGAGCTTGTCCCACGCGCGCTTGGAGAACAGCAGCATCTCGGGCGCCATCGAGTGCTCGGTCTTGCTGTAGTACTTGGCCACTTCGAAGGCGCGGGCGCTTTCATACGTGGGGTAGTTGTTCTCGGCGGCGTCGATCAGGCCGGTCTTCAGGCCCGTGTAGACCTCGCCCATGGGCATCGGCGTGGCGTTGGCGCCCATGGCCTCGAGCATCGACACCCACAGGTCGGACTGCTGCACGCGGACCTTCAGGCCCTTCATGTCGGCGAACGTGCGCACCGGCTTCTTGGCCGTGAACATCGAGCGCGCGCCGCTGTCGTAGTAGGCCAGGCCGATGAAGCCCTGCTTCTCGCACGACTTGAGGATCTCCTCGCCGATCGGGCCGTCCAGCACCTTGTGCAGGTGATCGACCGAACGGAACAGGAAGGGCATGGTCGGCACCTGCGTCTCGGCGCAGATGTTGTTCATGGGCGCGATGTTCACGCGCACCATCTGCAGCGCGCCGATCTTGGTCTGCTCGATGGTGTCCTTCTCGCTGCCCAGCGAGCTGTTGTTGAACACCTTGATGGTGTGCTTGCCACCCGACAGCGCCTTGAGCCGTTCGCTCATGAACTTGACTGCCGTCACGGTCGGGTAGTCGTCGGGGTGGATGTCGGCCGAGCGGAACTCGGTGGCACTGGCAGCCAGGGTGGACAGCGCGGCTGCGGCGCCGACGGCCAGTGTGATCAGGGTCTTGTGGAATTTCATTTGTCTCTTCCTCTGCTTGGTGGTTGTCGAAAACTTGAAAAGAAAAGCTCAGCCGCCGAAGACCGGCTCGGGCATGCCCGCCACGTCGGGCCACAGCGCAAACACGCCACCGGCCAGCGGCTGGTCCGAGAGATCGATGCCGCCGGGGCGGATCGAGGTGACGAACAGCATGTCGAGCCCTGCGCCGCCGAAGGCGCACATCGCGGGCTTCTTCACCGGCACTTCGAGCGAGCGGTCCAGGCGGCCGTCGGGCGTGAAGCGGTGCACCAGGCCCGCGTCGTTGCCGCAGATCCAGTAGCAGCCATCGACGTCGATCGCCGCGCCGTCGGGGCGGCCGGGCAGGGGCTTCATGTCCACGAACAGGCGCCGGTTGCTGGGCGTGCCGGTGTCGGTGTCGTAGTCGAAGGCCCAGATCGCCTGCACGCTCGGGTGCGAATCCGAGAGGTACATCGTGCGGCCGTCGGGGCTGAAGGCCAGGCCGTTGGGCACGATGAGATCGTCGAGTTGCAGGGTGGCGGTGTCGCTGTCTTTGCCGTAGCTGTACAGGCGGCCCACGCGCGCGCCCGCGGCCATGTCCAGCAGCATCGTTCCGGCCCAGAAGCGGCCCTGGCGGTCGCAGCGGCCGTCGTTGAAGCGCATGGCCGGTGCCGCGTGCTCGACGTGCGCGAGCGACGTGGCCGCCAGCGTGCCGTCGGCCTGCGGTTGCAGCGAGAAGAGGCCGCTCTCCATGCCCGCGATCCAGGCGCCGGGCGCATCGGCGCGCGGCGCGATGCAGGCGATCATTTCATCCGCATGCCACTGCGCGTGGCCTTCGCTCGCATGCCAGCGGTTCAGCGCGCGCGCGGGAATGTCCACCCAGTACAGCGCCTGCTCCGCGGCATGCCACACCGGGCTTTCGCCGGTGCCGTTGCGTGCGTCGAGAACGAGCTCAGCCTGCATCGCCGAAAGGTCCTTGCGCGGTGAACGCGCCGCCCTGGTAGATGGCGTTGGGGTCGGTCGGCGCAACGGGCGGCTGCGCCTCGACCTTGTCGCGGAACACCTCCGAGCTGTCCTGCGGCGCGAAGCCCAGGTGTGCGGCGGCGCTGTTGTCCCACCACACGTCGCGGTTGTCCGACATGCCGTAGACGATGGTGTGCTTCACGTCGGGCGTGAAGAGCGACTTCTCGATCAGCGTGGTCAGGTCGCGGTAGCTCAGCCACGTGCTCATCATCCGGCGGTTGAGCGGCTCGGGGAACGACGAGCCGATGCGGATGCTCACCGTCTCGATGCCCCAGCGGTCGAAGTAGAACTGCGCCATGTCCTCGCCGAAGGACTTCGAGAGGCCGTAGTACCCGTCGGGCCGGCGTGCCGCGTGCGCATCGATGTGCTCGGTCTGCTTGTAGAAGCCGATCACGTGGTTGGAGCTGGCGAACACCACGCGCTTGATACCGTGGCGGCGCGCCGCTTCGTAGACGTTGAAGATGCCCTTGATGTTGGCTTCGAGAATCTCCTCGAACGGCCGCTCGACCGACACGCCGCCCAGGTGCACGATCGCGTCGCAGCCTTCCAGCAGCGCATGCACCGCGGCCTTGTCCGACAGGTCGCAAGGCACCACCTCTTCGCTCGCATCGGCGGCCGGGGCCAGCGATGCGATGTCCGAGAGGCGCAGCACGTTCGCACAGGGCTTGAGCCGCTCGCGCAGCACCTTGCCCAGGCCCCCGGCCGCGCCGGTCAAGAGCAGCCGGTTGAGTTTCTTGTTCGAAGCTTCCATCGTCACTCGTCCATTCACAGTTTGGTGATGCGTTCCGGCAGGTCGCGGCCGTGGTATTTCTTGTAGATGGCGTTCAACTTGCCGTTCTTCTGGTTCGTCACGACCCAGGCGTTGACCCATTCCTTGAGCTTGGGCTGTTCCTTGTTGAAGGCGATGCCCAGGTCGAAGTCCTTCTGCGAGAACTTCAGCTCCAGGTTCTTCGCGGGCGCCTGCTTGATCATTTCGCTCAGGTTCGAGGGCGTGCTGGAGAACAGGTCGATCTGGCCCGTGACCATCGAGGTGATGAGCGTGGCATCGTCTTCGTAGCGCACGATCTCGGCGCCCTTGGCCTGCTGCGTGGTGAGCGTGTCGTTCACGGTGGCGCGCGTCAGGCCGATGCGCTTGCCGTTCAGGTCGGCGTAGTCGGCCACCTTGATGCTCTTGGGGCCGCCCACGATGATGCTGATGACGGCGTAGGGCGTGGAGAAGTCCACCACCTTTTCGCGCTCGGGCGTGATCGACAGGTCGGCAATCACCAGGTCGGCGCGTTGCGCCTGCAGCGTGGGCACGCGGGCGGCGTTGGTGATCGAGACGATCTCCAGCTTCACGCCCAGGTCCTTGGCCAGCTGCGTGGCGGTGTCCACGTCGGAGCCGGTGGGCTGCAGGTTGGCGTCGGCAAAGCTGAAGAGCGGCGTGCCCATCGCGATGGCCACGCGCACCTTGCCGGCCTTCTTGATGTCGTCCAGCTGGTCGGCGAGGGCGGCCTGCGCAACGCCGGCCACGAGGGCCAGCGCGATGCATGTGCGGGTGAAGGTGGTGCCGAGTTTCATGGATATCTCCTGGTGTAAGTTGGTATGGGAGTAACGAGAAAAGACCCGGGCTGCCTGCTTACAGCCCGTTGTTCAGGAAGGCATGCAGCTCCGGCGTCTTGGGCGCGTCGAGCATTTCGCCGGGGCCGGTTTCCCACACGGTGCCCTGGTGCATGTAGATGATCCGGTCGGCCACGCGCTTGGCGAAGGCCATCTCGTGCGTCACCAGCAGCATGGTCATGCCGCCGGCCGCGAGGTCTTCCATCACGCGCAGCACTTCGCCGGTCAATTGCGGGTCGAGCGCGGAGGTGACCTCGTCGAACAGCATGACCTTGGGCGACATCGCGAGCGAGCGCGCAATGGCCACGCGCTGCTGCTGGCCGCCGGAGAGTTGCTCGGGGTAGGCGTCGGCCTTGGCCTTGAGGCCCACCTGGTCGAGCACGCGGATCGCCACGTCGGCCGCTTCGCCGCGCGACTGCTTCTTCACGTGGCGCAGCGCCAGCATGATGTTCTCCTGCACCGTGAGGTGGGGGAACAGGTTGTAGCTCTGGAACACGATGCCCACTTCGAGCCGCAGTTGCTTCAGGTCGACGTTGGGGCTGTCCACGCGGATGCCGCAGACCTCGATGGTGCCCTTGTCGATCACTTCGAGCCGGTCGATGCAGCGCAGCGCGGTGCTCTTGCCCGAGCCGCTGGCGCCGATGATCGCGATCATCTCGCCCTTGGCGACTTCGAAGGACACGCCCTTCAGGACCTGGTTGGCTCCGAAGCTTTTGTAGACGTGATCGAGCTTAACGATTGGCGACATTGAGTTTCTTCTCCATCGCTTCGCTCCAACGCGACAGCGGATAGCACAAGGCGAAATAGAAAGCACCGACCAGGAAGAAGACCAGGAAGGGCTGGAAGATAGTGTTGTTGATGATCTGGCCGGCGCGCGTGAGCTCCACGAAGCCGATCACCGAAGCGAGCGAAGTCATCTTGATGATTTGCACCAGGAAGCCGACCGTGGGCGGCAGCGACAGGCGCACGGCCTGCGGAATGATCACCAGGCGCAGCGTCTGCCAGCGCGAGAACGCCAGGCACTCGGAGGCTTCCCACTGCGGCTTGGGCATCGCCTCGATGCAGCCTCGCCAGATGTCGCCGAGGTAGGCGCTCACGTAGATCATCATCGCCAGGCCGGCCGCCACCAGCGAGGGCAGCGAGAGGCCGTACACCGAGAGCCCGAAGTACACGATGAACAGCAGGATCAGCAGCGGAATGCCCTGGATGCATTCGATGTAGATCACCGCGAACCAACGCAGCCAGGCGCGCGGCGAGATGCGCGCGAGCATCAGCCCGAAGCCGCCGATGGCGCCCAGCACGAAGGCCAGGGCCGAGAGCAGCAGCGTCCAGCCGATCGACTGCACCAGGTACATGAGGTGCGTGAAGGTGAAGTGGCCAAGGCTCATGCCGCGCCCCCGTGGATCGCGACGGCGGCTGCCGACGCTGCGGGCTGCACCTTGCCTGCCTGCGCGGCCGCGCGGCGCACCACGCGGCGGCGGCGGAACAGGTATTCGCCGAGCGCCCAGGTCACCAGCTTGATGAACAGCGACAGCACCAGGTACAGCGCCGCGACCACGATGTAGGTCTCCAGCGAGCGGAAGGTGTCCGACTGCACGGTGTTGGCAATGGCCGTGAGCTCTTCGGCCGAGATCTGCGAGGCCATCGCCGAGGCCTGCATCATCAACAGGAACTGGCTCGTGAGGGCGGGGTACACCTTCTCGATGGACGGCTGCAGCATCACGTGCCAGCCGATGCGCCACTTCGACAGGCCCAGGCATTCGGCCGCCTCGATCTGCCCCTTGGGCACCGACTCGAGGCCGGCGCGGATGATCTCCGCGGCGTAGGCCGCGATGTTGATCACCATCGCCAGCACCGCGGCAGCGAAGGTCGGCATGCGCACGCCGAAGCTCGCCAGGCCGAAGTACAGGAGGAAGATCTGCACCAGGAAGGGCGTGTTGCGCACGATCTCGATGTAGACCGTGCAGGCACGGGCCAGGGGCTTGATCTTGCTGCGCTTGGCGAACGCGACCAGTGTTCCGACGCAAACGCCAACAACGACCGCCAAAGCGGTCATCTTGAGCGTGAGCCATGCGCCGTTGATGAAAACGGGCCAGTACGATGCCAGCGGGGCGAAGTCGAGGGAATACTTCATGTGAGTGCCGAAGAGACCGCAAATGCCCTCAAGAGGCTTGCGAAGCGGCTTCAGGAGATGTCAGAGTGATAAGTTATCGGTTGTCGTACAACTAATTGGAGATTATCATCGTGGCCATGGTTCAGACGACTGCGGGTAATCCCTTGGAAGTAGATGCGCCGGCAGAAACGGCTTCTGCCGGAGGCCCCGCGGCCTTCGTGGGGCGGCCGCGCCAGCGTTCCCGCGGCCTGGCGCACGGGCTGGTCGAAGACCTGGGCGAGAAGATCCGCAGCCAGTCGCTGCGCCCGGGCGACAAGCTCCCCACCGAGTCGGCCATCATGCAGGCCTACGGCGTGAGCCGCACGGTGGTGCGCGAGGCGCTCTCCAAGCTGCAGGCCGGCGGGCTGGTCGAGACGCTGCACGGCGTGGGCACCTTCGTGCTGCAGCCGCGGGCGGGTGGGGTGTTTCGCCTCGATCCCGGCGAAATCGCCGCCTCGGTCGACGTGCTCGCGGTGCTGGAGCTGCGCATCAGCCTGGAGACCGAATCCGCGGGCCTGGCCGCAAGCCGCCGCACCGAAGAGCAGCTGGTTGCGATGCGCCAGGCGCTGGACGACTTCGAGCACAACGTGACGATCGCCGGCGACACCGTGGCGCCCGATTTCCGCTTTCACCTGCAGATCGCGCAGTCGACCGGCAACCCGTATTTCGCCGACATCATGCGGCATCTGGGCACCACGATCATTCCGCGCACGCGCATCAGCGCCATCCGCATCCAGGACGGCGGCGCTTACCTCAGCCGCGTCAACCGCGAGCACGAAGAGATCTATGCGGCCATCGCGCGCCGCGATCCCGAATCGGCGCGCGCCGCCATGCGCATCCACCTGACCAACAGCCGCGAGCGCCTGCGGATGGCGCAGGAAGCCGCGCAGAAGGCGAAGGCCGATGCAGCAGGCGCGCCGGGCAAGACGGCCGCCGCCGCTTCGTCCGACAACTCCCCCTCGCGCTGAATTTTTTGGGTCCAAGTCTGGACAAGTTGTTTTTCTAGTTGTACGATGACTGATAACTCGCTCGGGCAGCCGGGCGAAGCCATGAGGCACATCGAATAACTGGAGGCATCCGCATGACCATCAACCGACGCGGCGCACTCGGCGCCGCCCTGGCCACGACCCTGGCCGCCAGCTTGCCGGTACGCGCATTCGCGCAAAGCGGTGGCGCAAACTGGCCGTCCAAGCCGATCAAGATCATCGTTCCGTACCCGCCGGGCGGCTCGTCCGACATCATTGCGCGCTCCATCAGCCAGCCGCTGTCCGAAGCGCTGGGGCAGTCGGTCATCATCGACAACCGCGCGGGCGCCAACGGCAACCTGGGCGCCGATCTCCTGGCCAAGGCGCCGGCCGACGGCTACACGCTGATGCTGTGCGACCTGGGCGCGCTGGCCATCAGCCCGTCGCTGTACCCCAAGCTGCCGTTCGATCCGTCCAAGGACCTGCGCAGCGTGGGCATGCTGGCCTACTCGCCCCACCTCCTGGTGGTGCACCCCTCGGTGCAGGCGAGCACGCTCAAGGAACTGGTCGAGCTCTCGAAGAAAAGCGATCTCAACTTCGCCGTCACCGCCAGCGGCAGCACCGCGCACCTGGCCGGCATCGAGCTGCAGCGCAAGGTCGGCGCCAAGTGGGAATACGTGCCCTACAAGGGCGGCGTGCAGGCCGTGCTGGACACCGTCTCGGGCCAGACCCAGGTGCTGATGAACGGCATGCTGGCCACCTACCCGCAGGTGCAGGCCGGCAAGCTCAAGCTGATCGCCGTGTCCAAGGCCACGCGCATGCCGCTGATCGGCAGCGTGCCGACCATCGCGGAGCAGGGCGCGCCCGGCTACGAGTCGGGCACCTGGCAGGGCGTGGTCGCCGGACGCGGCGTGCCCGATGCGGTGATCGCGCGCCTGAACCGCGAACTGACCCGAATCATCCGCACCCCCGACATCCGCGCGCGCCTGGCAGGCCAGGGCGCCGAGGTCGTGACCATGACCGCGCCCGAGCAGGACCAATTCTTCGCCAAGGAGCGCGCGCGCTGGGCGCAAGTGATCAAAGAGGCCAGCGTCAAGCTCGACTAGTCATGTTCGCCCCCCGGCTTTTCACTCGCTTCGCTCCGTGTAGTTCGCCACCCCCCAAGGGGGAGGCGCGGCTCGCCTTGGGGCGGCCCGGCGGCGGCCGCCTTCCCGCTCTCTGAATTCTTTTCCCCTTATCTATTTCTTGGAATTCCCGATGAACCCGCAAGAACTCAAGACCATCATGGGCTCCGGCCTGCTCTCGTTCCCGTTGACCGACTTCGACAGCAACGGCGACTTCAACAAGAAGGGCTACATCGAGCGTCTCGAATGGCTGGCGCCCTACGGCGCGAGCGCGCTGTTCGCCGCGGGCGGCACCGGCGAGTTCTTCTCGCTGACCGGCGACGAGTACCCCGGCATCATCCAGACCGCCGTGGACACCTGCCGCGGCAAGGTGCCCATCATTGCCGGCGCCGGCGGCCCGACGCGCTTTGCCATCCAGTGCGCGCAAGCCGCCGAGAAGGCCGGCGCGCACGGCATCCTGCTGCTGCCGCACTACCTCACCGAGGCCGGCCAGGAAGGCCTGGCCGCGCACGTGGAAGCCGTGTGCAAGAGCGTGAAGTTCGGCGTGATCGTCTACAACCGCGCGTCGAGCCGCCTGAAGCCCGACACGCTCGCCGGCCTGGCCGAACGCAACCCGAACCTGGTCGGCTTCAAGGACGGCGTGGGCGACATCGAGGCGATGGTCGCGATCTACCAGAAGATGGGCGACCGCTTCGCGTATCTCGGCGGCCTGCCGACCGCCGAGGTCTACGCCGCGGCCTACAAGGCCATGGGCACGCCGGTGTATTCGTCGGCCGTCTTCAACTTCATCCCCAAGACGGCGATGGACTTCTATCACGCGGTGGCCAACGACGACCTCGCCACGCAGCACCGCCTGCTGAAGAACTTCTTCATGCCCTACCTGGACCTGCGCAACCGCACGCCGGGCTACGCCGTGAGCATCGTGAAGGCCGGCGCCAAGATCGTCGGCCACGACGCGGGCCCGGTGCGCGCACCGCTCACCGACCTCAAGCCTGCCGAAATGGAAGAGCTCAGGGCGCTGATCGCCACGCTCGGCCCGCAGTAAGCGCCGCGCCTTTTCTCGCAGTCGACAAGCATCAACATAACAACGGAGTCAACGACATGCTCATCAAGAAACTCTTCCTCATCGCCGCTTCGGCCGCCGTGTTCTCGGGCTGTGCGATGGTGCCCGCCGGCGGCGGCGCGTCGGACCAGCCCGCGGTGGCCGCGGCCGCCGAGCGCCTGCGCATCGCGATGATCGACCCGACGGCCGCTGCCCTGGGCGCCCTCGTGGCCGACGACCTGAGCTACGGCCACTCGGGCGGCAAGGTCGACACCAAGGCCAGCTTCATCAGCGACCTGCTCGATGGCAAGTCGGACTTCGTGACCCTCACGATCACCGAGCAGACCATCAAGGTGGTCGATGCCAACACCGCCATCGTGCGCCACTCGCTCGCGGCCGACACCAACGATTCGGGCAAGCCCGGCAAGGTCGCGCTGAAGATCCTGGGCGTCTGGCAGAAGCAGGGCGGCAACTGGAAGCTGCTCGCGCGCCAGGCCGTTCGCGTCAACCCCTGATCTGGAGCACGGATGCACAGACGAGCGCTTCTTGCGGCGGGCCTCGTGCTCGCCGCCTCCGCGATGCTGCCTTTGCACGCCTGGGCGCAAGCCGACGCATGGCCGCAGCAGAAACCCGTGACCATCATCGTGCCGTTTCCCGCCGGCGGTTCCACCGACATGGTGGCGCGCGCACTGGCGCTGCAACTGCAGACCAAGCTGGGCGGCAGCTTCGTCGTGGACAACCGCCCCGGCGCCACGGGCACCATCGGCACCGGCTTCGTCAAGCGTGCGGCGCCTGACGGCTACACGCTGCTGGTGTCGTCGCTCGGGGCCTTCGTCGTCACGCCGCACCTGCAGAAGAGCGTGCCCTACGACGCCACCAAGGACTTCGACTACATCAGCGTGCCCGTGCAGGCGCCCAACGTGCTCGTCGCCAATGTCGCGCGCCCCGAGCACACGGTGGCCGACGTGCTCGCGCTCTTGCGCAAGACGCCGGGCAAGGTCTCGTTCGCGAGCTCGGGCAACGGCTCTTCGGACCATCTGTCGGCCGAACTCTTCTGGCAGCAGACCAAGACCGAAGGCGTGCATGTGCCCTACAAGGGCGGTGCGCCCGCGGTGAACGACCTGCTGGGCAACCAGGTCGACTTCTCGTTCCAGAACGTGAACGCCGTGCTGCCGCACATCCGCGCGGGCAAGCTGCGCGCGATTGCCGTCAGCGGCGACAAGCGCTCGCCCGTGCTGCCCGACGTGCCCACGCTGGCCGAGGCCGGCGTGAAGGGGGCCGAGGTCTATTCGTGGCAAGGCGTGGCCGCGCCGAAGGGCCTGCCGCCTGCCCTGAAGAAGAAGCTGAGCGACGCGGTGATCGCGGCGATGCAGGACCCCGAGACGAAGAAGCGCATGCTCGACCAGGGCCTGGAAATCGTCGCCAGCACGCCCGAAGACTTCACCGCCTTCCAGTTGCGCGAATGGACGCGATGGAAGACATTGATCGACACCCGCCACATCACCGCAGACTGAATGGTCCTCCCCCAGGCTTCGCGCACTTCGTGTCGCAACGCCACCCCCCTCGCCGGGGGCGACACCAGCGGCCCGGCAAAGCCGGTTCCGCGGTGTTCCCCGAAGGGACCGGCGCAGTTTTGGATTGATTAGAGAGATGACACTTCCAGATTCCACTTCTCCCATCTCCGGCGCGCCCGTCGTCACCGGGATGCGCGTGGTGCCCGTCGCGGGCCACGACAGCATGCTCATGAACCTGAGCGGCGCGCACGGCCCGTTCTTCACGCGCAACCTCTTGATCCTGACCGACAGCGCCGGCCACACCGGCGTGGGCGAAGTGCCGGGCGGCGAGAAGATCCGCCAGACGCTCGAAGACGCGCGCGACCTCATCGTGGGCCAGCCCATCGGCCGCCACAACGCGGTGCTCAACAGCCTGCGCAGCGCCTTCGCCGGCCGCGACAGCGGCGGGCGCGGCCAGCAGACCTTCGACCTGCGCGTGACCATCCATGCGGTCACGGCCGTGGAGGCCGCGCTGCTCGACCTGCTGGGCCAGTTCCTCGAAGTGCCCGTGGCCGCATTGCTGGGCGAAGGCCAGCAGCGCGATGCGGTGCAGATGCTCGGGTACCTCTTCTACGTGGGCGACCGCAAGAAGACCGACCTGGCCTACGAGACCGACCCCGGCGCCGACAACGACTGGTTTCGCCTGCGCCACGAAGAGGCGATGACCCCCGAAGCCATCGTGCGCCTGGCCGAGGCCACGCATGCGCGCTACGGCTTCACCGACTTCAAGTTGAAGGGCGGCGTGCTGCGCGGCGAGGAAGAAGTCGAGGCGATCCGCGCGCTGCACGAGCGCTTTCCGAAGGCGCGCGTCACGCTCGACCCCAACGGCGGCTGGCTGCTGGCCGATGCGATCCGCCTGTGCCGCGACCTGCACGGCGTGATGGCCTATGCCGAAGACCCGTGCGGCGCCGAAGGCGTGTTCTCGGGCCGCGAGGTGATGGCTGAATTTCGCCGCGCCACGGGCCTGCCCACCGCCACCAACATGGTCGCCACCGACTGGCGCGAGATGGTGCACAGCCTCTCGCTGCAGTCGGTCGACATTCCGCTGGCCGATCCGCACTTCTGGACCATGCAGGGCTCGGTGCGCGTCGCGCAGCTGTGCCAGGCGTGGGGTCTCACCTGGGGCTCGCATTCGAACAATCACTTCGACGTGTCGCTCGCGATGTTCACGCACGTGGCCGCTGCCGCACCCGGCAAGGTCACGGCCATCGACACGCACTGGATCTGGCAGGACGGCCAGCGCCTGACGAAGGCGCCGCTGCAGATCGAAGAGGGCTTCGTGAAGGTGCCGGCGCGCGGCGGCCTGGGCATCGAGCTCGACATGGCCGAGGTCGAGAAGGCGCACCAGCTGTACCTGAAGCACGGCCTGGGCGCGCGCAACGACGCGCAGGCGATGCAATACCTGATCCCCAACTGGACCTTCGACAACAAGCGGCCCTGCATGGTCCGCTGAGCGCCCGGCGCCCTTGTGCGCCAACGGTTGAGACACCCAAGGAGACTGCATGATGAACAACACCATGGATCGCCGCCGCCTGCTCCAGGCGGCTGCCGGCTCGGCACTCGGCGCAGTGGCCGCAGCTGCCGGCGCGCAATCGTTCCCCTACAAGCCGCAGCAGCGCTACCCCGACCCGGCAGTGCTGATCCTCGACCCGAGCTTCGCCAAGTACCGCCTCTACAGCAGCACGCTGGAGCAGGTCGGCACGGGCATGCGCTGGGCCGAAGGCCCGGTGTACCTGCCGCGCGAGGGCTACCTGGTGTGCAGCGACATCCCGAACAACCGGTTGATGCGCTACGAGGAAAAGACCGGTGAGTTCAAGGTCCACAAGTCGAACGTGAACCACTGCAACGGCAACACGCGCGACCGCCAGGGGCGCCTGGTGAGCTGCGAGCATTCGCTGACGCGGCGCGTGGTGCGCACCGAGCACGACGGGCGCATGACCGTGCTGGCCGACCGCTTCCAGGGCAAGCGGCTGAATTCGCCGAACGATGTGGTGGTGAAGTCGGACGACACCGTCTGGTTCACCGATCCGCTCTTCGGCATCTCGGGCACCTGGGAGGGTGAGCGGGCCGCGCCCGAGCAGGCGACGACCAACGTGTACCGCCTCACGCCCGACGGCCAGCTTTCGGCGGTGATCACCGACCTGGTCAACCCCAATGGCCTGGCCTTCTCGCCGGACGAGAAGAAGCTCTACGTCATCGAATGGAAGGGCACGCCCAACCGCAGCCTCTGGAGCTACGACGTGGCGGCCGACGGCAGCGTGTCGAACAAGGCCAAGCTGATCGACGGCGCCGGCGCGGCCGCGCTCGACGGCTTTCGCGTCGACCGCGACGGCAACCTCTGGATGGGCTGGGGCTGGAACGGCGCGCTGGCCTCAGAGCCCACCGATGCCGGCAACGGCATGAAGGTCTATCAGCCGCAGGCGAAGTCCGAAGACCTGGATGGCGTCAAGATCTTCAACGCGCTGGGCAAACCCATCGGTTTCATCCGCCTGCCCGAACGCTGCGCCAACCTCACGTTCGGCGGCCCCAAGAACAATCGCCTCTACATGGCGGCCAGCCATTCGCTGTACGCCCTCTACGTGGAGTCCGAAGGCGCCACCTAGCCTTTGGGCTTTTCAAACCTCATCACTGCAACAGGCAAACGAAGGACATCGACGATGACTGAATTCAACAACCTCATCAATGGCGAATGGCTGGCCGGCAAGAGCTACAGCCCCAACGTCAACCCCAGCAACCTGGCCGACGTGCTGGGCCAGTACACGCAGGGCGACGCGGCGCATGTCGATGCGGCCGTGGCCGCCGCCACCGCAGCCTTCCCGGCCTGGGCCACGGGCAGCATCCAGGCGCGCTCCGATGCGCTGGACAAGATCGGCACCGAGATCCTCGCGCGCAAGGAAGAGCTGGGCACGCTGCTCGCACGCGAAGAGGGCAAGACCCGCGCCGAAGGCATCGGCGAGGCCACGCGCGCGGGCCAGATCTTCAAGTTCTTCGCGGGTGAATGCCTCCGCCTGTCGGGCGAGTTGCTGCCTTCGGTGCGCCCCAACATCGGCGTGGAGATCACGCGCGAGCCGGTCGGCGTGGTCGGCCTCATCACGCCGTGGAACTTTCCCATCGCCATTCCCGCCTGGAAGATCGCGCCCGCGCTGGCCTTCGGCAACTGCGTGGTGCTCAAGCCCGCGGACCTCGTGCCGGGCAGCGCCTGGGCGCTCTCCGAAATCATCAGCCGCTCGGGCATTCCGGCGGGCGTGTTCAACCTCGTGATGGGCCGCGGCAGCGTCATCGGCGAGGCGCTGGTCAACCACCCCGGCATCCATGCGATCAGCTTCACCGGCTCGGTGGGCGTGGGCCGCAACATCGCGATCCAGTGCGTCACCAACCACAAGAAGGTGCAGCTGGAGATGGGCGGCAAGAACCCGCAAGTCGTCCTGGATGACGCCGACCTCGCGCAGGCCGTGGAGCTCAGCGTGCAGAGCGCGTTCTACTCGACCGGCCAGCGCTGCACCGCATCGAGCCGCCTGATCGTCACCGAAGGCATCTACCCGAAGTTCATCGAGGCGATGAAGGTGCGCATGGCCAGGATCAAGGTCGGCGACGCGCTCGCGCAGGGCACGGACGTGGGCCCGGTCTCCTCGAAGTCGCAGCTCAACCAGGACATGGAATACATCGCCATCGGCAAGGGCGAGGGCGCCACGCTGGCGGCTGGTGGCGAGTTGCTGAAGCTGGAGACCGACGGCTACTACATGTCGCCCGCGCTGTTCAGTGAGTCGGCCGCGACGATGCGCATCAACAAGGAAGAAATCTTCGGCCCGGTCGCCAGCGTGATCCGCGTGAAGAACTACGAAGAGGCGCTGGCCACGGCCAACGACACCGAGTTCGGTCTCTCGGCCGGCATCGCCACGACTTCGCTCAAGTACGCGACGCACTTCAAGCGCCACAGCCAGGCCGGCATGGTGATGGTCAACCTGCCGACCGCGGGTGTGGACTACCACGTGCCGTTCGGCGGCCGCAAGGGTTCGAGCTACGGCCCGCGCGAGCAGGGCAAGTACGCGCAGGAGTTCTTCACCACGGTGAAGACGGCCTACACGTTGGCTTGACTGCTGGCCTGATCTTCCTCAGGCTGGCGGCAGCGAGCTGGGTGGCGCACGGCGGCGACGGCGCATCGCCCACTCGATCAGCTCGAAGATCCCTTCGCTGATCAGCGCCATCGCCGCGGCCGGCAGTGCGCCGGCCAGCAGCAGCTCGCGGTCGTTCAGCGCCAGGCCAGTCACGATGCGTTCGCCGAATCCGCCCGCGCCGATGAATGCGGCAATCGTCGCCGTGCCGATGGCAATGGCAGTCGCCGTGCGCACGCCCGCCAGCAAAGTGGGCAGCGCCAGCGGCAGCAGCACGAGCTGAAGGCTCTGCGGCGGCGTCATGCCGAGCGCGGTGCCGGCCAGTCGCAGCCCGTTCGGCACTTCGGCCAGGCCGGTCACCGTGTTGCGCATGATCGGCAGCAGCGAGTAGAGCGTGAGCGCGATCAGCGCGGGCAGCGCACCGATCGCGCCGAGCATCGAGATCAGCACCGCCAGCAGCGCGAGCGAGGGCACGGTCTGCATCAGGCTCGCGATGCCCAGCACCACGGCGCGCAGCCGCACATGCGAGAACACGAGGATCGCGATCGGCACGCCGATCAGGATGGCGATGCCGACCGACAGCGCCACCAGCAGCAGGTGCTGTCGCGCCAGCGTCCAGAGGTCGGGGCCGAAGAGCTTGGCGGTGAAGCCGCGCCGCGCTTCCTGCGGTTGCGCCTTGCCACCGCCGGCATTGGAAAGAAAGTCGCGCGCGATGACATCGAAAGGCACGCTCTGCAGTTCGGCGCGCGCATTCATCGCGATCATCGCGTGCTCGTCGACCTTGCCTTCGAGCGTCTGCAGCGCGGCCCAGGCCTTGGGCAGGCGCGCCGGCAGGTCCAGCTTGTAGAGCACCACCGCGTCGTAGCGCGGAAAGAACTTCCTGTCGTCCTCGAGCACGCGCAGGCCCAGGTGGTCGATCTTCGCGTCGGTGGTGTAGATGTCGATCGCATCGATCTGCCTGGCCGCCATGGCCTCGTAGGCCAGGCCATGGTCCAGGCCGGTGGGCGTCTGCGTGAAGCCGTAGCGCGCGGCCAGGCCCTTCCAGCCGTCGGCGCGGCCGAGGAATTCGTTCGAGAGGCCCAGCTTGAGTTCGGGGTGCTTCGCCAGATCGCTCAGCGTGCGCAGTCCGAGCCGTTCTGCGTCGGCGGCGCGCACCGCCAGCGCATAGCCGTCGTTGAAGCCCAGCGGAATGGCTACGCCCAGGCCCATCGGCGCGAGCGCCGCGTTCATCGCCTCGCGCGTGTCCGCGGGCGAGCCCTTGAGAATTTCGAGTGCGATGGTGCCGGTGTACTCGGCGTAGAGATCGATGGCCCCCGAGCGCAGCGCCTCGTAGACGATGGCCGTGTTGCCCAGGCCCTGCCGCACGACGGGCGGCGATGCAGTGTGCGGCGCTGCCGTCTGCGCGAGCAACTCGGCCAGGATGTACGACTCGGTGAAGCGCTTGGAGCCGACGCGCAGCGCGTCGTCCGCGGCCTCTGCAGGGGCGGCGGCAAGCCAGGCCATCGAGACCAACAGGGCGGCGCGCCAGAAGCTGCGGAGCAGGTGCATCGGGGGCAGTGTATAGACACCGCCGGGGTTGGCGTACCCGCCAATCTCCTACACGGCGTGGTGCGCGGAGCCGATGCAAGCGGGCGGCGGCGGGGCTCATAGTCGATCGCCATGAAGTCCAAGCCCTCGAAGAAGAAATCCTCTCCCGCCCTCAAGAATGGGTTGCCCGGCCCCGAGGTCCATGGCCTGCGTGAACTCCCCGGCCTGCAGGTCGACGGCTACAGCCTGCAGCTGCGCGACAAGGACGGCTTCGTCGGCGACCAGGCCAGCCAGACCGCCTTCCGGGAACTGCTCGAACGCTGGCGCAAGCGCCGTCGCAAGGAAGGCCGCGACCCGCTGGGCCTTTCGCATTCGCGCAATCTCAGCAAGAAAGAACTCGACCACGCGCTGCAGGCGAAGAGGGCGTCCGAAGCCGCCGACGTGATGCATGGCGCCATCGAGGAATTCGCCGAGGAACTGGCCTTCGTCATCCAGCGCTTCACCCGCCAGCCTTCATGGCAGCAGGTGCAACGCATCGTCATCGGCGGCGGCTTTCCCGAAAGCGACGTGGGCGAGCGCGCGATCCTGCAGGCTGGCGCCATCCTCGAGGAGATGGGCGTGCATGTGCAGCTGGGCCGGCTCTCGCACAACGTGGACGACGGTGGCCTGATCGGCTGGGTGCACCTCGCGCCGCCGGCCATGCTCAAGGGGCACGACGCCATTCTTGCGGTGGACATCGGCGGCACGAACATCCGCTGCGGCATCGTCAAGACGCGCCATCGCAAGGCGCGCGATTTCTCGCGCGCGAAGGTGGTGCGGCGGGTGAAGTGGCGCCATGCCGACGACGGACCGAACCGCGGCAGCATCGTCGAGCACATCGCCCAGATGCTGGAGGACATGGTGCTCTACAGCGAGCGCAAGAAGATCCGGCTCGCGCCCTTCATCGGCATCGGCTGCCCGGGGCTGATCCGCCAGGACGGATCGATCTCGCGCGGCGCGCAGAACCTGCCGGGCGACTGGGAGAGCCATGCCTTCCACCTGCCCAGCGAGGTGTGGCGCCGCATGCCGATGATCGGCTCGGGGCCCACGCTGGTGCTGATGCACAACGATGCCGTGGTGCAGGGCCTGAGCGAACTGCCCTTCATGCGCGAAGTGAAGCACTGGGGCGTGCTGACCATCGGCACGGGACTGGGCAATGCGAGCTTCACGAACCTGGCTTGATAGGCCGGGCTACAGGTCTTCGGGCCGCAAGCCTTCGATGCCCACATGGGCCGAGGCGCTGGCGACATTGCCCGCCGCATCGGCAGCACGCACCTCGATGTTCGCGGCACCGGTCTTGGCGGGCGTCCATGCGCAGACGTAGGGCGTGGCGCGCAGCGTGCACGCGGTCTTGCCGTCGATGATGAATTTCAGCTCCGAGACGCCGACGTTGTCGGATGCCGTGGCCGTGAGCCGCATCGGCATGCCGGTCGCGGCGGAAGCCGGCGCGGCCAACGCAACGGCCGGTGCCGTGGTGTCGGCCGGCGGATTGACGATCACGTTCGCGAAGGCAACCGCCGAGTTGCCGGCCGCGTCCAGCGCGATCACGCGGATCGTCTGCATGCCCTGCGCGGTCGGCGTCCAGGTGCAGGTGTACGGCGCTTCGGTGAACGTGCAGATCGGCAGGCTGTTGGCACCGACCACCTTGAGGCCGAAGACGCCCACGTTGTCCACCGCCACCGGCGCAAGGGTCGTCGGCTGGCCCACCGTGGCCATGGCCGGTGCGGCCAGCGAGACGGTCGGCCTGTAGGCATCGGGCATGCCCAGCGGCAGGTCGATGGTGAAGGCCGCCTTTCCCTGCACCGCCTTCTGCTCGAACGCATCGAAGATGGTGAACCACGTCGCGCCCGGTGCGCGGCCCGGCACCTCCGCCTTCACGAGCAGGTTGGCCTTGCCCACCGCAAAGCAGCTGAAGCCGCAGCGCCAGTCGAATGCGAAGAGCCCGTTGGCATCGGCCACGCCTTGCGCGAGCGGCTCCAGCGGCTTCTGCGCGCCGGGGTCGCGCCACACCGAGACCTGCGCGCCCGCGAGTGCGGCACCGGTTTCGCGATCGGCGACGCGCACCTGGGTGGCGGTGGTCGCGGCCATGTACCTGGAGCTGCCCAGCTTGGGCCAGTCGCTCCAGTCGGTGTTGATGTTGGCCTTGGTGCCTTCGGTGAAGCGGATCATCTCCAGCGTGGCGACACGGTTGGCGGCGGGGTCGAAGCGCTCTTCGAACACGGTCCCCAGCAGCGGATCGAGGCGCCATTGCTGGCGCTGCCACCAGTAGCGGTCGGTGAGCTTGGCCAGGTCGAGGTCGGCCTTGGGCGCCACCTCGGTGGTGTCGGTCACGGCGATGGCGTTGTAGTACTCGCCGGAGCCCGCGCCGAACACGTGCTCCAGCTCGTGCAGCAGCGTCTTCAACTGGCGGCCGAGATAGTCTTTCTCGGTGGATTCGGAGGCGGCCGGTGCGATCGTGCGCGAGAGGCGCAGCGGGTCGTGGATCGCGATCCAGTTGAGGTTCCAGGTCACGCCCTTGGGCGGGAAGGTGGTGCTCGTGGTGAGCCCGCCGTGGCTGTAGCCGCGTTGCGACTTCGAGATGCACAGCACGATCTCGCGCTCGGCCACGCCGTTGAAGCCGCACTGCGGCGCCGACGCGGGCGAGACGATCTGCAGGTCCCTGGCCGGATCGAACGCGAAGCTGCGCACGGTCTCGCGCATGAACACGGTGTTGATGTCGGCCACGTACTGCGCGAGCCGGCGGCCTGCTTCGGGCGCGCCGATGCCGGCGGCCAGTTGCGGATCGACGAAGAGCTTCAGGCGATGAACGCTCGGCGTTGCGCGGCCGACCTCGTCCATCGTGGCCCAGGTCGCGGAACTGAAAGAAAGCAGCAGCCCTGCAAAAGCAAAAGGCATGGCTGCGCCCAGCCGGCGCACGGGCGCCAGCAGCGAATAAACGGATCGCATCGATTTTTTCCCCCTTGCACAGGGGAGCCCAACAGTGATCAAAGGGGAACTGCTTCAGGCGACCCGACGGACCCGAACTGCAAGAAGCGCCATCTCCCCGCCCGTGACCACCTTTGCCGGTCACGCTCCTGCGTCACATCGAGTTCGCCGAGGGCGATACGCCCTGATGGGCGCCGATGCTTCTGGAGTGCGGGGACTGGTTGCGAATTTACGAAGGCAAGAGCGGACCGCTCATTCCCGAGAACGAAACTGCGATAACCAGGAAGGCCTCGATTTTAAATTTCGACCCCGTAGGAAGGGGTCTTTCCCGCGCGCAGTCGGTGCCTATTATTTGGGCACTAAATCACGGGGCGGAGGACGGATTGCGCTGCGCCATCACATCGCTGGGTGGCGTGCCGCCGGCGAGTGCCTTGTAGACCGTGACCAAGTTCACGGACAGGCGGCTCGTGCTCTGCGCGTGGTCGCGGCGGGCCTGCAACAGCGCACGGCGCGCGTCGAGTTCGACGCCGAAATCGGTGAGCCCATTGGCATAGCGTGCATGCGCGAGCGTGAGCGCATCGCGGCTCTGGCGCTCGCGTTCGACGAGTTCGGCATGGCGCTGGCGCTCGGCGCTGTAGGCGTTGAGCGCGGCGTCGATCTCGTGCCAGGCCTTGAGCACCGTCTGCTGGAAGGCCACGGCGGCCTCCTGTTGCTGCAACTCGCGCAGGTCGATCGTGCTGCGGCGGCGGCCGTTGTCGAACACCGGCAGGCTGAGCGACGGGCCGACATGCCATTGCCGGCTGCCCCAATCGCCGAAGCGCTCGCTGCCGACCGATTCGTAGCCGAAGCCCGCGCCCAGCGTGATGCGTGGATAGAGATCGGCCACGGCCACGCCGACGCGCGCGGTGGCGGCGCGCAGTTGCGCCTCTGCCGCGGCGATGTCCGGGCGGCGCCGGGCGAGCTCCGAAGGCAGGCCGAGCGCGAGGTCGGGCAGCGGTGGTGCGTCGCCCGTGCTGTCGGCCGCCTCCGCAAGCTCGGTGTTCAGCGCGCCGGGCGGCGCGCCGATCAGCAGCGTGATGCGGTTCATCGCATCGGCCTCCTGCTGCAGCAGCGAAGGAATGCGCGCGCGCAGTTCGGCCAGCAGCGTGCGCTGTCGCACCGGGTCGAGGTCGGTGACGAGTCCGCCATCGGCGCGCGCCTGCACGAGCTCGAGCGATTCGGCGGCGGCCGCGATGTCGGCGCGCGCAATGCGCAGTTCGCGCTGCGTGCCGCGCAGCTCGAAGTAGCTGCGCGCGAGTTCGGCCTGCACGCTGAGCTCGGCCTGCCGAAGCATCGCGGCCGAGGCGGCCGCATCGGCGTCGGCCGCTTCCACCGCACGCCGCACACGGCCCCAGAGATCGATTTCCCACGAGGCGTCGAAGCCGGCCTGGTAGAGGTCGTAGGGCTCGCTGAGCGTGCGGATCAGCTGTTCCTTGTTGGCGACGGAAGAGCCCAGCGCATCGATCATCCGCGTGGCCGCGCCGCTCTCGCTTTGCCGCTGCCGCGTGACGCCCGCGCTGGCATTGACCTGCGGACCGCGCTGGGCGGCCGCGGTGGCGCGCTGCACGCGGCTCTGCGCGAAGCGCAGCGCGGCGGTCTGCAGGTCGGGGTTGGCAGCGAGCACCATCGCCTGCAGCCGGTCGAGCACGGGGTCGTTGAATGCCTTCCAGTCGCCGGGCGCGATGGAGGCCGTGGCCGGCCCGGCGCTGCGTTCCGCGCCGAGCAACGCGGGCGAGCCGCCGTGCCAGGCCGACCAATCGGTGGGCGCGCGCAGTTCCGAAGGCTGGTGGTCGGGCCCCACGGCGCAACCGCCGATGAGGAGCGCCAGCGCGGCGGCGGCCACCGCGTTGCATGTGAAATGGAGAGTGAGAGGCATGAAGGGCTCCCGTATCAGACAAGACGATTGCGAAAGAGCCAGGCCGCCAGCGGCAGCGTGACGACCGCGATGATCGAGAGTGGGATCAGGTTGTGCCACACCGTGGCGAGCCCCACGCCCTCCAGGTACACGCGCTGCACCAGGTCGATGGCGAAGCGCAGCGGATTGGCCATGGTGATCACCTGCAGCAAGTGCGGCATGTTGCGCACCGGCGTGGTCAGGCCCGACAGCAGCATCATCGGCATCAGCAGCACGAAGGTGTAGAGCATGGCCTGCTGCATGTTGGCCGACACCGCAGAGATCGACAGGCCGATGCCCACGCTCGCGACCGTGAAGAAGACGAGCCCGGTGTAGAGCGTCACCAGCGAGCCCGCCATCGGAATGCCGAACCAGAACATCGCCACCACGAGGATCAGCGACGACTGCGCGAGGCCCACCAGCACGGGCGGCAGCGCCTTGCCGATCATGATTTCGAGCGGCGACATCGGCGTCACCAGCAACTGGTCGAAGGTGCCTTGCTCGCGCTCGCGCGCCACCGAGAGCGCGGTGAGCAGCAGCGTCTGCAGCATGCTGAGCGCGGCGATCATGCCGGGCAGGAGGTTCCAGCGCGTCTCCAGGTTCGGGTTGAACCAGGCGCGCGATTCGATGACCAGCGGCGCGGGCGGTGCGCCCGCGCGCGTGCGCAACTCGGCGTTGTAGCGCTCGACCACCGCGCCCACGTAGCCGGCTGCCGAGCCCGCCGTGTTGGAGTTGCGCGCATCCAGGATCAGCTGGATGGCCGCGGGCTGCCCCGCGCCGAGCTGCCGCTCGAAGTCGGGCGCGATCTGGATCACGAGCAGGGCCTTCTCGGTGTCGATCACCTCGCGGATGTCGGCCTGCGTGCGCAGCGTGGCCACGCGGTGGAACACGCCCGTGCTGTCCAGGTGCGCGATGAGCTCGGTCGCCGCGCCGGTGCGGCTCTGGTCGAGCAGCGCATAGGGCACGTTCGCCAGGTCGTAGGTGGCGCCGTAGCCGAAGACCAGGCTCTGCAGCAGCGCGGGCGCGAACAGGATGGCGCGCGTGGCCGGGTCCTTCAGGATCGCGAGCAGTTCCTTCTTGCAGAGGTTGGCGATGCGCAGCAGGAAATCGATCATGTTCCGTTTCCCTTGCGTCTCAATCGAGGCTCTTGCGCGTGACGGCGCGCGCGAGCAGCAGCAGGCCGATGGCGTAGCACAGCAGGATGGCGCAGTTGCGCCAGATGAGCGGCCAGACGTCGCCCGCGAGGAACAGCGTCTTGATGAGGTCCATGAAGTAGGTGGCCGGCAGCACATGGCCGATGACGCGCACGGCCGTGGGCACGTTGCGCAGGTCGAACAGGAAGCCCGACAGCATCATCGAGGGCATGAAGGTCGCGATCAGCGCGATCTGGCTCGCGAGGAACTGGTTGCGCGTGACCGAGGAGATCACCAGGCCCAGGCTCACCGCCACGATGAGGTAGAGCATCGAGCTGAACACCACCACGAACAGCGAGCCGTACATCGGCACCGCGAACAGGAAGCGCGCGGCCAGGAGGCAGAGCGCCAGGCCCAGCATGCCGACGCCGAAATACGGAATGATCTTGGCCAGCAATATCTCCACCGGACGCACCGGCGTGACGAACAGCGCCTCGAGCGTGCCGCGCTCCCATTCGCGCGCCATCACCAGCGCGGTGAGGAAGGCGCCGACCAGCGTCATGATGAGCACGATCAGCCCCGGCACGAGGTACCAGGTGCTGGTGTTCGCGGCGTTGAACCACATGCGCTGCTCGACGGTGACGCGACCCACGGGCGGTGCATCCGCCCCCGAGGTGCTGCCCAGGCGATCGGCCTGCCGCACGGCCGCCTGGCCGAGGGCGCCGCTCACGTAGGCCTGGATGATGGTCGCGCGGCCCGCATCCGCGCCATGCACGATCAGCTGCACGCGCGCGTTGCCCGCGGCCAGCGCGCGCGAGAAATCGCTCGGAATGCGCACGATGCCGTCGACCTTGCGCTCGCGCATGAGTTCCTCGGCGTCGTGCATGGAGCCCAGCAGCACCGGCGCGATGGTGGGCGAGAGCTGCAGGCCCGCGATGGCTTCGTGCGCGGTCGGCGAGGCGTCCTCCATCACCACGGCCACGGGCGCGTTCTTCACGTCGAGCGACATGCCGTAGCCGAAGATCAGGATCAGCACCATCGGCAGCAGGATGCCGATCGCGAGGTTGCTGCGGTCGCGCAGCAACTGGCGAAATTCCTTGCGCGTGAGGGAGACGAGGCGTGACCAGAAGCCGCTCATCGGAAAATCTCCGCGCTGCGCGCTGCGGTGCGCGCTTGCCTGGGGCGGCCCGGCGCGGCGCTCATGCCGTCGCTCCTTCGGGTTGCGTCGCCGCAGCTTCCTTGCCCTTGCGCCGTGCCTTCTCGACGATGCCGATGAAGGCCTGCTCCATGTCGATGCGCTGGCCCCCGTCTTCTTCGCCCTCGAGTGCCTGCGTGCGCACTTCCTGCGGCGTGCCGATGGCGAGCACCTTGCCTGCGTCCTGGATCACGATGCGGTCGCAGTACTCGGCCTCTTCCATGAAGTGCGTGGTGATGACGACGGTGGTGCCGCCCTCGGCCAGCGCGGTGATGCGGCGCCAGAATTCGCGGCGCGCGAGCGGGTCGGCGCCGCTCGTGGGCTCGTCCAGGAACAGGATCTCGGGCTCGTGCAAGAGGCCGGTCGCCATGGCCAGGCGCTGCCGGTAGCCGCCGGGCAACTGGCCGCTGGGCGTGTCGATCTCGCGTTCCAGGTCGAACTGGCGCAGCACCGTGTCCATGCGGTCGCGCAGCCGCTGCCCGCGCAGACCGTAGGCACCGCCGAAGAACGAGAGGTTCTCGCGCACCGAGAGGTTGCCGTAGAGCGCGAACTTCTGCGAGACGTAGCCGATGCGCCGGCGGGCCTGCGCGCGCGCATGGCGCAGGTCCACGCCGGCCACGCGCAACTGGCCGCCGCTCGCGGGCAGGAGGCCGCAGAGCATGCGAAAGGTGGTGGTCTTGCCTGCGCCGTTGGGGCCGAGGAGGCCGAAGATCTCGCCGCGCCGCACCGAGAAGCTGGTGCTGGCCACGGCGACGAAATCGCCGAAGCGGCGCACGAGGTCCTTCACTTCGATGACGACTTCGCCGGGGTCGCCCTTGGCGGGGGTGGCCGTTGCGACCGACGCGCTGCTCGGCGCCGATGTCTGCTGCGTGCGCAGCAGCGTCATGAAGCCGTCTTCGAGCCGGGGCGGCACCGGCTCTGCGTGTGCGCCGGCCAGCAGCGTGGCAAGCGCCGCATCGTCCGTGTCCGGGCGACGGATGAAGTGCACCTGGCCGCCTTGCGGCACGGCATCGACGATGTCCTGCTGCGCATCGAGCAGGCGGGCCTGCATCAGGCGCGGCGGCTCGCCTTGCGGCGGCGCGGCGATGAAGCACAGGCCCTCTGCATGGTCGCGGATCTCGGCCGGCGTGCCTTCCGCCAGCAGCTTGCCCTCGCGCAGCACGAACACGTGGCTGCAGCGTTCGGCTTCGTCCAGGTAGGCGGTGCTGACGATCACCGAGAGCTTCTCGTCGTCCACCAGCTGCTGCACGATCTGCCAGAGCTCGCGCCGCGAGAGCGGATCGACGCCCACGGTCGGCTCGTCCAGCAGCAGCAGGTCGGGCGAGCGCACCAGCGTGCAGGCCAGGCCCAGCTTCTGCTTCATGCCGCCCGAGAGCTTGCCCGCGGGGCGGTCGGTGAAGCGGCCGAGGTCGGTCATCTCCATCAGCCGGGCGTAGCGCTCGCGGCGCTTGTCCTTCGACACGCCGTGCAGGTCGGCGTAGAGGTCCAGGTTCTCCTGCACGCTCAGGTCGTCGTAGAGGCCGAAGCGCTGCGGCATGTAGCTGATGCGGTCCTGCACGGCCTGCGGGTCGGCCGACACGTCGATGCCGAGCACGCGCAGTTCGCCTTCGTCGGCGCGCATGAGGCCGGCCATCAACCTGAGCAGCGTGGTCTTGCCGGCGCCATCGGGGCCGACCAGTGCGGTGAGCGTGCCGGCGGGCACCGACAGCGATACGCCGGCCAGCGCATGCACGGGTTGCCTCGACGACTTGAGCGTGAAGCGCTTGTGCAGGGAGCGTCCGGCCACCGCCGGCCCGGTGCTGGACATCAGGGCTTGCCGGTGGGGGAGACGAGTTGCAGCCGCACGGTGGCCGGCATGCCCAGGCGGAGGCGGTCCTCTTTGTCGTCGACCATCACGCGGATCTCGTAGAGGAGGCTGCTGCGCAACTCCTCGGTCTGCACGGTCTTGGGCGTGAACTCGGCCACCGACGCGATGTAGCCGACCTTGCCGGCGATGGCCTCGCCGGGCTGGCTGTCGGTGGTCACGCTGGCGGCCTGGCCGGGCTTCACGCGGCCGAGGTCGGCCTCGGCCACATAGGCGCGCACCCACTTGGGATCGGTGATCGCGAGCGTGAAGGCCGGGCGCTGCGGCGAGGCCATGTCGCCGGGTTCGAGCAGGCGGGCGCGCACCACGGCATCGATGGGCGCCTTCAGCTCGGCTTCGGTGAGCTGGTGGTTCATGAGCGCGAGATCGGCGCGCGCCGATTCGAGCTGGGCCTGCGACTGCGCGATGTCTTCCTTGCGCGGGCCGGTGACGACGAGCTGCTGCGCCTTGCGCGCGTTGTCGAGTTGCGCGAGCGCGACCTTGCGCCTGGCCTGCGCGCTGTCCAGGTCCTGCTGGCTCACCGCGCGGCCGGCGGTCGTCTGGCTGATGCCCTGCAGGCGCGCGAGCTGCTGCTGGGCGAGGTCGGCATCGGCCTGCGCGGCGGCCACCTGCGCGCCGGCCTGGGCCACTTCTTCAGGGCGGCTGCCGGTCTTCAAGCGCAGCAGGGCCTGCTCCTGCACGCCGATGCGCGCCTGCGACTGCGCCACGCGCAGCACGAGCGTGCGGGTGTCCAGCTTGCCGAGCAGTTGCCCGGCCCGGACGTGGTCGCCTTCGCGCACCGCAAGTTCGGCCACGCGGTCGTTGGCGTTGAAGGCCAGCGAGACCTGGCGCACGTCGACGTTGCCGTAGAGCACGAGCTGGTCGGAGGGCGTGGCCGAGCGGTTGAAGTACCACCAGCCGCCGGCCGCGGCGACCAGGGCGATGACGGCGACGGCGACGAGAGGTTTCTTGTTCATGGTCGAGCTTCCTGCCGGTTCCCGGATGGGCATGCGGCCGGATGTTATCAAATTGAAATTTGAATTTGAAGTATTTTTTCGATTCGATTAACCTCGGCCCATGGCCACCCGCTCTTCCAGTCCTCCTGCGCGCGCGCAGCGCACCGACGGCAACACCACCCGCCTGCACATCCTCGAAACCGCGGGCCAGCTGTTCGCCGAACGCGGCTTCGCCGAAGCCACGAGCAAGGAAATCTGCACGCGCGCCGGCACCAACATGGCCGCGATCAACTACCACTTCAACGGCCGCGACGGGCTCTACGAGGCCGTGCTGATCGAGGCGCACCGCCAGTTGGTGAGCGTCGACGAACTGGTCAGCCTGGCCAGCGTGCCGACCGATCCGCGCCTGAAGCTGCGCGCCTTTCTCACGCACCTGGTCGAACTGGGCAGCCAGCCCAAGGCGCCGTGGGGCTTTCGCGTGGTGCTGCGCGAAGCCCTGTCGCCGTCGCCGGCGATGCCCGTGATGATCAAGCGGGCGGTGCTGCCCAAGGCCAAGCTGCTGCGCGGGCTGATCGGCGGGATCATGGCGTTGCCCGACGACCATCCCTCGGTGCAGCGCGCGCTGCTGTTCACGGTGCTGCCATGCATCGTGATGATGGTCGCGCCCAAGGACCTGGGCAACAAGGTGCTGCCGGCGCTGAAGGACACGAAGGCGCTGGCCGATGACCTGATGCGCTACGTGCTCGCCGGCGTCGATGCCGTGGCGAAGGAAGCGAAGGCGGCCGCGCCGCCGGCTACAGCTGGAAAGCGACGGTAAGCAGCAGTCCCTCGGCCACGTCGCGCACGAGGCCCGGGCGCCGCGCGCGATAGGGCTCGCCGGCCGACGCCGTGGTGTCGATCCACTCGGCGAGCCAGTCGATCTCGTGCGGGCCGTAGAACACCACGGCCGCCTCGTGGTTCAGCAGCAGGCTGCGCAGGTCCAGGTTGATCGAGCCGCACATCGCAAGCTCGTGGTCGAGCACCACCGCCTTGGCGTGCGCCATGAAGGGCAGCATGCGAAAGCTCACGCCCGCGCGCGCCAGGTCGCGCATGGCGCGGGCGCGCACGAAGTCGGCCAGGCGGTGGTTCGATTGCGCGGGCATCGCGATCGTCACCTGCACGCCGCGGCGCGCTGCGAGCCGCAGCGCATCGCGCAGGCCGTCGCCGGGCACGAAGTAGGGCGTGATCGCGAGGATGCGGTGCTCGGCGCGAAAGCACGCATCGATGAGGAGGGCGTGCGCGGTGTCCTCGGTCTGGTCGGGGCCGCTCGGCAGGAACTGGGCCATCGCGGTGCCGGGGCCTTCGAGCACGTCGTCGCAGGTGATGGCGCGCGCCTTGCGCGAGCGCACCGAGCTCCAGTCGTGGTCGAACTGGCGGGCCGCGGCGGCGGCCACATTGCCGCGCAGGTCGAACGAGAGATCGCGCCACGCCTCGGGGTGCTTGGCGTTGCCCGTGAAGTACTCGCCCGCGAGGTTGCGTCCGCCCGACCAGAGCCAGCCGTCGTCGGCGATGGTGAACTTGCGGTGGTTGCGCAGGTTGCGCGGCCCGGTGCGGCGCAGGCTGAAGAAGGGGCGGAACACCGCCACCTCGCCGCCCGCCGCGCGCAACAGGTCGAAGTGGTGGCGCGGCAGCGACAGTGCGCCGAAGCCGTCGAGCAGCACGCGCACCTTGATGCCCTCGCGCGAGCGCTGCGCGAGCCGCGCGATCACCGCATGGCCGAGCGCGTCGTCGCCGATGATGAAGGTGCACACGTCGATGCGTTCGCGCGCGCCGTCGATCACCTGCCACAGCGCCTCGCGCGCGGCCTCGCCGTCGGCATGCAGGCGCACCGCGCAGCGCCCGGGCGGCGCGAGGCCGAAGCTCTCGATCAGGTCGGCGGCCCAGTGCCCCGGCGGCACCGAGCGCGGCGGCCGCGGCGAGCCGGCCGGGCGCAGCTTGCGCTGGCCGAACAGGAGGTACATCGGAAGGATCAGGTAGGGCATCAGCACCAGCCCCATCACCCAGGCGATGGCGGTGGTGGGGGCGCGCTGCTCGCGGCGCGCGCGCGTGCTCAATACGTAGACAAGCAGCGCAAAAGTGACGACGAGGAAATGCTGCGAGGCAGAGGGCAGCCAGTCGAACCCTGTATTCGGCATGGGGGCAATGATGCCTCAGCGCGCCCGCACCCGATCAGCGTTGCAGGAAGGCGGGCACGCCGCGGCCCTCGGAGGCGAGGAACTTCATCATCGGATCGACGACCGCATGCACCGCGGGCCGGTCGCGAACGCGGTCCCGCCAGGCCACCAGACGCGGCGTGGCATCGGTCATGCCGGCGCCCTTGCGGTCGGCGAAGACGTGGGCCATGTAGAAGGCGATGTCCGCGAAGGAGTACGGGCCCGCAAGGTACTCGCGCGTGGCCAGCAGGCCTTCCATTTCTTCATAGAAGCGCGCGCAGCCGGCGCACGCGGCGACGGCCGGGGCGCTCTGCATGTCGTGCTGCAGGCCGAAGAGCTTGATGACGTTCGGAAAGAACACCTCGTCGGCCTTCTGCTCCAGCTGCCGCGCCCGGGCCCGGTCGGCAATGCCTTCGGGCCACAGGGCAGGGGCGGGGTAGCGGTCTTCGAGGTACTCGAAGATCTGCGTCGAGTCGAACAGCCCGACCTCGCCGTCGATCAGCACCGGCACCTGCTGCTTGACGGGGTTGATGCGCAGCACGTCGGGGTGCTTGGGCTCGTAGGCGTCGTCCTTGGTGAACGGCACCATCGTGAGCTCGAATGGAATGCCTTTTTCAAGCGCGGCGATCTGCACCTTCGCGCCGAACATGCTGAGGGGGCCGGAGAGGATCTTTGTCGTGGTCGTCATGCCCCCGACTTCACCAGAAATGGCGCGTCAGGTCGAGCCCCAGACCTCCTGCGCGGTCTCGACCACCAGGCGCAGCTTGTTGCGCTGCGCTTCCACCGCGATGTTGTTGCCGTGCACGGTGCTGGAGAAGCCGCACTGCGGCGAGAGCGCCAGCTGCTCGAGCGGCGCGTACTTGGCGGCCTCCTCGATGCGGCGCTTGAGCTCGTCCTTGTCTTCCATCTGGCCGAACTTGGTGGTCACGAGGCCCAGCACCACCGTCTTGCCCTTGGGCAGGTAGCGCAGCGGCTTGAAGTCGCCCGAGCGGGCGTCGTCGTATTCCATGAAGTAGGCGTCCAGGTCCATCTCCTTCAGGAGCGCCTCGGCCACCGGCTCGTAGTTGCCGGCCGCGGCGTGCGTGCTCTTGAAGTTGCCGCGGCACAGGTGCATCGCGAGCAGCATGCCCGGCGGCTTTTGCGCGACCACCTTGTTGATGAAGGCCGCGTAGCGATGCGGCAGCTCGTTCGGGTCGTCGCCGCGCTTGCGGGCGGCTTCGCGCATGTGCTCGTCGCACAGGTAGGCCAGGTTGGTGTCGTCCATCTGCACGTAGGTGCAGCCGGCCGCGGCCAGCGAGCGCAGTTCGTCGCCGTAGGCCTTGGCCACGTCGTCGTAGAACACCGGGTCGAGCTCGGGGTACGCGTCCTTGCTGATGCCGGCGCGGCCGCCGCGAAAGTGCAGCATCGTCGGCGAGGGGATGGTCACCTTGGGCGTGCGGCCCGCGGAGACCTGGCTCTTGAGGTACTGGAAATCGGCGAGCTGGATGTCCTTGATGTGGCGCACCTTGTCGATCACGCGCATCGCGGGCGGCGCCAGTTCCTCGGTGCCGTCGGGCTTGCGGATGGTGACCGGAATGTCGGTCTTCACGCCGCCGAGCTGGTCCAGGAAGTCGATGTGAAAGTAGGTGCGGCGGAACTCGCCGTCGGTGATGCTTTTCAGGCCGATGTCTTCCTGGAAGCGGACGATCTCGGTGATGGCCTTGTCTTCGACCGTGCGCAATTGCTCGGGCGTGATCTCGCCCTGGGCCTTCTGCTCGCGCGCTTCGAGCAGGTACTTGGGGCGCAGGAAACTGCCGACGTGGTCGTAGCGGGCGGGCAGGGCGGCGTGCTGGGACATGGGGTGAACTCCGTCGTGGCTGATAACGAACGGAGCATCCTAGCGCCTTGAACGATGGCTTGTTTGTATACGCAATGATCGGTGTTTACCCTCGAACAAGGCGCTTTGAACTGGATATTTCCTGATTTCTGTATACATTGGGTATTCATGAAAACGCCCACGACCTCCTTTCCACTGAACGCCTGGTATGCCGCCGCCTACGACGTCGAAGTGCGTCACGCGCTGCTGCCGCGCACCATCTGCAACCAGAAGCTGGTGATGTTCCGCCGCACCGACGGCCAGGTCGCCGCGCTCGAAGACGCCTGCTGGCACCGGCTGATGCCGCTCTCGCTCGGCCGCCTCGAAGGCGACGAGCTGGTCTGCGGCTATCACGGCCTGGTCTACAACAGCCAGGGCCGCTGCACCCACATGCCGAGCCAGGAAACGCTCAACCCCTCGGCGTGCGTGCGCAACTTTCCGGTGGTCGAGAAGCACCGCTTCGTCTGGATCTGGCCCGGCGACCCGGCCAAGGCCGACCCCGCGCTCGTGCCCGACATGCACTGGAACGACGACCCCGCCTGGGCCGGCGACGGCAAGATGATCCGGGTCAATTGCGACTACCGGCTCGTGGTCGACAACCTCATGGACCTGACGCACGAGACCTTCGTGCACGGCTCTTCCATCGGCAACCGCGAGGTGGCCGAGGCGCCGTTCGTCGCCACGCACGGCGACCGCTCGGCCACCGTCACGCGCTGGATGGAAGACATCGACGCACCGCCGTTCTGGGGCGGCCAGATCCGCCACGCACGCGGCTACACGGGCAAGGTCGACCGCTGGCAGATCATTCGTTTCGAAGGCCCGTGCACGGTGAACATCGACGTGGGCGTGGCCGAGGCGGGCAGCGGCGCGGTGCCGAACGGCGACAACGCCGGCGACCGCAGCAAGGGCGTCAACGGCTACGTGCTCAACACCATCACGCCCGAGACCGACAAGACGTGCCTGTACTTCTGGGCCTTCGCACGCAACTACTGCATCGGCGAACAGCGCCTCACGCACGAGCTGCGCGAGGGCGTGGCCGGCATCTTCCGCGAAGACGAACTCGTGCTCGAAGCGCAGCAGAAGGCGATGGACGAACACCCCGACCACCAGTTCTACAACCTCAACATCGACGCCGGTTCGATGTGGGCGCGCCGGCTGATCGATCGCATGGTCGAGAAGGAAAAGCCCGCGCGCGCCGCGATCCCGATCCGTCCCGTCGAAGAGAAGCAGGCCGCATGAAGGCCACGGTGGTTTCCCCCATCGAGCCCGGCGACACCGGCAGCTCGCAGGCCGTGAAAGCGCAGTTGCGACTGCGCGAAATGATCCTCGCGGGCGAACTGCCTGGCGGCGCGCGCATTGCCGAAGTCGCCATCTCCGAACAGCTCGGCGTCTCGCGCACCCCGGTGCGCAGCGCGCTGATGCGGCTCGAACAGGAAGGCCTGCTCGAAGCCCTGCCCAATGGCGGCTACGCGGTGCGTACTTTTTCCGAGCGCGACGTGGCCGACGCCATCGAGCTGCGCGGCACGCTCGAAGGGCTGGTCGCCCGGCTCGCGGCCGAACGCGGCGCGGCGCCGGTCGTGCTGCGCGAAGCCCGCGCGTGTCTCGCGCGCATCGACGAATTGCTGCGCGAGCCCGCACTCGACGACGCGGCGTTCTCGCGCTACGTGACGCACAACGAGAAATTCCATGCGCTGCTGTGCGAGATGGCCGGCAGCCCGGTCATCGCGCAGCAGCTCGAACGCGTGGTCAACCTGCCGTTCGCCTCGCCCTCGGGCTTCGTCATCGTGCAGGCCAATTCGCCGGCCGCGCGCGACATGCTCGTGATCGCGCAGGACCAGCACCTGCAGGTGCTCGACGCCATCGAATCCGGCGAGGGCTCGCGCGCCGAGGCGCTGATGCGCGAGCACAGCCGCATCGCGCGGCGCAACCTGCGCGAGGCGCTGCACGGCACGCCGACCGCCGAGCAGCGCGCGCTCCCCGGCGTGCAGCTGATCCGCCGCCGCGGCTGATCGACTTCTCTTTTTTCTTGTTGGTGTTCCCCGATGAAAAGCGATCTTCAATGGATGCAGGCGCAGGTGGTTGCGCTGCGCGACGTGACCCCCACGGTGCGCGAGTTCGAGCTCCGGCCCGAGTCGGGCTTTGCCGCGCCGCATGAACCCGGCGCCCACCTGCAGGTGCAGGTGATGACGGCGCAGGGCAGGCTGCAGACGCGTTCGTACTCGCTGGTCGGCGAGGGCGATGGCCAGTGCTGGCGCATCGCGGTCAAGCGCCTGGACGACGGCCGGGGCGGCTCGCTGGCCATGTGGCAACTGGCACCCGGCGACCGCCTGCAGGTGAGCGCGCCGCAGAACCACTTTCCGCTCGACCTCTCCGCGCCCGGCTATCTGCTGGTGGCAGGCGGCATCGGCATCACGCCGCTGGTGTTGATGGCGCAGCGCCTGGGCGCGCATGCGCAGCGCAGCGGTGTGCCGGTGAAGATGCTCTATGGCGCGCGCCACGCCGGCGAGTTCGGTTACCTCGCGCACCTGCAAGAAGCGCTGGGCGAAGGCGTCGTCGCGCATGAAGGCGCGGCCCCCATCGACTTCGCCGCCGCCATCGCCGAACTGCCGCCCGGCGGCCAGCTCTACACCTGCGGCCCGGTGCCCATGCTCGAAGCCGTCAAGCGCGCCTGGGAAGCGGCCGGCCGCGCCCCGGCCGACCTGCGCTTCGAAACCTTCGGCAGCAGCGGCCGGCTGGCGACGCAGGCCTTCACGGTGCGCATTCCCCGGCACGACCTGGCGATCACTGTGCCGGCCGACTGCACCCTGCTCGAAGCGCTCGACGCGGCCGGCGTGCAGACCCTCTGGGACTGCAAGCGCGGCGAGTGCGGCCTGTGCGTCATGGACGTGCTCGCGGTCGAGGGCGAAGTCGATCACCGCGACGTGTTCCTGAGCGCGCACGAAAAGCAATCGGCCACCCGCATCTGCGCCTGCGTGTCACGCGCCGTGGGTACGCTCACGCTCGATTCCGCCTACCGCGCCGACAGCTGAAGCGCCTTGCGCGATCATCGCGCAGTTCATTTGTTGATCGCGCAACAAAGGCCCGCCGGAGGGGCCGGCTAGGTGATTGCCTGCTCCGCCGAATGTTGCAAAGTGTTGAAAATAGCCCGGTTTCGCATTCCGTCCCTCCAAGGAAAACCTCATGCAAAGACGTCATCTCATCCAGACCGCGAGCCTCTCGGCAATTGCGCTCTCCGCCGCACTCGCGGCGCCCTTCGCCAGCGCCCAGGACAACAACAAGTTCAAGATCGGCCTGATCCTCCCGATGACGGGCCAGTCGGCCTCCACCGGCCGCCAGATCGAAGCCGCTGCGCGCCTGTACATGGCGCAGAACGGCGACACCGTGGCCGGCAAGAAGGTCGAGCTGATCGTCAAGGACGACACCGGCCTGCCCGACGTGACCAAGCGCCTCGCGCAGGAGCTGGTGGTGAACGACAAGGTCAACGTGCTGGCAGGCTTCGGCCTGACGCCGCTGGCGCTGGCCGTGGCGCCGATCGCCACCCAGTCGAAGACGCCTGAAGTGGTGATGGCCGCGGCCACCTCCAGCATCACCGAAGCTTCGCCCTACATCATCCGTTCGAGCTTCACGCTGCCGCAGGTGTCGGTCGCCATGGGTGACTGGGCGCCGAAGAACGGCGTGAAGTCGGTGGTCACGCTGGTGGCCGACTACGGCCCCGGCAACGACGCCGAGAAGTTCTTCAGCGAGCGCTTCCAGCTCAACGGCGGCAAGGTGATCGAAAAACTCCGCGTGCCGCTGCGCAACCCCGACTTCGCGCCGTTCCTGCAGAAGGTGCGCGATGCCAAGCCCGATGCGCTGTTCGTCTTCGTGCCCTCGGGCGCGGGCGCGGCGGTGATGAAGCAGTTCCTGGAACGCGGCATGGACAAGGCCGGCATCCGCATGATCGCCACCGGCGACGTGACCGATGACGACCAGCTGAACGACATGGGCGACGGCGCGCTGGGCGTGGTCACCTCGCACCACTACTCGGCCGCGCACCCTTCGGCCGCGAACAAGAAGTTCGTCGAGGCCTTCCAGAAGGCCAACCCGAAGATGCGCCCCAACTTCATGGCCGTCGGCGGCTATGACGGCATGCGCGTGATCTACGAAGCGCTCAAGACCACCAAGGGCCAGGGCGGCGGCGAGGCGCTGCTGGCGGCCATGAAGGGCCAGGTCTTCGAGAGCCCGCGCGGCCAGGTGCTGATCGATGCGCAAACGCGCGACATCGTGCAGGACGTGTACCTGCGCAAGGTCGAGAAGAAGGACGGGCAGCTCTACAACGTCGAGTTCGATGTCATCAAGGGCGTGAAGGACCCCGGTAAAGCCAAGTAAGGCTCCAGGCCGTTCGGACAACCCCGTCCGTTCGGCCTGAGCTTGTCGGAGGCTCAGCTCGAACGGCTGTCAGAAATCTCATGCTCACCATTCTTTTCGACGGCATCGCCTACGGCATGCTGCTCTTCGTTCTCGCCGTCGGGCTGGCCGTGACGCTCGGGTTGATGAATTTCATCAACCTCGCGCACGGCGCCTTCGCCATGGCGGGGGGCTACCTCACCGTGTTCGCGATGCAGAAGCTCGGCATGCCGTTCCTGGCCTGCCTGCCGTTCGCGTTCATCGTCGTTGCACTCGCCGGGGCATTGCTCGAACGCACGCTCTACCGGCCGATGTACGGCAAGCCGCACCTGGACCAAGTGCTCTTTTCCATCGGCCTCGCGTTCATGGCGGTGGCCGCCATCGACTACTTCGTGGGCTCGTCGCAGCAGAACGTGCAACTGCCCGAGTGGCTGCGCGGCCGCACCGAGATCGGCGACGGCGCGCTGCTGCTGGGCATGGGGCACTACCGGCTCTTCATCATCGGCGTGTGCGCGGTGCTCACCGTCGTGCTGCAGCTCATCCTCTCGAAGACGCGCTTCGGCAGCCGGCTGCGCGCCGCGGTCGACGACCCGCGCGTGGCCGCGGGCCTGGGCATCAACGTGAACATCGTGTTCCTGCTGACCTTCGCCGTCGGCTCTGGCCTCGCGGGGCTGGGCGGCGCGCTGGGTGCGGAGATCCTCGGGCTCGATCCGACCTTTCCGCTCAAGTACATGATCTATTTCCTGATCGTGGTGTCGGTCGGCGGCACCTCGTCGATCACCGGGCCGCTCGCGGCCGCGCTGCTGCTGGGCATTGCCGACGTGGCGGGCAAGTACTTCATTCCGAAGATGGGCGCGTTCACCGTCTACCTGCTGATGATCATGATCCTGATGTGGCGGCCGCAAGGGCTGTTCACGCGCAAGGGAGGGCGTTGAGATGAGCGCGCCTTCTTCTTCTCCATTGACCTATGAATCAGCCCTGCTGCGCACCGCGCGCTGGCGGCCCTGGGAGTTCGTGGTCTGGGCCGTGGCCTTCGCGCTGCCGCTGGTGGTGCCCTCGCATTCGCTGCTGGTCAACGAGATCGCCATCGTCGCGCTGTTCGCGATGTCGCTCGACCTGATCCTCGGCTACGCCGGCATCGTCTCGCTGGGCCATGCCGCCTTCTTCGGCTTCGGCGCGTATGCGGCGGCGCTGTTCGCCAAGCTCGTGATGCCGGACCCGACCGTCGGGCTGGTGTTCGCGACCGTGCTCTCGGCGCTGCTCGGCCTCGTGGCCAGCGTGACGATCCTGCGCGGCAGCGACCTCACTCGGCTGATGGTCACGCTCGGCACCGCGCTCCTCTTGCTCGAACTGGCCAACAAGCTCGACTGGCTCACCGGCGGCGCCGACGGCCTGCAGGGCGTGGTGATGGGACCGGTGCTGGGCCTCTTCGAGTTCGACCTGTACGGCCGCACGGCCGCCTGGTATTCGCTCGCGGTGATGCTGGTGCTGTTCCTGGTGATGCGCCGGCTGGTGCATTCGCCGTTCGGCGCGACGTTGAAGGCAATCCGCGACAACCGGCTGCGCGCGATGGCCATCGGCATTCCGGTGGTGTCGCGGCTCGCGGTCATCTACACCGTGGCGGCCGGCATCGCCGGTGCGGCAGGCGCGCTGCTCGCGCAGACCACCGGCTTCGCCTCGCTCGACGTGCTGGCCTTCGACCGCTCGGCCGACGTGCTGCTGATGCTGGTGATCGGCGGCGTGGGCTGGCTCTATGGCGGCGTCGCGGGCGCCATCGTCTTCAAGCTGCTGCAGAACTGGCTCTCGGCCGTGACGCCGCAGTACTGGATGTTCTGGATCGGCCTCATCCTCGTGCTGCTGGTGCTCGTGGGGCGCGACCGCCTGCTCAAGCCGTGGACGTGGTTCGGCATGGGCAAGAAGAAAGGCGGTGCGGCATGACCACCACCACCGCCGAGACCGTGCTTTCGACGCAAGGACTGGTGATGCGCTTCGGCGGCATCACGGCCACCAACAACGTCACGATGGAATTGAAGCGCGGCGCGCGCCATGCGCTGATCGGCCCGAACGGCGCGGGCAAGACCACGCTGATCAACCTGCTGACGGGCGTGCTCACGCCGACCGAAGGCCGCATCGCGCTGCTGGGCGAAGACATCACCACGCTCGCGCCGCACAAGCGCGTGGCGCGCGGGCTGGTGCGCACCTTCCAGATCAACCAGCTGTTCGACTCGATGACGCCGCTGGAGACGCTGGCGCTCGTGGTGTCGCAGCAAAAGGGCATCGCCGCGCAATGGTGGCGGCCGCTCGGCGGCACCAAGGGCATCGCGGAGCGGGCAGGGCAACTGCTGGAGCAGTTCCACCTGGCGGACGTTGCAAAGCAGCAGACGAAATTCATGGCCTACGGCAAGCGCCGCCTGCTGGAGATCGCCATCGCGCTCGCCTGCGAGCCGCGCGTGCTGCTGCTCGACGAGCCCGTGGCGGGCGTACCTGCCGGCGAGCGCGAAGAGCTGCTGCAGACCGTGGCCGCGCTGCCGGCCGATGTGTCGGTGCTGCTGATCGAGCACGACATGGACCTGGTGTTCAGCTTTGCCGACCGCATGACGGTGCTGGTCAACGGCACGCTCCTGACCGAGGGCGACCCCGAGACCATCGCCAACGATCCGAAGGTCAAGGAGGTCTATCTGGGTCATGGCACTGGAACGGAGAACGCCCATGTCTGAGCTGCTGCGCATCGACAACCTGAGCGCTGGCTACGGCGAGGCCGTGGTACTGCACGACGTGGCGTTCGCGCTCGGCGAAGGCCAGACGCTCGCGCTGCTGGGCCGCAACGGCACGGGCAAGACGACGCTGATCAACACGCTGGCAGGGGCCACGCGCCAGCACGGCGGCACCATCGCGCTCGGTGGGCAGGCCCTGCACAAGCTCGCGCCGCACCAGCGCGCGGCGGCCGGCATCGGCTGGGTGCCGCAGGAGCGCAACATCTTCAAGTCGCTCACGGTGCACGAGAACCTCACCGCGGTGGAGCGGCCGGGCAGGCTCGGAGGGACTTCCAATCCCTGGAACCCGCAGCGCGTGTACGAGATGTTCCCGCGCCTTGCGGAGCGCAAGACGAATCTGGGCACGCAGCTCTCGGGCGGCGAGCAGCAGATGCTGGCCGTGGGCCGCGCGCTGGTGCTGAACCCCAAGCTGCTGCTGCTGGACGAGCCGCTCGAAGGCCTCGCGCCGATCATCGTGGAAGAGCTCTTGCGCGCCATCCGCCGCATCACGCAGGACGAAGGGCTGGCCGCGATCATCGTGGAGCAGCACCCGCAGGCGATCCTCGCGATCTCCGACCACGCGGTGGTGCTCGACCACGGCACCATCGTGCACACCGACAGCGCGGCGGCACTGCGCAGCCAGCCGCAGGTGCTCGAGAGGCTGCTGGGCGTGGCGCGGTAGCGGTAGCGGCACGGCGAACAACAAGGAGACAGACAGATGGCGACCCCGAAGACAGTGTTTTGCGGGGGCGCCATGCTGGCGGCCGCCGCGTTGCTCGCCGCGTGCGGCACCCCCACCGGGCCGCGGAGCCTTACGCTCGGCGGAGACCCGGCCACATCGTGCGCGGCCCTCGTTGCGCCGATCGCCTCCGCTGCGATCGGCCTGCCGAGCGGCGCCGCGACCATCGACTCGGCGACCCTCGTGGCCGCATCCCCGCTGGCGGTCGCCGAGCGCGGGCCCAGCCCCGCGGCGCGCATCACGCCGGTGACGCCCGCGCACTGCAGGGTGCTGGGCCGCATCGCGCCGCTCGACGCGAGCGCGCCGCCGATCCTGTTCCAGGTCAACCTCCCGCTCGCATGGAACGGGCGCAGCGTGCAGTACGGCGGCGGTGGCTTCAATGGCGTGCTGATCACCGGCTTGTCGCTGGTGCCCGCCGGCCGCTTCGACCAGCCGACGCCGCTCGCACAGGGCTACGTGACCTACGGCACCGACTCCGGCCACCAGAACGTGCAGGGCCAGCCGCCGCAGGCGTTTGCGCTCAACGACGAGGCGCTTGCGAACTTTGCGCACGCGTCGTACAAGAAGGTACGCGACGCGGCCGTGGCACTGATGCAGCGCGCCTACGGCCAGGCGCCGCAGAAGCTGTACTTCATGGGCAGCTCCGAAGGCGGGCGCGAGGCGCTCACGATGGCGCAGCGCTATCCGCAGGATTTCGACGGCATCTTCAGCCGCGTGCCGGTGATCAACTGGACCGGGCTGCAGCACGCGGGCACGCGCAACGGCATCGCCACCTTCGGCGAGGGGTGGCTGCGGCCCGCGCAGGTGCAGCTGGTGCACAACGCGGTGCTCGCGTCATGCGATGCCGCGGACGGCGTGGCGGACCGCATCGTGTCGAACCCGGTGGCGTGCCTGCAGCGCTTCGATCCGGCCAGCCTGCGCTGCGCGGCGGGCACGAGCGGCGACAACTGCCTGAACGATGCACAGGTGCAGGCGGTGCGCATGCTGCGCTCGCCGTGGCGTGCGCCCGTGCCCTTGGCCAACGGCGTGACCGAGTACCCGGGCTGGGGCATCGGCGGCGAGGGCACGCCGGCGTTCGCCTCGATGGGCGGCTGGAACGCATGGTGGACAGGCACCGCCGCGCCGACGGTGCCGCCGCAGCCGAGCAACGGCATCGCGTGGTTCTACGGCAGCGGGGCGCTGCAGTATTTCTATGCGCGCAATCCATCGCTCGATGTGCGCAGCTACCGCGCGGAAGATTTCGCGGCGCGCATCGCGACCGTGTCGCAGCTGATGGATTCGACCAACCCCGACCTCGCCGCCTTCAACGCGCGCGGCGGCAAGCTCTTGATGCTGGAGCACATGGCCGACTACGCGCAGAGCCCGTTCGCCGGCATCCGCTACCACGAGTCGGTGGTGGCGCGCATGGGGCGCGACAACGTGGACCGCTTCATGCGTCTCTACACTGCGCCCGGCGTGGACCATGTGGGCAGCGGCGCGCCCGCGAATGTCGACATGCTCGGCGCGCTGGCCGACTGGGTCGAGCGCGGCCGTGCGCCGGCTGGTCTGCAACTCGCCGAGCAGGAGGTGCAGCCGCCGTTCAAGACCATCCGCGCACGTCCGCTGTGCGAGTGGCCGCTGTGGCCGCGCTACGTGAGCGGCGATGCGTCGCAGGCGGCGAGCTTCCAGTGCGCCAGGTAGCGCGAGCCTAGATCGCGCAGCCGTCGGGGCCGCACGCGGCGGGCGTTGCTGCGGATTGCGGCGGCGCGGCCAGCGTGGCGAGTTGTGCCTTCCATTCGTCCGCGCGACCGAGCCAGGGACCGATGTCGATGCGGCCTGCGAGGCCGTCGGGTTGCGTCAGCACGAAGGTCGGGAAACCCTGGCCGCCCGAGCGCTGCAGCAACTGGCGGCTTGCGGCGATGTGCTGCGAGGTCGCGTCGCCGGACAGGCGCGCGACGGCCGATGCGAAAGCCTCGGCATCGAAGCCAAGTTCGACAGCCACTGCGGCGAGCACATCCGCATCGGCGATGCGCCGGCCTTCGACGTAGTGGGCGCGCTGCAGGCGATGGACCATGTCGAGCCCTCCGCCTTCGCGCAGCACCTCGGCCGCGAGCACCGCGGTGGTCGGCGGTTCGGAGTCCATCACCGCGCCCGTATCCCGCAGCAGTCCCTCGAAGTAGGCCTCGCCGAACGGCTGGCCCGTGAGTTCGGCGATGCGCCGGTCATGCGGCATCACGTACTCGCGCCACTGCGGCGAGATCGCGCGGCGGTTGGCGCCGGTCATCATGCCGCCGCCGTGGAATTCGACCTTCAGGCCCGGCACACCGCGCGCCGCATCGATCAGCGGCGCGGCGGCGTAGCACCAGCCGCACAGCGGATCGAAGACGTAGTGCAGTGTGGCGGTGCCGCCATCGTTCACTGCGGCCATTTCATTTCTCCCTTGATGACCTTGGCACCGAGTTCCAGCAACGAGGTGCCTTCCAGCTTCGGGTAGTGCTTCTTCATCGCGGCGATGAGCGCGGTGGAGTCCTTGGCTTTCGCGGCTTCGGTCTCGAAGGCCTGCAGGTAGCTGCGCGTGAACTTCACCGAAGCCGGCGAGTGGGGCGCGCTGCCATCGGCATTCGGCAAGTAGTGGCCCGGCACCACGGTCTTGGGATGCAGCGCTTCGATGCGGCCCAGCGTCCTCGCCCAGTCGCGGCGCGAGGCGGGCGTTTGTGTATCGGCGGTCCACACGTGGCTGTTGGCCCACACCGGGATGCCGCCGACCACGGCCTTCAGCGACGGAATCCACGCGACGGTGTGGTCGGGCGTGGGGCCGTCGAGCCCGACGATCTGGATCTTGCGGCCTTCGAGCGTGAGGCTGTCGCCCACCAGCGGCTCGGGCACGACCACCGCCTTGGGCGCGTTGTCCTTCAGGATCGGGCCCCAGTGCGCGAGCTTGCCGTCCTTGGAGGCCTGGATCGCGGCCACGGTCTGCGGCGTGGCGACGATCTTCGCGTCGGGGAAGGCCGCCTGGATCACGTCGAGGCCGAAGTAGAAGTCGGGGTCGCTGTGGCTGATGTAGACGGTGGTGAGCTTCTTGCCGCTGGCCTTGATCTTCTGCACCAGCGCCTGCGCGTCGTTGCGCTGGAACTGGGCGTCGATCAGCACCGCATCGGTCTGGCCGGTGATGAGTTCGGACGACACCGGGAACATCGATTGGGCGCCGGGGTTGTAGACGTCCAGCTTGAGCGGCTGCGCGGCGTGGGCGGCCAGCGGTGCGAGGGCCAGTGTGGCGGAAAGGGCTGCGGCGGAAATAAGGACTCTGCGGAACATGGCGATGGCTTTCGGTCGGTGGAGTGATGCGTGACAGCGTGAACAGACCGAATGTTAGGTTGCAGGAAACGAAACAAAAACCACCGCCACGGCAATGGATCGTTTCTGTTATCGGACGAATCAGGTGTCTTCTGCGCGGTCGGTGGCGCACCTTTCGAGGTGCGCGACCAGCAGCTGCGCCGACGCCGACAGCGCCGCTTCCCCGCGAAAGCAGATCGCGAACCGCCGGCGCGCCCAGGCGTCCGTGAGCGGCATCAGGCGCAGGCCGAAGGCATCGGCAAAAGGCCGCGCGACTTCCGCCGGCACCACGCTGATCGCGAGCCCGGCGCGCACCACGCGCAGCGCCGCGTCGAAGTTGGTCACCAGCACGCGGTACACGAGCGGCTTTCCCGCGACGGCCGCCTCGCGCGCCAGCATCAGCTGCACGGCGCTCAGCGCGGGCATGCCGACGAACTCGTGGCCGAGCACTTGCTCGAAGCGCACTTGCGCGTGGCGGGCCACGGGGTGCGTCGGGTGCGCGACGATGGCCAGGTGGTCCGAGCGGTAGTCGCGCCGCTCCAGCCCTTGCAGGTCGGCGGCGTCCCAGCACAGGCCGATGGAGGCGCTGCCCTCGCGGATGCCGCGCACGATCTCGGGGCTCACGCGCTCTTCCATGTCCACGCGGATGTCGCGGTGCGCGGGGTTCTTCAGGAAATTGGCCACGTCCTCGGCCAGCGACTCGGCCATGACGGAGGCCGAGGCCAGGATGCGCACATGCCCGCGCGCGCCACCGGCGTAGGAGGCCATGTCGCGCTCGATGCGGTTCGCACTGCCGAGCATGGCGCGCGCATGTTCCAGCAAGGTCTCGCCGGCCGGGGTCGGCACCACGCCACGGCGCTTGCGCAGCAGGAGCGGCGTGCCGACGGTGTCCTCCAGCTGTGCGAGGCGCTTGCTGATCGCCGAGCCGACGATGCTGGCCTGCTCGCCGGCGCGCGCGATGCTGCGGGTTTCGCAGACGGCGACGAACAGGCGCAGCGTGGTGAGGTCGAGATCTCTCATGGTGTTGTGATGTTCCGTTTTGGAATCAGATGGCTTCCAAAATATACCTTCTGGACCGAATCGGAACTTCTAACATCGACGCCTTACCCCCAACGACAGAGACAACGACTTGATTCACGCCTTCCTGCCGCCCCGCGCGGTCGTCCGCGAAGTGGGGCTGCGCGACGGGCTCCAGAGCATCGCCCGCGTCCTGCCCACCGCACGCAAGCTCGAATGGATCCGCGACGCGCACGCGGCCGGTCAGCGCGAGATCGAGGTCGGCTCCTTCGTGCCGGCGCACCTCTTGCCGCAGCTGGCCGACACGGCCGAACTGCTGGCCTACGCGAAGACGCTGCCGGGGCTTTTTGCCTCGGTGCTCGTGCCCAACCTCAGGGGCGCGGAGCGCGCCATCGCGGGCGAGGCCGACCTGATGATGGTGCCGCTGTCGGCGAGCCACGCGCACAGCCTCGCCAACCTGCGCAAGACGCCCGACGAGGTGGTGGCCGAGGTCGGCCGCATGCGCGCCGCGCGCGATGCAGCGGGCTCCAGGACGCTGATCGACGGCGGCGTGGGGACCGCGTTCGGCTGCACGATCCAGGGCCATGTCGCGCCCGACGAAGTGCTGCGCCTGATGCAGGCGCTGCTCGATGCGGGCGCCGACCGCGTGAGCTTGGCCGATACGGTGGGCTACGCCGATCCGGCGATGGTGCGCAGCCTGTTCGAGCGCGCGTTGCGCATCGCCGGCGACCGGCTCTGGTGCGGCCATTTCCACGACACGCGCGGCCTCGGGCTCGCGAATGCATATGCGGCGCTGGAGGTCGGCATCACGCGATTCGATGCGTGCCTCGCGGGCATCGGCGGCTGCCCGCATGCGCCGGGCGCCAGTGGCAATGTCGACACCGAAGACCTGGTCTTCATGCTGGAGAGCATGGGTGTCTCGACCGGCGTCGATCTTCCGAAATTGCTGGACCTGCGCCAGCGCGTGGCCAACTGGCTCGATGGCGAGACGCTGCAGGGCACGGTGTGGCGCGCGGGCTTTCCGAAGACCTTCGTGCCGGCCGCTGCGGCCGAAGAGGTGGCCGCATGAACGCTGCAGCAACCGAGCCAAAGCGCCTGCCGCTCGCGGGCATCCGCGTGGTCGAGTTCACGCACATGGTCATGGGGCCGACCTGCGGCATGGTGCTGGCCGACCTGGGCGCGGAAGTCATCAAGGTCGAGCCGATCGAGGGCGACCGCACGCGGCACCTGCTGGGCGCGGGCGCGGGCTTTTTCCCCATGTTCAACCGCAACAAGAAGAGCATCGCGCTCGACCTGCGCCATCCGCAGGGGCTGGAGGCGGCGCTGCGCCTGTGCGCCACCGCCGACGTGGTGGCGCAGAACTTCCGGCCCGGCACGATGGACAAGTACGGCCTGGGCTACGCCGCGCTCGGCAAGCTCAATCCGCGCCTGGTGTATGTGAACCACACGGGCTTCCTGCCCGGCCCGTACGAGCACCGCACAGCGCTCGACGAGGTGGTGCAGATGATGGGCGGGCTGGCCTACATGACCGGCCGCCCGGGCGATCCGCTGCGCGCGGGCACGAGCGTGAACGACATCATGGGCGGCATGTTCGGCGCCATCGGCGCCATCGCCGCGCTGATGCAGCGCGCAGAAACCGGCAAGGGGCAGGAGGTGCAGTCGGCCCTCTTCGAGAACAACGTGTTCCTGGTCGGCCAGCACATGCTGCAGTACGCGATCACGGGGCAGGCGGCCGCGCCGATGCCCGAGCGCATCTCGGCCTGGGCGCTGTACGACGTGTTCACCGTGAAGGACGGCGAGCAGATCTTCCTGGCCGCGGTGAGCGACGCGCAGTGGACGGTGTTCTGCGACGCGCTGGGCTTCGGCGACCTGAAGGCCGACCCGGCCCTGCGAACCAACAACGACCGCGTACGCCTGCGCCCCACGCTGCTGGCGGACCTGCGCGTGCGCCTGGCCGACCGTTCGGCGGCCGAACTCTCTGCGATCTTCGAGGCGCGGGGCCTGCCGTTCGCGCCGATCACGCGGCCCGAGGACCTGTACGCCGATCCGCACCTGAAGGCCACCGGGGGCCTGGCGGACATCCGCCTGCCGGACGGCGAGCGCGCAGGGCAGATGGCGCAGACGACGCTGTTCCCGATCACGCTCGGCGGCGAGCGCCTTGGCGTGCGCCTGCATCCGCCGACGCTCGGCGAGCACACGCGCGAACTGCTGGCCGAACTGGGCTACGACGACGCGCAGGTGGATGCGATGCATGCCGACGCGGCCGTGAGCTGAGGCCGGCGATTCTTCAAAACATAAAGAGAGACAAGACCATGACCACGAACATTCTTCCGATGACGCGCCGCGCGATGCTGGGCTTGGGCGCTGGCGCCGCTGCGCTGGCGGCCTGTCCGGCATTGGCGCAGGGCTCCGACAAACCGATCCGCTTCATCCTGCCGATCAGCGCGGGCTCCGGCGTGGACAACATCGTGCGTGCCGCCTCGATGGCGCTGGGCAAGGCCTTCGGCCAGCCCGTGGTGATCGAGAACATGCCGGGCGCGGGCGGCATCACCGGCACCGCGGCCATCGTCAAGGCGGCGCCCGACGGGCTCACGCTGGGCATGGTGTCCAACAACCACGTCATCAACCCGAGCGTGTTCAAGAAGATGCCGTTCGACGCGATCGCCGACGTCACGCCCATCAGCGTGGTCGGCGCGACGCCGCTGGTGCTGATGGTGAACCCGAAGCTGCCCGCCAGGAACGTGAAGGAGCTGGTGGCGCTCTTGCGCGCGAAGCCCGAGGGCTACAACTACGCCTCGTCGGGCAACGGCACCATCATTCACCTCGCGGGCGAGATGTTCATGGACGAGGCCGGCGTGAAGGCGCGGCACATTCCATATAAAGGCACCGGCCCGATGGTGACCGACATGATGGCGGGGCAGGTGGAGATCGGCGTGGTCGCGCTGCCCGCCGTGCAGCAACACATCAAGAGCGGCGCGCTGCGCGCCATCGGCATCTGCGGACCGGCGCGCTCGCCGGCCGCGCCGGACATTCCGACCATCGCGGAGCAGGGCCTGCCGAACTACGCGGTCGAAGGCTGGTTCGCGGTGATCGGCCCGCCGAAGATGCAGGCGGCCGACATCAAGCGCGTGCACGATGCGGTGGTGGCCGCCTACACCAGCGCCGAGGTGCACGAGGCGATGGACAGGCAGGGCAACGTCATCAAGCCCACCTCGGCCGAAGAGGCCGCGAGCTACTTCCGCACCGAGGCCGCGCGCTATGCGGCGCTCGTGAAGAAGGCGAACGTGGTGCTGGAGTGATGGGCCCGGCTGAGGTCAGGCCGGGCTCGTGAGCTTGAGCCCCAGGATGCCCGCCACGATCAGCCCCACGCAGGCCAGCCGCGCCGCGTTGGCCGGCTCGTGGAACAGCACGATGCCCAGGATCACCGTGCCCACGGCGCCGATGCCGGTCCACACCGCGTAGGCCGTGCCCACGGGCAGCGAGCGCATCGCCCAGCCCAGCAGCACGACGCTCAGCACCATCGAGATGGCGGTGCCGACCGAGGGCCATAACTTCGTGAATCCTTCGGTGTACTTGAGGCCGATGGCCCATCCCACTTCAAGCAGACCAGCCACCAGCAATACGACCCAGGCCATGCGCGCTCCTCGATGAAAAGAAAAAAGGGTTTCAGTTCTCCGGCCGCACGGCGCGGTAGAGGGCGCGTACGAAATCGGACTGGGTGATCATGCCGGTGAGGCGCTTTTCACCATCGATGATGGGGATATGGTGGTGGCCGCCTTCGGAAAAAAGCGGCACGAGATCGACCACGGGCCGCTCGGCGCTGGCCACGCGCACCTGGCGCGTCATGATCTGGCCGACCACCTCGGGCTTGTTCGAGACCACGGTGCGCGTGGCGCGGATCAGGTCGCGCAGCCGCCCCGCGATGCCTTCGTGGTGCTGCAGGTCGAGCTGGCGAAAGAAATCGGCCTGCGTGACGATGCCCACCACGCGGCGCGTGCGGTCGGTCACCGGCAGCGCCTTGATGCGCTTGTCGTGCATCAGCGCCCAGGCCTCCTGCAGGGGCGTGCCGAACTCCACGGACACCGGGTCGGGCGACATGATGTCGCCGCAGTCGAGCGTGCCCAGGCGCCGCTTGTACGACTCGAGCTCGGTCTGCTGGATCAGCGATTCGAGGTCGTCGCGGCTGATGTCCAGCACCTGGTTGTAGCGGGCGAGCACCGCGTCGATGTCGGCCTGGCTGAAGCGGGCGTCCGCGCGCGGCGGCTGTGCCACTTGCACATGCGGATAGCGCCGACCGGTGAGCGAGTTGTAGACCACGCCGGCCAGCACCAGCAGCAGCGAGTTGGTGAAGAACGGAAAGAGCGCCGACGAGAAATGCGTGGTGTGCGTGAGCACCGCGAGCAGCGCCGCCGCGCCGCCCGGTGGATGCAGGCAGCGCGCGAAGAACATCACGCCGATGGCGCCGGCCACCGCGATGGCGGCGGCGAGGGCGGGATCGGGAATGAAGCTCACGCTCGCGATGCCGACCACGGCCGACAACGTGTTGCCACCGATCACCGACCAGGGCTGCGCGAGCGGGCTCGCGGGCACCGCGAACACCAGCACGGCGCTCGCGCCCAGCGGCGCGATCAGCCAGACGGCGCTGCCCAACACGCCGGCAAGTGGGCCGGCCAGCCAGCGGCACAGCACCGCGGTGACGAAGAGACCGATGGCGGCGCCGCACACGGCGCGCAGGCGCTCGCGCATGTCGACGGTGGTGCGGCCCGGCAACCAGGCGCGCGCATGGGCGAGGACCGCGGAGAGCCGCATCGCGCCGTTCCTTTCAGGTTTCGTGGGCGAGGCTGCGCCCGATCTCGGGCCAGCGGCCGTGCAGCCAGACCCAGGCGACCAGGCCGATGCCCAGCATCAGCGTGGAGGTGAGGGCGAGCGCCAGCGTGGAGTGCATCACCAGCGGCGCGATCGCGCCGGCAACGACGCCATTGGCCGTCGAGCCGATCACCGCCTGCAGCGAGGAGGCCATGCCGCGGCGCTCGGGGTGCAGGTCGAGCACCAGCAGCGTGACCACCGGCACCATCAGCGCCCAGCCGAAGGCGAACACCGCCAGCGGCCACAGCGCCCAGGCCACGTGCGCGTCGAAGAAGAAATTGGCCACCACGTTGACCACCGAAGTCACCAGCATGATGAGGAAGCCGTCGCGGATCTGCCGCTTGGGCGTCACCTTGCCGGCCATGCGGCCGCTGGCGCGCGCGCCGAGCATGATGCCGCCGATGGTCAGAAGGAAGAACCAGAAGAACTGCTGCGGCTGCAGCGCGAGGTGGTCGCCCAGGAAGGCGGGCGCGGCCAGCACGTAGAGGAACATGCCGTTGAAGGGCACGCCGCTTGCGAGCGCAAGCAGCAGGAAGCGCGGGTCCGAGCACAGGTCCCAGTAGCCGCGCAGGAGGTGCCGCACGTGGAACGACTGGCGGTGCGAGGGATGCAGCGTCTCGGGCAGCAGCTTGTAGTTGGCCACGAACAGCACCACGCCCACCGCCACCAGGAACCAGAACACCGCGTGCCAGCCCGCATGCACGAACAGGAAGCCGCCGATGATCGGCGCGATGGCCGGCGCCACGCCGAAATAGATCGTGACCTGGCTCATCACCCGCTGCGCCTCGGCGGGCGGGAACATGTCGCGGATCACCGCGCGCGAGACCACGATGCCCGCACCGGTCGACAGGCCCTGCAGCCCGCGGAACAGCACCAGCTGCGTGATGTTCTGCGACAGCGCGCAGCCCAGCGAGGCGATGGTGAATACGGCAAGGCCCCACAGCACCACGGGCCGGCGGCCGAAGCTGTCCGACAGCGCGCCGTGGAACAGGTTCATGAACGCGAAGCCGAAGAGGTAGGCCGAGAGCGTCTGCTGCATCTCGGCGGGCGTGGCGCCGATGGATTGCGCGATGCCCGAGAAAGCCGGGATGTAGGTGTCGATGGAGAACGGCCCGAGCATGCCGAGCACCGCCAGCAGGACGGCCAGCGCCCAACGCGGGGCCTGCCAGAGTTTGTCGGCGTCGGGATTCATGGCTTGGATGGGGGAAGAAGAGCGGCAAGAACGGCACACGAGGGGCGCGCACCGAAAGTGTGCGAGCGTAGCAGACACCCGGGCGGTTGCCGAGGCTGTCCGCCCACTAAACTGCGCGCCTGCATGCACTGAAGAAGAAGGGACGAGGAATGGCTCAGGAGTTTCTGTCGATCACCCGTGGAGAGCTGTGGCTGCGCGGCGGCGAAGGCGCGCCGGTGCAGATCGAATCGCCGTTCGCGCGCGAACTGATCCAGCGCGAGGCCAACAGCCGCCGCACCACCTCCTGGAAGCACGCCGAGCGCGAAGAGTCCAAGGGCATGCTCTCGGGCGCGGCGCTCTGGGGCCGTGGCGGGCCGGGCGGCGCGATGGCGCCGGCGCGCTTCCAGCACGTCTGCCGCGGCGGGCCGCGCACCATCTATTACGTGCTGAGCGTGGGGCGCAGCATCGGCCTGTTCCGCTACGAGTTGGATGAGAAGCGCGAGATCCGGCTCTTCCACCGCCAGCACACGCCGATCCTGGGCATGGCCTACGTGCCCGAGACCCGCCACCTGGTACTGGCCGTGGGACAACCTGACGGCACCGCGCAGCTGGAGGTGTTCGACGAAGAGGGCAACGCCAAGGGCGCGATCACCGGCGGCGACAGCCTGGACGCCGCGCCGGCCGCGATGCCGGGCTCGGCCTCGACGCTGGTCTACCAGTCGTGCGGCGTGGCGCGGCATCCCGAGAGCGGCGTCGTCGTCGCGATGGCGCATTCGACGGTGAACTGGCTCGACTACAAGAGCGCCGAGATGGACAGCCTGCTCGACGACCCCGAATGGGACTACATCGTCCCGCGCATCGCGGCCGACGGCACGCTCTACGCGATCCGCCGGCCGGTGGAAAAGCCGGCGCACGAGCGCGCCGGCGGCGCAATCAAGGACACGCTGATGATGCCGCTGCGCCTGGGCAAGGCGGTCTTCGGCTATCTCAATTTCTTCTCGATGATCTACGGCAAGGAGCCGCTGCGCTCGGCCGGCGGCCCGCGCACGCCCGAGCTCGACCAGGACCTGGGCAAGCTGTGGCTGCACGGCCGGATGATCGAGCTGTCGAAGGTGCGCGACGACCCGCAGTACGCGGGCAACCTGGTGCCCGGCTCGTGGCAGCTGATCGCGCAGGAAGGCCGCCGCGCGAGCCCGCGCGTGGTCGCCTCGCATGTGGCGCACTTCGATCTCGCACCCGACGGCGCGGTGCTCTACAGCAACGGCTACGACATCTTCTCGTGGTCGCGCGGCGAGCAGCGCAAGCTGGACCGAGAAGCGCTGGTGGAGGGGCTCGCGGCGCTCTGAAACGGCGCATTGGCCAAAGAAAAAGGCCCGGAACCGCGAGTGCGGTTCCGGGCCTTTTTCGAGCCTGTCCGGCACCGGTGCCGGACGGAGCCCCTGGCTCAGAGCGTGTCGATGAAGCTGCGCAGCTTGTCCGAACGCGACGGGTGCTTGAGCTTGCGCAGCGCCTTGGCTTCGATCTGGCGGATGCGCTCACGGGTCACGTCGAACTGCTTGCCGACTTCTTCCAGCGTGTGGTCCGTCGACATCTCGATGCCGAAGCGCATGCGCAGCACCTTGGCTTCGCGCGGCGTGAGCGAGTCGAGGATGTCCTTGACCACGTCGCGAAGACCCGCCTGCATCGCGGCCTCGATGGGCGCCGTGTTGCTGCTGTCCTCGATGAAGTCGCCCAGGTGCGAATCGTCGTCGTCGCCGATGGGGGTTTCCATCGAGATCGGCTCTTTCGCGATCTTCATGATCTTGCGGATCTTGTCTTCCGGGATCTCCATCTTGGCGGCCAGGATGCCGGCGTCGGGCTCGAAGCCGAACTCCTGCAGATGCTGGCGCGAGATGCGGTTCATCTTGTTGATCGTCTCGATCATGTGCACCGGGATGCGGATGGTGCGCGCCTGGTCGGCGATCGAGCGGGTGATCGCCTGGCGAATCCACCACGTCGCATACGTCGAGAATTTGTAGCCGCGACGGTATTCGAACTTGTCCACCGCCTTCATCAGGCCGATGTTGCCTTCCTGGATCAAGTCGAGGAACTGCAGGCCGCGGTTGGTGTACTTCTTGGCGATGGAGATCACGAGACGCAGGTTGGCCTCGATCATTTCCTTCTTGGCATCGCGCGAAGACGATTCGCCTTCGTTCATGCGCTTGTTGATGTCCTTCAGCTGCGTGAGCGGCACCACCACGCGCGACTGGATGTCGGTCAGGCGCTGCTGCAGTTCCTGCACCGGCGGAATGTTGCGCGCGAGCACGGCGCTCCAGGGCTTGCCGGCAGCGGCCTGCTTCTCGACCCACTTCAGGTTCAAGAGGTTCGAGGCGATGCGGTTGCCGTTCTTGTCGTAGCCGCTGAAGTCGCGGATGAACTCGTCCTGCGGGAAGCCGCACTTGTCCACGATGATGCGGCGCAGTTCGCGTTCCTTCTTGCGAACGTCGTCCACCTGCGTGCGCACCAGGTCGCACAGCTTCTCGATGGTCTTGGCCGTGAAGCGGATGGTCATCAGCTCTTCGGACAGGGACTCCTGGGCCTTGACGTACGCGGGCGTGCCGTAGCCTTCCTTGTCGTAGATCTTGTGGACCTTCTCGAACATGCCGGCGATGCGGTCGAAACGCTCGAGCGCGTCGCGCTTGAGTTCCTCCAGCTTCTTGGTGAGGGCCTTGGAGCCGCCCTTGCCGTCGTCGTCGTCTTCCTCGTCGAATTCGTCGAAGTCTTCCTCGGCCACGTAGTCGTCGGCCTCGTTGGGGTTCGAGAAGCCGTCCACGATGGTGGAGATGACGACCTTGCCTTCGCGGATTTCAGCGGCCAGGCGCAGGATCTCGGCGATGGTGGCGGGGGAGGCCGAGATGGCCTCCATCATGGCCATCAGGCCGCCTTCGATGCGCTTGGCGATTTCGATTTCGCCTTCGCGCGTCAGCAGCTCGACCGTGCCCATTTCGCGCATGTACATGCGGACCGGGTCGGTGGTGCGGCCGAATTCGCTGTCCACCGTGGAGAGCGCAGCTTCGGCTTCTTCCTCGGCTTCTTCCACCGTGGTGGCGGTGGGCGCGGTGTTGTTCAAGAGCAGGGTTTCGGCGTCGGGCGTCTGCTCGTACACCGCCACGCCCATGTCGTTCAACATGGTGACCACGACTTCCATGGTCTCGGCGTCGACCAGCTTGTCGGGCAAGTGGTCGGAGATTTCGCCGTGCGTGAGGTAGCCGCGGGTCTTGCCCAGCGTGATCAGGGTCTTCAGGCGCGAGCGGCGCTTGGCCAGATCTTCTTCGGAGAGCACGGTCTCGTCCAGGCCGAACTCCTTCATCAAGGCGCGTTCCTTCGCCTTGCTGATCTTCATGCGCAGCGGCTTGACCTTTTCTTCGGTGGTCGTGGCGACCGCCGGCTCGTCGCCGGCCAAGTCTTCCTCGATGTCCGACAGGTCGACGTCGCTCTCGGGGGCGTCGTTGCCGGCCTTGGGCTTGCGGCCGCGCTTGGCGCCGGTGGCAGGTGCGGCAGCACCGGCGGCCTTGGGCGGGCGGCCGACTTTCTTGGCAGCGGGAGCGGCGACTTTCTTGGGATCGTCGAGGGTGGTCGTTTTCGTGGGCACGGTTTTCACTTTCGTTGCGGGCGCCGATTTGGACGCGGCGGCACCCGTCTTAGATGCCGGCGTCTTGCCGGCTTTCAACGGTTTCTCTGCGACAGGCTTTTTGGCGACGCTTTTAGCGAGTGAAATAGCAGGCTTCTTTGAACTGGGCATACGACCTCGTTACGACAAGAATGGACAAGCGGAAATCACAGGCGCACTGCCATTCAGGCAGCGCCACCACGGCCCGCGCACAGGCACGGACATAAAACAATTGGGAAAGAGGAATTAATTCCTCAGCAGACAAGATGTCGGGCGAACATTTGGTGTGCAGTCCTTGCGGTTATTGACCCTTTCCGCCGGAATTTACCGTTGGAGTGCGTTGCGCTAGGGGTCGGCCCGGAGGTGCTGCTGTCGCTCTTGTCTGATTTCGCCAGTTGCGAAGCCCTACATTATAGCGTACTGCACAAATTTCAAGCAGTTTCTGAGCCGCGCGGACTCAGGCGGTTGCGCAATTCCAACCGCCGCGCCTCGAGCGCCTTGTAGCGCTCCAGGGCTTTCGGGTCTTTTCCGACCGCGGCGATGGCCTCGCTCTGCTGGGCCTTGAGGCGGTCGTCCAGCATGAAGTCGAGCACACTGGAAAGCTCCTTGGCGGCGTCGGAAAGATGCTGTTCTTCCTCGCCCTCGGGGACCTGGGCAGCGTCGGCGATGTTCATGAGGCGCTCGGCCAGCGCCTCGAAATCCAGCCCCCGCATGCCTTCGCGCAGCGCCGCCCAGGGTTGCACGCCGTGCTCGTGCAACTGGCTGTCGAGCCAGGTGAAGAGCGCTCCGTGCGTGCCGGGCAGGTCGCACAGCATGAGATGGAGTTCGTGCGAAAGCGCATCCCACTGCGCCATGTTCGAGAGCAGCAGCCGCACCGCCACGTCGGGCCGGCTCGGGGGCTTGCCGCGTCCGCGCAAGGGCTCGATGGGCTCTTCGAACTTGCCGCCCCAGCGCTTGCCCTTGACGAATTTGCGCGGCTTGCTATCGGTTTCATAGCGCGGCGCTTCGTATTCCATGGGCGGCGGCATGTCCGGATAGTCCCCGCCGTCGCCGCTGGATTCGCTGTAGCGCGGTGAAGGCGGGGCGGCCACTTTGCGCGGACCGGGCGTGGAGGCCCAGAGGTCCGAAAGGGCCGCTGCATCGAGCTGCACCAGCGTGGCGATCTCGCTCAGCAGTTGCCGCTTGAGGGCGCCATCGGGCATCGCGCTCCAGAGCGGGCGCACGTTGCTGGTCATGTGGGCGCGGCCTTCGGCGGTGGTCAGGTCGCAGCCTTCGCGGGCGGCCTCGAGCATGAAGCGCGACAGCGGCGTGGCCTCGGTCACGAAGCGGGCGAAGGCCTCGGCGCCGTGTTCGCGGATGAAGCTGTCGGGGTCGTGCTCGGCCGGCAGGAACAGGAATTTGATGCTGCGCACATCGGTGGCATAGGGCAGGGCGCCGTCCAGGGCCTTGCGCGCGGCGCGGCGGCCGGCGGCGTCGCCGTCGAAGCTGAAGACCACCGATTCGGTGAAGCGGAAGAGCTTCTGCACATGCTCCGTCGTGCAGGCGGTGCCGAGCGTGGCCACCGCGTTCGGAAAGCCGAGCTGGGCGAGGGCGACCACGTCCATGTAGCCCTCGGTGACCAGCGCATAGCCGCGGTCGCGGAAGGCGGCGCGCGCCTCGTAGAGGCCGTAGAGCTCGCGGCCCTTGCTGAACACGGGCGTTTCGGGCGAGTTCAGGTACTTGGGCTTTTCGTCGCCGAGCACGCGCCCGCCGAAGCCGATGCACTCGCCCTTGACGTTGCGGATGGGGAACATCACGCGGTCGCGGAAGCGGTCGTAGCGCTTGGCTTCGCTCGCCTCGAGCTGGCCGTCCTCGGTGTTGACGATCACCAGGCCGCTCTCGGCGAGCAGCGGATCGTCGTAATCGGGGAACACGCTGGCCAGCGCGCGCCAGCCCGCGGGCGCATAGCCGATGCCGAACTGCTTGGCCACTTCGCCGGAGACGCCCCGGCCCTTGAGGTATTCGATGGCGCCGGGCGCCTGCCGCAGCGACTTGCGGTACGAATCGCCGGCCTTCTCGAGCACGTCGGTCAGCGTGGCCTGCTTCTGGCGCTGGCTGGCGGCGCGGGCGCGCTCGGCGGGGGAGGCGTCGTCCTCGGGCACCTGCAGGCCGTATTGGCCGGCCAGGTCGTGCACCGCTTCGACGAAGCCCATGCCCGCGTGCTCCATGAGAAAGCCGATGGCGTTGCCATGCATCCCGCAGCCGAAGCAGTGATAGAACTGCTTGGTCGGGCTGACGGAAAAAGAGGGGGATTTCTCACCGTGGAAGGGGCACAGCCCCATGAAATTGGCGCCGGCCTTCTTGAGTTGCACATAGCGGCCGACGATCTCGACCACATCGGCGCGCGCGATGAGTTCCTGGATGAATGAAGCGGGGATGGTCATGTAGGCGAAGAGCGGCAAATCATACGCAAGCGGCCGGCCTCCGGTGGCGGGACGGCATACTGAATGCGATCCCGGATTCCCAACGCATGACGACGCCCAACCCATTGCAACACGCCGCGCCGCTGCTGCGGCACCCGCTCCGATTCATCTGGGACGCGCTGAAGGCCTTTCGCGCCAACCAGGGGCTGCTGCTCGCGGGGGCGGTGGCGTACTACGCGCTGCTGTCCATCGTGCCGCTCCTGATCGTGAGCGTGATCGCGATCTCGCATTTCATCGACCAGGCGGAGCTGCTGCGCACCATCGGCCGGTATCTCGAATGGCTGCTGCCGGGGCAATCGAAGGCGATCGTGGCCGAGCTGTCGAGCTTTCTCGACCACCGCGACGTGATGGGGCCGGTGCTGCTGGTGACGATGATCTTCTTCAGCTCGCTGGCCTTCAGCATCCTGGAGAGCGCGATGGCGGTGATCTTTCACCACCGCAAGGCCGACCACAAGCGCCATTTCCTGGTCTCGGTGGCCATGCCGTACGTCTACATCCTGTGCCTGTGCGTGGGGTTGCTGCTGGTCACGCTGGTGTCGGGCGCCTTGCAGCTGGTGGGGCAGGAAAGCGTCGACCTCCTGGGGCGCAGCTGGTCGCTTTCGGGCATTTCGGGCCTGTTGCTCTACCTGCTGGGGCTGGGTGGGGAGATCTTCATGCTGACCTCGCTCTACCTCGTGATGCCGGCCGGCCGGATGTCGCTGCGCCACGCGCTGCTGGGCGGCGTGACCGCCGCGCTGCTGTGGGAGGCGACGCGCCGGGTGCTGATCTGGTACTTCTCGACGCTGTCGCAGGTCAACGTGGTCTACGGCTCGCTCACCACGGCGATCGTGGTGCTGCTGAGCCTGGAGATCGCCGCCACGCTCGTGCTGCTGGGCGCGCAGGTGATCGCCCAGTACGAGCGGCTGGACCGCACCGGCAGCACGGCGATGCCGCCTGCCGAGTCCGGTGCGACAGGTGTCAGCGCGGGGGGAGTCGAATCGCTCCGTCCAGACGAATCACCTCGCCGTTGAGCATGTCGTTCTCGATGATGTGCTTGGCAAGCTTGGCGTAGTCCTCGGGCGTACCCAGGCGGGACGGGAAGGGAACGCTGGCGGCCAGCGCGTCCTGCACCTCCTGCGGCATGCCGAAGAGCATGGGCGTGCCGAAGATGCCGGGGGCGATGGTCATGTTGCGGATGCCGTTGCGCGCCAGGTCGCGGGCGATGGGCAGGGTCATGCCGACCACGCCGCCCTTGGAGGCACTGTAGGCGGCCTGGCCGATCTGGCCGTCGTAGGCCGCGACCGAGGCGGTGGAGATCAGCACGCCGCGTTCGCCGGTGGCTTCGGGCTCGTTCTTGCTCATCGCGTCGGCCGCGAGGCGAATCATGTTGAAGCTGCCGATCAGGTTGACCGTGACGGTCTTGCTGAACACGGCCAGCGCGTGCGGGCCGTTCTTGCCCACGGTCTTCTCGGCCGGCGCGATGCCTGCGCAGTTGACCAGGCCGACCAGCTTGCCGAGCTTGGTTGCTGCGGCAACGACCGCCTGGCCGTCGGCTTCCTGGCTCACGTCGCACTTGACGAACACGCCGCCGATTTCCTTGGCGACGGCCTCGCCCTTTTCAGCCTGCATGTCGGCGATCACCACCTTGCCGCCGTTGGCGGCCAGCATGCGCGCCGCGCCTTCGCCGAGGCCCGAAGCGCCCCCCGTCACGATAAAAACCTTGCCGTCGATCTGCATGGAGAGTCTCCTGAAATGAGACCGGCATTATCGAAGACGCCTGGCAGGCCAAAAAAAAGGCCTCATCCGAAGATGAGGCCCCTGAATTGGATCCGTGAGGACCCAAGGAGACAACTGGTGGTGGTCGGTGCTTAGCGCTTGCGCGAAGCGGTGGCCGTCTTGGCGGCGGCGACGGCTTGCGTCGACACGGCGTTGAAATTGGCTTCGGCGACGTCGGAGGCTTGCTTGACAGCCTTCTGGACCGATTCGAATGCGTTGTTGGCGGCAGCCACTGCGCTCTTGAGCACGGCAACGGCGGTTTCCGAACCGGCGGGTGCGTTCTTGGAAGCGCTGTCGACCAGGCCGACGAAGGTTTGCTGGGCTTCAGCAGCCTTGGCTTCGAAAGCCTTGGAGAATTCGGCGCCGGTGCCTTGGGCGATGTCGTACAGGTGACGGCTGTAGGCGGCGGTCTTTTCGGCCAGGGGCTGGAACAGGCTGGCTTGCAGCGTCAGCAGTTCTTGCGCGTCCTTGACGTTCAGGGCGGCTTGGGCGGTGCCGGCGGCTTCGGCCAGGGCAGCCTTCGAAGCGGTCACGTTCAGTTCGACGAGCTTCTCGACGCCTTCGAAAGCCTTGGTGGTCAGGCCGAACAGAGTTTCGAGGTTTGCTTTTTGGGCGGCGAGGATTTGGTCAGCGGTCAGGGCCATTTGGGATCTCCAGAAGGATGGTGGTCGATTCACGTTGCGCTGCGCCTCGTCGTCTTTGTTGCGGTGCAGCATGGCCTCAAGTATAGGCAGCTGAGTTTTGCGATCAAGGGGTTTTTGCTGCTGTGCAGCAATCTAGAGGCCGCTTTCTAAAACGGGCCCGCATCGCAGAATGCCGGACATGCGCGCCTTCTATTCCGGCCAGTTCGTGTTGCCCCTGCCGCCGGGGCATCGCTTTCCCATGTCGCGCTACGCCTTGCTGCGCGACCGCCTCGAGGAGCACCTGCCCGCCGTCGAGATGGACCAGGCTCCCCGCGCCAGCGATGGCGAACTCGCACTGGCCCACACCCCGCAGTGGATCGCCGCCATCAGCGACGGCAGCGTGAGCCCGCAGGCGATGCGCGAGATCGGTTTCCCCTGGAGCGAGGCGATGGTCGAGCGCTCGCGCCGCTCCACCGGCGCGACCATCGCGGCCTGTCGCGCTGCATTCGCCGGCGGCATCGCGGCGAACATGGCCGGCGGCACGCACCACGCGTATGCCGACAAGGGCGGCGGATTCTGCGTCTTCAACGACGCGGCCGTGGCTGCCCGGCTGATGCAGGCGGAGCACGGCCGCAGCGGCCGGCAACTCAAGGTCGCGGTGGTCGACCTCGACGTGCACCAGGGCAATGGCACTGCCAGCATCTTTCGCAACGACCCGAGCGTCTTCACGCTTTCCCTGCACGGCCAGAAGAATTTTCCGTTCCGCAAGGAGGCCAGTGACCTGGACGTCGAGCTGCCCGACGGCTGCGGCGACGCCGACTACCTCACCGCGCTGGAACACGCCCTGGATGAACTCGATCGCCGCTTCTCCCCCGGCCTCGTGATCTACCTTGCCGGAGCCGACCCCTTCGAGCGCGACCGCCTCGGCCGCCTGAAACTCAGCTTCGACGGCCTGGAGGCGCGAGACCGCCGCGTGTTCGACTGGACCTGGCAGCGTCGCATCCCCGTGGCCTTCGCCATGGCCGGCGGCTACGCCAGCGACATCGCGGAGACCGTGCAGGTGCAACTGGGCACCTTCCGCGTGGCCTTCGACTACTGGCGCCGCTGGCAGAATGCCGCGCGATGAGCTCCTCCGCCGCCAAACCCACGCCGAATTCCCGCAGCAGTTATCGCGCGTTCCGCAGCATCCCGACGCGCTGGGCCGACAACGACATGTACGGCCACGTCAACAACGTCGTCTACTACAGCTGGTTCGATACGGCGGTGAATGCTCTCCTCATCGAACGCGGCGCGCTCGACATCCACCAGGGCCGGACCATCGGCTTCGTGGTCGAGACCCAGTGCAACTACTTCGCGCCGATCGCGTTCCCCCAGACGGTCGAGGCAGGCATCCGCGTCGCCCAGGCAGGGCGCTCCAGCGTGCGCTATGAAATCGCGCTGTTCGCCGAAGGCGTCGACACCGCGGCCGCGCAAGGCCACTTCGTGCACGTCTACGTGGACCGCGAGACGCAGCGGCCGGTGCCCTTGCCCGACGCGCTCCAGCGCGTGGTCGACGAACTGAAGGCCTGATTCACGAAAGCCGCAAAAAAACGGCGCCCGAGGGCGCCGTTGTCTTTTGTCGTACGGCCGATCGACCGACCGGGCCGCAGTGCCTTACATGGCCTTCTTCATGGCCTTGACTTCGGCCTTGCCCTGGGCTTCGTCAGCCTTGGCCTGCTTCTGGCAGGCATCCTTGGCGGCGCCGTTCTGGTCGTCGCACTTTTCCTTCGCGACTTCATAGGTGGCCTTCACCTTTTCCTCGGCAACCTTGCGTGCGTTGCTGTCGCTGGGCTTGTACTGCTGCTCCAGTTCGGCCTTGGCCACGTCTTCCTTGCCCTTGGCTTCCTTCTGGCAGACGTCCTTGGCGTTGTCCTTCATCGTGTCGCACTGGGTCTTGGCGACCTTGTAATCGGCCTCGATCTTTTCCTTCGCGACCTTGTGTTCGTCACCGGTCATCGCGCTGGCTTGCGTGGCGACGAAACAGGTGGAAGCGAGAGCGAGCATGAGCAGGTGTTTTTTCATTGGAGTTTTCCTTCGAGGTTGTTGAAATGCTGATAGGAGGTGAGCGGGTGTCCAGGCGATCGGCCCGGGTCAGTACTTTTCGAACCAGAGCGCATCCGGCGAACGGCCGTCGCGCGATTCCCAGTCCTTGACCTGTTTCTCGGCTTCATCGCGGCTGATGCCGTGGCGTTCCTGGATGCGGCCGAGCAGTTGGTCGCGCTTGCCGGCGATGACGTCGAAGTCGTCGTCGGTCAACTTGCCCCATTGCTCCTTGGCCTTGCCCTTGAGCTGTTTCCAGTTGCCTTCGATGGTGTCCTTGTTCATTGCGAATCTCCTTGAGAGGTTGATTCGGCGGGCCGTATCGCCGCCGTGAAATCAATGTCCCGTGATGGATTCGCCCTGCCGGTAGGACGTGCTGGGCAGCCCCCGTAGGCAGAGGCCGACGCTGCCCGTGATAATCGAGCGGACGCCGAAAAGTTTGAGACACCGCGCACCGACGACGACCATGATCATCCACAGCCTGCTCGACACCGACCTCTACAAGTTCACGATGATGCAGGTCGTCCTGCATCACTTCCCGGGCGCCCGGGTCGAGTACCGCTTCAAGTGCCGCAACCCCGGCGTCGACCTGGCGCAGTTCGCGGGCCAGATCCGAGACGAGGTGCGCAGCCTCTGTTCGCTGCAGTTCCGCGATGCCGAGCTGGCCTACCTGCGGTCCATGCGCTTCATCAAGAGCGACTTCGTCGACTTCCTCGGGCTCTTCAGGCTCAACGAGAAGTACATCAACATCATTCCCCAGCCCTCGGGCGAGCTCGAGATCCGCATCCAGGGGCCGTGGCTGCACACCATCCTGTTCGAGATCCCGGTGCTGGCCATCGTCAACGAGGTCTACTTCCGCAACACGCAGAAGAAGCCCGACATCGAGGAAGGCCGCCGCCGCCTGGAGACCAAGATCGCCCAGCTGCAGGACGCCGGCCTCGCGGACCTGAAGATCGCCGACTACGGCACGCGCCGCCGCTTCTCCAAGGACTGGCACGAAGAGGTGCTGCGCACCCTGAACTCGCGCCTGGGTGCCGTCACGCCGCCGCCGATGCAAGCCAAGCCCGGCGCGCGGCTGCCGCAACTGGCGGGCACCAGCAACGTGCTGTACGCCATGAAACTGGGCCTGATCCCGCTGGGCACCATGGCGCACGAATACCTGCAGGCCTGCCAGGCGCTCGGCCCGCGGCTGCGCGACAGCCAGATCTTCGGCTTCGAGAGCTGGGCGCGCGAATACCGCGGCGACCTGGGCATCGCGCTGTCCGACGTGTATGGCATGAGCGCGTTCCTTCGCGACTTCGACCTGTATTTCTGCAAGCTCTTCGACGGCGCCCGCCACGACAGCGGCGATCCGTTCCAGTGGGGCGAGCGCATGCTGGCGCACTACCTGGCGAACCGGGTCGATCCGCTCACCAAGACGCTGATCTTCAGCGACGGCCTCACGGTGCCGCGCACCATCGAGCTCTACCAGCAGTTCCGCGGCCGCTGCCAACTGGCCTTCGGCATCGGCACCAACCTCACCAACGACCTGGGCTACGAGCCGCTGCAGATCGTCATCAAGATGATCCACTGCAACGGACAGCCGGTGGCCAAGCTGTCGGACACGCCCTCCAAGAACATGTGCGAGGACGAAAAATACCTGGCCTACCTGCGCCAGGTGTTCGAGATCGAGCAGCCGGCCGCCTGACCTCGGTCTGGTACGGTACGGCACCCATGAAAAAGACACTCCGACTGACCGCAACGGCAGCGCTGCCCATGCTCTTTCCAGCCCTGGCCCGCGCCGCCGATTTCGACGGCGCCGTGCTCTCCCCGCTCTGGGGCGTGCCGTTCGCCGGCATCCTGCTGTCGATCGCGCTCTTGCCGCTGCTCGCGCCGGCCTTCTGGCACCACCACTACGGCAAGATTTCCGCCGCCTGGGCGCTGGCCTTCCTGCTGCCCTTTGCCGCCACCTACGGCGCGGGGCTCGCGGGCACGCAGCTGGTGCATGCGCTGGTGGCCGAGTACATCCCGTTCATCATCCTGCTCACGGCGCTCTTCACCGTGGCGGGGGGCATCCACATCCGCGGTAACTTGCATGGGGCGCCGGGGCTCAACACCGCGATCCTGGCGATCGGTGCGGTGCTCGCGAGCGTCATGGGCACCACGGGGGCCTCGATGCTGCTGATCCGCCCGCTGATCCGGGCGAACGACAACCGCGTGCACAAGGTGCATGTGATCGTGTTCTTCATCTTCATCGTCTCCAACGCGGGCGGCTCGCTCACGCCATTGGGCGATCCGCCGCTGTTTCTGGGCTTCCTCAAGGGCGTGAGCTTCTTCTGGACGATGCAGAACATCCTGCCCGACACACTGTTCATCGTGGGTGTGCTGCTGGCGCTGTTCTATGCCATCGACCGCCACTACTACCGCAAGGAAGGCGTGCTGCCGGTCGACCCGACCCCCGACACGCCGCGCATCGGCTTCGACGGCGCCGCCAACTTCTGGCTGCTGGGCGGCGTGGTCGCGCTGGTGCTGCTCAGCGGCTTCTGGAAATCGCCGGTGAAGTTCGACGTGTTCGGCACCGAGGTCGGCCTGCCGGGGCTCGTGCGCGACGTGGGGCTGCTGCTGATCGCACTGGTCTCCTACAAGCTCACCGCGCCCAAGGTGCACGCCGACAACCAGTTCGAATGGGAGCCGATGGCCGAGGTGGCCAAGCTCTTCGCGGGCATCTTCCTCACCATCATCCCGGTGATCGCGATGCTCAAGGCCGGCACGCAAGGCCCGTTCGGCGCCATCGTCTCGGCCGTGACGCGCGCCGACGGCCAGCCCGACCCCGCGATGTACTTCTGGGCCACCGGCGTGCTGAGCTCGTTCCTGGACAACGCGCCGACCTACCTCGTGTTCTTCAACACCGCGGGCGGCGATCCGGTGGCGCTCATGACCACCTACGCGAGCACGCTCGCCGCCATCTCGGCCGGCGCCGTCTTCATGGGCGCCAACACCTACATCGGCAACGCGCCGAACCTCATGGTCAAGGCCATCGCCGAGAGCCGCGGCGTGCGCATGCCCAGCTTCTTCGGCTACATGGCGTGGTCCGTGGCCATCCTGGTTCCGCTGTTCGTCATTTCCACCTTCATCTTTTTCCGCTGAGTGCACACATCATGAGCAAGCCCAAGATCCTGGTCGCGCGCGCGATTTTTCCCGAGACCATCGAACGCCTGTCGCAGCATTTCGAGGTCGAGTCGAACCAGTCCGACGAGAGCTGGAGCAAGGACCAGCTGATCGCCAGGCTCAAGGGCAAGCAGGGCGCCTTCACCACCGGCAGCGAGCGCATCGATGCGGCCGTGCTCGACGCGAATCCCGACCTGAAGATCTGCGCCAACATGGCCGTGGGCTACAACAACTTCGATGTCGATGCGATGGCCGCGCACGGCGTGCTCGGCACCAACGCGCCCGACGTGCTGACCGAGACCACCGCCGACTTCGGCTTCGCGCTGCTCATGGCGACCGCGCGCCGCATCACCGAGAGCGAGCATTTCCTGCGGGCCGGCAAGTGGGAGAAGTGGAGCTACGACATGTTCGCGGGCTCCGACATCCACGGCGCCACGCTCGGCATCATCGGCATGGGCCGCATCGGGCAGGGCATTGCCAGGCGCGGCGCGCACGGCTTCGGCATGAAGGTGATCTATCACAACCGCTCGCGCCTCGACGCAACGCTCGAAGCCGACTGCAAGGCCAGCTACGTGAGCAAGGAAGAGCTGCTCAAGACCGCCGATCACGTCGTGCTGGTCGTGCCTTACTCGCCCGCTTCGCACCACACCATCGGCGCCGCGGAGATCGCGCTGATGAAGCCGACCGCCACGCTGGTGAACATCGCGCGCGGCGGCATCGTGGACGACGCGGCGCTGGCCGTGGCGCTGCGCGAGAAGCGCATCGCGGCGGCGGGCCTCGATGTGTTCGAGGGCGAGCCCAAGGTCCACCCCGACCTCTTGACCGTGCCCAACGTGGTGCTCACGCCGCACATCGCGAGCGCCACCGTGCCCACGCGCCGCGCGATGGCCGATCTCGCGGCCGACAACCTCATCGCGTACTTCAGCGGCAAGGGGCCGCTCTCGCCCGTCACGCCCGTTCCACCGGCCGGCAAATAAGCCAACGACGAGCGGCGAGGCAGCGACCCCACTTTGGAACCCACTGAATTGATTCTTCTCGCGCTGGCGGCGCTCGCGGTCGTCCAGCTCGTGCTGGTGATCTGGCTGCTCGCGCGGCGGCAACCCAAGCCCGACCAGGGCGAAGTGCTGGGCCTGCTGGCTGCCATGGGCTCGGCCAACGAGCGCACCGAACGCGAACTGCGCAACGACATCGGCGAAAGCGCGCGTGGCACGCGGCAGGAAACCGCGCAGGCCTTCGCCACCTTCCAGCAGTCGCTGGTGCAGCAGGGCGCCGAAGCCACGCGCACGCAGAACGCGCAGCTCGACGCTTTCTCGCTGCAGCTCGCATCGCTGCAGAAATCGCTGGCCGACACGCTCAACACCCAGCTGCAGGGCTTGAGCGAATCGAATGCCCGGCGCCTGGCCGAAGTGCGCGCGACGATGGAAACGCAGCTCGCACAGCTGCAGCAGAGCAACGCCGCCAAGCTCGACGAAATGCGCAAGACCGTCGACGAGAAGCTGCAGAGCACGCTCGAGGCACGCCTGGGCGAGAGCTTCAAGCAGGTGGCCGACCGGCTCGAGCAGGTGCACAAGGGCCTGGGCGAGATGCAGACGCTCGCAGTCGGCGTCGGGAGCCTGCAGCGCGTGCTGACCAACGTGAAGACGCGCGGCGTGTTCGGCGAAGTGCAGCTGGAGGCGCTGCTCGAGCAGGTGCTCACGCCCGAGCAGTACGCCAAGCAGATCGAGACCAAGCCGCGCAGCGGCCAGCGCGTCGATTTCGCGATCCGCTTTCCGGGGCGTGGCGACGACGGTGCGCCGGTCTGGCTGCCCATCGATGCCAAGTTCCCGCGCGACGACTACGAGCGCCTGATCGACGCGCACGAGCGCGCCGACGCGCCCGCCGCGGAACTCGCGGCCAAGGCGCTCGAAGCACGCATCCGCCTGGAGGCCCGCTCGATCGCCGAGAACTACCTCGCCGCGCCGCACACCACCGATTTCGCGATCTTGTTCCTGCCGGTCGAGAGCCTCTACGCCGAGGTGCTGCGCCGTCCCGGCCTGATGGACGCCATCCAGCGCCAGCACCGCGTGACGCTGGCCGGCCCGACCACCTTGCTCGCCATGCTCAACAGCCTGCACATGGGCTTTCGCACGCTCGCGCTGGAGCAGCAGGCCTCCGAGGTGTGGAAGGTGCTGGGCGCGGTCAAGACCGAATTCGAGCGCTACGGCGAGTGGGTCGCGCGCATCAAGGAGCAGGTGGCCAAGGCCTCCGACACCCTCGACAAGGCCGACACCCGCGCCAGGCAGATGCGCCTGGCGCTGCGCAAGGTCGAGGCGCTGCCCGAGGCACAGGCGCAGGTGCTGCTGCCCCCCAGCGCCGACAGCGAGGACGAAGGCACGCCGTGAAAGGTTCTGAACTGCTGCGCGTGATCGGGGCCCAGGTGTGCCTGCACGCCACCATGGCCGGCATGCGGCTCGCGACGCCGCTGCTGGCGCTTCAACAGGGCTACAGCGCGGCGGCGGTCGGCGTGCTGATCGCGCTGTTCGCGCTGACCCAGGTGTTCCTGGCGCTGCCTGCCGGGCGCTTTGCCGACCGGCACGGCTTCAAGCGGCCGCTCTGGCTGTCGGTGATCGCGGCCTCGGGCGGCGCGGCACTGGTGCTGGTCTTTCCGACCTTTCCGGCGATGTGCGTCGCGGCGCTGCTGACCGGCGGCGCCACCGGTGCCACGGTCATCGCCTTGCAGCGGCACGTCGGCCGCTCGGCCACCAACGCGACGCAGCTCAAGCGGGTGTTCAGCTGGCTGGCCATCGCGCCCGCGGTGGCCAATTTCGTCGGGCCCTTCCTGGCCGGCATGCTGATCGATCACGCGGGCCGCGCGCCCGCGGACATGCTGGCGTTTCGCGTCTGTTTCGCGGCGATGGCCTTCCTGCCCGTCCTCTGCTGGATGCTTGCGCGCGGCGCGCACGAGCCGCCGCGTGCCGCACCGATACCCGGCGCCGTGCCGACGCGCGCCTGGGACCTGCTGCGGGAACCCATGTTCCGCCGCCTGCTGTTCGTCAACTGGCTGCAGTCGTCCAGCTGGGACGTGCATGCCTTCGTGCTGCCCGTGCTGGGCCACGACCGCGGCATCAGCGCCTCGGTGATCGGCTCGATCCTCGGCGCCTTCGCCATCGCGGCCGCCGCGATCCGCGTGGTGCTGCCGCTCATCGCCTCGCGCGCCTCGGAGCGCAGCGTGATCCTGAGCTCCACCATCGTCACTGCGGCGATGTTCGCGGTCTACCCGCTGCTGGATTCGGCCCTGACCATGGGCATGTGCTCCGTGGTGCTCGGCTTCGCGCTCGGCGCGGTGCAGCCGATGGTGATGAGCATGCTGCACCAGATCACGCCGCACGCGCGGCACGGCGAGGCGCTGGGGCTGCGGCTGATGACCATCAATGCCTCGAGCGTGGCGATGCCGATGCTGTTCGGCTCTCTGGGCGCGTTGATCGGCATCGCGGGGGTGTTCTGGGTCGTGGGCGGCGTGCTGGCGCTGGGCGCGCGGGCGACCTGGGGCCTGAAGCTCTGAGCCGCTTTCAGGCTAATCCATGTTCCAGATAAGAGTAATTCTCATCTGATTGACTTTTAACTGACTCGAAGTCAGTATCGGCGCCTTCTTCAACGACCTCGAAGGCGTCCATGGACTCCCCGCATCCGGCCCGGACCGATCCGCGCCGCCGCATCGCGCTCGTGGCGGCGGTGTATCTCGGCAGCTTCATTGCCACGCTCGACGTGAGCATCGTCAACGTCGCGTTGCCCACGCTGCAGCGCGCGCTCGCCACCGACCTGGCGGGCCTGCAATGGGTGATCGACATCTATGCGCTGTGCCTCTCGGCCTTCATCCTGTCGGCGGGCCCGGTCGGCGACCGCTACGGCCGCAAGCGCGCCTGGCTCGCCGGTGTGGTCGTGTTCACGCTGGGCTCGGCGATGTGCGCGATGGCCGGCAATCTTTCCACGCTGCTGGCGGGGCGCGCGGTGCAGGGCGTGGCCGGCGCGCTGATGATTCCCGGCGCGTTGTCGCTGCTGGCGCACGCGTTTCCGGAGCCCGCCAGCCGGGCGCGGGTGATCGGCGGCTGGTCGTCGTTCACGGCGCTGTCGCTGATCCTCGGGCCGATGCTGGGCGGGCTGCTGGTGGACCATGCGGGCTGGCAGAGCATCTTCCTCATCAACCTGCCGATCGGGCTGCTGACCGCGGGACTCGGGCTCTGGGGCATCCGCGAGAGCTCGCATCCCGAGCACGCGGCGCTCGATCCGCTCGGGCAGGTGCTCAGCGTGCTGTGGCTCGGCGCGCTGACCTATGGGCTGATCGCGGCCGGCGAATACGGCTGGGGTTCCGGCCGCGCCGCGGCTGCGCTGGTCGCCGCAGCCATCGGTCTTGCGCTGTTCCTGATCGTGGAGGCGCGCGTGGCGCGGCCGCTGCTGCCGCTCGCGCTGTTTCGCGATGCGCGCTTCTCGGCCACCAATTTCGCTTCGTTCGTGCTCGGCTTCTCGTCGTATGCGAGCCTGTTCTTCTTCTCGCTCTTCCTGCAACAGGTGCAGGGCTGGTCGCCCAGCGACACCGGCTGGCGGCTGGTGCCCCAGTTCGTTGCAACGGGCCTCATCGCCTCGCAGTTCGGCCGGTTGGCGCGGCGCTTCGATGTGCACACGCTGATGGTCGCGGGCTACGCGCTCATCGGCGCCTCGATGCTGCTGCTGGCGCTGTTCTCGGCCGACACGCCCTATGTGCTGCTGGCGCTGCTGTTCGTGTTCCTCGGCGCGGGGACGGGCCTGGCGGTGCCGTCCACGAGCATGGCGGTGATGGCCTCCGTGCCCGCGCAGCGCTCGGGCATGGCCTCGGCCACGATGAACGCGCTGCGCCAGGCCGGCATGCTGATCGGCATCGCGCTCCTCGGCACGCTGATGAGCACGCGGGCGACCGCGCTGCTGGCCACCGCGCTCGAACAGGCAGGGCTTCGCGATGCGCAACAGGCGGCCGTCGCGGCCGTTTCGCGGCATGACCTTGCCGCGCTGGCCCCGCTCGATGCGGGCACGGCGCACACCCTCGTGGCCGGCGCGCTCGCGGGCGGCTTCCATGCCGCCATGGTCTGCGCCGGTGTGGCCGGGTTGCTGGCGGCGGGGCTGCTGGTGCGCGTCAGGCCGCGCACCGCCGCGTTGCCGGCGCGCGCCTGAGGCTGCGCATCGCCATGCCCGCCGCACCCGTGCCCATGCGCTCCCGCGCGCGGCTTCGATCGATACTCACCAAGGAGCTTTCCATGATCCGACACGAACTCAGCCAGTGGCCGCTGGTCATCAGCATCTCATCCGGCCTGCAGACGCTGGAGAGCATGGACGCCTTCACCGAGGACTGGAACCGCTGGCTCGATCGCGGCGAGCCCTTCGTCTCGCTGCGCGTGTTCGCCGATGCGGACGCGCTGGTCCATCCCGAAGGCAGCGCCCAGCGCGCGAAACAGTGGCTGCAGGCGCGGGGCGAAGACATCCGCCGCCACATGATGGGCATGGCGAGCGTGGTGCCCGCCGCGCAATACGAGAAAATCAGCAAGATGAATGTCCAGAAGCTCTTCGGCGTGCCGGCCAGCACCTTCGTCGCCACCGACGACGCGTTGACCTGGCTCGGCGAAAGCGTGCTGGCCCCGCGCGGCCTGCGGCTCGATGCGGCGGCCGTCCGTGCGGCCATCGGCGCCGTGCGCGCCACCCCCTCTCTTTCCTGACTGAACTTTCCGAGTTCCTCGAGATTTGCCATGACACGAAGCGACCCGGCCATCGATCCCACCCCGGCAGGCGAGGCCGAACCGGCCACGCCGGTCGCAGCGCGCCGCCGCACCAAGGCGCCCGAGACGCGTGCCGTCGCGCTGATGGACGCCGCCGAGCGCCTCTTCATCTCCAAGGGCATCGCCACCACCAGCATCGACGACATCGCGGCCGGCGCGCAGGTGGCCAAGGGCACGTTCTACCTGTACTTTCCATCGAAGGAGGCGATGCTGGGCGCGCTGCAGCAGCGCTTCGTCGATACCTTCTGCGAGCGCCTGCAGAACGCCATGGACCGCCATCGCCCCGACGACCATCACGCGCGCCTGAAGGCCTGGGTGGAGACGGGCCTGGAAATCTACCTGGACAACGTCGCCCTGCACGACGTGGTGTTCCACGAGTACCGGCCCGAAGACCGGCGCATGCGCAACGACAACGCGGTCATCACGCAGCTGGTCGGCCTGTTGAAGCGGGGCGATGCGGCGGGGGTGTGGGAGGTCGAGGATGCGACGCTCACGGGCGTGATCCTCTTCAATGCGCTGCACGGCGTGGCCGACGACGCGGTGGCCGTGGGCCCGGCCGGCGACCCCGTGGCTGCTCTTGCCGACCGCCACCGCCGCGCCCGCGCGCTCACACGGTTCTTCGAGCAGGCGCTGCACCCGGACGTCGTCGATCCCGACATCTGAAGGATGTTGACCATGTTCCTTCGTGGAACACCGGGGAACCGGCTTTGCCGGGCCTCAGGCGCCGCGCCCCGCAGGGGGAGGCAGAAGCTACACGAGGTGCGCGCAGCCTGGGGGCGGGCTACAACTTGTAGAAGCGCTTGATGTAGTCCCACGCGTCTTCGGGCGCGTCGACGTATTCGAAGAGCTTCACGTCGCCCGGCGAGATGACGCCTTCGTCGACCAGGAAGTCGAAGTCGATCATCCGCTTCCAGTAGTCCGAGCCGAACAGCACGATCGGCACCGGCTTGGACTTCTTGGTCTGCACCAGCGTGATGACTTCGAACAGTTCGTCGAGCGTGCCGAAGCCGCCCGGGAACGCCACCAGCGCCTTCGCACGCATCATGAAATGCATCTTGCGGATCGCGAAGTAGTGGAACTTGAAGCTCAGCGCGGGCGTGACGTAGGGGTTGGCTTCTTCTTCCATCGGCAGCGCGATCGCCAGGCCCACCGAGATGCCGCCGCCCTCGTGCGCGCCGCGGTTGGCCGCCTGCATGATGCCGGGGCCGCCGCCGGTGCAGACGAAGAGCTTGTCCTCGGGCTCCTTGCCGTTGCTGTACTGCGCAACCAGCTTGCCGAAGGCGCGGGCCTTCTCGTAGTAATGCGAGTTGCGCGCCAGGCGCCGCCAGCGCTCGGCGGCCACCGCATCGCCCGCGGAATCGGCCTGCGCGATCATTGCGGCGGAGTCTTCCTCGCTGCGAAAGCGGGCGCTGCCGAAGACCACCACCGTGTTCTCGATGCCATGCGCGCGCTGCTCGATGTCGGGCTTCATCAGCTCCAGCTGCATGCGGATGCCGCGCGTCTCGCGGCGCAGCAGGAATTCGGGGTCGGCGAAGGCGATGCGCGAGGGATCGGGGTCCAGCGGGAGGCCCTTGTCGGAATGCGCGCGGAGCGTGGCCCAGGCATCGGCCAGGCGTTTGTCGTGAAGATCGTGCGTGTTGTTCATGAAGGACTCGGACAGGAAGACCCGATGGATTGTGCAGCGTTGCAATCGCCGTGCCCAAGAAACGAAAAAGGCCCCTTGCGGAGCCTTTCTTCGGGGAGGGTTGCCGACCGGAAGGCCGGGAACACTCAAACGCGCTTACGGTATTCGCCGGTGCGGGTGTCGATTTCGATCTTGTCGCCTTGCGAGACGAAGAGCGGAACCGGCACTTCGAAGCCGGTGGCGATCTTGGCGGGCTTCAGGACCTTGCCCGAGGTGTCGCCCTTGACGGCCGGCTCGGTCCAGGTGATTTCGCGCTCCACGCTGGTGGGCAGTTCGACCGAGATGGCCTTGCCGTCGTAGAACACCACTTCGACGGCCATGCCGTCTTCCAGGTAGTTCAGTGCGTCGCCCATGTTCTCGGCTTCGACTTCGTACTGGTTGTAGTCGGCGTCCATGCAGACGTACATCGGGTCGGCGAAGTAGGAGTAGGTGCAATCCTTCTTCTCGAGCACGATCTGGTCGATCTTGTCGTCGGCCTTGAAGACCACTTCGGTGTTGAAGTTGGCGATCAGGCTCTTCATCTTCATGCGCACGGTGGCGGAATTGCGGCCGCCGCGGCTGTATTCGGTCTTGAGGACGACCATCGGGTCCTTGCCGTGCATGATGACGTTGCCGGCGCGGATTTCTTGAGCGATTTTCATAACAGGTTCTCTGGATGTTGGCCGCTCGGTGCACGGGGCCTTCTCTTGACATCCGGCGACGTTCGAAACGCGCTTGCCGGTGTGTCGGGCCCCGCGGTACATGTCCCGCGGCAGGTTTGGCGGAGAGCATCTCGGGTCCTGACGACCCGGGCCGAAATCCGCAAAGCCCGCTATTTTAGCTTTTTTGGGCGATCAGATGCCGCAGTTGGGTGACCAGATCGTCCTGGGCGCGCAGCGTTTCGCGCGCCGCCCGCACGGTTTCGCGCCACGGGCCCTGCGTTTCCAGGGGGGGCAGGGGGCTCGCGTCGAACCCGTTCCAGACGTGGTGAAAACGCCTCAGCGAGGCCGGGGCGCCGAGCCGGTCGAGCCAGGCATTGAGCTTGGCGTGGTGGGCGTCGTCGTCCTGCGGGTAGATCTGCCAGATGAGCGGCGCGCCGGCCCAGAGCGCGCGCACGAGCGAATCCTCGCCCCGCACGAAATTCAGGTCGCAGGCCCAGAGCAGGTGGTCGAAATCAGCCTGCGTGAGATAGGGGAGGTACGAAATCGATAGCGCGCCGTGCCCATGGGCGGCGCGGTTCCGGGCGCCTTCGGTCGCAAGATGTGCTTTCACCGCATGCGTGGCGCGGCCCGCGGTCACCAGCAATCGCGTGGGTTCCGGGCCGTCGGCCAGTTGGGTCAACAGATCCGCCAGCGCAGGGGGTTCATAGCAGAAGAGGGAGACAAGGCGCTCGCCTTCCGTCCATGGAATCTGCTGCGCCGCCAGCCATTGCACGCGGTCGAAACGTGCTTGCCGTTCCAGCAGATCGGGTTCCCGCAGCAGCCCGCCGGTCGCGGTCGTGAAGCCCGGATAGAAAAAGCGCTTGGTCAACCCGGCACCCGGCCCCTTGAACACCGGCGAGGGCAGGCCGTGCAGGCGCTCGACGTACGGTTCGGCCGACAGGTATTCGAGGTTGATCCAGGATCGGGGACTGCCGGTTTCCGGTGCCCCGGCGAACCGTGCGATCAGGTCCGGCGCGGGCTCGCAGCCGAAGGCCTCGACCAGCACATCCGGCGCCGGCCCGGCCGCGGCCTGCTGCACCGCGGCCTGGTCGAGCCAGTCGATCACCTGCACGCCGTCGCAGCCCGCGGGCGCCATCCAGTGCAGCGCCGTCGCATCGTCGATCCACAGCCGCACGCGTTCGCCGAGCGCCGCCAGTTGAGAGGCCAGCCGCCAGCACACGCCCAGGTCGCCGTGGTTGTCGATGACCTTGCAGAAGATGTCCCATTGCATGCGCGTGCCCATGGCCGCGAGTGTGCCCGTCTTCAGCGTCTGTTCGGCGCCTGGCTTGCTATGCTGGCCGCCACAACAACCGCTGGAGAGAGAAAGACCATGAGGATGCAGACCCGTTCGCAGTTTCCCCATCGTTGCGCGAAGACCGTGCTCGCCCTGTCGCTGGCCCTGTGCGGCATCGCCGGCACGACCGGTGCGTCGGCCCAGACGAGCACCGCGCCGGCTTCGCTCACGCCGCAGCAGCAGCGCTTCCACGACATCTACAAGGAGTTGATCGAGATCAACACCACCCACTCGACGGGTGACAACACGCTGGCGGCGCGCGCCATGGAAAAGCGCCTGGTCGAAGCGGGCTTCGCGCCCGGCGACATCCAGATCTTCGAACCCTTCCCGAAGAAGGGCAACCTGGTGCTGCGCTTCAAGGGCAACGGCAGCAAGAAGCCGCTGCTGCTGCTGGCCCACATCGACGTGGTCGAGGCCCGGCGCGAAGACTGGAAGACCGACCCCTTCAAGCTGCAGGAAACCGGCGGCTACTTCACCGCGCGCGGCTCCATCGACGACAAGGCCATGGCCTCGGCGCTGGTGTCGGTGCTCGGGCAACTCAAGCAGGAAGGCTTCAAGCCCAGCCGCGACATCATCCTGGCGCTCACCGCCGACGAGGAGCGCGGCGATGCGCTGAGCAACGGCGCCTTCTGGCTCATCAGCAACAAGCCCGAGCTGCTGCAGGCCGAGTTCGGCATCAACGAGGGCGGCGGCGGCGAACTGCGCGGCGGCAAGCCGAACCTGCACCGCATGCAGGTGGCCGAGAAGATGTACACGACCTACATGCTGGAGGCGCGCGACGTGGGCGGCCACAGCTCGGTGCCGACGAAGAACAACCCGATCTACGCGCTCTCCGCGGGGCTGGAGCGGCTGGGCAGCTACGCCTTCCCGATCAAGCTCGCCGATGTCACCAGGACCTACTTCGCGCGCAGCGCACCCTTCGCCACCGGGCAACTGGCCGACGACATGCGCGCCATCGGCAGCGGCAACCCCGATGCGGGCGTGCTCGAGCGCATGACGGCCAACCCGGCCTACAACGCCCAGCTGCGCACCACCTGCGTGGCGACGATGGTGCAGGCCGGCCATGCCGAGAACGCGCTGCCGCAATCGGCCAAGGCCACGGTCAACTGCCGCATCCTGCCGCACGACGACCCCGATGAGGTCGAGCGCCTGCTGACCCAGGCCGTGGGCAACGACAAGATCGTGGTGCGCAACATGGGCAAGCCGCTGCGCAGTCCGGCCTCGCCGCTGAACGGCGACCTGGTGAAGACGGTGGAATCGCTCACCCAGCAGATGTGGCCCGGCGTGCCCGTGGTGCCCGCGATGAGCACCGGCGCCACCGACAGCCGGTTCATGCGCAATGCCGGCATTCCGATGTACGGCGTGACCGGCATGTTCCTGGAGCCGGCCGATGCGCGCGCGCACGGGCTGGACGAACGCATCGAGATCCAGCGCCTGTACGACGGGCGCGAGTTCCTGTACCGGCTGGTGTCGGAAGTCGCGAAGTAATCAGGCAGGGGGCAAGCGAAGGGCAGGCATTGCGCCTGCCCCTGTGCTCCCGCTCAGGGCGTGAAGGTATCGCCCAGCACGATGCCTTCGCGCCGCGGGTCCGCACCACCGGTGAGCACCGACTTGCCGCCGACGTTCGTGCGGATGATGGTGCTGATGCCGCTGGACTGCGGCCCGAAGGCGACCTCGTGGCCGAGTGCGCGCAGGCCGGTGATCAACGGATCGTTGTTGCCTGAGTTCGAGGTGTCGATGGCCGGGTGCTCGCCGCCCACGTTGGTGAACGAGTTTTTGGAGCCGGATTTCGTCGGGGAGTTGGAGGCGCCGAAGTCGACCAGCGACGTGGCCTGCTGGGCATCCAGGCCCCAGTCCAGCGCACCGACCAGCGTTTTCACCACGTACTGGATGATCGTGCTGCCGCCTGGCGAGCCAGTGCCCATCACGAACTCGCCCATGCTGCCGTCGCCGTTCTTCCTGAACACCATCGTGGGCGCCATCGTGCTGCGCGGGCGCTTGCCTGGGGCGACGCGATTGGCGACCTTGATGCTCGGGTCCACGGTGTCGTTCGGGTTGGCCGAGAAGTCGGTCAGCTGGTTGTTCAGCATGAAGCCCTGCGTCATGTGGAACGAGCCGAGCGTGCTTTCGACCGTGGTCGTCATCGTCACGACGTTGCCCTCCTTGTCGACCACCGTGAAGTGCGTGGTGCCGCGCTCCTCGGTCTTGTCGATGCCCAGCGGCACGCTGCCCAGGTCGCCCGCCGTTGCCAGGCCCATGCTCTTGGAGGGGCTGATGAGGTCGTAGCGCTTGCGCAGGTAGGACTTGTTGAGCATGGTGTCGGCCGAGCCGCTCGGCAGCGGGACGAAGTCGGTGTCGGCCACGTACCTGTCGCGGTCGGCGTAGGCCAGGCGCTCGGCCTCGCTCACCATGTGCACGCCCAGTGCCGTCGGCTTGCCGCCCTCGATGTCGATGGCAGTAGGCTTTTGCTGGCCCATGTCGAAGTTCTCCAGGATGCCCAGCGTCTGCAGCACCGCGATGCCGCCCGAGGACGGCGGCGACATGCTGCAGACGTAGTAGTCGCGGTAGGTGCCGCAGACCGGGTCGCGGCGCTTGGCCACGTAGTTGGTCATGTCGGCCATGGTCGTCTTGCCCGGGGTGATGGCAGAGCCATCGACGGCTGCCGTGACGGCGATCTTGTCGACGATGGCCTGCGCGATCGGGCCGGTGTAGAAGGCGTTGGCGCCCTCCGTGGCGAGGGTGGTCAGCGTCTTGGCATAGGCTGGGTTCTTGAGCTTCGTGCCCAGCGCCTTGGGCGTGCCGTCGGCGTTGAAGAAATAGGCCGTGGCCTCGGCGTCGCGCTTCAGCTCGGCGTCCGAGATGGAGATCGCGGCGGCCATGCGGCCACCGATCGAGAAGCCGTCCGATGCCAGCGTGATGCCATAGCTGAACAGGTCCTTCCACGGCAGCTTGCCGTGGTCCTTGTAGGCGATGTCGAGCATGCGAACCGCACCCGGCGTGCCGATGGAGCGACCGCTCGCGCGCAGCGGCGAGGGCTTGGGTGTGGTCTTGTCGCTGACGTCGTCGATGTAGCGCAGGTAGTTCTCGGTCGCCGCGGCCGGCGCCATCTCGCGCCCGTCGTAGGCCTGTACCTTCTTCGTCTTCGCGTCGTAGTGAAGCATGAATGCCCCGCCGCCCAGGCCGCTCGATTGCGGCTCGACCAGCCCGAGAACGGCTTGCACCGCCACCGCCGCGTCGACCGCGCTGCCGCCGGCCTTGAGCACGTCGCAACCCGCGCGCGTGGCCAGCGGATGGTTGGCCACCACCATGTAACTCTTCGCGTAGACCAGCTTGTGGCCGAGCACGTAGCCTGAGGCCGGTTCGGGCGCGGCGGGGTCGCCCGGATTGCCGGAGCCCACCACGACAGGCGTGCCGCTGCCGCCAATCAGGCAGCCCTTGGCGGCTTCGGCTTCGGCCGCGGCGCTGTTGGCCGCGTTGATGGCGGCGATTGCCGCGATCAGCGCAGCGTCGTTGTTCTGCCCACCACCACCGCCGCCGCAGCCGGCCACGGTGAATGCAAGCGCCAGGGGCGGGAGCGCCCGCCAGGCGCGCGCATGGATCTTCTTCGTCATGGAAATCTTCCCGAGTAGTTTTGGTGAAATGACACGGGCGCTCCTCGCGCCCGTCTTCATCATCAGCACATTTCATTCCAGGCACCTCGGGGTTTGCGCGCAGGCCTGCGACGCGGGTTCCGCGTGCACGCCACAATAGCCGCCATGTCAGACGTGCATTCCGATCAACTGCTCAGCGAGGTCGCGGCGCTGCCGCAACTGCCGGGCGTGTACCGCTACTTCGACGCCGCCGGCGCGGTGCTCTACGTGGGCAAGGCGCGCAACCTCAAGAAGCGGGTCGCCAACTACTTCCAGAAGAGCCACGGCGGCACCCGCATCGGCCACATGATCTCGAAGATCGTGCGCATGGAGACCACCGTGGTGCGCTCCGAGGCCGAGGCGCTGCTGCTCGAGAACAACCTCATCAAGACGCTCAAGCCGCGCTACAACATCCTGTTTCGCGACGACAAGAGCTATCCCTACCTGAAGATCGCGTCGCACGCGTTTCCGCGGCTGGCCTACTACCGCGGGTCGGTCGACAAGAAGCACCGCTACTTCGGGCCGTACCCGAGCGCCTGGGCGGTGAAGGAGTCGATCCAGCTGCTGCAGAAGGTGTTCAAGCTGCGCACCTGCGAGGACACCGTGTATGCCAACCGCACGCGGCCTTGCCTCCTGTACCAGATCAAGCGCTGCACCGGTCCCTGCGTGGACTACATCACGCCCGAGGCCTATGCGCAGGACGTGGCCAGCGCCGAGGCCTTCCTGATGGGCGACACGCAGCTCGTGCTCTCCAGGCTCGAGACGCGCATGACCACGCACGCCGAGAAGCTCGAGTTCGAGCAGGCGGCCGAGCTGCGCAACCAGATGTCGGCGATCTCGCGCGTGCTGCACCAGCAGTCGATCGAGATCGCCTCGGACAAGGACGTGGACATCCTCGCGGTCAAGGTGCAGGGCGGCAAGGCCTGCGTCAACCTCGCGATGGTGCGCGGCGGCCGCCACCTGGGCGACCGGCCCTACTTCCCCGTGCACGTGGAAGACGCGGCGCAGATCCACCACGGCGAGATGGACGATGTGGAAGAGGGCGCCGCGCCGGTGGCGGCCGACCCCATCGAAGTGCAGGTGCTCGAAGCCTTCATCGCCCAGCACTACATCGACGTGCCGGTGCCGGCCACGCTGGTGCTGAGCCACCTGGTGAGCCGCGAGCTGATCGAGGCGGTCTCGCTGCAGGCCGGCGGGCGTGTGACTGCAGTGTTCCAGCCGCGCGAGCAGCGCCGCCACTGGCTGGAGATGGCCGAGACGAATGCCGGGCTGCAGCTGGCCCGACTGCTGGCCGAAGAAGGCTCGCAGCAGGCGCGCACCCGCGCGCTGGTCGAGGCGCTGGAGCTCGCGTGCGACGACCTGGACAACTTCCGCGTCGAGTGCTTCGACATCTCGCACACCGCGGGCGAGGCCACGCAGGCCTCGTGCGTGGTGTTCGAGCACCACACGATGCAGAACAAGGAATACCGCCGCTACAACATCGAGGGCATCACCCCCGGCGACGACTACGCCGCGATGCGCCAGGTGCTGCATCGCCGCTACGGCAAGCTGGCCGAGGCGATGGCGGCCGAGACCCAGGCGCTGCCGCCCGGCGACGCCGAAAGTGAAAACGTCGAGGGCGTCGAGAGCAGCGAAGCAGCGCCCAAGACTCGCACTGCACGCATGCCCGAGCTGGTGCTGGTCGACGGCGGCAAAGGGCAGGTGTCGATGGCGCGCGAGGTGTTCAGCGAACTGGGCCTGCCGCTCTCGCTGATCGTCGGCGTCGAGAAGGGCGAGGGCCGCAAGGTGGGCCTTGAAGAGCTCGTGTTCGCCGACGGACGCGAGAAGGTCTACCTCGGCAAGGATTCCGCGGCGCTGATGCTGGTGGCGCAGATCCGCGACGAGGCGCACCGCTTCGCCATCACCGGCATGCGGGCCAAGCGCGCGAAGGTGCGGGTGGGTGGCAGCCAGCTGGAAGACATTCCGGGCATCGGCCCGAAGCGCCGGGCGCGCCTGCTGCAGCGCTTCGGCGGCATCCGCGGCGTGGCGGCGGCGAGCATGGAGGACATCGCCTCGGTCGAGGGCATCGCCGCCGAACTGGCCGAGGAGATCTACAAGGCGCTGCACTGAGGCAAACACCGAGAGACGAAGCAGCCTGCGGGGTCATCCCGCCATGACACAATCAAGCGATGTTCTGGACCCTACCGACCATCATGACCTGGACGCGCATCGTCGCGATCCCCTTGATCGTCGGGGTGTTCTATCTGCCGATCGCCGAGCCGATGCGCAACCTGATCGCCACGGTCATGTTCATCGTCTTCGCCGCCACCGACTGGCTCGACGGCTACCTGGCGCGCAAGCTCAACCAGACCTCGGCCTTCGGCGCCTTCCTCGATCCGGTGGCCGACAAGTTCCTCGTGTGCGCCGCGCTGCTGGTGCTGGTGCACCTGCAGCGCGCCGATGTGTTCGTGGCGCTCATCATCATCGGGCGCGAGATCGCCATCTCGGCGCTGCGCGAATGGATGGCGCGCATCGGCGCCGGCAAGAGCGTCGCGGTCCACATGATCGGCAAGGTCAAGACGACCGTGCAGATGGTCGCGATTCCCTTCCTGCTGTATGACGGGCACCTCTTCAAGGTGATCGACACCGGCCTCTGGGGCCAGTGGCTGATCTGGATCTCGGCGGTGCTCACCGTCTGGTCGATGGTGTATTACCTGCAGAAGGCCATTCCGGAGATCCGGGCCCACTCCAAATGACGGTGGCGGCCACCGTACCTGGCCCGGGCGGCTCGGGATGGCTGCGGGCCATGCCGGCGGTCTTCGTGCTGATCTGGAGCACGGGCTTCATCGTTGCGCGCTACGGCATGCCGTATGCGCCGCCCCTCAAGTTCCTCGCTGTGCGCTATGCACTGTCGCTCGTGTGCTTCGGCGTGTGGGTCGCGCTCGCGAAGGTCGCGTGGCCGAAGGGGCGCGCGCAGTGGGGGCACCTCGCAATCACGGGCGTCTTGATGCAGGCGGGCTATCTGGGCGGTGTCTGGGCCGCGGTGCATGCGGGGATGGGCGCGGGGCTCGTAGCGCTGCTCGTCGGCGTCCAGCCGGTGCTCACCGCGATCTGGCTTTCGTTGAACGGCGGGCGCATTTCGAAGCGGCAGTGGGCCGGCCTCGTGCTGGGCTTCGCGGGCCTCGTGCTCGTGGTCTCGCGCAAGTTCGGGCAGGGCGCCGAGGTCAACGCGTTGACGATGGCGCTCGCGGTCTTCGCGCTGCTTTCGATCACGGCGGGCACGCTGTACCAGAAGCGCTTCGTCGCGCCCTGCGACGTGCGCAGCGCGAGCGCCGTGCAGATGGCCGCGGCGCTGCTGGTGACCTTGCCCTTCGCGGCCATGGAGTCGCAGGGCATCGAGTGGAATGCGCACTCCACCGGCGCGATGGCCTGGTCGGTGCTGGCGCTGTCGCTGGGCGGCAGCTCGCTGCTCTACATGCTGATCCAGCGCGGCACGGCCACGGCCGTCACGAGCCTGCTTTACCTGGTGCCGCCTTGCACGGCGGTGATGGCGTGGCTGCTGTTCGCCGAGCCGATCACGCTGGTGACGCTGCTGGGCATCGGGCTCACCGCGATCGGTGTGAGCCTGGTGGTGCGCAGCGAGCGCTGAGCTTCAGCGCGCCCCCGTCTTCGCCGGCTTCCACGGCTCGCCGCGAAACTGCTCGGCCAGGTGATCGAGCAGGAGGCGCACACGGCGCGGCGTCTTCGGCCGCCAGGGCGCGACCCAGTGGATGTCGGCATCGGGCATCACGTACTGCGGAAGCACCCGCACCAGCTCGCCGGTGGCCAGCTGCGGGGCAATGTCCCAGAGGCTGCGCAGCATGATGCCGTGGCCCGCCATGCACCAGTCGCGCACCATCTCCCCTGAATTGCTTGCGAGCGGCCCTTGCACGCGAACGCGCGCGGTGCTGCTGTCGCGCGCATGGCGCAGCGTCCAGAGCGCAAACTGGCGCTGGTTGACTTCGCCGTTCTCGCGCGCGACGAGGCACGCGTGCGAGGTCAGCGCATCGACCGTGGCCGGCATGCCGTGCTGCGCGATGTACGAGGGCGCGGCGGCCAGCACGCGCTGGTTGCGCGCGATGCGGCGCGTGACCCAGTCGGCCGCGCGGTGCTGCTGCACGGCCCACAGCCAGAGCGCGCCGTCGTAGCCTTCGGCGCCGAGATCGGGCAGTTGCTCGGTCAGCAGCAGCTCGATCTGCAGGGCAGGGTGCCGGGCCTGGAAGGCCGCCAGCGTCGGCCCGAGCCAGCGCCTGCCGAAACCGAAGGTGGCGGCAAGGCGGATCGTGCCGACCAGTTCGTTCTGCCGTTCGCCAAGCTCGCTTTCGAGTGCCGCAAAACCTTCGAGCAGCGCACGGGCATGCAGGCACACCGCCTCACCCTCGGCCGTGACGCTGAGCCGGCGCGTGGTGCGGTCGAACAGCCGCTGCCCGAGCCGCCCTTCGAGCGCACCGAGCCGCTTGGTGATGACGGAGGGCACGACATCGAGCGTGGCGGCCGCGCCGGCGAGGCTGCCCTGGTCGCGAATCGCCAGCACCAGTTCGAGATCGCTGCGTTCCAGCGAGGATGGATTCATGCCAAGATGGAAAGTATGAATTGGCTGATTGTTGCTTGATGATCGCGAAGGCGCAACGCACAATTGTTCCGTGACTGCCTCCTTCCTCACCTTTCCCACCTTCGACATCGAGCGCAACGGCGTGCGCATCCATGGCCGCATCGGCGGCAAGGGCGCACCGCTGCTGCTGCTGCACGGCCATCCGCAGACGCATGCGATCTGGCATCGCGTGGCGCCGCAACTGGCCGAGCAGTTCACCGTGGTCGCGGTGGACCTGCGCGGCTACGGCGACTCGGGCCGGCCGGCGGCCGATGCCGATCACAGGGCCTACAGCAAGCGCGAGATGGCGCTCGATGCGCTCGCCGCCATGCGGCACCACGGCTTCGAGCGCTTCGGCGTGCTGGCGCACGACCGCGGTGCGCGTGTGGCGCACAGGCTCGCGGCGGACCATCCCGCGGCGGTCGAGCGCATGCTGCTGCTGGACATCGCGCCCACGCTCGCGATGTACGAGAACACCTCGGAGGCCTTCGCCAAAGCCTACTGGCACTGGTTCTTTTTGATCCAGCCGCCGCCGTTGCCCGAGGCGCTGATTGCATCCGACCCTGTGCGCTACGTGCGCAGCGTGATGGGTGGGCGGCACGCGGGGCTCGCGCCATTCGCGCCCGAGGTGCTGGCCGAGTACGAGCGTTGCGCCGGCATCCCGGGCACGGCCGAATCCATCTGCGAGGACTATCGCGCCTCTGCCACCATCGATCTCGTGCACGACCGGGCCGACCTTGCCGCCGGACCCAAGCTCGCGCATCCGCTGCGCGTGCTGTGGGGCGAGCATGGCGCGGTGGGCAAATGCTTCGACGTGCTCGCGCTGTGGCGCGCGTGCGCCGATGACGTGTCGGGCCGCGCGCTGCCGTGCGGCCACTATGTTCCCGAAGAGGCCCCGGCCGAATTGCTCGCCGAGGCGCTCGCATTCTTTTCATCTCTCCAACCATCTCTCCCGCAGACAGGAGCCACCCCATGAGCACCCACAGAATCGCAGTCATCGCCGGCGACGGCATCGGCAAGGAAACCATGCCCGAGGGCCTGCGCGTCGTCGATGCGGCGGCGCGCAAGTTCGGCATCGACCTGAAGTTCGACCACTTCGATTTCTCCAGCTGGGACTACTGCGAGAAGCACGGCAAGATGCTGCCCGACAACTGGAAGGACCAGATCGGCGGCCACGATGCGATCTTTTTCGGTGCGGTCGGCTGGCCCGAGAAGATTCCCGATCACATCTCGCTCTGGGGCTCGCTGCTCCTGTTTCGCCGCGAGTTCGACCAGTACATCAACCTGCGTCCCGCGCGCCTCATGCCCGGCATCGTCGCGCCCGTGGTGCGCCGCGACGGCACGCCGCGCGAGCCCGGCGAGATCGACATGTACATCGTGCGCGAGAACACCGAAGGCGAGTACTCCAGCATCGGCGGGCGCATGTACGAAGGCACGCCGCGCGAGATCGTGGTGCAGGAAACCGTGATGTCCCGCATCGGCGTGGACCGCGTGCTCAAGTTCGCGTTCGAGCTCGCGCAGTCGCGGCCGAAGAAGCACCTGACGAGTGCCACCAAGTCGAACGGCATCTCGATCACCATGCCCTACTGGGACGAGCGCGTGGCCGAGATGGCGAAGAACTACGCGGGCGTGAAGCTGGACAAGTTCCACATCGACATCCTCACCGCGCACTTCGTGCAGCGCCCCGATTTCTTCGACGTGGTGGTGGCGAGCAATCTCTTCGGCGACATCCTCTCGGACCTCGGCCCGGCCTGCACCGGCACCATCGGCATCGCGCCGAGCGCCAACCTGAACCCCGAGCGCACCACGCCGTCGCTGTTCGAACCGGTGCACGGTTCGGCGCCCGACATCGCCGGCAAAGGCATCGCGAACCCGATCGGGCAGATCTGGTGCGGCGCGATGATGCTCGAATTCCTGGGCCACAAGAATGCGCACGACGCGATCCTCTCGACCATCGAGAAGGTGCTCGCGCCCCAAAGCGGAGCACCGCGCACGCCGGATATCGGTGGCACGGCAAGTACCAGCGACCTCGGAAAGGCGATCGCAGAAGCGCTTTGAAAAGTACTTCACGAAACGTCCCGGAAAGTGCGCAACGAAACGCCCCTAAAATCGCGCGCTCCGCTGTTCTGCATGGCCTCGTGTCTTATTGACACCCTGCAGGGCAGTGGTTGTAATCCTCGCTGGCAGTGCGCTGCCGAGGCGTCAGGCCTGCCAAGCTCTTGAGTCGCACCCACCCGCGGCCAGGTCGCAGCTGACGAAAGCCGACCAACTTTTTCTCTACAAGGGGCCCTTGTGAACAAGACCGAACTGATTGAGCACATCGCAAAGAACGCCGATATTTCCAAAGCAGCCGCCACCCGTGCGCTCGAATCCACCATCGGCGCCATTCGTACCACGCTCAAAAAGGGCGGCTCCGTCTCGCTCGTCGGTTTCGGCACTTTCGCAGTAGGCAAACGGGCCGCCCGCACCGGCCGGAATCCCCGCACCGGCGACGCGATTAAAATCAAGGCAGCCAAGATTCCGAAGTTCCGTCCGGGCAAGGCGCTGAAAGACGCGCTCAACTAGGACGTAGACTCGGAGAGTATTCCGGTGGGGTGCTTAGCTCAGTTGGTAGAGCGGCGCCCTTACAAGGCGTAGGTCGGGGGTTCGAGCCCCTCAGCACCCACCACCACCCAGATGCAAAGGCGAACACCAGTTCGCCTTTTTTATTGCCGTCCGACATCCGTCGAAAAAGAGTGTTCAAGCATGTTTGATTTCTTCCGCAAGTACAACAAGATCGTCATGATTTTCTTGTTCTTGCTGATCATTCCCTCGTTCGTGCTCTTCGGTGTGGAGCGTTACCAGGGCTCCGGCCGCGACGAGAAGGTTGCCCACATCGAAGGCGGCGACATCACCAAGCCCGAGTGGGATGCGCAGCACCGTGTCGAGACGGACCGCATTCGCCAGCAGTCGCCGAACGTCGATCCGACGGTGCTCGACTCGGACGCCTTGCGCTATGCCACGCTGGAGCGCATGGTGCGCGACCGCGTGCTGGCTGCAGCCGCCGCCAAGGCGAACATGACCGTCTCCGAAGACCGCCTCGCGCGGATCTTTGCGCAGGACCCGGGCCTTGCGTCCTTCCGCACGCCCGACGGCAAGTTCGACCGCGAGACCTTCCTGCGCGTGACGGGCCGCACGCCCGAACAGTACGAAGCCTCGGTGCGCGCCGACATGTCCACCCAGCAGGTGCTGCTCGGCGTATCGGGCACGGCCCTCACGCCGCCCGCACTGGTGGCGGCCACGGTCAATGCCTTCTATGACCGCCGCGAAATCCAGGTGGCACGTTTCGCGCCCGAGAACTTCGCCTCGAAGGTGACCGTGAGCGACGCCGACATCGAGGCCTATTACAAGGACCACACCTCGCAGTTCCAGGCGCCCGAGCAGGCCAGCATCGAATACCTCGTGCTCGATCTGGACGCGGCCAAGAAGAACATCGCCGTGAGCGAGGCCGATCTCAAGACCTACTACGAACAGAACGCTGCGCGCTTCGGCACGAAGGAAGAGCGCCGTGCGAGCCACATCCTGATCACCGCGCCGGCCAGCATGTCGGCTGGCGATCGCGAAAAGGCCAAGGCCAAGGCCGAGCAACTGCTCGCCGACGTGAAGAAGGCGCCGAACACCTTCGCCGACGTGGCGCGCAAGAACTCGCAGGACCCGGGCTCGGCCGAGAAGGGCGGAGACCTCGACTTCGTCACCAAGGGCGCGATGGTCAAGCCGTTCGAAGACGCGATGTTCGCGCTCAAGAAGGGCGAGATCAGCGGCCTCGTCGAAACCGAGTTCGGCTATCACATCATTCTCCTGACCGACATCAAGCCGGCCGTGGTGCCGCCCTTCGAGCAGGTGCGTGCCACCATCGAGAACGAAGTGCGCGCCGCACAGGCCACGCAGGAATTCGCGAAGGCCGCCGAGACCTTCACCGATGCCGTGTACCAGCAACCCGACAGCCTCAAGCCGGCCGCGGAAAAGCTCAAGCTCACGATCCAGACCGCGACCAATGTCCCGCGCATCCCCGCGCCGGGTGCCAAGGGCCCGCTGGCCAGCCGCAACTTCCTGAGCGCGCTGTACGCCAGCGACTCGCTCGAGCGCAAGCAGAACACCGAGGCGATCGAGGTCGGCTCCAGCCAGCTCGCCTCGGGCCGCGTGACGCAGTACACGCCCGCGCATCCGATTCCGCTGGCCGAGGTCAAGGACAAGATCCGCGCACAACTCATCACCGAGCGTGCCGCGGTGCTGGCCAGGACCGAAGGCGAAGCCAAGCTCGCGGCCTGGACCACCAAGGCGGACGGCGCGACCTTCGCTGCTCCCGTCACGGTCTCGCGCATCGATGCGCAGTCGCAGCCCGTTCCGGTGATCGATGCCGCGCTGCGGGCCGACGCCGCCAAGCTGCCTTCGCTGGTGGGCGTGGACCTGGGCACGCAGGGCTATGCGGTGGTTCGCGTGACCAAGGTGGTCCCGCGCACGCCGCCGCCGCCCGAGCAGGCACAGCAGGAAAGCGCGCAGGTCGGCCAGTCGGTGACCGCGGCCGAAGCCGCGGCCTACTACAACCTGCTGAAGGAACGCTTCAAGGCCGAGATCCTCGTGCCGAAGCCGGCGGACACGCTGCCTGTTGCATCGGCGCGCTGACAAGGCGCCCTGCAGGACAGCAGCCGGGGTCGATGACCCGGGCTTTTTTTGGTCGCCCGTGGGACAAGCGCCGCTCCCGCTTCTTGCCAGAATCCGGCGCATGGGAACCCTCTACCTCGTGCGCCACGGGCAAGCCAGTTTTGGCGCTGCCGACTATGACAACCTGAGCGAACTCGGGCACCGGCAGTCCGTGCGCCTGGGCGAGTACTGGCGCGAGCGTGGCATGAAGTTCGATGCCGTCATCACCGGCACCTTGAAGCGGCATCGCCAGACCTGGGAAGGCATTGCCAAGGGCCTGGGACTGGAACGCGACGACGTGCTGCCGTGGCCCGGGCTCAACGAGTACGACAGCGAGGCGGTCATCGCCACGATCCACGAAGGCAAGCTCGAGAAGCCCGACTCGCCCGAGATGTACCGCCATCACTTCCGTCTGTTGCGCGAAGGCCTGGGCGCCTGGATGCAGGGCAAGACGGCGCCGGTCGGCATGCCGAGCTATGTCGACTTTCTTGCCGGCGTGACGACGGCGCTCGACCATGTGCGCGACAGGCACCATGGCGCGAAGGTGCTGGTGGTCTCGAGCGGCGGGCCGATCAGCACGGCGGTCGGCCACGTGCTGGGCACGAGCGCGGAGACGACCATCGAGCTCAACCTGCGCATCCGCAACACCTCGGTGACGGAGTTCGCATTCACGCCGAAGCGCCACATGCTGGTGACGTACAACACGCTGCCGCATCTGGACGGTCCGGCGTACGAGGACTGGGTCACCTACTCCTGAGATTCCTGATTCGCACTGCGCCGCGTCAGGCCTGCCAGACGCCGTAGCCGGCCTTGCGCAATGCGATGCCGAGGTCGACCTCCATCAGGCGCGCATCGTCATAGGGCATCGGGTTGTAGCGCTCGTAGAGCGCCGGCAGCAGGCGCAAGCCGAACGCCTGCACGAAGCTGTTGGCCTGGATGCCGGCCTTGTGCTTGTCGAAGCGGATGTCGGGGTCCAGCCCGGTCATGCCCACATAGACGAAGGGCTTGCCGAGCTGGTAGTCGGGGTTGGCGCGCCTGAAGCGGCTGCTGTTCCACACGCGATCGTCGAGTTCGACCACATAGACGTGGTGCTTGGCGCGTGGCTTGCGGGGCATGGGGTTCGCGGCCTGGCCGCTGCGCGGCTTCGGCAAGGCCGCGCGGGTATCAGCTCTTGCGCTTGATCAGGCCGTAGAGGATCAGCAGCACGATCGCGCCCAGCACGGAGGCGATGAAACCGGCGCCCTGGCCCGCGGTGTACCAGCCCATGGCCTGGCCGACGTAGGTGACGATCAGCGAACCTGCAATGCCGATCAGCGTGGTGACGATGAAGCCGGCGGAATCGTCTCCCGGCTTGACGGCGCGTGCCACCAGACCCACGACGAACCCGATCAGAATAGTCCAGACGATGCTCATGAAGAAATTCCTTTGGTGGTGAAGTGGAAGTGGCGAAAAGCCGCGCCCGTCTGCGCGGGCCGCGTCGATGATAGCGGAGCCATGTGAGCGGTCGCACCGGCTGTTCGCATCGGTGCGGACGAACGAGGATTTTTGCCGCAACGGCGGCGGCGAGGGCGCTGCGGCGTCCTACAGCGCGGGGTGGCATGCGGGGCTATACCGGATGCATGCTTGAAAAACTACCCGAAGCCGTCGGCCGCGCATTGCACGGCGTGCGCGCCGGCCTGGACAACATCGTCTTCAACACGCTCGGCCTGCGCGAAGGCATGGCGTCGGTGGCGCTCACCAGCGTGGCCTTCGCCGACCATGCACCGATGCCGCCGCGCTACACGGCCGATGGAGAGGGTGTCTCGCCGCCCTTGCAATGGACGGGGCTGCCTTCGGGCGTCGCATCGCTGGTGCTGATCGTCGAAGATGCCGACTCGCCCACGCCGAATCCGCTGGTGCATGCCATCGTGGTGGGCCTGGGGCCCGAAGACGACAGGTTGGTGGAGGCCGCCATTCCCAGCGGCGACCAGGAGGGCGCCGGCTTGCACGTCGGGCGCAATTCCAGCCTGCAGGCGACCTGGCTGCCGCCGGACCCGCCGCCCGGCCACGGCGTGCATCGCTACGCCTTCCAGCTGTTCGCGCTCGACAGTGTTCCCGTGTTTTCCGAAGAGCCGGGTCGCGACGAGGTATTCGGCGAATTGCGCGACCACGCCGTGGCCAGCGGTCTTCTGATCGGCACGTGCGAGCGATCCGATGGCTCGATCAAGACAGAGGAGAACGTCGGGGCTTCTGGCCCTCTGGCGGCAGGCTGAATGTGAATTTCAAACCACGTCGCAGCCTGTTGAAGCCGAAAGGGCGATTTTTGACGCTACAATTGCGGGCTCTGCGGTGGCTGTAGCTCAGCTGGTAGAGTCCCAGATTGTGATTCTGGTCGTCGTGGGTTCGAGTCCCATCAGCCACCCCAAAAAATATCTCCCTGCCGCTATTGCGCAATAGCATTCAGGGATTCCAACGCCGGGTTTACCCGGCGTTGTCATTTCCGGCGCACTGCTCGCTGCAAGCAGTTGTCCGCTGACTTTCCTCCCCTGTTCTCCCTCGATATACACCGCCAAAGCGATGCGTTTTGCGTTGCGCGCTGTTGCATTGATCCATTGGGCATCCATTTTTTCTGCAGCCGATGCACTTGTGGCAAATGCAAATTGAATTAAAATCCACCCGTTTTCAATTTTCAGGAGTCCAACAATGGCTTCGACACTCGCCGATATCAATTCCCAGATCAAGAAGCACGACGAGCAGATTGCGCAATTGCGCAAGCAGGCCGAAGACCTGCGCAACCAGGAACGCTCGGGCGTGATCGAGGAGTTGCGCAAGAAGATTGCGGAATTCGGTTTGACCGCTTCCGACCTGAAACTGGGCGGCCGCGGTCCGGCTGCCAAGCGCGCCGCAGGTGCTGCAGCACCCAAGGCAGCCGCCAAATACCGTGGCCCGACGGGCGAAACCTGGTCGGGTGGCCGTGGCCGCAAGCCGCGCTGGGTCACCGAAGCATTGGCTGCCGGCAAGTCGCTTTCCGATTACGAGATCAAGTAAGCGCTGCGAATCGCCGAACTTTTATCAATAAAAAAGCCCGCGCATGCGGGCTTTTTTATTGGGCGCCGAAGCGCGCCTCGCTCAGTTCACCATCACGAGTTTTCCTTTGACGCCGCGCGAGCCCATGTGCGCATAGGCGGCCTTCAATTCGGCCATCGGCATCGTGCTGTCGATCACCGGCTTGATCTTTCCCTGGCCGTACCACTGCGCCAATTCGGCCATCATCTGCGCATTGGCCTTGGGTTCGCGCCTGGCGAAATCGCCCCAGAACACACCCACGAGCGAAGCGCCTTTCAACAGGGTCAGATTCAATGGCAGCGATGGAATGGGACCCGACGCAAAACCCACCACCAAATAGCGGCCGCGCCAGCCAATGGAACGAAAAGCGGGCTCTGCAAAATCGCCACCCACGGGGTCGTAAATGACATCCGGGCCCTTGCCGTCGGTTGCGGCCTTCACGGCATCGCGAAAGCCGTTGGGCAATGCGTGCGTCGTGTAGTTGATCGTGGCGTCGGCGCCAATGGAACGGCAGAGTTCGCATTTCTCGTCGGTGGAGGCGGCTGCAATCACCTTCGCTCCGGCGGCTTTTGCAATCTGGATGGCTGCGGTTCCCACGCCGCCAGCTGCGCCCAGCACCAGCACGGTTTCGCCGGCCTTGAGCTGCGCGCGGTCCATCAGCGCGTGCCACGAGGTGGCGTAGATCATGATGAACGCGGCCGCGTCGACATGGCCGAAGCCCTCGGGCAGCGGCATGCACAGCGCCGCGGGGGCCAGCGTGTGCGTTCCGAAGCCACCGGTGCCCGAGAGGCACGCCACGTTCTGGCCCACCTTCAGGTGCGTCACGCCTTCGCCGACGGCCTGGATGACGCCCGCGTATTCCGAGCCGGGAACGAAGGGCAGGGGCGGCTTCATCTGGTACTTGTTCTGCACGATCAGCAGGTCGGGGAAATTCAGGCTCGCCGCCTTGATCTCGATCAGCACCTGCCCCGGGCCCGGCGTGGGTGTCGGCAGTTCTTTCCAGGTGAGTGCGTCGACGCCAACGGGGTTTTCGCAAAGCCATGCGTGCATGCTCGGGTCTCCTTCGGATGGGTAATGTTGAGGCAATGACTGCGGGCATGATAGGTGTCGCGGCGGGGCGCCCTTGTCCCTGCTGCGACGCACCCGACGCCTACAATCCGGTGCATCGAAAAGCACCATGAAGATACTTATTTCCAATGACGATGGCTTCCAGGCGCCGGGCATCGTCGCACTGCACGACGCGCTCAAGGACATTGCCGAAGTCGAGGTGGTCGCACCCGAACACAACAACAGCGCCAAGTCGAACGCACTGACCCTGGCCGCCCCGCTCTACGTGCACAAGGCGCACAACGGTTTCCGCTATGTGACGGGCACGCCGGCCGATTGCGTGCACATCGCGCTCAAGGGCCTGCTGGACTACCGGCCCGACCTTGTGGTCTCGGGCATCAACAACGGCGCCAACATGGGCGACGACACCATCTATTCAGGCACCGTCGGCGCGGCCATGGAGGCTTACCTCTTCGGCATCCCGGCCATTGCTTTCTCGCAGATCGAAAAGGGCTGGGCCCACGTGGATGCGGCCGCGCAGGTGGCACGGCGACTGGTGCAGCAGATCGAGCGCGAGAAGATGTTCGGCGGCCCCGCCTTCCTGCTCAATGTGAACGTGCCGAACCGCCCCTTCGACGAGCTGAAGCCGGTGAAGGTCTGCCGGCTCGGCCGCCGCCATGCGGCGGAGAAAGTGATCACGCAGGACAGTCCGCGCGGCGAGACGATGTACTGGATCGCCGGCGCCGGCGGCGCCAAGGACAGCGGCGAGGGCACCGACTTCCACGCCACCGCTGCCGGCCACATCGCGCTCACGCCGCTGCAGATCGACCTGACCGACCACGCCAACCTGGGCCAATGGCGCGAGACGGTGGCCCGTCTCGGCAATTGACATGGCCACGCAACGGCCCAGTTTTCCGGTTCGACTGACACCCACCGCTTCGGCCGCCACGCGCGGGCGCTTGCCCGCCGTGCCGGCCAAGCCCATGGTTCCGTCCACGCCCTCGATGGCTTCCGATGCCGTGCGCAACCGCATGGTGCAAAAGCTCGCGGCGCAGGGCGTCTCCGATCCGCGCGTGCTGCGTGCGATGGGGGCCGTCGAGCGGCATCGTTTCGTCGACAGTGCGCTGGTCAACCAGGCGTACGAAGACACGAGCCTGCCGATCGGCCTCGGGCAGACCATCTCCAAGCCCAGCGTCGTGGCCCGCATGATCGAACTGCTGCTCGCAGCGCCCGCATTGGCCGGCAAGCCGCAGGAGCGCCTGGGCCGCGTGCTGGAGATCGGCACCGGCTGCGGCTACCAGGCCGCAGTGCTGAACCACGTGGCGACCGAGGTCTACAGCATCGAGCGCCTGCGCGGCCTGCACGAGCGTGCGCGGGCCAATCTGCGGCACTTCCGGCTGGCCACGGTGCACTTGATGCTGGGCGACGGAATGGTCGGCTATGCCAAGGGCGCGCCCTACGCAGGCATCATCGCGGCCGCCGGCGGCGAAGCCGTTCCAGAGGCCTGGATCGAACAACTCGCGGTCGGCGGACGCATCGTCGCGCCGACCCATTCGGCCAGGGGCGGACAGGCCCTCGTCGTCATCGACAAGACCGCCCGTGGACTGGAGCGCCTCATTCTTGAGGCGGTTCACTTTGTCCCCCTAAAATCGGGCATCGCTTGAAGGAATAACAAATGCAGGGTTTTGGCAATCGGAGTTTGTTCGCGGGCATCACGTTGGCCGTTGTGCTCGTGATCGCGGGCTGCTCCGCACCGCGCGGGCCGGCGCCCGTCGAGGACCGCGGCACCATGACGCGGGCGCCTGGTGCCACGCCAGGTGGTTCTCCCATCACCGTCGATGCCAACGGCAAGCCGCTTGCGGGCATCGAGAACTACGGCAAGCCGGGCTACTACGCGGTGCGCCCCGGCGACACCATCCGCCGCATCGGCAGCGAGACCGGACAGCGCTGGCAGGACATCGCCCGCTGGAACAACCTGGACAACCCCGACCTGATCGAAGTGGGCCAGGTGCTGCGCGTGATCCCGCCATCGGGTTCGGGCACGGCCGTTGCAATCGCTCCCGCAGCTTCGGGTTCGGAAGGCGCAGTCGCCAAGCCGGTGACGCCGCCTTCGGTGGTGGCGCCGGTTCCGGCGAGCGGTGCGAGCGCACCGGTCAAGCCGGCGGCGCCCGTCACGGCGTCTCCCGCAAGTCCCGGCAGCGGGAGCTCGGGCGACGAAGATCTCGGCTGGATCTGGCCCGCGAGCGGCTCGCTGATCGCCGGCTTCGACGAAGCCAAGAACAAGGGCTACGACATCAGCGGCAAGGCGGGCGACCCCGTGCTGGCCGCGGCCGACGGGCGCGTGGTGTATGCCGGCGCAGGCCTGCGCGGCTACGGCAACCTGATCATCCTGAAGCACAACAACACCTACCTCACGGCGTATGCGCACAACCAGACGCTGCTCGTGAAGGAAGACCAGTCGGTTCAGAAGGGCCAGAAGATCGCCGAAATGGGCAACAGCGACGCCGATCGCGTGAAGCTGCATTTCGAGATCCGCCGCCAGGGCAAGCCCGTCGACCCGTCGCGCTACCTGCCCGGCCGGTGATGCCATGGCTGCCTCCCGCCCCCGTCGCACGCTGCCCGTGCGCGGGCTGGCGGGCCGAGGCGGCCGGTCTGCTGGCGACAAGGACATCTCGCCCGACGAGGCGGTCCCCGCCGACCCCCTAGCGCTCAACGCGGCGCTGCCGCGCGGCCCCATGGCCGATCTGATCGGCGGCGAAGGCGCAGACGCGCTGACCATCTACCTGCGTCAGGTCCGGCGCACCGAACTGTTCACCCCCGACGAGGAATTCCAGACGGCGTGCGCCGCGCGGTCCGGCGATTTCGCGGCTCGGCAATCGATGATCGAGCACAACCTCCGGCTCGTGGTCAACATCGCCAAAGGCTACCTGGGCCGAGGCGTGCCGCTGTCGGATCTCATCGAAGAGGGCAATCTCGGGCTGATGCATGCCATCACCAAGTTCGAGCCCGAGCGCGGCTTTCGTTTCTCCACGTATGCAACCTGGTGGATCCGCCAGTCGGTCGAACGCGCGGTCATGACGCAGGCGCGCGCCATTCGCCTGCCGGTGCACGTGGTGCGCGAACTGCAGCAGGTGCTGCGGGCCCGTCGCACGCTCGAAGGGGATGCGGAGTTTGTTGCGCGCCGTCCCGACGGCGTGCGCGTGGAAGACATCGCCGCGCTGCTCGGCCGCGACGTGCAGGAGGTGGCCGACCTGCTGGCGCTTTCCGAAGCGCCGCGCTCGCTCGATGCCGGCGATGCACGCGGGGACGAGGGCTTCACGCTCGCCGACACGGTGGCGTCCGACGACGAGCAGGGCAATCCGAGCGGCGTGACGCAGGCGCACGAGGTGGAGCGCCTGCTCGACCAGTGGGTCCACGCGCTCGATGCGCGCGAGCGCGAGGTGCTGGAAGGCCGCTACGGCCTGCATGACCGCGAGCCTGAGACGCTCGAGGTGCTGAGCGTGCGCCTGGGCCTCACGCGGGAGCGCGTCAGGCAGATCCAGAACGAGGCGCTCGCCAAGATGCGGCGGCAGCTGGCCCGCTCTGGCATCGGGCGGGACGCGCTGTTCTAGCGGGGCGAAAAAGCGGGGCGGCCGCACTGAGACAATCGGGGGATGACGGAATCCATCGAAGAAAAGAAAGTCCCCACGAATCCCGGCGAAGAATGGCTGAAGGTCGAGTCGCTCGACCTCGACGCGCAGGGCGTTTCCCACAAGGCCGACGGCATGGTCGTGTTCATCGAAGGCGCATTGCCTTTCGAGGAAGTGCAGTTCAACGTCCATCGCCGCAAGAACAACTGGGAGCAGGGCACGGTCACCACCATCCGGCGCGAATCGTCGCAGCGGGTGCGCCCGGGCTGCCCGCATTTCGGCCTGCACACCGGCGCGTGCGGCGGCTGCAAGATGCAGCACCTGGACGCCGCCGCGCAAGTGGCCGTGAAGCAGCGCGCGATGGAGGACAACCTGTGGCACCTGGGCAAGGTGCGCCCCGACAACGTGCTGCGCCCGCTCGAAGGGCCGGCATGGCACTACCGCTACCGCGCGCGCCTGTCGGTGCGCCATGTGGTCAAGAAGGGCACGGTGCTGATCGGCTTTCACGAGCGCAAGAGCCGCTACCTGGCCGACATGCAGGTGTGCCCCGTGCTGCCCAGGCAGGTCAGCGACATGCTGATGCCCCTGCGCGCGTTGATCGGCTCGATGGACGCCCGCGAGACCTGCCCGCAGATCGAACTGGCCTGCGGCGACGCGCCGGGCTCCACGGCGCTCGGTGCCATTGCCTTGGTGCTGCGGCATCTGCAGCCCCTGTCGGGCGCCGATATCGACCGGCTGAAGGCGTTTGCTGCAAAGAACGAAGGCGTGCAATGGTGGCTGCAGGCCAAGGGGCCGGAGACGGTGAAGCTGCTGGAAGAAGGCGGCACGCCGCTGGCGTACCGCCTGCCCGAATTCGGCGTGACGATGCCGTTCAAGCCGACCGACTTCACGCAGGTCAATCCGCACATCAACCGCGCGCTGGTGGGCAAGGCGCTTCGCCTGCTCGACGTGCAGTCCGACGAGCGTGTCATCGACTGGTTCTGCGGGCTGGGCAATTTCACCCTGCCGCTGGCGAGCCGGGCGCGCGAGGTGCTGGGCATCGAAGGCAGCGACACGCTGGTGGCGCGCGCGACCGACAACTTCAAGAAGAACCAGCCTGCGACGAGTGCGCGTCGAGCGCTTTCGGCGACGCAATTCGTGGCACGCAATCTGTTCGAGATGACGCCGGCCATGCTGGTGGCCGATGGCAGTGCCGACAAGTGGCTGGTCGATCCGCCGCGCGAAGGCGCTTTCGCGCTGGCCAAGGCGATGGCTGATCTTCATCAGCAACCTGAACTGCGCACCGACGGCTGGACGCAGCCCAAGCGCATCGTCTACGTGAGTTGCAACCCGTCGACGCTGGCGCGCGATGCAGGTCTGCTGGTGCATCAGGCGGGGTACCGATGCACGTTCGCGGGAGTGGTCAACATGTTCCCGCACACGGCGCACGTCGAGTCGATCGCCGTCTTCGACCTGGAATGAAAAAGGGCCCCTCGGGGCCCCTTTGTTTTCGAGCGCTGTTTTCGCTCGCTCAGTCGCGTTCGCCGCCGAAGATGCCCAAGAGCGCCAGCAGGCTCTGGAACACATTGAACAGGTCCAGGTACAGGGCCAGCGTGGCGGTGATGTAGTTGGTTTCGCCGCCGTCCATGATCTGCTTGAGGTCATAGAGCATGTAGGCCGAGAAGATGCCGATGGCCGCCACCGAGATGACCAGCATGCCCGTGGTCGAGCCGACGAACACGTTGATGATCGCGCCGAACATCAGCACCATCGCGCCGACGAACAGGAACTTGCCCATGCCCGACAGGTCTCGCTTGATGAAGGTGGCCAGAGAGGCCATCACGAAGAACACGCCGGCCGTGCCACCGAAGGCCGTCATGACGAGTTCGGAGCCGTTCTTGAAGCCGAGCACCATCGCGATCAGGCGCGAGAGCATGAGGCCCATGAAGAAGGTGAAGGCCAGCAGCACCGGTACGCCGGCAGCCGAGTTCTTGGTCTTCTCGATGGCGAACATGAAACCGAATGCGCCGCCGAGGAAGACGATCAGGCCGAGTCCGCCGGTGAGCGAGCGCGTGAGGCCGGTGCTCACGCCGAGCCAGGCGCCCAGCACGGTGGGCAGCATGCTCAGTGCCAACAGCCAGTAGGTGTTGCGCAGGACGCGTTGGCGCTCCGCCTGCGGCAACGTCTGGCCGTAGCCAGTGGAAGTGTCGAGGGTGGTGACGCGGTCGTTCATGGCCGAAGCTCCTGTGGTTGCTGCTACGCAGTTGGGCGCATTCTAGGTGTCTGCAAGAGGAGGGCTCCTGAAAGACCGTATCGGGGTTGTTCTTAAGCGGCCCGGGCGTTTCGAGGCGAGTGGCCGTTATGCTGTCGGGTTTTTACGCAACCTGAGCTCAACATGAAGACCAAATCATTCCTCGAACTCGCCGACGTCAAGGTCATCGCCGCAGCGGCCGAAGCCGAGGCCCTCAAGAACAACTGGGCCGTGACCATCGCGATCTCGGACGATGCCGGCAACCTGCTCTGGCTTCAACGCCTTGACGGCGCTGCGGCCGTGTCCTCGCACATCGCCCCCGCTAAGGCACACACGGCGGCCCTGGGCCGGCGCGAGAGCAAGGTCTATGAAGACATCATCAATGGCGGCCGCACGGCGTTCCTGACGGCGCCTGCGTTCAAGGGCCTGCTCGAAGGCGGCGTGCCGATCGTGAAGGATGGCCAAGTCATCGGCGCGGTCGGCGTGAGCGGCGTGAAATCGAACGAAGACGCGCAGATTGCCAAGGCTGGCATCGCTGCGATCGGCCTCTGAGTCTTCCTCTCTCTGCACAAAGCAAAACGCCGACTTCGAGGTCGGCGTTTTCTTTGGAGCGTTCAGCGTGAAAAAAAGCTTGGCTAGTCGGCGAACCGTTGGCTAGCAAAAAACGACCCTTCGGAGATGAATCTCCTTGAGTCGCCCCACGATGAAACTTGCGCGAAGGGCGGGCTGGGTGACTTATTTGGTCAGGATCAGCTTGCCGAGTTTGGTGGCTTGAAGCCGGTAGAGCGAACCGTTGTGCATGATGCCCACGGTCTTGCTTCCCTTGAGAAGCTCCGTGCTTTCGACCATCGGCACCGGACGCGATGCCTGGATCGACGCATGACCGCCACCCGATTGGTCGAGCGAAGGATGGTTCAGAACAGTGAAGGCGTTCGGTGTGGCTGGCATTTGGAGTTCCCGTATCGAAGCGATGAGTGAATGATAATGATTCTCAACAAGAAGTCAATCGCGAAGATTGATTTTTTTCACACGCTTCGAATTCAGATCACTTCGCGTCGGGTTCTGTGATGAAACCGATCTTGCGCACGCCCGCTTCCCGCGCTTCCGACATGGCCTTGGCCACACGCTCATAGCGCACGGCCTTGTCGCCGCGGATATGCAACTCGGGTTGCGGCTCCTTGGCTGCTTCGGCGGCGAGGCGGTTGGGCAATTCGCTATCGTCGATCTTCGTTTCGTTCCAGTAGTAGCTTCCATCGGCCGTGACGCTGAACAGGATGTTCTGCGGCTTGGGCTGCTCGGGCTCGCTGCTGGCGCGAGGAAGGTCGATGTTGACCGCGTGCTTCATCACCGGCACGGTGATGATGAAGATGATCAGGAGCACCAGCATGACGTCGACCAGCGGCGTCATGTTGATCTCGTTCATCACCTCATCGGGTTCGTCTTGTGTTCCGAAGGCCATGGTGCTCAGCCCTTCTTGAGCGGAACCACGATGGCATCGCCGCTACCGCTTTGCACGCGGGCGCCGGTGACAAAGTAGGCGTGCAGATCGTGGGCAAAGCTGTTGAGCTTGGTCAGCACGAACTTGTTGCCGCGAACCAATGCGTTGTAGCCGAGCACGGCGGGAATCGCCACTGCCAGGCCCAACGCCGTCATGATCAGCGCCTCGCCGATCGGGCCTGCCACCTTGTCGATGGTGGCCTGGCCGGCCGAGCCGATGCTCATCAGCGCGTGATAGATGCCCCACACCGTGCCGAACAGGCCGATGAAAGGTGCCGTGGAACCCACCGACGCCAGGATGGCGAGGCCGGTTTGAAGGCGAGCGGTGAACGCGTCGATGCCATTGCGCAGCGCGCGCGTGATCCAGTCGCTCACGTCGAGCGCATCGTGCAGGTGAGCCTTGGTGTTGCGGTGGTGTGCCGCCGCTTCGCGGCCTTCGAGCGCCAGCGCGCGGAAGGGGTTGCTGTCGTCCTTGCCGAGCTTGTTCAACGCGGTGGCGAAGTCTTCGCTGTGCCAGAAGTCCTGCGAATGCTTTGCAAGGCGCTTGTACTTGATGACGTCGAGCGCCTTGACGACGATCACGATCCACGATGCCAGCGACATGCCGATCAATAGCACCGCGACGGCCTTGGTGACGAAATCGCCCTGATTCCAGACGTTCATCAAGCCGAATTGGGAGTCCATAGAAGTGCCTTCTTGTTACTTGGGTTGATCAAAAATAATGGACGCTGGAAGCATGAAAAGCGTGTCTTCGCTCGCGTTGGGGTGTTGCGACACGGTCAGTGAGGACAGTGCGACAGCATCACGGGCTGCCTTGTCCAGCCGGTCGTAGCCGCTGGATTTCTGGATCTCGGTGCGTCTCACGGTGCCATTTCGAGTGAAATAGACCGCGATGACCACGGTGCCGTATTCGCCGAGCCGGTCGCTCAGGGTAGGGCGTCGAGGGGCGGGTTTACGCAGCCACTGCGCTTGCGCGGCGGTGATCTCGACGACCTTGGGCGCAGCGGGTGGTGCGGGCGGCGGCGAGGGTGGTGCCGGAGGGGCGGGTTCTGGTGCCGGAGGAGCGGGCGGTGGCGGTGGTTCCGTGGTTCCGATCGGAGCGGAGGGCGCGGGTGTCGGCTTGGGCTCGCGAATGGCCTGCGGCCGCGGAGGAGGCGGCGACTTGGTCGCCTTCGGCGGTGGGGGCGGCGGGGGTGGCGGGTCCACCTTGGGCTTCGGTGGCTCGACGAACTGGCTCATTATTTCAATCGGAATCACCACTTCGGCGGCCCGCCGCAGCAGGCCGCTTTGCAAGGCCCAGAGCGCCGCCGCGTGAAACAGGACAACACCGCTCGCAATGACGACGTTGCGCGAGAGGCCAAAAACCGAGGGAGGGGGGGCAAAGCGGTCAGACACGATCAACCATTCGAGTGCGGGGACGGCAAAACGTGCCCCGATTGCAGCAAAACCGCTACGACGTTACTTGCGAAAAATCCACCAGACCGAGCCTGCAACCAGGATCAGGCTGCCGCCGAGTGCCGAGACGAGTTCCATGCCTTGCTTTCCGTGATGGAGCTGGCAAGCTGGATCGCCCTCGGACCCGATTCGCGATTCAGTGCGGCGACCGGGTGCGAAGCGCTGCACTGCGCGACGATATCGCGCGCACAACCTTCACATTGGCCACACTGGGTGGCCACGCCCAGCTCGAATTGGACTTCGTCGAATGTCATGCCGGCTCGCACATGACGTGCGATTTCACGGTCGGAAACTCGGCGGCAGACGCAAACGATCATGGCTGTGAAAGCGGCAGTTGGCTGGCTGTTGGTCGCCTCATTATAAATAAGAATCCGTCGCATTTGCAATAACTATGGTGTTACTGGGCTTTGCGAGGATTTCGGCAAGCCGCTACACCTCCGACCAGAGCCGCAAAAGGTTGTGATAGTGGCCCGTGAGCGCCACCGTCTCTTCGCATTCGCCGAGCCGGGCGCGCAATTTATGGATGTTCTGGTCGAGTTCGAACAGCATGCTGCGTTGCTGGTCGTTGCGCACCATGCTCTGAAGCCAGAAGAACGAGCAAACACGCGCCCCGCGCGTCACGGGGTGAACGCGATGCAGGCTGCTCGCCGGATAAAGAATGAGATCGCCAGCCGGCAGCTTGACCTCGTGCGACCCGTAGGTATCGATCACCTCGAGTTCCCCGCCGTCGTAGTCCTCCGGGTCGCACAGGAACAGCGTGCATGACAGGTCCGTGCGCAGTTGCTGACCGCTTCCTGGCAGCGCGCGGACCGCACCGTCGACGTGAACGCCATAGTGCTCGCCCCCCTCGTAGCGGTTGAAGAGCGGCGGGACGAAGCGCGAGGGCAGCGCTGCTGAAAAGAAAAGCGAATGACGCGCCAGCGCAGCCAGTACCGTGTTGGCGAGTTCGCGGCCGACGGGCGACGACTCCGGCAATTGCCGATTGCGTTTGACCTGCGCGCCCTGTTCGCCCACGGTTTCGCGGCCATCGATCCAGTTCGTGGCATCCAGCGCCACGCGCATTTCGCGCACCTGGTCGGGACTCAGAACGTCGGGCACATGCAGCATCATTTTTCAGGCACTCCGCAAAGAGAAAAGCCCCGGCGAGAGGCCGGGGCTCGAGTTTCGCACCGTGCCGGGAGAGCCCGGCAGCAAGGATCAGAACGCGAAGTTCGCGGTGATCTTTGCCGAACGGGGCGTCCCCGGCGTGTAGCGGTAGCCGCTCTTGTTGATGGCTGCTGCGTACTGCTTGTCGAACAGGTTGGAGATGTTCAGCTGGACATCGACGTTCTTGTTGATGCGGTAGGACGCCATGGCGTCGAACACCCAATACGAGTCGATGTACAGCGGCGTGCCCACCGCGCCGTCGGTACCGCGATGCAGCTTGCCGTTGTAGCGCGCGCCGCCGCCGATGGTCAGGCCGAACGGAAACTGGTAGGTGGTCCAGGCCGTGAAGGCGTTCTTCGGGGTGTAGACCAGCACGTTCGTGCCGTCGGCCGTGACGTTCGGGCCGTTCTGGACCTTCGTGTCCATCGTCGTGAACCCGGCCGTCACGCCCCAGCGCTCGGTGATGCTGCCCGCCAGGCCCAACTCGATGCCCTGAACGCGCTTCTTGCCGCTCTGGTAGAAGGCCGCCGTGTTGGTCGGGTCCTGCACCACTTCGTTGCTCACGTCCGTGCGATAGATCGCGCCGGTCAGCGACAGCTTGTCGTTCATCACGTCCCACTTCGTGCCGACTTCGAAGGTCTTGGCCTTCTGCGGCAGGAAGTCGGTGCGCGCGGCGCTGTTGCCCGAGCCGGCGGCCGACAGCGAGAAGTTCGCGCCGCCCGGCGGTTGGGCCGACGTGCCATAGGCCGCGTAGATGCTGCCGTTCTTCGCGGGCTTGTAGACCACGCCGATCTTGCCGGTGAACAGGTTGTCCGAGAGCTTGAGCGACGAAGGCACGAGCGTGCCGACCGGCAGGCCCGGATTGGTCGTCGCGGTCGACAGCGTCGAGCCCTGGAACGAGGTGTTGTAGTGGTCGAAGCGCAGGCCGCCCGTGATCTGCCACTGCTCGTTGAGCTTGACCGTGTCGAAGGCATAGAGGCCGACGGTGTTGGTCACGCCCTTGCTGTCGGCGCCGCTCTGGATGCGGCTGTAGCCGTTGACATAGGGGTTGGGCGCGTAGAGGTTCGCGGCCGGCCAGGCGCCGTTCTGCACGACCTTGCCGTTGAACGTGGCGCCGGGAGCGAAGTAGCCCAGGTTCGTCTGCTCTTCCCGAATGAGTTCGACGCCCGCGCTGAGCGAGTGGCTCACGCCGCCGGTGTCGAACTTGGCGGTCACGTTCGTCTGGTTGACGAAGATCGTGTTTTCCTGGTTCTTGTTGGTCGGCGAGTTGCGTGTGACCGACCAGGTGGAGGGCAGGCCGGGAACCGGCGTATCGAGGAACGCCGTGCCAGTCGCTGGCCGCGCACCGGTGGCCGTGAGGCCGCCGAGCATGAACGACGTCAGCATGTAGTCCTGCTTCGTCTTGGCGTAGCGCGTGGTGTTGCGCAGCGTGACGTCGGGCGTGAAGTCGTGCTCGACGCGCGCGGTGAACATGTCCGCCGTCACCTTGTTGAAGTCGTAGGCCGTGCCGTAGAAATTCTTGGGATCGACCGGCGCGGCGTAGTTCAGGAAGCTGCGGCGACGTGCGCCGAGTGCCGTCGGATCGGGGTTCGAGTAGCTGGGCAGGCCGATGGTCGGCACGCCGCCGTCGGGGACGTTGTCCTGGTCCACGTGCAGGTAGTCGAAGTAGAAGCGCGTGGGCGAATTCAGGCCAAGCGCGATGGACGGTGCGATGGCCGTGTGCTTGTTCTTGACGAAGTCGCGGCCCACAACGCCCGCGTCTTCCACCACGGCGTTCAGGCGGAATGCGGCGCCGATGCCGTTGTCGCTGCTGAGGGACTTGTTCCAGTCGATGCTGCCGCGCTTGTAGTCGGCGCTGCCGAAACCGATCGAGCCCACGAAGCTGTCTTCGAGCTTCGGCTTCTTGGTGACGAGGTTGATGTAGCCGGTGGGCGAGGTGCGGCCCACGTCGGTGCCCGACGGGCCCTTCACGACTTCGACCTGCTCGATGTTGAACACGTCGCGCGAGATCGAGCCGAGGTCGCGAATACCGTCGACGAAAATGCTGCTCGAACTGTCGAAGCCGCGCATGAAGACGGCGTCGCCGGTGTTCGTGTTGCCGTTCTCCCCGAGGAAGAAGGTGCCCACGCCGGGCGTGTTGCGCAGCGCTTCGGTCAGCGTCGTAGCGCCCTGTTCGCGGATGACCTGTTCCTTGATCACCTGGACGGTTTGCGGCGTGTTCAGCAGCGGCGCGGTGAATTTGGGATTGGCCGAGGTGTCGGCCTTGTAGTCGGCTGCAGGAGTGTCCTGCACGCGGATTTCAGGCAGCGAGGCGCCGGCTTGGGCGAATGCGGCGGGGGCCGCAATGGCCATCAGCGTGGCGGCAGCAGCGCCGGAGAGGCGGGGAACGGCGCGCGCGACGGCGTGTTTGCGGCTTTTGATATAGGCCATGTAGTTATCTCCGAAAGGGGCGGCAGGGAGAACTCGACTGGCGATGTCCGGGTGCTCTAGCGACGCAGGCGGACTGGCTGGGTGAGTTGATTTGCAGCGGATGCAAAGCGGTGCGAATGATAGTGTTTCGCAATAACTTTGGACTCACTGCCATGGCGTTTAACTTAAAAGTTCGCAGTTTTGTTGTTCCCGAGCAACTGCAGGAACCGTCCCGGCGGCCTGGAAAACGGCCTCAGTAGACGTCGCGGCGATAGCGTCCCGACGCCAACAGGTCGCTCCAAAGCGATTCACCGGCAATCTGCCGCAGTGCCGCGTCCACCCCCGACGCCATGCCTTGGAGGCTCCCGCACACGTAGACCGCCGCGCCGTTGTGCAGCCACGCGCGCAACGCATCGGCCGATTGCAGCAGCCGATGCTGCACGTAGAGACGTTCGGGTTGGTCGCGCGAAAACACCATGTCGAGCCGCCCCAGCACTCCGCTGGCCTGCCAGGCTTCGATCTCCTCGCGGCACAGGAAGTCGTGGGCCGCCTGCCGCTCGCCGAACACCAGCCAGTTGTCGCACCGACCTGCCGCCGCGCGGGCGCGCAGATGGGCGCGCAGGCCAGCCAGCCCGGTGCCGTTGCCGATGAGGATGAGCGGCCGTGTCTCGTTGCCGTCGAGGCGGAAGGTGCGATGTGCTTGCAGGCGCAGTGCGACGGTGTCGCCGACCGCGAGCGTCGAGGTGAGCAGGCCCGACGCGGTGCCAAGGGTGCCGTCGGGATGCTGCTCCTGCCGCACCAGCAACTGCAATTGGCCGTCAGTAGGCAGCGAAGCGATCGAGTAGTCGCGCGGCCGTGCCGGATCGCTCGCAACGGCGATCTGCACCAGGTCGCCGGAAGCCCATGGGGGTATCGCACCCGCTTGCGGCACCAGGCCCAACTGGAAGACTGGCGCACCGGCACTGCCGGCGTTGAGCAGCTCACGCCTGGCAAGCCGCCATGGCGCGAATGCGCCGGCCGGATCTTCATGGTCGATGGCAGCGTCGCCCCACCGGACCTGCCAGGCGGCCAGCGCGACCGGATCGCTGTTGTCGACCTCCATGCATTCGAAGTCGCGGCTCGCGCCCGCCGCATGCAGCCACGCGTCGAGCGCGCGGCCGAAGCCGCAAAAGTTCTTGTACTGGCGGTCGCCCAGTGCCAGCACGGCATAGCGAAGCGAAGGCAGGGTGACAGGCGAGCCCATCACGCGTTCGGCGAACACGCTGGCGCTGTCGGGCGCATCGCCTTCACCGTACGTGCTGGCCACGAAGAGCGCCCGGCTCGCGGAACCGAGCGTGGCGGCGTCCAGGGCGTTGAGCTCCATCACGCGCACCGACGTGCCCGCCGCACGCAGCTGCCGCGCCGTCTGCCAGGCGATCGTCTCTGCCTGGCCGGTCTGGCTTGCGAACAGCACAAGGGTGGGGGCGGTGTCGCCGTTGGCCGAGAGCGACGCCGCCTCGCGGACGGCCGCCGTGCGCCGCCGCCGCTGGCGCGCATAGACGGCAAGACAGAGCGCCGTGTAGGCCGCCGCCGTGGCACCCGCACCCAGGGCGCGCAACATCGCCTCGCTCATGCGCTGGCCTGCGCGAGCCAGGCGCGCGTGGCGCGTGGAGTGCGCAGCCCTGGCGACGCATCGTCGTGGCTGACGAACAGGGCCGCCACGTCGTGCTGCTCCGCGAAGGACACGCCATCGTCCGGTCCCAACACGGTCAGCACGGTGGCCAGCGCGTCGGCCTGCATGCATTGCGCGTGCAGCACCGTGACGCTCGCCAACGCGTGCGCGACCGGTTCGCCGCTGCGCGGATCGATGGTGTGCGACCAGCGGCGTCCCTCGTGCTCACGGCGATGCCAGCGGTCGCCCGACGTGGCGATGGCCATGTCGGCCAATGCAATGCGCTGCGCGGCGGGCGATTCGCCGTCGATCAGCACCTGCCACGGTTGGCTGTCGGGGCGACGACCGATGCCGCGCAGTTCTCCGCCGATTTCGAGCAGCAGGTCGGTGAGGCCGAGTCCGCGCAAAGCCTCGATCCCGTGGTCGACGGCGAAGCCCTTGGCGATGCCCGAGAGGTCGAGCGCGATGCCGCCCGTCTGCAGCAGGGCGCCACATGCCTCATCGAATTCCAGCCGCTGCCAGCCGGTACGCGCGCGCGCCGCGGCAAGAACTTCGGGTGCGGGCAGGCCGCTCGGATCTGCATCAGGACCGAATCCCCAGCAAGCGACCAGCGGACCGACAGTCGGATCGATCGCGCCTGCGCTGGCGCGCGCCCAGTGAAAGGCGCAGGCCATCACTTCGGTGAACTCCTTGGGCAACACATGACGCGAGCCCGCGGGCGCGCGGTTGAAACGGCTGATGTCCGACGCCGGCTCCCAGTGGCTCATCTGCGCGACGACCCGCGCAAGCGCAGCTTCTACCGCTTCGCGCACCTGCTCCAGCGGAAGCATCCGCGGGTTGTCGAAGCGCAGCGACCAGGTCGTGCCCATCGTCTGCCCGCCCAACTGCTGCAGGGTGGCCGGGTCGGCGCGGCGCGGTACGGCCGCGTTGGCGTAGCCGCCTGCGCGCCAGGTGCTGAAGGAAATTCCCAAGGGTGCGCGCTGGTGTCAGGGCATCACTTCAAGGGTGGCCGCATAGCTCAGGCGGCGTTCCTTGGCTTGCGGCACGGTGGTCTTGTTGTCCTTGGTGCTGGCGTCGAGCCAGTACATGCCGGCGGTCGGCCAGGTCACGCTGAACTGGCCCTTGTCGTCAGTCTTGAGCTTGATCTCCTCGAGCTTGTCGCGGTACTGCGTGTTGCCGGCGGTCACGGTCACTTCGAGGTTCTTCGCGGGCTGACCGTCCAGGTTCAGCGTGAAGCTGGCTTTCTCGCCCTTGACCAGGTCGGTCGGGCTGCCGGCCACGACGAGCTCCAACCCCTGGCCGATCGGCTTGAGCGCCGAGGGCTTGCCGACCGTCACGAAGGTCTCGATGCGGCCCGACGACTGGGTGATGGTGACGTCCTGCGCATCGGCCGGAATTTCCTTTCCGATCGTCTCGGCCGTGCCGCGTGCGCGCTTGTTCTGGCCGGTGGCCTTGTCCTTCCAGCTCGCGAAAGCGCCCGCGTTGACCACGGCGATGCGGTACGTGCCCGGCTGCGCGACGCTCACGTCGAACACGTTGCGCAGCTTGAGCTTGGCTTCGCTCTCGGGCTTGACGGCGCTGCCGTCGGGCGCGGTGATCTGCAGGCCGTCGAGCCGCAGCGGCGCGTGGTTCGCAACGAACAGGTCGTTCGAGACGGCGGCATCGACGGACACCGTGTCGGCCTTGGAGAAGACGGTGGAGGAGGGCAGCAGCCAGGCGTTGTGCGCCATGGACACGGAAGCGATGGCCGACAGGGCGATGGCCAGGCTGGTGGCGCGCAGGGTGGAGCGGGTCATGAGAGGTCCTTGATGGATGAAGCTTGTGAAGAGAGGCGGTCCGTCGTCGATCAGGGCTTGAGTTCGAGCTTGATCTCGCCGAGCTCTTCCTTGCCGGTCGCGGCGGGCTGCGCTGCAGCGGTGGGCGGCCACTGGAACGGAATGCTCACGACCTCGCGGCCGCCGACTTCACGGGCCGCTTCGACCACCAGCTTGTAGGCGCCGGGTGCGAGCTTGGGCATCGGCGCCGATCCCTCGGTGAAGCTCAGCTGGTGCTTGCCGACGGGCTTGGTGGCGCCGGTCACGCCATCGACAGGCACCGCGAGTTCGCGGCCGCCGCGGCGCCACCACTGGCGCATGTCCTTGAGCCACTTCGTGCCTTCGCCTTCGGGGTTGTTCGTCTTGGTGCGCACGTCGTACCAGACGGCCAGCGTGCCCGCGACCGTGTTGTCGGCACGCTCGATCCAGGTCGCCACGTAGGGGCGGTGGTACTCCGAAGCGTTCAACCGCGGGATCTCGATGTTGACGGCCAGACTCGCCGCGAAGGCCGGGGTTGCGAGCAACGCCGACATGGCGATCGGCGCGAGTGAATAGCGAACGTGCACGGGAAACCTCTTTTCCTGAATCAATCGGTCAATCAATGAATGAACAACAGCGCGAGCAGCACCGGCACGACCAGCCCCATGCCCACCATCGGCCAAGTGAACGGCCGGTTGCCCGCGTGCATCTTGAGAATGAACAGCCCGGTGACCGAGAAGACCAGCGCGGCGCCCGCGAAGATGTCGATGAACCAGCTCCAGGCGGCGCCGGTGTTGCGGCCCTTGTGCAGGTCGTTGAGGTAGGAGAGCCAGCCGCGGTCGGTGCGCTCGTATTCGATCTCGCCGTCGGCCAGGCTCAGGCGCAGCCAGGCGTCGCCGCCGGGGCGGGGGAGCGAGAGATAGATTTCGTCGTCGGACCATTCGGCATCGCGGCCGGAGGTGTCGACATCCCAGTTCTTCCGGACCCAGCCTTGCAGCCCGGAGGGCAGGGGGGCCTTGCCTTTTTGCGCCTTGGCGGCGGGCAGTTGTTGTTCGAGTCGGGCGCGCAACGGCTCATCGATCGTGCCGTTCAACTTCGTGATCGCCGGCTTGGCCTCGATCTGCCCCGCGTGATTGAGGGTGAAGCCGGTGACGCTGAACAGGATCATGCCGATGAGGCAGATCGCAGAGCTCACCCAATGCCATTCGTGCAGGGTCTTGAGCCAGTAGGAACGGCGGCGGTTGTCGGGGCGGGTGGCAGTCATCGAAGGCGCGGATTCTATCTGCGCAGATGAGAATGACTGTTATTTGATGGCCGTTAAGTTACGTAAAGCAATAAAAAACGGGACCGAAGTCCCGTTGTTTGAAGCCGAAAGGCCGCGCTTATTCGAGTTCGCCCATTTGCGATTGCAGGTAGTTCTGCAGGCCGACGCGGTCGATCAGGTCGATCTGGGTTTCCAGGAAGTCGATGTGCTCTTCCGTGTCGTCCAGGATTTCCTGCAGCAGATCGCGCGAGACATAGTCGCGCACCGATTCGCAATGCGCGATGCCGTCCTTGATGGTGGCTTGCGCGCCGGTTTCGGCGCCGAGGTCGCAGCGCAGCAGCTCGGGCACGTCTTCGCCGATGTTCAGCTTGCCGAGGTCCTGCAGGTTGGGCAGGCCGTCGAGCATGAAGATGCGGTCCATCAGCTTGTCGGCGTGCTTCATTTCGCCGATCGATTCTTCGTATTCCTTCTTGGCCAGCTTGTCCAGACCCCAGTGCTTGAGCATGCGGTAGTGCAGGAAGTACTGGTTGATTGCGGTGAGCTCGTTCTTGAGCTGCGCCTGCAGATGTTCGATGACCTTGGGGTCGCCCTTCATGGTTTTTCCTTGTTCTGAAAGCGTGATTGTCGGAGGGGCGGATGCGTGCTTGCAAGCAATCCCATGCTGCGCCGGTCTGCATGCGTGTGATGGTGATACACGTTCGTATTGAAGCGCGGAAAAACCCATCGTCACCTCATCGCAAACATAGCGAGCTTCGATACTTTTAATAGTCCATGACTATTGATAATATAAGATTGGTAGCTATACTCATGGTTCGCCTTTTTCATCAGCCACCTAGGAATCACCAATGTCCCTGATCAACACCCAAGTCCAACCGTTCAAGACCCAGGCCTACCTCAACGGCAAATTCATCGACGTGTCCGACGAGACGCTCAAGGGCAAGTGGTCCGTGCTGATCTTCATGCCGGCGGCCTTCACTTTCAACTGCCCGACCGAAGTTGAAGACGCGGCCGACAACTACCCCGAGTTCCAGAAGCTGGGTGCCGAGGTCTACATCGTGACCACCGACACTCACTTCTCGCACAAGGTCTGGCACGACACGTCGCCAGCGGTCGGCAAGGCCAAGTTCCCCCTGGTAGGCGATCCGACCCACACGCTGACCAACGCTTTCGGCGTGCACATCCCTGAAGAAGGCCTGGCACTGCGCGGCACCTTCGTGATCAACCCCGAGGGCATCATCAAGACCGCCGAAGTGCACTCCAACGAAATCGCCCGCGATGTCAAGGAGACCCTGCGTAAGCTCAAGGCAGCGGTCTATACCGCCGCCCACCCGAACGAAGTCTGCCCGGCCAAGTGGAACGAAGGCGACAAGACCATCGCACCGTCGTTTGACCTCGTCGGCAAGATCTAAGCGCTCCCGTGCGAAAGCCCGGGCGCTCACGAAGCCCCGGGCTTTTTTGTTTCCCGTTGATAGTTTTCAGATATCGAAAGTGAGTCCGTCATGCTCGACGCCAGCACCAAAGCCCAATTGAAGAGTTACCTCGAACGCGCCACGCAACCGATCGAAATCGTTGCCTCGCTCGACGACAGCAAGGCCTCGGGCGAGATGTTGTCGCTGCTGAAGGACGTCGCGGAGTCCTCGCCGCTGGTCAAGCTGACCGAAAGCCGCGACGACAGCCACCGCAAGCCCTCTTTCTCGGTCAACCGCCCGAGCGAGAACCACGGCCCGCGCTTCGCCGGCCTGCCGATGGGCCATGAATTCACCTCGCTCATCCTTGCGCTGCTGCAGATCGGCGGCTACCCGCCCAAGGTCGAGCAGGCCGTGCTCGACCAGATCAAGGCACTCGACGGCGACTTCGAGTTCGAGATCTACGTCTCGCTCACCTGCCACAACTGCCCCGACGTGGTCCAGGCACTGAACCTGATGGCGGTGCAGAACCCGCGCATCCGCACCACGATGATCGAAGGCGGCACCTTCCAGGATGAGGTCAAGGAGCGCCAGATCATGGCCGTGCCGACCGTGTTCCTCAACGGCACCGAGTTCGGCCAGGGCCGCATGAGCCTGGAAGAAATCCTCGCCAAGATCGACACCAGCGGCGTCGAGCGCGAAGCAAAGAAGATCGCCGCCAAGGACCCGTTCGACGTGCTGATCGTCGGTGGCGGCCCCGCTGGCGCGGCAGCCGCCGTGTACGCCGCGCGCAAGGGCATCCGCACCGGCGTGGCATCGGAGCGCTTCGGCGGCCAGGTGCTCGACACGCTGGGCATCGAGAACTTCATCTCGATCAAGGAAACCGAAGGTCCGAAGTTCGCCCATGCGCTCGAAGAGCACGTGCGCGACTACGACGTCGACATCATGAATCTGCAGCGTGCCAAGGCGCTGGTGCCGGGCACCGGCCTCATCGAGGTGCAACTCGAAAGCGGCGCCTCGCTCAAGAGCAAGTCGATCATCATTTCGACCGGCGCGCGCTGGCGCAACATCAACGTGCCCGGCGAGCACGAGTTCAAGAACAAGGGCGTGGCCTACTGCCCGCACTGCGACGGCCCGCTGTTCAAGGGCAAGCGCGTTGCGGTGATCGGCGGCGGCAACTCGGGCGTCGAAGCGGCAATCGACCTGGCCGGCATCGTCGGCCATGTCACGCTGATCGAGTTCGACACGGCTCTCCGCGCCGACGCCGTGCTGCAACGCAAGCTGCACAGCCTGAAGAACGTCGACGTGTTCACCAACGCGCAGACCACCGAGATCACCGGCGACCAGAAGGTCAACGGCCTGGTCTACAAGGACCGCGCGTCGGGCGAGCTGAAGAAGGTGGAGCTCGAGGGCGTGTTCATCCAGATCGGCCTCGTGCCCAACACCGACTGGCTCAAGGGCGTGGTCGAGCTCACGAAGCACGGCGAGATCGTCGTCGATGCCCGCGGCCAGACCTCGGTGCCGGGCGTGTTCGCTGCGGGCGACGTGACGACCGTGCCGTTCAAGCAGATCATCATCGCGGCCGGCGACGGTGCGAAAGCGGCGCTCGGTGCGTTCGACCACCTGATCCGGACCTCGGCGCCGACCGAGGAGGCCGCGGCAGAGAAGGCGACCCTCACGGCCTGATCGTAGACAAAGCGGGCTCCGTGCCCGCTGGTCTGCACAAAGGGGCTATCAGATTGATGGCCCCTTTTTTGTGCTCAGTAGTTCAACCGCTCAGGCCGCAGCTCCTGCAGGATCGTGGTCGCGATTTCCTCGATCGACTTGGTGGTGGTCGAGAGCCAGCGGATGCCGGCGCGCCGCATCATGGCCTCGGCCTCGCTCACCTCGTGGCGGCAGTTCTCCAGGCTCGCGTAGCGCGAATCGGGCCGGCGCTCATTGCGAATCTCGCTCAGGCGCTCGGGCTGGATCGTCAGGCCGAAGATCTTCTTGCGATGCGGCATCAGCGCCGGCGGCAGCTGGCGGCGGTCGAAATCCTCGGGAATCAGCGGGTAGTTGGCCGCCTTCAGGCCGTGCTGCATCGCCAGGTAGAGCGAGGTGGGCGTCTTGCCGCTGCGGCTCACGCCGACCAGGATGACGTCGGCGCCCTGCAGGTCGCGATTGCTCTGGCCATCGTCGTGCGCCAGGCTGAAATCGATGGCCGCGATGCGGGCGTTGTATTCCTTGCTCTTGCTCACGTCGCTGAAGCGGCCGATGCGGTGGTTCGACTTCACCGCCAGCTCGATTTCCAGCGGCCGCACGAAGGTGCCGAACATGTCCAGCAGCATGCCCTTGCAGCCGGTTTCGATCACTTCCAGCACGTCCATGTTGGCCAGCGTGGTGAAGACGATGGGCCGCACGCCTTCGAGTTCGGCCGTGTGGTTGATCTGCCGCACCGCCTGGTGCGCCTTGTCGACCGTGTCGGTGAAAGGGAGCCGCACGTGGCGCGGCTTCATCTCGAACTGGGCCAGCACGGCGTTGCCGAAAGTCTCGGCGGTGATGCCGGTGCCGTCGGAAATGAAGAAAACAGTGCGTGTATGCATGGTGTTGCTCTTGCGGCCTTGTCCTGCGGCGCGGGCAACCTTGCCACGCCTACAATCCGGTCCATTATCGGGAATCCGCTTTCCCAACCCCCCATTCTTTCCATGCACGCCGCGCCCGCACCCAAAGCAACGACAACGATCGTGCCGTGCCGCCTGCATGCAGCACCGGTTTCAACTTCTGGAGCTTTCCCATGTCTGCACTTTTCGACGCGACCGCCTTGGTCGTACCGTTTGAAAACCTGAGAATGACCGACGTCGAGGCGGTTGGCGGCAAGAACGCCAGCCTCGGCGAGATGATCTCGCAGCTGCCTCAGGGCGTGCGGGTGCCCACCGGTTTCGCGACCACGGCCCACGCATTTCGCCAGTTCCTGGCCCACGACGGCCTGGCCGACAAGATCAGCAAGCGGCTGGCCGCGCTGGACACCGAAGACGTGCGCGCGCTGGCCACGGCCGGCGCCGAGATCCGCGCCATGGTCGAATCCCAGCCTTTCCCGGCCGACCTGCAGAAAGCCATCGGCGAGGCCTTCGCCACGCTGAGCGCCGGCAACCCTGAAGCTTCGTTCGCCGTGCGTTCCTCGGCCACGGCCGAAGATTTGCCCGATGCTTCCTTCGCGGGCCAGCAGGAAACCTTCCTGAACGTGGTCGGCATCGAGGACGTGCTGCACAAGATGAAGGAGGTGTTCGCCTCCCTCTACAACGACCGCGCCATCAGCTACCGCGTGCACAAGGGCTTCGAGCACGACGTGGTCGCGCTCTCGGCCGGCGTGCAGCGCATGGTGCGCTCCGACCTCGGCGCCGCCGGCGTGATGTTCACCATCGATACCGAATCGGGCTTCGACCAGGTCGTTTTCATCACCTCGAGCTACGGCCTGGGCGAGACGGTGGTGCAGGGCGCCGTGAACCCCGACGAGTTCTACGTGCACAAGCCGACGCTGCGCGCCGGCAAGCGCGCCGTGATCCGCCGCAACCTCGGCTCCAAGCTGATCCAGATGGAGTTCGCGACGCCCGAAGAGAAAAAGGCCAGCGGCAAGCTGGTGAAGACCACCGACGTGAAGGCCGAGCAGCGCAACCGCTACTCGCTGAGCGATGCCGACGTCGAGCAGCTGGCCAAGTACGCGCTGGTGATCGAAGAGCACTACGGCCGCCCGATGGACATCGAGTGGGGCAAGGACGGCACCGACGGCCTTCTCTACATCCTGCAGGCGCGTCCCGAAACGGTGAAGAGCCAGCAGCAGGGCAAGGCCGAGCAGCGCTATAAGCTGCTGGGCAAGGGCGCCGTGCTGGCCGAAGGCCGTGCCATCGGCCAGAAGATCGGTACCGGCCCCGTGCGCCTGGTGCACAACATCAGCGAGATGGACAAGGTCCAGGCGGGCGACGTGCTCGTCACCGACATGACCGATCCCAACTGGGAACCGGTGATGAAGCGCGCCGCCGCCATCGTCACCAACCGCGGCGGGCGTACCTGCCACGCGGCCATCATCGCGCGCGAACTGGGCATTCCGGCCGTGGTGGGCTGCGGCGACGCGACCGACCTTCTCAAGGACGGCACGCTGGTCACCGTGAGCTGCGCCGAGGGCGACACCGGCTTCATCTACGACGGCCTGCTCGAAACCGAAGTGACAGAAGTGCAGCGCGGCGTGATGCCCGAGATCGACATCAAGCTGATGATGAACGTCGGCAACCCGCAGTTGGCCTTCGACTTCGCGCAACTGCCGAACCACGGCGTGGGCCTGGCGCGCCTCGAGTTCATCATCAACAACAACATCGGCGTGCACCCGAAGGCGATCCTCGACTATCCGAACGTCGACAACGACCTGAAGAAGGCCGTCGAATCGGTGGCTCGCGGCCACGCCTCGCCCCGTGCGTTCTACGTCGACAAGGTGGCCGAAGGCATCGCGACCATCGCGGCCGCGTTCTGGCCCAAGCAGGTGATCGTGCGCCTGTCGGACTTCAAGTCGAACGAGTACCGCAAGCTGATCGGCGGCAGCCGCTACGAGCCGGAAGAAGAGAACCCGATGCTGGGCTTCCGCGGCGCGGCGCGCTACCTGAGCGCCGATTTCGGCGAAGCCTTCGCCATGGAATGCGAGGCGCTCAAGCGCGTGCGCAACGACATGGGCCTGGTCAACGTGCAGATCATGGTGCCCTTCGTGCGCACCCTGGGCCAGGCCGAGCGCGTGACCACGCTGCTGGGCGAGCAGGGCCTGAAGCGCGGCGAGAACGATCTGAAGCTGATCATGATGTGCGAGGTGCCGAGCAACGCGATCCTGCCGGAAGAGTTCCTGAAGTTCTTCGACGGCTTCTCGATCGGCTCGAACGACCTGACCCAGCTCACGCTGGGCCTGGACCGCGATTCGGGGCTCGAGCTGTTGGCCGCCGACTTCGACGAGCGCGACCCGGCCATCAAGGCGCTCCTGAGCCGCGTCATCAAGGCCTGCAAGGCCGAAGGCAAGTACGTCGGCATCTGCGGCCAGGGGCCCAGCGACCATCCGGACTTCGCGCTCTGGCTGGCGGAAGAGGGGATCGAGTCGATCTCGCTCAACCCCGACAGCGTGATCGACACCTGGCAGCAACTGGCCAAGCGCTGAAGTCGCAGGCGACGGATTGCGGAAATCCCCATGGGGGGATTCCCGCGAGCCGTAGGTGTTCTGGAAACAAATTGCGTATTTGATGCCAGACTTGCAAGATTCACGGGCGCATCCCGGAAGGGAAGACCAGCATGATTCTTGTGAAGACGCCAATGGGCCAGCAGGCCCTGAAGGACCGCTCGGTCCCGCTGACGCCGCGCCAGCGCTCGGCGTTCATCCTGTTCGACGGCAAGCGTTCGGTCGACGAGGTGCTGGCCAACGGCATGGGCATCGTCCGGGAGGACATCGACCACATGGTCGCACTGGGTCTTCTTGAGCCGGTGGCGGGCAGTGCGCCGCCGCCTGCAGAGGCTCCGAAGCCGGCCGCGCCGGCCGCTCCTTCGGCTGGGGCGAGTTCTTCTTCGGGCGCTCCGGGCGCTTCCGGCCGCAGCAAGCAGCAGCGCTACAAGGACGCCTACCCCATCGCCACCCAGCTCACCGGCAGCCTGGGGCTGATGGGGTTCCGGCTCAACCTGCAGGTCGAGGGCACGACGAGCTACGAAGACCTGCTGGCCCTTGCGCCCAAGATCCGCGCCGCGGTCGGCCCCGAGAAGGCCGCCGCCCTGGACAAGGCCCTCAACGACTGAAGTGCCTTGCCGGATTGCCGATTCCAGGGCTATAATCGCCGGCTTTGCCTTGCCACACTGCGCCCGACGCTGCAGGTGGCTTTTCCTCTTCCTCGGAAGAATCCACAAGGAGTGCCATGCGTCACTACGAAATCATTTTGCTGATCCACCCGGATCAGAGCGAGCAAGTTCCAGCCATGCTGGAGCGCTACAAGGGCCTGATCGCGGCCGGCGGTGGCAAGGTCCATCGCGTTGAAGACTGGGGCCGCCGCCAACTGGCTTACCAGATCAACAAGCTCAACAAGGCGCACTACCTGTGTGTCAACATCGAAGCCGAGCAAACCGTGATGGGTGAACTGGAACACGCGTTCAAGTTCAACGATGCCGTGCTGCGCCACCTCACCGTTCAGAAGAAGAAGGCCGACACCGGTCCTTCGTCGATGATGAAGACGGTCGAGCGCGAAGAAGCCCGCAAGGCCCAGCAGGCCGAATACGCCGCCAACAACAACTGATGGCGTGACTGCTGCCGCTCTGGCAACCGGTGTCAATCAGCTGCTGCTGACCGCCTCGGTTGCCGAACTCGGAGCCTTGCGATACACGCCCGCCGGCCTGCCCGCCATCGACCTCAGACTCGAACACGAGTCCACGCTCGATGAAGCAGGCAAACCCCGGCAGGTGAAGACGGCCCTCAAGGCCGTTGCCTTCGGCGCCATCGCCGAACGGCTCGCAAGACAGTCGATGGGAAGTCTCTGGCGTTTTCAGGGTTTTCTCGCGACACCGGGCAATGGCAAGCATCCGGTCCTGCACATCCAGGATTTTCAGCAAGATTAATTTTCGACAAGAGGTCCCCAAATGGCCACGTTCAAGAAATTCAACAAAGACAAGCGCCCGAAGCGCAACACCCAGTCGCTGCTGTTCAAGCGCAAGCGCTTCTGCCGTTTCACCGTCGCTGGCGTCGAGGAAATCGACTACAAGGACATCGACACGCTGCGTGACTTCATCAGCGAAAACGGCAAGATCATTCCCGCACGCCTGACCGGCACGCGCGCGATCTACCAACGCCAGCTCAACACCGCCATCAAGCGCGCCCGCTTCCTGGCCATGGTCCCGTACAGCGACCAACACCGCGTCTAAGGAGCCGACACCATGCAAGTCATTCTTCTGGACAAGGTCGTCAACCTCGGCACCCTCGGCGAAATCGTCAAGGTCAAGGACGGTTACGCACGCAATTTCCTGATTCCGTCGGGCCGCGCCCGCCGCGCCACCGCTGCCAACAAGGCCGAATTCGAAGCCAAGCGCGTCGAACTCGAAAAGGCTGCGGCCGCCAAGCTGGCCGAGATGCAAGCCCAAGGCGAAAAGCTCGGCGGCACGACCGTCAAGCTGACGCAAAAGGCCGGCGTCGACGGCCGCCTGTTCGGCTCGGTCACCAACGGCGACATCGCCGAAGAACTGGGCAAGCAAGGCTACAAGGTTGCCAAGGCGCAAGTGCGCCTGCCCAACGGTCCGATCAAGGTCGTTGGCGACAGCACCGTGAGCGTTGCGCTGCACACCGACGTGGTCGTCGAGATCACCGTGACGGTCTACGGCGAAACCGCCTGATCGTTCGCGGCGCCTCGTGCGCTGCCGCAAAAGCCGCCTTCGGGCGGCTTTTGTTTTTGTGCCGTCGAGTTTTCCAATGCGCTGCACTGGAAGATCACTGTTTATTCACAACCTTGTCCACAGGCGCAGCGCCGTGCGCGGCTTAGCATGCAGGGTTGCAAGGGAAGTCCATGTCCGCCGTTTTCTCCTACACCGACGGTAATTCGTCGGCCGACCGCCAGATCGCCCAACTGCGCGTTCCGCCGCACTCCATCGAGGCCGAATCGAGCGTGCTCGGTGGCCTGCTGCTCGACAACGGCGCCTGGGACCGCATGGGCGACCTGCTGGTCGACGGCGACTTCTACCGCCACGAGCACAAGCTGATCTATGCCGCCGTCGGCGGCCTGATCAATGCCAGCAAGCCGGCCGACGTCATCACCGTCTTCGAGCGGCTGCAGAGCCTGGGCAAGGCCGACGAGATCGGCGGGCTGGTCTACCTGAACTCGCTCGCGCAGTACGTGCCCAGCGCGAGCAACATCCGGCGCTATGCGGAGATCGTGCGCGAGCGCTCGATCCTGCGAAAGCTCGTCTCGGCCAGCGACGAGATCGCGACCAACGCCTTCAATCCGCAGGGCAAGCCGGTCGACAAGATCCTGGACGAGGCCGAGCAGAAGATCTTCAACATCGGCGAAGAAGGCTCGCGGATGAAGCAGGGTTTCCAGAGCATGGATGCCCTGGTGGTCGAACTGCTCGACCGTGTGACCGAGATGGCCGAGAACCCGAACGACATCACGGGTGTGCGCACGGGCTTCCATGACTTCGACAAGATGACCTCGGGCCTGCAGCCGGGCGACATGATCGTGCTGGCCGCGCGCCCCTCGATGGGCAAGACCTCGCTGGCGATCAACATCGCCGAGCACGTGGCGCTCAACGAAGGATTGCCCGTTGCCGTGTTCTCGATGGAAATGGGCGCCTCCCAGCTGGCGGTGCGTATCGTCGGCTCGATCGGCCGCATCGACCAGGGGCACCTGCGCACCGGCAAGCTCAGCGACGAAGAGTGGCCGCGCCTGACCGAGGCCATCGAGAAGCTGCGCACCGTGTCGCTGCACATCGACGAGACGCCGGGCCTCTCGACCAGCGAACTGCGCGCCAATGCACGCCGGCTCGCGCGCCAGTACGGGCGCCTGGGCCTGATCGTGGTCGACTACCTGCAGCTCATGTCGACCAGCACGAGCGGTGACGAGAACCGCGCAACGGCCGTGGGCGAAATCTCCCGGGGCCTGAAGATGCTCGCCAAGGAACTCAAGTGTCCGGTGATCGCGCTTTCGCAGCTCAGCCGCGGTGTGGAAAGCCGCACCGACAAGCGTCCCATGATGAGCGACTTGCGCGAATCCGGCGCCATCGAGCAGGACGCGGACATCATCATGTTCATCTACCGCGACGATTACTACGACAAGAACAGCAAGGAGCCGGGCGTGGCGGAGGTGATCATCAGCAAGCACCGGAATGGGCCGACGGGCACCATCAAGCTGGCCTTCCTGAAGCCGATCACCAAGTTCGAGAACCTGGAAGGCTACAGCCACAGCGACCAGTACTGAGGCGGGGCGAACCGGGCGAGGTCAAAGGGCCGAAGGACCCTGGGCCTTCGACGGCCATTGCTGCGGTTCCGGCGGCGCCGTCTCCACCTGCCGGGCCTTCACCTGGCGCAGCAGGTCGGCCAGCGTCTTGCCCGGTTCGTCGCGAAAGCGCTCGGGCAGCACCTGGACCGCGTCCATGCGATCGACGCGAAACCCGCGGAAGTCGTTGCGCAACTCGCACCAGGTCGAGAGCGTCCAGACCTTCCCCCAGTAGAAACAGCCGAGCGGCCGCACCGTGCGCTCGCTGGCGTCTCCCGACACGTCGCGATAGTTCAGGCGCAGCTTCTGGCGCGCCTGCACGGCCTCGCGCAGGGCCTGCAGCCGGGCGCCCATGACGTCGTCCAACCCCAGCGCGGGCGCATAGAGCGCCAGCGCCTCCGCCGAAACGCGTGCGGCCGGCGGCAGCACCGAGAGGATCTTGCCCAGCCCCGCTTCGATGTCGCGCGCCAGCGCCGGGTCGACCCAGCTCTGCGCGAGCCGCGCCGCGGCCACGAGCGCCGAGGCCTCGTCCTGCGTGAACATCAGCGGCGGCAGCTCGAAGCCCACGCCCAGCCGGTAGCCCACGCCGGCTTCGCCTTCGATCGGCACGCCCTGGTGCTGCAGGTCGGCCACGTCGCGGTACACCGTGCGCTCCGACACCTCCAGGCGCTGCGCGAGAAACGCGGCCGTGGTGAGCCGGCGCCCGCGGATGAGCTGCACGAGCTGGAAGAGGCGGTCGGCGCGGCGCATCAGTGCGTTCCGGAGAGCTTCTTGGCGAAGTCCTCGACGAAGTAGCGCTTGCCGCGCTGCACGACCGTGTGGCCCTCGGCTTCGAGCCTGGCCATTTGCGCCTCGATGCCGCCGGGGTACTTGGGGTTGAGTTCGCCGCCGATCTTGAGGGTGCGCCAGTAGGGCGTCCGGTCTTCCACCGGCAACGACTCCTCGGTGGCGTGCGCAACCATGTGCGCAAAGATCGCCGTGGTCACGGTGCAACCGATGGTGGCGCGGTGGCGCACCGCGATGTCCTCGCCGATGCCCAGCACCGTGGCGAGCCGGCCTTCGGGCACGCCGCGCATCGCCTCCTGGACCTCGCGCGGGGAGGGCGTGGCGATGGTGCCCTCGCCGTGGCGCTTGCGCATGGGCGCAGGGATCTCCTTGACGTTCGGCAGGTGAGGGTAGCTGGCCAGCCTGTCGCGCCAGCTTTTCTTCATGCTCATGCAACTCCGATGTGGATCGCCACCTTGTCCGGCCCCTCGTAGGCTTCGAAATCGCTGCGGTAGCGGCGCGCGATTTCCGGGTGCGCCTCGAAATACTGCCAGATGCGCTGCCAGGTGGCGATCACCATCTGCGGCATTGCGCCCTGGCCGGTGAAGACCAGGTAGTCGCCTGCTTCGACGGCCACGCTGTCTGCACCGTCCGAGACGGCCACGCCGACGGTGATGTCGAACGGGCCATGGGCGTCGGCCTCGTAGGTGGAATAGACGCCGAAGATGCGCATGTCGCCCGCGCGGTGGGGCGTCGATTCGTAGGTCTGCTCGCCGAAGAAGCGGCCCCACAGCGCGCCGATGCGGGCCGTAGCGGGATCGTTTTCTTCGCGGTTGGTGGTGCGGACCGTGAGGCCGGCGACCTGGAAGGCGTCGTGGTGTTGGCGGGCGGGTTCCATGGGTTCTTCTCCTGCGTCTGCGATGTTCGGATGGCTGCTCAAAGGGCGAGCGTTTTCAGGTCTGCCTTCATGGTCCGGGCGATCAATGCCATGTCCGCGTCGGTGACATCGAACATGCCGAAGCGGAACTTGTAGCCCCACTGCTTCGGGGTCTCGATGAAGGCAAGGCGCTCGATCAGCGGCGCGATCGGCGCTTCGTGCGATGCCGCATAGCTCACGTCGCGCCGCCAAGGCACGAAGCCGCCGCCCATGTCGAATTCATACGGTTCGCCGGGCAGCACGATGCCGATCGATACGAAGCTCTGCAGCTTGTCCGTGCCGCTGAACACCGTGGCCGGCGAATAGTAGGCCACGCGGTCGCCCGCAGCGACCCGCTTGAGCGGACCCAGCTTGCCGTGGCCGACCTGCATGAAGCCGAGCGGCTTGTGGTCGCGGCCGCGCCGCGCATGGTCGGCGCTCGCGACGGCGATCCAGTTGCGCTGTGCCATGGTGCTTCAGGCGAGGGCGTGCAGGCCGACTTCGTTGCCTTCGGTGTCGCGCAGGTGGGCGATGAAACCCATGCCCGGCGGCAGCGCGGACTTGGGCGCCACGATCTGTCCACCGGCGGCTTCGACGCGCGACAGCACGGCATCGATGCTGGGCATGCAATCGAGGTAGATGCGGGTGCTGCTGCCTGCGCGGGCAGCGGCACTTGCGCCGGCCTGCAAGGCGCCGCCGACGCCCGGGGCGTCATACGGAAAAATAGCCAGCGCCTCGCCGCCGAGACTTTCGCGGCGCAGCTTGCGCGCGAGCACGGTTTCATAGAAGACCTGGGCACGGTCCAGGTCGCTGACCGGAATCTCGAACCAGGTGATTGCGTTCTGCATGGGAGCTCTCTTTCGTTGGGTTGGAAGGAGCCTCGATGGTGCGAGCCGCCTCCTGACAACGTCTTGTCAGGAGCCTGTCATCGCGGGCGAAAAAAAGCCCGCGATGCCCCTGGGAGCATGCGCGGGCTCGATGCCAGCGATCCGGCTTTTAGAGCACGTCGCTCGCGAAGTCGGCCAGGCGCGAGCGTTCGCCGCGCGCCAGCGTGATGTGGCCACCGTGCGGCCAGCCCTTGAACTTGTCGACCGCGAAGGTGAGGCCCGAGGAGCCTTCCGTGAGGTACGGCGTGTCGATCTGCGCCAGGTTGCCCATGCAGATGATCTTGGTGCCCGGGCCGGCCCGGGTGATCAGCGTCTTCATCTGCTTGGGCGTCAGGTTCTGCGCCTCGTCGATGATCACGTACTTGTTCAGGAAGGTGCGTCCGCGCATGAAGTTCATGCTCTTGACCTTGATGCGGCTGCGGATCAGCTCGTTGGTGGCCGCGCGGCCCCACTCGCCCGCACCGCCGCCGTCGCCCTTGGCCAGGAACTCGAGGTTGTCGTCCAGCGCGCCCATCCAGGGGCCCATCTTTTCTTCCTCGGTGCCGGGCAGGAAGCCGATGTCCTCGCCCACGCTCACGGTCGCGCGGGTCATGATGATCTCGGTGTAGCGGCGGTCGTCCAGCACCTGCGTGAGGCCCGAGGCCAGCGCCATCAGGGTCTTGCCGGTGCCGGCGGTGCCGGTCAGCGTGACGAAGTCGATCTCGGGGTCCATCAGCAGGTTCATCGCGAAGTTCTGCTCGCGGTTGCGCGTGTTCACACCCCACACCGCGTTCTTGCCCGAGCTGTAGTCCTTGAGCGTCTTGAGCACCGCGGTCTTGTCGCGGATCTCGGTGACGCGCGCGTACATGCTCGGCTCGCCGGGCGCCTCGAAGAAGACGAACTGGTTGATGTAGAGGTTCGGCACGATCGGACCGCTGATCCGGTAGAACGTGTTGCTGCCGCTCTGCCAGCTCTCGACTGTCTTGCTCTGGCGGGTCCAGAAGTCGGGCGGGAGCGCCAGCGAACCTGCGTAGAGCAGGTCGCCGTCTTCCAGCGTCTTGTCGTTCTGGTAGTCGTCGGCGGCCAGGCCCAGCGCGCGCGCCTTGACGCGCATGTTGATGTCCTTGGACACCAGCACCACTTCCTGCTTCGGCTTGCCCGGGCGGTCCTTGGCGTACTCGTCGCGCAGCGCATGCACGACGCCCAGGATCTGGTTGTCGGCCTTGCCCTGGGGCAGGCTGATCGGCAGCGAGTAGTCCAGCGGCGCGGTCTGGAAGAAGAGGCGTCCGCCGGCCTCACGATGGCCGGTGGTGTCCAGCTTCAGGCCCTTGTCGATGTCCGCGTCCTGCGCGCCGGCCAGGGCGTCGAGCGTGCGGCTGGTCTGGCGGCCGTTGCGGGCGACTTCGGTGGTGCCCTTCTTGTGGCCGTCGAGCTCTTCCAGCACGATCATCGGCAGGAAGATGTCGTGCTCCTCGAAGCGGAACAGGCACATCGGGTCGTGCAGCAGCACGTTCGTGTCGAGCACGAACAGCTTGGCCGGACCGGTGGATTTGCTGCGCTTGGGGCGCGCCGGGACTTGCGGCGCCGTCGCTGCGGGAGCGGGGGCATAGGCCGGAGCGGGGGGCGTGGGGACCCGGGTCTCGACCTGGATGGCGGCAGGCTGCTGCTGGGGGGCGGGCGCTGGCGCAGGCCGGGTCTTGGCCCGGCGCGACGGGCGCGCGGTTTCGCCGCCGCCTGCCGCCTCGGAGCCCAGGTTGTCGAACAACTCCAGCGGCTGCGGCCCGTTCGGGGCCGTTTCGTCAGCGCGCTGGTCGCCGGAGCGGCGCGACCCCCTGTGCGAGGACCGGGCGGGCGCATCGATTGCGTCCGGCGAGAGCAATGCGGCGCGTTTCGTGGGGGCGGGGGGCAATGGCATGTGGGAGGTCGCTCGCAGGAAAGTGGAAACCAGAAAACGAAAAAGCCGCCTGAAGACCAAGGCGGCTTTGTTCGGGGGATGCGGTCGTGGAGCTCAACGGCATGAGGCCATTATGCACACCGCAGATGACGCGCCAGAGGCTCTTTGCTGCTTTTACGTGTCACGTTGGGCATTCCCCACGTGATGGCGCAAAAGCGAACCCCTGGGGATCGCGTCCTGCAGCGTCAGGCGGCCTTCTTGAGCGCCTTGACTGCTTTGAGCACGTCGTCGACGTGACCCGGAACCTTGAGCCCGCGCCATTCGGCCTTCAGGATGCCGTCGGCGCCGATCAGGAAGGTGCTGCGTTCGATGCCCTTGACCTTCTTGCCGTACATGATCTTGTTCTTGACCACGCCGAACATGTGGCACATTTTTTCTTCGGTGTCGGCGATCAGTTCGAAGGGCAATTCGAGCTTGGCCTTGAACTCGTCGTGCGACTTCATGTTGTCACGCGAAACGCCGAAAACGGTGGCACCGGCTTTTTCGAAGTCCTTGTAGCGGTCGCGAAACTGCATGGCTTCGGTGGTGCAACCCGGGGTGTTATCTTTCGGGTAAAAATACATGACCAGCACGTGGCCGAGATGCGAGGTATTCGAGACCTTGAGGCCGCCCGTGGCGTTGGCGTCGAATTCAGGAATGGGTTTGTTGACAACGATCGCCATGAAACTTGTTTTCTCCGTTAGATTCCGTGGATCGAGTTCTTCGGGGCAGACTCGACGCGCGGAGGATTGGTCGTTGCTAACTTTGGGGTAGCTGGCCTGTTCGCAACCCGCTATTTTACCCCGAAAATACCCCTCTCAGTCAGACGACGGGCTCTCCACCAGCAGGGCGGCGATCACATGCCGGCCTTCGCCGGCCAGGATGTTGTAGGTCCGGCAGGCCGCCGGGGTGTCCATGGTCTCGACGCCGGTGCGCTGCGCCATCAGGGGCTGGAGCCATGCGGGCTGCGGGAATCGGATGCGGGTTCCGCTGCCGAAAATGATCAATTCGGCCCCCAACGACGCGAGTTGCGCGAAGTGTTCCGGCCCCAATTCGTCGAAACGGGTGCAATTCCACTCGAAACGCTCCCCGCGGGAGCCGACCACCACGCTGCCCTGGACCTTTTCGTTGTTGATCGCGACCCAGCCGGGGCCATGCGCGGTGAGGGATTGGGCGTCGGATTTGTCGGGTTGGAGCTTCATCGGTGCACTGGGAACTGTGGTCAAATTATAGGTTTTCCCCAGTGGCACGAGGCCTGTCAGGGCCTTTTGACCTTCGAGTAAACCCGCCCGGGAGGGCCCTTTGAAGCAGCTCAAGAAATCGGCCAAGCTGGCCAACGTTCTCTACGACATCCGCGGCCCGATCATGGACGCCGCCAAGCAGATGGAAGAGGACGGCCAGAAGATCATCAAGCTCAATATCGGCAACCTCGCCGTGTTCGGCTTCGATGCGCCCGAGGAAATCCAGCAGGACATGATCCGCAACCTGCCCAATTCGGCGGGCTACTCGGACAGCAAGGGCGTCTTCGCCGCGCGCAAGGCGGTGATGCACGAGACCCAGAAGCAGGGCATTGCCGGCGTCACGCTGGACGACATCTACCTGGGCAACGGCGCCAGCGAGCTGATCGCCATGTCCACGAACGCGCTCCTGGACGACGGCGACGAACTGCTGCTGCCGGCCCCCGACTACCCGCTGTGGACCGCCTCCACGAGCCTGTCGGGCGGCACCCCGGTGCATTACCTGTGCGACGAGGCCAACGGCTGGATGCCCAACCTGGACGACATCCGCGCCAAGATCACGTCCCGCACCAAGGGCATCGTGGTCATCAACCCGAACAACCCCACCGGCGCGCTCTATTCCGACGAACTGCTCAAGAGCATCGTGGCCATCGCGCGCGAACACGGCCTGGTGATCTTCGCCGACGAGGTCTACGACAAGGTGCTGTACGACGGCGTCAAGCACACCGCCATCGCCAGCTTGTCGACCGACGTGCTCACGCTCACCTTCAATTCGCTCTCCAAGAGCTACCGCTCGTGCGGCTACCGCGCCGGCTGGGTCGTGGTCTCGGGCGACAAGCGCGCCGCGCAGGACTACATCGAGGGCCTGAACATGCTCTCGAACATGCGCCTTTGCGCCAACGTGCCGGGCCAGTGGGCCATCCAGACGGCCCTGGGCGGCTACCAGAGCATCAACGACCTGGTCTGCGACGGCGGGCGCCTGCGCCGCCAGCGCGACCTGGCCTACGAGCTGATCACCGCCATTCCGGGCGTGACCTGCGTCAAGCCGAGCGCCGCGCTCTACATGTTCCCCAGGCTCGACCCGGAGGTCTATCCGATCGCGGACGACCGCCAGTTCTTCCTCGAGCTGCTCAAGGAAACCCGCGTGATGCTGGTGCAGGGCACCGGCTTCAACTGGGCCACGCCGGACCATTTCCGCATCGTGTTCCTGCCCCACGAAGACGACCTGCGCGAGGCCATCAACCGCATCGCGAAGTTCCTGGAGCAGTACCGCCTGCGCCGCAAGACGACGTCATGAAAACCGCTGGCCACGGCGCGCGCCGTGGCCGCGCCGGCGATGACTGAAGCCCGCCCCATTCAAACCATCCACGCCATGAGCGCGACTCTCCCAATGAAACCCATCCAAGTAGGCCTGCTCGGCGCAGGCACGGTCGGCAGCGGCACCTTCAAGGTGCTGCAGCGCAACCAGGAAGAAATCAAGCGCCGCGCCGGCCGCGGCATCGAGATCACCATGGTGGCCGACCTGGACACTGCCCGCGCCCGCAGCGTGATTGGCGAAGGGGCCGGCGAAGGCGTCAAGGTGGTGGCCGATGCGCGCGAGATCATCGCCAACCCCGAGATCGACATCGTCATCGAGCTGATCGGCGGCTACGGCGTCGCCAGGCAACTGGTGCTCGAAGCGATCGCCGCCGGCAAGCACGTGGTCACGGCCAACAAGGCGCTGCTCGCGGTGCACGGCACCGAGATCTTCGCGGCCGCGCATGCCAAGGGCGTGATGGTGGCCTTCGAGGCGGCCGTCGCCGGCGGCATCCCGATCATCAAGGCGCTGCGCGAGGGCCTCACGGCCAACAGCATCCAGTGGCTGGCCGGCATCATCAACGGCACCACGAATTTCATCCTCTCCGAGATGCGCGACAAGGGCCTCGATTTCGCCACCGTGCTGAAGGAAGCCCAGCGCCTGGGCTACGCCGAAGCCGACCCGACCTTCGACATCGAGGGCGTCGACGCCGGCCACAAGGTCACGCTGATGAGCGCCATCGCGTTCGGCATCCCCGTTCAGTTCGACAAGGCCCACATCGAGGGCATCACCAAGCTCGCCGCGCAGGACATCAGGTACGCCGAGCAGCTGGGCTACCGCATCAAGCTCCTGGGCATCACCAAGCGCACGGCCAAGGGCATCGAGCTGCGCGTGCATCCATCGCTCGTGCCGTCCAAGCGCCTGCTGGCCAACGTCGAAGGCGCGATGAACGCGGTGGTCGTGCACGGCGACGCCGTGGGCACCACGCTCTACTACGGCAAGGGCGCCGGCAGCGAGCCGACCGCCAGCGCGGTGATCGCCGACCTGGTCGACATCACCCGCCTGCACACTGCCGACGCCGCGCACCGCGTGCCGCACCTGGCCTTCCACCCCGATGCGATGAGCGACCTGAAGGTGCTGCCGATGGCCGAGGTCGTCACCAGCTATTACCTGCGCCTGCGCGTGGCCGACCAGGCCGGCGTGCTCGCCAAGGTGACGGGCCTGCTGGCCACCGCCGGCATCAGCATCGACGCCGTGCTGCAGCGCGAAGCCGACGAAGTGGGCGGCGAGGGCTCCACGCAGACCGACCTCATCATCCTCACGCACGACGCGCGCGAAGGCACCGTCAACGACGTGCTGGCCGAGCTGCAGGCACTGCCGACCGTGCTGGAGCCGATCGTGCGCATCCGCAAGGAAGAGCTGTCCTGATCGTCATGGAACGCCGGTGTGCCCACGCTGATCGCCACCTTCGCGCTGGTCGGGCTGCTCCGCTTCGCGCATGTGGAGCTTCCGCGCTGGCACCTTGCGTTCTGGTTCGCGGTGCTGGTCACGCTGGCGCTGTTCGCCAGCCTCGGCTGGTGGCAGCTCGCGCTCAACGCGGCGGGCAGCTTCCTGGCGGCCTGGGCGTACTTCGGCGCGCTCGATGCGACGGACAATGTCGAGTACCGGGCATTGCACTACGTCGTTCTTTTCTTCGGCATGCTGGCGTTGATCGGCTCTCGCTTCTGGCTTGACATCCGCCACTATGGAATCGGTCTCTAGGAATATCCTGTGAACTACTTGAGCACCCGCGGTCACCCCGACCGCAAGCGCTTCTGCGAAATCCTCCTCGAGGGGCTCGCGCCCGATGGCGGCCTGTATCTGCCGGAAACCTACCCGCAGATCGACACCGCCACGCTCGCCAAGTGGCGCGAGCTGCCCTACGCCGAACTGGCCTTCGAGATCCTCTCGCTCTACATCGACGACATCGCGCCGGCCGACCTGAAGGCGATCTGCGCGAAGACCTACACCGCCGAGGTGTTCGGCACCGACGAGATCGTGCCGCTGCGCGAGCTCGAAGACGGCGTGTACATCGAAGCCCTGTCCAACGGCCCCACGCTGGCCTTCAAGGACATGGCGATGCAGCTGCTGGGCAACCTGTTCGAGTACGAACTGACCCGCCGCGGCGCCGAGCTCAACATCCTGGGCGCCACCAGCGGCGACACCGGGAGTGCCGCCGAATACGCCATGCGCGGCAAGAAGGGCGTGCGCGTGTTCATGACCTCGCCGGACGGCCGCATGAGCCCGTTCCAGCAGGCGCAGATGTTCAGCCTGCAGGACGAGAACATCCACAACATCGCCATCACCGGCGTGTTCGACGATTGCCAGGACATCGTGAAGGCGGTGTCCAACGACCTGGGCTTCAAGCGCAAGTACCGCATCGGCACAGTCAACTCGATCAACTGGGCGCGGCTGCTGGCGCAGGTCGTCTATTACTTCGCCGGCTACTTCCAGGCCACGGCCAGCAACGACAAGCCGGTGAGCTTCGCCGTGCCCTCGGGCAACTTCGGCAATGTCTGCGCCGGCCATGTGGCGCGCATGATGGGCCTGCCGATCCAGACACTGGTGGTCGCCACCAACGAGAACGACGTGCTCGATGAGTTCTTCCGCACCGGCATCTACCGCGTGCGCGGCGCGGCCGACACGCACGAGACCTCCAGTCCCTCGATGGACATCAGCAAGGCCAGCAACTTCGAGCGCTTCGTGTTCGACCTGGTGGGCCGCGACGCCGGCAAGCTGCGCAAGCTGTTCGTCGAAGACCTGGGCCTGGAAGGCCGCTTCGACCTGAGCGCCGACCCTGCTTTCAAGCAGGCCGCCGAACGCTTCGGCTTCCAGAGCAGCCGCAGCACGCATGCCGATCGCCTCGCCACCATCCGCGACACCGAGAAGCGCTTCGCCACGCTGGTCGATCCGCACACGGCCGATGGCCTGAAGGCCGCGCGCGAATTCCTCGTGCCCGGCGTGCCGATGGTGGTGCTCGAGACGGCGCTGCCGATCAAGTTCGCCGCCACGATCGTCGAGGCCCTGGGCCACGAGCCCGACCGGCCCGCGAAGTTCGAAGGCATCGAGGCGCTGCCCAAGCGCGTGGTCAAGCTGCCGGCGGACGCCGAGGCCGTGAAGGCCTACATCGCCCAGAACTGTGACTGATCGCAGCGGGGCCTGGGCATGAAGGTCGTCGGTTTCGCCGGCTATTCGGGCGCGGGCAAGACCACGCTCCTGGAGCGGCTGATCCCGGCGCTCAAGCGGCTCGAAAAGCGCGTCTCGGTGGTCAAGCACGCGCACCACAAGTTCGACATCGACCATCCCGGCAAGGACACTTACCGCCACCGCGAGGCCGGCGCCTTCGAGGTGGTCGTCGCTTCCGACAAGCGACTGGCGGTGATGCGCGAATTCGAGATCCCGGTCGAACTGGACGTGCACCAGCTGCTGGCCGAGGTGCACCCGGCCGCCGACTGGGTGCTGGTCGAGGGCTTCCGGCACAGCGACGTGCTGAAGATCGAAATCTGGCGCCGACCCGAGGGCGGCGAGCCATCGCGGCCGGTGCTCTACATCGACGATCCCTTCGTCACCGCCGTCGCCACGGACGACCCGGCCAGCCTGCCTTCGGCGACCGAGCGGCCGGTCTTCGACCTCAACGACGCCGAGGCCATCGCGCAGTGGCTCATCGCCAATGGCGAGCGCTTCGAGTACAACCCGGAACACCATGGCTGACACACCCGTTCCGTTCTCCGCGTCCAACGCGCGGCCTCCGCTGATGCCCCTGGACGAGGCCGTCGCGCAATTGCTGGCCAAGGCCGTGCCGAGGCTTCCCGACGAGAGCGTCGTCACTTTCGATGCCGATGGTCGCGTGCTCGCGCAGGACGTCGTCTCCGGCCTCACCGTGCCGCCGCGCGACAACAGCGCGATGGACGGCTATGCGGTGCGCGCAGCCGACTGCGCCACGCCCGGCGCCGTGCTCCAGGTGACGCAGCGCATTCCCGCGGGCACCGTCGGCACGCCGCTGGCGGCCGGCACCGCGGCGCGCATCTTCACCGGCGCGCAGATTCCCGAGGGCGCCGATGCCGTCGTGATGCAGGAAGACACCAGCGCCACGCCGCAGGAAGGCGGCCTGGGCTCGGTGCGCATCGCGATCGTTCCGGCGGCCGGCCAATGGGTCCGCCGCGCGGGCGAGGACGTGGCCTCGGGCGACATCGTGCTGAAGAAGGGCGAACGCCTCACGCCCGCCGCACTGGGCCTTGCGGCCAGCGTCGGCTTCCACAAGCTGCAGGTCGCCCGCAAGCCGCGCGTGGCGATGCTCTCCACCGGCGACGAACTGGTGATGCCCGGCGAGGTCGCACCCGATGCGATGAAGCCCGGCGCGATCTACAACTCCAACCGCTTCTTCATGCGCGCCCTGCTGCACCGGCTGGGCTGCGAGGTGAACGACCTGGGCATCGTGCCCGACAACCGCGAGACCACCATCGCGGCACTGCGCGACGCGGCCGAGGCGAGCGACCTGATCATCACGACCGGCGGTGTCTCCGTCGGGGAAGAAGACCACATCCGCGCCGCGCTGCAGACGCTCGGCGAGCTGCAGCTGTGGTCGCTGTCGATGAAGCCCGGCAAGCCCTTCGCCTACGGCTCCATCGCGCGCAGCAGCGGGCAGGGCGTGTGCCACGTGACGGGGCTGCCCGGCAATCCGGTGTCGAGCTTCCTCACCTTCCTGATGCTCGTGCGGCCTTTCCTGCTGACGCTGCAGGGCGCCGACCGCGTGACGCCCGAGGCCGTGCAGATGCGCGCCGATTTCGACTGGCCGCGTGCCGACAAGCGCCGCGAGTTCCTGCGCGCACGGCGCAACGCCGCGGGCGGGCTCGACCTGTTCGCCAACCAGAGTTCAGGCGTGCTGACCTCGATGGTCTGGGGCGACGGCGTGGTCGACAACCCCTCGGGCCAGACGATCAAGTCGGGCGACACCGTGAACTTCATTCCCTTCGCCTCGCTGCTCGCCTGACATACCCATGAAGGTCCAGATCCGTTACTTCGCCTCGGTGCGCGAGGCGCTTTCCAGCAGCAACGAAACCGTCGACACCCGCGCCGAAACGCTCGCCGCGCTGCGCGACGAACTGATCGCGCGCGGCGGAGCGCACGCCACGGCCCTTGCGCGCGGCAGGGCGGTGCGCATGGCGCTCGACCAGGTCATGAGCGACGAGGCCGCAGCCCTGCACGAAGGCTGCGAGGTCGCGTTCTTCCCGCCGGTTACGGGCGGCTGAGCCGCGCGTCCAGCGCCACCAGGCGCTCGCGCAGGTCCTCGGAGGCGCGCGTCATCGGCGAGCGCAACTCGTCGCGCATCGCGCCGCCATGGGCCAGCAGCGCCTTCAAGGGGCCGGGGTTCGATTCGGCGAACAGCATCTCGATCAGCGGCTGAAGCGGCTGCCATTCGGCGCGCGCTTCGGCCACGCGGTTGTCGGCCAGGAGGCGCAGCACCTGCACGAAGCGCTTCGTCTGCACATGCCCGCTCGCTGCGATGGCGCCCACGCCGCCTTCGGCCACCGTCGAGAAGATCTGGTGGTCTTCGCCCGACAGCACCTGCAGCCGGCCGTCGGCGATCAGGGCGCGCGTCTTGGCCATGTCGCCGCCGCAGTCCTTGATGCCCTGGATGCGCGGGTGCGCGGCGAGTGCGAGCAGCGTCTCGCGCGAGAGGGTGGCACCGGTGCGGTAGGGGATGTCGTAGATCAGCACCGGCACCGCGCTGGCATCGGCGATCGCGCGGAACCATTCGAGGAGGCCCGCCTGCGACGGGCGGATGTAGTGCGGCGCGGGCACCAGCAGGCCCGCGAGCGGCCGTTCCGAGAGCTTGCGCACCCAGGCCGTCGTCTTGCCCAGGTGATAGCCCGAGAGGCCCATGACGACCGGCAGGCCACCGGCAGCAGCCAGTACCGTGTCCAGCGATGCCAGCTGCTCCGCCTCGTCGAGCGCGGCGGCTTCGCCGGTCGAGCCGCAGACCACGAAGCCGGCCACGCCGTCGGCGGCAAGGCGCCGGGTCAGCGCGGTGAGGGCGGCATGGTCGAGCGCGCCGTCGCGGAACGGGGTGACGAGTGGAATCCAGAGGCCCGAGAAATCGGGGGTGGGGGAGGAGGGCTGTTGTTGTGGCACGCAGGTTTCCTTTCAGGAATCAACCGATGGAAAGAACCACCGTCCGATGCGCGCACAACCATGCAGGGTCAAAGCCTTGGGCAGGTTCCGTCGCTCATCCGACGACGGAACCGCAGCTCCGGTCAGACGAGCTTTGGTTTTTTGGCTTTGCTGCCCTGGCGCGCGCAACGGCTCTCGGGGTGCGAAAGCACCGTGGAGAGCGTGGCGAGGCAAGGCATCGTCGCAGTCTAGCGCGATGCCACAATCCGGACATGAGCGTTGCGCGTGTTTCGATCCAGACGGGTGATTTCGACTTAAGCCACGAGGTCGCCACGTTGCGCGCCGGCGACAAGCGCGTGGGCGCCGTCTGCAGCTTCATCGGCACCGTGAGGGACCGCAACGACGGCAGCACCGTCGCCTCGATGGAGCTGGAGCACTACCCGGGCATGACCGAGAAGGCCATCGAAGCCATGATCGACGAGGCCCACAGGCGCTTCGACATCCTGGGCGCTCGCGTGATCCACCGCGTCGGTCTTCTGCAGCCGCTCGACCAGATCATGATGGTGGCGGTGGTCTCGGCCCACCGCGGCCAGAGCTTCGAGGCCTGCGAGTTCCTGATGGATTACCTGAAGACCCAGGCCCCGTTCTGGAAAAAAGAACAGACGCCCGAAGGCGCCCGCTGGGTCGATGCGCGCGTCAGCGACGACGCGGCCTTGGCGCGCTGGGGCATCAGCGCCCCGAACGCTTAAAGCGGCTTGAAGCCGCTGGCCTGGATGATCCGTTCCCAGGTCTGCGTGTACGTGCGCACGCGGCCCGCGAACTGGCCCTGCGACTCGTAGCCGACCGTCAGCCCCATCGTCGTGAGCTTCTGCTTCACGTCGGGCATCGCCAGCACTTTCTGCAGCGCATCGCCGTACTTGTCGATGATCGGCTGCGGCGTGCCCACCGGCGCGAAGATGCCGTAGTAGGGCAGGTCTTCCAGGTTCGCGAAGCCCAGCTCGGTGAAGGTCGGCACGTTCGGAATCACCGCCTGGCGCTTGGCGCCGATGGAGGCCACGATGCGCACCTTGCCTGCCTTGTGGTTCTCGATGAAGTCCGGCACCGACGCGATGCCCGCGGTGATCTGGTTGCCCAGCATGTCGGCCGTCATCGGGGCGCTGCCGCGGTAGGGCGCGGGCTGCACGTCGATCTTGTACTTGTCCGAGATCATCTTCACGAGGAATTCAGGAATCGACGCAGGCGCGGGGATGCCGATGGTCTCCTTGCCGCCCTTGGCCGTGCGAACCCATTTCACGTACTCGTCGATGCTCTTGGCGGGCGTGCCGCCCGAGACGGCCAGCACGTTGGCGAAGGTGGCGAAGCCGGCCACGGGCACGAAGTCGGTGGCGGGGTTGAAGCCCGGGTTCTTCACCACCTGCGGCAGGATCGAGATGGTGTGGTCGTGCGAGAGGAACAGCGTGTGGCCGTCGGCGGGCGACGATTTCAGCACCGTCGCGGCGATCTGCCCGCCCGCGCCGGCGCGGTTCTCGACCACCACCGGCACGCCCAGCACGTCCTTGAGCTTTTCGCCCAGGGTGCGCGCGATGGCGTCGGTGCCTGCGCCGGCGGGAAAGCCGACCAGGATGCGGATCGGCGTGCCGCTCTGGGCCTGCGCGAGGCCGGACAGGCCCATGGCGGCCGCAAAGAGACCCACGCTGAGCGCGCGGCGCACCGGCTGGACGCGCTGCATTGAAAAAACCATGATCGACTCCATTCGAGAGAAAGAGAGAAATGCCTACGGCAAGAAGGTGCAGGGCACCGTGCAATACCCGTGCCCACGGCGCGGGCCCGATCTACAACCTTGAATCGTGCCCGAACGGCCCTATTTTGGATGCAGGAATACCACCATGCGACAAGACAAACTCACCACCAAATTTCAGGAAGCGCTGAGCGACGCGCAGACGCTGGCGCTCGGCAACGACAACGCCTACATCGAGCCGGCGCACCTGCTGGTCGCGATGCTGCGCCAGGACGACGGCCCGCGCGCCCTGCTGGAGCGTGCCGGCGTCAATGTGCCGGGTCTCGTGCAGGCGGCCGACGCCGCCATCAAGAAGCTGCCGCAGGTGCAGGGCCACGACATCGTGCAGGTCGGCCCCGACCTGGGCAAGCTGCTGCAGGCCACCGAGAAGGAGGCCATCAAGCGCAATGACCAGTTCATTGCCGGCGAACTCTTCCTCCTGGCCGTGGCCGACAGCAAGTCCGACATCGGCAGGATCGCCAAGGAAAACGGCCTGAGCCGCAAGTCGCTCGAATCGGCCATCGACGCCGTGCGCGGCGGGCAGGGCGTGAACAGCGCCGATGCCGAAGGCCAGCGCGAGGCGCTGAAGAAATACACCATGGACCTGACCGAGCGCGCGCGCCTGGGCAAGCTCGACCCCGTCATCGGCCGCGACGAGGAAATCCGCCGTGCCATCCAGGTGCTGCAGCGCCGTACCAAGAACAACCCCGTGCTCATCGGCGAACCCGGCGTGGGCAAGACCGCCATCGTCGAGGGCCTCGCGCAGCGCATCGTCGCGGGCGAGGTGCCCGATTCGCTCAAGGGCAAGCGCGTGCTGTCGCTCGACATGGCCTCGCTGCTGGCCGGCGCCAAGTTCCGCGGTGAATTCGAAGAACGCCTGAAGACCGTGCTCAACGAACTCGCGAAGGACGAAGGCCAGACCATCGTCTTCATCGACGAGCTGCACACCATGGTCGGCGCCGGCAAGGCCGAGGGCGCGATGGACGCGGGCAACATGCTCAAGCCCGCGCTCGCGCGCGGCGAGCTGCACTGCGTGGGCGCCACCACGCTGGACGAGTACCGCAAGTACATCGAGAAGGACGCCGCGCTGGAGCGCCGCTTCCAGAAGATCATCGTGGGCGAGCCCAGCGTCGAGGCCACCATCGCCATCCTGCGCGGCCTGCAGGAAAAGTACGAAGTGCACCACGGCGTGCAGATCACCGACCCGGCCATCGTGGCCGCGGCCGAGCTCTCCGACCGCTACATCACCGACCGCTTCCTGCCCGACAAGGCCATCGACCTGATCGACGAGGCCGCGGCCAAGATCAAGATCGAGATGGACTCCAAGCCCGAGGTCATGGACCGCCTGGACCGCCGCCTCATCCAGCTGCAGATCGAGCGCGAAGCCGTGCGCCGCGAGAAGGACGAGGCCTCGCAGAAGCGCTTCAACCTCATCGAGGACGAGATCGCCAAGCTGCAGAAGGAAATCGCCGACTACGACGAGATCTGGCAGGCCGAGAAGGCCCAGGCCCAGGGCAGCGCGCACATCCGCGAAGAAATCGAGAAGCTCAAGACCGAGATCAAGGAGTGGGAGCGCAAGGGCGACTTCAACAAGCTCGCCGAGCTCCAGTACGGCCAGCTGCCCGCGCTCGAGAAGCGCCTGAAGGAGGCCGAGGCCAGCGAGGCGAGCAAGGGCAAGTCCAGCGCGCCCACGCTGCTGCGCACGCAGGTCGGCGCGGAAGAAATCGCCGAGGTCGTGGCGCGCGCCACCGGCATCCCGGTCGCCAAGCTCATGCAGGGCGAGCGCGACAAGCTGCTCGTGATGGAAGACAAGCTGCACGAGCGCGTGGTCGGCCAGGACGAGGCCATCGGTGCGGTCGCCAATGCGATCCGCCGCTCGCGCTCGGGCCTGTCCGATCCGAACCGCCCCACGGGCTCGTTCCTGTTCCTCGGCCCCACGGGCGTGGGCAAGACCGAGCTGTGCAAGGCGCTCGCGGGCTTCCTGTTCGACAGCGAAGACCACCTGATCCGCATCGACATGAGCGAGTTCATGGAGAAGCATTCGGTCGCGCGCCTGATCGGCGCGCCGCCGGGCTACGTGGGCTACGAAGAGGGCGGCTATCTCACCGAGGCCGTGCGCCGCAAGCCCTACAGCGTGGTGCTGCTGGACGAGGTCGAGAAGGCGCACCCCGACGTCTTCAACGTGCTGCTGCAGGTGCTGGACGATGGGCGCCTGACCGACGGCCAGGGCCGCACCGTGGACTTCAAGAACACCGTGATCGTGATGACGAGCAACATCGGCTCGCCCATCATCCAGGCCATGGTGGGCAAGCCATCCGAAGAGATCAAGGAAGCGGTGTGGGACGAGCTGAAGAACTACTTCCGCCCCGAGTTCCTGAACCGCATCGATGAGACCGTCGTGTTCCACGCCCTGGACGCGAAGAACATCGAATCGATCGCCGCGATCCAGCTGAAGGTGCTGAAAGCCCGTCTGGCGAAGATGGACCTGGGCCTGGAGGTGTCGCCCGCGGCGCTGGCCGAGATCGCCAAGGTCGGCTTCGACCCGGTGTTCGGTGCACGTCCGTTGAAGCGTGCGATCCAGCAGCGCATCGAGAACCCGCTCTCTCGACTGCTGCTGGACGGCAGCTTCGGGCCGAAGGACACGATCGAGGTCGCGACCGACCCGATCCAGTCGCCCGGCCAGTTCTCGTTCCGAAAGGGCGGGGAACCAACGGTGGCGGCTTCGGCCTAAAGTCGGATGATGAACTTCATTCTTCGCGTCATTCTTCTGCTCCTGGGGCTGGTGTTCGCGGCCAGCCTGGCTGTCGCGGTCATGCTGCTGGCGGCTGTGTGGGGTGTGCGCTACGCCTGGGGCCGTCTCACGGGCAAGCCCGTGACGCCATGGATGGCTTCGATGGGCGGGCGCTTCAACCCCCGCTCGGGCTTCGACCGGTTTCGCAATGCGGCAAATCCGGCCGAACCCACCGCCGCCGATGTCACCAACGCGCGTGCGCGCGGTGAATCGGTGGTGCGCCCCGAGCGCATCCGCGGCAACGCCAGCGACGTGACCGACGTTGCGCCGAAGCCGGTCTCGCGCGGCTGACCCTTCGCCGTCGTCGCACGCGTTTGAAGGCACACTCGCCTTCATGCTCCGCCCACCCCTCCTGATCGATCCCGACGAAGTCGAGATCAGCGCCATCCGGGCGCAGGGCGCGGGCGGACAGAACGTCAACAAGGTCTCGAGCGCGATCCACCTGCGCTACGACATTCCCGCAAGCTCATTGCCCGCCGACGTGAAGGAGCGGCTGCTCGCGCTGCGCGACAGCCGCATCACGCAGGAGGGCGTCTTCGTGCTCAAGGCGCAGCAGCACCGCACGCAGGAGATGAACCGCGCCGACGCGCTCGCGCGCCTGCAGGCGGTGATCGACACCGTGGCCACGCCGCCGCGCGTGCGGCGCGCCACCAAGCCGACCTATGGTTCCAAGCAGCGCCGGCTCGAAGGCAAGAGCCAGCGCGCGCAGATCAAGAACTTGCGGGGACCTGTGCGGGACTGACCGGGCTGCCGCCGCGCAGCCGCCTGATCTGCAGCGCCACGCCCGCGATGTACAGCACGAACAGCACGCCGGTGATCGCCTTCAGCTCGGGCGCCTCGGCATCCGCCAGCAGCGGCGCGCCCAGCGGAAGCCGCGTCAGCGTCTCGGTGAAGGCCGGGATCCAGTGAAAGAGAAAGCTGGCCGAATAGGCGACGGCCTCGATGTAGCGCGAGTTCTTCCCGAGGCGGCCCCGGCCGGCCAGCGCACCCGCGGCGAGCGCGAGCAGCGTCACGATGCCCAGCACATGCGGCTTGCCGAAGCCGCCGTGCTGGAAGATGCCGAAGCCGGTCAGGCAGGTGAGGACGGTGGTCCAGACGAAGACCTGGCCCCATCCGGTGCGCAGGGTGATTTCCTTGTAGCGCAGCAGGGCGACGATCCCCGCGAAGACGGCGATCAGGCTGATCGCGGTGTGAACACTGCCCAGGGACGTGAGTCCCAGCCATCCTGTCGCTGCCATGCGGATCTCCTCGTTGTCGTGGTGCGGCATTCTGGCGCGTGGTCATCCATTTGTGTGAATTGCGACGAATTGAGTGCCAAAGGCCCTGCTTTACGGGAATGAAACATGTCCCAAGCAAAATCGTGGTCATGAGAAGGTTCATCTCGCGCATCCTGCTGCCCGCATTTCTCCTGGTTCCGGCCGCTGCGCTGCTGGCCGGCTGCGGCCCCGAGGCCGGTGCCACGAGCGCGAGCGCGGCCGCGGCCCCCGAACTCAAGTGGGACGAACTCATCCCCAAGAGCTGGGACCCGACCAAGCGCTACCGCAACATCAGCCTGGAGGCGCTGCGCGACAACGACCCGCGCGCAATCCAGATGCTCGACGAGATGCGCGCCGTCTGGGACAACGCGCCGGTCAACGTGGCGCTCGACGGTACGGCCGTCAAGCTTTCGGGCTTTGTAGTGCCGCTGGACAACACGCAGAACGGCATCCAGGAATTTCTGTTGGTGCCGTATTTCGGCGCCTGCATCCACACCCCGCCGCCCCCCGCCAACCAGATCGTGCACGTGATCGCAACGCAGGCCTTCAAGGGCCTGCACGCGATGGACACGGTCAAGGTCAGCGGCGTCCTGAAGGCCGCGCGCTATGCCTCGGCGGACATGGGCGTGAGCGGGTACGAGATCAAGTCGGCGGCGGTGGAGCGCTTCGTGGCGACGCAGCCGAACTGAGCGCTTTCGCTCAAGTCATGCGCTGCGTCAGGAAATCCAGAAACGAAGTGATCCGCGCCGACAGCTGCGTGTTGCGGTAGTACACCGCGTTCACCGGCTGGCGCACGTCCACCGTTTCCTTGGCCAGCACCTGCACCAGCGCGCCGCTTGCGCGGTCGGCGGCGGTCATGAAATCGGCGAGGCACACGATGCCCGCGCCGGCCAGCGCGAGCTGGCGCAGCGTCTCGCCGCTCGACGCGGCGAGCGTGGGCGCGATGGGCCATTCGTCGCCGTGCACCCCACGCAGCGGCCAGCGGTTGAGCGACTCGGGTTGCGTGAAGCCCAGCAGCGCGTGATCGGTCAGCTCGGCGGCGGTGCGCGGCTTGCCGTGCGCCTCGAGATACGCCGGGCTCGCGAGCACGCGCAGCCGGTGCGTGCCGAGCGGCCGCGCGTGCAGCGTGGAATCGCGCAGCGGCCCGATGCGGATCGCGATGTCGGTGCGGCGCTCCAGCAGGTCGATGGGCAGGTCGTCGGTGTCCAGCTCCAGGCTGATCTGCGGGTAGAGCCTGCGGAATTCGGGCACCAGCGGCACGATGGCGTGCAGCATGAAGGGCGAGGCCGCGTTCACGCGCAGCCGCCCGGCCGGTTGCTCGCGGCGCGCGGCCATCTGCTCTTCGGCGTCGTCAATGGCATCGAGGATCGCGCGGGTGCGCTGCAAAAAGGCCGCGCCTTCCTCGGTGAGTTCCAGGCGCCGCGTGGTGCGGCGCATGAGCGTGGTGTCCAGCTTCTGCTCGAGCCGGCTGAGCGCGCGGCTGATGCCCGAGACCGTGTGCCCGAGTTGCTCGGCCGCGGCGGTGATCGAGCCGGTGTCCACCACCGTGCGGAACGCGACGAGTTCTTCGATGGTGGTTTTCATGGGGCCGCTGCGCGTGTCTTCAGCCTGCGGTTTCGGCCTCTGCGGGCACGTCGATGCGCGGCATCAGCGCGGCGAGCGCCTCGCCGTCGGTGCGGTAGCTGAAGAGCATCGGCCCCGGCGCAAGAAGGCCCGCGCGTTCGAGCACCTGCATGGCCGGCAGCTTCATGCCGCTCAGGTGCAGGCGCACGCCCTTGGATTCCATCATCCGCCGGATCGAGCCGAACACCTCGGCGCCGGTGATGTCGATGCGGTTGATGGGCTGCGCGAACAGGCACACGTCGGTGAGTTCGGGGCGCTCGGCCAGCGCCACGGTGAGCGCGCGTTCCAGCGTGGAGGCCGAGGCGAAGTCCAGTTCGGCGTCCATGCGCAGCGCATAGAGCTGCGGCGCGAGCGGCGGCAGCTTCCAGAGGTTGCGGTCGCGCAGGCTCCCGTCGGGGTGCAGGCCCACCTCGATGATGCGCGGATGCAGGTGGCGGTACATGTAGTGCGCCATGCTCGCGAGCAGGCCGCCGAGCACGCCCCAGTAGATGCTGGGCGCGGTCGCGATGGTCAGCACGAAGGTGCCGAAGGCGATGCCCGCCTCGATGCGCGAGATGCGCCACAGCGCCGTGAAACTCGCGGGCTTCACGAGGCCCAGGATGGCCGTGACCACCACGGCCGCGAGCACCGCCTGCGGCACGTGGTAGAGCAGCGGCATCAGCCACAGCAGCGCACCGGCCACCACCACCACGCTGAAGAGCGTGGCCCACCCGGTCTGCGCGCCCGCATAGAGCGTGATGGCCGAGCGCGAGAATGACGAGCTGGTCGGAAACGCGCCCGAGAAACCCGAGGCCAGCTTGGCCAGGCCCTGGCCGATCAGGTCCTGGTTTTCGTTCCACAGCGTGCCGGCGCGCGCGTTGTCGACCTTGGCGCTGGAGGCGGTCTCCAGGAAGCTCACCAGCGTGATCATCAATGCGGGCAGCACCAGCGCGCTGAACGTACCCAGGGGGAGCAGGCCGGGCCAGTAGAACGAGGGCAGTCCCGAGGGCAGGCTACCGACCACGGCGCCGCCACGCAGCGCGTAGTCGATGCCCCAGCTGATCGCCGCAGCGCCCGCCACCAGTGCCATCGTCGTCGGAAAGCGCGGCACGAACCGCTTGCCCAGCCACAGCACCGCGACGCTGCCGAGACCAAAGGCGATGGCCACGAGATCGGGCAGCGGCCCGCCCTGCAGCACCTGCGGAATCGTGCGCCCGGTGAAGCCCAGCAGCGAAGGCAATTGCGAGATCGCGATCAGCACCGCCGCGCCCTGCGTGAAGCCGATCAGCACCGGCGAATTGACCAGCCGCAGCAGCCAGCCGAAGCGCCCCGCGCCCAGCACGATCTGGATGGCGCCGGACATCAGCGTGAGCCACACCGCCATCGCCACCCATTCGTCGCTGCCCGCCACCGCGAGCGGCGCGAGCGAGGCGCCGACCAGGAGGCTGGTGAGCGCCGTGGGCCCGACCGACAGCCGCTGCGACGAGCTGAACATCACCGCGATCAGCGCGGGAAACAGCGCCGCGTACACGCCGGTCACCAGCGGCATGCCCGCGAGCGCGGCATACGCCACGCCTTGCGGAATGACCATCAGCGCCACGGTGATGCCGGCCATCGCCTCGCTTCGCAGCAGCGCCCCGGAAGGGCGCGGCCATGCAAGACAGGGAACCCAGCGCGCGAGGCGCTGGCGCAGGGACGAGGGGGGGGCAGCCGGGGTCATGGAGTCGTTACGCGCGCACGGGGAGAAACAGGCAAGCACATGCGCGGTGCGCCGCGCGGAGGCCATGCGGGGGCGCTGTCAGGTCAGATCAGCGATGTGGCGTTCTTCAGGACGTAGTCGCAGGCCTTTTCCTTCACCTTCGACGACAGGATCTTCATGTTGAGCGTCTTGCCGTCGCCGCCCTTCAGCAAACCCTTCGCGCCGCTTTCGAAGTTTTTTTCCTGCTGCTTCTGGCCGGTGATCTTGGCCAGCAGCTTGTCTTTCACCGAGGCCGCATCGCCGCCGAGGTAGTTGTTCTTCACGCAGTACTGCAGCACGCCGGCGGCACTGCCGATGGTGCTGGAGCCGATCGAGGGCATCTTGAAGCCGAGGTTGCCGAGGGCGGAACCGGAGGAGCTGCCGCCTTGCGAGCTGGCGGCCGCGCCGGCCTTTTCCTTCAGTTGGTCGAGCAGGTCGTTGGCCTGTGCCGAGGCGCCTGCGGCGAGCAGGGCGAGGGCAATGAGCGTGGAGCGGGCATGCATGGTGGTCTCCTTGGAAAGCATGGGGGAGCACGAGGGAGAAGCGCCCACCAGCATACCGGAGAGGCCCCGTCATTTCCGGGGACATGGCCCCCGAAGCTCCCCCTAGTTCTTGCGCGGCGCGCGTTTCTCCAGCAACGGTGCGCTCGTGCCCTGCACGCCCACCAGCCCCAGCACCGTGACCAGCGAGTTCTGCGCGCCCTTCCATCCGTCGGTCACGTCGATCCACTCCGACAGCGCATGGAAGCCCCCGGTCTTGCCGCCGGCGCCGACGATGATGGCCGGGATGCCCAGCGACATCGGCACGTTGGCGTCGGTGCTCGCGCCCGTCAGCAGGGTCTTGTGGCCGAAGGCGCTGTTGGCGCGCGTGGCGGCCTCCACGATCACCGTGTCCGACTGCGTGCGGCCGCCCGGACGGTCGCCGATCAGCTTGCGGCTCGCGCTCAGGGTCGTCACGTTCCACCGCTTGTTTTCTTCCTCGACCGCTTCGTCGATGGCCGCGAGGATCTTCTTCTCGGTCTCCAGCAGCGGCGCCATTTCGTCCGAGCGGATGTCGATCGCCATGCGCGCATCCGGCGCGATGGTGTTGACCGACGTGCCGCCGCCCACGGTGCCGACGGTGAACGTGGTTTTCGGGAACGTCGGCGTGCGGACTTCGGCGATCTTGGCGATCGCGCGGCCCATGCCGTGGATGGCGCTGGGCACCTGCCCGAAGGCGCCGAAGCTGTGGCCGCCGGGGCCCTTGAAGGTGACCTCGTAGCGGTGGCTGCCCGTGCCCAGCATCAGCACCGTGCCGTCGGGTGCCGGCTCGAGGCCGACCATGCCGTCGATGTCCAGGTTGTCGCGAAAGACCGCCTTGATGCCGCGCAGGTTGCCCAGTTCTTCCTCGCCGACGTTGCCGACGATCAGGAGGTCGCCCACGGTCTGGATCTTGTTGTCGTTGAGCACCTTGAGCCACGACAGCAAGACGGCGAGGCCGCGCGTGTCGTCCGAGATGCCGGGCGCGTAGAGCTTGCCGTCGCGCTCCTTCACCTTCACGTCGGTGCCGGCGGGGAACACGGTGTCCAGGTGCGCGGAGATCAGCAACTTGGGGCCATTGCCCGTGCCTTTGCGCAGGCCCACGACGTTGCCTTCGGCGTCGATCTTCGCGTCCGCGAGGCCCAGGGCCTTCATGCGCGCGAGGAAGGCTTCTGCGCGCTTCTGTTCCTTGAACGGGGGCGCTTCGATCTCGGTCAGCATCTTCAGATCCTCGACCGAACGCTCGTGGTCGGCCTTGACCGCATCGAGCAGCTTCTGGATCGCGGGTGCTGCCATCAGCTGCGTGTAGGCCTTGTCGATCTCGGGCCGCACCTGCGCGGGCGTGGCCGCGACGGCGGCGTTCTGGGCCTGGGCGAGCCCGGCGGTGCAGGCCAGGGCGAGGGCGATCGGGGCAAGGCGGAATGACGCGGAGCGAGGCATGGCGGTGGGTTGTCCTTGAAGGTGAAGAGGGCGCAGCCGGCGCGGCGCCGTCAGCAATTCTTGGGGGCAAGTCAGGCGCCTGCTCTGGTTTAATCTTTGGCCTTGTCAGTTTTTCTTACGAACACGCCCATGCGCCGCCATATTCCGAGCACCCGAGCGCTGCTGATCTTCGATGCGGTGGCCCGCCATCACGGCGTGGGCAAGGCGGCCGAGGAGCTGTGCCTCACGCACAGCGCCGTGAGCCAGCAGCTGCGGCTCCTGGAATCGCAGATCGGCGTGCGGCTGGTGCAACGCACCGCGCGCGGCACCGAGCTCACCGATGCCGGGCGCCGCTACCACGGCCAGATCGCGGGCGACCTGATGCGGCTGCAGAACCACACGCTCGAAGCGATGGCGCAGCGCGTCGACGGCCTGCGCCTCATCGTCGGCGCGGTGCCCGTGCTCGCCGAGGGCTGGCTCACGCCGCTGCTGCCGCAGTTCATCGCGCTGCATCCGGGCTGCAGCCTGCACCTGCAGGTTTTTCCGACCGATCTCTACATGGCCGACATGCCCTTCGACGTGGGCGTGCAGTACGACGACGCGGTGTGGCCCGGCGCCGGTGCGCGGCCGCTGATGGGCGAGTTCTGCGTGGCGGTGTGCGCCCCGCGCGCGAAGGGACGGGCCGCGATGGCGCGCGGCGATTTTCGCGCCGCGCCCCTGCTCCAGCTGCGCACGCGCATGGGCGCGTGGGAGGAATGGTTCGCGCAGACGCCGCACGCGCGGCCGCCCGAGAACCTCGTGGCGGGGCATCGCTTCGATCTCTTTTCTTCGCTGGTCGCGGCGGTGCGCGCCGACCTCGGCGTGGGGCTGGTGCCGGCGTACTACGTCGAGCGTGAACTGCGTTCGGGCGAACTGTTGCTCGCCTGCGCGCATCGCGCGCCATCGAGCCGCGGCTACAGCGTGTTCATGGCGCCGAACCGCACGGCCGATCCGTTGGCGGAGGCTTTCGTCGAGTGGCTTTGCGCGGCGGGTGCATCGTCGCAGCTGCCGGCGACCTAGTGTGCTGTCCCGCAAACAGCGGCGTACGAAGTCGCGCCTTTCACGCCAGGGCGGCGTTGCAGATCCTCGCGATACCTGCAGGCATCGCTGCATTTGCGCCTTGCCCTGACGCGAAACGCATCGATTTCGTCTGCGCAGCTGTTTGCCCGACGACAGACTAGGCGCGGCGAAAGAGCAGTACCGAGTTCGTGCCGCCGAAGGCGAAGGAATTGCTCATCGCCGCTTCGAGCGCCGGTGCGGCGCTGTCGCCCTGCATCACCAGGTTCATGCGGCAGGCCGGATCGATCTCGCCGCAGTTCGCATTGGGCGGCAGCTGCCGCCGATGCAGCGCGAGCACCGTGATGAGCGCCTCGATGGCGCCCGCCGCGCCCAGCATGTGGCCGTGCAGCGCCTTGGTGGAGCTCACGCGCAGGCTCTCGAAATCGTCGCCCCACACCTGGGCCAGCGCATTGCGCTCGACCACGTCGCCGATGCGCGTGGCCGTGCCGTGCGCGTTGCAGTAGCCCACCTCGCGCGGCTGCAGGCCGGCTTGCCGCAGCGCCTGGCGCAACGCGCGCGCCTGGCCGGGGGCATCGGGCTTGGTGAGATGGGTGGCATCGCTGGAGAGGCCCCAGCCGGCCAGCGTGGCGTAGCTGCGCGCGCCGCGGCGGCGCGCGCGCTCGGCGGATTCGAGCACCAGGAAGGCCGCGCCTTCGCCGAGCGCGAAGCCGCTGCGGTCGCTCGCGAACGGCCGCACCGCGCCGGCCGCTTCGCCGGGCTGGAAGGTGGCCAGCGTCTGCATCGCCTGCCAGGCCAGCACCACGCCCGGCACGATCAGCGCTTCGCTGCCGCCGGCAATGGCGATGTCGACCTCGCCGCGCTGGATGGCCTTGGCGGCTTCGGCGATGGCCACGGACGACGACGCGCAGGCCACGGAATAGGTGAGCACCGGGCCGAGCACGCCGTTGCGCATCGCCACGTGGGCCGCGGGCGCGTTGGGCATGAAGGCCGGAATGGTGAGCGGCGACACGCGCCCGTTGCCGCGGTAGGCCGCTTCGAGCGCCGCGGCGCCGCCCATGCCGCAGCCGGCGTACACGCCCACGCGTTCGGGGTCGGCATCGGCGATGGAAAGGCTCGCGTCGCGCCACGCGAGGTCGGCCGCGGCCACCGCGAGCTGGCTCACGCGGTCGACGCCGGCCAGTTGGAGCTTGGTGAACCAGCGGGTCTCGTCGAAGGCCACCGTGGCGGCGGCGGCCGGCTTGGGCAATTCGGGAAAGACGGGGTGGATGGCCGATCGGGCCTGCAGCAGCGCCTCGAACAGCGCGCCGGGCTCGTCGCCGTGGGGCGCCATGACGCCCAGCCCGGTGACGGCAACCTCGTGGTGGCTCACGCGACCTTCGCGGCCCGGACCTTGTCGACCAGCTGCGCGAGCTCGGCCAGGGTGTCGATGCTCGCGTCCTCGTCGGGCATGGTGATGCCGAAGTGGTCTTCAATGGCAAAGAGGAATTCGGCCAGCGCCAGCGAATCGAGACCGCCGGTTTCGCGCATCGAGGCGTTGGGGTCGAGCTTGGACGGTTCGATGCCGTACTTCTCGTGAATCAGGTCCTGCAATTCCTTCAGCGAACTCATCGTGCGATGCCTGTTGTCTTGTGCCGCCGTTGATCGATTGCAGCCCTTGCGGGGTGCGCCATTGGATCGATCCCTTCCTCGCTCGGCCTGTGTTGGTCAGTGATGGCCAATGATATCCGCTCCTACCGGAGGGGAATCCCCTCGCAAACGCTTGTTCGGCCGCCAGCGCAGCGAGGGCCACGCGAACGCCATGCCCAGCAGCGCGCCCGCCACCACGTCCAGCACCACGTGCTGCTTCACGGCCAGCGTCGAGTAGGCGATGGCCAGGAACCAGGCCCCGTTGACGATGCGCAGCACGGCGGGCGTGCCCGCCTGCCGCAGCAGGTGCTCGATCCAGAGGGCGGTGAAGATCGCGACGGCCACGTGCATCGAGGGGCAGGCGTTGCCCGCCGCGTCCACGCCCTGCAGCATCGCGAAACCGGGGTAGCCGGAGACATCGATGGGAAGCGGCGGTATCTGCGTCGGCCAGAAGTAGAAGAGTGCCAGCCCGGTGAGGCACAGCGCGCCGATCCACAACCCGTAGACCACCAGCTCGCGGAAGGTGAGCTGCAGCCCGGGCGCGATGCCCACGTAGACCCAGAGCGAGAGGTACGCGCCCAGCGTGTAGGGCTGGAACGGGATGAGGTGGTCCAGCGCCGTGAGCGGCATCACCGCGACCGGGAAGGCGGGGTTCCTCAGCAGGTGGAAGTAGCCGATGAAGAACAGCCAGGTGAAGACCGTGGTCCCGACCGCCTTCAGCAGGAAATGGCGGCGAATGCGCAGGCCGATGTCGGCGGTCCAGGTCTGCGGTCGGGGAGGCGATGCCATGGGCAGGTCGGTGAAGGGTCCGTGGTTTTTCGGGCCCGCCGATCTTGCCAGAGCGTCGTGAAGGCCTCGCGCGCCGAAGGGTTCGGGCGGCCGTCCAGGCAGGTCAGGCCGGTCAGGCAGGGACAGCCGATCGCTTCTTGTGCTGGAACGACGTCGGCGAGCGTCCCGTGGCCGCCTTGAACATCGCGCAGAAGGCGCTGTCGGTGGCATAGCCGCTGGCCGCCGCCACCTGGCTCACCGCCATGCCGCGCGCGAGCAGCGGCAGCGCATGCGCCATCACCGCCTGCTGGCGCCACTGCAGCCAGCTCATGCCCAGCTGGTCCCGAAAAAGCCGCGCCACCGTGCGCTCGCTGGCGCCGATGGTGGCCGCGCGCTCGGCCAGCGTGGAGCGGTCGGCCGGGTTGCGCAGCAGCGCCTCGCACAGCTGGCGCAGGCGCTTGTCGGTGGGCAGCGGCACGTCGATGCGGATCTGCGTGGCGCGCTCGATCTCGTCCACCAGGAGCGGCGCGATCATGCGTTCGCGCTGCGGCGCCTGCGGATCGGTGGGCGGCAGGCCGTCGGGCGTGGTGTCGAGAGCGAGCATCAGGGCGCGCATCAGCGGGCTGATCTCGAGCACCTCGCATTTCTCCCAGGCCGGCGCGAGCCAGGCGTGCAGGTAGATGGTGCGCAGCTCGGCATCCTCGATGAGCATGATGCTGTGCGGCATGTTGGCCGGCACCCAGAGCGCGCGCGAGGGCGGCACGATGTAGCTGCCGTCCTGGGTGCTCAGGCGGATCACGCCGCGCGTGGAGAAGGTCAGCTGCGGCCACGGATGCTGGTGCAGCTCCACGAAGGTGTCGGCGCTCAGGAAATGCTCCTTGGCACGCAGCGGGCGCACCGCGTCGGGCGCGTAGAGGTGCGGCGTGAGCGAGGCGACGCTGGTGACCGGGGAGGGATGGAAAACGGAGGAAGAGGCGCGTGGCATGGTTTCGACAAATGTTGTCGCTGTATCGCCATTCTGCCGCGCCCCGGGGGCATAGCATCGGAGCCTGCCCCGGTTTTTTGTAGCAATCCATGTCTTCCCACGTGACCACCCCACCCCTCTCGTCCCCGGCCAACTCATTGCGTTCCGACGCGAAGCTCATCGGCCTCGTCGGCCTGGCCCACGCGATCAGCCACTTCAGCCAGCTCATCCTGGCGCCCCTGTTCCCGTGGCTCAAGGACGCGTTCGACGTGAGCTACACCGAGCTGGGCGCGGTGCTCACGGTGTTCTTCGTGGTCTCGTGCATCGTGCAGGCCGCCTCCGGCTTCATCGTGGACAAGCTGGGCCCGCGTCCGGTGCTGTTCGTGGGCCTCGGCGCGCTCGGGCTGGCCGCCTTCGGCTACGCGATGGCGCAAAGCTACTGGATGCTCCTCGCGTGCGCGGTGGTCGGCGGCATCGGCAACGGCGTGTTCCACCCGGTCGACTACACCCTCTTCAACCGCAAGGTCGCGCCCACGCGCCTGGGCCACGCCTACAGCGTGCACGGCATCACCGGGAGCCTCGGCTGGGCGCTCGCGCCGGCCTTCGTGGTGCCGATCGCCATCGCGTTCTCGTGGCGCGTGGCGCTGGCTTCGGCCGGCGTGCTGGCCATCGTGGTGCTGCTGGTGCTGTGGATCTACCGCAGCGTGCTGTCGCTCGACGTGGCGGCCGTGCACAAGGCCACGGGGCAGGGCGAGCCCGCGCCGATCGGCGGCGAGTTCGACTTCCTGCGCATCCCGGCCGTGTGGATGTGCTTCGGGTTCTTCTTCTTCTATGCCGCGGTGATCAGCGTGGTGCAGACCTTCGCGCCGGTGGCCGCGGGCCATCTGCACGCGGTGCCCGTGGCGCTGGTGGCGGTGTGCCTCACGGTCTACATGGTGGCGAGCGCGGCCGGCATGGTGGTGGGCGGTTTCCTCGCCTCGGACCCGTCGCGCTGCGAGCGCATCGTGGGCGCGGGCTTCGGCATCGCGGCCGCGCTGGCGCTGGTGCTGGCCTTTGCGCAGTTCCCGCCGGTGCTCGTGCCGGTGCTGTTCGGCGCGATGGGTTTCGTCTCCGGCGTGGCCGGGCCGTCGCGCGACCTGCTGGTCAAGCGCTCGACGCCGCCGAACGCCACCGGCCGCGTCTACGGCGTGGTGTACGCGGGCCTCGATATCGGCCAGGCGCTCGCGCCGCTGGTCTTCGGCCGCCTGATGGACCATGGCCAGTACACGAGCGTGATCGTCGGCCTGGCGCTGGTGCAGGGCGTGCTGATCGCGAGCGCCTTCAACGTCACGCGGGTGCGCCGCACGGCGCTGGTGCCGGCCTCGGCCTGATCCCTCTCGAACGCCGTCTGCCGAGGCGGGCGGGCGCGCTGCAGCGGCTCCTATCATCGGCCGCATGCAAGCTTTGTATGTCCATGTGATCGTCGGCGCCGTGCTGGCGGGTTTCGTGCAGGGCCTGTCGGGCTTTGCCTTCGGACTGGTCGCGATGTCGGTCTGGGCCTGGACCCTGGAGCCGCAACTGGCCGCGGTGCTTGCGCTGTTCGGCGCGCTGACGGGGCAGGTGATAGCGGCCGTCACGGTGCGCCGCGCATTCGACAAATCCTTGCTCTGGCCCTTCGTGCTCGGCGGCCTCGTCGGCGTGCCGTTCGGGGTCTGGCTGCTGCCGCATCTGGACCTCGTGGTCTTCAAGGTGTGCCTGGGCGTGCTGCTGGTGCTGTGGTGCCCGGCGATGCTGATGTCGCAACACCTGCCGAAGATCACTTTCGGCGGCCGCGTGGCCGATGGCATCGTCGGCGCCATCGGCGGGGCGATGGCGGGCATCGGCGGCTTCTCGGGGACGATCCCCACGCTCTGGTGCACGTTGCGCGGCTTCCCGCGCGACACGCAACGCGCGGTAATCCAGAACTTCAATCTCTCGATGCTGATGGTGGCGTTTGCGATCCACCTGTTCAGCGGGGGCGTCGCGGCGTCGATGGCGCCGCTCCTGGGGCTCGTGGCGCTGGCTGTCGCGGTGCCGGTGCTGCTGGGGGCGCGGCTTTATATCGGGATCAGCGAAGCGGCGTTTCGCAAGCTCGTGCTGGGGTTGTTGACGTTGTCGGGGGTGGCGATGTTGGGGTCGGCGGTGCCGGCGTTGTTGCAGCGGGGTTGAAGCAACAAAACGCGCCGCATGAAATATTGTCGATGTTGAAGAAAAATGAATGCTTCAATATGGCGAAAAGACCTTTTGCAAAGCTTTGCCTATTTGAATCAGGGTGCTCGTGTAATGGGAGGTAAAAGAATGCAGAATGCATCTTCAATGTCATGGATTGTCGGTGTTGAATCCTTCAATGCCAATGGGTAGGCTTTAATGGTTTTTCTGTTTGCTATGAAGTTCATCATATGTGGAGCATTGTTGTTGGAGTAGACCATGACACCATCCAACCCGTCTCGAACCCCATCTTCGGGGCTTCTGAAGGATTTCAGCAAATAGTTCAGGCGTTGAAGCGAAGCCTCTTTTCTTTGAATGAATACTTCGCGAATTAAATCATTTGTAATTTGACGAGGGCGCTTTTTCATGTACAAAATTGAACCTCCATCTCTCCAGTGGACGCCGCATTCTGTATCGACACGCCTAGAATTTATGAAATTCGCAATGACTTTGCTCACGTTGAGATGATCGGAGGCCTCCTCCAGATTGATCCAGACGACGAGTCGATCCTCTCTGTATCCAGCAAACGAGTTCAATGCATATCCGTAAAGCAGGCAATGTGCGGCAAGAAGCAAAACAATTTTCTTGATGGATGGGCGAGTCGGTGCAAAAGATATGCTCATAAAATATCCCTGTTGGAATGACCTTTATTTTTCTTTGGTTTGTCGGGGGGTATGCCGAGTTCGAGATTTAGCGCGACAAAGTCCATCTGCTCCAACCCTGGATCGATCAGGTCTTTCTTTGCCTGTTCATAATACGCGACGGGAATGAAGTACTTCAGATAATCCGGGCTGCCTTCGTTTTTGACGACCATCTCGCCATTTTTCCCCTTGATTTTTACCGGAGGTCTGAAGATCTTCGAGAAAGGGGAAAATCTGATCTGGTCGTGCTGATTTCCTCCCAGGAGAATCAAATTGTCGTTTCCGCTTTTTGCGTAAACAAAACCGACATGATGTCCATGCCCCGTCTTGCTTGTGACCATGGCAATGGCACCATATATTGGTGTATCCAGTTCGATGTACAGAGGGTTTCGAATGGTTGGGGCAACGGGGTCGGATTTTTTCTCTTTTGGACCGCTTACCTCATAAAAACCGTGCGCGCGTCCCGTGGCGGCTTTGTGGTCATAAAAATTCGTGTTGTCGATCGGATAATTGGCTTGCGACAATACCCAGTTCGCAAAGGCCGCGCACCATGCCGTATCGGCCATGGATCTGGAGCCATCTCCGATTTCGGTGTGGTAATTGATTTCTCTTTGAATAGCGCCTTCTTCCTTCCCGTGTCTGAGCTTGGCCTCTGCGACGGCAATAGGCATCCAAGGCGCCCGACCTGGCAAAGGGTTGATCAGCGCTAAAACCTTCCCCGTTCCCTCTTTGGATCGCTCGGAATCCGATGACTGGGTGCCGGAAAAAACAGGGAGTACAGGAGCAGCGGAAGGGCGTGATCGTCTTTTCGGGATCGCTGTGGGCGAATTGGTCGGGGCCGCCTCCGGCATCGCGGTTGCTGGAACCGTAGGCGCGTCGTTTGATTTTTTCTTTCCAGGGCCGGTGATCAACAGCACTTCGCCAGGATAAATGTTGTCACTCCCCAAGCTATTTTCGACTTTTATGGCAGTGACGCTCGTGCGATACAGATTTGCAATTTTTCCCAGATTGTCTCCGGGTTGAACCACGTGGTGTGTCGACTTTTTCTTTCCCGGCATGGAGCTATTCATTTTCTCTGAACCGGTGACCCCTTTCCATTTCGCGAATTTCGCCAGAAGATTGAAATCCTTGCCAACGCTTCCTTGAATTTCCCCGACTTTTTCAATCTTCTTGGTTTTCAAATTCATCACCTTGACCTGTACGGCTGTCTTATCCGCAGGATGAATCACTGGCGGGAAACGCCCCGTCGCATCGGATTTGACCTTCTCTTCTTTGTTTCCCGTTTGTAGAATGATTTCTGTATCAGGCAAAGGCTGACTGCCGTTGGTGGCGTTGATTGTGCTTACTACCGTCCACGTTTCCTTGCGGGTTTCAGCGCTCGCGTGATACCCCTCGATTTCCGAAATGCTGTCAATGATTTTTTCAATTTCGGCATCGCTGCATTCGTTGATTTTTTTATCGGCTGGTACTCCGCTCGTCCTGAGCAGGTCAGCGATATATTTTTCTGTGTCGTTCTCGTGACTGGGCGCGTAGCTCGGGATGGCTCCAGGAATGGTTTTTTGTCCGTGCCTGCGTTTCAAGTTGGCTTTCAACTCTGCACGCCCCGCGTCTTCGTCTGGAAAAATAAGAAACGTTCTCCCCGATCTGGTGCTGGCAAAGCCGATATAGCCTTTGGCTTTCTTCGGGGCAGGCGCTCCATCTACCAGCAGGGCCGTCAAATCTCCGGGGTTGTTGATTCGCCATGGCAGTGTTCCCCCGTGCCGGAGCAGATGCCGCCCGTCGTCGCAGATAAATTCTGCGACTTCGATGTTGGGATGGTAGGTTGCAGATATCAGTTTTGGCATGCTCGAATTTCGCGGTCAAATCAGCCCGTTAAGATAGTTTTCCACCGAGGATTCCAAAAGAAAATGATTTGCGCCGAATTCAATCGCTGATCGGGCGTATTTCGAGTCCTCGACGCCCGTCGCGCTATCGTCCTGAGTCTCGTCGTCCATTTCTTCGATTCCTGTTGCGGGAGCATCGAGATAACGATGGGTTTCTCGGATGGTCGGCGCGGAATGCCAGGCCCAGGCCTCCTCGCCTACGATCAGCGTTGCTTCATCGGGCGTTTCGAACGTAATTCTTGGAAGCCGCCCGTTGTCCGGAATAACGCCCTCGGCCTTGACGGCCTGCCGCTCGTCCAGAATCTTGTAGGGCAGCCCCGTCATTCCCAAGCGCTTGAAGACGTCGTCGCTGCCAAGCGGCGCGAAGCGCACGCTGTATTTGTCGTCATGGCTGACGCCCTTCATCCGAAGCAGCTTGTCCATGTTCATCGGCCCAACCAGCGAATGCGAAGCCGCATGCTCCCGCCACACCCCGCTGGTCCCATGCTCGATCCCCGCTGCATTCCACCGCGTGTAGCTGCTCCCCCCGTTGACGACGATCTCCTCCTTCGCGGTGATGCTGATCCTGTGGGCCTCCAGCTTGATGTCCAGCTTGGCCATCAGCTGGATGCTGTCCTGCAGCGCGACGATGTCGATCCCCGCGGTTGCAGCCGTGAGGCGGATGGCCTTGTAGGCGAAGAGGCGCACGGCGTCCTTGACGCTCACCAGCAAGCTCTTGCCAGCGCCGATGCTGGTGTGCCCGCCGCTGCTGAGCGCGTTGTGCGCGATGCTCGCGATGTGCGTGGAGGCCGCGGCCGTGCTGTGAATGCCCGCCGCGCTGGCGAGCACCAGGTGCGGCTCCTGGAGTTCGGGAAAGGCACCGTCTTGCCCGGTGCCTGTCTTGCCTTTGATGGCGTCGTTCTGCGCCTTGAGATCCAGCGTGACGGCATCCTGGTCGCCCGCTTCGTGCGCCTTCGCCGCCTGTGCGGTCTGGCTCAGCCGTTCGTGCAGGTCGCGCGCGGCCGTCAGGCGCGCGGCGGTCTCTCCCAGGTCGGTGATGTGCGCCTGCGCGTTGGGTCTTGCCTCGGTGGTGACCAGCAGGCCCCTGGCGGCGCGGACGGCCCCGTGCCCGTCGGTGCGCAGCTCCACGCCCTGGCCCCGGTCATCCTTGCGGCCCGCGGTGTCCTCGATGCGCCCGATGTGCCCGAGGCTCAGGCTGCTGCTCAGGTGGTCGCTCTTGAGCTGCGCCTGGATCTTGCCGGGATGGTCGTCCAGTTCGAGGTGGTTGCCACGTGCACCGGGACTGCTGCCATCCGCACTCAGCTCGCGGCTGCGAAAGCCCGACAGGTTCTTCTGCCCGGGCAGTTGCCTGGGCGGCATGTTCAGCCGGTTGTAGACGCGGCCGGTGACGATCGGCCGGTCGGGGTCGCCGCTCTCGAAGTCGACGATCACCTCCTGCCCGATGCGTGGCACGTGCATGCCACCGAACTGCGTGCCGGCCCAGGGGGAGGCCACGCGGATCCAGCAGGAGGCGTTTTCGTCCTTCGTGCAGCAGCGGTTCCAGTGGAAGCTGACCTTGATGCGGCCGTATTCGTCGGTCCAGATTTCCTGGCCCTCCGGACCGGTGACGATCGCCGTCTGCGGGCCCGTGGTGCGGGGCTTGGGTTGCGTCTGCGGCGAGCGAAAGATCTTGCTGGCGGGCTGGACCTCGAAGTCGGTATGGCAGACGTAGTCTTCCTCGGCGCCGGCCGGCGCGCTCGCCTGGCCGCTTTCGTGCAAGCGCAGCGTGCTGGCGACGACGAGGTAGTCGAGGTTCGCCGCGTCCTGCGGGTAGTTGACCAGCGAGAAGGTGCAGCCCGTCACCACCGCGCGCAGGTTGCCGCTTCCCCGGCCCCGGCTGCCGGGCGCGCCGGCGGCTTCCATGCGGGTGCGCGCCAGGTCGCGGCCTTCGTCGGGGTCGCTGTAGTCGCCCGGCCACTTGTACATTTCCTGCGCGTTGTTGCCCGTGTTGCGCGGCATGCTGGACGTCTGTCGGAGCCTGGCGCGAGGCTTCGTGAAGTCGAAATCGTCGGTGACCCATCGGCCCGATTCCAGGTTCTCGATGCTCTGGAAATGGCTGCAGTGCTCCTCGTCGATCCTGTGGCCCGGCGGGTAATAGCCGATGGCGTGGTACGCCTGGCTCTGGAACGCCTGGTGAGCCCCCGCGTCGTCCACCAGCACCAGCCGGTGCGCACCCTCCCTGTGCTCGAAGAAGTAGTAGATGCCGAACTCCTGCATCAGCCGCGTGATGAATTCGAAATCGGTCTCGCCGTACTGGACCTGGAACACCCGCTGGGGGTAGCGGTGGGTGACGCGCTTTTCCGTCGGAAAGCCGTAGTCGGCGAGCACTTCTTCGACGATCTCCAGCGGTGTCCTGTTCTGGAAGATCCTGTGGTCGCTGGTGAGGGTCGCCAGGATCAGCCAGGGCCGCAGGACGATTTCGTAGATGCCCCGGCGGTTCTCGTGCTGCACGAAGCGCGCGCTGGTGACCAGGCCGTTGATCTCGCGGGTGCCGGCGCCCGTGCGCGCCGTGGGGCCGGAGCCCTTGCCGTCCAGCGCGATGCGGATGCCGAACTCCTTGCCCACGAGCTGCTTGACCGGCACGTTGGCCGTGACGTAGCCGGTGAGCATCGGGCTGTCGGGGGTCTGCAGGCGGACGGTGTATTCGAAGAGCTCGCCCAGCGCCTCGGTGCCGTCCAGCGATTTGAATTCCAGCGCGGGACTGCCCAGCAGGCTCGGCATGGCGGGGCTGCCGACGGAGATGGTTCGGGAGGCAATGAAGAGGGAAGAAGACACGCAGTGGACCTTGGCGAGTGAGCGTCCAAAAAGTCTGAGGCCTGCGGGTCCAGCACCATTGCAAACAATGGTCGCCCGGTGTCCATCGACGGACAAACCCGGGCGGAGTGCGAAGTAATTTGCAGAGCGAGGCGGGCGCCCCGCGCGCTACCGCGGCAACGCCAGCGCGAACGGCAGGCTCGCCACCCCCAGCACCGTCGACAACGTCACCAGCCCCGCCACATACGGCCCGTTGTAGCCCATGCGGGCCGCGAGCACGTAGGCGCTCGACGCCGTGGGCACGGCAGAAAAGGCCATCAGCACCGACGCCTGCACGCCATCCAGGCGCAGCGCGCGCGCCAGCCCCCATGCGACCAGCGGAAGGACCAGGTGCCGTATCGCCAGCACCGACACCGCCAGCACCTTGCCCCGCCCGAGCGTTGCGAACTGCATGCCCGCGCCCGCGGCCAGGAGGCCCAGCGCGAGCGAGGCCGCGCCGATGCGCGTGAGCGTCGGCGTGAGCCAATTGGGCACCGTGAAGCCCAGCACGTTCGCCAGCAGTCCCGCGACCGTGGCCACGATCAGCGGGTTGCGCACCAGTTGCCGCACGAACCCGGTCTGCGCATGGCGCGTCATCGGCCACACGGCCGCGATGTTGAACATCGGCACGCACACGCCGATCAGCACCGCGATGAGCAAGAGGCCCTCGGGCCCCGCGAGCCGCTCGGCCAGTGCGAGGCAGATGAAGGAGTTGAAGCGGAACGCGACCTGCGCGCTCGCGGCATGGTCGCGCCGGTCGATGTGCGGGCCGATGCCCGGCACGAAGGGCAGGGCGTAGGCCAGCGCGATGCCGCACAGGCCGATGCCCACGCCCGCCGTCAGCAGGCTCGATGTCGCACCAAAATCGAGCGGGCTGCGCACGATCGAATGGAACAGCAGCACCGGAAATAGAAAGTAGTAGACGAGGCTCTCGACCTGGTCCCACACGCGGCGGTCCAGGGCGGTGTAGCGGCACAGGAGCCAGCCGATGGCGATGAGGGAAAAGTCGGGGAAGAGCAGCTGAGCGTAGTTCACCGTTTCGAGCATAAACCGCACGGACCATGGGTAATCCAGAGCATGGGGTGGACCCTGGAGCCGCTAGCATCCGGGCTTCGCTTTTTTTCGACATCCGTTAGGCGGAGTCAATCAAATCAAGGAGTTATTCGATGCAACGTCGTCAATGGAGCGCCCTGATGGGGGCAGTCGCGCTGGCCGCAGTCGCGGGCCAGAGCTTTGCACAGGGCTATCCCACCAAGCCGGTCGAACTGAGCGTTCCGTTCGCACCCGGCGGCACGACGGACATCGTGGCGCGCGTGATCTCCGATCCGCTGGGCAAGATCCTGGGCCAGCCGGTGGTGGTGATCAACCGCGCCGGTGGCGGCGGCATCGTGGGCGCGGCTGAAACCGCGCGCGCCACGCCCGACGGCTACAAGCTGGGCGTGGCCACCGTATCGAGCACGGCGGCCAACCCGGCCATCAACCCGAAGACGCCGTACGACCCGATCAACGACTTCACGCCGATCACCAACATCGCGGCCACGCCGAACATCATCGCGGTGAACCCGAGCTTCCCGGCCAAGAACTACGCCGAGTTCGTCGCCGAGCTGAAGAAGAACCCCGGCAAGTACTCGTACGCCTCGTCGGGCACGGGCGGCATCGGCCACCTGCTGATGGAGCTCTACAAGAGCCTCACCAACACCTTCGTCACGCACATCCCCTACCGCGGCGCGGGCCCGGCGCTGAACGACGTGGTGGCCGGCCAGGTGCCGATCATGTTCGACAACATTCCCTCGGCCATGCCCTTCATCACCAGCGGCCGGCTGATCCCGATCGTGGTGTCGGCACCGCAGCGCCTTGCCGCGCTGCCCAACGTGCCGACCTTCAAGGAAGTGGGCCTGGAGCCGGTCAACCGCATGGCGTACTACGGCATCCTCGGCCCCAAGGGCCTGCCCAAGGAAGTGGTCGACAAGGTCGCCGCCGGCGTGAAGAAGGCGGTGGAAGATCCGGCCGTGAAAAAGCGCATCGAGGACACGGGCTCGCTGATCGTGGCCAACACGCCCGAGCAGTTCGCAGCGCAGATCAAGGCCGAGTACGAGGTCTACAAGCAGGTCGTGAAGAAGCAGAATCTGAAGCTCGACTGATCCGCTTCTTCTCCGCAAAAGCCGTCCGCACCCCGGGCGGCTTTTTCTTTTTGTTATCTTGCACCGCATGACCGAGGCCGCCGCCGCACCCACCCCCGAAATCGACGAGTTCATCGATGCCCTCTGGCTCGAAGACGGCCTCTCGAAGAACACGCTGGCCGCCTACCGCCGCGACCTCGCGCTGTTCTCGCAGTGGCTCGGGAAACAGCGCAGCGGCGTCGCGCTGAACAGCGCCCAGGAGTCCGACGTGCAGGCCTACATGGGCGTGCGCCTCTCGACCAAGGGCAAGGCCACTTCGGCCAACCGGCGGCTCACGGTGTTCAAGCGCTACTACCGATGGGCGCTGCGCGAGCGCCGCATCACGGCGGACCCGACGATCCGGCTCGCGCCTGCGCGGCAGATGCCGCGGGCCATCAAGACGCTGTCGGAAAAACAGGTCGACGACCTCCTGGCCGCGCCCGACGTCGAATCGCCGCTGGGCCTTCGCGATCGCGCGATGCTCGAGATGATGTATGCCAGTGGCCTTCGCGTGAGCGAGCTGGTCGCGCTCAAGGTCATCGACATGAGCCTGAACGACGGCGTGCTGCGCGTGCTCGGCAAGGGCAACAAGGAGCGCCTCGTGCCCTTCGGCGGCGAGGCGCGGCGCTGGATCGAGCGCTACCTGGACGAGTCGCGCCCCGCCATCCTCGACGGCCAGCAGACGCCCGACCTCTTCGTGACCGCGCGCGGCGCGGGCATGACGCGCGTGATGTTCTGGATCATCGTGAAGAAGCAGGCCACGGCCGCCGGCATCCATGTGCCGTTGTCGCCGCACACGCTGCGGCATGCCTTCGCCACGCATCTCTTGAACCACGGGGTGGACCTGCGCGCGGTCCAGTTGCTGCTGGGCCATGCCGACATTTCGACGACCACCATCTACACGCACGTGGCGCGCGAGCGCCTGAAGCAATTGCACGCGGCGCACCATCCGCGCGGCTGAATCCGCGACCGAACCCGCGGCCGAACCCGCGGCCGTTCAGGCCTTGCGCTTGCGTGCCTCGATGGCCGGCACCAGCGTGTCGAAGAAGGCGCTGACCATGCGCATCTCGCGCCGCTCGGCCAGGCACAGCACGTGCGCGTAGGTGAAGATCTCGGTGTCGCTGAAGCCGACCATGCGCAGATCCGGGCTCGGCACGAACTCCACGCTCGACACCGCCGCGATGCCCAGGCCCTGCGCCACGGCTTCGCGGATCACTTCGCGGCTGCTGATCTCCATCACCACATCGACCTCGACCTTCGCCTTGGCAAGTGCGAGTTCGAGCGCCTTGCGCGTGGTCGATCCTTCTTCCCGCATGATGAGTCGCTCGCCCTGCAGCTCGGCGAGCCGGATGTTGCGCCGCCGCGCGAAGCGGTGCGTTGACGGCACGAACATCACGACCGGATGCTGGCTGAACGGCACCGACAGAAAGCGGTCGTCGCGCACCATCTGCGCGAGCACGCCGACGTCGGCGCTGTAGTCCACGAGGTTGTCCAGCACGTCCTGCGAATTGCCGGTGCTCACCGTCACCTTCACGCCGGGGTAGCGCAGGCTGAAGTCAACCAGCATCTTGGTCACGTGGTAGGGGCCCACGGCCGCCACGCGCAGGTGGCCGGTGCGCAGCGTGCCCGCATCGCCTAGCAGCGCCACCGCATCGCCTTCGAGGCTGAAGATCTGCTGCGCAAGCTGCATCAGCTGCTCGCCGATTTCGGTGAGCTGCACGCGCCGGCCGCGCCGGTGGAAGAGCTCGACCTGGTACGCATCTTCCAGGAACCGCACCTGCGTGGTGATGGTCGGCTGGCTCACATGCAGATGTTCGGCGGCCTTGGTGAAGCTGCCCTCGCGGGCCACGGCATAGAAGGAACGCAGCTGTGTGAGGCGCATGGGGAAGACCCTTTGTATCTATAGATTCAGTATATAGATCATCGAAAAAATTTGAATTTGTTCGATACGAGCCTCGGTGATTTACTCCGCTTCAAGACGAACCAGGCGAGCGACAGACCCACGCCGGACGTCCCGAAATCCTCTTCGTGTCATGACCACGACACGAAGTACTGGAAGACTCGAAACGGGCGCTTTTGCCCTTCGAAATGACCAGGAGGAATTCATGCAACACAGACCACTGGAGACAACCATGATGAAGCGCAGAAAGTTGCTGTTCGGCACTGCAGCCGTCACAGCGTCCGCCTTCGTGCCGATGGCACGGGCACAGCAGGTTCTCACTGTCGGGCTGATCCCATCCGAGGATTCGCGCGCCATGATCGCCAACAGCCAGGCCATGATGGACATGCTGTCCAAGGCCCTGGGATTCGCGGTCAAGCCCTTCGTGGCGGCCGACTACAACGGCGTGATCGAGGCGCTGCGTTCCAAGCGCCTGGACGTGGCCTACCTCGGTCCGTTCTCGTACGTGCTGGGCGCCACGGTGGCCGACATCGAGGCCTTCGCGGTCGCCGAAACCAAGAAGGCCGGACGCACCTTCTATTACAGCCAGATCGTTGCCCACAAGGACAGCGGCATCAAGACGGTGAAGGACCTGAAGGGCAAGACCTTCGCCTTCGTGGATCCCAGCTCCACGTCGGGGCACCTGTTCCCCAAGGCCGGGTTGATGAAGGTGGGCTTCAACCCCGACAAGGACTTCGGCCGCGTGATCTTCTCGGGCTCGCACGACTCCAGCGCCATCGCGGTGCAGAACAAGAAGGTGGATGCAGCGGCGATTGCCGACCGCATCCTCGATGCCGCCGTTTCCAAGGGCCTGGTCAAGCGCGAAGACCTCGTGGAGGTGTGGAAGTCCGACCCCATTCCCGAGTCGCCGACCGTCTGGCGCAGGGACCTGCCCGCCGACCTCAAGGCGCGCGTGCAGGCCGCCTTCCTGCAGGTGAAGGACATCCCCTGGTCCGACCAGGGCGAGCTCAACGGTTTCCACCCGACCAACGACGCGGCCTACAACATCATCCGCGACACGGCCAAGGTGCTGAACCTCGACCTGAGGAAGATGAAATGATCGAGATCAGAGGCCTGTGCAAGCGCTACGGCGACTTCACCGCGCTGCACCGCGTCGACCTCACGGTCGCCAAGGGCGAGTTCGTCGTCATCCTCGGCGCGTCGGGTGCGGGCAAGTCCACCTTGCTGCGCTGCATCAACCATCTTGCGGAGCCGACCGAGGGCGAGATCCACGTCGATGGCGAGCGTTCGCGGGGCGACCGCAGCGGCCTTCGCAAGGTGCGCCGCGACGTGGCGATGATCTTCCAGCACTACAACGTGGTGCCGCGCCTGTCGGTGCTCAAGAACGTGCTGACCGGACGCCTCGGCTCCATGCCGGCCATCGCCTCGTGGTTCCAGGTCTTCCCCGCCAAGGACATCGCCATCGCCCGCGAGTGCCTGCGCCGCGTGGAGCTGGACCACAAGGCGGACCTGCGCACCGACACGCTCTCGGGCGGCCAGAAGCAGCGCGTGGGCATCGCCCGTGCGCTGGCGCAGCAGCCCAAGGTGATCCTGGCCGACGAGCCCGTTGCCAGCCTCGATCCGAAGACCTCGCGCAAGGTGCTGAATTACCTGAAGCAGGCCAGCAGCGAAGCCGGCATCACCGTCATCTGCAACCTGCACCAGGTGGACTACGCCCGCGAATTCGCGCAGCGCGTGATCGGTGTCGCGGCCGGTCGCGTCGTGTTCGAAGGCCGGCCCGACGAGCTCACCGAAGAGGTGCTGCAGCGCATCTACCCGGGTGGCCTGGAAGACGGCCCGATAGAGACCCCCGCGCCCGCCGCGTTGCCCGCCGTCGCCGCAACGCCGGCCACGCGCCCCGCCCAGCAACTCGCCATGGAGCAATCATGATCGCCATCGGACGCTACAACCTGCTGGTCGCCAAGAGCGGCGGCAATCCGGGCTGGTGGAAGTACGCCCTCGCGGCGCTGGCCCTGCTGTCGGTGATGTGGTGGGCCGCCATCGGCAGCCAGGTCAGCGTCAGCGAACTGGTCAAGGGCATGCCGTGGATCGCCGACTTCCTCGGCCGCATGCTGCCGCCCAACTGGGAGTTCATGCAGCGCCTGGTGAACCCCGCCATCGAGACGGTGCAGATCGCGCTCTGGGGCACGCTGCTGTCGGTCATTCTCGCGGTGCCGCTGTGCTTCTTCGCGGCGCGCAACATCTCGCCGAACCTCGCGGTGTTCCATGCAATGCGGCAGGTGCTGAACATCACGCGCGGCATCAACGAGATCATCCTCGCGCTGATCTTCGTGGCTGCCGTGGGCCTGGGGCCGTTCCCCGGCGTGCTGGCCCTGGCGCTGCATGGCGCGGGCATGCTCGGAAAGTTCTTCGCCGAGTCCATCGAGGAGATCGACCAGGGGCCGCTGGAGGCACTTCGCGCCACCGGTGCCGGGCCCATACAGACCATCATCTTCGGCGTCATCCCGCAGGTCGTGACCGCGTGGATCGGCGTCATCGTCTACCGCTTCGAGACCAACCTGCGCCAGGCCACCGTGCTGGGCATGGTGGGCGCGGGCGGCATCGGCTTCGAACTGGTGGGCAGCATGAAGCTGTTCCAGTACCAGGACACCGCGACCTGCATCCTGGTGATCGTCGTCATGGTGATGACGGCCGATTACCTGTCGACCAAGTTGCGCGCATGGATTCAACAAGGAGCGCATCAATGACAAGCAGCAAGCCGGCCATTCCGGATGTCTCGGTGAACGGCCGAACCTACAGGGCGCCGTCGCAGCCCGTGGTCGTGGTGTGCGTGGACGGCTGCGAGCCGGACTACATCACGCAGGCGATCCAGGCCGGTGTGGCGCCGTTCATGAAGAAGATGCTGGCCGCGGGCGGTTCGGGCACCTCGCTGGTGGGCGACTGCGTGGTGCCCAGCTTCACGAACCCGAACAACCTCTCGATCGTGACCGGTGCGCCCCCTTCGGTGCACGGCATCTGCGGCAACTACTTCCTGGACACCGCGCAGGGCAAGGAAGTGATGATGAACGACCCCGCCTACCTGCGCGCCGAGACGCTGCTGGCGGTGTTCTCCAAGGCCGGCGCGAAGGTCGCGGTGGTCACGGCCAAGGACAAACTGCGCACGCTCCTGGGCCACCGCATGGAAGGCATCTGCTTCTCAGCCGAGAAGGCCGACCAGGCGACGCACGCCAACGGCGGCATCGACGACGTGCTGGCGCTGGTCGGCAAGCCCGTGCCCTCGGTCTACAGCGCGGAGCTGAGCGAGTTCGTCTTCGCGGCCGGCGTGAAGCTGATGCAGACGCAGCGGCCCGACCTCATGTACCTCTCGACCACCGACTACGTGCAGCACAAGTGCGCGCCCGGCACGGCCGGTGCCAACGACTTCTACGCCATGATGGACGGCTACCTCGCGCAGCTCGACGCGCTGGGCGCGACCATCGCGCTCACCGCCGACCACGGCATGAGCCCCAAGACCGATGCGGCCGGCAACCCGCGCATCGTGTTCCTGCAGGAGGTGCTCGATGCGCGCCTGGGCGCGGGTCGCGGCCGCGTGATCCTGCCGATCACCGACCCGTACGTGGTGCATCACGGCGCACTGGGCTCCTTTGCGACCGTGTATCTCGAAGCGGGTGTCGATGCGCCCGCGCTGGTCGAAGCGCTGAGGGAAACCGATGGCATCGAACAGGTGCTGACGCGCGAAGACGCCGCACGGCGCTTCGAGCTGCCGCCCGATCGCATCGGCGACCTGGTGGTGGTCTCCGATCACCTGGCTGTGATCGGTACGCGTGCCTCGGAGCACGACCTCAGCGGCCTCACGGTCCCGCTGCGTTCTCACGGCGGGCTCTCCGAGCAGAAGGTGCCGCTGTTGTTCAACCGGCGACTGCAGGGGCTCGATCCGAAGCGGCGGCTGCGCAACTTCGACATCTTCGACCTGGCACTGAATCACGCGAACCCTGCGGCATCGGCCGCCACCTGACGAGAACTCCATGAGCGCCAACTATCACAACCCCGTACAGAGCGTGTACGGGGCAGGGGCCCTGTCGTCCCTGCCGAAACTGCTCGAAGGCCGGCGCGCCGCGCTGGTGACCTTTCCGGAGGCCCGCGCCATCGGTCTGCTGGACCGTCTGGAGTCGGTGCTCAAGGGCGCGCTGGCCTGCACCATCGACCAGACGCGGCCCAACCCCGACGTGGCCGAACTGGCCGGCCTCTACGAATGGTTCTGGCGGGAGCACGCGGATGTGGAGGTGCTCATCGCGGTCGGCGGCGGCAGCGCCATCGACACTGCGAAGGCGCTCATGGTCGCGAACGACGCGGCGAGTTTTTCCGATCTCGTGGCGGGCCTTGCCGGCGAGCGGCCTTTCGTTCCCACGCGCAGCAAGATGCTGATCGCCGTGCCCACCACCGCCGGCACCGGCAGCGAAGTCACGCCCTGGGCCACGGTGTGGGACCGCGATCGGCAGAAGAAGTATTCGCTGCACCTGCCCGAGACCTGGCCGCGCTATGCGGTGGTCGACCCCGAGTTGATGCTGTCGCTGCCCGCGGCCGTCACGCTGCAGAGCGGGCTCGATGCGCTGTCGCATGCGCTGGAGGCGATCTGGAACGTCAATGCGAATCCGCTGTCCGACACCTTCGCCGTCTCGGCCGTGCGCGACACGCTGGAGGTGCTGCCGCAGCTCATGGGCCAGCTCGACAACGTGGCGCTGCGCGGCCGCATGGCGCTGGCGGCGCTGAAGGCCGGCATGGCGTTCTCCAACACCAAGACGGCGCTCGCGCATTCCATTTCGTATGAGATGACGCTGCGCTACGGCCTGCCGCACGGCATCGCCTGCTCGTTCCTGCTGCCGATGGTGCTGGAGCGGGCCATCGGCCGGCGCGCCGACCGCGACGCCGTGCTGCTGGAAGCCCTGGGCATGCCGCTCGCGGAGGCGCCGGGGCAACTGGCGGCCTTCATCGAATCGCTGGGCGTGAAGACCCGCTTCGCCGACTACGGCGTGGGCGACGACGAAGCCCGCGAGATGCTGCGGCACGCCCAGGGCGGCGCGCGCGGCAGGAACTTCATCGGCAACGACCTCGCGGAGAACCAGGCATGAGCCTTTCGACACCCCACCGGGACAGCGCGGGCTTTCGCGCCGAAGCCCTTCGCATCGGCGGCGAGCGCGTGCGGCGCGAGCGCACGCTCGATGTGTTCAACCCGTACACCAACGAGCGCGTGGGCACCGTGCCGCTCGCTTCGGTGGACGATGTGCGCGAGGCCTTCCGCATCGGCCATGCATACCGCTCCACGCTGTCGCGCTATGAACGCGCGAGCATCCTGCAGCGGGCCTGCGCGCTGCTGCGTGCGCGCGCCGACGAGGCGGCCGCTGTCATCACCATGGAGTCGGGCCTGTGCAGGAAAGACGCGCTGTACGAAATCGGCCGCGTCGCCGACGTGCTGACCTTCGGCGCGACCGAGGCGCTGCGCGACGATGGGCAGGTGTTCTCGTGCGACCTCACGGCGCACGGCAAGAAGCGCAAGGTCATCACGCTGCGCGAGCCGCTGCTGGGCGTGATCACCGCGATCACGCCGTTCAATCATCCGATGAACCAGGTCGCGCACAAGGTGGTGCCGAGCATCGCGACCAACAACCGCATGGTGCTCAAGCCCTCGGAGAAAGTGCCGCTCTCGGCGTTCTACCTGGCCGACATCCTCTACGAAGCGGGGCTGCCGCCCGAGATGTTCCAGGTGGTCACGGGCGATCCGCGCGAGATTGCCGATGAGCTGATCACGAATGCGCAGGTGGACCTGGTCACCTTCACGGGCGGCGTGGCCATCGGCAAGTACATCGCGTCCAAGGCCGGCTACCGGCGCATCGTGCTGGAGCTGGGCGGCAACGATCCGCTGATCGTGATGGAAGACGCCGATCTCGACCGCGCCTCCGACCTCGCGGTGCAGGGCTCGTACAAGAATTCGGGGCAGCGTTGCACGGCGGTGAAGCGGATGCTGGTGCACAAGGCGGTGGTGGGCGAATTCACCGAGCGCGTGGTCGAGAAGACGAAGCGCTGGAAGCACGGCGATCCGGCCGATGCGAACAACGACATGGGCACCGTCATCGACGAGGCCGCAGCCCGCCGCTTCGAGCTGCTGGTGGACGAGGCCGTGGCGCAGGGCGCGCGCCTTCTCGTGGGCAACCGGCGCGAAGGCGCGCTCTATTCGCCGACCGTGCTCGACCGGGTGCGGCCCGAGATGACGGTGGTGCGCGAAGAGACCTTCGGCCCCGTCTCGCCGATCATCAGTTTCGGCAGCATCGAGGAGGCGATCGAGATCTCGAACGGCACGGCCTACGGTCTGTCGTCGGGCATCTGTACCGACCGCATGGACTACGCCACCCGCTTCGCCAACGAGCTGAAGGTGGGCACGGTGAACGTGTGGGAGGTGCCGGGCTACCGCATCGAGCTCACGCCCTTCGGCGGCATCAAGGACTCGGGGCTGGGCTACAAGGAAGGGGTGCAGGAGGCGATCAAGTCGTTCACCAACGGCAAGACCTTCACGATGCCCTGGGGCTGAGCGGCCCGGGTGCTTACGATGCGGGGATGACGCCGATCATTCCCGGAATGCCGCGCATCGGATGCGCGGGCTGGAGCCTGCCGCGTGCCTTGTGGCCGGCGTTTCCCGCCGAAGGCTCGCACCTCGCGCGCTATGCGCAGCGCTTCGATGCGGTCGAGATCGATACCTCGTTCTACCGGCCGCACCGGCGCGAGACCTACGAGCGATGGGCGGCCAGCACACCCGAGGGCTTCCGCTTCGCGGTCAAGCTGCCGAAAACCGCCACGCATGAACTGCGGCTGGCCGGTGCGATGCCGGCTTTCGATGAATTTCTTGCGCAGGTGGCGGGGCTGGGCGACAGGCTCGGGTGCCTTGTCGTGCAACTGCCGCCGAGCCTTGCCTTCGACGCGCCGGTGGTCCGGCGTTTTCTCGCCGATGTGCGCAAGAGGCACGCCGGTCCTGTGGCACTGGAGCCAAGACATCGCAGTTGGTTCTTGCCCGCGGCCGAATCGCTGCTGTCGCGCTTCCAGGTCGGGCGCGTGCTGGCCGATCCGGTGCTGTTCGATGAGGCCGCAGCGCCCGGCGGATGGCCGGGGCTCGTCTATCTGCGGCTGCATGGATCGCCGCGCCGCTACTGGTCGGCCTACGACGATGCGCTGCTCGAACGGCTCGCATCGCGTCTGCGCCTGGCGCGCGAGGAGGGCGCCGCGTGCTGGTGCATCCTGGACAACACGGCGGGCGGAGAAGCGGTCGGCAACGCGATGACCCTGGCGCGGCTGCTTCAGAATCGCTGATTCATTCGAGGAGACAAGACCATGAACTTCCACAGACTCTGTGCCGGCATTGCGCTGGCTGCCGCCGCAGGACTCGCCGCGGCGCAAGGCTTTCCCACCGCCAAGCCGATCCGCCTGATCGTCGGCTACCCGCCCGGCGGCGGCATCGACTTCGCGGCGCGCACGGTGCAGGTGCCGCTGCAGGAGGCGCTCAAGCAGCAGCTGGTGGTCGACTACAAGCCGGGCGCGAGCGGCATGATCGCCGCCACCGAGCTCACGCGGCAGCCGGCCGATGGCTATACGCTGCTGCTGGCGAACACGGGGCCTTTCGCGATCGCGCCGTACCTGCAGAGCAAGCCGCCCTACGACCCCGTCAAGCAGTTCACCTACATCGGCCAGATCAGCCAGGGCAGCTACATCGCGGTGACGCGGCCCGACCATCCGGCCAAGGACCTGAAGGAGTTCGTCGCCTGGGCCAAGGGGCAGCCGGGCAAGGTCAATTTCGCCTCGGGCGGCAACGGCACCTCGACGCACCTGAACGGCGAGCTGATGAACCAGGTGACGGGCCTGGACATGACCCACGTGCCCTACAAGGGCAGCGCGCCCGCGGTGCAGGACCTGCTCGGCGGCCAGACGCAGATCCTCATCGACGCGGGCAGCGTGCTGCTGCCGCAGGTCAAGGGCGGCAAGCTCAAGGCGCTGGCGGTGACCGGGCCGGTGCGCGATCCGCAACTGCCCGACGTGCCGACGGTGAAGGAGCTGGGTCTCGCGGGCATGGAGTCGGTCGGCTTCCAGGGGTTGGTGGGGCCGGCCAACATGCCCAAGGACGTGGTCGACCGGCTCTCCGGCGAACTGGCGCGTGCCTTGGCGCAGCCCGCGATCAAGGCCAAGTTCGCAGCCGCCGGGGCCGAGGTGCATTCGCTCGGCCCGGTCGAGTTCGCGGCTTTCGTCAAGGCCGACAATGAGAAGTGGTCCCGGCTCATTCGCGAGCGCAAGCTGCAACTCGACTGACTTTCCATTCCATGATCCCCATGTCTTTTTCGTTCAAGCCTTCGTGGCTGATCGCCGCCGCGCTCTGTGCTGCTGCCGGCGCACAGGCCCAAGCCATTCCCAAGACCGTGCGCCTCATCGTGGCGTACCCCGCAGGCGGTGTCAGCGACGTGGTCGCGCGTGCGCTCGGCGACAGGCTCGCCGCGCAACTGGGCGCGACGGTCATCGTGGACAACCGCGCCGGCGCGAGCGGCGCCATCGGCATGGACGCCGTGGCCAAGGCCGCGCCCGATGGCGCGACGCTCGGCTTCTCGGCCATCAGCCCGCTGGTGCTGAGCCCGCACCTGGGCAAGCTGCCCTTCGACGCGCTCAAGGACATCGCGCCGGTGGCGAGCGTGATGTATTCGCCGGTGCTGCTGATCGCCACGCCCGCCAGCAAGGCCAAGGATTTCCGCGCGCTCGTCGCCGATGCCAAGGCGCAGCCCGGCGCGGTGCGCTGGGCCACCTCGGGGCCGGCGTCGCTCGGCCACATCGTGCTCGAGCAGGTGAGGGCGGCGACGGGCGTGGAGATCACGCATGTGCCCTACAAGGGCGGCGGCCAGCAGCTCAACGATGCGCTGGGCGGGCAGTTCGAGATTCTCTCGACCAACGCGAGCCCGACGCTCACCTCGCACATCCAGTCGGGCAAGCTGCGGCCGCTGGCGGTGGGCGCGCCGGCGCGGCTGGAGAGCCTGCCGCAGGTGCCCACGCTGGGCGAGCTGGGCTACAACGCGGCGAACATCAACTCGGTGTTCGGCGTCTTCGCGCCCGCGGCCACGCCGCCCGCATTGATCGCCAGGTACAACGTCGAGATCAACAAGGCGCTGGCCAGCCCCGAGCTGCGCGCCAAGCTCACGGCCACCGACAACGTGCCCACCGGTGGCACCTCTGCAGCCTTCGCCAAGGAGATCGCCTCGGAGTTCGAGAGCAACGGGCGCATCGTGAAGGCCGCGAACATCAAGGCCGATTGACCAATGACCCTGCGGCTTGCGGTTCGAATTTCCCTACCTTATAGTAGGTAGATGACCAACGCCATTGCCATTCCTGCCGCGCTTGCTGCCGGCAGCACCCGGGACCAGATCCTCGGGGTGGCGCGCAGCCTGATCGAAACGCGCTCGTACCTGGGCTTCAGCTTCCAGGACGTGGCCGACGCGGTCGGCATCCGCAAGGCGAGCCTGTACCACCACTTTCCGACCAAGGAAGCGCTGGGCATCGCGGTGATCCGGCAGGCCACCCAGTACTTCAAGGACTGGGACGCGGCCCGCGAGCGAAAGCCCAAGGACGCGCTCGACTCGTATTTCCGCATGTACCGCAACACGCTGAGGGCCGGCTCGGGCATGTGCCCCGCCGGCTCGCTGGCGCCGGGGTGGGATTGCATCAACGACGAGTTGCGCCAGGCCGTGCAGGAACTGCGCCACACGCAGGTGCTGTGGCTCACCGGCGTGCTGGGCGCGCTGGCACCGGCGGAGGCGCGAAAGAAGGGCGCCGCCCCGGTCGCTTCGCAGGCCAGCTATGTGTTCTCGGTGTGCCAGGGCGCGCTGCTCGCCTCGCGCATGACGGGGCGCGTCGAAGACTTCGACGAAGCCATCGCGCAACTCAGGAGTTCATTGCCCGGCTGACGGCCGGGCGGCATCGCAGGCACGCATCGGCGTGCTTATTTTTTGACCCGATAGACTACCGATTGGATGGTAGGTTTTGCCTCAAGGAGCATCTTCATGAAAGCCGTCATTTCCGCCTACGCCCGCTCGCCGTTCCACTTCGCCAGGAAGGGTGCGCTCGCCGAGGTGCGCCCCGACACGCTGGCCGCCGGCGTGGTGAAGGGCCTGCTGCAGCGCACCGACCTGGACCCCGCGCTGCTCGAAGACATCATCCTGGGCTGCGCCTACCCCGAGGCTTCGCAGGGCAACAACGTCGCGCGCATCGTCGGCCTGCTGGCCGGCCTGCCGCACGAAGTGGGCGGCATGACGGTGAACCGCTTCTGCGGCTCGTCGATGCAGGCCGTGCACATCGCCGCGGCGCAGATCGAGGCGGGCATGGGCGAGACCTTCCTGTGCGTTGGCGTGGAGTCGATGACGATGGTGCCGCAGGGCGGCTTCAACTTCTCGCCCAGCCCCGAGCTGCTGGCCAACACCGATGCATACATCTCGATGGGCGAGACCGCCGAGAACGTCGCGCAGCGCTGGAACGTGAGCCGCGCCGACCAGGAGGCCTTCGCGGTCGAATCGCACCGCAAGGCTGCCGCCGCGCGTGCCGAAGGGCGCCTCGCGGGCGAGATCGTGCCGGTGCGCCTGGCCTCGGGCGACGTGGTCGATGCGGACGGCTGCATCCGCCCTGCGACCTCGGCCGAAGCGCTGGCGAATCTCAAGCCCGCGTTCCGCCCCGACGGCGTGGTGACGGCCGGCACCTCGTCGCCGCTCACCGACGGCGCGGCCGTCGTGCTCGTGACCAGCGACGCCTTCGCCGCGAAGCACGGCCTGCAGATGCTCGCGCGCATCAAGTCGTTCGCGACCGTGGGCGTGGACCCGGCCATCATGGGCATCGGCCCGATCCCCGCAACGCGCAAGGCACTGGCACGCGCGGGGCTGACCGCGGCGGACCTCGACGTGATCGAGATCAACGAGGCCTTCTCGTCGCAGGCGCTCGCTTGCATTCGCGATCTGGGCCTCGATCCGGCGAAGATCAACCTCGATGGCGGTGGCCTGTCCATCGGCCATCCGCTGGGGGCGACCGGTGCGCGCATCACGGGCAAGGCAGCGTCGCTGCTGGTACGCGAAAAGGGCCGTTATGCGCTGGCCACGCAGTGCATCGGCGGCGGACAGGGTATCGCGACCATCCTGGAGCGCGTCTGACGAAAAGTTCGAGAATGCGCGAACGCACGACAAGGAGACCTCATGGACGCACCCACTGACACCGGCGCGAAGCGCGCGCTGTACCTGGAAGACCTGTCGGTCGGCGACCGCTTCCAGAGCGGCGAGCACACGCTGGACGTGGCGCAGATCAAGGCCTTCGCGCTGCAGTTCGATCCGCAGCCCTTCCACACCGACGAAGAGGCGGCCAAGCACACCTTCTTCGGCGGGCTCGCGGCGAGCGGCTGGCACACGGCGGCGCTCACGATGAAGCTGCTGGTGGAAAGCGGCGTGCCGCTGGCCGACGGCATCATCGGCTCGGGCGGCGAGCTGCAGTGGCCCAAGCCGACGCGGCCCGGCGACGTGCTGCACGTCGTGAGCGAGGTGCTCGACATCACGCCCTCGCGCTCCAAGCCCGGCCGCGCGATGGTGACCATGCGCTGCCAGACGCGCAACCAGCGCGGCGAGGTGCTCCAGTACTTCACGCCGAAGCTGGTGGTGCACAGCCGGCCTGCGCCGGGCTGACCCCCAAGGGCCAGGACCTCAGACCACGCGCAGGCCCAGCTCTTCGACCAGCGACGCGGCTTGCCGGTGCGAGATGGTCGCGCCCTTGAACTGCGCGGCGTTCGCCAGGCGCAGGCCGCCCAGGTCGACATCGCGCAGGTCGGCCCCTTCGAAGCGCGCGAGCTTCAGGTGCGCGTTGCGCAGGCTCCCGCCCTCGAACACGGCCTCGCGAAAATCGCAGCCCGAGAGGTCGGCTTCGGAGAAATCGAGCTGCGCGAGCGTGTGCTTCCGGAACGACAGGCTGCGCAGGTGCGCATCGATCAGCAGCGAGTCCTTGAAGACGATGCCCAATGCAGAAACCTCGGCGAAATGCGCGCCCGTGAGCTTCACACCGGTGAACAGCGCCGAAGCCAGCTTGGCGCGCGTCCACTGCGTGTTGTTGAGATCGCAGTCCTGGAAGCGCGCATTCGTGAGGTCCGCGAGGCCGAAGTCGGCCTGGCGTGCGCGGCATCCGGCCCAGCGGGTTTCCGACAGCAGCGCCCGCTCGAACGATGCTTCGGCGAACTGGCACAGCGTGAATTGCGCGCCGCGCAGGTCGAGCCGGGAAAGGTCTGCTTCGTCGAAGTTGCAGCGCTCGAAATGCGGGGGCGTGTCGCGGCCTTGCAGGCAGGCGAGCAGGTCGGCGCGCGACCAGGTCTGGTCGGAAATGACGGAGGCGGTGGGGGTCATGTCGATGTGTCGGAGCCGGCTGCCAGCATGCGCAGCTCTTCGGCGGTGAAGCCGGCGCGTTCGCGGGCTTCGAGATTGAATGGCGGCCTGATCCGCGGTGCGTCGTAGCGCGCCACGAGCGCCGGGTAGTTGGCTTCGGCATCGAGCCCCGCGCGCTCGCAGAGCCAGCGGTACCAGTGGTTGCCGATGGCGACATGGCCCACCTCGTCACGCAGGATGATGTCCAGGATCTCCACCGCGCGCAGCGCATCGGGCGTGTTGACGCGCCTGAGCTTGGCCTGGATCAGCGGCGTGGCGTCCAGGCCGCGCGCCTCCAGCGTGCGAGGCACCAGCGCCATGCGGGCGAGCACGTCGTCCTTGGTTTTCTCGCACATGTTCCACAGGCCGTCGTGGCCGGGGAAATCGCCGTAACGGTAGCCCATGCCCTGCAGGTGCGCATGCAGCAGCGTGAAGTGCAGCGCCTCCTCGTCGGCCACGCGCAGCCAGTCGCGGTAGTAGGCCTCGGGCATGCCGTCGTAGCGCCAGGCCGCATCGAGCGCGAGGTTGATCGCGTTGAACTCGATGTGGCAGATCGAATGGATGAGCGAGGCGCGGCCTTCGGGCGTGAAGGGCGAGCGCTTCTGCACCGCGGTGGCGGACACGCGCACCGGCCGCTCGGGGCGGCCGGGCACGCCCAGGTCGTCGCCCTCGGTGCGGATGGGGTCGGTTGCTATGGAATCGGTAGCGGCCAGTAACGCGGTGGCGTGCGTTGCCGCCACTTTTTGTTCAGGATCGGTCAGTCGCAGCGCGGCCAGCGCGCTCAATCGGGGGTGCATCCCTACAATTCTAGTTTTTGCCCCCGGAGACTCTTGCGATGGCCCTCTACGAACTCGACGGCGTTGCGCCGCAACTTGGCGCCGGCGCCTGGGTCGCCGACAGCGCGGAGGTGATCGGCAATGTGAAGCTGGGCGAGAACGCAAGCATCTGGTTCGGCGCCGTGCTGCGCGGGGACAACGAGACGATGACCATCGGCCGCAACAGCAACGTGCAGGACATGTCGATGCTGCATTCGGACCCCGGCAGCCCGCTCACCGTGGGCGAGAACGTCACCATCGGCCACCAGGTCATGCTGCACGGCTGCACCATCGGCGACAACTCGCTCATCGGCATCCAGGCGGTGGTCTTGAATAACGCGAAGATCGGCCGCAATTCGATCGTTGGCGCCGGCAGCGTGGTGACCGAGGGCAAGGAGTTTCCCGACAACTCCCTCATCTTCGGCTCGCCCGCCAAGGTGATGCGCACGATCAGCGACGAAGACGCTGCCCGGCTGCGTCACGGCTCCGAGCATTACGTCGAAAACGCCATTCGCTACGCGAAGGGCCTCAAGAAAATCGCCTGACTCCCGCGCAGGCCCAACAGACAGAAAGAAGAATCCGTTTTGAGCGAGTTGCACAAATTCCTGTTCGATGGCCTGCCGGTGCGCGGCATGATCGTGCGCCTGACAGATGCGTGGCAGGAGATCCTTGCGCGGCGCGCCTCCAACACCGCGACCGGCCCGTATCCAACGCCCGTGGCCGAGCTGCTGGGCGAGATGACGGCCGCGGCCACGCTGATGCAGTCGAACATCAAGTTCAACGGCGCGCTGATCCTGCAGATCTTCGGCGACGGTCCCGTCAAGGTGGCCGTGGCCGAGGCCAAGCCCGACCTGAGCCTGCGCGCCACCGCCAAGGTGATCGGCGACCTGCCGGCCGATGCGCGCCTGCCGGACATGGTCAACGTGAGCAACAAGGGCCGCTGCGCGATCACGCTCGACCCGAAGGACAAGCTCCCGGGCGCCACGCCGTACCAGGGCGTCGTGCCGCTCTTCGGCGACGAAGGCGAGAAGCTGGGCAAGTTGAGCGACGTGCTGGAGCACTACATGCTGCAGAGCGAACAGCTGGACACCACGCTGGTGCTCGCGGCCGACGACAAGGTCGCGGCGGGCCTGCTGATCCAGCGCCTGCCGGTGAAGGGCGAGGGCAACCTCGAAGGCACGTCCGGTACTTCCGACAAGGACCGCGACCAGGCCAACGAAGACCAGATCGGCCTGAACGAGGACTACAACCGCATCTCGATCCTGGCCTCGAGCCTCAAGCGCGACGAACTGCTCACGCTGGACATCGAGACCATTCTTCGCCGCCTGTTCTGGGAAGAGAAGCTGCTGCGCTTCGAGCCGCAGGCCGGCCCGCTCGGTCCGCATTTCGCGTGCACCTGCGGCCGCGAGCGCGTGGCGCAGATGATCCGCGGGCTCGGCGTCGAAGAAGCCGAGGAGATCCTCGCCGAGCGCGGCGACATCGAGGTGGGCTGCGACTTCTGCGGCAAGCAGTACCGCTTCGACGCGATCGATGCGGCGCAGATCTTCAGGCCGCCGACGGACCAGATTCCGGGCAGCCCGATCGTCCAATAAGGTCCAGCAAGGCCTGCCGCGCCGGCCCGCCCCGTTCAGGCGGCCTGGCGCATCACTTTCACCATCGCGGCCAGGCGTTCGTTCGCGAAGCCTGCGCCCAGCGATCGGTCGAACAACCCCATCAGGAAATCCGGAAAGCTCGCATCGAGCCCGGCCTCGCGTGCCTGCTTCACGAAGAGCCGGCCCGAGCCCGCGCAGGTGGCCATCGAGCTCTCGGGCTCGCCGTACCGGTTCGCGTGGATGGCCTGGCCCTCGGCGTCGATCATTTCGCCGAGCACCGGCGAAATCGCGCCGATCATCCGGGAGAACGCGTCCACCTGCAGCCCTTCGGATTCGCAGATGCGCACGCCGTGGAAGAACCCGCTCATCGCGCCGAACATGCACGAGAGCGTGGCCAGGTCCCAGGCGGCCGCGTTGCCGATGGGCTCGCCCATGTACTGGATGTTCCCGGCGATGGCTTGGAGCACTGGCCGGCAGGCGGCAAGGGCGCGTTCTTCGCCGGAGATGAAAAGGGGCGTGTCGGGCCGGCCGATCTGGCCGGGGGTGGCGAGCAGGGCGCCATCGAGACAGGCCACGCCGCTCAAGGCGGCCCAGTCGTCGCGCGCGTCCTGCGGGGTGCCGGTGCTCAGTTGCACCAGCACCTTGCCGCGCAGTGCGTCGGCCACGCCGGGCGTGGCGAGAATCGCGCGCCAGGCCGTGTAGTCGGCCACGCAGACCAGCACGACGGGGCTGGCCTGGACCGCGGCGAGCGCGTCGGCTGCGAGCACCGTGCCCTGGTTCAGCACGGGCTTCGCGCGTTCGGCGGTGCGGTTCCACACCGTCAGCGTGAATTTCGATTGAAGGGCACGCGCGAGTGCAATGCCCATGGGGCCGAGGCCGATGAGGGAAACGTCGGTCATGTCGTGTGTTCCTTGGGTGTGGGTTTCAGCCCGCGGCCGGCGTGAGGTTCTGCCCCAGTCCGCCGTCGACCGTGAGCCGCGCGCCTGTCGTGAAGGTCGCCTCGAACGCGAAGAAGAGCACCGCGCGCGCCACCTCGGCGGCCGTGCCGTGGCGCCGCATCGGCGTGATCTGGTCGCCGATGCGAATGAACTCCGCGCGCTCCTGGGCCGTCGCATCGGCGATGCCGAGCGTGGGCGTGTCGATGAAGCCGGGGCTCACCACGTTGACGCGGACGCCGCGCGTCACCAGCTCGGCCGCGAAGCCCGAGGCGAACGAGCGCAGGGCGGCCTTCGTGCCGCTGTAGACGCTCATGCCGTGCATGCCTCCCTCGTCGGCGATGGACGAGGTGAAGACGATCGCGCTGCCCTGCGGCATCAGCGGCGCAAGGCGCTGCACGGTGAAGAACGGGCCCTTGGTGTTGATCGCGAAGGCGCGGTCGTAGCCTGCTTCGGTCACCTGCGCGAAGGGCTCCAGCGTCGCGATGCCCGCGTTGATGTGCAGCAGGTCGATGTGGCCGAAGCGCTCGCGTGCCGTGGCGGCGAGGGCGTCGATGTCGGCGAGCGAGGCCGTGTCGGACGCCAGCACATGCGCGCCCTGACCGAGCGTGCGGCGCGCCGCTTCGAGGTTCTCGGGATTGCGCCCGGTCACCAGCACCTGGGCGCCGCCTTCGAGCAGCGCCTGCGCCGTGGCCAGGCCCATGCCGATGGTGCCGCCGGTGATGACGGCCTTCTTGCCCGCGTAGGGTTTGTTCATGATGGTTCGCATGCCTTGAAACGAGTGGAGTTCATGGCTGCGAATGATCGGGATTGCCGCGCGAACGGTCGCGCACGTTCGGCCGCGCCCGAGCACAAACGGACGATGACATGCGGCGCGGTCGCGGCAGATAATCTTCAGGATGAGCGACACCGACCTGGCACTGACGGCCGACAGCTTCGTGATGCCCGCGCCCTCCGGCCTGCGCGTGGACATGCGCCAGACCCCGGCCGGCGTGGTCGGCTACGAGGCATTGCCCGATCACCGCATCAAGCTGCACGCGGGCGCGCCGGTGCCGGGCGCCTGCCGGCTGCACAAGTTCCTCTACACGCGCGGCGACCTGGACATCCTGCCGGCCGGCGCGACCGACGTCTGGCACGAGGAAGCGCCCAGTACCTCGATCGTCGTGCGCATGGCGCCCTCGCTGCTGCAGCGCACCGCCGACGAGATGGGCCTGCCGGCCGAACGGGCGCGGCTCGGCGAGCGCCACCAGTTCCGCGACGCGCAGATCGAGCACATCGCCCTCGCACTCGATGCCGAGCGGCGCGCGGGTTTTCCGAACGGCACGCTGTACACCGACAGCCTGGGCACCGCGCTGGCCGTGCACCTGGTCGCCGGGCAGAAGATCGAGGCGGCGCCCGTGCAAGGGCTGACGCGGCTGCAACTGCGCCGTGTGACGGAATACATCGAGGCACACCTGGACGGTGATCTGTCGCTCTCGGCGCTGGCGGATATCGCAGGCCTGAGCGCCTCGCACCTGAAGACACAGTTCAAGCGCTCCACCGGCCTGCCGGTGCACGAGTACGTGGTGCATCGGCGCGTGGACCGCGCGCGTGGCCTGCTGCTGCGCAGCGCGATGCCGGCGAGCCTGGTGGCGCTGGAGAGCGGCTTCTCGCACCAGAGCCACATGGCGCGGTGCATGCGCCGCGTGCTCGGCGTGACGCCGGGCGAGGTGCGGCGCGCGGGGTAGTTCTGCTGGCTCCGGCTAGCGGGCTTCGTCGTCGAAGCCGCTGAATTCGATGTCGGGGGCGCTCGTGTTGTGCCTGGAGAAGAGGCTGCGGCCGAAGCGCACCTGGGTGGCGTTAATGGTCTTCACTTCGGGCAGCGTGCTGGCCTGCGATGCGGCATTCGGCGATTCCTGCCAGCGCACTTCGCTCATGTCGGCGTTGTCGGGCGCGACGTACATCGAGCGCAGCACGGCGAAGGGTTGCGCGCCCGCAGTGGGTCTGGAGAGCGTCACGTCCAGCGCGGTGCGCTTGCGGCTGATCTCGTCCACTCGCGCCACGGCGCTGCCGCCGTTCGTGAAGCGCAGGTGGATCGCCAGCGGCTTGGGCACCACGCGGATCGACGCGATGTTCACCACCGGCCGCCCGGCCTGCTCGACCGGGCCGAGCAGGAACGACGAGCCGTACACCCCGTCGCCGAAGCGCGCCTCGGGCAGCGGCTTCAGGCGCCAGTAGCCGTCGGAGGGGTAGAGCACGATCGCTTCGAGCGCCTTGCCGTTCTCCTTCTTGAACACCTGCAGCAAGTGGAAGCCGCGGTCGCTGCGCGCACCCACCTGCACCGGCACGCGCTGCGGCCGCCAGAAGGTCGGCAGCGTCATGCCGACGATGCGCCACTCGGCGTTGTCCAGCAGCACCACGGTTCGCTTCCTGAAGCGGTGCGCCGGGTCGGTGGGGTGGGCGCCGCCGTCGAAATTGCAGCCTGAAAAATCAGGCGCGGTGACGTCGTTGCCGATCTTCTGGAGGTAGTCGGGCTGCAGCGCCTCGATGCGCATGTGGCGGATGCCCTCGCCGCGCAGCACCATGGAGACGTTGTCTTCCTCGGCGCAGGCGGTGGGGGTGGTGCCGTTCTCGATGGTGGCGGCGACGGGGGCCGCGAGCGCGGGGCCGGCCGACAGCAGCGCGGCGATGAAGAGGGTCGGGAGAGAGGCGGTGCGGGGGGCTGGGTGCAGGGGCATCAGGTCTCCGGGGAAGAACGGCGGCGTGTGCTTATTCGCGCCGCCCGATCAGGTCTGTGAAAAGCCGATGTTCGCATTCCGGGTCGGAGCACTTCTCGCAAGGCCATGTCCACGCGGCGGGTTTTGTGTCGGCCCTGCCGCCGCGTGCACGCGCGCGGCCTTCGCTGCCGGCGATCGAATTGATGGCGTTCCAGGCGTTGGCCAGCCGTTCGCCGCCGGTGCCGTGCACCACGGCATAGGAGACCCCCGCGCCGGAAAGTGCGGCGCGCACGAGCGTGTCGGTCGGCTGGCGGGCGTGGGGACCATCGCGCAGGTGGTCGCCGACCCAGGGGATGTCCAGCGCGGTGAGCAGCGTGATGGCAAAGCGCCGCTGGGCCGCGAGGGCGTCGGCGTAGAGCGAGCGGTCGTCGAAGAGCTGTTCGCTGTAGACCGCGGTCATGAGCGCGGTGGTGTCGGCGATCACCACGCCCGTCGCGGCGGCGGCGTCGATGCGGCGCGTCTGTTCGTCGGCGATGGCCTGCTGCTCGTCGGGGCGCGGCGTGCGGCCTTCGCGATCGCACCATTCGCGCAGGTACTCGCCCACCAGCGTCGTCGGAACGCCGCGCTCCTGCAGGCGCTGCGCGATGGCGCGCGCGAGCTCGGTCTTGCCGGTGCTCTCGGCGCCGAGCACCGCGATGACGCAGCCGGTCGGCAGCATCGGCGTCATGCGCGCTCCGCCGCGGGCAGGCGCTGCCGCCATGCCAGGTAGCCGGCCACGCTGAGCACCGCGAACACGGCGTAGAGGCCGACGGTGAGCCACAGCCCCTTGTGGATGAACAGGCCCACGCTCACGACGTTCACGGCCAGCCAGACGAGCCAGTTCTCGATGAACTTGCGCCCGAGCAGGAACTGGCCCACGAGGCTCAGGCCCGTGGAGAAACCGTCCCACCACGGCACGTCGGTGTCGGTGAAGCGGCGAAGGAAGAGGGCGACCGCGGGCCAGGCGATGGCGCAGGCCGCGAGGGTGAGCGTGATGCCGCGCTGCGAGAGCCGGCTGACGTGCAACGCACTGCCGTCGCTGCGATGGCCGCGCAGCCACTGCGACCAGCCCCACAGCGCGACGAAGGCGAAGAACACCTGCAGCGACGCATCGCCGTAGATGCGCGCCTTGGCAAAGACCACGACGTAGAGCAGCGAACTGGCGATGGCCAGCGGCCAGCCCCAGTGGATCTCGCGCATGTTGCAGCCGACCATGGCGAGCGCGAGGATGGCGGCCACGAGTTCGAGCCAGCTGACGGGAGAGCCCCAGAGCGCAAAGGCGGGGGTCGAGAGAAGCTCGGGCATCAGGTTCACCCCCAGGCTGCACGCACTTCGTGTCGCTTCGCCAACCCCCTTCCGGGGGCAGTACCGGCGGCCCGGCAAAGCCGGTTCCGCGGTACTTCTCGAAGGGGCGCAGTCCGGTTGACCGAGGTGTCGCGAAAGCTCGGGATCATCCTGGTCAGTGCGCGATTTGCACGAACACTTCGTTCGGCTTGACCATGCCCAGTTCCGCGCGGGCGCGTTCCTCGACCATCTCGAGGCCGTCCTTGAGGTCGTTGACCTCCGAGGCGAGGCGCTCGTTGGTGATCGTGGCCTTGGCGTTGGATTCCTTCTGGTCGGTCAGCTTGGTCTGCAATTGCGCGACGTCGCGCACGCTGCCGCGCCCGTTCCACAGCTGCCACTGAAGGACGGCCAGCAGGAGCAGCAGGACGATGGGAGGAACGAAGCGCGCGCGCATGAGCGTCTGTCTACGCCACCCGCACGCCGAAGCCGCCGCGCTGCCGTTCCAGAAGGAGCGGCGAAGTGCGCGGCCTGGCGAGCCGGGTGGCTGGCATCACTTGAGGTTGTAGAACGCGCCGCGACCCGGGTAGCTGGCGATGTCGCCGAGGTCTTCTTCGATGCGCAGCAGCTGGTTGTACTTGGCGATGCGGTCCGAACGCGAGAGCGAGCCGGTCTTGATCTGGCCGGCGTTGGTGCCCACGGCGATGTCGGCGATGGTGCTGTCCTCGGTTTCGCCCGAACGGTGCGAGATGACAGCGGTGTAGCCCGCGCGCTTGGCCATCTCGATGGCGGCGAAGGTCTCGGTGAGCGTGCCGATCTGGTTGATCTTGATCAGGATCGAGTTGGCGATGCCCTTGTCGATGCCCTCCTGCAGGATCTTGGTGTTGGTGACGAACAGGTCGTCGCCCACCAGCTGCACGCGCTTGCCCAGGCGCTCGGTCAGGTGCTTCCAGCCGTCCCAGTCGCCTTCGTGCATGCCGTCTTCGATGCTGATGATCGGGTACTTGTCGACCCAGTTGGCGAGCATGTCGGTCCAGCTCTCGGCCGAGAGCGAGAGGTTCTCGCCCGACAGCACGTACTTGCCGTCCTTGTAGAACTCGCTGGCTGCGCAGTCCAGGCCCAGGGCGATCTGTTCGCCCGCGGTGTAGCCGGCCTTGTCGATGGCTTCCAGGATCAGCTGGATCGCTGCCTCATGGCTCTCGACGCTGGGGGCGAAGCCGCCTTCGTCGCCGACCGCCGTGCTGATGCCGCGGTCGCCCAGGATCTTCTTCAAGGCATGGAACACTTCGGCGCCGTAGCGCACAGCCTCGCGGAAGCTCTTGGCGCCCACGGGGATGATCATGAATTCCTGCAGGTCCAGGCTGTTGTTGGCGTGCGCGCCGCCGTTGATGACGTTCATCATCGGCACCGGCAGCTGCATGCCGCCCATGCCGCCGAAGTAGCGGTACAGCGGCAGGCCCGACTCTTCGGCCGCGGCGCGGGCCACGGCCATCGAGACGGCCAGGGTGGCGTTGGCGCCCAGGCGCGCCTTGTTGTCGGTGCCGTCCAGGTCGATCATCGTGCGATCGAGAAAAGCCTGTTCGCTGGCATCCAGGCCGAGCACGGCTTCGGAGATTTCGGTGTTGATGTTCTCCACCGCCTTGAGCACGCCCTTGCCGAGATAGCGGCTCTTGTCGCCGTCGCGCAGCTCGATGGCCTCGCGCGAGCCGGTCGATGCGCCCGAGGGCACGGCCGCGCGGCCCATGGTGCCCGACTCCAGCAGCACGTCGCACTCGACGGTGGGGTTGCCTCGGCTGTCGAGAATTTCGCGGCCGACGATGTCAACGATTGCACTCATCTTTTCTTCTTTCTCAAATTGAACGGATCACACACCTTCGACAACGATCATGCGCATGATCGCGGCGCCCTGGCGCGCCGTGCGCGCCTTGCCGTATTCGGGCGATTCACTGAATTTCTTCGCGGCTTCGACGCTCGGGAACTTGAGGATCACGACGCGCGTCGGCGCCCAGTCGCCCTCGAGCACTTCGACCTTGCCGCCGCGCACGCACACCTCGGCGCCGTGCACTTTCATGGCTTCGGTGGACCACTTCTTGTAGTCCTCGTATTGCGCCGGGTTGGTCACGGCGATGTCGGAGACGATGTAGGCGCTGCTCATTGCTGAAAGATGTCCTCGAGGAAAGCGTTTTTCTTGGTGACCCGGTCGAGCGCCAGGAGCGTCTCGAGCAGGGCCTTCATGTGCTTGAGCGGCACGGCGTTGGGGCCGTCGCTCAGCGCCTTGGCGGGATCGGGGTGCGTCTCCATGAAGAGGCCGGCCACGCCCACGGCGACGGCCGCGCGCGAGAGTACCGGCACCATCTCGCGCTGGCCGCCCGAGGTCGTGCCCTGGCCGCCGGGAAGCTGCACCGAGTGGGTGGCGTCGAACACCACGGGCGCTTTGGTCTCGCGCATGATCGCGAGCGAGCGCATGTCCGAGACGAGGTTGTTGTAGCCGAAGCTGGCGCCGCGTTCGCAGGCCATGAAGCTGTCTTCGTCCAGGCCCGCTTCTTTCGCAGCGGCGCGCGCCTTGTCGATCACGTTCTTCATGTCGTGCGGCGCGAGGAACTGGCCCTTCTTGATGTTGACCGGCTTGCCCGACTGCGCCGCGGCATGGATGAAGTCGGTCTGGCGGCACAGGAACGCGGGCGTCTGCAGCACGTCGACCACCTTGGCGGCCTCGGCGATGTCTTCGGTGGTGTGCACGTCGGTCAGCACGGGCAGGCCGAGTTCGCGCTTGACCTTGGCCAGAATTTCAAGGCCCTTGTCGCGGCCCGGGCCGCGAAAGCTGGTGCCCGAGGAGCGGTTGGCCTTGTCGAAGCTGCTCTTGAAGATGAACGGGATGCCCAGCGCCGAGGTGATTTCCTTCAGCGTGCCGGCGGTGTCCATCTGCAGCTGTTCGGATTCGATCACGCAGGGGCCGGCGATCAGGAAGAAGGGCTGGTCCAGCCCGACGTCGAATCCGCAGAGTTTCACTTGAGTGCCTCCGTGCTGCGCACTGCGGCATTCACCTTGGGAACGGCCCAGCGGCTCATGCAACGGCCTTCAGCGTCTTGGTGCTTCCGGCACCCTGGTCCTTGTGTTCGAGCGCCGCCTTGATGAAGGCGTTGAAGAGCGGGTGGCCGCCCCACGGCGTCGACTTGAACTCGGGGTGGAACTGCACGCCCATGAACCAGGGGTGCACGTCCTGCGGCAGTTCGACGATTTCGGTCAGGTGCTCGCGCTGCGTGAGCGCGGAGATCACGAGACCGGCTGCGCGCAGTTCGTCCAGGTAGTTGACGTTGGCTTCGTAGCGGTGGCGATGGCGCTCGGTGACCACGTCGCCGTAGATGCTGTGGGCGAGCGTTCCGGGCGTGACGTCGGAGCTCTGCGCGCCCAGGCGCATGGTGCCGCCCAGGTCGGACTTCGCGTCGCGCGTCTTCACGGTGCCGTCTGCGTCCTTCCACTCGGTGATCAGCGCGATCACGGGGGTGGGCGTCTCCGGGTCGAACTCGGTGCTGTTGGCGTTCTTCAGGCCCGCCACGTGGCGGGCGTATTCGATGGTGGCCACCTGCATGCCCAGGCAGATGCCCAGGTAAGGCACCTTGCCTTCGCGGGCGAAGCGGGCGGCGGAGATCTTGCCCTCCACGCCGCGCTGGCCGAAGCCGCCGGGCACCAGGATCGCATCGTATTTCGCCAGGCGCGAGACGTCCTGCGCGGAGATGGTTTCAGAGTCGATGTAGTCGATCTTCACGCGCGCATGGTTCTTCATGCCGGCGTGGCGCAGCGCCTCGTTGAGCGACTTGTAGCTGTCCGACAGGTCGACGTACTTGCCGACCATGGCGATCGAGACTTCCTGCTGCGGATGCTCGACTTCGTAGACCAGGTCGTCCCAGCGCTGCAGCTTGGCCGGCGGGGTGTTGATGCGCAGCTTGTCGCAGATGAGGCCGTCCAGGCCCTGCTCGTGCAGCATGCGGGGCACCTTGTAGATGGTGTCCACGTCCCACATCGAGATGACGCCCCATTCGGGCACGTTGGAGAAGAGGGAGATCTTGGCGCGCTCGTCGTCGGGAATTGGGCGGTCGGCGCGGCACAGGAGGGCGTCGGCCTGGATGCCGATGGCGCGCAGTTCCTTGGCGGTGTGCTGGGTGGGCTTGGTCTTGAGCTCGCCGGCGGCGGCGATCCAGGGCACGTAGGACAGGTGCACGAAAGCCGAGTTGTTCGGGCCCATGCGCAGGCTCATCTGGCGGACGGCCTCCAGGAAGGGCAGCGATTCGATGTCGCCCACGGTGCCGCCGATCTCGACGATGGCCACGTCCACCTCGTGCGCCGTGCCGATGCCGGCGCCGCGCTTGATGTATTCCTGGATCTCGTTGGTGATGTGCGGGATCACCTGCACCGTCTTGCCCAGGTAGTCGCCGCGGCGCTCCTTCTCGAGGACGGTCTTGTAGATCTGGCCGGTCGTGAAGTTGTTGGCCTTGCGCATCCGCGTGTTGATGAAGCGCTCGTAGTGGCCGAGGTCCAGGTCGGTTTCTGCGCCGTCATCGGTGACGAACACCTCGCCATGCTGGAAGGGCGACATCGTGCCGGGGTCGACATTGATGTACGGATCGAGCTTGATGAGGGTGACTTGGAGGCCGCGCGATTCGAGGATCGCGGCGAGCGAGGCGGAGGCGATTCCCTTGCCAAGGGAAGATACGACACCACCGGTGACGAAGACAAATTTGGTCATGCCAGTTCCGGACGTTTGTGAATCCGGGCAGTGGGAAATTGCGATTATAGGTGTGCCCTTTGCGACACCTTTCGCTGAGGGCTTGTTGCCATTTGTTCGATGGCCTATGAGCAACAATACGGCCCATGCAAGATCTCGCCGGAAAACACATTGTCCTGGGCCTCACGGGCGGCATCGCCTGCTACAAGTCGGCCGAGTTGTGTCGGCTGTTCGTGAAGGCCGGAGCGACCGTCCAGGTGGTGATGACCGAGGCGGCCGGGCAGTTCATCACCCCGGTGACGATGCAGGCGCTCTCCGGGCGCACGGTCTACACCTCGCAGTGGGACGCCCGCGAGCCCAACAACATGCCGCACATCAACCTGAGCCGCGAGGCCGATGCGATCGTGCTGGCGCCGTGCAGCGCCGACTTCATCGCCCGCCTGGTGCAGGGCCGCTCCGACGACCTGCTGAGCCTGATGTGCCTGGCCCGGCCGATGGACCGCATTCCGCTCCTGATCGCCCCGGCCATGAACCGCGAGATGTGGGCCCACCCGGCCACCCAGCGCAACCTGATGCAAGTGTCGGCCGACGGCGCGACCGTGCTGGGCGTGGGCAGCGGCTGGCAGGCCTGCGGGGAAACCGGCGACGGGCGCATGCTCGAGCCGGCGCAATTGCTCGAGGACATCACCGCCTTCTTCCAGCCCAAGCTGCTGGCGGGGCAGAAGGTGCTGGTCACCGCGGGCCCGACCTTCGAGGCGCTCGATCCGATCCGCGGCATCACCAACCATTCGTCCGGAAAAATGGGTTTTGCCATCGCGCGGGCTGCCCGCGAGGCGGGCGCCGAGGTCACGCTGGTGGCCGGCCCGGTGCACCTGCCGACGCCGCGCGGCGTGACCCGCGTCGATGTGCTGTCCGCTCAGGACATGCTCGAAGCCACCACCCGCGCTGCACAGAGCGCTAGCATTTTTGTAGCAACAGCCGCCGTCGCCGACTGGCGCCCGGCCACGCACAGCGACCAGAAGATCAAGAAGGACGGCAGCGGCAAGACGCCCGTGCTGAACTTCGTGGAGAACGCCGACATCCTTCTCACCGTCGCCAAGAGCGAACGGGCGCAGGCGAAGAAGCTGTTCTGCGTCGGCTTCGCGGCCGAGAGCGAGAACCTCGTCGAGCACGCCAAGGCCAAGCGCGAACGCAAGGGCATTCCGCTCCTGGTCGGCAACATCGGACCGCTGACCTTCGGGCAGGACGACAACGCATTGCTGCTCGTGGACGCCCAGGGCGTGCGCGAGCTTCCCCGTGCATCCAAGCTCACGCTGGCGCGTGAGCTGATGACCGAGATCGCCGCGCGACTTCCCGACTGGAGGGTCTGATGAATACCGAATCCAACACGCCGCCCAATGGCGACTTCGCCCGCTATGTCGAGCAGCTTGCGGCACGGGCCGCGCAGCCCAAGCGTGCGGCACAGCCGGGCGAGCCGGGGCTCGACGTCGGCATGACGCCATCGCCCGGCCAGCAGGGCCCGGTCACGGCCGCGATGCAGCGCGCCGACCTTCCGAACGGCGAGGCGCACAAGCGGGAGTCGGGCTCGTTCGACCCGATGGTGCTCAAGGTGCTGGGCGCCGTGGGAGCGCTGGTATTCCTGGTGCTGTGGTCGATCGGCGTGCCGTTCTTCGTGCTGGTGGCGGGGGGCGTCGCGGCCGTGTGGTTCGGCAAGACTTTTTTCAAGGGTTTGAAGCTGACGCCTGGCGTGGCCAAGTGGCAGCAGGTGCTCGAAGAGGCCGCCCGCAAGCAAAGAGAACAACAGCAACACAAGCAAGGCAGCAAGTAAGTGAAAGTCGACGTCCGTATCCTCGATCCACGCATGGTGGATCAATTGCCCGCCTATGCCACCCCCGGAAGCGCCGGCCTCGACCTGCGGGCTTGCCTCGACGCCCCGATCACGCTGGAGCCCAACGGCTGGCAGCTGGTGGGCACCGGCATCGCGATCCACCTGGCGGACCCGGCCTATGCGGCGCTGATCCTGCCGCGCTCGGGCCTGGGCCACAAGCACGGCATCGTGCTGGGCAACCTTGTCGGACTGATCGACAGCGACTACCAGGGCGAACTCAAGATCAGTGCCTGGAACCGCAGCGACACGCCCTTCGTGCTGCAGCCGATGGAGCGGCTCGCGCAACTGGTGATCGTGCCCGTGGTGCAGGCGCAGTTCCGGGTGGTCACGGAATTTGCGGCGTCCCAGCGCGGCGAAGGCGGCTACGGTTCCACCGGCAAGCACTGACTCAGCACCGAAAGCTGAAGCGAGCCTGAGTAACTGCCAGGTAAGCGAGGGGTAAAGAACGGAACCGCCGTCGCGGCGCTGCGCTCGAAAGTTTCAGCATGTGTCTTGCGTCATCGCGGCGAAAGCTGTGGCGTTATTCACAGGCAGCGCACTTTTCTCGCGCAGTTCTATTCGAGGAGCCTTTCAACATGAAGATCTCAATGCGCTTCGTATCCGTCACCGCCTCCGTGCTGGCCCTGGCCACGCTCACGGCGTGTGTTGCACCCATGCCGGTCTACCAGACCTCGCGCTATCCCTATCAGGCGCCGCCGCAGGCCATCCAGTACCGCGAGGCGGCTTACGTCGAATACGGCCACGTGGCCAATATCGAGGTGCTGCGCAGCGAAACTGGTGGCACCGGCACCTCTGGCGGCGGTGCAGTCGCAGGTGGCCTCATCGGCGGCGTGGTCGGCGACCAGTTCGGGCGCGGCCAGGGCCGTGCGGCCGCCACCGCGCTGGGCATCGTGGGCGGTGCCCTGCTGGGCAACACCATCGAGGCCCAGCAGAACGGGCCGCGCGCCTATGAAAGCTATCGCGTGTCGGTGCAGACCGACCGCGGCGGCTACCGCGCCTTCGACGTGCAAAGCCCGGGCGACCTGCGCATCGGCGACCGCGTGCGCATCGACAACGGCCAGATTTCGCGCATGTGAGCTGCGTCCCAGCAGGCACAAAAAAGCCGGGCACTGCCCGGCTTTTTTCGTCTGCAGTCCTCAGTGCAGCATCTGGTTGCCCGGGGCCATCGGCGGCACCTTGAAGAAGGCCGTTCCCGCCGTGCCGCGGCCGACTTCTTCTTCCGTCGCCTCGCGCACCGAGCGCACGGTGATGTCCAGCCGTATCGCGATGCCGGCCAGCGGATGGTTGCCGTCGAGCACCAGGTGGTCGGGATAGATTTCGGCGACCGTGTAGAGCGCATCCCGCGGGATGGCGTCGCTCACGCCCTTCGGCAGCGCGGAGCCGTCGAAGGTCATGCCTTCTTCGGTGCCCTCGGGAAACAGCGACCGAGGCTCGAGAAAGAGCATCTGGTCGTTGAAGTCGCCGAAGCCCTGTTCGGGCTCGACCTGCAGTTGCACCCGGGCGCCAGGCTCATGGCCTTGCAGGGCCGCCTCGATGACGTCGAAGAGATCGTCGCCGCCCACCATGAATTCCACCGGCTCGTCGAGCACGTCCAGCACGTCGCCGAGCGTGTCTTTCATCGTCCAGGTCAAGCCGACCACGCATTGTTCAGAGATTTCCATTGCAGAATTCTCCCATGGAGATTACACAACCGCTGCCGTTGCTCGGCGGCCTGAGCGCCGCGCAGTTCATGCGGCGGTACTGGCAGAAAAAGCCGCTGCTGGTCCGCCAGGCCATTCCCGCCATGGTGCCACCGATCGACCGAAGCGCCTTGTTTGCGCTGGCCGAGCGTGAAGAGGTGGAATCGCGCCTCATCCGCCACGGCAAGGCCGGCTGGTCGCTCAAGCACGGCCCCCTCTCGCGGCGTGCCCTGCCACCGCTCAAGCAACCCGCCTGGACCCTGCTGGTGCAGGGCGTCGACCTGCACCACGAGGGCGTGCACGAGTTGCTGCGGCAGTTCCGCTTCCTGCCCGATGCGCGCCTGGACGACCTGATGATCAGCTATGCGAGCGACACCGGCGGTGTAGGCGCGCATTTCGACAGCTACGACGTGTTCCTGCTGCAGGCCCAGGGCCGCCGCCGCTGGTCCATCGGCAAGCAGGGCGACCTCAGCCTGCAGCCCGGCGTGCCGCTCAAGATCCTGGAGAACTTCGAGCCGGAGGAAACCTTCGTGCTGGAGCCCGGCGACATGCTCTACCTGCCCCCGAAGTACGCCCATGAAGGCGTCGCGGTGGGCGACGACTGCATGACCTTTTCCATCGGCCTGCGCTCGTCGGCCGTGGGCGAGCTCGGCGCCGATCTGCTGGCCCGCATGGCGCAGGCCTATTCGGAAGACCTCGAAGGCGCCGGCCCGGCGGAACTGGCGCGCTACCGCGACCCGTCCCAGCCTGCGGTCGACGCGCCGGCCGCGATGCCCGCCGCGCTGCAGGATTTCGCGCGCAAGGCCGTCCAGGCCGCGCTGCGCGACCCGGACGCCATCGACCGGGCGCTGGGCGAATCGCTGACCGAGCCCAAGGCCAACATCTGGTTCGACGAGGGCGGCGAGGTGCCCGATGCGATGCAGCACGTGGCGCTCGATCGCCGCACGCGCATGCTCTACGACACGCGCCACATCTACATCAACGGCGAGAGCTTTCGTGCAGGCGGTGCCGATGCCACACTGATGCGAAAGCTGGCCGACCAGCGCGCGCTCGGTCCGCGCGAACTGGCCCGGGCCAGCGAAGGGGCGCTGGCAATGTTGGGCGAGTGGTGCGAGGCGGGCTGGCTCCATGCAGGATGACGCTGTCCAGCCGCTGCCCGAAGGCCGCTTCGACGGCCGCGAAGCGTTCGGCGAAATCGTGCGCAATGCACTGTCGGCTGCAGCGCGAGAAGGCTGGAAGGAGATCGTCTTCAGCGATCCCGATTTCGCCGACTGGCCCCTGGGCGAACGCGCCAGCATCGAGGCGCTAGAGGCCTGGTCGGCCAGCGGCCGGCGCTTCGTGCTGCTGGCACAGCGCTTCGACGTGATCGAACGCGGCCACGCGCGCTTCGTGCCGTGGCGGCGCATGTGGGACCACATCATCGAATGCCGTGCCACCGGCAAGGCGGCCGGTACCGAGACCGAGATGCGCGAGGTGCCCAGCGCGATCTGGACGCCCAACTGGTTCGCGCACCGCATCGACCCCGAGCGCAGCCGCGGCGTCTGCGGCGTCGATCCGCGCGCCCGCCGCGAGCTGCGCGAAGCCATCGACGAGCGCTGGCGCCTGGGACGGCCGGCATTTCCGGCATCGACACTCGGCTTGTAAGCCAATGCCGCGAATGCGGCCGCGAGACACATTCAGGCGGAGATGCGGGTCTAGAATTTTTTCGTTCCAGACATTCTTTGCCAAAGGAGTTCTCATGAAGAAGTCGTCGTCCGTTCTGATTGCCTCGTTGATCGCCGCTGCCGCACTCGTTGCCTGCGGCAAGAAAGAGGACGCCGCCCCCGCGGTCGTGACGCCTCCGCCCGCTCCCGTGACGGAGCCTGCAGCACCGCCCGCCGCCGCGCCAGCGCCTTCGGCCGATCCCGCTGCAACGAGCCCTTCGCCCGGCGCTTCGTCGGCGCTGGACGCTGCGAATGCCGCGACAGAGGCTGCCAAGAAGAACGAAGCACCCAAGCAATAAGCCGGGTCCTTCACAAAGCAGAAAGCCGCCCCAGGGCGGCTTTTCTACGGGGACCGTCTGTAGGTCAGGTGGCGGTCAGACATCCAGCCAGGGCGAGCCCTCGGCGGCCGTGGCGGTAAGCATTTCCGCCTCATGGCCACCCAGTGCCTCGGCCATCAGGCGCCGCACGATGTCGGGCCGGTTGTTCTGCTCGCTCAGGTGCGCCGCGACCACGTGGCGCAGGCCGTCGTGGCGCACCGCGCGCGCGATGTCCGCTGCCGCCGCGTTCGACAGGTGCCCGTAGTTGCCGCCCACGCGCATCTTGAGGAAGGGCGGGTAGGCCGAGCTGGCCAGCAGGTCGCTGTCGTGGTTGAACTCGAGCAGCAGCGCATGCACGCCGCTCAGGCGATTCAGGACGTGTGCCGTCGCGTGCCCCAGGTCGGTCAGCACGCCGAGCGTGCGTGCGCCGTCGGTGCAGCGCAGCTGCAGCGGCTCGCGCGCATCGTGCGGCACGGTGAAGGGCTGCACGCTGATGTCGCCGACGGCGAATTCCGCATCGTCGCGCGCCAGGTTCAGCCTGCCTTCGAAATCACGTCCGCCCGTGGCGAGCCAGGTGCCTTCGCTCATCCAGACGGGAATGCGGTTGCGCCGCGAGAGCGTGTGAGCGCAGCCGATGTGGTCGCCGTGCTCGTGGGTGATGAAGATGGCGTCGATATCGCCGGCGGCGAGGCCCGCCTGGGCCAGCCGCTGATCGAGTTGCCGGATGCCGAAGCCGCAGTCGACCAGGAGCCGGGAGGTGCGGCCGCCGCTGGTCGCTTCGACCAGCGCGGCGTTGCCCGTGCTGCCGCTGCCGAGGCTTCGGAAGCGGAGCATGCGGGTTACTTCAGGTCGTCGGCAATGACCTTGACGATGCGCTGCGCGTTGGCGGAAGACTCCGGCGCGCCAGCTTCATTGAGCACCGAGACGGTGGTCGATTCGCCCTGGCTCTTCACGAGGATGCGGAACTTGATCGGCTTTTCGTCCTTGGACGAGCTGCTGAACAGCTTGCCGAAGAAGCCTTCTTCCTTCCTCTCGGGGTTCGGCGTCACGTAGCGCACGAAATAGACGCCGGCGCTGCGGTCGCGGTCTTCCACGGTGAAGCCGGTGCGGTCCAGGGCCAGGCCGACGCGGCGCCATGCGCGATCGAACCCTTCGCTGATCTGCACCACGGGCTGGTTGCCCACGCTGGCGATGGTGGCGGTCTTGGCGGGTGCCGAGGTGGCGGCCAGGATCTTCGACTGCTCTTGCGAGACGCCCAGCTTGACCATCAGGCGGCGCAGGAACTCGGTCTCCAGCTCAGGGTCGCTCGGCCGCGGCTGCCAGACGGTCTGGTCCTGGCGCGAGTTGTTGTAGACCTCCTGCATGCCGCGGTGGCTGATGAAGATCTCGGTGCCGTTCGTCGTGCGTTCGATGCGGGTGCGGAAGCGGTCGAGTTCGCCGGTCGAGTAGACCGAGTCGACCAGCTTGCCCAGCGTGCCGCGGATGATGTCCTGCGGCAGCTTGGCGCGGTTCTCGGCCCAGTCGGTTTCCATGATGCCCAGGTTGCGCTGCTCGGTGGTCAGCAGGAAGCCGCTTTCCTGCCAGAAGTCCTTCACCGGGTCCCACAGCTGGTCGGGCGTGCGGTTGACGACGATCCAGCGCTGCGTGCCCGCGCGCTCCATGCGCACGTCGCCGATGTTGGAGACGGCGGTGGGAACACCCGGTGCGTTCGCGACGCCGGCCTGGTATGCGTTGGCGGTGACTGCGCCGCCGGGCACCGCGTAGCGGTTGTCGCGCGAGAGCTGCGACAGGTCGGGCGGGACTTCGAGCGTCGGGGCCTTGCCGGCGCTCTTGTAGTCGATCTTGTCGCTCTCGAGCACGGAGCAGGCGGCGAGGCTGGCAACGAGAGTAGCCAGCAGTGCATATCGCGAAAGTTGCGAAAGGTTCTTCAACGTCGTCTTCCTTGTTGGAATGGTTCGGTCAATCTGTGGGCCGCAGTGCCCGCCATCTCTGAGCACAGTTCGGGCAAAAGGTTGCTTAACCTTGTTGCGGCCAGGGAAAAAGCGGATCGCAGGCGTGTGTTGGGGGTGGGGCTCAGTTCTTGAGCAGGCCGGTGGCGCGCAGGGCGCCTTCGACCGCCGGACGGCTCGCTTCGCCGAGTTCGGTGAGCGGCAGCCGCAAGGCGCCGCCGCACAGGCCGAGCCGGGCCATGGCCCACTTGAGCGGAATCGGATTGGGTTCGACGAACAGGTTGCGGTGCAGCGGCATGAGCTCGAACTGGATCTGCATGGCGCGCTTCACGTCGCCGGCAAGCGCCGCCACGCACAGTTCATGCATCTTGCGCGGCGCGATGTTGGCCGTGACGCTGATGTTGCCCTGGCCGCCGCAGAGCATGAGCGCGACGGCGGTCGGGTCGTCGCCCGAATAGACGGCAAAGCGCTTGGGCAGGTCGCGAATGAGCCACTGGGCGCGTTCGATGTTGCCGGTGGCTTCCTTGATGCCGATGATGCCGGGCACCTGTGCCAGGCGCAGCACGGTGTCGTGCGCCATATCGGCAACGGTGCGGCCGGGCACGTTGTACAGCACGATGGGCAGGTCGCCCACGGCCTCGGCGATCGCCTTGAAGTGCTGGTACTGGCCTTCTTGCGTCGGCTTGTTGTAGTAGGGCACGACCTGCAGCTGCGAATCGGCGCCCACGCCCTTGGCGAACTTGGCCAGCTCGATCGCTTCTTTCGTCGAATTGGCGCCGCAGCCGGCCATCACGGGCACGCGGCCCTTGGCTTGCTCGACCGAGACGCGGATGATTTCGCAGTGCTCTTCCACGTCGACCGTCGGCGATTCGCCGGTGGTGCCGACCACGCCAAGGCAGTCGGTGCCTTCGTCGATGTGCCAGTCGATGAGTCGCCGCAGGGCGGGGTAGTCGACACTGCCGTCGTCGTGCATCGGCGTGACGAGCGCGACGATGCTGCCTGTCAGTTGCTCCAAGGGGGAATCTCTTTGTCGGTGGACGAAAGCGCCGATTCTACTTACTCCGGGGGCCGCCAAGTCGGCCGGCCCTGTCCCCTCAGTTTCCCTTCAGGAGGGCGCGCAGGGGCTGGCCGGCCACGGGTGCCGGCGGGCGGATGGCGGCAATACGCTGCACGAAGCGGGCCGGTTCGGCAAGGAACCCGTCTTCGTAGGCCACCACGCGCAGATCCCGGCAGGCGGCCAGCAACTCGCCGGGCCGCAGCAGGAAGTCGGCCCGCGATGGCTTGCCCACCGTCTCGTTGCCCGCGGCGAAGGTCTCGTAGAGCAGCACGCCGCCGGGGGCCACGGCAGCCACGATGTCGGTCATGCGGGCGCGCCACAGGTAGTTGGTGACGACCACCGCGCCGAAAGTCTGGCCGGTGAAGGGCCAAGGGCCGGACTCGATATCGGCGGTGACGGTCCGGCCGAAGGCGCCTGCTGCCTCGATGGCTTCCGGCGACCGGTCGACGCCCGTGACCGAATGCCCGCGTCCGGCAAACCACTGCATATGCCGGCCCGAGCCGCAGGCCACGTCCAGCACGGTCGCGTCGCCGGCCAGCAGGTGCGACCAGCGCACGATCCATTCCGAAGGCGCACCCGAGCCGTGCGACGGCGCTGCATCTTTCATGGCAGATCGACCCGCCTCAGAAACACGACCACACCTGGTCGACCAGCGTCACGAGAAATTCCGGATGCGTATAGAGCATGAAGACGCCCCCCAGCGCCGCCAGCACGGCCGCGAGCCAGCCGGCGTGTGCGAGGTGATGGCGCATCTGCGGGGTCATGGTCCGATTGTCCGCAATCAGCCCGGCACCGCCGCCGGCCCGGACTCGCGGGCGATGGCGTGCTCCTTGACCGGCAGGTTGATCAGTGCCGCGAACACGCCCAGCGCGATCGCGATGTACCAGACGATGTCGTAGCTGCCGGTGGTGTCGTACAGGTAGCCGCCCAGCCACACGCCCAGGAACGAGCCGACCTGGTGGCTCAGGAACACGAAGCCGCTCAACATCGACAGGTGCGCCACCCCGAAGATGCCCGCCACGATCGCGTTGGTCGCGGGCACGGTCGAGAGCCAGAGGAAGCCCATCGCCGCCGAGAACACGTAGACGCTGACCGGCGAGATCGGCACGATCAGGAACAGCGCGATCGACACCGCCCGCGCGAAGTAGATCGCCGCGAGGATCTTGCGCTTGGCCAGCGTCTGCCCCAGCAGCCCGACCGTGTAGGTGCCGAACACATTGAAGAGCCCGATCAGCGCCAGCGCGTAGCCGGCCACGTCGGCCGACAGGCTCCGGTCGCGCAGGTAGGTCGGCATGTGGATGCCGATGAAGGCCAGTTGGAAGCCGCAGACGAAATAGCCCGCCATCAGGAGGCCGAAGCTGGGGTAGCGGAAGGCTTCGCCCACCGCCTGCAGCACCGATTGGTCGCGGTGTCCGGCCAGTGCCTCGCGCTGCGGCTCGCGCAGGCCGAAGGCCAGGGGCACGATCACCAGCACCAGCACGGCCAGCACCGCCAGCGCGGTCTGCCAGCCCAGGTGGCCGATCAGGCGCCCCTCGATGGGCGCCATCAGGAACTGGCCGAACGAGCCGGCCGCCGCCGCCACGCCCATCGCCCAGGAGCGCCGCTCGGCCGGAATCTGCCGCCCGATCACGCCGTAGATCACCGCATAGGTGGTGCCCGCCTGCGCCGCGCCGATCAGGACGCCCGCGCTCAGCGTGAACAGCAGTGGCGTCGGCGAATGCGCCATGCCCAGCAGCCCCAGCCCGTAGAAGATCGCACCGCCGATCAGCACCCGGAACGCGCCGAAGCGGTCGGCCAGCATGCCCGCGAACACGCCGAAGATGCCCCACGAGAGGTTCTGGATCGCCAGCGCGAAGGAAAAGGTCTGCCGGCTCCAGTCCTGCGTCTGCGTGATCGGCTGCAGCCAGAGGCCGAAGCCGTGGCGGATGCCCATCGAGAGCGTGACGATCATGGCGCCGCAGAACAGCACCTGCCTAATGGAGAGGGTGGGCGAGAGGGCGGGCGTGGGAGCTTGCATGGCGTCGAATGTAGCCACTTGCGTGCTGCGGCAGGCGGGCGGGCGGCCAAAGGCATTGATGATTTATCGGGGCCGTTTCAATGCGCATCCGGCATCAAAGCGCCTGCTGTATGGGTATCCAGTTGTTTGGCGGCGACTGACTACAATCCGCCCCCATGGCGACTTCCCCCAAGACCTCCTCAGATTCCGCTTCCGGCTACTCGGAAGGCTCCATCCGCGTGCTCAAGGGCCTCGAGCCCGTCAAGCAGCGCCCGGGCATGTACACCCGGACCGACAACCCCCTGCACGTCATCCAGGAAGTGCTGGACAATGCCGCCGACGAGGCGCTGGCCGGCTACGGCAAGAAGATCAAGGTCACGCTGCACGCCGACAACTCGGTGAGCATCGAAGACGACGGCCGCGGCATTCCGTTCGGCCTGCACCCCGAAGAAAAGGCCCCCGTGATCGAGCTGGTCTACACCCGGCTGCACGCGGGCGGCAAGTTCGACAAGGGCTCGGGCGGCGCCTACAGCTTCTCGGGCGGCCTGCACGGCGTGGGCGTGTCGGTGACCAATGCGCTGTCCAAGCGCCTGGAGGTCAGCACCCATCGCGAAGGCTCCATCGCCAGGCTGGCTTTCAGCGGCGGCGACGTGATCGAGGCGCTCCAGATCCGCAAGCTCGAGGCCGGCGAGCGCAAGCAGGGCACCACGGTGCGCGCCTGGCCCGACGCCAAGTACTTCGAGACCGCCGCGCTTCCCATGGGCGAGCTCACCCACCTCTTGCGCAGCAAGGCCGTGCTGATGCCCGGCGTGAGCGTCACGCTCACCGTCGAGAAGACCAAGGACACGCAGCAGTGGCTCTACAAGGGGGGCCTGAGCGACTACCTCATGCAGACGCTCAACGGCGACCCGGTGATCCCCCTCTTCGAAGGCAGCGGCCACGCCGACAAGAACGCCGACAACTTCGCCGAAGGCGAGGGCGCCGACTGGTGCGTGGCCTTCACCGAAGACGGCCAGCCGGTGCGCGAGAGCTACGTCAACCTGATTCCCACCAGCGCCGGCGGCACGCACGAGAGCGGCCTGCGCGACGGCCTCTTCACCGCCGTGAAGGGCTTCATCGAGCTGCACTCGCTGCTGCCCAAGGGCGTGAAGCTCCTGCCCGAGGACGTGTTCGCGCGTGCTTCGTATGTGCTCAGCGCCAAGGTGCTCGATCCGCAGTTCCAGGGCCAGATCAAGGAACGGCTGAATTCGCGCGACGCGGTGCGGCTGGTGTCCAGCTTCGTGCGTCCGGCACTGGAGCTCTGGCTCAACCAGCACGTCGACTACGGCAAGCGGCTGGCCGAACTGGCCATCAAGGCCGCGCAGACCCGCCAGCGCGCCGGCCAGAAGGTCGAGAAGCGCAAGGGCTCCGGCGTGGCCGTGCTGCCCGGCAAGCTGACCGACTGCGAGAGCAAGGACATCAGCCACAACGAAGTCTTCCTGGTCGAGGGCGATTCCGCCGGCGGCAGCGCCAAGATGGGCCGCGACAAGGAAAGCCAGGCCATCCTGCCGCTGCGCGGCAAGGTGCTCAACACCTGGGAAGTGGAGCGCGACCGGCTCTTCGCCAACACCGAAATCCATGACATCTCGGTGGCCGTGGGCGTCGATCCGCACGGCCCCAGCGACACGCCCGACATGAGCGGCCTGCGCTACGGAAAGATCTGCATCCTCTCCGATGCCGACGTGGACGGCTCGCACATCCAGGTGCTGCTGCTCACGCTGTTCTTCCGCCACTTTCCGAAACTCATCGAAACCGGCCACGTGTATGTCGCCAAGCCGCCGCTGTTCCGGGTCGATGCGCCCGCGCGCGGCAAGAAGCCGGCCTCCAAGGTCTACGCGCTGGACGAGGGCGAACTGACCGCCACGCTGGACAAACTGCGCAAGGACGGCGTGCGCGAAGGCGCCTGGAGCATCAGCCGCTTCAAGGGCCTGGGCGAGATGAGCGCGGAACAATTGTGGGAAACCACGCTCAATCCGGATACCCGGCGCCTGATGAAGGTGCAGCTGGGACGCTTCGACTTCACATCCACCCAGGGCGAGATCACCAAGCTCATGGGCAAGGGCGAAGCGGCCGCCCGGCGCGAGTTGATGGAACTGCGCGCCGACGACGTCGACATCGATGTTTGACCCCCGTGACCCTTCCAGATCTCATGCGTGCGTTGCTGTTGGCCTTGCTGCTGTGCTTGCAGCAGGGGCTGGCGCACGCCGCTGATATCTACGGGTACATCGACAGCAAGGGCGTCGCGCACTTCGCCTCCGAGAAGATCGACGAGCGCTACCAGATCTTCTTTCGCGGCGGCCAGAGTTTCGACACGGCGCAGGGCATCTCGCCGCTCGGGCGCAACGGGCGCAAGCTGGACGGCAGGGTGCCGCCCGCGTCGCAGACCCTGCTCGCGCTGTTCGAAGCCTCGCCCAGCTACAAGACCGCCAAGTCGGCGCTGCGCGATGCATCGAACAAGCATTCGATCGACTACGAACTGCTGCAGGCGCTGATCGCCACCGAATCGGGCTTCGACGCGCAGGCCGTCTCGCCCAAGGGCGCGATGGGCCTCATGCAACTCATGCCCGCGACCGCGCAGCGCTACGGCGTCGCGGCGGACAAGCGCACCACCATCGAGAAGAAACTGTTCGACCCGCGCATCAACATCGCAACGGGGTCGCGGTATCTCCGCGACCTGATCGCGATGTTCCCCGGACAGATCGAACTGGCGCTGGCCGCCTACAACGCGGGCGAGGGCGCGGTGCAGCGCGCGGGCAACAAGATCCCGAACTACAAGGAAACGCAGAACTACGTGCAGACCGTGCTGCAGCTGTACGCCTACCTCAAGCCCTCGGTGGCGACGGGTGGCGGCGGCGCGCGGGGCGGCAAGACGCCGGGCCGCATCCGCATGGAGCTGGTGGTGCCCAAGGGCGGGGCGCTGGGCCGTGGCAACATGCCGCCCGATTCGCCCGGCGGCATGCCCGCGATGCCCGACATTCCCGAGCAACCGCAGGTGCCGGCCAGCGCGGTCGAGCCGCCCGTGTCCTGAAGGAGCCCGCCATGCACCGTCGAAGCTTCGTCCTCGCGACCGCCGCCTGCGCGGTGACCGGCGCCGCGCGCGCCCAGCATGCGGCCACGCACGACACGCTGCCGGCAGCGCCTTCGTCGAAAGAACCCTACGCGCGCCTGCAGGGCGGCGTGCCGCACCACATGACGCCCGAGCAGGAATCGCAGCGCGTCACCGACAGCCCCGCGCCGGCCGGTCCGCAGGGCCGCTGGATGGCGCGCGCGGCCTTGCCGATCCCGCGCAGCGAAATGGCCTGGGCGACTGCCGCCATGGGCCGCATGCACGTCGTCGGCGGCTACGGCGAAGGCGCGGTCAACCGCGACTACCACCACATCTACGACCCGAAAGCCGACCGCTGGCTCGACGGCGCGCCGCTGCCGCGCGGTGCCAACCACGTCGCGGTGACGGCCGAAGAGGGCAGGGTCTACGCGCTCGGCGGCTTCGTCGAGCAGAACCGCCGCTCGGACACCCATGCCTACGTCTACGACATCGCCGCCAACCGCTGGACCGCGATTGCGCCGCTGCCGCGTCCGCGCGGGGCGGCGGCTGCGGTGATGCTCGGCGGCTCGCTGCACCTGATCGGCGGCGCCTCGGAGCCCGCGGCCGAGCGCGCGAGCGTCGGCTGGCACGAGGTCTACGACCCGAAGGCCGACCGCTGGACGGCGCGCAAGCCGCTGCCCGGGGCGCGCGACCATGTGGGCTGCGTCTCGCACGGCAACCAGATCCACGTGATCGGCGGGCGCTTCAACACCTTCGAATACAACACCGACCTGCACCACGTCTACCTGCCCACGCGCGACACCTGGGAGCTGCGTTCGCCGCTTCCCACCGCGCGCTCGGGCCATGGCCTTGTGGTGTACCGGGGCCGCTTCTTCGCCATGGGCGGGGAGGGCGGCTTCCTGGTGGGTGGCGTGCCGCGCCAGGCCAAGGTGTTCGGCCAGATGGAAAGCTACGATCCCGTGGACGACACCTGGCAGCGCCATGCCCCGATGACCACGCCGCGCCATGCCGTCGGTGCCGCGGTGATCGGCGACTTCATCTACGTGGCCGGCGGCGGCGCGGTGCTCGGCGGTGCCGTGCAGTCCGCGGTGCACGAGGCCTTCACCCTGGAAGGATGACGCTCACCCCCAGTCTTCGCGCACTTCGTGTCGCTTCGCCAACCCCCTTGCAGGGGGCAACACCAGTGGCCCGGCAAAGCCGGTTCCACGGTGTTTCTGAAATTGGATACGGCCACGTGCAGGATTGAGTTGCCATCGGTTTTCTTTTTTACTTTCCTTTCTTCTTCATGGACGACTCCCAACCCCCGCTCGACCTTGCAGGTCCCACCGACGGCGACACCACCCTCACGCTGGCCGACTACGCACAGACCGCCTACCTCGAATACGCGCTCAGCGTGGTCAAGGGCCGCGCGCTGCCCGATGTGTCCGACGGCCAGAAGCCGGTGCAGCGGCGCATCCTGTACTCGATGTCGCGCATGGGCCTGGGGTTCGGCGGGACCAACGGCACCGTGGGCGCCAAGCCCGTCAAGAGCGCGCGCGTGGTCGGCGACGTGCTCGGCCGCTTCCATCCGCACAGCGACCAGGCCGCCTACGACGCGCTGGTGCGCATGGCGCAAGACTTCTCGCAGCGCTATCCGCTGGTCGACGGCCAGGGCAACTTCGGCAGCCGCGACGGCGACGGCGCCGCGGCCATGCGCTACACCGAGGCGCGTCTCGCCCGCATCACCAGCCTCTTGCTCGACGAGATCGACGAAGGCACGGTCGATTTCATTCCCAACTACGACGGCAGCACCGAGGAGCCGCGCCTGCTGCCCGCGCGGCTGCCGTTCACGCTGCTCAATGGCGCAAGCGGCATCGCGGTCGGCCTGGCCACCGAAATCCCCAGCCACAACCTGCGCGAAATCGCCGACGCCTGCGTGGCGCTCATCAAGTCGAACGGCAAGCTGAGCGAAGAAGAACTCCTGGCGATCGTGCCCGGCCCCGACTACCCGGGCGGCGCGCAGATCATCAGCGGCGCGAGCGACATCGCCGATGCCTACCGCACCGGCCGCGGCTCGCTCAAGGTGCGCGCGCGCTGGAAGATCGAAGACCTCGCGCGCGGCCAGTGGCAGCTCGTGGTCAACGAGCTGCCGCCCGGCGTGAGCACGCAGAAGGTGCTCGAGGAGATCGAGGAAATCACCAACCCGAAGGTCAAGGCCGGCAAGAAGGCGCTCTCGGCCGACCAGACGCAACTGAAGGCCGCGATGCTCTCGGTGCTCGACGTGGTGCGCGACGAATCGAGCAAGGACGCCGCCGTGCGCCTGGTGTTCGAGCCCAAGACCTCGCGCATCAGCCAGGAAGAGTTCATCACCACGCTGCTCGCGCAGACCTCGCTGGAGACCTCCTCGTCGATCAACCTCACGATGGTGGGCATCGACGGCAAGCCCACGCAGAAGTCGCTGCGCCAGATGCTCACCGAGTGGATCGCCTTCCGCGAGATCACCGTCGAGAAGCGCTCGCGGCATCGCCTGAACAAGGTGCTCGAGCGCATCCACATCCTGGAAGGCCGGCAGCTGGTGCTGCTGAACATCGACGAGGTGATTGCGATCATCCGCACCGCGGAAGATCCGAAGGCGGCGCTCATCGCGCGCTTCAACCTCAGCGATGTGCAGGCGGAAGACATCCTTGAAATCCGGCTGCGCCAACTTGCGCGGCTCGAGGGCATCAAGATCCAGCAGCAGCTCGACGAGTTGCGCACGGAGCAGAAGAAGCTCGAAGACATCCTGGGCAGCCCCGCCACGCTGCGCCGCCTGCTGATCAAGGAAATCGAGTCCGATGCCAAGACCTTCGAAGACCCGCGCCGCACGCTCATTCAAGCCGAAAAGCGCGCCGTGGCCGAAGTGAAGGTGGTGGACGAACCCGTCACCGTGATCGTGTCGCAGAAGGGCTGGGTGCGCGCGCAGAAGGGCTGGGCGAGCGAGAAGGCGGCCAATGGAAACAATGGTTCCTCGACCCCCGAGTACAGCTTCAAGTCCGGCGATGCGCTCTATGGCGCCTTCGAATGCCGCAGCGTCGACACGCTGCTGGTCTTCGGCTCTTCCAAGGACAAATCGGTGCGCGTCTACACCGTGCCCGTGGCGTCGCTCCCCGGCGCGCGCGGCGACGGGCAACCGGTCACCACGCTGGTCGAGCTCGACGCCGGCACGCACGTCACGCACTTCTTCGCGGGCCCGGTGGGCGCGAGCGTGCTGCTGGCCAATACCGGCGGCTACGGCTTCATCGCCACGGTCGAGAACATGATGTCGCGCCAGCGCGGCGGCAAGGCCTTCATCGACGTGGGCGAGGGCGAACAGCTCTGCCGTCCTTCGCTGGTGGGCGGCGCGAGCGGCGCCGAGCCGATGCCGGCCGCCACGCATGTGGCCTGCGCCTCGACCGGCGGCCGCATCCTCACCTTCGACATCGCCGAGCTCAAGAGCCTGCCCAAGGGCGGCCGCGGCCTCACGCTGATCGACCTGGAGCCCAAGGACACCCTCGCGGGTGCCGCGGCCTACACGCGCAGCGTGAAGATCGAGGGCATCGGCCGCGGCGGCAAGGAGCGCGACGAGACGCTGGAGATCCGCACCCTCAACAACGCGCGCGGCACCCGTGCGCGCAAGGGCAAGGCGGCCGACCTGGGCTTCAAGCCGGCCAGCATCGTGCGGGTGCTGTGATGGGCGGCATCGACATCAGCGTCATCGGCCTGTTCATCGCCGTGGTGACCGGCCTTGCCAGCTTCCTGGTGGGCCGGCACTTCCGGATGAAGCGCGCCGCCAAGCGGCGCGAGAAGGACCGCGCCGCGGCGCAGGCCATCGAGACCCGGCAGGTGCGCCGGGCGCGCGAGCGGCGCGAGCGTTGAGGCGCAAGTGGCCGCGACCCTCCTGCTGACCCATCGCGGCGGCAAGACGAGAACCGTCCGGCCGGGCTTCTCGTGGTTCGCGTTTCTTCTTCCCATGCTGTGGGCGATTTCCGAAGGGCTGTGGCGCCCCTTCGGCTTTGCCCTTCTAGGTGGCGCGTTCACGAAATTCTCGATCGACGCCTATCGCTCTTCGGGCGCGGCCCTGGTGGCGATCGCCGGCTTGCTCGGGTACGCCGTGCTCATGTTCCTGTTCGGATGGTTCGGCAAGAAGTGGCTCGTTGCCGATCTGCTGAAGCACGGCTACGTCGAACAATCGCTCCCTGTCGCCGAACCGACGACGAACCGACTGGCAGAAAGCGGGCCAGGCTAGCGCAGCCCCTGCCACCACCGCGTGTTCGTCCGCGCCTGCCCTACCGTCACCACCTCTCCGATCACCGGCGTCGCCAGTTCGATCTTCCTGGCTTCGGTGAGGGCCGCGATGCGGTCCAGCGGGTCGTGCCAGGTGTGGAAGGACAGGTCGAAGGTGCTGTTGTGCACCGAGAAGAACACCTTGCCGCGCAGGTCCTCGAAGGCCTGCACGCTCTGCTCGGGCGTCATGTGCACGCCGGGCCAGTAGGCGTCGTAGGCGCCGTTTTCCATCAGCGCCAGGTCGAAGCCGCCCAAGCGCTCGCCGATCTGCTTGAAGCCGGGGAAGTAGCCCGAGTCGCCGCTGTAGAAGATGCGCTGCTCGCCGCTCTGCACCACCCATGAGGCCCACAGCGTGCGGCCGCGATCCGAGAGCGTGCGGCCCGAGAAATGCTGCGCCGGCGTGGCGGTGAGCTTCACGCCGTCGTGCTCGGCGTCCTGCCACCAGTCCAGCTCGGTCACGCGTTCCGCGGGCACGCCCATCACCACCAGCCGCGAGCGCACGCCCAGCGGCACGAAGTAGCGCTTCACGCTTTTCGAGAGGTATTCGATGGTCGCCACGTCCAGATGGTCGTAGTGGTCGTGCGAGAGGATCACGCCCTCGATGGGCGGCAGTTGCGCGAGCGTGAGCGGCGGCTTGTGAAAGCGCTTCGGGCCGGCCCACTGCACGGGCGATGCGCGCTCGCTGAACACCGGGTCGATCAGCCAGTACTTGCCGCGCAGCTTGAGCAGGTGCGACGAGTGGCCCAGGCGCACCACGTGGTTGGCCTTGGCGTCGAGCGCGTCCAGGTCCTTCGCGCTGATTTCACGCACCGGGATCGCATCGACCGGCACCGTGTCGACCTTGCTGCCGACGATGAAGCGCGACCAGATGCGCCAGGCGCTGGCCGAGGGCTTCTCGTCGGGGTTGGCCATGTTCTGGAAGACGCCGTCCCGGAACTGCGGCGAGTTCTCGTAGCGCGCCTCACCGCCTCCGGCGGCACTGCAGCCCGCGACGAAGGCGCAGCCGGCCGCGGCGAGCGCCGTGCCCCGGCGCAGGAGTTGGGGCAGGTAGGACCCCTGCGAAGCCGAGTCGTCAGTCATTGGAAGCACCTCTGGACGTGTGTTTGTTGGGTGGCGCGAGACTATCCCGGGCGCATGTTTCAATGGTTTCAGCCACAGAAACATTCGGCTGGCAGGGGAATATCCGGCGTGGGGCGCCGGGCCTGTCCCTATGCCGTGCGTTCTATGGCACGCCGCGCCCAGCCCCGGCACACTCGGGCCCTTCACGGGCCATGAGAAGGCGATACACATGAGCGGCAACCGCTATCCCATCATCTACGTGCGTGGCTACGCCATGACCGAATCCGAGCGCGACGAGACCGCGGCCGATCCGTTCTGCGGCTTCAACGTCGGCTCCACGGTCTACCGCGCCACCGTCAAGAAGGACGCGCCCGCGCAGAAGTTCGTCTTCGAGTCGCCGGTGGTGCGCCTCCTGGCCGACTTCCAGTACCAGAGCGTCTACCAGAACGGCCTGGACATCCTGGACGACGACTGGAAGCCCTCGCCCGACGAGACCGGCAAGGACGTGGACGGCATCCCTTCGGCCTCGGTCATCATCTACCGCTACTACGACACCGGCTCGGAACTCCTGGGCGATGGCAAGTCGCGCAACATCAAGTTCTACGCGCAGGGTTTGAGCAAGCTGATCCTGCGGGTGCGCGATCTCGTGGCGCAGCGCGAAGGCGCGGCCGCCGCAGCCGACTTCCGCTGCTACCTGGTGGCGCATTCGATGGGCGGGCTGGTGGTGCGCGCCTTCCTGCAGAACCCGGCGCTGGGCGACCCCGCGGCGCGCGCCTGCGTGGACAAGGTGTTCACCTATGCCACGCCGCACAACGGCATCGACATGGGCGGCGTCAACATCCCGGCCTGGCTCACGGCCAACGAGATGAACACCTTCAACCGCGAGAAGATGTCCGAGTTCCTCGCGACGCCGGCCATCGACGGCCGCATGGACTACCTGCCGGCCACGGCCTTTCCGGCCGAGCGCTTCTTCTGCATGGTCGGCTCCAACCGCGGCGACTACGAAACCGCCAAGGGGCTCTCGCGCATGTTCGCGGGCCACGGCAGCGACGGGCTGGTGCGCATCGAGAACGCCTCGCTCTGGTCCATCGACGCGAACAAGAAGACACAGCCCGTGGCCACCGCCTACGCCTTTCGTTCTCACTCGGGCTACTTCGGCATCGTCAACTCCGAGGAGGCCTACCAGAACCTCGTGCGCTTTCTCTTCGGCGACGTGCGGGTGGACCTCTGGTTCGACGTCGACGGCGTGACGCTGCCGCCCGACCTGCCCAAGGACGCCGACGTCGATGCGCTCTACCAGGTCGAGCTCCTGGCCGCGCCCCGCGGCAAGCGCTGGTACCTCAGTCGTCGCGTGGCCGAGGAAGACTCGCCCGCCTGCCGCACGCACAAGGAGCTGACCGATCCGAAGAAACCCGAGCGCCGCTCGATCTATCTCTCGACCGTGTTCCTGGCCAACAAGGCCCGCGTCAACCAGGACCGCCCGACGCTCGCCTACGCCATGACGCTGGGCGTGCGCGTGCCCGACTACCAGGTGAACAAGAAGTTCTGGCTCGACGGGCACTACGAAGGCAGCTCGCTCTTTCGCGACACGCTCATCATCGAGATCGCGCCGCCCACGCCCGACGATGCGGCGCAGAACTGGAACGTCAAATACGGCTGGCAGACCGACACCGCAGGGCAGGCGTCGCTGCCGATGAGCCCGAGGCAACTGGCCGGCGGCAAGCAGCAGTTCATCGTGCCGCTCTCCAGCCTGGGCGCGGGACCGGGTGCGCCCGGCATCACCGGCAAGGTGCGGCTGGAGGTGAGCGCCTGGAGCTGAGGCCGCGGCCCGGGGGGGCGTGGCCCCGCAAGCCCCACAATCGCACCTCACATGCATTACCTCCTCTTCATCGGCGCGTTCGTCTTCTTCGCCTTCATGGCGCCGCTCAAGCTCACGATCGCGGTCTGTGCGCTGGTGCTGTTCGTGACGGTGGTGGTGAAGATATCGGCGCAGGTGGTGGCGGGCGTGTCGCCGACGCTGGGCGAGTCGTTCAAGTCGGTGTTCTATGCCTCGCTGTTCGTGGCGCTGGCCCTGCTGGCCTACATGAGCTTCTTCGCCGCGGCAGGCATTCACCACGTGAACGGCACGCCGGCGCTGCTGGCGATGGTGGCGCTGTTCGTGGCCTACACGCTGGGCTTCCAGATCGGCATCGGCACCTCGTTCGGTGCCAGCGCCGTCGTCGCACTCATCTCCACGCTCTTGTCCGGCGCCATCCTCTGGTCGGTCAAGGGCCTTGCCTTCTAGCGCCATGAAAACTGCGGTCCTGGTCATCGACGTGCAGCGCGGTCTTTGCGACGACCCACCGCGGCCCCACGAGGCACAGGAAGTGATCCAGCGCATCAACGCGCTCACCGAACGTGCCCGCGCCGCCGGCGCGCCGGTGGCCTTCATCCAGCACGAGAACGCGGTCGACCTGGAATTCGATTCCGAACGCTGGCAGCTCGCCGATGCACTGGACATCGATGCGGCCGACACGAAAATCCGCAAGACCACGCCCGATTCCTTCCTGCGCACGCCGCTCGACGCATGGCTCATGGGGCAGGGCGTGCGACGCGTGGTGGTCTGCGGCTATTCGTCGGAGTTCTGCGTGGACACCACCGCCCGCCGCGCCGCAGCGCTCGGCTACGAGGTGGTGCTCGCGGCCGATGCGCACACCTCGCACGACAAGCCGCATGCCACCGGCGCCTTCATCCGCGCGCACCACAACGCGACGCTCTCGGACATCACGAGCTTCGGCGTGCGCATCGGCGCAGTCGCGAGCGCGGAGATCGCGTTCACCGGGGATTGAACCCGGCGTCCTTCGCAGGCCCTGCGTGGACGGCGCGCCCCATCACATCGACAAGCGCCTCGCACACCTGCGCGAGGTTCGATGCGTTGATGCCCGCGATGCAGACGCGGCCGGACGACACGACATACACACCGTGCCTGCTGCGCAGCTGGTCGATCTGCGCATCCGACAGCCCCGAATAGCTGAACATCCCGCGCTGCTGCAGGAGAAACGAGAGATCGGCGTCCGGCAGTTCTCTCGTGAGCAGGGCATGCAACGAAGCGCGCACGCCCAGCATCCGCTGGCGCATGCCGTCCAGCTCGGCACGCCATTGCGCATGCAGTGGCGCGTCCTGCAGCACGGTGGCCACAAGCGCCGCGCCATGCGCAGGCGGACACGAATAGCTGCGGCGGACCACCACCTTGAGCTGTCCCAGGACCTTGGCCGCTTCGAGGCCGGGCGCATGAATGCTCAGCGCGCCGACGCGCTCTCCGTACAGCGAGAAGTTCTTCGAATACGAGCTCGCCACGAGGCACGGGATTTCACGCCGCACGCACTCGCGCACGGCCCATGCGTCGTCGTCCAGGCTTTCGGCGAAGCCCTGGTAGGCCATGTCGAAGAAGGGGAGCAATGCGCGCTGCGCCATCGCGTCCAGCAGCCGGGCCCATTCTTCGCGTGACGGGTCGATGCCCGTCGGGTTGTGGCAGCAGGGGTGGAGCAGCACGACGGTTTCGGCGGGCAGGGCGTTCAGGGCCGCCAGGGTGCCGTCGATGTCGAAGCGCCCCTTCGGCGTGCGGTACGGACAGTGCGACACCTCGAAGCCCGCGGCCTGGAAGATCGCCTGGTGGTTGACCCATGTCGGGTCGGGCATGCAGACCCTGGGGCTGGCGTTCGTGCTCGCGAGAAACTCGGCACCGACGCGCAGCGCGCCCGTTCCGCCGGCCGCCTGTATCGTGACCACCCGGTCCTGCAGGTCTGCCGTTGCGCCACCGAACACGAGTTCGCGAACCGCGTTGCGATAGCCCTGCAGGCCCTCGGTGGGAAGGTAGATGCTGGGCGCCGTTTCATCGATGCGCTCGCGTGCCGCGCGCACCGAGGCCAGCACGGGCACGCGGCCGTCCTCGCCGCAGTAGATGCCGATGCCGAGATTCGCCTTGCGCGTGCGTACATCCGCGCGGTAGGCATCGAACAGACCCAGGATCGGGTCCTCGACGTAGTCGGGAAGGTTGTTGAACATCGAGGAGGCTCCTGTGGTGCGAGCGAGTTTTGCTTGCAGCACCCGAACGCTCAACCTCCGTGGCGCCGGAAATGGGAACCGATCGTCCGGAACGCGCGTTGCAGCGCTAGGGCATGCGCCCGGTGGCAAGTGCATGGGCCCAATCGGGCCGCCCGTTCTCCAGCGCCAGTTTCGCCATCGCGGTGTGATCGTACGGAACGGCCACCAGCCTGGCGCTCCAGCCGCCGTCGCGCTGCTCGACGATGGCATAGCGCGCATGGGGCGAGCCGGTTTCGACGGCGTGCGGATAGGGGTGGATGTCGTCATAGGCCGGCAGGCCGACGCTGCCGGGGTTGACGATCAGTTGCCCGCCGGACGCACGCGCCACGCGCGGCACATGCGTATGCCCGCAGGCGACCAGCGCCGCATCGACATCGCTGGTCCGTGCATCGATCTCGGCCTGCGTGGCTGCGCGGAACTCGTCGGGCGCCACGGTCTCCAGGAAGTATTCGAGATCGCTCGCCGGCGTGCCATGACACAGCAGCACATCTGCGCTGAGGCGGTGTGTGTGCGTCAGCGATGCGATCCAGGCAAATTCCTTCACGCCGAGTCGTGCGTGCGCGAACGCATCGGACGCGCCGCGCCTGTCCGCAGGCACGGTGAGCAATTGGCGCTCATGGTTTCCGGCAAGCTGTACCCAGTCCTGCGCCATCAGGAACTGCGCGGTCTCCAGCGGCATCAACGGACCCGAGAGGCTGTCGCCCAGGTTGACGATGGCGTCCACGCCGCGGCGTTCGATGTCCTCGACCACGGCTTCGAGTGCGGGGAGATTTCCGTGAATGTCGGAGACGAGGGCGATGCGCATCGGCAGACTCTAATCCGCCCCCGGCCGCCACACCCGCGCCAGCGCCGCCAGCTTTCCGCGAAACCCCAGCCGGTCGTTCGACAGCGCATCGATGAAGTCCGACAGCCGCTGCGACTTCACCATCGTGTAGATCGTGAGCCACGTCGTCGCCACGAACACCACGCCGAACCAGATCGCCTTGCGCCACAGCGGCGCGTCGGCTTCGGCCAGCAGGTTCATGCCGAGAAAGCCGGTGGTGATGGTGCCGATCAACCCGAACAGCGTGACCACCGTGAGCCGCACCACGGTGCTGGCCTGCCGGCGCAGGCTGTCGGCATCCAGGTAGGTGTTCATGTCGGCGATGCGCGACTTGACCTCGTCGTACAGCGGATCGAGCCCCAGGTGCGCGGCGCACATGTGCGAGAGCGCGCGCACCTGCGCCTGCTCGGAGATCTCGTGGAACCAGTAGCGGTGCGTGAAGCGCAGGAACCGCTCGAAGCTCGAACGGATCGCGCGCTTGAACTGCTTCACGCTCGGCGTGCTGCGGATGTCCAGCTTCTTGAGCGCCTCGACCAGTTGGTCCGAGAACATCAGGAGCGACGCCTTCTGGAAATGCGCGATGAGGAACAGCAGGAAGTGCTGGTGCCTGAACTGCGCGAGCACGCCGCGGTCGCGGCAGCAGAAGAAATCGGAGTGCGCATCGCCCACCACGACGAGCGCGTGGCCGTTGCAGAGGTACCGCGTGTTGGGCGCTGCGCCGGCGTCGACCCAGAAACGGTCGTAGCAGTACTTGTGCTCGAAGTCCGCGAGGTGGTGGTCGGCGTAGGGCAGGTGGGCATCGGTGGCGCCCGCGCCCGTCACCAGCGCGAGCCGCACGAAGTCGTCGCGCGTGAGGCGGCGCGGATCGTCCATCGAGAGGTACGCCATCACCGGCATGCGGTAGTACTCGATCTGGCGGTAGCGCAGCGCGCCGGGTTCGTCGGAATGGTCGCTCACCAGCGGCTGCATCAGGTAGGCCCAGTGCGACGAGATGCGCGGCGCGCGGTGCTGCGCCACGTGCGAGAGAAAGCTCTCGCGCTGCTGCGCATCGGAGCTCGCGAGCACGCGGCCGTCGGCGCCCAGCCACTCGACGCTCGCCATGCAATGCAGCGCCGAGCCGTCGGGCTCCCAGCCCGAGGGGTAGGCGCGGCCGAAACGATAGAGGATGTCCTGCGCCTGCGCGAGGCTCACGTGGTTCACGCCGACTTCGAGGTTGAGCAACACCACGTCGATGTCGAAGAAGAAGTAGAGATCGCAGTGCACCACATCGAGCGTGATGGGCGCATCGCCGGGCTGCGACACCACGCGCACGGACGCGATGTCGTGGCGGCGGAAGATGCGCATCGGCGAATCGCCATCGCTTCCGGATGCCGAATCGTCGCCCTTGGTGCGCGAGCGGCCTTCGCCATAAAGGAAGCGCTGCACATAGGGCAGGAAGCTCACGAACTCGTTGTAGTGCCGCTCGTGGAAGCGGCTGCTGTCGCCGGTGTATTCGTCGACCTCTTCGCGCCAGGGAGACGCATCGCCCATGTCGCGCAGCACCTGCCAGGGGCCGTGGTGCGTGTGCCTGGCATCGGGCGAGGGCATCAGCCGCAGCGGCCAGAGCAGCGCCTGCCTGAAATGCTGGACGACGGGAGCGCCCGGGGCTCCCGGGACTCCCAGGGCTCCGGATGGGAGCGCATTCGCCTCTGTGGGCAGGGTGGCCGCGGGTGGGTTCAGCATCGCGCCAGTGTAGGCAGAAGGTAGGTCAAAACGCCCACCTAGGGGAATCCCTAGTCAGGTCTGAAACCGGTTTCATATAAGCTGCAAGCATTGCTTTTCGAGGCACGTGCACGGCCTTCGTGCACGCCGCACCATGAACTACCAGTTTCAATTCGACGCCGTCTTCGCTGCCTGGCCCCTGCTGCTCAAGGGCACGTGGATCACGGTCCAGCTCTCGCTCATCGCGACGGTGCTGGGCCTCGTGGTCGCGATCTTCTGCGCCTGGGGCAAGACCTCGGGGCCGGGGTGGCTGCGCTTCATCGTCAATGCCTACATCGAGGTGATCCGCAACACGCCGTTCCTCGTGCAGCTGTTCTTTTTCTTCTTCGCGCTGCCGGCCATCGGGCTGCGCTGGTCGCCGCAGACGGCCGCGCTGGTGGCCATGGTGGTGAACCTGGGCGCCTATGCCACGGAGATCATCCGCGCGGGCATCGAGTCGATTCCCAAGGGGCAGATCGAGGCGGGCCGGGCGCTCAACCTGAAGCCCTGGGAAATCTTCCGCTTCGTCATCATCAAGCCCGCGCTGAAGGCCATCTACCCGGCGCTCACGAGCCAGTTCATCCTCCTGATGCTGAGCTCCGCCGTGGTGTCGGTGATCTCGGCCGACGACCTGACCTCGGTGGCCGCCAACCTGCAGTCGCAGACCTTCCGCAGCTTCGAGATCTACATCGTGGTGGCCGCCATCTATCTGGCGCTGGCGCTGGCCTTCTCGGCGATGTTCAAGCTGATCTACAAGCGCACACTCAACTACCCGGACCGCCGGTAGTCGCACCGAACGGAGCAACACAACATGCGTACCTTCGGCTTTCCCGAATTCCTTTTCATCCTCGAAGCGGCCCAGTGGACGCTGGCGCTGTCGCTCATCGCCTTCATCGGCGGCGCGGCGCTGGGGCTCGTCGTCGCGCTCATGCGCACGTCCGAATCGACCTGGGCGCGCGGCGTGTCGACGACGTTCATCCAGATCTTCCAGGGCACGCCGCTCCTGCTGCAACTGTTCCTCATCTTCTTCGGCGCACCGGTGCTGGGGCTGGACATCAACCCGTGGATCGCCGCGGGCGTGGCGCTCATCCTCAACAGCGCGGCCTTCCTCGGGGAGATCTGGCGCGGCTGCATCGAAGCCATTCCGCGCGGCCAGTGGGAAGCGGCCGAGGCGCTGAGCCTCAAGTACGTGGCCCGCATGCGCGACGTGGTGCTGCCGCAGGCCTTCAAGATCGCGCTGGCGCCCACAGTGGGCTATCTGGTGCAGATCATCAAGGGCACGTCGCTCGCGGCCATCATCGGCTTCACCGAGATCACCCGCGCGGGGCAGATCATCAACAACGCCACCTTCCAGCCGCTCGTCGTGTTCTCGGTGGTGGCGGCCATCTACTTCGTGATCTGCTGGCCGCTCTCGCTGCTCGCAGCGCGCATGGAGCGCAAGCGCGCCCAGGCGCTCGCACGCTGACCCTTTTGTTTTTCCCGTCGCTTCCTTCCTTTATCCAGGAGACACATCCCATGACCCGTACCACCACCCGCCGCGCAGCGCTCGCAGCCCTCGGCCTCGGCGCCGCATTGACCGTGTTCGCACCTTTCGCCTCGGCGCAAAGCGTGGCCGACATCAAGAAGAAGGGCGAGATCACCATCGGCATGCTGGTCGACTTTCCGCCCTACGGCACCACCGATGCGAAGAACCAGCCCGACGGCTACGACGCCGACGTGGCCAAGCTGCTGGCCAAGGACTGGGGCGTGAAGGCCAACATCGTGCCGGTCACGGGCCCGAACCGCATTCCCTTCCTCTTGACCAACAAGGTCGACCTCTTGGTCGCCTCGCTGGCCGTGACGCCCGAGCGCGCCAAGCAGGTGCAGTTCTCGCAGCCCTATGCGGCCGCGACCATCGTGCTGTACGGCGCGACCAAGACCCCCATCAAGGCCGCAGGCGACCTGAAGGGCCTGCGCGTGGGCGTGGCCCGCGCTTCGACGCAAGACGTGGCCGTGACCAAGGCCGCACCCGAAGGCACCGAGATCCGCCGCTTCGACGACGACGCCTCGGCCATGCAGGCGCTGATCTCGGGCCAGGTCGATGCGATCGGCTGCTCGGTCACCGTGGCCGCGCAGATTGCCAAGCGCGTGCCCGCTGGCACCTACGAAAACAAGTTCACGCTGGTGCAGCAATCGATGGGCATCGCGATGCGTCCGGGCCAGGAAGAGCTGACCAAGGCAGTGAACGAATTCGTTGCGAAGAACACCGCCAACGGCGAGCTGAACAAGCTCTATCAAAAGTGGCTGCAGGCCGACCTGCCGAAGATGCAATAAGCGAAAGCGCTTGAAGGAATCCCTGGCATGACGACGGAATCGATCATCCGCATGGAAGCGGTCAACAAGTGGTACGGTGAATTCCAGGTGTTGACCGGCATCGACCTGTCGGTGCGCCAGGGCGAGCGCATCGTGATCTGCGGGCCCTCGGGCTCGGGCAAGTCGACGCTCATTCGCTGCATCAACCGGCTGGAGACGGTGCAGAAGGGCCGCATCGTGGTCGACGGCATCGACCTCACGGCCGGTGGCAAGAACGTGGACGCGGTGCGTGCCGAAGTCGGCATGGTGTTCCAGCAGTTCAACCTGTTCCCCCACCTCACCATCCTGGAGAACTGCACGCTCGCGCCGATGCGCTCGCGCGGCATGACGAAGGCCGAGGCCGAGGAGGTGGCGATGAAGTACCTCACGCGCGTGCGCATTCCCGAGCAGGCCAGGAAGTACCCGAGCCAGCTCTCGGGCGGCCAGCAGCAGCGCGTGGCGATTGCGCGCGCGCTCTGCATGTCGCCCAAGATCATGCTGTTCGACGAGCCCACTTCGGCGCTCGACCCCGAGATGGTCAAGGAAGTGCTCGACACCATGATCGGCCTGGCCGAAGACGGCATGACCATGCTGTGCGTGACGCACGAGATGGGCTTTGCCCGCAGCGTGGCCGACCGCGTGATCTTCATGGCCGAAGGCAAGATCGTCGAACAGGCGCCGCCCGAAGAATTCTTCGGCAACCCGAAGGACGAGCGCACGCGCCAGTTCCTCGGCCAGATCCTCAGTTCCCACCAGGCGCATTGATGTCCTTCGAGGTCTTGATTTCCTTGTCGTCCTTCGGCGCGGCCGAGGTGGGGCGGCACGGCCAGCTCTGGTGCTCGCAGCTTGCGCGCGCCGCGGGCGCCGATTCGGTCGAAGTGCGCGGCGAAATGCTGCGCGATGCGGATGCGGAACTGCCGGCGTTGAACGGGCTCGCGTCCGTCTACTCCAGTCACGAAGGCCTGTGGGCCGAGGGCGGCTGGCTCGACAGCGCGGCGCTCAAGCGCGGCATCGCTGCTGCAACCCGCGTCGGCGCGAAGCGGCTGAAGATGGCCATCGGCGATTTCCAGGCGTCTTCGCACGGCTCGCTCTGGGGCCTGAAGGTGGAACTCTCGCAGACCCGCGTCGAGCTGCTCATCGAGAACGACCAGACCGTGCGCGCCGGCACGCTCGCCGCGTTGCAGACCTTCTTCGACGTGGCCGACCGCGCGGGCGTCTCGCTCGGCATGACCTTCGACATGGGCAACTGGCACTGGCTCGGCGAATGCCCGCTGCAGGCCGCGCAGGCACTGGGCAGCCGCGTGCGCTACGTGCATTGCAAGGGCGCGCAACGCCTGCCGCACAAGTGGGTGGCGGTGCCGCTGGGCGACTCGGTCGCGCCATGGCGCGCGGTGCTGCGTGCACTGCCGGCCGATGTGCCGCACGCCATCGAATACCCTCTGGTGGGCGACGACCTGCTGGCCGTCACGCGCACGCAAATCGACTTCATCCGCGCCGCACGGGCGTAGAACCACACACATGACAGAACCCACCGCCTTCGATGTCGCCCTGTTCGGCGAAGCGATGATGCTGCTCGTGGCCGACCGGCCCGGCCCGCTGGAGAACGCAGAGGCGTTCCACAAGCGCACCGCCGGCGCCGAGACCAACGTGGCCATCGGCCTTTCGCGCCTGGGCCTGAAGGTGGGCTGGGCCAGCCGCCTGGGCACCGATTCGATGGCACGCGCGCTGCTCGCGACCATGAAGGGCGAGGGCATCGACTGCTCGCACGTGATCTGCGATGCGACGCAGCGCACCGGCTTCCAGTTCAAGGGCCGCGTCACCGACGGCAGCGACCCGCCGGTCGAATACCACCGCAAGGGCTCGGCCGCGAGCCAGATGGGCCCGGCCGACGTGGACGAAGCGTGGCTGCGCTCGGCGCGCCACCTGCACGCCACCGGCGTGTTCGCCGCCATTTCCGACACCAGCCTTCAGGCCGCGCTCAAGACCATGGACGTGATGCGCGCGGCCGGCCGCACCATCTCGTTCGACACCAACCTGCGCCCGACGCTGTGGTCGTCCACCGAGACGATGCGCCACTGGATCAACGAACTCGCCTCGCGTGCCGACTGGGTGCTGCCGGGCATCGAAGAGGGCCTGCTGCTCACCGGCCACAGCGAGCCCGAAGCGGTGGCGCGCTTCTACCGCGAGCGCGGTGCGAAGCTGGTGGTGGTGAAGCTCGGCGCCGAGGGCGCCTACTACGACAGCGACGTGGCCGGCACCGGCCGCGTCGACGGCTTCCCGGTGAAGGAAGTGATCGACACCGTAGGCGCTGGCGACGGCTTCGCTGCCGGCGTGGTGAGCGCCTTGCTCGAAGGCAAGAGCGTGCCCGAGGCGGTGCGCCGCGGCGCCTGGATCGGCGCGCGCGCGGTGCAGGTGCTGGGCGATACCGAAGGCCTGCCGACGCGTGCGCAACTCGAAGAAGCGGGGCTCTGACATGACGAAAAAGAACGTGCTCGTTTTCCGGCCCCTGCCCGAAGACCAACTGGCGCGCCTGCAACCGGCCCACAACGTGATCGTTGCCGATCCGCGCAAGGAGCCCGAGGCTTTTGCGGCCGCGCTCGCTACCGCGAACGGTTTGATCGGTTCGAGCCATACGGTCGATGCCGCGCTGCTCGATGCGGCGCCGCAGCTCCAGGTGATTTCCAGCGTGTCGGTTGGCGTCGACAACTACCCGCTCGCCGAACTGCACCAGCGCGGCATCGTGCTGTGCCACACGCCCGACGTGCTCACCGAGACCGTGGCCGACACGGTGTTCGCGATCCTCATGGCCACGCAGCGCCGCGTCGTCGAACTCTCGAACCTCGTGCGCGAAGGCCGCTGGACGAAGAACATCGGCGAAGAACTCTTCGGCACCGACGTGCACGGCAAGACGCTGGGCATCCTGGGTTTCGGCCGCATCGGCCAGGCCGTGGCACGGCGCGCGGCGCTGGGCTTCGGCATGCCGGTGCTGTACCACGCGCGCCGCCCGGTCGACTTGGCGACGCAGGCGCCCGGGTTGCAGGGCCGCGCGGCCCACACACCGCTGGACGACCTGCTCGCGCGCGCCGACATCGTGCTCGCGATGCTGCCGCTGACCGATGCCACGCGCGGCATGATCGACGCCGCTTTCTTCGCGCGCATGAAGCCGGGTGCCACGTTCATCAACGGCGGCCGCGGCGCCACCGTGAATGAAGAAGCGCTGCTGCACGCGCTGGACCACGGCACGCTGCGTGCCGCCGGCCTCGACGTGTTCGCCAAGGAGCCGCTGCCCGCCGATTCGCCGCTGCGCACGCACCCGCGCGTGACGCCGCTGCCGCACATCGGCTCGGCCACGCACGAGACGCGGCACGCGATGGCCGAGCTCGCGACGACCAACCTGCTGCAGGTGCTGGCCGGCGAGCAGCCGACAGCGCCCTACGACACGACCGCCGCATGACTGCGATCCGGCTCTTCTCCCTCCCCCTCTGGGGGAGGGCCGGGGTGGGGGCAAGCGGCGCATCCATCGAGCGCTCTGCCTGCCCCCATCCCAGCCTTCCCCCAGTGGGGGAAGGAGCAAGACCATGAAGCCCACGGGCCGCGCCACCATCGCCGATGTCGCCGAAGCTGCCGGCGTTTCCAAAGCCACCGTCTCGCGCTTCCTCAACCATCGCGAGCGATTGTTGAGCCCCGACATCGCCGCGCGCGTCGAGGTGGCGATTGCGGCGCTGGCCTATTCGCCCAGCCCGATGGCGCAGGCGCTGAGCCACGGCCGCTCGCGGCTCATCGGCTTGATCGTGGCCGACATCACCAACCCGTATTCGGTGGCCGTGCTGCGCGGCGCCGAGAAGGCCTGCCAGGATGCCGGCTACCTCGTGATGCTGTTCAACCTCGGCAACGAGAGCGAACGCGAGCGCGAGGCCATCGATGCGCTGGCGGGCTACCAGGTCGACGGCTTCATCCTCAACACGCTCGGGCGTGGCAGCAACGTGGTCGATGCGGTCACGCTGCATGGCAAGCCCGCGGTGCTGGTGGACCGCCGGCACACGGGCATGCACACCGACTTCGTCTCGCTGGACAACCACGCGGCGATGCGGGCCACCTGCGGGCATCTGCTGGAAGGCGGCTACCGCGAACTGCTCTACGTCACCGAGCCGCAGAAGGGCGTGAGTTCGCGGCGCGAGCGCACGGCCGCCTTCGGCGCCTGCGTGACGGCGCACGAGCCGCGCGTGGCGGGCGAAGTGTTCGAATCGGTCGAGGGTGAAAACGATGCGCTGGACGCCGCACTGACCGCCTTGCGCAAGCGCGCCAAGCGCGGCCGCCGCGCCGCGGTGGTCGCGGGCAATGCCGTGGTCACTTTGCGCGTGGCACAGGCGATGGCGCGGCTCGACCTGCAGTTCGGCGCCGACCTGGGTTTCGTCGGCTTCGACGATCCCGAATGGGCCTCGCTGATCGGCCCGGGCCTCAGCACCGTGGCACAGCCCACCGACGCCATCGGCCGCACGGCCGCTACATGCCTGATCGAGCGGCTGCGAGGGCTGGACTCGGCGCCGCGCCAGCTGCTGCTTCCTGGAGAGCTGATGGTGCGAGGCTCGTCGCAGGCGCTCTAGCATCCTCCACCGCGCGGTCGAAAGTGATCGGCCCGCGCATCCAGTCGGCCGCGCGCTCGGCGATCATGATCGTGGGCGCATTGGTGTTGCCGCCGACGAGCGTCGGCATCACCGAGGCATCGACCACGCGCAGGTTCTCGATGCCGTGCACGCGCAGTTTCGGATCGACCACCGCCATCGCATCCACGCCCATCTTGCAGGTGCCCACCGGGTGGTAGATGGTGTCGGCGCGCGCGCGGATGTGGCGCGTGAGTTCTTCGTCGGTGTGGGCATCGGCCGTGTAGACCTCGCGGTGCCGGTACTTCTCCAGGGCCGGCGCGCGCAGGATCTCTCGCATCTTCTTCACGCCCTGCAGCAGCAGCGCCATGTCCTCGGCGTCGGAGAGAAACCGCGGGTCGATGCGCGGCGCGGACAGCGGGTTCGCGTCGTTCAGGCGCACGTCGCCGCGGCCCTTGGGGCGCAGCACGCACACGTGGCACGAAAAGCCGAAGCCCGCGTGCAGCTTGCGCGCATGGTCGTCGGTGATCGCGATCACGAAGTGCAACTGCAGGTCGGGCCGGCGCAGTTCGGGCGAGGACTTGATGAAGGCGCCGCCTTCGGCAAAGGGCGTCGCGACGAGGCCCTTGCCGCTCTTGCGCCATTCGAAGATGGCCTTCATCAGCTTCAGGCCGGCTTTCACGCCGATGCCGAAGAGATCGGTGTCCTTCGAGGTGTAGGCGAGGATGAAGTCGGTGTGGTCCTGCAGGTTCTGGCCGACGCCCGGCAGCGCGTGCCGCACGGCGATGCCGTGGCGGCCCAGCTCGGCGGGGTCTCCGATGCCCGAGAGCATCAGCAGTTGCGGCGAGTTGAAGGCGCCGCCGCACAGCGCCACTTCGCGATGCGCGCGAATGACTTCGGTGCCGCCGTTGCGCCGCACTTCGACGCCGACCGCGCGCCGGTCTTCCAGCACCACGCGCAGGGCCTGCGTGCCCGTCAGCACCGTGAGGTTGGGGCGGCTCATCACCGGATGCAGGTAGGCCGCGGCCGCCGAGCAGCGCTCGCCGTTCTTCGCGCCGCCGTGGAACTGCGTGACCTGGTAGAGGCCCGCGCCTTCCTGCTCGGGACCGTTGAAATCGTCGTTGCGAGGAATGCCGCACGCTGCAGCCGCCCGCACGAAGTCTTCGGTGATCGGGCGCGGGCTCTGCTGCTCGGAGACCTGCAGCGGTCCTGTGGCGCCGTGCAGCGCGCTCTCGCCGCGCTCGTTGCCCTCGGCGCGCTTGAAGTACGGCAGCACCTCGTCGAAGGACCAGCCCGCGCAGCCGGCGCGTGCCCAGTCGTCGTAGTCGTCGCGGTGGCCGCGCACGTAGAGCATGGCGTTGATGGCGCTCGATCCGCCGAGGCACCGCCCGCGCGGCTGGTAGCCGCGGCGCCCGTTCAGGCCGGGCTGGGGCACGGTCTGGTAGGCGTGGTTGTTGATGCGCGGGCGGCCCGGCAGCATCGCCACCGTGGCGGCCGGCGCCCGCACCAGGATGCCGCGGCCGTCGCCGCCGGCCTCGATCAGGCAGACCGTCACGGCCGGGTCTTCGCTGAGGCGGGAGGCCAGCGTGGCGCCGCCGGAGCCTCCGCCCACGATCACGTAGTCGAATTCCATGGCATGTCTCCGTAGTTGTTGTGTCTTGCCGCGGGAGCTCGAACTGTACGATGGCGCGGAAGGACCGGCACCCATCCCGCCGGCGCCAGGAGAAGTCACGATGCCAGAGCCCGGTGTGCGTTCCCGCTACGAAGCCGCAGTGAATGCGCTCGCCCGGGCCGCATCGCAGATGCTCGCCGCCGGGACGGGCGAAGAGCAGGTCGCCCGCTGGGTGGTGGCCGAGCGCAATCGCCTCAAGGAGGCCTACCGCGACCTGACGCCGCCCGACCTGCTGGCGCGCATCGAGGCCAGGACGATGCAGGCATACGGCAACGTCCTCGGGCCTTCGGTGGACCAGCTGCGGGCCGCGGGAAAGTCGTGGACCGAGATCATCGATTCCGCCGCCCGGGCCGGAGCGCACAGCTGGCGCTGACGAATCGGCGTTCCGTGACACGGTGGCGTGCCGCTTCCCGGGGCCGCCAATGCGCTTCGGTCGCCGTTGAGAGTCAACGCCAGCGCGACCGGATTGCCGACGCTCGCGGAACTCGCGCGAAGACCTGAATTGACGTCACTCGTCAGGAACGAGTTCATCGGCCAGCGGCCCGGGGTTGATGTGAAACGGGCGACCCTCGGGCATGCGGTGCTTGCGAACATCCGGACCGCCTCGAAGACCGGGGCTGGCGCTGCTCACGAAGCTGATCACGCAAGCGGTTTCCTTGTCCGCCGGAGAGGGATGAATGGATTGCATGAATTCGCCGGGGTTCACTGCGGCACGAAACCGCTGGCCTTGATGACGGAGCCCCACGCCTGGGCGTAGGCATGCTCTCTGGCGCCGAGTTGCTGCGGGTTCATGTACTCCACGGTCAAGCCCTGCGCCATCAGTCGTTCACGGATCGAAGATATGGCCAGGACCTTTCTCACCGCGTCGGACAGCCGGTCGACGACCGCCTTGGGTGTGCCTGCGGGTACGTAGATCCCGTAGAAAGGAGCGGCCTGGAATCCGCTCACTCCCAATTCGGAAAAGGTCGGCACGTCGGGAAACATGAAGTGCCGCGCCGTGCCTGCGAAAGCCACGATCCTGATCTTGCCGGCCTTCTGAGGTTCGACAAAATCATTCACGCTCCCCATTCCCGCGGAGATCTGGTTGCCCAGCATGTCACTGACCATCGGTGCTGCGCCGCGGTAGGGCACGGGCACGAGATCCAGGCCGTTCTTCTCGCCTATGGCCTTGACCATGAACTCGGGCAAAGAGGACGGCGCGGGAACGCCGACGGCACCGGTTTTCTCCTTGCGCATCCAGGCGATGTAGTCGTCGAAGTTCCGGAGGTGCGATCCCGCGCTCAGGGCCAGCGCCATGGTCACGCCCGCGACGCCTGCGACGGGCGCGAAGTCTTTCTCGGTGTTGAATCCGGGGTTCTTCATGACCAACGGGATGATGGCGACGGTGTGGTCGTTGGTGAGAAACAGCACGGTGCCATCGGTCGGCGCTGCCTTCAGCACCTGCGCGGCTATTTGTCCGCCCGCGCCGGGGCGGTTTTCCACCAGCACGGGCGCCCCCAACTCGTCCTTGAGCTTGTCGGCGAGAAAGCGCGCGACGATGTCGGTGCCTCCGCCGGCGGGAAAACCCACGAGTATCCGGACGGGCTTGGCGTTTTCCGCCGAAGCGAACGACATGGCCGTGATGGCGCTGATCGCCAACAGGCCACGCCCGATCCGGGCCACCGAGTTCAACAGACGCAATGCCATGAGATGACTTTCTGAAAGGGTAGGGAAAAAAGAAGAGGACGTGCCGATGCGGGCCTTGTGGCCGTGCATTCACGGCAGATCGAAGACGCGGTTGCGGTTGAGCAACTGGTGCGGATCGATGGCGCGCTTGATGGCCTGCATCAGTGCGATTTCTTCCGGGTTGCGGCTCAGGCCGAGGTAAGGCTTCTTGGTGATTCCGATGCCATGCTCGGCGGACACCGAACCGCCCAGCTCGCCGATGGAGCGGTGCACCAGGTCGCAGATCTGCAACTTCAGTTCGGGCCGGTCCTGGGGATACCCGGCAACCAGATGAAGATTCCCGTCGCCCAGGTGGCCATACGTCTGCGTGCGCGTGACGCCGAGTTGATCGAGCTGGCCGTGAATGCGGTTCACCCAGTTCTCCATGCTCGCGATCGGAAGGCTGACGTCGAATGCCGCATAAGGCTTCACTGCCGCCGCCGCCTCGCCGGACGCCTCTCGGACGGCCCAGAACGCCGAGGCTTCGGCGATGGAGGTGGCCAGCACCGCATCGGTATGCGGAACGTCCGCCAGAAAATCGCCGAGGACATTCGCGAATGCCTCATCGTCGACATCCGGGTCCTGGCCCATTGCTTCCACGAGAACCAGGTGCGTGCCAAGGACCGGAAAAGCCGGGCGGCCGATCGACAGTTCGCGCGTGACGATGTCATAGAAGTCACGCCACATGACTTCGAAGCTCGTGAGCTTCGGGCCGAGCCTGTGGCGGCAGTGCCTGAGCAGCGCCACGACCTGCGAAAAATCCTGCACGCTCACGATGGCCGTCTGCGTTGAACGCGGCAGCGGCTGCAGCGCGAAAACTGCCCGCGTGATGACCCCGAGCGTGCCTTCGCTGCCAATGAAGAGGTGCTTCAGGTCGTATCCCGCGTTGTCCTTCGTTGCCTTGTTGAGGTTCGTGACGATCTGGCCATCGGGGAGCACCACCTCCAGTCCGAGCACCGACTGCCTGGTCATGCCATAGCGCAGCACGCGGTTGCCGCCGGCGTTGGTGGCAATGATCCCGCCCACATGGCATGAGCCCTTGCTGCCGATATCGATCGGGAACAGCAGGCCCCGCGCCGCGGCCGCCTCCTGTGCTTCCTGCAGCTTGACGCCGGCCTGCACCGTCATGGTCTGGTTGGTTTCATCGATCTCCTCGATCTGATTCAGCCGTTCGAGAGAAAGCACAACCTCCCCGGGTTGCGGGACGCATGCGCCCACCAGTCCGGTCATGCCGCCCTGTATCGCCACGGGCAGGCGCAAGCTGCCGACAGCGGCTATCGCCAGCGCAACGTGCTGCGGCGTCCGGGGCCGGAGCACGGCGAGCGGACAGCCTCTGCCTCCGCTCCAGTCTTCACGGTAGCGGTCTTCCGCATCGTGGCCGGAAATGAAGAGTGCCGCGTCGTCCAGGCAAGCCAGGGCTGCTTGCAGGTCTTCGGCGCGGGTGTCATCGGGCGCGGTGGCGTGGTCGATGCCGAGGGCGCTGTCCGTCACGAAGTCGGCTTCGTGATCGGCAGGGGAAGGGGGAATGATTGGCATGGTTTCCGTTTCGGATCGATGGCTGCGCAGACGACCGTCTCCGCGCGCATGGGGCCGGCCTTCTTTCACGATTCCTGAGAGCCGTCCGTACCGCGGAGCTCAGGGGTCGCAAGGACGGGTTCGTCGGCCAGCAATTTCTGGGTGATGTGGAACAGGCGCCCCTCGAACAGCGGCATGGCTTCTGCCATCTTGCGTTTCAGCATCTGGCGAACCGGATGGGCGAACGCGTGGTCCATGGCATCGACCGTGTCGTAGACCGACTCGAACGTCATGTGCAGCATCGGACCGTTGTCCTCGACTGCCTGCGCACGCATCACCCGCACCGACCTCACGCCGGGAAAGCGCTTCATCAGAGGCACGACTTCGCTTGCGATGAAGGCATCGAAGCGGTCGATGTCCTCCGGCTTCACAGTGCCTTCCAGGCACGCGGTTCTCACGATCATCGGGACCGCCTCAAAGACCGAGGCCGCCGAGCGACTTGCCGCCGTCGACGAAGAGGGTCTGTCCTGTGATGAAACTGGTGCGCGGCGATGCAAGAAACGCGATGGCGTTGGCGATCTCCTCGGGAGCAGCGGGCCGTCCGGAGGGTTCGAGCGCGCTCGCGGCCGCGTGCTGCTCGGGCGTCATCGCACGCGTCATGCCCGTGTCGGTGAAGCCCGGAGCAATCGAGTTGACGGCGATCTGCCGGCGGCGCAGTTCCATGGCCATGGCCCGGGTCAAGCCCACCACCGCCGCCTTCGACGCGACGTAGTGCGCAAAACCGGCGGCGCCCAGCGCCGCGCGTGAAGACACGGTCACGACCCGGCCGCCGGGCTTCATCCGGCGCACGGCTTCCTGGCAGGAGATGAAGACACCGAGCACGTTCACTTCCAAAACGGCGCGAAGGTCTTCGTCGGTAATGTCGTCGAAGGCGCGGGACGGCCCGATGCCCGCGGCGCAGATCATGACGTCGACGCGCGTCTCGGCGTTGATCAGTGCCGAGATTTTCGATCGATCGCACACGTCGACAGCATGGCCGACGGCTTCATGTCCTGCCTGCGCGAGCGCTGCCACGAGGGCGTCCACTTGCGCAGCATTGCGATCGATCACCACGACGCGGAATCCGTCTTCGGCCAGACGCAGCACCGTGGCGCGGCCGATGCCGGAGGCGCCGCCGGTCACGAAAGCGGTTTCCTTGTCGGCGAGGGAGGGAGGGATGGTTTGCATGATTTCTACCTTTCAGTGAGGGATGGCTGCGTAGACGACCATCTCTACGCGCATGCCGGGAACAACCAGCGCACGAACGACGACGCTGGAACGGTTTGGATAGGGCGGGACAAAAAATTCCCTGTAGACGGCATCGACGGCGGGCATGTCGAGCGCGTCGGTCAGGTAGATCAGCACCTGTGCCACGTCGCTCATCCGGCCTCCTGCGGCAAGCACGGCGCGCCGGATGTTCTCCAGCGTGAGCCGTGCCTGCTGCTCGACCGGGCCGGTGTCGACAGAGCCGTCCGGGCGCACGGCGGCATGGGTGGTGAACAGCAGTCCGCCTGCCTTCACTGCCCACGAGAAGGGTTGTGCCATGGCGGGAAGGCCGACATCGATCGCTTCTTTCATGGCCGGCCTTCTTTCACGATTCCTGCGAGCCGCCCATACCACGGCGCCCCGGGGTCGCAAAGGCTGGTGTGGGTCGAGAAATGGTCGAGGCCGGACTCGATGTGCAACTGGCTCGGGCCCGGCTGCCGTGCCAACAGGGCCGCCATGCGGCGGTTCGAACGAATGACCCTGGCGCTGTCGGATTCGCCGTGGCTGAGCCACATCGGAATGTTGTTTTCCGTCGTCCAGTACAGGGGACTCATCACGGCGTCATCGGCATCGTCGGCCAGCACCATGGTGTAGATGCGCTCCTCCATGCTCATGGGCGCAGGCCCGGGGTGATGCAAGTCCATGATCCCGCTCACGGGGAGGCAGGCACGGATGGCGCCCGGCGGAATGCCTGCTTGCGCCGCATCCCCGCGACGCAAGGTCACCAACGCCGCCAGATGGGCGCCGGCCGAATGTCCCGCCAGATGGATTCGGTCGCCCCGCCCCCCGAAATCGGCGGCATGTTCGATCACGTGGGCCACCGCGGCGAGACTGTCTTCAAAGGCCGCCGGCAGCCTGTGTTCCGGCGCCAGCCGGTAACCGGGTGCCACCAAAGCCATGCCGAGCCCGACGACGGCCCGCGCCATGAAGGCGACGTATTCCTTGTAGCCGTTGGTCCAGCCACCGCCGTGCCAGAAGATCAGGATCGGCGCATTGCGCGCGCCTTCAGCGCGATAGACGTCGTAGCGCTGCTGCGGGTGGGGGCCGAAGGCGCAGTCCCGCGTCACGGCGATGCCTGGCAGCGGCAACGGGTCCTTCGCCCAACCCAGCACGGTGTCTTCGTAGATTTGCGCGGCCTCGAAGGGGAGGGGCTGCTGTTTGGGCAAGAGAGGGATGCAGTGCGCGTTGGCGTTCATGTTTTCATTCGCTTGTTCTTGTCGCGTCGTATGGATGGCTGGCTGGCCCGCTCGGCACGAATCTCGTGGCGATGCCTTCAGCCGTGCGGAATCGGGATGCGTCGATCCTGGTGATCGAGGGGTCAATCGGCCTTGATGCCGAATTCGGCGACAAGCTTCCCGTAGCGCGCGTAGTCGCCAGCCACGAGCGTGGCAAGCCGGGCGGGATCGCCACCGACAGGCGTCAGTGCGATGGTGTCCATGCGGGCAATCACGTCGGGCATCCTCAGGATTTCGTTGACGTGCCGGTTGAGCAACTGAACCACGTCCGGGGCCATTCCCTTGGGCCCCATCAGCGCTTGCCACGCCCCCACCTCGGCCCCCTTGTAGCCTTGCTCCGCCAGCGTGGGTACATCAGGCAGGAATGGCGAGCGTTTCGGATCCGCGACGCCAAGGGCAATCAGCTTGCCCGACTGGATGTGCGGCGCCACCGGACCGAGCGTCGAGTACATCATCGGCACCTGCCCGCCGACCAGGTCGGCGACTGCCGGCGCGCTGCCCCGATACGGAATCTGCGTGATCCTGACGCCGGCGGACTTGTCGAACAGTTCCCCGAGGATGTGCATCGGCGAGCCGTTGCCCGGACTTGCATAGGCCATGACCTTTCCGTCCTTGATCCTGGTCACCAGTTCCTTGACGTTGGAAACGCCGGTCGAGACCGTCGCCACGACGAACAGCGACTGGCTTCCGAGTTGGACGATCGACGTCAGCTCGGCGGCCGGATCGATGGATGCGCCGCTCACCCCCTTCAGAACATGCGGCGTGATGGCGATCGTGTTGGGCGCCAGCAGCAGGGTGTAGCCGTCGGCACGGGCCCTGGCGACGTATCCGGTTCCGATGGTGCCTGCGCCGCCGGTGCGGTTCTCGATGACGACCGGCTGTCCGAGGCGCAAGGAGAGCTTGCTTCCGATCGCGCGGGCAAGCACGTCGGTGTCGCCGCCCGCGGGATAGGCCACGACGATGGTGATGGGCTTGCTCGGATAGGTTTGCGCCTGGGCCAAGGGCGTAGAGATGGCTGCGCCGATGAGGGGCAACGACAGGACAACTGAGAGCGCCTTGCGGCGGTTGGGCAAGAAGGTCATGGGATGTCTTTGGGGATGACTGAAAAAGAAGGAGGGAACAAGGCACGCGGGTCGAAGGCGTTCAGAACGCATGGCGCACGCCGATGTTTTGCGCCCGGTTGCCCAGGCCTTGCTCGGTGGCGTTGCCGACGCGGTAGAAGCCGCTGGCGGCGCCGGCCAGCGCGTTGTTGCGGATGCGCGCGATCGACGCATAGAAACTGGTTCGCTTGGACAAAAAGTACGTGTAGCCCAGCGCGACCTGACGGGCATCGTTGTTGGCGAAAGTCCTGTCGTTCTTTCCGATGCATGACGCCATGAACCGGCTTGCGCCGTACGGCACGGAAATGCCGACCATCACGTCCCGCGAGTCGGCGTTCACGAGGCCGAACACTGCGGCGCCTTTGTTCACGACATAGTTGAAATGCGCCGTCACCGCGCCGATGTCGTACTTCGCGCCGAAAAAAGTCATCTTGGCGGGCACCGACATCGCATCCTTGACGTTGTGGTACCCCAGCTTGAGATACACCGGCCCGGACACGTAGCCGATGGCGGCGCCCACCTGGCGATTTCGGCTGATGCTGTTGGTTGCCTCGCCAAACCCGTAGGCAAGATCCGCCGTCAGGCCGGACTGTCCCGTGTAGCTGTAGCGCACGGTGTTGTTCATGCGATTGCTGCCTCCCGCACCGCCCGCGCTGATCAGATTGGGGGAGTTGCCGGCAAGCCCCGTGGCGAAAGGATCTGTCTCGGTCTGGATGAAGGCGACCGGCGTGTACTGCCGCCCGAGCGCGACAGTCCCGAAATCGCCTTGCAGTCCCACGATCGATTGCCGCCCGAATCCGAGGCCGCCTTGCCCCAGGGTGCCGGTGTCGGCGTTGATCCCCATCTCCAGGACGTAGAACGCCGCCAATCCATCGCCGAGGCCTTCGGTCCCACGAAAGCCGAGCCTCGAGCCCGAGGCGACCCCGCTCGTCAGCTTGTCGATGCTGGCGCCCCCGGGACCGCCCCCTTCGTGAACGAAGCCGATGTCGATCAGACCGTAGACGGTGCCGGTGCTCTGCGACCAGGCGGAGCCAGCCGTCATGCCAAGCAGGAAGAGAAGCCAGCAGGTTCTGATTTTCATGGTGCGCAGACAGGGGGATGAAAACGTCCATCACCGCTCGCAGGCCAGGCAACGCCGCCCTCGGAGCAAGGCCTCCGAATGCGATAATTTCTTGTTTGCGAAAACTTCGTGATTTCATTAAATATAGGATATTTAATGAAATATATGGCTACGCACAAAACCGTATTTACTTCATGAATCAATCTGCTATGCAAGACGCGGCGATGGATGCCGGGTCCCGCACGGAGCGCGCCTACCAGCGCTTGCGACAGGAAATCCTCGTGGGTGACCTGGCGCCCAACGAGCGGTTGCGGGTCGCCGATCTCGAGGAGCGTTTTGAACTGGGGCTGACGCCCATCCGTGAAGCGCTCGCGCGCCTGGCCAGCGAAGGGCTGGTTTCCATGGAGGCCCGCCGAGGCGCGCGGGTGCTGGAGACCTCACCGGCGGAATTGGCAGACTTGATGAAGACCCGCAGGGAGATCGAGCGCCTGTGCCTGACCGAATCGATTCTTCGCGGCGATTCGCGCTGGGAAGCGGAAGTGATCGCCGCGCTGTATCTGCTCGGGCGCGCGCCTCTTCCCGAACCGGGTGAGAAGTCCGAGATGGCGCTGGAGTGGGAAGCGAATCACCGGCGTTTTCACTTCGCCCTGGTCAACGCCTGCGGTTCGGAATGGCTGCTGCGGTTCTGGAACCAACTCGTAGACCATTCCCAGCGCTACAGGAAGATCCGATTCGAAGGTCCTCTGGTCGCAAAGGAAGTGCAGGCGGAGCACCAGGCGATCGTCGACGCGGTCTTGCGCAGGGATGTCGCCGCTGCGGTCGCGCTGATGGACGGCCATCTGCGGGACACGGAAGAAGCAGCGCTCGCCGCGCTTCGGCAGGCAAGGTAACTGTTCCCGGGGCCGAAGTTCGACCGGGCTTTGCCTCCAACCCTGCAGATGCGATCGCGCTCCGGGCCAGCAGGGGCCGGACATTCCTTGTTCGATACGACGCCCTGTCTTGTGCGCCGTTGTCCTGCACTGCAATCGGGCATTGGCATGCGCAATGCACGCCGACGCCGCCCCACAACAGGTCATCACCATGTTGAAAGGGCACCCATGCCAGACACCGACGACCTTGCTCATTTCGAGCGATTCATGAAGCAGCGCGAAGAGGCCGCGCAAGCCTATGTGTGCGGCGATGCCGCGCCCCTGGGTGCGTTGCTCGCCCGCACCTCCGACGCCACCTTCTTCGGGCCCGGCGGCGGCCATGTGCACGGCACCGGGGAAGTCGCCACGCGCTACACGCGTGACGCCGCATCCTTCGGCAAGGGCAGCGAAAGCAGCTTCGAGATTTTCCAGATGGCCGCGAGCGACGGCATGGCCTATTGGGTCGGCATCCAGCACGCCAGGGTGAACATGGAAGGCAAGCGCGAGCCGGTGCCCATGGACCTGCGCATCACCGAGGTCTTCCGGCGCGAGGGCAGCGACTGGAAGCTGGTGCACCGCCACGCCGACGGCATGGCGAAGGAAGCGCCGAAGAAGAAGTAGGCACGAGAACGCCGGCGATTCCGCTGGTAGTGCCCCGCCCGGGACATGGCGTTTTCCCGCGGGTGCCTCGCACCGGTGCGCGACGCGCACCACGGTGTCATTGGGAGACCGCAAGGGGGACTATTTTTTAGTTCGCCCGTTGCGAAAAACGGTGCTTGGTGCGTTCACCTCGCACTCCTAGCATTCGCCTCGCTGGCCCTGGTTGTCGTCATGGCAACCCCGCCGGCACCCACAGCCGAATGCCTTCACTCCCTCGCACCGCAAAGGAATCCGCCATGGCCAACCTCCGGGACCCCGGTCGCCGAAGTCTTCTGAAGACCTCCCTCATCGCCGGTGGACTCTCCGCCGGTGGCCTGCTCAGCGTCGATGCGTTCGCGCAGGGCAAGGCGCGCATCAACATGCAACTGGGCTGGATCGTCGGGGGCAACCAGATCGGCGAGGTGGTCGCCAAGCGACTGGGCTTCTACGAGCAGGAGGGCATCGACTTCGCGATCCAGCCCGGTGGTCCGAACATCGACGGCGTGGCCATCATCGCCTCGGGCCGCTACGAGGTGGGGCAGGTGTCGTCGAGCCCGTCGATCATGCTGGCCGTGTCGCAGGGACTGCCGATCAAGTGTTTCGCGGTGGGTGCGCAGAAGCATCCGTACACCTACTTCTCGCTCGCAAAGAACCCGGTGCGCAAGCCCGCCGACCTGGTGGGCAAGCGCGTGGGCATTCCGTCGACGGCAGCCATCCTGCTGCGCGCCTTGCTGGCGAAGAACAAGATCGCCGAGAAGGACGTGAAGGTCATCTCCATCGGCGCCGACATGTCGCCGCTGCTGACGGGGCAGGTCGACGTGGTCACGGGCTGGCTCACCAACACCACGGCCATCAAGGTGCTGGGCCCCGACATCGCCGCGCTGACGCAGTGGGACGCGGGCGTGCGCCTCTATGCGCTGCCGTACTACGCATCGACCAAGACGCTGGAGACCCAGCCCAAGGTCATCGAGGCTTTCCTGCGAGCCACCGCCAAGGGCTGGCACCACGTGCGCGCCAACCGCGACCAGGCGGTGGACCTGCTGGTCAAGGAGTACCCGAACCTCAAGCGCGAAGACGAACGCGTGGCGGTCGACGTGATGCTCGAATACGCGTTCGGCGGCGCCGCGCAGACGCAGGGCTGGGGCGCGATGGACCCGGCCGTGTGGCAGGAACAGATCTCTACGTATTCGGAGCTGGGCCAGTTCACCGCGCGCACGCCGAAGGTCGAGGACGTGATCTCGCTCGATGCGCTCAAGGCCACTGCGGCCGCACGTGCGATGAAGGGCTGACGCGATGGCCGCCGTTCTGAACGTGCCGCCCGTTTCCGCCCCGGCGATCGCTTGCCGCGACATCGGCGTGCGCTTCTTCACCGAGCGCCGCGACGTCACCGCGATCAAGAGCCTCGATCTCGATGTGGCGCAGGGCGAATTCCTCACCTTGCTCGGGCCTTCGGGCTGCGGCAAGTCGACCTTCCTGCGCGTGGTGGCCGACCTGCTGCAGCCAAGCCGCGGCAGCATCGAGGTGCTGTCTTCCACGCCGCAGGCCGCGCGCAAGAACCGCGACATCGGCTTCGTCTTCCAGGACGCCGCGCTGCTGCCCTGGCGCACCGCGTTGCAGAACGTCGAGCTGCCGTTGCAGGTGGGCGGCGGGGCCAGCCGCAAGGGCCGCCGCTCGCCGCAGGAGCTGCTCGAACTGGTGGGCCTGAAGGACCGCGCGGGTGCCTTCCCGCACGAGATGTCGGGTGGCCAGCGCCAGCGCGTGTCGATTGCGCGCGCACTGGCCAGCGACCCGAAGATCCTGCTGATGGACGAGCCCTTCGGCGCGCTCGACGAGATCACGCGCGACCGGCTCAACGAAGAAATCCTGCGCGTGTGGCGCGACACGGGCGTGACGATTCTCTTTGTCACCCACAGCATCCACGAGGCCGCCTTTCTCGGCCAGCGCGTGCTGATGCTGGCGGCCAACCCGGGCCGCGTGCGCGAGATCGTGCCGGTCGAGCTGCCCGCCGAACGCACGCTGGAAATGCGCGAGTCCCCCGAATTCGTTCGCCTCACGAGCCATCTGCGGCGCGTGCTGGAAACCTGCTGAGGCCGATGCCATGAATACCCGTTCCATCGAAGCGCCGGTGCCTGTTGCAGGCATGGGCGCCGCCTCGGCCGATCCCGAGTACATCGCCTGGGCCGCGGCCCGCCAGCGACGGCTGTGGCGCCGCCGCATCCTGCCGGCGCTCGGCATCGGCGGCCTGGTCTTCCTGTGGTGGGCGGTGATCGTCGTGTTCGACGTCAAGCCCTTCATCGCACCCACGCCCTGGGCCGTGCTGGAGACGCTCTACGCCAAGCGCGACGTGCTGCTGGACAACCTGCTGCCCACCGCGATGGAGGCGGCCGGTGGCTTCGTGCTGGGCAACCTCGCGGCCATCGCCGTTGCGACGGTGTTCGTGCACAACAAGACGCTGCAGGACATCTTCTTTCCGGTGGTGCTGATGTTCAACGCCGTGCCGCTGGTTGCCAAGGCCCCGGTGCTCGTGCTGATCATGGGCAACGGCATGGAGCCCAAGATCACCATCGCGGCGCTGGTGTGCTTCTTTCCGACGCTGGTGAACATGGTGCGCGGGCTGGAGTCGGTCAACCCGCAGGCGATGGAGCTGATGCGGGTGCTGTCGGCGAGCAAGACGGAAATCTTCTTTCGCCTGCGTTTGCTGAACGCGCTGCCGTACCTGTTCTCGGCCCTGCGCATTGCCGCGTCGATGTGCGTGATCGGTGCAGTGGTGGGCGAGTGGGTGGGTGCCACGGTGGGCATCGGCGCCATGATCTTGCAGGCCACCTTCAACTTCGATTCGCCGCTGCTCTACGCCGCGATCGTCATGAGCGCCACGCTCTCGGGCCTGTTCTTCCTGCTCGTGACGCTGGCCGAACGCTGGGTCATCCGCTGGCAGCCGGAAGGCGTGCCGTGATCCATCCGGCGCATTGCAGATACACAACCAGACAAATCAACAGGAGAGTTCTATGAGCCGTATTGGCGACTGGATGCAGGAGCCCGCGCACGACGTGCGCGTGGCAGCCGAATCGGACGTGGTGGTGGTCGGTGGCGGCCCCGCGGGGCAGGCCGCGGCGCTGGCCGCCGCGCGCAACGGCGCGAGCGTGACGCTGCTGGAGCGCTACAACCACCTGGGCGGCCTGGCCTCGGGCGGCATGGTGCTGGTGCTGGACGACATGTGGGACAGCCACCAGCAGGAGATTTCGGTGCGCGGCATCTGCCTGGAAATGATCGAGCGTATGTCGGCGCTGGGCCTGGCCGAATACCCGCGCCAGCAGGACTGGGGCACGCTGCCCGACTCGGTGCGCCGCTGGAAGCGCTGGGGCACCTACGACTTTCACAGCAAGGAGAAGCCGCACCCGATCTGCTTCGCCGCCGCCTTCGACCCCGATGCGTGGAAGCGCACCTCGCTGGAGATGGTGCAGCAGGCCGGCATCGAGCTGCGCCTGCACTCGTGGTTCTCGCGCACGCTGGTGGAGGACGGCAGGGTCAAGGGCGTGGTCTGCGAGACCAAGGGCGGGCGCGAAGCCATCCTCGGCAAGGTGGTGATCGACACCACCGGCGACCTCGACGTGGCCGCCTCGGCCGGCGCGCCGCACATCAGCGGCAGCTACATCGTGACGACCGTGTTCCGCCTTGGCGGCGTGGACACCGACGAAGCCGAACGCTTCGAGCGCGAGGAGCCCGTGGCCTGGCAGGCGCTGGACCGCGAGATCAAGCACCTGCTCGGTGGTGCCTGGGACGCCTGGTGGCTCAAGACGCCGCTGCCGGGCGTGGTGTGGTGCAACTGCCCGCACATGCCGGGGCTCGACGGCCTGAAGGTGACCGACTTGACGCGTGCCGAAGTGCAGGGCCGCGCCACCATCCACAAGGTGATCGAGTACGTGCGCGCCAGGTTGCCCGGCTTTGCGAAGTGCGTGCTGATCGACATGGCGCCGCAGACCGGCATCCGCCAGACCCGCCTGCTCGAAGGCGAGTACGTGATGACCAAGGAAGACGTGGCCCAGCGCACCCGTTTCGACGACAGCGTGGCGCGCGGCCGCGACTACTACTACCCGTTGCGCACGCTGCTGCCGCGCAGCGTGGAGAACCTGCTGGTGGCCGGTCGCCATTACTCGGCCACTTCGGCCGCGCAGAAGATCTCGCGCGAGATCCCTCCCTGCATGGCGATGGGCGAGGCCACGGGCACGGCGGCGGCGCTGGCATTGAACGCGGGCGTGTCGGTGCGCAACGTCGATGTCGCCAAGCTGCAGAAGACGCTGCGTGCGCAGGGCGCCGATCCGGGCGACCAGAAGGGCCCGAATGCCGATGTGCCCACCATCGCCCGTTCGTTCGCGAAGGAGGCCGCATGAGCGCTGCCAATGCATTGCCCCTGGACGGCATCCGCGTCATCGACTTCACGCAGGTCATGATGGGCCCGGTCTGCACGCAGATGCTGGCCGACCATGGCGCCGACGTGATCAAGATCGAGCGCAAGGGCGCGGGCGACCTGAGCCGCTCGACCTTCGCACCGGTGGCGGGCGAAGACAACCCGATCTTCTGCAGCCTGAACCGCAACAAGCGCAGCGTGGAGATCGACCTGCGCGATGCGCAGCAGATGGAACTGGTGAAGGCGCTCATTGCCGGCGCCGACGTGGTCACCAACAACTTTCGCGCCGGCGTGATGGAACGGCTGGGCCTGGGCTATGAAGACTGCAAGCGCCTGAACCCGCGCATCGTCTACGCGGTGGGCACCGGCTTCGGCGAGACCGGCCCCTATGCGCACAAGGGCGGGCAGGACGTGCTCGCGCAGGCGCTCACCGGCGTGATGGCGCGCCGCGCCGATGCCTCGGTGCCGGTGTCGATCTACCCGACCGCGCTGGCCGACTACACCGCGGGCATGCACATGGTGCAGGGCATCCTGCTGGCGCTGCTGCAGCGCGAGCGCACGGGCGAGGGCCAGAAGATTGCCGTGTCGCTCTACAACTCCATGCTCTCCATGCAGATGCAGGAGGCGGCGATGGTCATGATGGAAGACTCGGAGGTCAACTGGGCCGCGATGCCGCTCTCCGGGGTGTTCGACACGCAGAACGGGCCGCTGGTGCTGGTGGGCGCGTTCAAGGCCAATCCGCTGCGGGACATCTGCACGGCGCTGGGGCTCGAAGACCTGTCGCTGGATGCGCGCTTCTCCGGCATGGCGGTGCAGTTCACCAACAAGGCCGAGCTGCACGGAATCTTTCGCGAGCGCTTTGCCAGCAACACGCGCGAGCACTGGCTCGCCCGCCTCGAAGCGCAGGACCTGCTCTCCGCCCCGGTGCGCGACATGCGCGAGGCGCTGGTCGATCCGCAGACGCTGCACAACGCGATGATTCTGGAGAGCGGTTCGTCATCGAGCCGCAAGCTGAAGTTCATCGCCAGCCCGATCCAGATGTCGGGCGCGAAGGCCGGCCTGCGGCGTGACCCGCCGAAGCTGGGGCAACACACCGACGAAGTGCTGGCCGAGGCGCGCGCGCTGATCGAGGAGGCCGGCGCATGAGCGTTCTTTTCGAGGTCGTCGATCACGTCGCCACGGTCACCATCGACCGCCCCGAGGTGCTCAATGCGGTGGACCTGCCGACCGAGGCCGCGCTGCAGCGCATCTGGACCGAGATCGAGTCGCGCGACGACATCCGCGCGGTGGTGCTGACCGGCGCGGGCGAGCGCTCGTTCTGCGCGGGCGCGGACCTGAAGAACACCTCGAACCTCAAGGGCGTCGAGTACTGGGCCGCGGCGCGCCCCGGCGGCTTCGGCGGCATCGCGCTGCGCGAGACGCTCGACGTGCCGGTGATCGCGCGCGTCAACGGTTTCGCGCTCGGTGGCGGCTTCGAGATGGTGCTGGGCTGCGACATCGTGGTGGCCTGCGACGAGGCGAGCTTCGGCCTGCCCGAGCCGCTGGTGGGCCGCCTGCCGCTCGATGGCGGCATGCTGCTGCTGCAGCGGCAGATTCCCTACCGCCAGGCCATGGGGATGATGCTGACCGGCCAGCGCGTGAAGGCGCAGCGCGCGCTGGAGATGGGCCTGGTCAACGAGGTGGTGCCGCGTGCCGAACTCGATGCGGCCGTCGACCGCTGGGTGCAACAGATGCTGGCCTGCGCGCCGCTCTCGCTCAAGGCCATCAAGCAGGTGGTGCGCCGCACCGGCACGCTGTCGCCGGCCGAGGCGCACCGCATGCGGCTGCCGGCGCTGGTGGCCGCCCTGCAGTCCGAAGACGCGAACGAAGGCGTGCTGGCGTTCCAGCAGAAGCGCAAGCCGCAGTGGCTGGGCCGCTAGGCGCCCGCCTCTTCATGCCATGGCCTACGTCATTACCGGCGCCTGCATCGACGTCAAGGACGGCGCCTGCGTCAAGTGCTGTCCGGTGGACTGCATCTACGAAGGCGAGCGCACTCTGTACATTCACCCGGATGAATGCATCGACTGCGGCGTTTGCGTGTCCGCCTGCCCCACGCAGGCCATCTACGAAGACCTTCGGCTGCCGCCCGAAATGGCGCACTTCACCGCCATCAACCGCGAGTTCTTCGCGGCGAACGTCAGCGGGCTCGGCTCGCCCGGCGGCGCCGATGCGAAGCGCGTGGCCTGCGACCATCCGGCCATTGCTGCGATGCCGCGCCCGGCCGGTTGAGCGGCTGCCAGAGGGGAGGGCCGGCTGATGCATGCCAGCATCCTCAAATACTTCATCGAGGTCGCGAGCTGCGGCTCGGTGCGCAAGGCCTCCGAGCGGCTCTACGTGGCCGCAAGCGCGGTCAACCGGCAGATCCACAAGCTCGAAGACGAACTGGGCGTGGAGCTGTTCGACCGCATGCCCAACGGCCTGCGCCTCAATGCGGCCGGCGAGCGGCTGCTCAAGCACGCGCAGGAAACGCTGCACCAGTACCAGGTGATGCGCACCGAGCTCGATGCGCTCAAGGGAGAACGCACCGGCCACGTGAAGGTGGCCGCGATGGATTCGTTCTTCGAGGAGCTGCTGCCCTCGGCGGTGGAAGACTTTTTGCAGGTGTTCCCGGCCGTCACGTACACCATCACCGCCGTGCAGCCGATGGACGTCGCGCAGATGGTGATGTCGGGCCAGGTCGATGTGGGCATGACCTTCGTGAGCCGGCTGCCCGGCGGCGTGGCGGCGGTGGCGCTCGCGAACCTGCCGATCGGCGTCGTGATGCCGCCGGGGCATCCGCTGGCGGGCCACACCAGCGTGTCGCTGAAGGAGTGCGCGCGCTATCCGTTCCTGCGCTCGAGCTCGCATCCGGTGATCAGCGCAGCGCTGTCGCCCGAGTTTGCCGCGTTCTGGGACGACATGGAGCCGGCCGCCACCTGCAATTCGACGCCGATGCTCAAGCGGCTGATCATGGCCGGCAAGGGCATTTCGTGCTTCTCGAAGATCGCCTTCATCGAAGACCTCAAGCGCGGCGACCTGATCTGGCGGCCCTTCGAGCTGCCCGCGCTCGACCAGCTGCAGGTGGGCATCGTGGTGCCGTCGCAGCGCGTGCTGCCGCACGTGACGCAGAACTTCGTCGGCCGCATGGCGCGGCGGCTGACGCAGCTCGAACTGGCGGCTGCTGCCGTGTAGGCAGCGGCTCGATCACCAGCCGTGAAAGCGGCCCCACGTCTGCAGCGCGCCGTCTTCGCCCAGCGCCTGGTACTCGGGAAACTGCGCGCCGGTGGCGCACGCGTGGTTGGGCAGGATGCGCAGGCGCGTGCCGATCGGAAAGCGCGTTGCAATGTCGGTATCGGGCGCGCCCTCGCGCGAGAGGATGCCGTGCTCCTGGTTCGCGCCGCCAAGCACATAGCCGTCGAGCACCGCGCCGTCCAGGCCGCAGACCTGCCCGTAGCCATAGTCGCGCTTCTGCTTCTGTGTGCCGCGGTCGCGGCTCATCGCCATCCAGCCCGCATCGACGATGGCCCAGCCCTTCTCGACCTGGTGGCCGATCACGGTGGTGAGCACGCTCAGCGCGATGTCGTCCGCGCTGCACACGCCGACGTTGCGCATCACGAGGTCGAAGAACACGTAGACGCCGGCCCGCACTTCGGTCACGCCATCGAGGCACTCGGCCATCAGCGCCGTGGGCGTGGAGCCCACGCTGACCACGGGGCAGGGCAGGCCGGCATCGCGAAGCCTTTGCGCTGCGCGCACGCAGCCGCTGCGCTCCTGTTCGGCCATGGCCTTGAGGGCTTCCGGCGTGTCCAGGTCGTAGCTGGAACCTGCGTGCGTCATCACGCCACCGAGGCGCATGCCGCCGTCGTGCAGCACGTGGGCGACTTCGAGCAGCACGTCGTCGTCCGGTCGGATGCCGGAGCGGTGGCCGTCGGTGTCGACTTCGATCAGCACCTCGAAGGCCTCGCCGTTCGCGCGGCCGAACTCGGCAATGGCGCGCGCCGAGGCCACGCCGTCCGTGATGATCGAAAGCGCGCAGCCGCGGCGGCGCAGCGCGAGCGCATGCGGCAGCCGGTGCGCCGCCATGCCCACGGCATAGAGGATGTCGGTGAAGCCCGCGGCGAAGAACTGCTCGGCCTCCTTCAGCGTGGAGACGGTGATGCCCTGCGCGCCCGCATCGCGCTGCGCACGCGCCACGTCGATGCACTTGCTGGTCTTCACGTGCGGGCGGAAGCGCACGCCGAGCGCATTCATGCGCGCTTGCATACGCGCGATGTTGTGCAGCATGCGCGGCCGCTCGACGATGGCGGCGGGTGTGTCGATGGTGGCGAGGGTGGCGAGGGTGGCGAGGGTGAGGGTGTTCATGGGAGTCGTCGGTTCAGGTGATCGAAGCGAAGGATCGGAGCCACGGCAAGGCGGGTGCGAGCGCCGGGGCCTGCCGCTCGGGCGGCGGCGCGCCATGGGGCAAGGCCAGGCCCACGCGGTTGTGCCAGAAGGTGCGCAGGCCCACGGCCGATGTGCCGAACATGTCGTAGCCCGAGCCGGCGACGAAGGCGGCTTCGCTCGCGTGCACGCCCAGCCGGTCGAGCGCCATGCGGTAGGGGCGTGCATCGGGCTTGTAGAAGCCGGCTTCTTCCGAGGTGACGACCACGTCCCACTCGATGCCGAGCAACGCCGCCGCGCGATGGCCGAGCCGGCGCGAGCAGTTGGTGACCACCGCGAGCTTGCAGTGCGGCCTGAGCGCCTGCAACAGTTCGCGTGCGCCGTCCCATGCGGGCAGGTCGTCCCAGTGCGCTTCGAGTGCGTCGGGCGCGGTGGCCGCCATGCCGGTGTTGCGAGCGGCGTCTTGCACCAGTTGCTCGTAAGGCACGTAGGCGCCGCAGCCGTAGGTCAGCCGCAGGTAATCGGCGCGCCAGGCGCGGCCCTTTTCTTCGGAGCCGGCGGCGGCGTTCCACACGGTCCAGGAATCGAGCAGGGCGGTGAGCAGGTCGAAGAGCACGGCGCGCGGGTAGGCGTCGGCGGGGGAAACAGGCGCTTGCATGGTCACTGACTGTACGTTTCAAAGCCGTCGTTGTGCTTCAATGTGAACTCATCAATCGTTAAGCACAGGTTAATGATCCAGATCGAAGACATGCAACTGGCGGCGGCCCTGCTGCGAGAGCCGTCGCTCAGCGCCGCGGCGCGTTCGCTCGACGTCACGCCGCCCGCGCTGTCGATGCGGCTGCGCAAGCTGGAGGCCACGCTCGGCCTTTCGCTCGCCACCCGCACCGCGCGGCGGCTGAGCCTCACGGCCGAGGGCGAGCGCTTCGCGCGCGAGGCCGCGGCGCTGCTCGGGCAGATCGAGGGGCTGCGCGAATCGATGCAGCGCGACGACCGCCGGCTCACCGGCACGCTGCGCATCGCGGCACCCTTCGGCTACGGCCGGCAGTACGTGGCGCCGATGCTCGCGCGCTTCGCGCGGCTGCATCCGGGCCTGCGCATCCAGTTCGATCTGCGCGAGACGCCGTGGCCCGACCGGCACGATGCCGACGCGATCATCCACATCGGCACGGTGCGCGATTCGTCGTGGATCGCGCGCACGCTGAGCGCCAACGCGCGCTGGCTGTGCGCGAGCCCGGAGTACCTGCGCGCGCGCGGCACGCCCCGCGTTCCGCGCGACGTGATGGCGCACGACTGCATCGTCATCCGCGAGAACGACGAAGACGTCACGCTGTGGCATGTGCGCCGGGCGGCAAGACCCAAGGCGCTCCGGCGCGCGGGCGCGCGCGAAACGCTGCGCATCGCGCCGGCCTTCGTCACCAACGACGGCAGCGTGGCCCGGCACTGGGCCGAGCAGGGCATGGGGCTGGTGCTGCGCTCGGAGTGGGATGCGGCGGACGCGATCGCGCGAGGCTCGCTGGTGCGGGTGCTGAAAGATTGGGAGTTCGACAGCGCACCGGTCGTGTTGCTGGTGCCGACCCGCAAGGGGCGCACGGCGCGCGTGCAGGCGTTGATCGAGTTCCTGGAGGCGAGCTTCGGCAACTCGCCCTAGGTCACTGGACCCGGTCGCCGTCTCGCACCGATTCGACGGCGCCGTTGTAGAAGCGAACGATCCCGAGGAAATTGCCCTGGCCGCGGTGGTAGGTCCAGTCTTCCATCGGGATGCACTGCTGGCTGATGATCTGCCGCGTGCCGCCGCCGCGGGTGCCCGGCGCGAGGATCACTTCGACCTGGGGGCGCGGGACGCAGACGATGTCCTTCAGGACCGGCTCGCCGCATTTGTTGAGGACGGAGAACTTCGATTCGCCGACGCCTGCGAGAAAGCCGCCGCAACTGAGCGATTGCGCAGAAGCGCCGCCCGGGTGCACGGCGGCGAACAGAAGCGCAGTCGAGGCGAAGGTGCGCAGGAGGGTGTGCATGGCTTTCGAAGGCTCGAAAAAAAGCCCCGGCCAGCGGGGCATTTTCTGGTGGATCAACCGACTTCGGCGATCAACTCGATCTCGACGCAGGCGCCCATCGGCACTTGCGCCACGCCGAAAGCGCTGCGCGCATGCGCGCCCTTTTCGGGGCCGAAGACTTCGGCGAAGAATTCGCTCGCGCCGTTGGTCACCAGGTGCTGTTCGGTGAAGGTGCCCACCGAGTTGACGAGGCTCATCACCTTGACGATGCGCGTGACCTTGTTCAGGTCGCCCACGGCCGCGTGCAGCGTGCCCAGGAGGTCGATGGCGATGGCGCGTGCGGCCTGCTTGCCTTCCTCGGTGGTGATGTTCACGCCGAGCTGGCCGGCCCAGACCTTGCCGTCCTTCTTGGCGATGTGGCCCGACAGGAACACGAGGTTGCCGGTCCGCACGAAAGGCACGTAGGCGGCGGCGGGGGCCGAGACGGGGGGCAGGGTGATGCCGAGGCTGGAAAGTTTGTCGTAAACGCTCATGGAGACTCCTTGTCTTGGGGTGTCGATTGTGTCTGGCTTTGCGAGGCCAGCTGGATCACTTCCCCCACCGGCTGCACGGTCACCCCGACGCTCAGCGTGTGCCTGGCGCCGCCATGCAGTACGCCGCGCATCGGCGACACGTCGGAGTAGTCGCGGCCGATGGCCAGCGTCACGTAGTCCTCGCCCGGTTGGCGGCCGTTGGTGGGGTCGAAGTCGGCCCAGCCGCCGGCGCTTTCGGGGCCATCTTTCTCTTCGTCGCCCGCTTCGGTGCCCGCTTTGTTGCCGTGGCCGGGCAGGTACACCGAGACCCACGCATGCGAAGCGTCGGCGCCCACCAGGCGCGGCTGGCCCGGCGGCGGCTGCGTGAGCAGGTAGCCGCTCACGTAGCGCGCGGGCAGGCCCAGCGTGCGAAAGCACGCGATCATGATGTGCGCGAAGTCCTGGCACACGCCCTTGCGCTGGGCCAGCGCCTCGACGGCGGGGGTGTTGATCTCGGTGCTGTCGGCGTCGTAGTCGAAGTCGCGGTACATGCGCTCGGTGAGGTCCATCGCCACGTCGAAGGTGGGGCGCCCCGGCACGAAGCTCGCGCGCGCATAGGCGGCGAAGTCGTCGTGGCGCGGCACGTAGGGCGAGGGAAAGACGAACTCGGAGGCTGCGTCGAAGGTGGCGTCCTTGCGAAAGCGGAAGCGCTCGCGCACGGCCTCCCAGGGCAGCTCGCGCGCCACCGCGCTCGAGAGCACCGGCACCGAGGTCTCGACCACGCTCTCGGCGGTGACCACCAGCCGGTCGTGCGTGGCTTCGAGCGCGAAGAAGGCGCGGGTGTTGCCGTAGACGTCGGGCAGCTCGCTGCGCTGCGCGGGCGGCGGATCGATCGCGAGCTGGTGGCTCACCAGCCGCTGCGAACCGGTGGCCAGCGGCTTCAGGTGAGCCAGGTGCTGCGCCGTCTCGACGGGCGGTGCGTACTCGTAGCGGGTTTCGTGGGTGACGTGCAGCAGCATGGGAAGACCGGCCGGTTGTTTATTTCGACTCGGCGCCAAAGTGCGAGGCGTAGATCTTCGCGTAGGTGCCGTCGGCCTTGATGTCCGCCAGGCCCTTGTCGATCCTGGCGAGCAGTTCGGCGTTGCCCTTCTTCACCGCGATGCCGTATTGCTCGGCCGGAAAGCCCGCATCGCTCACCGTCTTGAAGCCGCCGCCGGCGTTGTTGGCCAGGTAGTGCGCCACCACGCCGTTGTCGGCCACCACCGCCTGCACGCCGCCGGCTTCGAGTTCCTTCAGCGCGAGCGGGGTGGATTCGAAGCGCTTGATGGCGGTGCTCGACTTGCCCAGCAGCTTGCCCACGACCTCGTCGCCGGTCGTGCCGTTCTGCACGCCGACCTTCAGGCTCTTGAGGTCTTCGAACTTCGCGACGGGCGAATCGCTCTTGACCGCGATGAGCTGCCTGGCTTCGAAGTAGGGCTGCGAGAAGTCCATGGTCTGGCGGCGCTCGCCGGTGATGGTGATCGATGACACCAGGAGGTCGCGGTCGCCCTGGTCGAGCGAATTGAAGATGCCTTCCCACGGCGTGTTGACGAACTTCACCTGGATGCCGGCCTTCTGCGCGACGGCCTTCACCACGTCGATGTCGAAGCCCACCACATCGCCCTTTTCGTTCTGCGATTCGAAGGGCGCGTAGGCGGCGTCGGTGCCGACGACCAGCACGCGGGCCGCGGCAGGTGGCGGCGGTGCGGAGGCGGCGGCGGGCGCAGCGGCTTCCTGCTTGCCGCAGCCAGCGAGTGCAAGACCGACCACGAGGCTGGCGGCGATGAGGGTGAGACGGCGGTTGACGAGCATGTTCTGCCTCCTTGATTTCATTGTGGAACGCCGCAGAACCGGCGTTGCCGGGCTGCTGGCGTTGCCCCCGGGCGAGGGGAGTGCGAAGCGACACGAAGTGCGCAAGGCATGGGCAAGCGCCTGTTCACGCGCCGACGGAGCGCAGCGATTCCGAGGTGAGCGTGAAGTAGCGCGTGCCGATGGCGTCCGACACATGGTAGGCCGCCGTCTCGCAGTTGGCGAGCAACTGCACCAGCGCGGGGTAGTTCGCCTCGGGGCCGGTAGCGCAAAGGTGTTCGAGCGTCCAGGTGGACGGATCGGGCAGTTCGTACGACAGCGCAGTGAGCTTGCCCGGTGCGCTGCCGGCGAGCCGCGCGATGCGCCCGCGCAGCGTTTGCGTGACCCAGGCGAGCGAGCGCGGGTTCTCCGCATCGAGCACCAGCAGGTCGACCAGCGTGGCCACGTCGCGGCGCTGCTGGTAGCGCGCGTGGAAGGTGATGGTGCTGTCGAACAGCGCCACCATCGCCTCGAAGCCGCTGACCTCGTGCACGGCGCCGTTGTCGAAGCCGGCCTCCAGCGCGTTCGACAGGAAGCCCAGGCGCTCGATGTGGCGGCCGATGGAGAGCAGGCGCCAGGCGTCGTCGCGCGTCATGCGGTCGGTCTGCGCGCCGGTCATCGCGGCCAGCGCGGTGCTGGCCGATTCGAGCGCGCGCAGCGCGGCGCTGGCGGCAAAGCTGCCTTCGCCGGCCTGCTCGGCCGCGCGGCGAAGAAAGTCGGCCTCGGCCCGCACGATCTGGTTCCAGTTGTCCTGCGAGAGCCGCTCGCGCACCGCTGCAGCCGCTTCGCGGATGCAGCGCAGGCTATAGCCGACGCTGCCGCCCTTGTCGACGTCGCCGAGCTCGGCCACCAGCGCGCGTTCGAACACCCGGCGCGACTGCGGCGCGCTCGGCGCCTCGGCCGGCACCAGCGCATTGCGCACGGCCATGCGGTGCAGCCATTCGAGCAGCGGGCGCGAGGACTGGTCTTCGCCGCCCAGGAGGTTGAGCGTGAGGCGCGCCAGGCGCACCGCGTTCTCGGCGCGCTCGGTGTAGCGGCCGAGCCAGAACATGTTTTCCGCCGCGCGGCTGGTGACCGGCGCGCGGTGCCGCGCGAGCGAGGCCGGCGTGGCATGGGGCTGCAGCAGCGTGGTGCGATCGACCTCGCCGTGCGTCTGCACCCACACGTCGGCGCTGCTGCCGCCGCGCTGCATCGAGGCGATCTGCGCATTGGCGCCCGCAAGCCGGGCGAGGCCGCCAGGCAGCACGCGCCATGACTGCGCGCCGTCGCTCACCGCGAACACGCGCAGGAGCACCGCGCGCGGCGCGATGTGGCCGGGGCCGAGGTCGCTCGCCCACGTGGGCATCTGCGACAGCGGCAGGTAGCTCTGCACGGTGTGGGCATCGCCCTCGCGCACGATGCGGCCGGCCCACTCGTCGAGTTCGCGCCGACTGAGCTGGCTGCCGAGCACCGCATCGAAACTCGTCTGGCCGTCGGAGCCGGGGTAGGTGGGCTTGATGGCGCAGTCGCCAAGCTGCGGCAGCACCGCTTCGAGCGCGGCGCGCTCGCCGCACCACCAGGTGGGGAGGGCCGGGAGCTTGAGCTTCTCGCCGATCAGGCGGCGCGCGAGGCCGGGCAGGAAGCCGAGCAGCGCGGGCGATTCGAGAAATGCAGAGCCCGGCATGTTGGCCACCAGCACGTTGCCGGCGCGAATCGCCTGCAGGAGGCCGGGCACGCCGAGCGTGGAATCGGGGCGCAGCTCCAGCGGGTCGAGGAACTGGTCGTCCAGCCGCTTGATGAGGCCGTGCACCGGGCGCAGGCCCTGCAGCGTCTTCAGGTACAGGCGCTGGTCGCGCACCGTGAGGTCGCTGCCCTCGACCAGCGTCACGCCGAGATACCGCGCGAGGTAGGCGTGCTCGAAGTAGGTCTCGTTGTACGGGCCGGGCGTGAGGAGGGCGATGTGGGGCGGCACGCCGGCCGGGCACATGCGCTGCAGGCCGTCCATCATGGCGCTGTAGGTGGCGGCCAGGCGCTGAACGTGCAGCGCCTCGAAGGCCTGCGGGAACTGCCGCGTGATGGCCAGGCGGTTTTCGAGCAGGTAGCCCAGGCCCGAGGGCGCCTGGGTGCGCTGCGACACCACCCACCAGTTGCCGTCGGGACCGCGCGCGAGGTCGAAGGCCGCGATGTGCAGCCAGGTGTCGCCCGGCGGCTTCACGCCGTGCAGCGCGCGCAGGTAGCCCGGATGGCCGCGCACCAGCGCCGGCGGCAGGAGGCCTTCGCTCAGCAGTTGCTGCGGGCCGTACACGTCGGCCATCACGCGGTCGAGCACGCGCACGCGCTGCAGCACGCCGGCCTCGATCTGGCTCCAGCTCTCGGGCGAGACGATCAGCGGGAACAGGTCCAGCGACCAGGGCCGCTGCGGGCCGTTGGCGTCGGCGTAGACGTTGTAGGTGACGCCGTTGTCGCGGATCTGCCGCTCCAGGCTGACCGCGCGGCGCGGCAGGTCGTTGAACCCGCCGGGGCCGAGCTGGTCGAAGAAGGCATTCCAGGCGGGGGTGAGCGGCGGCTTGTCGTTGGACGACGCCTGCTGCTGCGTTTGCGATTGCGATTGCGACTGGGATTGAGAAGACTGCGATTGGGACTGCAACTGCGTGGCCGCCGGCCGCTCTGCCGCCGCGTCGTACAGCAGCGGGGCCGGCCCAGTCGCGGGCGCCGCACCACCGGGGGCGGGCCTTGCGGGGGCCGCGGTGGCCTGGCCACGCAACTCGTCGAAGTGGCCGGGCAGCGCGGCCGGTGCGAGCGCCGACGCCAGGGCCGCTGGAAACTCCAGGGCCTGGGCGTCGAACAGGGATTCGTTCAAAGGTTCCACAGGGGGTGGATTGTCACACCGCCGTCACGGGCCGGCCGCTCCGGACATGTGCTAAATGCCCGCTGTCAGCCATTCGCTGGCCGGCGGACGCCGCCGGGCCGCCCGAAGGCGGTCCGCGCCTCCCCCTTGGGGGGTGGCGAAGCACACGCAGTGGCAAGCCGGGGGCCAACTACCGCCGCAGATCGAGGGTGAACGGGAATTCGCGGCTGCCCGGCAGCTCGATGGTGGCCGGCGGCGTGCGCATCAGGCCGGGCGTGTGACCCATGCGCGTGAAGCGCGAATGGCGGCGGCTCTCGGCCTCGTAGGCGTTGACCGGGAAGCTGTCGTAGTTGCGTCCGCCCGGATGCGCCACGAAGTACTGGCAGCCGCCCAGCGAGCGCTTCATCCAGGTGTCGACCAGGTCGAAGGTCAGCGGCGCATGAGCGCCGATGCTCGGGTGCAGCGCCGAAGGCGGGTTCCATGCCTTGTAGCGCACGCCCGCGACGAATTCGCCGGTGACGCCCGTGGGCTGCAGCGGCAGCACCTTGCCGTTGACGGTGACGACATGACGGCTCTCGTTCAGACCCGTCACGCGCACCTCGATGCGCTCCAGCGACGAATCGACATAGCGCACCGTGCCTCCGGCCGAGCCTTCCTCGCCCATCACGTGCCACGGTTCCAGCGCGTTGCGCAGCGACAGCTCCACGCCCATCGCCTGCATCTGGCCCACGAGCGGGAAGCGGAATTCGAAATGCGGCGCGAACCAGTCGGCATCGAACGCGAAGCCGGCCTGGCGCATCTCGCTGATCACATCGTCGAAGTCCATCTTCACGAAGGTCGGCAGCAGGAAGCGGTCGTGCAGCTCGGTGCCCCAGCGCGTGACGGGCGCCTTGTAGGGCTCGTCCCAGAAGCGCGCGACCAGCGCACGGATCAAGAGCTGCTGCGCAATGCTCATGCGCGCGTGCGGCGGCATCTCGAAGGCGCGCAGCTCCAGCAGGCCCAGGCGGCCGGTGCTGGAATCGGGCGAGTAGAGCTTGTCGATGCAGAACTCGCTGCGGTGCGTGTTGCCCGACACGTCGATCAGGATGTTGCGCAGCGTGCGGTCCACCAGCCACGCGGGCATGTTGGCGCCGTAGATCTCGCGGTTCTTCGCGATTTCCTGCAGGGCGATTTCCAGCTCGTAGACCTGGTCGTTGCGCGCTTCGTCCACGCGCGGCGCCTGGCTGGTCGGGCCGATGAACATGCCCGAGAAAAGATAGCTCAGCGACGGATGGTTGTGCCAGTAGAGCAGGAGGCTCGCGAGCAGTTCGGGCCGGCGCAGGAACGGGCTGTCCGCCGGCGTGGCGCCGCCCATCACGAAGTGGTTGCCGCCGCCGGTGCCGGTGTGGCGGCCGTCGGTCATGAACTTCTCGGCCGACAGGCGCGTCTCGAACGCGGCGTTGTAGAGGAACTCGGTGTGCGCGACCAGTTCCTTCCAGTTGTGGGCCGGGTGGATGTTGACTTCGATCACGCCCGGGTCGGGCGTGACGGCCAGCATCTTCAGGCGCGGATCGCGCGGTGGCGGATAGCCTTCCATCACGATGCGCACGCCCAGTTCGCGCGCGGTGGTTTCGACGGCGGCGACGAGGTCCAGGTAGTCCTCCAGGCGCGCAAGCGGCGGCATGAAGACGTAGAGCACGCCCGAGGCGCTGCCCTTCTTCTCGGCCGACGGGCCGTTGGCGCGGCGCGGGTCGCGCACCTCGACGCACAGCGCGGTGCGCGTGACCCAGTGGGCCGATTCGCCGCGCAGGGGCTGGCGGGTGGCGGGCGTGGCGGTGGCATCGCCGGCCGCTGCTGCCGCTGCTGCTGCGTCGCCGGCCGCTGCCGCTGCATCGCCGCTGGCCGCATCGCCGGGGCTCTGCATGCGCAGCGACGCGGGCACCACGGGCGGTGTGCCGAAGGTGTAGGGCACGTCGCCGATGCCTCCTGCGCCGGCTGCGCCCGTGCTGTAGCGCGCGCGGTAGTCGGCCGCGCTCGGCAGCGCGCCGCGCGGCGCGGTCGGGTCGCGTTCGATCAAGTAGGGGTAGTCGCCCTTGCTGGCCCAGGGCTGCGAGTCGAGCGGCAGGCGGTAGCCCATCGGCGAGTCGCCCGGAATGAGATAGAGCCGGTCGTCGCGCAGGAACCAGGGGCCGGTCTTCCAGCCGGGGCCGGCGAGCGCGGGTGCATCGCCGTCCGCATTGCCCGGCTCGATGGGCAGCATGTAGCCGATCACCGCGTCCAGCTTCTGCGTGAACACGCGGCGCAGGCGCACGCGTTCGAGTTCGTCGTCCAGCTTCGATTCGAAGGGGTCGACATTCACCGGCAGGCGGCGTTCGCGCCAGAGGTAGTAGTAGGTGTCTTCGTAGCCGGGCTGGATGTAGCGCTCGGTCAGGCCGAGCTTGTGGGACAGCACGGTGGTGAAGCGGCGCGCGTCCTCGCTCGTGTAGTGCGTGGGAAAGCGTTCGTCGGCGAAGAGCTCGGGGTCGTGCCAGAGCGTCTGGCCATCGGCGCGCCAGAAGATCGAGAGCGCCCAGCGCGGCAGTTGCTCGCCCGGGTACCACTTGCCCTGGCCGAAATGCAGGAACCCGCCGTTGCCGTATTCGGCGCGCAGCTTCTGCACGAGTTCGGTCGCGTAGCCGCGCTTGGTGGGGCCGAGCGCGTCGGTGTTCCACTCGGGCGCGTCGCGGTCGCTGGTGGCCACGTAGGTGGGCTCGCCGCCCATCGTGAGGCGCACGTCGCCGGCCTTCAGGCGCGCATCGACCGCGTCGCCCAGGGCCAGCACTTCGGACCATTGCTCTTCGGTGTAGGGCTTGGTGACGCGCGGCGATTCGTAGATGCGCGTGACCTTCATCTCGTGGCCGAACTCGACCTCCGATTCGTCCACGCCGCCCTCGATGGGCGCCGCGCTCGACGGCGTGGGCGTGCAGGCCAGCGGAATGTGGCCCTCGCCGGCCATGAGGCCCGAGGTGGCGTCCAGGCCGATCCAGCCTGCGCCCGGCAGGAACACCTCGCACCAGGCGTGCAGGTCGGTGAAGTCGACCGTGGTGCCGCTCGGGCCGTCGAGCGATTTCACGTCGGGCGTGAGCTGGATGAGGTAGCCCGAGACAAAGCGCGCGGCCAGGCCCATGTGGCGCAAGAGCTGCACCAGCAGCCAGCCCGAGTCGCGGCACGAGCCGCTGCCGCTGGCCAGCGTTTCTTCCGGCGTCTGCACGCCGGGCTCCATGCGGATGAGGTAGTTGACGTCCTGCTGCACCTGCTGGTTGATGCCCACCAGGAAGTCGATGGTGCGCTGCTCCTTGCGGTCGACCTTCTCGAGGTAGGCCTCCAGCAGCGGCGTGACCGGGTCGGCCACGAGGTAGGGCGCCAGTTCCTCGGCCTGCGACTCGGTGTACTTGAACGGAAAGTTCTCGGCCTGCGGCTCGAGGAAGAAATCGAAGGGGTTGTAGACCGCCATCTCGACCACGAGGTCGACGGTGACCTTGAATTCGCGCGTCTTCTCGGGGAACACCAGCCGCGCCTGGTAGTTGGCGAACGGGTCCTGCATCCAGTTGACGAAGTGCTCGGCCGGCTCGACCGTCAGCGAGTACGAGATCACGTTGCTGCGGCAATGCGGCGCGGGCCGCAGGCGCACGACCTGCGGGCCCAACTGCACCAGGCGGTCGTATTTGTAGTGGGTGACGTGGTGGAGTGCGGCGTGAATGGACATGCGTTTTTGTGTGCAGTACTGCGAGATTGCATCGAAAAGATGTCTCTTGTGAGACGCATACTAGCCCAGAAGCCAAGCAATTAACGCGCCATCGAGCGTGGGTTCGGGGAGGGTTTGCATCATGTGTTGGAGAGTTGTCGGATGACGCCGTCCAAGGCGTCGGGCACGGCTGCGGCCGGGTCGTGGGCGTTTGCCGCGATGGGCGGATCGCTGCTGGGCGCGGCTCTGCAGTTGCATCAGCCGGCGCTGTGGAAGGCGGGCGTCTACGCGGCCTTGCTGTTCGCAGGCGTGGCGGGTCTGCGGTGGCGCAGGGCCTTCGGGCGGCGGCGTCTGATTGCGGCGCTGGTGTGCGGCGCCATGGCCGGCGCGGGGCTCGCGGGCTGGCGGGCCGTGGCCTACGCAGGCGATGCGCTCGATCCGTCGCTCGAAGGTCGTGACCTGCGGGTGACCGGCGTGGTCTCGCAGATGCCGCAGCGCAACGAGACTGGAACGCGGTTTCATCTCGATGTCGAATCCGCGCGTTGGGCCGATGCGCGCAACGATGCGCCGCCTGTGGTGCCTTCGCGCATCGCGCTCGGTTGGTACGGAGAGAACACCGGGCTGTGGGGCCGTGCGACGGAGGGGCGTGCGGCTTCGTCCGTCGCCGTCGGCGCAGTGCATGCCGGCGACCGATGGCAACTCACGGTGCGGCTCAGGGCGCCGCACGGCAATCTCAATCCGCATGGCTTCGACAGCGAACTGTGGCTGTGGGAGCAGGGCGTGCATGCCAACGGCTACGTTCGCACCGGCGCACGCGATGCGGCACCGGTATACGTGGCGGGCACATGGTGGCATCCCATCGAGCGGGCACGCGAAGCGGTGCGCGACGCCGTGTTCGAGCGCGTGGCCGACCGCCGGCAGGCCGGCGTGATCGCCGCGCTGCTCACCGGCGACCAGGGCGCCATCGACCGGGCCGGCTGGGATGTGTTCAGGGCCACGGGCGTGGCGCACCTGATGTCGATCTCGGGTCTCCACATCACGATGTTCGCGTGGCTCGCCGCGCACATCGTGGGCGCGCTGTGGCGACGCAGCGGCCGGTTGATGCTGCGCCTGCCCGCGCCCCAGGCCGCGCTGATCGGCGGCGTGCTGCTGGCCACGCTCTACGCGCTTTTCAGCGGCTGGGGCGTGCCCTCGCAGCGCACCGTCTGGATGCTCGCCACCGTCGCATTGCTGCGCCTGACCGGCCGGCGCTGGCCGTGGCCGCACGTCTGGCTGCTGACGGCCGCGGTGGTGGTGGCGATCGATCCGTGGGCCTTGATGCAGGCGGGCTTCTGGCTCAGCTTCGTCGCGGTGGGCGTGCTCTTCGCCACCGATCCGACGGAAGCGGGCGAGAGGAAAGCAGGCGCCGCGAGCCGGCTGCTCCTGTTCTTTCGCGAGCAATGGGTGATCACGCTCGCGCTCACGCCGCTGAGCCTGCTGCTGTTCCAGCAGGTGTCCCTGGTGGGGCTGCTGGCCAATGCCATCGCGATTCCATGGGTCACGCTCGTGGTCACGCCGCTGGTCATGCTGGGCGCGATCGCGCCGCCGCTGTGGGACGTCGCGGCCTGGGCCGTGCAGGCGCTCGCGGTCCTGCTGCAATGGTTCGCGGGGCTGCCTTTCGCCACGCTGTCGATGGCCGCGCCGCCGTGGTGGATGGCAGCTTGCGGCGTGGCGGGCGGCGCGCTGCTCGCCATGCCGTTGCCGCGCTCGATGCGCGCGCTCGGCCTGCCGCTGCTGCTGCCCGTGCTGCTCTGGCAGATGCCGCGGCCCGCCGCCGGCGAGTTCGAACTGCTCGCGGCCGACATCGGGCAGGGCAGCGCGGTGCTGGTACGCACGGCAACGCACAGCCTGCTCTTCGATGCGGGTCCGCGCTACAGCCTCGAAAGCGACGCGGGCCATCGCGTGCTCGTGCCGCTGCTGCGCGCCTTCGGCGAGCGGCTCGACATGCTGGTGCTGAGCCACCGCGACATCGACCACACCGGCGGCGCGCCCGCGGTGCTCGCGATGCAGCCGCAAGCGGTGCTGCTCAGTTCGATCGAGGCCACGCATCCGCTGCGCGCGCAGCGCCCCGGCGAGGCGGGTGAGGTGTGCGAGGCCGGCCGGCAATGGGGGCAATGGGACTGGGACGGTGTGCATTTCGAAGTGCTGCATCCGCTTGCATCGGACTACACGGCCTTGGCGAAGCCGAACGCGGTCTCGTGCGTGCTGCGTATCGGCAATGGCCGCGCCACCGTGCTGCTGGCCGGCGACATCGAGCGCGACCAGGAGCGCGCGCTCGTGCAGCGCGGCGCACCGCTTGCGGCCGACGTGCTGCTGGTGCCGCACCATGGCAGCAAGACCTCTTCGAGCGAGGCGCTGCTCGATGCGGTGCATCCGCGCATCGCGCTGGTCCAGGCGGGCTACCGCAACCGGTTCGGACATCCGGCGAAAGAGGTGGTCGCGCGCTACACGGAGCGCGGCGTGCGGGTGGTGGAAAGCGTGCGCTGCGGCGCCGCGCAATGGACCAGCGTGCATCCCGCCGAGGTGACTTGCGAGCGCGAGCGCCACGCCCGCTACTGGCAACACCGCGTGCCCTGAAGCGCTGCCGGGTTTTCCCTCAAAAAGTTTCGCTGGCAGTAACTTTCCCGGGTTTTCTTGACCGGTGCTGGCGCGCGTCCTTCAATGACGCTGCAATCAAGGTTCCGTTGATTGAAACAAAGAGACAAACCGATGGCAGCCCGACCTCGTTCCGTTGCATCCGTCCTGGCCAACAGCGCCACCGAGCCGACCTCGTCGGTCGAGCGGGCCTGCCGCATCCTGCGGGCGCTCTCCGACCCCGGCATCGCGCGCCTCACCGACATCGCCCTGGCCACGGGCCTGGACAAGACCACCGTGCTGCGCGTGGTCGAGGTGCTGATGCGCGACGGCTTCGTGGTGCGCGATGCGCAGACCAAGCGCTACAGCCTGGGCGCCGAGTTGCTCGTGCTCGGCGCGGCGGCGCTCGCGCGCTTCGATCCGCGCCCGCTGGTGCGCCCGAGCCTGCTGCGGCTGACCGGCACTTTCGAGGACAGCGTGATCCTCTCGATCCCGAGCGGCATCGAGTCGCTGTGCGTCGACGTCGAGGAGGGCCGTTTTCCGATCCGCGCCAACTACCTCTCGGTGGGCAGCCGCCGCCCGCTCGGCGTGGGCGCCGGCAGCCTCGCGCTGCTCGCATGGATGCCTGAGGCCGAACGGCAGGCCGCGCTCGCGGTGATCGCGCCGCAGCTGCAGCGCTATCCGCGCATCACGCCCGAGCTGCTCGAGACCCGTGCCCTCGAAGCGCGCGAGCGCGGCTACGCGGTGCTGCTGGACGTGGTGGTCGAGCGCATGGGCGGCATCGCCGCGCCGATCCTGGGTGCCGACGGACGGCCGGTGGCGGCGATCAGCATCGCGGCGCTCAACGACCGCATCACTTCGCGCGAGGCCGAGCTGGCCAAGGCGCTCAAGCGCGAGTGCGCCACCTGCGAAGTGCTCTGGAGCGGTGCCGCGCACCAGAGCTCGCTGGCCACGCGCAGCGCCGGCCATCGAACGCGGGTGCACTGAGCATGACCCCTGCAAACGCTTTTCTCGTCGGCGCGGGCAACACCGCCTTCGGCCGTCACGAAGGCCGGGGTGCCATCGACCTCATGGCCGAGGCCGCGCAGCGGGCGCTCGACGCGGCGAGCCTGCAGCGCGCCGACATCGACGGCGTGCTCTGCGGCTACGCCACGACGCTGCCGCACCTGATGATTTCCACGCTCTTCTGCGAGCGCTTCTCGCTGCGGCCCGCCTATGCGCACAGCCTGCAGCTGGGCGGCGCCACGGGCTCGGCGATGCTGATGCTGGCGCGCGAGCTGGTGCGCGCCGGGCGTTGCCGCAACGTGCTGGTGGTGGCCGGCGAAAACCGGCTCAGCGGCCAGTCGCGCGACAGCGCCATCCAGACGCTCGCGCAGGTCGGCGATGCCGATTTCGAAGTGCCCAACGGCGCCTCGGTGCCGGCCTACTACGGGCTGCTCGCCTCGCGCTACATGCACGGGACCGGCACGCGCGAAGCCGACCTGGCCGAGCTGGCCGTGCTGATGCGCACGAATGCGGCGGGCCACCCCGATGCGCACCTGAAGACGCCGATCTCGGTGGACGACGTGCTCGCCTCCAAGCCGATCGCCGCGCCGCTCAAGCTGATGGACTGCTGCCCCATTTCCGACGGCGCGATGGCGCTCGTGGTGTCCTCGTCTTCGCGCGAAGGCGAGTGCGTGACGATGGCCGGCGCCGGGCAGGCGCACCGCCACCAGCACCTGAGCGCCATGGCCGACGTCATGCAATGCGGTGCGGCCGAAGCGGCGCAGCGCGCGTTCGGCGAGGCGGGGCTCTCTGCGCAAGACATCGACTGCCTCGGCATCTACGACTCCTTCACCATCACGCTGGCGATGCTGCTCGAAGAGATCGGCTTCGCGCCGCGCGGTGGCGCCGCCGCGCGCGTGCGCAACGGCGACTTCCGCGCAGACGGGCCGCTGCCGCTCAACACGCACGGCGGCCTGCTGTCGTTCGGCCACTGCGGCGTCGCGGGCGGCATGGCGCACACGGTCGAGGTCTTTCGCCAGATGACGGGGCAGGCGGGCGAGCGACAGCTGCGCCGTCCGCGCCACGCGTTCGTGCATGCGGACGGCGGCGTGATGTCCTCGCACGTGAGCCTCGTGCTTTCGCGCGGAGGTGCGGCATGAGCGCGCTCGCCGCACCCTTCGTCGAAGGCCTCGCGCGCCACGAGTTGCGCTACCAGTCGTGCACCGCCTGCGGCCACGCCCAGACGCTGGCCCGCTACGCCTGCGCCGCGTGCGGCAGCGCGCAGCTCGAATGGAAGACCGCCAGCGGCCGCGCGACCGTGCATTCGGCCACCGTCGTCTCGCGCGCGCCCTCCGACGAATTCCGCGCGCTCGCGCCGTACACGCTGGTGCTCGCCACGCTGGACGAAGGGCCACGCCTCATGGCGCACGCCGAGCCCGGCATGCGCATCGGCGACCGGGTTGCCGCCGGCTTCTTCACGCACGCAGGCCGCGTGCTCGTGCGCTTTGCGCGCGCGCCGGACTGGCCGAACTGAGCTGCGGCGCGCACCCCTCATCACAACCACAAGCAGGAGACAACCGCATGCATTCGATCCGATCCTTCGTCCGGCGGCAGTTGCCGGGCACGCTGGCTGGCCTGGGTGTGGCCGTGTGTCTCGCGGCCGCTCCCACGGCCCACGCACAGGGCTACCCGAACAAACCGGTCAAGCTGGTGGTGCCTTACCCGCCGGGCGGCCCGACGGACATCGTGGCGCGCGTGGTGGCGCAGAAGCTCTCGGAGCAGACCGGCCAGCAATTCATCATCGACAACCGGCCCGGCGCGGGCGGCAACACCGGCGCCGAGCTGGTGGCGCGCAGCGCGCCCGACGGCTACACGCTGGTGGTCGCGACCACGGCGCATGCGATCAACCCTTCGCTCTTCAAGAACCTCGGCTACAGGCTCACGAAAGACCTCGCGCCGGTGTCGCTGCTCACCAGCGGCCCGCTCGTGATCGTGGCCAACCCCGGGCTGCCCGCAAGGAACGTGGCCGAGCTCATCGCGCTGGCCAAGGCGAAACCCGGCGGGCTGAATTTCGCGTCGTCGGGCAACGGCCAATCGACGCATCTTGCGGCGGAGCTGTTCGCCTCGATGGCCGGCGTGAAGATGACCCACGTGCCGTACAAGGGCAGCGCCCCCGCGCTGACCGACGTGATGGGCAACCAGGCGCAGCTGATGTTCGACACCATGCTCTCGGCCATGCCGCAGGTGAAGGGCGGCAAGCTCAAGGCACTGGCCGTGACGAGCGCCAGGCGCTCGCCAGCGGCGCCCGAGCTGCCGACCGTGGCCGAGTCCGGCCTGCCGGGCTACGAAGCCATTGCATGGAACGGCCTGCTCGCGCCGGCCGGCACGCCGCCCGAGGTGATCGCGCGCCTGAACGCCGAGTTGAAGAAGGCGCTGGCGCTGCCCGAGGTGAAGGACAAGTTCGAGGCCCAGGGGTTCGCTGCGACATGGAACACGCCCGAGGCCTTCGGCGGCTTCCTGGACGCCGAAGTCCAGAAGTGGGCGCAGGTGGTGAAGGTGTCGGGCGCCACGCTGGACTGAACCCATGATCGATCCGGTTCAACTCAAGGCCTGGCCCTTCGCCGACATCGTCCACAGCTACACGGCGGACGACACGATGCGCTACGCCCTCGCGCTGGGCCTGGGCCGCGACCCGGTGGACGCGGCGCAACTGAAGTTCGTCAACGACACCGCCGCCGGCACGCCGCTCGCGCTGCCGACGATGGCGGTGGTGCTGGGCTTTCCCGGTTCGTGGATGCAGGATGCGGCCACCGGCATCGACTTCGCGCAGATCGTGCACGGCGAGGAGCGCGTGGTGTGGCACCGGCCGTTGCCCGCGGCCGGCACCGTGGTGGCGCGCCACCGCGTGACGCGCGTCGTCGACAAGGGGCCGGGGCGTGGCGCCACGGTCACCTACGACAAGGCGCTGTTCGACCACGCGAGCGGCGAGGCGCTCGCTACCGTCACGCACACGACCTTCGCGCGCGGCAACGGCGGCTTCGCGACCGAGGCGCAGCCGGGTGATGCGGCGCCTGAAGCGCCCGCGCTCGTGCCGCAGCGCGCGCCGGACATCGTGGTCGACATTCCGACGTTGCCGCAGCAGGCCTTGCTCTACCGGCTGTGCGCCGACCGCAACCCGTTGCACTCCGATCCCGAAGTCGCACGCGCTGCGGGCTTCGAGCGGCCGATCCTGCACGGCCTGTGCACCTGGGGCATCGCGGGCCATGCGGTGCTGGCGCATGCGTGCGGCAACGAGCCCGCGCGGCTGCAGAGCCTGTTCGCGCGCTTCTCGGCACCGGTCTTTCCGGGCGAGACGCTGCGCATCGAAATGCATCGCGACGGCGCAGACCTGTACTTCCGGGCCCGGGTGCCCGCGCGCGATCGCACCGTGCTCGACCACGGGCATGCGCGCATCGCCGACTGAATCAACAGGGAGACCTTCGATGACACAGCAGATCACACGCCGCCATTGCATTGCCGGCGGTGCCGCCGCGGCGGCCGCGCTGGCCTTTCCCTCGCTCGCGCAGCAGCCGTACCCGAGCCGGCCGGTGCGCTTCATCGTGCCGTTCCCCGCCGGCGGCCCGGTCGACACGACGGGGCGCGCCGTGGCGCAGAAGCTCTCGGAGCTCTGGGGCCAGCAGGCCATCATCGACAACCGCGCGGGCGCGGGCGGCATCGTCGGCGCGGACATCGCTTCCAGGTCGGTGGCCGATGGCTACAACCTCTTCGTGTGCAGCATCCATCACGCGGTGCTGCCCAGCCTGAAGCCCAAGCTGCCCTACGACATCGAGCGCGACTTCGTGCCGCTGAGCTTCGGCGCGCGGTTCCCGGTGGTGCTGGTGGCGCACCCGTCGCTGCCGGCGCGCAACGTGGCCGAGCTGATCGCGCTCGACAGGAAGGCGCCGGGCACGCTGAGTTTCGGTTCGTCGGGCAACGGCGGCGGCACGCACCTGGCGGGTGAGCTCTTCAACATGCAGGCGGGCACGAAGCTGCAGCACGTGCCGTACAAGGGCAGCGCGCCCGCGATGACCGACCTGCTGGGCGGGCAGGTGCAGCTGATGTTCGCCGACGCGCCCACGGCGCTCCCGCAGATCAAGGGCGGCAAGGTGCGCGCCATCGCGGTGGCGAGCGCGCGCCGCACGGTGCTGCTGCCCGATGTGCCGACGGTGGCCGAATCGGGCGTGGCGGGGCTGTCGGGCCTGTCCGGGTATGAGGCCTATTCGTGGGCTGCCTTCATGGCGCCGGCCGGCACGCCGAAGGACATCGTGCAGCGCCTGAGCGCCGACATCGGCCGCGCGCTGAACGACCCGCAGGTCAGCCTGCGGCTGCACGAGGTCGGCGCGGAGGCCGCACCGAGCACGCCCGAGGCGTTCGCGAAAACGCTGCATGCCGAGATCGCGAAGTGGACGCAGGTGGTGCGCACGGCCAACATCCGGATGGACTGACGATGAGCCTGGAAGAACCATCGAACGGCGCGCGCCTTCTCTCGCGGCGCGAAGGTGCCGTGCTGGTGCTGACCATCAGCAACCCGGCGGCGCGCAATGCGATGCACCCGTCGCTCTACCGCACCGCCACCGCGCTGCTGCGCGAGGCGGCGGCAGACCGCACGGTGCGCGCCATCGTGCTGGTGGGCGAGGGCGAGCACTTCTGCGGCGGCGGCGACGTCAAGCGCCTGGCCGACCAGCGCGGCCGTCCGCGCGAGGAACAGCTCGGCCACCTGGATGCGCTGCACGACTGGGTGATGGCGATGCAGGACGCACCGCAGCCCGTGATCGCCGCGGTCGAGGGCGCGGCGGCCGGCGGCGGTTTCTCGCTGTGCCTGGGGTGCGACCTCATCGTCGCGGCCGAGGACGCGAAGTTCGTCATGTCGTACGTGAAGCTGGCGCTCTCGCCCGATGGCGGCGGCTCCGATTCGCTGGCGCGCGCGCTGCCGCCGCAGGCCGCGCTGGAACTGCTGCTCGATGGTGGCGTCTGCAGCGCGCAGCGCCTGCATGCCTGGGGCGTGGTGAACCGTGTCGTGCCGCACGGCGAGGCGTTCGCCACGGCACTCGCGTGGGCGCAGCGACTGGCCGCCGGGCCTTTCGATGCGCAGGCGCGCATCAAGCAACTGGTGCACGCTGCGCGCGGGCGCACACGCCGCGACCAACTCGATGCCGAACGCGATGCCTTCGTCGACAACCTCTACGGCGACGAGTGCGGCGCGGGCATCGAAGCCTTCCTGTCGGCCCGCCGGCCACCGAAATCCTGAATGAAAGCGTCCATGTCAGACCTGCTCGAATCCGCACTGAACCCCAAGTCCGTCGCCGTCATCGGCGCCTCGGAGAACATCCACAAGATCGGCGGTCGGCCGATCTACTACATGCAGAAGCACGGCTTTGCCGGAAAGATCTACCCGATCAATCCGGCGCGTGAAGAGGTGCAGGGCTTGAAGAGCTACGCATCGATCGCCGCGCTGCCCGAGGCGCCCGACCTGGCGCTCGTGATCGTGGGCGGCGAGAAGGCCGTGGCCGCGGTGGACGAGTGCGCGGCGCGCGGCGTGAAGTCGGCGGTGGTCATCGCCTCGGGCTTCGGCGAGGCGGGCGAGGAAGGCCGCGAGGTGCAGAAGGCCATGGCCGACCGCGCACGCGCCGCCGGCATGCGCCTGTACGGCCCCAACACGCAGGGACTGGCCAACTTCGGCAATGGCGCCATCGCGGGGTTCTCGACCATGTTCGTCGAGGTGCCGCCGGCCGATGGTCCCATCGGCGTGGTGAGCCAGAGCGGCGGCATGAGCGCCATGGCCTATGGCCTCTTGCGCGGCCGTGGCCTGGGCGTGCGGCACGTGCACGCCACGGGCAACGAGGCCGACGTGACGGTGTCCGACCTCGCCTGGGCCGTGGCGCACGACCCGGACGTGAAGCTGCTGCTGCTGTACCTGGAGAACATCGCCAACCCCGGGATGCTGGCGCGCACCGCGGCCTACGCCCGTGAGCGCGACCTGCCGATCATCGCGGTGAAGGCCGGGCGCTCCGAGAGCGGGCAGAAGGCCGCGTCGTCGCACACCGGCTCGCTGGCCAACGAGGACCGGGCGGTCGATGCGTTTTTTCGCCACCACGGCATCTGGCGGGTGCGTGATCCGCATGCGCAGGCGCTGGCGGCCGAGGCGTATCTGAAGGGCTGGCGGCCCGAAGGCAGGCGGCTGGTGGTCATCAGCAATTCGGGTGCGAGTTGCGTGATGGGCGCGGATGCGTCGGAAGAATTCGGCCTGCCGCTGGCGGAGTTGTCGGCCGCGACGCGGCAGGACGTGGCGTCACGGCTGCCCGGCTTCGCGACCGCGACGAACCCGATCGACATCACCGCGGCGCTGCTGTCGAACAGCGGCCTCTTCGGCGACGTGCTGCCTGCCGTGGCGCAAGACCCGGCGGCCGATCTGTTCTTCATCAACATCCCGGTCGCGGGAGCGGGCTACGACGTCGAGGCCTTCGCGAACGACACTGCCAGGTTCGAGGCCGCCACTGGCAAGCCCGTGGTGGTCGCGGCCTGGCAGGCGTCGGTGGCCGCGCCGTTCAAGGCCCGCGGCATCCCGACGTATGTCAATGAAACGGAAGCGCTCGGCGTGCTCGCGCAACTGGCCTCGCACACCGCGCTGATGCGCCAGGTGCACGCACCGTGGCCGGAGGTGCCGCCGCCTTCGCTGCCAGAGGGGCGCGGGCGTTTCCTCAACGAGGCGCAGAGCCTGTCGCTGCTGGCCGCGCACGGCATTCCCGTGGTGGCGCATCGCCTTTGCCGCAGTGCGGCCGAGGCGCGCGATGCCTGGGGCGCGGTGGGCGGCCCGGCAGTGGTGAAGGCCTGTTCGGCCGACGTGCCGCACAAGTCGGAGCACGGGCTGGTGGCGCTGTACGTCGACAGCGCCGATGCAGCCGCGGCGTTGTTCGATGCCCAGTGGGCCAGGCTGGCGGACCTCGGCGCGGCGCAGGAGGGCGTGGTCGTCGCAGCCATGCACAAGGGGCGGCACGAATTCATGGTGGGCGCGCGCCACGACCCGGTCTTCGGGCCGGTCGTGGTGGTGGGCGATGGCGGCAAGTACGTGGAAGCGCTGCAGGACATCGCGGTGCTGATCCCGCCTTTCGACGCTGCCGGCGTGCATGCGGCGCTCAAGGGATTGCGCATCGCGCCCCTGCTGGAGGGCGTGCGGGGAGAACCGCCGCTGGACGTGGCGGCGCTCTGCGCGGTGGTCGTGGCGGTGGGCCGGCTGATCGCCGCGGCGCCGGGCGGCATCGCCTCCATCGACGTCAATCCGGTGATGGTCGGCGCCAGGGGCGAAGGCGCCATGGTCGTCGATGCGCTGGTCGAGCGGCACTGACGGGGTAATCGCCAAAACTGTGAACTAATTGTTAAACCAAAGGGAGATGGCGGGTTGCTTCGTCGCGAATCGCGGCGCCTGATGCGTTATATCGTTCCGAAACAACATGAGGAGGCGGCATGTTTCACAAGAACAGGCGTCGGCACCAACCCATCGGCAGGCGGGCGCCATGATGTCCGCGGCCGTGCCTGCCATCACCAGCGCCGGGGCAGCTCCCGCCTCTGCCGCGAAACTCCAGATGCACCGCGAGGGAGCCGTGCTGGTGCTGACCATCAGCAACCCCGCGGCGCGCAACACCGTCAATCCGTCGATCTACCGCGCCGCCGCGAAGGCGATACGTGCCGCTGCGGGCTTTCGCACCGTCCGCGCGATCGTGCTGACCGGGGAGGGCGAGCATTTCTGCGTCGGCGGCGACCTGCGGCGGCTCGTGCGGCAGCGCAAGCTCCCGCAATCGGAGCAGCTGGCCCATTCCGACGCGCTGAACGAATGGGTCATGGCGATGCAGGAAGCACCCCAGCCCGTCATCGCCGCCGTGGAGGGCACGGCGGCGGGCAGCGGCTTTTCGCTTTGCCTGGCGTGCGACCTGGTCGTGGCGGCCGAGGATGCGGAATTCGTGATGTCCAACGTCAACTTCGGCCTGTCGATCGACGGCGGTGGCACCGATTCGCTGGTGCGCTCGCTGCCGCCGCAGGCCGTGATCGAGATCCTGCTGGGCGGCTCGGTCCAGCATGCCCGGCGGCTGCATGACTGGGGCGTGGTGAACAGGATCGTGCCGCGCGGCACGGCCTACGCCGTCGCGCTCGCCTGGGCGCAGAAGCTCGCGCAAGGCCCGTTCGACGTGCAGGCCCGCATCAAGGAGCTGGTTTATTCGGCGCGCGGCCGCAGCCGCCGGGAGCAACTCGAGGCCGAGCGCGGCGTGCTGGTCGAAAGCCTCTACAGCGACGAAAGCGGCAAGCGCATCAAGGAATTTCTCACGGCCCGCACGAAGGGATAGCGCGGCAACGGCCATTTCCCGGTCTTTCGGCTTCGCATAAGGGGTTCTACTGGCCCTGAACTTGCTAAGCTATGGCTCAAGGAGATTGGTCGTTCCATGCACAAATTCGATGAGATGTATGAGCAGTTGCCCTATGCGGGGGCTGCAATCCGACAGCACTACAAGCGCTACGACCAATGGCTTGCGAAGCAACCCGGTGAGGTGATGCGATCGCGGCGCGAAGAGGCGGAACTGATCTTCCGCCGGGTCGGCATCACCTTCGCGGTGTATGGCGCCAAGGACGAGGACGGCTCGGGCACCGAGCGGCTCATTCCATTCGACCTGCTGCCCCGCATCATTCCCGCCCACGAGTGGGACAGCATGGAAAAGGGGCTGGTGCAGCGCGTGACGGCGCTCAACCGCTTCCTGCATGACGTCTACCACGACCAGGAAATCATCAAGGCCGGCATCATTCCGGCCGAGCAGATCCTGAACAACGCGCAGTTCCGCCCCGAGATGATGGGCGTCACGGTGCCGCACAACGTCTATTCGAACATCTCGGGCATCGACATCGTCCGCGCCCCCGATGCCGACGGCAACGGCGAGTACTACGTGCTCGAAGACAACCTGCGGGTGCCCAGCGGCGTGAGCTACATGCTGGAGAACCGCAAGATGATGATGCGGCTCTTCCCCGAGCTCTTCAACCAGAACCGCATCGCGCCGGTCGCCCACTACCCCGACCTGCTGCTGGAAACCCTGCGCGCGAGCGCACCCCCGGCCACGGCCGAGCCCACGGTGGTGGTGCTCACGCCCGGCATGTACAACAGCGCCTACTTCGAGCACGCCTTCCTCGCGCAGCAGATGGGCATCGAGCTGGTCGAGGGGCAGGACCTGTTCGTCAAGGACGACTTCGTCTACATGCGCACCACGCGCGGCCCCCGGCGCGTGGACGTCATCTACCGCCGCGTGGACGACGACTTCCTGGACCCCGACGTGTTCCGCTCCACCTCCACGCTCGGCACGGCCGGCCTCATGCGCGCCTACCGCGCGGGCAACGTGGTGATCTGCAATGCGGTGGGCACCGGCGTGGCCGACGACAAGTCGATCTACCCCTACGTGCCCAAGATGATCGAGTTCTACCTCGGCGAGAAGCCGATCCTGAAGAACGTGCCCACCTACATGTGCCGCAACAAGGACGAGCTGCAGTACACGCTGGACAACATGAAGGACCTGGTCGTGAAGGAGGTGCACGGCGCCGGCGGCTACGGCATGCTGATCGGCCCGGCTGCCACGCACGCCGAGATCGAGGACTTCAAGAAGGCCGTGATCGCCAAGCCCGACGGCTACATCGCGCAGCCCACGCTGAGCCTGTCGACCTCGCCGACTTTTGTCGACGCCGGCATCGCGCCGCGCCACATCGACCTGCGTCCCTTCGTGCTCTCGGGCAAGGAAGTGCAGATGGTGCCGGGCGGCCTCACGCGCGTGGCGCTCAAAGAGGGTTCGCTGGTGGTCAACTCGTCGCAAGGCGGCGGCACCAAGGACACCTGGATTCTGGAGGCCGAGCGCGCGCCCAAGGCGCCCTCGCAGTCCCAGTCGCAAAGCCAAACCCAAACGTCATCGGTCTGAGTGCAAGCAAGAAGGAATTAGGAGAACACACGATGCTTTCACGCACCGCAGATCACCTCTACTGGATGTCCCGCTACACCGAGCGCGCCGAGAACACCGCGCGCATGCTGGACGTCAACTACCAGACCTCGCTCCTGCCGCAGTCGGCCGAAGTGGCCAAGTACGGCTGGCAGGGCGTGCTGTCCATCAGCGAACTGCTGCCGCTGTACAACAAGAAGTACGAGCAGATCACGCCGCACGACGTGATGGAGTTCATGGTCAAGGACGAGAGCAATGCCTCCTCGATCGTCTCCTGCCTGAAGGCCGCGCGCGAGAACGCGCGTGCCGTGCGCGGCGCGCTCACCACCGAGGCCTGGGAAACGCAGAACACCACCTGGCTCGAAGTCAACCGCATGCTGCGTGCGGGCGATTTCGAGCGCGACCCGGGCCAGTTCTTCGAATGGGTCAAGTTCCGCTCGCACCTCTCGCGCGGCGTGACGCTGGGCACGATGCTGCAGGACGAGGCGTTCTACTTCTCGCGCCTGGGCACTTTTCTCGAACGCGCCGACAACACCGCGCGGCTGGTGGACGTGAAGTTCCACGCGCTGAACAGCGAGTTCTTCGGTGCCGCCACCGAGGAAGACCAGGAGTACGACTTCTATCACTGGAGCGCGATCCTGCGCAGCGTCTCGGCCTTCGAGGTCTACCGCAAGGTGTACCGCGACGTGATCAAGCCCGAGCGCGTGGCCGAGCTCTTGATTCTTCGCGCCGACATGCCGCGTTCGCTGCACGCGAGCCTGGCCGAGGTGGTCAACAACCTCGCGAAGGTGCAGAACGAGCAGAGCGCCGAAACCCAGCGCCGCGCCGGCAAGCTCCTGGCCGACCTGCAGTACGCGCGGGTCGACGAGATCCTGGCGACCGGGCTGCATGCCTACCTCACGCAGTTCCTCGACCGGGTGAACGAACTGGGTGGGCGGATCAGCCAGGACTTCCTCGTCCCGGCGCATTGAGCAAGGCGCGCCGTCCACGCGGCGCGCACTTCGTGTTTTCGCCTTCCCGCTGGCGGGGCGGCATCCGCGGCCCGGCAAAGCCTGTTCCGCGTATCCTGGCCTGAGCCCCCGGTTCCCTGTCAGCGCGAGAACGACTCGACGGCCACCGGGATCTTCGGCGCCTGCCACCGGTAGGCATCGCCCAGCACATTGCGCTCGGGCATCTGCCCGTTCCACTGGAGCTTGAGCAGGTCCATCAGCGTCCACCCTGCCCAGTCCGCGCGAAAGGGCTGCTGTTGCGCGGCACCGTCCGGCAGCGGTTCGCGGTTGCGCCAGACGACGGCCGGGATGCGGTAGCCCGACGCGGTCGACGGGCTGTGGCCCGCGCGGTCGCTGCCGTGGCCGACCTCCTGGCCGTGATCCGAGAGGTACATCCACGCGCGGTATTCGTCCGGCTTGCCCGCGCTGCGCGTCTGCTGCAGCAGCTCGGACACCACGAAGTCGTGATACAGCAGCGCCGCGTCGTACTCCTGGCGAAAGCGCCGCACCCAGGCGGAGCGGCCGTCCTTCACGAGGCCGGTCTCGACCGCATCGACGTCGTCGTCGAACGGGTTGGCATTCTCGGGAAAGCGCAGGCTGTAGTGCGGGTGCGCGCCCATCAGGTGGACCACGATGAGCTTGCGGTCGGTGCTCGTGTCGGCAAAGGCCTCCTGCACGCAGTCCAGGATCTCGCCGTCCAGCGAGGCGCTGGCGCGGCCCGGCGTCCGGTTGACCATGTCCACCACGTCGGCCAGGCGCGCGTGCTGCTGCTCGATGGCCAGGTCGTCGTGGTTGCTGATCCACCAGACCTTGTAGCCGGCAGCGCGTGCCAGGGCCAGCAGGTGCGGCGGGTTCTCACTCTCCGGCAGACCGAAGTGGAACATGTTGCGCAGCGCGGGCAGGGTGCTCGCATCCACCGACCACGCGTTCTTCAGCACCGCCATCTGGTCGCCGGCCTGCGCCTTGTGCGCCTGCAGGCGCGGCGTGGTCGGGCGGCCGTAGCCGTAGAGCGCCATGTTGTCGCGGTTGATGCTGTCGGTGATGACCAGCACCACCGTGGAAGGGCCGGCCTGCAACGCCACGGGCGCGATGGCCCGGGCCTGCGCCATCGCGCGGTCGCGCACCTTCTCCTGGTCGGCCCAGGCGGCGCGCAGCGTGTGCACCGACTGCGACCAGCCGGCCCAGAAGATCGCGGGATGCAACCGGCGCCACGGCTTGCTCGCATAGGCCACGCAGGCGATCAGCAGCACGACGAGCACCAGCGACCGCGTCCAGAACGGTGACCGCGATGCGCGCACGGAAGATTCAGTCGCATCGAAGGCCGCGCCGCGCCGCGCGAACATGCCCACGAGCACGCCGGCCACAGCGAGCGCCCCCGACCAGACGACGGCCGAGCGCCAATGCATCCACAGGTATTCCGTGCTTTCGCGCGCATTGGTGTTGGCCGCCGCGCCGAGCACCATCGCGCCGTCGGGCGCGGCCTGGTAGGTGTCGAGCAGGTACGCGCGCACCGCGCCGTCCAGCGCGAAGCCCATGGCCCAGAGCCACACGAGCACCGTGCGCAAGCGCCGCATGCGCGCGCTGCGCAACGGCCACGCGAGCCACAGCACCATCGGCGCTGCGAGCACCGCGAGCTGGGCGATGCGGCGGCCGTCGTGGCCCAGCGCGATCAGTGCGAAGAGCGTGGCACCGACCACGCCGCAGGCGAGCAGGGCGCTCTTGCGGGAGGCGTTTCGGGGAACGGGTGCGTCGGGGGGAAAAGAAGTCAAGCGGGCAACGCGGCGAGTCGGGGGCGTGCGCATTCTGCGTCGGCGCATGCGCTGCGAGGCCCAGTGTCCCGATGGTCGCGGGGGCTATGCAGGCGCTTCGGGATATCCCGCGGAACTTATCGCGCCGCACGGCCCCAGATGGGCTCGCCCGGCAAGGCACGTCCCCGCCGGACATTCCCGAAGCCCCTAGAAAGGAAACCTCCCTCCATGTCCAGATTCAGCCGGCTGCCCGCGCTCCTGCTCGCCTTCGTCCTCTCGTGGATGGCCCTGCCTTCCGCGTCGGCCGCACCCCAGAAACAGATGGTCAGCGTCGCGGTCAACACACTGAACATGCGCACCGGCCCCGGCCAGCGCTACGAGACGCACTGGACCGTGAGCAAGGGCTACCCGTTCCGCGTCATCGGCAGGAAGGGCGATTGGTTGCGCGTCAGCGACTTCGAGAACGACAAGGCCTGGATCTTCCGGCCGATGACCCACAAGACGCCGCACCACGTGGTGAAGGCGAAGGTGGCCGTGCTGCGCAAGTCGCCGAGCGCGCGCAGCCCGGTCGTGAAGCGGGCGGTCTACGGCGATGTGCTCAGAACCCTCGAGCGCCGGGGCGACTGGGTCAAGGTCACGCACGAAACCGGGGGCACCGGCTGGGTCGCGCGGCGCCTGGTCTGGGGCTGGTAGCCCGAAAAAAACCTCAGGTCGCCGTGGCCTGACGCACCGCGCGCTCCCAGCGCGCCATCGATTCCCCGGCCTGCGCGCGGCCCATCGTCGGCAGGAAGCGCCGCTCCACCTTCCACAGTTTGGAGAGCTGGCGTGCATCGGCATAGACGCCGGTCGACAGGCCCGCGAGGTACGCGGCGCCGAGCGCGGTGGTCTCGATGACTTCGGGCCGCACCACCGGAATGCCCAGCAGGTCGGCCTGGAACTGCATCAGCAGGTCGTTGACGCTCGCGCCGCCGTCCACGCGCAGTTCGGCCACCGGCTTGCCGCCGGCTGCCACCGCGTCGCGGCTCATGGCCTGCAGCAGCGCGGCGCTCTGGTAGGCGATGCTTTCCAGCGCGGCGCGCGCGATGTGCGCGACGGTCGTGCCGCGCGTGAGCCCGGTGATCGTGCCGCGCGCATCGGCGTCCCAGTAGGGCGCGCCGAGGCCGGTGAAGGCCGGCACCATCATCACGCCGCCCGCGTCGGGCACGCTCTCGGCGAGCGACTGCACCTCGGCGCTGCCCTTGATCGCCTTGAGCCCGTCGCGCAGCCACTGCACCACCGCGCCGCCGACGAACACGCTGCCTTCCATCGCGTACTGCGGCGTGGTGTCGGTCTGCGCGGCGCTGGTCACGAGCAGGCCGTTGTGCGAAGGCTGGAACGCGCCGCCCGTGTGCATCAGCAAAAAACAGCCGGTGCCGTAGGTGTTCTTGGCCATGCCGGCCTCGAAGCAGGCCTGGCCGAAGAGGGCGCTCTGCTGGTCGCCCGCCACGCCGCCGATGGGCAGGGTGTGGCCCAGCAGTTCGGCATCGGTGTCGGCGAAGTGCGAGCTCGACGGCTGCACCGTCGGCAGCAGCGCGGCCGGAATCTTCAGTGCGGCGAGCAGCTCGGCGTCCCATTCGTTCCTGTGCACGTTGAACAGCATCGTGCGCGAGGCGTTGCTCACGTCCGTCACGTGCACCTTGCCGCCGGTGAGCTGCCACATGAGCCAGCTGTCGACGGTGCCGAAGGCCAGCTCGCCGCGCTCGGCCTGGGCGCGCGCGCCGGGCACGTTGTCCAGCAGCCAGCGCAGCTTGGTGCCGGAGAAGTACGCGTCGATCACGAGGCCGGTCTTCTCGCGGATGGTGTCCGTCATGCCTTCCTCGCGCAGCTGCGCGCACAGCGGCTCGGCGCGGCGGTCCTGCCAGACGATGGCGTGATGAACAGGCTGGCCGGTCTTGCGGTTCCACAGCACGGTGGTCTCGCGCTGGTTGGTGATGCCGATGGCGTGGATGTCGGCGGGCTTGAGCTTCGCCTTCACGAGCACGTCGCGCGCGGTGGCGAGCTGGCTGCGCCAGATTTCCATCGGGTCGTGCTCGACCCAGCCGGGCTGCGGGTAGATCTGCGTGAGCTCCTTCTGCGCGATGGCGACGATGCGGCCCTCGCGGTCGAACACGATGCTGCGGGAGCTGGAGGTGCCTTGGTCGAGGGCGAGCAGGTAGGTGGTCGTCATTCGGAATCCGTTCCTTGTTTCAGTGGCCGCGTGCGATCTCGAGGCGCACCTGCGCGGCATGCAGCAGGTCGGCGAACGGCGCGGGCGGCGCAGCGTCGGTGAAGAGGCGATCGATCTGCGAGAGCGTGCCCAGCTGGATCATCGCCGGCCGGTTGAACTTGCTCGCGTCCGCCGCGAGCCACACCTCGCGCGCCTGCGCAATGATGGTCTGCGCCACCTTCACCTCGCGCAGGTCGAAGTCGCGCAGCGACCCGTCGGCCTCGATGCTCGAGACGCCGATGAGCGCGATGTCCACCTTGAACTGGCGGATGAAATCGATGGTGGCCTCGCCCACGATGGCGCGGTCGCGCGCGCGCACCGAGCCGCCGGCCACGATCACCTCGCACGAGGCGTTGCCGCTCAGGATGGTCGCCACGTTCAGGTTGTTGGTGATCACGCGCAGGCCCGTGTGGCGCATCAGCGCCTTGGCGATGGCCTCGGTGGTGGTGCCGATGTTCAGGATCAGCGAGCAGTCGTTGGGCACCAGCTCGGCCACGCGCTGCGCGATGCGCGCCTTGCCTTCGGCGTGCAGGGTTTCGCGCTGCTGGTAGCCGATGTTCTCGGTGGTCGAGCTGGGTACGCGCACGCCGCCGTGAAAGCGCGTGAGCAATCCCTCGTCGGCCAGCCGCTGCACGTCGCGCCGCACGGTCTGCAGGGTCACGCCCAGCATGTCGGCCAGTTGCTCGACGGTGACGGAGCCGCGCGTGCGCACGGTGTCCAGGAGGTTGATCTGGCGCGGGTTGGAATTCACAGGGGCGTCGTGGAAAGCAGGAAGACTGCAGGGAGGGTACAGGCCGGGTCACTTTAAAGCGAACCAAAACGAACCCGACTAAGGGAAAACTCGGAGGAAAATCGCGCCAAAAGGAATCCAAATGAAAAAAACCGAAAATACAATGGCGCCCTCCAGTGACCAAAGTCACGATTCAACGGGCCCCATTCCTGTGAGCGATTTCTCCCCTGACTCGCCTCTGCCAACGACCGAATGCGATGTGCTGATCGTCGGCGGCGGCATCAACGGCTGCGGCATCGCACGCGACCTTGCCGGCCGCGGCTGGCGCGTCGTGCTGTGCGAAAAGGACGACCTCGCCTCGCACACGTCTTCTTCTTCCACCAAGCTGATCCACGGCGGCCTGCGCTACCTGGAGTACTACGAGTTCTCGCTCGTGCGCAAGGCGCTGCAGGAGCGCGAGGTGCTGCTCAAGAGCGCGCCGCACATCATGTGGCCGCTGCGCTTCGTGATGCCGCACGACCCCTCGATGCGGCCGGCCTGGATGATCCGCATCGGCCTGTTCATGTACGACCATCTCGCCAAGCGCGAAGTGCTGCCGGGCTCGCGCAGCGTCGACCTGCGCAAGCACGCGGCCGGCAAGCCATTGAAGGACCAATACAAGCGCGGCTTCGTGTATTCCGACGGATGGGTCGACGACGCGCGCCTGGTGGTGCTGAACGCGCTCGATGCGCAGGCGCGCGGCGCCCAGGTGCTCACGCGCACTCGCTGCACCCATGCGCGTCGCGATGCCGATGGCTGGACGGCCACGCTCGAAGGCCCGCAGGGAACGCGCACCGTGCGTGCGCGCGCCGTGGTGAATGCCGCGGGCCCGTGGGCCGAATCGTTCCTGCGCGGCGTGGCGCAATCGGCCAAGGGCGAATCGCTGGCCACCAAGAGCCTGCGCCTGGTGAAGGGCAGCCACATCATCGTGCCGCGCCTGTTCGAGCACGACCATGCCTACATCTTCCAGAACCCCGACAAGCGGATCATCTTCGCGATCCCCTACCAGGACGAGTTCACGCTGATCGGCACCACCGACATCGAGCTGAACGGCGACGACCCCGGCGCCGCGCGCATCGCACAGGAAGAGATCGACTACCTCTGCACGCAGGCCAGCCGCTATTTCGAGAAGGCCATCGTGCCGGCCGACGTGGTGTGGACCTACTCGGGCGTGCGCCCGCTGCTGGACGACGCCTCGGGCGACCCTTCGGCCGTCACGCGCGACTACATGCTCGAGTCGAACACCACCGCCGCGCCGCTGCTGTCGGTGTGGGGCGGCAAGATCACCACCTTCCGCAAGCTCGCGGAGGACGCGGCCGACGAGGTCGGCAAGATGCTGGGCCAGTCGAACGCGCAGCGTCCCGCCTGGACCGATGGCGCGTTCCTCGCCGGTGGCGACCTGTCGGCATGGATCGGCGCCGCGCGGCGGCCCGACGACGATTTCGAACGTTTCGTGTCGGCCGTGCAGGCGAAATACCCATGGCTCTACGGCAAGCTCACGCGCCGCCTGGCGCGCGCCTACGGCGCCCGGGTGTCGCAACTGCTGGGCGATGCGAAATCGCTGGCCGACCTGGGCCCCGCCGTGGCGCCCGACCTGCACGAGCGCGAACTGCGCTTCCTGCAGACCCATGAATGGGCCGTGAGCTCGGACGACGTGCTCTGGCGCCGCTCCAAGCTGGGCCTGCACTACACGCCGGCCGAGCGCGAGCAGGTCGCGGCCTGGCTGCAGGCCAACGCGAAGAACAACAAAGCGGAAGTGGAGGTGAGCTGATGCAGCTGACTCTGGAGCGCGTCACCAAGAAGGTCGGCGCGCAGACATGGCTCTACGAACAGAGCATCGTGCCCAAGAGCGGCGCGGTGACCGTGCTGCTGGGCGCCACGCAGGCCGGCAAGACCAGCCTGATGCGCCTGATGGCGGGGCTCGATACGCCGACGACGGGCAAGGTGCTGGTCGACGGAAAGGACGTGACCGGCATGCCGGTGCGCGAGCGCAACGTCGCCATGGTCTACCAGCAGTTCATCAACTACCCGTCGCTGAAGGTGTCCGACAACATCGCCTCGCCGCTCAAGCTGCGCGGCGAGAAGAACATCGATGCGCGCGTGAAGGCGCTGGCCGACAAGCTGCACATCGGCATGTTCCTGGACCGCCTGCCGGCCGAGCTCTCGGGCGGGCAGCAGCAGCGCGTGGCGCTGGCGCGTGCGCTGGCCAAGAACGCACCGCTGATGCTGCTCGACGAGCCGCTGGTGAACCTGGACTACAAGCTGCGCGAGGGCCTGCGCGAGGAGCTCACGCAGCTCTTCGCCACCGGCGACTCCACGGTGATCTACGCGACCACCGAACCCGGCGAGGCATTGCTGCTCGGTGGCTACACGGCCGTGATGGACGCGGGCGAACTGCTGCAATACGGCCCGACCGCCGAGGTGTTTCATGCGCCGCAGTCGCTGCGCGTGGCGCGCGCCTTCAGCGATCCGCCGATGAACCTTCTGGCCGGCACCGCAACGGCCGGCCAGGTGCAACTGGCGGGTGGTCCGGCGCTGGCGCTGGCGTTGCCCGAAAGTGTTTCGGGCGCGGTCACCGTCGGGCTGCGCGCGAGTGCATTGAACGTGGGCGCGGGCGAGGGCGACATCGCCTTGCCCGGCAAGGTGGAGCTGGCCGAGATCTCGGGCTCCGACACCTTCGTGCACGTCGATACGCCAGTGGGCGAACTGGTGGCGCAGCTCACCGGCGTGCACCGCTTCGAGCTGGGCGCTTCGATCACGCTGTACTTCAGCGCTCGCCAAGCCTATGTGTTCGATGCCAGCGAAAAGCTGGCGCTCGCGCCCGCATGGCGCAAAGGAAACTGAGATGGCACGCATCGATCTCGACCTGGCCCACGCCTACCGCCCCAACCCCACGCAAGACAGCGACTATGCGCTGCTGCCGCTGAAGATGAGTTTTCGCGACGGCGGCGCGTATGCCTTGCTCGGCCCTTCGGGCTGCGGCAAGACGACCATGCTCAACATCATCTCGGGCCTGCTGGTGCCGTCGCATGGCTCGGTGACCTTCGACGGCCGCGACATGACGCGCGCCACGCCGCAGGAGCGCAATATTGCGCAGGTGTTCCAGTTCCCGGTGATCTACGACACCATGACCGTGGCCGAGAACCTCGCGTTCCCGCTGCGCAACCGCAAGGTGCCCGAAGACCAGATCAAGAAGCGCGTGGGCGAGATCGCCGAGATGCTGGACATGAGCGGCCAGCTCAACCAGCGCGCGGCGGGCCTGGCGGCCGACGCCAAGCAGAAGATCTCGCTGGGCCGGGGCCTGGTGCGCAGCGACGTGTCGGCCGTGCTCTTCGACGAGCCGCTCACGGTGATCGACCCGCACCTGAAGTGGCAGCTGCGCCGCAAGTTGAAGCAGATCCATCGCGAGCTGAAGCTCACGCTCATCTACGTGACGCACGACCAGGTCGAGGCGCTCACCTTCGCCGAAGAGGTGGTGGTCATGACGCGCGGCAAGGCCGTGCAGGTGGGCAGCGCCGAGGCGCTGTTCGAGCGGCCCGCCCACACCTTCGTCGGCCACTTCATCGGTTCGCCGGGCATGAACTTCCTGTCGGCGAAAAGCGCGAACGGCGCGCTCGAAGTGGCGGGCACGCCGCTCGTGCCGACACGCGAACTGCCGCAGGGGCCGCTGAAGATCGGCATCCGCCCCGAGTACCTGCGCCTGTCGAACGCCGGTGCCGCGGGCGCCGTGCCCGCGGTGGTCAAGCAGGTGCAGGACGTCGGCACGCACGCGATGCTGAGCGCGCAGGTCGACGGCAGCGTGATCAAGGTGCGGCTGCACTCCGACGAGCAGCCGCCCGCAGTGGGAGACACGGTGTGGCTGCGGGTGCTCGATGCCCACACCTGCTATTACAAGGACGAGGAACTGGTCGCATGAACGCAACCAACAAGCCGATCAATCAAAAAGCCTGGTGGCTCGTGCTGCCGGTGCTGATCTGCGTGGCCTTCTCGGCCATCGTGCCGCTGATGACGGTGGTCAACTACTCGGTGCAGGACATCATCTCGCCCGAGCGCCGCGTGTTCGTGGGCACCGAGTGGTTCGCTTCGGTGATGCGCGACGACGAGCTGCACCAGGCGCTGTGGCGCCAGCTGGGCTTCTCGCTGTCGGTGCTGCTGGTAGAGATTCCGCTGGGCATCGGCCTGGCGCTCTCGATGCCGGCCAAGGGCTGGAAGTCGTCGGCGGTGCTGGTGGTGGTGGCGCTCTCGCTCCTGATTCCCTGGAACGTGGTGGGCACCATCTGGCAGATCTACGGCCGCGCCGACATTGGCCTCCTGGGCCATGCGCTGCAGGTCATGGGCATCGACTACAACTACACGGGCAGCGCGACCGACGCCTGGCTCACGGTGCTGGTGATGGACGTGTGGCACTGGACGCCGCTGGTGGCGTTGCTCTGCTATGCGGGCCTGCGCTCGATTCCCGACGCGTACTACCAGGCTGCGCGCATCGACGGCGCGAGCAAGTTCGCGGTGTTCCGCTACATCCAGCTGCCCAAGATGCGCGGCGTGCTGATGATCGCGGTGCTGCTGCGCTTCATGGACAGTTTCATGATCTACACGGAGCCCTTCGTGCTGACGGGCGGCGGGCCGGGCAACGCGACCACGTTCCTGAGCCAGTACCTCACGCAGAAGGCGGTGGGTCAGTTCGACCTCGGGCCGGCGGCGGCGTTCTCGCTCATTTATTTCCTGATCATTCTCTTGTTCTGCTTCGTGCTCTACAACTGGATGCAGCGGGTGGGTACGCAGGAAGTGGAGGTGGAGAAATGAATCCGTCGCCGAGCCGCCTCGAGGCGGATGCGCCCCCTCGGGGGGAAGGCGCGCAGCGCCAAGGGGGCCAACATGTCTGAGAAGAGATTCCACAAGCGCAGCATCTTCTTGCTGCTGTACATCCTGTTCGCGCTGTTGCCCATCTACTGGATGATCAACATGAGCTTCAAGACGAACGAGGAAATTCTCTCGAGCTTCTCGTTCTTCCCGCAGCAGCTCACCTGGGCCAACTACGCGCGCATCTTCACCGACGAGTCGTGGTACTCGGGCTACATCAACAGCCTGATCTACGTGGCGATCAACACGGTGATCTCGCTCGCCGTGGCGCTGCCGGCGGCCTACGCGTTCTCGCGCTATTCGTTCCTTGGCGACAAGCACGTGTTCTTCTGGCTGCTGACCAACCGCATGACGCCGCCCGCGGTGTTCCTGCTGCCGTTCTTCCAGCTCTACAGCACCGTGGGCCTCATGGACACGCACCTGGGCGTGGCGCTCGCGCACCTCTTGTTCAACGTGCCGCTGGCGGTGTGGATCCTGGAAGGCTTCATGAGCGGCATTCCGCGCGAGATCGACGAGACGGCGTACATCGACGGCTATTCGTTCCCGCGCTTCTTCCTCACCATCTTCCTGCCGCTCATCAAGGCGGGCGTGGGCGTGGCGGCGTTCTTCTGCTTCATGTTCAGCTGGGTCGAGCTGCTGCTGGCGCGCACGCTCACCAGCGTGAATGCCAAGCCCATCGTCGCGACGATGACGCGCACGGTGAGCGCCTCGGGCATGGACTGGGCGACGCTGGCTGCGGCGGGCGTGCTCACCATCGTTCCGGGCGCGATCGTGATCTGGTTCGTGCGTCACTACATCGCGAAGGGTTTCGCGATGGGCCGCGTTTAAGGAGGTCGAAAGATGTTCGACTGGATGGTCTGGACCACCCCGGTGGCCGTGTTCTTCATCTGCATCGCGCTCATGCTGGTCGGCATGACGGTGTGGGAGTTCAAGTCGCCCACGGTCATGCGGCGCGGCTGGCTGCCCATTGCCACGACGCGCGGCGACCGGCTCTTCATCGGCCTGCTGTCCGCGGCCTACGTGAACCTGATCTTCATCGGCCTGGCCGGCAAGTTCCAGGAGTGGATGAGCCTGGAGGCCGAGCCCTCGATCTGGATCAGCTTCGTGCTGTCGATGTTCGTGCTGGCCCTTGTGATGCGCAAAGGCTAGGCCTACCGATTTTCGAGACGCGTCCGGCTCTCCGCCTCCCCGGAGCCGCGATGGAAAAACCGGGGAAGCACAACCGAGGAGACACATTCATGAAGATGCGCTACACGGCATTGGCACTGGCAGCGGCGATGTTCGCCGCGCACGGTGCTGCGTCGGCCGGCGAGGCCGAGGCGAAGAAATGGATCGACAGCGAATTCCAGCCGTCGACCCTGTCCAAGGACAAGCAGATGGAAGAGATGAAGTGGTTCATCGACGCCGCCAAGAAGCTGCAGGCCAAGGGCGTGAAGGAGGTGTCGGTCGTTTCCGAAACGCTGACCACCCATGAGTACGAATCCAAGACGCTGGCCAAGGCCTTCGAGGAAATCACCGGCATCAAGGTCAAGCACGACCTGATCCAGGAAGGCGACGTGGTCGAGAAGCTGCAGACCTCGATGCAGTCGGGCAAGTCGATCTACGACGGCTGGGTGTCCGACTCCGACCTGATCGGCACGCACTACCGCTACGGCAAGATCATGTCGCTGACCGAGTACATGGGCGGCGCGGGCAAGGAGTTCACCAACCCGGGGCTCGACCTCAAGGACTTCATCGGCACCAGCTTCACCACCGCGCCCGACGGCCAGCTCTACCAGTTGCCCGACCAGCAGTTCGCCAACCTGTACTGGTTCCGCGCCGACCTGTTCGCGCGCAAGGACCTGCAGGACAAGTTCAAGGCCAAGTACGGCTACAACCTGGGCGTGCCGCTCAACTGGAGCGCCTACGAGGACATCGCCGAGTTCTTCAGCGTCGACGTGAAGACCATCGACGGCAAGCCGATCTACGGCCACATGGACTACGGCAAGAAGGACCCGTCGCTCGGCTGGCGCTTCACCGATGCGTGGCTCTCCATGGCCGGCGCGGCCGACAAGGGCATCCCCAACGGCATGCCGATCGACGAGTGGGGCATCCGCGTGGCTGCTGACAAGTGCACGCCCACGGGCGCTTCGGTCTCGCGCGGTGGCGCCACCAACTCGCCGGCCGCCGTGTACGCGCTCACCAAGTACATCGACTGGATGAAGAAGTACGCGCCCAAGGAAGCCATGGGCATGACCTTCGGCGAATCCGGCCCGGTGCCCGCGCAGGGCCAGATCGCCCAGCAGATCTTCTGGTACACGGCCTTCACGGCCGACATGACCAAGAAGGGTCTGCCCGTGGTGAACGACGACGGCTCGCCCAAGTGGCGCATGGCCCCCGGCCCGAACGGTCCGTACTGGAAGCAGGGCATGCAGAACGGCTACCAGGACGTGGGCTCGTGGACCTTCTTCAAGGGCCATGACGCCAACAAGACGGCCGCCGCCTGGCTCTACGCGCAGTTCATCACCGCCAAGACGACGTCGCTGAAGAAGTCGATCACCGGCCTGACCTTCATTCGCGACAGCGATATCCGCTCGGACTACTTCACGCAGAACGCCAACAAGTACGGCGGCCTGATCGAGTTCTACCGCAGCCCCGCGCGCGTGGCATGGACCCCGACCGGCACCAACGTGCCCGACTATCCGAAGCTCGCGCAGCTCTGGTGGAAGAACGTGGCCGAGGCCGTGACGGGCGAGAAGACCCCGCAGAAGGCGATGGACAACCTGGCCGACGAGATGGACAACGTGATGGCGCGCCTGGAGCGCGCCGGCATGGCCCATTGCGCGCCCAAGCTCAATGCCAAGGGCGATCCGGCCAAGTACCTGAGCGACGATCACGCGCCGTGGAAGAAGCTGGCCAACGAAAAGCCCAAGGGCGAGACCATCGACTACAACAAGCTGCTGGGCGCCTGGAAGGAAGGCAAGGTGCGCTGAGCGCCTGCACCAACCGCTCGTTCGCACAGTCGGGAGGGGCCGCGCCGGAAGGGGCGGCCCCTTTTTTGCTATTGGGGACAGCCCCGGTCGTGGGATCGGCGCGACGGCATGACCAATGGCAGATGCGTTCTGCCGATGCTTGGCTTACATTCGACGGCCCTCGAAACCGCCCACCCAGTGACCTCCAGTTCTCCCAGCTCCGCCAGCCCCCCCGGCCTTGCCGCACGCCCCAAGCGCGTCCTGGTGATCCACTACTCCCAATCCGGGCAGCTCGACAGCGTTGCCGAGCAGATCGTTGCGCCGCTGCGGGCCGATCCGTCGATCCAGGTGCACGAGGAAACCCTGCGTCCGCTGGCGCCGTTCCCGTTCCCCTGGCCGTTCATCACCTTCTTCGACGCGTTCCCGGAATCGGCCCACCTGAAGCCGCCGCCGCTCGCGCCGCTCTCGCTCACGGGCGATGAGGATTTCGACCTCGTCATCCTTCCCTATCAGGTGTGGTTTCTCGCGCCTTCGCAGCCGGTCACCGCGTTCCTGAAGCACCCGCTGGCCAGGCGCCTGCTCGCGGGCAAGCCGGTGATCACGGTCATCGCCTGCCGCAACATGTGGCTGCTGGCCCATGAAAAGCTCAAGGGCATGCTCGACGACGCGGGCGCGCGCCTCGTCGACAACGTGGTGCTGACCGACCCCGGCCCCACGCTCGCCACCTTCTTCACCACGCCGGCATGGCTGATCTGGGGCCGCAAGCGCGGCTTCTGGGGCATGCCCGATGCGGGGCTGAGCACTGCGCAAATTCGTAGCTCGGGCCGTTTCGGCCGTGCGCTGCGCGATGCGCTGCACGGCGACCTGGAGCGCGGCACCGGGCCGCTGCTGGCGGGCCTGGGCGCGGTGCGCGCCAATGCACGCCTGCTCATCAGCGAGAAGGCCGGCACGCGCAGCTTCTTCCTCTGGGGCAAGCTCATCATGGCGGCCGGCGGACCCGGCGCCTGGCAGCGCAAGCCCCTGCTGCTGCTCTATGTTGTGTTCCTGCTTGCGCTCATTGTCACGGTCGTGCCCGTGAGCTTGACGCTGCAGGCGCTTCTGCGACCTTTGTTCAAGGGGTGGCTGACTAAAATGACAGCCCAATTCGAGTGCCCGTCGGGCTCCGCCACGGACCGCTCCCACCTCTATGACGACTGATGTCTTCCTGACCCGCACCGCCGCCTTCCTGCCCTTTTCCCCGGTCAGCAATGAAGACATCGAAGAAGTCCTCGGCCGCATCGCCGGCAAGGCGTCGCGTGCGCGGCGGCTGATTCTTCGCAGCAACGGCATCCAGTCGCGCCACTACGCGATCGACCGCGCCACCGGCCGGCTGGCCATGACCAACGCGCAGCTCACCGCCTCGGCCATCCGCGCGCTGGGCGACGACATCGGCCCGGTCGATTGCCTGGCCACCGGCACCTCGCTCCCCGACCAGCTCATGCCCAACCATGCGGTGATGGTGCACGGCGAGCTCGGCTGGCCGCGGCTGGAAGTGGTGGCCTGCGCGGGCATCTGCCTGGCCGGCACCACGGCGCTCAAGCACGCGTGGCTCTCGGTGCGCGCGGGCGATGCGCGCCGCGCGGTGGCCACGGGCTCGGAGCTCGCATCGGCGGTCATGCGCGGTTCCAATTTCGAGGCCGAGCTCGAACACAAGCTCGAAGCGCTCGAGGCCCGGCCCGAACTCGCCTTCGAGAAAGACTTCCTGCGCTGGATGCTGTCCGACGGTGCCGGCGCCGTGCTGCTGGAGCGCGCGCCGCGCGGGCCGCTGTCGCTGCGCGTCGAATGGATCGATCTCTCGTCGGCCGCGCACGAACTGCCGGTGTGCATGTATGCCGGCGCCGACAAGAACGCCGAAGGCGGCCTGGACGGCTGGGCCCGCACCGCGCCCGCCGACTGGCACCGCGACTCGACCTTCGCCGTCAAGCAGGACGTGCGCCTGCTCAACGACAACATCGTGCGCGCCACGCTCGGCGAGCCGCTCGCGGCCATCATCGAGAAGCGCGGGCTCAGGTCGGCGGACATCGACTGGTTCCTGCCGCACCTGTCGTCGAACTATTTCGTCGAGCCCGTGAGCCGCTGCCTCGAAGCGATGGGCTTCGCGATTCCGCGCGAGCGCTGGTTCAGCAACCTCGCGCGCAAGGGCAATACCGGCTCGGCATCGCCTTACATCATGCTGGACGAGCTGTTCCGCTCCGGGCGCATCCAGCCCGGCCAGAAGCTCCTGATGTTCGTGCCCGAAAGCGGCCGCTTCTCCAGCGGCTTCATCTATATGGAAGCGGTGTAGCCATGGACCTGGACGCAGTTCCGCAGGAGGGCAATGCGACCCTGGACGGCCATTCCAAGCTGATGTACGCGCGCGATGCGCAGGGCCGGGTCGTCACCACCACCTCGCGTGGCTGGGAGGCGGAAGAGATCGTCACCAGCCATGCCGTCGACGTGCTCGTCGAGCAGGCGAAAGAAGCGAAAGAGCGGGCGAAGGCCGGGCTCGCATCGCCGCTCGAATACTGGATGTACGAGCGCCGCATGGACGTGGCGCTGCTCTCGCAGACCAGTGGCTTCTGGCAATGGCGCGTGCGCCGGCACCTGCAGCCGCGGCATTTCGCGGCGCTCTCCCAGGCGCAGCTTGCGCGCTACGCCCACGCGCTGGGCCTTCCGATTCCCACCTTGCAAGGCCTGCCGTGAACTTCCAGCACCAACAGGCGGCGCATTGCGAAAGCGGCGTCATCTCCAGCCTGATGCGCCACCACGGCGCGCCGATGACCGAGAGCATGGCGCTGGGCCTGTCGTCGGCGTTGTCCTTCGCGTACCTGCCGTTCATCAAGCTGTCGGGCCTGCCGCTCATCTCGTACCGCATGCCGCCCAAGGCGATCATCAAGGGCCTTCTGGCACCGATGGCCGCGCGCTTCAGCTTCGAGACCTTCAGGAGCCCCGAGGCCGGGCAGCAGCGGCTCGATGCGCTGCTGGCCGATGGCCAGCTGGTGGGCCTGCAGACCTCGGTCTACTGGCTGCCGTACTTTCCGCCGAACATGCGCTTTCACTTCAACGCGCACAACCTCTTGGTCTACGGCAAGGACGGCGACGACTACCTCATCAGCGACCCGGTGTTCGAGGAACCCGTGCGTTGCGCGAGCGCCGACCTCTCGCGCGCGCGCTTCGCCAAGGGCGTGCTCGCACCCAAGGGGCTCATGTACTACCCGCAGGCCATCGAGCGCAAGACGGTCGACGCCGCCTCGGTGACCAAGGCCATCCGCAAGACCGTGCGCAACATGCTCGCGCCCATTCCCATCGTCGGCGTGCGCGGCATGCGCACGCTGGCCAACCGGATGCAGCGGCTCTCGGCCACCGATCCGCGCAGCGTCGATTTCATCGGCCACCTGGTGCGCATGCAGGAAGAAATCGGCACGGGCGGGGCGGGCTTCCGCTTCATCTACGCGGGCTTCCTGCAAGAGGCGGCGCATCTGCTGGATAAGCCGCAACTGCAGCAGATGTCGGAGCGACTCATCGCCATCGGCGACGGCTGGCGCGCCTTCGCGCTCAAGGCGGCGCGCATGGTCAAGGGGCGCGAGCCCGTCGATCCGGCCGCGCTGGCCGGCAAGCTGCGCGAACAGGCGCAGCAGGAAGAGCGCTTCTTCCGCGATCTCAAGGCTGCCGTCGCCTGAACCGATGCTCGCGCTGAAGAATCTCGGTCACCGCTATCCGCACGCCGAGGCGCCCGCGCTGGCCGATGTCTCGCTCGCCGTGCCACGCGGCTGTGTGCTGGGGTTGCTCGGACCGAACGGCGCGGGCAAGACCACGCTGATCTCGCACCTCTCGGGCGCGCTCGCCGTGCAGTCGGGCGAGATCCGCATCGACGGCCAGCCGCTGCACGAGGTGCGCGCCAAGGCGCCCACGCGCATTGCGGTCGCGCCGCAGGAGCAGGCCTTCTATCCGATGCTCACGGTGGCCGAGAACCTCGCGTGCTTCGCCGCCGCGAGCCGGCTCGCGGGTGCGCGCAGGAAGTCGCGCATCGACGCCTGCGTGCACTTCTCGCAGCTGGAGTCGTTCACGCGCGTGCGCGCCGACCGGCTCTCGGGCGGGCTCAAGCGGCGCCTGAACCTCGCGATCGCTTTGCTGCCCGAACCCGAGCTCATGCTGTTCGACGAGCCCACCGTCGGCGTCGATCCGCAGTCGCGCGCGTTCATCCTGGATGCCATCAAGAGCCTGGCGCAAGCGGGCGCGGCGGTGATCTACGCCTCGCACTACATGGAGGAGATCGAGGCCATTGCCGACCGCGTGGTCATCCTGGACCATGGCCGCGTGCTGCGCGAAGGGTCTCTGGACGATCTGCTGTCCAGGAGTGCGATGCTGCTGACCCTGGCGGCCGACGGGCTCGACGTGCACATGCTGTCGCGCTTCGGCACGGTGGAGCAGGGCGCGGCGCAATGGCGCATCCACCTGAACCCCGGCAGCGGGCCCGGCCCGGTGCTGGCGGCGCTCGAGGCATCGGGCATCCAGGTGCGCCACGCCGAGTTCGGCCGCCACGACCTCGAACAACTTTTCATGACCCTCACCCACCGTTCGCTGCGCGACTGACCGAACCCATGCTGCTGGCGCTCATCAAGAAGGAACTGCTCGCCCTCGTGCGCGACATGCACGGCCTTGCCGTGTTGTTCCTCATGCCGATGGTCTTCATCGTGCTGATGTCGCTCACGCTGAAGGACATCTACCGCCCGCCGCTGGCCGAGCTGACCTATGCCGTCGATGCGCGCGACACCGCGACGCCGGCCAAGTGGCTGCTGCAGATCTGGCAGCGCGGCCACGGCGCGCCGCAGCCGCTCGGTGCAGGCTGGCAGGAGCGCCTTCGCAGCGGCTCGCTCAAGTACGTGATCGTGCTGGAGCCGGGCCTCTCGGAAGAACTGGAGTCGGCCGCGCTCTCGACCAAGGCGCACATCCGGCTGCTGGCCGAACCGGGCATCGACGCGAACCTCTTCAATGCGCTGCGCGCGGAACTCATCGGTGCATCGGGCGAACTGAAGGCGCGCCTCGCGCTGGCCGTGCCCGGCACCGCCAGCCCGGCGCCCGACGCGTCCATCCAGGCGATGGTGCAGGCCGAGCGCTTTTCCACCGCAGGCCCGCGGCCCACCTCGGTGCAGCAGAACGTGCCGGCGTGGCTGATCTTCGGCATGTTCTTCGTGGTGGCCTCGCTGTCCAGCCTGTTCGTGCAGGAGCGCCATTCGGGCGCGCTCGGGCGGCTGCAGAGCCTGGGCGTGTCGCGCACGATGCTGCTGGCGTCCAAGGCCTTGCCCTACCTGGGCGTGAACGCGTTGCAGGCGCTCCTGATGCTGGCGGCCGGCATCTGGCTCATGCCGCTCATCGGTGGCGATGCGCTGTCGCTCGCGGGCATCCACTGGGGCGCCTTGCTGCTCTCGCTCGCGGCCGTGAGCTTCGCCGCGGTGAGCCTGTCGCTCGCACTGGCCTGCTTCGTGCGTACCCACGCGCAGGCCGCCACGCTCGGGCCGATGGTCAACGTGCTGATGGCGGCGGCGGGCGGCATCATGGTGCCCAAGTTCGTCATGCCGGGATTCATGCAGCGGCTGGTCGAGGTCTCGCCGATGAACTGGGGGCTCGAGGCGCTCCTCACCGTGCTGTTGCGCGGCGGCGGCGTGGCCGATGCATTGCCGCAGATCGGCCGGCTGGTCGCGTTCGCGGCGGCCATGTTCCTTCTTGCAGTCTTTCTGTTTCGCAGGCGCACACCGTGAGTACCGCTACCCCAGTCACCCCTGTCACCCCTGAATTCATCGCCAGCCTCAAGACGATGGTGCTCGAAGCCATCGAGAGAGAGGCACCCCCCGGCGGCCTGGGCGACGACGAGCCGCTGTTCGGCCCCCAGGCGCGGCTGGACCTCGATTCGCTCGATGCCCTGCAGGTGTCGATGACCATCCAGCAGCGCTTTGGCGTGCGCATGCCCGACAGCAAGGAAACGCGCCGCGCGCTGACCTCCATCGCCCACCTTGCGCAACACCTTGCACAACATCCCGCGGAGCGCCCCGCGCAGGCGGGAGGGGCATGAGCGACGGCGTCTACCTGGCCGCCACCGGCCTGGCCTGCGTGCTCGGCAACGGCATGCCCCGCGCGCTGGATGCGTTGCGGCGCGGCGGCGTGGCGCCGACGCCCGTTGCCATCGCCCGGGGCGTCGGCTGGCCGGTCTACAAGCTGCCCTCGCAAGAGGGCAACTGGCTGGAGCGCGTGCGGCGCACCGTGTGCAACGTGGTCGCGCAGACCGGCGACTGGGGCGACCGCACGGCGCCGCTCTTCGTCGCGTCGTCGTCGCTGGACATCGGCTACATGGAGTCCGAGAAGCCGGACCTGCGCCTGGGCGGCGACCTGCAGGACTTTGCCGGCATCGTTGCCGCGGCGCTCGACTGGCAAGGCCCGGTCTTCACCATTTCCACGGCCTGCACCTCGGCGCTCAACGCCGTGCTGGCGGCCGCCGACCTGATCCGAAGCGGCGGCGCCGAAGAGGCGCTGGTGCTCGGTGCCGAGCTGGACAACCGGTTCACCGCCGCGGGCTTTCGCGCGATGCAACTGCTCGCCTCGGGCAGCGCCCAGCCCTTCGGTGCAGAGCGAAGGGGGCTGGTGCTCGGCGAGGCCGTGGCCGCGCTGCGCCTGCGCGCGCGGCCGGCGCGCTGGTGCATCACGGGTGGTGCGAACGTGGTCGACGGGCGCAACCCCTCGGGCACCGAGGCCAGCGCCGTGCGCGCGATGTGCCAGGCGGCGCTCGCGCAGAGCGGCCTGCGGCCCGAAGACATCGACCTCATCAAGGTGCAGGCCGCGGGCAGCCCGGTCAACGATGCCATCGAGGTGGAGGCGCTGAAGGACGTGTTCGGACAGCTGCCGCCGCTGGTGTCGCTGAAGTCCTCGCTCGGCCACACGCTGGGTGCCGCGGGCGCCGCCGAGCTGGCCCTGCTGGTCGGCTGCATCGAGGGCGGGGCCTGGCCGTCGACCGACTATCCGCTGGACGACACGCTGGGCATTTCGCTGAGCACCGAGGCGCCCGCGAGGCTGCGCAACATCCTGCTCAACGTGGTCGGCTTCGGCGGCGGGCATGCCTCGCTGCTGCTGAGGGACTGCCACGCATGAGCGCCTTGCCCAGGGAGATCGCCATGAATGCCGGGATCGCAACCGTCTGGCGCACCGTCGCCCACTTCGTCGTTCATCCGCCGCCCGCGGACTGGCGCGACGAACTGGCAAGGCGCCTGGGCCGCAAGCCGCGCCGCGTCGGCGTGTGGACCGAACTGGCGATGTACGGCGCGCGCCGCTGCCTCGATGCAACGGACGAGGCCGCGTTGCCCCCGGGTGCGCGTCTGCGCGTGGCCAGCAAGCGCGGCGCCTGGGGCGCCACGCATGCCGGGCTGGAGCAGCTCGACGCCGGGCTGCCGATGCCGTTCACCTTCATGCAGAGCCAGCCGGCGTTGATGCTCGCCGAGGTCGGCCGCTGCCTCCAATGGCAGGGCGACGCGAGCTTCATGCTGTGCCGCGATCCCGAACGGCTGCTGCAACTGGCCAAGCTGGGCACTCCCCGCGACGGCCTGCTGTTCGGCATCGTCGAGGAGGAGCGCAACGACGAACTGCCGCGCTCGGAGTGGTGGCGCCTCGTGCCCGCCTGATCCGGCCCCTTCCAGAAGCACCGCGGAACCGGCGTTGCCGGGCCGCAGGTGTTGTCCCCGGCAGGGGGAAGGCGAAGCGACACGAAGTGCGCGCAGCCTGGAGGAGAACTCCTATTCCCACCATGCTTCCATCTGGATGCCGAAGGTCGTCGCGTGCCTGCGGCCATCGGCGCCGAAGCTGGAGGCGTTGGCATCGCCCGCGGCCTTGTTCCAACTGGCGCGGGTTGCGTAGATGCGGAACTCCGGCCGGGTCCAGAAATCGGTGTTCGGCGAGAACGCCACCGCGATCGTGCCCTTGTTCAGCGTCTGCCGGGGTTGGTCGTCGGTGCTGCGGCGCGTGGTGGAGACCTCCGCCAGCAGCTTGGTGTACTTGGCGATGCCGTAGGAGAGGCGCCCGCCCAGCGAGAAGTCCTTGGTCTCCGGGCCGTTGTCCGGGCGCGTGGTCTGGTAGCCGATGAGGCCCTGGCCGCCGAAGCGCCCGAACTGGAAATCCATCGAATCCAGGATGCGCCGCTGCTTGGCGCCCGACTGGGGCGTGATCACCGTGCGCTCCACCAGCGGTGCGAACAGCAGCGTGTTCTCCAGCCCGAAGCCCGGGGGCAAGAGGAGGCCCGTGGTGGTGGTGCTGTTGTCCAGGTTGTAGAACTTGCCGCTGAGCGAGGCATGACCGCTGGAGGCCTGCAGGATCACGATGTTGTTCAGGCCCGGCAGGAGGTTCTTCTGGATGTGCATGAGCCCCAGCGCCCCGCCGTCGCGGCCCTTGGCGAAGTCGCCCGAGACGAGGCCGCCGGTCACCGTGAGCTTGCCGCCCGGGTTGGTGGGGATGTCGCGCCACTGCAGGTTGATGCGCTTGGCGTTGTTGGGGTTGCCGCTCTTGTTGTCCACCGAGTCGGCGGTGTGCACGGCCACGTTCAGGCGGCCCATGCCCCACAGCGGGATGTCGTCGATGCCGGCGCCGTAGTTGTCGCCGTCCTCCACCACCCACTTGTCCACGATGTGCACGTCCTGGATGCGGTGGTAGCGCTGGCCGGCCCAGAGCGACGCGGCATTGCCGAAGATGCCGCTGAGCGAGAAGTAGGCCTGCGCGGTGCCGCTCTTGCCGTTGTAGATGGTGGGCATGTAGAACACGCCCCACTTGATGCCCTCGCCCAGGTCGAACTTCTTGCCGATGCCGAACTCCAGGTAGTTGTCGCCCTCGTTGCCCAGGCGGTACTTCTGCAGGTCGCCGCCCAGGGAGTAGCCGCCCTTGAGGTTGCCCTTGCCGGTGCTGTAGAAGCCGCCGCGGCCGTAGCCCCAGAACTCCAGGCCGGTGGCGTCGTTGATCTTCTTGACGAACTCCTTGGTGGGGTCCTTGGCTTCGGCCTGGGGCGGCTCGTCGGTCTGTTCGGCCTGGGCATGGGCCTGGCCATAGAGGCCGGCCAGCAGCAGCACGGCGGTGGCGAGTTGGGTCAGTCTGGTGTTCACAGGGGGTGTCTCCTTGGTTGGGTTTGGTTGTGGAGGGAGGGGTCGGCTGCGTCGGATAAAAGCAGGCCCACACCGGCCGCTGGCGGCAGTGACGGATACAGGCGCAACAAAGGGGAAAGGGGCGCGCTACCGCTTCATCGGGCGACGCGATCGGTGTTCGTCAAAGGTCCATGGATCGACTCCTTTTCCTGGCGTGCGGTAAATGGAAACGAGAGAGAAAAAAAGAGAAAAAAGGGCGTGCGTGTCCTCCGCGAAAGACCGTGGTCTTTCGCGTTGGCGGCGTCAGGAATGGAGCGCTACGCGGCTCGGCGGCGAAGCACGAGGGGCGCTATGAGCGGCGGTACGCGCGTCGCATCGCGACGGGTGAGCGAGCAGGTCGTCGGCATGCTGTATCTCCTCAGTTTCTTGCTGCTTCTCATCGGCAGCGTCTGGTGGTGTTCGTGTGCGCGGAGGGGCGTTTCCCGAGGGAGCCTGTGCGTGACGGCCGCAGTGTAGGGGCGTGGTTTCGCGATGCGGAGTGTGATTTCCCGCACGCAACACAGCGTTATCAACGCAACAACAACTCAGCCCGCCCGGCGGCGCGAGCAAGCCCCGTTCCGCAGCTCAGCGTGCGGCGATGGAATGCTGCAGGTTGGTGCGCGCGCGGGCTTCGAGCAGCGCGTGCATCCGGGGCGTGGCGTAGATCGCCTGGCGGTCCAGAAAGCGCTGCAGGATCGCGCGCCGGCGCGGCAGGCGCACTGCGTCGGGCACGAAGGCGTATTCGGCGTGGACCTGGCGCTCGTACTCGGCAAAACGCGCCGTCTCGGCGCCGAGGATGGAAAGGTCGATGTCGATCAGCAGCTCGGCGTCGCGGCCTTCGGGCACCGCGTCGTGGCGCGTGGCCATGACGAGCACATGAATACGTTCGGCTGCTTCTTCGTTCGCGCCCGCGGCCCGCATGGCTTCGCGCGACCAGTCGGCGCTGCGCGCTTCGTTGTCGTGCGCATGCACGTCGTAGATGGCGTCGTGGAACCAGAGCGCGAGCGCCACTTCGCCGGGGCGCTCGGCCAGCGCCTTCTCGCGCTCGAACCAGACGAGGCATTCGCCCAGGTGCTGCATCGTGTGGTAGTGGCGCTGCGGCTCGCCGTAGCGGCGCTGCAGTTCGAGGCACAGCGCCTGGTCGGGCGCCGCCGCGATGCCCAGGGCGCCCCAGGCCTCGGTCCAGTTCGCGAGCAGCGCCTCGGGTGTCATGGGGCTATTGCTCCATGGCGGCCTTGACCTCCTGGCCGAGGTCGAGCACCGACATCGCGTAGTAGCTGCTCCAGTTGTAGCGCGTGATCACGTAGAAGTTGCGCGTGCCGGCCACGTAGGTCGGCGGTGCGTCGGCGCCGTTCTGCAGTTCGACCAGCGCGAGCAGGCCCTTGTGGCGCAGGCCCTCGCCTTCGGGCACCGCACCGGCGGCCACGAAGCTGTCGGCGCTGAAGCTGGGGAGGATGTCGGGCGCGAGCAGCAGCGCCTTCTGCAGGCGCGCTTCCTCGAAATGCACAGGGTAGGTCGCAGGCATGCCGGCCTTCCATCCGAAGGCCTTGAAATAACTCGCGACCGAGCCGATCACGTCGGCGGTGTTGTTGACCAGGTCGATGCGGCTGTCGCCGTCGAAATCGACCGCGTACTTGGCCATGCTGCTGGGCATGAATTGCGGCATGCCCATGGCGCCGGCGTAGCTGCCGAGGGGGACCAGCGGATCTTCGGCGGTGCGGCTTTCGGTGCTCAGGAAGCTCTCGAGTTCGCCGCGAAAGAAAGCCTCGCGCTCGGCCGCGCGCGGGTGGCCCTGCGGGAAGTCGAACGACAGCGTGGCCAGCGCATCGATCACCCGGAAGTTGCCCATGTTGCGGCCATAGATGGTCTCCACGCCGATGATGCCGACGACGATTTCGGGCGGCACGCCGTACACCTGCTCGGCGCGCGCCAGCGTGGCCGCGTTGTCGCGCCAGAAGCGCACGCCGGCCGCGATGCGCACCGGGTCGATGAAGCGGCTGCGGTAGGTCTGCCAGTTCTTCACCGTGCCCACCGGGCCGGGCAGCATCAGCCGCGGCACGTTGGGCAGGAAGCGGGCGCTGCCGATGGTGGCGCGCACCCATTCGCGGTCCAGGCCCCGGCGCGCGGCCACGTCGTCGGCGAACTGCATCGCGTCGTCGCGCGTGGCGTAGGGGATGGTGCCGCGCACGGGGCTCGCGGCGCCGTTGCGGCCGTTGGCGGATTTCTGGGCCGAAGCTCCCGTGGACCATGTACAGCACGCGGCGAGAAGAACGAGGGCGGCGGCGGTGCGGGAGGGCGTGGGGAGAAAAAATCGCATCGGCCGATTGTGCCGCCCGCCCGCGCGGCGCTGCCGGCGGGACACATGTGGTTTCAGCCGCGCGGATTCGCCGTGGGCCAGGCCAGTCGGCGGAACTCCGCGCGCAGGGCCGACAGGGTCTGCGGCGCGGCCTGGGCGTAGCGCTGGGCTTCCAGCTTCAGCAGCCAGTCGCGAACGGGTTGCGCGGCGGGGCCGAAGCGCGCATCGGCCTGCGCTGCGATCTGGCGCGGCGGCGCGGTCTCGGGCACGGCGAGGCCGGCTTTCGCCAGGCGCGCGCGGGCCTGGCCGAGCAGGCGCAGCCATGGGTCGTGCCGGCTGCGTTCCCAGAGCGTCCAGCCCGCGCCGGCGAGGCTCGCGGCGATGACCAGGTAGAGCAGCACATAGGCGAGGTCTTCCAGGCTCGGCGCTTCGAAGCCGATGTTCTTGAGCAGGTTGAGCTGGCGGCTCTGCGTGTAGTTGAGCACCCACTGGTTCCAGCCGTTGTTCATCGCCTCCCAGGCGGCGCGCATGTTCTGCACCAGCGTCGGGCTCATCGCGCTGAAGGCGCCGGCGAAGAGGCCCGGCTGCGGCACGAGCCGCTGCTGCTGGCCGATGCGGCCCGGCGCGACCGAACCGGTCGGGTCCACGCGCACCCAGCCCGCGCCTTCTTGCCAGACCTCGGCCCAGGCGTGCGCATCGCGCTGGCGAATGATCCAGTAGTTGTCGATGCTGTTGAGTTCGCCGCCCTGGTAGCCCGTCACGATGCGCGCGGGGATGCCCAGGTTGCGCATCAGCACGACGAAGGCCGAGGCGATGTGCTCGCAGAAGCCCTCCTTGCGGTCGAACCAGAATTCGTCGGCCGTGTCGTTGCCGTAGAGGCCGGGCTCCAGCGTGTAGGTGTAGCCGCCGGTGCGCAGGCGCTGCAGCACGGCCTGCACGAGGGCGGGCGCGGCGGCGCTGGCCAGGGCCGGATCGTTGCGCATCTCCGTGGCGAGCGCGGCGGTGCGCGGGTTCGTTCCGGGCGGCAACTGCAGGTACGCCTGCAACTGTCCGCCCGCACGGCGCACCGGGCCGCTCTGGAACCGCGGGTAGCTCTCGGCGCGGTAGCGCAGCAGGTCGGTGACCGGGCGGTTCGAGATCCATTGCAGATCGGGCGTGCCCACGACCTCGAGGCCGGGCGCTTCGGGCGCTTTCGGCGCCGCGTCGAGCGTCAGCAGCCAGGGGCGGTTGTTGGGTTCGAGCGTGACCTCGTAGCGCACGGGCTCGCCCGTCACGCGCAGGTTGGCGAGGCCTTGCCCGCCGCGTCCCCACGGCGGCAGCGCCGTCCATTCGCGGCCGTCGAACTGGCCGAGCACCGGGCCGCGAAAATAGAGCTGGCTTTGCGGCGGCGCCCGGTTGTCGTCGAACTTGACGCGGGCGGCGATGCTGTCGTCCAGCGCCAGCTCGGCGATGGTGCCGACGCGCATCGTGTTCGACAGGCCCATGCGGCCGGCCATCGCATCGCCCGGCGTGCCCCACAGCGGCGCGAAGCGCGGGAACAGCAGGAACAGCGCCAGCATGATCGGCGCGCCGGCCAGCGCCATCCAGCCCGCCGTGCGCGCGGCCTGCATCAGCGGCGGCCGGCCGACGGGCATGTGCGCGTTGACCAGTGCCGTGAGCAGGCCCAGCAGCGCGAGCAGCATCGTGAAGGCAGTCAAGAGCGACTGCGAATAGAAGAAATTCGTGAGCATCGCGAAGAAGCCCAGGAAGAAGACGACGAAGGCGTCTCGTCGCGCGCGCAGCTCCAGGGTCTTGAGCGCCAGCAGGATCACGATCAGCGTGACGCCCGCGTCGCGTCCGAGCAAGGTGCGATGGGTCGCGTAGGTGCCTGCGAGCGCCAGCGCGAGCAGCGCGATGCGCCACCATCGGCTGGGAAGCGGACGGGCCTCGACGGCGAGCGAGCCGCGCCACAGCAGCACCAGCGCGGTCAGCGCCGTGCACCACCAGGGCAGGTTCTCGACCTGCGGCAGAACGATCAGCGCGATCACCGCCAGCAGGAAGAGGGTGTCCCGGGCGTCCCGCGGAAGGGCCGCGAGCTTGAGCATCAGCTTGTTCATGCGGTGCGTCTCAACATAAGGCGAGCGCCTCCAGGCAGGCCCGCTTGTGGGCCTCGCCCTGGGATGGCTTCACCACCCGGCCTGCGATCCGGAGCCCGTAGTCCACGCCCAGCCGGTCCGCCATCAGCACCCAGGCACAGAGCCGCGACAGGCGGGCCTCGGTGTCGGCAAGCCCGGCGGCCTGCGCATCGAGCCAGAGCTCTTCGCGCTGCGTGTGCTGCGTGTCGCGGCTCACGAGGTCCTCCGACCCGGCCGCCTGCGCGCGCGCGGCTTTCTTCCAGACCACGAGCTTCAGCGGATCGCCGCGCCGGTACGCGCGCACGCCGTCGTACTCGCCGGCGCCTTGCGCGCGCTGTGCAGCGGAAATGGCGGCCGGCCCCGACAGGGGCTCGCCGGGCGGCAATGGTGGCGGGTGCGCCTCGGGCGTTGGATACACCAGCATCTGCGCCGCGGGGCGCCAGACCGTCCACACGCGAAACGTTCCCAGCGGAAACCGCGTCTCGGCGGTCAGCGGCGGCACCGGGTGCAGGCCCCGCCGCTCGGGCTGGAACGCGATCTCGACCGTGGACATGCCCTCGGCCGGCACGTCGGTCCAGGCCCACTGCCCGCTGCCGCGCACCGCCATCCCGATGCCGTAGCGCACGCTGCGCCGCTCGTTGTGCAGCACGACCCGGAAGACGGCCGCGGCCCCGGCGTAATGCGCCTCGGGCGGCATCATGCGCATCGCGAGGCCGCGCAGCGTGGCATGGCACACGTGCATGCCGACTGCGACGCTGCCGGCCAGCAAAAAGGTCAGCAGGTAGCCGAGGTTCAACTGGTAGTTGATCGACGCGACCAGCAGCACCAGCAGCGTGGCCGCCAACGTCCAGCCGGCCCGCGTAGGCACGATGTAGACGTTGCGCTGGGTGAGCGCCAGCGTGTCCGATGGCGGCCGCCGGGACAGGAACCAGCCATCGATGCGCGAGCGCAGGGCGCCGACCGGGTTCACGGCAGCGGAACCGCCGCGATCATCGCGCGCACCTGCTCGACGGCGCCGCGGCCCGCGTCGCCCACGGGCGTGAGGCGGTGCGCGATCGTCTGCGGCAGCACGGCCTGCACATCGTCGGGCGCGACGTAGTTGCGGTTGGCCAGCAGCGCCTGCGCCTTGGCGGCGCGCAGCACCGCGATGCCCGCGCGCGGCGACAGGCCCTGCAGGAACCAGCGGCCCGAGCGGGTGGCCGCGATCAGGTCCTGCACGTAGTTCAGCAGCGGCTCGGAGGCATGCACCTGCTGCACGCGCTGCTGGATGGCGGTGAGTTCGCCGGCAGTCAGCATGGCGGGCAGGCTCGCGAGCATCTCGCGCCGGTCGACGCCCGAGAGCAGCAGCCGCTCGGCCGCGCGGTCGGGGTAGCCGAGCGAGATGCGCATGAGGAACCGGTCCAGTTGCGACTCGGGCAGCGCGAAGGTGCCAAGTTGATCCTGCGGGTTCTGCGTGGCGATCACGAAGAAGGGCGTGGGCAGCGGACGGGTCTCGCCTTCGATGGTGACCTGCTTTTCTTCCATCGCCTCCAGGAGGGCGCTCTGGGTCTTGGGGCTCGCGCGGTTGATCTCGTCGGCCAGCAGCACCTGGGCAAAGATCGGCCCCGGGTGGAACACGAAAGCCTGCTGGCCCCGGTCGTAGATCGCCACGCCCGAGAGATCGCCTGGCATCAGGTCCGCGGTGAACTGGACCCGCGAAAACTGCAAACCGAATGTGTGCGAAAGCGCGTGGGCGAGGGTGGTCTTGCCGACCCCCGGCACATCCTCGATCAGCAGGTGGCCGCCTGCGAGCAGGCAGGCCACGCAGTCGCGCACCTGCGCCTCTTTGCCGACGATCACCGTGTTAAGCTGACTCAGCAAAGTGGCAAGCTTCGCAGCAACGTCCATATTTGTATCCATATGCAAACGATACCGTAAGACCTTGCGGCCCCATGCCGCGTGAGGTCTAGACGCGACAAGAGACATGGGCAAGACAGGCTACTTCACACACCGCGACTTCTGGAAGCACGACATGGGCCGGGGCCATCCCGAGTGCCCCGAGCGACTGGATGCCATCGAAGACCGGCTGCTGCTGACCGGCGTCAGCGATGCATTGGAGCACTGCGAAGTGCCGCTGGCCACCCTGGAGCAACTCACCCGGGCCCACAGCGTGGAGCACGTCGAGCTCCTCGAAGAGCTCCACATGCGCCTGGTGGCCGACGAGCCCGCCGGCGGCCCCGACCACGCGCAGCTCGACCCCGACACCTCCCTGAACCGCTTCACGCTGCTGGCCGCACGCCGCGGCGCGGGCGCCGCCATCGCCGCGACCGACGCGGTGATCGCCGGCGACATCGAGAACGCCTTCTGTTCGGTGCGCCCGCCCGGCCACCACGCCTGCCGCGAGCGGGCGATGGGCTTCTGCTTCTTCAACAACATCGCGATCGCGGCACGCCATGCGCTCGAGGTGCACGGCTTCGACCGCGTGGCCATCGTCGATTTCGACGTGCACCACGGCAACGGCACCGAGAACATCCTCTCGAACGATCCGCGCGTGCTGATGGTCGGCTTCTTCCAGCATCCGTTCTACCCGTACAGCGGCACCGAGCATCCGGCGCCGAACATGCTGAACCTGCCGATCCCGGCCTACACCCGCGGCATGGACGTGCGCGAACTCATCGAAGCCGCCTGGATGCCGCGGCTCGAGGAATTCCGTCCGCAGATGGTCTTCATCAGCGCGGGCTTCGACGCTCACCGCGAAGACGACCTGGGCCAGCTCGGCCTCACCGAGAACGACTTCGCCTGGATCACGGGCCGCATACACGACGTCGCCAAACGCCATGCGCGCGGCCGCATCGTCTCGATGCTCGAGGGCGGCTACAACCTCGATGCGCTCGCGCGCAGCGTGGAAGCGCACATCCGCGTTCTCGCGGACCTGTAACGAGAGTGGGCGCGGCACGGCGCCCCGTTTTCTGAACCGATGAATTTCAACGATTTCCTACAACGCGTGAATGCGGTCGATGCGCGCGGCATCGGCATCGAACTGACTGCGCTGGTGGCCTGCGTGGCGCTGGCCTGGGCCATCTGCAAATGGTTCGGGCGCGACCAGCCCAAGGACTCCATCTGGTTCGGCGAAAGCACCTTCGACGGCGTGCTGTTCCCGCTGCTGTCGCTGGTGTTCACCGATCTCGCGCGGCGCGTGGTGATCGATTTCCAGCCGGTGCTGGTGCTGCGCATCGCGGTGTCGGTGTTCCTGTCGCTGGTGGTCATCCGGCTGTTCGCGCGGGTGCTGCGGGCGGTGTTTCCCACCTCCAACCTGGTGCGGCTGATCGAGCGCACGATCTCGTGGCTCGCCTGGATCGCGGCCGTGCTCTGGATCGTCGGGCTCCTGCCGCCCGTGCTGGCCGAGCTGGACAACATCACGCTGGCCTTCGGCAAGACGCGCGTGAGCGTGCAGACGATCTTCCAGGGCGTGCTCTCGGCCGGGCTGGTGCTGGTGATCGCGCTGTGGATCGCCTCGACCATCGAGAAGCGCATCCTGCGCGAGGCCGTCACCGACCTCTCGATGCGCAAGGTGGCGTCGAACGCGGTGCGCGCTTTCCTGCTGCTGATCGGCTTGTTGTTCGCGCTGTCGGCGGTGGGCGTGGACCTCACCGCGCTCTCGGTGCTGGGCGGCGCGCTCGGCGTGGGCCTGGGCTTCGGCTTGCAGAAGCTCGCCGCCAACTACGTGAGCGGCTTCGTGATCCTGCTGGAACGCTCGATCCGCATCGGCGACAACGTGAAGGTCGACACTTTCGAGGGCCGCATCACCGACATCAAGACGCGCTACACGCTCATCCGCGCGGGCAACGGGCGCGAGGCGATCGTGCCGAACGAATCGCTGATCACCAGCCGGGTGGAAAACCTCTCGCTGGCCGACCGCAAGTTCAACATCACGACCAACATCGTGGTGGGCTACGAGAGCGACGTGGCGCAGGTGCAGGCCATCCTGTGCACGGCGGCGAAGTCGCAGGCGCGCGTGATGACCGACCCGGAGCCGGTGGCTTATCTCGTGAACTTCGCGCCCGACGGCCTGGAGTTCAGCCTGCACTTCTGGGTGGCCGACCCGGACAAGGGCAAGGACAACCTGCGCTCGGCCATCAACATCGCCATCCTTCAGGGACTGCGTGGAGCGGGCATCGACATTCCCTATCCGCAGCGGGTGGTGCGGGTGGAGTCGCTGCCTGCCGCCGCCGCAGAGCCCGAGAAAAAGTGACCGCCGAGTGACCGCCGAGTGAGCGACGGGTCGCCCCTGACCGGGCACCCGGCCGCGTCATGGCTGTCGCGGGATCGCCCGCCGTAGGCCGCTTCCCGCATTCCAGAGCCCGTTCCCGCCGGCCCGCCGCCAGGGCCGCGGCACGCCCCAACCGCCTGATTTCCACGCACGACGCCCGAGCATCGCTCGGCTGCGCCGCGCCGACGCGCGTCTCCGACAGACCGATCGAAAGAATTTGACAAGCTGCTCCATCAAGAAGTAACCTAACAAAGTGATTTTGGTAGGTTACTTTGAATTTTTCTTCAGGAGTCAGTCATGAGCGTTGTTGCCAACCGATCCATCGACGTCGATGGTGTGGATGTGTTCTACCGGGAGGCTGGCGATCGCAGCCTTCCGACCTTGCTGCTGCTGCACGGGTTTCCCAGCTCGAGCCACATGTTTCGTGACCTCATCCCGTTGCTGGCGGATCGCTTTCACGTGGTGGCGCCCGATCTGCCGGGCTTCGGGCAATCCGCGATGCCATCGCGCGAAGCGTTCGCCTACACCTTCGACCACCTGGCGGAGGTGATCGACGGATTCACCGAGGAGCTGAAGCTCGATCGTTTCTCGGTCTATGTGTTCGACTACGGCGCGCCCGTCGGATTCCGGCTGGCCTTGCGGCATCCGGAGCGGGTGACCGCGATCATTTCGCAGAACGGCAATGCGTATGAAGAGGGCTTGAGCGAAGGGTGGAATCCCATCCGCGCGTACTGGAAGGACGCCTCGCAGGCCAACCGCGACGCGCTGCGTGCATTCCTGTCGCCGGAGACGACGAAGTGGCAGTACACGCATGGCGTGTCGGACGAAACGGCGGTCTCTCCGGACGGCTACACGCTCGACACCTTCTACCTGGCGCGGCCGGGCTCGGCCGAGATCCAGCTGGACCTCTTCGGCAACTACCAGAGCAACGTGCAGCTTTATCCGGCATTCCAGAAATACATGCGCACGTACCGCCCGCGCGTGCTGGCCGTGTGGGGGACGAACGATCCGTTCTTCCTTCCGGCCGGCGCTGAAGCGTTCAAGAAGGATGTGCCGGACGCGCAGGTCGTGTTCTTCGACACGGGGCACTTCGCGCTGGAAACGCACGCCACGGAAATCGCCGCGGTGATTCGAGATTTCCTGGGCTGAAGTACGCGTTGCATGGACGGGGAAACGAGATGAAGAATTCAGTGGCCATCGTGTCTGGCGCCAGCCAGGGAATCGGCGAAGCAACAGCGGTTCGCCTCGCGCGTGACTTCGGCCAGCTGGTGCTGGTCGCAAGGAGCGAAGAGAAGCTCCATGCCACCGCCGCAAAGGTGAAGGCCGCGGGCGCGCAGAGCCTCGTGCTTCCCGCGGACTTGAGCATCCCGGCAACCGCGGAAGAAGTCGTCGCACGCACTGTCGAAGCGTTCGGCCGCATCGACGCCGTGGTGAACATCGCAGGCGCGGTGCCGCAGGTCGATCTGCTCGACATGACCGATGCGCAGTGGGACGACGGCATGAGCCTGAAGCTGCACGGCGCGCGGCGCCTGACGGTCAGGGCGTGGGAGCACCTGAAGGCGAGCAAGGGCTCGGTGATCCTCACGTCGGGCAACTCGGCCCTGTTTCCGAAGGCGTCGTACGCGGCCGTCGGTACTGTCAACGCGGCGATCGTGGCGCTGGCGAAGGCGTTTGCAGACCTCGGGATTCGCGACGGCGTGACCGTCAACAGCGTTCTTCCCGGACCGGTGATGACGGGGCGGCGGCGCTCGTACCTGGAGCACTGGGCGCCGGCACACGACATGACGGTCGAGGAGGCGTTCGCGAAGTTTCCGAAAGAAGCAGGCATCGCCCGGTATGGCGAGGCGGAAGAGATCGCGAACCTCATCGCGTTCCTTGTTTCTCCAGCGGCCAAGTGGATGATGGGCACCGCGGTGCGCATGGACGGCGGCGAAGTCAAGTCGGTCTAGCTGCGCCACTTTTTTCTCTGGACAACCCAACTTTTGAATGAATGAAGATGACGAAATCTGTCGCGATCGTTACGGGCGCAAGCTCAGGCATTGGCAGGGCAACGGCGCTGCGCCTGGCGCGCGATTTCTCCTGTGTCGTGCTCGCCGCGAGAAGCGGTGAGCGGCTCGATGAGGTGGCGGCCGCGGTGAAGTCCGCCGGCGCACAGGCGCTGGTCGTCGAAGGCGATTTAGGGCAGCCGAAGAGCGCGGACACGGTGGTCGAACGCGCGCTCGAAGCCTTCGGGCGCATCGATGCGCTGGTGAATGTCGCAGGCGCCGTTCCCGGGCTGGACGTCTTCGAGATGAACGACGAACAGTGGGACGGCGCGATGGCATTGAAATTCCACGGCGCGCGGCGGCTGACGTTGCGCGCGTGGGAGGCCCTCAAGGCCGCCGGCGGATCGGTCGTCTTCATCTCCGGCAACGCGGCCGAGACTCCGAAGGCGGGCGCCGCGGCAGTGGGCGCGATCAACGCCGCCATCGAAGCACTGGCCAAGGCGTTCGCCGACCGCGGGATTGCGGACGGCGTGCAGGTCAACAGCGTGTCGCCCGGCGCGGTCATGACCGGCCGGCGAATGGCCATGATCGAGAAGGCGGCTGCCGCGCGGAATGTCAGCGTGGACGACGCGAAGCAGCTCTTCCTGGCACAGGCGGGGATCGCGCGATTCGGCGAGCCGGAAGAGATCGCCGATCTCATCGCCTTCGTCGTCTCGCCTCCCGCGCGCTGGATGACCGGCACCGTCCTTCGCATTGACGGTGGCGAAGTCAAATCGGTCTAGAGAGAGCGAAGCGCCCCGACGATCACGCCGGTCACTTCGTCCGGCGCCGACACGCTCGGGGTATGGTCGATGGCGGCGAGCCGCTGGGTCGCGCCCATCCGGTTGGCCATGAAGACCTGGGTGTCTTTCGGGATCATCCGGTCGTCCTCCGCAATCAGGAACCAGCTGGGCTTGGACTTCCAGAGCGGGCGCCCCACGGGGACGGTGATGCAGGGCGGGGCGATGGGGCGCTGGACCGCGGCCAGCACCTGCAGGCTCTGCGCCGAGGCGTTCTGCGCAAACGCCGCGGCGAAGGCGTCCTCGGGCAGCCAGATCCATCCGTCGGCGTCCGGTGCGAGTTGGGGCGCGAGGGCATGCGGTGGCGCGCGATAGAAGACGTCGGCCACCGTCTCGCCTTCATCGGGCGCCAGCGCAGCGATGTAGACGAGACCCGCGACCTTGTCGCTCTCGATCGCCCCGATCACTGCGCCGCCATAGGCATGCGCGACCAGCAGCACTTGGCCTTCGATGCGGGCAAGGCTTCGGGTGAGCGCCTTTGCATCGTCTTCCAGGCTTGTCAGAGGCAGTGGCGCCGCGATCGACTTGATTCCCGCGTGCGCGAGGGATTCGATCACCGGGGCCCAACTCGATCCGTCTGCCCATGCGCCGTGCACCAGTACCACTGTCGTTTGATTGGCCATGTTCCGTTCCTTTGCGTGTGTCGAGACAAGCTGTCTGCCGGCTGATGTGCGTATCGAGAGTAACTTGTCTAAATTGGTTTGAATGGTTATTCTGTATGAGGGCGGCATGCGCTGCAAGCGCTGTCGTCGCAAAGGGCCGAATAAAATCGCCTCCCTTGCAGGAGGCCTCCGCGAACGTCGCGGATCACTGCGAACACGCAGTACCAAGGAGAGTTGATGAAGGAGAAGCGGCCTCCGGCCATGTTCCTGGCGGATTCACTGGCAATCGATTTCCTGAACTCCATCGGCTTCCCCGTGGACACCCAGGTGGAGTGGCTGGAATCCGGAGAGGACTTCGTGAGCTGGCTTCAGGAAGCCGGATTGGTCAGCCCCGAAGAACTGAAGGAAGTCTGCGAAGGCGCCGGCCCGGGTGAGCTGGACGCCGTGGCCGCGCAGGCGCGTGCCTTGCGCGAATGGTTCAGGGGATTCGTGCACCAGCACAAGGGCGCACGGCTCACGCGCAAGGCCTTGAAGGACCTGGACCCGTTGAACCGGCTGCTGGCCCGCGACGAGGAGTTCGATCAGGTCGAAGTGCGTGCCAGGCATTCCTCCGATGCGGACGAGCCCTCCGAGCTGACCTGGGTGCGCCACCGGCGCTGGCGTTCGCCCGAAGCGCTTTTGTTGCCGGTCGCCAAGGCCATGGCCGAGTTGCTGGCCACCGCGAACTTCCTGCAGGTCAAGGCCTGCGAAGGCCCGGCCTGCACGCTGATGTTCCTCGACACGACGCGCGGTCATATCCGCAGGTGGTGCAGCATGGCTGTGTGCGGCAATCGCGCCAAGCAGGCCGCGCATCGCTTGCGGGCGAGTGGCGACAAGAGGTAAGCGGCTGCCGGCGAGCGCTCGGCGCTGTCTTATAATCACGGAAAAGCACGACCGTTCTTTTTCGTCGTCCCCGATGCCCATCGAAACGAAAACAGAGGGTGCAAAGGTCGCGTCCTAGAATGACCGGTTGCCCTCGAGGCCCCCTTTTTGCAATCCAATGGAGTCAAGTCAATGAAGGTTCTTGTACCTGTCAAACGGGTCGTCGATTACAACGTGAAGGTGCGCGTGAAGAGCGACGGCACCGGGGTGGACATTGCCAACGTCAAGATGAGCATGAACCCCTTCGACGAGATCGCTGTGGAAGAAGCGGTTCGCTTGAAAGAGAAGGGCGTGGTCACCGAAGTGATCGCCGTCTCGTGCGGCGATGCCAAGTGCCAGGAAACCCTGCGCACCGCGATGGCCATCGGCGCCGACCGCGGCATCCTGGTGGAGACCACCGAAGAGCTGCAGCCTCTTGCTGTCGCCAAGCTCCTGAAGGCGCTGGTCGACAAGGAACAGCCCCAACTGATCATCCTCGGCAAGCAAGCCATCGACGATGACGCCAATCAAACGGGCCAGATGCTGGCTGCCTTGGCCGATCTGCCGCAAGCCACCTTCGCCTCCAAGGTCGACTTGGCGGCCGACAAGGTCACCGTTGCACGCGAAGTGGACGGCGGCATGGAAACGCTGACCCTCACGCTGCCGGCCGTCATCACGACCGACCTGCGCCTGAACGAGCCGCGCTACGTGACGCTGCCCAACATCATGAAGGCCAAGAAGAAGCAGCTGGACATCTTCAAGCCCGAAGACCTGGGCGTGGACGTCAAGCCCCGCCTGAAGACCCTGAAGGTCAGCGAGCCTCCCAAGCGCGGCGCCGGCATCAAGGTGCCTGACGTGGCAACGCTGGTGGACAAACTGAAGAACGAAGCGAAGGTGATCTGAACATGACCGCACTTGTTATTGCCGAACACGACCACGCCAGCATCAAGCCGGCAACTTTGAACACCGTGACCGCAGCGCTGGCTTGCGGCGGTGAAGTGCATGTGCTGGTGGCTGGTGCCAACGCCGCTGAAGCGGCCAAGGCTGCCGCCCAGATCGTGGGCGTCACCAAGGTCATCGCGGCCGACAGCCCGAGCCTGGCCGAGAACCTCGCCGAGAACGTGGCCGCTCAAGTCCTGGCGATTGCCAGCAACTACAGCCACATCCTGTTCCCCTCCACCGCCAACGGCAAGAACGTCGCCCCGCGCGTGGCCGCCAAGCTGGACGTGGCGCAGATCTCGGACATCACCAAGGTGGACAGCCCCGACACCTTCGAGCGCCCGATCTACGCCGGCAACGCGATCGCCACCGTGCAGAGCAGCGATGCCACCAAGGTGATCACGGTCCGCACGACCGGCTTCGATGCCGCGGCCGCCACCGGTGGCACCGCGACGGTCGAAACCGCTGAAGGCGTGGCAGACAGCGGCAAGTCGAGCTTCGTGGGCCGTGAAGTCACGAAGAGCGAACGCCCCGAGCTGACCGCGGCCAAGATCATCGTCTCGGGTGGCCGTGCCTTGGGCAGCGCCGAGAAGTTCACCGAAGTGATGGCGCCCCTGGCCGACAAGCTCAACGCGGGCCTGGGCGCCAGCCGCGCAGCCGTCGATGCGGGCTACGCCCCCAACGACTGGCAAGTGGGCCAGACCGGCAAGATCGTCGCGCCGCAGCTGTACATCGCAGCCGGCATCTCGGGCGCGATCCAGCATCTGGCCGGCATGAAGGATTCCAAGGTGATCGTGGCGATCAACAAGGACGAAGAAGCCCCGATCTTCTCGGTGGCCGACTACGGCCTGGTGGCCGACCTGTTCGTGGCCGTGCCCGAGCTGGTGAAGGCGCTCTGATCGCATTGCTGCATTGAGCCGAAGGGCATCGTTCGCGATGCCCTTTTCGTATCCGCTGTATCTGGAGACAAGACATGAGCTACACCGCCCCCCTCAAGGACATGCTGTTCGACATCGAGCACCTGGCCAACATCGGCGAGATCGCCAAGCTGCCGGGCTTCGAAGACGCGGGCCTCGAAACCGCACAGGCCGTGCTTGAGGAGTGCGCCCGCTTCAACCAGGACGTGGTCGCGCCGTTGAACATCGAAGGCGACCGCAATCCTTCGTCGTTCAAGGGCGGTGAAGTCGCCACCACGCCGGGCTTCAAGGATGCTTTCGCGCAGTACGTCTCGGGCGGCTGGCAGGGCCTGCAGCATCCGTCGGACTTCGGCGGCCAGGGCCTGCCCAAGACCATCGGCGCGGCCTGCGGCGAGATGCTCAACTCGGCCAACATGAGCTTCGCGCTGTGCCCGCTCCTGAGCGACGGCGCCATCGAGGCGCTGCTCACGGCCGGCTCCGACGAGCTGAAGGCGGTGTACCTCGAAAAACTCGTGAGCGGCCAGTGGACCGGCACGATGAATCTCACCGAGCCGCAAGCCGGCAGCGACCTGGCCATGGTGCGCAGCCGCGCCGAGCCGCAGCCCGACGGCACCTACAAGGTGTTCGGCACCAAGATCTTCATCACCTACGGTGAGCACGACATGGCCGAGAACATCGTGCACCTCGTGCTGGCCCGCGTGACCGGTGCGCCCGAGGGCGTGAAGGGCATCAGCCTGTTCGTGGTGCCGAAATTCATGGTCGGCAAGGACGGCGCGCTCGGCGAGCGCAACGACGTGCACTGCGTGAGCATCGAGCACAAGATGGGCATCAAGGCCTCGCCGACCGCCGTGCTGCAGTACGGCGACCACGGCGGCGCCGTGGGCTACCTCGTCGGGCAGGAGAACCGGGGCCTGGAGTACATGTTCATCATGATGAACTCGGCCCGCTATGCGGTGGGCATGCAGGGCATCGCGATCGCGGAGCGCGCCTACCAGCACGCCGTGGCCTACGCGAAAGACCGCGTGCAGAGCCGCCCGGTCGATGGCTCGATCAACGCGAGCGCGCCGATCATTCACCACCCCGACGTCAAGCGCATGCTGATGACGATGCGCGCCTACACCGAAGGCTGCCGCGCGATGGCCAGCGTGGCCGCAGCCGCCTACGACGCCTCGCATCACCACCCCGATGCGGATGCGCGCAAGCAGAACCAGGCCTTCTACGAATTCATGGTGCCGCTGGTCAAGGGCTACAGCACCGAGATGAGCCTGGAGGTGACCTCGCTGGGCGTGCAGGTGCACGGCGGCATGGGCTTCATCGAGGAGACGGGCGCGGCGCAGTACTACCGCGACGCCAAGATCCTCACGATCTACGAAGGCACCACCGCGATCCAGGCCAACGACCTCGTGGGCCGCAAGACCGCGCGCGACGGCGGCCAGACGGCCAAGGCCATCGCTGCGCAGATCGAGAAGACCGAGGCCGAACTCGCCAAGAGCGACAGCGCCGCCGCGAAGGCCGTGCACAAGTGCCTGAAGGCCGCGCGCGAAGCCTTCATCGAAGTGGTCGATTTCGTCGCGGGCCAGACCAAGGCATCGCCCAACGCGGTGTTCTCGGGCAGCGTGCCCTACCTGATGCTCGCGGGCAACCTGGTGGCCGGCTGGCAGCTCGCGCGCTCGCTGATCATTGCGGAAGACCTCGCCTCGCGTAGCTTCGACACCGACTTCATGCTGGCCAAGATCACGACCGCGCGCTTCTACGCCGAGCACATCCTGAACAAGGTGCCGGGCATCCGCGACAGCATCGTGGACGGCGCCGAGAGCGTCACGGCGCTCGCGCTCGACGCGTTCTGAGCCACACGGCCCGTGTCGCCCACCTGACCGGCGGCACGGCCTCCTTCTCTTATAAAACCGAACCCCTTCCCGGAGACAACATGTCCAAGCTGCCCCCCGTCCTGGCGAACCTGCCGCTGCCGATCATCGGCTCGCCGCTGTTCATCATCAGCAACCCCAAGCTCGTGATCGCGCAATGCAAGGCCGGCGTGGTCGGCTCGATGCCTGCGCTCAACGCGCGCCCCGCGGCGCAGCTGGAAGAGTGGCTGATCGAGATCACCGAAGAACTCGCGGCCTACAACAAGGCCAACCCCGACAAGCCCGCCGCGCCCTTCGCCATCAACCAGATCGTGCACAAGAGCAACGACCGCCTGGACCACGACATGGAGATGGTCGTGAAGTACAAGGTGCCGATCGTCATCACCTCGCTGGGCGCGCGCACCGACGTGAACGACGCGGTGCACAGCTATGGCGGCGTGACGCTGCACGACATCATCAACAACAAGTTCGCGCAGAAGGCGATCGAGAAGGGCGCCGACGGCATCATCGCCGTGGCGGCCGGTGCCGGTGGCCACGCGGGCGTGAAGAGCCCGTTCGCGCTGGTGCAGGAAATCCGCCAGTGGTTCGACGGGCCCATTGCGCTGTCGGGCTCCATCGCCTCCGGCGGTGCGGTGCTCGCGGCACAGGCCATGGGCGCCGACTTTGCCTACATCGGCACCGCCTTCATCGCGACCGAAGAGGCGCGTGCGAGCGACGAATACAAGCAGGCGATCGTGGATGGCAACTCCGACGACATCGTCTATTCGAATCTCTTCACCGGCGTGCACGGCAACTACCTGGCGCCCAGCATCGTCGCGGCCGGCATGGACCCGGCGAACCTGCCCGAAGGCGATCTCAAGACCATGAACTTCGCGAGCGGCGACGGCAGCAAGGCCAAGGCCTGGAAAGACATCTGGGGCTCGGGCCAGGGCATCGGCGCCGTGACCGAAGTGGCCAGCGCGGCGGCCTTCATCGACAAGCTCAAGCGCGAATACCAGGAAGCAAGGCAACGGCTGGCGCTCTGAGCGCCGACCGACCGTGGCCTCAGCCATCGCGTCCTCGCCCTTGCCATTGCAGGCAGGGCGCATGCCGTTGCTCGATGCCGCGAAGGGCATCGCCTGCGCGGTGATCGTCGGGCATCACCTCTCGCGCTACGGGCCGATGCCCGCGGGCGCCTACGGGCTCGCGCCCGAATTCTTCGGCTGGCTGGCCGAAGACGGCCGGCTCGCGGTGCAGGTGTTCCTCGTGATCGCGGGCTTTCTTGCGGCGGCGAGCCTGGCGCCGGACGGCCTCTTGCGCGTGGACCGTCCCATCGCGCGCATCCTGCAGCGCTATGGGCGGCTGGTGATGCCGTACCTGGCCGCGCTCACCGTCTGCGTGCTGGTGGCCGCACTGGTGCGCCCGTGGCTGGATGAAGACGTGGTGCCGGCATCGCCGAGCATCGGCCAGTTGTTCGCGCATGGCTTGCTGCTGCAGGACCTGCTGGGCTACGAGTCGCTGTCCACGGGCGTCTGGTACGTGGCGATCGATTTCCAGCTCTTCGCGCTGGCGCTGATGCTCGTGGGTCTTCCGGCCATGCTGAGCCCGCCGACCCCTGGCACCGTCAATCCGTCGTCGCGGTGGATGCCCGTGCTGCTGGTGCTCGCGCTGGCCGTGACCTCGCTGGTGCTCTTCAATCGCAACGCCAGCCTGGACGACACCGCGCTCTATTTCTTCGGCGCCTACGGGCTCGGCATGCTGGTGTTCTGGATCGGCCGCGCGACGCGCGCGAGCACCTGGCAGGGCGCCGTGGCGCTGCTGGTGCTGGTCGGGGCGGGGGCGCTGGCGATCGAATGGCGCAGCCGCATCGCGACGGCGCTGGTGACGGCGCTGCTGATCGCCCTCGCGCAGCACCATCATTGGCTGTCGCCCGCGAAGTGGCCGGTGGCTGCGGTGCCGCTGCAGCGCCTGGGGCGCATGTCGTACTCGCTGTTCCTCATTCACTTTCCGGTGCTGCTGGCCATGAACGCCCTGGTCGCGAACCTCGCGCCGCACGGGCCGTGGCTCGACCTGCTGGGCATGGTCGCGACCTTCGGTCTTTCGGTGGCTGCGGCGGCGCTGCTCTATCGGTGGGTGGAGTCGCGCCCGGCGTCGTGGCGCGGCGTGTTCACGCTGTTCGCCGCATTGCTGGTCAGCGGGATAGTCGTTTCGCATTAACTCGCACTGACTCGCGCCAGCGAGCAGGTGCCAGCCCCACCCCGGTCGCGGGTGAGAGGCCGATTTCTTCCCTTTGGACAGTTGCGCTCGGGCGTCGCAGCGTGCAGGCTGCGGGGGCTTTCGTCTTCGGTATGATTGTGGAAATTTCAGTAAATACTGAAAATACGCAAAATTAAGGAATGACCCAGCACACGCCGCCTCCCCGACTGCCGTTGCAGGCATCTGCGTCGCCTGACGTCGGCAGCGTGGTGCAGGGCGCCGCCGCGCTCTTCTGGATTCCGCAGGCGGCATTGCTCGCGATGGCGGTGCAGGGGTTGGCTTCGGGACAGGGCCTGGCGGCGGTGCAACTGCCGGCGCTCGGCATCCTGCTCTTCGGCGTGCTGCGCGCGCTGTGCGAGGCCTGGGGCGCGCGCCGGACCTTCACCCGCGCAAGAGCGCAATTGACGGCACTGCGCGCGCAGGCCGCTTCCGCGCTCGCAAGCGGATCACCGCTCGACCGCAGCCGCTCCGCCTCGGGCCACGCCGCCAGCGTGCTCGCCGAGCAGGCCGAAGCACTCGTGCCGTACCTCGTGCGCTACCAGCCCGCGCGCTGGCGCGTGATGGTCGTGCCCGTTCTCATCGTCCTCGTGGTCGCGAGCCTCTCGTGGATCGCCGCGCTGGTGCTCCTGGTCGCGGCCCCGCTGATCCCGCTTTTCATGGCCATCGTCGGCTGGCGCGCCAAGGCCGCGAGCGAGGCGCAGATGGTCGAGATGGGCGGCATGAACGCCTTCCTGCTCGATCGTCTTCGGGGCCTCGCCACGCTGCGCGCGCTCGGCGCGGTAGATGCAACTGCCGTGCGTTTGAACGAGTCCGCCCAGTCGCTGCGGCAGCGAACCATGGCGGTGCTTCGCATCGCCTTCCTCTCGTCGGCGCTGCTCGAATTGTTCTCGGCGCTCGGCGTCGCGATGGTGGCGGCGTATGTGGGCTTCCATCTGCTCGGCACGCTGGGCTTCGGCGCCTGGGGCCGGCAGCTGAGCCTGGGCGAGGGCCTGTTCGTGCTGCTGCTCGCGCCGGCTTTCTTCGAGCCGCTGCGGGAGCTCTCGGCCGTCTGGCACGACCGCGCGGCGGGCGAGGCGGCGCTGCAATCGCTCGAACAGCTTCAGCGCAGCGCGTTGCCGCTGCCCGGCGCGAACACGCCGGTGCGTACAGCGACGGGAGCCGCTGGCGCCGCGCCCGCCGTCGCGGTCCACGGCCTGCGCTTTGCCTGGCCCGGCGAGCAAGACCTCTTCGACGGCCGCGACCTTCGTATCGCAGCCGGCGAGCACGTCGCCATCACCGGCGCGAGCGGTTCGGGCAAGACGGCCTTGCTGTCGCTCCTTGCCGGGTTGCTGCCCGCGACCGGCGGCGAGATCTCCATCGGCGGCGTGCCGCTGTCCGACCGCACCGTGAGCGCCCTGCGGCAGCGCATGGCATGGATGGGCCAGAAGCCGCACGTGTTCGCCGGTTCGATCGGGGCCAACGTGGCGCTGGGGCGCGAGGACATCGGCACGCCGCAGGTCATGGCCGCGATGCGTTTCGCGTCGCTCGACACCGTGGCGCAGGCCCATCCCGCCGTGGCGCTGGGCGAGGGCGGCAGCGGCCTGTCGGGCGGGGAGGCGGTGCGGCTCGCACTGGCACGCATCGCCGTCCATCCGCATGCGGACCTGCTGCTGGTCGACGAGCCCACCGCGCACCTGGACACCGAAACCGCCGGGCGCGTCGCCGACGCTTTGGTGGTGCTGGCCCGAGGCAAGACGCTGATCGTCGCAACGCACGACCCCGTGCTGGCGGCGCGCATGCACCGCACGATCAGCCTCGACGCACAGGCGATGGAGCGCGCCGCATGACCACACGCTCCACGAACGACTGGCACGACCTGCGCCTCGTGCTGCGCCCCTTCCTCGCCTCGCAGCCGCGCCCCTTGCTGTGGGGCGGCCTGCTGGCGGCCGTCACGGTGCTCGCGGGCATGGCGCTGCTGGGCTTGTCGGGCTGGTTCATCACCGCGACCGCGCTGGCCGGACTGCACGCGGCGACCGCATTCACCTTCGACGTGTTCGCGCCCTCGGCCGGCATCCGCCTGCTGGCGCTCGGCCGCACGGCGTCGCGCTATGGCGAACGGGTCGTCACGCACGATGCGACCTTCGCCGTGCTCGCCTCGCTGCGCGTGCAACTGTTCCGCGGCTGGGCGCGGCCCGAAGCAGCGCACACGCTGCTGATGCGGCCTGCGCGCCTGCTGTTTCGCCTCACGGCCGACATCGACGCGCTCGAATCGCTCTACCTGCGGCTGCTGGTGCCCGCCGCCGCGGCCTTGGGTGCCGCGCTGCTGGCCGGCGTGGTGCTGGGTTTCATGCATGTCGGCATGGGCGCGGCGCTGATGCTCTGGCTCGTCGCTGTCGGCTGGAGCATTGCATTGATCGTCGCGCGGCGCGCACGGCGGCCGGCGGTGCAGCGCGCCCATGCCATCGAGGCGTTGCGCGCCCGCGCGGTCGACCTCGTGGCCGGCCAGACCGACCTGGTCATGGCCGGCCGCATCGACGCGCAACGCGAAGCACTCATGAACGCCGACCGGCATCTGGCCAAGGCCGACCTCGCGTTGAATCGGCTCGAAGCCGCAGCCGGCATCGCCCACGGCAGCGCGGGCACCCTGACCCTCGTCGGCGTGCTGCTCGCGGTGGGCGCGCTGGTGGGCGAGGGCGCGATTGGCGCACCCGCGGCGACGCTCGCGCTGCTGGTGGCGCTCACGGCGACCGAGCCTTTCGTGGCCTTGCGGCGCGGTGCGCTCGATGCGGGACGGACGTGGCTCGCAGTGCGCCGCCTCGCGCCGCGCATGACGATGGAGGAAGACGCGGCGGCAGCCAGCAGCGAAGAACCTTCCGTCGCATTGCGCTTGAGCCATGTCACGTTAGTGCACCCCGGCAGTCCCGTCGAAGTTCTGAACGACGTTTCGTTGACCGTGGCCTCGGGCGAGCGCGTTGCACTGATCGGCGCAAGCGGCGCCGGCAAGTCCACATTGCTCCACGTGATCGCCGGCGAAATCACCCCGCAGTCCGGCAGCACGAGCGCACAGCCGCCATGCCTGCTCACCCAGCGCACCGAACTTTTCCAGGACAGCCTGCGCGACAACCTCCGGCTCGCCGACCCCGAGGCCACCGACGAACGGCTCTGGTCCGCGCTGCAAGCAGCCGGCCTCGACGTTGACATCCGCGCCCTGAAGACAGGCCTCGACACGCGCCTGGGCGAAGGCGGCCTCGGCCTCTCGGGCGGCCAGTCGCGCCGCCTCGCACTGGCCCGCCTGCTGCTGCGCCCCGTGCCGCTCTGGCTGCTCGACGAACCCACCGAAGCGCTCGATGCCGCCGTCGCGCACGACGTGCTGCAGCGCCTCGCCCGCCACGCCGACGGCCGCACGCTCGTGATCGCCACGCACCTGCGCCGCGAGGCCGCGCTCGCCGACCGCCTCGTGTGCATGCAGCAAGGCCGCATCGTCGCCGACCTGCGCCGCGGCAGCCCTGCTTTCGACACCGCACTGCGCACCCTGCGCCCCGATTGATCCCACAGAAAAAGACAGAAGAGAACACAAAGGAAGACCCCATGGACCTGGACATCGTTGCGCTCTCGCGCCTGCAGTTCGCCGTCACGGCGCTGTATCACTTTCTCTTCGTGCCGCTCACGCTCGGCCTGTCGATCCTGCTGGCCATCATGGAGACGGTCTACGTGATGACGGGCCGTGTGATCTGGCGCGACATGACGAAATTCTGGGGCGTGCTCTTCGGCATCAACTTCGCGATGGGCGTCGCCACCGGCGTGGTGATGGAGTTCCAGTTCGGCATGAACTGGAGCTACTACAGCCACTACGTGGGCGACATCTTCGGCGCGCCGCTGGCCATCGAGGGGCTCATGGCCTTCTTCATGGAAGCGACCTTCGTGGGCCTTTTCTTCTTCGGCTGGGACAAGCTCTCCAAGGTCGGCCACCTCGTTGCCACCTGGGCCGTGGCCATCGGCTCCAACTTCTCGGCGCTGTGGATCCTCATTGCCAACGGCTGGATGCAGAACCCCGTGGGCGCGGCCTTCAACCCGCAGACCATGCGCATGGAGGTGACCGACTTCCTGGCGGTGCTCACCAACCCGGTCGCCCAGGCCAAGTTCGTGCACACCGTCTCGGCGGGCTATGTGTGCGCCTCGGTGTTCGTGCTCGGCGTGTCGGCCTGGTATGTGCTCAAGGGCCGTCACCTCGAACTGGCCAAGCGCTCGATGACCGTGGCCGCCTCCTTCGGCCTGGCCTCCGCGCTGTCGGTGGCGGTGCTCGGCGACGAAAGCGGCTACCTCTCGGGCGAACACCAGAAGATGAAGCTGGCCGCCATCGAGGCGATGTGGGAGACGCAGCCCGCGCCGGCCGCCTTCACCGTCATCGGCTTCCCCGACCAGGAATCGCGCGAGACGCACTACGCCATCCACATCCCCGGCGTGATGGGCCTCATCGGCACGCGTTCGCTGGACACGGTGATGCCCGGCATCGACGAGCTCGTCAAGCGCGCCGAGGCACGCATCCGCGAAGGCCTGAAGGCCTACGACGCCTTGCAGAAGATCCGCGAGGCCGGCGGCACCGGCAAGGTGACGCAGGGCGTGCGCGGCGACTTCGAGGACAACGGCATCAACATGGGCTATGCGCTGCTGCTCAAGCGCTACGTGGACGACCCGCGCACCGCGACGGACGAGCAGATCACCAAGGCCGCATGGGACACCGTGCCGCAGGTGGCGCCGCTGTTCTGGCTGTTCCGCGTGATGGTGGGCATCGGCATGCTGCTGATCCTGTTGACCGGCACCTTCTTCGTGCTGTCGGCGCGCCGACAGCTGGACAAGCACCGGTGGCTCCTCAAGGCCGCGGTGTTCGCGATTCCGCTGCCGTGGATCGCCATCGAATCCGGCTGGCTGGTGGCCGAGTTCGGCCGCCAGCCCTGGGTGATCGAGGGCGTGCTGCCCACGGCCGTGGCCGTGTCGAACCTGGGCGTGAAGACGCTCCTGCTCACGCTCGCGGGCTTCATCGCGATCTACACCACGCTGCTGGTCATCGAGTTGAAGCTGATGCTCAAGGCCATCCGCAAGGGACCTGAAGCCGAGCACGCGCCCGACGAGGGCGATGCGCGCTCGCACATTCCGCCTGCGCACGCCGCCGCCATTCCTACCGCTTCTTCCACCACCGGGAGCGCCGCATGATCCTCCACACACTCCTGGACTACGACACCCTGCGCTTCATCTGGTGGCTGCTGATCGGCGTGCTGCTGGTCGGCTTCGCGGTCACCGACGGGTTCGACCTGGGCAGCGGCATGCTGCTGCCGTTCGCGGCGCGCAACGACATCGAGCGCCGCGTCGTCATCAACAGCGTGGGCCCCGTGTGGGAAGGCAACCAGGTGTGGCTGATCCTGGGCGGCGGCGCGATCTTCGCGGCCTGGCCGCAGCTGTACGCGGTGTCGTTCTCGGGTTTTTATCTCGCGATGTTCGTGATCCTCACCGCGCTGATCCTGCGGCCCGTGGCCTTCAAGTTCCGCAGCAAGCGCGAGTCGCCGCAATGGCGCGCGCGCTGGGACGGGGTGCTGTTCTTCAGCGGCTTCGTGCCCTCGCTGGTCTTCGGCGTGGCCATGGGCAACGTGCTGCAGGGCGTGCCGTTCCGCTTCGGCGTGGACATGCACATCTTCTACGACGGGGGCTTCTTCGGCTTGCTGAATCCATTCGCGATCCTGTGCGGTTTCGTGTCGGTCGCGATGCTCGTGATGCACGGCGCGGCATGGCTGCTGCTCAAGACGGCCGGGCCGGTGGCCGAGCGCGCGCGCACCTACGGCATGGTGGCCGCGGTGCTCACCATCGCGCTCTATGCGCTGGCCGGCGTACTGCTCGCTACGAGCATCGGCGGCTACCGCATCAGCAGCGTGGTCGATGCCGTGGGGCCGTCGAACCCGATGCTGAAAACCGTCGAGCTGCATGCGGGCGCATGGACGGCCAACTACGCGGCGCACCCTTGGACGCTGGCCGCACCCATCGCCGGTTTCGTCGGCGCGCTGGGCGCGTTGCTCGGGCTGGCGTTGCGCCGGCCGGTGCTCGCGCTGCTCACGGCGGCGCTCGGCATCGCCGGCATCATCCTGAGCGTGGGCGCCTCGATGTTCCCGTTCATCCTGCCTTCGTCGATCGATCCGCGCGCGAGCCTCACGGTGTGGGATTCGTCCTCCAGCCACCTCACGCTCTTCATCATGCTGGTGGTCACGGGCATCTTCATTCCGATCATCGTGGCCTACACCACCTGGGTCTACCACGTGCTGTGGGGCAAGGTCGACGAGAAAGCCATCCGCGAAGACAGCGGTCACGCCTACTGAACAAGGGAGGAACAGAACATGTGGTACTTCGCCTGGATCCTCGGCCTGCCGCTGGCAGCCGCTTTCGCCGTACTCAATGCCATGTGGTACGAACTCATGGACGACGACGCGATCCGCAGGGAGAAGCTGGAACTGCCCGAATCGCCGGAGGGGCAGGAGAGGCTGTGATTTTTTCAGGGCTCTCGTTCAGGGCGCGTGCACAGGCCACCGGGTACTCCCCTCCGCGAATGTCCCCCGGCCTTCGCCCTCCTCCTTTATTTCGCTGCGGGGAGCACCCGATGCCCTGCGCACTTGGGCACGCTGCTGGTGTATCGCTGATCAACGACTGCTCTGAAAACGAGCACGCCGATGGGGTGCCTTGCGCAGCGAAATCAAGGAGGAGGGCGAAGCCCGGGGGACATTCGCGGAGCAAGGTACCCCGTCGGCGTGATCGCCGCCCTGAACAACAGAGCCCGCAGCGTTATCTGGCCGCAGGCTTTTTCTTCTTCGCCGAACCGCCCGTGATGCGGTCCTTCAGCGTCAACACCTTCGTGACCGTCGCGCCCATCCCCATGAGCTGCATCGCAGTCTCGGGTGCGAGCCGCTGCACATCGTCGAACCACTTCATCAAGCGATCGATCAGGTCGTGCATCTCCCGCATGCGCTCCTGCGCATGGCGCTCGGCATCGCTCGTGGGCGATTCGAGCAGCGCGTTGCGCAGCATCGAGAGCGTGGGCTCGATCTCGCGGCGGCGGCGCTCCTCGGCCAGCACGCGGAAGATTTCCCACACGTCCGACGGCGCCTCGAAGTATTCGCGCCGGTCGCCCGCCTGGTGCCGCAGCCGCACCAGCCGCCAGGCCTGCAACTCCTTCAGGCCCATGCTCACGTTGGAGCGCGAGAACTCCAGCAGCTCGGCGATCTCGTCGGCGTTGAGCGCGCGCTGCGAGAGAAAGATCAGCGCGTAGATCTGTCCCACGGTGCGGTTGATGCCCCACTTGCTGCCCATCTCGCCGAAGTGGGCGACGAACTGCCGGTTGAGGGGAGGGAGGTCGGGTGCGGTGGCCATGCGCGAATTGTCGCGCGGGATTGCTGGAGTTCCGGTAGCTTCTGAAAACTCAATCTGTTCGCTCGGGCTGCGCGTCGGGCAGGGCACGTCGCCGGTACGACCCCGGCGCACCGCCCGTCCAGGTCTTGAAGGCCCGCTGGAAGGCCGCGCTGTCCGCGAACCCCAGCTCCTCGGCCAGCGCCGCGAGCGGCACGGTGCTGGTGTTGAGCCGCACGATGGCCAGGTCGCGCCGCAGCTGGTCCTTCAGCGACTGGAACGACGTGCCCTCCGTCGCCAGGTGCCGCTGCAGCGTGCTGACCGACATGTGCAGGCTGCCCGCCGTGGTCGCCAGGTCGGCCCACGCGGGCCGGTTCTGCTGCAGCACCGCGCGCACCTTCGCGCTCACGGCCTGCTCGGCCAGCCGGGGCAGGATCACGTTGGCGGGCGACGCCGCGAGAAAGACCTGCATCGCCTGCGCGTCGCGGTGCACCGGCGTGGCGAGCGCGCTGCTGTCGAACCACACGGCCGACAGCGGCTGGCCGAACTGCAGCGGGCCGGGAAACACCTTGGCGTAGCCGTCGGCATAGGGCGGCAGCTCGAAGCCGAAATCGAAACGCCGTGCCACCAGCCGGCCGCCGTGCAGCCATGCAAAGAGCCGCCAGTACACCCGCAGCATCAGCTCGTGCAGGAAGTTCTGGTGCGTCGCCTGCGGGTTGTTCAACCGGATGCCGAAACCGGCGAGCTGGCCTTCCCGCAGCGGCACCAGCGTGAGGTCGTCCTGCAGCAGGCTGAAGGTGTGGGCCACGCGGCGCAGCGCCACTTCGAAGGTCGGCGCGCCCAGCGTGGAGCGCAGCATCAGCGCGAAGCTGCCGCAGCGAAGGCGCCGCGTGAGGAAGCCCAGCGTCTCGTCGTCCATGCGCTGCATCAGCAGCGCGAAGAGGGCCACGTACTGCTCGCCCGTGACGCGCGCGCCCACCTCCTGCAGCAGCGAGGGTGCGATGCCCGCATCTTCCAGCGCCGTGTCGATGCACACCGCCGCCTCGGCCCCGCGCGCGCGAACGCCCGAGAGCATGCCCTGCACGAAGGCAATCGGAATGGTGATGGGCGGTTGCAGCATGTGTCGGTGGATTGACGTTTTCTGCCATGCGATCGAAGCGAACTGCAATCGCCGGGCCGTGCGGGGATTTCTACCATGCCACTGCACAAGAACCAGACGGAGACAAACCCATGTACATGACCCAAGGCCTGCACCGCGCCGTGCAGCAACGCCCCGACGCCATCGCGGTGCGCTTTGCCGGCCGCGCCCGCAGCTTTCGCGACTTTGCCGAGCGCGTCGCGCGCCTGGCCGGCGCGCTCCAGGGGCTGGGCATGCAGGCGGGCGACCGCGTTGCCATGCTGTCGCTCAACTCCGACCGCTACCTGGAGTACCAGATGGCGGTGCCCTGGGGCGGCGGCGTGCTCAACCCCTGCAACATCCGCTGGTCGCCCGCCGAGATCCTCTACTCGCTGGAAGACTCGGGCTCGACCATCCTCCTGGTCGACGAGACCTTCCGCGGCGTGGTCGAGCAGATGCGCACCCAATCGAAGAGCCTGCGCGAGGTGGTCTATTGCGGCGACGGCCCCGTGCCGGCCGGCATGCACAGCTACGAGGGGCTGATCGACGCCGCCTCGCCGGTGCCCGACGCCGTGCGCCGCGGCGAAGACCTGGCCGGCATCTTCTACACCGGCGGCACCACCGGCTTTCCCAAGGGCGTGATGCTCAGCCACATCAACATCTGCAGCTCGGCGCTGGCGGCGCAGGCCGAGGGCCTGGCACCGGACGGCGGCTGCTACCTGCATGCGGCGCCCATGTTCCACCTGGCCGACATGGGCCTGGCCACGCCGCACTGGTTTGCCGGCAATACGCACGCGATCCTGCCGATGTTCACGCCCGAGGGCGTGCTCGACGCCATCGAGCGCGACCGCGTGACCAGCCTGCTGCTGGTGCCCACCATGATCCAGATGCTGGTGGACCATCCCGCCATGCGCAAGCCGCGCGACCTGAGCAGCCTGAAGGGCATCACCTACGGTGCGTCGCCGATTTCCGAGGCCGTGCTGAACCGCGCCATGGAAGCCTTCCCGGGCGTGGACTTCGTGCAGGCCTACGGCATGACCGAGCTGTCGCCCATCGCCACGCTGCATCCGGCCTTCTTCCACACGGCCGAGGGCCGCAAGACCGGCAAGCTGCGCTCGGCGGGCCGTGCCAGCGTGTGCATGGAAGTGCGCATCGTCGATGGCGACGGCACCGAGGTGCCGCGCGGCACCGTGGGCGAAGTGGCGGTGCGCGGCCCCAACGTGATGCAGGGCTACTGGAACAAGCCCGAGCAGACCGCCGCGGCGCTGCGGAACGGCTGGATGCACACCGGCGACGGCGCCTACATGGACGCGGATGGCTTCATCTTCGTGGTCGACCGCATGAAGGACATGATCATCAGCGGGGGCGAGAACGTGTACTCCGCCGAGGTCGAGAACGCCATCAACCAGCACCCCGCGGTGGCGGCGTGCGCGGTCATCGGCATCCCCAGCGAGGAGTGGGGCGAGTCCGTGCATGCGGTGCTGGTGCTCAAGCCCGGGCAGGGCATCCAGCCCGAGGATCTGATTGCACACTGCAAGACCCTGATCGCCAACTACAAGTGCCCGCGCAGCGTGGCCGTGGTCGAGGCGCTGCCGCTGTCGGGCGCCGGTAAGGTGCTCAAGACGAAGCTGCGCGAGCCCTTCTGGCAGGACCGGCAACGCAGCGTGGCCTGACATTTTTCAACACCGGATTTCAAGGAGACCTTCATGAGTCAAGACGTCTATGTGGTCGGGGTCGGCATGATCCCCTTCACCAAGCCGGGCGCGAACCAGCCCTATCCCCAGATGGCCGCGCACGCGACGAACGCCGCGCTCAAGGACGCCGGCATCGGCTACGAGCTGATCCAGCAGGCCTACGTGGGCTACGTGTACGGCGACTCCACCGCCGGCCAGCGCGCGCTGTACGAGGTGGGCATGACCGGCATCCCGGTCGTCAACGTCAACAACAACTGCTCCACCGGCTCGACCGCGCTCTTCCTCGCGCGCCAGGCCGTGGCCAGCGGCGCGGCCGACTGCGTGCTCGCGCTGGGCTTCGAGCACATGAGCCCCGGCGCGCTGGGCGCGGTGTTCAACGACCGCCCGAGCCCGTTCGACAACTTCGAGAGCATCACCGACGAGCTGGTCGGCAACGAGCAGGTGCCGCTCGCGCTGCGCTACTTCGGCGGCGCGGGTCTCGCGCACATGCAGCAGTACGGCACGCAGATGTCCACCTTCGCCAAGATCCGCGCGAAGGCCAGCCGCCATGCATCGAACAACCCGGTCGCGCTGTTCCGCACCGTCGTCACCGAGGACGAGGTGATGGCCGCGCCCGTCATGTGGCCCGGCGTGATGACCCGGCTCATGGCCTGCCCGCCCACCTGCGGCGCGGCCGCGGCCATCGTGTGCTCGCCGCGCTTCGCCGAGCGCCACGGCCTGGACCGCAGCGTGCGCATCAAGGCGCAGGCCATGACCACCGACCGCGCCGTGACCTTCGAGAGCCGCGACATGCGCGAGGTGGTCGGCTTCAGCATGGCGCAGGAGGCTGCGCAGAAGGTGTACGACGCGGCCGGCGTCGGCCCGCAGGACATCGACGTGGTCGAGCTGCACGACTGCTTTGCGCACAACGAGCTCATCAGCTACGAGGCGCTGGGCCTGTGTCCGGTCGGCGGCGCGGAGAAATTCGTGGTCGATGGCGACAACACCTATGGCGGCAGGGTGGTGACCAACCCGTCGGGCGGGCTGCTGTCCAAGGGGCATCCGCTCGGGGCGACCGGGCTTGCGCAGTGCACGGAGCTGGTCCAGCAGCTGCGCGGCACCGCGGACAAGCGGCAGGTCGAAGGCGCGCGCATGGCGCTGCAGCACAACCTCGGGTTGGGCGGCGCCTGCGTGGTCACGCTCTACGAACGCGTCTGAGGCCCCCGGCATGATCGACAAGAAATGGATCGGGCACGAGCTGCCCGCCTCGGTGCTCCCCATCGAGCGCACGCGGCTGCAGTTCTTCGCCAAGGCCATCGGCGAGACCGACCCGGTCTACACCGATGCCGCCGCCGCACGTGACGCCGGCTACGCGGACCTGCCCGCGCCACCCACGTTCCTCTTCGCGGCCGAGCTGGACTCGGGCGCATCGAACCAGCTGCTCGACGACCTGCAGATCCCGCTGTCCAAGCTCCTGCACGGCGAGCAGAGCTTCAGCTACCACCTGCCGGCGTGCGTGGGCGACACGGTGACGGTGCGCTCCACCATCAGCGACATCTACGACAAGAAGAACGGCGCGCTCGAATTCGTCGTGAAGACCTCGCGCGCCACCAACCAGCGCGACGAGCTCGTGGCCGAGTTGCGCACGGTGATCGTGTGCCGTCACTGAAGGGAGAACGCGCAATGACCAACGCCACCTACGACAGCATCCAGATCGGCGACGAGTTGCCCGCACTGCAACTCCCCCCGGTCAACCGCAGCGCGCTCGCGCTCTTCGCGGGCGCCTCGGGCGACCACAACCCGATCCACATCGACACCGATTTCGCGCGCAAGGCCGGCATGCCCGACGTGTTCGCGCAGGGCATGCTGGGCATGGCCTGGCTCGGGCGGCTCCTCACGCAGTGGGCACCGCAGTCGCAGTTGCGCCGATTCGACGTGCGCTTCCAGGGCATCACGCACCTGGGCCATGCGGTGCGGTGCACCGGCCGCGTGGTCGAGAAGCTCGAGCACAACGGCGAGCGCTGCGTGCGCGTCGAGGTGCTGAGCGCCAACCAGTACGGCCAGGCCCGCATCGCCGGCGAGGCACTGGTGGCGCTCGCCTGAACGATTTCAAAGAAACAAAGAAACAACGAAAGAAAAAACAACATGGCACTCAAGCTCGAAGGCAAGGTCGCCCTCATCACCGGCTCGGGCCGCGGCATCGGCCGCGCGATCGCGCTCAAGCTCGCCTCGGAAGGCGCGCGCATCGTGGTCAACGACCTCGATGCCGAGCCCGCCGAAGAAACCGTCCAGGCCATCCGCGCGGCGGGCGGGCAGGCCGTGGCCTGCACCGGCAGCGTGTCGGCACCGGACTTCGCCGAGCGCTTCATCGGCACCGCGGTGAACGAATACAAGGGCCTGGACATCATCGTGAACAACGCGGGCTACACCTGGGACAGCGTCGTCCAGAAGATGACCGACGAGCAGTGGTACGCGATGATCGACGTGCACCTGACGGCGCCGTTCCGCATCCTGCGCGCGGCGCAGCCGGTGATCCGCGCGCTCGCCAAGGCCGAGGGCGAGGCGGGGCAGCGCGTGGTGCGCAAGGTGGTCAACATCTCGTCGGTGGCCGGCCTCTTCGGCAATGCCGGCCAGACCAACTACTCGACCGCCAAGGCCGGCATCGTCGGCATGACGCAGACGCTCGCGAAGGAGTGGGGGCGCATGAACGTCACGGTCAACTGCGTGGCCTTCGGCTTCATCCAGACCCGGCTGACCGCGAGCACCGCCGAGGCGGCCACGGCCCACATCGAGGGCCGCGAGATCAAGGTCGGCGTGAACCCCGGGCTGCTCGCGATGATGGAGCAGTCGATTCCGCTCGGCCGGGGCGGCACACCCGAGGAAGCGGCCGGCGCGGTGTACCTGCTGTGTGCGCCCGAGTCGGACTACGTGAGCGGCCAGACGCTGATGTGTACCGGCGGCCTGACAGGCATCTGACATGAACGCCGTCGAAGGCATTGCCTGGAGCGTGCAGGACGACATCGGCCGCATCGTGCTGCAGCGGCCCGGGAGCGCGAACGCGCTGACATCGGCGAGCGCCCGGGCCCTGGTCCGCGCCATCGACGCGGTGCTCGAACAGAAGCCGCGCGCCATCCTGCTGACCGGGGAGGGCAAGGCCTTCTGCGCGGGCGGCGACATCGACGAGTTCGTGGCGGCCGGCGAGCGATTGCCGGAACTGGTGAACGAGATTCTCGATGGGCTTCATCCCGCGTTGCTGCGTCTCGCGACGGGCCCGGCGCCGCTGGTGGTTGCCGTGAACGGGCCGGCCGGCGGCGCGGGCGTGGGGCTCGCGCTGTGCGGCGACTTCGTGCTCGCGGCGGAGTCGATGAAGCTGCGCACGGGGTATGCGGCGATCGGCCTCTCGCCCGATGCGGGCGCCTCGTACTTCCTCTCGCGCCGCGTGGGACCGGTGCGGGCGCAGCAATGGCTGATGCTCAGCGAGCCTATCGACAGCCAGCGTTGCCTGGCGACGGGCGCGGTCGATGCGGTGTATCCGGATGCCGGGCTCGCAGCGGCGAGCGAAGCGCTTGTGGCGCGGCTGGCCGCCGGTGCGAGCGCGTCGTTCGCGGGCATCAAGGCCCTGTGCGGCGGCGCGCCGGGCCGGCCGATCGAGGAACACTTCGCGATGGAGCAGAAGCTCTTGCACGAGCGTGCGGGCAGTGCGGATGCGCGCGAAGGCGTGGCCGCCTTCGTCGAAAGGCGCGCGCCGCGCTTCACCGGCCGCTGAGGCGCGGCGCCACCGCGGCGCATGCAAGAATTGCCGTGGCCCTTTTGCCTTGCGCCCAGACCACGGAGTCCTCTTGAGTCTTGTCTCCACGACCTCGCTCCGGTACTTTGCCGAAGTCGTTCGCGCCGGCTCGATCAGGGCGGCGTCCGAGAACCTGTATGTCGCGGCCTCCGCCATCAGCCGGCAGCTGTCCATGCTGGAAGAATCGCTGGGCGCGCCCTTGCTGGAGCGGCGCCAGGGGCGCGGCAAGGTCAAGCTCACCGCGGCCGGCGAGATCCTGATGCGCTATCACAAGAACGTCGTCAAGGAGTCCGGGCGGCTGCACTCCGAGATCGAGGCGCTGCAGGGTCTCAAGCGAGGCCATGTCAACTTCGGCATGCCCGAATCGCTCACGCGCGACTTCATGCCGCAGTTCTTCGCCGGCTTCTCCAAGCGCTATCCGGGCATCTCGTTCAGCGTGAAGGTCAGCGGCAGCCCCACGCTGGCCGAGATGCTGCTGGAAGACGACCTGGACGCGTGCTTCACCTTCGGCGACATCGCGTTCCAGGACATGTCGGTGGTCTATTCGCGGCTCTTGCCGCTGTACGTGCTGGTGCCCAACGGCCATCCACTGGAAGGCAGCAAGTCGCTGCGGCTTTCCAGCTGCGCCGAGTACGGGCTGTCCTGGCTCGATTCGTCGCTGTGGGCCAGGCAGCAGTACGACGAGATGCTCGCCAAGGCGAAGATCCGCCCGCGCATCGCGCTGGAGACCAACTCCTACGAGCTCATGCGCAACGTGGCGGCCGAAGGCATGTGCCTCACCTTCACGACCGTGCCGCTGGAAGACCCGTTCGGGCGTCCCAGGGCCGGCTCCTACGTGCCGCTGAAAGACCCGCGGGCCCGGCCGCAGCGCCTGGCCCTGAGCGTGCACAAGGGGCGCAGCCTGCCGATTCCGGTGGCCGCTTTCCTGTCGGAGCTCACCGCCGCACTCGAGTCGGCCGAACAGTTGGCCGAACCACGGGCCCCGCGCGGCCGGCCCGCCAAGTGAGGCACGCGCCGCACGGCCGTCCGGTCAACCGGCGGCCAGCTCCGCGGGCGTCTTGTACTTCTGCACCGCCGCGAACCGGCGCACCAGGTAGTCGCCCGACTTGATGGGCGCGTGCCGGGGTTCGCCATCGGCGGGCGCGAACTCGGGCAGGCACGCCACGGGCGTGTCGTAGTCCAGGTTGAAGAAGGTGGGAATCGAGTAGCGCTCCCTGCCCGTGCGGTTCGCCACGCGGTGCGGGTTGGACACGTACACATCGTTGGTCCACACCTTCACCAGATCGCCCAGGTTGACGACCAGCGTGCCTTCGACATAGGGCGCGGCCACCCACTCGCCACCGCGCGTGCACAGCTCCAGCCCGCCGATGGGGTCTTGCGCCAGCACGGTCAGCATGCCGTAGTCGGTGTGCGCGGCGGCGCCCAGCTCCAGGTTGGTGAACGACTCCTGCGGCGGGTAGTGAAAGAGCCGCGACTGCACCATCGGCTTGGTGGCGTACTGCAGGAAGAAGCCTTCGTCCTGGCCGACGGCCGAGGCGAAGATCTTCAGCAGGCTGCGCCCCAGCGCGATGGTGGCGCTGAAGTACGCCATGGCCGCGGGTTCGAGCCAGGGCTTGTCCGCGGGCCAGCGGTTGGGGCCGTGCAGCGGCAGGCCGTTCGCCACATCGGGGTCGGTGAGCGGCAGGTCCATGCCCAGTTCATAGCTCTCCTTCAAGTCCGGCTTGTGGCCCGGGTGCTGCGTGACGCCCATGGGCATGAAGCCGCGGCGAAAGCGCTCGTCGATGCGGTCCTTCAGGCGCTCTTGCATCGGCAGCGACATGTAGCGGCGGGTGGCGTCGAACACCGCGTCGATCACGGCCTGCGGCACGCCGTGGTTCTTCACGTAGAAAAAGCCGGTGTTGGTGCAGGCGGCCTTGAACTGCTCGACCACCGGCCCGATCGGCCCGCCGGCCAGCCACGGGCCCAGGTCGAGAATCGGCATCTCCTCTGCGGAGGCCCTGCGGGGTGCCTCCAGCTTCTGTTCTTCCTGGGTCATTGCGTTGCTCCTTCGTATGGGTTGGGTTGTTGCTTCATGTGCCGCGGGACAGGTCGGTGAACGCCTCGGCCCAGAACACCACGCGCCGCGCAATCGCCTTCACCAGGCCGTGCAGCACGATGCCGATCGCCGAGAGCACGATGAGGATCGCGAACATGCCCGCCGCATCCATCGAGAAATTGCGCTGCAGGATGAGGTAGCCCAGGCCGGCCTGCGCGCCCACGAACTCGCCCACGATCGCGCCGATCACGGCCAGCACGATGCCGATGTCCAGTCCCGCGAACACATACGGCAGCGCATGCGGCAACCGCACCATGCGGAACACGTGCCAGGGGGAGGCCGTGAATGCGCGCATCAGGTCGATCTGGTCCCTGGGCGCCGAGCGAAGCCCCACGATCGTGTTGGCGAGCACCGGAAAGAAAACGATGGTCGCGGTGATCACCACCTTCGAGGTGGTGTCGAAGCCGAACCACAGCACGAACAGCGGCGCCACGGCCACCTTGGGCACGGTCTGGAACGCGACGACGTAGGGGTAGAGCACCAGTTCGAGCAGCGCGCTCTGGCCGATCAGCGCGCCCAGCAGGAACCCCGCGAACGCGCCGAGCGCGAAGCCCGCGAGGATCTCGTAGAGCGTCACCCACAGGTGCGGCCACACCTCGCCCGACTGGAAGACCTCGTAGATCGAACGGGCCACGCCCACGGGCCCGGGGAAGATCAGGTGCGACACGCCCAGCGCGCTCACCACGAGTTGCCAGGCGGCCACCACGGCCACGAAGACCGCCACGATCAGCGCCTTGCGCCGCGCGGGAGTGAGCCACGGGGCGGGCGGTTCGAAGTCGATGTTCTCGATGTTCTCGATACTTTCGGCGGTCGCGGTGTTCATCCGTCGAGCCCTCCACTGGCGTTCAGGTTGCTGCGGATGTCGCGCACGTGGCTGCCGAATCTCTCGGTGTTGATGAGCTCCAGCGTGCGGGCGGATGGCAGGTCGACGTCGATGACCTTCGTGACGCGCCCGGGCCGTGGCGACATGACGATCACGCGGTCGCCGAGGAACACGGCCTCCGGAATGCTGTGCGTCACCAGCATGATCGTGGCGCCGGTGCGTTCGCGCAGCTTGAGCAGTTCCACGTTCATGGTCTCGCGCGTCATGGCATCGAGCGCGCCGAAGGGCTCGTCCATCAGCAGCAGCATCGGGTCGTTGACCAGCGCGCGCGCAATGCCCACGCGCTGCTGCATGCCGCCGGAGAGTTCGCCGGGGTACTTGGTCTCGAAGCCTTCGAGGCCCACGAGGTGCAGGTAGTGCAGGGCGCGTTCGCGCGCGACCTTGGGGTCGCGTCCCTGGATTTGCGCGGGCACCAGCACGTTGCCCAGGATGTTGCGCCACGGCAGCAGCACGGGCGACTGGAACACCACGCCGATGTCGCGGCTCGGCCCGCTGTGGCGCCGCCCGCCGAGCTCGACCGTGCCGCGGCTCGCGCGCTCCAGGCCCGCCAGGATGCGCAGCAGCGTGCTCTTGCCGCAGCCGCTCGGGCCGACCACGGTGACGAACTCGCCGCGCGCGACGCTGAAGCTCACGTCGTGCAGCGCGATCACATCCGCGCCGTCCTTCGAGCGGAAGGTCTTGTGCAGGCCTTGAAAGCGGAATGCCGGCACGGCACCCGATGCCTCGTGCAGCGTCGTTCGCTTTACGGGGAATTGGACCAGCGCGCTCATGCCGCCGCCTGTTGCTCGCCGCGGGCGAGGGCGACCCACGCATCGACGGCGCGGACCGCGGCCGAACGCTGCTCGGGCGTGATGAAGGCGGCCTCGAAGCTGTTGAGCGCTAGGCTCGCCAGGTCGTCGCGCCCGAGGCCCAACGCCTCCTGGCATGCGAGGTAGTTGTCGTTGACGTAGCCGCCGAAGTAGGAGGGGTCGTCGGAGTTGACGGTCACGCACAGGCCCGCGTCCATGAGCCTGCGCAGCGGATGCGCGGCCATCGAGGGCACCAGCCGCAGCTTCAGGTTGGACAGCGGGCACACCGTGAGCGGAATGCGCCGTTGCACCAGCTGCGCGACGAGCGCGGGGTCGTCCAGGCAGGCATTGCCATGGTCCAGGCGCTGAACCTGCAGCAGTTCGACTGCTTCGCGCACATACGCGGCCGGGCCTTCCTCGCCCGCATGCGCCACCACCTTGAAGCCGCGCTCGCGGCAGCGGCGGAAGAACTCGGTGAACTTCGAGGGCGGGTTGCCCACCTCCGCACCGCCGAGGCCGAAGCCCAGCAGCCGGTCGTACCAGGGGTGCAGTTCCTCCAGCAGCGCGAGCGCCTCGTCCTCGCTGCGGTGGCGCTGCACGACGACGATCAGGCCCGAGCTGATGCCGTCCTCGGCCTGCGCGGCGTCCATCGCGCCGAACACGCCCTCCATCACCGCGGCCAGCGGCACGCCGCGGCTGGTGTGGCCTTGCACGCCGAGGAACATCTCCGCATGCAGCACGCGATCGGCATGGGCGCGGCGCAGGTAGTCGCGCGTCACGTCGTGGAAGTCCTCGGGCTGAACGAGCACGCGGCAGCCGTCGTAGTACAGGTTCAAAAAGTCCTGCAGGTCGGTGAAGCGGTAGGCCTCGCGCAACTCGTCCTCCGTCTGCCAGCGGATGGCCACGCCATTGCGCCGGGCCAGTTGCAGGAAGAGCGCGGGCTCGATCGAGCCTTCGATGTGCATGTGCAGTTCGGCCTTGGGCAGGCCCGCCACGAATTGCGCGGGTGTCATGTCACAGCCCCTTGCAGGCCTTGGCGGCCTCGACAATGGCGTTGCGGTCGAAGCGGTTGATGGCTTCGACGAAGCCGGGCTTCAGGTAGAGCATCGACTCGGCCGGCAGCGTGCGCTTGATCAGGCCGTCCTTGAGCATCACGTCCTGCATGCGGCCGTAGGCGGCCGGGCTCATTGCGCCGATCAGCGTGCCGCCGTTCATGGCCTGTGCGTCGGCCATGGTCTGGAGTTGCGTCTGCAGAAGCGCAAGGTCCCATCTGGCCAGCGTGGCCTCGTCGGCGCCCGTGGGTTTGGTGCTGGCGAAATTCTTCCAGTGGAGCTGGCGGGCGCACTCTGGATTGGTCTGCGCGAACAGCGTCGCCTTGGCCGCGCCGCGCGCGATGGCCTCGACCATCGCCGGGTCGGCGTCGATGGTCTTCTGCATGGTGGCGAAGGTGAAGTCGGGCAGCGAGCGCCACGTCGGATCGAACAGCACGCGCATGTTCGCGCCCGCATTCTGGAAGCCGGTGAGCGCGGAGCCCCAGAACATCAGCGCCTGCACGCGGCCCGCGCGCATCGCCTCCAGCGCCGGCGCGCCGGCACCGGTGGCGATGATCTGCACCTCGGTGTCGGGGTTGATGCCGTTGGCGCGCAGGTACCCCTTGAGCAGCGGCATGCCGCCCGTGCCCAGGCTGAAGATGCCGATCTTCTTGCCCTTGAGGTCCGCCACCGTCTTCACGGGGCTGTCCTGCGGCACGCCGATGCCCCAGTCGATCACGCCGGTGCCCATGACCCCGCGCACGGCGACGTTGTTCTCGGTGTTGGCCTGGATGAGGCCCGTGGAGTTGACCTGCGCGAAATCGACGCCGCCGGCCACCATCTGCTGGATGCCTTGCAGCGAGCCGCCGGTGGTGACGATCTTCACGTCGTAGCCCTCGGCCTTCCAGTAACCCAGGGCGATGGGCAGCGTCAGCCAGGGGTAGGTGACGTTGACCACCTGCGTGCCCAGCGCGATGGTCACGGGCTTGAGCGGCTTGGTCTGGGCCCCTGCCATGCAGGCCGACAGCAGGAGCCCCAAGGTGGCAAGTCCCGCGGCAAGGCGGGCGAAGGCGGATTTCAGGTGGAGGGACATGGACGATCCTGTGGTGCTCGGATCGCTGCGAGAGTAGTCCCGGAAACCAATCGCTTTGGATCAATATTCCGTCAATATTGTTCTGATTTTTCGCACATTGTCGGAACGGGTCCGCCCGCCGTTCCGGTGCATGCAGCGCCGCGTGGCGCAGCCGTTCAGCCGCCCGGCACGCGCGCCGCGCCCAGCATCTCGTGCGTGTCGTGCGCCATCACCGCAAGGAACGCCAAGAGGCCGATGTAGTAAACGCTGTACGTCACGCGCGTCTCGGTGGAGACGGCGTAGTACTGCTGGTTGGCCGGGTCCTTCGGGTCGTACTTCCAGGCCCGCATCACCTGCGGCGCGGCAAGCACCGCGACCAGGATCAGCATCGGGCTCGGCCGCCAGAAAAACAGGGCCGCGAGTACCGGCACGCCCACCAGCCACACGCGCGGCGTGAGCACCGCGGTGATGCGCCCGCCATCGAAGGGCGAGAGCGGAATCAGGTTGAAGAGGTTGATGAAGAAGCCCGCGTAGGCCAGCGCCAGCAGCAGGCGGCTGTCGGATTCGCGCGCCACGAAATAGCAGGCCAGCGCCGCGAGGCTGCCCAGCAGCGGGCCGCCGAAGCCGACCCAGGCTTCGGTCTCCACGTCGTGCGGCTGGTCCTTCAGCTCGATCCATGCGCCCACGAACGGAATGAACGTGGGCAGCCCGACATCGAGGCCGCGCTGTTTCGCCGCGAGGTAGTGGCCCATCTCGTGAATGAGGATGAGCGCCACGAAGCCCGCCGCATAGCGCCAGCCGAACACGAAGGCATAGGCCACCACCGACAGCAGCATCGTGCCGCCCGAGAGCAGCAGCTTGCCCAGCTTGCCCGCGCTCAGCAGGACCAGCAGCAGCTTGACCATGGCCCGCTCTTCAGGCCTCGGGGTTCTTCTTCTTGAAGATCTTCGCCACGCCCCAGATGGCAGCGCCGCCGGCCACGACCGCGATCTTCGCGAACTTGGCCAGGAACGCCAGCGCGAGCGCGAACAGGCCCAGCTTCTTCACGGCAACGCCGGCCACCAGCGCGGCCAGGCCGTAGGCGGCGACCTTGTCGGTGGACGAATTGAAGTCCGCGTACTTCTTGCCGTCGTCGTACTGCAGCGCGCCCAGGAGCTTGGCGGCGTCGGGCTTGTAGGTGTCCAGGTCCTTCGCGTTGGTGATGAGGTTCAGGCTCAGGTAGCCCTCGCGGCCCAGCGCATAGGTGTTGTAGTTGACGCCTTGCCTGTCACCCGTGTCGCCCTTCTTCTTGGAGAGGGCCGACCACACCAGGCGGTGCGTCTGCGCCTCGTACTGCGGCTTCTGCGCCCAGCCCGTGACCTCGATGCCCGGGATGCCGCGCTTGGCGCGCTCCTCGTTCGCGGCCTCGGTGCCTTCCTTCAGGCTCTTGAGCAGGTCGTCGGCGTTCCAGTCCTTCGCGTCGTCGTCCTTGATGTAGCCGTCTTTCACGAACTTGACGACGGCCATCCAGTCGGCGTCGTCGGCGGGAAAGATCGCGCCGATGAAGGTGTCGTCGGTCCGGTTGCCCATGCTGTGCATGAGCTGCGCGGCCGCGGGCGTGGGCACCCAGATGTAGCCGGCCGGCAGCTGCAGGTGGGCCTGGTCGCGCAGCGTGATGTCGGCGGGGCCGGCCTTCTGCACGGCCTTGGCGGCCTTGAAGGCGGCTTCCTGTTCGGCTTCGAGCGAGTTCGCTGTGGAAGCGGCCGTGGCCGGGCTCGTGGAAGTGGCAGGGGATGCGGCGTTGCCGGTGTTGGTGGCCGCCAGGGCGCACGCGAGCAGCAAGCCGGCCGTCAGGCGGGCAGTATGAATACGCAAGTTCTCTCTCCTCGGTTGTTGTCGGTTTTTGTGAGACGCGAGGAGTTTATCGGCGCACTTGCCGAGGCCCAACAGTGCGTTTTCAGGGCCAGGGCGTGGGCGGCGGAATTTCGCACACCGGCTCGACATCGATGCTCTTGAAGTCCGCCGGCGAGACGATCTCCAGGTACTCCATGTCGGGCGAGTAGTCGAACAGGAAGTGCCGGATGCCCGGCCGCTGGTGCACCACGTCGCCGGCCTCGACCAGGGTTTCCTTGTCCTCGTACATGAAGCGGGCCCAGCCCTTGACCATGATGACGATCTGGAAGTCCGCCTCGTGGCGGTGCCAGCCGGTGCCCGTTTCCGGTGCCATGTTGGCCTTGACCAGATGCGCGATCACCTTGCCGTTGGTGGCCTCGGCCACGCCCAGGTCGCGGTACAGGAAGAAATCGCGCAGCCCCCCCGGAACGAACTCCGTGTCACCGGGCTTGACGTGCGAGAACTGGGTGGCGGTACGGTCCAGCATGGGGCGCTCCTTCGCAGGTGGTTGTGTTGCGCCGCAGCACGCATAAAGCGTTCCTGTTCGTGGGAGCTTTTGTTTGTGGCCAGGCATTCGTGACTTTCTCCCGGTCCACTTGACGCTCCCGCACCCCCTTCCCATACTCAACCGCATGGTTCACCCCGCCGCTCCTGCCGAAGCCGCGACGCTCGATGCCGTCTTCGCCGCGCTGTCCGACCCGACGCGCCGCACCGTGCTCGAAACCCTGGGCGAGCGCAGCCTCAGCATCACCGAGCTTTCCGGGCCGCACGGCATGTCGCTCACCGGCTTCATGAAGCACCTGCGCGTGCTGGAGAACGCAGGCCTCATCTCCCGCACGAAAGAGGGCCGCATCGTGCGCTGCGAGCTGTCGCCCCGGCCGCTGCAAGAGGCGGCCGTGTGGCTCACGCGCTACGAGAAATTCTGGACCGGGCGCCTCGATGCACTGGCGCGCTTTCTCTACCACCAGGAGGAGACCGAATGGCAAAACCTGCCGACCGAAAAACAGAAAAAACAGAAAAAGAGCGCCCCTCGCTCACCCTCCGCCGGCACTACCGCGTCGCGCCCGAAAAGCTCTGGCGCGCGTGGACCGACCCGCAAGCGCTGAGGCTCTGGTTCGGCCCCGCCGAAATCGTCTCGGTGCCGCTCGTGGACATCGACCTGCGCGTGGGCGGGCGCTTTCGCGTGACGATGCTCGCCGACGACGGCCAGACGCACGACGTGAGCGGCACCTACCTGGAGATCGTGCCGAACCGCAGGCTCGTCTTCAGCTGGGCCTGGCGCAGCACGCCCGAGCGCGAATCGCGCGTCACCCTGCAGATCGAGCCCGATGGCGATGGCTGCGAACTCGTGCTGATGCACGAGCAGTTCTTCGACCAGGCCGCGCGCGACAGCCACAACCACGGCTGGAGCGGCGCCCTCGTGAAGCTCGAACAATGGCTGGGCGGCGCGACGGCATGAGCGCACCGGTCGCCGACACCGTCGATGCGATCTACCGCGCCGAGTCGCGCCGCATCTTCGCCACGCTGGTGCGCCTGCTCGGCGACTTCGACCTCGCAGAAGAAGCGCTGCACGATGCCTTCCGCAGCGCCCTGGAGCAATGGCCGCGCGATGGCGTGCCCGCGAACCCGCGCGCCTGGCTGGTGTCGGCGGGGCGCTTCAAGTCCATCGACGGCATCCGCCGGCAGGCGCGCTTCACCGCGTGGGACGACGCGGCCGAGCACACCGCGGCCCTCGCCGATCCCGCCCCGGCATGGGACGACGCCACCGAAGACCTCGAAGACGACCGCCTGCGCCTGGTCTTCACCTGCTGCCACCCCGCGCTCGCGCCCGATGCGCAGGTGGCACTCACGCTGCGCGAGGTCTGCGGCCTCGCCACCGAGGAAATCGCCCGCGCCTTCCTCGTGCCCGCGCCCACCGTCGCGCAGCGCATCGTGCGCGCCAAGGCCCGCATCCGCGATGCGCGCATTCCGTACCAGGTGCCTTCGCTGGCCGAGCTGCCCGAGCGGCTCGACGCGGTGCTGTGCGTGGTCTACCTCGTGTTCAACGAAGGCTATGCGGCCTCGTCGGGCGAGAGCGTCACGCGGGCCGATCTCTCGGCCGAGGCGATCCGGCTGGGCCGGCTGCTGGCCGACCTGCTGCCCGACCCCGAGGCGCTCGGCCTGCTCGCGCTGATGCTGCTGCACGACTCGCGCCGCGCAGCGCGCACCTCGACCGAGGGCGAGCTCGTGCTGCTCGATGCGCAGGACCGCCGCCTCTGGCATCGCGCGCAGATCGAAGAGGGCGCCGCGCTGGTCGAGCGCGCGCTGCTGTCGCGCCGCTTCGGCCCCTACGCGCTGCAGGCCGCCATCGCCGCCGTGCATGCCGAAGCGAAGGAGGCCGCCGCCACCGATTGGCCGCAGATCGTCGGCCTCTACGACGTGCTGCTGCGCCTGGACCCCTCGCCCGTGGCCGAACTCAACCGCGCCGCCGCCATCGCCATGCGCGACGGGCCCGCGGCGGGGCTGGCGTTGATCGATGCGCTGCTCGCGCGCGGCGAGCTGGCCGACTACCACCTGGCCCACGGCGCCCGCGCCGAGCTGTGCCGGCGCCTCGGGCGCATCGGCGAGGCACGCGCCGCCTACGAGCGCGCGCTGTCGCTGGCGCGGCAGCTGCCCGAGCGGCAGTTCCTGGAGCGGCAACTGACCCTGCTGCACCTCAAGTAGATTTTTCCGACGCAAGTTGTGCCGGGCCTGTCGATTTCCGCGCTCGCCAATCGACCAGTGGTGTCCACATTCCCTCTTCAAGGAGATACCGCCATGAAATACCTCTGCCTCGTTCACTACGACGAAGCGGTGATCGACACGATGCCGCCCGAAGAACTCAAGGCCCTGGGCGAGGAGTCCAGCGCCTACGACCGCGCGCTCGAGCGGGCCGGCCACTACATCGCCTCGAACGCGCTCGAACCGGTGAAGACCGCCAAGGTCGTGCAGGTGCGGGGCGGCAAGCGCTCCCACGTCGATGGCCCTTACGCCGAGGCGCGCGAGCAGCTGGGCGGCTTCATCCTCATCGAGGCGCGCGACCTCAATGCCGCGATCCAGCTGGCGGGGCGCATTCCCATGGCGCGCTACGGCGCCATCGAGATCCGGCCTGTGGAAACCCTCGAAAGGAGAGCGGCATGAGGTACCTCTGCATCATCTACGGCACCGACGGCGAGACGGCGCACTTCTCTCCCCGCGACATGGACCACTACGTGAACGAACACCTCGACTACGACCAGGCCCTTCAGGCCCGCGGCAAGCTCGTCGCCTCCGAGGCGCTGCAGCCCGCCGAGACGGCGACCGTCGTGCGCATGCGCCGCAACAAGCTCTCGGTCACCGACGGCCCCTTCGCCGAAACCAGCGAATACCTGGGCGGCTTCTATCTGGTCGAGGCGGACAGCGACGAAGAAGCGCTCGAACTCGCGGCCGGCATTCCGTCCGCGCGCTTGAGCAGCGTCGAAGTGCGGCGCGTGAAGGGCAGCACGCGCGGCGCGGAGCGAACGCCGTGAGCGGCGCGCCGCCCGCGACGCCGCCTGCCCGCGCCACGGTGCGCGAATGGACCGGCCTGGCCGTCATCGCGCTGCCGTGCATGCTCTATTCGATGGACCTCACGGTGCTGAACCTCGCGATCCCCTCGATCAGCGAGGAGCTCAAGCCCACCGCCTCGCAGCTGCTGTGGATCGTCGACATCTACGGCTTCTTCGTGGCGGGCCTGCTGGTCACCATGGGCACGCTGGGCGACCGCATCGGGCGGCGCCGGCTGCTCTTGATCGGCGCGGCCGCGTTCGGCATCGCCTCGGTGCTGGCGGCGTTTTCCACCAGCGCGAACATGCTCATCGCCACGCGCGCGCTGCTCGGCGTGGCGGGCGCGACGCTCGCGCCGTCGACGCTCTCGCTGATCCGCAACATGTTCCTCGACCCGGCGCAGCGCACCGTGGCCATCGGCGTGTGGATCTCCAGCTATTCGGCCGGCGCCGTCATCGGCCCGGTGCTGGGCGGGGTGCTGCTGCAGTTCTTTCCGTGGGGCTCGGTGTTTCTCATCGGCGTGCCGGTGATGGTGCTGCTGCTGGTGCTCGGGCCGCTCCTGTTGCCCGAGTACCGCGACCCCGGCGCGGGGCGGCTCGACCTGGCCAGCGTGGCGCTGTCGCTGGGCGCGGTGCTGGCGGTCATCTACGGCATCAAGCAGATCGCCGAACACGGCCCGGACCTCGTGCCGGCGCTCTCGATCGCGGTGGGCGCGGCGCTCGGCTGGGTGTTTGCGCGGCGGCAGAAGCGCCTGGCCCATCCGATGATCGACCTGCAGCTGTTTCGCCTGCCGGCCTTCACCGTTTCGCTCGCGGCCTACATGCTCGCGTGCTTCGTGATGTTCGGGCTTTTTCTCTACAACGCCCAGTACCTGCAGCTGGTGCTGGGCATGTCGCCGCTGCACGCGGGGCTGTGGAGCGTGCCGGGCGCGGGCGCTTTCATCGTGGGGTCGATGGTCGTGTCCGCGCTCGTGCGGCGCATGCGCCCGGCCTACGTGATGGGCGGCGGGCTGGCCGTGGCGGCAGTGGGGTTCGCGATGCTCGTCGCGCTGCCCGCGTCCGCCGCGCAAGGCGGACTGGCGTGGCTGGTGGCCAGCGCGGTCATCTCGTCGCTCGGCCTCGCGCCGGTGTTCACGCTGGCCACCGACGTGGTCGTGGGCAGCGCGCCGCCCGAGCGGGCCGGCGTGGCCTCGGCCATTTCGGAGACCAGCTCCGAATTCGGCGGCGCGCTGGGCATCGCGATCCTCGGCAGCATCGGCGCGGCGATCTATCGCAGCGCGATGGCCGATGCGGTGCCCGCGGGGTTGGCGGGCGCGGCTGAAGTGGAGGCGGCGCGCAGCACGCTGGGCGGCGCGGTGGCGCTGGCCGGGCAACTCACGGGCAGCGCGGGCGCCGAACTGCTCGATGCGGGCCGCGCCGCGCTGCTGCACGGCCTGCGCCTCGTGGCCGGCATCTGCGCCGCGGTGCTGCTCATCGTGGCCGGCCTCGTCGCCTTCCGGCTGCGCGGGGCCGGCGAGGCCAATGCCCCTCAGACACCGGGTGCCGCCGCATTGCCGGAGCGCTGACGAACACCCATACTGGGGCTTCCACGACGAGACCACCGGAGCCTCCCATGAGCAACGAACTGCGCAAGAAGCTGCACGACCTGGCCGAACTCTGCGAGAACACCACCGATCCGCAGACCAAGGCCATCATCGAGGCGATCCGGCTGCAGACGGCCGTGCTGAACGAGCGGCTGTTCTCCATCGAGCTGCAGGTGGGCGCGCTCACCAAGCGCCTGGAAGGCGCCTCCGAAAGCACGGCCTCCTGAGGGGGCCGCCGCTTTGTAGGGATAATCCCGGCCATGAGCGGCAACACTTTCGGAACACTTTTCGCGGTCACCAATTTCGGCGAATCGCACGGCCCGGCCATCGGCTGCGTCATCGACGGCTGCCCCCCGGGCATGGCATTGAGCGAGGCGGACATCCAGGGCGACCTGGACCGCCGCCGCCCCGGCACCAGCCGCCACGTCACCCAGCGCAACGAGGCCGACGCGGTGCAGATCCTCTCCGGCGTGTACGAGGGCAAGACCACCGGCACCCCCATCGCCCTCCTGATCCAGAACACCGACCAGCGCAGCAAGGACTACGGGCAGATCGCCCAGCAGTTCCGCCCCGGCCACGCCGACTTCACCTACTGGAAGAAATACGGCATCCGCGATCCGCGCGGTGGCGGGCGCTCCTCGGCGCGGCTCACGGCGCCCATGGTGGCGGCCGGCGCGGTCGCCAAGAAGTGGCTCGCTGAAAAGCACGGCATGGTGTTCCGCGGCTGCATGACGCAGATCGGCGAAATCGCCATCCCCTTCGAGAACTGGGATCACGTTCCCCACAACCCCTTCTTCGCCCCCATCGCCGACGTGAGCGAACTGGAGGCCTACATGGACCGCCTGCGCAAGGCTGGCGATTCGTGCGGCGCGCGCATCCGCGTCACGGCAACCAACGTGCCCATGGGCCTGGGCGAGCCGCTCTTCGACAAGCTCGATGCCGAAATCGCCTACGCGATGATGGGCATCAACGCGGTGAAGGCGGTGGAAATCGGCGCCGGCTGGGACAGCGTCACCCAGCGCGGCACCACGCACGGCGACTCGATCACGCCGACCGGCTTCGTCACCAACAATGCGGGCGGCATCCTGGGCGGCATCAGCTCGGGGCAGGACCTGGAGGTGAGCATCGCGATCAAGCCCACCAGCTCGATCATCAGCCCGCGCCAGTCGATCGATATCCACAACAACCCCGTCGAGGTGGTCACCAAGGGCCGCCACGACCCGTGCGTGGGCATCCGCGCGACCCCCATCGCCGAGGCCATGCTCGCGCTGGTGGTGATGGAGCACGTGCTGCGCAACCGCGCCCAGTGCGGCGACGTGCAGACCGACGCCCAGAAGTCCGAGGCCGCGTCGGCCGCGTCCCCGCAGGCGTCTTTCCTCTAGTGCCTACCCCGCCACCAGTGGCCGCCGGACGCGGCCACCTGCTGGCGTTCGCTGGTCTGTCGGCCAGCTATTTCGCGCACATCGGTTTCTTCAACCCCTACCTGCCGCTGTGGCTGAAAGACCTGGGGCTGCCGATCTTCACGATCAGCCTCCTGGCCTCGGTGCAGTCGGTCACGCGCGTGTTCGCGCCCTATGCCTGGGGCGCGCTCAGCGATCACACCGGCCACCGCGTGATGCTGCTGCGCTTCAGCGCGGCGGTGGCGCTGGCCAGCTCCTTCGGCCTCTGGTGGCACGGCGGCGCGTGGTGGCTCGCGCTGGTGCTGCTGGTGATGTTCACCCACACCAGCTCGATGATGTCGCTCACCGAAGCGGCCATGGCGCAGCTGGTGGCAGGTGACTGGGGGCGTTACGGGCGCATACGCCTGTGCGGCTCGGCGGGCTTCCTCGTTACCGTGTTCGTCGCGGGCGAGTGGTTCGAGCGCTTCGGCATGAAGCACTTTCCGGCCTGGGCCGCCGGCACGCTGGCCATCGTGCTCATCGCCACGATGAGGCTCCCCGACGTGCGCGAGCCCGTGGCCGCGCACGACGCAGTCAAAGAACCCATCGGCCCCGTGCTGCGCAACCCGGTGGTGCGCTGGTTCTTCGCGGCGCTGTTCTTCCAGGTGATGTCGCACTTCTCGGTGTACGCGTTCTTCTCGCTGTACCTGGATTCGATCGGCTACGGCAAGAGCACCATCGGCCTCCTGTGGGCGCTGTCGGTGGTGGCCGAGATCGTCTGGTTCTACCTGCAGGGCCGGCTCATCGGCCTCCTGCCGATGCCGCGCTGGATGCTGGTGTGCGGCATCGCCGCCGTCGCGCGGCTCGGGCTCACGGCGGGCCTGGGCGGCTTCATCGCCGCGCTGGTCGTGGCGCAATGGCTGCACGCGCTCAGCTTCGCGGCGCACCACACGACCTGCATCGCCGTGGTGTCGCGCCGCTTTCCGGGGCGCCTGCGCGGGCGCGGGCAGGCGCTCTTCACCGTGATCGGCTATGGCTTCGGCGGCGTGCTGGGCGTGCTGCTGGGCGGGGCGGTGGCGCAGGAGTTCGGCTACCGCGCGATGTTCACTGCGGCCGCGCTGCTGGCGGTGGTGGGCAGCCTCTGCGCGTGGCGCGTGGTGCGGCTGGAGCAGGCGGAGCGCTCGGCGCCGGCCTGAGCCGCAGGGTCGCGCGACCCCGGGCTCGCGCACCTTCGGCAGGACTGCCATCGCACGCATGGCTTGGGGTGTGCATTGCTTTGCACAAGGCGCCCCGCAATTGCCAATAACGTCTCAAACATTACTTTTGAGGCGAAAAATTCCAAAATACAACACGCTTATTTTTGAACGTGAAGTCGTTGGCATTTTTGAATATTTGATGCGCCTCAATTGTCGCGGATATTACTTTCCAAGCGAATCAATCCCAATCTCGGGTCGCGGAACTTCTATATTCCAACCCGGACCCGAGCTCCGATCAATTCGGTGAAACAACTCGGCGCAATTTGACGAATTTCAAATTCGCGAAAATCCAATTCCTGGCAGGCAGTCAATCGATATTCCGGTTAATTCCGGTGTAGCGAGAGTTCTCTCCGCGTTTTTTACGTGACGAGATAGATGTCCGCTATTTCTATTCTTTCATTGAATATTTACCGTGACTCTCAAAAAATTCAAGCAACGCCGGACTGTGCCGCGCCTTTTCACCTCGCTGTTCATTACCTCGGTGGCCGGGATATTCATGCCGCTGGCGCACGCGGTCGATTGGCAGGGCTCGGCCAGCACCGACTGGGGCAACGCCGGGAACTGGAGCTCCGCGTCGGTTCCTTCAACGAACGACACAGTGCGCGTGGACGGTGCCATGGTTCAACCCGTGCTCAGTGGACCCGTTGCCGCAAACAGCGGGGACGTCGAAGTAAAAAGCGGCGCGCTCACCGTCTCGGCCGGCGAATTGACCACCCCATTCGTGGCCGTCGGATTCAAGCAGGGCGAAGCGGGTGCATTGAACATCGTCGATGGCGGGAAAGTAAAAGCAACCAACACCATATTGTCTGCCGCTGTCGGGGGGAGACCGGGATATCCAAGCGGAACCGGTGCGGTCCTTGTCGACGGTGTCGGTTCGACCTGGACCAACAATGGCGCAATTGCGGTTGGCTTTTATAGCGACGGTTCGTTGACCATAAAAAATGGCGGATCCGTCACGACGACGGGGAGCGCTAAGTACGCTAAAGATGTAGCTGCGATTATCGGGGCCGGGGACTCCTCCGGCAAAGTCGTTATCGACGGAAGCGGTTCGACGTGGGCCAACGCCGGCGTGCTTTCTGTGGGTGGCCTCGGCGTGGGCGCGTTGACGATCGGCAATGGCGGCCAGCTAACCAACACAAATGCCTCCATAGGGACTTTTGCCGGCGGCAACGGCTCGGCAAGCGTCGATGGAAAGAACTCGGGCTGGACGAGCGATGGCACCTTGTTGGTGGGCCGCAGCGGCTCCGGCTCGCTGACGATCAGCAATGGCGGTGTCGTGACCAGCGTGGGCACCGACAGCATGTTGGGCGGTGGCATCGGACAGGAGGCTGGCGCCACCGGCACGGTTCTGGTGGAAGGGCCGGGCTCCGCGTGGGAGGCCAAAGGGCAGTTGGCGGTCGGTGCCGCCGGTCAAGGCACTCTGACCATTCGCGATGGCGGGCGAGTTTCCAGCGCAGACGGGCTCATCGGAGCAAATGACGGCGGCAAAGGCATAGTCACCGTCGACGGAAAAGGCTCGCGCTGGACAAGCCAGGGATTTTTGAATGCAGGCAGCCGCGGCACCGGTACCTTGAAAGTCGGCAATGGCGGTCAGGTCGTCAATACAGGTTATGCGTTAGTAGGGGGGGGGACCGGCAGCACGGGCGCAGTCATCGTCGATGGCGCTGGCTCGACCTGGGAAAGCGGCGACAGCATGGGCATCGGCGCGCGTGGGAATGGTTCGCTGACGATCGAAAATGGAGGGCTTGTAAAGAGCACGGCTTCCGTGCCCGGCAATGTTGCTGCCGGCATCGGTTTGTTCTTGGGCGTAACCGGTTCGGTCCTGGTCGAGGGGCCCGGGTCCGCGTGGGAGGTCGAAGGCGCTCTGGCAACTGGCCGGTTAGGTGAAGGCACGCTGACCATTCGCGATGGAGGGAGAGTCTCCAGCAATTCGGGCAACGTCGCCAACGGTCCGAAATCGAAGGGCACCGTTGTCGTTGACGGCAAAGGCTCGTCGTGGGCGAACAGCAGTTCCGTGCTCGTGGGCGGCTTCGGATCCGGTTCGCTGGCGATCACCAATGGCGGCGTCGTGACCAGTGTCGGCTCCAAGAGCACGGTGGGCGGTGGCATCGGGCTGGACGTCGGCGCCACCGGCACGGTTCTGGTGGAAGGGGCGGGGTCCGCGTGGGAGGCCAAGGAGGAGTTCATGGTCGGTCGCGCCGGTCAAGGCACTCTGACCATTCGAGATGGCGGGCGAGTTTCCAGCGATGTCGGCGGCCTCGCGGCGAAGGCGAACTCCAAAGGCGCGGTCATCGTCGACGGCAAAGACTCGGTGTGGACAAACAGCCGCCTCTTGATCGTGGGCCAGGGGGGCGATGGCTCCGTCACGCTTCGCAATGGCGGTTCGGCCAAGGCTTCGGGCGTGGGTATCGCCCTCGAAGCGGGCTCCAGTGGCACGGTCAACATCGGCGCGGCAGCGGACCAGGCCGCAACCGGCGCCGGTACGCTCGACACGCCTTTCGTCGAGTTCGGCGACGGCAGCGGCAAGCTGGTGTTCAACCACACGGAAACCGACTACCGCTTCGCTCCGGAGATCCTTGGCGCGGGCAGTCTCCAGGTGCACGCGGGCACCACGCAACTGGGCGATGGCAACAGCTATTCGGGCGGCACGTCGATCCATGGCGGCACGCTGGTCGGCTCTGCCAGCAGCTTTGGCAGCGGAGGCATCGCCAACGACGCATCGCTGATCATCGACCAGCCAGGCGACGCAGCCTTCGCCAACACGCTGTCGGGCACCGGCAGCTTCACCAAGCGCGGCGCGGGACAGCTCTCCTTCAACGGCGATGGCTCGGGCTTCACCGGTGTCACCGGCGTCGATGCAGGCACGCTGTCGGTGAATGGCTCGCTGGCCAATTCGCGCGTCACCGTCGCCAGCAGCGCGACCCTGAAGGGCCACGGCACCGTAGGCTCGACGAGCATCCTGCCGGGCGGCACCATCGCTCCCGGCAACTCGATCGGCACGCTGAACGTCAACGGCAACTACGCGCAGGCGGCCGGCGCCACCTACCAGGCTGAAGTCAATCCGCTCACGCGCGACAGCGCCGACCGCATCGTCGCCAGCGGCACCGCCGCCATCGCCGAGGGCGCCATCCTGAACGTGGTGAAGACCGCGCCGGGCAACTACCAGCTGGGCACCAGGTACAACGTGCTGACGGCGCAGGGCGGGGTGAAGGGCACCTACAAGGTCACCGGCGACACCCACCTGTCGGCGTTCATCAGCCTTCACCCTGTCTACGCCGCCAACGACGTGTTCCTGGAATTGGCTCAGTCCAAGCCCCTGGTCGCGGCCGCCAAAACGCCCAACCAGGTGGCCACGGCAGCTGCCGTCCAGGCGCTGCCGGCACACAGCACGCTGACCACGGCGGTGCTCAACCAGGAGACCGACGACGCAGCCCGCGCCGCCTTCGACCAGATCTCGGGCGACATGCATTCGTCGGTCAAGGGCGCCATGATCGAAGACAGCCGCTTCGTGCGCGGCGCTGCCAACGACCGTCTGCGCGATGCGTTCTGTACCGTAGGCACCAACGCTGCTGCTTCGGGCACGGGCGCGGCATCGGGCACCTCCGGTTGCGCCGCCAGGTCGGACAACGCCAGCCCCTGGGTCAACGTGTTCGGTTCGTGGGGCCACGGCGCCAGCGACGGCAACGCAGCCCGCCTGGACCGGTCGATCGGCGGCTTCATGGCCGGCGTGGACATCCCCGTCGCCGGCGACTGGCGCCTGGGCGTGCTGGCAGGTGCGAGCCACTCCTCGTTCAAGGTCGATGCGCGCAACGCCTCGGCCAAGAGCGACGACTACCACCTGGGCTTCTACGGCGGCACGCAGTGGGGCGACCTGTCGATGCGCCTGGGCACGGCCTACACCTGGCACGACGTCAGCTCGGCACGCCGCGTGGCCTTCTCCGGCTTCAACGACAACCTGAGCGCCGACTACAACGCAGCCACCGCGCAGGCCTTCGGTGAACTGGGCTACCGCATGAAGGCAGGCGACGTGAACCTCGAGCCTTTTGCCAACCTGAGCTACGTCAACCTGCACACCGGCAAGTTCGCCGAGCGTGGCGGCGTTGCGGCCTTGAACAGCAGGAGCTCGACCAACGACTCGACCTCCACCACCCTGGGCGTGCGCGCGGCCACCGACTTCACGGTCGGCGGCACGCCGCTCACGGCCAAGGCCACGCTGGGCTGGCAGCACGCGTTCGGCAACACGACGCCGACCTCGAGCTTCAATCTCGCGGGTGGCGCGGCGTTCGACGTTGCGGGCGTCCCCATTGCCCGCGATGCCGCACTGCTGGAAGTCGGCCTCGACTTCAAGGTCGCGCCGCTGACGACGCTGAGCGTTTCCTACGCCGGCAAGTACACAGGCAAGGCCACCGACCAGAGCATTCGCGCCAACCTCGCGATGAAGTTCTGACGACGACACGCAAGGCGTGAACGCAAGAGGCCGCGAAAGCGGCCTCTTTTTTTGCCCGCTCGCGCAAGCCCGCGGCGCTGCTGTTTCTTCCCGCGCTTCGTCCGGCCCTTCGCGCCGCATTTTTTTTCAACGTTTCGAAGCGTGCGCCTGAAATCCGGGCTTGAATTCCTGAATGAAATTAAATTGGCAATTGCCTTGAATGTCTCAAGCATCACCTTTGCGGCCTGGTGATGCCTAAAAGAAATACCGCTCCTGTTTATTTGTGACGTCGTTGGCATTGTGGTCGATTGTCCTTCTTGTAATGTCTTAAACATTACTTTCCAGGGCATTTTATTCGGCCTGGGATTCAAATAAATCCTAAAGTCAATGCTGGACCGAGATGCCGCCCCTGCGGGCGAACGTCTCTTTCGCGCCGTTCGATGAAATTCGAATGTGCGTGCGTCCATTCGTGGCAAATAAACCAGCATGCATGGCATTCGACCTTCGGTTGTTGTATGCCGACATAAGCTCGTTCTTGTTTATTAAAGAATGAGGGGTTTTTTGTTTTTTTGAAAACCGGATCGAAAACCGGCCGTGACCTCAAAGAATTCCGGGCCGCAACGGACCGGTTTTCCAAGGGCACGCCGCTTTTTGAAAAAGTCGAACTCTTGGGTTAAATAATGAATCGAATTTATCGTCTTGCATGGAATTACTCCGCCCAGTTGTGGGTGGCTGTGTGCGAGAGTGCCAAAGGATACGGCAAAAAATCAATTGTGCATGCTGTTCGAATTTTTTCGATTGCCGCTATTGCCAACGGCGTTGGAGTATTCGAAAGCGCGCGTGCCGAAAGTCCTGGTTCTTGGGGAGGAGGAATTCAGTTGTGCAGCGGCACTGATAAGACAGGAAAGTTCAATGGCTTTGGAGTTGCTGGCGATACTTCTGTGTCAGGTTGTCGTATTGATAATCCTCGATTGATTTTCAGTATTTCAAACAATGCCGATCAGATGGGCGCTCGTTCGCCTGATAAAAGTATCTCAATCGCCCGCGTCTCCGGACTGAACAATGGCGTGTTGTTCGTGAATGGAAAAGGCGGAGTTTTTATAAACCATGACCTCGCAGGAGACGATGTAAATGGACCAACTTCCATCGGAGGAACAGGTGCTGTCGAATTCAACGGACAAAAGCTCATCGGTGTAAATCCTGGTGATATTTCTGAAGTCAGCAAAGATGCGATTAACGGATCTCAATTGAACGAATTCAATCAACGCCTGACCGCCGCCGTTAAATCCGCATCGGATGTGGCAGCCCAAGCAAGCACCAAGGCCGACAACGCGGCCGCAGCTGCTGCCGCAGCAGGAACCCGGAACAACGCCGCGACAAGCACGGCGGATGCCGTCAAATCGACAGCCGACAAAGCGGTGAGCACCGCTCAGGCCGCCAGATCAGCGGCTGATAACGCGACAGGCACCGCCCAAAGCGCGCAATCCGCAGCAGATAAAGCGGCGAGCGTCGCCAATACCGCCCAGTCGTCGGCCGACAAAGCCACGACCAGTGCCAATACCGCCCAGACGACGGCTGACAAAGCGGCAACCGCCGCCAACAACGCCAATTCGGCAGCCGCCAATGCGGCAACCGCTGCCGATGCGGCCAAGTCGGTTGCCAACGCCGCAAAGAGCGAGTCGACCGCGGCGTCTTCCAGGGCCGACAAGGCAGTCACCACCGCCGACACCGCCCGATCGGCGGCCGACAAAGCCACGACCAGTGCCAATACCGCCCAGACGACGGCTGACAAAGCGGCAACCACCGCCAACAACGCCAATTCGACAGCCGCCAGTGCGGCAACCGCTGCCGATTCGGCCAAGTCGGTTGCCGACGCCGCAAAGGCCGAGTCGACCACGGCAGCCTCCAAGGCCGACAAGGCGGTGACTGCCGCCAACAACGCCAGTTCGGCGGCCGACAAGGCGGCGAGCACCGCAGATACGGCCAAATCGGTTGCCGACGCCGCGAAGACCGAGTCGTCCACGGCCGCCTCCAAGGCCGACAAGGCAACCGCCACCGCCGACACAGCCAAATCGGCAGCCGACAAGGCGACGACCACTGCCGACACCGCCAAATCGACAGCCGACAAGGCGACGACCACCGCCGACACCGCCAAATCGGCAGCCGACAAGGCCAGCACCACGGCTGATTCAGCCAAGTCGGTGGCCGATGCCGCAAGGAGCGAGTCGACGGCGGCAGCTTCCAAGGCCGACAAGGCAACCACCACCGCCGACACCGCCAAGTCGACGGCCGACGACGCGAAAACCCAGGCCGGCAAGGCCGAAGCAGGCGCCGCAACGGCGGGCACCAAGGCGGACGCGGCCACCAAGACGGCCGACGCCGCAAAGCTTCAGGCGGGTGAAGCAAAGAAGTCGGTGGCTGCCCTGGACGATCGCGTGACGATCAGCACCGTCGACATTGCCAGCGTCAAGGGCGACGTGACAAACGTGCGCTCGGTGGCCGACGCAGCGAAAGCCGAGTCCGCCCGGAACACGATGGACATCGTCGTCGCCCAGGACTCCATCCGCAGCGTGGGCAACGACGTCACGGCGCTGACGCGGCAGGTCGAAAGCGGCGACGTCGGCCTGGCCCGCCAGAATGCGCCCGGCGCCGCAATCACCGTGGCCAGGGACCGCGACGGCAAGGTCATCGACGTGGCGGGCACGCAGGGCGCGCGCCGGATCACCGGAGTGGCGGACGGCGTCATTGCCCCGGGAAGTTCGGACGCCATCAACGGCGGGCAGGTCAACGTCATCAAGGAGCGGGTCGAGCAGATGCAGTTGCGCAATGCGACGGTCGCCGTCGATGGGCGCCCGGATGGCAGCGATGCTGCGGTGGTGCAGGCCGGCACTGGCGGCGTGGCGATCGGACCGAAGGCATATGCCCAGGGCCAAGGTGCGGTGGCACTGGGTGCCGATTCGGTGGCGCTGGCGAACGGCAGCGTGGCCCTCGGCACCAACTCGCTGGCCGATCGCGCCAACACCGTCTCCGTGGGATCGCAGGGCGCCGAGCGCCAGATCACCAACGTGGCGCCCGCCACCGAAGCGACGGATGCCGTGAACCTGCAGCAGGCGACTTCCATCTCGCGCCAGACGTCCAGTCAGGCCTTGCGGCAAGCCAACGCGTACACCGATTCGAAGATCAGGGAACTGCGGCGCGATGCGAACAGCGGGACGGCGGCTGCGATGGCCATGGCGGGTCTGCCGGTGTCGTCAGTGCCAGGGCGGCCCATGGCTTCGGCGGCGATCTCGACTTACCAGGGGCAATCCGCCATCGCCGCAGGGGTCTCGTTGACGTCCGCCGACAACCGCTGGACCTACAAGTTCAGCGGCGCAGCCACCGCCCGGGGCGACGTGGGTGCGACGGCAGGCGTCGGCTTCCAGTGGTAGTGGCGATGCTTTCGATGGCGATCAACTGATCGCTTGAAATCGCACAAAAAAAGCACCGCTCGAGGCGGTGCTTTTTTCGTCGTGCGCACTTTGCGAGGTGCGCGAGGTGCGCGATCCGGTGCGCTATTTCTTCCCGCGCTTCACAGGCTTGGTCACCGCGGTCTTCGCATTGCGCCCCTTGCCTTCCTTGCCACCGCCGTTCTCCTTCTCGAACCGCACGAAGTATTCCGACGCCAGCTTTCGCAGCGACCGCCCGATGTTCGCGTAGTCGTATTCGTTGAGGTTCGCCAGCGACACCCGTCCCGACGCGTGCTTGCCCCCGAAGCCGCGCCCCGGCAGCAGCACGATGCTGGTCTCTTCGGCGATGCGAAAGAGCGCTTCGTTGGGCTGCAGCTTCGCCGCGATCCATTGGCCGAAGCGCTCGCCGTGCATCTGCGTGGCAATGTCCTGCAGGTCGAGCAGGTGGTAGTAGTTGACCGAGTTCGGGTCCTCCTGCATCGGCAGGCCCAGCTCGCGGTAGAGCGCCTCTTTGCGCCGCAGCACGATGCGCTTCATCGACTGCTTGTAGGCCTGCGGCTCGTCCATGAGGCAAAAGAGCGAGAACATCACCATCTGCGCCTGCACCGGCGTCGAAAGGCCGGCCGTGTGGTTCAGCGCCACGGTGCGGCTGTCGGCCACCAGGCGGTCGATGAACTTCAGCTTGCGCGGCTCGGTGGTGATGGAGCTGTAGCGCGCGTCCAGCTCCTTTTTCTTCGCCTCGGGCAGGGCCGCGATCTTGCGGTCGATGATGTTGTCCTCGTGCGTGGCCACCACGCCCATGCGCCAGCCGGTCACGCCGAAATACTTGGAGAACGAATACACGAGGATCGTGTTCTGCGGCGCGATCGCGAACAGCGAGAGAAAGTTGTCCGCGAAGGTGCCGTACACGTCGTCCGTGAGGATGATGAGGTCGGGCCGCTGCTTCACGATGTCGGCGATGTAGCCCAGCACCTCGTCGCTCAACTTCACCGAGGGCGGGTTGCTCGGGTTGCAGAGGAAAAAGGCCTTGACCTTCGGATCGAGCAGCTTCTGCAACTCCTTCTTGCTGAACTGCCAGTTGTTTTCGGGCGGCGCGTCGATCAGCGTCTCGATCAGCTGGTAGTCGTTGAGGTGCGGAATCTCGATGTAGGGCGTGAAGATCGGCATGCCCAGCGCAATGGTGTCGCCGGGCGCGAGCACGTGGTTCTCGCGGAGGCTGTTGAAGAGATAGGTCATGGCGGCGGTGCCGCCTTCCACCGCGTACATGTCGAAGGTGCCCACGAAGGGGTGGGTGCCGATCATCTCCTGGTGGATGTACTTGCCCACGATGATCTCCGAGAGCCGCAGCATGCGGTCGGGCACCGGGTAGTTGCAGCCCAGGATGGCCACGCACATCTCGTAGAGGAAGTCGCCCGCCGCGAGGCCCAGCTGGTCGCGCACGTACGACACCGCCGCCTCGATGAAGCGCGTGCCCGGCTCGCCCGCACGGGCCTTGGCGAAGATCTCGAAGCGCGCCTCGATGCCCTCGCGCTGCGGAAAGCCGCCCACGTGCTCCATGTAGATGTAGGAGCGCTCGGCCTCGGTCATCGCGAACTGGCCGAACTGGAAGAAGCCGTGCCGCGGCGTGGTGGCCAGGAAGTTCGGGTTGCCGCGCCCCGCGTTGAGCATGAGTCGGTCGCTCTGGCTGGCGACCTGGATCAGTGCGTCCTTCAGTTCGAACGGGCTCAGGCCCGCCAGTTTCTTCACGTCGCTGAAATCCATTGGATGCTCCTTCTGGTTGTGGAAAAGAGAGAAAAAGAGAGAGAAAAAGAGAGAAAAACAGAGCCGGGCGGCGCGCTCAGACGAGCGCGACGATCAGCGGCCCGAGCAGCGTGAGGAACACGTTGGCCAGCGCATAGGTGATGGCGAAGGGCACGGTGGGAATGGCGTTCTCCGCCTTGCCCAGCACCTCGCCGAAAGCCGGGTTGGCGCTGCGCGAGCCGCTCAGCGCGCCCGCGAACACGGCCGTGTTGGCGTAGCGCAGCACGTACTTGCCGAACAGCATGGTCAAGAGCATCGGCACGATGGTCACGACCACGCCCACGCCGAAGATCGTGAGGCCCAGTTGCTTGACGGTCTCCACCGCCTGCAGGCCCGAAGACAGGCCCACCACCACCACGAAGCCGGCAAGGCCCAGGTCCTTGAGCAGTTGCACCGCGGCCGGCGGCAGCGCGCCGAAGGTCTGGCGCCGGGCGCGGTACCAGCCGAAGAGAAGGCCCGCGAGCAATGCGCCGCCGCCCGAACCGAGCGTGAGCGGGATGTTGCCGAGCTTCACGCTCAGGAGGCCGACGAGAAGGCCCACCACGAGGCCCGCGCCCAGGTACACGAAGTCGGTCTTCGCGCTCGGCACGATCACGTCGCCGACCAGAGCCGCCACGCGTTTCACGTCCTGCTCGGCACCGAAGATCGACACCAGGTCGCCGGCCTGCACCACGGTGTCCGGCTGCATCGGCAGCGCCTTGCCCATGCGGCTCAAACCCGTCACGAAGATGCCGTGGCGCACGCCGCCGGCGGTGGCCTGGCGGATCTGGTCCACCGTCTTGCCGTCGAACTCCTTGTTGGTGAGCACGATCTCGCGCTTCTCCAGCGTGAGCTCCATGCCGTCGACCGCGAAGACTTCCTTGCCCAGCAGCGGCGCGCTGGCCACCACCGCATCGCGCCGGCCGACCGCGAGCACCGTGTCGCCCTGGCGCAGCGCGAGCGCGGGGCTCACCTCGATGAACTTGCCATCGCGCTTCACGCGCTCGATGGTGATGGTGGTCGCGGGGTTCGCGTTCTCGATGTCGGCCACCGTGCGCTGCGGGTCGGTGGCGAGCTCGTAGATGCGCCCCACCAGCGAAGGCGCCGCCGCTTCCTGGTCGGCGCCGAGCACCTTCACGCCGGCCTGCTGCGCCGTCTCGGCCGCGATGGCGTCGTCGCGGATCGTGCGGCCCATGAATTTGGGCAGGATGTTGACGCACACGATGATCGCGCCGAAGGAGCCGAACACGTAGGTCACCGCATAGCCGATGGCCACGTTGGCCTGCAGCCGCGCGGTCTCGGCCGCGGCGAGCCCGAGCTTGCCGATGGCATCGCCCGCCGTGCCGATGATGGCCGACTGCGTGAGCCCGCCCGCCGCCACGCCGGCCGCGAGGCCCTTGTCCAGGCCGCACAGCTTGGCCATGACCACCACCGTCGCAAGCCCCGTGGCCGCCATCACGGCGGCCAGGATGATCTCCTTGACCGACTGTTTGCCCAGCGAGCTGAAGAACTGCGGCCCGCTCTCGAAGCCCACCGCGTAGATGAAGAGCGCGAACAGCACCGCCTTCACGCCCGGGTCGACTTGCACGCCGACCTGGCTCACGACCACCGCGACCAGCAGCGAGCCGGCCACGCCGCCGAGCTGGAACTTGCCGAACTTGATCTTGCCGATCCAGTAGCCGACCGCCAGCGAGAGAAAGAGCGCCATCTCGGGCGACTTCTTGAAGAGGTCATGGAGCCATTCCATAGGTCAAAGTCCTTTCAGGTTATTTCGCTGCATGCACCAGTCCTGCGAGGGCCACGATCAGCGGCCCCATCAACGGCAGCACCACGTTCGAGATGGCGTAGGTGATCGTGTAGCCCAGCAGCGGCGTGGCATTGCCCGCCGCGTTCTGCACCGCGCTCAACGCCGGCGTGCTGCACTGCTGGCCCGCGATGGCGCCCAGCAGCACGGGCGCCTCCAGCTTGAGCAACCGCCGCCCGACGAAGAGCGAGATGCACGCCGGCACCACCGCCACGGCCACGCCCACCAGCGGCAGCGCGATGCCGAATTTCTTCACGAGCGCGATCGCCTGCGGCCCCGAGGCCAGGCCCACGCAGGCAATGAAGGTGGCCAGGCCCAGGTCCTTCATCAGCGCGAGCGCATCGGGCGGCACGCTCAGACGGTGCGGGTTCTTGGACTGGTACCAGCCGAAGGCCAGCCCCGTGACCAGCGCACCGCCGCCCGTGCCGAGCGAGAACGGAATGCCGCCCAGCTTGACGCTGAAGCCGCCGATGAACACGCCCAGAAGAATGCCCATCGCCGCGTAGCTGATGTTGCTGTGCGTCGATGCGATGACGCGGTCGCCCACCAGCGGCAGCGTGCGCGCCACGTCGGCGGCGGGGCCATAGAGCTTGAGCACGTCGCCGCGCTGCAACTTCACCTCGTGCAGCAGCGGCATGACGTGGCCGTCGCGCGCGAGGCCCACGATCTGCAGGGCGGGCGGCAGTTGCGCATCGAGCTCGCCCAGGCCCCGGCCGAACCATTCGCGCCGGTTGACCACGACCCCGGTGGTCTCCACGACCGCATCGAAGGCGGTGGTGTCCGCGAACTCGCGGCCCAGGAGCTCGGCCACGTTCACCAGCATGCTGCGTCGGCCGATGGCCAGCACCTGGTCGTAGGCCTGCAGGCGCAGCGCGGGCTCGACATTCAGTTTCTGCCCGCGCCGCACGACGCGCTCGATGCTCGCGTGGCCGCCCAGGATCGACATCAGTTCGCCCACCGTGCGCCCGCGGCCCACCGTCACCAGGAACACGCGGCCGACCATCTCGGGCGTGGCGCTGGCCGCAGCGGGGTTCTCGTCGCCGCCGCCCATGGTCTTCCAGAGCCTGTCGGCCTCGGCGCGCAGGTCCACGCGCAGGAGCAGCGGAAAGACCTGGCTCGTGGCGACCACGATGGCGATGAGGCCGAACACGTAGGTGATGGAGTAGGCCGTCACCACGTTGGCCTGCAGCTGCTGGATGTCCGCGAGCGGCAGCGCGAGCTTGGAGATGGCGTCGGTGGCCGTGCCCACCACCGCCGATTCGGTCGCCGCGCCGGCCATCAGGCCCGCGGCGGTGCCCTGGTCGAGCGAGAGAAAGACGGTGGCGCACAGCACCAGCGCCAGAACGGTGACCACTTCGACCAGGCAAAGGAGCCCGAGACGCAAGCCCTTGGCGTCGAGATTTGCAAAGAATTGTGGCCCGCCCGCATAACCCAGGGCAAAGATGAAAAGCATGAAGAACACATTCTTTACGCTCGCGTCGAGCTGGATGCCGAGTTGCCCAACCACCAGCGCGGCAATCAAGGTGCCGCAAATTCCGCCGAGCTGAATAGGGCCGAAGCGGATCTGGCCGACCGCGTAGCCAATGGCGAGCACGAGAAAAAGCGCTATTTCCGGTTGGCTTCGCAGGATGCCGGCCGCGCCCTCCATCACCGGCGATTCTCCTTGCGGGACAACGCTTTCTTCATGCTTGAAGGCATTGGGTCGTTAATAAATGGAGAAATTGAATTGGAGATTAATGGTGACGATAAATCAACATTGAAAATATTTGTGAAAATTTAAATGGCGCGCGATTGGACGCCTTTGAATTTCTAAAACAATAGGCCTATCCCTATAAGGCCGATTAGCCGATTTGCCCTACATTCGCAAATCCGGAGGCAATGAATGAAATTCGGCGGCTGGCAGTCCGGTCTGCGGGTTTCCGATAACTACAGGCACTTGATTTAGTCGCCGCGCTGAAACATAGTTGCCCCCGTTCCGCAAGCCAAAAACCCATCGCCTACCCAAGGAGACACACCCATGTTCAGTTCGCGCAGCCGCCGTCGCCCGACCCTGGCCCTCGCCATCCTTTCCGCTGCGGCCCTCGCGGCAGCTACGGCGTCCACGGCCTTCGCGGCCGGCGAGCCGGTCATCGGCCTGGTCACCAAGACCGAGACCAACCCCTTCTTCGTGAAGATGAAAGAGGGCGCGCAGGAAGAAGCCAAGAAGCTCGGCGCCAAGCTGCTGTCGGGCGCGGGCAAGGCCGACGGCGACAACGCGGGCCAGATCACCGCGATGGAAAACATGATCGCGGCCGGCGCCAAGACCATCCTCATCACGCCGAGCGACGCCAAGGCCATCGTGCCGGCGATCAAGAAGGCGCGCGACAAGGGAATCATGGTGATCGCGCTGGACAGCCCGGCCGATCCACCGGACGCGACCGACGCGCTCTTCGCCACCAACAACTACACCGCGGGCGTCTTGATCGGCGAATACGCCAAGGCCGCGATGGCCGGCAAGACGCCCAAGATCATCGCGCTCGACCTGCTGCCGGGCCACCCGGTGGGGGCGCAGCGCCACAACGGCTTCATGAAGGGCTTCGGGCTCGCGGCGAACGATGCCAAGTCGAACGAGCTGTCCAAGGCGCCCGAGATCGTCTGCATGGCCGACAGCTTCGGCGACCAGGCCAAGGCGCAGACGGTGATGGAAAACTGCCTCCAGAAGGCGCCCGACGTGAACCTGGTCTACACGATCAACGAGCCCGCCGCGGCCGGTGCCTACACCGCGCTCAAGCGCGCGGGCAAGGAGAAGGGCGTGATGATCGTCTCGGTCGATGGCGGCTGCCAGGGCATCAAGGACACCAACGCCGGCGTCATCGCCGCGACCTCGCAGCAGTACCCGCTGAAGATGGCCGCCATGGGCGTGGCCGCGGGCGTCGAATTCGCCAAGACCGGCAAGAAGGCCTCGGGCTACGTGGACACCGGCGTGACGCTGATCGCCGGCAAGAGCGTGGCGGGCGTGGAGAGCAAGGACACCAAGACCGGCGCCGAGCTGTGCTGGGGCAAGAAGTAAGCACAGAAGAACGAGACCGCAGGGAGCACACAACAATGACGAAATCTCCGACGCACCACATCCCGTGGGGCGCCCTCGGGCCGTGGCTGGCCCTCCTGGGCGCATGCATCTTCTTCGCGACGCAGTCCGACCGGTTCCTCACCGGCGAGAACCTGTCGCTGGTCCTTCAGCAGGTGATGGTGGTGGGCGTGATCGCCATCGGCCAGACGCTGATCATCCTCACGGCCGGCATCGACCTGTCGTGCGGCATGGTGATGGCGCTGGGCGGCATCGTCATGAGCAAGTTCGCCACCGAGCTCGGGCTGCCGGTGCCGGTGGCCATTCTTTGCGGCGTGGGGGTGACGACGCTCTTCGGCCTCGTCAACGGCCTCCTGGTCACGCGCATCAAGCTGCCGCCCTTCATCGTGACGCTGGGCACGCTGAACATCGCGTTCGCGATCACGCAGCTCTATTCGTCGTCGCAGACCATCACCGATTTGCCCGCGAGCCTCACGGGGCTGGGCACCACCTTCGCCATCGGCGGCACCGAGGTCGCCTGGGGCGCGGTGCTGATGGTGCTGCTGTACCTGCTCGCGTGGTTCGTGCTGCGCGAGACGGGCGCGGGCCGCCACATCTACGCCGTGGGCAACAACGCCGAGGCCACGCGCCTGGTGGGCATTCCGACGCAGCGCGTGCTGCTGGGCGTGTACGTGGCGGCGGGCGCGCTCTACGGCATCGCCTCGCTGCTGTCGGTGGCGCGCACCGGCGTGGGCGATCCGAACGCGGGGCAGACCGAGAACCTGGACGCCATCACGGCCGTGGTGCTCGGCGGCACCAGCCTCTTCGGCGGCCGCGGCATCGTGCTGGGCTCGCTGATCGGCGTGCTGATCGTGGGCGTGTTCCGCAACGGGCTCACGTTGATGGGCGTGTCCTCGATCTACCAGGTGCTGGTGACGGGCGTGCTCGTGATCCTCGCGGTGGCGGCCGACCAACTCTCGCGCAAGGGAGCACGCTGATGAACACCGTGGCAAACCCCAAGATCGTCATGCAGGCCAAGGGCCTGGTGAAGCGCTACGGCCAGGTCACCGCGCTGGACGGTGTCGATTTCGAACTGCGCGAAGGAGAAATCCTCGCGGTGATCGGCGACAACGGCGCGGGCAAATCGTCGCTCATCAAGGCGCTCTCGGGCGCGGTGGTGCCCGACCAGGGCGAGATCCTGCTCGATGGCGCGCCGGTGCACTTTCGCAATCCGCTCGATGCGCGGCGCGCGGGCATCGAGACGGTCTATCAGGACCTGGCCGTCGCGCCCGCGATGACGATCTACGAAAACCTTTTCCTCGGCCGCGAACTGCGCCGCCCCGGGTTCCTGGGCAACGTGCTGCGCATGCTCGACAAGAAGAAGATGCTGCAGGAAAGCGCCGCCCGCATGGCGGACCTGAAGGTCGGCATCCAGTCGATGACGCAGGCGGTCGAGACGCTCTCGGGCGGCCAGCGCCAGTGCGTGGCGGTGGCGCGCAGCGCGGCCTTCGCGCGGCACGTGGTCATCATGGACGAGCCCACCGCCGCGCTCGGCGTGAAGGAGGGCAACATGGTGCTCGAACTCATCCGCCGCGTGCGCGACAAGGGCCTGCCCGTGGTGCTCATCAGCCACAACATGCCGCATGTGTTCGAGGTGGCCGACCGCATCCACGTGGCACGGCTGGGCAAGCGCGCTGCGGTGCTGAACCCGAAGAAGATCAGCATGAGCGACACCGTGGCCCTGATGACCGGCGCCATGACGGCCGACCAGTTGCCCGCGGAGGCGCATGCCTGATGCGGAAGTTTCTGTGCGCCCGCCCGACCTGTTGCGCCCGCGCGGCTCCAACCAGGTGGGCATGCGCCAGTTCAACGAGCGCGTGGTGCTGCAGGCGCTGCGCGTGCACACGAGCCTGCCCAAGGCCGACCTCGCGCGGCTCACGGGGCTGAGCGCGCAGACCATCGGGCTCATCACCGCGCGGCTCGAAGAAGACCAGCTCATCGTCAAGCAGAGCCGGGTACGCGGTCGCATTGGGCAGCCCTCGGTGCCGCTGGCGCTGAACCCGGACGGCGCCTTCGCCATCGGCATCAAGGTGGGGCGGCGCGGCGCGGAGTGGCTCTTGATCGACTTCACCGCGCAGGTGCGCGAGCGCCATGCGATGAGCTACGACTTTCCCGATGCAGAGGCGCTGCTGCCGGCGATTGCCGAGCACATCCATCGCCTGCGCGACGGGCTCGGTGCGCTCGCCGCGCGCAATGTGGGCGTGGGGCTGGCCGCGCCGTTCCTGCTCGGCGGCTGGCACCGCACGCTGGGCCTGTCCAGGGCGCAGTCGGACGAGTGGAACCAGATGGACCTGCTGGCCGAGGTGCGCGCGCGCACCGAGGTGCCGGTGAGCTTCGCGCGCGACACCGTGGCCGCCTGCGTGGCCGAGCTGGTGGGCGGGCGCGGGCACGACCTGAAGAGCTTTCTCTACATCTTCGTGGACACCTTCGTGGGCGGCGGGCTGGTCATCGATTCGCATCTGCACGCGGGCGCGAACGGCAATGCCGGCGCGCTGGCTTCGTTGCCGATGCAGCCGGTGCGCCCCGGCGGCGCGCTGCCGCCGCAGGTGATGGCCGAGGCCTCGCTGTGGGAGCTGGAGCAGCGCCTGCAGGGCGAGGGGCTCGACCCCGCGGCGGCTTATGACGACCGTGCGTTGCAGCCGCCTTATGCAGCGGCCACGCAGGCCTGGCTCGGCTCGGCGTCGTTGGCATTGGCGCATGCCATCGTCAGCAGCACCGCGGTGCTGGACCTGGCCGACGTGGTGATGGATGGATCGATGTCGCGCGCCTTGCTGCAGGCGTTGCTCGAGCAGACGCGCGCCGCTCTGGCGCAGTGCAACTGGGAAGGCCTGTGGCCGCCGCAGTTGCACGGGGGCAGGGTGGGGGCGCAGGCGTGCGCGCTAGGTGGGGCGATGCTGCCGCTGCATGCGAACTTCGCGCCGGATCACGACGTGTTTCTGAAGGCGGGTTGAGAGGCCACCGACGTCGCAACGCACCTCTTGCGCTCCCCTGGTGGCCGACCATTCTTCGGGCGAAGGCCGGTTTGCAAACTGCCTGGGGACGGCGATCGGCCGCTTGCGATCGCGTCCCCAGGAAAACCGCTCAGTTGCCGCAAGTGCCTGGCTTCGCCAGGCCGAGTTTGGCGATGTCGGCCTTGCCTTGCTCTTCCGGAATCTGCTCCAGGTCGGCGCCGCCCACGAATGCGCCCATCTTGATGAACTGCCGGATGAAGTAGTTCTTGCCGGCGTCCATGAACAGTTCCATGGAATTGGGCGAGAACTCCGATTCCGTTTCGATCTTGTTCTTCTTGCCGCCATCCACCTGCGTGTAGAAGAACACGTCGGAGGCGCTCTCGCCCAGGCACTTGCCGTTGACCAGGATGTCCTTCTTCAAAGACTTCCCGGCGAAGCTGTTGCGGTAGACATAAAGGCCGGATTTCCCGGCGGCCGGGGCACTGAACTGCTTGGCCTTGTCGCTCTCCTCCTTGCTGGCCATGTTGACCGAAGCGCATCCTGTCATCAGCAACGCCGACAGGACAACGATGGTGCTCTTGTGATTGATCTTCATTTTTGTGGTCTTGGTTTGTTCACAGAAGACCGAGTGCTCCCTGCACCCGGCCGCTCGCGGCAGGGTGTCGCGAGCGGCGTCATTATGCTTTTTGTTTCAAGGGGTATCCGAGGCGAGACGTCGGGCTCTCGCGACATCCTTGTGCGGATGTCTGTCCATCGCATGGATCGGGCCGATCACGGCAACTTCGCAGCAACCGGCTGCGGCGTCAGCGTGCCGAGCGCGTTGCAGTCGATGTCTGCGCGCGGCCGCTCGCCGCTGCGCTTACGAGCTCGCCGATGCGTGCAGATCGCGCGGCAGCCGCAGCGTGCTCGCGCGAGAGCCCTCGGGGCAGGGGCCGTCGGAATAGACCGCCTCGCCCTCGGGCATGACGCACTTGTTCACCTGGACGACGGCGGGCGCGGCCTTGGGCTGCGCCGCCGCCTCGGCGTTCGCATTTGCCGGCGGCGTGCGATGGAACACCGGCATGGCCGGCGCCACCGACGAATGCGTCACGGCATCCGGCAGCGCGAGGCGGCCGGCCGATTCGGTCGCTTCGACATAGGCCGGCATGACCGCGGGCGGCAAGGCGGGCGCGCGCGCCGCGCTCTCGTGCACCAGGTCTTTCAGCGTTACATAGAAAAGAGACATTGCCACCAGCGCCACCGCCAGGCAAGGCGCCCAGTACCGCTGGGATCCGGCGCCGGGCATCGCCGTCCGCGAACTCAGCGCCGCGGCCATGGCAGGCCTCCGCTCTGCAGCGCGCCCGCGAGCTTCGCGATGCCACCCGTGCCGCTCGCGGCCCGCCCGATCAGCGCGCCGCCCGCCGCGCCCGCGGCGATGCGCAGCAGGAACGAGCGGCTGCGGCCCGCCGCCAGCAACAGCAGTACGCCGGCGCCGAGCACGACGAGGTGCTCGCCGGGGTAGTCGGCGCGTGCGGCATCCACTTGCTTGATCTTGTCGATCGTCTGTTCGAGGCCCATGGCTGAAGCTCCTTGTTCGTGTTCAGCCGTTCATACCGGCCGGAACCCGGCGCCGCTGTAGGCCTGCGCCATGCACCGCGACGGAATCCGTCTCGAAAATGCCGTGGAGAAGACCGCGCCGGGGGCGATCACGCGGCGCCGGTCGAAAGCTCGAAGACCCCAGGGTGAGGGACTTTCGATAATGCAAATCCATTTGTAGAGAACCGCAACAAAATGAGTGCCGCAGATTTCCTCTTCGCCCCCGAGGTGCAGAAGCTCTTGATGGTCGCCTACGCGGCGCCCGACCAGCCCTTTTCTCCCAGCGACCTGGCCCAGCGATCGAAGCTTCCACCCGACGACGTGGCGCGCACGCTGGAGCACCTGGTCGGCAGCGGCATCCTCAAGCGCCACAAGCCCAAGGCAGAGGAGGCCGAGACCGTCTCGATCGACCGCGCGTTCATCTTTCATGACGAGCTGCGCAGCATCGCGCTGAAGTCGTTCGCCGCCGCCGAGCCGGTGCGCGCGATGCTGCGAGGCAAGTTCAAGGATTCGGTGGTGCGCGCCTTCATCCTGGGCGAGGACAAGGACGGCACGCTGGAGCTGCTCGTCGTGCACGGCCAGTCGATGCCCGACGAAGCCGCCATGACGGCCGCCTGCCAGAAGCTGTCGAAGAGCATCCACCGTCATCTGAAGATGCACGTCATCTCGAACGCGCGGTTCAACGGCCTCGCGCCGCGCGATGCGCTCCTGCCGAAGCCCTCGGCACTCGAGATCATCAAGCTCGGGGACACGAAGGCCCCATTGCCCGTCGAGAAGATCGGGCTCCTGCAGAGCGCGAAGAAGAAGCTGGCGACGTTGTCCCGCTCGTCGGCGTGAACGCGCGCCGGTCGGGCAGCTGCCGGTTATCTGCGCTTGTCTCTCGCAGCCGCGAGGCTGCGGGCTTCGGCGATCGGCGGCTGCACGGCCTCGAAGGTCTTGTCGCCCGGGCCGATCACGCGGGCCTGCGCTCCGCACCCCGTTCCTGGGGAAGGTCGAAGCCCAGCCTCCTGGCAACCAGGGACCAGTCGCTCCCCGCAAGGCCGGCGGCTGTCAAGGTGTCTCGCCAGTCCACCTGGGAGACCGGGACTTCTTTCAACAGCCTGTCGATCCGGGCGCCGGACAGAACGAGCAGGGCGGCTTGCACCCTGTCGCGCGCAGTCGACCACTCGCTGTTGCAGGGGGGCTCTTTCATTTCTGAAAGCGCTGCAAGCGCCACCGGGGCGTCTTGCACAGAGAAAAGCTCGCGCACCTTGGCTTCGATCGGTCGAGAGACTTTTTCCATGTTCCGGCCGGGCTAGGGCTTGCTCTTGCTCTTGTCCCGTGCGGCCAGCAGGCTGCGGGCTTCCGCCAGCAGCGGCTTCACGGTCTCGAAGGTCTTCGCGCTCGGGTTGATCACGCTCACCCAGTACATCTTTGCGTACATGGGATGCGGCATCAACCGGTCGATCGCGGTGAAGTCGGTGTTCGCCTGTTCCTGCTCGCCGAAGAGCGCGCGAAAGCGCTCCTTGCCGACGTCGATGTTGAGCCGGAAGACGCCGGGGCGGTTCAGGTTCGAGGCGCTGTCGAACGCGCTGTCCTTCGTCACGATGGTGGCGAAGGGAAACTTGTTGTCCGCACCATGAAAGAAGAAGGTGTTGTCGTCGGCGACCTGGAAATGGCCGCCGCCGAGCGAGTCGATGATGTGCTGGGTGATGTCGTCTTCGGTCATGGAGATGCTTCGTGTGCTCAGGCTCAGGCTCAGGGCTTCCAGCGGCGCAAACCCAGCTCGTCCGCGAGCGCCTGGTAGGTCTTGATGCGGGCCTGCACGTAGTCGTCGAGCGCGGCGCCGGTGAGCGCGAAAGGATAAAGGCTGTGGCGCTCGCGCAGCGCCGCGTAGCCGGGTGCGGCCGTGGCTTCGGCGAATGCGGCGCTCCAGGCGCGCACGGCGGCCTCGGGCACGTTCGCGCTCAGGTACAGGCCGCGCACGGTCGGCCAGACGATGTCCACGCCTTGCTCGCGCGCGGTCGGCACGCCGGTGAGCGCGCCGCCCAGCCGCGCTTCCGACAGCACGGCCAGGAGGCGCACCGCCGCGCCGCCCGCGATGGCCTGCAGTGCCTCGGCCGCGTCGCCGGGGAACACGTCGACGTGCTTGCCCTGCAGCGCACCCAGTGCATCGCCGCCGCCCTCGAAGGAAACGAAGCGCATCGCCTTGTGGTCGCGGCCCGCGGCGCGCACCAGCAGCGCGGCCTTCACCCAGTCCTGGCTGCCGACAGTACCGCCCGCGCCGAAGGCCGTGCGCGAAGGGTCTTGCCGGAGAGCCGCGACAAGATCCTGCAGGCGCCTGTAGGGCGAGTCGCGGTGCACGGCGATCACGCCGTAGTCGGTGCCCAGCGTGGCGATCCAGCGCACGGCCGAGGGCGGGTGCGGGCCGAAGCGGCCCTGTGCCAGGTTGAGCAGCGAGCCGCTGGAGAACGCGACCAGCGTGCCCTCGCCGCCGAGCTGGCCGGTGGCGATGCGGTCGAAGGCGACGGCGCCGATGCCGCCCGGCAGGTAGCGCTGGCCGAGGGGCGGGCGCGAAGGGCGCACCGCCTGCAGCGCATCGCGCGCGAGGGTGCAGGTGAGTTCGAAGCCGCCGCCGGCCTTGGCGGGGATCACGCAGTCGGCCGCGGCCAGCGAGGGGTCGCCGGACTGCGCCATGGCGATGCCGGGAACGAACAGTGCAGAGAGCGCGCAGAGCGCATGGCGGCGGGTGGAAGAGGGCATCTGCATGGGGTTGTGCGCCGCTAGCTGGCCGCCGGCCGGGGCCACCAGATGATCGCATGCAGCCCCGTGCCGGCCTCGCGCGCCTCGAGCCGCAGCTCGCCCCGGTGCCGCTGCGCGATCGAACGCGCAATGGCCAGCCCGAGGCCGAAGCCGCCCTTGCCCGCACGCGCGCCGCGGCGAAAGCGCTGGCCCAAGGCGAAGCGCTCTTCTTCGCCGAGGCCGGGGCCGTCGTCCTCGACGTTGAGGCTCCACCCCGCGGCATCGCCCGCGGCGAAGAGGGTGATCGTGCCTTCGGCGGGTGTGTAGGTGATCGCGTTTGTCACGAGGTTGCCGAGCGCCTCGCGCAGCAGACCCCGGTCCGCGACCGCTAGGAATTCCGGCGTGGGCGCATGGATGCCCAGGTCGATGCGCTTGGCGCGCGCGAGCGGCAGCAGGTCCACCGCCACTTCGCGCAGCAGCGCCGCCAGGTCGAACTCCGCAGGCTCCACGGCCACCGTGTCGCTGCGGCCCAGCGCGAGCAGTTGCTGCGCGCTGCGCGTGGCGCGGCCGATCTCGGTGCCCAGCGCGTCGAGCGCGGCGCGCACCTGCGCCGGGTCTTCCTCGCGCCTGGCGTAGTCGGCCTGCATCTGCAGGGTGGTGAGGTGCGTGCGCAGCTGGTGCGAGGCGTCGTCCAGGAACTGGCGCTGCTGGGTCACCAGGTCCTGCGTGCGCGACATCTGCTGGTTGACCGCATCCACCAGCGGGCGCACCTCGGCCGGCAGGTCGGTCTCGGGGATGCGCGTGAGGTCGTCGGGCGTGCGCGCCTGCACGTCGCGCGCGAGCCGGGACAGCGGCCGCAGTGCGGCGGCGAGCGCGAGGGCGGTGCCGCACAGCAGCAGCGCGAGCACCAGCCCGTCGCGCAGCGCCGCGCTGCGCACGAAGCGCGCGCTGAACTCCTGCCGCGAGCGCGTGCTCTCGCCCACCTGGACCAGCACGCTGCGCCCCGTGCTGCCGGCCGGCGCGCGGTCCAGGTCTCGCCGGTAGGCTGCGAGCCGCACGGCCTCGCCAAAGTAAGTGGCGTCGTAGAAAGCCGGCACGCCCATCTTCAATTCGGCCGGCGGCGCGGGCAGGTCGGCGCTGCCCAGTTCGACCAATCCGTCGGAGGTCGCCACGCGAAAGAACACCTGGCCGCTGGCCGTGAGCTCGAAGAACTCGAACATCGAGTACGGCAACTCGACCGAGAGGCCGCCCGAGGCCGTCGAGATGTTGGCGTCGATGGATTTCAGCGCACCCAGCAGCGAGCGGTCGTAGGCCGCGTTGGCGGCGGCGAGCGCGTCGTGCCGCGTCATCCACAGCTCCAGGCCCGTCACCAGCAGCAGGGCGGGGAACAGCAGCAGCGCGAGCCGCTGCCAGAGGCTCGCGCGGCGCAGGAAGCTTCGCATCACGCGCACTCAGTCGGCTTCCAGCACGTAGCCAAGACCACGCAGCGTGACGATGCGCACGCCGGTGCCGTCCAGGCGCTTGCGCAGGCGATAGACGAAGACCTCCACCGCTTCGGGGTGCACCTCTTCGTCATCGGGAAACACGCGTTCGAGAATCTGCTGCTTGGACAACGGCTCGCCGCTGCGCTGCACCAGCACGCGCAGCACCGCGTGCTCCCGCGGCGAGAGCGCGAGCGCTTCGCCGTTCAGCACGAACTGGCGGCGCGCGCCGTCGTACACCAGCGGCCCGCACGCCAGGCGCGGATGCTCCACGCCGCGCGCACGCCGCACCAGCGCATGCAGCCGCGCTTCGAGCTCGGCCAGCGCGAAGGGCTTGGCGAGAAAGTCGTCGGCACCCGCGTTGAGCGAGGCGACCCGCTCGTTCAGCGAATCGCGCGCGGTGAGGATCAGCGCCGGCAGCCGCTGGTCGCGTTCGCGCAGCCGCTGCAGCACCGTGTGGCCGTCCATGCCGGGCAGGCCCAGGTCGAGCACCAGGGCATCGTGGTCGCGCTGCTGCAGCGCGCGGTCGGCCAGGCGCCCGTCATCCACCCATTCGACCTGGATGCCCGCATGCTCCAGCGCCTTGCAGAGCCAGGTGCCCAGGGTGTGTTCGTCTTCGGCCAGGAGGATGCGCATGGCGCCGATGCTAGTGGTGCCCCGTCTTTTTGCGAAACACCGCGGAACCGGCTCTGCCGGGCCGCAGGAGTTGCCCCGCTGCAAGGGGCGAAGCGACACGAAGTGCGCGAAGACTGGGGGTATGCCAGTCAATCCGGCTTGATGTTTGCCCTTGCGATCACCTTCTGCCAGCGCGCCTGCTCGGCCGCGATGAACTGCGCGAACTGCTCGGGCGTGCCGCCGATGGCCTCGGCCGCATCGGCCGTGAGCCGCTGCATCGAGTCGGGCGACTTCACCGCCTTCATCGTCTCGGCCGAGAGCTTGGCCAGGTTCGCGGGCTCGATGTTGGCCGGCGCGAGCATGCCGTACCACTGGGTCATCTCGAAACCCGGGAAGCCTTGCTCCGCGACCGTCGGCACGTCCGGCAATTGCGCCAGGCGCTTGGCCGAGCCGGTCGCGATGCAGCGCACCTTGCCCGCCTTGATGAACGGAATGATCGCCGCCGCGCCGATGGCCGAGGCGTCGAGCCGGCCCGAGAGCAGGTCGGTCACCATCGGCCCGGTGCCGCGGTAGGGCACGTGCAGCATGAACACGTCGGCGGTCATCTTCAGGTACTCGAAAGCGAGGTGGCCGGCGCTGCCGTTGCCCGCGGAGCCGTAGTTCAGTTTGCCGGGTTTCGACTTGGCGTAGGCGATGAACTCCTTGAGGTTCTTCGCGGGTACGTCGGGGTGCACCACGTAGAGGCTGGGCACCTTGGCCAAGAGGCTGACAGGCTTGAAATCCTTGTTCGCGTCGTAGGGCAGCTTGGCGAAGATGTAGGGGTTCACGGCCAGCGTGCCGATGTGGCCGAGGACCAGCGTGTGCTGGTCGGTGCTGCGCGCCACTTCGCTCATCGCGATGTTGCCGGCGGCGCCGGGCTTGTTGTCCACGAAGACGCTCTGGCCGAGCGTGCGCGAGAGTTCCGCAGCGGTGGAGCGCGCGACGATTTCCGAACTGCCGCCCGGCGCGAAGGGCACGACGAAGCGCACCGATTTGCTGGGCCATGCGGACTGGGCCGAAGCCAGGGTGGGAAGCAGGCCGCCCAGGGCGAGTGCGCTGCCGCCCTGCAGCCATTGGCGGCGCGTGGGCAGGTCGTTCAGGAAATGGTCGGACATGGTGCTTGTCTCCGTCGCTTTTGTAAGAAAGCCCGCATCGTGCCCGGCCGATGCTGTCGGAATGCTGTCAGTCGCGGGAGGTCCAGTAATCCTGGCCGAATTCACGGGCGAGCCGCGCGATGAGCGCCTCGGCGCGCGCGAGCACGCCCGCTGCCTGCGCCCGCACGGGTTCGTGGGTGAAGCGCAGGTTGTGGTGCGTCGCGCCCGAGTCGGGGTCGCTTTCGTGCATGTACAGCGTGCCTTCGCAGAGGTGCAGCTCGAACGCCCAGCCCTGCTCGTAGTAGGAGAAGACTTCGCCGGCCTCCTGGGTGTCGAGCGATTCGATGAAGAGCCGGCCCTCGATGAAGTGGTCGTGCCACGGAAAGCTCAGCACGAACCCGTCGGGCGCATGGACCACCGGCCGGTTCCAGAAGTACGCGCCGCGGCGCGGGTCCTTGCCGTGCCGGGCGGCCTTGTCGAGCACGTCGCGGTAGTGCCGGCACAACGCGTCTTCCTTGCCGACCGCGTCTGCCGAGAGCACGAAGTGCCGCTCCACGAGCGAGATGGCGGGCTGCACCAGCGGATCGCGCAGGGCCTCCCATTGCTCGGCCGAAATGCCGTTTTCCGGGCCGTAGTAGAAGCTCGGCGAGATCGCGAAGCCGATGTCGACCTGCACGCCGTCCACCGGTTCGGACTGCCGCGTCCAGTCGGGAAGGGCGCGCGCCGGGATGTTCATGTCAGATCAAATTGCGCATCGCCTGCGCCGTCTCGCGCAGCACCGGCAGCACGCGCGCCACCGCGTCTTCGGAGCTCTCGTGCCCCATCGGCATCGTGATGTTGAGCGCGCCCACCAGCGTGCCGTGCCGGTCGCGCAGCGGCACCGCGATGCCGCGCGAGTTCAGGTCCAGCTGCTGCTCCGACAGCGCCCAGCCCTGCGCCCGGATGCGGGCCAGTTCGAGCTTCATGCGCTCCATGCTCGCGATGGTGTGCGAGGTGAACACGGTGAGCTCGCGCGTGGCCAGCCACGCGTTCAACTCGGCGTCGCTGCGCAGCGCGAGCATCAGCATGCCCGAGGCCGTGACCTGCGCCGGCACGCGCGCGCCCAGCACGTAGCCCGTGCTCATGCTGCGGTTGGGGCCGTTGCGGGCGATGTAGACGACCTCGTCGCCGTCCATCACGCTCAGGTACGCAATTTCGTTGGTGCCGGCCGCCACGCGCTGCAGAAAGGGCTGCACCACGCGCGGCAGGCGTGCCGATTCCAGGTACGAGCGGCCCAGCCGCAGCACGCGCGGCGTGAGCCAGAACAGCTTGCCGTCGCTCGCCACGTAGCCCATGTGCTGCAGCGTCAAGAGGTAGCGCCGCGCGGCGGTGCGCGTCATGTCCGTGCGCTGGCCGGCCTGGCTGGCCGTCAGGCGCGGGTTGGCGTCGTCGAAGGCTTCGATGATGCTCACGCCGCGCTCCAGGCCGGCGATCCAGTCGCGCTTGTCCAGGCCGGGGGGCGCGGGCGGCTCGTTGTTGCTGTCCTTGGTGGGCTTGGTGGACATGGTCATGGTCGGGAGTGTGCCTCCGGCCTTCGGCCGGGAAGCTGCATTCTTGGCAGGTAAAAACCCTTGATTTGATCGATTGTCGAATTTTAATGATCGATCATCGATCGTTTTGTTAACTTCGGCGCTGCAAAGGTCAACTGATAGGTCTATAAAGCTCGGCATCCGACCCCCAAAGCGCGATTGACGAACGGAACCCAGCACATGAGCCATTCCATCAGCGGCAGCACCCAGGCTTACCTGATCCCGGGCGATCCGGTGCGCAATGTGCGGCTGCCGCGCATGTTCAACGCCACCTTCGAGCGCTTGGGCATCGACGCCGTGCTGCTGCCGATGCAGGTGCCGGTGCGCGACTTCGCGGTGTTCTTCAAGTCGGCCTTTCTCGCGCGCAACGTGCGCGGCATGGTGATCGCGCCGCCGCACAAGCCGCTGGTGGTCGACCTGCTCGATGGCTGCGGCCTCTTCGGCCGCGTGGCGGGCTCGGTCAACGTGGTGCGCCGCACCGAAGGCGACCAGCTCGAGGGCGACCTGTTCGACGGCGAAGGCCTCATCGGCGCGCTCGACCACTGCAACATTCCTTTTCGCGGCAAGCGCGTGCTGATCCTGGGCGCGGGCGTGAGCGCCGCGGCCATCGGCGTGGCGCTGGCCGAGGGCGGCACGGTGAACGGCGCGGAGCACATCGCCTTGCATGACACGGCCGCCGGCAAGGCGGCGGGCGTGGCGGCCAAGCTCGATGCCTTCTTCGACGCGACCGTGGTCGCGGCCGAGAGCAACGCGCCCGAGGGCTACGACCTCGTGATCAACGCCACGCCGCTCGGCCTGGTGGAGGGCGACGCGCTGCCGCTGGACGTGTCGCGCATGGAAAGCCACGCGGCGCTCTTCGACATCCTCCTGCGCAACCAGCCCACGCCGCTGGTGCGTGCGGCGCGTGCGCGAGGCCTCAATGCGCAGGCCGGCTTCGAAATGCTGATCCAGCAGATGCCGCACTACCTGCGCTACTTCGGCCACCTCGATGCGGCCGAGGCGCTGCAGGCGGATGCGAACTTCCTGCGCGAGATCGTCTATCCGCCGGCGATGCACGCCGAGATCGCGAACCCCCTGCGCTATCACTCGCCCAGCGTCGCCTGAGCCTTACTTTTTCAACGAAACGGCTTTCATGATTTCCGGCAAGACAACGCTCATCGCGCACCTGGGCTACCCGACCGAGGCCTTCAAGGCGCCGATGATCTACAACCCCTGGTTCGACCAGCAGGGCATCGACGCGGTGGTGGTGCCGATGGGCGTGAAGCCCGAGGACTACGCGGCCACCTTGCCGCAGGTGTTCAGGTTCTCGAACCTGCGCGGCGCGCTGGTCACGATGCCGCACAAGGTCACGACGATGGCGCTGGTGGACGAAGTCACGCCCACGGCGCGCGTGGCGGGCGCCTGCAACGCGATCCTCAAGCGCCCCGACGGCACGCTGCTGGGCGACCAGTTCGACGGCGCGGGCTTCGTGCGCGGCGTGGAGCGCAAGGGGCGGCGCTTCAAGGGCACGCGGGTGCTGGTGTCGGGCACGGGCGGCGTGGGCTCGGCCATTGCGGCGTCGATCGCGGCCGCGGGCGCGGCCGAGCTGATGCTGTTCGACATGAGCGATGCATCCGCACAGGCGCTGGCCGCACGGCTGCGCGAGCACTACCCGCAGATGAAGGTCGCCACGGGCTCGAAGGACCCGGCCGGCTATGACGTGGTCGTCAACGCCACGCCGCTCGGCATGAAGGACAGCGACCCGCTGCCCTTCGACGTGGACCGCATCGACCCGCAAACCTTCGTCGGCGAAGTCGTCATGAAGACCGAATACACGCCGCTGCTGCAGGCCGCCAAAGCCAAGGGCTGCGCGGTGCAGGTGGGCACCGACATGCTGTTCGAGATGATCCCCGCGTACCTCGAATTCTTCGGCTTCGGCACCGCGTCCCCGGAAGAACTGCGCGCCGTTGCGCAGCTGAAATATTGATGAAAACCAAGGCCATCGCATGAGCATTTTTGAAGGCTTTCTCTCCACTTCCGAAACGCTGGACGCCTTCAGCGATCGCGCGTTCGTCGACGCGATGCTGCGCTTCGAAGCCGCGCTCGCGCGCGCGCAGGCCGCCGAGGGGCTGATCCCCGAGAGCGCCGCGCACTCGATCGTCGGCAGCTGCAAGGTCGAGCTGTTCGATGTCGCCAAGATCGTGCGCGAGAGCGGCCGCGCGGGCAGCGTCGCCATTCCGCTGGTCAAGGCGTTGCGCGAGGCCGTGGGCCTTTTCAATGCCGAGGCCGCACCGTTCGTGCACTTCGGCAGCACCAGCCAGGACGTGATCGACAGCGCGATGGCGCTGGTCACGCGCGAGGCGGTCACGCTCATCGCGGCGGATCTCTCCAAGGCGGTCAGCGCGCTGCTGCGCCTGGCCGTGCAGCACGCCGAGACGCCGATGCTCGCGCGCACGCTGATGCAGCCGGCCTCGGTCACCAGCTTCGGCTTCAAGTGCGCGGGCTGGGCCGCGCCGCTGGTGCGCAGCCGCATCCGCCTGCACAACGCCGCGAAGCACGCATTGAAGCTGCAACTGGGCGGCGCGGTCGGCACCCTCGCGCAGATGAAGGGGCTGGGCGCCGCGGTGCGCCAGCGCATGGCCAAGGAACTGGGCCTCGGCGACCCCGGCGCGACGTGGCACACGCAGCGCGACGAATGGGTCGCGCTCGGCTGCGAGCTCGCGTTGATCACGGGCAGCCTCGGCAAGGTCGCCGTCGACATCTCGCTGCTCGGCCAGTACGAAGTCGCGGAGGTCACCGAGCCGAGCGAGCCGGGTCGGGGCGGCTCGTCGGCCATGCCGCACAAACGCAACCCCGTGGCGTCGATGGTCGCCATTGCCGCCGCGCACCGCGCGCCACAGCGCGTGGCCGCATTGCTCGGCGCGATGCCGCAGCAGCACGAGCGCGCCCTCGGCGCGTGGCAGGCCGAGCTGGCCGAATGGCCGCAGCTCCTGATGTCGGCGCACGGCAGCGTGCGCGCGATGGCGGGTGCATTGCCGGGCCTGCAGGTCGATGCCGCGCGCATGCGTGCCAACATCGAGCGCCTGCGCGCCGAACTGCCGCGCGACGCCGCCGACGAATGGTTCGACCCCGGGCTCGCCATCAATGCCGGCCATGTCGCGCTCGCCGAAGTGAAAGCGCTGCAAGCCAGACTCTCAGACAAGGAACTCTTTCAATGACCGCCCCCGAAACCCCCAGCAGCAACGGCTACGAAGACGGCTTGCTCAACCGCCGCCGCATCCTCGGCGATGCCTGGGTCGACAAGTCGCTCGCCAACCGCAACGGCTTCAACGCCGAGTTCCAGGAACTGATCACGCGCCACGCGTGGAACGACATCTGGGGCCGGCCGGCCCTCGGCGACAAGACGCGTCGCTACATGGTGCTGTCGATGATGCTGGGCATCCACGCCTACGAGGAATTCGCGATGCACGTGCGCGCCGCGCTCGACGGCCCGCCCGAATCGCGCCTGACGCCCGAGGACATCAAGGAAGTGATCATGATGGCCGCCATCTACTGCGGCGTGCCGGTGGCCAACCATGCATTCGGCATCGCCACCAGCATCCTGCGCGAGAAGGGGCTGTTGCCCTCCGCACCGGCAGCGCAGTGACCGCGCCGGTCGCCCGCAAGGGCCGCCTGGACGTCACGTTCACGCTGATGCTGCCGCTGCTTCTCGCGGCGCAGCCCGTGGCCACCGACAGCTACCTGCCGGCGCTCCCCGCCATCGCGAATGAGCTCGGCTCGGCCAGCACCAGCCTCACGCTGTTCGTGCTGGCCTTCGGCTTTGCGCAGTTGCTGTGCGGCCCGCTCGCCGATCGCTTCGGCCGGCGGCCGGTGCTGCTCGCGGGGCTCGCCTGCTACGCGATCGCCGCGTTCGGCGGCGCGTTCGCGGGCAGCGTGGCGGTGCTCGCGGGCTGGCGCACGCTGCAGGGCTTTTCGATGGCTGCGATCCTCGTGTGCGCGCGTGCGGCGGTGCGCGATCTCTATCCGGCGCACGAAGGCCCGCACGTGATGGCGCGCGGGCTCACGGGGCTGGGCGTGGTCGGGCTGGCGGCGCCGCTGCTCGGCGCATGGCTGGTGCAGGGCGCGGGATGGCGCTGGGTGATGGTGGCGATGGCGGTCTACGCCTCGCTGCTGTTCGCGATGTGCTGGCGCTCGTTCGGCGAAACGCGCAAGCCGCTCACCGGTGAATCGTCCGCACCGCGCGGCAGCACGCGCGCGGTGTTCGCGAGCCGCTCGTTCCGCGCCTGGGCCTCGGTGGCGGCGACCACCTACGGCGGGCTCTTCTGCTTCCTGCTGCTCTCGCCGATGGTCTACATCGGCTACCTCGGCTGGTCGCCCGCGTGGTACGGGTGGATCCCGGCCGGCGGCTCGCTGGTCTACATCTTCAGCACCACGCTGTGCCGCAGCCTGCTGCGCCGCCATGGGCCGGTGCGCACCGTGCGGCTGGGCGCGACGCTCAGCATGACGGGCGCGGTCATCCAGGCGCTGGGCTGCTGGCTCATGCCGCTCAGTGCGGTGCCGCTGCTGGTGGGGCACGCCGTGTATTGCCTTGGCCACGGCATCCACCAGCCCTGCGGGCAGGCCGGCGCCGTGGGCGACCTGCCGCATCTTGCAGGGCGGGCCGTGTCGTGGTCCGGCTTCGGCATGATGATGGTCGCGTTCTGCGTGGGGCAGGTCGCCGCGCTGTTCGTCGACAACGATTTTTCCAATGGCGCCTGGCCCATGGTCGTGCCGATGCTGGCGGCCGGCACCGTGCTGCTGGCCATTGCGTTCCTCTGGCTCCCGCGTCTTCAACATCCCAAGCCTCCGTAAAAAGATCCGTACAAAGGAAACACACCATGACCATCCGCCTGAATGTCGTTCGCGAAGGCGAAGGCCCCTTCGTCGTGCTCAGCCATGCGCTGGGCTGCAACCTGCGCATGTGGGACGGCGTGGCCGCGCAGCTGGCGCGCGCGCACACGGTGATCCGCTACGACCACCGCAACCACGGCGGCTCCGAGGTGGTGCCGGGCGCGCTGCGCGTGCAGACGCTGGCGCAGGACGCGGCCGAGCTCATCCAGCGCGAGGCGGGCGGCGAGCCGGTGCACTTCGTCGGCCTCTCGATGGGCGGCATGACCGCAGAGGCGCTGGCGGTGCGCCACCCCGAGCTGCTGAAGACCGTGGTGATCGCGAACTCATCCGCCCATTACCCGGACCAGGCGCCGTGGCGCGCGCGCGCCGAGACGGTCAACGCCAAGGGCGTGGCCGCCATCGCACCGGGCGCCGTCTCGCGCTGGCTCACGCCTTCGTATGCCGGCACGCCCGAAGGCGCGGCCGCGGCGAAGTCGCTGCACGACGTGCTGGTCTCCACCGATGCGCAGGGCTACATCGAGAGCTGCAACGCGGTCGCGGCCATCGATTTCCGCGAGAGCAACCACCGCATCGCCGTGCCCACGCTGGTGATCGGCGGCCTGCAGGACGAGGCCACGCCGATGGCGATGTCCGAGGCCATGGCCGCCGCCATTCCCGGCGCGCGCCTGGCCACCATCGACGCCGCGCACCTGAGCGCAGTGGAGCGGCCGGCCGAGTTCGCACAGCTGCTGATCGATTTCTGGCGCAGTCTTTGAGCGCCATCGGGAGGCCCCCAACCTAGGTGTATCCCGTATTCCGTGCGATTAATGGACGTTTGCGTTCGATAATCGCTCGGCCGTTGCCCGAATAGATTGTGGCGCGGGGCCAGGCTTCCTAAAGTCCACCCCCATGCATCGCTCCATCGCTACGGTCTCGCTCAGCGGCACCCTTCGCCAGAAGCTCGAAGCCATTGCGGCGGCCGGGTTCGACGGCATCGAGCTGTTCGAGGCCGACTTCATCAACTTCAAGGGCACGGCCACCGAGTTGCGCGGCATCGCCGCCGACCTGGGCCTGTCGATCGACCTCTACCAGCCGTTTCGCGATTTCGAAGGCATGCCCGAGGCGCAGTTCCTTCGCAGCCTGGAGCGCGCCGAACGCAAGTTCGACCTGATGCAGGAGATGGGCGCGCCGATGGTGCTGTGCTGCTCGAACACGTCGCCGCTGTCGGTGAACGATCCGTCGCTCGCCGCTGCGCAACTGCACGAACTGGCCGAGCGCGCCGCCCGCCGCAACCTGCGCGTGGGCTTCGAGGCGCTGGCCTGGGGCCGGCACACCTCGCTCTACAGGCAGGCCTGGAACCTCGTGAAGCAGGCAGACCACACGCACCTCGGGCTCGTCCTGGACAGCTTCCACACGCTGTCGCTGAAGGACGATCCTGCGGGCATCGCCGACATTCCGGGCGAGAAGATCTTCTTCCTGCAGATGGCCGATGCGCCGCTGCTCGCGATGGATGTGCTGCAGTGGGCACGCCACCATCGCTCGTTTCCGGGGCAGGGCGATTTCGACGTGACCGGCTTCTTCGCGCAGGTGCTGCGTGCGGGCTACACGGGGCCGCTGTCGCTGGAGATCTTCAACGACATCTTCCGCGAGACGCCGAACCGCCGCACCGCCGTCGATGCGATGCGCTCGCTGCTGTACCTGGAAAGCGAAGCGCGCCAGCGGCTCGCTCCCGTGCAGCCGCAGCGCGTGCAGCTCTTCAACCCGCCGCCGGTGGCGGCGCTCTCGGGCTTTTCGTTCATCGAGTTCGCGGCCAACGAAGCCTCGGCGCTCACGCTGGACACGCTGGTGCGCCAGCTGGGCTTTCGCCGCATCGGCCGGCACCGCTCCAAGGCCGTGACGCTGTACCGCCAGGGCGAGATCAACCTCATCGTGAATGCGCAGCCCGACTCGTTCGCCCGCAGCCGCTTCGAGGCGCACGGCACCTCGGTGTGCGCGCTGGGCGTGCGCTGCGCCGATCCGCTCGCGGCGGTGGAGCGCGCGACCGCGATGCGCTCCCGGCGCCATGACAGCCCGGTCGGCCCCGACGAGCTGCGCGTGCCGGCGGTCGTGGCACCGGGCGGCAACCTGATCCATTTCGTGCCCGAGGCGCTGGGTGCCAGCGGCCTGTACGAAGCGGACTTCATCCTCCAGGACGACGAGGCGCCCCAGGCCAACGACGCCGGCCTCAAGCAGATCGACCACGTCGCCCTCGGGCTCGCGCTCGACCAGCTGGACACCTGGGTGCTCTTCACGCGCGCCGTGCTCGGCCTGGAGCCCGGCGAGAGCCTGGAGCTGGCCGACCCCTTCGGCCTCATCCGCAGCCGCGGCGTTGCCAATGCAGAACGCAGCGTGCGCCTGGTGCTCAACGTGTCGCTGAGCCAGCGCACCCGTACCGCGCGCACCCTCAGCGTGACCGGCGGCGGCGCGGTGCACCACATCGCGCTGCGCTGCGACGACATCTTCGAGGCGGCCGCGAAGCTGCGCGCCAATGGCACGCGCTTCGTGCCGATTTCGGACAACTACCACGACGACCTGGCCACGCGCATCGACCTCGCACCCGAGCTGCTTGCGCGCATGCGCGCGGCGGGCGTGCTGTTCGACCGTTCGCCGGCCGGCGACTACCTGCACATCTATACCGAGAGTTTCGAGGGGGGCCTTTTCTTCGAGGTCGCGCAGCGCATCGGCGCCTACGACGCCTACGGCGCACTCAACGCACCGGCGCGCATGGCTTCGCAGGCGCAGGACTGATTTTTTGCATTCATCACTGGAGACAAACCATGGCCAACACCACAGCCAAAGAGCCGCAAGGCAGGCACCAGTCGAAGAAGGCCGCGGCAAGCGGCTGGATCGGCTCGGCGCTGGAGTACTACGACTTCTTCATCTACGCCACCGCGGCGGCGCTGATCTTTCCGCAGATCTTCTTTCCGAAGGGCGACCCCAAGACCGCCATCATCGCGTCGCTCGCGACCTACGGCGTGGGCTACGTCGCGCGCCCCATCGGCGCCTTCGTGCTCGGCCACTGGGGCGACACGCATGGGCGCAAGCAGGTGCTGGTGCTGTGCATGTTCCTCATGGGTTTCTCGACCGTGGCCGTGGGCCTCTTGCCCACCTATGACCAGGTCGGCCTGCTGGCCCCGGCGCTGCTGGTGCTGCTGCGTTTGATCCAGGGCTTTGCGGTGGCGGGCGAGATCTCGGGCGCGAGCTCGATGATCCTGGAGCACGCGCCGTTCGGTCGCCGCGGCTTCTTCGCGAGCTTCACGCTGCAGGGCGTGCAGGCCGGCCAGATCCTGGCGGCTGCGGTCTTCCTGCCGCTCGCGCACTACATGCCCGAGGAGGCCTTCAACTCGTGGGGCTGGCGCATTCCGTTCCTCCTGAGCTTCCTGGTGATCGTGGCCGGCTACATCATCCGCCGCGAGGTCGACGAGACCCCCGCTTTCGCCGAAGTCGACAAGAAGGGCGAAGTGGCCAGGTCGCCCATCGTGCAGGCCTTCACCGACAGCTGGGCCGACATGCTGCGCGTGGTGTGCATGGCGCTCATGAACGTGATTCCGGTGGTGGCCACCGTGTTCGGCGCCGCGTATGCGGTGCAGGCGGCCTACGGCATCGGCTTCCAGAAAGACGTGTACCTGTGGATCCCGGTGCTGGGCAACATCCTCGCGGTGCTGGTGATTCCGTTCGTGGGCAACCTGTCGGACCGCATCGGCCGCAAGCCCCCGATCATCGTGGGCGCGCTGGCCTCGGGGCTGCTGTCGTTCGTGTACCTGTATGCCATCAGCATCAAGAACGTGCCGCTCGCGATCTGCATGTCGCTCCTGATGTGGGGCATCGTGTACCAGGGCTACAACGCGACCTTCCCGAGCTTCTACCCGGAGCTGTTCCGCACCCGCAACCGCGTCTCGGCCATGGCCATCTCGCAGAACATCGGCACCACCTTCACCGCGCTCCTGCCCGCGCTGTTCGCCGCCGTGGCGCCTCCGGGCTCGACCAACGTGTGGCTCACCGTGGGCGCTATCACCTTCTCGGTGACCATCCTCGCGGCGCTCGCGGCCATGAGCGCACGGGAGACCTACCGCGTGCACATGCGCGACCTGGGCAACCCCGATGCCGTGCCGGTGGAGAAGGGCGAATACGACCGCTTGCGCGAGCAGACGCTGTCCGACGCCCGGCTGGCCAAGGCTGTGGCCTGACCCGTCACACGGAAAACCTTTCGCGCACCAAGGGTTGTGGGGCCATGAAGAATGGCGCCCATGACCACCTCCTCATCCCACCTCAAGATCGATTTCGTCTCCGATGTGTCCTGCCCCTGGTGCGCCGTTGGCCTGAGTTCGCTCGAGGCGGCGCTGAAGAGGGTGGCACCGGAGGTCACCGCCGAACTGCACTTCCAGCCCTTCGAGCTGAACCCGCAGATGCCGCCCGAAGGGCAGGACACCTTCGAGCACCTGAACCAGAAATATGGTTCTTCGCGGGAGCAACAGGCCCAGTCTCGCGAGATGATCCGGCAGCGCGGCGCGGCCGTCGGCTTCGAGTTCAGCGCCGAGGGCCGGCCCCGGGTCTACAACACCTTCAACGCACACCGGCTGCTGCACTGGGCCGAACTGGAGAGCCCGGCCAAGCAGGCGGCGCTCAAGAAGCTGCTGCTCAAGGCCTACTTCACCGACAGCCAGAACCCCTCGGACCCCGAGGTGCTGGTGCACGCGGCGACCGAAGCGGGGCTCGATGCGGCGCGGGCCCGCGAGATATTGAACAGCGACGAATACGCCGCCGAGACCCGCGAGCGCGAGCGCATGTACACCGACGCCGGCATCCACTCGGTGCCCGCGATCATCATCAACGACCAGCACCTGATCTCCGGCGGCCAGCCGGTCGAGGTGTTCGAGCGGGCGTTGAAGCAGATCGCGGGCGCGGAGCCGAGCCAGGTCGTGAGCGCCTGACGAGGCCTTCGGCTTTCGTTTCGGCTTGAAACGAAGCTGACCGCCAGCTTTACCTCGCGGGCGGCGAGCGGCCGTCAACCGCATCGGCCCGGCGCGGGTTGATCGGTTCATGATGAGTCCCATGCTGCATCTTGGCCGTCTCTGCATGGTGTCGGCCGCCATGGCCCTGGCGGCTTGCACGACGGGATCGTTGCGATCCGATGCGCCCCCGCTGTCCGTGTCCAGCACCGCGACCGACAGCCCGGCCGCGCAGTTGCAATGGCTCGATCGCGTGACCTGGGGCGCGAACGCGAGCAGCCAGGCCGAACTTGCGGAGACCGGCCTTGCGCGATGGATGGGCCGTCAATTGAAGCCGCAGCCCCAACCCTTGCCCCCCGCCGCACAGGCGCAGATCGACGCGATGACGATCTCGCGCATCCCCATCGACCAGCTCGTGATCGGCCTGGAGGCCCAGCGCAAGGCCGCCGATGCACTGCCCGACGAAGAACAGAAGAAGGCCGCGCGCCAGGCCTACCAGCAGGCGCTGACCCGGCTCGCGCGCGAGGCGCAACAGCGCTTCGTGCTGCGGGCGCTCTACTCGCCCAACCAGCTGCAGGAGCAGATGACCTGGTTCTGGATGAACCACTTCAACGTCAACCTGCGCAAGGACAACATCCGCGCGCTCGTCGGCGACTACGAAGAGAACGCGATCCGCCCGCATGCGCTCGGCAGGTTCCGCGACCTGCTCGGTGCCACGCTGCACCACCCCGCGATGCTGCGCTACCTGGACAACGCGCAGAACGCCGCCAACCGCATCAACGAGAACTACGCGCGCGAGCTGATGGAGCTGCACACGCTGGGCGTGGGCGGCGGCTACTCGCAGGTCGACGTGCAGGAGCTGGCCCGCGTGCTCACCGGCGTGGGCGTGAGCCAGCAGCCGGTCGATGCGGTGCCGAACATCCGTCCCGCGGTGCGCGCGGACTACGTGCGCAAGGGGCTCTTCGAGTTCAACCCGAACCGGCACGACTACGGCCCGAAGACATTGCTGGGCCAGCCGATACAGGCGCGCGGCCTCGCCGAAGCCGACGAGGCGCTCGATCGCCTTGCGCGCGCTCCCGCCACCGCGCGCTTCATCTCGCGAAAGCTCGCGGTGTACTTCGTCGCCGACGAGCCACCGCCCGCGCTGGTCGACCGCATGGCGTCGGCCTTCACACGCAGTGATGGCGACATCGCGGTGACGCTGAGGGCGCTGTTCGAATCGCCCGAATTCGCCGCTTCGCTCGGCCGCAAGTTCCGCGACCCGGTGCACTACGTGATGGCCGGCGTGCGGCTCGCCTACGAGGACCGCGTGGTGCTCGACGTGAACCCGATGCTCAACTGGATCAACCGCATGGGCGAGCCGCTGTATGGGCACGAGACGCCCGATGGCTATCCGCTCAACGAGGCCGCGTGGGCCAGCGCGGGTCAGATGAACACGCGCTTCGAGATCGCGCGGGCCATCGGGGCGAACGGGGCGGTGCTGTTCCGCAGCGATGACAAGGCGCCGCTGGAGAAGCCCGCGTTTCCACAGCTGGCCGAATCGAACGCGGTGCGCGCGAAGCAAGGCAGCTTGAGCGAAGACACGCGCGAGGCGCTCGCGCAGGCGAAGAACGTGCAGGAATGGAACACCTTCCTGCTCGCGTCGCCCGAACTGATGCGCCGATGAGCAGAAGGAAAAACACATGCAACGCAGAGAACTCCTGAAGCTGATCGCCGCCGCACCGCTCGCGGGCGCCGCAGGCCAATTGATCGCCGCACCCGCCGCCGAAGGCGCCAGGCTGCTCGTCGTGTTCCTGCGCGGCGCCTATGACTGCGCCAACCTGCTGGTGCCGACCGCCAGCGATTTCTACTACGCCTCGCGCCCCAACATCGCCATCGCGCGACCGGGCCAGCCCGGTGGCGCATTGCCGCTCGACGGCAACTGGGGCCTGCACCCTGCGCTCGCGCAGAGCGTGATGCCGCTCTTCCAGCAGAAGCAGGCCTCGTTCATCGCCTTCGCGGGCACCGACGACCTCACGCGCAGCCACTTCGAAACGCAGGACGGCATCGAGCTCGGCCAGGCGCTGGACAAGCGCCGCGACTACCGTTCGGGCTTTCTCAACCGCCTGGCGGGCGTGCTCGGCGGCGGGCCCATCACCGACGTGTCGCCCATCGCCTTCACCGACCAGCTGCCCATCGCGCTGCGCGGCGATGCGAAGGCCGCCAACATGGCGCTCGCGGGCAATGCGCGTTCGGGCATCGACGCGCGGCAGAGCCGGATCATCGCCTCCATGTACCGCAACACGCCGCTCGCGCAGCCCGTGGCCGAGGGCTTCCAGGTGCGCGACGAAGTCATGCGCGCGGTGCAGGCCGAGATGGACGCGGCCAGCCGCAACGCGATGACCGCCAAGGGCTTCGAGCTCGTCGCGCGCCGCATGGCCGTGTTGATGCGCGACCGCTTCGACCTGGGCTTCGTCGACGTCGGCGGCTGGGACACGCACGTGGGGCAGGGCGCCGCCACCGGCTACCTGGCCAACCGTTTCGAAGAGCTGGGCCGCGGCGTCGCCGGCTTCGCAGAGGAGATGGGCGAAGACGCGTGGCGCCAGACCGTGGTGGTCGTCATCAGCGAGTTCGGCCGGACCTTCCGAGAGAACGGCAACCGCGGGACGGACCATGGGCACGGCACCGTGTACTGGGTGCTGGGCGGCGGGCTCTCGGCGGAGGCCGGCGGGCGTATCGTCGGCGAGCAGCAGGCGCTCACGCAGGCCACGCTGTTCCAGAACCGCGACTACCCGGTGCTCAATGAATACCGGGCGGTGTTCGGTGGGTTGTTCAGCCGGATGTATGGGCTGTCGCCCGCGCAACTCGGGCGCGTGTTCGAGGGGGTGGCGCCGCGGGATCTGCAGCTGGTCTAGCGGGCGACGCAGACGGTCGTCGGCTCCGGGCGTCCCGAAGCGGGCCCGCCGCTGACATCCGCCGCATGCCCAGGCAGTCGCGCACCGCTACTGGGCCTGTGGGTCGAAGTACGCGTCCCAGGTTTCATTCGATGCGCTGAAGCGCTGCGCGCGCTCGAAAGCAGCCAACGCCTTGTCTCGAGTGCCGCACGCCATCAACGCGACACCCAGGTTGAAGTGTGTGTTCCTGTCGATCGAGCCGAGCTGCACGGCCCTTTGGAGCACATCGACTGCCTCCCTGTATCTCGCCTGGTCGCAGAGCACTGCGCCCATGCAGGTGAGTGCGGACACGTTCTCCGGTGCCTTCTTCAACGCCTCGGCCAGCAGAGCCTCCGCAGCCGCCGCGTTGTGCGCCCATTTGTCTGCATCGGCAAAGCCTTCCAGAACCAGTGCCCGGCTTGCGGCGAAAGGGTTCATGGGTTCAGCGGGGCTCCGAAGGCGTTCGCAGCCCTCGTCCGACGACCGCCACTCGCGCGCCAAGCGCCTCGTAGTGGCGAACCAGATAGTCCTTCGCCTCGACGCTGACGTTGTCGACCAGCAGCGGCAAGGGCAACCGATGCTTGAGCTTCAGCAGGCTCGCGCCTGCCAGGTGCCTGTAGTTCGGATGCGCCTTGAGCGCGGTCAGCACCTGCAGGGGCTGCGCGCCCAGGTCCGTCAGATGCACCGTGTAGAAAAGCACCTTCGAGGGAGCGTCGTCCGGCGGCTCTGGCGCCTCGACCTCGATGCGTTCCATCAGCGTCCGGAGATTCGGGAACAGGGGTTGCGGCGACCAACGGCCGCTCCCATGCCAATCCCAGAGCACCGGCACTTCGGGCTGGCCGATATCGCCGATCAACGGATCGCCCTCGGCGTTCTGCAGCACCACCCAGTGCGGCTGCCACTGGCCCGTCTCCACGGCGTCGCTCCACACCAGATGCGCCGGCGTGCTCGCCGCCTGGTCCAGGATGAAACGGTAGCCCTCCATGCCCGCCAGGAGGCCTGGCACATCGACAGCGCCCGCGCCGGTGAGCTCGCCGCGCCAGCCCTCGCGCCAACCCGGCTCGTCCAGCACGAGGGACTGCGTTCCCATGCTGCGGCACCAGGCGAACCAGTCGTGGATCGGCGGGGGCAAGGGGGGCAGGGCGAACCGGGCTGCCAGCGAGGCCTGGATGTCTGCCCGGCTGGGCCAGTTGTCGCGTGTCAGTGCCATTGAATGGGTGAAGATTTCTGCGGCTTGCTTCGGGTATCGGCGGGATGTTGCCATAGGGGCGAGCGCCAGGGAGCGTGGCCTCTCATCCCGTGCGCACCTCAGTAGGTCACCGTCACCGTGATGGTGTTGCTGTAGCCGCCCGGCGCAACGTACTGCCCGATCGGAATGCGCCCATACACGGTGTAGCTGCGCGGCACCGAGGTGCCGCCAACCGATGCGAGCGCGCTGTAGCTGTCGGTGACCGTTCCGGTGCCCCACACGGTGGTGCGCGCATTGGTGGTGTAGAGGTTGTAGCCCAGCGGCGTGCTGGCCGGGCCTGTCAGTTGCCGGTTGGCGATGGTGCCGCCCGTGCCCGCGCTCAGGCCGATCGAGTAAGACAGGGTCACCAGAATCCCCAGGCCGGTGACCGTGCCGACGACGTTGATGGTGGTGGTGTTGTCCTTGGGCGTGAGGCTGGCCGGGTCGTAGTTTCCGAACGCGAGCGGCAGGGGCACGGTGACCGTCGCGCCGCAGCTGAACAGCCCCACGCCCGTGCATGCGGCATCCGCATCGTGCGCGCCCAGCAGGGCAGCGAGGCCAAGGGCCAGCGCCGATGCATTGCGTGCGGTGCGTGCGCTGTGTGCGCTGCGCGCACCGTGTGCACCGTGTGTAGTTCGTGCAGTGCGCTTCATGGCCGCGGCGATGCAATGGGCTCGCATCGGTAAGGCCCCATCGAGGGCAGTGCGCCGGAGCGCTCGATCTCGCCGAGCGTGAAGCGGCAATGCCCCTTCGTCCACCGGGCCTCGAAGCTCTCGCGGGGCTGCGGGTCGTCGATCGAGAGCTGGCCGTTGAAGCCCGAGACCAGCGACGTGCCGCGTGCCGGCCGCAGCACGTCGATGCCCGCGGGCAGCGGGCTGCCGTCGGGCAGCAGCACCGTGGCGCTCGCCAGCGTCCCGTGCGAGATGTCGAAGCTGGCGGCGGCCACGCCCTTGTAGCGCGGCACCACGCGCAGGACGTCGCTGCGCACCTGCGCCTGGATCGGCAGGTCGCCGTTGTCGATGCTGATGTGGTTGGGCTCGTAGGCGCGCAGCCCCGAGACCACGGCGCGCCCCTGGCTGTCGGTGGTGGTCCAGGGCAGGTTCTCGCGGTACACCTGCACGCCCGGGGCGCCGGGCACCGTCACCAGCGCGAACGCATCGTCGGACTGGCGGGTGGCGAAGGTCATGCCGCCTGCGTAGCCCACGGCGCCGCTGGCGCGCACGCGCAATGCGCTCTGGCCCTGTGCGTGCGCCGCCTCGGCGGAGAGCAGGCCGTAGCGGCCGCGGTAGTCTGCGCCGGCCTCGCTGCGCGCGTTCTCGCCATCGGCTGCGCGCAGCCGGTACCCCCAGCCGGTGTCGCTGGGCGGCTGCTGGCTCATCTCGGCGACGGCCGAATGCCTTCCGGGGTTCTGCTGCTGCAACGAGAGCGAGGCGTTGCGGCCTTCGCCGAGCGCAAAGCTCAGGCTCACGCCCACCGACGTCGTGGAGCGCCTGCCCTCCTGGCGCGTGTGGGCCACGTAGGTTCCAAGCCACGCGCTGCCGCCCACGCCGATCGACCAGCTCGCCGTGGTCACGCCCACGCGTTCGCCGGTGTTGTAGTGCAGGCGGGTGTGGCTGGCGCCCAGCGTGCCGTAGCGGCCCAGCGAGCGGCCCGCGAACAGCTGGCTCTGGGCATCGACGTGCACGGGGCTGTCCTGCCAGGCGATCTGCGTGAAGCCGCGGCTCGCCACCTGCCGGCTGGCCGAGAAATTCCATTCGTCGCTGGTGCGCGTGTAGGCGGCGCGCCAGAGCCGGCCGCTGCCGCCATCGCGGCTGCGGCTGGCGGCGCCATGCAACGCGAACTCGCCCACCGTGCCCCACACCCAGGCAAGGCCCGCGCCGGCCGTCTGGCTGCGCGCGCCGGCCTCGCCGCGCACCTCGACGGTGGCGCTGTCGCTGAGGCCCCGCCGCCAACTGCCGGCCACGAAGGGCGGCCCGTAGTCGAAGCTGCGCTCGCCGTAGCGAAGGCGCGTCCAGCCGGCTTCCACCGAGTAGTCGGACAGGCCCGCGCGCAGCAGGTTCGAGCTCACGTAGTAGGGCGTGGTCACGGTGCGCTGCACGCCCAGCGCGTCGGTGACCGCGAAGCGCATCTCGCCCGCGCCGGTGAGCACCGGCACATCGGTGATCGCGAACGGCCCGGAATCGACGCGGCGCTGGTAGCGCAGCGTGTCGTTCACGTACACCTCCACCGCCGAGGGCACGGCCGCGCCGCCGCTCAGCGTGGGCGTCGGGTAGCTGATGTAGCCCGGCTGCAAGCCGAAGCGCGTGCCGAACTGCACGCCGCCGAAGCGAAAGGGCGTGGACCACGCCGAGGCCTGCGTGATCGCATCGCCGACCGTGAGGCGCGTCAGGCGGTCGGGGTCGTCGCGGCGGAAATAGCTGTCCAGCCGCGTGGCGCCATGCCCCCCCGAGGCGGAGCGCCCGGCGACCAGGCCCGTGCCCGCGAGCCCCCATTCGCCCGAGGCCGCGGCGTCGAAGTAGCCCGAGCCGCGCGTGCCCTCGCGGTCGTGCTGCAGCACTAGGTCGTAGTTGAGGAAGGCACCGAAGGCCGAGGCCGACAGCGGCGGGCGATCGCTCGCGGGCCGCTGCGCGTGCACGGTGCCGGGCGTGAACGCATCGGCCGGCACCGTCAGCAGCACGCTCTGCGCGCTCTCGTCCAGTTGCAGCCGCGCGCCCGGCAATGCGCGCAGGTCGTAGTAGTTGGTCTCTCCGCGCCGGAGGGCCGGCGTGGACGGCCGCACCAGGCGCCAGGCGGCCAGGTCGGCTTCGGTGGCCAGCAGTTGTGCGCCGCGCCGAAGCAGCGGACGCGGCGCCTGCTGCGCCTGCCCGTTGATGTGCACGTCCAGGATCGCCGGCTGTGCACCGTCCAGGGCCTGGGCACCTTCTTCGGCAGGCAGGGCTTGCGCGCAGGCAACGTGCAGCCCCAGCCAGCCGCAGCACGCCCAGACGCTAGCGCGACGCGGCAGGCGCACGGGGCACGAGCACGGTGGCGGTGACGGTGGACGCGGGCTCGGGTGCATCGGTGGTGGCCTCGATGTGCAGGCGGGTATCGGGTGGCAGGGCCGGGAGCTCCAGCGCGATGCCGGCCGACTGCCCGGCCAGTGCGTAGTGCGAGAGGTTCTTTCGCAGCAGTTCGCCGCCGCCCTCGCGGCGCACCACCAGCTGCGTGACCTGGATGTGCTCGCTGCCCTGGTTGTCGAGCATGAGGCTGTACCCACGCCCGCCCGCGCCGCCCGCTCCGCCCGCATCCTTTGCGCCACCCGCATCCTTCGCCTGCAGTCGCCACTGCAGCGCCTGCCGCAACTGCAGCGGCGGCACGAAGACCGGCACGCCGATGCGCAGCAGCGTCTGCAGTTTCGCGCCCCCGGCACCTTCGGTTGCAAGCGCCTGGTCGCGCGGCAGCTGGCGCAGGAACACGCGGTAGCTGCGCTCCGCAGCCTCGGCCGGCACCTGCAGCCCCAGGCGCACGATCTGCCGCCCGCCCGGCGGCAGCCGGAAGATGGCGGGGTTGACCAGCACCTCGCGCGTGGGTTGGTAGACATCGCGCCCGTCCTCCTGCGACCAGGCCAGCACCTCGGCCTGCACCGCGACCTCCGCCTCGTCGCCGTTGCCCATGGTGAGCGAGGCGACCGGCCTTTGCGGCGTCAGCACGATGCGCAGCGGCGCCACGCTCAGGCTGGCGGCCGGCGCGCCGGTGGGCCACAGCACGCAAGGCAGCAGCGCGGACCACAGCACAAAGGTGCGGCGCATGCCGCGGGTGGCTGCCATCGATCTGCGGTCAATCCGGAATCAATAGGTCAGCGTGAGCGTGATGGTGTCGGCGTAGTCGGTCGCTGCGGCGGCCGTGTACTGCGCGGTGGGAATCTGTCCGTACACGGTCTGTGTCTGGGGCAGCCCGGTACCGGTGTAGCCGGTGGCCGAGGTGCTGTTGTCCCAGTTGGTGGAGTGCGTGCTTTCCTTGAAGAGGCCGTACGACAGCTTGTTGTTGCCGGCGGCCGCCGTCGGGCTGGTCATGGCGCGCGTGGTGATCGTCGCGCCCGCGCTGGTGCCCGCGTTCAGCCCGAGCGAGTAGGGCGTGCCGAACGTGCAGGTGACGCTGAAGGTGGTGGTGCCGCTCAGCGCCGTGGCGGCTGCGGGGTCGTAGTTTCCGAAGGCCAGCGTGGCCGGCGTCGTCATCAGGCAGGCCTTGAGCACCGTGGCCGTCACCTGGAAGGTGGTGGTCGCGGTGGCCGCGTTGGCGGGCTGCACGATCGCAAGCGGAGCGAGCAGCGCGCTGGCGGGCAACACGATGCGGGCTGCGGCAAGAAGAAGAGGGCGGAGCGTGTGGCGCATCGGGTGGGACCTTTCATCGGAAGACAGTCCCGTTTTAACCACTCCCGCGCCGATGCGACGTAGGAACATCCCGGTCGTCAACCTGCCGCGACAGTACCTTTGCGCTCATGTGCTCGAGGAAGAATGATTTGGGCCTATCCCAATCGCCACAGGCGGCCGTTCGGTGCATCCCGTTGCGATGGTCGGTGCTTGCGGCCTGGCTTGCCGCCCATCCGCAACCGCATGCTCGACAGGAGAAGCCATGCAGCTCGAAAGAGACAAAGAGGTCGAGGAGGTCGCTCGAAGCATGCTGGCGAATGAGGCGCTTGAGCGGGTCGATCGCAACGTCTTCCGGATGTCTCCTTTCGAGGATTGGGGATGTCTTTTGTGGGCCCAAATTCGACATTCGATGCGCCTCGACCGACGTCCGCTTTACAGCGGAAGCGGGCCGTCGAAGCGCCATGCGCGACCCTAAACTAAAGGCTATGACCTCATCAGTTTTTTCCGCGACCCGCTCCGTCTTCCTTTCAAATCAGAGGTTCGCGGCGCTGCTCGATTTTGCCGTCACAGTCGGCAACTCGAAGGCGGCCAATGCGGAAGAATCTGAGTTCGTGGCGCGCTTGGTGAGCAGTACCTCTGATATGTACCTTGGCTTCGATTTGTCGATCGAAGACTACTTTCCGGCAGCGACCCAGCAAGACTTCTGGAGACGAGTTTTCCTAGAGGTGGCAGCGCAGATCCGGAACGGTTCAATAGGCAACACGGATCCTCCAACAGAGTGGCGCTCCAAGGCTGCTGATGACGCCGAGGCAATTGCTGGGATATTGACGACTCGACCGCTCTCAGCGTGAAGCGGTCATAACCGTTGAATCGGCGACTGACCGGTTGTGGCCGACTGCAGCCGGTCGCTCCTCTTCAAAGCAGTCGTTCAACGCATGCTCATCTCATTCAAGAAGATGGCGCCTCATGCAAGTCAATCCAATACCGCCCTCGTGAAAAGCTCCCGCATCTGCGCCTCGTCTTCGCACATGGCATGGAAGGCGACAGCGAATTTTTCCACCGCTTCCCTGTTCTTCGAATAAGCGCAAAACATACCTGCCTCTGGATCGAATCGAATGTCGGCTTCAATCGCGGGCATTTTTTCGGCTATGAAAACTGCGGCCAGCGAGGCCCAGTCGTAGCCGCTGCCTTCGAAGCCTTCGTCGGCGCGCTCTGCGAATATCGCGTCCTTGTAGCCTCCGACGCTCAGCGTGACCGAGGTGTTGTCCTCATGGTGATGAATCCAAAAGGGTTCGATCTGTGGCTCAAATTTCATTTCCATCAATCCTTAAGGCAAGGGGATCTGGCCGATTCCAGGAGTCGAGCGGATCAATCTGAATCGACTTGCTTTGCGTCGCGCTGCGGAGCAACGGCCAGAAGTTTCATGCAGACGACCCAGGGGAGCGCAATGCCATGGCGAACCAGATTGCCATTGCCGGCTGTCCATGTCGATCGAGTTCCAATTTTCCGCTCAGATCAGCATTGCGCTCACGCCGCGCTGCACCGCAGGCGCAATGCCCTGGCAGAAAAAGTGGAGGCTGTCCTCCGGTCCGAGAGTGGCGCGGCCGCGCACCTTGGCCATCGCGCAGACGCCCACCTCGGCTTTCGCCGCTCCAATCACGAGCACGAAGGGGTTCTCATGGTCACCGCGCAGGTACCGCCCGCCGAACGCGCGACGCGCTGACTCGAACACATAGGCCGACGTCATGAAGTGCAGGTCATCGGGCAACGGCGCCTTGCGTTGAAAAAAGTCGTCAAGAAGTTGATCGACCCACACCATCGACGCGCTGCTGTAGTCCAGCTTCGAGCCATCGATGGGCGAGCCTGCAGCCGAGAACGCCGCAACGAAGTCGGCGGCCTGTGAGGCCATGCGTTCTTCAACGGACGCGGGCATGTCGGCAGCGGCCTGTGACTTGCGCCAAGGCGCTGCTGTTTCCGCGCTCGGCCAAGGAATCGACACCCAAGGGCTGACGGGATCGGCGACCAGCGAATCCACCACGCCACGCAGCAACTTGCGCGCGAGCGCGTTGCTGCCGGGCGCATCGCGCTCGCCGGTGAGGAAGGCCTCGCCATAAGGCTTCCAGCCGTCGAAGCGCGCGGCGGCGCTGGCGGCCACTGGCTCGAGCCATTGCAGCACCTGCGCATGCGACGCATAGCCCAGCGCGGCCGCACCGGTGGCCAGGTGCGTGGCCCGCGCAATCAGCACGGCTGCGGCATCGGGGTCGGTTTCGTCGAGGAGCGACGCAACCATCGCGGCCACCGTGTCTTGCGCGTTGGCGGCGCCATCGACCGAGAAGTCGCGTTCGAGCAGTTTTTTCCATGACGCCAGTTCGCCGTCGGGAAGATCGATGCAGGTGAGGAAGATGGCGGGCCGCTCCTCGCGCCTGGCGGCGCCCAACTCGCGCATGAAGGCCTGCCGATAGGGTGCGGCGAGCGACACGGCGAACTTCTCCAACGCCGAGGCGCGCTCCAGCCGGGCAAGAATCTCCGCCGAAGCGGCCTCGCTCTTGGCGGCCTTTTCCGCAGCCTCCTGCGCGAGCTCGGTGCGGGCTTCCGCCAGGCCTTCTTTGGCCGAGTCGACCCACTCTTTCAAGAACTTGAACACTGCGATTTCTCCATAGACGACAGAGTACTTGACCATAGCGCAGCGCCACGGCGCCGGGCGAGGAAAACCTCAGGGAGATCATTCCCAACCGGGCTCAAAGCAATCACAAAGAAGACCACCATCATCGGAGACAGCGATGTCATGCCGGCGCACTGGAAGGGCAACGGCGCTTCGGCGAGGGCAAGATCGCGCCCGCCCAGCATCTGGTATCGGTATCGGCCGACTGTATCCGCCCACGGCCACGCGGCTTGAGGCCGCCCGATACGGCATGCCATCAGGGTCGTCTAGCATCCCGCCACGCAGACAAAAATTGAAAGTTGCACATGAGTATTCAATCCGCTCGCAGCAAGAACTCCCGCACGCCGAAAGACATGACGACGCCAACCCTCGCGGCCGGGCGCGCAATGCCCGAAATGCGCATGCAGATCGCATTCAACGCAGAGGGCAAATAGCCATGCATGAAATCATCTGCCCCCACTGCAGCAAGGCATTCAAGATCGACGAGGCCGGCTACGCGGACATCCTGAAGCAAGTGCGCGACGGCGATTTCGAGAAGCAGTTGCACGAGCGGCTCGAACTGGCCGAGCGGGACAAGCGCAACGCCGTCGAACTCGCGCAGACCAGGGCCGCCGGCGAATTGCAGAAAGCCGCCGCGGCCAAAGACGGCGAAATCCAGGAGCTCAAGGCGCGGCTCGAAGCCGGCGATGTCGCACGCAAGCTCGCCGTGAGCGAAGCCTTGGGCACCGTGGAGAAAGAGCGCGATGCACTCGCCAACGAACTGGCGCAGGCCCGGCAGGACAAGCGCGCCGCGACCGAGCTGGCCGAGGCCAGGCACGTGAGCGAACTGCAGCGGGGCGCCGCCGCGAAGGAAGCGGAGATCCAGGGCCTCAAAGCCCAGCTCGATGCCATCGAGGTGGCGCAGAAGCTCGCGATCACCGAGGCCGTCGGCGTGGTCGAGAAGGAGCGGGACCAGTTCAAGAGCGGCCTCGAACGGGCGGAACTCGAAAAGCAACTGGCCGAGAAATCGCTCAAGGACAAGTACGAGACGCAGATCAAGGACCGTGACGACGCGATCGAGCGCCTGCGCGACATGAAGGCGCGCCTGTCCACCAAGATGGTGGGCGAAACGCTGGAGCAGCACTGCGAGACGGAGTTCAACCGCATCCGGTCGATGGCGTTTCCCCGGGCCTATTTCGAGAAGGACAACGACGCGCGCACCGGCAGCAAGGGCGACTACATCTTTCGCGATGCGGACGAGGCCGGCACCGAGATCGTCTCGATCATGTTCGAGATGAAGAACGAGAGCGATCGCACCGCGACGAAAAACAGGAACGAAGACTTCCTGAAGGAGCTCGACAAGGACCGCGCGGAAAAGGGCTGCGAGTACGCGGTGCTGGTGTCGCTGCTGGAGCCCGAGAACGAGCTCTACAACACCGGCATCGTGGACGTGTTCCACCGCTATCCGAAGATGTACGTCGTGCGGCCGCAGTTCTTTCTGCCCATCATCACGCTGCTGCGCAATGCGGCGATGAACTCGCTCAAGTACAAATCGGAGCTGGCGCTGGTGAAAGCGCAGAACATCGACATCACGAAGTTCGAGACCGAGCTGGAAACCTTCAAGGCCGCGTTCGCCAGGAACTACGACCTCGCCTCCGGGCACTTCCAGAAGGCCATTGCAGAGATCGACAAATCGATCGACCACCTGCAGAAGACGAAAGAGGCGCTGCTCGGCACCGACCGCAACCTGCGGCTTGCGAACGACAAGGCGCAGGACGTGACGATCAAGAAGCTCACGCGCGGCAACCCGACGATGGCGGCCAAGTTCGTGGAGCTCAAGAACCAGGGGCCCACCGATGCGGAGTGACGCAGGGCCCACATTCTTGAAGGCGCTTTCAACGCGCTCCAGACAACGCTACGCGCGAAACCAGATCTTCCACGTCACATAGAGCGCGTAGCCAAGGCCGAGCACCATCCAGGCCAGGAAGAATGTGTTGGCCCAGTACTCGCCGGCATTTGCCGCCAGGGTGTAGACCTGCATCCTGCAAGCCTTGCCGATGCATGGCACCTGGCCTTGAAAAAGCGCGCGCAGCAAGGCGAACAAGAGGTAGCAGCCCACACCTGCGGCCACGAGGAATCCCACCGGCCCGACGAATCCTTCGACGCGTTCATCGTTCTCATCGCGATACCCCTTGCGCAGCAGGTTCTGCCCGAGCTTGTACCAGGCGAATCCGAGCAGGAGCATCAGCGTGTAGTAAAGGGCGGAGAACATGTCGTCGAGTCGTCGGGATGTGTGAGTGGCGAGAGAGGGCGCGCCGCGATCCGGCCAAGCCTGAAACTGCGCGAGGCGCGAGTGCCTGGAAGGCCCAAGGCAAAAGCCTAACGCAAGACGCGCATGGGGTAGCCCGAACAGGGGATGTTGACGCGGGTTCCGTGCGCGGCCACCATGCACGCGATGGGAGGTCTGCCCTGCTCTGCAACCGGTGACCAAGGTCGCCGCCCGGAGCTTTCAAGGAGATCCCATGGCTGCAGCCGACAAGGTGTTCGCGGGCTCGATCCCGAAGTTCTACGACACGCTGATGGTCCCCCTGATCTTCGAGGCCTACGCCGCCGACATGGCCGAGCTTGCCGCGGCATCGTCGCCCGGCGCGGTGCTGGAGACGGCGGCCGGCAGCGGCGTGGTCACGCGGGCGCTCGCGCCAAGGCTGGGCGCCCACGCGCGCTACGTGGTGACCGACCTCAACCAGCCCATGCTCGACTACGCCGCCTCGCGGCAAGGCGCCGACAGCCGCATCGAATGGCAGCAGGCGGATGCGCTCCACCTGCCGTTCGACGATGCCTCGTTCGACGTCGTCTGCTGCCAGTTCGGCGCGATGTTCTTTCCCGACCGCGCCGCCGGCTACGCCCAGGCGCGCCGCGTGCTGAAGCCGGGCGGGCGCTTTGTCTTCAGCGTGTGGGACCGCATCGAAGACAACGCCTTTGCCGACGACGTGACGCACGCGGTCGCCACGGTGTTTCCGAATGATCCGCCGCGCTTTCTTGCGCGCACGCCGCACGGCTATCACGACGTTGCGCTGATCCGCGAGGACTTGCGACGCGCGGGGTTCGCCAGCATCGAGATCGCGACGCGCGAGAAGGTGAGTCGCGCGCCCTCGGCAGGTGCCGTCGCCACCGCCTACTGCCAGGGCACGCCGCTGCGCAACGAGATCGAAGCGCGCGACGCCAGCCTGCTTCAGCTTGCCACCGACCGCGCGGCCGAGGTGCTTGCCAGCCGCCATGGCGAAGGCCCGGTGGCCGGCAAGATCCAGGCGCATGTGATCGTGGCGACGGGATAGCCAGGCAGCCCGCCGGCCGCGCTTGTCTCACCGCGCGTTGTGCGCGTTGTGCGCGTTGTGCGCGGTAGGGCGCGCGGCCTGGCTCTGCTGGAACAGATCGCTTGCCCGACGCGTCAGGTCGGCTGCGAGCCAGTGCAGGTTGGCCAGCTGCCGAGGGCCATCGCCGCTGCACCAGTCGATGTCTTCTCCGTGGCATGTCCACATGAGCGCTTCGAGTTGTGCGAGGGTGCTTTCGAGGAGGTCCGTCGGGTCTTCGTCGGTGCCGGCGGGGGAGGATGCGGGCGTGCGATGCCCGGCTATAGTCTTGGTAGCCATTTGGGGTGCGTTCCTTTAAAGATTTGCACGTCACTTGGTTAGACGGCTGGGGTGTTTGTGCACCCCGGCCGTCGCCTTTTGATACCTCGCTTTTGCATCGGTGCTTGCGCACCGACAACCCGCCGCGAGGCGAAGCGGCCTTCGATTCATCAGGGTGCCGTGGGTGCGATGCCTTCCATGTCCCCTTGGTGGGGTGTTGGGTCAGAGGGGCATTCACTTTAGGGACGCGCGGCGCGATGCGGCCGCCTCGGCGCGCGAGGATGTCTCGATTCGCGCCAACAAATGCCGCTTATGCAGTGCGGAACCTTTTCCGGATTCTTTCGCAATGCGCGCAAGGCCCGCGCCGATCGCGTGATGAGCGCACCGCCGCTCATCCACTGCAATTTAGTGTCGTGAAACCGCACCCGGATACACAGGCATACCAAGCACGCAGCCGGCGTGGCGTTCGCCCCCAAGAATCGCCTTCGTCATCCACACACACCCTGAAAGTTCTCATGACGAAGACACTGAACATCCGAACGATGGCCGCAGCATTGCTGCTCGCCGGCAGCACCATGGCCCCGCACTTCGCATTCGCGCAGCAGCCCTCCGGCATCGGCCGCACCCAATCGCTCAAGCACGACCTGGTCGACCCCGGCCGCGAGGTGATCCAGGTGCGCGTCGACTTCGCGCAGGGCGCGGCCTTCGGCTTCCACTCGCATCCGGGCGAAGAGATCGCCTACGTGCTCGAAGGCACGGTGCAGTACCAGTTCGAGGGCCAGCCGCCCGTCACGCTCAAGGTCGGCGATTCGCTGTTCATTCCGGCGGGCGCGGTCCACTCGGCAAAGAACGTGGGCAGCGGCCACGCGGCAGAGCTTGCGACCTACCTGGTCCAGAAGGGCAAGCCGCTCGTCGTGAGCAAGTGAGCTTCTGAACGCGCTTCTGCGCATCGCCCGCTGGGCGCCGGCAACGCGGGCGGATACAGTCCGGGCAGTTGCCCGCACCGCCCCAACCCAGAAGCGAGGGATGAAGACCATGAAGTCGTTTCCACGGAAGCTCGTCGCCCGCTTGGTCATCGCGCTCGAGATCGCCATCGCAATATCGAGCGCAGGCGCAACGGCGGCGCATGCCCGCACCGACGGGCCCGCCGTGCCGCCGCAGGTGAGCACCGTGGCAACCGGCGGCGAGTGGAACACGGCCAAGTCCGGCGGCGCGCTTCGCGTGGTCATCGTCCAGGAGGGCTTCGAGCACGTGCATTCGAAGCTCTGGCTCGAATGGATCGCCATCGGCGAACGCGACGAGCGCCGGCTGGCTGCAAGGGTGCTGGTGAAGGAGCTGTCCAACGGCTTCTCGTCCGTGAGGCTGGACGATCGGCGCGAAGCGTTCAGCGGATCGCAGATCCGGCTGCGCACGGCGAACCCCTATTCGACGGAGGACAACCAGGACGTCACCATCGAGGCCGGAAAACCCGGCCAGTACAAGATCGTCTTGCAGCCGGCCCGTTGAGGCTGCCGGCGGGGTTGCGGGGCACCGTCGAGAATCCCCGCATGCCTCACGCCGTTTCCCTTCTTCGCGCCGCACGCCTCGCGCGAAGCGCCAAGCCCTTTCTTGCCCGCGGTGGTTTCAAGCGCGAGCGCTGTGCGGGCTGCCGGCTGCTGCCGAGCCACTGCATGTGCGCCTTGCGCCCGTCGGTGGCCACGCGCGCGGGCGTGTGCCTGCTCATGGCCGACATCGAGCCGCTCAAGCCGACCAACACGGGCTGGCTGATCGCCGATGTGGTGGCCGATACCTTTGCCTTCGGCTGGGCGCGCACGGAGACCGATCCCGCGCTGCTGACGCTGTTGAGCGATCCGCAGTGGCAACCGTATGTGGTGTTTCCGGGGCAGTACGCGGCGCCCGAGCGGGTGGTGCGCACTGTGCCGTCATCGCTCGAATCGCCCCTCGGCCCGCCCCTCGGATCGCCGCTCGAATCATCGGACGGTGCGATCGCCAAACGCCCGCTCTTCATCCTGCTCGATGGCACCTGGGGCGAGGCGCGCAAGATGTTCAGCAGAAGCCCCTACCTCGATGCGCTGCCGGTGCTGAGCCTGGAGCCCGAGCAGATATCCCAATACAAGCTGCGCCGCTCCGGCCGCGGCGATCACTTCTGCACCAGCGAGGTGGCGGCCCTGTGCATGCGTCTCGCGGGCGAACACCTCGCCGAGCAAACGCTGGAGGCGTATCTCGCGGTGTTCACGCACCACTACCTGCGCGCGAAGAACCAGCAGCCCATCGTGTGGGATGGCGAGGCGCACCAGCGTCTGCGCGAGGTTCAGCGCGAGGTCCAGCACGAGGCTCTGCGCGAGGTGCAGCGCCAGGAGAAGGCCGCTGCTACGGCGCCTGCCGCCCCATGAAGAACTCGACCGCGCGCCCCACCACCCACGGCACGATGACGTGGTCGCCATCGAAGGGCTGCAGCGTCAGGTCGTGGCCGCTTTCCAGCAGCCGCCGCGCATGCGGGTGCGCGCTGGTCTCGATGGGCAACTGGCTGTCCGCGCGGCCATGCGCGAGAAACACGCGCGGCTTGCCCGTCTGCGTGAAGGCGTTCATGAAGCCGGCCGACAGCCCGATCACGTGGCTGGCCACGTCGCCATTGGTCACGCCGAGCGACAGGGCGTAGCTGCCGCCGTCGGAGAAGCCGGCGAACGCCAGGCGCGCCGCGTCGATGCGGAAATGCTCCGCCACCCGCGACAACGCGCCGTCGAGCCGCTCCAGGTCGGGCCCATGCCCGCCGACCACGATGTCCCACGTCGGGTACATCGACTGCGGCGCCAGCAGCAGGAAGCGCTGCGCCCGCGCGTGCGCCACGAAGTGCGGCAGCACCCGGTTGGCCTCGCCGCCCGCGCCGTGGAACATCACGAGGAGCGGCACCGGCGCGTCGGCAGGCAAGCCCTCGGGCACCACCAGCACCGCCTCACGCCCTTCGGCGAACGAGAGGCCATGACGCCCCGGCGGCAGTTGCGGCGAAACGGGCAGGGCGCCCGGCCGGAAGGCGAGGCGGCCGGTAAGCGCGCCGCCGAGCAGGCTGGCGTCGATCATTCGTTCGCCTCCGGCTGCACGCTGGACTGCGACGACGCGCACGCGATGCCGCGGAACACCGCGCACTGCGCGAACGACTGCGTCGACAGCGGCAGGTCCTTCCGGCGGCAGTACTTGCTCGTGAGCTTGAGCAGCTCCTTGATGTCGCGGCCGCTCGCGCCGGCATAGTCCACCACCAGCCTGTCGATCACCGCGCCCGGCAGCGCCAGGCCCAGCTGTGCCGACAGCGTCGACCAGAGCCGGCGCGCATCGTCGGGGCCCGGCGGCTGGTAGTCGATGACGGCGATGCAGCGCGAGAGGATGGCCTCGTCGATGTCGCCCACGCGGTTGGTCGTCATGAAGAGCAGGCCGCTGAAGTATTCGAGCGTGCGCAAAAACTCCGCCACGATCGCGTTGTGCTGCAGGTCGTTGTCGCGCCGGCGGATGTACACGTCGGCCTCGTCCAGCAGCAGCACGCAGTCCCACCGCGCGGCGCGCTGCAGGATCTTGGTGAGGCTCGCCTCCACCGAGCTGGCCGTCACGCCCAGCTGCCCCGAGTGCACGCGGTACAGCGGCTTGCCGACCACCTCCGCATACACCTCGGCCGTGAGCGTCTTGCCCAGGCCCGGCGCGCCCTTGCACAGGATGGTGGTGCCGCCCGATTTGCCGGGCACCACGTCTTCCACCAGGAAGCAGCGGTCGGCCGTGAGGATGTCGATCAGGTCGCGGTGCGCCTGCGGCAGCACCAGCCGCTCGCGCAGGCCGGGCTGGTATTTGTAGTCCTGCACGTGCTGCGCGTGGACCCAGATGTTGCGGTGCCAATCGAGGTGGAACAGGTGCAGGTAGCAGTGCTGCGGAATGCGGTCGAAGCCGCTGGCGATGCCGCTCTCGCGCCAGTAGTGCGGATCGGCGGCCAGGTCGAAGCGGCGCTGCAGCAGCTCTTCGTCGTTCACGCAGCGTGCCGCCGCGCCTTCGGGCAGGCGGTGGTGCGCCATGTTCGCGCGCGGGCCTTCGCCCGCAGTCCACGCGCTGCCGCCGATGGTGAACTGCGCGCCGAACTGCGGCTGCAGCCGCGAGAAGGCGGCCACCTGCTTGTCGTACTCGCGCTTGAACTCGGGGCATTCCTTGTGAAAGCCGTGGTCCGCGAAGAGCCCGGCCAGCGTGCGGCCCGGCAGGTCTTCGGCATGGAAGCTCAGGCCCCAGGTCATGCCCGCGAAACGCAGGCGCGGCTCCGAAGGCGGCTCGCGGTTGGCCGCCTGCAGCGTGTTGGCCAGGAGGCCCACGAGCACGTAGGACTCGCCATCCGTCGGCTTTACGAGGCGCACCGTGTGCACCAGCCAGGGCAGCAGCACGCCGTCCTTGCCGCGCTGGTAGAGCCAGCCGTCGACCAGGTCGCGCTGCAGCCATTCGATCAACGCCGGCACCATCAACTCCAGGCTGGCGATGGGCCGCGCCTGCGGCTCGCCGTTGAGGTTGTCCAGCGCGAGCAGCTGAAACACCAGGTCGCGCGCGCCGGTGCCCATGCCCAGTTGAAAAAGCAGGTTGAGCGCGTGCCCGTCGAAATGGCGGCTGGAGACGATGCGCACACCGCTGCCGCCGCCATGCCCGCCCAGCTGAAGGCCCAGCGGCGACTGCGCGCCGACCTCGCCCTGCAGCGCGGCGGCCAGCATCTCCGGTATCTCGAGTTCCACGGTGTCTCCTCGTGTCGTCTTCGATGCTAGCCAGGGGGGAGGGGGTTGGCGCTTGACCTGGGTCAAGACTGGGAGATGCCAGCGCGGTGAATGCGGTGGCACCGTGTTCCAAGAGTGCGATTCGACCGCGCGTTGACTCATTGCTGCCTGGGGGTGCATCGCAGGGCAGAATCGGCGCAACGCTGGCAGATCACTCAGATCCGTCGATCGTCCTGCCCTCTCCGCTGATGAAACCTTGCTCAGATCAACACGAGGCCTTGAAATTGGAAGAAGCACAGCTGGCGTATTTCCTCGATCGCTATTCGAGGATGACCGACGAAGAGCTTTCGTATCTTCTCGTCACTCGTGGCGACAGCCTTTCGGAGGAGGCGGGTCACGCGCTTCGCACCGTTCTTGGCAGCCGTGATCCGGGCCGCTTTCAGAACGAATTGAAGGCAACGACCGCTGACGTAGGCGCGCAGGTTCAATACGCTGACGAGGAGATCAGAAAGAAGAAAAGGACCGCGCGGCACACGCGAACGGCGATTCGCTTCGCATCCTTGGCGCTGCTGGTCATCGGCCTGTTCACACTGCTGCTTGGGCGAACCGAGGGAGGCGTCGCACTCTGTGTCGCAGCCGTCGCGATATTTCTGTACTTCGAGTTTGACCGGTTGATCCGGCGCTTCATCGCTGCGCTCTTCGATCCGAACTCCCGGTGAAGCGGCCTCAAGCGGCTTGAAGTACCGGTTTCCGCTCCAACGACTCTTTTGAACAAGCTCGAATGAAGATCGTCGTCTACAACGCATGGCGCCAATACGCACTGTCCCGGGCGGAGGTCGAGATCATTCACGCGACGTTGCCGCGCTTGGCATGGGCGCGGGTCGCGCAGTTCCATCTGGCCCATTCGCATGATCGAGGTTGCGAGATGCTCGAGTTCGATGCCCGCAGCGGCATCGCGTACTTCATCGCCCCCATCGAGAACAAGACGCCTGTGCTGCGAGACGAAGCCATCCATGAACTCCTGGTTGGCCTGGCACGCGTCAAGGCGCGGTCTCGTTTCTTCACGCCATTGAAAGACGCGGAGCGTTCGCTGTACAGCGCGTTCGCCGACGAGTGGATGCAGCGATGCATCCACGCCATCGAGAAAAAGCCAGGCCGCGCAAGTGCGCCCTGACGCAGCCCCTCAGCTCTTCGCCCCCAACGCACTCAACACCGCCGCCGTCATCGCCCGCACCCCCGTCGTGATCGACGGCTCGGGCACCGGCGCGAAGTACGGCGAGTGATTGAACGGCAGCGGCTTGCCCCCAGGCTTCTGCGAATCCGCAACCTCTTTCGGATCGTTCACCCCGAGGAAGAAGAACATCGTCGGCACGCCCTCTATCGCGAACTCCGAGAAGTCTTCGCTCGCCGTGATCGGCGGCACCTGCACGACCTTCGAATCGCCCAGTTGCGCCTTCAGCGCCGCCACCGTGCGCTGCACCAGCGCCTGGTCGTTGATGACGGCCGCGTTGCCCTTGGACGGGTCCAGGCCGATCACCGGCTCGGGCGCGCCGGCCATCGCGGCCGTGGCCTTCGCGGTGCGGCGCACGCCCTCGATGAGCCCGTCGCGCACCTTCGGGTCGTAGCTGCGGATGGTGCCGCGCAGCAGCGCCTCGTCGGGGATGATGTTGCCGGCCGTGCCCGCCTGGATCGCACCGACCGTGACGACGCCGAATTCGCTCGGGTCCTTCTCGCGGCTCACCACGGCCTGCACGTCGGTCACGAAGTGCGCGGCCATCATGATCGGATCGATCGCCCGGTGCGGCGCGGAGCCGTGTCCGCCGCGGCCCTTGAAGACGATCTCCATGCTGTCCGATGCCGAGGTGATCGGCCCCGCGCGGTAGCCGACGTAGCCATAAGGCGATGCCGACGTATGCAGCGCGAAGGCGAAATCGGGCTTGGGAAAGCGCTTGTAGAGCCCCTCCGTGAGCATGCCCTTGGCACCGTCGCCTGCCTCCTCGGCGGGCTGCGCGATGAACACCAGCGTGCCCTTCCACTGGTCCTTGAGTGCGAGCAGCGTGCGCGCCGTGCCCGCCCAGCTGGCCATGTGGATGTCGTGGCCGCAGCTGTGCGCGACGAAGGTCTCCTTGCCCTGCCACAGGGCCTTGGCCTTGCTCGCGTAGGGCAGGCCGGTCTTCTCTTCCATCGGCAGCGCGTCGAGCTCGGTTCGCACCATCACGGTCGGGCCGGCGCCGTTGCGGTAGACCGCGACCACGCCCGTGCGGTTCACATGCTCGGTCACCTCGAAGCCGAGCGCGCGCATCTCGGCAGCCAGCTTGGCGGCGGTGCGCACCTCCTGGAATCCGAGCTCGGGATGCGCGTGGATGTCCTTGTAGAGCGCATCGAGTTGCGGGTACATCTCGCGCACCAGCGGTTCGATGCGCTGCGCGGAGGGCGTCGCGTTCTGCGCCATGGCCACCGGCACGGCCGCGCAGAAGAGGGACAGGCAGGACAGCGAGAGGGAAAGCTGGCGAAGAGAAAACATGAGAGGGCGTGTCTCCGGGAAGGGGTGTCGAACGGGGTGGCCGCGCGGCGCGTCGGTGCGAGCCTTTGTGTGCTGTTGCATGGCGAGCGCGAATCTAGGGAAAGTTTTGCCAGGCGTCCAATGCATTGTTCTATGCGCTGCAATAATTCGAATGCATGAATAAGCCACTTTCCACCATGACGTTCGTGCAGCTGCGGCACTTCCTGTCGGTGGCCGAGACGGGCTCTTTCACCCGCTCGGCCAAGGCGCTGTCGATCACCCAGCCGGCCTTGAGCCGCAGCATCCACGCGCTGGAGGGGGGCTTCCAGCGCGCGCTGTTCGACCGGGTGGGGCGGCGCAGCGAGCTCACGCACTTCGGGCGCGACATGCTCGAGCGCGTGCGCCACCTGGTCTGCGATGCGGACGATCTCGTGGCTGCCGCGCGGGGCCAGGGCAGCAACACCTTGCGGGTGGGGCTTGGCGCCGGTCCCGGCGCGTTGCTGGCAACGCCGCTGCTGGAGCGCATGGCCTACCTGGACGCACCGGTGCGCATCGACATCCTGCGCGGCGACACCGACCGCCTCCTGCAGGCGCTGCGGCAACGGGCGCTGGACGCAGTGGTGGTCGAGTTCCGCGCCGTGACGCCCAGCGTCGATCTGCGGATCGAACCGCTCGTGGAGATGCGCGGCGCGTTCATGTGCCGCCGCGGCCACCCGCTGGCCAGGAAGCGCGGGCCATTGAGTTTCCAGGACCTGCTGGCCTATCCGCTGACCTCGACCAGCCTCGGGCGCGATGTCATGCGCGCGATGGTCGATGCCTACGGCCCCGAGGCGCATCCCGACCAGTGCGTGACCTTGCGCTGCTCGGAGATATCGAACCTGGTGGAGCTCACACGCAACACGGATGCGGTTCTGCTGGCCGTGCGCGCGGTCGCGCCGGACCTGGTGGCGCTGCCGGTGCACCCGCCGCTGAGCGCCGCGCGCTTCGGGCTGGTCACGCTGGCCGGCCGGAGCGAAGCGCCGACGCTGCCGTTGTTGCGGGAGGTGATTGCCGAGCGGATGCGGAGCGACGAAAAGGCGCTTCCGAGGCGATCGCGAACGGCAGCCTGAAGGCGGGGCCTCCGCTCAGGCCTGCGCCACCCAGCCCCTGAAAGCCATGCCCGCATAGAACAAGCGGACGTTCGCAAAGCCCGCTTCCACCAGCAATTCTTCTTCCCGCTCCGGGCTGAGCAGCGGCAGCGTCGAGCCGATGGCGGATGCCGCCTTGCGCGCGTTCTGCGCATCGACGCCTGACGCCACCGCGAAGGCGACATAGCGCGAGAGCCACACCTCTCGCTCCTCTGGGGCTTGAGGAAAACTCAGATGCGCCATGACGAACGGCGCACCGGGTTTCAGGCGACGGTGGATTTCCATCAACGTCGACTTTCTTTCTTCGACGGGCACGAAGTGCATCGTCAGCAGGCAGGTCGCGGCATCGAACGGGCCGGTGGGGGCCGTGTCGGTATAGCCATGGTGCAACTGGACCCGCTCGGCCAGCGCACCGAGCGTTGCCGCCGCCAGGTCGAGCATGGGTTGCGACGGATCGACGCCGACGAAGCGCCATTGCGAGTGCGCTTGCGCCAACGCCTTCAACTCCATGCCGCCGCCGGCGCCGATGACCAGCACGTTCGCTGATTCGGGCGCGTGCTCTGCGACCAGCAGCGCGGCCATCGTTTGCAGATCATGAAGGCCGGGGACGATGCGGGCGGTTTTCTCTGCGTAGTCGTTGAGGGCCGAGGCGTTGCTGAAAGCGGTGTTGGGTTCGGACATGCGGGCAGTTTATGTGCCGGTCGGCGTCAGCACGAAAGCGCCTCCCGCAGCAGATGCCCGCCCCCCCCGGATCGCATGGATCTCCACCCCCGCACTCGCGCCGTCGCGCCTGGACCGCAGGCGCGAGAGAAGTTCAGGGCACGTCAACCGGCGCCGGCGTACCGCTCGCCGAAGGCCTGCTCTGCCAATCGTCGATGTAGCCCCTGGCCTTGGCTTCGAGTTGGACGATCATTTCAGCCGGATCGGAAATGGTGGCCGCCAGGACCAGCCGGCACCGATGGTCGCCGTCCCGGTGCAGGTCGGCGTGGCCGGAGATGCACTCGCCCTCCCGGACCACCGTCAACCGGATCACGATGTCCCAGGCGCGGTAGTTGATCCTGTGTTCTTCGCTCTGAATAGCCATGCAGTGCCGCCGTGACGAACCTGAGGTTGCGGCCGAGATTCATATCAAGCTGCCGGCTTCAGATGGAAAAATAATCACCCCCGGGTGAATCTATTCTCAAAGGGACCCCGTCGCAACGGAACAGCCTTACAGGCCAGAGGCGAGGCCCGCGAAGAGACGGACAACTGTCCGCAAGAAATTCCGGCAAGCGGCAATGCGCGGCCAGGGAAGGGTTTCTCCCCGGGCGTGCCACGTCCCGGGGCCTATGCTGGCTGCAGCCATCCGACGGACGGCAAAAGGGACTTCTTGGACACAGACCTGGGACTTGAATGCGGCCCGCTGCTGCCGGTCGGCTGGGCTTTCGAGCTTCGCCTGAGCCGGAACGCGGACGGCGATTTCGGCGGCATCGGCCTGCTGCAGCGCCACGGCGTGGACATGTGCCATCTCACCCTGGCCAGCCTCGCGAACGACCGCACCGAGGCCCTGCGGCGCGTGAGGTCGCGCGTCGAGTCGTGGATGACCGAATGGCAAGCCCGGTGAATCTCCAACGCTTTCCTGTCGCGCCCTGAGTCTCCCCGCCGATGAGGTACTGTGCAGGCCTGTGAACAATGCAACAGGCGGGCGATGAACCAACTCCTGGCCATGCGGGCTTTCGTGCGGGTCGTGGAAACCGGCTCCTTCAGCCGGACCTCCGACCAATTGGCGCTTCCGCGCTCGACCGTCAGCAAGCTGATTACCGATCTTGAAAAGCACCTGGGCATCAAATTGATGCAGCGGACCACGCGCGCGGTGGCGCCCACGTCCGACGGGCTGGCGTATTACGAACACGCTATGCGCTGGATTGCCGAAATGGATTCGGTGGAAAGCGCGGTGCGGGGCAACAAGCTCGAACCCAGTGGGCATTTGAGAATCGATGCGCCGGCCGCATTCGCGAGTGGCCTGCTGATTCCCGCATTGGCGGAATTTCATGGCAAATATCCCGATATCACCATTGCATTGGGAATCAGCGATCGTCCATTGAATATCGTGGAAGAGGGCGTGGATTGCGTCATCCGCGCTGGCAAGCTCGACGATATGGCGATGATCGGGCGAAAGGTGACCGAGCTGAATTACGTGACCTGCGCGTCGCCGGCCTATCTGGCCCGCAAGGGAATTCCGTCTTCTCCCGGCGATTTGCAATTGAATCACGCCGCAGCGTGTTATTTCTTTGCGGCCACCGGAAAGTCGGAACTATTGATTTTCGAGCGCGGCGCCGAGCGGTTCGAAATCGGGAATTGCGTATTCTCGACCAACGAAGGCAATGGCCTGAGGGAGATGCTGCTCGCCGGCCTGGGCGTCGGGCAGCATTTCAGGCGCATCGTCCAGCCTTCTATCGATGCCGGCGAATTGGTGCCGGTTCTGGAAGATTGGTCCAGGCCCGCCATGCCTTTCCATATTCTTTATCCGCCCAACCGGCACCAGAACGCCAGGTTGAAGGTATTCGTCGATTGGGTGATTCAAAAGTTCGGAAGCGATTTGCCTGTCACGGAATAATTGCAGTCACGCGAATTTCGATGCGCATGGCTGGATGCCCGAGAGCCTCGACACCCAATTCCGTCCAGATGGGCGCATGGTCCGGCATGTATTGGCGATAGAGCTTGGCCATCGTCTCATTGACCTCTGCAGGAAATCCACCCACGTGGTACGAATTGACGTGAACGACATCCGCCCAGCTGGCGCCAGCGGTCGCGAGCGTTCGCTCGACATTCTTGAATGCCTGCGCAATTTCATCTTCGAGCGATTCGGGGAATTGCAGGTCGTCATTCCAGCCGCCCTGGCCTGACGTTTCCACGCGATTGTCTATTTTGACGGCTTGCGAATAATGCAGGCTGTCCAGGAATTTGTTTCCATAGCCGGGAGTGACGAAGAATTCGGGTTTGCTCACTTTTATTTCCAATATCAATGGCATCAATCAGATGCCAATAATATGGGGGTGAGAAAAGAATAAACAGCCCGAATTCTTGCCATGACTGTCCATGTGTATGGACAGTCCGGGCCATCACCACTTCACGCGAACACCCAGCGAGCCGTTGATCGAGCTCTTGACCTTGGCATCGCCGCCCGAGGACCACAGCTTGCCGATTTCGCCGTAGAGGCTGGTCGTCTGGCCGAGCGCCAGCGTGAAGCCGCCGGCCAGCTCGGTGCTCGTGCCGCCGGTGGGCGCTGCGATGTCGGTGCGCGTCGCGCCGTTGAGGAAGCGCGCCACGTCGGTGCCGCTGGAGGTCTTGTAGACGTTGAAGCGGCCGTAAGGCTGCAGCGCGCCCATGGCGGTGTCGACCTGGCCCTTGACGCGAACGCCGGCGCGCGCGATCCAGCCGCTGTCGGCATCGGGCTGCACGACCGCGCCGAGGATGGCGGCGTCGCTCAGGTCCATGTGCTGGTGGATCAGTTGCAGTTGCGGTTCGATGCTCCAGCCGCTGGCGCCGAGTGCAAAGGCTTGGCCGACTTCAATGGACCCCAGCAAGCTGTTGCCCTTGCCACCGACGCCGCCGCCGAACATCGGCTCGACCGTGTAGCGATGACGGCCCGACTGCACCACGACGTCGGCGTACAGGCCGCTGTCGGCGGTGTAGGTGCCGTAGACGCCCACGTACTGGCTGCGCAGGTCGTTGCGGCCGGTGCGCAGGTTGCTCACGCCGCTGGCGAAGCCGTTGACGGTCGCATCGCCATCGAGCTGGCCGACATAGAGGCCGGCGCGCCAGTTCGGCGTGGCCAGGAGGTCGGTGCCGGCCTGGAAGCCCGTGAGGCGTCCCTTGCTCGTCGGCGACACGGTGCCGCCTTGCTGGATGTCGATGTCGGTCGAGAGCACGCGCGCCCAGGCGCGGCGGTCCGATCCGGTCGGGGTCGATGCCGTGCCCTTCACATCGTCATCGCCCACGCGCTTGCGCAGGTCGCCGAGCATCGCGAGATTGCCTTGGCGCAGCTGGCTCGGCAGCGCCGCGTAGAGCGAGGCTTCGGCGCGGTAGGTGATGACCGGAATGCCGGGCACGCCCGGCGTCGTTGGTGGCGTGACGGCGTTGGTGGTCGAGCGCAGGAACCAGTTCTCGCCCGCGCCGGTCGCATCGGCCGCGTACAGGCGGTATTCGTAGGCGCCGGCATCCACGTGGCCGCCGGCCAGCGCGAACGCATCTTTCGTCGTCTGCGCGGTGGTCGTCGCGCCGTTCTGTGCGGTGATCACTTCGATGCCGTTGCCACTCGTGAGCGCGCCCAGGCCGCCCAGGTTGGTGACCTGCACGCTGGTCTTGCCGGTGGCCGCGCCGCCGTCGATCACGAGCCGGTCCGAGGGGCCGGAGGCGTTCAGCGCGGTGCCGATCTTCAGCACACCGTTGTTGCCGACGTAGTTGCCGTTGACCGTCAACGTCGTGCCCGCGGTAGCGCCCACGAGCGAGACGGTGCCGCTGTTGGCCAGCGATGCGACCGCCTGGCTGAAGCCCGCGAGATCGAGCGTCGCGCCGGCTGCCACGTTGTGCGCCGACGCTGCGCTGAAGGCGTTGGCCGCGCCAGCGCGCAGCGTGCCCTGCGCCACATTCGTGGAGCCGCCGTAGGTGTTGGTCCCCGAGAGCGTGAGCGTGCCGCCGCCGGTCTTGGCAAGGCTCCCCGCGCCCGTGATGCCGCTGGACACCGCGAGGTTGGCATCGGCCTGGAAGGTGCCGCCGCCGGCGCCGAGCACCACGGTGCGCGCCGTCGCGAAATCGGCCGAGTTGCGCAGCGTGCCGCCGTCGAAATCGAGCGCGCCGGCTGCGTCGCCGAGGTTGGCGTCGCTGGACACCGACAGCACGCCGCCGTTCAGGAACGTGCCGCCCGTGTAGCTGTTGGCGCCGCCGAGCACGAGGGTGCCGCCGTTCACGGTCAGCGTGTTGCCGGCGAGGGTGCTGTCCAGCTGCACGGTGCCCGAGTTCATGACCACGGCGTTCATGCCGCCGATGGCGAAGGCCGCGCCGTGCACGAAGCTGCCCGCGCCGAGGTTGAAGTTGAGCGTGTCGGCACCGTCGCCGGAAATGCTGCCGTTGATCGCGCCGCCCGCGATGTTGAGCGTGTCGGTGCCGCCGCCCAGCAGCACGGCGCCGTTGAGCGTGCCGGCGGTGGTGATGGTCGCGTTGCCGTTGATTTCGTCGACGCCGTCGCGGTTGGCGTCGCCATCGCGCAGCGCGACGCCGGAGGCGCCGGCGTTGACGACGGCGCCCGCGCCGATGTTGACCGTGCCGCCGGCGGCGGCGGAGGTGTGGATCGCCGCGCCGAATCCGGCACCGCCGCCGACGGTGCCCCCGCTCACGTCCACCGCGTAGGTGCCGGCCTTGCTCGACGCGAAGATGCCATCCCCGTTGGCGCCGGTGGTGGCGACGGTGCCGCCCGTCATCTGCACCTGCGCCAGGCCCTTGCCGGTGGTGGTCGCCGCCAGTGCGCTCGACCCCACGGAGAAGATGGAACCGCCGTTCATGGCAATGCGTGCCGTACCCGTGTGGTTGGGGCCGGAGATCGACGCGATCGCGCCGGAACTGGACGCTTGTACCGAGCCCGCGTTGATCACGATGGTTGCGTTCCCGGTCCCGTTGGTGCCGGCCGTCTGCGCGCCGATCCCGCCGCCCCCGCTGATATTCACGATCTGCCCGCCGTTCAACGTCACCTGGGCATTGGCGCCCGAGGCGCCACCGTTTGCATTGACGGCGTTGGTGGCCGCGCCGGTCGAGATGATCGTTCCGTCGTCGATGTTGATGGCGGCAAACCCGCCGACCGCTTGGTTGACGACCGACACCGCCGTGCCGCTGGAGGTGATCGAGTTGACGTTCGTCACATTGACGGTCAGCTCGGGGGCTATCGGGCCGATGAGCGTTTGCAGCAGGACGCCTGTGCCTCTGACGACCATGGCCGCCTCGTCCAGGGTGAGCGTCAATCCGTTGGATGCGGCGTACGTGATTCCGAGGGGATAGCCCACGGCCGCGCAGGTGAGGGTGTCCTGCCCCGGGGCCTCCGCTCCGCACTCGTTGGCGGCACTTGCCATCTGCGGCGCCGCGGCGAGCAGGGCGACCGCAAGCGCCGTGGCCGACGATGCAAACAGGGGACGGGCGGCGGCTCGGCGTGGGACGTTCGAGCGTGGCTGCGCGGCGCGCGCGGTCCGCCTGTTTTCATTGAAGGTGGGCATGAAAATGTATTGACTTGTGACAAGAGATACGAAATCGTACAACTTGTCGCATGTCAAGGCGATGAGACATTTCCCCGAATTTGTCGCTGTTGGCAGGGCGAGACAGCGCCGATTGCTCCGCGGCGGCCAAGTTCTTACAACTTCCCGGCGCGAAGCCGCCATCCGCCGCAGCTAAAGTCCCGTCACCCGGTTGCGGACGGTCCGCGACCCTTTCCCGCCCCAGGGCTCCCCGGTTTTCCCGCTCGCCTTTCGCTCTTCCGCTCCTCCGCTCTTTCCGCACCTCCATGTCCAACCTCATCGTGCACGGCGGCACGCCGCTTCGCGGCCGCATCACCCCCTCCGCCAACAAGAACGCCGTGCTGCCGGTGCTCTGCGCCACCTTGCTCACCAACGAGCCGCTGCGATTGCTCGGCGTGCCCGACATCACCGACGTGCGCAAGATCCTGGACATCTTCCGCACCCTCGGAAGCGACGTGCAGATGGACCACGCCACCGGCACGCTCGCGCTGCACCACCGCGAGACCGCGTTCGACGCCGCGCTGCATCGCCTGCCCGAGGAGATGCGTTCGTCGATCATGCTGGTGCCGCCGCTGCTCGCGCGCTTTGGCGTGGCGCGGCTGGAAGACAACGTCAAGGGCTGCACGCTGGGCGTGCGCGAGATCGATCCGCACGTGGAGGTGTTCCAGCGCTTCGGCGGCAAGGTGGAGCGCACCGAGGGGTCGCTGCTGGTGCGCAGCGCCGGGCGCCTCGTGCCCACCGACCACTGGCTGGACTACGCCTCGGTCACCACCACCGAGAACTTCGTGCTGTGCGCGGCCGCGGCCGACGGCACCTCCACGCTCACCAACGCCGCCTCGGAGCCGCACGTGCAGGAGTTCTGCCGCTTCATGGCGATGATCGGCGTGCGCATCGAGGGCATCGGCACCTCGCGCGTGACGGTGCATGGCGGCAGCGCACTCACGGGCGGCGAGTTCCGCTTCGACGAAGACTTCCACGAGATCACGACGTTCCTCGCGCTCGGCGCCATCACAAACGGCGACGTGATCGTGCGCAACAGCGCGCCCTCGAACTTTCCGCTGCTGGACCGCACCTTCGCCAAATTCGGCGTGCGCATCGAGCATGCGGACGGCTGGTCGCGCGCCATCCGCACCGGTCCGCTGAAGGTGCAGACGCCGTTCACGAGCAACGTGCTCACCAAGGTCGAGGCGGCGCCGTGGCCCTACTTTCCGGTGGACCTGCTGCCCATCTTCATTGCGCTGGGCGTGCGCGCCGAGGGCAACGCGATGTTCTGGAACAAGGTGTACGACGGCGCACTGGGCTGGACGGGCGAGCTCTCCAAGTTCGGCGCGCACGTGTTCTCGTCGGACCCGCACCGGCTCATCACCTTCGGCGGCAATCCGCTGACGCCGGCGGTGGTCGAGAGCCCGTACATCATCCGCGTGGCGATCGCGCTCTTCATGGTGGCCGCGAGCATCGAAGGGCGTTCGGAAATCCGCAACGCGACGCCGATCCGCCGCGCGCATCCGCGCTTCGTGGAGAACCTGCGCAGCCTGGGCGTGCAGGTGGAGTGGACGAGCGAAGAGTGAGCCGGGGAGAGGGCGCGAGGCGGCTTGCACGCTGCCATTGCTGCCGCATGGGTTTCAACAACAAGCATCGAGGGAGGGAGAGATTGTGATCGTTTCGGTATCGAACAAGCCCAAGTGGCTGCTCAGCCAGGTCGGGCAGCTGGTGTTGATGGTCGGGCTGGCCTCGCTGGTCTTCAACTACGCGTACCGGTTCCTGGTGGACCGGACGATCAATTCGCCGCTGTTCTATGCGGCGACGATCGGGCTGGGGCTCGTGCTTGTCGTGCTGCTTCGCCGCGACTATCTCTTCGCGTCGAAGTTCGAGTTCACCCCGGAGCGCATCGTCGTGCGCACGGCGCTGGGTTTTGCCAAGACCTTCGACGCCCAGCAATTCAAGTTCGTGCCGAACCTGCACAAGACGATCAGCCTCTCCGAGTCGAAGGCGACGCTGTCGTTCTACGTGCAGAACCGCGCGACGGGGCGCAACGTGCGCAACTACGCCTGGACGGGGTTCTCCGCGGAAGACTTTCGCGCCGCGTGCCGCCTGTATGGCTACAAGGACGAGACGGATTTCAAGCTGAAGGATTTCGGCGCGCCGCGCTGAGCGCGGCTTGCATCGGGGCGCGCAAGCGTCCGACATCGCGCGCGGCCCGAAGCGGTCACGCTGGCGTCCCTGGATCGATGAATCAAGGAGAACGCCGACATGAATGCCCACTTGGCCCGTCGTGACCGCTTCGATATCGACGGCTGCGGCGTCTCCACCATCGTGGCCGGCGACCGCCGCAACCCGGCGGTCTTGCTCCTGCATGGCTTCCCGAATTCCGCGCGCACGTTCGAGCGCCTCGCCACGCACCTGTCGGACACATGCTTCGTGATCGCGCCCGACATGCCCGGTTCCGGCGCGACCGATCTCATCGCCGAGCCCAGTTTTACGCGCTTCGCCGACCTCGTCGAAGGCCTGCTCGAAAAGCTCGGCGTCGCGAGCGTGTTTCTCTACGTGCACGACTACGGCGCGCCCGTCGCGCTCGACCTGGCGATGCGCGATCCGCGCCGCGTGCGCGGCCTGATCGTGCAGAACGCCAACGCGCACGCCACCGGCTGGGGGCCGGCGTGGAAGGACACCATCGACTACTGGCATGCGCCTTCGAAAGAGAACGAGAAGGCCGCCACCGCCCATCTCACTTTCGAGGGCGTGTGCTACCAGTACATCGGCGACATCCCGGAGGACATCGCCGCACGCATCTCCCCGGACGACTGGGACGAGGACTGGCGCATGTTGAGCCGCCCCGGTCACCTGGACGTGCAGCGCGCGCTGGTGAAGGACTACGGCAACTACGCCGCGCGCTTCGATGACATCAGCCGGTACCTGCGCGAGCACCAACCGCCAGCGCTCATGCTCTGGGGCCGGCACGACAGCTTCTTCGACTGCGCCGAAATCGTCTCGTGGCTGCAGGACCTGCCGCGCATGGAAGCGCATGTGCTCGACGGACCGCACCTGTTGCTGGAGACACATGGCGAACGCTGCGCGGCGCTGATCGCAGATTTCGTGACGCGAACTTGATCCCCGGTGACGGCACCGTCCTACGCTTTTCGTCGGCCATCGCGACGCCGTCGTCGCGCGTGCCTGCAGAGACTGGGCCATTCGCAGACTTCCACGGGGCCATGCACATGAAGAGCGAACCGAAGGTGGGCGACAAGGTCGCCTGGAGCACCTCCCAGGGAAAGACCACGGGCGTGGTGACCCGCAAGGTGACGGGCACCGCGAGCGTGAAGGGGCACACCGCCAAGGCGACGAAGGCCCATCCCGAGTTCGAGGTCAAGAGCGGCAAGTCGGGCAAGAAGGCGATCCACAAGGCAGGTGCGCTTCAGAAAAATGGCTAGCGCACGCACTCCCGCCACGGCCGATGCGGACGTTGTGCGCGCGTTCAAGCGCGCGGTCAACATGTCGCCGCGGCAGCTGGGCGACTGGCTCGACACCGACGACTCCCGCGCCGTCGGCTTCAAGGGCGCAGAGGGCGGCGAGTCGGTCGGCCATCGCTCGGGGCGGCGCATCGTGCGCCTGCTCGCGAAGGCCCGCGGCGAGTTCACCGCCGGCGACATCGCGCACATGCGCAAGGTGGTCGGCTACGTCAAGCGCCACCTGGCCCAGCGGCCCGAGGGCGACGTGACCGAGACGCCGTGGCGCTACTCGTTGATGAACTGGGGGCATGATCCCAAGCATGCGTCGGGCAAGTGAGCCGCGTGATCGCCGTGCCTTGCGATGACCCCGCGGGCGCAGCGCCGCCCGGCTTGGCGGGACAATCGCGGCATCCGATCAAGAAGGAGCACCCGAATGGCCACGCTGCAGCAGATTCTCGGCACCGAACTTCCCCTCATCCAGGCGCCGATGGCCGGCATCCAGGTCAGCGCGATGGCCATCGCGGTGAGCAACGCAGGCGGGCTCGGCTCGCTGCCCTGCGCGATGCTGAGCCCCGACGTGATGCGCAGCGAACTCGCGGCCATCCGCGCGGGCACCGACAGGCCCTACAACGTCAACTTCTTCTGCCACACGCCGCCCGTGCCGAGCACCGAGCGCGAGGCCACGTGGCGCGCTGCGCTGGCGCCGTACTACGCCGAATTCGGCATCGATGCGGCGAGCATTCCCACTGGCCCGGGGCGCAATCCCTTCAGCGCCGAGGTGGCCGATCTGCTGGCCGAGTTCAAGCCGCCGGTGGTGAGCTTTCATTTCGGTTTGCCGCCCGCGGAACTGCTCGCGCGGGTGCATGGCTGGGGCGCGAAGGTGCTGGCTTCTGCCACCACGGTCGAAGAGGCGCTGTGGCTCGAAGCGCATGGCGCCGATGCGGTGATTGCGCAGGGGCTCGAGGCAGGCGGCCATCGCGGGCACTTCCTCTCGCACGACTTGACCAAGCAGCTCGGCACCTTCGCCTTGCTGCCGCAGTTGGTGCGCGCGGTGAAGGTGCCGGTGATCGCGGCCGGCGGCATCGCCGATGCGAGCGGCGTGGCCGCGGCCATGGCCCTGGGCGCCGCGGGCGTGCAGGTGGGCACCGCCTACATGCTGACGCCCGAGGCCACGACCAGCGCGATCCACCGCGCGGCGCTCAAGAGCGAAGCCGCCCGCCACACCGCGCTCACCAATCTCTTCACCGGCCGGCCGGCGCGCGGCATCGTCAATCGCGTGATGCGCGAGCTGGGGCCCATCGGCGCCGCGGCGCCCGAGTTTCCGCTCGCCACTTCGGGCATCGCGCCGCTGCGCGCCAAGGCCGAGGCGAAGGGCAGCGGCGACTTCTCCCCGCTCTGGTCGGGGCAGAACGCCGCCGGCTGCCGCGAGGTGTCGTCGGCCGAAGTCACGCGCGCGCTCGCGCAAGGTTTTCACGCATCCCTCTGAACCACTTCATGACCCAGCTCCATCTCCCCCTCAAGTTTCTCGAACACAGCGCACAGGCCAGCGTCCGCGAGCCCTGGCTGCTGGTGCTGATGCACGGCGTCGGCAGCAACGAGCAGGACCTGTTCGGCCTCGCGCGGCTGATGCCGCCGCAGTTCCACGTGCTGAGCCTGCGCGCGCCGTATGTGCTGTCGCCCGATGCCTATGCATGGTTCGAGTTCGAGGTGCTGCCCAACGGCGAGCGCCACATCGACGAAGAGCAGGAACGCGAGAGCCGCTTCCTGGTCGGCGAGATGATCGACTCGGCCGCGCAGCAACTGGGCGTGCCGCCCGAGCGCATCGTGGTGGGGGGCTTCAGCCAGGGCGGGATCATGGCGCTGTCGCTCCTGCTCACGCAGCCCGCGAAGCTGCGCGCCGCGCTGGTGTGGCACAGCCGGCTGCTGGCGCAGGTGGTGCCGCACATCGCGCCCGCCGAGGCCTTCGAGGGCAAGGCGCTGTGGGTGAGCCACGGCAGCGCCGACAACGTGATTCCACCGGGTGCGGCGCAGGCCACGCGTGAGCTTGCGCGCACGCTGCCGCTGGCGCTGTCGGGCTCCGACTTTCCGGGCGCGCACGAGATCCGTCCGGCCGAGCTGCAGGGCACGCTCGCGTGGCTGCAGTCGCTCAGCGCGCCGGCCTGAAACTTCGCGCGGACGGGCACCTCGGCTCGCAACGCGTCACAAGGCGTTACGAGCTTGTGGCGTGACGGCGCGCCGATTGATGCAACATCGGCCGACCTGTTGCATCACACAGCCTTCAGCAAAAAGGAACGTGCCGCCATGACCGACAACCCATCCTCGGACTCCCCAGGCTCCCGGGACGCCCCCGAATTCAGACCCCGCCGCGAGACGCCGATCGGCATGCTCGTCGTCATCGGCCTCGTGGTGCTGGCGGCCGCGTTCTTCGGCTGGCGCTGGTACCAGCAGCAACAGCAAAAGCCCCCCGAGCCCGCGCCGGTGGCCGCCGCGCCGAACGACGGCCCCGCGCCGGCGCCCGCCGCGGAGCCCACGGGCCCGCAGAACCCCGTCGATGCGCTCGCGCCGCCCGATGCCGCGCTGCCGGCGCTGGCGGAATCCGATTCGCGCGTGATGAAGGCGTTGAGCGAGCTCCTCGGCGGCAAGAACGCCTCGGCCTACCTGCGCCCGGACGGCATCGTGCGGCGCTTCGTGGCCACGGTCGACAACCTCGCGCGCGAGCAGGCGCCCGCCAGCGCCTGGCCGGTGCAGCCCACGGGGCAGCGCTTCATCACCGACGGGCCGCAGCAGGGCGGCACGCAGACCATCGCCGCGAACAATGCGGCGCGCTACAACGGCATCGTGCTGCTCGCCGAGACGGTCGATCCGGCCAAGGCGGCGACGGTGTACGCCAAGCTCTATCCGCTGTTCCAGAAGGCGTATGAAGAGCTGGGCTTTCCGGGCCGCTACTTCAACGACCGGCTCATCGCGGTGATCGATCACCTGCTGCAGGCGCCCGAGCCCGGCGGCCCGGTGCAGGTGCGGCTGGTCGAGGTGAAGGGCGACGTGCCTTCGCAGCGGCCGTGGGTGCGCTACGAGTACGTCGACGCGAAGCTGGAGGCGATGTCCTCGGGCCAGAAGATCATGGTGCGCATGGGGCCGGAGAACGAGCGCAAGGTGAAGGCCAGCCTGCGCGGTTTCCGCCAGCAGATTGCCACGGGCGAACTGGCCAAGAAGAAGCAGCCCTGAAGCAGAGGGCAAGAGAGGGGCCGTGAGCCCCGATCCGGCGCGCCGTGTAGGCGCGGGCCGATTGCGCGCGGCGCCGGGGCCGGGGACTATCTGTTCTCAAATTTCGAGGACAAGCATATGAACCCGATGAGCGTCGACCTCTACCAGAGTGCCACCGATCCGGAGAAATTCCTCGCGCTGCCTGCGGGCGTCGATCCCGCGGAGCTCATGGGCCCGATGACCTTCGACCGCGACTACGCGCAGGTCAAGCGGTACCAGGAGGCTTTCGAATTCAATCCGTCCGAGACCTACGCGGGCGTGAATGCCGCGAAGATCGCGGCGGACATCCTCACCGTGAAGTGGTCGATGTACCGTCGCGAAGGCTGACCGGCAGGAACTGTAGAAAGCGCCGCGGCGCCCGCGCGTTCAGCCTCGGGCCCCTTCGGTTTCCTCGTACTCGCCCACCGGCACGCAGCTGCAGAACAGGTTGCGGTCGCCGTAGACGTTGTCCACGCGGCCGATCGGCGGCCAGTACTTGGCCTTCTTGAGTTCGGCCAGCGGGAAGGCGCCGAGTTCGCGCGCGTACGGGTGGTCCCATTCGGTGCCCAGCAGGCTGGCCGCGGTGTGCGGTGCGTGCTTGAGCGGGTTGTCTTCCTGGGGCCACACGCCTTCCTCGATGCGGCGGATCTCGCCGCGGATCGCGATCATCGCGTCGATGAAGCGGTCCAGTTCGGCCAGCGGTTCGCTCTCGGTCGGCTCGACCATCAGCGTGCCGGGCACGGGGAAGCTCAGCGTGGGGGCGTGGAAGCCGTAGTCGATGAGGCGCTTGGCAACGTCCTCGGCGGTGACGCCGCTCGTGTCCTTCAACGGGCGCAGGTCGAGGATGCACTCGTGCGCGACGTGCCCGTTGGGGCTCGCGTACAGCGTGGGGTAGTGGTCCTTCAGGCGCGCGCTGATGTAGTTGGCGCTGAGGATGGCGGTTTCGGTCGCGGCCTGCAGGCCCTTGGCGCCCATCATGCGGCAGTACATCCAGCTGATAGGCAGCACGGCCGCGTTGCCCAGCGGCGCGGCCGACACGGCGCCCACGCCGTTCGATGCGACGCCGGCCGTCGCATGGCCCGGCAGGTAGGGCACCAGGTCTTCGACCACGCACACCGGACCCACGCCCGGCCCGCCGCCGCCGTGCGGGATGCAGAAAGTCTTGTGCAGGTTCAGGTGGCTCACGTCGCCGCCGAATTCGCCCGGCGCGGCCACGCCGACCAGCGCGTTCATGTTGGCGCCGTCGACGTACACGCGGCCGCCGTGTTCGTGCACGAGCTCGCAGAGCTCTTTCACGCGCGTCTCGAACACGCCGTGCGTGCTGGGGTAGGTGATCATCACCGCGGCCAGCTTGTCGCTGTGCTTCTCGCAGGCGCGCTTCAAGTCATCCATGTCGACGTTGCCTTGCGCGTCGCAGGCCGTCACCACCACCTGCAGGCCGACCATTTGCGCGCTCGCGGGGTTGGTGCCGTGCGCCGACGAGGGAATCAGGCAGATGTTGCGGTGGCCCTGGCCCTTGGCTTCGTGGAACGACCTGATGGCCAGGAGGCCCGCGTACTCGCCCTGCGAGCCCGCGTTGGGCTGCAGGCTGATGCCCGCGTAGCCGGTCGCCTCGCAGAGCCACGCGCGCAGTTGCGCGTCGAGCTGCGCGTAGCCCAGCTGCTGTTCGGCGGGCGCGAAGGGGTGGATGTTCGCGAACTCGGGCCAAGTGATGGGGATCATCTCGCTGGTCGCGTTGAGCTTCATGGTGCAGCTGCCCAGAGGGATCATGCTGCGGTCCAGCGCAAGGTCCTTGTCCGAGAGGCTGCGGATGTAGCGCAGCATCGCGGTCTCGCTCTTGTGGGTGTTGAACACCGGGTGCGTGAGGAAGGCGCTCGCGCGGCGCAGGTCTTCGGGAATGAGCGGCGTCGTGTGGGCGGCCAGGTCGTCGAAGCGCGGCATCGGCGTGCCGCTGGGCCCGAACAGGGCCCAGAGCGTTTCGATGTCGGCGCGCGTGGTGGTCTCGTCCAGCGAGATGCCCAGGTGCTGCTGCAGCCGCTGGCGCAGGTTGACGCCGCCGGCTTGCGCGCGCTCGATGATCGCGGCGGTGTCGTCGCCGGTGCGGATCGTGAGCGAGTCGAACGCGGTGGTGTTGACCGGCTCGCGGCCCATCTGCGACAGGCCCTTCGAGAGGATGGCCGTGAGCGCCGCCACGCGCTGCGCGATGCGCGTGAGCCCATCGGGCCCGTGGTACACGGCGTACATGCTGGCCACCACGGCCGGCAGCACCTGCGCGGTACAGATGTTGGAGGTGGCCTTCTCGCGGCGGATGTGCTGCTCGCGCGTCTGCAGCGCGAGGCGGTAGGCGGGCTGGCCGTGGCTGTCGACGCTCACGCCCACGAGGCGCCCCGGCAGCGAGCGCTTGAACGAATCGCGGCAGGCCAGGTACGCGGCGTGCGGGCCGCCGTTGCACAGCGGCATGCCGAAGCGCTGCGTAGTGCCGCAGACGATGTCGGCGTCCCATTCGCCGGGCGGCGCGAGCAGCGTGAGCGCGAGCAGGTCGGCCGCCACGCAGAAGGCGGCGTCGCATTGATGGGCGTGGCCCGCGAGCGGGCGCAGGTCGTGCACGTGGCCGGTGGTGGCGGGGTACTGCGCGAGCACGCCGAAGAATTCGCAGCTGGCCATCAGGTGCGGCAGCGTCTCGGAGACGGTGCTCACCTTGACCTGGATGCCCAGCGGCGCGGCGCGCGTCCTGATGACCTCGATGGTCTGCGGATGGCAGTCGCCCGACACCAGGAACACGTTGCTCTTGCTCTTGACGCTGCGCTTGGCCAGCGTCATCGCCTCGGCCGCGGCCGTGGCTTCGTCCAGCATCGACGCATTGGCGATGGCCATGCCCGTGAGGTCGCACACCATCGTCTGGAAGTTGAGCAGAGCCTCCATGCGGCCCTGCGAAATCTCGGCCTGGTAGGGCGTGTAGGCGGTGTACCAGGCGGGGTTCTCCAGCACGTTGCGCAGGATGACGCCCGGCGTGTGCGTGCCGTAGTAGCCCTGGCCGATGAAGTTCCTGAACACCTTGTTCTTGGACGCCATCGCCTTCAGCTCGGCCAGTGCATCGGCCTCGGTCACCGGGGCCGGCAGGCGCATCGGCTTTGCACGGCGGATGGCCGCGGGCACGATGCCGTCGATGAGCTCCGCCCGCGTTGCCGAGCCGATCACCGGCAGCATGCGCGCCTCGTCCGCCGCATCGATGCCGATGTGGCGGGCGAGGAATTCTTCGGCGTTCTCTAGTTCTTGCAAAGAGGGAAGGGCGGGAATCGGCATGGCGGTGATATCGGCGTAAAAAAAGAAGAGAGGCTCAGCGGTCGCCGCCGGGCCGCCCCAAGGCGGGCCGCGCCTTCCCCATGGGGAAGGGCGAGGCACACGAAGTGGCAAGCCGAGGGGCAAGCATTTTCAGGATTCGGCGGCGAACTTGTCGTAGGTGGCAGCGTCGAGCAGCGCGTCGAGTTGCGCGGGCTCGCTCAGCTTGACCTTGAAGAACCAGCCGGTGGCCAGCGGGTCGGTGTTGGCGAGCGAAGGGTCGGCGCGCAGCGCTTCGTTCACTTCGGTGATCTCGCCCGAGACGGGCATGAACACGTCGGCCGCGGCCTTCACCGATTCGACGACACCGGCGACTTCGCCCTGCGCGAAGGTCTTGCCGACTTCGGGCAGGTCGACGAACACGACGTCGCCCAGCGCGTCCTGCGCGTGCACGGTGATGCCGACGGTGGCGGCGCCGCCTTCGGCCGAGACCCACTCGTGGTCCTTGGTGTACTTGATGCTCATGGGGAAACTCCTCGTGGAAAAAATGATGATCGGGGGAATCGAGGCCCGGAGCCTAGCCGCGGTAGTAGCGAGTCGGCACAAAGGGCATGGTCGAGACTTCCATCGGCACCGGCTTGCCGCGCACGATGGCCTGCACGCGCGTGCCGGGCTCCGAGAAAGCGGTGGCCACGTAGCCCATCGCGACGCAGCGGTCGGCGCTCGGGCCGAGCAGGCCGCTCGTGACGATGCCGATGTCCTGCCCTTCGAAGGATTGCAGCACCGTGCCGTCGCGCACCGGAATGCGCTCCAGCGCCACGAGGCCGACGCGCTTGCGCTTCAAGGTGTCGTGGTCGGTGTGGCCCGCGGCGCCGACGGCCGCGGCCGTGAGTTGGGCAAGGATCTTGGCCGCGCCCGGAAAGCCGCCTTCGCGCGCGCCGCCCGTGCGGCGCACCTTCTGCATCGCCCAGTTGAGCGAAGCCTCGACCGGCGTGGTGGTGGTGTCGATGTCGTTGCCGTAGAGGCACAGGCCCGCTTCGAGCCGCAGCGAGTTGCGGGCGCCGAGGCCAATGGGCTTGACCTCGGGCTGGGCCAGCAGCAGGCGGGCGAGGGCGTCGGCGTCCTTGCCGGCCACGGAAATTTCGAAGCCGTCTTCGCCCGTGTAGCCGCTGCGGGTGACGAAGGCGGCGATGCCGCCGATCTGCACCGCACCGCCCGTCATGAACACGAAGCGCTCGATGCCGGGCGACAGGCGCGCCAGCGTGGCCGCGGCCTGCGGGCCTTGCAGCGCGAGGAGGGCGTGGTCGGGCAGCGGCTGCACCTCGCAGCGCGCGCCGATCTTCTGCTGGATGTGCGCGATGTCGTCGACCTTGCAGGCGCCGTTCACGATCACGAAGAGCGAGCCGTGGCCTTCGTTGAAGAACATCAGGTCGTCCAGGATGCCGCCCTCGTCGTTCAGCAGGAGGCCGTAGCGCTGCTTGCCGGCGGGCAGGTCGATCACGTCGACGGGCATCAGGGTTTCGAAGGCAGCGGCTGCGTCGGGGCCGACGAGGCGCAGCTGGCCCATGTGGGAAATATCGAAGAGGCCTGCCGCATCGCGCGTGTGCTTGTGCTCGGCCATGAGGCCCGCGGGGTACTGCACGGGCATGGAATAGCCCGCGAAGGGCACCATGCGGGCGCCGAGCTCCACGTGGAGGTCGTGCAGCGGCGTCTTGAGAAGTTGGGTGCCTGGGGCACCTGGGATACCTGCGGTATCGGAAGCGGAAGAAGCAGCCACGGGGCACTCCAAAGGGGCAGTCGAAATCCATGGCTGCAACGCCATGGGCCACCCCTGCTGTCCGCTTTACCTGAGAGATTCGCCCCACGATCGGGGTTTGCTCCTTCGGTGGGCCGGTGCAATGCATGCCTGCAACGGCCTCTCTCCAGCAAGGAAACGCCGGTGTGCACCGGCGTCTTGTCAGTCCTTTTGCCTGAGCGTTCGGGGGTTCCCTGCGCCTTCGGCGGCCCCGTCGCGCGGGGCTCTCTCCTGACCCCGCCGAGTGTAGTGGATCGAGCGGGCCCAGAACGCGTGGGGTCAGTGCACGATTTCGGCTGGCGGCAGCAGCCGCTCGATGCGCTCGCGCAGCGATTCGGCCCGCTCCACACCCGCCGTCTTCTCGATCTCGCTGAGCATCAGCGCGGCGATGGTCAGCATCGCCTCGCGGTCGCGGGCCTCGCGCAGGGCGTCGCGCATCTGCAGGGCGAACTTGGGATCGCGGCGCACGAACATGCGCTCGCAGATGTCGAACAGGAACATCCGCGTGGTGGCCAGCGAGCGCTTGCCGTCGAAGTTGTCGGCGGTGGCGGTGAGCTGGATCGGTTCCGCCGCGGGCATCGGCGTGGGCGGCGCGGCGGGGGCAGCAGCCGCTGCAGTTGCCATCGCCTGGGCCTTGGCCGCGGCCACCGCCTGCGCATCCTGCAGATACCCCTTGCTCACCAGCGCCTGGATCGCCTGCTCCGCCTCGATGCGGTTCGCGAACAGCGGGCTGAAGTCGGTCAGCGAGCGCCGGCCGTCGGCCATCAGCAGCAGCGCGCGTTCACGCTGGCTGAGCGTGCGCTGCCCCGCCTGGAGTTCGTCGCGTGCCTTGTCGGTCTTGGTGGGAAACATGGCGGCCACAGCTTTCGAAAGATCGAAGGCTGCAGCATCGTTGCAGGCGGTGACATCTTCATGAACCTGTTTGACTTACAGGAAGAATCACCGCCGCCGCGCTGTCGGACGCTCGAATCTTCAGGCGCCGGTGCTTTCCTTGCGGATGAGCCACTTGTCGCCCACGCGCTGCAGCTCCAGGGTCTTGCGGTCGGTGCTCTTGAGCTTGTCGGCGCTGTAGAGCTGCTTGAAGCGCGCGCTCGCGGTCTGGCCGCTGACGCTGATGACCAGGTCGTCCACCGTCACGCTGATCGCCGACTTGTTCGCGATGCGGGTGCGCCGCTCGGCTTCCCAGCGCTTCCTGTCCTGCTTCCTGGCGGGCGTGAAGTCGGGGGCGTAGGCCGCGAGGTAGCGATCCACGTCGCGCGCGGACCAGGCCGCGGCCCAGGCGCGCACGGCGGTTTCGACTTCGGCGATGCCGGCGGAGGGTGCTGCTGCAGCAGCGGCCGCAGGCGTCGGCGTGGGGGCGGGAGCTGCAGCCGCTGCAGGTGCCGATGCGGCCGATGCGGGTGGCGATGCGGAAGGCGCAGCGGCCAGTGCGGCCGTGGACAGCAGCCCTGCGGCGAGCAGGCAGATGACGAGTCGGTTCATGGAGCGGTTCCCTCGGGTGTCGGTTGTTGGCGTGGCGCCGATTCTGGCAGCGAACGGTTGCAGGAGCAGAACCCTGCGCATGGCCCCGCTACTTGAACCCGAGCGCCCGCGGCAGCCAGGTGCTCAGCGCCGGCACGAAGGTGAGGATCATCAGCACCGCGCCGTGCGCCCACAGGAACGGCACCAGCTCCTTCACCAGTGCCGACATCGGCACCTTCGACACGTTGCAGGTCACGAACAAGAGCCCGCCCACCGGCGGCGTGATCATGCCGAGCGTGAGGTTGAAGATCACGATCATCGCGAAGTGCACCGGGTCCACGCCCAGCTTGATCGCCACGGGCGCCAGGATCGGCGCCAGCACCATCACCCCCGGCAGCGGCTCGATGAAGATGCCGAACAGCAAGAGGAACACGTTGACGATGATGAGGAACATCCACGGCGAGAGGTTCATGCTGATGAGCCATTCGGCCATCTGCTGCGGAATGCCCTCGATGGTCAGCACCCACGCGAACGAGGCCGACAGGCCGATGATGATCAGCACCGAGGCCGACAGCAGGGCCGAGCGCGAGAGGATGTCGGGCAGCATCTTCCACTCGAGCGTGCGGTAGACGAACTTGCCGCACACCAGCGCGTAGAACACCGCCACCACCGAGGCCTCGGTCGGCGTGAACCAGCCGGCACGCATGCCGCCCAGGATGACCACCGGCAAGAGGATCGCGGGAATCGCCTTCCAGGTGGTGACGAGGATCTCGCGCAGCGGCGGCGTCTGCCCGTCGCCCTTGTAGTTGCGCTTCTTGGAGACGTGGAAGTTCACCACGCACATCGCCACCGCGATCAGGATGCCCGGAAAAATGCCGGCCGCGAACAGCGTGCCCACCGACACGCTCTCGTCCTGCAGCGCGTAGATGATCATGATGATCGAGGGCGGAATGATCGGCCCCACGATGGCCGTGGAGGCCGTGAGCGCCGCCGCGTACGAGCGGTCGTAGCCGGCCTTGTCCATCATCTTGATGAGCATCGACCCCGGCCCGGCCGCATCGGCCAGCGCCGAGCCCGAGATGCCCGAGAAGAAGGTGAGCGACACCACGTTGGTGTAGCCCAGGCCCCCGCGCCGGTGGCCCACGAACTGGCCCGCGAAGCGCAAGAGCACCTCGGTGAGCGAGCCGCCGCTCATGAGCTCGGCCGCCAGGATGAAGAAGGGCACGGCCATCAGCGGAAAGCTGTCGATGCCGGTGAAGGTTTCCTTCAGGAGCACCATCAGCGGATAGTTCTCCGCAAGGATGAGCGTGGTGACGGTGGACAGCCCGAGCGCAAAGGCCACGGGCACGCCGATGGCCAGGAAAATGCAGGCCGAGACGATGAGAACGATGCTGGCATCCATGGTCGTTCTCCTTACAGCGACGCCGAGGCGTTGGCATCGAAGTGGGCGTCGGAGGCGAACTCGCGCCGCAGCACGTAGCCCCGCACCACCAGCAGCCAGTGCACGATCAGGAGCAGCCCGCCGAACAGCATCGCGCTGTAGATGTAGGCAAAGGGAATCTGCGTCACGGCCGTGAGCTGGAACATCGTGCGCTGCATGTACAGCCACCCGTACCAGACCATGAAGCCGAAGAAGGCAAAGAGCAGCGCGGCGACGAAGGCGCGCACCGCGATGGCGCCCGCGCGCGGCAGCGCGTCCTGCAGGTTCTCCACCGCGATGTGGCCGCCGTAGCGCAGCACCGGACCGGCCCCGAGGAACGTGAGCCAGATCATCATGTGGCGCGACACCTCTTCGGCCCACTCGAGCGAATTGCTCGTGGTGTAGCGCATGACGACGTTGGTGAAGATGATGACCGACATGGCGGCCAGCAGAAGAATCAGCGCCCAGCGGTTGGCGGCGAGAAAGTAGCGCTCGAAGGCTTGCACGTTTGTTGTTCTCGGTTCTAACAGGAAGCAAAGCAAAAAAACCGTTCGGGCTGAGCTTGTCGAAGCCTTGCGCGGCGCTTCGACAGGCTCAGCGTGAACGGTTGGGGTGGGTTCAGCGTGAACGGTTGCGGTCTGGTCGTGCAGGCTTACTGGACGTCCGTGATCTTCTTGATGTTGTCCGCGCCGAACTCCTTGGCGTAGCCCGCATAGGCCGGCTTCAGCGCCTCGCGGAAGGCGGCGCCGTCCACGACCTTGGTGACCTTCATGCCGTCCTTCTCGAGCTGGGCGATGCCGTTGTTCTCGTCGTCGTTGACCTTCTTGCGCTGGGCCACGGCCGCCTTCTTGGCGGCATCGACGAAGACCTTCTTGTCGGCATCCGAGAGCTTGTTCCACACCTTCGGTGAGAGCAGCAGCAGCGCGGGCGAATACACGTGGCCGGTGAGCGAGAGGTGCTTTTGCACCTGCGAGAACTTGGACGCCAGGATCACCGGAATCGGGTTCTCCTGCCCGTCGACCGTGCCCTGCTGCAGCGCGCCGAAGAGTTCGGGGAAGGCCATGGGCGTGGGCAGGATGCCGAAGGTGCGGTAGCCGTCCATGTGCACCTTGTTCTCCATGGTGCGCATCTTCAGGCCCGCCGCGTCGCTGGGCTTGACGATGTCGCGCTTGCTGTTGGTCATGTGACGGAAGCCGTTCTCCGTCCAGGCCAGCGCGATGATGCCCTTGCTCGGGAACTTGGTGAGGATGTCCTGGCCGATGGGGCCGTCCATCACTTTGCGGGCGTGCTCGTAGTCGCGAAAGAGAAAGGGGATGTCGACGATCTTGACCTCGGGCACGAAGTTGCCCACGGGGCCGGTGGAGGTGTTCACCAGGTCCTGCGTGCCCAGCTGGATCGCCTCGATCTGCTCGCGTTCGCCGCCCAGCGCCGAGTTGGCGAAGTGCTGGCACTTGAAGCGGCCTTGCGTGCCCTTCTCGACCTCGTCGCAGAACACCGTGGAACCTACGCCGTAGTGCGACTCCTTGGAAGTCGCGTAGCCGATCTTCAGGATCGTCGGTTGCTGTGCAAGGGCGGACGTGCCCAGGGCGAGCGAAAGGCAGGCGGCGGCGATGTGGCCGAGTTTCATGGTGTCTCCGGGGGGAATGTAGTCAGGTCAGGAATGCGTCAGGCGCATTCGACTATGCCGCAACCGGGGGCTTCGCCATGTCGGGAGTTTCACGGACGCCGCCCGTGAAAGTGGCCCCGGCGGATCACCAGAGCTTGGCGCAGCTCCCGCTCAACACCACGTCGGCACTCGGGGCCGAAGGCGTCGCAGCACGCTCGCGCGTGACGACGAGGCGCGACACCTTCGAGAGCAATTTCTCGGAGGTGTCGGGCAGTGCCGACACTTGCGTTCCGCTGGCCGGAACCGTGCCCATGGCGAAAGGCGCCCCGTCGGCGGGCAGGGCCCACAGCACCAGGCGCTCGTCGCTGGCCAATGCCGGTGCGAGGGGGGCGGTGCCCAGCACCTTGAGCGTGAGCGTCTTGCCATGGCGCAGCGAACTCACGAGCAACCGGCCCTGGCCTTGCGCATCGGTCAGCACGCCCACATAGCTTTGCGGCAGCCGCTCGCCCGAACGCATGGCGAGCTGGTCGCTCGTGATGAAGAGGCCGGGCGCGGAAAGGAAGAGGGCGCTCGCGGCGATCACGCCGGCCGCGATGCCGCCGAGGCCGAAGCCTGCGGGGCGCAGCCAAGCCGGCCAGCGCGAGGTGGGGGCCTTGGGTTCCGCGAGCGGACGCGTGCGCGCCTCGATCGCGTGCCACAGGTTGGCCGAGGGCCGGCGCGCCGGCACCGACAGCGCCAGTTGCCCCAGCCGCTGTTCCCACTGCGCCACCAGCGCGCGCACGTCGGTGCGGTCGCGCTGCAGGCGCTCGAAGCGTTGTCTCGCGCCTCCCGTCAGCGTGCCCAGCACGTAGGCCGATGCGAGCGCATCGAGCAATTTGGTGTCGGTGTATCTCATGGCGTGACCCCCTGCGCGCTCAGGCAGGCGCGCAGCTTGTCCAGGCCGCGGCGTATCCACGCCTTGACCGAACCCAGCGGTGCATTCATTTGCGCGGCCACCTCGGTGTGCGACAGGCCCTGGTAGTAGGCGAGCGCCAGGCTCTGGCGAAAGCTGCCGTCCAGCGCCGCCATGCAGCCCTCGATGCGCAGCGCCTGCATGGCCTGCTCGAAGAGTTGCAGCGCGCCCGGGGCGGTGTCGGTGCCCTGCGGCACTTCGATGTCGTCCTCGGCGTCGAAATGCTGCTGTGGCTGCTGCGGCTGCTCGTGCGCACTGCGCCGTGTGCGCGAACGCAGCGCATCCAGCGCCTTGTTGCGCACGATCGCGATCAGCCAGGTGATCGGCTGGATCTCCTGCCCCTCGACGCTGGAGCGGTAGCTGGCCGCGTTCTTCCAGATGCTCACATAGGCCTCTTGCAGCACGTCTTCGGCCGCCTGTTCGTTGCCCAGCAAACGAACCGCGACACCGAACAGATGCAGGTGCGTGCGTTCGTAGATCTGGGCAAAGGCGCTGTGGTCCCCGCGCGCCGCTGCGGCGATCAGGTCCTGCAGGGTGATCAGAATATTTCTATTCATGCGGGCGAGTATTGCATCCGTTGTGGCGCGGCTGTCGTTTCTGGAAGGAGCCCCGGGCGCTTGCCCGATCTCTCCAAGCCGGTCATTCTGGCCGGCGTTCATTTTCTTTCTCGACCTGGAAATGCCAATGACATCGAACACCCGAATCCTTTCTTCCGCCTCGCTCCTCGCCTCGGTCCTCGCCGGCGCAGCCTTGCTCGCCGCCTGCGCATCGCCGCGGCCGGGCACGCCGGCCACCGAACTGCCCGCGGCCCTCAAGGCGCCCGATGGCGAGCGCGCGGCCTTCACCTGGCATGCGGTGGGCGTGCAGATCTACGAATGCCGCGCGGGCGACAAGGGCGCGCTGGCCTGGCAGTTCGTCGCGCCCGAGGCCGAGCTCTACGCGCCCGGCGGCGAGCGCGCCGGAACCCACGGCGCCGGCCCGCACTGGGCCGCGCTGGACGGCAGCAAGACCATCGGCACGCTGAAGGCCCGCGCCAACGGCCAGCGCGAGGCGGACATCCCGTGGCTGCTGCTCTCGGCCAGGTCGGCGGGCGGCAGCGGCAAGCTGGCCGGCGTCACCAGCGTGCAGCGCATCAACACCGTGGGCGGCAACGCGCCGGCCAAGGGGTGCGAGGTGGCCGCCGACAGTGGCAAGCGAATCAGGCAAGGCTACAGCGCCGACTATGTTTTTCTCGTCGCCCGGTAAGCCCTGAAAACGGACGCTGCGGACCCGAGGGCCGCAGCGTCGTTCCGGCGACGGTTGGACCTCAGCTCTTCTTGCCGCCGCTCGCCTTGAAGGTTTCCACCGAGGCCTTCAGGTCCTTGTACTCGCCGCAGCTCATGTTGCAGGCCTGGCCCAGTGCGGCCAGGCGCTGCTCGGCCTTGGGCAGGTCGCCCATCGAGATGTACAGCTCGCCCGAGTATTCGAGCGCGCCGAGGTGCCTGGGGTTGATCTTCAATGCGGCGTCGTAGTACTTCTCCGAAGCCGCCCACTTGCCCGCGCCCGACTTGCGCAGCGTGTAGCCCATGAGGTTGTTCCAGTCGGCGTTGCCGGTGTCGTTGACGCGCTCGAGCTCGCTGACGGCGGCGGTCCACTTGCTGTCGGCGATCAGTGCGCGGGCGGCGGCGAGGTTGCTGGCCGGCGCGGCCTTGGCGGCCGGGGCGGGTGCTGGCGTCATGTCCGCGGCGAGTGCGTGGCCGGCGGCCAGGGCCAGGGTTGCTGCGATGGCGATGCGGGTGAGCATGGTGTTCATGGCGAAAGATCCTCTCGAAGGGTCGTTGAATGGGTTGGCGGACGGCGACGTTTGTTTCATCGCCGTCCTGCCTTCACTTACGCCGCGGGTTTCCGAACGGACGCATCATTGCGAAAAAAATTGCTCCGGGGTGGTGATCACGCCGGCCCACCAACAGCATGCTCGTTTTCAGAGCGGTCGTTAAGCAGCGATACCAGCGGCACGTGCCCTGAACGAATCACCCGGGCAAATGAAAAAGCCCTCCGAAGAGGGCTTCAAGAAACGGCGCGGTGGCGTTACATGCCCACGTAGTTCGGCCCGCCACCGCCCTCGGGCGTGACCCACACGATGTTCTGCGTCGGGTCCTTGATGTCGCAGGTCTTGCAGTGCACGCAGTTCTGCGCGTTGATCTGCAGGCGCTGCTTGCCGTCCTCGGTGCCCACGAATTCGTAGACGCCGGCCGGGCAGTAGCGGCTCTCGGGGCCGGCGAACTTCGCGAGGTTGATGTTGACCGGCACCGTCGCATCCTTGAGCGTCAGGTGAGCCGGTTGCTGCTCTTCATGGTTCGTGTTGCTGATGAACACACTGGAGAGCCGGTCGAAGGTGAGCTTGCCGTCCGGCTTCGGATAGACGATGGGCTTGCACTCGGCCGCGGGCTTCAGGTACAGGTGGTCGGGCTTGGTGCGGCGCAGCGTCCAGGGGATGTTGCCCTTCAGGAGCCACTGCTCGATGCCGTTCATGAGGGTGGCAATGCCCAGGCCCTTCTTGAACCAGGCCTTGAAGTTGCGCGCCTTCTTCAGCTCGGCGTGGAGCCAGCTCTTCTCGAACGCGGCAGGGTAGGCCGTGAGCTCGTCGTGCTGGCGGCCGGCCTGCACCGCGTCGAAGGCGGCCTCGGCGGCCAGCATGCCGGTCTTGATGGCGGCGTGGCTGCCCTTGATGCGGCTCACGTTCAGGTAGCCGGCCTCGCAGCCCACCAGCGCACCGCCCGGGAACACCGTCTTGGGCAGCGACTGCAGGCCGCCCGCCGTGATGGCGCGCGCGCCGTAGCCGATGCGCTTGGCCGGCTTGATGCCCTGGGCCTCGTCGCCTTCCAGGTACCAGCGGATGTTGGGGTGCAGCTTCCAGCGCTGCATTTCCTCGAAGGGGCTCAGGTACGGGTTGCTGTAGTCCAGGCCGGTGATGAAGCCCATCGTGACCTTGTTGTCCTCCATGTGATAGAGGAACGCGCCGCCGTAGGTATCGCTCTTCATCGGCCAGCCGGCCGTGTGCAGCACGAAGCCGGGCTGGTGGCGCTTGGGGTCGATTTCCCACACTTCCTTCACGCCCAGGCCGTAGGTCTGCGGGTCGCGGCCTTCGTCGAGCTTGTACTTCGCGATGAGTTGGCGACCCAGGTGGCCGCGCGCGCCTTCGGCAAACACCGTGTACTTGCCCAGGAGCTCCATGCCGAGCTGGAAGTTCTCGGTCGGCTCGCCGTCCTTGCCCACACCCATGTTGCCGGTGGCCACGCCGCGCACCGCGCCGTTCTCGTTGTAGAGCACTTCGGCCGCCGGGAAGCCCGGGAAGATCTCGACGCCCAGGTTCTCGGCCTGCTGCGCCAGCCACTTGGTGAAGGCGCCCAGGCTGATGATGTAGTTGCCGTGGTTCTGGAAGCACGCCGGCAGGAACGCGTTGGGGGTGCGCAGGCCCGACTTCTCGCCGAGGAACACCATCGCGTCGTCGGCCACGGGCTGGTTCAGCGGGGCGCCCAGTTCCTTCCAGTCGGGCAAGAGTTCGTTGAGCGCGCGCGGGTCCATGATGGCGCCCGAGAGGATGTGCGCGCCGGGCTCGGAGCCCTTTTCGAGCACCACGACGGAGATTTCCTTCTCGTGCTGGGCCGCCAGCTGCTTCAGGCGGATCGCGGTCGAGAGGCCCGCCGGGCCGCCACCGACCACGACCACGTCGTATTCCATGGCTTCGCGAGGGCCGAACTGGGCAAGGATTTCGTCGTGGGTCATGTGGGTCTGGTCGATAATGTTTTGAGGCTCGGACGCTACGAGGGCGCGAAACATTTTAGGGGGAGCGCAACCCGTCGCCTCCGCGACTCACCAGGACCCGTTTTCCATGGCTTACAGCATCGATCTTTCGGGCCGCGTGGCCTTCGTCACCGGCGCCTCCAGCGGCCTGGGTGCCCAGTTCGCAAAAACGCTGGCACGCGCCGGCGCCGCGGTGGTCCTGGCCAGCCGCCGGGTCGAAAAACTCAAGGAGCTGCGCGCCCGCATCGAAGGCGAGGGCGGCGACGCCCACGTGGTCGAGCTGGACGTGACAGACCACGGCAGCATCAAGGCGGCCGTGGCGCGCGCCGAGACCGAGGTCGGCCCCATCGACATCCTGGTCAACAACTCGGGCGTCAACATCCGCAACAAGCTGCAGGACGTGACGCCCGACGACTACGACTTCATCTTCGACACCAACCTGAAGGGCGCCTTCTTCGTCGCGCAGGAAGTGGGCAAGCGCATGCTGGCGCGCGCCGATGGCTCGGCGCCGGGCACCTACATCGGCGGGCGCATCATCAACATCGCCTCGGTGGCCGCGCTCAAGGCGGTGCCCAACATCGGCGCCTACGGCATGAGCAAGGCCGCGGTGGTGCAGATGACCAAGGCCATGGCGCTGGAGTGGGGCCGCTTCGGCATCAACGTGAACGCGCTGTGCCCGGGCTACATCGCCACCGAACTCAACGAAGAACTCTGGACCACCGAGGCCGGCGCCAAGCTGATGAGCATCCTGCCGCGCAAGCGCGTGGGCAAGGCCGAAGACCTCGATGGCCTGATCGTGCTGCTGGCCAGCGGCCAGAGCCATTTCGTGAACGGCGCCGTCATCGCGGCCGACGACGGGTTCGCAGTCTGAATTCACGGACGTCGATCGGCATCGCCGCCGGCCTGGGCGCAGGCGCGCTCTGGGGCCTGGTGTTCGTGGCGCCGCGCATGGTCGGCCACTTCGGCATGGTCGACATCACGGCCGCGCGCTTCGCGGTGTTCGGCGCGATCTCGGGGCTCGCAGTGTTCGCGCGGCCTGCCGCCGTGCGCTGGCCGAATGGCCATCAGGCGCTCGCGGCGCTCGGGCTCAGCGTGCTGGGCTTCAGCGGCTACTACCTGCTGCTGGCCTTCGGCATCGCGGCGGCCGGCACCGAGGTGCCCAGCCTCATCATCGGCACGATTCCCGTCTGGATGATGCTGCTCGGCCGGCCCGCGGGGCTGCGCCTGCGTGCGCTGCTGCCGGGGTTGCTGCTAACGGGCGCGGGCATCGCGCTGATGATCTGGGGCGCGTGGTCGGCGCAGCATGGCGTGGGCGGCGGGGGCGCGCGCTTCGGCTGGGGCATCGCGCTCGCGCTGTGTTCGATGGTGAGCTGGACGATCTACGGCCTGCTCAACGCGAAATGGTTGCAGTGCCACACCGACCTGAACGCGACCGACTGGGCCAACTGGCTCGGCATCGCGACCGGCCTCGGGGCCTTGCTGCTCTGGGTGGCGGCGGGGAGCAGCATGGTCACGCTGCAGTCGCGGCCCGACGGCATGCTTTTCATCTGGATCGCGCTGGCAGGCGGCTTCGGTTCGTCGTGGCTGGCGACCATCCTCTGGAACGTCGCCAGCCAGCGCCTCTCGGCCAGCCTGTGCGGCCAACTGATCGTGAGCGAGACGCTGTTCGCCTTGCTCTATTCCTTCGTCTGGGACGGCCGCTGGCCAGGGGCCACCGAGTGGGTGGCGGCGCTGCTGTTCGTGCTGGGCATCCTCGCATCCATCAAGGCACACCGATGAGAATCGAAATCCCCGAAAAGAAGAAGCTCGTGTATGAAATGTCGATCCCCATCCGCTGGGGCGACATGGACGCCATGGGCCACCTGAACAACGGCACCTACTTCCGCTACCTGGAAACCGCGCGCATCGACTGGATGCGTTCGATCGGCTTCGAGCCCGAACCGGGCGGGGAGGGCATGGTGATCGTCAATGCCTTCTGCAATTTCTACCGGCAGATCGAATACCCGGGCAACGTGCTGCTGAAGATGTACGTGAGCGACCCCGGCCGCACCACCTTCGAGAGCTGGGGCACGATGGCCCGCGAAGAAGCGCCCGACGTGATCTGCGCGGCGGGCGGAGCGACGACGATCTGGGTGGATTTCCCGAAGCAGAAGGCGCTGGCATTGCCCGACTGGCTGCGCACGCTGGTGAGCGAGTAACGCACGATGAAACACAACCTGTCGGCGCTCGCCGCGTTCGCGCTGCTGGCCGCCGCGAGCCATGCCCAGACGACGAAGGTCGAGCAGAACGCATGCCCGGCCGATGCGCCGTTCCTCAGCGCCGATGCGGTGAAGAAAGCCGGCGTCGAACTCCCGGTGTTCAAGCGCTACTGCTACACCGACAAGTCCGGCAGCTACGCGCTGCTGCTCTCCGAGAAGCAGGACCTGCCCTTTACCAAGGAGACGCTGTCCTCCGCCATCCAGGCCACGCTCTTCAAGGTGGGAGGCGACAACGCGCTGACGCGGCAATGGTCGATCCGCGACTTCGCGGGCAAGGACGATGCCGGCATCAACTTCAGGTCGAAGCTCTCCGAGTTCGCCGATCTCGATGGGGATGGGCTCATCGATCCGATCCTGGTCTACCGCTTCTTCGCCCCGAGCGACAAGGACAACTTCGACAGCGACGACTTCTCGGGCGCCATCAAGATCGTCACGTTCCACCAGGGCCGCAAGGTGGTGATCCACGCCATCACCGGCGGGCTGGACGGCGATCGCAGCACCAGGGCCAATGCGGATTTCTTCGCCTTGCCCAAGCCCGTGCGCGAGCACCTGGCCAGGAAGATGGCCGGCATGTACAAGGCCGGCCAGTTCGGCTTCGACAACTCCGACGACTTCATGCCGAAGAAGGCGCGAGCGCGCTAATGTGAGGTTCCGCAAATGGCTGCGCGCAGCCATCCGCGGGACGGCACGCTAGGCCGGCCGCAACACGATGCGCGCCTCGAACCCCTGCGCCGCCCCAGCCGGCGGCGACGCCAGTTCGAGCTTCGCGTTGTGCTTCTCGACGATCGTGCCCACGATCGACAGGCCCAGGCCGTAGCCCGCGCGGTCCGAGCCGTGCCGCACGTGGCGTTGCTGCAGCGTCTTCAACTGCGCTGCGTTCACGCCCGCACCGAAGTCCCTCACCACCAGCGTGCACGGCGTGGCCACCTCGATCACTACACGCCCGCCACCGCCATAGCGCAGCGCGTTCTCCACGAGGTTGCGCAGCGCGATCGCCAGTGCATCGACATCGCCGAACGCCACCGGCGCCGCACTGTCGGGCACCTTGAGCTTCAGGCGCTCGTTGTTCAGCGGGTCTTGCCAGAACTCCTGCGCCACGGTGCCCGCGAGCTGGACCAGGTCGACCCGCGCGCGCGTGAGCGAGGCACCCGATTCCGCGCGCGACAGCTGCAGCAGCTTCTCGGTGCGATGGCTCAGCATCTGCAGCGCCTGCAGCGCGCCCTGCACGTCCTCGCGTTTCAGGTCATGGTCCAGCGCGGTCTGCAGCCGCAGGCGCGCGGCGGCAAGGGGCGTGCGCAGTTCGTGGGCCGCATTGGCAGCGAGCGCGCGTTCCACGTCCAGCGATTGCGCGAGCCGCTCCAGGAGGCTGTTGACGTGGTCGCCCACCGAGCGCAGCTCCTGCGGCAGGCCGGGCAGGGTGATCGGCCGCAGGTCGGCGCCGCTGCGCTTCTCGATCTCGCCGGCCAGTTGCTGCAGCACGCGCAGCTCGGTGCGCGCCACGTTGCGCAGCACCAGCGCGAGCAGCGGCAGCACCGCGCCCAGCGGAATGATCAGGCCGAACAACGTGCGGTTGAGCGCGCGGCGCCGCTCGTCGAGCGGATCGGCCACCTGGAAGTACAGGCCCAGCGTCGGATGCCGCACGGTGTAGATGCGCCAGGTCTGGTTGTTCGCGAAGCCCGCGGCCAGCGGAACATCGAAGGCATCGACGGGTGCTTCGGCCGAGCGCAGCAGCACGTGCTCGTGGATGTCGACCACCTGGTACATCACCGCGTCTTCGGAGAAGAGTTGCTTGGGTGCCACCAGCGGCGTGCTCGGAACGGCCTCGCCCTTGTGCTGCAACTTGTCCAGCTCCTGCACGGCCATGTCGAACATGCGGTGCGACACCTCGACCAGCTCGTTGTCGAAGTTGTGGTTGATCTCGCGGTCCACATACCAGACGACGGCGAACACGCACAGGAGCCACACGCCGCCCACCCACAGGATGAGGGTGCGCGTGAGGCGCCCGGCCAGCGAGTCGCGACCATTCGCGCGGCGGGCGGTGCTCATTGGTGCACCCCTGGCGCTGCGCGCCTTTTTGCCAAGCGGGAGCGAGCTTGCTCGGGGCGGCCCGGCGCGGCGCTCATTGGTGCACCCTTGGCGCTGCGCGCCTTTCTGCCGGGCGGGAGCGAGCTTGCTCGGGGCGGCCCGGCGCGGCGCTCATTCTTCGTCGTCCGCCGAGAACGACAGCCGGTAACCCAGGCCGCGCAGCGTCTGGATGTGGCTCTTGCCGAGCTTGCGGCGCAGGCGGCTGATGAACACTTCCAGCGTGTTGCTGTCGGCCTCGTCGCCGAAGCCGTAGAGCGCATCGGCCAGGTTCTCGCGCGTGTGGATGCGCTCGGGGCGCGTGGCCATCACGCGCAGGAGCGCCCATTCCTTCTGGGTGAGCACGACGGGGCTGCCGTCCTTGCGCACGCGGTCGTGGGCCAGGTCGATTTCCAGCGTGCCGAACTGCAGCACGGGCGAGGTGTTGGCGCTGCGCCGGCGCTCGACCGCGCGCAGCCGTGCGAGCAGTTCGGCGGGGTCGTAGGGCTTGATGAGGTAGTCGTCGGCGCCGGCATCCAGCCCGCGGATGCGGTCGGTGACCTGGTCGCGGGCCGTGAGCACGATGACGATGGGGGGCTCGCGCAGCGCGCGCACCTGCGGCAGCAGCGAGAGACCGTCGCCGTCGCCCAGGTGCAGGTCGAGCAGCACCGCCGCGTACTGCACCGAGAGCAGCGCGCCGCGCGCATCGGCCAGGCTGGGCGCCACATCGACCACGAAGGCCTTGGCGAGCAGATAGCTGCAAACGGCATCTGCCAAGGCAGTGTCATCTTCGACAAGCAATATGCGCACGCGTTGGATCTTTGCAAAAAAGCGAAGTCTAGCGCCGCACCGGCAATGGCCTGCGCCCTTGTGTCAGGTTTCGTTCAGGTCGCTTCAGATTGGGTTCATACCGCGAACGTAGGCTCGCGCCAGTTTTTCGAGATCTGTCTTTCGGCCATGACACGCACCACGAACCTCCGCCTGGGAGCCTTGACCTTGCTTGCATTGGTCGCATTGATGACCTGGGACGCCTCCGGCGGCGACCTGTTGCTGGCGCGCTTGGTCGGCACGCCCATGGGCTTTCCGTGGCGCGAGAACCCCTTCCTGGTCCATGTGATGCATGCGGGCGCCAGGGACCTGAGCTGGCTGCTGGTGATCGGCCTCTTCGTGGCCATCCGCTGGCCGCTGGGTGTGCTGCGCAAGCTGGCTACGCGGGAGCGCGTGCAACTCGCTGCAACCGTGCTGGCCTCGGTGCTGGCCGTGAGCCTCATCAAGCATTTCAGCGACACCAGCTGCCCCTGGGACCTGAAGGAATTCGGCGGCGTCGCGCGCTACGTGTCGCACTGGTCGTGGGGCGTGGACGACGGCGGGGCGGGCGGGTGCTTCCCGGCCGGCCATGCCTCGGCCGCGTTCGCCTACGTCGGCGGCTACTTCGTGCTGCGCCGGGTGTCCGCCCGCGCGGCGTTCATCTGGCTGGGCGTGGCGGTGGTCGCCGGCCTGGCGCTGGGGTTGTCGCAGCAACTGCGCGGCGCCCACTACATGAGCCACACGCTCTGGACCGCGTGGGTCTGCTGGGTGGTGGGTTTCGCCATCGACGTGGCGGTGACGCACCGCGAGCGCCGCCAACAGAACCTGCTCGAACCGTCTGCTCCCCTTCATGCACGCTCTTGATTTCGCCCTGTTCGGATGGCTCAACGCGGACGCTTCGGCGCCGCTGTGGCTCATCGAGTTCGCACGCTTCGCCTCCGAGGTGCTGCCGGCCCTGCTGGCCGTGACGATCATTGCGGGTGCGATGTTCGACAAACGCTGGCGCTATGCGCTGTTCACCGCGCTGGTGAGCGTGCTGCTGACGTGGCTGGTCGTGAACGCCTTCCGCTCGGCCTTGCCATTCCCCAGGCCCGCGGCCTACGGGCTGGGCATCCAATGGGCACCGCAGGGCGCGCGGCCGGGCTTTCCGAGCCTGCATACGGCCACGACCTTTGCCGCCGCGTTCTCGCTGTGGTGCCTGCCGCATCGCGCGCCGATGCTGGCGGCGCTCGCGGTGGCGGCGGTGGTGGGCTGGAGCCGCCTCTACCTGGGGCTGCACTTCCCCTCGGACGTGGCCGCGGCCGTGCTCCTCGGGGCGCTGGTGTCGATCATGGTCGAGCGCGGCGCGAGCCGTCCGTTGAGCCTCGCTCTGGCCAGGATGCCGGCCCGCCGTAGGCGAGCGCGCGCGCGGCGAGCCTGAACACGGACTGAACCGGGAGTTCAGGTTCCTTTCAGGCGCGGTCCCTACATTCGCTGTATGTCTTTTTCGCGTACCGAGCCCGCACCCGCGCACCGCGCAGCTTTTTCCGAGGCATCGGCGCCACACTTTTCTTCGGCCGATGCGCCGTGGAAGCGCCTGGACCAGTGGCTCGCGCGCCCGCGGTCCGCCGGACAGGTCGTGCTCTGGCTGGGCCTGTACCTGGTGCTGACCACCAACTGGCCGCTGTGGAACGAGCTGGCCCGCATCGGCGGGGCACCCAGCACCTACCTGCCGACGGTCATCGCCATGAGCCTGCTCACGCTGTGCGGCACGGTGGCAATGTTGTCGCTCACGGCCTGGTCGCGCTGGCTCAAGCCGCTGTGGTTCGCGGTGGTCGTGCTGGCCGCGGTGGTGCAGCACTACATGCTGGAGTACCGCATCGTCATGGACCCGACCATGATCGCCAACGCGCTGCAGACCGACCCGAACGAGGCACGCGACCTGCTCAGCTGGCGCATGGCCTTCAACGTGCTGTTGGTCGCATTGCCCGCGGGGCTGCTGCTCTGGCGCGTGCGCATCGCGCCCATGCGCTTTCTTTCCAAGCTCTGGCGCAATGCGGCCCTGCTGCTGCTGGCCGTGGTGGTGGCGCTGGGCACGGCGGTGGCCATGAACCGGCAGCTCGCGCCGCTGATGCGCAACAACATCCACCTGCGCTACATGATGAACCCGATCGCGAGCCTCTACTCGACGGGCTCGGTGTTCATCAAGCCGCTGTTCAAGCGCAGCGGCAAGCTCATTCCGATCACCGCCGGCACGTCGCTCGGCGCGAGCTACGCGGCCCAGGTGCGCCCCCCGATGTTCGTGGTGGTGGTGGGCGAAACGGCGCGTGCCGACCACTTCGCGCTCAATGGCTATGCGCGCGACACCACGCCCGAACTGGCCAAGCGCGGCGTGCTGAGCTACCGCGACGTGCATTCCTGCGGCACCAACACGCTGGCCTCGGTGCCGTGCATGTTCTCGCCGCTGGGCAAGCAAGGCTACGAATCGCGCAAGGACGACTACGAGAACCTGGTCGACGTGCTGCAGGCCTCGGGCCTGGCCGTGCTGTGGCTGGACAACCAGGCCGGCTGCAAGGACGTGTGCACGCGCATTCCGAATGCGTCGGCCTTCGACGGCCTCGACGCAGCCACCAAGAAGGCGCTGTGCGACGGCGACGAGTGCCTTGACGACGTCATGCTCAAGGGGCTCGACGCGCGCATCGCCGCGCTGCCGGCCGAGCGCCGCGCCAAGGGCGTGGTGCTGGTGATGCACCAGATGGGCAGCCACGGGCCGGCCTACTACAAGCGCTCGGCACCCGATGTGAAGCGCTTCACGCCCGAGTGCAAGACCAACGCGCTGGCCGAGTGCGGGCACAACGAGCTGATGAACGTCTACGACAACTCCATCGCCCAGACCGACCGCTTTCTGGCCGACACCATCGACTGGCTGAAGACGCAGTCGAAGCAGTACGACCCGGCGATGCTGTACGTGAGCGACCACGGCGAATCGCTCGGCGAGTACGGCCTGTTCCTGCACGGCGTGCCGTACAGCTTCGCGCCCGAGGCACAGAAGCACGTGCCGATGGTCACCTGGTTCAGCGAAGGCATGAGCGAGCGCCGCAAGCTCTCGCGCGCATGCATGGAAGCGGGGCTGGATGCGCCGCTCACGCACGACAACCTCTATCACACGGTGCTGGGCGTGATGGACGTGGACACGCCCACCTACAAGCCCGCGCTGGACGCGCTGGCTTCGTGCCGCGCGAAGGCCTGAAGGCCCTTCGCTCTACTTCTTCTCGCGGGGCAGCCGCCCCATCAGGAAGAACTCGTGGTTCGGCTGCATGCCGCTGAAGCTCGCGAGCCGGTTGCTCAAGCCGAAGAACGCGGTGATGGCCGCAATGTCCCAAATGTCCTCGTCGTCGAAGCCGTGGGCGTGCAGCGGCGGAAAGTCGCTGTCGTCGATTTCGTGCGAGCGGTCGCAGACCTTCATCGCGAAGTCGAGCATCGCGCGCTGGCGCGGGGTGATGTCGGCCTTGCGGTAGTTGACCGCCACCTGGTCGGCCACCAGCGGCTTCTTCTCGTAGATGCGCAAGAGTGCGCCGTGCGCCACCACGCAGTACAGGCACTGGTTGGCCGCGCTGGTGGTGGTGACGATCATCTCGCGGTCGCCCTTGGTGAGCGAGCCTTCTTCCTTGAGCATCAGCGCGTCGTGGTACGCGAAGAAGGCGCGCCACTCGGCCGGGCGGCGCGCGAGGCCCAGGAACACGTTGGGCACGAAGCCGGCCTTTTCCTGCACGGCGAGGATCGCGGTGCGGATGTCTTCGGGCAGGTCCTTGAGTTCGGCGAGGGGGTAGCGGGCAGCCATGGTCTTTGTCTCCTGGTGTTCGATGCCAGGATCATAGGCACGTGCGGCACGTGCGGCACGTGCCCACCCGCAGCCCGCCATCGGGCCCCCGGGGCGCTGTCTACTTGAGCGCCTTGCCCTGCGTCGCGCCCAGCGGCGTGTGCAGTTGCGAGGCCACCCACTCGCCGGTGTTGTCGTCGCGGCCCTGCAGCAGGTAGCGCGTGTCGGGCTTGCCGTAGTTCTGCACGGCCATTGCCGAGAACTTGCCGATGTCGGTCTTCGGATCGCGCAGGCGGTTGACGATCAGCACCTTCTTCGTGTCGGCGAAGTCGGCCATCATGTTCTGGTCGCCCTCGCTGTCTCCGGCGATGAAGCTCGGGCCGTAGCCGTACTTGCTCACCAGGAAGCGCTGGATGTTCTTCGTCTTGCCCGGCCCCTGCGTCTGGTCGTAGCCGCGGCGGTACTCGGGCTGGATCACGCCGTTGGCGTCGCGCTCCAGCTCCATCGCGAGCACGCGCTCGGGCGGGTTGTTGTAGCCGAAGGCGGGGTTCGAAGAGATCTCCTTGATCACGTCCACGAACGACGCCGAGCACACCCACACATCGAAGCCCGCGTTGCGGAACGCGGCGTACAGCGCCTGCATTTCGGGCTGCAGCCGGAGGCCGTTCTTCCAGCTCACCGAGACCACGCCGGCCTGGCCCGGCAGCGCGGCTGGCGAGGTCCACTTCACCTTGGCGACCGGCTCCTTCAACTGCCAGGCCACCGTGTCGGCCGTGAGCTTGCGCACCTGCGCCTCGGTCATGCCCACGAAGAGGTACGTGACCCAGGGGTAGGCCGTGTCATGGTCGAAGGTGTCGCCGATGGCCTCGTAGAGATAGCGCACCTTGGTGGTGAAGGCGATGTAGTTCGCATCGAGCTTCACGGCCGCCAGCGGCTTGTTGCCCTTCAGCGCGCTGCAGTTCTGGTAGAGCCAGGTGTAGCTGGCCACGATGTCGGGCACCAGGAGATCGATGTTGACCGGCTTGCCCGCCGCGTTGTTGTACGCGGGCAGGAAGTCTTTCTTCGGGATGTTCTTGCGCAGCGCCACTTCGAGCTGCGCGGGCGTGGCGCCGAAGGCCAGGTTCTCCAGTTGGTAGATGAGCGAGGCTTCCTCGATGTCCAGGAAGACGCTGGTGTTGTCCCAGTCGAACACCACGTAGGGCGGCTTGGCGGCGTTGTAGCCCGCGCTGCCTTTGCCGAGACTGGCGATCAGGCCCTCGATCTGCGCGCGGTTGAAGGCGTCCCAGTGGGCGGGCGACAGGCCCTTGGTGGACGAAAGACTGGCGCAGCCGGTGGCGACGAGCGCGGTGGCGAGCGGGGTGAGGAGGACGAGGCGGCGTTGCATGCGTTCCCTGTTGTTGTGCGTTGTGGATGAGAAGCACCGAGCGTATGCAGCGCCCGTGACACTTCCGCATCGACCTACGCATCAGCCGTGCCAGGCTCGCGGGCGAGCGGCACGCGTTTGCGCTGCGCGGTGGAAGCTGCATTTGTTGGCGCGAATCGAGACTTCGTGCCGCACGCAGCAGCCGCACGGCAGGCGCTCTTCCTTAAAGTGAATGCCCCTGTCACTCAGCACCCCACCAAGGGGCGCAGCAAGGCGCAACACACAGCAAGCCGATCGATTGAATGAAGAACCGCTACGCCTCGCGGCGGGTTGTCGGTGCGCAGGCACCGATGCAAAAGCGAGGTATCAAAAGGCGACGGCCGGGGTGTACCAAGCACCCCAGCCGTCTAACCAAAGACGTGCAACAACCTCTTAAGGACCGCACCCCAATGGCTACCAAGACTATAGCCCGGCCTCGCACGCCGGTATCCCCCGCCGACCCCGACCAGGACCCGACGGATCTGCTCGAAACCACGCTCGCGCAACTCGAAGCCCTGATGTGGACATGCCACGGCGAGGACATCGACTGGCGCACCGGCGACGGGCCCCGACAACTGGCCAACCTGCACTGGCTCGCAGCCGACCTGACGCGGCGGGCCGTGGAGTTCTTTCAGTTGAGCATGAGGGCGCGACGCAATGCGCCTGAGACTGGCCGGTAAAGGCTGGTTTGGCAGGCTGCGGGTTCTTCGCGGCCTGCCATTTGCGAGTGGGGCAGGGAGTTCGCGAGAAGGGCGTGGATGGGTACCATCCGCCATCGCCCGACATCCGTCGACCAATTCCAATTTCCCAAGCCGACGCACCATCACGACTGGCCCTCCACGTTGGAAGCATATGTCCCTGCGCTCCCTCTTCTCGAAACTCGGCCGGAACCCGCCCCCTGTGCAGTCGGGGATGTCGTCGGTCCACGCAACGTCCGGCTGCACACGCCACGACCATCCCGAGTTTCAGATTCGCGTCTCGAACGGCGCCGTGCCGGCTGAAGACATCTCCTGGCTTCTGCGGTTCTTCGAGCAACGTGTAGCCCAGGGCGCGAAGTTCCAAAGCGGCGAGAGCCTGCAGGTCGGCTGGATGCTCACGATGCTCGAGGACGGACCGCAAGGATTCCTGCGGGTTCTGGAGCCCGACATGAAGGGTGTTCCGGTGAAGTTCGTCGACTCGGTCGACAGCACGCTGATGCACCTGCGAAATCAGCAGGACGTCGCGAGGAGCCTCTCCCTCCCGGTCGAGCCGGCGTTTCCGTCGCTTCGCCAAAGCGCTGTCGTGCATGTGAACTACAAGGAAGCGAACCGGGTCCTGCTCACCCGAAGCGAAGCCCTGGACGGGGCGGACTCCGGCTGGTGGCTATCGGACCTGGACGATGAGGCGGGCTCCGAGGACCCGGCCCGTTTCATCAAGACGTCCCTCTATCAACTCGGCATCGACCGTCCGGAGCTGGTCAAGTTCTTCGCTGTGCCGGCGGGATTGCAGGTTTTCGTGGACGGCGCGCGCATCGGCGTGCTCGGGGAAGATGGCGAGGTGCCGCAAATTCCGGGCTCGTATTTGAGCGAGTTGAACAAGCTCCGGCAACATCGGGTGTCCTCGGAACGCGGGTCTTCTGGGGGCTGAGGCCAGCTACCGGCCAGAAGCAGACGATTGCGGATTGCAGAACGAATTAATGCGCTATGACCTTGCCTGCTGAACCTGAACTGCTGGTTCTCTTCAAAAGAGTACAGAAAGTTTTGCCCTTTGAGTCGACTGATCTTCGCCAAGCGAACGTTCGCTCGACTCCCCTTGATCTTGATGAACTCATGGATCATCCCAGCGAGTATTTGGCCGGAATAGCTGAAGCTGCCCTCGAAGAGAAGGGATCCTTCTGGTCAGACGTGCAACTGATGCTTGAGCGCTGGAAATCCGAGCCATCTGCCTTCGATCTGATTCTCGGCGACGAGGGATTTGTTGCAGTCTTAACTGCGCTGGCCGATTTGCCTGGGCAAGCATTCCAGGGCTCGCTAGGAGTCAGTCGCCATCTGCCTTCGAAGATCGATGATGCGGCTGCCTATCGATGTACTGCGCTGCTTGTGCTCATTAGCCTTCGTTCGATCTGCTTCGGAGAACGCCGTGGACTCGATCAGGTTGCGGATTTCGTTGAGCGCAAGGGATGGCGATTCGCGAGGCTCTTGCCCGATCATGTTGGCTTCGCTATCAGCGGATTTCGGGTGTTCTATGGGTTCACGCATAGCCTAGAAGATGCGGACGCCCTTCTGGACTGGTCTCGAAATATCCTGAGCGCAAAACAAAATCGGTACGTTCAAGTCTCTCTGCTTGCTGCCATCTATTTGCTTTTGACAACGGTCGGACGAACTGCGCTGGCCAACGACCCCGAAATCCTTCTGCGCTTTGCACGATAGTCCACTTTGTGGCGTTGTAGCCAGTGGACATGCTCATGCTTGAACGTCAGCTTTTGGGCGAGTTCGATGACTGCAATGGGCCTGACGCCGCCGATCTCCCTTCGACTACAGTCGGCCAGAAGCCAGACCTTCAACCTCAGCTTCCAATTTCGATGAAATCTGCGCTTTCCGTGAACGCCGCGCTTGATGGACTGGCGACCTTAGTCGGCCAAGACATCGCTTTGGTGGGCATCCTGCGCTTCGAGTTCGAGGGGACGGCCCTGGACCATTTCCCAAAGTCAGAGCGCCGCAATGCTGAAGATGACGGGCCGCTCGAGCCATCGAGCGTGTGGCTAAGTGTCGGGTCGGGCGCCCTTCAATTCAACGAAGAGCAGCTTCGGCGATGGCACGGAAAGCGTGTCACGGTACTTGGCACCTTGCTAGGTCCCGATGAAAAGCTCGGAGGGTGTGGCCATTTCTCAGCTTTTCCCGCCGAGGTATTGGCTCGCTCCATCGAGCGGCTCTAGCCGGCCACAACCAGTCACTCATCACCTACCGTCACATGCATTCATTGATCACTGCCGTCGTCTTTTTGGTCGGATTAGCAGCGTCAATTTTCAGTTGGATGTGGTTCCTTGAAAAGAAAAACGCCACAGCTCTTCCAGCCGGTCTTGCCCTCAACTTTGCCCTTTTCGGCGCTTTGGGCCTCTTGGGAGGCCGTACTTTTGACTTTGCTTCCGGCGGAGCGGCCGCGGTCTTCATGTTCGCAGTGGGCGCGTTCTATGCATGGATGGAGTACAGAAAGAAGCGCTAGATTTTGCTTGTTCGAACCTGTGAGTGCGCCCGACCTGCCTCGTCCTGGTTGACTGCTTCCGAGCATCACGTAAGCCCGCTTCGGGCCCGAAGCGGAAGTTGCTACGGCTTATGAGCGGTCACTCAGCGGCCCTCAGATGCGCCCTGTTCCCAAAAATTCTTCCCTATTCGATTCCTCTGCCCGGCTGCGCTCGCGCTGATTGCAGCTCTTCATCAATCTGGAAGAGGCTGTAGCACCTTGGCGCCGCCCTTGTGAGGTCCTAGCACATAGCCTTCGGGTGATTGGGGAAGCACATTCACGCATGCACTCGAACAAGCATTGACGAGTAACGGCAGCACGTCTGTTGCCATGCCAAGAGAAATCCAGACCTGCTCGAAATTCGCGGGGTCAATTTGTCCGTCACAGACGCTACAGCGTGCCGGAGCCAGTTCCGCAATCACTGGTGTGAGCACAGGAAAAGGTTGCCGGAGTTTGTAGTTCCCATAAAGCGCTCGGGTGCTGACCGTGCTCGAACGAAGATGATGGCATCTAGTAATTTCATACGGAAACCAATGGAGGCCATAGGAGGTATATGGAATGAACTGCCTTAGGTTTTCCATCGCACCTATCTCTGGAGGGATGCGAACAAGGCTGCTTCCGTAGAGGTCTAGCTTCTCAACGTGCTTGAGATTTTTTATGGATGGAGGCAGCGTAAGTACTTGGCTCCAGAGTTCAGGTCCTAAGTCTTTTTTAGGCGCGAACACTTTTCGCTGATCGTTGACAGCTGCTTCAATAAGCTCCTGAATCGCTGCCCAACCAGGCAACGACGTGTCCTGTGCTTGAAGATGGAATTTCATTTCCGGCCACGAAGGTTGGCGCTTCTCTTCTATTGCGTCGTAGAGCAGGTCCAACGCTTGATCGTCGGGATACATCGAACATTCATGCATAGTCGCACGCACTCCTTTTTTCCATCCTCGGGTCTATGGCGCCTTCCACTGAGGACACGCATCCTCTCAAAGATGCGACCAAGGCGAACGTCTGGTCATGGCCGACTCATTCTGGCCTTGATGCAAACTGGCTTGAGCGGGCCCGAAGCAGGCGATCAAGACCGCTCTCGCAAGAACGATTCTTCGTCGCCATAGAGACTGCTTGAAGCAAAACGCACAACGAAACCGGCACCTTCATCTCGAGCTTCGTAGCCCGGTGAGCCATCGTCCCGCTGGCTCTCCTGCACCACCAGCTTCATCGCTGTCCAGGAAACGGGGCCAGCCAAATAGATGCAGTTGAAAAATGCCAGTCCGACCGGCTCCCGTCGCTCGGTCGTATCAGTCAATTTCACAATGAGGCGGTCTTGGTCGTCCCTAAATGAATTAATACTCGCAGCCGCTCCGCGCCAGCCATCAATACGTTGCTGAAACGCCGTCATGTCCAAAGCTTTGAATTTCATCTCGATGTCTACTTGTGGCCGAATTCTGCCTTCGCCTACACATGTCCCAAGTCATCGAGCCGGCGAAGCTCCTCGGCGTCCTCCTCGGACGCCTGGAAGATGTTTCGCAGAATCTGCGGAGTGATTGGCCGACCAGCCTCACTGACAAGAGGCTGATGCCCGCCACACTCCAGAGCCGAAAGCAGCGCACGCGCTTTTGCAAAGACGTCTTCTGTTCGATTGAAAAAAAGCTCCTGGTCGAACACGGGCTTCCCGGCGGAAAGACGGTCTCGCACGTCGAGAACCCCGAGATTTGTAATGCGCCGAACTTCGCTCACCAACGAGGCGGACGGGTCGCACGGCGCTGTAGAAATGGTCACGCGGCTCATCTTCGTTGAGAGGTGATAGGGAATGACTGGTCTTGGCCGCATTCTGCCGTCGCGCTCAAGTGCCCAGTCGAACCAGGTCGCCGAACGAATTCGACGCTTCAAGGTCCGTCGGCGTCATTGAAACTGTGACCGTATCACCTCGCTGACGTGCGCGGACCAAGTACGAGCCCGGCGCGGCATCGACGAACACGTTTCCATATTCGGCTTCCGGCTCCAGACCAGCGGAGCTCATCATCTCTCCGGCACCGAAGAAGAACCGCCCGCTGGTGTTCCGCACGACCAACTCCACGTCTGCGTCGTCCGCTAGTTCCTCGTGCGGCGCGACTTCGAGCTGATAGCGCCCGTCGGCGCTGACGTTCAAGAACGCAGCGTTCGCCCGGTTCACCTCGAGTAGTTCTTCCTGAGGCAACGACCACCAATCGGCATCCTCGTTGAGGCGATGCCTCATGCATTCCGGGTCAAAAAGGACGATGGTGGCGGTGTCGGTTGTTACGGTTGTGCGCATCGCTCAATGTCTGGTGTTGGCCGCTATAAGCAGTAAGGGGGCGTCAATCCGAGAAGGTGCGAGGGCCTCCCGAAAATTGCCAATGCGCCGGCGAAATCTTTTTATGGTCGTTGGAATGCCCATTCCATCTGTATGTGTGATTGCCGACTAGTTCCGTCTCAAGATGCACTCTCGCGTATGTGAAGTCGAGCATAGCCAGCAACCGCTCAAATTTCAGCAACCACTCAGCCCATTCCCATTCAACGGCCTTGTAGGAAGCGCCGAACGAAATCACCCTGTACAGGTATGAGCCATGTGGTCCGTAGCCAGGCGGAGTGACGCTGAACATCGAACGTGTAAGGAACGGCCAATCGTCAACCTCCGGCAAGCGCATCAATGCTTCCTCCGTACGAGCGTCGGCGCCGGGAACGTCCATGGATTGAAAGACTTCAACGGACCCATATACAACTGTTTGATGCCCCACTTCATGCACTCCGTTATGCGCCGTCCGGTCGCTGATTTTTACGTAAGAAAACCGGCTATCGCCGGTTTCTGCCGCGGCAACGATGGTCTGCTTCTGGCCGACTCCCGCCTGTCGCAACACCCTCGCGAAGGGGCCCTCGGCCGACCTTCGCTTTGCTGCCAACCGGTCGTTCATGACAGCTTCACGCACAAACCATCGACGTGAGCAGATTCGCTTGCACAGCGATCAGCCGGGGCCGCCCAGAAATTCCTTGGCCCGCGCCAGCAATTCCCTGGTCGGCTTCTTGGCCGGACGTCGATCCGCTATCTTCCCGGCAAGCCGCTCGACGATAAGGCGGTGCCCCATGCCAATGGCGATCTCCAGCAGCTCCTCCTGGTGCGGATGGATCACCGTGTAGTCCCTGTCGACTTCGGCACACCGTGACACGGCTTCATCGAACAGCCGCGCAAAGCGGTCCGTATCGTGCCGGGCGTTCAACAGCAGCTGGAAGAAAGCCCACTCCACCATGTGCTTGTCATTCGGAAGCCCTTGCCCGGCCCAATCGAAGGCGATGGCCTGGCGCAATAGCGGTTCCGCCGTCTCGATCTGCGCGGCACGATTGAATGCGATGCCCGCGCGCACGAGGTGGTTCATCGCCTGGTTGGGCCTGGACTGATTCGCACGATGTTCGGCATCCGCCCGTTCGGTTGCAAGACAGAAAAGCAAGGCGGCCTCCGCATGAAGCTGTCGGTCCTGCCGGCGATGCGCGCGATCGCCAATATCGAATGCCGAGAAAGGCGCGTCGGCTTTCTCCTTGATCAGTGCGCGTGCGGCATCGCGGTCAAAAGTCGGCAGGTTCATTGCTGGATAAAAAAAGCGGAAGGCGAATGGTGCAGTGACCGTGCAGGCCGGCTTGTGGCCGACTGCGGCTGTCGTGCCCTGCAGCGTCATGAAAAGGACCGGGCTCTCATTCTCACCCGTCGCTTGTCTCGCGGAGTTCTGGCCGACTGCTGCCACAGGACGATCGGCAACCACGCCGCAAACTACACCGCCCTGAACGTCCCATGCACTCCCAACGGAAGCGCATACGGAAGCCGGACTTGCGCCACCGGCCCATCACCGACGTGATGCACATTGAACACGGAGATCACAGTCCGCCTCTGCACCGTATCCAAGGCAGTACCGACGGCCCATTGCGAATTCCTCCCCGCGTACACATGCTCCTCGGCAATCCAGTCGTCGCCAAAACCGTATGACTGAATGGTCCCCTGCTTCACGTCGAAGCTCGCCAGATCCCCCCAGTCCGGCATGCCGCTCGGCCGCCCGGGGTTGCGGGCCACGCACAGCACCTGCTCGTAGTCGCGCCCGGAAAGCGCAGGGTCGATGACCGGAAATTCGCCTTCCAACGTATCGAACCGCGTGACCTGCGGCGACCTGCCCGCGCGGAGTTCGACCAGCGTCATCACCGGCCCCTGCACATGCACGTACTTCCCGCGCATGACGTTCCAGCCGGTGGCCATCGCCTGCGGCTCCGCGTTGGCAAAGACGTCGAAGCGGATCACCTCGTCGTCGTCTTCCCAGGCGTTGCCCACGTGGTGAATGATCCATGCCGGAAGCTGGTACCAGGTCTGCTCCCAGCTGCGCTTGTCGATCACCAGCACGCGGGTTCCGAGTTCCGGCGTCCAGTTCACCGACAACCCGAATGCCTTGCCGGCGATCAGCTTTTCCCTGTCGAACAACGCGGGAGGAAGCAGAAAGACCAGATGGTTCCGAGTGACGGCAAAGTCGTGCATCGGCGGCAGGTCCTTCACCGCGAAACGACGGCATACCTTCACCGCCCCGGTGGCCGATAGCTTGTAGACGCTCAGCTCCGATGCAATCGGGTCCGATCCAAAATTCCAGAGATCGCCATGGCCATTGGTGCCGATCTTCGGGTGCGCCGAAAAAGGCCTGAGCAGTTCGGGGCTGTCCGCGCGATAGATGCCCTTTGTCTCCAGCGTCTCGGGGTCCAGTTCATGGGGCGATCCGGGTTCCCACAACGCCAGCAGCCGGCCCGCGTGATAGACCGCGCTCAGGTTGGCCGAGTTCATCTCGTCGATGTCGGTATTGAGTTCGGTTTTTCCGGGCACTGCCGAGCCGAACGCGCTGAGCAGGTACTCGCCGGCCGCTTCCTCGGCCTGAAATTTCTTCGTGCGCACGAAGCGGCCGGTATGCGTCACCGTGCCATCCGCAAAGCGAAAGGCCTGGATCATGCCGTCGCCGTCCCACTTGTGGGCGTAGCGGCCCGCGCCGCGATCGTGCATGGCGGGGCCGTTGCGGTACAGCACGCCTTGCAGATCCTTCGGCAATTTTCCGGTGACCTCGAGCGGTCCCGTCTGCATGTCGGCGCTGACAGGTGTTTCGTAGCCCACCGTCCAGGGCTTGTGTCGCCGGGCTTGAAACGCCTTCTTGATGTCCCCGTCTTGCCAGCTCATTGTTCCCGCCTCATTTCTGTTGGCTCTTTCAACTTGCACCGCAACGCAACGATTTCGATGAACCCGCGAGGGGTCGCGAATTCATCGATCGGTCAATATAGCGGTCATGGCTCGTGCGTTGTTCGGGAGCAGGTCGGGAGTGTCCGTTCCGGGCCACATGCAAGCGTCGCGAACGACGGGTCTCCGGTCGGGAGGCTAAGCGTCGATGCGCTCTGCTTGTCGCGCGATGAAGGCCGCCACGCGCTGCACGAGTGCCCGGTCGCCGCCTGCAGCCGCCACGCTGGCCGCCGCCTGAACGGCGACGGTCTCGCCGATGGCAAGGATCACTTCCTCCGCCGCTGCAGCCGCCAGGCCGAAGTGCGGCGCCGCCTCTCGCGCCAGCGCCATGCTGGACGCGTGCTGCCCCGCAAGAACGGCCAACTCCTGATAGCCCGTGTGTCCGCCCAGCTGCATCACCAGGTCGAAGGCGGGGGCAAGGCGCCACCGTCCGTCCTCGCCCCGCAGCGCGCCGTGGTTCTTCACGTGATCGTCGCTGTTGCCCACTGCCAGGTTGAACACCAGCCGCCGGAACAACTCGGCCAGGTCTTCCTGCGGGCGGCGTGAAATGCGCCGCAGCAGTTGCGCCAGTTCGACGTAGCTGCCCCGGCTGGATTCATAGGGCACGTCGAGCAACGCCGACGCCGAGAGGTAGTGAAAGCGCCGCTCGTCGGTCACCGGTCCCGCGCGGTCGAAGCGCTCGACCAGCAAGGCGTGCCCCGACGCCAGGGGTTGCAGCAGGAAGGGCGGAACCTCGATGCCGCAGGCGTTGGCCAGCCAGAGCGTGGCCGCCTCGATCACTTCCACGTCGTGGTCGTCGCCGCGCGATGCGAACTTGGCGATGAAGCGCCGCCCCTCGTGCACGAAGGCTGCCTTGGGCCGCGCACCGCCCAGGCTGCCGCCGCGCAGCAGCCGGTGCATGTCGGGCCCGATCTCCATGCCGGCTTCGACACGCCGCGATGCCTCGGCCAGCGCCTGCAGCGACAGCAGAGCCGAAGGCGGCTCCTCGCTCTGGATGGGCAGCGATTCGGCAAACACCATGGCGCCGATGCGGTCCTCGTTGGTCAGCAGCAATGCATCGATATCGGACAGGGGCTTGCCCTGGCGTATCTCGAGCACCTTGCGGCCCCAGCTGTCGGGCAGCGCATCGCGCAGCGTGAGCGGCATGGCACCGCCTTCGCGGATGCGGCGCTCGGGCAGTGCGAAGGCCGCATCGCGCAGCGGCAGGTACTCGGGGTTGAGGGGCGCGGCGGCCGGGTCTTCCAGGTAGCGCCGGCCGTAGGCGAATTCGCCGGACTCCACCACACCGCGGCGAACGACCTTCATCAGGCCTGCCGGTTGCACCCGTTCGCCGGTGTGGTGCGCGAGGCCGACGTAGATGCGCCGCTCGACATCGGCGTCGTCAGAAGTCACGTTCGCCCTCCGCGATCACGCCCGCGGCGCCTTGCGCGGCCGGCCTGCGCACGCGGCGCTTTGCGGCCAGGCCGGCGGGGGCAAGGGCCACGCCGTCGAGCGAATCGATTTCGCCGAAGAGCCACAGCGCATGGGCCAGCAGGCCGATGCTGGTGCCGGGCTTGCCCGATTCGAGTGCGCGCAGGGTGTTGGGCGAACACAGCAGCCGCTCGGCCATTTCGGCGATCGTCCATTCGCGATGAACCCTGTGCGCGCGCAGGCGCAGGCCCAGCCTTTCAAGGGGCGCGGTGGTTTGCGAGGGCAGGGCAGAAAGGCTGTGGCTGCTTTTTGACATCAATAAAATGACTATTAAACGGCTTAAGAGTCATTTTATTGCGTATTTGTGAATATGGGAAGGCCGCCTCATCCAGGCAGCGCCGCCCTTCGCCCGTCCTGCTGCTCCAGCCCCGCGAGATCGCTCTCGTCCTTGAGCGCGACGCCGGTCAGCCCCCGGCTCAGGGACTCGCGCATCAGCCACGCCAGCTTGAACGCGGCGGCCTCGTAGGGCAGGCCCTCGGGCCGCACGTTGGAGATGCAGTTGCGCGCCGCATCGTTCAGCCCGCGCTTGGGCGAATGGGTGAGGTAGATGCCCAGGCTGTCGGGTGAACTCAAGCCCGGCCGCTCGCCGATCAGCATCACCGAGAGCATCGCGCCGAAGAGCTCGCCCACCTCGTCGGCCAGCGCCACGCGCGCCTGCGTGGCGATGACCACGGGCGAGAAGCGCGTGTCGGCCGGCAAGTGCGAGCGCAGGGCGGCGAGCAGCGGTGCGGCGTGGCGCGCGACCGCGAGCGATGAAAGCCCATCGCCGATGACCACGCAGACATCGCAGCCGTAGCGCCCGATGCCGCGCAGGCGCCCGTCGTCTTCGTCGTCGAGCTGGCGGCCCAGGTCCGGACGGCGCAGATAAGTGGTGCGGTCCGCCGCACGGCTGCGGGCGCGGGCGACTTCCCAATGCTGCGCGCCCAGCGTGGCTTCGAGCGCATCGACATCGAGCGCCGCATGGATCGCATCGCGCGCCATCGCATGCGCCCAGCCGAAGCGCAGCGTCTCGTCGGTGGGCATGCCGGCGCCGGCGCGCCCGAGCGCCAGGCGTGCGGGCGTGGCGGAGCGCCATTGCGCCCAGGGGTTGGGTGTGACGGCGTCGCTCATCGTGCGGCGAGGGCGTTGAGCCCGCTCATGTCGGCCAGCAGGCGGTTGGAAGAAGGCGGCGCGAGCTGTCCCGCCGCATCGGTGATCTGCATGCGCTGCAGCCACGCCTCGAACTCGGGCGCGCGCTTCAGGCCCAGCGTCTGGCGCAGGAACAGGGCGTCGTGGAACGAGGTGCTCTGGTAGTTGAGCATCACGTCGTCCGCGCCCGGAATGCCCATGATGAAGTTGATGCCCGCGGTGCCCAGCAGCACGAGCAGCGTGTCCATGTCGTCCTGGTCGGCTTCGGCATGGTTCGTGTAGCAGATGTCGCAGCCGATCGGCAGGCCCAGCAGCTTGCCGCAGAAGTGGTCTTCCAGGCCGGCTCGGATGATCTGCTTGCCGTCGTACAGGTACTCGGGCCCGATGAAGCCGACCACCGTGTTGATGAGAAAGGGCTTGTAGCGCCGTGCGAGTGCATAGGCGCGCACCTCGCAGGTCTGCTGGTCCACGCCGAAGTTGGCATTGGCCGAGAGCGCGCTGCCCTGGCCGGTCTCGAAGTACATGACGTTGTCGCCGACGGTGCCGCGCTTCAGGGCCAGCGCCGCCGCATAGGCCTCGTCGAGCAGTTCGGGCGTCACACCGAACGAGAGGTTCGCCTTCTCGGTGCCCGCGATCGACTGGAACACCAGGTCCACCGGCGCGCCGGCCTCCGCGAGCCTGAGCGTGTTGGTCACGTGCGTGAGCACGCAGCTCTGCGTGGGAATCTCGAAGCGCTGGATCACCTCGTCGAGCATGTGCAGCAACTGGCCCAGCACCGGCATGCTGTCGGAGGCGGGGTTCAGGCCGATCACCGCGTCGCCCGCGCCGTACAGGAGGCCATCGAGCGTGGAGGCGGCCACGCCGCGCAGGTCGTCGGTCGGGTGGTTGGGCTGCAGCCGCACCGACAGGTGCCCGGGCAGGCCGATGGTGTTGCGAAAGCGCGTGACCACGCTGCACTTCTTCGCGACCGACACCAGGTCCTGGTTGCGCATGAGCTTGGACACGGCCGCGACCATCTCGGGCGTGAGTCCGGGGGCGAGCGCGGTGAGCGTGGCGGTGGTCGCTTCATCGGACAGCAGCCAGTTGCGAAAGTCGCCGACCGTGAGGTGCGACACCGGCGCGAAGGCCGCTGCATCGTGGCCGTCGAGGATGAGCCGCGTGATGTTGTCGCTCTCGTAGGGAACGAGCGCTTCGGTCAGGAACTGCTTGAGCGGCGTGTCGGCCAGCACATGGCGCGCGGCCATGCGCTGCTGCGCGGTGGCGGCGCCCACGCCGGCCAGGTAGTCGCCCGAGCGCGCGGGGCTGGCGAAGGCCATGACCTGTTTCAGGTCGTCGAAGGTGAAGACCTGTTCTGCGATGGTGGTGCGGTAGCGCATCGTCTTTCAGGCGTCGGTTCAGGCGTTGGTGGCGGAGGAAGAAAGCATCTCGTCGGGCGCGGCCGCCTTGCGCTGCGAGGAGGTCGCAAGAAAGTAGCCGTAGGCCGCGGCCATCAGCACCAGGAACAGCACCGTCAGCATGAAGTTGAACCACACCATGGCGCCCAGGCACACCACGCCCAGGCCGAGCGCAATGGCCGGGAACACGGGATAGAAGGGCGCGCGGTAGGTGCGCAGCAGGCCGGGCTCGCTCTTGCGCAGCTTGAAGAGCGCGGCCATGGAGATGAGGTACATCACGATCGCGCCGAGCACGGCCATGGTCACGATGTTGGCGGTGAGCGTCTGGCCGCCGAACTGCACCCACTCGTCGCTGAAGATCGCGACCACGCCGATCACGCCGCCGGCCAGCAGCGCGCGGTGCGGCGTGTCGAAGCGCGGGCTCAGGCCCGCGAAGTAGGCCGGCAGGTAGCCGGCACGCGCCAGCGCGAAGATCTGCCGCGAGTAGCCCATGATGATTCCGTGGAAGGACGCGATGAGCCCGAAGAGCCCGATCCACACCAGCATGTGCAGCCAGCCGCTGTTGTCGCCCACCACCGCCTTCATGGCCTGGGGCAGCGGGTCGTTGATGTTGGCCAGCTTGCGCCAGTCGCCCACGCCGCCCGCAAAGATCATCACGCCGAAGGCCAGCACCACCAGCGTGACGATGCCGGTGGTGTAGGCGATGGGAATGGTGCGGTGCGGATCGCGCGCCTCTTCGGCCGCCATGGCCGCGCCTTCGATGGCCAGGAAGAACCAGATCGCGAACGGGATCGACGCGAAGATGCCCGAGATCGCCGCGCCATTGAGCACATTGCCGCCGGCCCAGCCGTTGGCGACGAAGTTGGCCATCGTCCAGCCGGGCGTCACCACGCCCATGAACACCAGCAGCTCGACGATGGCCAGGATGGTGACGAACAACTCGAAGGCCGCCGCGATGCCCACGCCCACCCAGTTGAGCGCGATGAAGATCACATACGCCCCGAGCGCGAACCACTTCGGGTTGATGCCCGGGAACTGCACGTTCAGGTAGGCGCCGATGGCCAGCGCGATGGCCGGCGGCGCGAAGACGAATTCGATCAGCGTGGCAAAGCCCGCAACGAAGCCGCCGGTCGGCCCGAAGGCGCGCCGCGCATACGCGAAGGGGCCGCCCGCATGCGGGATGGCGGTGGAGAGCTCGGTGAAGCTGAAGATGAAGGTGGTGTACATCGTGGCCACCAGCACCGTGGCGACCAGGAAGCCGAGCGTGCCGGCCGTGTTCCAGCCGTAGCTCCAACCAAAGTACTCACCGGAGATGACCAGGCCCACCGCGATCCCCCAGAGCTGGATGGGGCCCAGGACCTTTTTCAGGTGACCCGTGCCCTGGGCAGTCGATGCGGCCGGCGTGGCTTCGGTGGAGTGCATGAGGCTTCCTCTCTTCGTGAATGTTGACAGTGCGCATTCAGCAAAGCAAGGGTCGTTCCACTACGTACATCGCGCTACATCGGCCGCAGATGCGCGCTGGCCATAATCGGGGCCTTTCAATCCCCGAGGTGTTTCGTGAAGTCTCTTTTCTGTGCCGCTCTCGTCTCCGTCTTCGCCATCCCCGCAGCCTTTGCGCAAACCGCCGCCGTGACCACGCCCAGCGGCCTCATTTACCAGTCGCTCAAGGAAGGCACCGGCGCATCGCCCGCCGCCACCGACACTGTCAAGGTCCACTACCGCGGCACCTTCCCCGACACCGGCAAGGAGTTCGACAGCTCCTACAAGCGCGGCGAGCCGACCGAGTTCCCGCTCAACGGCGTGATCCCGTGCTGGACCGAAGGCGTGCAGAAGATGAAGCCGGGCGGCAAGGCCAAGCTGACCTGCCCGCCGTCGATTGCCTACGGTTCGCGCGGCGCGGGCGGCGTGATTCCGCCGAACGCCACGCTGAACTTCGAAGTCGAGCTGGTCTCGGTCACCAAGCGCTGATCGCCCGGGGCCTCGCGGATCGCCCAGGCACCGGCCGCCTGCATGAAGCGGTCGGCCGCCTGCAGCTGGGTGGCGCAGATCCATTCGTCCGGCTGGTGCGCCTGGGCGATGGAGCCGGGCCCGCACACCACCGTCGAAATGCCGACCTGCTGGAAGAAGCCCGCCTCGGTGCCGAACGGCAGGTCCGCCTCGGGCCAGAGCGCGCCGAGTTCGCGCGCCACCGAGACCGCCGCGTCGTTGTTGCGCGTGGACAGCGCCGGCACGCCGGCGATCTGCACCGCCTGGACCGTGACGCCGGCGGGAAGGTCCGTCAGGGCCTCGCGGACCGCATCGCGCACGAGCTGCGCCGCCGCTTCATCGTGCGGCCGGAATTCCCACAGGACCTCGCAGCAGCCCGGCACGATGTTGATGGCCGTGCCGCCGTCGATCCGGCCGATGTTGAGCGTCGCCTCGTTGCCCTGCCTGGCAAAGCTTCGCCGTAGGCCCGCCAGGCGGGTGACCAGGTAGGCCGCGGGCTCGATCGCGCTGGCGCCCAGCGACGGGTCGCTCGAATGCGCGGGCAGTCCGCTGAAGAGCGCCCGGTGCCCGAAGAAACCGCGGTGCCTGACGCCGATGCGCATCTCGGTCGGCTCGCCGACGATGGCCAGCGCAGGCGCCTGCACCTGTGTCTTCAGGCGGCTCACCAGCCGGGGCACGCCCAGGCACCCGATCTCTTCGTCATAGGAGAACGCGAGGTGGATCGGCCGGCGCAGCCGCCGCAGCTGCCACGAAGGAACGGCCGAGAGGCAGGCGGCGATGAAGCCCTTCATGTCCGCCGCGCCGCGGCCGTGGAACCGGCCATCGCGTTCCACCAGCGTGAAAGGGTCTGAAGTCCAGTTCTGGTCCGCCACGGGCACGACGTCGCTGTGCCCCGAGAGCACCATGCCGCCCGCGGCGTCGGGGCCGATGCTGGCAAGAAGGTTCGCCTTGCGTCCGTCTTCGCTGTGCACCAGCTGCACTGTCGCCCGGTGCGTCTCCAGGTAGTCGGCGATCCACTGGATCAGGTGGAGGTTCGATCGATGCGAGGTCGTATCGAAGGCCACCAGCGTCCGCAGGATCTCGACCGTGGTCATGCGGTGCGGCCGGCCTGGGTGCGGGGGTCAGACAAGACAGTCATGTTCGGGTCTCGTGGGGTTCTTGGATTTCGTGGGTCTCGCGGGTTTCGCGGGTTTCGTGCGAACGGGAACGCGGGCTAGAAACAGCAGAAGCCGGTGCAGGTATAGCAACAGCGCCATGGGACGAACATCCCATGCCTCGCTCGTGGGTGTCAGGACTTCAGGGCTTGCTTGGCAGAATGATTGCGTCATGTGGTGACCTCGCTATGAGGGACAGCATGACAGTGGAAAACGCGGTGATATTGGTGAAAATTTGGCGCTGCAAAGACTGCACGGCGCATCCCGTCTAGGCGTGCGTGGCCACGGCCGGCCCCATCGATTCGAACAGCCTTTGGTACTCGTTCAGCGCCAGATCGCGCAGTGATAGGTGATGGTTGGGATCGATCGTTATCCCATGAATGGAGAAATCAAAGTTCTCAATACTCATCAAAAAATCGGATCGAAGTTTGATAATCGACGCCAAATCGCTTGCGTCGAAATCTCCAGCGGCAGAGGAAATTTCGGGTATCTCCGGATCACCATGAGGGATCAGGCAGGTCCAGATAAGCCCATGGCGCTCCACAGCCGGGAACATCGTGACGCTGAAGCATTCCGCGGTCTTGGGCGCGAGCTTCTCGGGCACCTTGCGGCACTGCCCATCGGACCCGAAGCGCAGGCCGTGGAAGGCGCACACCAGTTCGTCCCCCTCGATGCGCCCGGCGCTCAGCGGCAGCCCGCGGTGCGGGCACACGTCGCGGCCGATGCGAATGCCATCGGGCATTCGATAGATGGCCAGTCGCAGATCCAGCAGGGTCAATTGCCTCGGCTTTGCCGGCACCACGTCGGCGCGGGCGACGGGAAACCATCGCCTGGCCAGGAGGGCCCAGTCCTGCCCGGAGAACGTGCAGCCCGGCGGCAGGAATCCGTCGGGCAGGGGGAGGGCGCGCGGGGAGGGCGGTTCCATGGCTTGCGCTGCCTCCCTGGCTACTTGACCAGGCCGATCCGGATTCTCCGGTTGTGCTGTCCCTTGTTCTCGATCTTCAGGATGCGCAACGGTGCCGATTGCGAGGTCTTCGTCAGGTGCGTGCCGCCGCAGGCCTGCCGGTCCAGCCCCACGATCTCGATGATGCGGGTGGTGCCGTCGCCCTGGGGCGGCGGTGCGACCGAGCGGCTGCGCAGCACCCCGGGTTCGCGCGCGAGCGCGGCTGCATCGAGGTACAGCGCATTCACCTGCAGCCCATCGGAGATGAGCGTGTTGAGCTCCGGCTCGAGCTTGCGCAGGTCGTTGTTGTCGACCTCGGGCAGGTCGAAATCGATGCGGGCCGTGCCGTCGGCCGCCATTTGCACGCCCGTGACCAGCGAGCCTTCGAAGCGCTGATAAACCAGCGCATTGAGGATGTGCAGGCCTGTGTGCAGCTGGCTCATCAGCGAACGGAACTCGGGGTCCACGCTGGCGGTGACCGTTTCGGCGGGCGTCGCGCCGATGTCGGCTTCGTCGAAGCAATGCCACGCATTGCCGCCTTCCATTTCGACGCGGCTGATTTTTACCTGGCCCCCGTTCCATTGCAGCGTGCCGCGATCGGCCAATTGACCGCCGCCGCCCGGATAAAAGAAAGAGCGGTCCAGCAGGACGGCATTCGGGCGACGGGCCAAAACATTGGCTTCGAAATTGAAACAATCGGGTTCGGTATGGCAAAGATAACGCGACATGATTCCTCGGTTTGCAAAAGGCCTATGAAAAACGGCGGGCCGTGACGATGCCGACCAAAATGATCGCGCCCCCCACGAATTCGGTAATGCTCAGGTATTCCTGGAATAGATAGGCGCCGAGCACGGTCGCAATCACGGGCTGTACCAGCAGCGTGATCGAAGAAAGTGCGGCGGGCAATTTGGCCAGCGCATAAGCAATGAGGCCTTGTCCGCCCACATGCGACACGACCGCCAGCGCCAGCAGCATCAACATGCCGTGGACCGTGTGCGGAACCAGCGATTCGCCGCGCAGCAGCGTGATGGGCAAAAGAACGATCAGCGTGCCGACGCTGCTCCATGCCATGACGGTCATCGTCCGGTAATTCGATCGCACCAGGCTGACCGCCAAAAGGTACGAGCCGTAAAAAACGGCCGTCAATAGCCCCAGCAGATTTCCCGTCATGTAGTTCGAACCGAAATCGAGTCGGTGGCCGATCAGGATGAATGCGCCGGCCAATGCGAATAGCATGCCGAACATGAAGCCGGAATTGAATTTTTTACCCAGGAAAATATTGGACCCGAGCACCACGAAAATAGGCGCGAGATTGGCCAGCAGATTCGAATTGGCCAACGTGGTCAGCGTCATCGACCAGTGATAGAGCGCCAGGTTTCCCGAGAAAATGAACCCTACGAGAATGAGCTTGATCGGAATGAGCGGCGTTTTTTCGGATGTCGAGCCGCTCTTGCTCACGGGCTCGGCTCTCGCCGCAAGCATATCGAGCAGAAAGAAAATGGGAATTGCCAGTGCCACCCGATAGACCGCGCTCGCGGTCGGGGGCAATTCGCTGTGGCGAAGAAAAACGCCGCCCAGCGCCAACGCCGCCGCGCCAAGCAGAAGCGCAACGAAAGAAAGGAAATTGTTTTTTGAAGCTACAGGCAGTGCAATGGTCGTCATGGTTGATTCCGATACGACCGAGTCTCCATCGGTCGTATCAGTCGGTTTGTTTTTGGTGTCAAATAAAATCTCCGGGTTGAAGCGCTAATGCCCTTCAAATCCCTCGATCACCATCAGCTGCATATCGACTGCAGCATCCTTTCGCAATCCTCGCGCAAAGGTGTATTCAGGCGATTCGTAGAATTCTCTCGCCGCATCGGCGGATTTGAATTCGACAAGAACCACGCGCCGCTCATCCATCGCGCCTTCCAGATGCATGCGCTCGCCTCCGCGTGTGAGAAACCTGCCTCCGAATTTTTCTACGATGCCGGGCGTGAGTTGCTTGTATTCGTTGTATTGATCCGGATCCACAATGGACATCCGGCCAATCAGATAGGCGACCATATCGCAACCTGATTCGATATGTGAAATGCCGTTCAAGCGCAAAAGCTCGAAAGCCGCGCGCTATACATAGGCCAATTTTCTTTCCTGGGCCACGCCGGATTGCAGCAATGCCGCATTCAGAACGTCCCAGAGGCCGGTGAGCGAATCGAGGAAATCGTCCGCACCCTCGATCACCAGGTGGGCGTATTCCGTCTTCAGGGCGAGTTCGACCGCGGTGCGGGCGTTCTGCTCGTGGTGCTGCTCGGCGCCGACTTCGCCCCAGTGCTCCAGCAGGTAGTGCATTTCGGGCACGTCCAGGTCCACGTTGTAGATGCCGCTGTCCACGAGGCAATACTTTTCGCCGGGAATCAATTGCTGGTTCGAGATCATTTCCAGCGCGAGCGTGGTGCCCAAATTCCGGTAGGTGTTGTCGATGTCCGTCATCTTGCGGTGATCGAAGACGCCGATGGCCTTGCGAACCTGCGCTGTCATTCCGGTTTCCATGTCGTAGCCGGGCAGGGAGCCGAGCAATTGATTGGAAAAATCCTTGAGCTTGGCTTCGACCTGCTCCTGGTTGTAGAGATCGGAAAACACGGGCTTCTCGCCCGATTGATTCACGATATAACCGGCCATCGTCGCCAATTCGGGGCCGTGGCCCGATTCGCTTTCGACAATTTCCTCGAGCAATTCGCTTTGCCGGTGCAGCCCGTGCGCCTTGAGCGCATCCGGAAAATTCCATCCAGGGCGCGTCGATGCGCAGAAACTCTGGATCTGGTGAAAAAGAGCTCCCACCACGGGAGGCTCGGGCTCGACCTTGACCCAATTCTGGAAAATCGGGTGCGAATAGCATCGATGACTTTTAACTCTCTCAACCAGATCGGAAATGGTAACGCTCATTTCGTGCTCCTAATTACAGTTGGTTAAAAAATGCCGTGGGAATTGACTATTTGCTTGCCATCAACATTCGCCCTCCAGGGTGATCTAGAACTTCGACCCGCACATTCGAAAAGCCTGCGCGGAACAATTTTTCAGTCCATTCTTCTTCGCTCAAGAGCTTTCTGGACATGAAATGGTTGTGCAAATGATTGAACGCCGCGGCAAATGGCTTTTCCCAGTTGGACGGTGCAACGGGAATGGCATCCACGATGATCAGCGTGCCCTTGATGGCGTGGGCGCAGCACGCGCGCAGCAGGGCGTCCAGGGTTTCTTCTTCGGCGGGAAGAAGGTCGTGCATGACGAATCCCGCGTGAATGATGTCCGCGTCCCGGATGAGGGAGGCGTCTTCCACGAGAACCTGGATGGGCGCCGTGACGAATTGGAGCCTGTCGCTCATTCCCGCTTCGCTGGCGGCGCGAACGGCTTGTTCGGTAGCCGATGCGCTGAGGTCGATTCCAACGCCTTTGGAGCCCGGAATTTTCTTGAGCATGCGAATCAAAAATCCGCCGGAACCCGATCCGAGGTCCACGATTTTCTTGGGCGCCATCGCGACAATGGCATTTTCGGGCTGGGGATAAAAGGATTTCTCGCCCATCCATTTCGATGTGCGGGCCACCAATCCGCCGCTGCGGGGGTATTTGAGCTGGGCCTCCTCGTTGTTTTCCGAGAATTCCTTGGCGTTATTGATCAAAGGAGCGCAGGCACGCAACGCCCAGGAGAGATATCCGACTTCATTGATCAATTCATCGAAATTGCTGCCGGCCTTGTAGGTTGCCGGCGCATCCGTACTCAAGACGTCGATGATTCCTGCCTTGCTCAGGGAATCGAGATAGGCGGAAATCACCGACTCCTTGATTCCGCAGGACATGGATGCCGTTGCGGCATCCACGACCGGCGAATTCTGGAGAATTTCTATGATTCCGTATTCAGCGCCTATTTCCAGCAGGATGGCAGAGCCTGCGAGTGAAGAGCCGGTAATGCTGCGATCGACGTTTTGCATGGGCCACCTGTGAGTTCAACGTTATTGGAAACCAATTGATTACTTTGCAATAAGCTGCGAACCATTGATTGCACGATAGAGAGCGTGCGCAGACCCGTATTGGCAAAAATTGCAGTTGCGGGCCATTGCGTCAAAAAGCGCGCGCACACAGGCCCCGCCGCCCGGGTGCAGCATGAAAAAAAAAGAAACGGGGTCTTCAGCGCGCGGCCCAGGCGCCGGGCGGGCGGGGTCTCAGCAGGTGCGGGCGCGCACGTACTGCAGCGGCGTCATGCCGAAGGTGCGCTTGAAATGCCGGGTGAGGGCGCTCTGGTCGTAGAAGCCGCTCGCGACGGCCGCTTCGATCAGCGGCCGGCCGGCGGTGAGGTGGGCGATGGCCGCCCGCAGGCGCAACTGCGTGAGGTAGGTGTGGGGCGTGAGCCCGATCGTGCGGTTGAACGCGCCGATCAGCTGGAACGGTGTGAGCCTGGCCGCTGTGGCCATCTGTTCGAGGCTCAGTCGTTCCGAGAAGGCATCGCGCAGCAGTTCCAGCACCGGCGCAAGCACGCGTGCATCCGTGGGGGCCTGGAGCACGCGCTGCCCCGGCTGCGCATGGCTCTGGAAGAGCGTGCCGAAGCTGTGCACGAACAGCTCCTGCTGGCGCAGCGGGTCCCACTCCGCGCTGTTGCCGTCGAACGCCCGGTGAAGGTCCAGGAAGCTGGCGATGAGGTCCTGGTCGGCGAAGACGTTCGAGCCGAAGTACCGGGGCTGGTCGATCCCCAGCGTGGCCATCAGGTGCCTGATGCCCGGGTCGGCCAGGTAGATGGAGCGGTACCGCCAGCGTGCGCTGCCGCCCATGCGGCCCGAATGGGGTTCGGCCGGGTTGAAGACCAGGAGCGCCTGCTGGTGGGCCATGCCCGTGCGGCCGCGGCTCTTGAACTCCGCGCCGCCGGCCTCGGTGACCGCGATCACGTAGGAATGGTGCACGTGCGGCGCGTATTCGTGCGTCGTGAAGTCGGCATGCAGCATGTCCATGCCCGGCATGCCGGGCACATGCCAGTAGCGCGACGTATTCAGAGGGTCCAGCTTGGCCAACGAAAGCCTCCGTTTGGATCGGCAGTTGCAGCGCCCGGCGCCTTCAACCGATGGCATGGCACCCGGATGGTGAGCCTGGCCGTCTATTTCCCGTGATTACAGCGCGATCCGGGGCGCATGGGCCACCGCCGGATCGCTGCATGTCGATTTCAAGCAAAGGCTGTGCCATTCCAGGGGCCCGGTGCGGCGGGCCTGACCCGGGAAAGATCAGATTCACGAATGCCGGGGAATGCTTCACCATGCCCCGCGGCGCAGTCACTTCCTGGAGACCTTCATGAACATGCCTCTCGAAAGCACCGAACCGGCGTTTCAGTCGACGCTGGCCGATGGCGGCGATACGCACAAGGTGTTCAACCAGGCCGATCCCTGCGTCGGCCACAACGCATTCACGGGCGACGTGGCGCTGCGGGAACTCGTCGCGCGCCATGCGGCCTGGAGCATTCCGGATGCGACGGCGCTAGGCGCGTTGGCAGGCAACGAAGAGGTGCAGGACCTTGCGCGCCTCGCCAACGAACACAGCCCGCAACTGCGCACGCACGACCGCTTCGGCAACCGCCTGGACTGGGTCGAATTCCACCCCGCCTGGCATCAGCTGATGACGCTGGCATTCGCGCATGGCGTGCCCAGCCTGGCCTGGACAACCAGCGAGCCTTCGGGGCACCTGGCCCGCGCGGTGCTGAGCTACCTGTGGAACCAGGTCGAGAACGGCACCGGCTGCCCCACGGGCATGGCCTACGCGGCATGTGCAGGCTTTGAGGGGCGGCCGGAGTTTGCGATGTGGCGCGAAAAGACGCTCTCCGGGCACTACGACCCGCGCCGCCTTCCGCTCCCGCAAAAGACGGGCGCCGTGATCGGCTACGCCATGACCGAGAAGCAGGGCGGCTCCGACCTGCGCCAGACGCAGACCACGGCCACCTTCGCCGGCACCGAGAACGGCGCCCGCATCTACAGCGTGACGGGCCACAAGTGGTTCTTTTCGGTTCCGACCTCGGACGGCTTCTACACGCTGGCCCGGACGGCATCCGGCGTCAGCTGCCTTTTCGTTCCGCGCTTCCTGCCGGACGGCAGCGCCAATCGCATCGCCGTGCAGCGCCTGAAAGACAAGTGCGGCAACCGTTCCAACGCATCGAGCGAGGTCGAGTTCAACAAGACCCGGGCCATGCTGGTCGGCGAGGAGGGACGCGGCATCCGCGAGATCCTGTCGCACGCGCACCTCACGCGGCTGGACTTTGCCGTGGGCTCGGCGGGCCTGATGCGGCAGGCGCTGACATTGGCGATCCGCCACGCAGCGACACGCGACGGCTTCGGGCGCCGCATGGCCGACCTGCCGATGCAGACGAATGTGCTGGCCGACCTGGCGCTGGAAAGCGAAGCGGCCATGTGGTCGGCGATGCGCGTCGCGCGGGCCACCGACAGCATGGCATCGAACGAACGCGAGCGGCTTCTCGCGCGCGTGGCCACGCCGGTGGTCAAGTACTGGAACTGCCAGCGCGCGACCTATTTCGTCTACGAGGCACTGCAGGTTCACGGCGGCAACGGCTTCATCATGGAGAACCCCATCGCGCGGCTGTACCGCGAGGCGCCGCTCAATTCGATCTGGGAAGGCACGACGAACATGATGTGCATGGACGTGGTGCGCGCGCTCGGCCGCGAGAAGGGCGCGCTCGATGTGTTCCTGGATGAAATTGCTCCACCGGAAATTGCCGATGCGGCGCACGCGAAGTTCATCGCCGGCCTGCGCGACGATCTTCGCGGTGGAGCGATCGACGAGGGCAATGCGCGCGCCGTCGTGACGCGCATGGCGCTTGCGCTGCAGGCGAGCGAGATGCTCAGGCACAGCACCGATGCCGTTGCGCAGCGCTTCGTGGCATCGCGCCTGGGCGGTCAGCATGCCGGCATCATGGGCACGCTGGCCACGGGGGCAGACCTGCGCGAGATCGTCGCGCGCGCGGACGTGACCGCGCCTGGCGCATCCTCTTCGTGAGACACCGCGCAACCGGCTTTGCCGGGCCGCTGGTGTCGCCCCCGGCGCGGGGAAAAGAGATGCGGCGCGAAGCCCGGGAGCGTGTCTATATCTGTGCCATGCCGCCGTCGACGTACAGCTCGATGCCGTTGACGAAACTGCTGTCGTCGGAGGCAAGAAACACGACGGCCTTCGCGATTTCATCGGGCGTGCCGACCCGGCCGAGCGGAATGTTCTGCGCCTGCCCTTCGATGAAGCCCTGCACCTGTTCCGGGGTGAGGCCCAGCAGGTCGTAGCCGGCGGTGGGCACCACGCCCGGGCTGATCGCGTTGACGCGGATGCCTGCGTCCTTCAGGTCCACCGTCCAGCTGCGCGCGAAGCTGCGCACCGCCGCCTTGGTTGCGCTGTAGACGCTGAAGGCCGGCGTGCCCTTGATGCTGGTGATCGACGCGTTCAGCACGATCGATGCGCCCCTGGGCATCAGCGGCAGCGCCTTCTGCACGGTGAAGAGCAGGCCGCGCACGTTGGTGTCGAAGGTCTTGTCGAAGTGCGCTTCGGTGATCTGGCCCAGCGGCGAGAGGCTGCCGCCGCCCGCGTTGGCGAACAGCACGTCGAGCCGGCCCTTCTGTTCCTTGATGGCCGCGTAGAGGCGGTCGAGGTCGGCCAGCTTGGAGACGTCGCCGAGCACGCCGGTCACGTTGCGGCCGATGGCCTTCACCGCCGCATCGAGCTCGGCCTGGCGGCGGCCCGTGATGAACACGTGGGCGCCTTCGGCCACGAAGCGTTGCGCGGTCGCGAGGCCGATGCCGCTGGTGCCGCCGGTGACGAGGGCGATCTTGTCGTTGAGCTTGGGTTGGGACATGACTTCTTCCTTGGAGATTGCTGCGAGGCAGCGTTGACGATGCAAGGAAGTTTGGGCGCGACCCCCTTCGAGACCAAGGTGCCGCGCGTGACTTGTTTATTTCCGAATCACTAATAATCCGCCGATGGACCAGATCACCGCCATGCGCGTCTTCGCCCGGGTGGTCGAGGCCGGCACCTTCACCCGCGCGGCCGATTCGCTGCAGATGCCCAAGCCCACCGTGACGAAGATGGTGCAGCAGCTGGAGACGCATCTGCGCGTGAAGCTCTTGCAGCGCACGACGCGGCGCGTGACGGTCACGCCCGAGGGCGCGGCGTATTACGAGCGCACCGCGCGCGTGCTGGCCGAGCTGGAAGACATCGAATCGGACCTGACGAACGCGCAGGCCAATCCGCGCGGCCGGCTGCGCGTGGACATCGGCTCTTCGCTGGCCAACCGGATACTGATTCCGCAGCTGCCCGCGTTTCATGCGCGCTACCCGGAGATCCAGCTCGAACTGGGCGTGAGCGACCGGCCGGTCGATCTCATCGGCGATGCGGTCGATTGCGTGATCCGCGGCGGCGTGCTGAGCGACCAGCAACTGGTCGCGCGCCGCATCGCGCTGCTGCCCTACGTGACCTGCGCGACGCCCGGCTACCTGAAGCGCCACGGCGTGCCGAAGGTGCCCGCCGACCTGAGCGATGGCTCGCACCGCGTGCTGAGCTATTTCTCGTCGCTGAGCAACCGACCCTTTCCGCTGCGCTATGCGCGCGGCGACGAGCGCATCGAGATCAACGGGCATTCGGTCGTGGCGGTGAACGAGAGCACCGCGCATTTGACGACGCTGCTCACGGGGCTGGGCGTGGGGCAGACCTTCGCGTTCATGGCCGCGCCGCACATGGCCAGCGGTGCGCTGGTCGAGCTGCTGCAGGGCTGGGCGCCCGAGCCGCACGCCATCCACGTCGTGTACCCGCCCAACCGGCACCTGAGCGCCAAGCTGCGCGTGTTCGTCGATTGGGCGGTGGAGATCTTTGCGCCCTACAACAAGGCCGCCAAGCGCTGAAGCGCCCGCGGCTTCGGCCCCATCACCCCGGCTGGTACTGGTACAGCCAGGTCTCCGTCAACGTCTGCTCGCCGTTCTTCAGGTAGAGCCGCATGTCGATCGGCTCGTTGCCCTCGGGCGTGAAGTCGAACTGCGCGCGCCAGTGGCCGGGCACGCCGTTGGGCACGGCCTCGGCGAACACATACGAGAACTTGCCGCGCGGCGCCGTCAGCACGAGCTCGGGCTTCACGCCGAAGGGCACCGTGGTGAGCGGCTGGCCGATGAACTCGACCATGAACTTGCGCACGCCCTGCGGACGCGGCTGGCCCGGCTGGCCGCCGCGGCCGATGCGCGTGGCCACGCAGCGCGCGAGCGGCGAGGGAAAGGGCTCCTGGTCGGTCCAGTGCAGCCGGTACTGCAGGCTGTAGCTCGCGCCGGCCTTGGCATCGGCCTTGGGCACCCAGAAGGCGACGACGTTGTCGTGGATCTCGTCGTCCGTCGGAATCTCGATGAGCTGCACCGAGCCTTCGCCCCAGTCGCCCAGCGGCTCGATCCAGAGGCTGGGGCGCTTCTCGTAGCCGACGCCGTCCTGGTAATGGTCGAACGACCGGTCGCGCTGCAAGAGGCCGAAGCCGCGCGGCCTGGTGTCGGCGAAGGCGGAGGCGCGCGTCTGCGTGGGGTTGTTGAGCGGGCGCCAGATGCGCTCGCCCGCGCCGTTCCAGATCGCCAGGCCATCGGAGTCGTGCACCTCGGGCCGCCAGTCGATGGCGGTGGGCTTGATGGTCTCGGAGTACCAGTACATCGAGGTGAGCGGCACCAGGCCCAGGCGCGCCACGTCGCGGCGCAGGAACAGGCGCGAGTCGATGTCCATGATCACGGCCTTGCCGCGCTGCATCACGAACTTGAAGACGCCCGTGACGCTCGGCCCTTCGAGCAGGGCGTAGACGGTCATCGAGGTGGTGTTGTTCGCGGCCGGCGTCTCGAAATAAAAGCGCGTGAAGGTGGGGAATTCCTCGGGCTTGTCGGGCACCGCCACGTCCAGCGCGAGGCCGCGCGCCGACAGGCCGTACTGGTACAGCTCGCCGATCGCGCGGAAGTACGAGGCACCCAGGAAAGCGACCCAGTCGTTCTTCTGCCAGTCGAGCTTGCCCTGGTCGCCCAGGCGGCTTTCCTGCAGGCGAAAGCCCGCGAAGCCCGCGCCGGGCGGGAGCGCCCGCGCGGGGCTGTCGGGGGGCATCGAGAAGTAGTCGGGGCTGTAGAGCACTTCGCGGGCGAAGGCGTCGCCGTCGGAGTTCTCCAGCACGTGCATGCGCACCGGCGTCTGGAAGAAGCGGCCCAGGTGAAAGAAGGTGACGGGGAACGCGCCGGGCCCTTCGCGGAAGAGGGCGTTGGCGGGGTCGAACCTGATCTTGCCGTGGGCGTCGTAGTCGATCTTCTCGAGCACCTCGGGTGCGAGCGGCGTGGCGGCGACATAAGGCTGCGCGGCCAGCCGCTTGGCCTGCGCGACGAGCCGATCGAACGAGAAGGGCGAAGGCTGGCTCAGTTGCAGGCCGTTGGCGGCCAGCGCCTCTTCGGGCAGTCCAAGGGCGGCGAGTGCGGCGGCGGCACCACCTGCGGCAAGGAAGGATCGGCGATCAAGCATGTGTTTCTTGAGGGTTTCGGTTCTTTGGGGGGAAGGGAAAACGGAGCGAGGCGCGGAGTGATTTTCCGCGATGGAAGCAGCCGCCAGCATGCCGCATCTGCAGCGGCACCCCGCGTCAGCCATTCCGCGCAATGCAGGCCGGACAAAGCCGTCGATTCGGAGAATTGTGCGTTTATGTATCGGCGACCTTCAGCATGTCCACGGTGCCCAGCGCATACACCGCATAGAGCGGCACGCCGAAGACCATGCGGAACACCGGGCCGAGCACCGTGGAGGCGAGGCCGAAGCCTTCCATCACGCGGTAGGTGCTGTCCAGGCGCAGGCGCGGGTGCGGCTCGGTCAGGTCCGCGGGCCGGCGCAGGCCCCAGAGAAACTCGGCGCCCGTCGGCCGCACCGACGGATGGTTGCGGGCGCGGCCGGTGGCGATCCAGCACATGGCGTCGAAGGCCAGCACCGAGCCCGCGGGCGCCCGCTCGCCGAAGGCGGCGAGCACGGCCTGCACGGTCTCGGGCTTCAGGTACATGAACACGCCCTCGGTGAAGAGAAAGACCGGCTGCGCGTTGCGCTTCTTCGGCAGGCCCAGCTGGTCCCACCAGTCGGGCGATGTCAGGTCGAGCTCGCGCACGTCGTGGCGCGGATGGGTCTCGGGGATGAGTTCGCGGCGCAGCGCGAGCACCTCGGGCAGGTCGGCATCGGTCATGCGCGACTTGTCGTCGTCCAGCCACTGGAAGTAGTGGCTGAGGCCGCAGCCCATGTTCACCACGTGCGCGCCGGGATGGCGCTTCAGAAAATCCTGCGCGAGGCTGCGAAAGCGGCGCGTGCGCGCCAGGATGCCGTAGATGGTCGCCCGGTCTTCGGGCAGGGCCTGCCCGTCGTCGCGGATCTTCTCCAGGATGGCCGCGGCATAGGCGTCCCGCACGGCCACCTGCGGAAAGATGGCGTCGCCGGACGCGCGCGCGGCCAGGGGAATCCGCAAAGTGGAGGGAACAGCCGACAGGCGCCGGGCGAGCTTGCTGGTCGTCATGAATGCAGGAGCGAGATCATGCGCAAAGTCTCGCGGCTCCCGCGCGCCCGGGCAAGTCAGTCTTTTGTACAGCCACCCGGTCAGGTGGCCGTCAAGTCTTTACTTGGCCGTCGGCATCACGAACTCGGCGCCCTTGGGCGTGCTCTCGGGCCAGCGCTGCATGATCGACTTCTGCTTGGTGTAGAAGCGCACGCCTTCTTCGCCGTAGGCGTGCATGTCGCCGAACAGGCTCTTCTTCCAGCCGCCGAAGCCGTGCCAGGCCATGGGCACCGGGATCGGCACGTTGATGCCCACCATGCCCACCTGGATGCGGCGGCTGAACTCGCGCGCCACGTTGCCGTCGCGGGTGAAGCAGCTCACGCCGTTGCCGAACTCGTGGGCGTTGATGAGGTCCACCGCGTCCTTGAAATTGGCCACGCGCACGCAGCTGAGCACCGGGCCGAAGATCTCTTCCTTGTAGATGCGCATCTCGGGCGTGACGTGGTCGAACAATGTGCCGCCCATCCAGAAGCCGTCGCCGCAACCCTCGCCGGCCACGTTGCCGTCGAACGAACGGCCATCGACCAGGAGCTTGGCGCCTTCCTTCTCGCCCAGGGCGATGTAGCCGGTGATGCGCTCGTGCGCAGCGCGCGTGACGATCGGGCCCATCTCGGCCGCGAGGTTGGTGCCGTTCAAGACCTTCAGCGACTTCGTGCGCTCGATGAGCTTGGGGATGACCTTGTCGGCCACGTCGCCCACCAGCACCGCCACGCTGATCGCCATGCAGCGCTCGCCGGCCGAGCCGTAGCCCGCGCCGATCAGCGCATCGACCGTCTGGTCGATGTCGGCGTCGGGCATGACCACCATGTGGTTCTTCGCGCCGCCCAGCGCCTGCACGCGCTTGCCGTGGCGGGCGCCCGTTTCGTAGATGTAGTTGGCAATGGGCGTGGAGCCGACGAAGCTCACGGCCTTGACGTCGGGGTGCTCGATCAGCGCATCGACCGCGACCTTGTCGCCCTGCACGACGTTGAACACGCCATCGGGCAGGCCCGCTTCCTTGAACAGCTCGGCGATGCGCAGCGACGGGCTCGGGTCGGTCGGGCTGGGCTTGAGCACGAAGGTGTTGCCCGCGGCAATGGCCACCGGGAACATCCACATCGGCACCATCACCGGGAAGTTGAAGGGCGTGATGCCGGCGACCACGCCCAGGGGCTGGCGCAGCGTCCAGTTGTCGATGCCGGTGCTCACCTGGTCGGTGAAGTCGCCCTTGAGCAGCTGCGGGATGCCGCAGGCGAACTCGACGATGTCGATGCCGCGGCTGACTTCACCCTGCGCGTCGGTGAAGACCTTGCCGTGCTCGGCGGTGATGAGGTGGGCGAGCTCGTCCTTGTGCTCGTTGAGCAGCTGCAGGAACTTGAACATCACGCGCGCCCGGCGGATCGGCGGCGTGTCGGCCCAGGCCGGGAAGGCCGCATTGGCGGCGGCCACGGCGGCGTTCACATCGGCAATGGCGCCGAGGGCGACCTTGGCGGTGACGGCGCCGGTCGCGGGATTGGTCACGTCCTGCGTGCGGCTCGATTCGCCGGGCGCGTGCTGGCCTGCGATGAAGTGGGCAATCGATCCGGGCTTTGAGGATGCAGAGGTCATGGGAGGGCCAAGAAGTGGTGGGGATGCGCCCAAGTCTAGGAAGGCGAGGGGTGCCTGCCTATACTCCAGCGCTGAATTGTTTGTTCGCCAAACTGAACAATGGAACCATGGATACGAAAAAAGCCGAGTCGCTCTGGGCCCATCTGCACTGGCTGATCGTGCTCGGCCAGCAGGGCAGCTACACCGCCGCCGCCGCGCGGCTGGGCGTGAGCAAGGCCGCGATGAGCCAGCGCATCACCGAGCTGGAGCGGGCGGTGGGCGTCACCCTGGTGCGCCGGACCACGCGCAGCATGCGGCTCACCGAGGCCGGACAGCGCCTGGTGGACCAGACCCGCGAGCCCTTCGAGCAGATCGCCCACAGTTTCCTGAACGCGCGTGACCTGGCCGGCGAGCCGCGCGGGCTGATCCGGGTCACCGTGCCGGTGGCGCTGGGGCGGCAGCAACTGGTGCCGCGACTGACCGAATTTCTCCTGGCCCATCCGTCGATCCGCATCGAGATGGAGTTCTCGGACCGGCTCAGTTCGCTGGCGATGGAGGGCTTCGACCTGGCGATCCGGCATGCGTCCGCGCCGCCCGACACGCACGTGGCCTGGCGGCTGTGCGCCACGCGCTCGGTGCTGGTGGCGAGCCGTGCCTATCTGCGCCGCAAGGGCACGCCGCTCACGCCGCACATGCTGGCCGCGCACGATTGCCTGCACTACCCGCGCGGGCAGGAGACGAACGTGTGGTCGTTCGAGCGGCGCGGTGGCCGCGCGCGCCAGGCCGAGCGCATGACCGTGCCCATCGACGGGCCGCTGGCGGCCAACAACAGCGAGGCGCTTCGCGACGCCGCGCAAGCCGGCCTGGGCGTCGCGCTGCTGCCGGACTTCAGCGCGCAAGCGGGCCTGCAGTCGGGCAAGCTGGTGGAGGTGCTGCCCGACTGGCGGCCCACGGGGGCTTTCGCCGAAGAGATCTACGCCATCCGGCCGTATTCGCTGCACATACCGCGGGCCGTGACCTTGTTTGTCGATCACTTGCGCGAAGCGCTGAAGGCGGGGTTCCAGGTGTGAATGCGAGGGTGAGCGTGGGCGCAGCTCAGAGCTTCTTCTTCATCGAGGCGAGATAGAAGCCTTTGACGTAGTCGTCGATGCGCCCGTATTCCTCATAGCCCTGCTTGAGATAGAAGCCGCGGGCCTGCCACTCGAAGGTTTCGAGCGCCGCGCCGCGCGCCCCCAGCTTCATGGCGCGCGCTTCGGCCTCGGCGAGCAGGCGCGTGCCCAGTCGTTGGCCGCGTGCGGCCTCGGCCACCCAGAGCACATCGATGCGAAGCCAATTCAGGAAGACGTAGGCGCGCAGTCCGCCCACCAGTTCTTCGCTCGCATCCCTGGCGTTGAGGCACACCGGCTGCGCCTGCGGGTACTCGCCGACGAAGCCGTAGTTGAACTGCCGCAGGTGGCGGCCGAGCACGCCGCTCCTGACTTCTTCTTCGGTGGCGATCGCGATGTGGGGAGGTGTCGGGCTGGTCATCGGCGGATCATGAATCGCACCAGTGCCGAAAGTCATGGGTGTGAAAAAAGATATTTTTTGACATGATATGTCGTCACACATATAGTGAACGCATCGAAGTCCCGATCGCTTCCAACGGGACATGACCACAAGGAGAGGTATGCAATCACTGCTCGATCAACTCAAGGGCCTCGATGCGCTGGCGGGCGCCGCAATGGGCGGGCTGCCGGTGCAGCTGCAGCCCATTCCGGGCAGCACGCCCGTGGTCCAGGTGAGCATCGAGGGGCGCGATGAGCTGCCTATCTTCATTACCAGTTCCGACATGCAGATCATCTGCATCTGCTACCTCTGGACCGAAGACGAGGTCAAGCCCGAGCGCCGCACCGAGTTGCTCGAATCGCTGCTCGACCTGAACCCGTCGGTGCCCCTGTCGTCCTTCGGGCGCGTGGATGGCCGCTACGTGCTCACCGGTGCGCTGGGACGCAATGCGCGCGTGGAAGACGTCGCACGCGAAGTGGCCGTGCTCAGCGACAACGCGCTCGATGCGCTGGACGCCCTGTCCGAATTCCTGAATTAAGCGGAGACCCCCATGACAGTCATCAAGAAGCTTGTCACCCTGCTGCGCGGCAGCGCGCGCGAAATCGGCGAGAGCGTGGTCGACAGCAACGCCACGCGCATCTACGAGCAGGAAATCATCGACGCCAAGCACAGCATCGGGAAGGCCAAGGGCGACCTCACCGGCGTGATGGCCAAGGAGATGCAGTCGGCCCGCGAGATCGAGCGCCTGAAGAACGAGATCGCGCGCTACGAAGGCCTCGCGGTGGAGGCGCTCAACAAGACGCAGGAAGGCCTCGCGCTGGACGTGGCGGCCAAGGTCGGCACCATCGAGCAGGAGCTCGAGGAGCAGGCCAAGGCCCACGCCTCGTATGCGCTGCAGGTCTCCAGGTTGAAGGAACTGATCAAGTCGGCCGAGGCGCGCATCCGCGAGCACGAGCGCGAGATCGGCATCGCCAAGACCACCGAGAGCGTCTACCGCGCCACGCAGTCCATTTCCGAGAACATCGGCAGCGGCGGCTCGCGCCTGGCCAATGCGCGCGAATCGCTCGAACGCATCCGCGCGCGCCACGAAGACCTGGCCGACCGCATGACGGCCAGCCAGGCGCTCGAAAACGAACTGGGCCACCAGGCACTGGAGAAGAAGCTGGCCGCCGCGGGCATCGGCAGCGACGCCGACCGCACCGGCAAGGTGATGGAGCGCATCCGCGCCCGCCAGGCCAACCCGAGCGGAGCCGCCTCCGAATGAACGTGCGGGTCAAGCCGGTTCGCTGGCAGGGCTCGGACGAGGCGATACGCGCCGTGCAGGTGGCGTTCGACGTGGAGGAGGCCGTGCTGGAGGCGGTGCGCACGGCGGCTTTCGAGCAGCACGTGTCCACCTCCGACCAGATCCGCCAGGTGCTGGGCCTTGCGACCACGTCCAGGCCCAAGCGCCCGCGCCTGACGGTCTCGCTCAGTGGGGCGGACTACGAATTCCTGGCGAAGCGCTACGGCCTGGCCGCCGACGACCGGCTGGCCATCAAGGAGAGGGCCACGCGCGACCTGATTGCATTTGCAAGTGGTGAGAAGAAGGGCGCCGGCGCAGGGAAGCCGGGCCGCAAATAGAACAACAAACACAACCCGCTCGCGGGAGGATCAATGGGCAATTTCATGGATGCGGTGGTGGCGTACCCCACCGCGATCTACACGGTGCTGCTGGGCGTCGTGGTGATCTATTGGGTGCTCGCGGTGCTCGGCATGGTCGACATCGAACACAGCGGCATCGACGTCGACCTGCACACGCATGCCGACGGCGACTCCAGCGATGTCGGCCAGCTCGCCAGCTACGTCGTGGCCTTCGGCCTGAACGGCGTGCCGTTCTCGGTGGCGGTGAGCCTGCTGGTGCTGGTGTCGTGGACCGTGTGCTGCCTCGGCGGCGAGTGGCTGCTGCCGCTGGTGCCGACGATGCTGCTCAAGCTCGTGGCCGGCACGGTGCTGCTGGTGGTCAGCGCGGCCATCGCCATTCCCGTCACGGCCATCGCCATCCGGCCGCTGCGCGGCCTCTTCGTGAGCCACACGGCCGTGAGCAACGCCGCGCTGGTCGGCCAGGCCTGCCGCGTGGTCACCGGCGTGGTGAACGAAAAGGACGGCCGCGCCGAAATCTCGCGCCGCGGCGCGAGCCTCAACATCCGCGTCTGGGCACCCACGCCCAACACGCTCAAGCGCGGCTCGCACGCGCTCATCCTCGAATACGACGAGGTGGCCGGGCGCTACCTCATCGCGGCGCACGAAGACATCGTCTGATCACGCGCACCCCTTACTGTTCGTCCGCTCTCAAAGCAAATCTGGAGAAAAAATGGAGCCCATCATCTTTGCCGTGGTCATACTGGCCGTGGTCATCCTTGGCCTGTTCGCGATGTTCGCCAAGTTCTATCGAAAGATCGAACAAGGCCACGCACTCATCGTGAACACGCTGCGCGCCGAGCCCGAGGTGACCTTCACCGGGCGCATGGTCTATCCGATCATCCACAAGGCCGAGCTGATGGACATCTCGGTCAAGACCATCGAGATCGACCGCTCCGGCAACGAAGGCCTCATCTGCCGCGACAACATCCGCGCGGACATCAAGGTGAAGTTCTTCGTGCGCGTGAACAAGACCGCCGACGACGTGCTGAAGGTGGCGCAGGGCATCGGCTGCGCGCGGGCCTCCAACCACGAGACGCTGGAGGAGCTGTTCTCCGCCAAGTTCTCCGAGGCGCTCAAGACGGTGGGCAAGTCGATGGACTTCGTGGACCTCTACCAGGCACGCGACGGCTTCCGCGACCAGATCATCAGCCAGATCGGCAACGACCTCTCGGGCTACGTGCTCGAAGACGCGGCCATCGACTACCTGGAGCAGACCCCGCTGTCGGAGCTGGACGCCAACAACATCCTCGATGCGCAGGGCATCAAGAAGATCACCGAACTCACGGCGGTCGAGCATGTGCGCACCAACGAGCTGCGCCGCAACGAGGAAATGCAGATCAAGAAGAAGAACGTCGAGACGCAGGAAGCGCTGCTCGAACTGGAGCGCCAGCAGGCCGACGCCACTTCGCGCCAGCACCGCGAAATTGCCAGCGTGCGTGCCCGCGAAGAGGCCGAGACTTCCAAGATCCAGTCCGAAGAGCGCACCAAGTCCGAAACCGCGCGCCTGCTCTCGGAGCAGACCGTGGCCGTGCAGCAGGAGAACGTGCAGCGCGAAAAGGAAGTGGCCGAGAACAACCGCAAGCGCGCGGTGGCCGTCGAGGAAGAAAAGGTCACGCGTGCCCGCGACCTGGAGATCGTCGACCGCGAGAAGGAAGTGACGCTGCAGCGCATCGAGAAGGACAAGGCCGTCGAAGTGCAGAAGAAGGCGATTGCGGACGTGATCCGCGAGCGCATCGTGGTCGAGCGCACGGTGGCCGAGCAGGAAGAGGCCATCAAGGAACTGCGCGTGGTGGCCGAAGCCGAGCGCACCAAGAAGTCGGTCGTGATCATGGCCGAGGGCCAGGCCGACGAGAAGATGGTGATCGACGTGAAGGCGGCCGAAACCCAGGAAAAGCGCGCGCGCCACAAGGCGGCCGAAGAACTCACGCTGGCCGATGCGAAGCTGAAGGTGGCCGAGCGCGATGCCGAATCGAAGAAGCGCGAAGCCGAGGGCATGGAAGCCATTTCCGCCGCACCGGGCCTGGCCGCCGCCAAGGTCGAGATCGCCACCGCGCAGGCGCGCCTGGCCACCTTCGAGGCCGAAGCCTCGGGCAAGGAAAAGCTGGGCCTGGCCGACGTGCACGTGCGCCAGGCCGATGCCGACGCGATCCTCAAGGCCGGCCAGGCCGACGCGCAGGTGATCGAGGCGCGCTCGCAGGCCGAAGCCGCCGGCATGCGCGCCAAGTTCGATGCCGAAGCCTCGGGCAAGGAAAAGCTCGGCCTCGCCGACGTGAACGTGCGCACGGCCGACGCCGAAGCCACGCTCAAGTCCGGCCAGGCCGATGCGCAGGTGATCGAGGCCCGCTTCAACGCCGAGGCCAAGGGCCTGCACGAGAAGTTCGAGGCCATGAAGTCGATGAGCCCCGAAACCCGCGACCACGAAGAGTTCCGCATGCGCCTGGAGAAGTCGCACATCGAGACCATGAAGGGCATCGACGCGCAAACGTCCATCGCCAAGGAACAGGCCGACGTGCTGGGCACGGCGCTGGCCAACGCCAAGATCGACATCGTGGGCGGCTCGGGCGACTACTTCGACAGCTTCGTGCGCTCGCTCTCGGTGGGCAAGGGCATCGACGGCGTCATCTCCAAGAGCCAGGCGGTGCAGGTCGCCTTCAAGGACCAGCTCTCGGGCGAACGCGACGTGGTGAAGGACCTGCGCGACATCGTCGGCGCGCTGGGCAATTCGTCGGGCGAGATCCAGAACCTGAGCGTCGCCTCGCTGATGAGCCGCATCGCCGCCGATGGCACCGACAAGCAGAAGTCGGCGCTGCAGAACCTGATCTCCACTTTCCGTCCGTTGAACGGGAACGTGCAGTGAACCCCAACCTGAAGTGCAGCTGCACCGGCCGCGCGCCGATGCAGCCGGTGGCGCTGGCCGAGGCACTGCTGGGCGTGCAGTGCGCCGATTGCAGCGGCATGGTGATGGCCATGGACGACTGGCGTGCCTGGAAGGCCGCCGACCCGAAGCGCGTGCCGCACGAGGTCGACGACGAAGTGATCGAGGTGTTCGACCTCGCCGCCGTGCGCCACTGCCCCGAGTGCGACCGGCTGATGCAGCGCCTGCGCGTGAGCGCGGGGCCCGACTTCCGCATCGACCGCTGCGTGGCCTGCCAGAACCTGTGGTTCGACGCGGGCGAGTGGCGCGCCCTCGTGAGCCGCGGCCTCGCGGGCCGGCTCGACGAACTGCTGTCCGACGGATGGCAGCGGCGCCTGCAGACCGAGGAGGTGCGCGAAGCCCGCCTGGCCGCGCTGCGCCGCCGCTACGGCAACGACTGCATCGACGAGCTGGACCGCATCCGCGCCTGGCTCGACACCCAGCCCCACCGCGACGAACTGCTCGCACTGCTGCGCGCGGCCTGACCGCGCCGATCCATGCAACCCACCGACGAAACCGGCGCGCCATCCGGCGCCCAGGCGCCAACCGACCCGACCGAAGCGCTGGTCTCGGGCAGCGGCAGCTACGACCTGCTGAAGAAGCGGCTCGAAACCCAGGGCGAGGGCCTGCTCAAGAAGACGCAGGCGCTCAACGAGCAGCGGCTGGCCGAGTTCGGCCGCTCCGACCAGACCCTGATCCTGCGCACGCGCGCGCGCACCGAGAACAACGCCGTGGCGCGCGACATCGTGCGCATCGGCGACCTGCTCTTGTTCGGCTACAACGTGTTCATCGGCCTTCGCAAGGAAACGGCCGTGGGCGACGTGTTCGGCCTCTACCGCCTCGCATCGCCGGGCGAAGCTGCCACCGAGAACGACGAGCTGCAGCCCGTGCCGCTGGCCGGCACCTTCCTGGAGGACACGCGCTTCGTCTCCGACTTTCGCGAGCTCTACGCCTACTACAAGCAGGCCACGCTGCTGCAGCTGCGCGTGACGCAGGACAAGCTGCTCGCCTCGTTCCAGATCGGCCAGCAGCTGCACGACGTGCGCGTGTTCCGCTGGGCCATCGAGCGCGACGGCAGCATCCAGTACATCGACAACCGCGGCGAGCGCGACATCGCGCTGCCCGCGAGCCACGATTTCGAATGGACCGTCGCCACGCGCGAGGACCACGTGGGCGGCAAGCACCCGCACGTGAACGTGCTGGACACGGTGTTCGTCGAAACCCTGGGCGGCGACCTCACGATCAAGATCGAGAACAACACCGAGACGGGCCTCGGAATCTACAGCGAGCCGGTGGAGGACAAGAGCCAGTCGCTCACCGATGCCGAGATCGCCTGGGCCAAGCTGGGCATGTTGATCCTGCTGCGCGTGAAGCCGTACCGCGAGCAGGTCACGCGCTACCTGGTGTTCAACATCCGCACGCAGCAGGTCGAGCGCATCGACGCCATCGGCGGCTCCTGCGTGCAGCTGCCCGAAGACCACGGCATCATTTTTCCGGGTGGGTACTACCTGCAGTCCGGCGAATACAAGCGCTTCGACCTGCCGGCAGAGGTGGTGGAGCACCTGCGCTTCAAGCGCATGCTGCGCTCGCCCAACGGCGAGGACGTGGCCTATGTCTTCTACGACCCGAAGCCGGGGCGCTACGCGCTCTTCAACTACAACCTGATCGACAAGAAGCTCGCCACGCCGATCATCGCCAACGGCTACGCGCGCTTTGCGGACGGCCGCATCCTGGTGTTCCACGACAACGACTGCGAGCCGACGCGCGTGCACCCGATGCAGCTGTGGCAGACGCCCTTCGCCAGCGAAGAGCATGTGAGCGCGCAGCCGCCCGCCACCGGCTTCTTCGGCAAGATCGGCAACGCCGAGCTGGTGCGCGGCGTGAGCGACCTCATGGGCATCGCCCGCGCGGTGCGGGAGCAGGCGCCGACCAAGGCCGCCTACGAGGACCTCATCCGCCAGTGCACCCGCGTGAGCGACGCCTATTTCTGGCTCGATGCGCCCGAGGCCACCGGCCTCATGGCCGAGCTGCGCAGCATTGCCGACGTGGCGCGCAGCACGCTGGCCGAATTCGAGAAGGTCGACACCATCCGGCGCGAAACCGCGCGCGCACTGGCCCGGGCCGAGGACGCGCAGCATGCGCTGCTGGTCGACATTGCCAGCACCATCTGGCGCGCGCCCGACGATTTCGTGAAGGCGCTCGGGCGCCTGCGCGAGCGCCGCGGCGCGCTGCAGATGCTCAAGGAGCTGCGCTACGCCGACCTGCCGCGCATCGCCGCGATGGACGCCGCGCTGGAGGTCGAGCAGCAGCGCATCGGCGAACGCGCGATGCAGTTCCTGGCGGCCGACACCGCCTTCAACGGCCAGCGCCAGGCGCTGGACAAGCTCGCGCTTGAATTGCCCAACCTGGCCACCTCGCCCGCGCTCGGGCAGATGCTAGCGACGCTCGACGAGCAGGCCGCGGGCCTCGATTTGCTGACCGAGCAGCTGGGGAGCCTGCCGGGCGGCGATGCGGTGATCCGCACCTCGATCCTGGACCGCATCTCGCTGATCTACGCCGACATCAACCGCATGCGCGCCGATGCGCGGATGCGGCGCAAGTCATTGGGCGCGACCGAGGCGCGCGCGGAGTTCGGCGCGCAGTTCAAGCTCTTCAGCCAGGCGGTGGAAAACGCGCTGGAGTTCGCCGACACGCCCGAGAAGTGCGACGACGCGCTCACGCGCCTCCTGGCCCAGCTCGAGGAAATCGAAGGCCGCTTCGCCGAGCAGGAAGATTTCCTCGCCGACATCGCCGAGAAGCGCGAGACCGTCTACGAGGCGCTGTCCGCGCGACGCCAAAGCCTGGTGGAAGCCCGGCAGCGCCGCGCCCAAGGCGTGGTCGATGCGGCGGGGCGCATCCTGGACGGCATTCCGCGCCGCATCGCACAGCTGGCCGACCTGACGCAGGTCCACAGCTACTTCGCGGCCGACCCGATGATCGGCAAGCTGCGCACGCTGATTGCCGACCTGCGCATGCTGGGCGCCGCGGTGCCCGCCGACGAGCTCGACACGCGCCTGAAGACCGCGCGCGACCAGGCGCTGCGCTCGATTCGCGACAAGCGCGAGCTGGTGAGCGAGGGCGGCGACACGCTGCGCCTGGGCCGCCACGCCTTCACCGTGCACCGCCAGCCGGTCGACCTGACGCTGGTCGCCCGCGACGAAGGCATGGCCTACCAGGTGACGGGCACCGACTACCAGAGCCCGGTGGACGAGCCCCGCCTGCTGCCGCTGCAGCGCTACTGGAACCAGTCGCTGGTGTCGGAGACGTCCGGACTCTCGCGCGCCGAATACCTTGCGGGGCGCCTGCTGGAAGCGCTGCTCGACGGCAAGGCCGAGCGCAGCTGGGCCGATGTGCTCACGTTGCTGGCCGAAGACCCGCTGCATCCGCAGCTGCTCGACATGGTCCGCCGCTTCGCCGCCGCGCGGTACCAGGAGGGCTACCAGAAAGGCATCCACGACGACGACGCCCTGCGCCTGTTGGGCGCGCTCGTCGCGATGCAGGACCAGGCGGGCCTCCTGGCCTGGGGCCCGACCGAGCGCGCGCTGGCCTTGCTCTACTGGCAGCACGGCCACCTGATCGCACACCGCGAATCGCTGCTGCGGCGCGCGCGGGCCGCGATGCAGATGCAGACCCTGTTCGGCCGGCGCGACGCGCTGGAGCAGCTCGAAGCGGACACGGCGCGCGCGCTGAACCATTTCGCGCGCGACGTGGTGCCCGACATGCTGCCGCTGGCGCAAGGCGCGGACGAAGAAGCACGCGACGCGCACGACGGCCGCGTTTCCACCCTGTGCGACCAGGCGGCCGCCTACCTCGTGCGCGAACTGGCCGGTGAGCGCGGCGGCGAAACCTGGGCCGTCTCGGGTGCGGGCGAAGACCTGGCGGCCGCGCTATTGCGCGAGCTGGAGCGCAGCGGCCGGCGCGACGCCTGGCAGCACGACCTGGATGCCGCCCCGCCCGCGGAGCGCTGGCGCCTCGCGCGCGACTGGGTGCGCGCCTATGCCGTGCACCAGGCACCGCAGTCGATCGACTGGGTGGACGACGCAGCCAGCGTGCTGGCCATTCCGCTGCAGCGCACCCGCGTCAACGCGGCGCTGGACCGCACGGTCGAAGGGCTGCGCGGCGAGCACCCGCGTGTCGCCGAAGGCCGCCTCACGCTGAACCTCAACGACTTCTGGCGCCGCTTCCTGTTCCACACCATGCACGCGGTGCCGGGCTACGAGGCGCTGCAGAGCCTGCGCCACGAGCTGCTGGAGCGCGAGAAGGCACGGCTCAAGCTCGGCCAGTTCCAGGCCAGGCCGCTCTCGACGTTCGTGCGCAACCAGCTGATCGACGAGCTCTACCTGCCCATCATCGGCGACAACCTGGCCAAGCAGATCGGCTCGGCGGGCGAGGGCAGCCGCACCGACCGCATGGGTCTGCTGCTGCTGATCTCGCCGCCCGGCTACGGCAAGACCACGCTGATGGAGTACGTGGCGGACCGGCTCGGCCTGATCTTCGTGCGCATCAACTGCCCGGCGCTCGGCCACGGCGTGACGGCCATCGACCCGGCCAACGCGCCCAACAGCGCGGCGCGGCAGGAGCTGGAAAAGCTCAACCTGGGCCTGGCGATGGGCAGCAACGTGATGCTGTACCTGGACGACATCCAGCACACCAGCCCCGAGTTCCTGCAGAAGTTCATCGCGCTGGCCGACGGCACCCGCCGCATCGAGGGCGTGTGGAACGGCGAGCCGCGCAGCTACGACATGCGCGGCAAGCGCTTCGCGATCGTGATGGCGGGGAACCCCTACACCGAGTCGGGCGACGTGTTCAAGATCCCGGACATGCTGGCCAACCGCGCCGACATCTACAACCTGGGCGACGTGCTCTCCGGCCGCGAGGCGGCCTTCGCGCTCTCGTACATCGAGAACAGCCTGACCTCCAACCCCACGCTGATGCCGCTGGCCTCGCGCGACCCGAAGGACGTGCCGCTGCTGGTGAAGATGGCGCAGGGCCACGACGTGCCGAGCAGTGCGCTCTCGCACGCCTACAGCGCGGTGGAGCTGGAAGAAATCAAGGCGCTGCTGCAGCGCCTGTTCCGGGCGCGCGACCTGCTGCTGAAGGTCAACCTCGCGTACATCGAATCGGCCGCGCAGCAGGAGGCCTACCGCGCCGCGCCGCCGTTCAAGCTGCAGGGCAGCTACCGCAACATGACCAAGCTCGCGGGCAAGATCACCGCGCTGATGCGCGACGACGAGCTCGATGCGCTCTTGCGCGACCACTACCGCGGCGAGGCGCAGACGCTGACCACCGGCGCGGAAGAAAACCTGCTGCGCCTGGCGCAACTGCTGGGCAGCCCGACGCCGGAAGAAAGCGCGCGCTGGACCGCCATCTGCGAGGCGTTCGTGCGGCAGCGCAAGCTCGGCGGCGCCGACGTGGACGGCAGCCAGCGCATCGCGAGCAGCATGCTGGACGTGGCGCGCGCCGTGGATGCGCTCAAGCCCGCGCCGCCCCCCGAAGGCGCGAGCGAAAGCCAGCGCCTGGCCGATGCGATGCTGCAGATCGCGGTGACCTACCGCGAACTGATCCTGCCGCTGGTGACCGCCACCGAACGCCGGCTCGAACTCGACCGCTCGATCAAGCAGGACATGGAGCGGCTGGCCGCCGAAGTGCACGCGACGCGGGCCGCGCCCAGGCGCGCGCCGCCGACCAAACCCGACAAGGATCACTGAGACATGCAGACCCCTTCCGCATCCGTGGCCGGCGAGCCGCAGGCCGCCTTGCCCGAACTGCTCGCGCAACTGGACGCCACCCTGGCCGACGCGCGCCTGAGCGACGACGAGCGCCGCGTGCTGGTCCACACGCTGCGCGAAGCCTCGCCGCCCGAAGACGGCCTGCGCCAGCTGCGCAACCGCGCCTTCGACCTGGTGCGCGCGCGCACGGCCGACCCCGAGCAGCTGTCGCTGCTCAAGTGGCTCGAAGGCGTGGTGCGCGCGATCGACACCGGCCGCTCGCCCGACGCGGTGGCGGTGCGCTCGCAGGCCTTCTTCAGCCCGGGCACGGGCTGCCTGCAGGCGATCAACCAGCAACTGAAGGCGGCGAAGCGCTCGGTGGACCTGTGCGTCTTCACGCTGTCGGACGACCGCATCACCGCCGAGGTGCTGGCCGCGCAGCGGCGCGGCGTGGCGGTGCGCTTCATCACCGACAACGACAAGGAGTTCGACCGCGGCAGCGATGTCGGGCAACTGCGCGCGGCCGGCGTTCCGGTCGCGGTGGACCGCACCGAGGCGCACATGCACCACAAGTTCGCGATCTTCGATGGCGCGCGGCTCATCAACGGCAGCTACAACTGGACCCGCAGCGCCTGCGACTACAACGAGGAAAACGTGATCCTGAGCAACGACCCGACGCTCGTTCGCCGCTTCGCGGACGAATTCGACACCTTGTGGAAAGAACTGCAGGCCGACTGATGGCGAGACGAATCGACTACGACTGGGAGCTGCCTCCCGAGATGCAGCAGCGGCTGGGCGGGACCACCTACGGCGCGCAGCGCATCATCCACGAACAGGGCCACCTGATGGTGATCCTGCACGAGCCGCCCGCCGGCACCGGCGCCGAGCGCAAGCCCTCGGTGTTCCTGCGCAAGCCCGACGGGGCGTGGCTGCACAAGGGCAACAACCCCGGCGAACGCGCGCTCGCCAAGCTGCTGGAGAGCTATCGCGCGGCGTTCAGCACCTTCGAGATCCGCCACCAAGCGGCGGAGGCCTCGGAAGACCTGTTCCAGATCCTCGGCCCGCTGATGCCGCTCACGCGTGCCGCGCGGAACATGCAGGACACGCTGCAGGCGGCCCGCGAGGCCGTCAAGGACGACGTGATGCTTGTCGACCTGCGCGACCTCGCCGTCGAAATATCGCGCGGCTTCGAACTGCTGCTGGCGGACACGCGCATGTCGCTGGACTACCGCCTCGCGCATGCCGCGGAGGCGCAGGCGCGCTCGGCCATGGAAATGAACCGCGCGCAGCACAAGCTCAACACCATCGCGGCGCTCACTTTCCCGCTGATGGCCATCGGCGCGGCCTTCGGCATGAACCTGCACAGCGGCGCAGAGAACCTGCCGGGTTGGGTGTACTGGGTGATCTTTGCGGCCGGCATCTGGCTGGGCGTGATGCTGCGCGGCTGGGTCAAGGCGCCCGTGGCGCCGCCGGTCGTTGCAAGGCCTGCGTCCACGCTGAAGAAGAAATAGGGCGGACAGGGCGAACACGGCGGTCCGGCCTTCGTGATTCGCGAGGTCTCGCTGCCGAATGGGCACTTCTCTTCATCGCGATCTGCTTCTAGAGTCGCCTGCGTCCGCACAAGGAGAAAAAACCCATGATCGACCACCTGGATCACCTGGTGCTCACGACCGCGAACGAAGAGGCCTGCGTGCGCTTCTACGTCGACGCGCTGGGCATGACGCTGGAGACCTTCGGCGCCGGCCGCAAGGCCTTTCGTTTCGGCCACCAGAAGATCAACCTGCACGTGAAGGGGCACGAGTTCGAGCCGAAGGCCGATGTGCCCACGCCCGGCTCGCTGGACCTGTGCTTCATCGCCAGCGTGCCGCTCGAAGCGGTCATCGAACGCCTGGGCGAGAAGGGCGTGGCGATCGTCGAAGGCCCCGTCATGCGCACGGGCGCCACCTCGCGCATCCGCTCGGTCTACGTGCGCGACCCCGACCTGAACCTCATCGAGATTTCAGAGCTCGCGCCCTGAAGTTCGCGCCCGATGGCGCCGTGCCGTCGCTACGCCTTGACGCCGAGCACCGACAGGATGATCGCCGCCAGCGTCAGGGTCACCGGCAGGCGGTGCGTGGCGATGGCGTGGACCTGGGCGACCGACAGCCTGGTTTGCTGAAGAAGGTTCTTTTCGGAATGAAGGGCTGTGGACATATCAAATACTCCTGAGTGGCTGCGAACGGCTTGTTCGCATGGGTTCGAAGATAGGCCTCGGGGAAGGGAGCGACACGGCGCTTTCGACGATGCGGCGTTTCCGTTTTCGCAACGATCGGGCGTTCAGGTCCTGGAACTTCCCGCCGCCTCCAGGATCAGGCTGGCGATCCGGTCCGGGTGCGAAATCAATGAAAGATGGCTGGATTCGATCTCGATCGTCTTCGCCTTCATGCGCTGGGCGAGAAAGCGCTCCAGCTCGGGCGAGGTGGTCCGGTCCTTGGTGGAAACCGCGTACCACGAGGGCTTGGTGCGCCATGCGGCCTGCGTGGTGCGCGAGGCGAAAAGCGTGTCGGAGATGCGGCCCTGCACGGCGTACAGCACGCGCGCCCTGGCCGGATCGAGGTCGCCCGCGAAGTCGCGGAGGAACGCCTCTTCGCTCAGCTGCGCAAAGCCGTTCGCCTTGACCAGGCCGGCGGAGGCGGGCGGCGTGGGGAACTTCGCGGCGAGCGCGCCGTAGTCCTCACCGGCATCGGGGGCGCGCGCGGCCACGTAGACGAGCGCCGACACCTTGGGGTCGACACCCGCCTCGCTGATCACCGTGCCGGCCCACGAGTGGCCGACCAGCACCGTCGGGCCGTCCTGCAATGCCAGGATGCGCCGCGTGGCCTCCACGTCGTCGGCCAGCGAGGTCAGCGGGTTCTGCACCGCGGTGGCCTTCAGGCCCGCTTGCTGCAGCCGCCCGATCACGTCGGACCAGCAGGAGCCGTCGGCATAGGCGCCGTGCACCAGCACCACGTTGCGCACGCCCGGTGCCAGCGTCTGCGCGAGGCCGCGGGTGGAGAGGGCGGATGCGGCAACGCCTGCGACGATGGCGGCGGAGAAAGAGCGACGGTTCATGGTGTCTGGGTCCTTGTGTGGCAACGGGTGATGAAGAGAGAGTCGATGTCCGTACTCTCGGCGTCACGCGTTCCGCACGAATTGCGTCCGCCCCCGTTTCGATGCAGATGAAGCGGGCGCGGATTACAGACGAAACATGGAGGCCGGACACGCGGTCCGGCTCGCGGCGCAAGCTAGCCCGCGATGAGCTTCTGCACCAGCTCCGCGGTGGTCGCCGCCGCGTACTTGCGCATCAGCCGCGCCCGGTGCAGCTCCACCGTGCGGTGGCTGATGCCCAGCGCCTTGCCGATCTCCTTGGAGGTCAGCCCCCGCATCACCTGCGCCGCCACCTCGCGCTCGCGCGGCGTGAGCTCGGCCTTCACCGCGCGGCGCGAGCCCAGGTCCTCGAAGGTCCAGATGCCGGCCTCGTGCGGCGCGGCACGGTTCATCGCGTGGCCGGTGACGTGGCACCAGAAGGTCTCGCCGGCCATCGCGCCATGCAGGCCGCCCAGCCGTTTCATCATGCGGTTGTCGGCGTAGTTGCCGTTGGCGTTCAGGAACGGTTCCATGCGCTTGCCGATGCGCTCGAACTCGGCCACGCTGGGGTAGAGGATGCTGAACGAATGCCCCACCAGGGCAGAGGGCGTTGCGCCGAAGATCTCGCACACCCGCTGGTTGCAGGCCACGATGGTGCGGTTGCTCGAGACGACCATGCCGACGGGGGCATGCTCGAAAGCCAGCCGGTAGTCGATTTCAGGCAGGAGGGCGATCTCGGGCATCGGGGGTCACCATTACGAAATACTACGTATGCGGGTACGTAGTATCGTTGACGGCTTCCCACCCCATCACCCACCCACTCTTCACCATTCCATCAAGGAGCCCGAGTGAACAAGATTTATCCCTCCGCAGACGCGGCACTCAAGGGGGTCGTGGCCGACGGGCAGACGCTCGCGGTCGGCGGCTTCGGCCTGTGCGGCATTCCCGAGGCGCTGATCGAGGCGCTGAAGGACTCCGCCGTGCAGGACCTCACCGTCATCTCGAACAACGCGGGCGTCGACGGTTTCGGCCTCGGCAAGCTGCTCGAGACGCGCCAGATCAAGAAGATGATCGCCTCCTACGTGGGCGAGAACAAGGAGTTCGAGCGCCAGTACCTCGCGGGCGAACTGCAGCTCGAATTCACGCCCCAGGGCACGCTGGCCGAAAAGCTGCGCGCGGGCGGCGCCGGCATTCCGGCCTTCTTCACCAAGACCGGCGTGGGCACGCAAGTGGCCGAGGGCAAGGAACTGCGCGAGTTCGGCGGCGAGACCTACGTCATGGAGCATTCGCTCGTGCCCGACGTGGCGCTGGTGAAGGCCGACGTGGCCGACAAGTCGGGCAACCTGCGCTTTCGCCTCACGGCACGCAACTTCAACCCCGCAGCCGCGATGGCCGGCAAGGTCTGCATCGTCGAGGTCGAGAAGATCGTCGAAGTGGGCGAACTGGCACCGGACGACATCCACCTGCCGGGCATCTACGTGCACCGCATCGTGCTCAACAGCAACCCCGAGAAGCGCATCGAGAAGCGCACCGTGAGCGCCGCGGTGCCGGCCGATGCGGCTGCCGCCAAGGTCGAGGCCCAGGCCGCCATCGCGCAGGCTGCGGCCGGCAGCGAAGTGCCCGCCAAGGTCGTCAACAAGAAAGAAGGAGCCTGACATGCCCTGGACCCAAGACCAGATGGCGGCCCGTGCCGCGCAAGAACTCGAAGACGGCTTCTACGTGAACCTGGGCATCGGCATCCCGACGCTGGTGGCCAACCACACCGGCACCAAGGAAGTGTGGCTGCAGAGCGAGAACGGCATGCTCGGCATCGGCGCCTTCCCGACCGAGGACAACGTCGACGCCGACCTCATCAACGCCGGCAAGCAGACCGTGACCACCATCCCCGGCTCGGCCATCTTCGGCAGCCACGACAGCTTCGCGATGATCCGCGGCGGCAAGATCAACCTGTCGATCCTGGGCGCCATGCAGGTGAGCGCCGAAGGCGACCTGGCCAACTGGATGATCCCCGGCAAGATGGTCAAGGGCATGGGCGGCGCCATGGACCTGGTGGCCGGCGTGAAGCGCGTGATCGTGCTGATGGAGCACGTGGCCAAGAAGAAGGACGGCACCGAGGACCTGAAGATCCTGGAGAAGTGCACGCTGCCGCTGACCGGCGTGGGCGTGGTCGACCGCATCATCACCGACCTCGCGGTGATGGACGTGGTGCCCGAAGGCCTGAAGGTGATCGAGCTGGCGCCCGGCGTGAGCTTCGATGCGCTGCAGGCGAAGACGGGTGCCAAGCTGATCCAGTAAGGTGCGCCCGCACCACGACGACAAGGGGCCGCTTTCGCGGCCCTTTTTTCTTGGATGAGAAACTACGCACATGGCTTATCTCGACATCGACAACCTTCGCAGCATCTTTCTCGACGACGAGGCGCTTCGCGCAGTGCATCTGCAGCGCCTGCCTTGCGGCGCCCTGAACATCACGAGCGGCCGCATCGTGGCCTGCGACCCGCTGGTGCAGCCCGAGCGCCAGCCCTTTGCGCGCGAACTGCAGGCGCGCGGCGCGTTCCCCGTCGAAGTGCTGCACGACAAGGGCCGGCATGCGCTGGCCGTGCTGTGGCTGCGTGACCGCGGCAGCGTGCGCGCCGCCGACCTGACCTGGCAGATGGCGCTGATCGAAGGGGAGTCGCCCGACGCGCTGGGCGACGACGAGTTCTACGGCTACCCGGTCGACGCAGGCCTCGGTTGCTTCATGGGCCCGGAGGCCGCAACCGCGATGGCCGAGCGCGACAAGCGCGAAGCCGCCGACCCCGATTTCAGCAACTACTACGACGACGTGCTCGCCGGCGAGATGGGCGATGCCGACGTCGTCGACCACTTTCCGCTCGGGCCGGGTTCGGCGAGCAACATGGTGATCTTCCGCTCCGGCTGGGGCGACGGCAGCTACCCGAGCTTCTGGGCGCTCGATGCAGCGGGCGAGCCCGTGGCGCTCGTGACCGACTTCATGACCATGGAAGGCGGCGACGCGCGCGACGAAGACGACAAGCGCAGCGATGCCTACAAGGCCAGTCTTTCGCCGGAGAAGCACAAGGCGCTCGATGCATTGGGCGCGGCGGCGGTCGAAGGCGATGCCGCGGCGATCGGGACGCTGCTCGGCGCGGGGCTCGCGCAGCCCAACGAGATCATTCCGTCGTTCGGCGAGACCGCGATCACGAGCGCCATCCGCATGAACCGGCTCGACGCGCTGCGCGTGCTGCTGGCGGCGGTGCAGGGCCTGCCGATGCCGCCGCAGTTCTACAGCATGGACAAGGAAGAGAGCTACATCGACTACGCGCGGGGGCTCAAGAAGCCGCGCATCGACGGGATGATCGAGCTGCTGGAAAAAGCCGCGGCGCCGGTGGCAAAGCCCGGATTCCTGAAGCGCCTCTTCTCCTGAGCGCTCAAGCGCCCAGCGCAGCGCGCACCTTGTCGCTGAGCCCGCGCAGCCGCTCGACGGGCTCGTTGGAGAACACGAAGCGCAGGTACTGCGCGCCATGCGTTTCGCCCCAGCCTTTCATCGCCGTCGCGCAGACGCGTGCTTTCAGGAGACGTTCCGACAGCGTCTGTCCGTCGATGCCGAAATCGCTGGTCCGCAGCAACAGCGACCAGCCACCGGCCGGAATGCCGACCGGCAGGCCCTTGAGTTCGTCCAGCACCGTGTCGCGCCGGCGTTCCAGTTCGGCCACATACGGCGCGAGCGTGCGAGCGGACTGTTCCAGCGCCGTGGCCACCGCGTCCTGCGCGATGCCGACGGGCACGACCACATTGGCGAGCGACACGGCCACCAAATCGGGCATGTAGCTTTCCGGCGCCACGGTCCAGCCCACGCGCCAGCCGATCATGCGCAGTTCCTTGGCCGACGAGCCCACCGTGATCGTGCGCTCGGCCATGCCGGGGAGGCCCGCCGGGTGAATCACCTTGCGCCCGTCGTAGAGCAGGCGCTCCATGGCCGTGTCGAGGATCAGCGTCAGGTCATGCCGCACGCACAGCGCGGCGATGGCGCGCCAGTCGTCGTCATCGAAACAACCGCCCGTCGGCATCGACGGCGACATCAGCAGCATCACGCGCACGCGCGGCCCGATGGCGGTTTGCAGCGCCGCGCGGTCCAGCTTCCATTCGCCACCGGGCGTGAACTGGAAGGGCACGTACTTCGGCGTGCCGCCTGCGAGGCGGATGCGGTTGAGCAGGCCCGCATAGGTCGGATCGGTCACCAGCACCTCGTCGCCCACCTCGACCGTCGCGAGCAGCGCATTGAGGATGCCCGAGAGGCCGCCCGCGGAGATCACGCAGTTGCGCGGGCCGTAGTCCACGCCCGAGAGCGCCGACACATGCCGCGCGGCAATTTCGCGCAATCGCGATTGGCCGACGAAGGGCAGGTAGCTGTTGTCCGAATCTTCCGAGGCCGCGCGCAGGGTGCGCGCGACGGCTTCAGGGTCCGGTGGGATATCGACGTCGAGGTTCTCGAGCCGGAGAAAGGGCGGCCCCTCCGCATCGTCCGCGATGGCGCCCATGCGGTCGACGCCGATGCCTGCGATGTGTTCGAGCCGTGCGGGGCGGTGACGGGGCATGCGTGTCTCCTGCGATGACGTGCTATGCGCCCCGCTTGCGCGGGCGCACCGGCCGTGGGGGCGCGTCGGTTTGCTGTTCGGATTCTCCGGCATTCTGCGGCAGCAGCACTGCTTGCTGCGCCTGCGCCGTCTCGCGCAGGAAGCTCCACACGGCCTGCATGCGCCCCAGGTGCTTGGTCTCTGCCGGCATCGACATCCAGAACGTGCGCGTGAAGTTCGCCTGGCCCCGCAGCACCGGCTTCAGCGCGCTGTCTTTCTCTGCCACGAACGCCGGCAGCACCGCGATTCCCGCACCCGCCACCACGGCCCGGTGCTGCGCGAGCACGCTGGTGCTGCGCAGCGCGAACGCATCGGGCCGGTGCAGCTCGTCCAGGTACTGCAGCTCCTTGCTGAACAGCAGGTCGTCCACGTAGCTGATGAAGGTGTGGCCGCGCAGGTCTTCGCGCGTCTTGACCGGCTTGTGCGCGGCGAGGTACTGCTTCGATGCATAGAGCCGCAGCGTGTAGTCGGTGAGCTTGGTCACCACCACCGGCCCGCGCGCCGGGCGCTCCAGCGAGATCACGATGTCGGCCTCGCGCCGCGACAGGTGCACCAGCCGCGGCATCGCCAGCAGGTCGATGGTGAGCTTGGGGTGCCGCGCCGCGAAGAGCGCGAGCTGCGGCGCGAGCACCACCGTGCCGAAGCCCTCGGTGGCGCCGATGCGCACGAGGCCCGACAGGCCCTCCTGCGAGGCAGGCGCAGTGCTCTCCACGGCCTGGAAGGCGCTCTCCATCGCCTCGACCTGCGGCTGCAGCCGGCGGCCCGCTTCGGTGAGCCGGTGGCCGCCCGATTCGCGCGAGAAGAGCGGGGCGCCGACTTCCTTTTCGAGTGACTGGATGCGCCGGGCGACCGTGGTGTGGTCCACCTCCAGCCGGCGCGCCGCGCTCATCAGCGTGCCCGAGCGGGCCAGTTCGAGAAAGTAGCGCAGGTTGTCCCAGTCCATGTGCTCGCGTGCCTCCTGGTTGTCGCCGGATCGGGATCTGCATTTTTGCAAAGCCGTGGCGCATATTTGTCTATTGTCATCGCAAATCTGCAAAGCTAGGATGCGGGCTGCACCGGTCCGAACCGGCATCGCCTTCCCGAGATTCACAGGAGACAAACCCCCATGGACGCCACCACCACCCCTTCGACCCAGATCGCCACCGTCAAGCTCTTGATCGGCGGCAAGCTCGTCGAATCCAAGACCACCGAATGGCGCGACATCGTCAACCCGGCCACCCAGCAGGTGCTGGCCCGCGTGCCCTTCGCGACGCAAGCCGAACTCGATGCCGCCGTGGCCTCCGCCAAGGAAGCCTTCAAGACCTGGCGCAAGACCCCCATCGGCGCGCGCGCCCGCATTTTCCTGAAGCTGCAGCAACTCATCCGTGAACACATGGGCGAGCTGGCGGCCATCCTCACCGCCGAACAGGGCAAGACCCTGCCCGACGCAGAAGGCGACGTGTTCCGTGGCCTCGAAGTGGTGGAGCACGCCTCCAACATCGGCAACCTGCAACTGGGCGAGCTGGCCAACAACGTGGCCAATGGCGTGGACACCTACACGCTGCTGCAGCCGCTGGGCGTGTGCGCCGGCATCACGCCGTTCAACTTCCCCGCCATGATCCCGCTGTGGATGTTCCCGATGGCCATCGTCACCGGCAACACCTTCGTGCTGAAGCCCTCCGAACAGGACCCGATGGTCACCATGCGCCTGTGCGAACTGGCGCTCGAAGCCGGCATTCCGCCCGGCGTGCTGAACGTGGTGCACGGCGGCGAGGCCATCGTCAACGGCATCTGCGACCACAAGGACATCAAGGCGATCAGCTTCGTCGGTTCGACCAAGGTCGGCACGCACGTCTACAACCGCGCGACGCTGGCCGGCAAGCGTGCGCAATGCATGATGGGCGCGAAGAACCACGCCATCGTGATGCCCGACGCGAACAAGGAGCAGACGCTCAATGCGCTCGCCGGCGCGAGCTTCGGTGCGGCCGGCCAGCGCTGCATGGCGGTGTCGGTGGCGGTGCTGGTGGGCGAGGCGCGCAACTGGGTGCCCGAGCTGATTGCCAAGGCGAAGACGCTGAAGATCGGTGCCGGCACCGAGAAGGGCGTGGACGTGGGCCCGCTGGTTTCCTGCGCAGCCTATGACCGCGTCAACAGCCTCATCGAACGCGGCGAGGCCGACGGCGCCAAGCTCGTGCTCGACGGCCGCAAGCCCACTGTGCCCGGCTACGAGAAGGGCAACTTCGTCGGCCCGACGATCTTCACGGGCGTGAAGCCCGGCATGACGATCTATGACCAGGAAGTGTTCGGCCCGGTGCTGTGCGTGGCCGATGCCGAGACCATCGACGAAGCCATCGAGATGATCAACAGCAACCCGAACGGCAACGGCACGGCCATCTTCACGCAGTCGGGCGCCGCGGCGCGCCGCTTCCAGGAAGACATCGATGTCGGCCAGGTCGGCATCAACGTGCCGATTCCGGTGCCGGTCCCGATGTTCTCGTTCACCGGCTCGCGCGCTTCCAAGCTCGGCGACCTCGGCCCCTACGGCAAGCAGGTCATCATGTTCTACACGCAGACCAAGACCGTGACGGCACGCTGGTTCGACGACAGCACCGTCTCGCACGGCGTCAACACCACGATCAGCCTCAAATGAGGCACGGGCTTCGCGTCGCGGCCTGGGGTGCCGTTGCTGCGTTCGCATTGCTCGCCGGCGGCGCGCAAGCCGCCGACGCCGGTCCGGACGACTGCGATCCCAACGGGAACCAGCAGCAGATGAACGCCTGCGCGGCGCGCGATTTTCGTGCAGCGGATGCCGTGCTCAACATCCGCTACGGCGAAGCGATGAAGACGCTCTCGCCGCAGATGCGCGTCGCGCTGCGCACCGAGCAGCGCGCCTGGCTCAAGGGCCGCGACCCCGCTTGCAAGCGGGCCGCGAAAGCGAACGAAGGCGGCTCGATCTGGCCGCTGGTGTTCAGCGCATGCCTGGAGAAATCGACCCGCAAACGGACCGACGAACTGGATCGCTGGAAGGGTCGCGAACAATGAACTTCGAACTGTCCGAAGAACAGAACGCCTTTGCACAGACCGCGCGCGACTTCGCACGGGCCGAGTTCGCGCCCCATGCGGCGCAGTGGGACGCGGAAGCCATCTTTCCGAAGGAGGCCATCGCCAAGGCCGGCGAGCTGGGCTTTTGCGGGCTCTATGCGCCCGAGCGCGTGGGCGGTCTCGGCCTGCCGCGGCTCGATGCGGCGCTGGTGTTCGAGGAGATGGCCGCGGTCGACCCCTCGACCACGGCCTTCATCACGATCCACAACATGGCGACGTGGATGCTGGGCACCTGGGCGACCGACGCGGTGGCCGCGCAATGGGGCGAAGACCTCACGAGCGGTCGCAAGCTCGCGTCGTACTGCCTCACCGAACCGGGCGCCGGGTCGGATGCCGGTTCGCTCAAGACGCGCGCCGAACTGCAGGGCCACGAATACGTCATCAATGGCGGCAAGGCCTTCATCTCGGGCGCGGGCGCGACCGATGTGCTGGTGCTGATGGCGCGCACGGGCGGCGGCGGCGCGGGCGGCATCTCGGCCTTCGCGGTGCCGGCCGATGCGCCCGGCGTGAGCTACGGCAAGAAGGAACACAAGATGGGCTGGAACAGCCAGCCCACGCGCACCATCAACTTCGACAACGTGCGCATCCCGGCCGAGAACCTCTTGGGCAAGGAAGGCGAGGGCTTTCGCATCGCCATGAAGGGGCTGGACGGCGGGCGCATCAACATCGCGACCTGCTCGGTGGGCGCGGCGCAGGGCGCGCTCGATGCGGCGCGCCGCTACCTGCACGAGCGCCAGCAGTTCGGCAAGCCGATCGCCAGCTTCCAGGCGCTGCAGTTCAAGCTGGCCGACATGGCGACCGAGCTGGTCGCCGCGCGGCAGATGGTGCGGCTTGCCGCATCGAAGCTGGATGCGGGCCATGCCGACGCCAGCACCTACTGCGCCATGGCCAAGCGCTTCGCGACCGATGCGGGCTTCAACATCTGCAACGACGCGCTGCAGCTGCACGGCGGCTACGGCTACCTCAGCGAGTTCCCTTTGGAACGCTTGGTGCGCGATACCCGCGTGCACCAGATCCTGGAAGGCACCAACGAAATCATGCGCGTGATCGTTGCGCGAAAATTGCTGGAAGGGGACAGCGATATCCGCTGACGCCCCGCATCCGGAACCCCTCAAGACAATGACCGACTCCGTAGTTCTCTTCGACGAAATCAAGACCGCCGGCGGCCAGCGCTTCGCCACCGCCACGCTCAACGCCCCCGCGTCGCTCAACGCACTTTCCGTGGACATGGTTCGCCTGCTCACGCCCAAGCTGCGCGAGTGGGCGAAAGACGACGGCATCGTCGGCGTGCTGTTGCAGGCGGCCGGCGAGAAGGCCTTCTGCGCGGGCGGCGACCTGCGCCAGCTCTACCAGACGCTGCTGGAATGCGGCCCCGCGCGCAACACCTACGCCGAGGACTTCTTCCGCGAAGAGTACGAGCTCGACTACCTGATCCACACCTTTCCCAAGCCCTTCCTCTGCTGGGGCCACGGCATCGTGATGGGCGGCGGCGTGGGCCTGATGTCGGGCTGCTCGCACCGCGTGGTGACGACGCAGAGCCGCATCGCGATGCCCGAGATCGCCATCGGCCTGTACCCCGATGTGGGCGGCAGCTGGTTCCTGCGCCGCACGCCCGGCCGCACCGGGCTGTTCCTGGCGCTCACGGCCGCGAACCTGAACGCCGCCGATGCCATCTTCTGTGGCCTGGCCGACGTGCTGGTGCCGCAGGAGCGCAAGAACCAGGTGCTCGACGCCGTCGCCTCCGCGCCATGGGCGGGCGAGAGCAAGGCCGATCGCGCCACGCTCTCGCGCATCCTCGCGAAGGCGGGCGAGGGCGCCGAGCTGCCGGCGTCGAAGGTGCGCGAGCACTACGACGCCATCAACGCGCTGATGGCCGGCGACGACCTTCTCGACATCGCCAACCGCCTGCGCGGCCTGCAGAGCGAAGACCCGTGGCTGCAGTCCGCTTCCAAGACTTTCGTGAAGGGCGCGCCGAGTTCGGCCGCGCTGAGCTTCGAGCTCTGGCAGCGCGTGCACCGCATGTCGCTGGCCGAGGTGTTCCGGCTCGAGTACTGGGCGTCGCTGGGCTTCTGCGCGCACAAGGACTTCGCCGAGGGCATCCGCGCGGTGCTCATCGACAAGGACCGCAACCCGCGCTGGAACCCCGCGACGATCGAAGAGATCACGCCCGCCTTCATCGACGACCACCTGCGCCCGCGCGGCGAGATGCCGGCCGAACTCGCATCGCTGGTCTGACACCGCATTCACAAAGACAACGGAGACAAACACATGAAGATCGCATTCATCGGCCTGGGCAACATGGGCGGCCCGATGGCCCTGAACCTGCTCAAGGCCGGCCACACGCTCAGCGCCTTCGACCTCTCGGCCGACGCCTGCAGGAAGTTCGGCGCCGAGGGGCTGCCGATTGCCAAGTCGGCCGCAGAGACCGTGGCCGACGCCGAAGTCGTCATCAGCATGCTGCCGGCCAGCGCGCACGTCGAAGGCCTGTACCTGGGCGGCGTGGGCAAGCCCGGGCTGCTCGACAGCATCCGCGCCGGCACGCTCGTGATCGACAGCAGCACCATCGCCGCCGCCACCTCGCGCAAGGTGGCCGAAGCGGCGGAGGCCAAGGGCATCGCGATGATCGATGCGCCCGTCTCGGGCGGCACCGGCGGCGCGATCGCCGGCACGCTGACCTTCATGGTCGGTGGCGAGACGCGCGACCTGGAGCGCGCGCGCCCGGTGCTCGAGAAGATGGGCGCCAACATCTTCCACGCGGGCGCGGCAGGCGCGGGGCAGACTGCCAAGATCTGCAACAACATGCTGCTCGGCATCCTCATGATCGGCACCTCCGAGGCGCTGGCGCTCGGGGTGGCCAACGGGCTCGATCCGAAGGTGCTCTCCGAAATCATGCGCCGCAGCTCGGGCGGCAACTGGGCGCTCGAGAAGTACAACCCGATGCCCGGCGTGATGGAGGCATCGCCCGCCTCGAAGAACTACGTGGGCGGCTTCGGCACCGACCTGATGCTCAAGGACCTGGGCCTGGCGCAGGAGAACGCGGCGGCCGTGCGCGCCGCCACGCCCCTGGGCGGCCTCGCGCGCAGCCTGTATGCGGCGCACAGCCTGGCGGGCCACGGCGCGCTGGACTTCTCCAGCGTGCTGAAGCTGGTGCAGAAGGCGTCCTGATCAGGTGCCGGCGAGGGGCGCAGCGGGAAGGGCATCGAGCTCCTCCTGCAGGTCGATCGCCCACGGCGGCCCGGCCGCCTTGCAGTAGCTGGCCACCACCTCCCGGATGATGGTGTCGACCGCCGTCACGGCGGGCGACGATTCCCGAGGCCGCGTCACCGTCACCACCAGCGGCGGCAGGGCGGGCCCCTCGCAGAGCTTCAGGTCCCCGGCTTCGATTTCGCGCTGCACGAAGATCGGCGGAATCGCCGCCACCCCGAAGCCTTCCTTCACCAGCTGCACGATCGACTGCACCGACGGAAAGCTGCAGATGCGCGGCTCGGCCTCGCGCCCCGCGAACAGCGCGCGCACGTGCGCGTGCGGGCTGGAGGTGCGCACGTAGGTCAGCACGGGAATGCGCTCCAGGTCTTCGAGCGCGAGCACCTCCTGCGTGGGCCACACGTCGGGCCGGGCGATCCAGCGGATCGGAAAGCGCGACAGCGGCGTCACCTCGAGCTCCACGTTGCCGGCCGCTTCTTCCACGGGATCGTTCTGGATCAGCAGATCGAGCTTGTGCTGGCGGAATTGCTCCCTGAGGTTGCGCGCGGGCTCGACGGTGATGTCCGGGTCCACCGCCGGAAAGCGCCGCGTGATGCCGTGGATCAGCGGCGTGAGCCAGGTGTGCACGACCGTCTCGATCACACCGATGCGCACGCGCCCGGCGGGCGGCGCATCGGGCTGCGTCGCGAGCTTGAGCTCGCGCTCCAGCGCCAGCATGCGCTCGGCCTGGCGCACCACCTGCTCGCCCATGGGCGTGAGGGTCAGGGTGCGATTGGAGCGGTCAACAAGGAAAACCCCTAGTTCGTCTTCCAGGGCCGCGATGCGCTGCGATGCGGCCGCCTGCGTGGTGTGCAGCACCTGCGCGGTCTCGCGAAAGCTCTTCAGGCGGGAAAGGACGACCAGCGTCTCCAGAAAGCGTGTGTTCATCGGTCCGTCGGTGTTCGGTGCAAGGCGGTTCTTAAAAAAATCTTATCGAGGGCTCGAACAATTTCTGAGTCGACGTCATCGGCGTGCCGTGATTTCATCGCCCCCCATTGACGGTGTGCCGGCATGCAAGTCCTGCACCAGCACAAAAGCATGACATCAAGAGGTACCCAATGGAATTGGTGGATACGGGCAGTGCGATGCAGGCGCCCGACGAGACTTTCGCAAACGCCTTCGAGGCACGGCAGGCCATCCGGGCGGGCCGCTGGCGCCGCCACACGAGCGGGCTGACTCCGGCGCACGTGCAGGGCAACCTGGCGATCCTGCCGGTGGAGCTGGCCTCGGATTTCATGCGCTTCTGCCAGAGCAACCCGAAGCCGTGCCCGCTGCTGGCGGTCGGCCAGCCCGGCAACCCGCAACTGCCCACGTTGGGCCGCGACATCGACATCCGCACCGACGTGCCCGCCTACCGCGTCTACCGCGAGGGCGTGCTGGTGGACGAGGTGAATGACCTGAAGGCCCTGTGGCAGGGCGATTTCGTGGCGTTCGTGCTGGGCTGCTCGTTCTCGTTCGAGCACGGCCTCATCGATGCGGGCATTCCGCTGCGCCACGTGGAGGAGGGCAAGAACGTGGCCATGTACAGGACGAACATCCAGACCGTGCCGGCCGGCCCCTTCCACGGGCCGATGGTGGTGTCGATGCGGCCGATGAAGGCGGCCGACGCCATTCGCGCGGTGCAGATCACCGCGCGCGTGCCCAGGGTGCACGGCGCGCCGGTGCACATCGGCGACCCCTCGCTCATCGGCATCGCCGACATCGCCCGGCCCGACTTCGGCGACGCGGTGCGCGTCGCGCCCGACGAGCTGCCCGTGTTCTGGGCCTGCGGCGTGACGCCGCAGGCGGTGGTGATGGCTGCCAAGCCCGCGCTGTGCATCACGCACTCGCCGGGGTACATGCTGGTCACCGACCTGCTCAACCGCGACCTTCCGTTCGCCTGAGCGCCGCTCGTTCTTCGACACCCGTCTTTCTGTTTTTCATCACCTAGAGGATTTCCACCATGTGGCTGCAGGAAACCAAACCCCAGGAGCGCCGGACGCTGGTCGCCGCCTTCGCCGGCTACGGCGTCGATGCGTTCGACTACATGATCTACACCTTCATGATCCCCACGCTGATCCTGGTGTGGGGCATGACCAAGACCGAGGCCGGCTACATCGCGACCGGTGCGCTGGTCACCTCGGCCATCGGCGGCTGGCTCGCGGGCATCCTGGCCGACAAATACGGCCGCGTGCGCATCCTGCAACTGACGGTGCTGTGGTTCAGCTTCTTCACCTTCCTGAGCGGCTTCACGCAGTCGCCCGAGCAGCTCTTCGTCACGCGCGCGCTGCAGGGGCTGGGCTTCGGCGGCGAGTGGTCGGTGGGCTCGGTGCTGATCGCCGAGATGATCCAGGCGCGCCACCGCGGCAAGGCGGTGGGGCTGGTGCAGAGCAGCTGGGCGGTGGGCTGGGGCATCTCGGCCATCGCGTTCTGGGCGGTGTATGCCTTTCTGGAGCCGGCGCTCGCCTGGCGCGTGCTGTTCTGGATCGGCGTGCTGCCGGCGCTGTTGATCCTCTACATCCGCCGCAACATCAGCGACCCCGAGGTCTACCACCAGACCCGTGCGCGCATGAAGGCGGAGGGCGACAAGGGCAACTTCCTGGAGATCTTCTCGCCCAAGCTGCTCAAGACCACGATCCTTGCGAGCCTCCTGGCCACCGGCATGCAGGGCGCCTACTACGCGGTGACCACGTGGCTTCCGACGTACCTGAAGATGGAGCGCAACCTCTCGGTGTTCAACACCAGCGGCTATCTCCTGGTGCTGATCCTCGGCTCGTTCGTGGGCTACCTCACGAGCGCGTGGCTCTCGGACAAGCTGGGCCGCCGCCGCTGCTTCATGCTCTTCGCGCTGTGCGCCGGGCTGCTGGTGATTGCGTACACGCAGATCCCGATCACCGACGGGATGATGCTGGTGCTCGGCTTTCCGCTCGGCTTCTTTCTCTCGGGGATTTTCTCTGGCATGGGGGCATATCTGAGCGAACTGTTCCCCAGCCGCGTGCGAGGTTCGGGCCAGGGCTTTTGCTACAACTTCGGCCGTGCCGTCGGCTCGATCTGCCCGGCGCTCATCGGCTACATGAGCACCTCGATGCCGCTGGGCATTGCCATCGGCTACATGGCGGCGGGTGGCTACCTGCTGGTGATCATCGCGTCGCTGCTGCTGCCCGAAACGGGCGGCCTCGAGCTCTCGTCGGAGGACTGACGCGATGAAGCGCATCCTCATCGCCAACCGCGGCGAGATTGCCTGCCGCGTGATTCGCGCCTGCAAGGCACTCGGCATCGAGACCGTCGCCGTGTATTCCGAGGCCGACGCCAAGGCGCTGCATGTGGAGATGGCCGACCGCGCGGTCGCCATCGGCCCCGCATCGCCGGCCGAGAGCTACCTGAACCACGAGCGCATCCTGGCAGCCGCGGTCGCGCAGGGCGCCAAAGGCGTGCATCCGGGCTACGGTTTCCTCTCGGAGAACACGGCCTTCGCACGCGCTGCCGAGGCCGCCGGCGTGGTGTGGATCGGCCCCACGCCGCAGAGCATCGAGGAGATGGGCGACAAGGAGCGCGCCCGCGAAATCGCCAAGGCAGCCGGCGTGCCGACGCTGCCGGGCAGCCGGCGCTTCGCACTCGACGATCTGGCCGGCATCGAGGAAGCGGCCGCGGCCGTGGGTTACCCGTTGCTGGTCAAGGCCACGGGCGGCGGCGGGGGCATCGGCATGCGGCTGGTGGATGCACCCGAGAAACTGCTGGCCTCGGTGGCGGCCACGCAGCAGCTCGCGGCCAAGTCGTTCAAGGACGGCACGATCTACCTGGAGCGCTACGTGCCGCGCGCGCGGCATGTGGAGATCCAGGTGTTCGGCTACGGCGACGGCAGCGCGGTGCACCTGTTCGAGCGCGAGTGCTCGATCCAGCGGCGCTTCCAGAAGATCATCGAGGAGAGCCCGGCGCCGGGGTTGCCGGCCGGGTTGCGCGCGCGCATGGCCAAGGCCGCTGCAGCACTGGCTGCGCATCAGCGCTATCGCGGCCCGGGCACGGTCGAATTCATCGTGGATGCGGACTCGCTCGAATTCTTCTTCCTCGAGATGAACACGCGCATCCAGGTCGAGCATCCGGTCACCGAGATGGTGACGGGTTGGGACCTGGTGCAGCAGCAGATCAAGCTGGCGGCCGCGGGCCCGTCGCTCGCGGGCTTCGAGAAGATCGCGCAGGAGGACATCGCGACGCACGGCGCGGCCATCGAATGCCGGCTCTATGCGGAGAACCCGGCCAAGAACTTCTTTCCGTCGCCAGGCCCGCTCGACGTGTTCGCGCTGCCCCCCGCCGCGCCGCACCTGCGCGTGGACACCGGCGTGCGGCAGGGCGATGTGATCACGCCTTTCTACGACCCGATGATCGCCAAGATGATCGTCTGGGGCGAGAACCGCGACGCGGCGCTCGCCGCCATGCTGGCCGCGCTGGAGACCAGCCGCATCGAGGGCGTGAAGAACAACCTCGCGTTCCTCAAGGCGGTGATCCGCCACGAGGACTTCGCAGCCGGGCGGCTCGATACCGGGCTGGTCGAGCGCGAGCGGGCGCGGTTGCTCGAAGCGATGGCCGCTGCGCCGGCGGTGCGCTGAACCCGAAGGCGCGACCGATGACTTCTTCCAGCACATCGCCCTGGCGCATCGCCCCGGTGGGCGACCGCTGCCTCGTCGTGGAGTTCGGCCAGGCCGTGGAGCCGGCCATCAACGCCACCGTGCGCAGCTTTGCGCGCGAACTGCTCGACGAGCCCATTGCGGGCATCGTCGACGTGGTTCCGGCCTTCACCACCGTGGCGGTGCACTACCGCCCCGAGTTCTTCGCGGAGGGCGCGTCGCCATACGACGTGCTGCGCCGGCGGCTCGACGCCTTGCTCGCGCGCGGCATCCGCCACCACGACGAGGACGCGCGCACGGTCGAGATCCCCGTCTGCTACGGCGGCGAGTTCGGCCCCGATCTCGAAGAGGTCGCGGCCGCCTGCGGTCTGCAGGCTTCCGAGGTGATCGCGCGCCACGTCGCGTCGCAGCACCTCGTCTACATGCTCGGCTTCGCGCCGGGCTTTCCGTACATCGGCGGGCTCGATCCGTCGCTCGCCGTGCCGCGCCGCGGCACGCCGCGCACGCGCATTCCCGCGGGCAGCGTGGCGATCGCGCGCGACCAGACCTCGGTCTATTCGCTGGAAACGCCGGGCGGCTGGAACGTGATCGGCCGCACGCCGCTGAAGCTGTTCGACGCGGCAGCCGAATCGCCGTGCCTGCTGCGCCCGGGCGACCGCATCCGCTTCGTGCCGGCATCGGTCGACATCTTCGGCGGCACGGAGGTGCCTCGATGAGCGGCATCGAAGTCATCAAGCCCGGCGCGCTGTCGCTGCTGCAGGACCGGGGACGCCATGGCTACCAGCACCTGGGCGTGGTGGTGGGCGGCGCGATGGACGAGTGGTCGCACCGCTGCGCCAACGCGCTGCTCGGCAACGACGAAGACGAGGCCACGCTCGAGATCACGCTGATGGGGCCCAGCCTCGTGTTCCACGAGACCCAGGCGATCGCGCTGTGCGGCGCGAACCTGTCGGCGCGCATCGGCGAGGCCGAGCTGCCGATGAACCGCGCCGTGCGGGTGCGCGCCGGTGCGCGGCTGGATTTCGGCAAGCGCATCGACGGCATGCGCAGTTACCTCGCGGTGCGCGGCGGCTTTGCGGTGCCCAGCGTGATGGACAGCCGCAGCACCTATGTGCGCGGTGCGTTCGGCGGGCTGCAGGGGCGGGCGCTGAAGAAGGGCGACGTGCTGGAGGTGGGGGGTGTGCCGCCACTTTGCGCTGCCTCGGTCGCCCGATTGGGCGATAGAGATTTCATCGAGATTCATGAGCCCGAGGTGCATGCGCCGGCCATCGCGCCGCAAACCGCGGGCCCGGCACCGGTGCGCGTGATCGCGGGGCAGCAATGGGCGCTGTTCACCGCCCAGGCGCAAGAGGCCTTCATGCAGGCCGAGTTCCGCGTGAGCCCGCAGTCCGACCGCATGGGCTTCCGGCTCGAAGGACCGGTGCTCGAGCGCCGGCATGCGATGGACATGATCTCCGAGGGCGTGGCCTTCGGCACGGTGCAGGTGCCGCCCGACGGGCAGCCGATCGTGCTGATGGCCGACCGGCAGACCACCGGCGGCTATCCCAAGATCGCCTGCGTGGCCAGTGTCGACCTGCCGCTGGTCGCGCAGCTGGCGCCGCAGCAGGCACTGCGCTTCGAGCCGATTTCGCTCGAGGCGGCGCAGTCGCTCTACCTGGAGCGCGAGCGCGCCCTCGCGCGGCTGCGCAGCCTGGTGCGCGCGGCCGGGGAGGCGCAATGACACAGGCACTTCGCATCGACATCAACTGCGACATGGGCGAGGGCTTCGGCGCCTGGGCGATGGGCAACGACATCGAGCTGCTCGACCATGTGAGTTCGGCCAACATCGCGTGCGGCTTCCATGCCGGCGACCCATCGACCATGCGCCGCGTGGTCGCGGCGGCACTGCACCGCGGCGTGCGCGTCGGCGCGCACCCTGGCCTGCCCGACCTGCAGGGCTTCGGGCGGCGCGTGATGCAGGTGTCGCCGGCCGAGGTCTACGCGATGGTGGTCTACCAGGTCGGCGCGCTGTGGGCCTTCGCGAAGGCGGCCGGCGGCACGCTGAGCCACGTGAAGGCGCACGGCGCGCTCTACAACATGGCCGCGAAGGACCGCGCACTGGCTGATGCCATTGCGCGCGCCGTGCACGAGGTCGATCCGCGGCTGGTGCTGTTCGGCCTCGCCGGCAGCGAGATGATTCGCGCCGCCGAAGCCTTGGGCCTGCCGGCGGTCGCCGAGGTGTTTGCCGATCGCAGCTACCAGGACGACGGCTCGCTGTCGCCGCGCGGCCAGCCCGGCGCCCTGATCGAGGACGCCGACGTGGCCACCGCCCAGGTGCTGCAGATGGTGCAGCACGGCACGGTGCGGGCGGCCAGCGGCAAGGAGGTCGCGCTGCGCGCCGACACGCTGTGCATCCACGGCGACCAGCCGGGCGCGCTCGCATTCGTGCGGCGCATCCGCGGCGCGCTCGACGCCATCGGCGTGCGCGTGGCCGCCCCTGTATTCCCGTCAACGAACCGCACGCATTCAACCGGAGGAAATACCCATGCCTGAACACAACATAGTGGCCGATGTCAGCGGCCGCGTCTGGAAGCTCGAGGTGGCCGAGGGCCAGCAGGTCGAGGAGGGCGCCACGCTGCTGATCGTGGAGTCCATGAAGATGGAAATCCCGGTGGAAGCGCCGGCCGCGGGCACGGTGCTGCGCATCCTGGCCGCCGAAGGCGACATGGTGACCGACGAGCAGGTGCTGGTCGTGCTGGCCTCCGCGTAAAGACATTTCCCCTGCAACACACCAAGGCCACACCATGCCCATCTCGTCTTTTCGCCGCATCTGCACCGTGGCCGCCTGCGCCGCGCTCGCCGCGGGTTGCTCGACCCTGCCGCCGCCGGCCACCGAAGGCCCCGGCAAATTCGCCGACGCGCACTTCCACATCGCCAACTACGCCTACCAGGGCGCGTCGCTCAAGCAGCTGCTGCGCGACTACATGAAGGACGACATGGTGCGCTCCACCGTCATGCCCCTGCCGCTGCAGCAGAAGTGGGACGGCTTCGAGCAGTACGCGGGCGACAAGGTCGCGCCCACCTACTACCTCGGGCCGAAGGCCGAGCTGTACTACTACGCTTTTGCCGATGCGATGTACGCGAAGGAATACCTCACGCTGACACCGGCCGAGCAGGGCCGCCTCGACCTGATGATCACCGGCTTCAACCCGATGGACCGCTATGCGGCGCAGCACATCAAGCGCGCGCTGCTGACCTTCCCCGGTGCCTTCACCGGCATCGGCGAGTTCACGGTGCACAAGGAGCTGGTGTCGCGCAAGATCGCCGGCGACCCGATCAGCTACACCGCCGTGGGTGGCAGGCAGCCTCCGGACACGACCGAGAAGGACGGCAAGCTCTCGCTCTACAGCCCCGCGCTGGTGGACATCCTGAAGACGGTGGCCGAGACCGGCCTGGTCGCCACGCTGCACAACGACATCTACCCGGCCGATGTGACCTACGACGGCACGGTGGAGGCGCTGCGCCCGCAGAACAACTACGAGGCGGGCCTCACGCAGCTGTGCGTGCAGGCGCCGGGTGCCAGCGTGATCTGGGCGCACACGGGGCTCGGACGCTTCGTGAAGCCGACGCGCGACCATCTGCAGATGGTGTCGCGCGTGCTCGATGCCTGCCCCGGATGGAGCGTCGACATTTCATGGGACATCGTGCAGGAGCGCTTCATCAAGCCCGAGCCGGGCATGCCGAGCACCGACGAGTGGGCGCAGTTCGTCACCCGCTACCAGGACCGCGTGCTGTGGGGTTCGGACACCGTGATCTACAGCCGCAACGTGGTCGATGCCAAGGGCGTGCCGGTCTCGATGGGCAAGCGCATGACCTTCGACCAGTACATGGCCGTGCCGAAGATCACGTCGCCGTTGTTCGAGAAGGTGGGCCCGCAGATCAGCCAGAAGGTGCGCGTGGGCAACTACGTGAAGCTGTTCGACGGTGCGAAGAAGAAGGTGCGCGCCTGGGAGGCAGCGCATGCCGCGGACGACGTGTGGGACCTGAGCGCCCGCTAGGCCTTCAGATGAAGTAGGCCTTCACGGCCCACAGGACGCCCAGCACGACAGCGACCAGCACGACGAAGAGCACCCAGGCCTGGGCGAACGCCTGGGCCTCCGTGATGGGGACGGAGGCTGCCGCTGGAGGCGGGCTAGGGGCGGCGGGCGGTTGTGGGTTCATTCCCGACTGTACCCCGCGCGGGTCCGGCCGCGGCCGGTTTTACCGAAGCGTCCCGCCGGGCCATCGCCAGCAGGATGCCGGCCGCGACGAGGTTCGCGCCGATGCTGGCCACGATCGGCAGCAGGTAGCTGCGGCTGACGTCGAACGCAAAGCCCGCCGCGCTCGGCCCCACCAGGGTGCCCACGGCCACGCTGGTGTAGAGCACGCCGATGATCGCGCCGATGTTGCGTCCGCCGAAGCAGTCCATCACCAGCGCCGGCAGCAGCGCAACGAAGCCGCCGTAGAACACGCCGTAGGCGAACGCGAACGCGGCCAGCCCCCAGAACCCGCCGGACACGGCCCACACCACCAGCGAAAGCGCCATGCCCGCGGACATCAGCGGCAGTGCCAGCTGGCGGCCGATGCGGTCGGCCAGCCTGCCGAGAAAGAAGCGGCCCGCCGTGCTGCCGACGCCGATGGCGCCCAGCAGCAGCACCGCGGAGGTCGACGGCACGCCATGGTCGAGCGCATAGGGCACGAGGTGGACGAAGGGCACGAACAGGCCGAACGAACTGATGAGGCATGCCGCATAGAGGCCGGCGAAGCGCCGCGACGTGACCGCCTCCCGCACCGTCGCGCCTGCGGGCCTGGCCGATGGGGCTTGCGGCTGCGGCGGATCGCCATCGGGACCGAGCCCGCGATCGCGCGGGTCGTTCTCGATCAGCAGCGCCATGCCGACGCCCACCACCACGGCGAGCACGCCGAGCGCCAGGTAGGCGTGGCGCCATCCGATGCCATCGATGAGGAACGATGCCAATGGCGGCATCACCAGCGTGCCCACGCCGATGCCGCTGACCGCAAGCCCCGACGCGAATCCGCGCCGCTTGACGAACCAGCGCTGCACCGCGCCGAGCACCGGCACGTACGACGCGCCGACGCCCAGGCCAACACCCAGCCCATATGCGAGGTAGATCTGCGTGAGGCTCCGCGCCTGCCCCGCGAGGGCCAGACCGAGCCCGACCAGCACCATGCCCCCGACCGCGAGCCGCCGTGAACCCCAGCGGTCCGCCAGCGGGCCGCTGATGACGCCCAGCCCGAAGTAGAGAAAGCCCGCGAGCGAGAACACCAGCGAGACCGAGCCGCGCGAGGCGCCGAAGTCGCGCTGCAGCGATTCGAGAAAGGCGCTGAAGGTGTAGGCGCTGCCGAAGCCCACGAGGGTCACGGCGAAGGCGCCCGCGACCACGAGCCAGCCACGGAAGAGGCGTGCGCGCGGCGAAGTGGATGAAGGGGGTGAAGGGGGTGAAGGGGATGAGGGGGATGAAGGGGTCAAGGGGGAGGTCTCCATGGTCTTCTTCAGTCCAGCGGATGGCGGCGGTGCCATGCGGTCACGCCCTGGAACGCGGTGCCGGCGCGGACCAGCGTGGCTTCGTCCATGTGCGCTGCGACCAGCTGGAAGGCGAGCGGCATGCCGGCATCGGTGAACCCGCCGGGCAGCGTGATCGTGGGGTGGCCGGTCATGTCGAAAGGTGCGGTGTAGCGCAGCAATGCGGACACCAGTGTCGGCGTTTCGCCCAGGGTCTGCATCGTCGCGACAGTGGGCGATGCGAAGGGATGCACCGGGATCAGCAGCAGGTCGATGCCGGCGAACAGCGCCGAGACACGGCCGCGCAGGGCCATGCGGCGCAGTTGGATTTTCTGGAATCCGGTTCCGCTCGCGGCATGGCCGGATTCGATGACCGAGGCGAGCACGGGACCATACGCGTCCTTGCGCGACGGCCAGGTCGCTTCGTGCGCCACGGCGGCTTCCACCGCGCAGAGCGCAAACCAGTCCGCCACCGCCTGCGTCACGTCGGGAAAGCGCAGGTCGACAAGGCGGGCGCCGAGGGCGCGCAAGGTCTCGGCGCCGCTCTTCAGCATGGCCTGCGTCGCGGGGTCCACGCCGTTGCCATTCCATGCGGCATCGATGCCGATGCGCAGGCCGCGCACGCCGTGGTCCGCCGTCGCAAGGTAGTCGGGCACCGGGTCGCGTGCGGCGGTCGGATCGTTCTCGTCGCTGCCCGCGATCGCGCCGAGCAGCATGCCGGCATCGAGCGCGCTGCGCGCCATCGGGCCGACGTGGTCCAGCGAGGCCGCGAGCTCGAACACGCCGTGCCGGCTCACGCGGCCCCAGCTCGGCTTGATGCCGGTGAGGCCGTTGGCCGCGCAGGGAAAGCGGATCGACCCGCCTGTGTCGGAACCTAGCGAGCCATAGCAGAGGCCCGCAGCCGTCGCCACGCCCGAGCCGCTGGACGACATGCCGGGCCAATGGTCCGCATGCCATGGATTGCGCGGCGGCGTGATGGACGGGTGGTGATCGGAATAGGCGCCTTCCGTCAGCTGCAGCTTGCCCAGCAGCACCGCGCCGGCCTCCTTCAGGCGGCGCACCACGGTCGCATCCTCGGCGGGGATGTGGTGCTTGTGGATCGCCATGCCGCCCGCGGTGGCGAAGCCGGCGGTGAAGCACAGGTCCTTCACGGCGATGGGCACGCCGTGCAGCGGGCCGCGGTACCGGCCCGCGGCGATCTCTGTTTGCGCCGCTTCGGCCTGCGCCATCGCGGCGTCGGCCATCACCAGCGCGTAGCTGTGGAGCGCGCCGTCCAGCGCACGGATGCGGTCGAGCTGGGCGCGGAGCACTGCAACCGGAGAGACCTGGCGCGTGCGGATGCGCGCGGCCAGTTCCGTGAGTTCCAGGTAGTGCATGGCGTCTCTCGAACGATCAGAATATCTAAGGTCATGGGGACCTGGTGCGTGCAGCAAGGTGGTTTCTCTTTTCGGCTTCGTTGTGCCAATATTCCCCTCTATGGCATCGCCTCGCAAACCAGATTTTCTGAAGATTCCGGATCAGATTAACTAAATGATGGAACACCAACTTCCACCGCTCAACGCGCTGCGTGCCTTCGAGGCCACCGCCCGCCATCTCTCGGTCAAGAACGCGGCGGACGAGCTGTGCGTGACGCCCGGCGCGGTGAGCCAGTTGATCAAGACGCTGGAGCTGCACCTGGGCGTTCCGCTCTTTCGCCGCGTGAACCGCGGCATCTTCCTCACCGAGGTCGGCCAGGCCTACCTGCCGCCGGTGCGCAATGCCTTCCGCCAGATCAGCGACGCCACGCGCCGCGTCGCGGTGCCCGAGGACACGGGCATCCTCACCGTGAGCGCCACGCCGTTCTTCGCTTCCGCGTGGCTGGTGCCGCGGCTCAAGGGCTTCCAGGACGCGCATCCCGACATCGACCTGCAGGTGGTGAGCAGCAGTGCGCTGGCCGACTTCTCGCGCGATGGCGTGGATGTCGCGATCCGCCACGGGCTGGGCCGCTACCCGGGGTTGAGCAGCCAGCGCGTGTTGACGGTGGAGATCGTTCCTGTCGCGGCGCCCGCATTGGTCAAGCGCCTCGGCATGCCGGAAGCGCCGGCCGATCTCACGCGCTGGCCGCGCGTGAACGATGCCGAGCGCAAGGCCTGGGCGCTGTGGTTCGAGGCGCAGGGCATCCAGAGCGCCGGGCCGGTGCGAGGCCCGTCCTTCGACGATTCGGGCCTGCTCCTGAAGGCCGTGCTCACGGGGCAGGGTGCCGCCTTGCTGCCCGCCGCAGTGGTGGCCGACGACCTGGCGGAAGGCCGGCTCGTGCAGCTCTCGGATGCGAGCTGGATCGAAGACTTCGCCTACTACCTCGTCTGCCCGGAAAACAGCCACGACCGTCCGAAGGTCGCGGCCTTTCGCGAATGGGTCTTGAGCGAGGCGAGCAGGAAAGCCACCCGTCCGCGCAAGAGAGCGCCCGCTAGAGCAACTCGATCCCGGGCAGGCTCTTGAAGCAGCTCTCGCGCGTGATGTGCACGAAATCGGCGAGCCACGGCTGATCGGAGGTCGCCTGCGTGCAGGCCATGTAGAGCCGCCCCGTCAGCCCCTTGCTGCCGACGCGTCGCGCCGTGACGTAGCCGCGGTCCAGGTAGTTCTGCACCGCCCACAGCGGGAGGGTCGCCACGCCGCGCCCGCTCGCGACCAGCTGCAGCATCGCCACCGTGAGCTCTGTCGTGCGCCGGTGCGCGGGCTCCACGCCGGCCGGTGCGAGCACCTGCCGCACGATGTCCAGCATCTCGTCGGGCACGGGGTAGGTGATCAGCGTCTGGTCGGCGAAATGCCGGGCCGTGAGATGCGCCTTGGCCGTGAGCGCGTGGTCGTTGGCGAGCAGCGCGACGATCTCGAAGCGGAAGAGCGCGTGGTAGTCGACCGTTTCATCCGGGTCTTCCTCGGAGACGATGGCCACCTCGGCGCGGTTCTGCATCACCAGCGCGATCGGGTCGGGGTGGAAGCCCGAGACGATGTCCAGCTCGATCTCGGGCCAGCGCTGGCGGAAGGCGTCCATCGCGGGCATCAGCCAGTCGAAGCAGGTGTGGCACTCGACCACGATGCGCAACTGGCCGCTGCGCCCGAGCGCGAGCCGCGCCACGTCGCGCTCTGCTTCTTCGATCAACGGCATTGCGGTGTCGGCCAGTTGCAGCAGCCGCAGGCCCGTGGTGCTGAACTGCGGCGGCACCGACTTGCGCTCGAAGAGTTGCGCGCCATAGCGGTCTTCGAGCAGCTTGATCTGGTGCGACAACGCCGACTGCGTGAGGTTGAGCAACTGCGCCGCGCGCACCAGGCTGCCGGTGTCGCGCAGCGCGATGAGCGTGCGCAGGTGGCGGATTTCGAGGATCGACTGCAACATGAATGAGATTCAAGTGAATGGGCAAAACGTTTCGTTTGAATCATAGACCCCAAACCGTGACCATTGCAGGCTCTCAAGATTCACGCGACCGGATTACCTGCAATGACCACCCGTACCCACACCCTCGGCTTTCCGCGCATGGGCGCCAACCGCGAACTGAAGTTCGCACTCGAAAAGCACTGGCGCGGCGAGATCGACCGTGCAGCGCTCGAGGCCGTCGGCGAGGAATTGCGTGCGCGCCACTGGCAGGCCCAGCGCGATGCGGGGCTCGACTGCGTGACCGTGGGCGACTTCGCCTACTACGACCAGGTGGCCAACCACATCCAGCTGCTCGGCTGCGAGCCGGCGCGCTTCGACTTCTTCGGCGACGAGCCTGAACTTTCGCGCTACTTCAAGATGGCGCGCGGTGTGGAAGACGAGATTGGCCATGTGCACGACGAGAGCTGCAACCACGGCGCCGAAGGGACCTTCGCGCTGGAGATGACCAAGTGGTTCGACACCAACTACCACTACCTCGTGCCCGAATTCACCGCGGCCACGCAGTTCGCGCTGGCCTCGACGCGCCTCTTCGACGAAGTGGCGCAGGCGCAGCAGGCCGGGCATGCGGTCAAGGCCGTGCTGCTCGGGCCGTTGAGCTTCCTGTATCTCGGCAAGGAGAAGGAGGCCGGGTTCGACCGCTTCTCGCTGCTCGATGCGCTGCTGCCCGTGTACGAGCAGGTGCTCACGCGCCTGAAGCAGCAGGGCGTGGAGTGGGTGCAGATCGACGAGCCCATCCTCGGCCTGGACCTGCCCGATGCATGGCGCAATGCCTTCGAGCGCGCCTACTGGCAGCTCGCACGCAGCGCGCCCAAGCTGCTGCTGGCGACGTATTTCTCGCCGCTCTCCGACAACCTGCGCCTGGCCTGCCAACTGCCGGTCGCCGGCCTGCATGTGGACGCGGTGCGCTCGCCGCAGGAGCTGACGGGCGTGGCCGACTGGCTCCCGGCGCACAAGGTGCTGTCGGTCGGCATCGTCGATGGCCGCAACATCTGGCGCACCGATCCCGATGCCGCGCTCGCCACGCTGCGCCCGGTCGTCGACAAGAACCGCGGCGAACTGTGGATCGCGCCGTCGTGTTCGCTGCTGCATGTGCCGTTCAGCCTCGCGGCCGAGACGAAGCTCGATGCCGAGCTCAAGTCGTGGCTGGCGTTCGCCGTCGAAAAACTCGATGAGCTGCGCGTGCTGCGTGCCGTGCTGGATGGCCGTGAAGCATCGGTTGCGAACGAACTCAAGCTCGCCCGTGCAGCCGTCGCAGCGCGCCGCAGCAGCCCGCGCGTGCACCGCGCCGACGTGGCGCTGCGCCTGGCGCGCAGCGTGGCCGGCGACGACGCCCGCACCTCGGTCTTCCCGCAGCGCCAGTCGGTGCAGCGCACGCGCTTCGCGTTGCCCGCGCTGCCGACCACCACCATCGGTTCGTTCCCGCAGACCTCGGACATCCGCGCCGCGCGCGCCGCCTTCAAGCGCGGCGAACTCGATGCGGCCGGCTACCGCGAGAAGATGCGCGCCGAGATCGCGCTGGCTGTGCGCAAGCAGGAAGAACTGGGCATCGACGTGCTGGTGCATGGCGAGGCCGAGCGCAACGACATGGTCGAATACTTCGGCGAACAGCTGGACGGCTTTGCCTTCACGGCCAACGGCTGGGTGCAGTCGTACGGTTCGCGTTGCGTGAAGCCGCCGGTGATCTTCGGCGACGTGGCGCGCCCGGCCGCGATGACGGTCGAGTGGACCGCCTATGCGCAGAGCCTCACCAGGCTGCCGATGAAGGGCATGCTGACCGGCCCGGTCACCATCCTGCAATGGTCCTTCGTGCGCGACGACCAGCCGCGCGCCACCACCTGCGAGCAGATCGCCTGGGCGATCCGCGACGAGGTGGTGGACCTCGAAGGCGCGGGCATCGGCATCATCCAGATCGACGAGCCCGCGATCCGCGAAGGCCTGCCGCTGCGCCGTGCCGGTTGGCCCGCGTACCTGAAGTCGGCCACGCGCGCCTTCCGCATCAGCGCCTCGGGCGTGCGCGACGAGACGCAGATCCACACGCACATGTGCTATTCGGAATTCAACGACATCCTGCCGGAGATCGCGGCCATGGATGCCGACGTGATCACCATCGAGACCAGCCGCTCGGACATGGAGTTGCTGCGCGCGTTCGGTGGACCAGGGGGCGAGAACAACGCGGGGGGCTTCCGCTACCCGAACGAGATCGGCCCGGGCGTGTACGACATCCATTCGCCGCGCGTGCCCTCGGTGGACGAGATCGTGCGGCTGATGCGCAAGGCCGCGGGCGTGGTGCCGCACGAGAACCTCTGGATCAACCCGGACTGCGGCCTGAAGACCCGCGGATGGCCCGAGACCGAGGCGGCGCTGTCGAACATGGTCACGGCCGCGAAGCTGCTGCGCAGGGAACTGGCGGCCGCCTGATGAAGGCCCGGGAGGAAGGGCGGTCGTGGCGAGCGCCAATAATGGCGCCATGACTTTCTCTCCTCTCGCAGCCCAACGTCTTGCCCTCGTCCTTTCATTGCTGCTCGCGCCGGCCGTGGCCTGGGCGCAGGACCGTGCGCAGGCACTGCTGCAGTTCGAAGGCGTTCAGGCGCGCTACCAGGCCGCGTATGCGCCCGGCGCCGTATCGCGCGATGCGCGGCAGCTGCTGGCCCCGCCGGACCAGGCCATCGCCGACAAGGCGCTCGCGGCGCTGGACACGGCCGCGTCGCGCTCGTTCGACGTCAAGGCCTCGGTGGCTGCGATCCAGCAGGAGGTGGCCGCTGCCGGCAAGGGCGGCGCCGCGCCGAGCCCGCAGGTGCTGGAGGCGGTGGCGCGCTTCGCGAAGCTGCGCGCCGACTATGCGGCGATGGACGATGCCGGCAAAGTCGAATTTTTCAACCGCGAGCGCGCGAAGCCGGCCGACCCCGCGCGCACCGAACTGCTCGAACGCATGGCCGTGGCCGACACGCGCGAAGTCGATTTCTCCAGCCAGCTGCTGCTGAGTTCCGTCGTCAAGCAACTGGCCCGCGGCAATGCGGGCCAGTTCACCTCGCTGCCCGATCGCACGCTGGACATGGCGGTCGACACGCTGTGGTCGCGCGGCATCACCTCGCCGCGTCCGCGCAACCTGCTGACCGTGGCGCGCGAATTCGAGAAGCAGGTCACGCAGGCCTTGCTCGCGGCACTGCCCGATGCGGACGTGGCGGCCTTGCTCGCCTGGCGCAACGAGCCGCAGGCCGCGGCCGAACGCGAGGCGCTGGTGGGCACCTACCGGGCCGAGGTCAAGGGGAGCGGCGCCGTGGCGATCCGGACGCTGGTGCGCGGCTGGCCCCGCTCCTGAGCGCCGCGAGAGCGGTGCGAGACCCCATCTGGCGCAGCCCGCGCGGCGCCGTACCTGTCGGGCGCCGCGGCGTAGGGCATGAAGCGGCTCTGGTTCTCGTCCACGTCGAGCGGCCGGCCGACGAAGGGAAAGGCGCGCTGCGGGCAGGCTTCGCGCTCGCACACCTTGCAGCCCGCGCCGATGGGCGTCGGCACCTCGGGGTCGCGCAGGTCCAGGCCCTTGGAATAGACGAGCCGCGTCGCGTGGCTGATGTCGCAGCCCAGGCCGATCGAGAAGGTCTTGTTGGGCGAGCCGTAGCCGCGAAAGCCGTGGGACACCGTGCGTGCGATCCAGAGGTAGGCGCGCCCGTCGGGCATGCGCGCAAGCTGCGTGAGCACGCGCCCCGGTTGCGCGAAGGCCTCGTACACGTTCCATAGCGGGCAGGTGCCGCCGGTCTTGGAGAAGTGGAAGTGCGTGGCCGACTGGCGCTTGGAGATGTTGCCCGCGCGGTCGACGCGGATGAGAAAGAAGGGCACGCCCCGCGCTTCGGGCCGCTGCAGCGAACTCAGCCGGTGGCAGATCGTTTCGAAGCCCACGCCGAAGCGGCGCGCGAGCTGGTCGATGTCGTAGCGCAACTGCTCGGCGGCTTCGAGGAACACGCCATAGGGCAGCAGCAGCGCGGCCGCGAAGTAGTTCGCCAGGCCGATGCGCGCGAGCGATCGCGCGGTGTCGCTCGACAGCGGCGCCTCGGCAACCAAGGTGTCGATCGTGTCGCCAAGTTCGAGAAAGGCCAGTTGCGTCGCGAGCTGGAAGGCGTGCTGGCCCGGCTCCAGGTAGCGCGAGAGCCTGAGCACGCGCGTGGCCGGATCGAAGCGGCGTTGCGCGCCGCCCTCGTCGTCTTCGGCCGGAATCACCTGCACGCCGTGGGCTTCGAGCAGGCGGTGCGCGAGCCGGTCGCCGGGGTTGCCTTCGCGCAGGCGCCACCCGGTGGAGAACGCCTCGGCGGCGTTGTCCAGCGGGGCGATGTGGTTCTGGTGCGCGAAGAAGAAGTCGCGCACTTCCTCGAAGGGCATCGGCCGTGCCTGCGGCAGGCGCGCGAGGTCGCCGCGGCCATCGCCGAGCTCGCCGGCCAGTGCCTCGAGGCGCTCCATCGCGTCGCGGTGGCGTTGATGCAGCGCGATCAGTGCGCGGCCCACCGCGGGCATCTGCGTGGCGACTTCTCGCAGCTCGGCGAGCGCGACCGCATCGCCGCCCGGGTTGTCGGCCAGCGCCTCGCGCAGGCTCGCGACGAGGCGCGCTTCCTCGTCTTCCGAGAAAGCCTGGATGTCCACGCCCAGCGTGGCGTGCAGGCGCAGCAGCACCGGCACGGTGAGCGGCCGCTGGTTCTGCTCGATCTGGTTGAGGTAGCTGGGCGACAGGCCCAGCTGCTGCGCGAGCGCGAGCTGGCTCAGGCCGCGCGCTTCGCGGAGGCTCCGCAGCCGCACGCCCATGAAGGTCTTCTTCATCGTTCGATCCGTTCTTCGATGTTCGCAAGATTCGCAAATCTGGCGCGCCGTCTTCGCAATCATTCGCCAATTCAGCCCTTCATTATGGGCGCGGTCTTGCGTAAATTGCGAATCATGCAAAACGCTCGCGGCACGGTCCGGTTGATCGAGGTGGTGTTCCCCGAACACACCAACCACTACGGCACGCTGTTCGGCGGGCAGGCGCTGCAGCTGCTGTCGAAGGCCGCATTTCTCGGCGGCCGCGGCTTCGTGCGCGGCGACGTGGTGATGGCGCGCTGCGGCGAGGTGTTGTTCCATGCGCCGGTGCGGTTGGGCAGCACGCTGGTGCTCGATGCGCATGTTTCACGCGTGGGCCGCAGCTCGCTCACCGTGCGGGTCGCAGGCAGCGTGCAGGACGTGGCCACCGAGGCGCTCACGCGCGTGCTCGACGGCGAATTCGAGATGGTGGCCGTGGACGCCGCCGGACGCCCGGTGCGGCTGGCGAACCCGCCGCGCCTTCAAGAACAGACATTCGAGGAGACCGTATGACCCTGACCGCAGACAGCCTTCAAGCCAGTGGCTTCAAGCCCAAGAAATCCGTCGCGCTCTCGGGCGTGACCGCGGGCAACACCGCGCTGTGCACCGTGGGCCGCAACGGCAACGACCTGCACTACCGCGGCTACGACATCCTGGACATCGCCGATGTCTGCGAGTTCGAGGAGATCGCGCATCTGCTGGTGCATGGCAAGTTGCCGACCGCCTCCGAACTGCGCGCCTACAAGGGACGTCTGAAGGCGATGCGCGGCCTGCCCGCGAGCGTGAAGGAGGCGCTGGAGCGCCTGCCCGCCAGCGCCCACCCGATGGACGTGATGCGCACCGGCGTCTCGGCCCTGGGCTGCGTGCTGCCCGAGAAGGACGACCATTCGCTGCCCGGCGCGCGCGACATCGCCGACCGCCTGATGGCCTCGCTCGGTTCGATGCTGCTGTACTGGTACCACTGGTCCACGCAGGGCCGGCGCATCGAGGTGGAGACCGACGACGAATCGATCGGCGCGCATTTCCTGCATCTACTGCATGGCTGCACGCCCTCGGCGAGCTGGGAGCGCGCGATGCACACCTCGCTCAACCTCTATGCCGAGCACGAGTTCAATGCCTCGACATTCACCGCGCGCGTGGTGGCGGGCACGGGCTCCGATGTGTACTCGGCCATCACCGGCGCCATCGGCGCGCTGCGCGGCCCGAAGCACGGCGGCGCCAACGAGGTGGCCTTCGAGATCCAGAAGCGCTACGACACGCCCGACGAAGCCGAGGCCGACATTCGCCGCCGCGTGGAGGCCAAGGAGGTCGTGATCGGTTTCGGCCACCCCGTGTACACCGTGTCGGACCCGCGCAACGTGGTCATCAAGCGCGTGGCGAAGAAGCTCTCCGACGAGGCCGGGTCCACCCGCATGTACGACATTGCCGACCGGCTGGAAACTGTCATGTGGGACGCGAAGAAGATGTTCCCGAACCTGGACTGGTTCAGCGCCGTGAGCTACCACATGCTGGGCGTTCCGACCGCGATGTTCACGCCGCTCTTCGTGATCGCGCGCACCAGCGGCTGGGCGGCGCACATCATCGAGCAGCGGCAGGACAACAAGATCATCCGGCCCAGTGCCAACTACACCGGGCCCGAAGACCTGATCTTCGTGCCCATCTCGGACCGCCGCTAACGCCTGCGCACCATTTACCGCAACAGAGAAGAACCATGTCCGCTTCCGTTTCCGCTTCCATCAGCAACGTCCGCCCCGAACCCGACCAGGTGCTGGTCGACATCGTCGACTACGTGCTCGCGCACCAGCAGATCACCAGCGCGCTGGCCTATGAGACCGCGCGCCATTGCCTGATCGATACGCTCGGCTGCGGCCTCGAGGCGCTCGAGTACCCGGCCTGCACCAAGCTGCTCGGCCCGGTCGTGCCCGGCACGGTGGTGCCCCACGGCGCGAAGGTGCCCGGCACGCCGCACCAGCTCGACCCGATCCAGGCCGCCTTCAACATCGGCACGATGATCCGCTGGCTCGACTTCAACGACACCTGGCTCGCGGCGGAGTGGGGCCATCCGAGCGACAACCTGGGCGGCATCCTGGCCACGGCCGATTGGCTCAGCCGCAACGCGGTGGCTGCCGGCCGCGCGCCGCTCACGATGCGCGACGTGCTCACCGGGTTGATCCAGGCGCACGAGATCCAGGGCTGCCTCGCGCTGGAGAACTCGTTCAACAAGGTCGGGCTCGATCACGTCGTGCTGGTGAAGGTGGCGTCGACCGCGGTAGTGGCGCGCCTCATGGGCCTCTCGCGCGAGGAGATCGTCAACGCGGTGTCGCTCGCGTGGGTCGATGGCCAGAGCCTGCGCACCTACCGCCATGCGCCGAACACCGGCAGCCGCAAGAGCTGGGCCGCGGGCGATGCCACGAGCCGCGCGGTGCGCCTGGCGCTCATCGCCAAGACCGGCGAGATGGGCTATCCGAGCGTGCTCACCGCCAAGACCTGGGGCTTCTACGACGTGTTGTTCAAGGGGCAGCCGTTCAGGTTCCAGCGGCCTGCATCCGAATGGGGAAGCTACGTGATGGAGAACGTGCTGTTCAAGATCAGCTTTCCGGCCGAGTTCCACAGCCAGACGGCGGTGGAGGCGGGCATGGCGCTGCATGCGCAACTGCAGAAGTCCGGCAAGACGGTGGACGACATCCGGAAGGTGACGATCCGCACGCACGAAGCCTCGATCCGCATCATCGACAAGAAGGGGCCGCTCGACAATCCGGCCGACCGCGACCACTGCATCCAGTACATGGTGGCGGTGCCGATGATCTTCGGGCGCCTGACGGCCGGCGACTACGAGGACAGCGTGGCGAACGACCCGCGCATCGACGTGCTGCGCGACAAGATCGTCTGCGTGGAAGACCCGAAGTTCACCGCCGACTACCACGACCCCGAGAAGCGCAGCATCGCCAATGCGCTGACCGTCGAGTTCAAGGACGGCACGAGCTTCTCGGAGATCGTGGTCGAGTACCCGATCGGGCACAAGCGCCGCCGCGCGGACGGCATCCCGCTGCTCGAAGCGAAGTTCCGGACCAACCTGGCACGCCGCTTCGCGCTGAAGCAGCAACAGGCAATCCTGGATGTGTCGCTCGATGCGAAGAAGCTCGAAGCGATGCCGGTGCACGCGTACGTCGACCTGTACGCGTCGGCCGCCTGATTCGCCCCGTGGGAAGCCCCGGAAAGAGGGGCGTGGCATCATGAAAAAGCCCGGTCCGCCGGGCTTCTTCACACCCCACTACAACACAGGAGAACAGCATGATTTCATTCCGTCTCGCCTCGCTGGCCATCGGCCTCGCGGCGTCGGTGCTCGCCCAGGGCGCTGCTGCGCAGGCGTGGCCGACCAAGCCGATCCGCCTGGTCGTTCCGTTCTCGGCCGGCGGCGCCAACGACCTGATGGCACGTGCCGCGGCCGAGGGCGCGTCCAAGCAGCTGGGCCAGCCCGTCGTCATCGACAACAAGCCGGGTGCCGGCGCCATCCTCGGTGCCGACGTGGTCGCCAAGAGCGCGCCCGATGGCTACACCTTCCTCGTGAGTGCCGCGGGCGTGGTGTCCAACAGCATGATCAAGAAGAACATGCCGTACAAGGACGATGCGCTGGTGCCGGTGGCCATGATCGCGCTCGCGCCCTCGGTGGTGGTGGTGCCGGCCAATGCGCCCTACAAGGACCTGAAGGAGTTCGTCGCCGCATCGAAGAAGTCGGCCAACGGCTTCCATTGGGCGACGGCGGGCACCGGCAGCACGCCGCATTTCGTCGAGGGCATCCTGGAGACGAAGTACGGCGGCAAGCTCGACGTGGTGCCCTACAAGAGCGGCTCCGAGTCGATCACCGCGGTGCTGGGCAACCAGGTCGAGGCCACGTCGGAGGCCAGCATCGTGGTGCTGCCGTACATCAAGAGCGGCAAGCTGCGCGCGCTCGCGGGCACGTGGACGCAGCGCATCTCGGCGTATCCGCAACTGCCGACCGCGGCGGAGGAGGGCTTTCCCGAGATCCGCATCGCGCACTGGGCCGGCGTGCACGCGCCGCGCGGCACGCCCGATGCCATCCTCGACAAGATGGCCGCGGCCATCGACGCCGCGATGAAGACACAGGCCACGGCCGAGCACCTCAAGGGCATGGGCATCGAGCCCATCGGCGGCACGCGCGCCTCGTTCACCCAGTTCGTCGACGAAGAGCGCGCGCGGCTGGGTGGCGTGGTCAAGGCGACCGGCATGAAGGAAGACTGAGAACCCAATGAGCACCAACAACGACGAATCCACCAAGAAGACCCTGCGCCGCCTGGCCGAGGCGCGCCGCGGCGTGCTGGTGCCGGGCGCGTTCAACGCGATGTCGGCCCGCGTGGTCGAAGACCTCGGCTTCGAGGCGATCTACATCACGGGCGCCGGCGTGACCAACATGTACCTCGGGCTGCCCGACCAGGCCTTCATGGGGCTGCATGAAATCGCCGAGCACACCGCGCGCATCCGCGATGCGGTGAGCCTGCCGCTGCTGGTCGATGCCGACACGGGCTTCGGCAATGCGCTCAATGTGCGGCACACGGTGCGCGTGCTCGAGCGGGCAGGGGCCGACTGCATCCAGCTCGAAGACCAGGTGAGCCCCAAGCGCTGCGGCCACTTCTCGGGCAAGGCGGTGATCGACACCGACGAGATGCTCGGCAAGATCAAGGCGGCCGTCGATGCGCGGCAGGACAGCGACCTGCTCATCATGGCGCGCACCGATGCGGCGGCCGTGCATGGCTTCGAGGCGGCGATCGAGCGCGCGCAGAAGTTCAGCGAGGCCGGGGCGGACATCCTGTTCGTCGAGGCCGTGACGCTGGCCGACGAAGTTCGCGCGATGCCCAGGCGCCTGGGCAAGCCGCAGCTCATGAACATGGTGATCGGCGGCAGGACGCCGACCTTCGGCGCCGAGGAGCTCGGCCAGCTGGGCTACGGCTTCGTGCTGTACGCCAATGCCGCATTGCAGGGCGCGGTGGCTGGCATGCAACGTGCATTGAGTGTGCTGCGCGACACCCGGCGCCTCGATGAAGACCCCGCGCTGGTCGCACCGTTTGCGGAGCGGCAGCGTCTGGTTGGCAAGCCTTTGCTTGACGAACTAGAGAAAAAGTACGCAGACTAGGGGGTTTTCAGCGTCGGAACGGCCAGTTGACTTAGCCTCGTCACAAAGTTCCCGGCCATTGTTTCAGTTTCATGAACACTGCGATTCGATTGAGTAGGGTTTTCCCTTGGAATCGTGGTGCAAACTTCAGGGCATCCAAAGCCCAATCAAGAAGGAAATTGAAATGAAGACCTCGAACATCCTCGCCGCCGCCGCTCTCTCCCTGCTCGCCGTCGCTGGCGCCCATGCAGAAACCTACGAAGGCGTGCAACCCCTGACCTCCGGCTACAGCCGCGCCGACGTGGCGCCCCAGGCCGCCGCTGCTGCCCGCGCCGGCAACGAATACAGCGACGCTGCTTCGTCCACCGTGACTCCTGCGCTGACTGCTTCGACCACCGACCGCGCCACCGTTCGCGCCCAGGCTGTTGCCGCAGCGCACGCCCCGGGCCAGAACCTGCGCCCCGAAACCTTCGCTGGCAGCGTGATCCCCTCGCAAGCGAAGAGCCTGACCTTCACGCGTCAAGCCGGCCTGTAATTTGACGGCGGCGCAAGCCGCTTCAGGTCACCAGCCAAACAAAAAACCGGACCGTGCGAAAGCGCGGTCCGGTTTTTTATTGGGCGTTTACTTGCGCTTCGATCCGTGCCGGTGGCAATCCGGCGCATGGTCGTCCACGATGCCCGTGGCCTGCATCCACGCATAGACGATCACCGGCCCGACGAACTTGAAGCCGCGCTTCTTGAGCGCCTTCGAGATCTCTTCCGACAGCGGCGTCTGCGTCGGCACCTTGCCGGTCTTGTTGACGATGGGCTTGCCGCCCGCCATGCCCCAGATGAATTCCGAGAAATCCTCGCCCGCCGCCTGCATCGCCAGGTAGGCGCGCGCATTGCCGATGGTGGCTTCGATCTTGGCGCGCGCACGCACGATGCCCGCGTCCTGCATCAGCCGTTCGACATCGTCTGCTGTGAATCTGGCAACCTTCTCGGGCACGAAGCCCTTGAAAGCCTTGCGGAAGGCATCGCGCTTGCGCAGGATGGTGATCCACGCGAGGCCGGCCTGGAAGCCGTCGAGCATCAGCTTTTCCCACAGGGCGCGGCTGTCGTATTCGGGCACGCCCCATTCGGCGTCGTGGTAGGCGCCCAGCAGCGGGTCGGTCTGGGCCCAGGCGCAGCGCGTTGGCGTGATGGTGGTGGCGGTGCTGTTCATTGTTCGGTTCTTCGCTCGGCTATCGTCTGGAGATGTTTTCAGAATGAGGGAGTCACCCTGATGCAGCAAATTCGATTTTCATTGTCGGCCCTTTCGTTGGGCATCGCGCTCGGTCTCGGTGCACCGGCCTTCGCCGAAACGCTCCAGAAACCGGCGCTTGACCAGTTGGCTGCGGCATGGAAAAGCAGCGGCAAGGCGCCCGCCGACTTCAACGCCTTCCTGGCGCAAGCCGCGAAGGCAAACCCTGCGTTGCAACCGGCCGTTGCCGCGTATCGAAGCAAGAAGCCGCTGGCGGGCGATGACCTCGTCAACATTGCGCGCCTGCTCGGCCTCTACAACCGCCTGCAGAACCAGCAGGCCGTGATCGCGAGCATCGGCACGATGGTGGCGATTCCCACGGTGCGCAACGTGCAGGTGCTGCCGCACGAAAGCCCGCAGATCATCGACTTCGGCAAGCTGGTGGAGAAGATGGCGAAGGACTTCGGCCTGGCCTACCGCAACGTCGACAACCGCATCTTCGAGGTCAGCCTCAAGGGCAAGGGCAGCGAGGAGTTCGGCATCCTCACGCATGCCGACGTGGTGCCCGCGGTGCTCTCCGAATGGGTGCTGGACGACGGCACGAAGCTCGACCCCTTCACGATGACCCGCGTGGGCGACTTCCTCTACGGCCGCGGCACCATCGACGACAAGGGCTCGATCGCCGCCGTGCTCTACGCGATGAAGGCCGTGAAGGACAGTGGCCTGCCCATCGACCGCAGCATCCGCCTGATGATCGAGACCACCGAGGAAACCGGCGGCGATGCGATGGTGTACTACCGCAGCAAGACGCAGCTGCCGGCCTACAACATCGTGCTCGACAGCAAGTACCCCGCGGTCGTCGCGGAGAAGGGTTCGGGCGCGCTCAAGGTGCTCTTTCCCGCGGAGACCACGGACGGCGCTTCGACCGCGATCACCGCGATGAGTGGCGCCGCATCGGCCAACGCTATCTCGCAAACGGCGACCGCGACGTTGAAGGGCGGCGACCTCGCCGCAGTGGCCGCGAAGCTGGAAGCTGCGAAGCCGGCCTTCCTGCAGACATACGAACCGCAAGGCGGCAAGTTCGCGATCGACATCGCGCGCGGCGCCGACGGCATCGACATCAAGGTCACAGGCACTTCGGCCCACGGCTCGCGTCCGGAAGAAGGCGTGAACCCGCTGCCGCGCCTGGCGCTCTTCCTGCAGGAGTCGGGCGCACCGCTTGCTGCCAACCACTACCTGAAGGCCGTGAAATACATCGACGCGCTCTACGGCACCGGCTACCTCGGCGAGAAGATGGGCCTCGCCTACAAGGACGACTTCATGGGCCCGCTGACCTTCTCGCCCAACCTCGTCCGCATGGGCGCGGACGGCAAGCTCGAGATGACGACCAACGTGCGCATGCCGCGCGGCCGCACGCCCGACGAACTGAAGTCGCAGGTCACGGCCAAGGTCAACGCATGGGCCGCGGCAAACCAGGTGAAGCTGGACGTCAACTACGACCAGGGCAACTGGATGGCCCGCGACCCCAAGGGTGCGTGGCTCTCCACATTGCTCGACATCTACGGCAGCACCACCGGCCTCGAAGCCAGGCCCGTGCCCACGGCGGGCAGCACGACCGCCAAGCTGATGCCCAACGCGATCAACTTCGGCCCCGCGATGCCGGGCAAGAAATACACCGCGCACAACGCCAAGGAATACAAGGAAGTGCCGGACCTCGATGCCGACATGCAGATGTTCACCGAGATGCTCGTGCGCATCGGCAACCTGCAGCAAATGCAGTGACGGCGCGCAGTCTGCAAACCTAAAGCCGCACCTTTCCCCTCGTGCGCTACGTTTCTTCGTAGCGCGACGAGGCATGCCGGCCTGCATGCCTCGGGTATCGTCGAAGGCTCCATTTTTTGTGAACCGGGAGTCACCCTCATGCAGCAATTTCGCGTCTCGTTGTCGGTCCTTACCATGGGCCTGATGGCAGCAGGCCTCACCGCACCGGCCTTCGCAGACACGCTCAAGAAACCCGCGCTCGACCAGTTGGCCGCGGCCTGGCAGAGCGGCAAGCCGCCGTCCAGTTTCAATGCGTTCCTCGCCCAGGCAGAGAGGGCCGACCCCACGCTCAAACCCGCCGTGGCTGCCTACCGCAAGAAGGCGCCGCTGACTGGCGACGACCTCACCAACATCGGGCGGCTGCTCGGCCTGTACAACCGCCTGCACAACCAGAAGGCGGTGATCGCGAGCCTGGGCACCATGGTGGCGCTGCCGACGGCGCGCAACGTGCAGATTCCGCCGCACGAGAACCCGGCGATCATCGACTTCGGCAAGCTCGTCCAGAAGATGGCGAAAGATTTCGGGCTTGCCTACCGCAACGTCGACAACCGCATCTTCGAAGTCAGCCTGAAGGGCAAGGGCACTGAAGAGTTCGGCATCCTCACGCATTCGGACGTGGTGCCCGCGGTGCTCTCCGAATGGGTGCTGGACGACGGCACGACGCTCGACCCCTTCACGATGAAGCGCGTGGGCGATCGTCTCTACGGCCGCGGCACCATCGACGACAAGGGCTCGATCGCCGCCGTGCTCTACGCGATGAAGACGGTGAAGGAAAGCGGCATCCCGATCCAGCGCACCATGCGCCTGATGATCGAGACCACCGAGGAAACCGGCGGCGATGCGATGGAGTACTACCGCGGCAAGACCAAGCTGCCCGACTACAACATCGTGCTCGACAGCGGCTACCCGGCTGTCGTGGCCGAGAAGGGCGCGGGCTCGCTGAGCGTGTTCTTCCCCGCCGAGAAGACCGAGGGCACCGTCACCGCGATCACCGACATGGGCGCGGCCGCCGCGGTCAATGCGATCTCGCAGACCGCCACTGCCACGCTCAAGGGCGGCGATCTCGCGGCCGTGCAGGCGAAGCTCGACGCCGCGAAGCCAGCGTTCCTGCAGAAGTACGAGCCGCAGGGCAAGTTCGCGATCGCCGTCACGCGGAGCGCCGACAGCATCGACATCAAGGTCACCGGCACATCGGCCCACGGCTCGGAGCCGCAGAACGGCGTGAACCCGCTGCCGCGCCTGGGCCTGTTCCTGCAGGAGTCGGGCGTCGCGCTGGCCGACAACCAGTTTCTGAAGGCGGTCAAGTACATCGACGGTCTCTACGGCACCGGCTACCTCGGCGAGAAGTTGGGCGTGGGCTACAAGGACGACTTCATGGGCCCGCTGACTTTCTCGCCCAACCTGATCCGCACCGGCGCCGACGGCCGGCTGGTCATGGCGGTCAACACGCGCATGCCGCGCGGCCGCACGCCCGAGGAGCTGAAGGCGCAGGTGGAAGCGAAGATCAACGAATGGGCCGCGGCGAACAAGGCCAAGGTCGAGATCAAGTACGACCAGGGCAACTGGATGGCGCGCGATCCCTCGGGCCAGTGGCTCTCGACATTGCTCAACATCTACGGCGACACCACCGGCCTGGAGGCCAAGCCCGTGTCCGCGGCCGGCGCCACCACGGCCAAGCAGATGCCCAACGCGATCAGCTTCGGCCCTGGCATGCCCGGCAAGAAATACACGGGGCACAACGCCAAGGAATACAAGGAAGTGCCCGACCTGGAGGCCGACCTGCAGATGTTCACCGAAATGCTGGTGCGCATCGGCAACCTGCAGCAGATGCAGTAAGCGCAGCGCGGCCGGCCTCCGGCCTCTGCTCAGCGAACGCCGTGCGCCTGCAGCACGGCCTTCAGCCGCCGCACCTCGTGCTGAAGGTCGAGTATCAGCGCGGCGGCATCCAGGCCCACGCCGAAGTCGCGCTCCAGCCGGCGCGCCTCCAGCGCGCACTGCAGGTCGGTGCTGGAGAACTCCCAGCGCTCGGGCGGCGCCTCGGCCGTGGTGACCTGCACGATGCCGACCTCGACCAGCTGCACCACCCAGGCGGTGTCGGCGCCCACGGCATGGGCCAGTTCGTTCAGCGCGAGCGGCTGCGAGGCGCTGATGGCGGTTGCGGTTGTGACGGAAACAGTCGCCATGCTCAGACTCCCAGGTGCTGGCGCGGGTTGAACGAAGAGGCCGCCTGCGCGAGTTGCTCGTAGGCCGCGCGCGTGGCGTCGCTGTCGGCGGGCGGCAGCGCGATCTCGATCAGCAGGTACAGGTCGCCGGGCGTCTTGCCCTTGAGGCCACGGCCCTTCAGGCGCAGCTTCATGCCGCCGCGCGCATTGCGCGGCACCGTGACCTCGACCACGCCGCCGCCCGGTGTAGGCACCTGCACCTGCGCGCCGAGCGCAGCCTCGGTGGGCGTGACGGGCAGCGTCATGTAGATGTCGCGCTCCTCCACGCGGTAGAGCTTGTGCGGCGCGATGCGCACTTCCAGGTACAGGTCGCCGGCCGCCTCGCCGCCATGGCCGGGCATGCCTTGCCCCGCGAGGCGGATGAACTGGCCCGGGTGCACGCCCGGCGGGATCTTCACGCTGAGCGTGCGGTTCTCCAGTTGCGAATGGCCCTGTGCATCGACCGTTTGCGCACGCAGCGTGATCTCGCGCTCGGCGCCGTTGAGCGCGTCTTCCAGCGCGATCTCGATCGCCGCGTGGTGGTCTTCGCCGCGCGCGCGGTAGTTCTGGCGCGCGGCGCCGCGCCGCTCGGCCTCGCCGAACATCGACGAGAAGAACTCGCTGAAGTCCGCATGGTCGGCCGGCCCCTGGCGCGGGCCGCGGTGGAACTCGAAGCCCGAGTCCCACCCTGGCGGCGGCTGGAAGTCGCCCTCGGGGCTGCCGCCGCGCGCGACGCGATCGGCCAAGGCATCGTAGGACGCGCGCTTTTCCTTGTCGCCCAGCACGTCCTTGGCCTCGTTGATCTCGCGCATGCGCTTCTCGGCGTCGGGCTCCTTGCTGACGTCGGGGTGGTATTTGCGGGCGAGCTTGCGGTAGGCCTTGCGCACCTCGTCGTCCGACGCGGTGCGCTCGATGCCCAGTGCGCTGTAGTAGTCCTTGAATTCCATGGTGTCGGTGGTTTCGATGGACGGCGTACCGGGCGGCCCGGCTAGGCCAGGGCTGCCTCGCCGCCCGCATGCCGCAGAAGCGGCGTTACGGCCCATGCAAGGCCGTTGCGCGCACGCGAAAAACGCAATGGCTGCGCGTTGCCCAGCACGGTGACGTCGATGGGCACGCCCAGCAGCGCGGCCAGCGCGTACAGCGTGCCGCCGTGCGCCACCACCAGCACCGGCGCGGGCTGCTTCAGGGCCGCGTCCAGCGCCGCGCGCTTGCGGGCGACGAACTGCGTGAGCGTCTCGCCGCCCTCGGGCTCGCAGGCCCAGTCGATGTTGGCGGACGAGGTGCCGATCAACGCGCCGAAGTTGCGCTCGCGCAGTTCGGCCTGTGCCGTGGGTGTGAGCCGCAGCGCGGCGGCCACCGTGTGGGCGGTGTCGAAGGCGCGGCGTGCGTCGCTGCAGACGATGGTGCGAATGGGCTCGCCCGCCAGCAGTTCGGCGGCGTGCGCGGCCTGCTGGAGGCCCAGTTCGCTCAACGGTTCATCGACCGCCTGGAAGATGCGCAGCGCATTGCGTCCGGTCTGGCCGTGGCGCAGGAAATAGAAGTGGTCGCAATCCGGCGCGAGCGATTGGGTCGCGGCGATGCGCACCAGCGCATCGAGGCCGCCGACGGCGGTGTGAGGGGAGGGGGAGGGCGTGGCCTGTGACATGCGTTCGATGCTCATTGCGCCTCAGCCGAACTTCATGCCCTTGGGGCGCGCCTTCAGGCGGTCGATGTAGGCGTCCAGCTTCGGGCGGTTCAGCTTGCCGCCGAACGCGCGGTGCCAGATGAGGCACGAACCGATCATCACGTCGGCCGCGGTGAACTGCTTGCCGAAGAGGTACGGGCCGTAGCCCAGTTCGCGTTCGACCGCGTCCTTGGCCTCCTCGAAATTCGTCCACCCGCGCGCGCTGTTGTTGCTGCGGATCTTCATCAGGTCGTCGCCCATGGCGGGTTCGAACTGCGCGGTCGAATAGACCATCAGCGACAGGTAGCGGCCACGCTCGGGCGTGCCTATATAAGGAGCGAGCCGCTTCCCGGGAAACTTCTCGGCGATGTACATGCAGATGGCCGCGTTCTCGAAGATGCGCGTGCGGCCATCGACCAGCGCGGGCAGCTTGCCGGCGGGGTTGATCTTCAGGTATTCGGGGCGCTTGTGCGCCTTGTCCTTGATGAGGGTGGGCACGATCTCGTAGTCGACCTCGGCCTCGTCGAGCATCCACTTGGCAACCTGCGAACGGCTTCGCGGGTCGAAATACAGCTTCATGGTCATGGGCGTGTCTCCATTTCCTGGATGGATTCAGAACTTGGGAATGCGCAGGGTCTTGCTGATCATCAGCGTGCCCGACAGCGCGAACAGCAGCGCGAGCGGGTGCAACAGCCACGGGCCGATGGCCCAGGCCCCGCCCCACACGGCCTCGCCGATGCGGCCCTGCCACGCCGCATACGCCAGCACGCCCACCAGCACCACGCTGGTCGGGATCGGCGTGCCCTCGAAATACTTCACCTTGTCCGCGCCCTCGGACAGGGCCTCGGCCGTGACGTTGTAGCGCGCGAGCCGGCTCACGCCGCAGCCCACGAAATAGATGAGAAGAACACAGTCCCCCCCGCCGTTCAGGCCGGCCGCGAAGGCCAGCGCGGCGGGTGCGACGCCGAACGAGATCACGTCGGCCAGCGAGTCGAGTTCGCGGCCGAGTGCGGAGTGCGTCTGGCGCCAGCGCGCGATGCGGCCGTCGAACACGTCGAAGATGAAGGCCGCCGGCGCGAGCGCGGCCGCCCAGAGGAACTGCGCGAGCGACTGGCTCGCCATGTAGGCCATCGCCAGGAACACCGCGCCGACGCCGCAGGCCGCATTGCCGAGCGTGAACACGTCGGCCAGGTGGAAGCCGCGGATCATCGAGAAATGCCTGCGGGCCGGAACGGGGGAGGGGGTGGTCATGAAGAGACTTCGGAATCGACGGATGGACCGCACCTTAACCCAAGCGCGGGCCCCTTCTTGTAGTCGCGCTCCGACTCCGTGAAGGTGTGAAGGCGTCCGCCGGAGGCCCTGCCGTGCCCCTCAGCCGCCGGGCTGGCGCGCCTCGACGATGCGGGCGAAGCGCCCGAGCAGCGCGGCGGCCGTGTCGGTGTCGCTCACGCCGCTGCGCAGTGCGGTGGGGTCGGCGCCGCCGGCCTTCAGCTCGCTGGCCAGCATGTCGATGTAGCCGCGCATCGTCTCGGCATCGAATTCGGGGTGGAACTGCACGCCCCAGGCGCTGTCGCCGACGCGGAAGGCCTGCACGGGCTCGTGCGCGTTGCCGGCCAGCCGCACGGCGCCTTCGGGCAGGCGCAGCGCGCTCTGCAGGTGCACCACGTGGGCCGGGAACTCGGTCGGCAGGCCCTGCAGCAGATGGTCGGTGGCGGCGGCTTCCTCGAGCGCGACGGTCACCGTGCCGATCTCGATGCCTTGCGGATGGTCGCCCGCCTCGCCGCCCAGCGCGTGGGCGAGCAACTGGTGGCCGTAGCAGATGCCCAGCACCGGGGTGTTCCGCGCCACGAGCTGGGCGAGCCATTCGGCGGTGCGCTCGCTCCAGGGCTCGCGGTGCGACACCATCGCATGCGAGCCGGTGACCACCACGCCCGACACCGTGCCCGGTGCGGGCAGCGTGTCGCCGCGGCGTGGATCGACCACGAGAAGGGGCAGGGTCTGCACGCCGAGGCCGTCGGCGATCCAGTGCTCGAAATCGCCGCGGCGCTCGCGCAGCGTTGCATGGGTGTCGCCGAGCTTGACGATGACCAGCGGATGAGGGCGGTGGTTGTCCATGCCGGGATCATGCCGCAGCGCGAATGCGCAGGAAATGCTCAGGGAATACTGGCTTCGTAGGCCTTCTCGACCGCTTCGAGGTTCGTCCAGAACCCGTGCGGCTGGCGTCCGTGGAGAACGTCGTCGAGCACGTCCAGGTGGGCATGCCATCCGCTCGAAACGCTCACCGTTTCCTTGCGGTCGGGCAGGCGCCGGTGCGTGAGCACGAGCTGCGTGCCGTCGCCCCGCGGCGCGAGTTCGAAGGTGACTTCGGAGGCGGTATCGCTCTCGCTGCCCCAGCTGATCGTCAGGAGCTTCGGCGGCTCGATGCGCACCACGCGCGACTTCTGGATGTGCGTCTTGCGATAGGCCGCGTAGTGCTCGGGCGCTTCCTCGCCGGAGAGTTCGGTGTGCTGGAAGCGCAGTTCGAACACGCCGCCCGGCGCCTGCGCCATCGTGCCGCCGGCCAGCCAGGTCCTGCGCTTCTCGGGGTCGACCAGGTAGGCCCACACGCGCTCCACGGGCGCGGGCAGGGTGCGCTCCACGCGCAGGGTGGCAGGTTCGATCAACGTGCCGAGGTTGTGCTTGAGTGTCATGAGGTTGCGCTCCTTGAGGGGTCGTTCGTTCACTTGCCGGATGTGTCGCGCCGCAGTTCCTCTGCCAGCGCGTCGAGGTGGGTGTTCCAGAAGCCTTCGTAGTGGCGAAGCCACGCATCGGCCGTGGCCAGCGCCGCCGGTTCGAGCCGGCAGACGTGCGCCCGGCCGAGCACGGTGCGCGAGACCAGGCCCGCGCGCTCCAGCGTCTTCACGTGCTTGGAGGCGCCCGCGAAGGACATGCGGAACGGCGCGCCGAGTTCGCCCACGCTGCAGTCGCCCTGGGCCAGCAGTTGCAGCATGGTGCGGCGCGTGCCGTCGGCGAGAGCGTGGAACACGGCGTCGAGCCGTTCGTCATCTAGTTCAACCATGAAGTTGAATATAGATGGCTTTCGGAAATTATTCAACCATAAGGTTAAATATATAGATCGGAGCCGTTACACCCGATACACGCGAGACGCCGATGCGCCCCGGCGCGCTTGGGTCTGCGCGATGGCGCTCCTACGATGAGGGCTCGTTCCATTCACTTGCCACACAACCCATGAATCCTCTCGTACATCGCCGCACCCTGTTGCTCGCCGCCTCCGTTCTTCCGCTGGCGAGCGCCTGCACCGCGTGGTCCGCCAAGGCGGGGCAGCAGGAGGCGTCGGCGCAAATCGCCGCGCTCGAAAGCGCATCGGGCGGCCGGCTGGGCGTCGTCGGCTTCAACACCGCCACCGGGGCGCGCGTGCAGCATCGCGCGGACGAGCGCTTTCCGTTCTGCAGCACCTTCAAGCTCATGCTGGCCGCAGTCGTCCTGGAGCGCAGCGCGAAGGAGGGCGGCCTGCTGGCGCGGCGCGTCAGCTACAGCAAGGGCGATCTGGTCACCTACTCGCCCATCACCGAGAAGAACATCGCGACCGGCATGACCGTGGCCGAACTGTGCGCCGCCGCCGTCCAGTACAGCGACAACACCGCGGCCAACTTGCTGATGAAGATGCTGGGCGGACCGCCCGCGGTGACGGCCTTTGCGCGGTCATCGGGCGACGACGCCTTCAGGCTCGAACGCTGGGAGACCGAACTCAACACCGCCATCCCCGGCGACCTGCGCGACACCACCACGCCCGCGGCCATGGCGGCCAGCGTCGAGCGGCTGGTGCTGGGCAACGCGCTCGGCGCGGCGCAGCGCCAGCAGCTCAAGACCTGGTTGCTGGGCAACACCACCAGCACCGAACGCTTCCTGGCCGGCGTGCCCGCGGGCTGGAAGGTGGGCGACAAGACCGGCTCGGGCTCCTACGGCACGACGAACGACGTCGGCGTGCTGTGGCCGCCGGCCGGCGCACCGCTGGTGCTGGCTGTCTACCTGACGTTTCCGGAGAAGGATGCGAAGGGGCGCAACGATGTCGTGGCGTCGGCGACGCGCATTGCAGTGGGGGCGTTGGCCTGATCCGCGCCGCTACAGCACGAACCACCCCACCGCCACATAGTGGCTCGCCGTCCCCGCCAGCACGAACAGGTGCCACGCACCGTGCGCATGCCGCAGACCGAAGCGGTTGCGATAGAACACGGTGCCGGCGGTGTAAAGCACGCCGCCGATCAACAACCACGCGAGCCCGCCGCCTTCCAGCCGCGCCGCCAGCGGCACGGCCGCCAGCACGCCGAGCCAGCCCATGCCGATGTACAGCGCCAGCGGCGGCTTCTGTGGCGCGCCGGTCTTGGGTGGTTGGAGCTCGCGCCAGATGCCGTAGAACGCGGCGCCCCAGATCGTCGCGAGCAGCAGCCAGCCCCAGAAGCCCTGCAGCGTGACGAGCGCGAAGGGCGTGTACGTGCCCGCGATCAGCAGGTAGATCGCGCAGTGATCGGCCCGCTCCCACACGCGCTTGAAGCGCCCGCGCGTGCTGTGGAACAGCGTCGAGGCCGCATACAGCGCCACGGCCGAGAGCGAAAAAACCAGCGCCCCCACGATGCGCGCGGGGTCGCCGGTCGGCAGGGTCTTGGCCAGCAGCAGCGCGGCCGCGGGCAGCGCGAGCACCAGCCCGAGCAGGTGGCTGTATCCGTTGAGTCGTTCGCCCGGATACATGCGTGCCGCCTGCCTTGCCGATGCCCCGGCCTCAGCGGCCGGTTTCCTTCAGGTAGGCCTGGCGCGCCGCGAAGGCCGTGTTCGCGAAGTCCGAGAACACGCCATCGATGCCCGCGCGGAAGTACGCGAGGTACTCGGCCGCCGGGTCGCCCTTGAAGACGCCCGCCAGGTACTTGGCTTCGTTGCGGAAGGTGTAGCTGTGCACGATGAGGCCGGCCTTGTGCGCGTCGGCGATCAGGGGCGTGGGCTTGATGGTGTTCACGTCGGCCAGCGTGCCCTTGTCCTTGAACGGCACGATGGTGTGCGCCATGACCTGCGGCTTCCAGGGGCCGACGCCGTCGGCGTAGGTCTTGACCTCGGCCAGGCCCGCCGGCGTGAGCATCTCGCCGAACCACTTCGGGTTGCCGGCCAGCGTCCAGCTGTAAGGGCGGCCGTCCACGAAGGTGTAGACGTCGTTGGTGACGTAGATCATCTCGCCGGTCTTGAAGTCGATGGCGTTGCCGTCCACCAGCTGCACCGCGCGGGCCTTCAGGCCGGCCGTGCGCAGGTACTTCAGGCTCTCGGGCTCGAAGCTCTGCACGAAGATCGGCGCGTCCTTCCTGTTGAGGTCGTTGGCGGCCATGATCTTCAGGAGCGCGTCCTCCAGCGGGTGGCTGCCGGCGGTGCCGCAGCCGTTGGCGATGGCCTGCGCGTTGTTCCAGATCGGGTTCTTGGTTTCCGGATAGATGGTGAGCGCGCGCCCGGTGGACTTGGACTTGGCCTTGGCGATGTCGATCACTTCCTGGAAGCTCAGGATCGGCAGCTTGCCGTTCAGCTCGGTGGGGCGCTGGTCGGCGGCGTCGTAGGTGGTGCCGGCGATCCACTGCTTGAGCTCGGCCATCGTGAAGTCGGTGATCGACCAGTCGTTGGTGTGGTCCTCGCCGTCGACGATCAGCGACTTGAGCACCGACTTCGGATCCTTGGGATCGGTCAGGTCGCTCAGGTACTGCGGCGGGCCGTTGTCGGCCACGGGCGGGTACTTCACATCGACCAGCACGCCCGGCACGGTGCGCTTGCGGCCGGCCACGGTGGGGTTGGTCTTGGCCACGTCGGCCACGTTCGTGTTGTCGCTCAGCCAGGGGTTGTGGCGCGCGACGAGCACGCAGTCCTTGGTGAGGTGCAGGTCGGTCTCCAGCGAATCGGCGCCGGCATCGGCCGCGGCCTCGTAAGCCTTTTGCGTCTCTTCGGGGAACAGGCCCGGCAGACCGCGGTGGCCGATGACCAGCGGCACGGAACCGTCGAGCGTGCCCAGCGGCGACGGCTGCGGAGCCGGGGCGGGCGCAGGCGCAGGTGCGGGCGCCGGCGGGATGATCGGGAACACCGGGCCGTCGTTGCCGCCGCCTCCGCAGGCTGCGATCACGAGGCTGCCGCCCAGGGCGACGAGGGCCGCGCGCAGCGGACGGGGAGCGGGCGCAGGAACGTTCTTTGTCATGTTTGTTTTCGAGTGTTTTGCAGGGACGAAGGCCGGCGGATGCTAGGTTTGGCCCGTGACGGCACGGTGACCGCCGGAGGCTCGCGCTTCAGAGGGTGTGTGCGTCGATCGTGCGCCGGACCTGCGCGAGCGCGTCGTGCAGCGTGTCCAGGTGGACCGACCCCAGTGCCAGGCGGATCGCATGCGGCACCTGGGCGGAGGTCGCGAACGGTTCGGCCGTCGACACCGAGATTGCGTCGCGCATCAGCGCCTTGGCCACCTGGTCGGCGCGCACCTCTTCCCCGAGCGGCAGCCACACGAAGTAGGACGACGGATGGCGCACGCACCGCATGCCGGCGAAGACGTCGGCGGCAATCGCCTGCCGGGCCATCGCATCGCTGCGTTTCTCTGCCTCCAGGCGGGTGACGGTGCCGTCCTCGAGCCAGCCGCAGGCAATGGCCGTCATCACGCTGGGCGTGTTCCAGGTGGTGGCGCGAATCGCGCGCTCGATGCCGGGCACCCACGCGGTGGGCGCGGCGACGAAGCCGACGCGCAGCCCGGTCGCGATGCTCTTGGAAATCCCCGAGACATAGACCGTCGATTCCGGCGCCAGCGCGGCGAGCGGCGCGGGCGCATCCTCGGCGAGAAAGGCGTAGGCCGCGTCCTCGATGATGAGGAGGCCATGCCGGCGGGCGATCGCCACCATCTGCCGCCGCCGGCTCGCGCCCATCACCCAGCCGAGCGGGTTGTGCAGCGTGGGCATCGCATAGATCGCGCGCACCCGGCGGCTCTTGCACAGCCGCTCCAGCGCATCGAGGTCGGGGCCGTGGCCGGCCGCGAGAATCGGCGCCAGCTCCAGCCGGTGCGCTTCGGCCAGCACCTTGAACCCTGGATAGGTGAGCGCATCGGTCGCGACCACGTCGCCCGGTTGCAGCAGCGCCATGACGGTCGTGGCCAGCCCGTGCTGGGCGCCGCTGACGATCATCACCTGGTCCGCATTCACGGCGAGGCCACGCAATGCGAGATGGCTGGCCACGATCGCACGTTCGTGCGGGCGACCGCCGTGCGGCTGGTAGCGCAGCAGGGCCTCCAGGTCACCCGAGGCGGCGAGCTGGCGCAGGCCCGCGCGCAGCATCTCGGCCTGGCCCGGCAGCGACGGATAGTTGAAGTTCAGGTCCACCATGCCCGACGCCGCGGCGTGCTGGTCGATGCCCAGGCCCCGGGGCAGCAGGCTCTCCCGCACGAAGGTGCCGCGGCCGGTCTCGCCGCTCACGAGGCCCATCGCCTGCAACTCTGCGTAGACGCGGCCTGCGGTGACGAGGGCCAAGCCCTTCTGTGCCGCGAGTTTGCGAACGGTCGGCAGGCGCGTGCCCGGCGGCAGGCTGCCCTCGCGAATCTGCGCGGCGAACGCATCGACCAACTGCTTGTAGCGGGCTTGAGGCATGCGGCAATGTATCCATGACAATTTTTTGATTGTATTGATCACTGTGTCTACGATGCGGCCCATGCACATCGCCATCCTCACCTTCGAAGGCTTCAACGAGCTCGACTCGCTCATCGCGCTCGGCATCCTCAACCGCATCAGGACGCCGGGCTGGCGCGTGTCGATCGCCAGTCCCTCCGCGCGCGTCCGGTCGATGAATGGCGTGGTGCTCGAGGCCCAGGCGTCCCTTCGCGAGGCCAGCGAGGCCGACGCGGTGATCGTCGGCAGCGGCACGCAGACGCGCGAGGTCGTCGCCGATGCGGCCTTGATGGCGCAACTGCAGCTGGACCCATCGCGGCAACTGTTGGGTGCGCAGTGCTCCGGCGCACTGGTACTGGCGAAGCTGGGGCTGCTCGATGGCGTGCCGGCCTGTACGGATCTGACGACCAAGCCGTGGGTCCAGGCCGCGGGCGTTGCCGTGTTGAACCAGCCCTTCGTTGCGAATGGCAACGTGGCGACTGCCGGTGGCTGCCTGGCGTCGCAATACCTCGCTGCCTGGGTCATTGCCCGCCTTGCGAGCGTCGAGGAGGCCCGCAGCGCGATGCACTACGTGGCGCCCGTCGGAGAAAAGGAAGAGTACGTCGCGCGCGCGATGCGGAACATCACGCCGTTCCTGGCGCCGGCACCCCTCGCCGCCTGAGACCCGGGCCGGGCGGCGCGGCGCAGGGCGGCGCGTACATTCGCGCGCATGGATACGCGATACCTGCAGAGCTTCGTCGCCGTGGTCGAGCTGGGCTCGATGGCCGAGGCCGCGCGCCGGCTCGACCTGACGCCCGCCGCGATCGCCGCGCGCGTGAAGTCCCTCGAAGACGACATCGGCGTGCCGCTGGTGCAGCGCGCCGGCCGCTCGGTGCGCCCCACCGAGGCGGGCCTGAAGATGCTCGACCGCGCACGCAACGTGCTGCGCGATGTGCGCGACCTGCGCGCCGCAACCAGCGGCGGCGTCTCGCTCGGCGAGCTGCGGCTGGGCGTGTTCATCTCGGCGCTCACCGGCGTGCTGCCGCCGGTGCTCGAGCGCCTCTACGCGCGCTTTCCCGATCTCTCGGTGTTCGTGGCGCCCGGCAGTTCGGTGGAGCTGTGCCGGCAGGTGGCGAGCGGCGCGCTCGATGCGGCCATCGTGGTCGAGCCGCAGTTCGCCGTCGGCAAGGGCTGCAGTTTCGAGACGCTGCTCGAGGAGCCGCTGGTGGTGGTGGCGCCCGAGGCCATGGCGCACCGCGCGGCGCACGAGCTGCTGGCCGCGGAGCCCTTCATCCGCTACGACCGCTCGGTGCTGGGCGGCCAACTTGCCGACCGGTACCTGCGCGACCACGGCATCCGCGTGCGGCAGCGGCTGGAGATCGACAGCTTGATGGCCGTCGCCGCGCTCGTGGGGCGGGGCCTGGGCGTGGCGCTGCTGCCCGACTGGGCGCCGATGTGGCGCGCCGGCATGAACATCGCGCGCGTGGCGTTGCCCGAGCGTGCGCCGGTGCGGCGCGTGGGGCTCATCTGGGCGGCGCAGGGGCCGCGCGCGGCGCTCGCGCAGGCGCTGCTGGCCGAAGCGAAAGCGGTCTTCAGCTGATCAACGCGGCACCTTGCCGACCGTGTTCGGCGCGCGCAGGAAGTCGAAGTCCACGCCCTTGTCCGCCTGCGTCACCGTCTGCAGGAAGAGCTTCTTGTAGCCGCGGTCGGCGGTCGGCTCGACCACCACCGTTTCCTTCGCGCGGCGCGCGAGTTCGTCGTCAGACACCAGCAGCGCGATCTCGCGATTCGCCACGCTGAGCCGGATGCGGTCGCCGCTCTGCACATAGGCCAGCGGCCCGCCGATGGCCGACTCCGGCGTCACGTGCAGCACGATGGTGCCGAAGGCCGTGCCGCTCATGCGACCGTCGGAGATGCGCACGATGTCCTTCACGCCGGCTCGCGCGAGCTTGCGCGGAATGGGGATGTAGCCCGCCTCGGGCATGCCCGGCGCGCCCTTGGGGCCGATGTTCTTGAGCACCAGGATGTCATCGGCCGTCACGTCCAGGTCGTCGCTGTCGATGCGCGTCACCAGGTCCTCGGCGTTCTCGAACACCACGGCGCGGCCTTCGTGCTCCATGAGCTTCACATCGGCGGCCGACTGCTTGATGATCGCGCCGCCCGGGGCGAGGTTGCCCCACAGCACCGCGATGCCGCCCTGCGGATAGATCGGCTGGCTCGCGGGCCGCACCACGTCCTGCCTGAAGCCCGGCCCGGCGCGTTCGATCTCCTCGCCGAGCGTGCGGCCCGTGACCGTGAGCGCGTCCAGGTGCAGCAGGGGCTTCAATTCGCGCAGCAGTGTCGCCATGCCGCCCGCGGCGTGAAAGTCTTCCATGTAGTGCTGGCCCGAGGGCTTCAGGTCGAGCAGCACCGGCGTCTCGCGGCCCATGCGGTCCAGCGCGAGCAGGTCGATGTCCAGGCCCATGCGCCCCGCGATGGCCGCCAAGTGCACGATGCCGTTGGTCGAGCCGCCGATGGCCAGCAGCACGCGCATCGCGTTCTCGAAGGCGGCGGGCGTGAGCACCTTGTCGATGGTGAGCCGGTCGCGCGCGATCTGCACCGCCTGCGCGCCGGTCTCTTCGGCGATGCGGATGCGGTCGGCCGTCACGGCGGGCGGCGATGCGCCGCCCGGCATCGTCATGCCCAGCGCCTCGGCGATGCAGGCCATGGTGCTGGCCGTGCCCATCACCGAGCAGGTGCCCACGCTGGCCACGAGCTGGTTGTTGACGTCGGCGGTTTCCTCGATGTCGATCTCGCCCGCGCGGTACTTGCCCCAGTAGCGGCGGCAGTCGGTGCAGGCGCCCACGCGCTCGCCGCGGTGGCTGCCGGTGAGCATCGAGCCGGTGATGAGCTGGATCGACGGCAGCCCCGCCGAGGCCGCGCCCATCAGCTGCGCGGGCACGGTCTTGTCGCAGCCGCCGATGAGCACCACGGCGTCCATGGGCTGCGCGCGGACCATCTCTTCCGTGTCCATCGACATCAGGTTGCGCAGGTACATGCTGGTCGGCGCGGCGAAGCTCTCGTGCACCGAGATCGTCGGAAAGTCCATCGGCAAACCGCCCGCGAGCATCACGCCGCGCTTGACCGCCTCGATGAGTTGCGGCGCATTGCCGTGGCACGGGTTGTAGGCGCTGCCTGTGTTGGCGATGCCGACCACGGGCCGGTCCAGCGCCGCGTCGGTGAAGCCCGCGCCCTTGATGAAGGCCTTGCGCAAAAAGAGCGAGAAGCCGCGGTCGCCGTAGCTGGTCAGGCCCTTGCGCATGCCGGCGTTGTTGTCGGGGGCGGTGTCGTCGGGCTCGAAAGGGGAATCGGACATGGGTGCTCGTGGGTTGTTATTCGTCGGACTTGATATTGGACTCGGTGATGACTTTTTTCCAGCGCGCCACCTCGGCCCGGATCTGTTCGCCCGATTGCGCGGGCGTGGTGGGCGGCGCCGCGTACACGCCTTGCTTGAGCAGCATTTCCTTCGCCTCGGGCGACTGCACGACCTTGGCCAGCGCCTCGTTCAGCCGCGCGACGATGGCCGCGGGCGTGCCCGCCGGCGCGAGCACGCCGAAGGTGGAGCTCACCTCCAGGTTCGGCACGCCGGCTTCGACCGCCGAGGGCACGTCGGGCAGCATCGAGATGCGCTGCGGCGTGGCAACGGCCAGCGCGCGCAGCTTGTTCGCGGTGATGAAGGGCAGGGACGCCGGCGCGGTCTCGACCATCGTGTTGACCTGCCCGGCGACCATGTCGGTCATCGCGGGGCCGCTGCCCTTGTAGGCGATGTGCGTCATGCGGATGCCGGCCTCGCGCTGGAACAGCTCGGCCGCCATGCGCTGCGGCGAGCCCGCGCCCGACGAGGCGTAGTTGAGCTTGTCGGGGTTGGCCTTGGCGTAAGCGATGAATTCCTTCAGCGTCGTCGCGGGCACCTGCGGATTCACCACGATCACCAGCGGCACGGAGCCCACGACCATCACGGGCGCGAAGTCCTTCGTGAGGTCGTAGCGCAGGCGCCCTTTCTCCAGCGTCGCCATGGTCGCGTGCGAGGTCAGCGCGCCCATCAGCAGCGTGTAGCCGTCGGCCGGCGCACGCGCCACCGCCTCGGCGCCGATGTTGCCGCCCGCGCCGCCGCGGTTGTCGACCACCACCTGCTGGCCCAGTTGCTCGCCGAGCTTGAGCGCGACGATGCGCCCGATCACGTCGGTGGCACCGCCGGGCGGGTAGGGGATCACGAGCTTCACGGGCTTGTCGGGGTAGGCGGCCAGCACGGCCGGGGCGCATGCCGCGAGGGCCGCGGCCAGGCAGACCTGCAGCGCCCTACGGCGCGGGAATCGAGGGGTTTTCATCTTGTGTTGTCTCCAGTTCGCTCTCGGTGCGCAGTGTTGCCTGCGAGGCGTGACCGTTGAAGCGGCTGGGGCAAGGACACAAGATAAAGATTCTTGCGTGTGCAGGGGCGCATGCCCGCAGTCGGGCAAACCCCGGTTACCACCTTTGTTTCAAATCCTTACGATCCGTTCGCCGGGCTTCTTCCGGTGGCTGACCTGTGCTCTGGCGCGCAATTTGCACTGTGTTGACCTTCTCAAACCGAGGGAGAGTTCATGAAATGCTTCTTGCCGTGGCGCCGGGCGGGCGTCCTGCTGATGGCACTGGGTGGCGTTGCCGCGAGCGCGGCCGCCCAGGCGCAGGTGCTGCAGTTGAAATGGGGCCACGTCTTCGAGCCCGGCAGCATCTTTCACCAGCAGGCGGAGCTGGCGGCACGCAAGATCGGCGAGCAGTCCGAAGGCAAGATCAAGATCGAGGTGGTGCCCTCGTCCAAGCTGGGCCAGGAGGGCGACTTCGCCCTGATGCTCGCCAACGATTCCATGCAGATCGCCTACGTCGGGCAGGCCACGCTGGCCGAGGGCTATCCGCCGCTGCGGCTGGGCAGCTATCCCTTCGCCTTCAAGGACCTCGCCCACATGCGCAAGTACCTCGCGAGCCCGCTGCTCGCGGAGCTGATGAAGGGCTACGACGAGAAGAGCGGCAACCACATGGTCGCCTCGGTGTACTACGGCGCGCGGCAGGTGACCTCGAGCAAGCCGCTGCTGCGCCCCGAGGATTTCCGCGACCTGCGCCTGTACGTGCCCGATGCCTCGGCCTACCAGCTGTTCGCCACCGCGCTGGACGCCAAGCCCATCACGCTGCCCTTCATGAGCCTCTACGGCTCGCTCAAGAAGGGTGAGGTCGAAGCGCAAGAGAACCCCTTAGGCACGGTGAAGGACAAGCGCCTCTACGAGGTGCAGAAATACGTGCAGCTGACCGGCCACATCTACGACACGCTGGGCATCGTCATCGGCAAGGCCGCGTGGGCGAAGTTGACGCCGGCGCAGCAGGCGATGGTCGAGAAAACGCTCGTTGAAACCGCCAAGTGGACCAACGTGGGCGTGATCGCCGGCGAGCTGGAAGACGAGCAGTTCCTGCGCAGCAAGGGCATGACCGTCTCGCCGGTCAACCGGCAGGCGTTTCTCGAGCGCATCGCCAAGCGCTCGACGCCCGAGCAGTTCGGCGCGCGGCCGGGCGACTACGCGAAGCTGCAGGCGCTGGGCGGCGGCGCGAACTGATCCGCTACCTGAGCGCCCCGAAGCGGTCCACGTACACCTGCGTCACCCAGTCGATGAACACCCGCACCCGCGGCGAGAGCTGCCGGTGGTGCGGGTACAGCACTGAATGCGGCAGCGGCGGGCAGGGCGCGTGGGCGAGGATCTCCACCAGCGTGCCCTCGCGCAATTGCCGCTCGATGCCATAGCGCGGCACCTGGATGATTCCGCAGCCCTGCTCGGCGCAGATCTTGTAGCTGTCGGCGCTGTTGACGCTGATCCAGCCCTTGAGCGTGTGTTCCTCGACCTTGCCGTCGACCTCGAAGAGGTAGGGGAACACGTCGGGCCGTGAGGCCGAGAAGAAATTGACGCCCGTGTGCTGCGCGAGGTCGGCCGGCTGCAGCGGCGTGCCGTGCGCCGCGAGATAACCCGGGCTCGCGCAGGTGACCTGCGGCACCAGCGCGAGCCGCCGCGTGACCAGCGACGAATCGCGCGGCTCGCCGGCGCGCACCACGCAATCCACGCCCTCGCGCACGAGATCGACCAGCCGGTCGCCGCTGCCCATCGCCAGTTCGATGTGCGGATAGCGCGCATGGAATTCGCCGATGCGCGGCAGCAGCAGGTCGTTGGCGGGCGCGCCGTGGATGTCGATGCGCAGCCGCCCGCGCGGGTTCACGGCCAGTTGCGCGAGCGAGGACTCCGCATCTTCCAGGTCGCGCAGCAGATGGCGGCAGCGCTCGTAGAAGGCCTGGCCGTCGACCGTCGTGCGCACCTGCCGCGTGGTGCGTTCGAGCAGCCGCACCTGCAGCCGCGCTTCCAGCGCCTTGATGGCGTGCGTGGCGGTGGCGCGCGGAATGTCGAGTGCGGTGGCAGCCTGCACGAAGCTGCCCAGCTCGACGATGCGGGTGAACAGCCGCATGGCATCGAAACGGTCCATCGGGCGTCTGTCCTCGGTGTTGATTGTTGAGTTCTGTTGGATTGTATTGGCAGGTTTTTGGTCTTTATTCAACTGTGAGGAATAGAGAGACTCGCCCCGAACCACCACGGAGCGACGCATGCCACTGATCTTTCCGCGCCTCAAGGGCCTCTACGACCGGCTCGAGCCCTTGAGCTACCTGCTCTTGCGCATCGCCTTCGGCCTCATGCTCATGACGCACGGCGTGCCCAAGCTGCTCGGCCGCAGCCACGGCAGCATGGCCGACCCGATGGCGGGCTCGGTCAACCTGATCGCCAACGTGCTGCACCTGCCGGCCGCGCCGCTCGTCGGCTGGTTCATCGCGCTGCTCGAAGGCGTGGGCGGGCTGATGCTCGTGGTGGGCTTTCTCACGCGCCTGGTCGCACCGATGGTGACGGTGCAGATGCTGGTCATCAGCTGGCTGCTGGCGCCGACTTTTCCCTGGATCGATCACGGCTTCGAGTACCCGCTGATGCTGGTCTTCGTCGCGCTCTTCATCACCGCGCGCGGCAGCGGCCCGGGCTCGGTCGATGCCTGGCGCGGCCGCGAGTTCTGACGTTCCCCCTCCGATTCCCTCCCCAGAAGAAAGCCCACGATGAACGACACCCCGACATTGCGCGCGGCGGACGGCAAGCCCGCCCTCAGCCGACGGACCTTCATGATGACCACGGCGGCCGGCGCCGGCGTGGCCGCCGCCGGCGGCGCGGTCGCCGCAACGCCCGAAGCGCCTGCGAACCCGCACGCCGGCTCGCAGGCCACCCGCGTCACCGTCAACGGCAAGCCATACGAACTGGCACTGGAGCCGCGCGCCTCGCTGCTCGACGTGCTGCGGGAGCAACTGGGCCTCACCGGCGCCAAGAAGGGTTGCGACCACGGCCAGTGCGGCGCCTGCACGGTGCACGTCGACGGCCGCCGCGTGGCCTCGTGCCTCACGCTCGCAGTGAAGACCGACGGCTGCGCCGTCACTACCATCGAAGGCATCGAGTCGCCCGACGGCACGCTGCATCCGATGCAGCAATCCTTCGTCGACCACGACGCGCTGCAATGCGGCTACTGCACGCCGGGCCAGGTGATGGCGGCGATTGCCTGCGTGCGCGAAGGCCACGCCACCAGCGACGCGCAGATCCGCGAATACATGAGCGGCAACATCTGCCGATGCGGCGCCTACGCTGGCATCCTCGAAGCGATCCGCGAAGCCGCGCCGCAAATGCGCCGCATGGAGGGCGCACGCCATGCATGACTTCGCCTACCTTCGCCCCCGCAGCACCGGCGAGGCCGTGCAGCTGCTCGTTCAGCACCAGCCCGGCGCGCGCTACTTTGCAGGCGGCACCACGCTGTTCGACCTGATGAAGCTCGGCGTGGAAGCGCCGGCCACGGTGATCGACATCACCCGCATCGAAGGGCTGGCCCGCATCGACGCGAGCGACCGCACGGAACTGCGCATCGGCGCGCTCGCCGCGATGAGCGACGTGGCGGAGCACGCGGTGGTGCTGCGCGAGTTTCCGGCGCTGTCCGAATCGCTCTGGAAAGCGGCCTCGCAGCAGCTGCGCAACATGGCCACCGTGGGCGGCAACCTGCTGCAGCGTACGCGCTGCGCCTACTTTCGCGGCAGCCCCGAGTTCGCCTGCAACAAGCGCGTGCCCGGCAGCGGCTGCGCGGCCATCGGCGGCGCGAACCGCGGGCATGCGGTGCTCGGCGGGAGCGAGGCCTGCGTGGCGATCTACCCGGGCGACATGGCCATCGCGCTCACGGCCTTCGACGCGGTCGTCGACACCCTGAGCCCGCGCGGCGAGCGCACGGTGGCGGTGCGCGAGCTGCACCGCGAGCCCGGCGCCACGCCGCACCTGGAGACGGTGCTGGCGGCCGACGAGCTGATCGTGCGCATCCGCATTCCGCGCGGGCCCGTGGGCCGCGCCTCGACGTACCACAAGATCCGCGACCGCGAGTCGTACGCCTTCGCGCTCGCCTCGGCGGCGGTGGCGGTGCACATCCGCGGCAACCGCGTGGCCGATGCGCGCATCGCGCTCGGCGGCGTGGCCACCCGGCCGTGGCGGGCGACGGAGGCCGAGCGCAGCCTCGTTGGCCTGCCGCTCACGCGGGCTGCCGCACGGCGCGCGGCCGAGCTGGCTTTCGCGGGCGCGAAGCCGCTCGAACACAACGCGTTCAAGGTGGCGCTCGGCATCGAGACGGTGACCGACGCGCTCATGCTGGCCAAGGACAGGAGCTGAAGATGGCAAACCCCACGATCACGACGAAGAAGAACATCCCTCGTGCAGGCGCTGAGCGCGTCGATGCGCACGACAAGGTGCGCGGCGTCACGCGCTATGCGGCCGACGACGCGCGCCCGGGCCTGCTGCATGCCGCGCTGGTGCCTTCGCGCATTGCGCGCGGCAGCATCACGCGCATCGACACCTCGGCCGCGCAGCGCGTGCGCGGCGTGCGCACGGTGCTCACGCACGAGAACGTCGGCAGCTTCGACACGGGCGGCTTCCTGATGGGCGGCGGCTTCGGCTTCCAGAGCTTCTACCCGCTGCGCTCGGCGCAGATCGCCTACCGCGGCCAGAGCGTCGCGGTGGTGGTGGCCGACACGCTCGAAGCGGCGCGCGAGGCGGCCGCGCTGGTGGTGGTCGCGTATGAGGCGACGCCGTTCGTCGCGACCCTCGATGCCCCCGATGCCGAGCCGCTCGCGCAAACGGCGGTGCTGCCGCAGCCCATGTTCGCCGACCGGCGCGTGGGCGATCCGGAAGGCGCGCTCGCGGGCGCGGCCGTGACGGTGGACCTGCGCTACACGCTGCCCGCGCAGCACCAGAATCCGATGGAGATCATCGCGACCGTGGCCGAGTGGGAGGACGGCGTGCTCACCGTCCGGGAGCCGACGCAGAACGCCGAGGGCGTGCGCCACGGCCTTGCCAGGCAGCTGGGCATCGAGCCCGCCAAGGTGCAGGTGCTGTCGCCCACGCTGGGCGGTGGCTTCGGGCAGAAGAACTCGCTGCAGTCGCACACCGCCCTGGTGGCAATCGCCGCGCGTGCGTTGCAGCGGCCGGTGAAGCTGGTGATGACGCGCGCGCAGCTCTTCCACAACGCGAGCTTTCGCCCCGCGAGCCGGCACCATGTGCGGCTCGGCGCGGACCGCGACGGCCGGCTCGTCGCGGCGGTCCACGAGATCGACCAGCAGACCTCGCGGCACGACCTGTTCCCCTCGTTCGGCACCGAGATCACGTCGCGGCTCTACGGCATCGGCAACTACCAGGGCCGCGAGCGGCTGGTGCGCACCGACGTGCAGACGCCGGGCTACATGCGCGCGCCGTTCGAGCACCCGGCGGCCTTCGCCTTCGAGAGCGCCATCGACGAGATGGCCTATGCGCTCGGCCGCGACCCGGTGGCCTTCCGGCTCGCGAACGACGCCACGGCCGATCCGCTCACCGGCAAGCCGTTCTCCTCGCGCCATGTGGCCGAGTGCCTCATCAAGGGCAGCGAGACCTTCGGCTGGGCGCGCCGCACGATGGCGCCGGGCTCGATGCGCGCGCCCGACGGCAGCCTGGTCGGCTGGGGCGTGGCCATCGGCACGTACAAGGCGGCCGTCGCGCCGGCCATCGCGACCGTGCGGCTGAACACCAGCGGCACGGTGCGCGTGGCGGTCGGCGGGCACGAGATGGGGCAGGGCATGCGCACGGCGATTGCCGTGACGGTGGCGCGCGCGCTCGGTGCACCGGTGGCGGCCGTCGAGGTCGCGCTGGGCGACACGCGCGCCGCGCCGCAGCACCTCACGGCCGGTTCATGGGGGACGGCCACGGCGCTGCCGCCGGTGCTGGAGGCAGCGCAGCGGCTGATGGAAGACCTGCGCAAGAACGCGGGCAGCACGGCCAGCGAAAGCGGCGTGACCGCGCTCGCCTTGCTGCGCGCCTCGGGCCGGCCGTTTGCCGAGGCGGAGAGCCGCCGCCGCGCGCCAGGACAGCCCGAGCAGGTGTTCGGTCGCTTGACCGGCGGGCTGCCGGCAGCGGCGGGGCCGGTGTACCCGGACTTCGTCGGCTTCAGCTTCATCGCCCATTTCGTCGAAGTGCGCATCGAGCCGACCACGCGCCGCATCCGCGTGCCGCGCGTGGTGAGCGTGGCGGACTGCGGTGCCGTGGCGAGCCCGCGCACGGCGCGCAGCCAGGTCGAGGGCGGTGTGGTCTGGGGCATCGGCGCGGCGCTGCGCGAGGTGAGCGAGGTCGATCCGCGCTACGGCGGCTTCCTGAACGCCGACCTCGCGGAGTACGTGATGCCGGTGGCGGCGGACATCGGCCGCATCGAGGTCGATTTCGTCGGCAAGCCCGACCTGCGGCTCAACGCGCTGGGCGTCAAGGGCCTGGGCGAAGTCGCGATGGTGGGCGTGGCGCCGGCCATCGTGAACGCGGTGTTCCACGCAACCGGCAAGCGGCTGCGTCGGCTGCCGCTGATGCTCGAAGACCTGCTGGACAGTTGAGCTTTTTCAGCGGTTGCTGCCGAACGCGTTGACGTGCACCTCCACGAGGTCCACGAACTCGGGCAGCTCCAGCAGGAACTCGGGGTCGCGTGCCAGCGGCGCCACGCGCAGCGGATCGCCGCGGCTGGCGTGCATCGCCTGCATCTCGTCGATCGAGCGCCAGAACGACACGGTGCGGAATTGCGCCACGTTGCCGTTCAGCTTGCGGAAGTACTGCACGCCGAGGCAGTCGGGCTTCTTCGCGATCTCCGCGATGCCGTGCTCGACGCTGTAGCGCAGGTACTCGTCCGCCCGCGCAATCGGCGTGCGGCCTTCCCAGATGCGCCCGATCAACGGGGTGGACAGGAGCTTGCATTCGACGGCCATGAGGTCTCCTTTCGATGTGCCGGTGAACATGCTTGGAACGCTGGACCGCTTGCGGCGGCCGGCGCGTAGGAGCCGGCCAACGCCGGCTGCAAGCCAAGCCCGGGCGTCAGGCCTCGAAGGCGGGTTGCAGGGCGCGCGCGAGGTCGGCAACCAGCGCTTCGCGCTGCGGCGAAGGGCGCCAGAAGCTGCGCGTCGCGATGCCGGTCGATTCCCACTCGGGGTGGTTGCGCGCGGGCTGCGCGCCGCGCACCGCAGCGGCCGCGGCGCGCGTGGGCGCGTCGCCGTCCTGGGGTGTCTCGGCGGCGATGCGCTGCGTCGCCGCATGGCCGCGCCGCTCCAGCGCCTGCGTGAGCTTGAGCTGCCAGGCGACCAGCGTGAAGAGCACGCCGTCTTCGACCGTGACCTCGTGCACGTCGCGCAGCTTGTTGGCCAGCTTGCGGCCCAGCGGCCCCCAGCCCTGCGACACCGCACCGCCGATGGCACCGCCCAGCGCCGCGCCCGCGCCGAGCGAAATGCCCGCCACGGCGAGGTCGGCCACCACGCCCACGGCAGCGCCGATGACGGCGCCCTTGCCCAGACGCAGGCCCGCGTCCTTCATCGCTTCGGGGCTGAAGAAATCGAGCGTCCAGCGGCCTTCGATCGCCTGCAGTGGTGCCTCGTCGGCATCGCCTTGGCGAAAGCCGTACAGCGCGAGCAGGTCGTCGGTGCAGCGCTGGGCCTTGTCGAACACGGTCTTGCGAAGGGCCGAGACGAGGGCTTCGCGCCGCGCGGCGTCGGCGAATTCGGTGGCCGACACGGTGCGGCGGATCGCGGCTGCATCGACCAGCAATCCGGCGATGCGCGTGCAGGCGGCACGGCGGCGCTCGGCGGCCTCGGTGTCCAGGAAATCGGCCACGCCCCGCAGCTGGTCGCGGCGTTCACGCAGCAGCGTGGCAAGGTCGTCGTACAGGTCGCGCTCGGCGCCGACGAAAGGCGCAGCCGCATCGAAGCGCACCTGCACGTGCAGGCCGTAGGCCGAGAGCAGTTCTTTCCACGCGGGCTCGCGGCTGGCTGCATCGCGCACGAAGTTCAGCACCGGCAGCACGGGACGCGCGCAGGAATTGAGCAGCTCGATTTCGTCGCGGAATTTCGGCAGCACCGGCTCGCGCACGTCGATGACGAGAAAGGCCGCATCGATGTCCAGCATGGTGCGCAGCACCTTGGCCTCCTGCTCGAACACGCCGTGGGCTTCGGGCCCTTGAAGGAAGTGGCGGATGCGCTCGGGCGGCGTGGCCTGCGTGTCGAAGCCCGCCAGGTGCTCGCGCAGCGCCACCGCGTCTTCCAGGCCCGGCGTGTCGAAGAAGCGCACGGCGGCTTCGCCGTTCACGTCGAGATCGGCCGATTCGACATGGCGCGTGGTGCCGGGGCGCTGCGAGACCTCGCCGAAGTCGACGCGCCGCGTGAGCGTGCGCAGGAGCGAGGTCTTGCCCGCGTTGGTGTGGCCGACGACGGCGATGCGGATGGCGTCTTGCGTCATGGCGTCGATGTGGAGACCAGTCCCTGCAAGGCGGTGTCGAGCCGGTCGCTGGCGGCGATGCGTTCGAGGCCCGTATCGCGCAGCCAGTCGATCCAGCGGGTGGATGCGCCATCGCCGGCCGCCTCGGCCAGCCAGACGCGGCATTCGCCGCAATGCGCGAGCACTTCGCGCAGGAACCGTTCGGTGCCGCGGTCGGGGCTCGATGCGGCGTGGCACACCAGCAGCACGGCGCGCGGGCGGGCCTGCGCCAGCTGGTCGAGCAGCGTGCGGCGGGCGGGGGCGCTGCCGTCGATGCGCAGCACCTGTGCGGCATCGGGGGGCATGCCGGTGGGCGGCCACGGCGTGTCCGGCGGCAGTTCGAAGCCGATGATGAAGAGCGCGTCCTGCAGTTCGGAGGGCGCCAGCCGGGCGGGCGTGGCGCCGCGGGTGCGCCCCGGGTCCGCATCGACGATGGCGGCCGGCGCGAGCGCGGCGAAGCGTGTCAGCAGCTTGCGGTAGTAGGGCTCGCTCCAGTCGGGCTGCAGCGCCTTGCGGCGGGCGCGCCAGACGGCGGCGCTCAACAGCACCAATGCCAGGCGTGGCAGCAATCCGTAGACCACGATGCAGCCGGTCAGCCACATCGCCCAGGTGCGCTGGCCCGCGGCGCCCGGGGCTGCCGAGAGAACCGTGGCTGCGTCAGGCACCGGAAAGCCCAGCTGCGCCGGCGCCCAGCCCAGCACCTGCACCGCGTGCACGAAGAAGGCCGGATCGAGGATCGTCGTCTCCCAGCTCAGCGTGTAGCTGCGAAAGGCCAGCGCGAACAGCATCGCGGCCAGCACCACGGCGAACGACAGCGACCAGATGCCGTGGCTCACGAGTCCGAAGGCCCAGGGCAGCAACCGGGCGCGGGTCAGCAAGCCGGTGGTCGCACGCACCAGCAACGGCGCCTGGCCGCGCTTGCCGCCCGCCACGCGCGCGGTGAGCGACAGCCAGATCCAGCCGAGCGAGGCCGTGCCGAACGATCCCGCCGGCAGCCACAGGCCGATGAGCCAGAGCAGCAGCGTGAGCGCATGCAGCCCCAGGAGGCTCACGAGCGCGACGATCACGTTGATGTGGCGCTCGCCACCGCCCACCACGTTGCCCGCGAGGCCCAGCCCGGCCATGACGATCAGCGCCACCAGTGCGAGCAAAACCCAGGGCGCCCACTGGCGGGCGCGTGTCATTTCAGATTGAAGCCCGAGGCGCTCGCCGAGGTGAAGGGCGCGTTCGGTGATGCGGCCATGGCCGTCGTTCGCACGCGAGGCGGCGGTGCGCAGGGCCTGCGCGTCGTCGAGCGGACCGGCCTGTTCGGTCCATCGGATCGCCTCGGTGATCACCGCATCCGGAAAGGCAGGTTCGCGCAACGCGGTGTTGATCAACAGGGTCCCTTCGCTTGTCAGGCCCTGCGGAGTGCCGGGGCGCCGGAATTATGCCCGGCGCCTTGCGAGCGCCCATGAGAAACGGGGCCGCGTGCGGCCCCGTTCTCGACGGGATGTCGGATCGAAAAGCGCGGTGCGTTCTCAGCGCAGGCCGAAGAACGACAGCACGGCGACAACGACCACGACCAGACCGACGATATAGATGATGGAATTCACGCGAGGACTCCTCGTTGATTGGGATGAATCAAGGATCGGGCTTAGGCGCGGCGGGCGATGTCGGCGGGAGGCGGTGGGTGCTGTAGGACTCGCAAAGCGCGCTGTCCATGACAAATCCCCGGTTTGGACGGCTTTGTCAGCGTGTGCCGGCAGATGTGACCATTGTTTGCAATGCGCGGCCCGCATCCACGCAAGACTCTGGCCCTTCCAGAAAGGCCAGCCATGCGACCTGCCGAGCAGTCTTCCTTCACAGGCACCCACCCCGCGCACCCTGGCGCCCGTTCGCCCCGACCGGCCGATGCCCCGGCCATGCATCCCAATGCGCAACTGCTCCCCACGCTGTTCGACCGCCTGCGCGACGAAGCCCCGAGCCGCGAGAGCGAACTGCCCGCCGAGTACGCGGTGACGCCCGCGCAGATGCGCGGCATCGTGCAGCGCGACCTGGCCTACCTGCTCAACACCACCAACGCCGAAGACCTGATCGACCGCACGCGCCATGCCGAGGCGGCGTCCTCGACCATCAACTTCGGCGTGCCGCCGCTGGCGGGCAGCTACCTGTCGGAGCGCAAGTGGGCCGACATCGAACGCATCATCCGCCGCGCCATCCAGGACTACGAGCCGCGGCTGATTCCGGAGACGGTGACGGTCGTGCCGCTCATGAAAGAGGGCGGCGCGGCCGGTGACTACAACGTGCTGCTGTTCGAGATTCGCGCGCTGATCCACCTGAGCCCCTACCCGCTGGCATTCACCGTGCAGAGCGCGGTCGATCTGGAAACCAATCGCATGCGCGTGATCTCTTCCGCGCGCTGATCTTCATCACGACAACAAGACTTCATTCAGGGAAAAGACATCGCCATGGACCCGCAACTTCTCGACTACTACAACAAAGAGCTGGTCTACATGCGCGAGGCCGCGAGCGAGTTCGCCGCCTCGCACCCCAAGATCGCGCGGCGCCTGGGCATGCACGGCATCGAGGTGGCCGACCCGTACGTGGAGCGGCTGATCGAGTCGTTCAGCTTTCTCTCGGCGCGCATGCAGATCAAGCTGGACGCGGAGTTCCCGCGCTTCACGCAGCGGCTGCTCGAAGTGCTGTACCCCAATTACCTGAGCCCCACGCCGTCGATGGCGGTGGCGCAGCTGCACCCGAGCGTGAAGGAGGGCGACTTCACCCGCGGCTTCAAGGTGCCGCGCGGCACGGCCTTTCATGCGCGCGTGCCGGCGGGCGAGGAAACGCCGTGCGAGTTCCGCTCCAGCCAGGACGTGACGCTGTGGCCCATCGAGATCGTCGATGCGAAGCTCACCGGCGCGCCGCCCGACATTCCCGCGCTGGAGCGCTACCTGCCGCCGCATGTGCAGGTGACGGGTGCGCTGCGCCTGCGGCTGCGCACCGTGGGCGCAATGGGCTTCGGCGCGCTGGCCGGGCTCGACCGGCTGCCCATCTACCTGCGCGGCAACGAGCACGTGGCCTCGCATCTGTTCGAGCTGCTGCACACCTCGGCGGTCGCCACCTTCGTGGGCGAGCCGGGCACGCTGATGGCGCGGCCGCACGTGGTGACCGAGGGGGCGCTGGTGCATGAAGGGCTGGCGCCGGGGCAAGGGCTTTTGCCGCTGGCATGGAACACCTTTCATGGCCACAACCTGCTGCACGAATACTTCGCGTGTCCCGAGCGCTTCTACTTCTTCACATTGACCCAGCTGGCGCCGGGCCTTGCGCGGGCACAGGGCAAGGAGGTCGAGATCCTCGTGCTGTTGAGCAAACCGCCGGGGCCGTTGGGCGCGCTGGTCGATGCGGGGCAGTTCGCGCTCTTCAGCACGCCGGTGGTCAACCTCTTCGAGCGGCGCACCGACCGCGTCGAACTCAACGCGGCGCAGCCCGAGTTCCACCTGGTGCCCGACCGCTCGCGGCCGCTCGACTTCGAGGTCTATTCGGTCCAGCGCATCGCGGGCCAGCAGGCGCAGACCACCGCCGAGATGGAGTTCCGCCCGCTCTACCAGACGCTGAACGACGACGAGGGCAACCACGGCCGCTATTTCTCGGTGCGCCGCGAGCCGCGGCTCGTGTCCGGCACGGCGCGCAAATACGGCACGCGCACGCCGTACATCGGCACCGAGGTGTTTCTCTCGCTGGTCGACCAGCACGAGGCGCCGTATCCGGAGAGCCTGCGCTACCTGTCGGTGAAGGCGATGCTCACGAACCGCGACCTGCCGTGCCTGGTGCCGCGCAACGGGCATTCCGATCTCGCGGTGTCCGATTCGATCCCGGTGTCGGCGGTGGGCCTGATCCGCCCGCCGAGCACGCCGAAGTCGCCGTTCGCGCAGCGCGAAATCGCCTGGCGGCTGATCCGCCAGCTGGGCTTCAACCACCTGCCGCTGGCCGACATGCCGCACCGCGAGGGCGCGCAGGCGCTGCGCGACATGCTGCGGCTGTTCGTGTCGGCCGACAGCGACGTGCTGCGCCGGCAGATCGACAGCCTCGTGGGCTCGCGCATCGAGCCGGTGACGCGGCGCCTGCCGGGCTCGGGCCCGTTGATCTACGGGCGCGGCGTGCAGTGCACCCTGAGCGTGGACGAAGAGGGCTTCTCGGGCACGAGCCCGTACCTGCTGGGCGTGGTGCTGGAGCACTACCTTGCGCGGCACGTGAGCATCAACGTGTTCACGCAGACGACGCTCGAATCGATGCAGCGCGGCACGGTCGCCAAGTGGCCCGTGCGTATGGGCGGGCGCGGGATCGTCTGAGGGCCGGTCAGCGTTTCCTGACGGGTCCCAGCGCCTGCTCGACCAGCCAGCGCATGGCCGCGCGGACCTCCCTGGGGTCTGCGCCCGCGTCGATCTCCAGCGCGGCGCGGTCGAAGGCGGCCGACAGCAGTTGCGACAGCGCATCGACGGAGACTTCGCCGCGCCCCATGCCGGCGCGCCTGAGGCCCTCGCGCAGCGACTGCGCCGCGTTGGCATCGTCGATCGCCATGGCCTCGGCCATGCCCAGCACGGCCGGGCCGTCGACCAGCAGGAGCCGCGTGCGGCCCGGCACGGTCATGGCGTCCAGGTAGGCCTCGCTGCCCTGGAGCAGCGCCGCGCGCGGGCCGAGCCGCTCGGGCGTGGCGGCCTCGATGTCGGCCGCGACCGCCATCGCCTCGCGTGCCAGCACCTGGCGGAACAGGTCGCGCTTGTCCGCGAAGTGGTGGTACAGCGCGCCACGGGTGATGCCCGCGGCCAGCGCGATTTCGGGGGTGGAGGTGTCGCCGTAGCCCTTGCTGACGAAGAGCGCGCGGGCGGCTTCGATCAGTGCGAGCTGGGTGCTTTCGGTGCGTTCGCGATTGGTGGCCATGGGAGGTAATTTACATGCAGGCTGTCTGTAGGTTAATATTTGATTTGCATGCAGTCTGTATGTTTTATGAAAGGACCTGTCCCATGCTTCCCATGAAAGTCACGAGCTACTACCCCGTCGTCATGACCGAAGACGTGGCCGGCACCGCCGCCTTCTACCAATCGCACTTCGGTTTCGTGCCGCTCTTCACCAGCGACTGGTACGTGCACCTGCAGCTGGAGGGCGAGCCTTCGGTGAACCTGGCCGTGCTCGACGGCCGCCACGAGACCATTCCCGCGCCGGCGCGCAGCCAGGTGGTGGGCGGGCTGCTGCTGAACTTCGAGGTGGACGACCCCGACGCCGTTCACGACCGGCTGAAGGCGGCGGGCCTGCCGATTCTTCTGCCGCTGCGCGACGAGGCCTTCGGCCAACGCCACTTCATCACGCGCGACCCGAACGGGGTGCTGATCGACATCATCAAGCCGATCCCGCCGAGCGGGGAGTTCGCAGCGCAGTACGAGGCCGGCGCGCTGCCCGCGTGATGCGCAAGCGCGGGCGCTACCTCATCATCTCCGCGCGAAGCTCCCGCACGCCGCGCCCGAGCTTGCGGCGCAGGAGGTTCCTCAAGGTCGAGGCATCGGCATAGCCGACCTCCTGCGCAATGCCGTCCAGGTCGCCGCCGGACGACACGAGCTGCTTGGCGTGCTCGATCCTCAGGTCCTGGAAGAACGCGAGGGGCGACTTGCCCAGCACCGCTTCCATCCGGCGCTGCAGGGTGCGCGGGTGAACATGCAATGCATCCGCCGAAGCCTGCAGCGAGAACCCTTGCGCGAGATGTTCGCGCGACCAGCGTTCGAACCTTGCGATCAACGGATCGGCGTGGGCCACGAAGTCCGGGATGATGTACTGCGCTTGCGACGAGCGGCTGTCCACGAGCATCAGCCGCGCCACGCGCGCCGCCAGCTCGGGGCTGGCCTGCCGCACCAGCCAGAGCGCCAGGTCGAGGTGGCCCATCATGGCGCCCGCCGTCACCACGCCTCGCGATGTGATGACCATGCGCGAATCGTCCAGCTTCACCGCCGGATAACGCTGGCGAAAGAGGGGGGCGAGCGACCATGTCGTGGTCGCTTCCCCGTGGTCCAGCAGCCCCGCGTCCGCGAGCAGGAACGTGCCGATGCAGGCCGCCGCGATGCCGATGCCTTCCGCATGCCAGGCACGAAGGTGGTCCTTGGCTTCGCACACATCGCGGCGCCCCAATGCTTCTACGAGGCTCGCGGGCTGCTTGGCATTCAGGGCCGGTACCACGACCCAGTCGGGCCGTCCGAGCGCGCTCGCCGGCTCGACCGTGGTGGAGAACCCCATGGCCGTGCGGATGCGCCTTCTGACGCCGACGAGCCGCACGTCGAACGGCTGTGACGCCGCGCCCTGGAGCAGGGCCAGTTCGTTCGCCGTGGCAAAGGTGTCCAACAGGGCGGTGATGCCGGTGTCGAACGCGCCGTCGAGGGCAAGGACGCAAAGCTTCATGTCGTGAATCGCATCAAAGATGTCGTTTGCGACTGTAGCCCAGCGCGGGCCCGCTGCCTAAACTGAGCGCATGACCAAACATCCCGACGAAAACCGGCTCGACAACCCGCCATGGTTCGCCCTCGCCACGAAGCAGGCGCATCTGGGACAGCGCGGAGAACTCGCCGCCCGCTACCACCCCGATGTCGCCGCGTTCGCCGGCGTGGCGAACACGACGCCCGAGGCCTTCCGGCAGCTCGGCCTGCTCCTCGCGGCGGGCGAGCATGTGCTTCTCACGGCCGTCGAGCCGCTGCCGCCAGTGGAAGGGATGCACGCGGAGCGCCTGTTCGCGGTGTGCCAGATGGTGGACACCGCCGAGGCGGCGAGCGCCCCGCAAGAGGACGTGCGCCGGCTGGGCGCCGTCGACGCCCCCGCGATGCTGGCACTGGCCCTGGAGACCAAGCCCGGCCCCTTCGGCACGCGGACGCACGAGATGGGCAACTACATCGGCATCCGGGACGGCGGGCGCCTCGTCGCGATGGCCGGCGAACGGATGCGGTTCGACGGATACACCGAGATCAGCGCGGTCTGCGTGAACGATGCGAACCGCGGCAAGGGGATCGCAGGCCGCCTCATGAACGTCCTTCGCCGCGAGATACGCGGGCGCGGCGAAACGCCGTTCCTGCACGTCCGCGACGACAACGCGACGGCCATCGGGCTCTACGAACGCCTCGGGTTCCGGACCCGGCAGACGTTTCATCTGTACCGGGTCGGGTTCGGCTAGGCCCTGAGCGCTTCTTCTCCGTCGAGCGAATCGCCCAGGAAGCCGCCGCTCTGGTGCGCCCACAGCCGCGCATAGAGGCCGCCCTGCGCCATCAGCGTGCGGTGGTCGCCTTCTTCCACCACGCGGCCTTCGTCCAGCACGATGAGCCGGTCCATCGCCGCGATGGTCGAGAGCCGGTGCGCGATGGCGATCACGGTCTTGCCTTCCATCAGCGTGTACAGGCTCTGCTGGATCGCGGCTTCCACTTCGGAGTCGAGCGCGCTGGTCGCCTCGTCGAGCAAGAGGATCGGCGCGTCCTTGAGCATCACGCGCGCAATGGCCACGCGCTGGCGCTGGCCGCCCGAGAGCTTCACGCCGCGTTCGCCCACGTGCGCCTCGTAGCCGCGCCGGCCGCTCGCGTCGCCCAGCGTCTGGATGAAGTCGTGCGCTTCGGCGCGCTTGGCCGCCGCCTCGATCTGCGCGTGCGTCGCATCGGGCCGGCCGTAGGCGATGTTGTCGGCCACCGAGCGGTGCATGAGCGAGGTGTCCTGCGTGACCATGCCGATGTGGCTGCGCAGCGAATCCTGCGTGACGTGCGCGATGTCCTGCCCGTCGATGAGGATGCGGCCGCTCTCCAGGTCATGAAAGCGCAGCAGCAGGTTCACCAGCGTCGACTTGCCCGCGCCCGATCGGCCGACCAGGCCGATCTTCTCGCCGGGCTTGACGACGAGGTTCAGGTCGTCGATCACGCGGCGGCCCGCGTCGGCGTAGCGAAAGCTCGCATGGTCGAAGCGCACTTCGCCGCGCGGCACGTCGAGCACGCTGGCGTCGGCCGCATCCAGCACCGTGCGCGGGCGCGACAGCGTCTTCATGCCGTCCTGCACCGTGCCGATGTTCTCGAACAGGCTGGTCATCTCCCACATGATCCAGTGCGACATGCCCTGCAGCCGCAGCGCCATCGCGGTGGCGGCGGCCACCGTGCCCACGCCCACCGTGCCGTTCGACCAGAGCCACAGCGCCGTGCCCGCCATGCCGGCCGTGAGGCCCATGCTCAGCGTGTGGTTGACGATCTCGAAGGCGCTTACCAGGCGCATCTGGCCGTAGCCCGTGTGCATGAAGTCGCGCATCGCATCGCGCGCGAAGCCCGCCTCGCGCTGCGTGTGCGAGAAGAGCTTGACGGTCGCGATGTTGGTATAGGCATCGGTCACGCGGCCGGTCATGAGCGCGCGCGCATCGGCCTGCGCCTTGCCGACCTTGCCCAGGCGCGGCACGAAGTACACGAGCGAGCCGACGTACAGCGCCAGCCAGATGACGAAGGGCCACACCAGCTGCGCGTCGAGCACGCCCACCAGGATGATCATGGTCGCGACGTACACGCCCATGGCCACCAGCACGTCGGCCAGCACGAAGATGGTGTCGCGCACCGCAAGCGCGGTCTGCATCACCTTGGCCGTGATGCGGCCCGCGAACTCGTCCTGGTAGAAGGCCATGCTCTGGCCCAGCATCAGCCGGTGGAAGTTCCAGCGCAGGCGCATCGGCAGGTTCACCGCCAGCGTCTGGTGCTTGACGATGGTCTGCAGCGCCACCACCAGGATGCTGGCCACCAGCACCGCGGACATCCACAGCAGCATGTCGCCGCGCTCGGCCCACAACCGCGACGGCACCTGGCCGCCGAGCCAGTCGACGATGCGCCCGAGGATCGCGAACAGGGCCGCCTCGAAGATCGACATGACGGCCGTGAGCGCCGCCATGACGGCGATCTTGCCGCGCACGCCGTGCGTGCAGGCCCACAGGAAGGCGAAGAAGCCTTGGGGCGGCAGCGGCGGTTCGGCGGCGGGGTAGGGGTGGAGGAGTTTTTCGAAGAAGCGGAACAAGGACACGGTCTCCCAGAGAGCCTTGGACTTTAGCCGCGCCCGCAAACCCTTGCCCTGAAAAGGTGCGTTGTTCTAGCGCTTGCGTGGCTTCGCGCCGACGTGCGCCGTTGCCTTTGGTTCCAGCGCGCCGAGCCGCTCGCCGAGGAAGTCGATGAAAGTACGCAGCTTGGGCGCCATGTACTGGCGGCTGGTGTACACCGCGAAGAGCGTGACGGGCTCGGCCGCGTACTCCGGCAGCAGCCGCACGAGCCGGCCCTCGGCGAGGTCGTCGTCGATGAGCCACAGCGGCATGAACGCGATGCCCATGCCCGCATGCACCGCGTGCAGCGTGAGCGTGGTGTCGTCCGAGCGCATCGCCGGCGTGAGGCGCAGCGGCAGCATCCGCCCGCCAGGTCCCTTGAGCGCGAGGTTGTCCAGGTTCACATAGCTCGGCACGATCGCGCCGAGCCGCGACAGGTCGGCGGGCAGCGCGGGGCAGCCGCCCATGCGCTTCAGATAGTCGGGCGTGCCCGCGAGGTGAAAGGGCACGCGGCACAGTGGCCGCGCGATCAGCGCGGGCGAGGGCTCCTGCGTGGCGCGCAACGCGAGGTCGTAGCCGTCGGCCGCGAGATCGACCTTGCGGTTCTCCAGGTGCATGTCGATCAGCACTTCGGGAAAGCGCTCGCGGTAATCGGCGAGCACGCGCGCAAAACGCGGCGTGGCACACCACACCGGCGCGCTCACCTTGAGCTGGCCGCGCGGCGCTTCGCTGGTCTGGCCGATCGCGGCCTCGGCCGCATCGAGCAGGTCGAGCGCGCGGCGGCTCTGCTCGTACCAGGCGGTGCCGGCTTCGGTCAGGCTCAGGTGGCGGCTGGAGCGGTGCAGAAGGCGCGCGCCGAGCGACTTCTCCAGCTGCGCCACGTGCTTGCTCGCCATGGGCGGCGACATCGAAAGCCGCCCGGCCGCGGCCGTGAAGCTGCCGGCCTCGACGACCTCGCGGAACACGCGCAGGCTGGTCATGCGGTCCATCGATGGTTTCCTCCGGAGAAATGATTCGATGCATCGTAGCCTGTCGATTTCTTTTCAGGAAATGTCTACAGTCGGTCCAACGCTTTCAAGGAGCATCGACTTGACCCACGACAACAACGCATCCGCCACTTCGCGCCTCCCCACGTACTTCATCTCCCACGGCGGCGGCCCGTGGCCCTGGATGAAGAAGGAGATGGGCCCCACCTACGACCAGCTGGCCGCCTCGCTCGCCGACATGCCGCGCCAGATCGGCCGCACGCCCAAGGCCATCCTCATGGTGTCGGCGCATTGGGAAGCCCCGGCTTTCACGGTGCAGGGCAATCCCAAGCCGCCCATGATCTACGACTACGGCGGCTTCCCGCCCCACACCTACGAAGTGCGCTACGACGCGCCCGGTTCGCCCGAGCTCGCGCAGCGCGTGCAGTCGCTCATCGCGGCGGCGGGCCTTCCGGTGCAGATCGACCCCGAGCGCGGCTACGACCACGGCATGTTCTCGCCGATGGCCGCGATCTATCCGAAGGCCGACGTGCCGGTGGTGCAGCTGTCGCTGCGCCGCGGACTCGATCCGGCGGAGCACCTGGCGCTGGGCCGTGCGCTCGCACCGCTGCGGGACGAAGACGTGCTGATCGTCGGCAGCGGATTGAGCTATCACAACCTGCGCAACTTCGGCCCGCAGGCGCATGGCGTGTCGAAGGCCTTCGACGACTGGCTCGATGCGGCGGTGGTGAAGGGCGCTCCGGCCGAGCGCGCCGCGCATCTGCAGAACTGGGAAACGGCGCCCGCCGCGCGCATCGCGCACCCGCGCGAGGAGCACCTGATTCCGCTGATGGTCGCGGTCGGCGCGGCCGAGGCGGATGCCGGCGAGCGCGTCTACCACGAGGACGCCTTCATGGGCGGGCTCGTGGTGTCGAGCTACCGCTTCGGCGGCGCCTGAGCGAGGCGGTTCAGGCCGCCGGCTCGTCCGCCTTGCGCTGCAGCATGCCCATGAGGAAGGTGTGCAGCAGCGCCTCGCGCGTGGCGAGCAGCTGCGGCGTCGCACGGCCCAGGTGGCCGCCGCTGGTTTCCTCGTACAGCCACGCCTGTGCATGGCCCAGCGCCCGCATGCGCGCCACCATCTTGCGTGCATGCGACGGGTGCACGCGGTCGTCGTTGCGGTTGCCGATGAACAGCGTGGGCGGGTAGGCCGCGCCGTCACGCGCGCTCTTCAGGTTCTGCAGCGGCGACCAGCGCGCGAGCACCGCGCGGTCCGCCGCCACCGCCGGGTCGCCGTACTCCTCGATCCAGGAGGGCCCCGCCGTGAAGCGCGTGAACTCGAGCATGTCGGTCAGCGGCACGCGCGCGACCGCGGCGCCGAAGAGCTCGGGCCGCTGCACCAGCACGGCCGACACCAGCGCGCCGCCGTTGCTCGCGCCGTAGATGCCGAGCCGCCGGGGGCGCGTGATGCCGCGCCGCACCAGGTCTTCGGCGACCGCGATGAAGTCGTCGAACGCGGCCTGCCGGCGCGCTCCCTTCGCCGCTTCGTACCAACTGGAGCCGAACTCGCCGCCGCCGCGGATGTGCGCCAGCACGTAGACGCCGCCGTAGCGCAGCCAGTTGATGCCGGGCATGCGCTGGTAGTCCAGTTCGAGCGCGATGCCGAAGCCGCCGTATCCGTAGAGCAGCGTCGGCGCATGGCCGTCCGTGGCCAGCGCGGCGGGCGCGATCACCGTGTAGGGGATGAGCGTTCCGTCGGCCGAGCGCGCCTCCAGCCGCTGCGCCTTGAGGCCCGCGGCATCGAAGAAGGTGGCCTGCCGCTTGAGGGGCGCCCAGGGCTTGGGCTCGGCGACATCCATCAGCCCGAAGGTCTGGGGCACGAGCGGTGCCTGCGTGGTGAGCCACACCAGGTCGTTCTGGTCGGAGCGGTCGGCGCGGATGCCGACCACGCCGGTGTCGGGCAGCGTCACTTCGCGGGGCTCGAAGGTCTCGCCGGTCCAGCGCAGGTACAGCAGGCGCGGCTGCAGATTGTCGGACCAGGCAATGGCGAAGCCGTCGCGCACGCGTTCCCATCGGATCAGGCGCTGGCGCGATGCCGTGGACAGCAGCACGTGGAAGCGGCGCTGCGGTTGCGTGGCGGTGGCGATGGGCGTGGCGAGCACGCTGCCCGCGGCGTGGCGCGCGGTGCCGTCGTCGAAGTCGCTGCGCAGCCAGAGCACCAGCCAGCCTTCGCTCAGCCAGGTGGTCGCATCGAGCGGGAGGTCCAGCAGCGGCGAGAGCGTGTCGCCCTGCAAGAGCTGGTAGCGGTTCTGGAAGAAGCTCAGGCGCCGTCCGACCAGCGCGGCGGCGGGCCGTCCGTCCTTGGGGTCGAGGGTGTCGATCGACATGCTCATGTCGGCCGCTTCGCCGCGCACCAGCTCGGGCGCTTCGGCCAGCGCGCTGCCGCGGCGCCAGCGGCGGATCGTCAGGGGGTAGCCGCTGCGGCTGAGCGCGCCGCCGGCGGACTCGGTGGCCACCAGCACTTCGTCGTCGCCATACCAGTCGGCCCACTGCTTGGCCAGCGGCAAGCGGAACCCGGCCGCCACGAACTGCCGGGAGGGCAGGTCGAACTCGCGCATCTCGGTGCGGTCCGCGCCGCCGGGCGAGAGGTAGACCAGCGCGCGTTCGCCGTTCGGGCTCAGCACGTAGGAGGCGAAGGTCCAGGCGCGGCCTTCCTGTTGCCCGAGCTTGTCCAGGTCGATCAGCACCTGCCAGTAGGGCCGCTCCTTGCGGTATTCCTCCAGCGTGGTGCGGCGCCAGACGCCGCTCGGCTGGCCGGCGGTGCTGTAGAAGTTGTAGAGGTGGCCGCGGTGCGGGCGCACGAACTGGATGTTGCTGTCGCGCGCGGACACGGCGGACAGCGTCTCCTCGTAGCGGCGCGTGTAGTCGGGCAGGCCGGTGATCAGCTGCCGGGCCTCGGCCGTGCGCGCCTGCACCCAGGCCAGCGCCTCGGCGCCGTCGGGCTGTTCGAGTGCGGTGGAAAGATCGGTGGTGTCCTGCGCCCAGGCGGCGAGCGGTTGGACGAGGGGCTGGGACAGGGCGAGCAGCGCGAGCTGGCGGCGATTCAACAGGGTCATGGATGGGGCGGCCTGCGCCACGCATCGTGGGCAGGCCGGTGGCCTCTCTGCTTTTTTATTCGTTGAAGGGCGGGCGACCTGTTCGGCGGGCGCTGCGGCGGATTCTATGCAGGGCATCCCGGCCGTCCGCTGCGGCGCGGAAGGCCGCGCGGCAAAATCGGGGGATGCCTCTGACCCTCGACAGCCCAGACACCCCTGAAAGCCCTGAAGCGTCCGCAGCGCGCAGCGAAATCGCGCGCATCGATGCGCTCTCCACCCACCACGACCCCGTGCACGACGGCGTGCGCGTGCGCTGGCGCCGCTTCGGCACCGACACCACGCAGCCGCCCATCGTGCTGCTGCACGGCGGCCATGGCAGCTGGATGCATTGGCTGCGCAATGCCCAGGCGCTCTCGGCCGAACGCACGCTGCTCCTGCCCGACATGCCGGGCTTCCACGATTCCGATGCGCTGCCGCGCGTGGCACCCGGCGAAGACTCGCTGCCGCCCTTGCTGAAGGCGCTCGGCGGCACGCTCGATGCGCTGGTCGGCGCGGGCACGCCCATCGACCTGGGCGGCTTCTCCTTCGGCGGCCTCACCGCCGCGCGCTTCGCCGTGCAACGCGGCGCGGTGCGCAAGCTCGCGCTGCTGGGCAGCGGCGGCCACGGCACGCTGCGCCGCATGACGGCGCAGATGATCAACTGGCGCGCCGCGCCCGACCGCGAAGCCGAGCGTGCCGCGCTGCTGCACAACCTGGGCGCGCTGATGCTGCACGACACCTCGACCATCGACCCGCTGGCCTTCGAGATCCATGACATCTCGTGCCACTGCACGCGCTTTCGCAGCAAGGAGGTGTCGCAGGCAGGCGGCCTTCGCAAGGCGATCGACGCGCTGGGCGTGTCGACGCTGCTGCTCTGGGGCGAGTACGACGTCACGGCCGATCCGCGCCCGCTGGTGGCGCAACTCGCGAGCGAAGGCCCGCACCGCGAAGGCGTGGTGATCGACGGCGCGGGACACTGGGTGCAATACGAACGCGCCGCCGAGACCAATGCGCAGCTCTTGAAGTTCTTCGGCTGAACCTCGCAGCCGTTACTGCTTGGTGAGGCCGAGCTTGCGGATGGTCTCGGCCCACTGGTCGTAGGTCGTGCGCGTCAGCTCGGCCAGCTGCTGCGGGGTCGACGATTCGGTTTCGTAGGCGCCCTGGCGGAAGAAGTCGCGCGTGGCCGGCATCGCGAGCACCTGCGAGAGCGCCGCGTTGAGCTTGGCGACCACCGGCGCCGGCATGCGCGCCGGACCGTAGAAGCCGAGCCAGCTCGCCATGTCGACGCCGCTCACGCCCTGCTCGGTCATCGTGGGCACGTCGGGCAGCATCGGGCTCCGCCTGGGCGCCGCCACCGCCAGCATGCGCACCTTGCCGGTGGCCGTGTTCTGGATGGCGTTGGGCGCCGCGTCGAAGTAGTACTGCACGCGGCCCGCCAGAAAGTCTTTCGCGGCATCCGCGCCGCCCTTGTAGGGCACGTGCACCACGTCCAGGCCGGCCTGCCGCGCGAAGGCCTCGCCGTAGATGTGCGACGAGGTGCCGGTGCCGAACGAGGCATAGCTCATCTTCCCGGGATTGGCCTTGATGTAGGCGATCAACTCCTGCACGTTGCGCGCCGGCACGCTGGTGTGCACCGTCAGCACCAGCGGGCCGCGCGCGCCGAGCGAGATGGGCGTCAGGTCCTTGAACGGGTCGTAGCGCACCTGCGCCAGCGTCTGCGGGTTCTGCGCCACCACGGAAGAGGGTGCGTACATGAAGGTGTAGCCGTCGGGCGCAGCGCGGATCACTTCCTCGGTCGCGAGGATGAAGCTCGCGCCCGGCCGGTTCTCCACGATCACCGGCGTCTGCAGCACCTCGCCGAGCTTGTTGGCAACGAAGCGCGCCTGCGAGTCGGAAGCGCCACCCGCCGCCAGGCCGAGCACGATGCGGATGGTGCGGCCCTTTTCGGGAAAGGCCGCGGGCGAGGCGGCGAGCGAATGGAGCGGCAAGGCCGCCGCGCCCAGCGCGAGCCATGCGGCGGCGCTGCGTCGGGTGATGAAGGAAGAGAACAAGGAGGAGCTCATTGCTTGGCCAAGCCTACCTGCTGCACCATCGCGCCCCAGCGCTCGTAGGTCGAGCGCGTGATGCCGGCGAATTCTTCCGGCGTCGTCGCACCCGCTTCGTAGCCGCCCGTGCGATAGAACTCGCGCACCTGCGGCATCGCCAGCACCTGCGTGAGCGCCGCGTTGAGCTTGGCGACGACTGGCGCCGGCATGTGCGCCGGACCGTAGAAACCGAGCCAGCTCGGCAGGTCGAGCCCGGCGATGCCCTGCTCGGCGAAGGTGGGCACGTCGGGCAGCGCCGAGATGCGCGCGTTCGCCGCGATCGCGAGGATCTTCACCTTGCCCGAGGCCGAGGTGATGACGGCCGAGGAGGCCGAGTCGAACATGTACTGCACGCGGCCGCCGATCAGGTCCTTCGCCGCGTCGGAGCCGCCCTTGTAGGGGATGTGCACCGCATCGACGCCGGTCTTCTTCACGAAGGCCTCGCCGTAGATGTGCGAGGAGGTGCCCGCGCCGAACGAGGCGTAGCTCACCTTGCCGGGGTTGGCCTTCACGTAGGCCACGAGCTCCTTCACGTTGTTGGCGGGCACCGTGGTGCTCACCGACAGCACCAGCGGCCCGCGCCCGCCCATCGAGATGGCTGTGAAGTCCTTGAACGGGTCGTAGGGCACCTGCGCGAAGGTGTGCGGGTTCTGCGCCATCGTGGAAGAGGGCGCGTAGAGCAGCGTGTAGCCGTCGGGCAGCGCGCGCGACACCTCGTTGGCCGCGAGCATGGTGCTCGCGCCGGGGCGGTTGTCCACGATCACGCTGGTGCCCAGCACCTCGCCGAGCTTCTGCGCCACGATGCGCGCCTGCGCGTCGGTGCCGCCGCCGGCCGTGAAGCCCACGACGATGCGGATCGGCTTGCTGCGCGACGGGAAGTCCTGCGCCATGGCCAGTGGCACCAGGCCCAGCAAGGCCGCGGCGCCCAGGGCCCAGCCGAATGCACGGCGGGTGCCGTCGAGTTTCTTCATCGATATGTCTCCGTTGGAATCTCCTCTTATATTGATTTAGAAAATCATAAAAATCCACATTGACTAGGGAATACCCCGAACAAATGGCTTTTTTCGGTCTTTTGTATTTGACAAAATGAACATTGAAATCAAAATACGACGAAACAGCCCATCCAAGACACCATTCCATGAAAACTGTCGTCCGCACCGACGAGCGCATCCTGTCCTCCGACATCTTCGACCGCGACAGCCGCGTCAAGCGCCCTGACCACGGCAGCTGGGCAGAGCCCGGCAAGAACATTCCCGTCTACCACCGCTGCGGCGTGCTGGTGGTCGGCGGCGGCCCCTCGGGCACCGCGGCAGCCGCAGCCGCGGCCCGCGCCGGCGCCGACGTGGCGCTGCTCGAGCGCTACAACCACCTGGGCGGCCTCTCGACCGGCGGCCTCGTGATCTGGATCGACCGCATGACCGACTGGGAAGGCAAGCTGGTGATCCGCGGCTTCGCCGAAGAGCTGTTCGATCGCCTCCCCGCCGACGCCATCGCCGGCCCGCAGCGCGAGGACTGGGGCTCGCAGGACACGGCCAAGGCCGCGCACTGGTCGCAGCGCACCGCCGCCTATCACGGCGTGGTCACCTGGTCGCCCACCATCGACCCCGAGCGCCTGAAGCTGCTCTCGCAGGAGATCGTGCTGGAGCGCAAGGTCAAGCTCATCTACCACTCGTGGGCCGCGATTCCGATCGTGCAGGACGGCGCCGTCAAGGGCGTGGTGTTCGAGAGCAAGGAAGGCCGCATGGCGATCATGGCCGACGTGGTGGTCGATGCCACCGGCGACGGCGACCTGTTCGCCCGCGCCGGCGCCGCCTACGTGAACGACATCGAAGAGGCGGACGTGCACCACTGCATGAACACCTCGTGGCTCTTCGGCGGCGTGGACATGAACCGCTGGATCGAATTCAAGGCCGGCCAGCCCGACGCCTTCGCCGGCTTCATGGCGCGCGGGCGCGAACAGCTCGGCCTCTTCGAGCGGCCCTTCGTCTCGTGGCGCAACGACGTGGCGCTTTTCATGGGGCCGCGCCAGTCGGGTTATTCGGCGCTCGACGTGGACGACCTCACGGCGGTCGAAGTGCGCTCGCACCGCGCGATGGCCGCGCACCTGGACTACTTCAAGGCGCACGCGCCGGGCTTCGAGGATGCGTACCTGATGCTGAGCGCGCCGCAGATCGGCGTGCGCCATGCGCGGCGCCTCTCGGGTGTCGGCTCGGTGCTGCGCAGCCAGTGGCCGGATGGCGTGGCGCTGGCCGACGAGATCGGCGTGTCGCCCGCGGTGTCGCCGAAATTCCCGAACATCTCCATCCCCTACGGTGCGCTGGTGCCGCAGCAACTCGACGGCCTCGTGGCCTGCGGGCGCCACATCTCGTGCGACCGCAACTCGCACGGCTTCATGCGCGAGATTCCGCAGTGCTGGATCACCGGCCAGGCCGCGGGCGTGGCGGCGGCGCTGGCGTCGCGCGGCGGCATCGCGCCGCGCTTCGTGGACACCGGCGCGCTGCAGTCCGAACTGCTGGCGCAGGGCGTGTACCTGCGCACCGGGGCCGAAGCCGCGCAGGGCGCGGGCGCATCCATCGCCACCGAAGCCAGCGCCTGATCGTTTCGCCATGAACCCGGCCGATCTCCTTTCGCAAGCCTCTACATTGCAGAGTCTTGCAAAGCGTTCAAAGGGTCCCTCCATGTCCAACGACAAAAACGACAGCTCTCTTTCTGCAGCCGACGCCGCCGATGCGCGCGGCGAACGTTCCGACACCGTGAGCGCGCTGGAGCGCGGCATCTCGGTGCTGCGCTGCTTCAGCGAAGAGCGCCCGGTGCTGGGCCATGCAGACGTGGCGCGCATCACCGGCATTCCGCGCCCCACGGTCAACCGGCTGGTCGCGACGCTGCTCACGCTGGGCATGCTCAAGCCCGCGCAGGTGGCCGACCGCTTCATGCTCGGGCCGGGCGTGGTGTCGCTCTCGCGCGTGTTCCTCGGGAGCCTGGACGTGCGCGCCGCCGCGCGGCCCAGCATGCAGGCCATGGCGGAAGAAGTCGGTGCCTCGGTCTACCTGGCCATACGCGACGGCATGGAGATGGTGCTGATCGAAGCCTGCCGGCCGCGCTCGTCGATGCTTTCCGCACGGCTGGACGTGGGCTCGCGCGCGCCGTTGCCGAACTCGGCACTCGGTCGCGCGTACCTCTCGGCCTTGCCCGATGCGCAGCGCAACCAGCTGGTCGATTCGATGCGCCTCCTGCGCGGCCCCGAATGGGACGGCATCGCCGCGCCCATGACGCGCGCCATCGGCGAGGCCAGGCGCCTGGGCTACTGCCTCTCGCTCGGTGAATTCCACCGCGAGATCAACTCGGTGTCGGTGCCGCTCGTCGGTCCCGACGGCGAGGTGATGGCGCTCAACGGCGGCGGCGCCGCCTTCGTGTTCACCGAAGACAGATTGCGCAACGAACTCGCACCGCGCCTGCACGACATCGCGCTCACCATCGCGCGCGACATCGGCGGCCACGTGCCTGCACCCACGCTCACGCCCTCGCCGGGCTAGCAACCCGGCCGGGGACCCTTCCCCACGATGACAGAAGAACGGAGACACAGGCATGCACCTGAGCAACGAAGAAAAAGCCATGTACGACGGCCGCGACGGACCGGCCGTGCAGAAGGCGATGGACCTGCTGATGCGCTACGGCGAAGCCCTGGGCGCCGAGCGACTGGTCGAGACGCGCAACGTCTGCGCCACCATCACCTCGACCACGCCCTTCCAGCGCGACTTCGCGCTCGCCAAGGGCGGCGGCATGGATGCGGTGTTCTCCGAATTCAGCCTCGACAGCCAGGAGACGGTCGAGATCCCCAAGTTCAAGGTCTTCACCAGCCACCTGCAGCTGGGCTTCGACCCCGGCCAGCCCGAGCGCATGGGCGTGAGCGAGGAGATCGTGCAGTTCTACAACCGCAGCGAGCGCCATGCGGCCGGCCTCGGCGCGCAGATCATGAACACCTGCACGCCCTACCAGGTGGGCAACATCCCCACGCGCGGCGAGCACTGCGCGTGGATGGAGTCGTCGGCGGTGGTGTATTGCAACTCGGTGCTGGGCGCGCGCACCAACACCGAAGGCCGCGAGAGCACGGGCGCGGCGATGCTCACCGGGCGCATTCCGTACTGGGGCTACCACCTGGACGAGAACCGCCGCGCGACGCATGTGATCGAGCTCGACATCGAGGTCGAGTCGGTGCAGGACTGGGGGCTGCTGGGCTACTACATCGGCGAGCACGTGCAGGAGCGCGTGCCGGTGGTGCACAGCAAGCGCGGCATCGGCCGCGTGCCGAATTTGCCGCGGCTCAAGCACTTCGGCGCGGCCGCGTCGTCCTCGGGCGGCGTGGAGATGTATCACATCGCCGGCATCACGCCCGAGGCGCTGACGCTGGAGCAGGCGCTCGGCGGCAAGGCGCCCGTCGAGGTGCTGCGCTACGGCGAGGCCGAGCGCCGCGCGACCTACGAGAAGATCAACGTCACCGGCAAGGACAGTGAAGTCCAGTACGTGATGCTGGGCTGCCCGCACTACACCATCGAGCAGATCTGGGAGGCCGCGCAGCTCATCGAAGGGCGCAAGGTGCACCCCGATTGCGAGCTGTGGATCTTCACGCCGCGCGCCATCAAGTCGCTGGCCGATCGCAACGGCTACACCAAGATCATCGAAGATGCCGGCGGCATCCTCATGACCGACAGCTGCTCGGCCATGAGCCGCGCCGTGCCCAAGGGCACGAAGACGGTGGCGCTCGATTCCGCCAAGCAGGCGCACTACCTGCCCGCCATCCTCGGCGTGCAGGCCTGGTTCGGCAGCACGGCCGAATGCGTGGATGCGGCCTGCACCGGTCGTTGGAACGGAGGCTACGCATGAGCGCCGCGCCGGGCCGCCCCAAGCAAGCTCGCACCGCAGTGCGAAGCACGGAGGTATTCCAATGAGCGACGCAGTCATCACCGAAGAAAAAACCATCGTCATCCGCGGCCGCAAGGTGGTGGGCGGCGTCGCGGAAGGCGAGGCGCTGGTCACGCGCGACCGCATCTCGGGCTGGGGCGGCATCGACCCGCGCACCGGCACCGTCATCGAGACGCGCCACGAACTGCGCGGCCAGAGCTTCGCGGGCAAGGTGCTGGTGTTCCCGGGGGCCAAGGGGTCGTCGGGCTGGTCGGCGATGTTCCACATGACGCGGCTCATGAACTCCGCGCCCGCGGCGTTCCTGTTCAACGAGATGACCACCAAGATGGCGCTGGGCGCCGTGGTCACGCACTCGCCTTCGATGACCGATTTCGAGCGCGACCCGCTCGCCTGCATCGAGACCGGCGACTGGGTGTGCGTGGACGCCGACCGCGGCGTGATCGAGATCACCAGGAAGAACAACAGAACCGGAGACCGCTCATGACCCGCCCCCTGCGCAGCAACTTCCCGCGCGGCTCTTACCTTTGGTCGGTGCGCAATGCGCACTGGCGCGCGCTCGGCATTCCCGAAGAGGATTGCGAAAAGCCCAAGATCGCCATCGTCAACAGCTCCTCGGAACTGGCCGCGTGCTTCAGCCACCTGGACAAGGTGGCGGCGGAAATCAAGACCGCGATCCGCGCGGCGGGCGGCGTGCCGTTCGAGATTCGCACCGCGGCGCCCAGCGACTTCATCACCGGCGCGGGCGCGCGCGGCGCCTACATGCTCGGCGCGCGGGACCTGGTAACCAACGACATCGAAGTCGCGGTCGAAGGCGCGCAGCTGGACGGCATGGTCTGTCTCACCTCGTGCGACAAGACCGTGCCGGGGCAGCTCATGGCGGCCGCGCGGCTCAACATCCCGACGCTGCTCGTTCCCTGCGGCTACCAGCCCAGCGGCGAGTACCGCGGCAAGCACATGGACATCGAAGAAGTGTTCATCGGCGCGATGCACGCGGTCACCGGCAACCTGCCCATCGAAGAACTCGTAGGCATGAGCCGAGAAGCTATTCGCGGACCGGGCGTGTGCTCGGGCCTGGGCACGGCCAACTCGATGCACATCGTCTGCGAGGCGCTCGGCATGGCCTTGCCCGGCAGCGCGCCCGTGGCCGCGCTGAGCCCGAAGATGATGGCCGACGTGCGCGCGGCCGGCACGCGCATCGTGCAGATGGTGCTGGACGATTTGAAGCCGCGCGACATCCTCTCGCCCGGCGCCTTCGCCAACGCGGTGCGCGCGGTGCTGTCCGTCGGTGGCTCGCTCAACACGGCCAAGCACCTGCAGGCGATATCGACCGAAGGCGAGTGCGGCGTCGACGTGTACGGCCTCTTCGAAAGCCTGGGCCCCACGACGCCGGTGCTGGCCGGCGTGCGGCCCATCGGTGAGCATTCGATCGAGGCCTTCGAGGCGGCGGGCGGTTGCCGTGCGCTGATGAAGCAGCTCGCGCCCCTGCTCGACACGGGCGCACTCACGGTGACCGGCGGCACCGTCGCCGACAACCTGCGCCACGCCGAAGTGATGGACGCCGAGGTGATCCGCCCCATCGACCGCCCGGTCGCGCCGCTGCCGGCCATCGTGCTCCTGCGCGGCAACCTCGCGCCCGAGTCGGGTCTCATCAAGACCGGCATCGCCGAGCGCAAGGTGCGCCGCTTCACCGGGCCGGCCGTGTGCTTCTGGACTTCCGACGCGGCCATCGCCGCGCTGAAGAACAAGGAGATCGTCCCCGGCCAGGTGGTCGTGATGCGCGGCGCCGGCGCATGCGGCGGCCCGGCCATGGGCGGCGGCGCATCGCGCGTGGTCTTCGCGGTCGATGGCGCGGGGCTCGACGACCAGGTCGCGCTGCTGACCGACGGGCATCTCTCGGGCCTCGTGTGCAAGGGGCTCGTGGTGGCGGAGGTGTCGCCGGAGGCCGCGCTCGGCGGGCCGCTCGGCCTCGTGCGCGACGGCGACGTGATCACCATCGACCTCGATGCGCGCCGCCTGGACATCGCATTGACCGATGAAGAGCTTGCCGCCCGCCGCGCCGACTGGCAGGCGCCGCCGCCGGCGTTCGACACCGGCTGGCTGCAGCAGTACCGGCGCAACGTGAGCCCGCTGTCCAAGGGCGCCGTGCTCGTGCGCACCGAGCGCCCGCAGCCCGCCAGCTAGGCCTTTTTCACCCCCGGCTTCGCCAACCGGTGCGCACCCCCGTGCGCACCCGGTGGCGCAGCCCTGCGCGCGATCCAAGTTTTCAACCAAGAAAAGAGCAGGAGACAAGAAACCATGAAGAGACTTTTGATGTGGTCGGCCATCGGCCTTGCCAGCAGCGGCGCGGCGCACGCGCAATCGAGCGTCACGCTGTTCGGCGTGATGGACCTGGGCGTGCAGTACACGAAAGGCGAGGGCGGCGGCTCGGTCAAGGCGCTGTCGAACGGCGGGCTCTCGACCAGCCGGATCGGCTTTCGCGGCACCGAGGATCTGGGCGGCGGCCTGCGCGCAGGGTTCTGGCTCGAAGGCAGCCTGAACCCCGACCTGGGCACCGGCCGGCCGAGCAACAGCAACAACCAGACGAGCGGCGCGGGTGCGGCGGGGCCGATCAGCTTCGACCGCATGTCCTTCGTGAGCCTTTCGCACGATTCGCTGGGCGAGGTGCGGCTGGGCCACGACTTCATTCCGACGCACTACAACAGCATCTACTTCGACCCCTTCAACGCCAACGGCGTGGCGCGCGCGGGCAACCTCACGTTCGCGGGCGCGGGCACCGGGCCGCTGCCCACCGCCATCACCGGCAGCAACACGGTGAGCTACTGGCTGCCGGCCAAGCTGGGCGGTTTCTACGGCATGGCGATGGTCGGCACCGGCGAGAACGACTCCACGGCGCCGAACCGCGACGACGGCAACTTCGGCGGCGCGCGCTTCGGGTTTGCCTCGGGCGCGTTCGACATCGCGGCGGCCGTGACGCGCTCGCACTTCAACGCTACCTCCACCATCGGCAACTACACGCACGCCAACATCGGCGGCTCGTGGGACGCGGGTTTTGCGAAGTTCTTCGCGCTCTACAACAAGGTGACGGTGAAGATCGCCGGCGGCACGGTGCGCAAGAACACCGCTGAGATCGGCGCGCACATCCCGGCCTTCGAGGTCGGCCGCATCCGCGTGAGCTACGCCTACCTGGACGACCGCAGCGACGAGAGCCTGCGCAACGCCAACGGCATGCCGCGCAACCGCGACGATGCGCGCCAGTTCGGCATCGGCTACGTGCACAACCTCTCCAAGCGCACCGCGCTCTACGGCACCTACGCGCGGCTGATGAACAGCGGGCAGGCGCGCTACGTGGTGAGCGGCGGCGTGGCGCCGGCGGGCGGGCGGCGCTCGTCGGGGTGGGAGTTCGGTGTGCGGCACCTCTTCTGATCTTCTGAACCAAGGAGCCTTTCATGCGACGCAGAGACCTGGCCCTCGCGGCCGTTGCCGCCCTCACAACGACGGTGCTGCCCGGCACGGCAGCGTGGAGCGCCGACGCCTATCCGAACAAGCCCTTGCGGCTGATCGTCGGCTTCGCGCCCGGCGGCGGCGCCGATTCGCTCACGCGGATCATCGCGGAGGGGTTGTCCAAACAGCTCGGCCAGCAGGTGATCGTGGAGAACCGACCGGGCGCCGACGGTGTGCTCGCGGCGCAGGCCACGTCATCGGCAAAACCCGACGGCTACACGCTGCTGATGGGCACCAACACCGCGATGGTGGCCGCGCCCACGCTGCGGCCGACCTCGCCCTACGACCCGTTCAAGGCCTTCACGCCGATCAGCTCGGCGGGGCAGTTCTCGATGTTCCTCGTGGTGCCGTCGAGTCTGCCCGTCAAAAGCGTGAACGAGTTGCTGGCGATGGTGGCGGCCAAGCCCGGCGCCTACAACTCGGCATCGAGCAACAGCGCTTCGGAGTTGGCGATGTTGCAACTGCTGGGCGACCGCAAGGTGGTCAACGCGCGCTACAAGGGCGACATGCAGGCCATGACCGACCTGCTGGGCGGGCAGATCCACATGATGTTCACCACCGGCACACTGGCGCCGGGCTTCGTGAAGGAGGGGCGCATCCGCGCGCTGGTCACGCTGCTGCCGCAGCGCAGCGGCCTCTTGCCCGACGTGCCGACGGGCGGCGAGCTCGGGCTGGGCAAGCTCACGATCACGCCGTGGGCCGGCTTCTTCGGGCCGCCGGGGCTGCCGCAGGCGATCACCGACAGGCTTTCGCTGGAGTTGCAGAACACGCTCAAGCGGCCCGACGTGCATGCGCAACTGGTGCAGCAGGGTTTCGAGGGCTACGGCATGAGCTCCGCGAAGTTCGCCGAGTTCTTCCGCACGCAGTACGACGCCTTCGGCGCGACGGTGCGGGAGCACAACGTCAAGTTCGAATAGCGGCGGCCTCGCGGCGCCAGAAGGCCGCATCGGGGAAAGTGCCTGCCCCGGCCGCGGCGTTGTCCGCCATGTGCTCGGCGCGGCTCGTGCCGGGGATCGTGCAGGTCACGGCAGGGTGGCTCAGCACGAACTTCAGCAGCACCTGGGCCCAGCTCGTGCAGCCGATGTCGCCGGCCCACGCAGGCAACGGCTTGTCGCGCAAGCGGCGCAGCAATCCGCCGCCACCGAAGGGCATGTTGACGATCACCGCCACGCCGCGCTCGGCCGCGAGCGGCAGCAGGCGCTGTTCGGCATCGCGCGCGTCGAGCGAGTAGTTGATCTGCAAGAAATCGAGCTTCTCGGCGCGCAGCACGGCCTCGACCTCGTCGTAGGCCGAGGCGGTGTAGTGCGTGATGCCGATGTAGCGCACACGGCCTTTGTCCTTCCAGCCACGGAGGGTGGCCAGGTGCGTGCGCCAGTCGACGAGGTTGTGCACCTGCATCAGGTCCATCTGTTTGGTGCGAAGGCGCGTGAACGACTGCTCCATCTGCGCGATGCCGGCTTCGCGGCCCGAGGTCCAGACCTTGGTGGCGAGGAAGGGCTTGTCGCGCTGTTTCGCGGCCAGCAACTCGCCGGTGGTTTCCTCCGAGCGGCCGTACATCGGCGAGCTGTCGACGAGCTTGCCGCCGGCTACGAAGAGCGCGTCGAGCACGCCTGGAAGGCGCTGGTATTCGTCGGTGCCGGGGCGCTGGTCGAAGCCGATCCAGGTGCCGCAGCCGATCACGGGCAAGGCCTCTTTGGTGGAGGGGATGGGGCGGGTGGTCATCTGCATCGCGGGCCTGCCTTGTTGCTGGGCGAACGAGGGGAGCGCGGCACCCGCGCAGAGTGCGGCGCCCAGGCGAAGCAACCGGGCGCGCGTTACTGCGGGAAGGTGGGGCTCGTTCATGGAGGGCGTCGTCACGAACGAAATTCTGCGCCCGCGAGGCCGCCGGCCGGAAGGCCTCAGCGCAGGTAGCGCCCGTCGGCCTTGAGCATCGAGAGCTCCGAGAACGTCAGCCCGCGGTGCTCGCCGGGCCGGTACGACACGGCGATGCCGCCGATGTCCAGCGTCTTGAACGACTCCAGGCCCTTCTGCAGCGACTCGGGCGTCGGGTTCGCGCCCGCGCGCTTCAAGCCCTCGACCATGACCTTGGCCGTGACGTAGCCCTCCAGGCTGGCATAGCTGAACTCGTTCACGCCGATCTTCTTCATGGCCGCCTGGTACTCGGCAATCACCGGCATCGCGCTGTTCCACGGATAAGGCACGACCTGCGAGATGACCACGCCGGCCGCGTTCTTCTTGATGTCCTGGAAGAGCTTCTGCCCATTGAGGAACGAGAACGAATAGAACGCCGTCTCGCCGCCCGCCGCGCGGTAGGCGGTGATGAACTTGGCCGCCACGTCGTTGGTGGCCGACAGCACCACGGCCTTGGGCTTGAGCTTGGCCAGTTCGGCGGCGCGCTCGGCGGCGTCGGAGCCGTCGTTCTTGATGGCGACGCTGCCCACCATCTTCTCGCCGCGCTCCGCGATGAACTTCTGCGTGCTCTCCATCGCCGAGCGCGCGCCGGGGTTGTCGTTGTGCGCAAAGGCAATGCGCGAGAGGCCGATGGTGAACAGGTGGTTCACGATGCGGCTGTACTCCTCGTCGAAGCTGATGCGCACCGGAAAGCCGTACTCGGTGAACTTCACCACCGGGCCCGCGCCCGTGTAGGGGCCGACGACGGGAATCTTCAGTTCGTTGGCCGCCTTGATCGCGCCGACCGACGACGAGGTGCCGATGGGCATCAGCACGCCGATGGCGCCGTCTTTCGCGAAGGCCTTGACGTTCTCGGCGCCCTTGGCGGGGTCGTAGGCGTCGTCCAGCTGGCGCAACTCGACCGGCCGGCCGTTGATGCCGCCGTTCGCATTCAGCGTGGTGAACATGGCACGGATGCCGACCAGCGGCTCGGTCGAGAGCGATGCGAGCGGGCCGGTCTGCACGTAGGTCTGGCCGATCAGGATCGGCTTGGTCTGCGCCTGCGCCGCGGGCGACAGGCCCAGTACGAAGGCGGTAAGGGCAGAAGCCAGCAGATGAATCTTTTCGTGTTTCATGGTCACAAACTGTTAATGAAAGTCATCTTAAAGCGCGAAGCCTTTCGGGTAAATCGCTCTTTGGTTGCGGTGCAGCACGCGCGGGATCAGAATTCGCTCTCATATTCACCATGGGAATGCCACTCTCGCTCCTCCGACTGTCCTCGCTGGACCTGGTGCGGGGCTTCGTCGCGGTGGGCCGTCGCATGAGCATCTCGCTCGCGGCCGAGGACCTGTGCCTCACCCAATCGGCTGTCAGCAAGCAGGTCCATGCGCTCGAAGCGCAACTGGGCGTGAAGCTGCTGGTGCGCGGCCATCGGTCGATTTCCTTCACCGCCGAGGGCGAGCGGCTCTTTCGCAGCGCGGACGGCGCGGTGCAGCAACTGCAGGACGTGATGGGCGGCATCCGCCAGGCGGGCGAGCAGCGCCCCGTGACGCTCAGCGCCAGCATCGGCATGACGGGGCTCTGGCTGCTGCCGCGGCTCAGCCGGGTGCAGAAGCTGCATCCGGGGGTGGACGTTCGCGTCTCGGCCAACAACCGCCTGGCCGACCTGCGCCGCGAGGGCATCGACCTCGCGATCCGCTACACCACGCCCGCGCTGGCGCCGGCCGGGGCGCTGCGGCTCTTCGGGGAAACGGTGGCGCCCGTGGCGCATCCTTCGCTGCGCCTGAAGACGCTGCGCGCGGCCGAGACCGTGTCGCGCCTGTGCCTGCTCGATTTCGACGATCCGCAGCACCCGTGGCTGCAGTGGCACGGCTGGCTGGCCTCCGTCGGCTGGGCCGATGCGAAACCTCAGGCCGTGTTGCACTTCAACCAGTACGACCAGTTGATCCAGGCCGCGCTGGCCGGGCAGGGCGTGGCGCTGGGCCGGCTCGAGCTGATCCAGCCGCTGCTCGACGAAAAGCGCCTGGTGCGCTTGGATTCGCCGGCGCCCGCGCAGGCCTCGGGGCATGCGTACTGGTTGATCCAGGCTGAAGACGAACCGCGCGAAGAGGTGCGCCATGTGGCGGCCTGGCTGGTGGCCGAGGCGCAGCAGTCACGCGATGCCGTGGATGCCGGTCCCTGAGCAGAAGGCCATCGCCTCGTCGAGGCGGTCGTTGCCCCAGAACATTTCGTCGCCGGCAAGGAAGGTGGGTGCGCCGAAGATGCCCTTTTCGGCGGCGATTTCCGTCTGGCGCCGCAGCCGCGCCTTGTTCGCATCGGAAAGCGCCTCTTCGATGATCCGGTGCGCCGGAAGATCGAGCGCTGCCAACAGCTCGCGCATGGCCTGCGGCGAATCGATGTCGCGGTCTTCGGCGAAGTTCATGACCATCGTGCGGCGGCAGAACTCCCCCATCCAGGGCTGCGCCGCACCGACGAGCGCGATGCGAAGCGGCAGCACGGTCGCCCTCGGAAACTGCGTGGGCCGCCGCCACGGCAGGCCGTAGCGGCGGCACTGGCGGGCCATGTCCTTCCACGTGTAGTCGCCTTTTTCCTTCTGCAGCACGAAGGGCGACGAGGCCCAGCCGAAGGACCGGAAGATCGGCCCGAGCAGAAAGGGCTGCCAGCGGATGCGCACGTGATGGCGGGCCGCTTCGTCCTCGATGCGCATCATGCCGAGATAGCTGTAGTTGCTGCCGAAATCGAACCAGAAGTCGAGCACGGGGAGCGCGCGCGGCGTCATTCGAACACCACCAGGCAGCGGGCCTCGATGCTCTCGCGCAGTGGCGCGTCGGCGGGCGAATCGGGGTGATCGAAGGCCGCGTGCGGCGTGTAGCGCGAGACGCCGCCCAGTTGCGAGTCGTACTGCTTGAAGACCAGCGCCTCGTGCCGGTCCATCGCTGAAAAGTAAGACCAGCGGTGCGCGGGCGAATGCGTGGCCAGGTAGATCTCGCCGGTGCGGCGCGGATAGCGGACCTCGGCATTCACCAGGTCCTTCGCCATCACCGAGCGCGCATCGCAGACGGCCAGCGGCGTGTCGAGCACCGGCCCCCTGATCGAGCGCCAGATGTTGACGATGCAATAACGCCGCACGGCCGCGGCTTCGTCGGGGTCGGTCAGCACCATGCCCAGCCGGCGGCGGCCGGAGTCTTCGGTGTAGTCGTTGTGGATGCGGCCGTTGGCGGCCGTCTTGCCATTGGTGGCGCGGCGGCCGAAGCTCAGCGCGGTGCGATCGGCCTCGCGCTGGCGCACCAGATGATCGAACACATGGGCCCGCGTGCCGCCCGTGACCGCGAGCGCCAGCTCGGCCACCTCGCGGTGGTAGATGGCGGTGACCTGGGCGTCGTCCAGGAAATCGGAGACCGCCGTGGGCGCATCGCGCAGCACGAAGCCTTCGTGCTCGATGTGGGCCGGCGTCGCGGCCGCGCGGGCATCCGCGATCGGCATGGGGCGCACTTCGTAGGTGCCGCTTTCCCAGGGCGTGCCGGGCGGCGGCGCAAAGGTATAGCTGAAGGGGCGCAGCGCGGAAGGCTGCAGGTAATTCAGGCCGGCGGTGACGGTGGGGTGGTTCATGCGGGGCTCCTTGGTCCGAGGGGCATTGGAGCGAAAGCGCGGCGCCGGCTCAAACGACTTCTGCGCGCCTTGGCATGAGCCAAAGGAATATGAAAAGGCCTGCCGGGAAGAAAGCCTTCTTCCTTCTTGCGAGCCATGGAATACTGTATAAAAATACAGTTAACAGTTCAATCATGGGCCTCCCTTTCCTCGACTCCTTTTCCGCCGCCGCGGGCCGTGGCGTCTGGCATGCCGACGAACTCGGCCTGGCCGACGCGCAGGTCGTCGCGACCGGCCACGCCGCGCTCGATGCGGAGTTGCCCGGCGGCGGCTGGCCGGTCGGCGCGATGACGGAATTGCTGCAAAGCGCGCCGGAAGCGCATGTCTGGCGATTGCTGCTGCCCGCGCTGGCGCAGGCAGTCGAGGCGCGCGGCGGGCCGGTGGTGCTGATCGGCGCGCCTTACGAGCCCTGCGGCCCGTCGCTCGCGGCGCAGGGCCTGCCGGTGGAGGCGCTGATGTGGGTCCGAAGCGATGCGCCGGCCGCACGCCTGTGGGCCTGCGAGCAGGCGCTGCGCTGCGCGGACGTGTCCGCCGTGCTGGCCTGGCTGCCGCAAGCGCGGGTGGGCGAGTTGCGGCGGTTGCAATTGGCCGCCGCGCAGCACGACGTGCTGCTCTTCGTGTGCCGGCCCCAATCGGCTGCGCAGGGCGCTTCGCCCGCGCGGCTTCGTCTGCAGGTGGAAAGCTGCGAGACGGATGCATCGCAGATCGAACTGCGCATCCTCAAGCGCCGCGGTCCGCCGCTGGCTTCGCCGGTGATGCTGCCGGCGCGCAACGAACGCATGACCGCATTGCTGGCCGCCGCCCGGCTGCGCCGCAAGCTGCGCCTGCAGCAGCACGGCACGGTGCCGGTTGGCGACACGGCAACGTCCGCGACCGTGGTGCGCATCGACGCGTGGAAAGGAGGCCCCAATGCACTGGATCGCATTGCGGTGGTCGCTTGAAGCCGACGCACCCGACGCACCGCAACTGCCCACGCCCGAAGCCCTCGGCTGGTGGGCGCTGGAATACACGCCGCACGTTGCTTGGCAGGACGAGGCGCTCATGCTTGAAGTCTCGGCCTGCGAGCGCCTGTGGGGTGGGCGGCTGCAACTGATGCGGCAACTGGTCCATGCAAACCCCGCGGCCGACGTGCGCATGCTCGGCGCCCAGGGCGCCACGAGCCTGATCGCGCTCGCGCGGCTGCGCCTGTTCGAGCGGCAGGAAGAGCGCCCGAAGGCCATACCGGTCGGCCTGCCGCTGGACACGCTGACCGCGGCGCGCCCCCATCTCGACCTGCTCGCCCGCCTGGGCTGCCGCACCTGGGGCGAGGTGGCCGCCTTGCCGCGCGGCGGCCTCACGCGGCGCTTCGGCACCGAGTTGCGCACGGCGCTCGACACGGCCTGGGGCCTTTGCCCCGAAAGCCACGACTGGCTCACGCTGCCCGACGTGTTCGAGCAGAAACTGGAACTGCCCGCGCTCGCCGAGACTGCACCCGAACTCATGTGGTCGGCCAACCGCCTGCTCTCGGCACTGCAGATCTGGCTGCGCGCCCGCCAGCGCGGTGCGCGCGCGCTCGAATTGCAGTGGACGCTCGACCTCAAGCGCTTCAACGGCGTGAACCTGCCGCCGCACCAGCAGGTCACCGTGCGCACGGCCGAGCCCACGCAGGACCTGGCGCACCTGCGCCGCCTGCTGTCGGAAAAGCTCGCCCTCACCACGCTCGCGGCGCCCGCGAGCTGGCTCAGGCTGCGCACGCTGGAGACCGATCCGTGGGCCGGCGCCAGCACCAGCTTCCTGCCCGAGGACAACCGCAAGGGCGACAAGCTGCACGAGATGGTCGAGCGCCTCAGCGTGCGGCTCGGAGCGCACCAAGTGGTGGTGCCGTGCGCAGAGGCCGATCACCGGCCCGAGCGCAAGCAGGCATGGCGGCCCGCGCTGCACAAGGACCAGGCCGTGCCCGACAAGACCCACAAGCAATCGAAGGCCGCGAAGGCTGCGGCTTCGCAGTCGCAGCAGCCTGATGCGATCTATCCGCCGTGGCTGCTGCCCGAACCCCTGTTGCTAGAGATGGACGGCGAGCGCCCGTGCTACCGCGGCCCGCTCGGCAAGCTCGTCGGGCCGCAGCGCATCGAGGCCGGCTGGTGGGGCGGCAAGGAGGACGGCGGCCAGCCGGCGATGCGCGATTACTACGTGGCGGAAAGTCCCGAAGCCGGGCTGGTGTGGATCTTTCGCGAGCGGCCCTCGGCCCGGTTTTCTTCGGGCGAGGTGCGCTGGTACCTGCAGGGGTTCTATGCCTGACCTGAGCGCCAAGGAGGAACGCAAGCGCCAGCCGGCCAAGGTGCATGCGCTGCCGGTGCCGCTGCGCAAGAGGCCGGTGGCGGCATTGCCGGGCTATGCAGAGCTGCACTGCCTGACCAACTTCAGCTTCCAGCGCGGCGCCTCGACGCCCGAGGAAGTGGTCGAGCGCGCGTATCAGCTGGGGTATGCGGCGTTGGCGATCACCGACGAGTGCTCGGTGGCCGGCATCGTGCGGGCCTACGTCTGCAGGCGCGACATGGAACGCACGCTCGACGAATACGAACGCGAGAACCCCAACGAGCCGCCGATCCCGCGCAACCTCGATTTCCGCATGCTGTTCGGCAGCGAGTTCCGCTTCGAGCGCTTCAAGCTCGTGGTGATCGCGAACGACACCGAGGGGTGGGGCAACCTCTGCGAGTTCATCACCGCCGCGCGCAACACCGAGTTGCCCAAGGGCGAGTACCGCGTGAGTTGGGAAGGCAGCGACGTGGCTTCGTTGCAGCGCTGCCAGATTCTTTTCGTGCCGCGGCGTAACCCAGGTGGCGCGATGGACACGGCCACACTGCACGAAGACCTGATGGCCGCCAAGGCGCTCTACGCGGACAACCTCTGGCTGGCCGTGGAAATGCTCAACGAACTCGATGACGACCTGTGGTTCGTCACGTTGATTCAGGCGGGCGAGCAGACGGGCGTGCCGCTGGTGGCGGCGGGCGATGTGCACATGCATGCGCGCGCCCGCAAGCCATTGCACGACGTGTTGACGGCGGTGCGCGAAGGCAAGACCGTCGCCGAGTGCGGCTTTGCGCTGCAGTCGAATGCCGAGCGGCATCTGCGGCAACGGGTTCGCCTCGCCGAGCTCTACTTGCCCGGGATGCTGGCGAATACGCTCGTGGTGGCCGGACGGTGCAGGTTCGATCCGGCGGTGATCCGGGACAACTACAAATATCCGCTGGAAACCGTGGGCAGCAGCGAGACGCCCTTGCAGACGCTGGTGCGCAAGACCTGGGAGGGTGCGGCAGTGCGCTACCCGAATGGCATTACCGACAAGGTGCGCGAGCAGGTAGAGAAAGAGCTCGTGCTGATCGCCGAACTCAAGTACGAGATGTTTTTTCTCACGGTGGAGGACATCGTGCGTTTCGCGCGTTCGCAGCAGATCCTCTGCCAGGGGCGCGGCTCTTCGGCCAACTCAGCGGTGTGCTATTGCCTTGGCATCACTGCCGTCAACCCCGACAAGGCCACCTTGCTGTTCGAGCGCTTTCTGAGCCGCCATCGCAATGAGCCACCCGACATCGACGTCGACTTCGAACACCAGCGCCGCGAAGAAGTCATCCAGTACATCTACAAGAAATACGGCCGTGAACGCGCCGCCATCGCCGCCGTCGTCATCTGCTATCGCTCCCGCAGCGCGTTGCGCGACGTGGGCAAGGCCATCGGCATCGACGAGCGGCTGGTCGATGAATTCGCCAAGGACCACTACTGGTTCGACGACGCCGTGCTCGGCGAACAGTTGAATGCCGCATGCGCGCGCGTCGGCGTGAAGGAAGACGAACTCAAGCTCGTCCAGTGGATCGAGATGACGCAGCGCCTCAAGGGCTTTCCGCGCCACCTGAGCCAGCACGTCGGCGGCTTCGTGCTCACGCACACCAAGCTCACGCGGCTGGTGCCGGTCGAGAAGGCGTCGATGAAAGACCGCTCCGTCATCCAGTGGGAAAAGGACGACCTTGAAGCCATGGGCATGCTCAAGGTCGACGTGCTCGCGCTCGGCATGCTCAGCGCGATCCGCCGCGGGCTCGATCACATGAATCGGTGGCGCAACTCGATGGTGCAGATGCACGACGTTCCTAGCGACGACCAGAAAGTGTTCGACATGATCTGCGACGCCGACACCGTCGGCGTGTTCCAGATCGAGAGCCGGGCGCAGATGTCGATGCTGCCGCGCCTGAAGCCGCGCACCTATGAGGACCTGGTGATAGAGGTGGCGATCGTGCGGCCGGGGCCCATTCAGGGCGGCATGGTGCATCCGTATCTCAAGCAGCGCGAGCGGGTGCGAAAGGGCTTGCCGATCCTCTATGAGAAAGATGAACTGAAGCCTGCGCTCGAACGCACGCTGGGCATCCCGATCTTCCAGGAGCAGGTGATGCAGATCGCCATGATCGCGGCCAGGTTCTCGGCCGACGAGGCCGATCAGCTGCGCCGCGCCATGGCGGCGTGGAAGCGCAAGGGCGGGCTCGAAAAATTCCACGAGAAGCTCGTCAAAGGCATGACCGACAACGGCTACAAAGCCGAGTTCGCCGAAGCCATCTTCAAGCAGATCCTGGGCTTCGGCGACTACGGCTTTCCCGAGAGCCACGCCGCGAGCTTCGCGCTGCTGGTCACCATCAGCAGTTGGCTCAAGAACTACGAGCCCGCGTGCTTTCTCGCCGCGCTGCTCGACTCGCAGCCCATGGGCTTCTACAGCCCCTCCCAACTGGTACAGGACGCGCGCCGCCATGGCGTCGAGGTGCGTCCCGTCGATGTCACGTGCAGCGACCTGGACACCACGCTAGAACCGCGCGCCCCCGATGCGCCGCGCATGCCGCCAGGCACCGACGCGCGCTACGCCGAGCGCCTGGGCAACGAGAACCAGCCCGCGGTGCGGCTCGGCCTGAACCGCATTTCAAGCCTCGGCAAGGGCGGCGTCGAACGCCTGCTGAAAGCGCGCGAACAGGCGCCATTCACCAGCACCGAGGACCTCGCCCTGCGCGCTGAACTCGACGGCAAGGACATGGCCGCGCTCGCCGCGGCCGATGCGCTGATGTCGCTCTCTGGCCATCGCCGCCAGCAGGTGTGGGACGCCACCGCGCAGCATCGCTCGCCGGCCCTGCTCAAGGGCGTGCCCATCAACGAGCAGGTGCTGCTGCTGCCCGCGGCGCCCGAGGGCGAGGAGATCGTCGGCGACTATGCCGCGCTCGGCCTCACGCTGCGCCGCCATCCGCTCGCGCTGCTGCGCCCGCGTCTGGCGCGCATGAAGCTCATGAGCGCGGAGGAACTGCGCGCGCAGCCCACCGGCCGCACCGTGCGCGCCTGCGGCATCGTCAAGGGACGCCAGCGCCCCGGAACGGCCAACGGCACGATCTTCGTCACGCTGGAGGACGAGACCGGCAACGTCAACGTGATCGTCTGGAACCACGTCATCGAGGCCTGGCGCGAGCCGCTTTTGAAATCGCACCTGCTCGCGGTGCAGGGCACCTGGCAGCGCGACGACGACAGCGGCGGCAAGGTGCAGCACCTGATCGCCACCGGCTTCAAGGACCTGACGCCGCTCATGGGCCGGCTCGCGCAGAGCAACACCAGCCGGGATTTCCATTGAACGGGCGAGCGCGAGGGGCGATGGATGCAACCGATCGTTCCACGCCTCGCGCCTCCCACGACTTTTCGCTAATCTGTTCATCATGTCCGCACTAGCCATCGACCCCCTCGTCGCCACGCCGATCGGTCCGCCGCCACCGGCGCCCGATGTGCCGATTCCCGTGACACCGCCACCGCCGCCGCCCGAAGGCGATCCGCCACCGGTCGTGCCGCCGGTTACCGACCCGGGATTTCCGCCACCCGTGGTGGAGCCGCCGCCGATGCAGACAGCGGCAGCAGCAGCAGCGACCGCGACGGTGCCCTTCGGCAAGCTGCACGCGCGCCGCCTGCGCGAGATCTACCGCTCGGCCGGCTGGCCGTGCTGCGACGGCATCGAAGTCGAGCTGCTGGCCGGCGGCTTTCTCGAACGCGTGCGTACCGCGCACGGCCACGAGACCCTGCGCGTGACCGACGCCGGCATCGCCCGCATCGCGACCACGCTCACCCTCAACCGCGCGGCGCTCACGCCGCACGAGGCGCTGGTCGAACGCGTGGCGCGCGAGATGACGCGCGGCGGCCGCATCGCATGGCGCGGCCTGGGCCTGCGCGCGCGCCTGCCGCCGCTGGAAGATGAAAAGGGAGAGGGAAAGGCAGAGGGAGAGGGCGGCAAGCCGCGCTGGTGCATGGCGCGGCCCGATGTGTTTTCGATCCGCAACACCAGCGTCGAGGCCTATGCGCACCCGATCGTCCATGAGGTGAAGGTGAGCCGTGCCGACCTGCTGGGCGACCTGCGCAAGCCCGACAAGCGCGCGGCTTATCTCGACCTGGGCGGCGAGTGCTGGTACGTGCTGGGCAACGATGCGCGCGGACGCTGCATCGCCACGCCCGAGGAGATTCCGGCGGAGTGCGGCGTGCTGGTGCTCGAAGGCGAGCGCCTCGTGGTGGCGCGCGCCGCGGTGCATCGCCCGATCGAGCGCATTCCGTTCGCGGTGTGGCTGGCGCTGGCCAAGGCGCAGCCGATTGCGGGCTTCGACGAAGACGTGCAGGACATGCTGATCTAGCGGATCAGGTGACGGCTTCGTAGCTTTGGTGCGCGATGGCGACCACGTCGCCGGGCTGGAACTGGCTCGCCATCTGGCGCATGGCTTCTTCGCGGTCCTCGGTGCTCGCGGACGCATCGAAGACCTGGTCGCTGATCTCCAGGATGTCGCGCACGATGCGCTCGTGGCGGTAGTACGCGAGCGCGACCGGGTCGATGTCCGCAGCGCCGTAGCCTTGGTAGAACTGCGCCTCTTCGTGCGGCTGGTTCCACACTTGGCCGACGCCGCCGCCGACGAACATCAGGTCGCGCTCCTTGGGCGCGAGGACCAGCGTGTCCCAGTCGACGATGGCCAATCGGTCGTCGTCTCCCAGCAGCACATTGCCGGCGTGGATGTCCGCATGGCACACGACCTGCGGCAATGCCTTCTCCAGCAGGATCGAGGCGAGCTGCTCGCTGCGATAGACGATGGTGTCGATCTCCTCGTCGTGCTGCTCCCAGAAGGCGTGGAACCGCTGGATGATCGCGTCGCCCACGAAGCCATTGATGAAGCGGCGCTGGTAGCGCCTGACGCCTTCGCGCCCATGGTGCGCGTAGGTTTCCTTGGGGATGCTTGCGAGCAGAGCGGGCGGCAAATCGGTGCGATGAATGGCGCCCAGCGCTGCGCCGAGGGCGGTCCATTGCGCGGCCGTCAGGGCACGTTCGAAGCCGTTGCGGCCTTCGAAGAAGGGATAGAGCATCCAGTCGAAGCCGTGGCGCTGCACGCTGAGTTGACGGTCCGTTGTCGGCAACGGTGCCATCACCGCGGCGATGCCTTTGTCGTGATGGAGAAAGGCCGGCACGGCAACGGCCGTCTTGTCGAAATCGCCGCTGCGCAGCTTCAGGAAGTACGCCGTGCCGTCGTCCGCCTGCACGCGGAAAACCGCGGAATGGACGTCAGCGCCCAGAGGGAGAAATTCGGTGTGCGTCGCCTGGAGGCCGTAGGTTTCGGCGAGGCACTTTGAAATGGTGTCGTGGGCGATATCGGGTGGTGTCAGCATGCGGCGGGCGTGGCGTTGATCGATGGATGCCGAAAATTGTCTCACCCGATAAGGCCACGAAAGCTGACTGCCTCGTGTCAGACGTCGTCTTCTTCGTCGGTCTCGTAGGTGGCCAGCACCTGGTGCTCCACCGGATGCGAAGTGAACGAGCGCACGAGCAGGAATTTCCTCACGCGCCACGGGATCGGCGGCAGGCTCATCGGATAGGCCGCGCCCTCGGTCCGCCGGGCGATGGTGATGTGCGGTGTGAACGTCGGCGTTTCGGTGACGATGCCCGCCTTCTGCACGGCGCGGCCGATGTCTGCATGCAGGGTGCGCAGCGCGCCGTGCTCTGAGGGTTGCAGCACCGCGATGTCGTTGCGCCATGTGCGTGAGCTGTCCAGCACGAGGTTCATGGGCTGCACCCGAACCTGGGCGAGCGCCTCGCACAGGCGTTTCTCGACAGCCTTGGGCTGGTCGCCGAAGCAGTGGAGCGTCAGGTGCAGTCGCGGGCCGCGAGGAAAGTAGTGGCCCTTGGGCCAGATCCAGTCCTTGCGGTGCGCTTCGATGGCCGCCTGCACGTCGGGCTCGGGAAACAGCGCGATGAGCAGGTGCCGCTGCCGCTCGAAAGAGGGGGAGTCCCAGTCGGGTTCCGGATCGTTCGGAAAAACATCGCCACGGTAGAAATCGTCCATTGCAGTTCTCCTTGAGAAAGATAGATGAAGAGGCGGGGCTCAGGTCTCCGACGGCCACCAATGCTCGGCCGTCGTGCGGATGACGCGCGCCGCCTGAACGCGGACGTCATCCCTCTCATTGCTGTCGCCGTGGCCGTGTTCCCGGACCACGCGGAAGGGCCAGGTGGAGATCCGGCCTGCGCGTTGCCGCGGCTGCATCGGATGCCGCCGGGCGGAAGAGAAAAAAAGAACCTGTGCGGAGGGCGCAGGCGGATTGGCGGTGGTCATGGAGTCGCCTCGAAGTTGTTCTTGGAGACGATCGATTCTAGAGAAAAGACTGTATTTATGTACAGTATATTTGCGCCTATTTTGGATCGTTACCCAGCAGGGCGTCCAGGTCGATCGCGGCCGCCATCGCCTTGTAGCCGGCGTCGCCCGGATGCAGGTGGTCGCCCGAATCCATCGCCGCCTTCAGGCGCGTCGGGCGCGCCGGATCGCGCAGCAGCGCATCGAAGTCGACCACCGCATCGAAGGCGCCGCTCTCGCGGATCCAGCGGTTCACGGCCTGCCGCACCTTCTCCTTCTCGGGCGAGTGATGGCCTTCGAGCGGCGTGCCTTCCAGTGCGCGTTCGTTGGGCGTGACCGTGCCGGCCACGATGCGCACGTTGTGGGCGCGGGCCATCGCGATCAGCTGGCGGAATCCCTGGATCAGGTCTTCCGCGCGCATCGCCGGCTCCTGCGGCGCGAAGGGGCCGCCGGGCCAGCCGATGTCGTTGGTGCCCAGCAGCACGATCACGGCGCGCACGCCCGGCTGCGCGAACGCGTCGCGACCGGCGCGTTCCAGGCCGGCGCGCCCCATGCCGTCCTTCATCAGCCGGCCACCGGAGATGCCGGCGTTGAGCACGCCGACGCCGCGCGGGGCCAGGCGCTCGGCCAGCGCATCGGGCCAGCGCGTGTTGGCGCCGGGCGTAGAGCCGTTGCCGTCGGTGATCGAATCGCCCAGCGCGACGACGGTGGTCGGCGGCGTGGGCGTCTCGACGACCAGGCCGCTGACGTAGACGCGCGTGTTCCATTGCGAGGCCGCGGCCGGCAGGCGGGCCGCGCCGGTCAGCTCGCCACCCGCGACATACGCCGTTTCGCGCGCATCGAAATGAAAGCCCGCGGGCTGGCTGGGCTTCGGCAAATAAAGCGATACGGCGACTTCACCGAGCGCGGGCAGCGGCAGGTCGACCGGATCGCTGACGAGGCGCGCACCGGGCGGCACGGTCACTTCGGCGTGCCCGCCGAAGCGCAATGCGCGGTCCGTGCCGTCGACGATGGCCGAGCCTTCGCCATGCCGCGCCACGCGCGCCGCGCCGATGTACAGCGGCGCCGTGCCGCCTTCGTTGCTGATCACCACGCGCAGCTTCGCACCGCCGATGCTCAAGCGCACCACCTGGCGGATGGTCTGCTGGTTGAACTGGAAGGGCAGGCCGTTCGGCAGCACGAAGTCGCCGCCCCAGATCGGCTGGGTGCTGGCCATCCAGCTGGGGCTCCAATAGGCCGGCGCCGCCGATGCGGCAGCCATGCCCGCGAGGGTCAGCGCCGCGGCCCCGTGCTTGAGGATCGATCCGAGGGTCGATGCGTTCATGTTCGTGTCCTTGAAAGTGAAGCGAGGCCCCGACTTTCTGCCATGCGAGTTCGGATGGGTAGATGGCAAAATTGCATCCGACACATTCCGAAATCGAATACACCATGGACACCTTGCGCGCACTCTCGGCTTTCGTGCACAGCGTCGAACTCGGGAGCCTCTCGGGCGCGGCCCGCGCGCTCGACACCACGCAGCCCACCATCAGCAAGCTGGTCGCGGGACTGGAGCGGTCGCTCGGCGTTCGGCTGCTGCGCCGCGCCGCCACGGGCCTGAGCCTCACCGAGGAAGGGCAGCGCTTTCACGAGCGCGCGCGTCGCGTGCTGGAGGACTACGGCGATGCGGTCGCCGATGCGCGCGAGCAGGTGCAGCAACCGCAGGGCCTGTTGCGCGTGAGCGCGCCGGTCACCATGGGGCAGCGACACCTCAACGCGATGGCGATGGAGTTCCTGCGGCTCTACCCGGACATCGAACTCGAACTGGTGCTCGACGACCGCTTCGTCGATCCGCGCGAAGAGCGCATCGACGTGTCGCTGCGCGTCGGCGGCGCGCTGCCGCCGGACCTCGTCGCCAGGCACCTGGGCTCCTGGCCGCGCGTGCTCGTCGCCTCACCGGACTACGTGGCCGCGCGCGGCAAACCCAGGAAGCCCCAGGATCTGCTGTCGCACGACTACATCCGCTATGCCGCGGGCGACGACGGCGTCCTGCTGCAAGGGCCGGAAGGCGCCGTGACCGTGCCGGTGCGCAGCCGCTACCGCGTGAACAACGCGGTGGCGATGCTCGACAGCGTGCTCGGCGGCGCCGGCATTTCGCTGCAACCCACGTGGATGGTGGCCGACCACCTGGCCGATGGCAGCCTGGTGCGCGTGCTCGCGCGCCACACGGGCCCGGCGCAGGAAGTGCACCTGCTCTATGCCCCGCGCCGCCACCAGCCGCTGCGCGTGCGCGTGCTGGTGGACTTCCTGGCAGAGCGCGTGGCGCAACTGCCAGGGGCTGCGCGCAAGCCGACTCAGTTGAGCGGCAAGCGCAGGTAGGTGCCGCGCAGCGGTTCCTGGCTCACGCCCGGCTTGCTCCAGTCGCACACCCCGCTCGGGAAGAGCGTCTGCAGCCGCGCGAGGTCGGCGCCGGCGATCGTCACCGAATAGTCGGCGGCGTTGACCGGCTTGAGCTGGCACTTGAGCACATCGTTCACCAGCGGCGAGCCGGCCGCGAGGCGCGGCGTGGTGAAGCGCGGGTACACCGCGTTGCAGCTGGCCGCCGGGTCCAGCGATGCGGCTTCGTCGATGCGCGTGCCGGTCTTGTTCCAGCAGGCGTCGTTGGCGCCGGCCGGTTTGTTGCGCACCACCTTGTCGATCGATGCGGGCGCCGGGTCGGCGGCCATGTTGTCCAGCCACTTGTTCAGGAGGTCGATCGAGCCGCTCATGTAGTCGTAGCCCGAGGTGGAACCCAGCGTCCAGATGATCTGGTTGTCGCTGCGGCCGTTGGCGCGCTGCAGGCGGGCCCGGATGATCAGGTCCTGCGTCGTGTCGTGGATGTCGCCCACCGCATCGGCGTTGCCGCGCTGCGTGATGATCGGGATGTTCGCCAGGCCCGGTCCCCTGAAGCCGTTCTTGAAGCCGCCCGCGTAGGTGAGCTTGAGCGCATCGGGGTCGGCCTCGGAGCGCGCGGCCTGCGGGTTGCCGTCGCCGTCGTAGCCGCCGACCTTCTCGTTGAGGTCGAGGAACTCCTTCACCGAGATCGTGCCGCCGTTCAGCGCCGCCAGGCCGTACTGCAAGCCGATGTTGTCCAGGGGCCGGCGCGCCTCCTGCGTGCCGGGACGCTTGCCCAGCAGGTTCACGTTGGTCTGGAACAGGTCGCAGCGGATGCCTGTCGGGTTCGTTGCGCGGTTGAAGACGTTCGCGATGTTGGCCGGATCGGTGAAGCCGCAGCCGGGTGCGTTGTCCGACTTGATGATGCTTGCGAAGGCCGCGTCCCATGACAGGCAGGTGTTCGTGTTGAAGCCGTTCACCGCGTTCTGCTTGGCGGTCGTCCAGGTGGCGGTGTCCAGCTTGTAGACGTTGTTGAGCAGCCGGCACTCCATCACCTCGGGCATCAGCGTCTCGGGGAAGGAAACGATGGGCTGGATGCCGTCCAGCAGCCCCGGGTAGAGCTGCGCGATCAGGTACTGCTGGATCGCGCCGCCCGAGCCGCCGAAGCCGGCGGTCCACTTGGGCACCTCGCCGAATTCCTCGATGACGTGCTCCTTCATCATCATCAGCGTCTCGCCCTGCAGGTGCGGATTGGCATGCTGGTTGTTCCAGAGCTCGGTCGAATTCATGAAGGCGAAGCCGCGTGAGAGCTGGATGTGGCCGACGTCGCCCAGGATCGTCTCGATGGGATGCACGCCCTGGTTGTATTGCGCCGAGCCGCAGCAGTCGAAGTAGGCGACGAGCTTCTTGTTCCACCCCGGGCCGGGCTTCCACGCGGCGGGCGCATCCTTGCTGGGGTTGTCGAGCACCGCGAGCCGGTACACGCCGCGGTTGATGGTGCCCGACTCCACGCGCACGATGTACGGCACCGTGGTGCCGTCGTTGGTGGTGGTCGTCGCGAGGTCGGCCGGGCGCGCGCCCGTGGGGTCGGCCAGCGGCTTGAAGATGTTCGCGTTGGTGCGGTAGTACCAGACCACCTGCGTCGCGGCCGAGCAGTCGGCATCCAGCGCGGTGCCCAGGCCGTTCTGCACGGTGCGGCATTCGTAGGGCGAGATGTGCGGGCCCGAGAGGATCGGCCCGGTGATCGGGTAGTTGACCAGCTTGGTCTCGGTGCGCTGCGCCGCCACGTCGGCATTGCTCACCACCAGCGTGTTGACGCTGCCGGTGGTGCTGGCCGCATCGGTCGTGAGGCCGGTGACCAGGCCGCGCAGCATGCGGGTCGTGCTGTTGACGACGGGCACCTGCGAGGTCACGTCTTTTCCATTCAGGCTCACGCGCACCTTGTCGAGCGCAACGCCCACGGGCGCGGTCACTTCGATCAACGCGTCGCCGCCGCTCACCATGTCGGGCGCCGAAGAGAGCGTCTTGACCTGGAACGCGGCGGGCGTCTGCGTGGCGGGCGGCGGGCTGGCGCCGGGAATGAACGGAAACACCGAGCCGCCATCGGACCCGCCGCCGCACCCTGCGACGAGCAGCGCGCCGACCATCGCGATGCCTGCGGCGGCGACCTGGACACGGGGCCACGGAGAAACCCGCTTGTGCGGGCGGCGAGGTGTAGCGAGCATGGATGTCTCCTTCTGTTATGTGTATTGGAAGATTAAGGATGGACGTTCCACGCTGCGGTCGTCGCGACGACACATGAGGCGCCAATCGCTAGAGGTAATCCCTGATTCCGCACCGGCGCCGACCGCGCATGCGATGGAAGACATGGTCCGGCACTCGCGCTGGGCGGCGGGCCTCGCGCCCGCCGACGTCGAGCACGTGCTCGGCAGCATGCAGGAGCGCCAGTTCGCGCGCGGCGCCTGCATCGCGCGGGCGGGGCAGATGGTCGAGCACTGGATGGGGCTCATCGACGGCTTCGCCAAGATGTCGGTGGCCTCGGAAGACGGGCGGGTGTCCACGCTCACCGGCGTCTCGGCCGGCGTGTGGTTCGGCGAAGGCTCGCTCTTCAAGCACGAGGCGCGCCGCTACGACGTGTTCGCGCTGCGGCCCACGCGGGTCGCGCTGATGCCGCGCCGCACCTTCGAATGGCTGCGCGGCACCAGCGTGCCGTTCAACCACTACCTGCAGGATCTGCTGAACGCGCGGCTGAGTCTTTTCATCGGCGCGCTCGCGCACGAACGGCTGCTCGATACGGATGCGCGCGTTGCCAATTGCCTGGCGAGCCTTTTCAACCCCGACCTGTATCCGGACGCGCCGCGCTTCCTGGAAGTGGGGCAGGTCGAGATCGGGCTCCTGGCGAACGTGTCGCGGCAGCGCGTGAACGTGGCGCTGCAACGCCTGCAGGCGCTGCAGCTCATTCGCCTGGAGAAGCGCGGCCTCACGGTGCTCGACCTGGGCGGGCTGGTCAACTACAAGGCCATCGAGACCGGCGCGCCGCCCGTGCGCAGCGCCTGAAGCGCAATCGGCGCAGCGTCACTCCACGCGGACTTCGAAGTAGGCCTCGTCGGCCTCGCCGAGCGCGCGGAAGCCCGCCGTCTTCGCCGCTTCGTAGGCCTTGGCCCAGCTCGCGGCCAGGGCGATCTCGTCCTTGGTGAGTTCGTCGGCGCTGGATTCGCTGGCGTTCTCGAACGCCTTCAGGGCCTGCTCGACGTTGTCGCCCAGCAGCTTGTCCAGTTCGCGGCGAAAGCGCGTCTCGGCGGTGGCAATGACGTCGGGCGGTGCGTCGGGGAAGTCGATCAGTTTCACGGTGTAGCTCATGGGCGGCGATGCTACGTGATGCGCGTGACTGCGCATGACTGCGCATGACTGCGCGTGTCAGCCCGTGCGGTATTCCTTGAGCCGGCCCCCGGCCGCCAGCGGCAGCGTGCGCAGGCGCCGCCCGGTGGCATCGGCGATCGCGTTGGCCATCGCTGCCGGCGCCGGCCCCTGCGACGCTTCGCCGGTGCCCAGAAACGGCGCGCCCGGGCGGTCGATGAGGTGCACCTCGACCTTTCGCGGCACCTCCGAGAAACGCATGATCGGGTAGCCGCTCCAGTCGTGGCTGCGGATGCGCTGGCTGTCGTACTGCACCTGCTCGAACAGCGCCCAGCTGGACGATTGCAGGATGCCGCCCTCGACCTGGTTGCGCACGCCATCGGGGTTGACCACCTGCCCGCAATCGATGGCCGCCACCGCGCGCTCGATGCGCACTTCGCCGGTCTCGGGAACGATCGAAATCTCGACCGCGAGCGCCAGATAGCTCATGAGGTTCTTGTACTGCGCGAACGAAAAACCCACGCCGCGGTGGGGCACGCGCTTTCGCTTCGGATCCCAGCCGAAGCGCTGCGCGGCCAGGTTGACCACGTCGCGCGCGCGCGGATCGTCCAGGTGCCTGAGCCGGAACGCGACCGGGTCGGCGCCCGCGGCCGCGGCCAGCTCGTCCATGAAGCTCTCGATGGTGAAGACGTTCATGAATGCGCCCAGGCCCCGCATCGCCGAGACGCGCACCGGCATGTCGGGCAGGAAGTGGTGCTGCACCTCGTAGTTCGCAAAGTTGTACAGCGGCAGGCTGTTGCGGTCGCCGCCGCCCTCGGGCATTGGAATCGGCTTGGGCGGCGCGGGCACGAAGGGCCTGGCCAGGTACTGCGCGGAGATGAAGCGGCCCGCGTTGTCCAGGCGCTGGTTGTGCGAGTTGCTCCAGATCTCGTACTGCCAGTCGACCACGCGGCCTTCTGCGTCGAGCGAGGCCTTCACGTCGGTGACCATCGCGGGGCCGAAGGGCTCCCAGGTGAACTCGTCCTCGCGCATCCATTGCACGCGCACCGGCTTGCCGGGCAGGGCGCGCGCGATGAGCGCGGCCTCGGCGCCCGCATCGTCGGCGGCGTTGTGGCCGTAGCAGCCCGAGCCTTCGACGTGGATGCAGCGGATGTCCTCGGGCTTCATCGACAGCAGCTCGGCCAGCGCCGCGCGCATCGGGAACACGCCCTGCGAATGGGTCCAGACGCTGAGCTTGGCGCCCCCGGCATCGAACTGCGCGACCGCGCACGAAGGGCCGATCGATGCATGCGCGAGATAGGGCTTGGTGAAGCGCGCATGGAGCGTCTTCGCGGCGGGCGCCGCGGTGCCATGCCGGTCGCCGACGTGGATCTCGCGTGCCGGCAGCTTCATCAGCGTGTCGGCGATGGTGGCGGGCGTGGGCAGCGGCGCGGCCTGCGGCTGCCAGCGCGCGGCGCCGGTCAGCGCACGCATCGCCTGGATGGCCTGCCACTCGTCTTCTGCGACCACGGCGACGAAGCTGCCGTCGCGCACGACCTTCAGCACGCCCGGCATCTTCTCGACGGCCGCGCTGTCCAGCGCCGTGAGCGTCGCGCCATACGACGGCGGGCGCACGATGCGCGCATGCACCATGCCCGGCGGGCGCATGTCCTGCACGTAGCTCGCACCGCCCGTGACCTTGCCGGGAATGTCCACGCGGCGCAGCGACTGGCCGATGACGCGGTGCTTCGCGGGCTCGACCAGGTCGGAGCGCGGCTCGGCGCGGCGGTGCAGATCGAGGCCGCTGACCGCATCGCCGTAGCTCAGCGTGCGCCCGTCGGCTGAAGTGATCTTGCCGTCGCGCGCCGTGAGTTGATCGGCCGCGACGCCGAGCTTCGCGGCCGCCGTGCCCAGCAGCAAGGTGCGCACCTGCGCGGCCGCATGCAGGATCGCCGTGCCGCTGTCGGCCGTCGAATGGCTGCCGGCGGTGTAGCCCTCGTTGGGCGTGGCACCGGTGTCGGCGGTGACCATGTGGATCGCTGGCGGCAACACACCGAGTTGCTCGGCGGCGATCTGGATGAACGCGGTGCGGATGCCCGTGCCGAGCTCGGCCTTGCCGGTGAAGACCGTGATGGCGCCTTTCTCGTCGATGCGAATCCACGCATCGAGCATCGGCGAACTGCCCAGGTCGCCCGGCAGCTTGGCCGCGCCGCCATCGACTGCGACCGGCGCTGCGGCTTCGGTGGCCTGCTGCGCCAATGCGGAGGCGGCCGGCCAGAGCGCGAAGCTCACGGTCAGCGAGCCCGCGGCGATGAAGTGGCGGCGCGACGGATCGCGAAGTTCCGAACTCATGCGGCCGCTCCCTTGCCCGCCATCGTCTGCGAGGCCTGCACGATCGCCGCGACGATGCGCATGTGCGTGCCGCATCGGCAGAGGTTGGGCTGCATGTGGCGGCGGATTTCTTCCTCGTTCGCGCCGGGCCGCTCGTCGAGCAGCGCCTGCGCGCGCATCACCATGCCGGCGATGCAGTAGCCGCACTGCGCGGCCTGCTGGTCCATGAAGGCCTTCTGGATCGGCGCGGGCTTCTCGGCGCTGCCCAGGCCCTCGATGGTGCGCACCGCGCGCTGGCCCACGGCCGACACCGGCATGAGGCACGAGAACACCGGACGCTTGTCGACGATGACGGTGCAGGCGCCGCATTGGCCGAGGCCACAGCCGTACTTCGCGCCGTTGAGCTTCAGGTGGTTGCGCAGCGCGTAGAGCAGCGGCATCGACGGGTCGATGTCCAGCGCGTGGTCGGTGCCGTTGACGGTCAGGGTGATCATTTCGGCGATGCCTCGTTGCGGATGTGGGCGACGTCCTTTTCCAGGTCGGGCCAGGCCGGCCGCTGCGTGGAACTGGCGCGCACGTAGGTCAGGACTTCGGCGATCTGCGCATCGCTCAGTGCGTCGGCGAAGGGCGGCATGAAATGCGCCGCCGTGGAGCCGTTCCATGGATTGCCGCCGAGCACCGTGCGGATCGCGTTGCGCGCGCTGTCGGCGTTGATGGCCGTGCTCAGCGCCAGCGAAGGCCGCTCGCTGATCGTGCCCATCGGCGCAGTGGCGGCGTGGCAGCCGGCGCAGGCACCGGCGAACAGGGCGGCGCCGCTGTCGACGCGCTGGCCTGCTGTTGCGACGGCCGGTGCGGGTGCAGGTGCAGATGCGGATGCGGTTGCGGATGACGCCGGTGCCTTGGTGTCCAGCGCGAGGATGTACGTCGCGATCGCGCGCACGTCGGCCTCGGGCACATCGGCCATGTGTTGCGTCACCGGGCGCATCGGACCGGAGGCGGCGCCGTGCTCGCTCGAAAGGCCGGTGCGCAGGTAGGCCACGAGCTGCTCGCGCGTCCATGGCTTGGGCGACTTCGATGCCAGTGCATTGAGCGGCGGCGCTTCCCAGCCGTCGATCAGGTTGCCCGCGAAGGCCTGGCCGCTCTTCTCGGCGCCGAGCATGTTCATCGGCGTGTGGCAGGCTGCGCAATGACCGGCGCCCTCCACGAGGTACTGGCCGCGCAGCCATTCGGCCGACTGCGGCGTGGCCGGTGCCGGCAGTGCCCCGCGTTGCAGGAACAGCAGGTTCCATCCCGCCACCAGCGGCCTGAAGCCGAGCGGGAACACGAGCTCGTTCTCCGGCGGCTTGGATTCGGCGGGCGTGCGCGCCATCAGGTACGCGTAGAGCGCGCCGACGTCCTCCTGCGTCATCCGCGTGAAGTGCGCGTAGGGAAACGCCGGGTACAGCAGGTGCCCGTCGCGCGAGACGCCGGCGTGCATCGCGCGCTCGAAGGCGGCGAGCGACCAGCTGCCGATGCCGGTGGCCGTATCGGGCGTGATGTTGGTGCTGTAGATCGTGCCGAAGGGCGTCTTCAGCGGCAGCCCGCCCGCGTAGGGCTTGCCGTGGGCGCTCGTGTGGCAGACCATGCAGTCGCCCTGCGCCGCGATGCGCGCGCCTTGCGCGAGCAGCGCCTGGTTGTCGGTCGGTACCGGGCGGTCGGGCAGGGCGTCGATGGACGGCTGCCATGCATAGGCGCCGGCGCCGACGGCCGCAGCCGCGATGACGGCCAGCGTTGCCATCCATAACCTGAATTTCATGCGAGCTCTCGTTGCGCCTCGCGGCGTTGGGGCGCGATCTTACGGATCGGCATTGCGCGTGTTTTCGCCTGTTGCAATAACCAGGCAGCGTGCTCGGGTGCTCATTCCGGCCTAACAAACGCAAAGGGGAAAGGGAAACCGTTGAGGGTCCGAAGCGGACCCGGCGCGCACAATGGCCTCCCGCCTTCCCTCCGCATCCAAGCACTGCACGCAGCCGTGAACCTGCATCGCCTCGACCTCGTCTCGCTCTCGCTCTTCAACCTCGTGGTGCGCACCGGCAGCATCAGCAAGGGCGCCGAACTCGCGCACCTGGCGGTGGGCGCGGCCAGCAAGCGCATCTCCGATCTGGAGGCGGCGGTGGGCACCGAGCTCTTCGAGCGCCATTCGCGCGGCGTCACGCTCACCGTCGCGGGCGATGCGTTGCACCGGCATGCGCAGCGCATCCTGAACGACGTCGACCAGCTCGCGGCCGACCTGTCGGACTACGCCTCGGGCGTGGTGGGCGTGGTGCGCCTGTGGGTCAACACCTCGGCCGTGACGCAGTTCCTGCCGCGCGAACTCGCGAGCTTCGTGGCCGCCAACCCCGGCATCCGCATCGAGCTCGAGGAGCAGAACAGCAGCGAGATCGTGCTGGCGGTGCTCGACGGCCGCGCCGACGTCGGCATCTTCGCGGACCGCACGCCCACGCTGGGCCTGGACATCGTGAACTACCGCGAAGACCGCCTGGTGCTGGTCGTGCCGCGCGGCCACCCGTTCGCGCGCCGCAAGAGCGTGCGTTTCGAAGAGGCCTGCGACTTCGACTTCGTGACCCTCTCGGGCGCCACCTCGCTCGCGCAGCGCCTGCAGGCCGCAAGCGAGACGCTGGGGCGGCGCCTGAAGCTGCGCATCCAGGTGCGCAGCTTCGATGCCATGTGCCAGATGGTCGCTGCGGGCATGGGCGTGGCGGTGCTGCCACGCGAGGCGATACAGCCGCACCTGCGCTCGATGAACCTGCGCGAGATCACGCTCGAAGACGACTGGACCCACCGGCGCCTGGTGATCGGCCTGCGCGATGCGGGCGCGGTGCCGCGCCACGTGCGAACGCTCATCGACCACCTCTGCGCGGGTTAACCCCTTCCAGCTTTCGCGATCCGCGAAAGCTGGGTGCGCGCCTTTGTCGTTCCCTCCGAGAGGCCGGCTGCCCAGAATCCGGGCATCGGATGCAGCACCCCGCCTGCACTCCAACGGAGACTTCAAACACATGGCTCTCACGCTACCTACACCCGGCGCCCTGCAAGGCCTGCGCGTCATCGAGATGGGCCAGCTCATCGCCGGTCCCTTCGCCGGCAAGACGCTCGGCGAATTCGGCGCCGACGTCGTCAAGATCGAGCCGCCCGGCAGCGGCGATCCGCTGCGCAACTGGCGGCTGATCCAGGAGGGCACCTCGGTCTGGTGGCAGGTGCAGTCGCGCAACAAGCGCTCCATCGCGCTGGACCTGCGCAGCACCGAAGGCCAGGACATCGCGCGCAAGCTCATCGCCGAGGCCGATGTGCTCATCGAGAACTTCCGCCCCGGCACGCTCGAAGGCTGGGGCATGGGCTACGACGTGCTCTCGGCGCTGAACCCCGGCCTCGTGATGCTGCGTATCTCCGGCTACGGGCAGACCGGCCCCTACCGCGACCTGCCCGGCTTCGGCGCCATCGGCGAGGCGATGGGCGGGCTGCGCCACCTCACCGGCGAGCCGGGCCAGGTGCCGGTGCGCTGCGGCATCTCCATCGGCGACACGCTGGCCGCGCTGCACGGCACCGTCGGCGTGCTCACGGCGCTCTACCACCGCAAGGTGAACGGCGGCAAGGGGCAGGTGATCGACGTCGCGCTCAACGAGGCGGTGTTCAACGTCATGGAGAGCCTGGTGCCCGAGTACAGCGCATTCGGCGCGGTGCGGGAGGCCGCCGGGAGCGCCTTGCCCGGCATCGCACCATCGAACGCCTACCGCTGCAGCGACGGCTTCGTGCTGATCGCGGGCAACGGCGACAGCATCTTCAAGCGGCTGATGCAGACCATCGGGCGCGACGACCTGGGCGCCGACGCGGCACTGGCCGACAACGCGGGCCGCGTGGCGCGCGTGGAAGAACTCGACCGGGCGATCGAGGCCTGGACGCTGGTGCGCCCGGTGGCCGAGGTGCTCGACGTGCTCGGCGCGGCGCGCGTGCCCGCCGGCAAGGTCTACACCGCCAAGGACATCTGCGAAGACCCGCACTACCGCGCGCGCGACATGCTGCTGCAACAACGCACGCGCGACGGCCACGACATCGAGGTGCCCGGCGTGGTGCCCAAGCTCATGGGCACGCCGGGCACGGTGCGCTCCTCGGCGCCGGGCCTGGGAGACGACACGGATTCGGTCCTGGACGAACTCGGCTTCACCGCCGATGACATCGCCGCGTTGCGCGGCAGAAAGGTGGTCGCATGAACAACGCGGACAACGCAGTCTGGAACGGCGCCTCGCGGCGCATCAGGATGTACGAGGTCGGCACGCGCGACGGCCTGCAGGCCGAAGCGGCCTTCGTGCCCACGGAAGACAAGATCGCACTGGTCAACGCGCTCTCGCGCGCGGGCATGGCGAAGATCGAGGTCACGGCCTTCGTCTCGCCGAAGGCGATTCCCGCGCTGTCCGATGCCGAGATCGTGCTGCGCGAGATCGAGCGCGTGCCCGGCGTGGTCTACAGCGCGCTCGTGCCCAACGTGCGCGGCGCCGAACGCGCCATCGATGCACAGGCCAACGAGATGAACCTCGTGATGTCGGCCAGCGAAAGCCACAACCTCGCCAACTTGCGCATGACGCGCGAACAGTCGCTGCGGGGCCTTGCCGAAGTGGCGTCGCTCGCGCGGCAGGCCGGCGTGGCGGTCAACGTGTCGCTCTCGTGCAGCTTCGGCTGCCCGATCGAAGGCGACATCGCGGAGAGCGATGCGTTCGCGTGGTGCGGGCGCTTCGTCGAAGAAGTCGGAGCGACGGGCATCACGTTGTGCGATACGACGGGCATGGCCTACCCGGGGCAGGTCGCGCACATGGTGCGCGAATTCATCGCGCGCTGGCCCGCCACCGCCCTGACCCTGCACTTCCACAACACGCGCGGCATGGGCCTGGCGAACGTGCTCGCGTCCATCGACGCGGGCGCGCGCTGCTTCGACGCCTCGATCGGCGGCATCGGCGGCTGCCCCTATGCGCCGGGCGCATCGGGCAACGTGTGCAGCGAAGACATCGCGCACGCGCTGGAGCTCATGGGCTACGACACCGGCACCGACGTGCAGGCGCTGATGGCCGCCGCGCGCCGCCTGCCGGCGCTCATCGGGCACGACACGCCGAGCCAGATCGCGAAGGCCGGGCGCCGGCTCGACCTGCATCCGCCACCGGCCGATTTCGAGGCCACGCGCGCGCGGGCGCTTGCACGCGAGCACTGATTTCCCATCGAGTTCACTTCCACAGAAACCAGGAGACAAAGACATGAAACAGCATCCGAATCCCTCATCGCCGATACGCCGCAGCCTCTGCGCGCTGACGGCTTTCGCCGCGTTGATCGGCAGCAGCGCCTTCGCGCAGACCTACCCCACGCGCCCCGTCACGATGGTCGTGGGCGCCGCGGCCGGCGGCACGACCGACATCGCGGGGCGCATGCTGGCCGATCCGCTCGGCAAGGCGCTGGGCCAGTCGGTCATCGTGGACAACAAGGCGGGCGCCAGCGGCGTGATCGCCGCCGTGCAGGTCAAGCGCGCCGAGCCCGACGGCCAGACGCTGCTGATGCAGTACTCGGGCTACCACGTCATCTCCCCGCACGTGGTCAAGCAGAAGCAGTGGGCGCCCGAAGACCTGCGCGCGGTGGCCAACGTGCTGAGCGCGCCGCAGGTGGTGGTGGTGCGCGCGGACGTGCCGGTCAAGAACATGGCCGAACTGATCGCCTATGCCAAGGCGCACCCGGGCAAGCTCACCTTCGCATCGTCGGGCCCCGGCTCGCTGCAGCACGTGACCGGCGCCATGCTCGAGCAGCAGGCCGGCATCCGCATCACGCACATTCCCTACAAGGGCACGGGCCCGGCGCTGCAGGACCTGCTGGGCGGCCAGGTCGACATGACCTTCGGCACGCCGCCGCCGTTCATGCCGTTCATCCAGTCGGGCAAGCTGCGCGCCATCGCCGTGACCGGCAAGACGCGCGTCGCGTCGCTGCCGGGCGTGCCGACGGCCGCGGAGGTGGGGCTTCCGAACCTCGACGCGACCTCGTGGTTCGCGGTGTTTGCGCCGGCCAAGACGCCGCAGCCCGTCATCGACCGGCTCAACGCCGAGATCTCCAAGATCGTGGCGACGCCGGCCTTCCAGCAGAAGGCGGCCGAGCTCGGCGCGACGGCCGACTACATGAACGCCAGGCAGCTCGACGAGTTCAGCAAGGCCGAGTTCGTGCGCTGGGGCAAGGTGGTGGAGGCCGCGAAGATCGAGGCCGAGTGACGACTGGGCTGACCGCCGGCTTTGCGCCGCCGGTCAGCATGTGTCGTCGTCTGGCGATCCTGCGTCCGGCGCCATGCCGAGCGGCAGGGCGATCGGCGGCGCAGCGGCTTCGCGCTGCAGCCGCGCCACCAGGAAGTCGATGAAGACGCGCAGCTTGGGCGGCTGCGCATGCCCGCGCGGGAACACGGCATTCAGCGCGGGGCAGCGTCCGACCCAGCCGAGGAGCACGGGCACCACCAGCCCCTCGGCCACGTGCTCGCGCATGATGAGGTCGGTCGCCATCATCAGGCCCGCGCCGGCGAACAGGGGCGCCTTGAGCACCTGCGGGTCGTCGGCCTCGATGACGGGCGTGATTTCAAAGCTCTCGGCCGCACCGCCGTTGCTCATCGGCCAGGCATAGCCGCTGCCGCGGCGCGCCACGCGCGTGACGAGCGCGCTGTGCTGCCGCAGCTCGAGCGGGTGCTTCGGCTCGCCGTGCCGCGCCAGGTAGGCCGCACTCGCATACACCCGGTTGGGAAGCACCGCCAGCTGCCGCGCGGCCATCGAGGAGTCCGGGAGCGTTCCCATGCGCAAGGCGATGTCGATCTCGTCCTCGACGAGATCGAGCGTGCGGTGGGTCAGCACGAGGTCGACGAACAGGTCCGGATAGAGCACGCGGAATTCGCCGAGCAGCGGCGCGATGAGGCTCACCATGACCGAGTACGACGAGGTGACGCGCAGCGTGCCGCGAGGTTGGCCTTGTAGCTGGCCGACAGCCGTTTCGGCATCGGCCAGCGCCTGCGGGATCTTCCTGCAGTGCTCGAAATAGACACCGCCCGCCTCGGTGAGGCCCAGCCGGCGCGTGGTGCGGTGAAGCAGTTGCACGCCAAGCCGCAATTCGAGTTCGCGCACCTTGCGGCTCACGGTTGTCTTGGGCAGCCGCAGGTCGCGCGCCGCCGCGGTGAAGCTTCCGCCCTCGACGACCTTCACAAAGATCAGGGTGTCTTCCATGTCGGCCTCGTGAAAAACCAAGGGTTCGAATTGTGCCGTGGGCAGCACAATTTTTCCCGGAATGCAGGGCTTATCGCTTCAGGCTGCCGTCGATATCTTTGGATCGTGCCGCATCGAGCAACAGTCGCGGCGCAACCCGAGCACCTCGACCTACTGAAAGCGAGCACGTCGTGAATCACTTTTCCAAACTGGCATTCATTGCAGGAGCCCTCACCATGACCACCCTCACGCAGCCTGTCGTCGCGGCAACCGATGCAGCGACAGACCCCCGGATCGACCCGCCGATCCGGTCCTTCCTGGCCGACGTCAACAAGGACAGCAGTCCGTTCTGGACATTGCCCGGACCGCAGGTCCGCGCGGTGCTGACAGGCCTTCAGGCCAAGACGCCGGTCGACGTTTCCGGCGTCATCATTTCGGAGAAGACGATTTCCGCGAACGGAAAGAGCGTCAAGCTCTACGTGATGAAGCCGGAGAACGCGACGGGCAAGCCGCCGGTGCTGCTCTTCATCCACGGCGGCGTCTGGATCGCCGGCGACTTCGAGAACCACAAGCGGCTGGTGCGCGACCTGGTCGTCGGATCGGGCGCGGCGGCGGTGATCGTCGAGTACACGCCGATCCCCGACGCCGTGTTTCCCACGCAGATGGAGCAGAGCTACGCGGCTGCCCAATGGGTGGCCGGGCACGGCGCGGAAATCGGCGTCGATGGCAGCCGCATCGCGGTGGCCGGCAACTCGGTGGGCGGCAACATGTCGGCCGCGCTGACCCTGATGGCCAAGGACCGGGGCGGCCCGGACATCCGGCTGCAGGTGCTGCTGATTCCGGCCACGGACACGGATTTCGAAACGCAGTCGTACCGCGACTTCGATTCGGGCCGCTTCCTCTCGCGCGCCTTCATGCAGTTCGGCTGGAACATCTACGCGCCCGACCCGAAGACGCGGCAGAACCCTTATGCCGTGCCCATGCGCGCAACGACCGAGCAACTGCGTGGCCTGCCCAAGGCGCTGGTCATCACCGCCGAGAACGACCCGCTGCGCGACGAAGGCGAGGCCTATGCCCGCAAGCTCAAGGAGGCCGGCGTCGAGGTAACGGCGACGCGCTACAACGGCACGATCCACGACTTCGTGCTGCTGAACGGCATCCGCAACCAGGCGAGCACGCAAGCGGCGATCAGGCAGGCCAGCGAGGCCATTCGCGACGCGCTGAAGCAATGACCATGGCAACGACCAAGCACAAAGTCGCGGGCCTTGTTGCCGCACTGATGGTCGCCGTCGCGCCGATGGCATCGGCCGATCCCGTGGCGGCGCCGGCCGGATGGGTTGCGCAGCAGGCGCCGGGCTATTACCGCTTTCGCCTCGGCGACTTCAAGGTCACGGTGCTGTCGGACGGCACCGCGTCGCGCGACCTGCCGACGATCATGAGCAAGCCCGCCGAGGTCCGCAAGGCGTTCGGCGCATCGCACCAGGCGCTGCCGGTGGAGCTGTCGATCAACTGCTACCTGGTCGACACGGGCGCGCACCGCATCCTGGTCGACACAGGCGCCGGGGAACTCTTCGGCACCGCCGGCGGGCAACTGGTCGCGAACATGCGCGCAGCGGGCTACCAGCCCGAGGACATCGACACGATCCTGCTCACGCACATCCATGGCGACCATTCGGGCGGGCTGAGCATCGGCGGCCGGCGCGTGTTTCCGAACGCGGTCGTGCATGTCGACCAGCGCGATTCGAACTACTGGCTGAACCCGGCCGCCGAGGCGCGCGCGCCGGCGAACCGCAAGACGACGTTCAGGCAGTCGCACCAGACGGTCGACCCCTACGTCGATGCCGGAAAGCTGCAGGCCTTCGATGGCGCCACGGAATTGCTCCCGGGCGTGCGAAGCCTGCCGCTGCCGGGCCACACGCCGGGGCTGAGCGGCTACCTGGTCGAGAGCCGGGGAGAGCGGTTGCTGCTGTGGGGCGACATCGTGCATGCCGCCGAAGTGCAGTTTCGCGATCCGACGGTCTCGGTGGAATACGACGTCGCGCCGGCCGAAGCGATCGCATCGCGCCAGAAGATCCTGCGCGATGCCGCGCGGCAGGGTTACCTGATCGGGAGCGCGCACATCTCCTTTCCCGGGCTGGGCCATGTGAAGGCCGAGCGGGTGGGCTACAGCTGGGTGCCCGCGCCGTACAGCGTGACGTTGAAGTAGCGGCGAGCGGCAAAGCCGGACGAAAAAAATCCCCGCCATGGCGGGGATTTTTCATGCGCAATGGCAGGTCACTTCGCAGACAGAAGGAACACCTGCTGCGTCTGGTCGCGCTGCAGCCGCGTCGCATTGCGCGTGCTCGCGAACGCGATCACGCCGCCCGAAGTCACGGGCCACGTGTTGATGCCCGAGCCCTTCAGCAGCGTCCCCGCATCCCAGCCGCCGGACTTCTTGTAGACCGCCGTCATCACGCGCCAGCGCCAGTCGGCCGAGCGCGAGTCGAACCAGACCACGCGCACCGAGCCGTCGGTGTCCACGCCCAGGCGCGGACGCTGGCTCATGGTGGTCGGCTCCGCGGCCAGCACGGCCGGTGCCGAGAAGGTCGCGCCGCCATCGCCCGACACCGCCGCGAGCACCGCGAGGTTCTTGCCGGCGGGCTCCTGCTCCTTGCTTTCCCAGGCGACGACGAGATCGCCGTTGCCCGCGAAGGCCACGTCGGGGTGGCGATCGGCGCGGTCCGTGGCGCCGAGGCTCACGGGCGCGGCCCATGCGCCGGCCGCCGCGCGCACCGCGACCTGGATCTGCCAATCGTCGGGGTTGGAGCCGTCGCCATAGCCGGCCGCGCCGGTCCACAGCGGGTCCTGGTCGTTGCGGTTGTCCTGCCATGCCACGGCCACGCGGCCATCGGCCGCGACCGTCACGTTCGGCAGCACCGAGGCCGGATAGCGCGGCGAGCGCGTGTCGTCGGGCGTGCCGGCGTCGACCGACTTGCCGGCGCGCGAGAGGTTGCGCGGCTGCGCATCGGTGCCCACTTCCTGCACCATGATGTCGAAGGGCTGGCCGCCCTGGATTTCCTGCCACGCCACCACCGGCTTGCCGCTGGCTGCGATGGCGAGGTCCGGATGCTCGGCGCGGCCCTCCAGCGAGCGCACCGTTTCGGTCGATGCCCAGGTCATGCCGCCATCGGCGGAATGGCGCAGGTTGATGACGGGGCGATGCGGCACCTGCACGGTGTCTTCTTCCCACGCCACCCACACGTCGTTGCCGCGCACGGCCACGCGCGGAAAGCGCGCGATGCCCTTGCCGCTCAACGTGCGGCCGGCATCGTTCCAGACGCCCTTGGCATCGCGGCGGCGGTAGACGACGGTGCTGGTCGCATCGCCGTGCATCTCGGTCACGGCATGCAGCACGCCTTCGGCGGCCACGATGTCCGGAAAGCCCGCGAAATCGCCGCGCGCACCCGCCACGCGCAGGGCCCCGTCGGCCAGGCTGTCTTCCTTGGGCACGGCGACTTCCGCCTTCGCCTCGACCGGCGCCGGCGAAACGAAGATCGGCGACACGGCCGCCTTCAGCTCCATCGCCTGCGCGGCCGGCGGAATGGGCACGTTGAGGCCGCGCACTTCGACGCGGTACCAGTCGGGCTGCGAACCGGCGGTGACGTCCACGCTGTAGGTCTCGTCGTCGCGCGTCGGCTTGAAGGTCTTGAACGGGCCGGCGCTCTTGCCGGGCATGCGGAACACCAGCACGTCCATGCCCGCGGCGCGCTGCACGTTGATGCGCAGGTGCCCGGCGGTGCCCGCGGGAACGAAGACCTCGTCGCCGCTCATGGCCGTGTAGCCGCCGCCCTTGAGGTCGGAGGTCATCGCGACGGCGGGGCCGGTCGGGTTGATCGAGAGGCTGGTGTAGCCCGCGCGCAGGGCTTCCAGGATGCCGCGCTCGTTGTAGGCCTTGGCCAGCACCTTGGTCACGGGCATGCCGGGGCTGTTGAGATACGGCGCGCCCCAGTATTCGCGGAAGTGGTTGTCGCTCGCGCCGGCCACGCCGAAGCGAAAGCCCGCGTTCCAGCGGTTCTCGGCGTAGTCCATCTGCTTGTCGGGACTCTTGGAGCGGTTCCAGACTTCGACCAGGTTCACGCCCTGCACGCTGGCGTTGATGTTGGGCGAGCCGTCGGTATTCATCTCGCCGTCGTCGGCATGCGCGATCGACCAGATGGCGCCCTGCGCATGCGCATCCCAGATCGATTGCTGCACCAGCGCGAACTGCGCGCGGTCCGGATGCATCGCGCCTTGCACGACCGAGTCCACGCCGCCCAGAGAGATGGCGTGCGGCTTGCCGTTGGCCTCTTCGCCGCGCAGGAGCAGCAGCGACGACGATTCCCACAGCGGGTCGTAGTGCTGGTCGTAGGTGCGGTGGTCGGTGAAGGGCATGAAGTCCAGGCCCGTGCGCCCGGCCTGGCCGATCTGGTCGGCCAGCGAGAGGTTGCCCTTGGCCATGTCGTGGTTCAGCTGGCGCGGCGCGCTGCCGTCGTCGGAATGGTCATCGTGCACGTGCGTGTCGCCCTTGAACCAGGTGCCCGTGGGCGCGGCCTTTTCGGCGAGCGAGAACTTCGCGACGACATTGCGTGCCTCGCCCATCGTCAGCTCGCAGACATCGGTGGTGCCTTCGCAGGCGCCTTGCCAGCCGGCGAAGACGGAGCCGCGCGCGGCGGTCGCGATGAGCTTGACGGTCGCGCCTTCGGCGTAGTCGGCGCTGCACTGCGTGTCGCAGGCGATGGCGGTGTCCAGCGATTCCACGTCGCCGCTGCCGTCGCCTTGCACGCTCACGGACGCGGCATGCTTGGCACCGGCGTCGCCGGGAGGAGGCGGGTTGTCCGGGGTGCCGGGGCCGCCGGAATTCGGACCCTGCGGGAGCAGGGGAAAGAACGAGCCGCCGCCGTTGCCCGAGCCTCCCCCGCATGACGCGAGGAAGACCGCGCAGGCCACCACCAGGAAGCGTTTTGAGAATGTTTGAGTCGCCGTCACCGTGAACCTCTGGAATGAAGGCGGCACGCCGCGAGGCGCTGATCGCCCGGGAGATGCCGCCCGAAATGGGAACCAAAGGATGCTGTTTGCGCGTTACACGATTGTGAAAATTACTCAATGAATTCTCTGTTTTCGACTAAATAATGTTCAATTCAACACTGTCACCTCCGTCCGCCCGATGACTGAAAATCGCGCGATGGACATCGCCTCACTCGAAATCCTCGTGGCCGCCATCGAGGAGAAAAGCCTTTCGCGTGCAGCCGACCGGGTGCATGTCGTCACCTCCGCTGCGAGCAAGCGCATCACCGAACTCGAACGCCAGCTGGGCACGCGCCTCTTGCGCCGCCACGGTCGGGGCGTGGAGGCCACGCCAGCGGGCGCGATGCTTTATCAACAGGCCAAGGCGATCCTGCGCACGCTCGCGCAGGTGCAGACATCGCTGGGCGCGTACTCGGCCAGCGGCGTGCCCAAGATCCGGCTGGTCGCCAATTCGTCGGCCGTGCAGCAGTTCCTGCCGTCGGAGATCAGCAGCTTCTCGCGCAAGGCGCCGGACTCGCGGGTCGACCTGATGGAGGCCTTCAGCTACGACGTGCCGCGCATCGTGGCCGACGGCGAGGCGGACATCGGCGTCTATCACGCGGCGCATCCGGCGGCCGGCGTGGTGTCGATGCCCTACCGCACCGACCGCGTCGGGCTCGTCGTGCCGGTGGGCCACGCGCTTGCCCGGCGGGAAACGCTGCGGCTCGAAGACGCGCTCGACTACGACTTCCTCGGCTACTTCCCGCGCCACAGCGTGGAGGAGTTCATGCAGCTGATCGCGCCCGCGCTGACGCGTCCGCTGCGGGTGCGCGCGCAGGTGTCCAACCCCGAGGCCCGCTGCGAGCTGGTGCGGGAGGGCCTGGGCCTGGCGATCGTGCCGGTGGGCATTGCGCGCAACTACGAGGCGCGCATGGGCCTCGTGGTGCTGCCGCTGGAAGACGACTGGGCGCATCGGCAGCTGTGGGTGTGCGTCGGCGACCGCGCGGCACTGTCGCCGGCGGCGCAGGAGTTTCTCGCGCACCTGGTGTCCGGCGAAGGCCGGGGCGCATAGGCGCCGGAAAAGGAGCTTTGCCGAATCGTCAAAGCAGGGCGCTCGCGCGTTCCTAGACTTGCTGTTCGCCGCGATGCCTTTCATGAAGGGCATCGCCAGACAGAACAAGGAGACGATCTTGAAATTCCCCAGCCTGCAGCGCCGCGCCGTGCTGCGCATGGCCACGGCCGGCACGGCCCTCGTCGGCGCGCCGGCCCTCTTCATCGGCACCGCGGCACGCGCCGCCGATGCCTTTCCCTCGCGCCCGCTGCGCGTCGTGATTCCCTTCACCGCCGGCGGCGGCACCGACGTCGTCGGCCGCGTGCTCGGCCAGGCGCTCGCGGCCGAGCTGGGGCAGCCGGTCATCATCGACAACCGCGCGGGCGCCGGCACCGTGATCGGCTCGGACATCGTCTCCAAGGCAACCGCCGACGGCTACACGCTGCTCCTCACCACCTCGGCGATCGCGATCAACGCCTCGCTCGTGAAAAGCCTGCCCTACGACACCGAGAAGGGCTTCACCGAAGTGGGCCTCATCTGCCACGGCCCCAACGTGCTGGTCACGCGGCCCAACAGCCCCTACAAGACGATCGCCGATGTCGTCAAGGCGGCCAAGGCCAATCCGGGCAAGCTGAACTACGGCTCCTCGGGCAACGGCTCGGCCGTGCACCTGGCCGGTGAGCTCTTCAAGAACATGGCGCAGGTGAACATCACGCACGTGCCCTACCGCGGCGCGGGCCCGGCCTACACGGACCTGCTCGGCGGGCAGATCGACATGGTGTTCGGCACGGCCGGCGGGGTCGCCAAGTTCGTCGAGAGCGGAAAGATGCGGGCCGTCGCGGTGACCTCGCCGCAGCGCTCGGCCGCCTACAAGAACGTGCCGACCATCGCGGAGACGATTCCCGGCTACAGCGCGGAGGTCTGGTACGCGATCTTCGCGCCGGGCGGCACGCCGCCCGCGGTGCTCGATCGCCTGAACGCGGCGCTGCGCAAGGCGGCCGAGGCGCCGGCCTACCGCGAGCGGCTCGCGGGCGAGGGGCTGACCGTGGCGGTCAACTCGCCGCAGGAGATGACGAAGTTCATGCGCGCGGAAGAAGCGCGCTGGCGCAAGGTCGTCACCGACGGGCACATCACGATCGATTGAGCGCCGCCTCAAACACGACAACGAATCACACACACAGGAACAACGGAACCGACATGGGCACAGGAAGACTGGAAGGCAAGATCGCCATCATCGTGGGCGCGGGGCAGCAGCCCGGCGACACGGTGGGCAACGGCCGCGCGACCGCGGAGCGCTTTGCGCAAGAGGGCGCGACGCTGCTGCTGGTGGACATCAACGAAGAATGGGCCGCAAGCACCCGCGATGCCGTCGTCGCCCTGGGCGGCAGCGCCTCCGTGCTGCGCGCGGACATCACCCGCGAGGCGGACTGCGCGGCGATTGCGGCCACATGCATCGAGCGCCATGGCCGCATCGACATCCTGCACAACAACGTGGGCCGCTCCAAGGGCGACCGCAAGACGGTCGAGATGGACGCCGACGCGTGGGACGCCATCATGGCGATGAATCTCAAGGGCATGTTCATGACCTGCAAGCATGTGTTGCCGCACATGATCGAGCGACAGTCCGGCTGCATCGTCAACATCTCCTCGACCTCGTCGCTGGCGGCGCGGCCGAGCATCACCTACAAGACCAGCAAGGGCGCGGTCAACACGATGACCCAGCACATCGCGATGGAGAACGCGCGCCACGGCATCCGCGCCAACGTGATCCTGCCGGGCCTGATCGACACGCCGATGGCCATCGAACGCCGCGCGCAGGAGCGCGGCGTCTCGCGCGACGTGATCCGCGCCGAGCGCGAGGCGCTGGTGCCGATGGGCCGCATGGGCACGGCGTGGGACGTGGCGAATGCGGCGCTGTTCCTCGCCTCCGACGAGGCGCGCTACATCACGGGCGTGATCCTGCCGGTGGACGGCGGGCTGCTCGAGAAGCGGGGCTGAGCGCAGTGGACCTCGCACTTGCCGGGCGCCATGTGCTCGTGACGGGCGCGAGCCGCGGCATCGGCTTTGCGTGCGTGCAGGCCTTTCTCGCCGAAGGCGCGCGGGTGACGATGCTGTCGCGCGACGACACCGCCTTGCGCGCGGCCGCCCTGTCGCTGGAGACCGAAGGCCGCGTCGCATGGCATGCCGCCGATCTTCGCGACCCCGTATCGGCGCTCGCTGCATTAGATGAGATCGAGGCCGCGTCGGGCCCGCTCGACGTGCTGGTCAACTGCGCAGGCGCCGCCAAGCGCAGGCCCCCGGGCGAACTCGACGCCGCGGCCTGGAGCGACGCGATGCAGGCCAAGTTCTTCAGCTACATCCACGTCATGGCGCCGGCCGTGCAGCGCATGGCCGCGCGCGGCGCGGGCAGCGTGGTCAACATCGTCGGCGCGGGCGGCAAGGTCGCCAACCCGACGCACCTGGCCGGCGGCGCCGCCAATGCCGCGCTGCTGCTCGCGAGCGCCGGCATGGCCGCGGCGTATGCGCGGCAGGGCGTGCGCATCAACGCGCTCAATCCGGGCCAGGTGGCCACCGAGCGGTTGCGCCAGCGGCAGGAAGCGGAGACGCGGCTGGCTCTGCTCGAAGGCCGGCCAGCGCCCGCCGCACCGGGTGCCGCGCTGCCCATCGGCCGGCCCGCCGAGCCGCGGGAGATCGCCGACATGGTGGTCTTTCTCGCCTCGGACCGCGCAAGCTACGTGACCGGCGCCACCATCGCCATGGACGGCGCGGCGACGCCGATGATCTAAGAAGGTGCGAACGAACCCGCCATGCCCGCTGAGCCCGCCCAGGCACGCCGGATTCATTCGCACCTTCTGAGCGCAGACTTTTTTCCTTTTCATCCCTGAACCGAAACCATCATGCGAATCTCTCCCGTCGAACCCGGAAGCCGCCCCGAACTCGCCACGCTCGAAGCGGAAATCGCCAGGCAGCGCGGCCGCGTCTCGCCGCTCTACCAGGTGCTGCTCAACAGCCCGCCGATGGCGCATGGCTGGGAGCAACTGCTGACGGCCGTGCGCCGCCACAACAGCCTGCCCGAGGCGGCGCGCGAGCTGGTCATCCTGCGTGTGGCGGTGCTCAACCGGGCGCGCTACGAATACGACGCGCATGTGCCCATCGCGCTGCAGGCGGGCGCCTCGCAGGCGGCGGTCGATGCGCTGTCGGACCCGGCGGCCATCGGCCCGGGCCTGTCGGACGACGAGGCGCTGCTCATCGAGCTCACCGACGCCATGACGCGCAGCATCGAGGTGCCGGCCGCCCTCTACCAGCAGGTCAGCGCGCGCTTCTCGCCGCAGCAGGTGGTCGATGCGATGGTCACGGTCGGCGCCTACAACATGGTGTCGCGCTTCCTCGTGGCGCTGGAGATCGGGCACTGACCTTCATTCGGCCTTCGCGCTTGCGTAGTGCTCCAGCGCCAGTTCGCGCAGCACCTGCGCGGCCCAGCGGCTGGTGCGCGTCGCGGGCCGCGCTTTCGGAATGGCGAGCACGATGCGATTACGGATGGCCGGCGCATGGATGGCCGCGCGATGCAGCGGTTGGTCGTATGTCCACAGCCGCACGGCGCTCTGCGGCAGCACCGTGTACGAAACGCCGCGCGCCACCAGCGACAGCACGGTCTGCACCGAGTCGACCTCCGCGACGATCGACAGCGGCATGCCGCGCGGCTTGGTTTCGCGTTCGAGCAACTGGCGCAGCGCGTTCGGTCCGCTCGGCATCACCAGCGGCAGCGCCGCGACGTCGGCCAGCTTCATGCGGCGCGGCAATGGCTCGGGGCCGATCACGATCAGCGGCTCGCGCGCCAGCGTTTCCTCCTGCATCTGGGGCGAGGGCGGCGGATCGAACAGGATCGCCATGTCGAGCTTGCCCGCGACCAGCCATTCGCGCAGGCGAATGCTCAAGCCCTCGACCACGCTGATGACCGCATCGGGAAACTTCGCGCGAAAGCGCTCCACCAGGTCGGCCGCGAGCACGTGCGCGACGCGCGGCGGCAGGCCCACCACGACGCGGCCGTGCGGGCTGGCACGGCGCTCCTGCATGTCCGCGCGCGCCCGGTCGGCCATCTCCAGGATCGCCCGCGCATGCGCGAGCAGCGCGAGGCCCGACTCCGTGGCCTCGACCCCGCGGCCGGTGCGCACGAGCAGCGGCTGGCCGGCTTCTTCTTCGAGCAAAAGGATCTGCCGGCTCAGCGCGGGCTGCGACATGTGCAGCGACGCAGCGCCGCGGCTGAAGCTGCCCGCCTCGACGACGGCGACGAAATAGTTGAGGCGCGTGAGGTCCATGGCCATGCATTTTACGGATAGCTGATATCCGCAAAAAGTTGATATGGAGCCGCAGGCACCGCCAGACAATTCATCGAGAGACAACGACATGCCACCCACCCTGACCTACAACCCGCGGCCCTCGGCGCCGCATCTGCGGCTGCCGCCCGGTGCCTGCGACGCGCATGTGCACATCTTCGGACCGGCCGCGCAATTTCCCTTTTCCGAGACGCTGAACTGGACGCCCGCCGACGCACCGAAGGAGAAGCTCTTCGCGCTGCACGAGCACCTGGGCATCGACCGCTGCGTGATCGTGCAGTCGCTGGTGCACGGCTTCGACAACCGCGTGATCGAAGACGCGATCGCCGCGGGCGGCGGGCGCTACCTGGGCGTGGCGCTGGTGCCGCTGGGCGTGGCCGATGCCGAACTCGCGCGCCTGGCCGCGGCGGGATTCCGCGGCGTGCGCTTCAACTTCATGAAGCACCTGGGCGCCTCGGCCAGCGTGGACGACATCGTCGCCTTCACCCGCAGGCTCGCGCCGCTGGGCATGCACCTGCAGGTGCATTTCGAGAGCAGCCTGGTGCACGCGCTGGCCGCGCCGCTCGCGCGCAGCGCGGTGCCGGTGGTCATCGATCACATGGGGCGTGTCGATGCCTCGCTCGGCGCAGCGCATGCCGATTTCGCTGCGCTGTGCGCGCTGCTGCGCAACCCGCTCTTTCGCGTGAAGCTGAGCGGCATCGACCGCATCTCGGGCGGTGCGGACTACGCGGACGGCATCGCGCTCGCGCACCGGCTGGCCCACGAGTTCCCCGAGCGCTGCCTCTGGGGCAGCGACTGGCCGCACCCCAACCATCACCACGTGCCGGACGACGGCGTGCTCGTCGATGCGCTGGCGCAGATCGCGCCGGATGCGGCGCTGCGCGAGCAGATCCTGGTGCGCAACCCCCTCGACTTCTACCGGTTCGACGCATGACCATTACCGCAGCAACAGCAGCAGATTTCTTCCAACCCACCGCGCGCCGCCTCCAAGGCAAGGTCGCGCTCGTCACCGGCGCGGGCTCGGTCGGCCCCGGATGGGGCAATGGCCGCGCGATCGCGGTGCGCTTTGCGCAAGAGGGCGCGCAGGTGTTCGGCGTGGACCGCGATCTCGAACGGATGGGCGAGACCGCCGAACTCATCGCGCAGGCCGGCGGCGTGTTCGCGGCTGCCCCTTGCGACGTCACGCAGGCCGCATCGATCGAGGCGATGGTCGCGCAGTGCATCGCGCGCTTCGGCCGCATCGACGTGCTGGTCAACAACGTGGGCGGCTCGGCCAAGGGCGGACCGGTCGAGATGTCCGAAGCGGTGTGGGATGCGCAGGTCGATCACAACCTGAAAAGCGTGTTCCTCACCTGCAAGCACGTGCTGCCGCACATGCTGGCGCAGGGCGACGGCGCCATCGTCAACCTGGCCTCGACCTCGGCCACGCGCTGGACCGGTGCCGCACAGATCGCGTATGCCTCCACCAAGGCCGCGGTGATGCAGTTCACGCGCGTGCTCGCGGTGCAGTACGCGGGGCAGGGCATTCGCGTGAACACGGTCGTGCCGGGGCAGCTTCACACGCCGATGGTCGAGACACGCTTGGCCGGACAGCGCGCGGGCGGCGACGTCCAGGCGCTGCTGAAGGAACGCCAGGCGCGCATTCCGCTGCCCTTCATGGGCGACGGGCGCGACACCGCAGCGGCCGCGCTTTTTCTCGCATCTGACGAGGCGCGCTTCGTCACGGGCACCGAGATCGTGGTGGACGGCGGCATGTCCGTGCGCTGCGACTGACTTATCCCAAAAGAACATCAGGAGACACAGGATGAAGAAAGTGCTCGTTCACAGGCGCCAGTGCCTGCACGGCATGGCCGCCGCCGCGCTTGCGGCCGCGGGCCTTCCCGCGCGCGCGCAGCAGGAAAAGATCACGCGCATCGTGGTCGCATTTCCACCGGGCGGCCCCGTGGACTTCGTGGCCCGCGCGATCGCCGAGCAGCTCGGCAAGGAAACCGGCCATCAGGTCATCGTCGAGAACAAGGCGGGCGCCAACGGCGGCATCGCGGCGGAGTACGTGTCGCGCTCGGCGCCCGATGCGCAGACGCTGTGGCTCACCAGCGTGGGCGCGGTGGCGATCAATCCGTCGCTGTACGAAAAGCTCATGTACGACCCGGCGAAGGACTTGACGCCCATCTCGCTGGTGGTGCGCAACGTCGAGGTGCTGGTGGTCGGGGCGAACGCGCCCTACAACACCGGCGCCGAGTTCGTGGCCGCCGCAAAGAAAAGCAAGCAGCCGCTGACGCTGGCTTCGTCGGGCACCGGCAGCGTGCCGCACCTGGCGATGGAACTGCTCTCGGACGCCGCCAAGACGCCGCTGCTGCACGTGCCCTACAAGGGCGCCGCACCCGCCATCACCGACGTGCTCGCGGGCCATGTGGACGGCTTCTTCGGCGACATCCCGGGGCTGCTCCCGTTCATCACCAGCCGCAAGCTCAAGCCCATCGGCATCGCCGCATCGAAGCGCCATCCGCTGCTGCCCGAGGTCAGGACCTTCCTGGAGATGGGCATTCCCGGCGTCGATTCGGACAACTGGTATGCGCTGTTCGCGGCCAAGGGAACACCGGCCGGCGTGGCCGACGCGATGAACCAGGCGGTGCGCCGCGCGCTCGCCAACGAGGGCGTGAAAAGCCGGCTGATGGCGTCGGGCGCCGAGCCCGCGCCATCGAGCCCGGCCGAACTGAGCGCACTGCTGGCGCGCGACAGCGCCAAGTGGTCAGCGGTGGTTCGCGCCAAGAAGATCAAACCCGATTGATGGCGATGCAAGACAGCAAATCCCGTTTCGTTCTCCTGCAGATGCGCACCGCGTCCGCTGCGGCCTTGCGCATCGACGCGGATGTCCGCGCGTTCTGTGCCGGCAACGACGCCGCGCTCGCGCTGTATCGCGCGGCATTGAGCCTCGATGGATCGCAGGCCTACGTCTACCTGAAGTCGCACGCGGCCGAGGCGCCCGATGGCGATGCGATCGCCGCAGCATTCCAGGCGCAATGCGATTGGGCGAGCGAGGTGCGTGCATCGCCGCTCGAACCGATGCTCGATATCGCAGGCGCCTCCACCGGCGAGCGCTCGCGCTTTCACTACGTCGTCGAAACCGACCCCGAGACGGGCTGGCTCGACGAGATCTCGCGCTGGTATGACACCGAGCACATGCCCGGCCTCGCGGCGGTGCCCGGCTGCGTGCGGGCGATGCGCTTTCTCAACCGCGGTGCCGGCCCGCTGTCGCTGGCCTGCTACGACCTGCTGCGCGAAGACGTGCTGGGCTCACCGCCCTGGCTCGCGGTGCGCGCCACCGCGTGGAGCGGCATCGCGCGGCCGCACTTCACGAACACGAAGCGGACCATGTTCCGCGTGGTCGCCGAGGCGGACGAAGACGCACGGCACGGGCCCCCCTCATGAACGCCGCGCCCGCATCGGCCGGCCAGGATGCCGGCCGATGCGTGGCGGTCCTGGCGGTCGTATCGGTTATTGCACCGTGATCGCCTTGGCCGTCAGCGAGGCGTCGAAGTTCAGCATCGACGGGTACTGCGGCCAGTTGACGCCCAGCGCCGCGTTGTTGGGGTCACCACCGCGGGCGAACGCCGCGAGGCTCTTCATCATCGCGTCCGAGAGTTCCAGCCGGCCTGGCTCGTTCGCCTTCGAGTTCGCGAACTTCGAATAGAGCGACGGGCCGAAGTTGCCGAACACGAACGGCAGGTCGAAGGTGTGCGCGGCGCCGAAGATGTCGTTGAACGGCGCGGGCGACTTGTCCCAGTTGAACTGGTACCACCACAGCGGCACGTTCTGCGCCTGCAGCACCGGAAAGATCTGCTTGCGCAGCGCGATGAAGAAGTACTGGTTGTACAGGTCGGTCTTCGCGTTGAAGCCGGTCACCGGTGTCGTGACGGGCAGGTACTGGCCGGGGATCCATTGCGTGAGCGACGTGGCCGGCGCGGCGTTCGGGTCGTAGCTGTAGGCCATCGAGAACACGGTCGGGTCGTCGATGAGCCGGCCGCTGATGCCGCCGAATGCCGGCGAGGTGGCCAGGTTCTGCGGGAACAGCTTGGTCTCGTCGCGCGTGTAGCCGGCCAGCACCGGCACCTTCAGGAACTTCCCGGCGTTGATCGCCGCGATCGGATCGACCGGAACCACCGTGCCGTCGTTCAGCGGGTTGGAGGCCGAGAGGCCCAGCGGCACCAGCTTCGTCAGCACAGTCTGCAGCAGCGTGTCCGCGCTCTTGGATCGCAGGTACGCGGCCAGATCGGCATTGCTCTGGCCGGCGACGTAGGTCGCCGCGGCGGCGGTGTCCGCCACGGTGCCATCGGCCACCAGCAGGGCGCTCAGGAGCGCGTTGACCTGGTTCGGCTGGGTCGTGGCCGTGGCGACGCCGCCGCTCAGCGGAACCAGCCGCTGGAAGAGGGCCGGCTTGGCATTGGCCACCAGCGGCGAGACCATCAGCGCGTAGATGTTGACAGCACCGGCCGACTGGCCCATCAGCGTGACGTTGCCCGGGTCGCCACCGAAGGCCGCGATGTTCGCGTTGACGAACTTCATGCCCTTGATGAGGTCCAGGATCGCGTAGTTGCCCGAGTCGTCGTTCGCATCGACGCCGGCCTTGAGTTGCGGCGAGGCGAGGAAGCCCATGATCCCGAGGCGGTAGTTCACCGTGACGACGACCGCGTTGGCGGCCTTCGCGAGCGCCGCGCCGTCGTACACCGGGTCGCCCGTGTAGCCGGTGATGTTGCTGCCGCCGTAGACGAAGACGATGACGGGCAGCTTGTCGGTCGCCGCCGCCGTCGCAGGCGCCCAGATGTTGAGGTAGAGGCAATCCTCGGCGCCCGTGGTCTTGCCGATGGAGGTGCCGATGGTCGCGTCGTACTGGTTGTTCTGGCCCGGGCCGTAAAGGCGGCCGGTCTGCACGCAGGCATTGCCCAGCTTCTGGGTCGTCTTGACCGTTGTCCACGGCTGCGGATCGACAGGCGCCTTCCAGCGCAGGTCGCCGACCGGCGGCTTGGCGAAGGGCACGCCCTTCCAGCTGTAGGTGCCGGTCGCTGCGGCATCGTCGGTGCCCAGCACGCTGCCGTAGGCGGTGTCGCGCTGCAGGGGAGAGGTCACGACCGGGGGCGGTTCGCTGGGTGGCGGGGTGGTCGGAGGGGGCGTCGTGGCCGGCGGGATGGGCGTGAACACGGGGTTGTTGCTTCCCCCGCCGCCGCAGGCGCTCAGCTGCAGCAGGGCAAGGACGGCGCAGGCGGTGCCGGCGCGCAAGTGGCGAATCATGGTGATGTCTCCGTTTGTCTCTGTTGTCGTGGCCGTCAGCGCGGCTGCCGGCCGTCTTTGACCCGCCGACATGCGCACAGGCCGGCGGGCGACCACAGTCTGGACAGAGCGGCGCCCGAATCCAATGTGGCGCGCGCACATCGTTCGGGGAGGTTCTATGTGAGCGCTGCTGCCGCAGGCCCTCCGGGCCGTTACACGGAGCAGTACCGCTCCTGGATCTCCCGATCCGCCAGCAGCACGTCGGCTCGCGCGTGATGCACCACGCGCCCCTGGTCGACGATGTACGCGCGGTCCGCGATCGACAGTGCGAGCTCCACGTTCTGCTCGACCAGCAGCAGCGTCTTGCCCGCCCGCTTCAGGGACGCGAACAGCTCGAACATCTCGTCCACCAGCACCGGCATGATCCCTTCGCTGGGCTCGTCCAGCATGATGAGCTTGGGGTGCGCGACCATCGCCCGTGCGATGGCCAGCATCTGCTGCTCGCCGCCCGACATGGTGATGGCGATCTGCGAGAGCCGCTCCTTCAGGCGCGGAAAGGTCTCTGCAATCTCGTCGATCAGCTCGCGTTCGCGGTGCCGCTGGTCCGATGCGAGGATGCCCAGGCGGATGTTCTCCAGCACGGTCAGCCCGGGCACGATGCGGCGCTCCTCGAACACATAGGCCAGGCCCTGGCGAAAGCGCCGGTGCGGCGGCAGGCCCAGCAGCGAAAGCCCGTCGAACACCACGCTGCCGCGCGTCTTGTCCATGAGGCCCATGATGCTGCGCATGATCGTGGTCTTGCCCGCGCCGTTGCGGCCGACCAGGCACACGATCTCGCCCGGCATCACCTCGATGTCCACGCCCTGCAGGATGTGGCTGCGCCCATACCAGGCCTCCAGGTTCTTCACCGCGAGCAGGGGTTGCTTCTCGTCCTTCTTGTTCATCAGTGGGCTCCCTTGCCGAGGTAGACGCGCCGCACCTCTTCGTTGGCGCGGATGTCGTCGGGGCTGCCCTGGGCCAGCAGCCGGCCCTGGTGCAGCACGACGATGCGGTCGCTCACGCCCATGATGAGCTTCATCTTGTGCTCGACCAGCGCGACCGTGCGCTCCTGGGCGAGCGCAAGGATCAGGTCCATGATCGTGCGCGTCTCCTCGGGGCTCATGCCGGCGGTGGGCTCGTCCAGCAGCAGCAGCTTGGGGTCGGCGGCGAGCGCCACCGCCATCTCCAGCGCGCGCTGCTCGCCGTGCGAAAGACGCGCCGCGCGAAAGGCGCGCTTGTCCTGCAGCCCCACGCGCGCGAGCAGCCGCTCGGCCTTGTCGATCCAGTCGCGGCGCGAGGCGCGCGGCCGCCAGAAGTCGAAGCCCGATTCGAGCGCCTGCACCGCCACGCGCACGTTCTCCAGTACGCTGAGGTCCGGAAAGAGATTCGTCACCTGGAACGACTTGGCGATGCCCAGGTGCGCGAAGCGGTGCTGCGCGAGGCCGGTGATCTCGCGCCCGTCGAACCAGATCGCGCCCTCGGTGGGCGCGAAGGCGCCCGAGACCATGTTGAAGAAGGTCGACTTGCCCGCGCCGTTCGGGCCGATGATGGCCGTGAGCTGCCCGCGCGGAAAGACCACGCTGATGCCTTCGTTGGCGGTGAACTGGCCGAAGCGCTTGGTGACGCCGCGCGTCTCGAGGATGGCGTCTTGATCGGTGGTTTTCATCGTTCCATCCTCGCCAGCAGCGAACCCCAGATGCCCTTCGGGAAGAACAGCACCAGCCCGATGAACATCACCCCCACGATGAGCTGCCAGCGCTCGGTGACGGCCGTGAGCGCATGCTCCATCGCGAGGAAGGTGCCCGCGCCGATGAAGGGCCCGAAGAAGGTGCCCATGCCACCGAGCAGCGCGACCATCATCACCTGGCCCGAGGTATGGTACGAGAGCATGTCGATGCCGACGGTGGCCAGGTTGATCGCGGTGAGCGCACCGGCCAGCCCGCAGAACAGGCCCGAGATCACGAACGACAGCAGCTTGGTGCGCTCCACGTCGAAGCCCGAGGCGCGGGCGCGCTGCTCGTTCTCGCGGATCGCTTCGAGCACCGCGCCGAAGGGCGAGTTGAGGATGCGCGACAGCACCCAGATCGCGAGGGCCACGAACACCAGCATGAAGTAGTAGCGGTTCAACGGCTGCAGCAAATCGAGCTGCCAGCCGCCCAGTTGCAGTGCGGGCACGTTCACGCCGCGCAGGCCGTTGTCGCCGCCGGTCAACGACGTGGAATGGAACGCTGCGAAGTACACGCACTGCGCGAGCGCCAGCGTCACCATCGCGAAGTAGATGCCGCGCGTGCGGATGGCCAGCATGCCGATCAGCAACGCGACCAGGCCACCGAGCACGACCCCTGCCGCGACCGCGAGCGGCCAGGGCACGCCGTGGTTCGCGATCAGGATGCCGCAGCCGTAGGCGCCGGTGCCGTAGAAGGCCGCATGCCCGAACGAGAGCTTGCCGGTGTAGCCGAAGGTGAGGTTGTAGCCCGCGGCGAACAGGCCGAACAGCAGGATGTTGATGGCCAGCGCATGGAAGGGCATGACCAGCGGAAACAGCGCGAGCACCGCGATGCTCAGCAGCACGCGGTGGCGCGTCGCGGCGGGGGCGAGAGCGGAGAGTGTTTTCATCATGATTTTCCGAACAGCCCGTTCGGCCGCAGGATGAGCACCGCCGCCATCAGCGCGAAGATCGCGAGCTCGGCGAAATCGGGTTGGAAGAGGGTGGTCATCGCGACCACCACGCCCACCAGAAGGCCCGCGACGATCGCGCCGACCAGCGAGCCCATGCCGCCGATCACCGTGATGACGAAGGCCTCGATGAGCACCGAGCCGCCCATCTCGGGGTTCACGCCGCGCAGCGGTGCCGCGAGCAGCCCGGCCAGCCCCGCGAGCGCGGTGCCCAGCCCGAAGATCAGGAGCCACACGCGGCCCACGTCGATGCCCAGCACCTTGAGCACCAGCGGGTCTCGCGCGCCGGCGCGGATGACCAGGCCCAGGCGCGTCTTCTCGATGAAGAGCCACAGCGCCAGCAGCAGCACCGCGCACAGGCCGATCAGGAAGAGCCGGTAGAGCGGGAACACGCCGAAGCCCACGTCGACCGCGCCGCGCAACGCCTCGGGCGTGGCGAAGGCCTCGCCCTGCACGCCCCACACCATGCGCACGCTGTCGACCAGCACGTAGGCCAGGCCGAAGGTCAGCAGCAGCGGATAGTCCACGCCGCGCCCGTAGAGCGGCCGGATCAGCCAGCGCTCGGCCAGGAGGCCCAGCAGGCCCACCGCGAGCGGCACCAGCACCAGGCACCACCAGAAGCTGCCGGTGAGCCCGTACACGTACACGGCGACGTAGGCGCCCAGCATGTAGAAGGCGCCGTGCGCGAAGTTGACGACGCCCAGCAGCCCGAAGATCAGCGACAGGCCGACCGCCACGAGGACGTAGATGGCACCGAGCGCCAGTCCGACGAACAGTTGCTGGACGAGAAGGGAGGCGGAGATTTCCACGGCGGGTTCCGAAAAAGGGCGGACGCGTCGAAGCCGCTCAGGCGTGGCCGAGTTCGGCGCAGCTGCGCATGCGCGATTCGTCCGGCGCCTCGGTGGCGACGATGCGGAAGATGTCGTCCTTCCCCTTGGCCTGCGCTGGCGGTTTCGATTCGACGATCAGCACCGACTGCACCGACTGGTGATCGCACGCACGGTAGTAGGTGCTGCCCTTGTAGACATCGCCCTTGATGCCCTGCAGCGCCTCGGCCACGCGGTCGCTGTCGGTGCTGTTGGCCTGCCTGGCCGCAGCCAGCACATTGCGCACGCCCGCATAGCCGAGCCCGGCGTAGTCGGTGGGCGCCACGCCGCCGTTGGCCGCGCGGAACGCGGCGTTGAAGGCGCGCGCGGAGGGCGTGGTTTCTTCCATGCCCCAGTAGTAGCCGGTGCCGCCGATGACGTCGGCATACACGTCGTGCCCGTCCACCATGCGCCCCGAGTGCATGAGCAGCGGCGCGATGAGCTTGGCCTTCTGCTTCACGCCGAAGTCGCCGGCCTGGCGGAACGCGATCGACTGGTCGCGGCCGAAATTACACACTACCAGCACGTCGGGCTTGAGCGCGAGGATGCGCGGGAAGTAGCTGGAGAAATCGGTCTGCCCGAGCGGATGGCGGATGTCCGCCAGCACCTCGATGCCGAAGGCCTTGCCGGCAGTGACGAAGCCGCGCGCCATTTCCTGGCCGTAGGCGTAGTCGGCGGTGAGGAACACCACGCGCTTGCCCATCTTGGGGAAGGCGTAGCGCGCCACGGCGCCCGCGGTCATGTGCGGGTTCAGGCACTCGTGGAAGGTGTACTTGCTGAAGTCCTTCGCCTCGTTGATCGAGTCGGACTGGCTCACCGAGTTGTAGATGATCTTGCGCTGCTTGGTCGCGTTGTTGACCGACAGCTGCACCGCCGCGGAGACGGAGCCCACGATGAAGTGCGCACGGTCTTTCTCGATCAGCTCGACAGTGCGCGTCACGGCCTCCTGCGGGTTGAGCTTGTCGTCGCGCACCAGCAGCTCGGCCTTGCGGCCGCCCGCGCCGGCCGCGGCGTTGAATTCCTTGATGGCGAGTTCGGCGCCCTGCTGCACCGCGCGCGCCTCGTTGGCGAACGGGCCGGTCAGCGGAATGGGCAGGCCGACGCGGATCGTCTCGGTCTGCGCCCAGAGCGGCATGGACGCGGCGCCGCCCGAGGCGATCAGTGCGCCGCCGGCCGCCTTGAGCACGGAGCGCCGGCGCAACAGCAGGGGAGAGGGGGAAGGGATCAGAGGTGTGGAAGCCATGGTCGTCTCCTGTCGTTCGAGTGAAAGCAAAGGCAAAAACGAAAGCGCGCTCAGATGCGCCCGAGCGCGCGCAGCAACTTGTCGGGCGTCACGGGCTGGTCCGAGACGTGTGCGCCGAAGGGCTGCAGCGCGTCGTTGATGGCGTTCAGCACCGCCGCCGGCGCGCCGGCGGTGCCGGCCTCGCCCGCGCCCTTGGCGCCCAGCTGCGAGGTGCGGGTGGGCGTCTCGATGTGGGCCACCTCGATGTCGGGCATCTCGCAGGCCATCGGCACCAGGTAGTCGGCCATGCTGCCGTTGCGCATGAGGCCGTTGTCGTCGTAGAGGCACTCCTCGTACAGCACGCCGCCGATGCCCTGCACCACGGCGCCGCGGATCTGCTCGTCGACCAGCATCGGGTTGAGCACGCGGCCGCAGTCCTCCACCACCCAGTGGCGCAGCAGCTTGACGAAGCCGGTCTCCACGTCGACCTCCACATACGACGCCTGCACGCCGTTGGTGAAGACGAAGGGGTAGTCGCGCTGCGCGTAGTGGCGCGTCACCACCAGCTCGGGCTGGAAGCCCGGCGGCAGCAGGTCGGGGCGGAAGTACGCGATGCGGCCGAGCTCGGCGAGCGAGACGAGCACCTCGCCCGTCGCCAGGCACGACACCTCGCCCCGCGCGATCTGCATGCCCTCGGCCGGACGCTTCAGGTGCGCGGCGGCCAACTCGAGGATGTTCTGCCGCAGCTGCCGGCTCGCCAGCAGCACGGCCTCGCCGCCGATGCCCGCGCCGCGCGAGGCCCAGGTGCCGCCGCCGTAGGGCGTGGCTGCCGTGTCGCCGGTGAGCACGCGCACCGAGGCCATCGGCACGCCGAGCGTGTCGGCCGCGATCTGCGCGAAGATGGTCTCGGTGCCCTGGCCCTGTTCGCCCACGCCGGTGGCGCAATGCACGATGCCCGTGGGGTCGAGCCGCAGCGTCGCGCCGTCCTGCGCCGCGATGCGCGCGCCGCCCACGCCGTAGAACGCCGGGCCCGGGTTGGTCAGCTCGATCAGCGCCGCGATGCCGATGCCGCGATGGATGCCTTGCGCGCGCAGCTCGGCCTGTTCCCGGCGCAGCGCCTGGTAGTCCATCATCGTCTCGATCCTGTCGAGGCAGGCCTGGTGCGAGAGCCCTTCGAGCAGGATGCCGGAGGCGCCCTTGCGCGGATAGCTGTCGTCTTCCATCACGTTGCGCCGGCGCAGCTCCAGCGGGTCGATGCCCAGCTTGGCCGCGGCCAGGTCGACCAGGCCTTCGGTGACCGCGCAGGCGATCGGATGGCCCACGCCCCGGTACTGGCTGGTCTGCACCTTGTTGAGGAACACCACGTCGAGCGCGGCCTTGTAGTGGTCGTGCTTGTACGGGCCGCCGGTGATGTTGAGCACCTGGTTGCCCTCGATCGCGCTGGTGCGCGGAAACATCGAGTACGGCCCGATGCCGGTGAGGTCGTCGATCTGGAAGGCCAGCATGCGGCCGTCCCTGGCGAGCGCGAGCCGGGCCTTCACGCGGTGTTCGCGCGCATGCACGTCGGTCACGAACGATTCGAGCCGGTCTGCGATGAACTTGACCGGGCGCGCGAGCATCACCGACAGCGCGACCGTCGCGAAGTCGTCCGCATAGGCATGCACCTTGATGCCGAAGGAGCCGCCCACGTCGCGGCAGATCACGCGCACGTCGGCCTCGTGCAGGCCGAGCTGGCGCGCGTACAGGTCGGCCATCATGTGCGGCGCCTGGTGCGAGTGGTGCACCGTCAGGCGCCGGTCGGTGGGCGCGAAATCGGCCAGCACCGCGCGCGGCTCCAGCGTCACGCCGGTGTGGCGGCCGAAGCGGAAGACGTCTTCCACCACCACGTCGGCCTGCTCGAACATCGCGTCGACGCCGCCGGTGTCGATCTCGCGGTGAAAGCAGAGGTTGCTGCCCAGCGCGGGGTGGATCACGGGCGTGGCGGCGTCCAGCGCGGTGTCCATGTGCACGGCGGCGGGCAGGGGCTCCCACTCGACCGTGACGGCATCGAGCGCGTCCTCGGCCAGCGCGCGGGTCTGGCCGACGATGGCGAGCACCGCCTCGCCTTGCCAGGTGGCGCGGTCGATGGCCAGCGCATGCTGCGGTGGCGAGCGCATGCCGGTGAGGTGCTTGAGCGTGGCCTCCCACGGCGCACACACGGCGGCCATCTCGCGGCCGTCGACGATCGCGGCGATGCCCGGCATGCGGCGCGCCGCCTCGGCATCGATGCGCACGATGCGCGCATGGGCATGCGGGCTGCGCAGGTAGACCACGTGCAGCATGCGCGGCAGCACCAGGTCGTCGACGTACTGGCCGCGGCCTTGCGCGAGGCGATGGATGTTGGCGCGCGTGACCGGCTTGCCGATGTAGCGCTCGGCCTCGGTGTCGATCACCGGCGCGGGGGCGGTCACGTCATTCATGCGCGCCTCCACCTCGAAGCCGCTGGTCGCGCGCGAGAACGATGGCGTCGACGATCGCGTGGTAGCCGGTACATCGGCAATAGTTGCCCGAGATCTGCTCGCGGATCTCGGCGCGGCCCGCGTTCGGTTCGTGCCGCAGCAGTGCATGCGCCGTGAGCAACATGCCCGGCGTGCACGCGCCGCACTGCGCCGCATTGCGCGCGACGAAGGCCTGCTGCAGGTCGGCGATGGCGCCCGCATCCGAGACGCCCTCGATGGTCTGTACTTCGTGGCCGTCGGCCTGCACGGCGAGGACGAGGCAGCCGCGCGCGATCTCGCCGTCGAGCATCACGGTGCAGGCGCCGCACACGCCGTGCTCGCAGCCCACGCGCGTGCCCTTGAGCCCGATCTCGTCGCGCAGGTAGTCCACGAGGTGCTGGCGCGGCTCGACCCAGTGCGCGTGCAGTTCGCCGTTCACGCGAATGCGGGTGAGGATCTTCGATTCGTTCATGGCGCCGCTTCGGGGTTCAGGATGGCGCGCACCGCGCGCTGCAGCAGCACGCCCGCCATGTGGCGCTTGGCGGCGGCGCTGCTGTGCAGGTCGGCATCGGGGCGCATGTCTTCGTCCAGGCTTTCGATGGCCGTGTACATGGCGCTCGGGTCGGCCGCGGTGCCCGCCAGGCAGGTCTCGGCGCCGAGCGCACGCATCGGCGTGTTGCCCATGCCGAAGAACGCGATGCGCAGGTCCGACAGCACGCCGGCCGTCACGTCGGCGGCCACGGCGATGCCGACGATCGCGTAGTCGCCGTGGCGCCGTGCGAGTTCGGAGAACGCGAAGCGTCGCGCCGGGCCGGGCAGCGGGAATTCGAGTGCGACCAGCACCTCGTGCGGGCGCAGGTCGGTCTCGTAGAGGTCGATGAAGAAGTCGCCGGCCATCACGCGGCGCTCGCGCTGGCCATCGCTGAGGATGAGCTCCGCATCGGCCGCCAGCGCGCACGCGGGCCACTCGGCGGCGGGGTCGGCGAAGGCGATCGAGCCGCCGATCGTGCCGCGGTTGCGGATGGCCGCGTGCGCCACGTGCGGCGCGGCCTGCGTGAGCAGCGGCAGGTGCTTGGCCACGACCTCGGAGCATTCGATGTCCACATGCCGCGCGAGTGCGCCGATGCGCAGGTACTCGCCGCGCAGGCCGATGCCGCGCAGCTCGACCAGCGAACTGATGTCGATCAGCAGCTGCGGCTTCGACAGCCGCATGTTCAGCGTCGCGAGCAGCGTCTGGCCGCCGGCCAGGAGGCGCGCCGAATCGCCGTGCTCGCGCAGCAGCGCCGAGGTGTGCGAGAGGCTCTCTGCGCGCAGGTAGGAAAAAGCGGGGGCCTTCATGGCGTTGGTCCGTCGCTCAGAAGGAGAAGGCGCGGCAGGCGAGCCAGCCGACGCCGATGCCGATCGCGAGCCAGAGGATGCGCTGGAACTCGTTGGCCCAGACCGGGCCGCCCGTCGAGGGGGCTGCGATGGCGGGCGCTGCCACGCGTGCCGGTGCGGTGCTCGCGGTCGCATCGGTCGCTGGGGAGACGGAGGCGGGCGGTGCGTTCGGCGCGAGCTGCTCGTTGAGCGCCTGGAAGAACTCGTCGGCCATCTTCCGTGCCGATGCATTGATCAGCCGGCCGCCGATCTGCCCGAGTTTGCCGCCGACCGCGGCTTCCACCGTGTACGAGAGGCGCGTGCCGCCGTTGTCTTCGGCGAGCGTGACCTTCGACTCGCCCTTGGCCATGCCGGCCGCGCCGCCGCTGCCCTCGAAGGCGATGCGGCAGCTTTGGGGCGGCACCACGTCGTGCATCAGGATGCGGCCGCTGAAATGCGCGCGCACCGGGCCGATCTTGGCGAGCAGGCGCGCCTGGATTTCGGTCTCGCTCACGCGCCGCATTTCCTCGCACCCGGGAACGCATTTCGCGAGCACGAGGGGATCGTTGAGCGCGCGCCAGACCGCTTCGCGAGAAGCCTGCACCCACTGTTCGCCTTGCAGTTCCATCCGTGTCTCCGTCTTAGTTGGCGCTAGTGTTTAACAGATGGTCAATAAGATCATCGGTACTTACCATGAGGTAAATTAGCGCCTGCTCAAACCAACAAGGCATCCATGAAAGAACTGCCACCAGAAGACGACACCGGCCCGCGCACGGCCGGGGGCCGTCGCAAGAGAGCCGGGGACAAGGAGATCGCGGTGGCCGCCAAGCCGCTGCGCCAGCGGCTGTCCACCGAGAACCGGGAGCGCCAGATCCTGGACGGCGCGATCGCGTTCTTCTCGGAGCGCGGCCTCGATGGCCAGACGCGCGAGCTCGCCCAGCAGATCGGCATCACGCACCCCTTGCTCTATCACTACTTTCCGAACAAGCGCGCGCTCATCGAGCGGGTGTACGAGGAGGTCTACCTCGGCCGCTGGCGCAGCGAATGGGAAGAGTGGATCGAAGACCGGTCGCAGCCGCTGGAAGACCGGCTCGTGCGCTTCTATATCGACTACGCGCATGCGATCCTCACCAAGGAGTGGGTGCGCATCCTGGTTTTCTCGGGCCTCTCGGACGGCTACGTGCCCGACCAGTACATGGAGCTCCTCAAGGAGCGGCTCTTTCCGCACATCTGGCGCGAGGTGCGCCACGAGCTGGGCATCTCCAACCGCGACAAGCCCACCGAGCGCGAGCTGGAGCTGATGTGGGGCATGCACGGCGGCATCTTCTACATCGGCCTCCGGCGCTGGATCTACGGGCAGCCGATGCCCGCGGACCTGGACGCGGTGCTGGCCGACCGGGTGCGCGCGTTCCTGCTGGCGGCGCCGTCGGTCTTCGAACGGGCAGGTGCGAAAAAGCGTTCATCCAAGGCTGCAAAACCGGGCTGAAGCTGACTTGAGGTTCACCTGGGGGTCTGGCTGCTGCGGGATTTCACCAAGGTGGTGCAACGGCCAGTGCGGCGCATACTGCGCCAAACCCACATGACGGCCCCTTTCGGGGCCAGGGCGACTGTCAGGAGACACGCATTGCAGCGAACCGACATTGCCAACCCGACCTATTTCCACAAGGTCGTCGATTGCCAGTACGCCTGTCCGGCGCACACCCCCGTCCCCGAGTACATCCGCATGATCGCGCAGCGCCGCTACGGCGACGCGTACATGATCAACTGGGCCTCCAACGTCTTCCCGGGCATCCTGGGGCGCACCTGCGACCGGCCCTGCGAGCCGGCCTGCCGGCGCGGTCGGGTGGAGGAGAGCAACGCGAAGATGCCCGAGCCGGTGGCCATCTGCCGCCTCAAGCGCGTGGCCGCCGACATGAAGGAGGACGTGCGCTCGCGCATGCCCAAGAGCGCGCCGAAGAACGGCAAGCGCGTCGCCTGCGTCGGCGCGGGACCGGCCTCGCTCACCGTCGCGCGTGACCTCGCGCCGCTGGGCTACGAGGTGACGGTGTTCGACGGCGAGGCCAAGGCGGGCGGTTTCATCCGCACGCAGATCCCGCGCTTCCGGCTGCCTGAATCGGTGATCGACGAGGAGACCGGCTACGTGCTGGACCTGGGCGTCGAGTTCCGCGGCGGCGAGCGCATCGATTCGATGAAGGCGCTGATCGCGCAAGGGTGGGACGCGATCTTCATCGGCTGCGGCGCACCGCGCGGGCGCGACCTCGACGTGCCCGGCCGCAAGGAAGCGGCGGCCAGCATCCACATCGGCATCGACTGGCTCAACTCCGTGTCCTTCGGCCACGTGAGCAGCATCGGCCGGCGCGTGATCGTGCTGGGCGGGGGCAACACGGCCATGGACTGCTGCCGCTCGGCCCGGCGCCTGGGCGGCACCGACGTGAAGGTGATCGTGCGCAGCGGCTTCGACGAAATGAAGGCCTCGCCCTGGGAGAAGGAAGACGCGCAGCACGAGGGCATTCCGATCATCAACTTCCATGTGCCCAAGGCCTTCGTGCACGAGCAGGGCCAACTGAAGGGCATGAGCTTCGAGGTGGTCCGCGCCGAGTACGACGACAAGGGCCATCGCACGCTGGTGCCCACCGGCGAACCCGATGCCTTCTTCGAATGCGACGAAGTGCTGGTCGCGGTGGGCCAGGAAAACGCCTTTCCGTGGATCGAGCGCGACAGCGGCATCGCCTTCGACAAGTGGGGCCTGCCGGCGCTGGACAAGAACACCTTCCAGTCCACCGTGCCCCACGTGTTCTTCGGCGGCGATGCGGCCTTCGGCCCGAAGAACATCATCACGGCGGTGGCCGACGGCCATGAGGCCGCTGTGTCGATCGACAAGCTGCTGCGCGCGGAGCCCGTGTACGTGCGCCCCGCGCCCATGACCAACCTGGTGTCGCAGAAGATGGGCATCCACGAGTGGAGCTACGACAACGACACCTCCAACGACCTGCGCTACAAGGTGCCGTGGGCGAAGGCCGAGACGGCGCTCGCAAGCATCCGCGTGGAGGTGGAACTGGGCTTCGACGCCGCCACCGCGTTCAAGGAGGCCGAGCGGTGCCTCAACTGCGATGTGCAGACCGTGTTCAACGAACCCGCGTGCATCGAATGCGATGCCTGCGTGGACATCTGCCCGATGGACTGCATCAGCTTCACCGCCAACGGCGAGGAGGCAGAGCTGCGCACCCGCCTGAAGGCGCCGGCGCTGAACCTGGCGCAAGACCTGTACGTGTCCGGCGGCCTCAAGACGGGCCGCGTGATGGTCAAGGACGAAGACGTCTGCCTGCACTGCGGCCTGTGCGCCGAGCGCTGCCCGACGGGCGCGTGGGACATGCAGAAGTTCCTGCTGAAGATGACACCGGCGGGGCAGGCGCAGGCGCAGGAGGTGGCGGCATGAGCGCCGTGCGACCGCCCGAAGGCGTGAAGGCCTCCCCCGCGAGCGGCGAAGCACGCGAAGTGGCGAGCGTGGGGGCCACCGTTCCGCAGATCGAAGGCATCAACGACTTCGTCATCAAGTTCGCCAACGTCAACGGCTCGGGTTCGGCCTCGGCCAACGAGCTGTTCGCCAAGGCGATCCTGCGCATGGGCGTGCCGGTGAGCCCGCGCAACATCTTTCCGAGCAACATCCAGGGCCTGCCGACCTGGTACGAGGTGCGCGTGACCGAGGCGGGCCACCTCGGGCGCCGCGGCGGCACCGACATGATGGTGGCGATGAACCCGCAGACGTGGGACGCCGATGTGGCCGAGCTCGAACCCGGCGGCTACCTCTTCTACGACAGCACGCGGCCGCTGCCGCCCTCGAAATTCCGCACCGACATCCGCGTGATCGGCATGCCGCTTACCGAGATCTGCAACGCGGTCTATCAAGACCCACGCCAGCGGCAGCTCTTCAAGAACATCGTGTACGTGGGCGCGCTGGCCATCCTCTTGGGCATCGAGCCCGAGGTGGTCGAAAAGCTGTTCGGCGAGCAGTACAAGGGCAAGGAAAAGCTGCTGGCCTCCAACGTGCAGGCGCTGCACCTGGGCTGCGACTTCGCGCGCGAGAACCTGCGCGAACCCCTGGGCATCAAGGTGCGGCGCGCCGACCGGGTCGGCAACCGCATCTTCGTGGACGGCAACAGTGCCGCGGCGCTGGGCTGCGTGTACGGTGGCGCGACGGTCGCGGCCTGGTACCCGATCACGCCCTCGTCCTCGGTGGCCGAGGCGTTCCAGAAGTACTGCACCAAGTTCCGCGTGGACCCGGCCACCGGCCAGCACCGCTTCGCCATCGTGCAGGCCGAAGACGAGCTCGCCTCCATCGGCATGGTGGTGGGCGCCGGATGGAACGGCGCACGGGCCTTCACGCCGACCTCGGGGCCGGGCATCTCGCTCATGACCGAGTTCATAGGCCTCGCGTACTTCGCGGAGATCCCGGTCACGCTCATCAACGTGCAGCGCGGCGGACCCTCGACGGGCATGCCCACGCGCACGCAGCAGGCCGACATCCTCTCCTGCGCCTATGCCTCGCACGGCGACACCAAGCACGTGCTGCTGTTTCCCGAAGACCCGTACGAGTGCTTCGAGCATGCGGCAGCGGCACTGGACCTGGCCGACCGGCTGCAGACGCCGGTGTTCCTCATGACCGACCTGGACATCGGCATGAACCAGCGCCTGTGCGAGCCTTTCGTGTGGGACGACGCCAAGGCCTACGACCGCGGCAAGGTCATGACCGCCGAAGAGCTCGAGGCGGGCCGCGACTTCGGCCGCTACAAGGACGTGGACGGCGACGGCATTCCCTGGCGCACGCTGCCGGGCACGCACCCGACCAAGGGCAGCTACTTCACGCGCGGCACCACGCGCGATGCCTACGCGCGGTATTCGGAGCGCGGGCCGGACTACATCTATAACGTCGAGCGGCTCCTGAAGAAGTTCGCCACCGCGGCCACGATGGTGCCGCAGCCGGTGCTGCGGCCCGCGGCGGAGAAGACCGACCTGGGCGTGATCTATTTCGGCTCGACCAGCCCCTCGATGCACGAGGCGCTCGATGCGCTGGAAGAAGAGGGCATCCACCTCGATGCGCTGCGGCTGCGCGCCTTTCCGTTCCCCGACAGCGTGGCGCAGTTCCTGGCCGACCACCGGCAGGTGTTCGTGGTCGAGCAGAACCGCGATGCGCAGATGCGCAGCCTCCTGGTCAATGAGTTGGAGTTCGATCCGGCCCGGCTGGTGCGCGTGCTGCACTTCGACGGCACGCCGATCACCGCGCGCTTCATCGGCCAGGCCATCGCCGCGCATGTGCACAAGACGCAGGCCTTGCGCGTCGTCACAGACACGAAGGAATCCGCATGACCTACCTTGCCAAGCCACGGCTGCACCACCCGACGCTGGCCACCAACAAGGTCGGCTACAAGCGGCGCGACTACGAGGGCAAGATCTCCACGCTGTGCGCCGGCTGCGGCCACGACTCGATTTCCGCCGCCATCATCGAGGCCTGCTGGGAGCTGGACATCGAGCCGCACCGCGTGGCCAAGCTCTCGGGCATCGGCTGCAGCTCGAAAACGCCGGACTATTTTCTTGGTGCCTCGCACGGCTTCAACACCGTGCACGGCCGCATGCCCAGCGTGCTGACCGGCGCCAACCTGGCCAACCGCGACCTGCTGTACCTGGGCGTCTCGGGCGACGGCGATTCGGCCTCCATCGGCCTCGGCCAGTTCGCGCACGCCATGCGCCGCGGCGTGCGCATGGCCTACATCGTGGAGAACAACGGCGTCTACGGCCTCACCAAGGGGCAGTTCTCGGCCACGGCCGACCAGGGCTCCAAGAGCAAGAAGGGCGTGCTCAACACCGACAGCCCGGTGGACCTGGTGGCGCTGGCGCTGCAGCTGGGCGCCAGCTACGTGGGGCGCGGCTTCTCGGGCAACAAGGCGCAGCTGGTGCCGCTCATCAAGGGCGCGATCAGCCACGGCGGCGCGGCCTTCATCGACGTGATCAGCCCCTGCGTGGCCTTCAACAACCACCCCGGCAGCACCAAGAGCTACGACTACGTGCGCGAGCACAACGAGGCGGTGAGCCGCATCGACTTCATCAGCGGGCGCGAGGAAATCACCGTCGACATCAACCCCGGCGAGGTGATGGACGTGCGCCAGCACGACGGCACGCTGCTGCGGCTGCGGAGCCTGCACCCCGGCTACAACCCCGGCGACCGCTACGCCGCGATGGCCTACATGCAGCGCCACCACGCGATGGGGGAGGTGGTGACGGGGCTGCTCTACGTCGATCCGCTGGCCACCGACCTGCACACGGCGCTCAACACCTGCGACCGGCCGCTCAATGCGCTGGAAACGGACGCGCTGTGCCCGGGCGCCCAGGCGCTCGAAAAGCTGAACGCCTCCTTGCGCTGAGCCGGCGCCGGCGGCACCATTGACGTCACTTCCGGAGGGCGCACCATGGCCGAGCGCACCGTTTTCCAATCCGTCTCGCGCAAGCACGTGATCAGCCTGGGCCCCCAGGCCAGCGTGCGCGACGCCGCCTGCGTGATGACGCGCGCCAACTGCGGCAGCGTGCTTGTCATGGAGTTGCCCGACACGCTGCTGGGCATCCTCACCGAGCGCGACCTCATGACCCGGGTGCTGGCCAAGGGGCTGGACCCCGACCGCACGCCGGTGCGCGAAGTGATGACGCCCAACCCGATCTGCGTGCCGCCGGAGACGCTGGTGTCCGACGCCGTGGTGCTGATGCTGGAGCGCGGCTTTCGCCACCTGCCGCTGGTGTCGGGGGCGAAGATCCTCGGGGTGTTCTCGGTGCGCGATGCGCTGCCGCGGGAGATCGGCACGGCGCTCAGCCAGACGGAATTCAACGAGCAGGTGAACGACGCCCTGGGTTGAGGGTAAGGGGGAGGGTGAGGGGAGGGCCTGGGCACCTTCCCCGCACCAAACGAGGCAATGCATGCGCCATAACGGCGCATGCCGCCGCCCGCCATGGCCATGGGGCGCCGGATTTGGTGCCGCATTTGGTGCCACGCGGTCCCGCAGGCAGCCCGATCGCCTGGCACGGATGTTGCGCAGGGTCTTGCACTGTTCCGCGGCAACGCCGCCGCGGCTCTCACAGTGCCTCCGCTAACGACGGCGGACCCGAGCGCACTGCAAGCCTTTACCCAATCAAGGCCGGCAGTACGTCCGTTCCAACCCGATTCGCATCCGTCCCTTGCGGGGGCTCGCCCTGACTGCCGTCTTTCCGACGGGGTCTGCGGCGGACTGACGCATGGCCGGCTGCACGCAGGATCCGACATGAAAATCGCAGTCATTGGCCACGGCATGGTGGGCCACAAGTTTCTAGAGCAACTCCACGAACTCGGCGTCGCGGACGCAGAGGTCACGGTGTTCTGCGAAGAGCCCCGCGCGGCCTACGACCGGGTGCACCTGTCCGAGTTCTTCGCCGGCAAGACCGCCGAAGACCTCTCGCTCGTGGAGCCCGGCTTCTTCGAGCGCAGCGGCTTCACGCTGCGCCTGGCGGCGAAGGCCGTGGCCATCGAGCGCCGCAACAACACGCTCACCACGGCCGACGGCGAAGTGGTGGCCTACGACAAGCTCGTGCTGGCCACGGGTTCGTCGCCCTTCGTGCCTGCGGTGCCCGGACGCGACCGCGCCAACTGCTTCGTCTACCGCACCATCGAAGACCTGGAGGCCATGAAGGAATGCGGCGCGCGCTCCAAGAGCGGCGTGGTCGTCGGCGGCGGCCTGCTGGGCCTGGAATGCGCCAAGGCGCTGCGCGACATGGGCCTGGAGACGCACGTGGTCGAGTTCGCCCCGCGCCTCATGGCCGTGCAGGTCGACGAGGGCGGCGGCCGCGCGCTGCGCAGCAGCATCGAGGCGCTGGGCCTGCATGTGCACACCGGCCGCAACACGGTGGAGATCACCGACGGCGCCGCCGCGCGGCACCGCATGGTGTTCGCCGACGGCACGTACCTGGAGACCGACATGATCGTGTTCTCCGCCGGCATCCGCCCGCGCGACGAACTGGCGCGCCAGTCGGTGCTGGCCATCGGCCCGCGCGGCGGCGTGGCGATCGACAGCCACTGCCGCACGAGCGACCACGATGTGTACGCCATCGGCGAGTGCGCCTCGTGGAACGAACAGACCTTCGGCCTCGTGGCGCCCGGCTACGACATGGCGCGCGTTGCCGCGAAACACATCGCCGGCCAGCAGGACGCCGCCTTCATCGGCGCGGACATGAGCACCAAGCTCAAGCTGATGGGCGTGGATGTCGCCAGCATCGGCGATGCGCACGGCAAGACGCCGCACTCGCGCGCCTACCAGTACATCAACGAGCACAAGCAGATCTACAAGAAGATCGTGGTGAGCGAAGACGGCAAGCAGCTGCTGGGCGCGGTGCTGGTCGGCGATGCGGCCGAGTACGGCACGCTGCTGCAACTGGCGCTCAACGGCATCGCGCTGCCGGCGGACCCGGAGTTCCTGATCTTGCCTTCGAGCGACGGCAAGGCGCGCCCCGGCCTCGGCGTCGATGCACTGCCCGACACGGCGCAGATCTGCTCCTGCAACAACGTGACCAAGGGCCAGATCTGCGCGGCCGTGGGCGAGGGCGCCTGCACCGTCGCCGAGATGAAGGCCTGCACCAAGGCCGGCGCCACCTGCGGCGGTTGCGCGGCACTGGTCGGGCAGGTCATGAAGGCGGAGATGGCCAAGCGCGGCATGGCCGTGAACAACCACCTGTGCGAGCACTTCGCGTACTCGCGCCAGGAGCTGTATCACCTGATTCGCGTGGGCGAGATCCGCAGCTTCGACGACCTGCTGGCCAGGCACGGCAAGGGCCTGGGCTGCGACATCTGCAAGCCCACGGCGGCGAGCATCTTCGCTTCGTGCTGGAACGAGTTCGTGCTCAAGAAAAACCTCGCGAGCCTGCAGGACAGCAACGACTACTTCCTCGGCAACATCCAGAAGGACGGCACGTACTCGGTCGTGCCGCGCATGCCGGGCGGCGAGGTCACGCCCGACGGGCTCATCGCCGTGGGGCAGGTCGCCAAGAAGTACGGCCTCTACACCAAGGTGACCGGCGGCGCCCGCGTGGACATGTTCGGCGCGCGCGTCGAGCAACTGCCCTCGATCTGGGAAGAACTGATCGCGGCCGGCTTCGAATCGGGCCATGCCTACGGCAAGTCGCTGCGCACCGTGAAGAGCTGCGTGGGCTCGACCTGGTGCCGCTACGGCGTGGACGACAGCGTGGGCCTGGCCGTGGAGCTGGAGAACCGCTACAAGGGCCTGCGCGCACCGCACAAGATCAAGTTCGGCGTGTCGGGCTGCACCCGCGAATGCGCCGAGGCACAGGGCAAGGACGTGGGCATCATCGCCACCGAGAAGGGCTGGAACCTCTACGTCTGCGGCAACGGCGGCATGAAGCCGCGCCACGCGGAGCTCTTCGCCTCCGACCTCACCAAGGCGCAGCTCATCCAGCTGATCGACCGCTTCCTGATGTTCTACGTGCGCACGGCCGACCGCCTGCAGCGCACCAGCACCTGGCGCGAGAACCTCGAAGGCGGCCTGGACTACCTGAAGGGCGTGCTGCTGCAGGACACCCTGGGCATCGCCGGCGAACTCGAAGCGCAAATGCAGGGCGTGGTCGACACCTACCAGTGCGAGTGGAAGACCGCGGTGAACGACCCGGCCACGCGCCAGCGCTTCCGCTCTTTCGTCAACAGCGAGAAGCCCGACGAGCACATCGTGTTCGTGAAGGAGCGCGGCCAGATCCGCCCGGCCCGCGCGGAAGAGCGCAGCACCGAAGCCGATGCCGAAACCGTCTGACGAAAACCGAGGATCTCCACGATGACCACCGACACCCTCCAATGGACCGCCGTGTGCGCGGCCACCGACATCCTCCCCGACACCGGCGTCTGCGCGCTGGTGGAGGGCGTGCATGTCGCGATCTTCAGCGTGGGCCGCGAGCAGGCCCTGTACGCCATCGACAACGTGGACCCCAAGGCCAACGCCAGCGTGCTCTCGCGCGGCCTCGTGGGAAGCCTGGGCGACCGCATCGTCGTCGCCTCGCCGCTCTACAAGAACCACTTCGACCTGCGCAGCGGCGAGTGCCTGGAGGCACCCGAGTACTCGGTGCGCGCCCATGCGGTGCGCGTGGATGAGGGCCGCGTGCTCGTCGCGCTGGGCTGAGCCGCGCACCTTCGACGCTTCAATCTTTTCTCTGCTTTCTCAAGGAATCCCGATGGCCTATCTAGCCCCCGCCGAGTTCGTGACCAAGATGGTCGATGCCGGCGAATCCAAGCTGCTGATGTCCGCCCGCGACACGCTCATCCGCTCCTACATGGCCGGCGCCATCCTGGCGCTCGCCGCGGCCTTTGCCGTGTCCATCACCGTGAACACCGGCAATGCGCTGGTGGGCGCGATGCTGTTCCCGGTCGGCTTCATCATGCTGTACCTGCTGGGCTTCGACCTGCTGACGGGCGTGTTCACGCTCGCGCCGCTCGCGGTGCTCGACAAGCGCCCCGGCGCCACCTGGGGCGGCGTCATGCGCAACTGGAGCCTGGTGTTCGTGGGCAACTTCGCGGGCGCGCTCACGGTGGCGGTGTTCATGGCGATCATCTTCACCTTCGGTTTCAGCGAGGCGCCCAACGCCATCGGCGAGAAGCTCGGCCACATCGGCGAAGGCCGCACCGTGGGCTATGCAGCGCACGGCGCCGCCGGCATGCTGACGCTGTTCATCCGCGGCGTGATGTGCAACTGGATGGTCTCCACCGGCGTGGTCGCGGCCATGATGTCCACCACCGTGTCGGGCAAGGCCATCGGCATGTGGATGCCGGTGATGGTGTTCTTCTACATGGGCTTCGAACACTCGATCGTCAACATGTTCCTGTTTCCCACCGGCCTCTTGCTGGGCGGCAAGTTCACGCTGATGGACTACCTGATCTGGAACGAGATTCCCACCGTCATCGGCAACCTCGTCGGCGGCCTGACCTTCGTGGGGCTGACGCTGTACTCGACGCACTACAAGACGGCGCCCAAGCGCAAGACCAGCTGATCAGCGGTCGCGGCCACTCGCACGCACACGCATCGCTTCGATGCTGATGCCCACGCAGAAGGCACTGCGCGTGACGCTCGGCCAGCACTCGCTGGCCAAGCCCGGCGCGCCGAACCAGGTCAACCAGGTCAATCAGGACTTTCACGGCGCGATGCTCCCCGAGGGAACGCTGCGCATGTCCAAGGGCATCGCGGTCGCGCTCGCCGATGGCATCGGCTCCAGCCGCGTGAGCCAGGTGGCGAGCGCGGCGGCGGTGCGGGGCTTTCTGGACGACTACTACGCCACCTCCGATGCGTGGTCGGTGCGCCGCGCGGCCCAGCGCGTGCTGAGTGCCACCAACTCGTGGCTGCACGCGCAGACGATGCGCAGCGATGCGCGCTTCGACAAGGACAGCGGCTACGTCTGCACCTTCAGCGCGCTCATCTTCAAGGGCCGCGACGTGCACATGCTGCACGTGGGCGACGCGCGCATCCATCGCCTGCATCCGAACGGGCTGGAGCAGCTCACCGAAGACCACCGCGTGCACCTGTCGTCGGTGGAGTCGTACCTCGGGCGCGCGCTGGGCGCGGGGCCGAACGTGGAGATCGACTACCGCTGCTGGGAGGCGGAGGTGGGCGAGGTCTACTTGCTGGCCACCGACGGCGCCTATGGGCACCTCGATGTCGCCGCGGTGCACGATGCGATCGCGCGCTGCGGCGATGACTTCGACATCGCCGCGCGGCTGCTCACGGAGGCCGCGCGGGCCCGCGGCAGCGACGACGACTGCACGGTGCAGCTCGTGCGCATCGACGAACTGCCGGCGGCCGACGCCGCGCCGCTCCCATTGCAGCGCGAGGGCCTCGCCATCGCGCCGCCGCTCGCGCCCCGCGCGCGCTTCGAAGGCTTCACGCTCGTGCGCGAACTCCATGTGAGTTCGCGCAGCCACGTGCACCTGGCCGTGGACGATGCGAGCGGGCAGCAGGTGGTGCTCAAGCTGCCGTCGGTCGATTTACGCGACGACCCCGAGTACCTCGACCGCTTCGTGCTCGAGGAGTGGGTGGCGCGGCGCATCGACAGCGTGCATGTGCTGAAGGCCAGCGCGATCGAGCGTGCGCGCGGCCATCTGTACGTCGCCATGGAATACGTCGATGGCCAGACGCTCGCGCAATGGATGGTCGATAACCCCCGGCCGTCGCTCGACAGCGTGCGCCGCATCGCCGAGCAGCTCGCGAGCGGGCTGCAGGCGCTGCACGGCAAGGAGATGCTGCACCAGGACGTGCGCCCCGAGAACGTGATGATCGACCGCACCGGCACCGTGCGGATCATCGACCTCGCGACGACCCATGTGGCGGGGCTCGCCGATGGGGCGGGCGAGGGCAGGCCGCTCGCGATCACCGGCACGCTGCAGTACACGGCGCCCGAATACTTCACCGGCCATGGCGGCAGCGCGCGGTCTGATCTGTTCTCGATGGCGGTGATCGTCTACCAGATGCTCACGGGCCAGTTGCCGTATGGGCTGCATGTGTCGCGGGTGCGGTCGCCCGCCGACGTGAGCCGGCTGCGCTATGTGCCGGCGCGCCATCTGCGGCCCGACCTGCCCGAGTGGGTCGATGCGGTGCTGCAGAAGGCGCTGAATCCGAATCCGCTGAAACGGCAGGAGGCTGTGTCTGAACTCGCGCACGACCTGCGGGCACCAGGCCAGGCGTTTCTTCGCCCACGCCTGCCACCGCTGATCGAGCGGCACCCCGTGCGTTTCTGGCAGACGACCACGGCGTTGCTGGCCATCGTGTCTGCGGTGCTGCTCGGGGTGCTGGTCCTGGGGCGTTGAGGCCCCGGGTTCAGTGCGCGGATCGCGGCGGCGCCCAGCCGGCAATCGAAGACCTCAGCACGGCGCCGCGCTGACCTTGTCCACCGCCAGACGCAGCGACTGCATCGTGGCCTCGGCCGTCTCGATGCGGCGCTGCAACTCCTCGTTCACCAGCCGCATCAGCGCGCTCAGTTCGGTGCGGATGGGGTGGGCATCTTCCGAGTCGCTCGCGTGCTGCGGAACGACGAGTTGCTCGATGCACGCGTAGGCGAGTCGCACGTCGTGCAGGCTGTCGATGTTGTCGGAGACCTGAAGCGCGAGCGATGCGGCGCTGTGGGTGTCGAAGGGTGCGGGGGACGGGGGAACGTGAGCCATGTATGGCCTCCAAGGGTTTCGGTTTACTGAAACCACCGCACCCGAGGCCAATCGGAGGCGGCGGCTCGACGGGTTGGCCTACCGGGAAACCACTTGCGTGAAACCGGCCGGGCTTGCGCCCGCCCATCGAGCCGCCTAAAAAAGGTTGCACGAATGAGAAAGCCGCAGTCCCTGCGGGGTAACTGCGGCTTTCGTCGCAGTGATTTCAATGGGAGGCCAATCCCGGTCACGCCTGTTTTTGACGTGACGGGGCGCAGTATAGCTACACGGATGTGTTGGCTTTTGGAGCCCGCGTGACCTCCGCCACGAACGGCCATTGCGATCAAGATGAACCCGCAGTCCGTTCACGCTGAGCTCGTCGAAGCGCCGCGCGAGCATTCGGCAATGCCGGTGAAGGGCGTGCGGCGCCAGGTCAATCATCGAGATGAGCTATTTCCGCGAGGCTGGCAGTGCAGGTCAGAGGCAGCTTGGTGTTGCAAAGCTGACGTTGGAACGTACGTTGCGAGCGGCCGCTTTGTACTCGCCTTAGAGACCAAGTCGATCCCTTACGTATTTCCCGGCTTTCTTAGGGGAGGGTACTTTCACAGGGGGCAGTCTAAGGTTAACTTTAGGCCCATCAATAAACATTCCAATTGTTTTGTCGAGCAGTTTTCCGCCATCTCCACCGATTCCGGCCCTGTCTTTCAAATATTTGCTTAGCTCACGATATTTCGGCGCCATCGGGTTCTCTATGTTCCCTTTGATTTGGATACCCTTTTTCCACTTGCTCCGATGTTTAAGCCCCAGTTCAAATTTTCCGGCTAAAGCCTCAAAGGCGGGCTTTGCCGCTGCGCACGCTTTAAGGGCTACCTTGAAGGCAGCTACCGCGGATGCTAGTTTTGTGGCTGGTTCTGGGGACGGATTGGCGTGGTATGCAAGTGTCCCACTGCCTAAAGAAGTAGTGACACACGTTTTGGCGTAGCGCTCCAACTCCTTCTTCACGTTGTCCGGCCCCGTCACGGCAAGGTAGTATGTTCCGATCAAAGTGCGTTGCCTTTTGATATCGATACTCTGCGTGGCTGAGGCAAGCTTCGTTTCGGCCCAAATCCTTGCTGCGAAGGACTCGCCACAAACCAGAGGCAGCAACAGTGCAACAAGGGCGCGCGCCAGGGACAGCATGTTGGCTCCTTCTTCGTGATTTCAGTTCGCGTCGATCAAACGCCGCAAGTAAGGCAATGGCAGTTCTGTTTCACCCCGAATCGGCACCTTCAGCGGATTAACTTTGCGAGCCACGTCACTAATAAAAGTCATGCAGTCGTTCTGCGCCAAGGTGTATGCAGCAGTCCATCGAAGTTGCTGAAGTCCCGGCACCGATGCGAATGGGTTCACTAGGGCGTAAGCGTTATCGAACACCTTTTTGTCAACGTCTACCACGAGGCATTGTTCATTAATGCTTGTGTAACGTTCCTCGCCTAGGTACCCGCCTGCTTTGGTGAGCCAACCTTTGTAGCTAAGGGCAGCCTGCGCCACGCCGCTCGAAGTCGTAAATCCGACCGCTAGAACCTTGCGCTGCTCTTTTGGAGGCTTGTGAGCGAATACGACGAATGCATGACCGGGGATATCCCCTTGAGGCGAGGGACGTGCACAGAACGAGAGAGTGTGCTGGCCGTCGGACATGTCGGACATCGTGCGAAGGTCAAGGTGCTTATGCGGCCCCGCATGCACCCAGGGTGGCAGAAGGATCGCGTTTAGCGCAGCGGCGGTCACGATTCCTCTTCGCATCGACGTCCTTTGCTGTGCAGTCTTGACAGAACTTCGCGCAGTCTTGCGATCACACGCTTGAATTAACGCGCAGTATTTGATCGCTGGCGTAGTAGCTGTCGCTCGCCATCGCATTGGGTTCTAAACCCTCAGTCTCCACAATAGACCATTCGGCATAATGCTCGCCTCTGGGCTCGTAGTGCACAGCTGCGCCGCCATCATTCTGGAAAGCCCTGCTGTAGCGCAGCAGTTCGCGAAGTGGGTTTAAGGCCGTTGCCTGCGGAGCGTGAGCACGTGACACGCGGCAGTGTCTTTAGGTATCGATGACGATGGGCGTATTGACCTGCGCGACGACCATGTCAGCGATCGGCGTGTAGAGGTCGACGTCCGTTGCAGGCGTACGGATGGAGATAATCAGGCTGTACCGGGCGGGAAGGTTGTAGCGCTCCAGAGCGGGGCGTGTGCGCCACCAACCCTTCGAGGGGTAGACCGCAACAAAACCGCGATTTGCAAGCTCGGCAGCGGTTCCGCGCCAGACGTCCTTGTGCAGCGAACCACGATGCCGCTGCCTGTCGCCAAGAATCCAGTTCGGGTCCTTGGGATCGATAGAGATGCCGTCGTCTTCCAACTCCGCTGCAGCGTTGATCCGAGCGACGAAATCCGCTGTCGTCGCGTCGAGCGAACGTTGCACATCGAAGCGCAGCCGATGCGACGGGTAGTGGAACTTCGAAGAGGTCCCCCGTGCAGATGGGTTAGGCTCGATAAAGTACGACAACGTAATGCACAACTCAACCCGGGTGTCTGGCGGCAATGCCAGTAGCTGTTCCTTCGGCCAAGGCAGCGAATGCAAGTTCATGTCGCGGGTGACGACCCCTCGATTCTTCACCTTCTCGAATGGTTGCACCTCGTCTTCGACGATCAAGGTCAAAGAATTGCCCGCGCTCCAGAGTGCTTGGTCTAAATTCGGTACACCCCAACCGCAATGGCGGATCAGGTTCACGTAGTCGGACTTGGTCGGCATGCCATGGGCTGGCAAATATCCTGCGCGCATTGCCTCTGTCCACTCTGCTGAGTGCACCATAAGCGCTCGAATAGTTTCGGGTCGGAGTGCGGGATATGCAGCCATCAACTGCGCGGCCATACGCGCGCCAAGCGCCGATGCAGCGCTTGTGGCGTTGGTCGTTGTAAAGAGGCGTTCTTGGGGCGAGTTATGCGTGGTCAACAGGTGGAGGCTTCTGATTCCAACGGAGCCAAGCGCGTTTCTTCCCGCATTGCCGCCCTCAAAGACAACGTCGGGCTTCAGCGGCCACGCCGAATTCCAGCCGTTCGAAGTACGGGAGTAGGGGCTGACCCCGCCTTCTTGAGCAACAGGAGCATAGCCCTGGGCATCAGCTTCGGTGATGTTGACCTTTTCCGTATACGCTCCTACCGTCAACGCATTCCACGCTTGACCGGGATCGCGAATCCCGCGCGTGCCCAAGCCCCCAGGATATGCGTCCCAGGTCTGAGCGTCTTCTGTGTTGCCGGTACAAAGAACGAAAAGGCGCGGAAACTGCCCATTGCCATCGTAGTCACTGGCGAGGCGATCAACGGTAGCAGACCAGGCCGACGGCCGTCCCTTGTCGCGATCATCGCTAGAGGTAACCGCCGACGTGAACACGCGCGGGCGCACGGGCGCCGCGACCTCAGGGCGCGCCACAGCTTCGGCGAACAGATAGCCGTGTTGGCGTGAATCGCCGGCATTTGCACCCTGATGCGGCGTGAGCTTGACCGATTCCAGTCTATGTGCCACCTGCAATGGACCGTCCGATGCCAGGACCGTCGTCATGTCCCCCAAGGCGACGAGTCCGGCGAGGCCGGTTCCATGATTCGCCGTATCGTCAACGCCCCAGGCAGGTTGGACCGCGTGCAAGTCGGCAGCGGCAATGAACGGCGAGAGCAACGGGTGCCCTCGATTCACACCAGAATCGAGGAGACAGACGCGAGGGACGGAGTCGTCCTCCCCCGCGACGGTCAGCCGGGCGAGCGTCTCGGCCGACCACTCCTGCTGTTCAGCTGGCGTCATGCCATCAAAGAATTCAGCTGTTTCCTTTGCGCGGCGAAGTTCAGCGACGCAGTTGATCGTCAGAACCGACGTCGCGAACTGTTGCTGAGATCCGTACATTAGAACGATGGACCGTTCCGGGAAGCTGATGTGGTGCTCGCTGACCTGACAACTAGCCAGAGCTGCGAGCTTGCGGAAGTCCATAAGCACCGCGTGTCGGTCGCCGCGAACGGGGAGCCAAACCTCCCACCAAATTGACTCCGCCGCGTCCTGCGGCAGAAGGGCCAGGTCGTCTGTCCACAGCGCGCGGATCTCAGCGGTCCGGATGGCCAGGATCGTGTCAAGCAATGCGCGGTGGTCCAGCGCGTGGCCATTGCTCTTCTTACGCTGTGCAAGATAGTCCGCTACGTACTTCTCAAAATGGGCTAACTTCCCATCGGGGACGAACACGTTGGCGTAGGTCGTGTTGCCTTCCGTACGAACGCTAAGCACTTCAATCTTCTTGCGTGGGTCTTTCCCAAGCTCCGAGCCGAGGCTCTCGAATGCAAGCGCAACGTCGGGTTGCCCGACAAATTGGACTTGTAGCCCCAGCCCACTTTCCAGCCCCTGCTCCTGCTGGATCTGACGCGCATGTTGGGCGACAGGCTTCAGTGCGTTCAGCTGAGCGCTGAGAGACGCCGAGTGTTGTACTCTGTTCTGTTGAGGAACATCATCATTTGACCCGCCGCCACCAGGTGCCGTAAACGCTTGAGGGGCTGAGGTATTCGCAAGAACAAGGTGGGGGTGCTTATCGTGAGTGTGATCCGGCATGGTTGTACGAATGCTTCGAGTTATTTACCAGCTTTGCGTTGACTAATCGGCGCTCCTCTAACGCCTTCCCCAGCTCACGTGGTTGCACCTTCTCTTGGTCATGCAGAATCGCGTCCTTGATAGCCGCATCGACTGCACGGCAAATCTCAGCATGGCTTAGCCCTTCGGCTTGCCCACGAATCGCTTCTTTTCGAAAGGGCTTGGGAGCAAAGCGGCCAAGACGCGACCGAATGAGTTCGCCGGCCTGCGTGGGCGACGGTAAGTGGTATTCCACGACGTCGTCAAACCGACGGAACAATGCGTAGTCCAAGATTTCAGCGTGATTCGTCGCCGCGACGATCAGGCTGTTGGACATATCTTGCTCGATCATCTGCAAGAAGCTGTTCAACACTCGACGAATCTCACCGACATCATTTGCCATGCCACGCTGAGAGCCAATGGCATCAAACTCGTCGAAGAAGTAGACGCCACGGATATCAGTCACGGCGTCGAAGACCTGCCGAAGCTTGGCAGCCGTCTCGCCCAGGAACTTCGTAATGAGCGAATCCAGTCGGACCAGAAACAACGGAATACCCAACTCCCCAGCCAGCGCAGCGGCCGTCATCGTCTTGCCCGTACCGGGCGGTCCCACGAGCAGCAACTTCCGGCGAGGCGAGAGCCCATGCTCCTTGATGCGAGCAAGCTGTCGCTGTTCCTTGATCACTCGGTGCAGCTGAGTCGAAGCCACATCCTCCAAAACCATATCCCCCAACCGGTTCGCCGGATGCGACACGGTGAGCAGATTGGCCAGCTCACTCTTCGGCTTGGCAACACTGCCTATTGCAACCAGTTTGCCCGATGGGTCTTGACTGACACGCGCCTTAGCCGCGTCAATCAAATCTCGCAGTTCTTCGGCCAACTTGACGTGGCCGAGTTTCGCCTCATGCGCAGCTACTTGCATAGCAACCGACAAGAACTGCCCATCGTTGCGACTGATGTGAGACTTGATGAGCGCCTTGAGTTGGTCAGAGCTAGCCACGGGAAGAGGTCCGATTGCGAGTGAGAGTACAGTTTGGTCGATGCCATTGAGATTGTGCATCTTGGGAGCCGCTGACATGTGCACTCTGTCTACTAGACGTGTGAGTCCGGGCGCATTCTGACGACCGGCAACAAAAGGCCTGCCTCAGCGCCTACCCAATACCGCCATTTTCAGCGATATGCATGAAAACTGCTAGCCATCTGCGGTAAACCGAGCCTGCGGGCCGGCTGCATGTTTCGCGCCCGATGGCACAACGCGGTCCACTCCAAGGACGCCGGCGAACTTGGCTCTGGGGCGGCCAATCGTCACGCTTAGTGAAGGTCAGATGTACGCACGAATCCAGCCTGCGTCGATCTTGATGTGTAGTACGCCGGTCCCCGTTTGCGAATAACTGTGGTCAGTCTGAAGCTGGCGGTAAGCGTAGCGCGCGAGTGTCGGCTTTTGATCGACCTCTGAGATACAGACCTTGGAGCGAAAAGACTATGGGGGCGGACAGGGTGTCATGGCAGATCGCACACCTTCCCCCAGCAGCCTCTTTAAAAAACCCCAAGGAAAAATCCCCCGGTCGTGCCCATCGCTGAACACGAACTGCACGCCATAGGTCCCAACTGGCTGTATGTCCGCGAGTTGCACGTCATCACCCGCATTGCCATCGCCCCCAGCCGCCCGCAGCACCTTGCAATCCGCACAAGGGCAACTGTCCCGCAGCAGCTGGTACGTGGCCAGATACCGCTCCCCGTCGCCCCAGCAAAACTCCAGCGCACCGCGCGCGCGGTGATCGACGATGGACTCAGGCGCCATGGGCCGCCTTGCCGATCTGCACGATGGCCAGCCGGGCCGATTTGCGCACTTCGGGGTCCGGGTCGTCCGCGGCAAGTTCGAGTGCGGGCAGCGCCCCTGCATCGCCGATGTCGCCCAGCGCCAGCGCGGCTTCCTTGCGCAGGTTGCTGATGCTGTGGCCCAGCGCCCTGAGCAGCGGCGTGACGCTCTCGGCACTGCGCAGCCGCCCCAGGCTGCGGGCCGCACGCAGGCGCACCTGCCAGTAGTCGTCGTTCAGCGCCACCAGCAGCGCGGCGGTCGCGGCGGGCTGCTGCAGTTTGCCGAGCGCGGTGGCGGCTTCTTCGCGCACCTGCCAGCTCGCGTCGCGCAGCGCGGTTTCCAGTGCGATGCGCGCATCTACATCGCCCGCCGCGAAGGCCAGCGCGCCCACGGCCGCGCGGCGCACTTCGTCCACCGGGTCGGAGGCGGCGAGGCCGGCCAAGGCGGGCAGGGCGGGCGCGTGCTTCAGGTAGCCGAGCACGCCGATGGCTTCTCGGCGCAGGGCGATGGCGTCGGCGGAGTCCTGCGCGGCGCGCGGCTCCTGCAGCACCGCCAGCGCGGGGCCGGCGCTGGCAGGCACACGCAGTTCGCGCAGCGCGCGCAGCACGGCGGCGCGCACCCGCGCGGGGCCGGTGCCCGCATGCGGCAGCAGCCAGGCGGCCGATGCGGGCTCCTTCAGTTCGGCCAGGCTGTGGGCGGCGGCTTCGCGCACTTGCGCATCGGGGTCGTCGAGCGCATCCGCCAGCCCTTCGACGGCGGACTGGTTCTCCATGGTTTCGAGCGCCAGCGCGGCGGCGGCGCGCACGGCCGGCGTGTCGTCGCGCAGGGCCGCGACCAGCAGCGGCGTGTGCGCCTCGTCGGACAGGTCGCCCAGGTCCATCACGGCGATGCGGCGCACTTCGGCGTCGGGCGAGGCCAGGCGTTCGGCGATGGCCTGCAGTTCGGGGTCGTCGAGAGTCGAGGGGTTCATTCTTTTTCTAGATGGCAAAGCGCAGTTGCGCAGCGGTGGGCGCACCCAGCGGCGTGAGGCGTTCGAGCGGCGCGCTGGCAGCCGCGTGCGGATGCAGCAGTTGCAGGCAGTGCCGCTTGAGCGCGGTGAATTCAGGCGAGGTGACCAGCGAGGGATCGCGCGGCCGCGCGAAGTCGAGCGCGAACTCGGCCACGATGCGGCCCGGCCGCGGCCCCATCACGAGCACCCGGTCGCCGAGGAACAGCGCCTCGTCGATGTCGTGCGTGATGAAGACGATGGTGGTGCGCACGCGCGCCCAGGCGTCGAGCAGCTGGCGCTGCATCATCAGCCGCGTCTGCGCATCGAGCGCGCCGAAGGGCTCGTCCATCAGCATCACGCGCGGGTGGTTGATGAGCACCCGCGCGATCTCCGCGCGTTGCTGCATGCCGCCCGAGAGCTGCGAGGGGTAGAAGCCCGCGAAGTCGTCCAGGCCCACGAGCCGCAGCATGTCGTGCGCGCGCGCATGGCGCTCACGGCGGCCGACGCCTTGCATCTTCAGGCCGAAGGCGACGTTGTCGAGCACCTTCTTCCAGGGGAAGAGCGTGTGGTGCTGGAAGACGAGGCCGCGGTCCGGGTGCGGTCCGCGCACCGGCTCGCCATCTACGCGGATCGCGCCGCTCGCGGGCGTCAGGTGGCCGGCCAGTGCGCCGAGCAACGTCGACTTGCCGCAGCCCGAAGGGCCGAGCAGGCAGACGAACTCGCCGGGCTCCACGTGGAGCGTGATGTCCTGCACCGCGTCGAAGGCCTGCGCGCCCGGGCCGAGGCGCACGCGCAAATCGTCGATGGCGATGCGGCCGGTCTGCACATCGGCCTTCATGCGCGTTTCTCCTGCACCGCGCGCCATGGCATCAGCGACTGGCCGATCCATCGCACCAGCGCGCTGCTGCCCATGCCGAGCACGCCGATGAGGAGCATGCCCACCACGATGTCGGCGTAGTTCTGGATCGTGTACGACATCCACGTGTAGTAGCCGATGCCGAACTGGCCCGAGATCATTTCGGCCGTGACCAGGCAGAACCACGCGGTGCCCATGCCGATGGCAAGGCCCGTGACGACGCTCGGCAGCGCGCCCGGCAGGATCACCTCGCGGAACACCGCGAGGCGGCCCGCGCCCAGGCTGCGCGCCGAGGCGACGAGGCGCGCATCCACCGCCTCCACGCCGTGCACGGTGTTGAGCAGCACCGGGAACAGCGCGCCGACGAAAGTGATGAAGACCATCGACGCCTCCGACGACGGAAACATCAGGATGGCCAGCGGAATCCACGCCACGGCGGGGATGGGACGCAGCACTTCGAGCGGCGGCAGCAGCGTGTCTTCGGCCCAGCGGGCGCGGCCGATCGCGAGGCCCAGCGCCACGCCAGCGACAGCGGCAAGCCCGAAGCCGATGAACACGCGGCGAAGGCTTGCCGACAGGTGCTGCAGCACCAGCGGCGACTGCACCAGCGCCCACGCGGACTCGGCCACCTCGCGCGGCGGTGGCACGTTCTGGAAGGTGATGAAGCCCAGGTTCATGCGCTGCCGCGTGGCAAGGTGCCATGCGAGCACGCACAGGAGCAGCGCGGCGATGCGCCACGTGGCGCGGGGTAGGGCGCGCAGGCTGCTATGGAGGGAGCTGGTCATTGGTGACCTTTTGAGCTTTGGTATGTTTTGCGACCAGCCAACACAAACCGTTCGGGCTGAGCCTGTCGAAGCCTCGCGCAGCGCTTCGACAAGCTCAGCGTGAACGGATTGTTTGTTCTCGGCGGATTGTTTGTTCTCGGACGCAACTTGCAGGGAGGGCGAACGTCACGGTATGTTTTGCGACCAGGCAACACAAACCGTTCGGACTGAGCTTGTCGAAGCCGCGCGCAGCGCTTCGACAAGCTCAGCGTGAACGGATGGCTTTTTGCGGACGCAACTTGTGTGGATGTGAACATCGCGAACGGATGAGGCGTCAGCCGGCCAGCGCGGCGCGCACGCCGGCGAAGTCCTGCACCTTGCCGCCGTGCTTCGCGGCCCAGCCCTCGGCCTGGTCCTTGAGCAGGAAGGCATCGACCTCGCCCTTGGCGCCGAGCACGAACCACGCATCGGACGCCAGCAGCTTGTTGCCGCTGTTGCGGTCCTGCGCATAGACCACGCGCGCCTTCTTGCCAGCCTTCTCGATCTTCTGCAGGTCGCCCAGCGCGTTCTCGGGCGAGGCGTAGTGGCGCACGAGCGGCTCGCCGGCCACCCAGACCTGGGCCACGCGGCTCACGTCGGTGATCGGCTTGCCCGTCGATGCGTCCTTCGCCACCAGCGGGGCGCGGGCGTAGTTCTTCAGTTGCTTGTCGTAGTCCAGGCCCGCTTCCTGGAAGGCGATGCGGATGTAGCCGTCCTGCACGAAGGCATTGGCGTCGATGTCGTTGTCGGTGCGCTTCAAGAGGCGCAGCGTGTCGAGCGATGTCTTCACCGCCTGGCGGTACTCGGGCTTCCAGCTCAGGTCGCGCGTCTGCAGGCCGAGCGGGCCGTGAAAGAGGTAGTTGACCTCCGCCTCGATGCCCGTGACCTTGGCGATCAACTCGCTGTACTTCTCGGGCTCGGCGGCCACGAGGCGGTCGGCTTCCAGCGCGGCGCGCAGGTACGCGGTGACGACCTCGGGGTACTTCTTCGCGTACTCCTCATCGACCAGGCTGCCGTGGAAGGTGGGCGCATTGGCCTGCGAGCCGTCGTAGATCTTGCGGGCGAAGCCGCGGTATGGAAAGAGTTCGGCGAAGGGCACGAAGTCCGCATGCGCCTCGACCTTGCCGGCCTGCAGCGCGGGGCCGGCCACCTCGGGCGCCTGCGTGGTGATGTTCACGTCCTTCAACGGGTCCCAGCCCTGCGCCTGCACGGCGCGCAGCAGCATGCCGTGCGAGGTCGAGGCGAAGGGCACCGAGATGGTCTTGCCCTTGAGTTCGGCGAGCGACTGCACCTTCGAATCCTTCGGCACGACGATGCCGTTGCCGCTGCCGGTCGTGCTGCCCGAAAGCACGGTGATGAAGAGGCTCTTGCGCCCCGCCTTCTGGAACGCCGCGCCGTTGAAGCTGCCCGGAAAGTCGGCCATCGAGCCGAGGTCCAGCTTGCCCGCGACCATTTCGTTGGTCAGCGGCGCGCCGGAGGTGAAGTTCTTCCACTCGATCTGGTACTGCGCGTCCTTGTACTTGCCGGTGCGCGGGAGGTACTTGTCGAGCAGCTTCAGCTCGCGGATGAGGAGGCCGCCGGTGGCGCAGTTGATGGTGGTGTCCTGCGTGCCGATGGCGATGCGGATGGTCTCGGCCTGCGCGGCCGAAACCGCCGACAGGGCCAGCATCAGGCCGAGGGTTGCGCCCCACAGGGACAGTGTTCTCTGGGTCTTCATCGTGGTTGCTCCGGGTTGAAATGCGGGGAGGGCGCGCGGCTCAGCGCAGCAGGTAGGGGATGTCGACGGTGACTGCGCCGGTGGGGCAGTCTTTCTCGCAGGGCATGCAGTACCAGCACTCGTCGAACTTCATGTAGGCCTTGCCCTTGCTGAGGTCGATGGCGAGCACGTCGAGCGGGCACACGTCCACGCAGACGGTGCAGCCCTTGTGGGCGATGCACTTGTCGTCGTCGATGCGCACGGGCACGCTGGTGGGGTTGAAGGCGAGGGGCATGTGGGGTTCTCTTTTTTTATGGGGCGGTGTCAGGCCGCGACCGGATCGCGCACCGTGGCGGGCACGCGCAGGTGCTGATAGGCCGACATCTCATGCGCATCGAGCGGCACGATGTACGGATCGACGGGGCGCTTGAAGCTCACCATCGCATCGCCCTGTTTTTGCAGCTGCGTGTGGCAGAACCAGTCGCGGTCGTTGCGCTCGGGAAAGTCCACGCGGTGGTGGTACAGGCCCCAGCGGCTCTCGGTGCGGTAGAGCGAGGCGCGCGCGGCCATCTCGGCGCAGTCGCGGATGGCGTGCACTTCCATCGCGCGCATCAGCTCGTGCGGGCCGGGGGCGGCGAGCTGTTCGAGGTCTTCGTGGATCTGCTCGAAGCGCGAGAGGCCGATCTCCATCTTGCGCGTGACCTTGGGCGGCTGCAGGTAGTCGTTGACCATGCGGCGCAGCTTGTATTCGACCTGCGCGGGTGGCAGGCCTCCGCTGCGAAGGAGCGGGGCGCTGACGCGGGCGTGCTCGCGCGCGACCTGTTCTTCGTCGAGCGCGGGCAGCTCGGTCTCCGCGCAATGCCGCGCCGCGCTTTCACCGGCGAGGCGGCCGTAGACGAAGGCGCCGAGCATGTAGTTGTGCGGCACGCAGGCCAGGTCGCCGGCCGCGTGCAGGCCCGGCACGGTCGTGCGCGCGTGCTCGTCCACCCACACGCCCGAGGCCGAGTGGCCGCTGCACAGGCCGATCTCGGAGATGTGCATCTCCACCATCTGCTCGCGGTAGTCGGTGCCGCGCCCTGCATGAAAGCGCCCGCGGCTGGGGCGCTCGTTGGTGTGCAGGATCTGCTCGATGGTGGCGATGGTCTCCTCGGCCAGGTGGCTCAGCTTGAGGAACACCGGGCCATTGCCGCCCTGCAGTTCGTTGTAGAACTCCATCATCATCTGGCCGCTCCAGTAGTCGCACTCGATAAAGCGCTCGCCCTTGTTGTTGGTGGTGTGGCCGCCGAAGGGGCCGGTCACGTAGGCGCAGGCGGGGCCGTTGTAGTCCTTGATGAGCGGGTTGATCTGGAAGCACTCGATGCCCGAGAGCTCCGCGCCCGCGTGGTAGGCCATGCTGTAGCCGTCGCCCGCGTTGGTCGGGTTCTCGTAGGTGCCGAAGAGGTAGCCCGACGCAGGCAGGCCCAGCCGGCCGGCCGCGCCCGTGGCCAGCACCACCGACTTCGCGCGGATCACGTGGAACTCGGCGGTGCGGCAATCGAAGGCCATCGCGCCCGCGATGTTGCCATCGGGTGCCGTGAGCAGGCGCGTGACCACCAGGCGCTGCGACATCTCCACGCGCGTGCGCTTCAGGCGCCTGTACAGCACGTTCTTGATGTTGTGGCCCTCGGGCATCGGCAGCACGTAGGTGCCCATGTGGTGGACCTTGCGCATCGCGTAGTCGCCGGTCTCGTCCTTCTCGAACTTGACGCCCCAGCGGTCCAGCTCCTCGATCATCGAATAGCTGTTGCGCGCATAGGCCATCACCGTCTTCTGGTTGACGATGCCGTCGTTGGCGGTGGTGATCTCTTTCACGTACTGCTCGGGCGTGGCGAAGCCGGGCACGACCGCGTTGTTCAGGCCGTCCATCCCCATCGAGATGGCGCCGCTGCGCTTGACGTTGGCCTTTTCGAGCAGCAGTACTTCGAGCTTGGGGTTGGCTTCTTTCGCCTTGACGGCTGCCATCGGGCCGGCCGTGCCGCCGCCGATGACCAGCACGTCGACGGTGCGGGTGAGGATGTTCATGGGGTGGCCTTCGTGGGGTGGCTGCGCGCGATGCGGAGGCGATGCTGGAAGGCATCGCCGCGGAAATAGAGGTCTTCGAAATCCAGCGGCGCGCCCTCGGCCGTGTGCGTGAGGCGCTCGACGCGCAGTACGGCGGTGCCTTCGGGCACGCTCAATGCGCGGGAGAGCACTTCGTCGGCGAGCATCGCGTCGATCTGCAAATCGGCGTGGCCGAGCGCGATGCCGTAGTCGTTCTCCAGGATCAGGAAGATGTCGCGGCCCGCGAGATCCGCCTGCCGCAGCCGCTCGCCGATGGCGTGCGGGAGATAGGTCACTTCGTAGGACACCGGGGCGCGGTTGAGGTGCCGCACGCGCTTGATCTGCGCGACCGGCGTGCCCTCGGCCAGGCCCAGTTGCTTGGCGACGCGGGGCGATGCAGGCACGGTCTTGTGGCTGGTGACCTGGTTGCGGATCTCGTAGCCCATGCGGCCCATCGATTCGGCAAAACCTTCGAGCTGGCCAAGCTGCTGGAACGCCTTGGGCTTGGCGACGAAGGTGCCCTTGCCAGGAATCTTGAAGATCAGGTTCTCGCGTTGCAGGTCGCTGAGCGCCTGGCGCACCGTGATGCGGCTGACCTTGAAGAGCGCGACCATCTCGCTTTCGGAGGGCAGCTGCGCGTGCGGTGCGTAGGTGCCATCGAGGATGCGCTCGCGCAGCGTTTCACGCACCTGCGTGTAGAGCGGAACGGGAGAAAAGGCGATGGGCTCTAGCGCCTTGGTGGAAGACATGCGGCTGACCTGTTATGACCGGTTGAGTGAGGCCGGATGCTAGGCAGGGGCGCATCTTTCGTTAACGAACGAAAACGTGCTTCGATATGCGGAAAGTGATGTGGGGTGTAGAGACGGCGGAATGGCAGAGCGTCATTGGCTGCACGCATCTCATCCGACAGGGGGCTCGGGGTCGAGCGCCCTTCGTTCCTCTGTAGAATCGCGCGCTTGGGTCGACAACGCGTTTGAAATCAACGGGTTGCAAATGCGGGTGTAGTTCAATGGCAGAACGGCAGCTTCCCAAGCTTCATACGAGGGTTCGATTCCCTTCACCCGCTCCATCTCCATCGATCCCCGGAAGCATTCCCCCCTTTTTTCAGACGTGACACGGCACAAGCCGTGTGCGGGGCTTGGCTACGTCGAGGTGCCCCTGCCGCGCAAAAAAGAAGCCCGCACGCGGCGGGCTGAATGGCCCGTACTTGCGCGGGGGCCGGAGGGAGGAGCCCGCCGCAGGACGCGACGGGCGGAACAATGATGTGCCCCGAAATGGGAGATTTCTGGGAGGAATCGTCAGGGCAAAAAAATACCCGCCGAAGCGGGTTCGAGGAGCCCTTGCAGGGCGCTCTAAGGACGAAACAGAGAGCTCTTCTTTTAATGCGGCCCTGTTGCGTGACAGCCCCTCGATCGTCGATGGGGTGGCTGCAATCGGCTGTAAGCCAAAATTAGGCTGTCGGCGTAGGACACACTTAAAAACGTGAAGTATTTGGCAGCCCGCGAACGTTGCTGCCTGGCAATGGCGCTTGAAGTGTCGGTCTCGTCTTACAGGACAGGCCTGCGCGAAGCCCTAGATTTTGCGGACTCGCTTCGAAGTGCGAGTTCTCTGTGTGTGACAGCACTGAAAGAGATTCAACCCAGCCTGGTGCTGGGTTTTTTTTGCCAGCGCCGTTCTTGGGCTGTGAATTAATGCCACTTCATGCCATGAAGTTTGTGTAATTGTGTCTTGTTGTGCCTTATGTCGCAGGCCAACCATTCCCAATGTACGGATCGCTGCAGCACACTCTTCGCAACAAAAAGAGGTGTCTCATGGGAGCTATGGCTGAACTGTCACCTGAGGTGGACACATTCCTGTGCCGCTTCAGTATTCCAATCCGGCTCGACGAAGAGCGATTCCAGTACTTCCCCGTGGTGGGGGTTTTTCGCAGCATGCCGTTCGATCAGGTCGATCGATGGGTGATGCGGCCCGACGGCCGGCCGCGCACCGATCGCGATCTGGCTGCCGAAGTTCTTGTCGAGTTGCGCCGGCCGCTCGGCTCCACGGGCAAGACGGCCTTGCTCCAGTTCGGTATCACCGAAGTGCTCGAAGTGGATCGGGCCGCGGCCATCATCGTGGCGACGTTCCTGTCCGAGCTTCCGCGTGGGGCGGAGCGGGAACTCGCAAGCGAACTCGCGGGCTAGGACCGTTCGGCCAATGAAAAAGCCCGCACGAGGCGGGCTTTGGAATGTGGTCGTGAACTCTCACGCGGTTCACGTTACGGCAAATGTTCAATTGCGGAAGCCACCTGTTGTTTTTCTCGTCGTAGTGACTTCGACGCGCCGGTGTGAGATTCGGCTTGCCTGGCCAGGCAACACCCAGAGCAAATCTGAGTGAGGCGCGATTGTACCAGACGACGTTTTTGTGCCCGGCAAGGAACGGAATTCGGGACAAATCCAAATATTTTTCATCGGGTGCCGCTTTTGCAGGCACCGTGTTGCAGGCCACGCCAGGCAACGATCCTGAACTCTTCACACATGGTTTTCCACAACATTGTCCCCATTGAAAATGGAAAACCTGACATGGCCATGTGCTAGGTAAAGCAGTTGTTGCACAAACCGGGGTAGGCGCGCGCTGACAGACTTCAAGGGGCTCGCAGGAGGAACATCTCCAGACCGCACTCTTGCGGCAAGGAGCATGAAATGACCTTCGACTTCTTGTTTCGTCCCAGCCATACCGCCTACCTCAAAAGGGCTTCGGCATTGCTGGAGGAAGCGCAGATGGCGCGCATCGAGCACCAGGCAGCCGCGGAGCATCACAGCGCATTGGCGCGGATGTATGCCGAGCGCGTCCGGCGGCTCGAGAGCGAGCTCTACCGGCAACCGCGTGGCGCGGAGCACGGGCCTGCCGATGTCCTTGCCGAGGATCGGCCGCAGTTGTATTCGCTGGACGGCACCCGCAAGCCGGGTTTGACGTCGGCGACTTGAGCGCCTGCTGAGGCACGCAAGTCGGCTGTCTCTATCCCGGACATGAATATTGCCAAACCTATGGCATGGGCAAACACGGCACCATCAGGATTCACTGTTGGAGAGCCGTATGAAGATGTTGAGAAAAGTCGTTGGCGGAGCCATTTCGTTGGCGGGCGCCGTGGTGATCGTTGTGCAGCACCTTTGAAGGAAGGCGCGAGCGGCAAAAAAAGAACCCGCCGAAGCGGGTCAATGATCGGTTCGATCAGGAAGACTGTCGGTTTTACGACAGTCCTTTGGTTATGCCACGCACCTTTCCGCACCGGGGAGGACCGCAGGCGATCAACTCGGCGAAATGTGACGTAGTGCCCATGCGGGCAAGCCAGAACGAATGCAGATGTGTTTGCAGCGTCGGTTGGACATCGCGAATGACTTTTGGCACTGGTGAGTGGTCCGGCATCGCACTAGCCTTGTTACCCGGATTACAGGGGACAGGCGACTGGTTTTCAGTTCGGCTTAAGGTTGGAGAACGATACTGAATCTTGACGGTCTTCCGGCGTTGGTAGAGGTTGCTTCTGCACCCGCATTTGCACCCGCTCTTTGCAGCGGTTCCTCGAGGCTGAAGGTCGTCAAGATTTCTTTCTCCGTGCCTGACGCGACACCTGTTGTTCGTCCAGGACCCTCAAGAAGCATGCGCCACTCGCTGTTGCACTACCTCTCCACGCAGCAATTGCCCGCCACCGTCGCAGGTGCCCAGGGCATTGCCGCCGTCCAGGCCCTGCTGCTGGAAGGCTGCGTGAAGGCCATTCTTCCGCAGTTCCGTTCCCCCGAGACCGACGTACCTGTAGCAACGGTGACCGAGCTCACCCGGCTCGGCCACCGCGCGCTGCGCCGGTTCAGCGGCGCCTGAAATTCCCCTTCGGCTAGCGTTGCGCCAGCCGCCGCAACGCCATCGACAGTTCCTCCATATCGACGGGTTTCAGCAAGTGATGGTCGAATCCGGCCTGGGCAATGCGCACCCTGTCGTCCGGTTGGCCCCAGCCCGTCAGTGCGATCAGCGTCATCCCGCTGTGCGCCGGGTCGGCCCGAAGCCTGCGGGCAAGTTCGCAGCCATCCATTCCGGGCATGCCGATGTCCAGGATCGCCAACGAAGGACGAAAACCGTCTGCCGTCTTCAGCGCTTCGGTGCCGCTGAACGCCACGGCGGTGCGTGCCCCGAGGAGGCCCAGCAGCGCCGCCAGCGACTCTGCCGCGTCGCGGTTGTCGTCGACGACCAGGATGCTGTGCCGCGCGATGGCTGCTTCGGTGGAGGGTGCGGCGCGCTTCTCGCTCCCTGCCTCGTGCGCGATCGACAACGGCAGCCTCACCACGAATTCGCTGCCCTGGCCGAGCCCGCCGCTCTTCGCGGTGACCGTGCCGCGGTGCAGTTCCACCAGGCTCTTCACCAGCGTGAGCCCGATGCCCAGGCCCCCCTGGGCCGCCCGGGCGGTACCGCTCACCTGCACGAACATGTCGAAGATCGACGCCAGCATGTCCGGCGGGAGGCCGGCGCCGTTGTCGCGGATGCGGACCACTGCATTCGTGCCCTCGCGCTCGACGAACACGTCGATCCGGCCGCCCTCGGGCGTGTACTTGGCCGCGTTGTTCAGGAGGTTCGAGAACACCTGCGTGAGCCGCACGCCATCGCCTTCCACGGCCAGGGAAGCATCGGGTGCATGCACCTGCAGCCGATGCCGGCCCGCGTCCATCAGCGGCCGGCTGAGTTCCATGGCATCGCGGATCACCTGATCGACCATCAGCTCGCCGAGCTGGAGTTCGATCTTCCCGCGGGTGATGCGCGACACCTCCATCAGGTCGTTCACGAGCCGCACCATGTGCTCGAGCTGGCGGCCCATGAGCTGGTAGTAAGGCAGTGCGGCTTCGGGCGTGAGCGTCTTGCGCGTGAGGATGGCGAGCGCCGTGCTCAGCGGTGCCATCGGGTTGCGAAGCTCGTGTGCCAGCGTGGCGAGGAACTCGGTCTTGCGCTTGTCGGCCTCGCCCAGGTCGTCCAGGATGCGGCGCAGTTCGTACTGCCGCCGCCGGGCCCGCAAGGCGCTTCGCAATGCGCTGACCAGCGCCGCCACGCGGATCGGCCGCTCCAGCACCGTGACATTGGCCATGCCCTCCATGGCCACGGCGACGGCGCGCGAATCGGCCCCTTGCTTGGCCAGCACCAGCACCGGCAGGTCCGACCAGGGCGGCTGCATCGACACTGCGCCGGACAGGTCGGCGGTATCGTTGCCCGAGAGCATTTCCTCGGACACCAGCACGGCGCCCGCGCCCTGGCCGATCTCGAGCACCAACTCGTGCAGCGTGGCGCAGACCCGGGTGGCGATGCCGGCGCGTTCGAGCACGGCCGTCGCCATCACGGCGTCCTTCGAGGTTGCCGTCCTGAGCAGGACGCGCAATTGCGGGTCTTCGTGCGTGATCGTGGTGGTGATCGTGTTCGTCGTCACGGCGGGGTGGCGGTGACGCCATCGATGGGCACCGGAATGCCGCTCAGGATGCCCCGGAAGCGGCGCAGGGGCTCACCCACGTGCAGCCCGCTGCCGTCCATCGAGAAGTCGCGGATGGTCCGCTCGTGCGCGCTGCCGCGTTTCTTGAGCACCGAGATGGCTTGCCGGACCTCGCCCTCGAATTCGAAGTAGCGCAGCAGAACTACCGCGTCCGCGAGATAGCTGGCATCGACCGGCGTCTGCATCTGCATGCCGATCAGCCCGTGCTGCGCGCCGACCAGCAGCGTGGCCACGCCGGCCTGCCCGAGGTAGGTCAGCAGTTCGTGCAGCTGGACGATGAGAAAGCGCTCGTCAGGCATGGCGTTGAGATAGCCGTTCAGGCTGTCGATGACGACGATCTTCGCGGCATGCTCGGTCACGGCCAGGCGGATCTCGTGGACCAGTTCGCCCGGCGAGAGCTCGGCGGGGTCGACCTGCTTGATGCGCAGGTGTCCCGACGCGAGGTACGGTTCCAGGTCCATCCCCAAGCCGGCGCAGCGCGTGCGCAGCGTGTTGACGCTCTCGTCGAAGATGAAAAGCGCGGCGCATTCGCCCCGCCGGGCAGCGGCAACGGCGAACTGCACGGCCACCGACGATTTGCCGGTGCCCGGTGCGCCCACGAAGAGGGTGCTCGTTCCCTTCTCCAGGCCGCCCCCGAGCAGGTCGTCCAGTTCCGCGATGCCGCTGGGCATCTTGATCAGCGGTCCGCTGGTCGCGTGTTCGGAGGCCACCAGCCGCGGAAACACCTGCAGGCCCCCGCGATGGATCTTGTAGTCGTGAAAGCCCCCGCGATACGGCTGGCCGCGGTACTTGACGACCAGGAGGCGCCGCCGCGCCGAGCCGTAGTCGGAATTGAGCTGTTCGAGCCGCAACACGGCGTGCGCGATGCTCTGCACCTGCAGGTCGTGCTGCGTGGCGGTCATGTCGTCCAGCAGCAGCACGGTGCATTGCCGGCCCGCGAAGAATTGCTTCAACGCCAGGATCTGCCGGCGGTACCGCAGCGACGTGCCCGACAGCAGCCGCAACTCGGACAGCGAGTCGAAGACGATGCGGGACGGCTTGAGCGCATCCACGTCGCTGAGGATGCGCAGCGTGGTTTCGCTCAACTCCACCTCCGAGGGATGGAACATCGTGTACTGCTCTTCGGGCTGGAGGCTGTCCTGCGCGGGGAGCATCTCGCGCACGTGGATGCCCGAGAGGTCCCAGCCGTGGGAGTTGGCGACGCCTCGCAATTCGTTCTCGGTTTCCGAGAGCGTGACGTACAGGACCGATTCGCCCCGCTGCGCGCCCTCGAGCAGGAACTGCAGCGCGATGGTCGTCTTGCCGGCGCCCGGCGTTCCCTCCACCAGGTAGAGGCGGTTGGGTTCCAGGCCCCCGCCCAGCACATCGTCCAGCCCCGGGACGCCGATGCCCAACAGCTTGCCTTGCCGTCCCCCGAGGCGTGATGCCTTGGCCTCCATCGTTGTTGCTCCATGAAAAATTCGGATACCAAATTCAATCATGCGAGCGCGAAAAACCCATGCAGGACAAGGCCGGAAAAATGGCCCATCCCTTGTCGGCGGGAACCGATTTTTCCCGTGATGCCCAGGGGAAGGAAGACGGTGCGACGCCCCGAGGCGCCTAACGCAGGAACACGTGCTGCATGAACTGCTTGATCGGGTACTGGATCACCGTCTGCACCCGGGCCGGCAGTTCCAGCGGCCGCATCAGCATCTTGAGCGTGCTGCCGGCACTCAGGTTGGTGCGGATGGTGCTGTTCATGCGCGCGCTCAGCTGCTGCACATAGGCCGTGTCGTGGGCGCGATGGGGCGACCGGGCCTTCACGACGTGGCGGATCGCGCAGTCCGCGTCCTCGCTCTTGAGCTCCAGCGTGCGCCGGCCGAGGGTGCCGATCACGCGGAAGCGGCTGAGCTTTTCCTGCTCGCGGTAACGGCGGAAAAAACGGTAGAAGTGCTTGTAGTGGTTGACCTCGTCCGTCGCGATGCGGGTGGCCAGGTCGTGCAGCACGGGCTCGTCGGTGGCGCGGGCCATGGCACGGTAGTAGGTGGCGGTGCCGGTCTCGACCACGCAGCGCGCGGTCATCTCCAGGGCGCGGGTGGGGGCGAGCAGCTCGACCTTGCAGTAGGTCGCGTACTCCTCCAGAAATCCGCGGTAGGCCGCGTCCCACTCGAATTCGGGCCACACGTGGCGCACGTAGGCGCGCAGGGCCTGGCCGTGCTGCAGTTCCTCGGGCTCCCAGTAGTTGGAGAGCCACTCGGTGACTTCGTCGTCGCCGCGGAAGAAATCCACCAGGTTGTGCGTGTACAGGTCCGAGCCGCTTTCGATGAACGAGGCGGAGGTCACGAGGTAGAAAAGATTCTCGTCCGGGCGCACCTTGTCGAGCGCGATGCGCGAGAAATCGAGGTCCTCGATCTTCCAGTGTTCGGCCTCAAGACCTGCCATGCGGACTCCTTGATTCATGTTGTGCATATGAATAGGACGGAGCCCGCTGCGTTTGGTTCGGCCGCGCGGGCTCCAGGCGCATATTAGCCGCGGCGTCCCGATCATGCAGTTTGCCCTGGGGGCCGGCCGGGCTCCATGGGCAAACCTATAATCGTTTGTTCAAGCAAATCAAGCAGTTAGGCCGGCTCAACGCAGTGGTTTCGACACGAGGTCGCCATCGCCGGGCCACCTCGACAGAAGACGAAATCCAAAGATGAGCCAGCCCACATTCACGGTCGCGGACATCCGCAAGACCTTTCTCGATTTCTTCGCCTCCAAGGGCCACACGGTGGTGCCCTCCAGTTCGCTGGTGCCGGGCAACGACCCGACGCTCATGTTCACCAACTCGGGCATGGTCCAGTTCAAGGACGTGTTCCTTGGCGAAGACAAGCGCAACTACGTGCGCGCCGCCTCGGTCCAGGCGTGCCTTCGCGCCGGCGGCAAGCACAACGACCTGGAGAACGTGGGCTACACCGCGCGTCACCACACCTTCTTCGAGATGCTGGGCAACTGGAGCTTCGGCGACTACTTCAAGCGCGAATCGCTCACCTGGGCCTTCGAGCTGCTCACCAAGGTCTACAAGCTGCCGGCCGAGAAGCTCTGGGCCACCGTCTACATCGAGGACGACGAGGCCTACGACATCTGGACGAAAGAGATCGGCCTGCCGCCCGAGCGCGTCGTGCGCATCGGCGACAACAAGGGCGGCCGCTACATGTCCGATAACTTCTGGATGATGGCCGACACGGGCCCCTGCGGCCCGTGCTCCGAAATCTTCTTCGACCACGGCCCCGAGATCCCCGGCGGCCCGCCCGGCAGCCCCGATGAAGACGGCGACCGCTACATCGAGATCTGGAACAACGTGTTCATGCAGTTCGACATGCAGCCCGACGGTTCGGTCAAGAAGCTGCCCGCGCCCTGCGTGGACACCGGCATGGGCCTGGAGCGCCTGGCCGCGATCCTGCAGCACGTGCACAGCAACTACGAGATCGACATCTTCGACGCGCTCATCAAGGCCGCCGGCCGCGAGACCGGCACGCAAGACCTGTCGAACAACTCGCTGCGCGTGATCGCCGACCACATCCGCGCCACCTCGTTCCTGGTGGCCGATGGCGTGATTCCCTCGAACGAAGGCCGCGGCTACGTGCAGCGCCGCATCATCCGCCGCGCGATTCGCCACGGCTACAAGCTGGGCCAGAAGAAGCCGTTCTTCCACAAGATGGTGCCCGACCTCGTGAAGCTGATGGGCGATGCGTATCCCAAGCTCAAGGCAGACGAGAAGCGGATTATCGACACGCTCAAGACCGAGGAAGAGCGCTTCTTCGAGACGCTCGCCAACGGCATGGAAATCCTCGATGCGGCCCTGGCCGGCGGCGCCAAGACGCTGCCGGGCGAAGTCGCCTTCAAGCTGCACGACACCTTCGGCTTCCCGCTCGACCTGTCGGCCGACGTGTGCCGCGAGCGTGGCGTGAGCGTGGACGAGGCCGGCTTCAACGTCGCCATGGAAAAGCAGAAGGCCGCGGGCCGCGCGGGCGGCAAGTTCAAGATGGACCGCAACGTCGAATACACGGGCGCGGGCAACACCTTCACCGGCTATGAGCACCTGGAGGAGAGCGCCAAAGTGGTGGCGTTGTACTTCGAAGGCGCCGCGGTGAACGAACTGAAAGAAGGCCAGCCGGGCATCGTGGTGCTCGACACCACGCCTTTCTATGCCGAGAGCGGCGGCCAGGTTGGCGACCAGGGCGTGCTGGCCGCCGAAGGCGTGCAGTTCGGCGTGGACGATACGCAGAAGATCAAGGCCGACGTGTTCGGCCACCACGGCGCGCAGACGCAAGGCACCCTCAAGGTCGGCGATGCGGTCAAGGCCGCGGTCGATGGCGAGCGCCGCAACGCGACCATGCGCAACCACTCGGTCACCCACCTGATGCACAAGGCCCTGCGCGAAGTGCTCGGCGACCACGTGCAGCAGAAGGGCTCGCTGGTCGATGCCGACAAGACGCGCTTCGACTTCGCGCACAACGCGCCCGTGACGCACGACCAGATCCTGGAGATCGAGAAGCGCGTGAACGCCGAAGTCCTCGCCAACGTCGCCACGCAGGCGCGCGTGATGGACATGGAATCGGCCCAGAAGACCGGCGCGATGATGCTGTTCGGCGAGAAGTACGGCGAGACCGTGCGCGTGCTGGACATCGGCACCAGCCGCGAACTGTGCGGCGGCACCCACGTGGGCCGCACCGGCGACATCGGCCTCTTCAAGATCGTGAGCGAAGGCGGCGTGGCCGCCGGCGTGCGCCGCATCGAGGCGGTCACGGGCGCCAACGCGCTCTCGTACCTGCAAGACCTCGAAGCTACCGTGCAGAGCGTGGCCGCCACGCTCAAGGCGCCGACTGCCGAACTGCAGGGCCGCCTCACGCAGGTGCTGGAGCAGGTGAGGGCGCTGGAGCGCGAGGTGGGTTCGCTCAAGGGCAAGCTCGCGTCGTCCAAGGGCGACGAGCTCATCGCAGAGGCGGTGGACGTCAACGGCATCAAGGTGCTCGCGGCCAAGCTCGACGGCGCCGATGCCAAGACGCTGCGCGACACCATGGACAAGCTGAAAGACAAGCTCAAGACCGCCATCATCGTGCTGGCCGCCGTCGATGGCGACAAGGTGCAGATCGCGGCCGGCGTCACCGCCGACACCGTGGGCAAGGCCAAGGCCGGCGAGCTGGTCAACTTCGTGGCGCAGCAAGTGGGCGGCAAGGGCGGCGGCAAGGCCGACATGGCCATGGCCGGCGGCACCGATGCGGCGGGCGTGCCCGCCGCGCTGAAGTCGGTTCAGGGCTGGGTCGCGGAACGCGTCTGATGACGCAAGCGCTGCCCGGCGAAAAGTCTGGCGCGCCTCCGGGCGAAAAGCCTGGCGCGCCTCCCGGCGAGGTGCTCGTGATGGGCGCGGGCACCATCGGCTGCTACATCGGCGGCCGGCTCGCCGCCGCGGGCGTGCCCGTCACTTTCGTCGGACGCTCGCGCGTGCTGCAGAAGCTCGCGAAGCACGGCCTCACGCTCAGCGACCTGGACGGCGCGAAGCACCACATCCTGCCTTCGGCGCTGCGCCTGTGCGAGCAGGTGCCTGCCGGCGCCCGGCCCGCGCTGGTGCTCCTTTGCGTGAAGAGCGGCGCCACCGCCCAGGCGGCGGGCGAGGTGGCTTTCTCGCTGCCCGCGGGCACCACCGTCGTCTCGTTGCAGAACGGCATCTCCAACAGCGCCGCTGCGTCGCAGGCCGGCCCGTCGCTCAACGTGCTGCCGGGCATGGTGCCGTACAACGTGGCCGAGATCGGCGAGGGCGTCTTCCATCGCGGCACGCCCGGCCGGCTCGCCGCGAAGGACGACGCGGCGCTGCGCCCGTGGCTGCCCGTGTTCGAGCGCGCCGGCGTGCCGCTGGACCTGCATCAAGACCTGCTGCCGGTGCAGTGGGGCAAGCTGCTGCTGAACCTCAACAACCCGGTCAACGCGCTGTCGGGATTGCCGCTGCGCGAGGAGCTGATGCATCGCGGCTACCGCCAATGCTTCGCGGCGCTCATCGACGAGACGCTGGGGGTGCTGGGCGTGAGCGGCATCGTGCCGGCGCAGGTGGCCGCTGTGCCGGCGCAGCGGTTGTCCAGCCTGCTGCGGCTGCCCGACTGGCTCTTTCGCATCGTCGCGGCGCGCATGCTGCGCATCGATGCCAAGGCGCGCTCCAGCATGGCCGACGACCTCGCACTGGGCCGCCGCACGGAGATCGATGCGCTCAGCGGCGAGGTCGTGCGCCTCGCGCAGGAGCACGGCCTGAGCGCGCCGCGCAATGCGCGCATGGTCGCGCTGCTCGAGGCCTGGCCGCAACGGCCGGAGCGCTGGCCGGCACGCCAATTGCAGGACGCTCTCGGCCTGTAGCGCTTAGCCTGTACCCTCGGGCCCGTTGCGGCCCACAAGAAAGAGGGAGTTCTCATGCAGGTCCTGATTCTCGGCAGCGGTGTCATCGGCACCTCGGTGGCGTACTACCTGGCACGCGCCGGCCATGAGGTGACGGTGCTGGAGCGGCAGCCCGCACCCGCGCTCGAAACCAGCTTCGGCAACGCGGGCGAGGTGTCGCCCGGCTACTCGGCGCCCTGGGCCGGGCCCGGCGTGCCGGTGAAGGCCATCAAGTGGATGCTGATGCAGCACAGCCCGCTGGTCGTCAAGCCCATGCTCGATCCGGCGATGTGGCGCTGGGGCCTCTCGATGCTGCGCAACTGCACGCAGGCGCGCTACGAACTCAACAAGGGCCGCATGGTGCGGCTGGCCGAATACAGCCGCGATTGCTTGAAGGCCCTGCGCGCCGACACGGGCATCCAGTACGACGAGCGCATGCAGGGCACGCTGCAGCTCTTTCGCACGCAGCAGCAGCTGGACGGCACCGCGAAGGACGTCGAGGTGCTCAAGGCCTCCGGCGTGCCCTACCAGGTGCTCGACCGCGAAGGCTGCCTGCCCTACGAGCCCGCGCTCGCGGCGGTGAAGGAGAAGTTCGTCGGCGGCCTGCGCCTGCCGGGCGACGAGACGGGCGACTGCTTTAAGTTCACGCAGGCACTGGCCAGGCTGGCGGAGGCCGCGGGCGTGACCTTTCGCTTCGGCGTGAACATCCAGGCCATCGAGCACGACGCCGCGAAGGGCGTGACCGCGGTGCGCACCGACAAGGGCAAATTCACCGCCGATCGCTACGTGGTCGCGCTCGGCAGCTACTCGCCCGCGCTGGTCAGGCCGCTGGGCATCGACCTGCCGGTGTACCCGGTCAAGGGCTTCTCGATCACCGTGCCGATCACCGACGCGGACGGCGCGCCCGAATCCACCGTGATGGACGAGACCTTCAAGGTCGCGGTCACCCGCCTGGGCGACCGCATCCGGGTGGGCGGCACGGCACAGCTCTCGGGCTTCGACCTCGCGCTCAATCCGCGCCGGCGCGACACGCTCGAACACGTCGTGACCGATCTCTTCCCCAAGGGTGGCAACGTGCGCGACGCCTCTTTCTGGACCGGCCTGCGCCCGATGACGCCCGACGGCACGCCGGTCGTCGGCGCCACGCGCATCCCCAACCTGATGCTGAGCACCGGCCACGGCACGCTCGGCTGGACCATGGCTGCCGGCACCGGCCGCGTGATGGCCGACCTCATCGCCGGAAAGGCGCCGGAGATCGACATGGAAGGCCTGACCGTGGCGCGCTACGGCGGATAGCAGGCACGACACCCATCCCCGAGCAGGGCGGTCCGAAAGGGCCGCCCTGTTTTACGTTGGGTTGCGACATCTAGGGTTTCTACTTAGTCCCGAAGTTGTCTTCGTGATTATCCTTCGTGCGTTCCATTAATAAATCGTTGTTTCTTTAGTGAAACAAAACGCCGACCACGACGGACCCATGAAACACACTCGCCGCCTTGCCATCGCCGCCGCCATGTCCCTGGCCGCCGCCTGCGCCACCGGGCTCGCCTGGGCGCAGAGCTACCCTGCCAAGCCGATCACGCTGGTCGTCGCCTATCCGGCGGGTGGCGACACCGATGCGCTGGCGCGGCTCTTCGCCGAGAAGCTCTCGGCGCGGGTGGGGCAGCCGGTGGTGGTCGACAACCGCCCGGGCGCCAGCGGCATCATCGGCAGCGGCTTCGTCTCGAAGGCGGCGCCCGACGGCTACACGCTGCTGCTCGCACCCAGCACCTTCTCGATCGCGCAACTGGTTCTGAAGACCAACGGCGCTTCCGGCTACGACGTGCTCGCCGGCTTCACGCCGATCGTGCAGACCGGCAGCCAGCCGCTCTTCCTGGTGGCGAGCGGTGGCAGCGGCATCGCCACCGCGAAGGACGCGGTCGCCGCCGCGAAGGGCGCCGGCAAATCGCTCTCGTACGCGAGCCCGGGCAGCGGCTCGCCGATGCACATCCTGGGCGAGATGTTCGCCCGCGCCTCGGGCGCCAACCTCGCGCACGTGCCCTACAAGGGTGTGGCCCCGGCGGTCAACGACGTGCTGGGCGGCCATGTGCCCGTCACCTTCATCACGCTCGGCCCGGTGGCGCCGTACTTCGCCAACGGCAAGCTCAAGCCGCTGGCCGTGGCTTCGAGCCAGCGCTCGCCGCTCGCGCCCAATGTGCCCACGCTCGCCGAGCTGGGCTACAAGGACGTCGAGGTGGTCGCCTGGAACGGCCTCTGGGGTCCGCGCAACCTCTCGCCCGAGATCGTGAAGACGCTCAATGGCCACTTCAACGAGATCCTCAAGATGCCCGACATCGTCGCCCGCATGGCCGTGCTGGGCACCACGCCGGTGGGCGGCGATGCCGACGTGCTCGGCAAGACCAATGCCGCCGACTACGTGCGCTTCGGCAAGGTCATCAAGGAGCTCGGCATCCAGGCCGACTGAACACGACATGACCGAACTCAAAGCCACTCCCGATCCATCGAGCCTGCAGTCGCTGCTGGCCGAGCTGCCCGCCAACCTGCTGGCGGGACGCCGCGTGCTCGTGACCGGCGGCGCGCGGGGCCTGGGCCTCGCGTTCGCGCAGTGCATCGCCGCGGCAGGCGCGAGCGTGGTGCTGGCCGACATCCTCGGCGAACTGGCCGAAACCGAAGCGAAGGCGCTGCGCGATGCGGGCCACAAGGCGCATGCGCTCACCGTCGACCTGTCGGACCCGGCCTCCATCGATGCCTGTGCCGGCGAAGCGATCCATTTGCTCGGCGGCCTCGACGGCCTGGTCAACAACGCCGCCATCACCAACTCGGGCGGCCGCGATGCGCACCAGCTCGAGATCGACATGTGGGACCGCGTCATGAACGTCAACGTGCGCGGCACCTGGCTCATGGGCCGCGCCTGCCGCGGCGCGCTGGCCGAGAGCGGCCGCGGCGCGGTCGTCAACCTCGCCTCCGACACCGCCCTCTGGGGCGCGCCCAACCTGCTGGCCTACGCCTCGAGCAAGGGCGCGGTCATCTCCATGACGCGCTCGCTGGCGCGCGAATGGGGCGGCGACAACATCACCGTCAACGCCGTGGCGCCGGGCCTCACGCTGGTCGAGGCGACCGAGTACGTGCCGATGGCGCGCCACCAGAAATACCTCGAAGGCCGCGCCATCCCGCGGGAGCAGCAGGCGGCCGATGTCTGCGGCGCCACGCTGTACCTGCTTTCCGGCCTCTCGCGCTTCGTGACGGGCCAGTTGCTGGCCGTCAACGGCGGCTTTGCGATGCACTAACTTTTCCTACGAAGGAGTTTCCCGATGAGCGATTTGTCCGAACAGCAAAAGATCGACCCCGCCGCCGGCACCAGCCTGGCGCGCCCCGAAGGCACCAGCCTCGAAGCGTGGATGACCAGCCGCGTCGCGCGCTACGAAACGCGCAAGTACGACTGGGACGCGCTGAAGTTCCAGGCCGATCTGGACCCCAAGTTCCGCCGCGCGCAGATGCGCTACGTGGGCACGGGCGGCACCGGCGTCGCGAGCGATTCGAACACCGTGGCCGCCGAGCACTTCACCTTCTCGACCATGGTCATCCCGGCCGGCCACGAAGGCCCGCCGCACCTGCACACCGACGTGGAAGAAGTGTTCTTCCTGATCCGCGGCAAGCTCAAGGTGGTGATCGAGCAGAACGGCGAGCGCTACGAAACCATCCTCACCGACCGCGACCTGATCTCGGTGCCGCCCGGCGTGTACCGTGAAGAAATCAACATCGGCGACGAAGACGCGCTGATGTGCGTGATGCTGGGCTCCAAGACGCCCGTGCGCCCGACGTACCCCGCGGACCATCCGCTCGCCAAGATCAAGCGCTGAGCAAGCCATGAGCGACGCCATCGCCACCGACGCACTGACCCTGCCGGCTTCCGAGCTGGCGCTGCTGGACGACCGTTTTCCGGCACGCGACGTGCCGGTCGGCGGCGGCGCGGTGGTGTCGGTGCGCGAATGCGGCGCGGGGCCCGCCATCGTGTGTCTGCATGGCATCGGTTCGGGCGCGGCCTCGTGGCTCAACGCCGCGATGCTGCTTGCGCCGCAGGCCCGCGTGATCGCCTGGGATGCGCCGGGCTACGGTGCATCGACGCCGCTCGCGCCCGCCGCGCCACGGGCTGCGGACTATGCCGGCCGCCTGCACGCCTTGCTCGATGCGCTCGACATCCAGTCGTGCGTGCTCGTGGGCCATTCGCTCGGCGCGCTCACTGCGGGCGCGGCCGCGCGCAAGGATTCGGTCCTGGCCTCGCGCATCCGCCGCCTCGTGCTGATCAGCCCGGCCGCCGGCTATGGCGCACCGTCGCGTACGGAAGCCCGCGCCAAGGTGCGCACCGAACGTCTGGCCGTGCTCGACGAACTCGGCATCGCCGGCATGGCCGCGAAGCGCTCGGGCCGCCTGGTCTCTGACAACGCCAGCGAACTCGCGCGCCGGTGGGTGCGCTGGAACATGGCGCGCCTGAACGACGGCGGTTACCGCCAGGCCGTCGAATTACTGTGCAACGGCGATCTCATCGCCGACCTGCCGCCCGCGATGCCGGTGCGCGTGGCCTGTGGCACGCTCGATGTCGTCACCACGCCCGAGGCCTGCGCCGAAGTCGCGCGCGGCTGCGGGGTGACGCTGGAACCCATCGAAGGCGCCGGGCACGCCAGCTACGTGGAGCGGCCCGAGGCCGTCGCCGCGCTGCTGCGCGAAGCACTCGCTGCCTGAGCAGGCCACCGCAAAACATCCAACGGAAAACAACGAATCACCATGGCAACGAACGACAACGAAGTGATGGAAGAGGGCGCCGACCGCTACAACGTGCCCGCGCTGGAGCGCGGCCTGCGCGTGCTGTGCGAGTTCAGCCGCGAGAACCGCACGCTCTCCGCGCCCGAGCTGGCGCGCCGCTTCGACCTGCCGCGCTCGACCGTCTTCCGCCTGCTCACCACGCTGGAGAACATGGGCTTCCTGGAGCGCGCCGAGGGCGGCCGCGACTACCGCCTGGGCCTCGCGGTGCTGCGCCTGGGCTTCGAATACCTCGCCTCGCTGGAGCTCACGCAGCTGGGCACGCCGCTGCTCAATCGCCTGTGCGACGAGCTGCGCACGCCCTGCAACCTGGTGGTGCGCGACGGCCGCTCGATCGTCTACGTCGCCAAGGTCGCGCCGCCCACACCGTTCGCGAGCTCGGTCACCGTGGGCACGCGCCTGCCGGCCCATGCCACGGTGCTGGGCCGCGTGCTGCTGGAAGACCTCACGCTGCCGCAGCTGCGCGCGCTGTACCCCGAAGACAAGCTGGAGACCTTCTCGCCGAGCACGCCCAAGACGGTGAACGAACTCTTCGACATGGTGCAGGCCGACCGCTCGCGCGGCTACGTGCTGGGCGAAGGCTTCTTCGAATCGAACATCTCCAGCATCGCAGCGCCGGTGCGCGACCACAGCGGCCACATCGTGGCGGCGCTGGGCGCGACCATCACCTCGGACCACATCGAGGAAAGCCGCATGGACGAGATGGTGCTGCGCGTGCGCGGCGTCGCCGACGAGATCTCGGGCCTCCTGAACTACTCGCCTGCGCGCGGCAACAAGGTGGTGCCGCTTCGCAGCGCGTAAAGGACATGACGATGACGATGCAGTCTTCTCATTTCTTTGCCGCCGACGCGCTGGCGGGCCGCGTGGCCGTGGTCACCGGCGGGTCCTCGGGCATCGGCCTCGCGACGGTCGAGTTGCTGCTTGCCAGCGGCGCCGCGGTGGCGCTGTGCGGCCGCAACGCCGAGCGCCTGGACCGTGCGGTGGCCGGCCTCCGCGATCAGTTCCCCCACGCGAAGCTCTTCGCGCAGCCTTGCGACGTGCTCGACGGCGCTGCGGTCAAGGCCTTCGCCGCCGCGAGCGAAGCCGCGCTCGGCCAGGCCTCGATGCTCGTCAACAACGCGGGGCAGGGCCGCGTCTCCACCTTCGCCGACACCGAGGACGCAGCCTGGATGGACGAGCTGCACCTGAAGTTCTTCTCCGTCATCCACCCGACGCGCGCCTTCCTGCCGCAGCTCGCGGCGCAGCGCGCGGTGCTGGGCGATGCCGCCATCGTCTGCGCCAACTCGCTGCTGGCGCGCCAGCCCGAGCCGCACATGGTCGCCACTTCGGCCGCGCGCGCGGGCCTGCTGAACCTCGTGCGCTCGATGGCCACCGAGTTCGCGCCGCAGGGCGTGCGCGTCAACGGCATCCTGATCGGCCTGGTCGAGTCGGGCCAGTGGCGCCGCCGCTTCGAGGCGCGCGAAGACAAGTCGCAAGACTGGGCCGCCTGGAGCAGCCAGCTCGCGAAGACCAAACACATCCCGCTGGGTCGCCTGGGGCTTCCGATCGAAGCCGCACGCGCGATCCTTTTTCTCGCTTCGCCCCTCGCGTCGTACACGACGGGCAGCCACATCGACATTTCCGGAGGCCATTCCCGCCATGCATAACCCCCATAACACCGTCACTGTCGGCGCTGTCGTCGCCGCCTTTCTCGAACAGTGCGGCGTCAAGGCAGCCTTCGGCGTGATCTCGATCCACAACATGCCGATCCTCGATGCGTTCGCGCAGCGCGGCACGATCCGCTTCATCTCCGCACGCGGGGAGGCGGGCGCGGGCAACATGGCCGACGCCTATGCGCGCTCCACCGCCAGCCTGGGCGTGTGCATCACCAGCACCGGCCCGGCCGCGGGCAACATCGCGGGCAGCATGGTCGAGGCGCTGACCGCCGGTGCGCCGCTCTTGCACATCACGGGGCAGATCGAGACGCCGTACCTGGATAAGGGCATGTCGTACATCCACGAGGCACCCGACCAGCTCGCCATGCTCAAAGCGGTGTCGAAGGCGGCCCTGCGCGTGCGCAGCGTGGGGACGGTGCTCGGCACGCTCAAGCGCGCGGTACAGCTCGCGCTGACCGCGCCGACCGGCCCCGTGAGCGTGGAGATTCCGATCGACATCCAATCGGCGCTGACGACCATGCCGGCCGACCTGTCGCCGCTGCCCATCGAGCGCCCCGTGCCCTCGGCCGCCGGTCTCGATGCGCTGGCCGCGCGCCTCGCATCCGCCAAGCGCCCGCTGCTGTGGGTCGGCGGCGGTGCGCGCCACGCCCGCGCCGCGATCGAACGCCTGCAGAAGCTGGGCTTCGGCGTGGTCACCACCACGCAGGGCCGCGGCACCGTGCCCGAGGACGACGCCGGCTCGCTGGGCGCCTACAACATCCAGAAGCCGGTCGAGGCCCTCTACCAGACCTGCGACGCGATGCTCGTGGTCGGCTCGCGCCTGCGCGGCAACGAGACGCTCAAGTACGAGCTGAAGCTGCCGCGCCCGCTGTACCGCATCGACGCCGATGCCGCCGCCGAAGGCCGCTGCTATGCCTCCGAGGCCTTCGTCTGCGGCGATTCGGCACTCGCGCTCGAAGGCCTGGCAGATCGCCTCGAGGCGAAGGGTTACCGGGCCGATGCCCAACTGCTGGTCGACCTGCGCGCCGCGCACGACCAGGCGGTGGCCACGCTGCGCGACGGCCTCGGCCCGTATGCCGAACTCGTGCGCCGCATCCAGTCGGTGGCGGGCCGCAAGTTCAACTGGGTGCGCGACGTGACCGTCTCCAACAGCACCTGGGGCAACCGCGAACTGCGCATCTTCGAGCCGAGCGCCGGCGTGCATGCCACGGGCGGCGGCATCGGGCAGGGCATGCCGATGGCGATTGGCGCGGCCATCGGTGCGGCCGTGACCGGCTCGGGCCGCAAGACCTTCTGCCTGGCCGGCGACGGCGGCTTCATCCTGAACCTGGGCGAGCTCGCCTGCATGGTGCAGGAGAAGGCGCCGATGGTGATCGTGCTCATGAACGACAAGAGCTACGGCGTCATCAAGAACATCCAGGACGCGCAGTACGGCGGCCGCCAGTGCTATGCCGAGCTGCACACGCCCGACTACGACCTGCTGTGCAAGTCGATCGCGCTGCCGCACGCCCGCGTGAAGGACCTGGCCGACCTGCCGGCACGGCTGGACGAGGCGCTGTCCACCGACGGCCCCTTCCTGCTGGAGATCGACATGCTCTCCATCGGCGGCTTCAAGACCAGCTTCGCCGGCCCGCCGACCAACACGGTCACGCAGATTCCCGCGCTCGGTACGGCCCGGTGAAAGCAAACGCAGCCAAGCCCATGACCGCCCTCACACGCATCGCACTCATCGGCTGCGGAGCCATCGGCACCGCGGTGCTGGAACTGCTGCGCGGCGATCCGGCCCTGCGGGTGACGGTCATCGTCGTGCCCGTCGAGGGCATGGCGGCCGCGCAGAAGGCCGTGCCGGGTGCAGAGGTGCTGAGCATGGTGCCCGTCGCCGGCATCGACCTCGTGGTCGAGACGGCGGGCCACGCCGCCATCGAGGAGCATGTGCTGCCGGCGCTCGCGCGCGGCACGCCTTGCGTGGTGGCTTCGGTCGGCGCGCTGTCGGCGCCGGGTCTCGCTGAAAAGCTCGAAGCCGCCGCCGTCGCAGGCCGCACGCAGGTGCAGCTGATTCCCGGCGCCATCGGCGGAATCGATGCGCTCGCCGCGGCCCGCATCGGCGGCCTGGACAGCGTGCGCTACACCGGCCGGAAGCCCCCGCAGGCCTGGAAGGGCACGCCGGCCGAACAGGGCCGCGACCTCGAGGCGCTGGCAGAGGCCACCGTGATCTTCGAAGGCAACGCGCGCGAAGCGGCCTTGCTCTATCCGAAGAACGCCAACGTCGCGGCCACCGTCTCGCTCGCGGGGCTGGGGCTCGACAAGACACTGGTCCGCCTGATCGCCGACCCCGCCACCGCCGAGAACGTGCACACCGTCGAGGCCGAAGGCGCTTTCGGCAGCTTCGAGCTGACCATGCGCAACAAGCCGCTCGCGGCCAACCCCAAGACCTCGGCGCTGACCGTGTACAGCGCGGTGCGGGCGCTGCGCAACCGCGTCGCGCCGCTGTCCATCTGACCTCCGAGCCATCCCATGATTTCTTCCGAACTTCTCCCGATCTGCATTGCCGGCGAATGGCGCCTGGGCGGTGGCGATGTGTATGAAAGCCTGTATCCCGCCACGGGCGAGCCGATCGCGCGCCTGAAGGCCGCGAGCCTGGCTGACGTCGAGGAGGCGATCACCCGCGCCGACCACGCCTTCCGCACCAGCGGCTGGGCCCAGCGCCTGCCGCACGAGCGCGCGGCCGTGCTGCACCGCGTGGCGCAGCTGATCCGCGACGAAAGCGAATCGCTCGCGCAGAAGCAGCGGCTGGACAACGGCAAGCCGATCACCGAAACCCGCAACCTCGTGGCGAGCGCCGCGGGCACCTTCCAGTTCTTCGCCGCCGCGCTGGAGACGCTCGAAGAAACCATCACCCCGTCGCGCGGCGCCTTCGTCACGATGAGCGTGCACGAGCCCATGGGCGTGGTCGCGGCCATCACGCCGTGGAACTCGCCGATCGCGAGCGAAGCGCAGAAGCTCGCGCCCGCGCTCGCGGCCGGCAATGCGGTGGTCGTGAAGCCCGCCGAAGTCACGCCGCTCATGGCGCTGGAACTGGCGCGCATCTGCGAGCAGGCCGGCGTGCCCAAGGGCATCGTGAGCGTGCTGCCGGGCAAGGGCTCGGTGATCGGCGATGCGATCACCAAGCATCCGCTGGTCAAGCGCGTGTCGTTCACGGGCGGCACCACCACCGGCAAGCACATCGCCCACATCGCGGCCGACAAGATGATGCCGGTGTCGCTGGAGCTGGGCGGCAAGTCGCCCACCATGGTGCTGGACGACGCGGACCTGGACCATGCGGTGAACGGCGTGCTGTACGGCATCTTCAGTTCGTCGGGCGAATCGTGCATCGCGGGCTCGCGCCTTTTTGTCGCGCGCAGCATCTACGACGAGTTCCTCACGCGGCTGGCCGAAGGCGCCAATGCACTGCGCGTGGGCGATCCGGCATCGGAGCAGACGCAGATGGGGCCGCTCATCACGGCGAAGCACCGTGAAGGCATCGAGCGCTATGTGGACCTGGGCGTATCCGAAGGCGGCCGCATCCGCACCGGTGGCGTGCGTCCGCACGGCGCCGGCTACGACAACGGCTACTTCTACAAGCCGACCATCATCGAAGGCCTGGACAACAGCGCGCGCATCAGCCAGGAAGAGATCTTCGGCCCGGTGCTCGTGGCGATGCCTTTCGACGACGAGGAATCGCTGATCGCACAGGCCAACGACAGCGTCTACGCACTGGCCGCGGGCGTGTGGAGCCGCGATTTCAAGCGCGCCTGGAAGCTCGGCCGTGCGGTGCAGGCCGGCACGGTCTGGGTCAACACCTACAAGCAGTTCTCCGTCTCGACGCCGTTCGGCGGCTGGCGCGACAGTGGCCTCGGCCGCGAGAAGGGCCGCGAAGGCATCTTCCAGTACATGGAGCAAAAGAGCATGTACTGGGGCACGAACGATCAACCGCTCCCGTGGGCGAACTGAAGAGGACACCACCATGAGCGTTCTAGGCATCGACCAGATCACCTACGGGGCAGACGACCTGCCCGCCTGCCGCCAGTTCTTCGAGGACTGGGGCCTCGCGCTGAAGTCGGAAGCGGCCGACGAACTCGTCTTCGAGTGCCTCAACGGCTGCAAGGTCGTCGTCGCGGCGTTGGACAAGGCGGGCCTGCCGCCCGCGATGGAAGAGGGCCCGACACTGCGCGAAGTGGTGTGGGGCGTGCAAGGCGATGCGGACCTCGACCGCTACGCCGCCGCCATCGCGCAGGACCCGGCATTCTTCGACCGCACCGTCGATGGCGCACGCCGCATCGGCTGCATCGACCCCAACGGCCTCGCCGTGCGCCTGCAGGTCAGCCGCAAGCACGCGGTCGAGGTCGACTGCGGTGCGATGAACACCTGGAACGCCAAGCCGCGTGTCAACCAGGCCGCACCGATCTACGACCGTGCAACGCCCATCGAAGTCGGCCACGTGGTGTTCTTCGTCAACGACGTGGTGGGCACCAGCGCGTTCTACGCAGATCGCTTCGGCTTCGTTTCGTCCGACAGCTATCCGAACCGCGGCGCCTTCATGCGCTGTGCGGCGGAGGGCGGCCACCACGACCTGTTCCTGCTGCAGATTCCCTCGGGCAAGCGCGGGCTCAACCACGTGGCCTTCACCGTGCGCGACATCCACGAAGTGTTCGGCGGCGGCCTGCATTTCTCGCGCCGCGGCTGGGAGACGCAGCTCGGCCCGGGCCGGCATCCGGTGTCTTCGGCGTACTTCTGGTACTTCAAGAACCCGGCAGGCGGCCTGATCGAGTACTACGCCGACGAAGACCAGCTCACGGCCGAATGGCAGCCGCGCGAATTTGAACCCGGTCCGACAGTGTTCGCCGAATGGGCGGTCGATGGCGGGCTCGATGGCAACACGCGTCGCCAGAAGAACGCGGAGGGCCCGAAAGGTGCTTTCCTCACAGAGAAGAAATGACTTCCTCGATCACCATGCAACGACGCTTTTCCTTCTCCCTTCTGATCGCGGCACTGGCAGCGGTCGCATTGCCTGCGCACGCGCAGAGCGATGCGCAGAAGCAGCTGGCCAGCGACCGCTTCACCATCGTCTCGCCGTTCCCGCCCGGCGGCCCGGTCGACACGCTGGCCCGTGTGCTTTCCGATGGGCTCGCCAAGCGCTACGGCCAGGCGGCCGTGGTCGAGAACCTCGTGGGCGCGGCCGGCAACATCGGCATCGACAAGGTCAAGCGCGCGAAGGGCGATGGCCACACGCTGCTCGTGGTGCCTGCGGGCAACCTCACGATCAACCCGACGCTGATGCCGAACTTTCCGTTCGACATCGCGAAGGACTTCGTGCCCGTCACCATGCTGGCCAAGGCCCCCAACGTGCTGGTGGCCGCGCCGTCGTCGGGCATCAAGAGCGCCAAGGAGCTGGTGGCGATGGCCAAGGCCAAGCCCAACACGCTCTCGTACGCCTCTCCGGGCGTGGGCAGCGGCCTGCACCTGGCGGGCGAACTGTTCAAGCAGCAGGCCGGCATCGACCTGCTGCACGTGCCCTACAAGGGCACGGCCCCGGCGCTCAACGACGTGCTCGGCGGCTCGGTGCCGCTGATGTTCAGCAACCTGCCTGCGACCATGCCCTTCATCAAGAACGGCAAGCTCATCGCGCTGGGCGTGACCGAGGCCACGCGCAGCGCGGCGGCGCCCGATATCCCGACGCTGGCGGAGCAGGGCATCCAGGGCGTGACCGTGACCTCGTGGTACGGCTTGCTGGCGCCCAGGGGCACGCCGCCTGCCGTGGTCGAGCAACTCGCAAAAGATGCGGCGCAGATGCTGGCCCAGCCCGACGTGCGCGAGCGCCTGAAGGTGCAGGGCATGACCGATGCGGCGATGAAGCCTTCGGAATTCGCCGCGCACATCCGCGAAGAAACAGCCGTGTGGGCCCGGATCATCAAGGCCCGCAACATCGTGGCCGAGTGAGCCGCATGCAGGAAAGAGCAGAGAGACACTCATGAAGACAAGCGAATCCACCATCGGCATCGTCGGTGCCGGCATCGGCGGCCTGGTGGCTGCGATCGCGCTGCGGCGCGCGGGCCACGACGTGGTCGTGTTCGAGCAGGCGAAGCAGTTCGCCCGCGTCGGCGCCGACATCAACCTGACGCCCAACGCGGTGCGTGCGCTCGATGGCCTGGGCGTCGGCGAAGCGGCCCGCGTGACGGCGGCGCGCCCGTCGCACCGCATCAGCCGCACCTACGACACCGGCGAGGAAACCTCGCGCCTGGAAATGGCCGACTCGGCGGAGGAGCGCTACGGTGCGCCGCAGCTCACCATCCACCGCGCCGACCTGCTGGCCGCATTGGCCGAGATGTTCCCGGCCGAGCGCGTCGCCCTGGGCAAGCGTGCAGAAAAGATCGAGGCGGACGAAGAGGGCGTGACCCTCTCGTTCACCGACGGCACCAGCGCACGCGTCGGCGCGCTGCTGGGCGCCGACGGCATCCACTCGTGCGTGCGCACCGCGATGTTCGGCGCCGAGAGCCCGCGCTTCACCGGCATCGTCGCCTACCGCGCCGTGGTGCCCGCCGAGCGCGTGGCCGGCGTGCCGAACCTCGGCGCCTTCACCAAGTGGTGGGGGCCGAACCCGCAAAGCCAGATCGTCACATTCCCGCTGAACCGCGGCAAGGACATCTTCATCTTCGCGACCACGCCGCAGGACACCTGGCACCTCGAATCGTGGACCGCGCCCGGCAGCGTCGACGAGCTGCGGGAGCAGTACGTGGCCTACCACCCCGAGGCGCGCGCCTTGCTCGACGCCTGCGATACGGTGCTGAAGACCGCGCTGTACGAACGCGACCCGATGCCCGCCTGGACCGCAGGCCGCATGGCGCTGCTCGGCGACGCCGCGCACCCGATGCTGCCGTTCATGGCGCAGGGCGCGGGCATGGCGATCGAAGACGCGGTCGTGCTGTCGCGCCACCTCGAAGGCGTCGCGATGGCCGATGCGGCCGATGCGCTGAAGAGTTACGAGAAAGCCCGCATCGAGCGCGCCAGCCAGGTGCAGCTCGGCTCGCGCGGCAACAACTGGCTGCGCGAAGGCGGCAATGCGGACTGGGTCTACGGCTACGACGCCTGGGCCGTGCCGCTAGGCGCACCTGTCGCAGCCGTCGCCTGATTTCATTTCACCTCACCCCCGGAGGCCCACGATGCAACAAGACCGCTATCTCCAACCGCACCAGGCGCGCCAGCGCCCCGCGACCACCTACGAAGACCTGCTGGGCGACGTGATCGAACGCGCCTTCGCCGATGGCATCCACGACCTCGGCGGATTGGTGCAGCGCCTGAACGACAGCGGCCTCGCCACCCCCGGCGGCCAGCCCTGGACCGAAGCGCTGTACCGCAAGGAAATGGCCGTGCTCGGCGCCTGAGAGGAATCCATCATGAACATCGCCATTCAACCCATCGCTGCGGACCCGGTCGACCACTTGCTGGAGGTCGGCCTGAAAGACCTCTGGTATCCGATCTGCCCCTCGCACTTCATCAAGGAGAACCCCATCTCGCTGCGCCGCCTGGGCCGCAAGCTCGCGCTCTGGCGCGACGGCGAAGGCGTGCTGCATGCGCTGGAAGACCGCTGCCCGCACCGCGGCGCGCCGCTGTCGCAGGGCGTGATCCTGGGCGACCGCCTCTCGTGCCCGTACCACGGCGTCGAGGTGCGCCATGACGGCGTGGTCACGCGCGTGCCCGGCAGCCCCGGCTGCAAGCTGGAAGGCTCGCAGGCCACGCGGCACTTCCATGTGCAGGAGCGCGCGGGTGCGGTGTTCCTCTACAACTCGAAGGAATCGGTCGACATTCCGCCGCCGCTGGTGCTGCCCGAGCAGCTGACCGACGACGCCGAGTACGGCAGCTTCCTCTGCTACACCGAGTGGAAGGGCGACTACCGCTACGTGCTGGACAACGTGATGGACCCGATGCACGGCACGTACCTGCACAAGCAGTCGCACTCGATGGCCGAAGGCGATTCGAGCGCCAAGTTCGGCATCCGCGCGACCGACATCGGCTTCGTGTTCGAGAAGGAAGGCCAGCGCAACGTCAACTTCGACTGGACCGAGTGGGCCGACACCGGCATCCACTGGATGCGGCTGGAAATTCCGTACCCCAAGACCGGCGGCCCCGGCGGCAACTTCATCATCGTCGGTGCCTTCTCGCCGATCGCCAAGGGCATGACGGCCACCTTTTTCTGGCGCGTGCGCAAACTCCCGAAGGGCTGGGAGCGCGACACCTGGCGCTTCCTCTACAAGAACCGCCTGGAGGCGCGCCACTGGCACGTGCTGGAGCAGGACCGCGTGATGCTCGAGGAGATGGAGGCCGACGCCAACCAGCACGAGAACCTGTACCAGCACGACCTGGGCATCGTCCGCCTGCGCCGCCACATGCGCAACCTCGCGGTCGCGCAACTGGCGGAAGCGGCCGAAGCCGCGACGGCCTGACAGGGAAGCGAGCGCAGCCATGTCTTCTCCCACGCTGAACGCCCTCGTGCACACGATGCGCTACGAGGCCGACGGCATCGTGAGCGTCGAGTTCCGGCCGGCCACGCCTGCCGTGGACTTTCCTGCCTTCGAGGCCGGCTCCCATATCGACCTGCACTTGCCCAACGGGCTGGTGCGCAGCTACTCGCTGTGCAATCCGTCCAGCGACCGGCAGCGCTACGTGGTGGGCGTGCTCAACGACCGCAAGAGCCGCGGCGGTTCGCGCTACGTGCACCAGCAACTGCGCGTGGGCATGACGCTGCCGATCTCGGCACCACGCAACAACTTCAAGCTGCAAGAAAGTGCCGAGCGTTCGGTGCTCGTGGCCGGCGGCATCGGCGTGACGCCCATCTGGTGCATGCTGCAACGGCTCGTGGCCATCGGCCAGCCGGTGGAACTCCTGTACTGCGCGCGCACCCGCAAGGAGGCCGCGTTCTGCGAGGCCATCGAGGCGCTCGCGAAGGAGAAGTCGATCCAGCTCACCTGGCACTTCGACGAAGAGAAGGGCGCACCGCCGGACCTCGCGGCGCTGCTGGCCGGCAAGGGCGCGACCAGCCACTACTACTGCTGCGGCCCGACGCCGATGCTCGATGCGTTCGAGAAGAACTGCGAGCAGCTCGGCTACGCCAACGCGCACATCGAGCGTTTCGCCGCGGTGCATGTGGAGGCACCTAGCGCCACGCAAAGCTATGTAGTGCAGTGTGCGAAGAGCGGCAAGAGCGTCGAGGTGCCGGCCGGCAAGTCGATCCTGGACAGCCTCATCGACGCCGGCCTCAACCCCGACCACAGCTGCAAGGAAGGCGTCTGCGGCGCCTGCGAAACAGCGGTGCTCGAAGGCGAGGTCGAGCACCACGACGGCATCCTCACCAAGATCGAACGTGCGTCCAACAAGACCATGATGATCTGCGTCTCTCGCTGCAAGGGCGAGCGGCTGGTGCTGGACATCTGAGGCCATTCACACCCGACGGCCAGAGAAAAACCAACCGAGACATCCATTGAAAAAGTACTTGATCGCGCTGGCTTCGGCCAGCGTGGCTGGCGGAGCGCTGGCCCAATCTTCCCTCACGCTCTTCGGCGTGGTCGACGCGGCCGTCACCTACACGCGCGGCAGCGGCGACGGCTCGGCCCACAAGACGCAGCTGTCCAACAGCGGCAACATGTTCAGCCGCCTCGGCTTTCGCGGCACCGAAGACCTGGGTGGCGGCTACTCGGCCAACTTCTGGCTCGAGATGGGCTTGCAGAACGACAGCGCGATGGGCTTCCCATCGAACTCGAACAACCAGGCCAGCGGCAACGGCACCGCGGGCGTGCTGAGCTTCAACCGCCGCTCGACCGTGAGCCTGGCCGGCCCGTTCGGCGAGCTGCGCATGGGCCGCGACTACGTGCCCGCGTTCTGGAACACTGCCATCTTCGACCCCTTCGGCACGGGCAGCGGCATCGGCGCCAACCAGATCTATTTCTCGGGTCTGGGCGGCCTCGTTGCGCCCACGGGCACGCGCGCATCGAACAGCGTTGGCTACCTGCTGCCGGCCTCGCTCGGCGGTTTCTACGGGCAGGTGATGTACGCGATGGGCGAGAACGATTCGACCTCGGTGCTGCCGGGTACGCTGGTGTCGAACCAGCGCGATGGCAACCACACGGGCCTGCGCTTGGGTTACCAGAGCGGCGGCCTCAACATCGCCATTGCCACCGGCAAGACGCGCTATGCGAGTGGCGACCTGCGCGTGACAAATCTCGGCGCCGCGTACACCTTCGGTCCGTCGCTCATGAACCTGAAGCTCACGAGCGAGCTGTACACGGAGTCGAAGGGCACGACCGACGCCAAGGGCGCGCTCATCGGCTTCCAGCTGCCCATCGGCGTGGGCGAGATCAAGGGCTCGTATGCGCGCTACCGGCTGGAGCCAGCGGGCGCGGCGCTGAAGCCCACCTCGTCGAAGCTGGCCATCGGCTATGTGCACAACCTCTCCAAGCGCACCGCGCTGTACGCGACCATCGCGCGCATCAGCAACAGCCACGGTGCCGCGCAGGCGCTCTCGGGTGCGATCACCGCGCCGAACCGTGCCTCCAGCGGCACCGAGTTCGGCATGCGCCACATGTTCTAGGACCGGGCGCACGCGCCACCGCAGCAGCAGAAAGCAATCCCATGCAGAGCAAACACCTTCGTTGGTACGGCGTCGTCACGCTGTTCGTGATCGTCGCGATCTCCTACGTGGACCGCATCAACATCGCGGTGCTGATCACCGATGCCGCGTTCCTGAATCACGTGGGCCTCGCGGCGAACGACCGCGTGGGCCAGGGCCTGCTGGCGACGGCGTTCATGCTCGGCTATGGCGTGTCGGCCTTCGTGCTCACGCCATTCTGCTCGGCACTCTTCGGCGTGCGGCGCAGCCTGGTCTACGGGCTGGTGCTGTGGGGCGTGGTGACGTGGGCCTCGCCGATGTTCAACAGCTACGGCCTGCTGCTGGCCTCGCGCATTCTCCTGGGCGTGTCGGAAGGGCCGCTGTTCTCGCTGGCCTCGTCGTACATCAAGGCGCACTTCCAGAGCCACGAGAACGGCAAGCCCAATGCGCTCGTGAACATGGGCACGGGCCTGGGCCTGGCCATCGGCTATCCGCTGGTGGGCTACCTGCTCGCGCAGTTCCAGTGGGACACCTCGTTCCATGTGCTGGGCGTCATGAACATCGCGCTCGGCATTCCGCTCGTACTGGCGTTCGTGCGCATGCCGCCCGGCAAGGAAGACGCGGTGCGGCCTTCGTCGCTCGGCGAAGCGATGGCGCGCGTGGGCGCGATCGTGAAGGGCGCGCTGCAGACGCGGCACCTGTTCCTCATCACCTTGCTCACTTCTGCGGCGCTGGCCTATCTCTGGGGCAGCAGCAACTGGCTGCCCACGTACCTGCACGAGGCACGCGGCTTCTCGTTGCGCGAGATGGGCTGGCTCGCTTCGTTGCCGCAGTACGCCACGGTGCTCGCCGTGCTCGTGAGCGGCGTCGTCATCGACAGGATCGAACGCGCGCACGTGCCCTTCATCTTCATGGGGGCGAGCGTGGGCGTGGCGCTGTCGGTGCTGATGGCGATCAACGCGCACGATCCGTATGCCGCGGCGTGCTGCCTGGTCGCGGCCAACTTCTTCTGGGGACTGCAGAGCCCCGCGATCCCGAGCACGATCCAGTATTGCTCCCGGCCCGAGCACACGGCGAGCGCGTTCGGCGTGACCAACGGGGCAGGGAGCCTCGTGGCGGGCTTCATGCCGGCGTTGATGGGCGGCGTGATCAGCGCGGTGTCGCATGGCTCGTCGGCATCGGGCGCGGCCAGTGCATCGGCCGCTTCCGCATCGGGCTTCTTCGCGGGCTTCGCGCTGCTGATCGGCACGCAGGTCGTGGTGTTCGGCTGCGGCTTCGTGCTGTGGCTGCGCGAACGCACGCGCACGGCTCCGCGCGTTGCGCATTCACAGGTTTTGTAGCGCCTGTATCGCTTTGAGGCGCGGAGTGTGGCTGCATCGTCACACCCGATGACTACGAGTTTTCGTGTCGACGCAGCACGTGCGCCGCATCCGCAGAACCATCTTCGTATCGCACGACATGCATCGAATGCAGTGACTCCATTCGTCCTATCGCGCGCGAACATTTTGAGAGCGAAAAGTTCCGCGAGTCGTTGAGAGATCGCAGTCGATCAGCTACAACTGAGCGCATTCAACGGACGAGGGAATGCGCGTGATATCAACGACAAGAGCCGCAAGAATTCTGATCCTGACGAGCACAGCGCGTGTCGTTCATGCGATGCATGAACGACCGGCGCCGATGCGCGGGCGCTAAGGCCGCACCCGCCTCGAGGCCCGATCCCCCGCATCCCCATCCACCCGCGCATCGACGGGAATGGAAGCCATCACCCCCCGCATCCTGGGGCCGCCTGCATAGCTTGCAGCGTGGCCTGGCGTCGCACGTTCATCGCTTGTTCGTGATGCGCCGGCCGAAGAAAAATTCCGGTGGTTCCATGTCGTCCTGACGAACGTCTCGTTCGCCGGGAGGGTGCGGTGCTGCCTGTTCGCAGCGTCAGTTGTTCTTCCATCACCGCGCGTGTCCGCGCATCGCCGGCTACCCGCCGGTGCATGCAAGGCCAGCGCAATGTCCTTACCAGAAGGCGATCATGAAAAAACTCAATTACTCCCTCGTGAATCATCTTGCCATCACCGCAGTGACCCTTGCCGTCATCACGGCTTGCGGCGGCGGCGGAGACAGCGCCCCTTCGTTCGGCGGTGGCGCGGGTGTCGGCCTTTCGGGCCCGATCACGTCCGGCCCCGCATCCGACAGCGCGGCCAAGACACCGGACGACGGCGTGCCCGCACCCGCTGCCGTGGCCGCGGTGGACAAGTCCGCCAAGCCGATGGAACTGCCCGACACCGTCTGGCCGAGCAACTACAAGCTGTGGTTCCGCCCCGATGCGGCGCTCAAGACTTTCGTGGGCCGCGGCGACGTGGAGATCGAGGTGCTCAAGCCGGTCGATGCGATCGTCGTGGCCGCGCACAACCTGAACTTCGCCAAGGGCCGCACCACGCTGCGCAAGGTGTCGAATCCGGGCGAGGCGATACCGCTGATCCCGACACCGCAGACGCTCGGTGACTTCGTGCAGCTGCGCCTGAACGACGGCCAGATCGCCAAGGGCAAGTACCTGCTGCACATGGAGTGGGACGGCAAGATCCAGTTCTCCGATGCGGAGTACTGCCCGCCCGCCGAAGTGGCGCGCAACCCGTTCTGCTCGGCCGCCACCGGCATCTTCAAGGTGGGTCTGTCCACGCCCGAAGGCGTGAGCAGCGATGCCATCGTGACGCAAGGCGAAACCAACTACGCGCGGCAATGGTTCCCCGGTTGGGACGAGCCGGCCTTCCGCCACACCTTCGAGATTTCGGCCGAGGTGCCGGGCGACTGGAAGACGGTGTCCAACGGCGCGCAGAAGTCGGCGGTGAAGCTGCCCGACGGCTACCAGCAGGTGGCGTTCGAGAAGACGCCCTCGATGCCGATGTACCTCACCTTCTTCGGCGGCGGCAAGTTCGACATCCTGGCCGACACCTTCAAGAACCCGCTGGACGGCAGCGACATGCCGCTGCGCTGGTTCACGCCGCCGGGCCGCTCGGACTGGGCCAAGTTCGCGATGGAGTGGACCAAGGTGTCGATGGACTACTACTACAAGTACACCGGCATCCCGCTGCCCTTCAAGAAGTTCGACACCGTCGCGGCCAACGACAGCTACAACAACAAGCCCAACACCGGCTTCGGCGGCATGGAGAACTGGGGCTCGATCTTCGAGTTCGCCGACGCGGTGCTGACCAAGCCCGGCGACACGCCCACGCTGTACTCGGTGACGGTGGTGACGCACGAGGTGGCGCACCAGTGGTTCGGTGACCTGGTCACGCTCGACTGGTGGGACAACGTGTGGCTCAACGAGTCGTTCGCGCGCTGGTTCGAGCGGCGCACCACGATCAAATTCCACCCCGAGTACTACAGCTTCTCGGACTACGTGCTGGACAAGCACAACGTGATCGTGGCGGACCTGAAGAACACGGCGGTGCCGGTGCAGCGCAACCTGAACGACGCGGGTTCGTTCGGCTTCATCAGCCCGTCGATCTTCGTCTACAACAAGGGCAGCCACGTGCTGGAGACGATCCAGAACTACATCGGCGAGGAGGCGATGCAAAAGGGCCTGCAGATCTACCTGAAGGACTATGCGTACGGCAACGTCACGCCGTCGCGGCTGTGGAGTTCGCTGGAGAAGGTGACCGACAAGAAGGTGAGCGACATCGGCGACAGCCTCATCCGCCAGACGGGCATTCCGCTCCTGACGGTGGATGCGCAATGCGCCGGCGACCGCACCTACGTGAACATCTCGCAGGAGGCGTTCCCCAACCAGAACCAGTTCCCGGCCTCGACGTGGACCATCCCCGTCACGCTGGCGTACGGCAATTCGATGGAGCAACGCAAGACCTTCGTGATGTCGAACAACGCGGTGCAGCTGGAGCTGCCGGGGTGCACGGCGGTGCTGGCCGGGCCGACCGGACAGGACTACTACGTGAGCAACTACAGCGCGCAGTCGTGGAGCGACCTGCTGGCCAAGGTGCAGAACCTGGCGGCCAACAAGCCCTTGTTGCTGAACATCGAGCGCGACGCGTTCCGCCTTCTCGGCGTGGGCCGCATCACGCAGGCGCAGTACGACCAGATCAAGGGCGTGCTGAACCTGCCGGCGCCGGTGCTCGCCAAGACGCAGCTGAGCCAGCAGAAGATGGCGGCGGTGGACGCAGGCGAGAAGGAAGAGTACCCGCACGCACTGCGCTTCCAGGGCAGCCTGAAGCTGCGCGAGAACGACAAGCGCTGACCTTCGTGACCTGTGCGTGATGCCGGCCGGGCGTGCCTTCGCGGGGCGTCCGGCGGCTCGCGCCTCACACCATGACCCTCATGAAAAATCTATTCAAGTACATCGTGGCGGGCGCTTGCGCCTCGCTGCTGGCGGGCTGCGGCGCGGGTGGCGGACCCGAGGCCGAACTGGTCGGCGTCTATGCCATCAAGAAGGACGGCGCGCTCAAGGAGGTCGTGAAGATCGAGCGCCAGGGCGACCGCTACATCATGCGCGACAAGGTGCGCACGCCTGAGTGGAGCGAACCCAAGATGCAGATGCAGCCGGTGACGCGCGAGCGCTGGAACAAGATCACCACGGACGGCGAGAACACGCAGTTCGTCGGCGTCTCCAGCGACCAGCTGGCGATCTTCAAGGTGCCGCCGGGCTGGCAGAAGAACAGCTTCAAGACGGAGACCGGCTACTTCCTCTTCTATTCGCAGGGGCCGGTGGAGGCCTACAAGCTCTGACGGACTAAGGCGCGACGATCGCGCCTTCGATGCGGTGGCGTTTCAGCGCATCGGCGACGAAGCCGCTCGCCTTCATCTCCTCGACGAAGGCGGCGAGCAGCGCCTGCGCTTGCGCGCCGCGGCTGGCCGGTGTGCCCATGGCCTGCTGGATCACCATGAAGCGGCCCGGCAGCACGCGCACGCCCGGCGCGCGCTGTGCTTCGCCTTCGAGCAGCTGGCGAATGCCGGCCGCCACTTCGACATTCCCCGATCGCAGCGCGGCCAGCGCGGGGCCGGCGCCTTGCAGGCGGACGATCTCGGCGTGCTTGATCTCGCGCGTGAGGAACAGGTCGTAAGCACTGCCCGACCCGACCGAGATGCGATGGCCCTGCGCATCGACCTGCGCGTTGTCGGCGAGCGCCGACGATTCCGGCACAAGGTAGCTGCCCTCGATCAGCACGTAGGGCGCGGTGAAGCGCAGGCCTTCGCTGCGCGCGGGATCGATGGCGAAGAAGCCGATGTCGGCCTTCTCGCTCTTCACCGCATCGACCGAGGTGGCGGCCTTCTCGAACACGACGAGCTCGATGCCCACGCCCAGGCGCCGCGCGAACTCGTGCGCGAGGTCGATCGACACGCCCACGGGCTCGCCGCTCGCGGCGTCCTTGTTGGCAAGGATCGGGTTGCCGAGGTTGATCGAGGCGCGCAGCGTGCCGTTGGGCGCGAAGGCGGAAACGAGGGCGGGGGAGGGCTGGGTCATGGCGTCCGTTCGTCGGGAAGCAGGGAGGTGCGTCAGTTTAAGAGTGAGGGCATGCGGCGAGTTCGGCCGGTCGATGCCGTGATCAACGCGCAGTCAGCGGCTCCAGCCCGGTCTTCGCGATGGTGGGCGCGGCGGCCGGCGAGTTGAGGTAGCGGATCAGCTGCCGCGCCGCATCGGGTTGCTTGGACGCGGTGGCGATGCCGGCCGAGAACACGGTGTTCTGCTGCACCTCGGCGGGCAGCGGACCGATGTAGTCGATGCCCGCGACGGGCAGCAGCTCGCTCACCTGCTGCAGGCCCAGCGCCGCGTCGCCGCGCGCGACGACAGTACCCACGCGTTCGCTCAGGATGCGCTTGCTCTTGGGCTTCACCTGGTCTTCGATGCCGAGCTTCTTGAGCAGCTCGGTCTCGTAGTAGGTGCCGCTCGCGCTGGCCGAGTAGGCGATCGACGGCGCCGCGATCAGCGTGCGCTTGAGCGCATCGACGCTGCCGATGTCCAGCCGGGGCGCGCCCTTGCGCACCGCGAGTCCGATGGCCGAGCGCACGAGGTCGACCTGGCTGCCCGCGACCACCTTGCCCTTCGCGACGAGGTCGTCGAGCGCCGGACGCGCGAGGATCACCACGTCGGCGGGCTCGTTGCGCCCGAGGCGGCTCGGAATCGAGTCCTGCGCGTTGCCCATCGAGGCGCCATAGGCCGTCTTGACCGTGCGGCCGCTGCTGCGTTCGAACTCGGGGCGCAGGTCGTTGTAGGCGGCGGTGAAGCCGCCCGAGGTCATGACGTGGATGTCGTCGCCACCGGCCGGCTTGGTGTCGTTGCCGAAGCTGCCGCAGCCGGCGAGCGCGAGGGCCGCGACGAGCGGGAGTGCGGCGCGGCGGGTGAGAGAGGAAAAGGAAAGAAGGGGCTTCACGATGTCTCCTGGAGAAAGGGGGGGCGGCAGCGTGGGCGCTGCCTGCCGCCGTCATCGTAGAGGCCGGGGCTGTCAATCCGCCTTCATCGATTCAGGGGTTACTACCGAAGCGCGTGGGCGGTAATGCGGTGTGACGGATTTCGGCAGTTTTGCAACGACGGCCGAGGTTTGCGTCACGGCATTCGAAGGCGTTTGAAGCTTTCGTTGTGCTTTCACGTCGAAGTTTGTATCGTCGTGTTCGGTTTCTTACCCAACAAAAAGACGATGAAGCTGCACGTACGAACCTCCCTCAGGACCCTGGCCGCGCTCGCGGCCGTCGCGGCCGCCAGCCTCCTGGCCGCCTGCACGACGGTGTACCAGCCCAAGGGCGCCACCGGCGGCTACACCGACACCCGCCTGACCGACAACAGCTACATCGTCGAGTTCTCCGGCAACGGCAACACCTCCAAGGACGCCGTCTGGAACTACTGGCTCTACCGGTGCGCGGACCTGACGGTGCAAAAGGGGTACGCCTACTTCGTCGCGCTTCCCAAGGCGAGCGCATCCGCACCCGATGAACAGGCGGACTTTCGCCTCGCCCAGGACGAGACGGACGCGCCCGAGTGGGTCGAGCTCAAGGGCGGCAGCGGGGGAGGCAGCGGTGGCTACCGGGCGCCGACCTACATCTATGTGCCCGGCGGCGGCGGAACCATCACCACCTGGCACAGCAAGGCCACGATCCTGATGTTCAAGACATCGACGGAGCCCGGCGCGCGGTACTCGCTGCGGGCCAGCGCGGTGATGGAAGCGCTCAAGCCCTTCGTCACCAGCCAGGGGCGCAGCGGCACGCTGACCTCGGAAGAAATCGCCAGGCGCGCGATGACCTTTCCCGATCCGGTGACCGAAGTCCAGCCCGCCTCGGTGCCGTGGTCGGGCGGCAGCGGAGGGCGCGTCGAGATGAGGGACCTCGGCGGGTTGCTGCCGAAGTAGCCACGCAGTGCGTTCATTTTTCTCGTGGGAGTCTCCATTGAAAACGACAACGACACGCCTGGCTGCGGCCGTGGCCTTCTGCACCCTGTTGCCCGGCCTTGCGAACGCGCTGACACCCGAGGAGATCTTCCGGAAGGTCTCGCCCGCCGTGTGGGTCGTGGTGCCGCGCGACGACCAGGGGCGCGCGCTGGGCAGCGGCAGCGCCGTCGTCGTGGGCCCCGGCCGCCTGGTAACCAACTGCCATGTGCTTCGCAGGGCCGTGTCGGTCACGCTGCGGCGCGAGCGCGAGGAACTGCCCGCCAGCCTCGAGTTTCCGGACCCCGAGCGCGACCTCTGCCAGCTCAAGGCGGACAACCTGCCGTCGTCCGCAACGGCGGCGGCCGTCGTGCCCACGGCCGCCTTGCAGGTCGGGCAGAAGGCCTACGCGATCGGCGCGCCCCGCGGGCTGGAGCAGACCTTGAGCGACGGCCTGGTTTCCGCGCTGCGGCGCAATGCCGCGGGCGAGGTGGAGTACATCCAGGTCACGGCGCCGATTTCTCCCGGCTCCAGCGGCGGCGGACTCTTCGACGACCAGGCGCGGCTGATCGGCATCACCACCGCCGCCATCGGCGGCAGCGCACAGAACCTGAACTTCGCGCGGCCCGCCCAGTGGATCGGCGAAGTGCCCGCGCGCGGTCGGCTGGCCATGGCCGAGTACCGGCGCACCGAGAAGCCCGCCGCATCGTCGACGCCGACGCTGGCCGCGGTGGTGGTTCAGACGAACGAGCCAGCGCGGCCTGTCGTTCCGGCCGCAGCGGCAGCGGCACCGGTGGCTGTAGCGATACCCGTACCGCCGCCGGCCGAGGTGCACCCGACAGGGCAGAACGCGATCGATGCCGAACGGCTGGCCAAGGCGCAGCGCTGCGCCACGGAGCCGCGCGCTGCGCTGGTCGGCAAGGGCGCGGGCGTCGAGACCTACACCGTCGCCTGCACGGACGGCTATGCCCTTCTCGTGAAGTGCGAAGCCGGCCGTTGCGAGGAACTCAAGCAGTGACCGCGCCGGGCCGTCGCACCTCCCGCATGGGGAGGCTCACGCGCAGCGTGCTCCTCGCAACCGGCCTTTCAACCGGCCTGGCGCTGCGGATGGCACCCCTCGGCGTGCTGTCGCTGGGCGCGGGCATGGCGCTGGCGCAGACCCCGGCGCAGAGCGTCGATTGGGAGCGTCTGGACCAGGCCTTCGAGACCTACGTCATGGCCGGCAAGATCGGCGAAGCCACCGACATGGGCCGGCGGCTGGTCGACCTCTCGGGCAAGACGCTGCCGCCGTTCCATCCGCGGCAGGCGGTGAGTCTCTGGAAGCTCGGCCAGCTGTACCTGGACACGCGTCAGCCCAGGTTGGCGGAGCCGCTGCTGCGGCGCGCGCTGGCGATCACCGAGCACCTATCGGCACCGCCGGCCGGCGCGCTGGCCTCGCTGCTCGCGTCCCTGGCCAGGCTGTGCGCGGGCGATGGCCGCACCGACGAGGCCGAGCGGCTCTACGCGCGGGCCACCGCGCTGCTGACCCCGCCGACCGAGAAAGACATGCCCCTCCTGGCCCAGCTGCAGTACGGGCAGGGCGTGATGTACGCCGTGCTGGACCAGCCGGTGCGCGCCGAGCCCTTGCTGCAGAAGTCGCTGGCAACGCGCGAGGCGCTCGCCGGGCCGCAAGGCTCGTTCGAGGTCGCGCACACGCTGCGGGTGCTGGGCATCTCGCGCCGCGCCGCCAGGGACTACGAAGGCGCCGTCGCCTACCTGGAGCGCGCGCTCGAAGTGGGGGAGCGGCAGAAGCCGCCCAGCGATGCGCTCATCGCGCTGACGCTGGACGAGCTGGCCGCCACCTGGGTGGCCCGCGGGCAGCCGGCCAGCGGCGAGGCTGCCGCGAGGCGGGCGATCCTGATCTTCAATGCGCCGACGTCCTCCAACAATGCCGAACTGGCGCGCGGGCTCTTCACGCTGGGGCAGATCCTGAGCGCCACCGGCGACCTGGACGGTGCCGAGGCCGCCGCGAACCGTTCGCTCGAACTGCGGCAGCTGCTGTACTGGCGCAACGACCCCGCCATCGCGGAGACGCTCGAGCTGTTGAGCGGCATCGAGGCGCGGCGCGGACGCACGGAGCGTGCGGCCACGCTGCGTGCGCGCCTGCAGCAGGTCAACGACGCCATCGCGCAGGAGCGGCAGGACCCGGTGGACAAGGCGCCGGGCTATGCGAGCGCGCCCCAGGTCACCTATCCCGAGGCCGCGCGCCGCTGGGGCTACGAGGGCAAGGTGGTGCTGCGCGCGCTCGTGGGCACCGAAGGCATCGCATCGACCGCCACCGTGGTCGAGAGTTCCGGCTACGCCGTGCTCGACGAGGCGGCAACCGAGGCGGTGTTCCGGATGAAGTTCAGCCCTGCGCAAACGCGCAGCGGGCGCGCCGTGATGGCACCGATCCAGGTGCCGGTCGATTTCCGGCTGGGGCCGGCGGCTGCGGCCGCGGGCGGCTAGCGCGACGCTCTGCAAGCGCGCCTGTTTTGCGGGGGCGCTCCCGATGGTCGTCCTTCTGGAGACGGTCAAGGTTTTTTCGATCGCCTCGCGCGTGAGCTTCGAGCCGCTTCCTGCAGGCACAGCGCTAACTGCGCAACCACGGGCGAGCCGGCGCGCGGCTTGCGCTGCAGCAGTCCGACCTCGCGGTGGAAGGTGTGCTCGCCCAGCGACAGCGTGCGAACGCCCGGCGGCAGTGGAAGATGGGCCTCGACCAGCGGGACGAGGCCCACGCCCAGTCCCTTGGCGGCCATGTGGATGAGGCCGGATATCTCGTCCACCTCGATGGAGTCGCTGACCTGCAGCCCCTCGCGCCGGAGGAACCGCTCGACCATCCGCCCGCCGAACGAGGCGCGGTCGTAGCGAAGGAACGGCTGCTCCTGCAGGAGGCTGCGCCAGTTCTTTCCAGGCACATCGGCCGGCACGATCAGCACATAGGGCTCCTGCACCAGCGGCTGCCACGCCAGGTCGGGAAGGAGGCCGAAGGGCGGCCGGATCATCACCGCCGCATCGATGCTGCCCGCGTCCAGGTCGTCCATGAGCCGCATCGATACACCCGGCGACACATGCACGCGCAGCAGAGGCTGGCTCTGGCGCAGCCGCGCAAGCGCCCGCGCAACCAGCGTCGGCTGCGCCGAGGCGATGGCGCCGATGCGCAGCAGACCGCGGTTCGTGGCGTCCTCGGGCAGGTCGCCGAGCCTGGCGTAGAGGGCGCAGATTTCCTCGGCGCGTGCCAGCGTCGTTTCGCCTGCCGCGTTCAGCGTGGCGGAGCGCCCCGTCCGGTCGAAGAGCACGAAGCCCAGGCTCTCCTCGAGGCGCTTGATCTGGCTGCTGACCGCCGATTGCGTGAGGCCGATGCGCTCGCCCGCCGCGGCGAACGTGCCGTGGCGGCAGACGGTGATGAAGGTCTTGAGTTCGTCGATCATGGAGGAATCATCGAAATTATTGGGGCTCAGAGAAGAAATATATCGTTTTCGGTGATGGAGATGATTGCTTAAAGTTCGGGCAAGCCAGATTCACCTCCGCACCACGACACCCATGAGCACCCAAGAAACACGGATTCCCTTCCACCTCGCATTCCCCGTGCGCGATATCGCCGAAGCCCGCGCGTTCTACGGCGAACTGCTGGGATGTCCCGAGGGCCGCAGCGCACCCCAGTGGGTCGATTTCGATTTTTATGGCCACCAGATCGTGGCCCACCTCGCGCCCGACGAGTGCGGCCACAAGGCCTTGAGTGCGGTGGACGGCCACGACGTGCCCGTGCGCCACTTCGGCGCCATTCTTCCCATGGACAAGTGGCAGGCCATGGCCGACAAGCTCGTCGCGCGCCAGACGAAGTTCGTGATCGAGCCCTACATCCGCTTCAAGGGCGAGCCGGGCGAGCAGGCGACGATGTTCTTCCTCGACCCCTCGGGCAATGCGATCGAGATGAAGTCGTTCGCGAACCTGGATTCGCTGTTCGCGGTCTGAAGCGGACAGCGTCCGGTTGCCGTAAGCGCTTCAGATCAGGTCGAAGCACCCGCCCGCGTAGTAGGTCTTGTCGCCGCCTTCGACAAAGGGCACTTCGATCGGCTTGCCTTCGTTGCGCCAGGCGTCGCGCTTGCGGTAGCCCGAGCGGGTGAGCATGGCCAGCAACTCGTCGTAGTGCTCGATGCGGTAGGGGCACACCGCCACCCCGATGCTGTTGAGCGTGAAGAGCGTGCGCTCGGGGTGCACGGCCGTCGTGTTCAGCACGATGCGCCTGGGCTTGGCGGCCAGCGACGACAGGATCTCGTCGATGCGCACCGGCAGGTACTGCAGGCTGCCCGAGGCATACAGCACGTCGCAGCCGCTGGCGTCGCGGTAGTCGGTGGTGAAGGCGAGCTGTTCGGTGGCCTCGCGCTGCACGGCCAGCGCGCGGCCGCTGTCGACCACGCTGGGCACGTCGCACACGGTCCAGCGCAGGTTGCCGGGGTAGCTCAGCACGCGGCGGAACGCGTAGTACTTGATGCCGATGTGGCCGCCGAGATCGAAGATGCGCGCAAGGCCCGCGTCGATCGAGCGGCCCAGCCAGAACAGGCCCGGGTAGTCGTAGAAATAGATCTGCGGGCTGTAGAGGCTGGCGGCCTCGGCATGGTCGTAGCCCACGGCCTTGGAGGGCGGCGCGCCGGCCTCGGCCGCGGCGAAGCTCTCGAACGATCCCATGAACAGGTTCTCGTCCTGGTTGTTCAGGAACTTGTGCCGGTAGGCGCTTTCGGGGGAAGAGAACGGGAGCAGTTTCGAGAGCATCTTGATCTCCGGTGATGCGGTCATTCTGCAGACCAACGCCTCTGCATTCAATGACCGGAAAACCCGGGGGGTGGGTACCTACCCCCCTTCAGGCCAGTTGCCCGCTCGCCAGTGCCGCGGCCGCCGCGCGCGTCTCCACGCCCAGCTTCTCGAAGATGTGCTCCAGGTGCTTGTTCACCGTGCGCGGGCTGGTGCCCAGGATCTCGCCGATGTCGCGGTTGGTCTTGCCCTTGGCGAGCCACGACAGCACCTCGGTCTCGCGCGGCGTAAGGGCCGCTTCGGCGAGCCGTGCCGACGAAGCGCCCGCCGCGCCCCCGGCGCCATCGCGCTGCATGGCGAACAGCAGCATCGTCTCGCCGAGCGCCGCCGCACCCAGGTTGCGCACCGACAGCCGCATGCCCGTCGCCGTGCCGACGGCGATCGCGGCACCGGGCACGAGCGCCGGTGCGAGCGACTGCGGCAGCAGCCCCGGCGACACCGGATCTTCGAGCGCATGCAGCCACAGCGCAGCCTGCGGCGAGCGCCACGCGATGCGCCCGCGCGTGTCCACGAACACCACGCCCATGCCGGCCACGTCGACCGCATCGCGCGCCATGCGGGTGATGCGGGCGTTGCGTGCATGCGTGTGCAGGCGCGCCAGAACCTCCTGCGCGCGGATGGGCTTGACCACGTAGTCGACGCCGCCGCACTCGAAGCCTTCGACCACGTGCGCGGTTTCCGACAGGCCCGTCATGAACAGCACCGGAATGTGCGCGAGCGCCGGGTTGGCCTTGATGCGCCGGCAGGTCTCGAAGCCCGAGAGGCCGGGCATCAGGCCGTCGAGCAATATTGCGTCGGGCACCACCAGTTCGAGCCGCTGCAGCGCGGCCTCGCCGTCGGCCGCCACCAGCACGGTGTAGCCGCTGGCCTCCAGCGTGTCGCACAGCATGCCCAGGCTGCTGGGGGCGTCGTCCACCACCAGCACCACGGGGCGTTCGGATTCAGGACGAAAGGACGGGGCCGAGAGGAGTGTCTGCATCTTCTGCCAGTGCGTTGCGGAGGTTGTCCAGGTCGAAGCGCGTGACCATGCCGCGCAGCCACGTGCAGGTGGCCGCCGCCGCGGGCGATGCCGCGGCCAGCCGGTCGAGCGCCGTCTGCAGGCCGCGCACGTGGCCCATCTGCACGAGGCGCATCAGTTCGGCGCGGTCGTCTTCCGACAGAACGAGCTGCGGCGGGCGCACCGCGCTTTCTTCGTCGCCCGCGGGCGGCATCGCGTCGCTCGCCGACAGCCATTCGAGGCCCAGGTGCTGCTCCAGCGTGGCGATGAGCACCGACTCGATCACCGGCTTGCCGACGAAGGCCTGGCAGCCCGCCGCGCGAAGCCGCTCGGTCTGGTTCTCGAACATGTTGGCCGAGACGATGATGATCGGGATGCTCTCGAAGCCCGAGGCGCGCACCGAGGTGGCGGTCTGCCAGCCGTCCATGTCGTCCATCGTGAGGTCCAGCAGGATCGCCGAGGGCAGCTCTTCGCGCAGGCTGTCCAGGCACTCGGTGCCGCTCGCGGCCTCGCGCACCTCGAAGCCCAGCGGCATGAGCATGCCGGCGAGCATCTGGCGCTGCACGGGCTGGTCGTCCACCACGAGCAGCGTGCGGCGCGCGCCGATGTAGCCTGTCACCGGCTGCCGCAAGGCACCGCCCTTGGCCTGCGGGCCGGGGTCGGCCACTTCGCGCAGGTACACGCGCACGCTGAAGGTGCTGCCCGCGGGCGAGGTCTGCGCCAGGACAAGCTCGCCGCCCATGAGCGAAGTCAGCAGCGCGGTGATCGTGAGGCCCAGTCCCGTGCCCGGCTCGCCGCGGCGGCGCCCCGCGGCCCCGCGCTCGAAGGGCTCGAAGATGCGCAGGTGGTCCTGCGGCGCGACGCCGATGCCGGTGTCGACCACGTCGAAGCGCAGCACCTCGCGCCGCGCGTCCACATGCAGCGTGACGGTGCCGCTGTCGGTGAAGCGCACCGCGTTCGTCAGCAGGTTGATGAGGATCTGCCGCAGCCACTTGGCATCGGCATGCACCCAGGCCGGCAACTGCCCCGCGTGCGTGTAGACGAAAGCCAGGCCCTTGCTCTCGGCCTGCGGCCGCACCATGTGCACGAGCTGGTCGAGAAAGGCCGGCAGCGCGAGCGGCGCCGGCTCCAGCTGCAGGCGGCCGGCCTCGATGCGCGCCAGGTCGAGCAGGCCGTCGATGAGGCCCAGCATGTGCTCGCCGCTGCGGTGGATGGTCTGCACGGCCTCGCGCGGCGGTGCGACGGCATCGCCCTTGAGCAGGATCTGCGAGTAGCCCAGGATGCTGTTGAGCGGCGTGCGCAGCTCGTGCGTCATGCCCGCGACGTAGCGCGTCTTGGCCTGGTTGGCGGCCTCGGCGGCTTCCTTGGCGGTCTGCAGCGCGGCGTCGGTGCGGCGGTGGGCTTCGATCTCCAGCGCGAGCAGGTTGTTGTGGCGGTTCGATTCCTCCTGCGCCATCTGCCGGCTCTCGCTGCCCAGCACCACCCACCATGCGGCCACCGCGGCCACCACCGAGAGCAGCGCGAACACTTTCAGAAATGCCGTGGACAAGGTCGGGTCGCTGGTGCCCGCGATCGCCTCCTGCGCATAGACCACGCCCACCACCGTGGCCAGCAGCGCGATCAGCGAGGTGGCGATCAAGAGGTAGTGCGCCACGCGGAAATTGAGCCGCGCCGACAGCGCCGGCGGCAGCAGCGCCTGCAGCCAGCCGCTCATCTGCTCGGCGGCGCGCGAGTCGGTCTTGCAGCGGTCGTGGCAGCGCGATTCGAGCGTGCAGCACAGCGAGCAGATCGGCGCGCTGTAGGCGGGGCAGTGCGCCATGTCTTCCGACTCGAAGCTGTTGTCGCACACCGAGCACTTCACGCTCTCGCCCGGCGCCCACCGGTCGATGTCGGTGCGCGCGAGGTAGTAGCGGCCGCGCGTCTTCCAGGCCAGCAGCGGAGAGACGGCCATCGCGGTGGCCAGCGCGATGAAAGGCGAGAAGGCCTTCGCCCATTGGCCCAATGCGCCGGAGTAGGCCAGCATCGCGAGCGCCGCCGCGACCAGCATCGCGACCAGGCCCACGGGATTGATGTCGTACAGGTGCGCCCGCTTGAACTCGATGGTCTTCGGGCTCCAGCCCAGCGGCTTGTTGATGACCAGGTCGGCCACCAGCGCACCCACCCATGCAATGGCGATGTTGCTGTAGAAGCCCAGTACGTGCTCCAGCGCGGCGAACACGCCCAGCGCCATCAGCAATATCGCGATGACCACGTTGAACACCAGCCACACCACGCGCCCCGGGTGGCTGTGCGTGAGGCGCGCGAAGAAGTTCGACCACGCCAGCGAGCCCGCATAGGCGTTGGTGAGGTTGATCTTCATCTGCGACACCACCACGAAGAGCACCGTGATGCCCAGCACCCAGGCCGGGTCGCGCAGCACGTACGAAAAGCCCGTGAGGTACATCTGCGTCGGCTCGATCGCATGCGCGGCCGGTATCTCGTGCTGCAGCGCGAGGAAGGCGAGGAAGGCGCCGCCCATCATCTTCAGCATGCCCGGCACGATCCAGCCCGGCCCCGCGATCAGCACGGCGGCCCACCAGCGGCCGCGGTTGGCGGCGGTCTTCTCGGGCAGGAAGCGCAGGTAGTCGACCTGCTCGCCGATCTGCACCACGAGCGAGAAGGCCACCGTGGCCGCCGCGCCGAACATCAGCGGGTCGAAGCCGCTGCTGTCAGAGGTGCGGCCCACGAGGCCGGTGAAGTCGGCGTAGAGCTCGGGCTTGTTCACCATCACCGCGATGAAGGGGCAGACGAACAGCACGATCCAGATCGGCTGCGTCCACAGCTGCAGCCCCGAGATGAGCGTGATGCCGCGCGCCACGAGCGGAATGATCACGATGGACGACACCAGGTAGAGCAGCCACAGCGGCCAGTCCAGGTACATCTGCAGCGCCAGCGCGAGGATGGCCGCCTCCAGCGCGAAGAAGATGAAGGTGAAGCTCGCGTAGATGAGCGAGGTGAGCGTGGAGCCCAGGTAGCCGAAGCCCGCGCCGCGTGTGAGCAGGTCCATGTCCACGCCGTGCCGGGCTGCGTAGTACGAGATCGGCAGGCCCGTGAGGAAGGTGATGAGCCCCACCACCAGGATGGCCCACAGCGCGTTCGAGAACCCGTAGCTCAGCGCGATGGCCCCGCCGATGGCCTCCAGCGCGAGGAACGAGGTGGCGCCGAACGCCGCGTTGGCCACCCGGAACTCCGACCATTTGCGAAAGCTGCGCGGCGTGTAGCGCAGCGCGTAGTCCTCCAGCGTTTCGTTCGCGACCCAGGCGTTGTAGTCGCGGCGGATGCGAAAGATCTTCTGTCCGGAGACGGATGTCATGGCGGGTTCTCGCGGCGGCGGTGGCATGGGGCAGGTACAGCAAGAAGCGCTCCCTGTGCCGCTTGCCACTGACGGACCACCGTTGTCTGGATCGCGAGTCTGCGGGCAGGACGCGGGACGGCCGCTACGTTGAATGACGTATTCGCCTGCGGCCAACTGATTTCTAAAGTACCAGCCATGGTGCTCGGGGCACCGTCCGATGCACTGCGATGGTGCGCGGCTCACCCTTCTCAGCTTTTCTCAACCTGCTTCTCAACCTGCCTGGAGTTCCTGATGCCGCGTGATTCCGATCCCTCCCTCGATACGCTCGATGCCCTGGCCATGCGCCGCCGCCGCCTTCTGCAGGGCGCCGCCGCCTTGCCCGTCATGGGCCTGAGCGGCCTGAGCTTCGGCCAGTCGCAGTTCCCCACCGCCAAGGTCAACACCACCAAGCTCGCGGTGACCGACACCGAAGTCACGGTGGGACAGCTGCATTCGTCCACCGGCACCATGGCCATTTCGGAGACCGGCTCCATCCAGGCCGAGCAGCTGGCCATCGACCAGATCAACGCCATGGGCGGCATCCTGGGCCGCAAGATCAAGGTCATCAAGGAAGACGGCGCCTCCGACTGGCCCACCTTCGCCGAGAAGTCGAAGAAGCTCCTGGTCAACGACCATTGCGCCGCGGTGTTCGGCTGCTGGACCAGCGCCTCGCGCAAGGCCGTGCTGCCGGTGTTCGAAAAGGAAAACGGCCTCCTGTACTACCCGACCTTCTACGAAGGCCTGGAGCAGAGCAAGAACGTGATCTACACGGGCCAAGAGGCCACGCAGCAGATCATCTGGGGCCTGGACTGGGGCGCGAAGGAGAAGAAGGCCAAGACCTTCTTCCTCGTCGGCTCCGACTACATCTGGCCGCGCACGTCGATGAAGATCGCGCGCAAGCACATCGAGAACTTCCAGAAGGGTTCGGTCAAGGGCGAGGAGTACTACCCGCTGGGCCACACCAACTTCAACTCGCTGATCAACAAGATCAAGGTGGCCAAGCCCGACTGCATCTTCGCGGCGGTGGTGGGCGGCTCCAATGTGGCCTTCTACAAGCAGCTGAAGGCCGCGGGCATCACCGGCGACAAGCAGTTCCTGCTGACGCTGGCCGTGACCGAAGACGAAATGACCGGCGTGGGCGGCGAGAACTTCGCGGGCTTCTACTCGTCGATGAAGTACTTCCAGTCGCTGGACAACGAGAACAACAAGAAGTTCGTGGCCGCGTTCAAGGCGAAGTACGGCAAGGACGCGGTGATCGGCGACGTGACGCAGGCCGGCTACCTCGGGCCGTGGCTGTGGAAGGCCGCTGTGGAGAAGGCCGGCAGCTTCGACGTGGACAAGGTCGTGGCGGGCTCGCCGGGCATCGAGCTGAAGACGGCGCCCGAAGGCTACGTGAAGCTGGATGCGAACCACCACCTGTGGAGCAAGGCGCGCATCGGGCAAGGGCAGCTGGACGGCACGTTCAAGGTGGTTGCCGAATCGGCTGAATTGATCAAACCCGATCCGTTCCCCAAGGGCTACCAGTAAGCAGGGCGTCGGCCCTCACCCGAACCCTCTCCCGCTTGCGGGAGGGGGCGCAACCCCCAACACTCCGGACTTCCCGCCATGACTCTGTCGGACATGATGAACATCGGCCTCATGCAGGGCTTCGCGGGGCTGAGCCTCTTCGCGGTGCTGCTGCTCATGGGCCTGGGCCTGGCGATCATCTTCGGCCAGATGGGCGTCATCAACATGGCGCATGGCGAGTTCATGACCATCGGCGCCTATTCGATCTACCTGGCTGCGCGCGTCACCGAAACGATGGCGCCCGCGTTCATGCCGTATTACTTTCCGATCGCCATCGGCCTGGCCTTCGTGTTCGCCTTCATCGTCGGCTGGATCGTGGAGTGGGTGCTGATCCGCCACCTCTACAAGCGCCCGCTCGACACGCTGCTCGCCACCTGGGGCGTGAGCCTGGGCCTGCAGCAGATCTTTCGCACCTTCATCGGCCCGAAGGAAGTGAGCCCCACGCTGCCCGAATGGATCATGGGCTCGTGGACGCCGCATGAAGGCCTGGACATTCCGATCAACGGGCTCTTCGTGCTCGCGCTCACCGCGCTGGTCACGGCCGGCGTGCTGATCGCGCTGCACAAGAGCCGCTGGGGCCTCAGGGTGCGTGCCACCGTGGCCAACCGCACGATGGCCAACGCCACCGGCATCGACACCATGAAGACCGACCGCCTGACCTTCGCCATCGGCTGCGGCATCGCAGGCATGGCCGGCGCGGCCTTCACCACCATCGGCTCGACCGGGCCGACCTCGGGCTCGCTCTACATCGTCGATGCCTTCCTGGTCGTCACCTTCGGCGGCGCGGCGAGCTTGCTGGGCACGGTGGTCTCGGCCTTCGGCATTGCGCAGACGCAGTCGATCTCGGAGTTCTTCATGACCGGCTCGATGGCCAAGGTGCTGACGCTCTCGCTGATCGTGCTGATCTTGATGATGCGACCCCAAGGCCTCTTTGCCGTCAAGGTGCGCCGCTGATGAACCCGATTCCTTCCTGGAGAACGTTCCGATGAATTTCATCAAGGCCTCGATCCTGCGCTACCAGCTGGGCAGCCTCTTGCTGCTGGTGCTGCTGCTGGCGGTCGTGCTGCCGCTCTCGCTCGACATCTTTCGCCTCAACCTCGTGGGCAAATACCTCACCTACGCTTTCGTGGCCGTGGGGCTCGTGATGGTGTGGGGCTACGGCGGCGTGCTGAGCCTGGGGCAGGGGGTTTTCTTCGGCATCGGCGGCTACGCGATGGCGATGTTCCTGAAGCTCGAAGCCTCCGACCCGATCACGACAAAGATCCAGTCCACGCCCGGCATCCCGGACTTCATGGACTGGAACCAGATCACCGAACTGCCCGCGCTGTGGCTCCCGTTCAAGAGCCTGCCGCTGAGCCTCGCGCTGGTGGTGCTGGCACCGATGGCGCTGGCCTGGCTCGTGAGCTTCGCGATGTTCAAGCGCCGCGTGGGCGGCGTGTACTTTGCGATCATCACGCAGGCGGTGGCGCTCATCTGCACCGTGCTCATCATCGGCCAGCAGGGCTACACGGGCGGTGTCAACGGCATGACCGACCTGAAGACCATGCTGGGCTGGGACACGCGCACCGACAGCGCCAAGTACATCCTGTATTACGTCTGCGTGGGCCTGCTGGTGCTGAGCATCCTCTTGTGCCGATGGGTGCAGACCAGCAAGCTCGGGACGCTGCTGCTGGCCATGCGCGACAAGGAAGACCGCGTGCGCTTCTCGGGCTACGACGTGTCGAACTTCAAGGTCTTCACCTTCTGCCTGGCGGCCGGGCTCTCGGGCATCGGTGGCGCGATGTTCGCGCTGCAGGTGGGCTTCATGTCGCCGAGCTTCGTGGGCATCGTGCCGTCCATCGAGATGGTGATCTTCTGCGCGGTCGGCGGACGCATGAGCCTGGTGGGCGCGGTGTATGGCGCGCTGCTGGTGAATGCGGGAAAGACGCTGTTCTCGGAGAGCTTTCCGGACCTGTGGCTGTTCCTGATGGCCGGTCTCTTCATCGGCGTGACCATGGCTTTCCCGATGGGGCTCGCGGGCCTCTGGGATGAAAAGATCAAGCCCTGGTGGAAGGGCCGCCGCCAGGCGCTGCGCGAGGCCGCGGTGCAGCCACCGCCCGCCATGCCGATGACGCCGCCGGCCTCGGCCGCACCTGCCGCAGCGCCCGAACCCCACCTGCCCGAAGGCGTCGGCAGCCAGCGCGCCTGAAGAACACCGGAACACCCATGAGCAACACCGACTTCGCACTCGCCGTGGAAGACCTCACCGTCTCCTTCGACGGCTTCAAGGCCATCGACGACCTGACGCTCTACATCGACAAGAACGAGCTGCGCGTGATCATCGGCCCCAACGGCGCCGGCAAGACCACGCTGCTCGACCTGATCTGCGGCAAGACCCGCGCCAGCGCCGGCAGCATCAAGTTCAAGAACACCGAGCTCACCAGGATGGCCGAGCACAAGCGCGTGCGGCTGGGCATCGGCCGCAAGTTCCAGACGCCGTCGATCTACGAGAACCTGAGCGTGTTCCAGAACCTGGAAGTGTCCTTCCCCAAGGGCCGCTCGGTGTTCGGCGCGCTGGCCTTCAAATGCGACGACGAGGTCAAGTCGAAGGTGCAGGCCGTGGCCGAAGACATCGGCCTCGCGGACAAGCTGCGCACCGAGGCCGGATTGCTGAGCCACGGCCAGAAGCAGTGGCTGGAGATCGGCATGCTGCTGATGCAGGAGCCCGAGTTGCTGATGCTCGACGAGCCCATCGCCGGCATGAGCGCGCGCGAGCGCGAACTCACGGCCGACCTGCTCAAGCGCATCTGCCAGAACCGCGCGGTGATCGTCATCGAGCACGACATGGCGTTCGTCAAGCAGATTGCGCACAAGGTCACCGTGATGCACCAGGGAAAGATCCTGGCCGAAGGGCCGATGGAGAAGGTGCAGGCGGACCCGAAGGTCATCGACGTCTACCTGGGGCACTGAACCATGAGCAACATCATGCTGAAGGTCGACGACCTGCACACCGCCTATGGCCAGAGCGAGGCGCTGCACGGCATTTCGTTCGTGGGCCATGCCAACGAAACGGTCGCCATCATGGGCCGCAACGGCATGGGCAAGACCACGCTGTTCAAGAGCTTGATGGGCGTGCTGCCGATCAAGAGCGGGCGCATCGAGGTGGCGGGCCAGGACGTGTCGCGCGACGAGAGCTTCAGGCGCGTGGCCAAGGGCATTGCCTACGTGCCGCAGGGCCGGATGATCTTCCCGACGCTGACGGTGGAAGAGAACATCCAGACGGGCCTGGAGAACTCGAAGACGCGGCGAATTCCCGAGGAAATCTATGCGCTGTTCCCCGTGCTGTGGGACATGAAGAGCCGCAAGGGCGGCAACCTCTCGGGCGGCCAGCAGCAGCAACTGGCGATTGCGCGCGCGCTCGTCACGGACCCCAAGGTGCTGCTGCTCGACGAGCCCACCGAAGGCATCCAGCCTTCGATCATCAAGGACATCGCCAAGGCGCTCAACGAGGTCCGCAAGTTGCGCGGCATCACCATCATCGTGTCCGAGCAGGTGCTCAGTTTCGCGATGGACGTGGCCGACCGGCTCTTCGTCATCGAAGGCGGACGGCTCGTGCACGAGACGGCGCGCGACAAGACCGATGTCGATCACATCAAGGCCTATCTCTCCGTTTAACCACAACCCAACCAGGAGCCACTGCAAATGACGGACACGCTGATCAAGGTCGATCTGACCCAATCGCCCACGGAGAACGAGAACATCCACAACCGCTGGCATCCGGACATTCCGATGGCCTGCTGGGTCAATCCGGGCGATGACTTCATTCTGGAGACCTTCGACTGGACCGGCGGTTTCATCAAGAACAACGACAGCGCCGACGACGTGCGCGACATCGACCTGAGCACGGTCCACTATCTCTCGGGCCCGGTGGGCGTGAAGGGCGCCGAACCGGGCGACCTGCTGGTGGTCGACCTGCTGGACATCGGCGCCAAGCAGGACAGCCTCTGGGGTTTCAACGGTTTCTTCTCGAAGAAGAACGGCGGCGGTTTCCTCACCGATCACTTTCCCGAAGCGCAGAAATCGATCTGGGACTTCAAGGGCATGTTCACGAGCTCGCGCCACATTCCGGGCGTCAACTTCGCGGGACTGATCCACCCGGGCCTGATCGGCTGCCTGCCCGACAAGCCCATGCTCGACATGTGGAACGAGCGCGAAGGCAAGCTCATCGCCACCGACCCGGACCGTGTGCCCGGCCTTGCGAATCCGCCGTTCGCCGGCACCGCGCACATGGGCAAGATGACCGGCGAGGCCCGCGCCAAGGCCGCTGCCGAGGGCGCGCGCACCGTGCCGCCGCGCGAGCACGGCGGCAACTGCGACATCAAGGACCTGTCGCGTGGCTCGAAGGTGTTCTTCCCTGTTTATGTCGATGGCGCGGGCCTGAGCGTGGGCGACCTGCACTTCAGCCAGGGCGACGGCGAAATCACCTTCTGCGGCGCCATCGAGATGGCGGGCTGGGTCCACATGAAGGTCACGCTCATCAAGGGCGGCATGGCCAAGTACGGCATCAAGAACCCGATCTTCAAGCCTAGCCCGATCACGCCGCAGTACAACGACTACCTGATCTTCGAAGGCATCTCGGTCGACGAGAGCGGAAAGCAGCATTACCTGGACGTGAACGTGGCCTATCGCCAAGCCTGCCTGAACGCGATCGAGTATCTGAAGAAGTTCGGCTACTCGGGCGCGCAGGCCTATTCGATTCTCGGTACGGCGCCGGTGCAGGGCCACATCAGCGGCATCGTGGACGTGCCCAACTCCTGCGCCACGCTGTGGTTGCCCACGGGCATCTTCGACTTCGACATCAACCCGAACGCCTCGGGCCCGACGAAGATGATCGACGGCAGCATCGACATGCCGCTGTCGCACGACCTGCGCTGAAGAAACGGACATGCCGACCTACGACTACGCCTGCGGGCAGTGTGGTGGCTTCGATGCGCTGCGGCCTTCGGGCCAGCGCGACGAGCCGGCCGCGTGCCCGGACTGCGGCTGCGCATCGCCGCGTGTACTTTCGGCCGCACCGCGGCTGTCGCTGATGGCCTCCGGCACGCGCAGCGCCATGGACACCAACGAGCGCGCGCGGCACGAGCCCGGGAGCTCCCGCGACTACGCGCGCTTCAAGCATCCGGCGGGTTGCGGCTGCTGCTCGGGGTCGCCCCGCCGCAGCGCGACGGTGACCGCGCCGAGCGGTGCGAAGTCGGCGCCGTCGAAGCGGCCGTGGATGATTTCGCACTAGTGTTGCGCTAGCAAATCGGGGCGCACCGCGGTTCGGTGCAAACCCCGATTGTTTCAATCCTGTGAACGCCGCGATTCTTTTTGCCGCGGTTTTTTGAAGGGCTTCAGGATCAAACTTCTCCTCACCAACCAACCGATTGAAGGAGATTGAAATGAATGCCTCGAAGATCCTCGCTGCTGCTGCTCTCTCGCTCCTGGCTGCCGCCGGTGCGCAAGCAGAAACCTATGACGGCGTGCACACCGTGAACTCGTCGGTGTCGCGTGCAGAAGTCGCTCCGCAAGCTGTTGCCGCCGCACGCGCCGGCAACGAATACGGCGACGGTGCCACCGCCGGCGCACAAGCGTTCACCTCGACCGCCGACCGCGCAACCATCCAGGCCGAAGCCGTTGCCAAGGCGCACGATCCGTTCGCCAGTCTCGACCGCCGCGCCTTCTACCGCGACGAAGTGCCGCAAGCCTACAAGAAGCCCAGCGTGTCGTTCACGCGCCAGGCTACGCGCTGAGTCGATCGTCAACTGACGCAATGAAGAACGGGCCAACTGGCCCGTTTTTTCGTTGGTGCTCCTGCTGTTTCGGCGGCTGCCGCGTCACTCGATCGTGAAGGTCTTGATCCGGCCCTCGCATTCGGCGCGCAGGACGTCGCGCTCGATCTCGATGTTCGTCCAGGTGATGGCCACCCCGTCGCTATGGACCAGGCGGATGCTGTCAGCCGAGAGCACGCTGTAGACGAGGAGCGGGGCGCACACCGGCCCATTCCTGGTGCCCAGCGTTGCGGCGACATGGCCTGCCGGTTGGAACCGGTAGATCTCGATGTCCGTCTCCGAGACAAGGGCCAGGCGTCGCCCGATGGGGACGGGGGTGGGGATGGTCATGTCACTCCTGCCAGTTGAAGGTGAACCGCGATTCCGGGAGCGGCAAGCGCCGCAGCCCAGCGTGAATGCGTGACACATGACGCCCATGCCCTCTTTCTTCCGCCCGGACGCCACGAATGCGCCGATGGCAGGGATAGAGTTCGGGCCGATGAATTTCCTTGCGATGCATAACGTGAAACGTGCGGTGGCCAGTGTCCTGGGGCTCTTGCTGCTGCTGGACGGAGGGGTCCTGATAGCGACCGGGTACTTTAATCTCGGCGTCGTCTTGCCACTGGTGATGGGGCTCGGCCTTTGCAGCCTCGGTCTCTGGTGGGTGCCGATGAAACGCTGGCTGGGCGCCACCCCGAGGCGCGCAACCCTCTGGCGCTGGTTCTGGTACGGCGTATTCCTCTGGCTCGCAACGGTGGCCGTCTTCTGGAGCGTCCTGGCAACCAGGGCATCGACGCAGCTCCCCACGACTGCGCCGGCCGCGATCGTGGTCCTGGGATCGGGATCGCCTGGTGCCGCGGCGTCGCCCACGCTCGTCGCCCGGCTGGACCTCGCCTTGCGCGATGCGCTCCGCCACCCGGACGCCCTGGTCGTGGTGAGCGGGGGCATCAGCTTCAGAACGCAGAGCGAAGGCGAGGTGATGGCGGCATACCTCCAGGAACGCGGACTTTCGGCGCATCGCATCGTCAAGGAGGAGCTCAGCACAAGCACGCAGGAGAACCTGGTCTTCAGCCGCCGTCTGCTTGCGGCCGCGGGGGTGCCCGACGATGCGCCCATCCATCTCGTGACGAGCGATTTCCACACGCTGCGCGCAGGCCTGATCGCCCGGCGCGCCGGCTATCCGGCCGTCACCACGCTCGGGGCGGATACGCCCCTGTACCTGCGCTACAACATCTGGCTGCGCGAGTACTTCGCCCTGGTCAGCAGTTGGGCCTTGCGGGAGTACTAGTGCGTGGGCGAGGCCGGCGCCGCGGCTTGCTCCGCGGCGATGCCGGCCGGCAAAGCGCCGTGTGCGTGCACCTCGATGAGCTGGTAGCCCTGTCCGTACACGGCGCGCAGCAGGAACCCGTGCTCGCCGTTCAGCTCGAGGCGCTTTCGCACGTTGGAGACACAGGCGTCCAGGGCCCGCTTGCCTTCGACCAGGACGGGAACCCGCCACAGGACCTTCCACAGCCACTCCCGCTCCACCACGCGGCCGACGTGCCGGAACAGCTGCAAGGCAAGGACGAACTGGCGCGGCTGAAGCCTCATCTCCTGTCCGTTGAATTGCACATGGCGGCTGCCTTCGTAGAAATGGTAGTTGCCCCATACGGTCGCCCCGTGGGGGCGGGCCATGCCGGCCGCAGTGTTCTTGCGCTGGACCAGCGCACGGACCAGCCAATCGAGCTCCGCATCCGCCATCCGGGACACGTCGGCACCGAGCGTGCCGCTCGATTCGAAACCCTTGCCCTGCAGTGAAAGATGCCGCCACTGGCCGTCCGGGACGACCACGAGAACCGGCATTCCAAGCACCTGGCATGCAGCGGGCAGGCCACCGAGCGACGCTTCGTCCGACGGCACCGCCAGCAGCAATTGAAATCGCTGCCCGCCGCTCAGCGCCAGGATCAGTTCGCTGGCGCTGGAGAACACGCTGCACGCGTGCCCCAGCTGCCGAAGCCTTGTGCGAAGCACTGTTCTCTGCGGTTCCTCTCCATCGAGAAGAGCCAGGGACAACGTGTCCCCGGGATGGGTCTTCATACGCGTTTCTTCAGAGGTGAAAATCACGAGCCGGAGCCGGCGGGGCCTTCGAATCCTTTGCATCGAAGCGCCCCGCGTGCACCGTGCTGCACGGGCCCAGGGCCCTGTACCGTAGACCGGCTGTGCTTTTTTTCTTCTTCATCCCGACTTCCTCCCCCCTCATGGGCGACTGCATTGCGCTGGCTGCGTTGATGCGCGAATGCCCGGTGGCATCCGGTCCCTTTCGAGACCACACAGTCATCTGGCCGTCCGAAGAGCGACCACCCAAGTGCGACAACAATGACATGGAGCGGATCGTCTCCGAGCACAGGCGTCGACGGAAGCCGAATGCGAGATTTCGTCAACATTCATTCGCGTTGCATGCCCGATTCGTGCGAATGCCGTGAAGGTGTTCACACTTTCCCGCAGTGTCATCGCGCGCGCGGCAAAGAGATGCAGAAAGTGGCTCCGGCGCCGGGCGCCGCATGGCCATCGATCGTGCCGCCATGGCGGGCAACCACGGTGCGAACGAACTCCAGGCCCAGGCCGTGGGAGTGGATCGTGACCGGTTTTCTCGCACTGGTTTTCGGGGTGCTGTCGTTCAACGCGTTCATCGCCAACGACCTGGGCCGGCAAGAGAGCGGCAACCGGGTCATCGCCATGCTGACCGACCTGTACGGCTGGCTGCTGTCGACCATCGGCGCGGTGCCGTCAGGAGTCCTGTTCGCGGTCTGCGCGGTGGGCATCGTGGTGCTGGCCGCGAGGGACGGCCGGCAGTCGTCCTGAGCCGGTGCGCCGGTAGGTCAGCAGCCGGCCCCGATACGCCACGCGGCCCAGCGCCGCGCGTTGATCGAGCCGCTCCTCGCACATGCCGAAGCCTTCGTCGGCCATCTGCCGGTTGAAGGCGGGGCGGTTGCCGCGGTCGGGATCGACGATCCACACCTCGCCGGCCGGGCCCGCATGCCGGCCGATGAAGGCGGCCAGCAAGCCGTGCGCATCGCGCTCGTACAGCAGGTCGCTGCCGATGATGAGGTCGAAGGCGCCGTGCACATCGCCCTCGGCGCCCTCGGGGCTCGTCTCGCGCATGCCCCAGTGGCCGCGCCGGTACTTCATCGGCGGCAGCGCGTTCAAGCGCAGGTTCTCCAGCAGGAAGCCCGCCGCGAGCGGATGGCAGTCGCTCGCGGTCATGTCGTTGCCGCGGCGGTGGCCGACCAGGCTCGCGAGCGCGAGACCGCAGCCGATTTCCAGCACGCGGGCGCCGAGCACGACGGGGTGCATCGCCATCCGCGCGGCCAGTTGCGCGCCCGAGGGCCACAGGAGGCCGAACATCGGCCACGCCGCCGACGAGATGCCTTGCGCGGCCGCGGCACCCTGCGGGTCGGCGTACTGCCGGCGGTCGAGCAGCGACCGGATGACCAGGTCATCCGCACCCGCGATGGCGATGCGCTCCAGCTTGATTTCGTAGTCCGGCATCGGAAGGGATGCGGGGCCTCGCGGGCGAGGCCTCGAAGCAGCAAAGGAGAACCCAGTATGCGCGCCGCCCGCTCCGCAGCCTGCGTGCGCCGGCCGAACAGTCGCATCAAACCGCCATCCCGGGCGGGTAAGCTCGCGGCCCATGAAGCGCAACAGCAGCCACAGCACCCCCCGATCCGCCAGCCCCAAGGCCACCGGCATGCCGCCGCCCGAGTTGCCCGACGGCCAGGTGTCGGCGGTGCTGGCGCGCATCGAAACGCTGTGGTCGTCGCTGGGCCCCGTGGGCCAGCGCATCGCCGACTTCATCGTGAAGAACCCGCGCGAGGTGGTCCACATGTCGGTGAGCGAGGTGGCCGAGCGCACCGGCTCCAGCGAAGGCAGCATCGTGGGCCTGTGCAAGAACCTGGGCGCCACCGGCTTCCAGCAGATCAAGATCGCGCTCGCGCAGGAGATCGTGCGGCCGGTGCAGTTCATCCACGAAGACCTGGACCCCCAGGACAAGGCCGACGCGGTGATCCGCAAGATCTTCCAGAGCAACGTGCAGACGCTGCACGACACGCAGGCCACGCTCGATGCGAAGTCGATGGAGCGCGCGGTCAAGCTCTTTCGCCGCGCGGAGCGCATCGAGATCTACGGCATCGGCAGCTCCGCCACCATCGCCGAAGACGCCCACTACCGCATGCTGCGCATCGGCCTCAATGCCAAGGTGGTGGTCGACTCGCACGTGCAGGCCATCAGCGCCTCGCTCACCGATCCGAAGGTGGCGGTGCTCACCATCTCGCACTCGGGCAGCACGCACGAGACGGTGACGGCCACGCGCCTCGCAAAGGAAGCGGGCGCTTCGACGGTGTGCATCACCAACTTCGGCAAGTCGCCGATCCAGGCCTTCGCCGACGTGGTGCTGTTCACCATGGCGCGCGAGACCAGCTTTCGCACCGAGGCGATGACCAGCCGCCTCGCGCAGCTGGCGATCATCGACGTGCTGATCGCCTGCCTCGCGCTCTCGGACTACGACACCTCGGTGCGCACGTTGCGCCAGACCTTCGACGTGCTCTCGCTCAAGAGGTATTGAGGCGATTCTTCAGGCGAAGCGACCGGAGAAGAGGGCCTGAACAACCCGGCCACGGTGGGCGCGACCGCCCCCGGTGCCTGCCCCACCAGGAGGCACGCCATGCCCAGCCGCGCGGCGCCTTCGGCGTCGGTGAGCGGGTTGTCGCCGATGACCACGGTGGTCTCCGGCTCTGCGCCCAGGCGGCGCAAGCCTTCCTCGAACAGCAGCGGCGCGGGCTTGCCGATCACGCGCCAGGGCTGCACGCCGCTCGCGGCGACCAAGGCCGCGAGCAGCGCGCCCGTCTCGGGCACCACGCGGCCTTGCGGGCCGGGGTGCGTGGCGTCGGCGTTGGTCACCATCAGCCTGGCGCCGCGCAGCAGTTCGTTGGCGGCGAGCGCGAGCCGCGCGTGGCTGAAGTGCATGTCCAGCGCGAGCAGCACGAAGTCGGCATTCGCCTGCACCAGGTCGCAGCCTTCGGCGCGCGCAAAGCGCTGCAGGGCCTGGCTGCCGATCAGCAGCACGCGCGCGCCGGGGTGCTGCTGCGCCAGCTGGCGCACCGCCAGTTCGCCGGCCAGCACGATGCGCCCGGGCGGCACGCGCAGCCCCAGCCGGCGCAGCCGCAGCGCGAGGCCCTGCGCCGTGTGCGTGGAATTGTTGGAAACGATGGCGTAGCGGTCGTGAAAGTGCGCGAGCAGTTCGGCCGCGCCGTCGATCGCTTCCTGCTGGCGCACCAGCGTGCCGTCCAGGTCGACGAGCAGGTGGCGGGCCTGGGTGAGCCATTCGCCGTTCGCTGATGCAGTTGCTGTTGCCATTGCTGTCTTGAAATTCGTTCTCATGGATCTCCGGTATCGGCCGACCGGTAACTCGGCCATGGCGCCGGATTGTATTGAACATTGCTCAATTGATTTATGGTTTTGTACTGAGCTAATTTCATTTTCCTGTCATCTTTCGTTTCTAAGCTCACCGGCATCCCAGCGATGAACCCGCTCTCCAGTTCTCCCGCTCTGCCCACCCGATCCGAAACGAAGGAACGATCATGAACAAGCTCCTGGCCGTCGCGGCCGCCGCACTCTCGCTGTCCGCAGCACTTTCCCTCCCGGCCCATGCGCAATCCGTGGCCGACGGCTCGCGCGAGCACCCGCTGCGCGTGCTGCTGATTCCCGCCGACGGCGGCACCGAGTCGGGCACCAAGGCCGACTACGCGCCGGTCTTCAACGCCATCACGCGCACCACGGGCCTGAACTTCGACCTGAAGGTCGGCCAGTCGTACGGCGCCGTGGTCGAGGGCATGTGCAACCAGCTCGCCGACATCGCCTTCTTCGGCCCCGTGTCCTATGTGCAGGCCCACAAGCGCGGCTGCGCGCAGCTGCTGGCCGTGGGCGTGGAGAAGGGCGCCTCGGTGTACTACGCCGGCATGTTCGCCAAGGCCAATGCGCCCATCGCCACCATCAAGGACGTCAAGGGCAAGCGCGTGGCCTTCGGCGACGTCAACTCGGCTTCCAGCTTCACCTTCCAGGTCGCGATGCTCATGGACGCGGGCATGGACCCGGCCAAGGACCTCTCGGCCATCCGCATGACCGGCAGCCACGCAAGCAGCCTGGCCGCGCTGGTGCAGGACCAGGTCGACGTGGCTTCGCTCTCGTTCGACTCGTACGAGAAGGCCGTGAAGCAAGGCGCGGTCGATCCGAAGACCATGAAGGTCATCGCCAAGAGCATCGCCATTCCGTACCCGCCGCTCGCGCTGAACTCCAAGCTGCCCGAGCCGCTGAAGACCAGGCTGAAGGACGCGTTCCAGACGGTCAACAAGGCGCCCGGCATCACGCCCGACATGATCCGCGGCTACGGCGGCGGCAAGATCGACGGCTACGACACCAAGTTCTCGGAGGACGAGTTCAACGTCGCCGCCGAGAAGCTGGGCCTGCTGACCGACGAGCTCAAGGGCCGCATCCTCTCCAAGGCCGCGGAGCGTTGAGCACGGCCATGCTGAACTTCGATTCGGTCGCCATGCGCTATGCCGACGGCACGCGCGCGCTCGACGGCGTCTCGCTGCAGGTGCCGGCCGGCCAGTTCTGCGTGGTGCTGGGCTCTTCCGGCGCGGGCAAGTCGACGCTGCTGCGCATGGCCAACGGGCTGGTCAGGCCCACGCAGGGGGCGGTGCAGGTCGAGGGCGTACCGATCGTGGCCGCTGCGCTGGCCCGTATCCGCCCGCGCATCGGCATGATCCACCAGCAGTTCAACCTCGTGCTGCGCTCTACCGTCGCCGAGAACGTGCTGGCCGGTGCGCTGCCCGCGATGCCGACGTGGCGCGCGCTGCTGGGCCTGTTCACCGACGCGCAGCGCGCCAAGGCCTGCGCGCTGATCGAATCCGTGGGGCTGCAGGAGCCGCACCTGCTGCGCCGCGTGAGCGAACTCTCGGGCGGCCAGCAGCAACGCGTGGGCATCGCGCGCGCCTTCATGCTCGATCCGCCGCTGGTGCTCGCCGACGAGCCCGTGGCGAGCCTCGATCCGCAGACCAGCCACGACGTGCTCTCGCTGCTGCGGCGCGAGGCACGCGAGCGCGGCACCACGGTGCTGTGCAGCCTGCACCAGATCGAGCTGGCCTGCGAATTCGCCGACCGCATCGTGGCGCTGCGCCACGGCGCGGTGGTGTTCGACGGGGCGCCCGAAGCGTTCGATCCCAAGGTCTTCGATGCGATCTACGGCCGTCCCGCGACCGCGGCGCATCCGCAGGCGGTGCCGACGGAACCCGAGGCCGTGCTGCCGCTGCACGACGGCCATCCCGGCCATACGAGCCATGCCGGCCTGCTGGAGATGGCGCAATGACCCGCCCCGCATCCGCCTGGGAGCTGCCGCGCCCCTTCGGCACCCGCAGCCTCGTCGTGCTGTTCCTCGTCATCGTCGTCGGCTGCTTCGCCGGCCAGCGCGTGGAGATGGGCCGCATGCTCTCGCTCACCGGCGAGGGCGTGCTCGCCGCCGTGGGCCTGCGCGACCAGTCGCAGGTGCTCTCGGGCCTGGGCACCATCGCGCGCTCGCTCTTTCCGCCGCAGGTGTCCGAGCGCACCGAGGTCGCGCGCATCGAGGGCTTCGACCGCAACCGGCTGCCGTGGTTCTCGCACGTGGAGTCTGAGGAATCGCGCCAGCCCAAGCTCAATCCGCAGACGCTGCAGATGGAGGAGGAGGTCGACCAGCGCGAGGTGCTGGTGGAGCCCTTCGGCTATCTCTGGCATGTGGCGGTGAAGATGCTGGAGACCTTCGAGATCGCCATCTGGGCCACGCTGCTGGCCATCGTGCTGAGCGCGCCGCTGGCCTGGTGCAGCGCGAAGAACTACACGCCCAACCGCGCGGTCTACACGCTGGCGCGCAGCGTGGTGGGCATGTTCCGCGCGGTGCCCGAACTGGTGAGCGCGCTGTTCCTGGTGCTGGCCTACGGCTTCGGTCCCATTGCCGGCGTGCTGGCCCTTGCGCTGCACTCGGCGGGCTTTCTCGGCAAGTTCTACGCGGAAGACATCGAGACCGCCGACGACAAGCCGCAGGAGGCGCTGCGCGCCATCGGCGCGAACAAGCTGAAGGTGATGCGCTTCGCGGTGCTGCCGCAGGTGATGCCGCAGTTCATCGCCTACACGCTGTACGTGCTGGACCGCAACGTGCGCATGGCCACCGTGGTGGGCCTGGTGGGCGCGGGCGGCATCGGGCAGGAATTGAAGGGCCGCTACGACATGTACAACTACGCGCATGTCGGAACGATCCTGATCGCGATCTTCCTCACGGTCCTCGTGCTCGACAGGGTCGCAGCCCGCCTGCGCAGCCGCTATGCCTGAGCGCTAGCCCCACCCATTCCCGACTTTCTTCCGATGCCGGTGCGAGCCCTTCGCGGGCCCGCAGGGGACCGGCTTCGCCCTCGTTTTCTGCTTTTCGCTTTCCCACGCCCAACCGACTCCAAAGGACACCTCATGAAATCAGCTTCTTCCCGGTACGGCCTCGCTGCGGCGGGCCTCGTCTTGTGCCTTGGCCTCGCCGCCTGCGGCGGTGGTGGTGGCGGCGGCGGTGGTGGTGGCCTGCCCATCCTTCCGCCGGGCCAGACGCCGCCCGCCGGCGGCAGCGGTCCGCAGCAGCCCGGCGGCGACCAGCCCCAGCAGCCCGCGCCGGCCCTCAAGTGCGCGCCCTGACGCCGCCATCGCTACCCGATCCGCTCTTCATTTCCCCGCGTTGAAAGACCACCCATGAACACCCCCAACCGTCGCGATTTCTTCCGCAAGTCGGCCGGCGCCATCGGCGCCGCCTCGGCCCTGACGATGCTGCCGCCCGTGATCCGCAAGGCGCTGGCCATCGAGGCCGCCGTCGACACCGGCACCATCAACGACATCAAGCACATCGTGATCCTGATGCAGGAGAACCGCAGCTTCGACCACTACTTCGGCACCCTGCGCGGCGTGCGTGGTTTCGGCGACCGCTTCCCGATTCCGCTGGCCAACGGCAAGCCGGTGTTCTTCCAGCCCAACACCGTCGTTGGCGGCCCGGAGATCCAGCCCTTCCGCCGCGACTCCACGATCGCCAATGCGCTGATCGGCTCGGGCGCGCCGCACAGCTTCCCCGACATGCAAGGCGCATGGAACCAGGGAAAGATGGACCGCTGGATCCAGTTCAAGAACCAGGTGACGATGGGCTACTACCTGCGCGAGGACATCCCGTTCCAGTTCGCGCTGGCCGATGCCTTCACGCTCTGCGACGGCTACCACTGCTCCATCCTCACCGGCACCGATCCGAACCGCGTCGTGTTCTGGTCGGGCTCCAGCTTCAACCCCGAGCTGCGCAAGAAGGGCATCAACAGCACGGACACCGATTCCGAGCCGGTGAACTCGCGCTGCTGGCCCAGCCCCTCCAACTGGGTCGCGGGCCGGGCGCAGAAGACCGACGGCACGGGCCAGACCGACCCGACCTCGGGTGCCTACAACTACAAGTACGTCAACAACTCCTTCAAGTGGGACACGCTGCCGGACGTGCTGCAGAAGGCGGGCATCACCTGGCACATCTACCAGAACATGAACAACAACTGGACGGGCGCCATGAACGGGTGCCTGGCCTTCGAGAGCTTCCGCACCGCGCAGCCGGGCTCGCCGATCTATGAACATGGCTTGACGGGCGGCCCCGCGGCGGCCGACGGCGCGGTCAACTTCCTCGCCCAGCTCAAGCAGGACGTGATGAACGACACCCTGCCGCAGGTCTCGTGGGTGCTGCCCACGCAGGCGCTGGCCGAGCACCCGGGTAGCAGCGAAGGCACGGCCGGCGCGGCCGACTTCGTCTCGGACGTGCTGGCCGCGCTGACCTCCAACCCCGCGGTCTGGAGCAAGACGGCGCTGTTCGTCACCTTCGACGAGAACGACGGCTTCTTCGACCACATGGCGATGCCGTCGGTGCCCTCGTACAGCGCGAGCGGCGAGCTGATGGGCAAGTCCACCGTGCCGCTCGATGGCGAATATTTCGACGCCTCGGTGGGCAGCTACCTGAACGCCGCCGACACCACCAGCGGCAAGACGCGCCCCTGGGGCCTGAGCGCGCGCGTGCCGATGTACGTGGTGTCGCCGTGGAGCAAGGGCGGCTGGGTCGATTCGCAGGTGTTCGACCACACCTCGATGGGCCGCTTCCTGGAGAAGCGCTTCGGCATCACGATCGATGCCATCAGCCCGTGGCACCGCGCGGTCTGCGGCGATCTCACCTCGTGCTTCGACTTCGTGAGCCCCAACGATCCGGTCGTGCCCAAGCTGCCCGACACGAGCGGCTATCCCGCGATCAACCTGGCGCAGAAGGCGCTGGCCAACACGGGCGTCATCACCAAGGCGCCCGTCACGCCGCAGCCGCTGTTCCAGGAGACCGGCACGCGCTTCTCGCGCGCGCTGCCCTACGAGCTGCACACCAGCGCGCGCATCGAGACGCGCGGCCTCGTGTCGCTGATCTTCAGCAACACCGGCGACCAGGGCGCGGTGTTCCACGTCTACGACAAGCTGCACCTGGACAGCATTCCGCGCCGCTACACCGTGGAAGCCGGCAAGCAGCTCACCGACTACTGGAACGCCGGCGCCACCGACAGCGGCAAGTACGAGCTGTGGGTGTACAGCAGCAACGGCTTCGTGCGCACCTTCAAGGGCGATGCGCTGGCCACCGACGCCGCGGCCTTCAAGCCCGAGGTGCAGGTCTGCTACGACCCGGCCGCGGGCCAGGTCTACGTGAAGGTGCACAACACCGGCACGGGCAGCGGCACGGTGTCGGTCAAGGCCAACGCCTACCGCGCCGACGGCCCCTGGTCGCTCGACGTGGCCGCAGGCGCCACCGGCCTGCTGCACTGGAACCTGGAAGACAGCGGCCACTGGTACGACTTCACCGTGACCGCCGACAACTTCGAGCGCCGCTTCTCGGGCCGCGTGGAAACCGGCAAGCCCAGCGTGAGCGATCCGGCGATGGCGCTGCATCTCACGGCCGTCTGAACGCGCCCGCAACGACAACACAGAGGAGAAGCATGAAACACAAGCGCGCAACGCGCGGCGCAGCCCTGGTCGGGCTGGCCGTCGCGCTCGGCTCCGCAGCCAGTCTCGGCCATGCCCAGACGATCACCTGGGACCCGGCCAAGTCCAACCTGGGCATCGGCACCGGCACGGGCATCACCGGCGTCACCGGCACCAACAACCAGGCGATGGGCACCGGCACCGGCAACAACGTCAGCACCAAGTACAACCTGGCCATCGGCGACGGTGCCGGCGTGAACGTGAGCGGCGACAACGCCAACCAGGCCATCGGCTACCAGGCGGGAAACAACGTGGTGGGCGGCTGGAACCAGTCCTTCGGCCGCAGTGCGGGCGACAACGTCACGGGCAACCACAACAACGCGACGGGCTTTCACGCGGGCAGCGGCGTGACCGGCTCCGACAACAACTCGACCGGCACCAACGCCGGCATGGCCGTCGCGGGCAGCAACAACAACGCGATAGGCAACGGCGCCGGCAACGCCGTCACGGGCAGCGAGAACACGGGCATCGGCACCAATGCCGGCAGCCACGTGACCGGCAGCAGCGACATTTCGCTGGGCAACGGCGCGGGCAACAACGTCAGCACCAACTGGAACCTGGCCATCGGCGAGGGCGCGGGCACCAATGTGTCGGGCAAGAACGCCAACCAGGCGATCGGCTACTACGCGGGCACCGACGTGGTCGGTGGCTGGAACCAGACCATGGGCCGCAGCGCAGGCGAGAACGTCACCGGCGACTACAACAACTCGACCGGCTACGCCGCGGGCCAGTTCGTCACCGGCAACCGCAACGACGCCACCGGCTCCAACGCCGGCCAGCACGTCACCGGCTCCGACAACGAGGCCTACGGCACCAGCGCCGGCGGCAACGTCACGGGCAACGGCAACCAGGCCTACGGCAACGGCGCGGGCCGCGACGTGAGCGGCAGCAACAACATCTCCACCGGCGAAGGCGCGGGCGGCGGCGTCAAGGGCTCGGGCAACCAGGCCTCGGGCCAGATGGCCGGCGCGCAGGTCTCGGGCAACAACAACCTCTCGATGGGCCAGGGCGCGGGCGGCGGCGTGCAGGGCAACCGCAACCAGGCCTTCGGCGCGACGGCCGGGCAGGGCGTGACGGGCAACGACAACACGGCGCAGGGCAACGGCGCCGGCGCGCACGTGAGCGGCAACGCCAACATCGCCATCGGCAACGATGCGGGCGTGTACGTCAACGCGAACCAGACGCTGTCGATCGGCGCCTCGGCCCGCGCCAATGCCGACAACGCGATGGCCATCGGCAGCGGCGCGCAGGCGCAGGCCGACGGGGGCATCGCGCTGGGTGCCAACGCGGTGGTGCAGCACGCCAACAGCGTGGCGCTGGGCGCGGGCAGCGTGACCACGCGCGGCGCGCAAACCAACTACGTGGCCACGGGCATGGCGGGCCTGCAGTCGTCGGCCGGCGAAGTGGCGCTGGGCAACCGCCAGCTCACCGGCGTGGCACCCGGCAGCGCGCCGACCGACGCGACCAACGTGGGCCAGGTGCAGGGCATGGTGCAGAACGGCGTGGCCACGGCCAACGCGTACACCGACACCGTCGCCGCGCAGGGCCTGCCGTTCGGCAAGGCCTACACCGACCTCACCGCCGCGCGCCTGCAGAACCAGATGGACGAGAACTCGCGGCGCGCCTTCGCGGGCATCGCGGGCGTCGCCGCGATGGAAGCCGCGCCGCTCGTGCCCGGCAAGGTCAGCTATGCGGTGGGCCTGGGCAACTTCCGCAGCGAGAGCGCGATGGGCGGGTCGCTGCGCCGCACCTCCGAAGACGGCCGCTACAGCGTCACCTTGGGCGTGGGCGTGAGCAGCTCGGGCGCGGTGAGCCGGGTGGCGTTCACGGGCGTGTTCGACTGACAAGGTGCGCGTCAACCTGCTGCGCGCCCCGATCTCGCATCTGCGGTCCTCACCGTACGTGCGTACGGCTTCGGTCCTCGATGCAAGCTCGGGGCGCTCGCGACGGTTTCCTCACACCTTGTCCCTCGGCGATGCGTGAGAGGGCGCTTGCGCATCGGCGCCTTCTCACGCGGGTCTAAGCAACTTCTCACTGGCCCGTAAGTGGGCCGGCCTAGAGTGAAAAAACCAATCACTCCAGGAGACAGCCATGAGAGTCCGTACCGCAGTCCTTTGCATCGCCGCCGTGCCGGCGCTGGTGCTGGCCTCGCTCGCGCATGCGGGCGGGCGCGGCGATCCCGACTATCCGCAGATGTCGCACTCGACCCAGTCGCGCGACGCGGTGGCCGAGGACGCCATGCGTGCCAACACCGGCATGCACGCGACCGAGATTCTCGAATCGCAGGTGCAGCGGCCGGTGTCGGGCGCCGACCGCGCGCAGGTCCAGGCCGAGGCCGTGCGCGCCAACAACGCGATGCATCCGACCGAGATCCTCGAATCGCAGGTGCAGGCGCCGGTGGCATCGGCGAACCTGCCGGCATCGACCGCTCACGCGAGCGCTGGCGCGAACCTGAACAGCCAGTAAGCCGCGCGGCTCACTCGCGCCTCACTCGCGCGTGAGCACGAAGCGCTTGCGGATGCCGCCCGCGGCCGAAGGCGCCACCCACAGGTCGAACTCGCCCGGCTCGACCACGGGCTTCATGTCGCGGCCGATGAATTCCATGTCGGCGGCGGCGAGCGTGAACTCGACCACTTTTGATGCGCCCGGCTCGATGCGCACCTTCTGGAAGCCCTTGAGCTCGCGCACCGGCCGCGTCACGCTCGCGGCGCGCTCGGACAGGTACAGCTGCACCACTTCCTCGGCCTCGCGCATGCCGGTGTTGGTGACGGTGGCGCGCACGCGCAGTGTGTCGCCCATCGTCATGCGCTCCTGGCTCAGCTCGACGTTGTCGTAGCGCACCGGCGCGTAGCCGATGCCGAAGCCGAAGGGGTAGAGCGCCTCGTTCGTCGCATCGACGTAGCGCGTCTTGAACGACGTGCCCGGCGCGCCCTCGGGCGAGGGGCGTCCGGTGCGCTTGTGGGCGTAGTAGTAGGGCACCTGGCCCGCCGTCTGCGGAAAACTCACCGGCAGGCGGCCCGAGGGGTTGAAGTCGCCGAACACCACGTCGGCGATGGCGTGGCCCGTCTGCACGCCGAGGAACCAGGTCACCAGGATCGCGCGCGCATTGCGCACCGCGCCCTTGAGCGCCATCGCGCGGCCGTTGCTCAGCAGCACGACCACCGGCTTGCCGGTGGCGGCCACGGCCTCGGCCAGGTCCTGCTGCGGCGGGGGCAGGCCGATGTCGCTGCGCGAGCGCGACTCGCCCGACATCTTCTGGCTCTCGCCGATGGCCAGCACCACCACGTCGGCATCGCGCGCGGCGGCCACCGCGGCCTCGATGCCGCCGGGCAGCGGCGACTCGACGTTCGAGCCGCGCGCGATCGTCACGGAGGAATCGGGCCCCAGCGCGGCGCGCAGCCCTTCGTCGATGCCCACCGGCGCCGACTGGCCCGGGAACAGGCTCCACGAGCCCATCAGGTCCTTCGTGCCTTCGGAGAAGGGACCGATCAGCGCGATCTTCGTGCCGGCCTTGGGCAGCGGCAGCAGCTTGGCCTCGTTCTTGAGCATGACGATGGAGCGGCGCGCATCCTCGCGGGCGAGCGCGATGAACTCGGGGTTCTCGGTGCGCTGGGCGGCGGGCGGGCCGTCCAGGCCGCGGAACGGGTCGTCGAAGAGGCCCAGCTTCTGCTTGACGTGCAGCACGCGGCGCACCGCTTCGTCCAGCCGCGCCATCGGCACTTCGCCGGACGCCACGAGGTCGGGCAGGTGGCGCATGTAGAGCCCGCTCTGCATGCTCATGTCGGTGCCGGCCATGAAGGCCATCTTGGCGGCCTCGCGGCTGTTGGCGGCGTAGCCGTGCTCGATGAGTTCCTCGTCGGCCGTGAAATCGGAGACCACGAAGCCCTTGAACTTCCATTCATCGCGCAGCACGCCGGTCAGCAGCGCCGGGTTCGCGGTCGAGGGGATGCCGCCGATCTCGTTGAAGGCGCTCATGACCGAGAGCGCGCCCGCGTCGATGGCCGCGCGGAACGGCGGGAGGTAGACCTCGCGCAGCGTGCGCTCGGAGATGTCGCTCGCGTTGTAGTCCAGGCCACCCTCGGCCGCGCCGTAGGCCGCGAAGTGCTTGGGCGTGGCGAGCATCGAATCGGCATTCGAGAGGCTGCTGCCCTGGAAGCCGCGCACCCGTGCGGCCGCGAACTGGCGCGCGAGGAATGGGTCTTCGCCCACGCCTTCCAGGCCGCGGCCCCAGCGCGCATCGCGCGCGATGTCCACCATCGGCGCGAAGGTCCAGCGGAAACCGTCGGCCGTGGCCTCGACCGCCGCCGCGCGCGTGGTGCGCTCGGCCAGCGCCGGCTCCCAGCTGGAGGCCTCGGCCAGCGGCATCGAGAAGATCGTGCGAAAGCCGTGGATCACGTCGGCGCCGAAGATCAGCGGAATGCCCAGGCGCGACTCGCGCACCGCAACCTGCTGCAGCCGCAGCTTGCCTTCGAGGCCCGCGTTGTTGAAAAGGCCGGTAACGCGCCCGGCGCGCACGTCGGCCGTCTCCTGCTGGCCGTTGCGCCAGGCGGTCTGCGGGTTGTTGGGGATGTTGATGTCGGCGGGGCCGTAGAGGCTGAGCTGGCCGGCCTTTTCCTCGACCGTCATGCGCGCGATCAGCGATTCGATGCGCGCATCCGCCACGTCGGCGGGCGTGGGATCACCCGGGGCGGAGGCGGCGAAGGCGGAGGGAAGGAAACCGGAGGAGAGGGAGAGGAGGGCGGCGAGCGCCGCTTTTCGAACGTGCATGGCCTCCTATTCTGCAGACAACGGGCCTCGCCCCCGGCAAGCGGGTTTCCGTCGTCGCCGTAGGGCTATGTCTGACTTGGCCCCTTTACTCCGCCGTTGCGCCGGCTTCTTTCGCCACCTTCACCCACTTGGTGGTCTCCGTGCCGATGAAGGTCGCCAGCTCCGCGGGCTTCATGTTGCCGGCCGTCACGCCCTGCTCCTCGAAGCGCTTGACCACGTCGGGCTGCTGCACCGCGCGGGCGAGTTCGGTGTTCAGGCGCTGCACGATCTCGGGCGGCGTGCCGTGCGGGGCCATGAGCGCGAACCACGTCGTCATGTCGTAGCCCTTCAGGCCCGCCTCGTCCAGCGTGGGCACGCCGGGGTAGGCGGGCGAGCGCGTCTTCGTCGTCACGGCCAGCGCATGCACCTTGCCGGCCCTGACGTGCGGCGAGGCCGAGGGGCTGGTCTCGATGGCCATCTGGATCTGCCCGCCCATGAGGTCGGCCATCATCGGCGCGCCGCCCTTGTAAGGCACGTGCACGATGTCGGTCTTGGTCATCGAGCGGAACAGCTCGCCCGAGATGTGCTCGGTGCTGCCGTTGCCGGCCGAGCCGAAGTTGACCTTGCCCGGGTTGGCCTTGATGTACGCCACGAGCTCTGCCACCGTCTTGGCGGGCACCTTCTCGTTGACGATCAACACGTTGGGCGTGGAGGCCACGAGCGCCACCGGATCGAAGTCGCGCTGGAAGTCGTAGGCCAGCTTCTTGTAGAGGCCCGGCGCGATCGAATGCGCGATGGTGGCCAGGAACAGCGTGTAGCCGTCGGCCGGCGCCTTCGAGGCGATGGTCGCGCCCACGGTGCCGCCCGCACCGCCGCGGTTGTCGATGATCACCGGCTGCTTGAGCGATTCGGAGAGCTTCTGGCCGATGGTGCGCGCGACGATGTCGGTGGTGCCGCCCGCCACGAAGGGGACGACGAGGGTGATGGGTTTGGTGGGCCAGTCGGCGGCGGAGGCTGCGCCGGCCGCGAGCATCAGCGTGGCGATGGCGGTGCGGAGGAAATTCTTTCGGTTCATGGTCGTGAGGTCTTGGTGTTGTTGTTTGAAAGGAGATGGCGTCAGGCCACGCGGTTCAGCAGCGGCTGGCCTTCGTTCCAGCGTTTCAGGTTGTCCAGGAAGAGCGCGGCGACGCGCGCCTCGTTGCCGTCCGAGTGGCCGGCGGTGTGGGGCGTGACGATCACGTGGGGCATGTCCCACAGCGGCGAATCGGGCGGCAAGGGCTCGTGCGCGAACACGTCCAGGTAGGCGCCCGAGAGCGCGCCGCGGCGCAGTGCATCGATCAATGCGGGCTCGTCGACGACCTCGCCGCGCGAGACGTTCACGAGCCGCGCACCGGGCGGCAGCAACGCGAGCGCGGCCGCATCGACAAGGCCCCGCGTGCGGTCGGTCAAAGGGCAGGCGAGCAACAGCCAGTCGGCGCGCGGCAGCACGGTGTGGATGTCCTCGAAGCGCACGCTGTCGGCGCCCGCGCTGCTGCGCACGGCGATCACGCGCAGGCCTAACGCAGAAAGCAGCGTGCCGAGGCCTTGCCCGATCGGCCCCCAGCCGACGATCACCGCCGTCTGCCCCGCCGGGTCGCGCGGCAGGCCGCTGCCCACGAGCGGCGCCCAGGTCTTCTCGCGCTGCGCCGCGAGCAGTTGCGGAAAGCTGCGCGCCAGCATCAGCACGCCGGCGAGCGCGGTCTGCACGACCACGCCTGCGTTGGCGCCCGATGAGGTCGTCACCTCCACCCCGCGTGCGCGCAGCTCGCCGTACACGGGCCGGTCGGCGCCCGACGAATGCGCATGCACCCAGCGCAGCGATGGCGCGTTGCGCAGGGCATCGTGAAACTGCTGCGTGTGGGGCAGCACCTGGTGCTTGGTCGAGAGGCCGGTGACGTCGCGCGAGACGAAGGCGACGTCCGCATCGTCCCCGGGGTTCACCACCACGTGCGCGCGGCCGCCGAGCGCTTCGGCCAAGCCCGCGCCGGCCTGCCGCGCGGCCGCGGGCGTCATCAGGATGCGCAGCGGTGAACTCATTCGGCCGTCGCGCCCGAATCGCGCACGATCACTTTCCATTTGTCGTACTCCTGCCGCGTGAACTTGCCGAACTGCTCGGGCGTGCCGCCGACCGGGTCCGCGCCCTCGCGGATCATCTGCGCTTCCAGCGATGGCAGCGCGTCGTTCACCGATTTGTTGAGCAGCGCGATCACCGGTGCCGGCGTGCCCTTGGGCGCGAAGAAACCGAACCACGAGCCCGCCGAGAAACCGGCGAAGCCCTTCTCGGCCACCGTCGGCACATCGGGCAGCGAACGCGAGCGCTTCAGGCTGCTCACCGCGATGGCGCGCAGCTTGCCCGCGCGGATGTGCGGGATCACCGAGGGAATGGTCGCGAACATGAACTGGATGCGCCCCGCGAGCAGGTCGGTCAGCGCATTGGCGCCCTTGTAGGGCACGTGCAGCGTGTCCGCGCCGATGCGCTTGCTGAGCATGTAGCTGGACAGGTGCGAGGAGGTGCCGATGCCGGTCGAGCCGTAGTTCAGCTTGTTGGGGTTGGCCTTGGCGTAGGCGATGAACTCCTCCATCGTCTTGGCGGGCACCTCGGGGTTCACGACCAGCACGTTGGGCACGTCGGCGATCTGCACCACCGGCACGAGGTCGGCGAGCGGGTCGTAGGTCATGTTCTTGTAGAGCGTCTGGTTGACCGCCATCGGGCCCACCGAATTGACGATGAGCGTGTAGCCATCGGCCGGCGCGCGCACCACGAACTCGGTGCCGATGTTGCCGCCGCCGCCGGGCTTGTTGTCGATGACGAAGGGCTGGCCGAGCTTCTCGGACATCTGCTGCGTGACGGCGCGCGCGAGGATGTCGGTGGTGCCGCCCGCGGTGAAGGCGACGACCACGCGCACGGGTTTGTTGGGATACGCGGACTGGGCATCCGCACGCGGCGCGGCGCCCAGGCCCGCGGCCAGCAGCACGGCGGTGGCCGTGCCCATGAGCTTTTGCAGGAGGAAGGAGGAAGAGGAGGAAGGCGTGTCTCGTTTCATTTTTCTGATCCTTGGGTTCTGTCGTCTCTGTCGCTTGTCACTTACGGGGGTGGGGGAAAGTCGTACAGCGCCGCCGGGTTGTCCACCAGCACGCGCCTGCGCTGCACTTCGTCGGGCAGCCAGCGCGCCAGCAGGTTCACCAGGGCGCCGTCGTCCGGCACCTGCTGCGCTTCGAAGTAGTTGATGTGCGGCCAGTCGGTGCCCCACACCACGCGTTCGGCATTGGCCTCAAGCAGCGCGGCGGCGAAGGGGTCGATGTCGGCGTACGGCGGGCCCACGCCCGTGTTGCGGTCGGCGCCCGAGATCTTGGTCCACGCCTTGCCTTCTGCGACGAGGCGGCACAGCGTGCGAAAGCCCGCATCGTCGATGCCGCGCGATGCGGCCATGCGGCCCATGTGGTCGATGACCAGCGGCACGCCGGTGCGCAGCAGGCGCGGCGCCAGCTCGACGAGGTCGGGCGCATGAACCCAGATCTGCGCGTGCCAGCCGCGCTCCGCAAGACGCGGCGCCAGCGCTTCGAGCACCTCGATGCCTACGCCGTTGCGGTACACCGCATGGCCGTCGCGCTGGAAGAGGTTGAAGCGCACGCCGCGGATGCCGGCCGCGTGCCAACGGTCGAGCTCCGCATCGGTGGTGTCGGCTTGCGGCACGGCAATGCCCCGCAGGTGGTCGGGGTACTGCGCGAGCGCGGCGAGCACGGCGCCGTTGTCGGTGCCGCTCGCGCTGCCGGTCACCAGCACGCCGCGCGAGAGGCCCAGCCGGTCGAGGTGCGCGATGAAGGCCGCGCCGGGATATTCACCAGGCGTGTAGCTGCGGTCGTCAGCCAGCGGAAAGCGGTCGTAGGGACCGAAGACATGGGCGTGGCTGTCGCAGGCGCCGGGTGGCAGCGCGAAAGACACGGGCGTGAAAGCGTCGCGGGGAGGCAGGCAGGGGCGGGTCATGGTGCGTGCGTCTCCTCAATCGACCTTGAGCTTGCCGCTCTTGGCGAGCAACCGGGCACTCGCGTCTTCCTTCTTCAGCGTCGCGAGCCATTCGTCGGGCGACGAGGCCTTGCCGGGGCTGCCGACGGAGACGAGGTGGCGCTTCACGTTCTCATCGGCCAGCGCCTTGCGCAGCGCGGCATTGATCGTCGCGATCACGTCGGGCGGCGTGCCGGCGGGCGCGAGCAGGCCGGTCGCGGTGGTCGCGTCGAAATCCTTCAGGCCGGCTTCGCGCAGCGTGGGCACGTTGGGCAATGCGGGGTCGCGGTCCTTCGACATCACGGCCACCGCGCGCAGCATGCCCGACTGGATGTGCGCGGCCGAGCTCGTGAGCTGGTCCACCACGAGATCGATCTGCCCGCCCAGGAGATCCGTGAGCGCCGGGGCCGAGCCCTTGTACGGCACGGTGTTGAGCGTCAGCTGGCCGGCCTGCTCCAGTTGCAGCAGCGCGATGTGGTTGGTGGTACCGGGGCCCGCATGCCCGGCCGTGACCTGGCCCGGCTTGCTGCGCGCGGCCGAGAGCACGGCATCGATGTCCTTGTAGGGGCCCTGGCCGCGCACCGCGATCACCAGCGGCGTGGTGGCTGCGAGGCCGATGGGGGCGAAGTTGTCGAGCGCGTAGGTCGTCTTCGTCATCAGCGGCAGCACGACGAGCGCGTTCGGCGTGCTGACCAGCAGCGTGTAGCCGTCGGGCTGCGCACGGGCCACGTAGGACGCGCCGATGGCACCGCCTGCGCCCGCGCGGTTGTCCACGATCACCGATTGGCCGAGGATCTTGCCCATCGCCGGCGCCAGCGTGCGCGCGACGACGTCCAGGTTGCCGCCGGGCGCGAACGGCACGACGAGCGTGACCGGCTTCTGTGGGAATTTCTGTGCGAGCGCGGGCAATGCAAGCGCTGCTGCGAGCGCCGCGAGCGCGGCGGGGAGGAATCTTCTCTTCATGGGGCGTTGTCTCTGCTGTTCTTCGGTGCGTGCGTGTCAGTCGCGAAAGCCCGGGTCCATGCGGTCGAGCTTGCGCAGCAGCGCGGGCCACTCCATGAGGCCGTAGGGGCGGCGGGTGCCGGGTTGGTAGTTGTTCCAGGTTTCTTCGAGCACCTCTTGCGGCACGGCCTTGAGCGGCGTGTTGCACGACATCGCGCCGATCTGCGCGCGGCACGCCAGTTCCAGCCGGTGCATCCAGTTGAAGGCTTCGCCCACGCTGCGGCCCACCACGAGCGCGCCGTGGTTGCGGAAGATCACGGCCTCGCTCTGGCCGAGGTCGGCGAGCAGCGAGGCCTGCTCCTCGGTGTTCAGCACCACGCCCTGGTACTCGTGATAGCCGATCTTCAGGAAGCGCATGGCCGTCTGCGTGAGCGGCAAGAGGCCGCATTCGAGCGAGGACACCGCCATCGACGCCCAGCTGTGCGTGTGGATCACGCAGGCCACGTCGGGCCGCGCGGCATGCACCGCGCTGTGGATCACGTAGCCGGCCTTGTTGATGCCGTAGTTCAGGTCGCCGAAGTCGGGCGAGGAGAGGATGTTGCCCGCCTGGTCGACCTTGATGAGGCTGGAGGCGGTGATCTCCTCGTACATCATCCCGTAGGGGTTGATGAGGAACGCGCCGTGTTCGCCGGGCACGTGCGAGGAGATGTGGTTGGCCATCATGTCCGACATGCCGTACAGGTCGACCAGCCGGTAGCAGGCGGCCAGGTCGATGCGGGCCTGCCATTCGGCGGCCGAGCACCTGTCTTTCATGGAGGGGATCTGGAGTACGCCAGGGTTCGTCATCTAGTGGTTCCTTTTTCGATTGCAGGATTCGGTCATTCGGTCATTCGGTCAGTCGGCGCCCAGCTGCAGGCGGCTGGGCAGGCGCTTCTCGATCGCGAACTTCAAGAGCGCCGCCGAGCGGAAGATGCCGTGCGCGAACTTGCCGTAGGGCAGCGTGAGAAAGAGCGCCATCACCACGCCCAGGTGCACCGCGAGCAGGAGCGCCATGAAGGTCGTGTCGCGCCATGCGAGGAGCGCGAGGCCGGTGATGCTCGTGAGCAGAAGGAGCGCGATGAAGCCGCGGTCCATCGGCCGCTGCGCCACGTCGCCGTGCGCCGCGTTGCGCCGCAGGTTCAGCCACAGCAGGCCGACCGGGCCGACCACGAGGCCGATGCCGCCCGCGGTGCCCAGCAGCACCGGCAGGCTCGTGAGCGCATAAGGCGCATGCAGGCCGAACAGGTAGTGGTAGAGCGTCGCCACGCAGGTGGAGGCGAAGCACAGCATGAAGCCGTAGAAGGTGAAGTGGTGCAGGCGCCGGCGCCAGAGTGTGAAGCGGTCGTCCTCGTTGTTGCAGCCTTCGCCGTGGCCGCCGCCCAGGTACTTCAGGCGCAGCGCGTCGTGCGCGGCCTCGGCGCTCGCGGGGCCGCGCACGCCCGGCATCGACGGCGCATTGCCCGGATCGTTCGCGGGCGACACCTCGCGCCAGAAGCGCCGCACGCCCATGGCCAGCGCGAACATCACGAAGAGGAACACCGCGCCGAACACCAGCGCGAGAAAGTTGTGCGGAAAGATCGCGTAGAAGTTGCCGGCCAGTGGCTCGTGCAGCAGCGAGCCCGACATCGCGACGGCCAGCACGAGGAACAGCGCGAGACCGCCCGCGAGAGCCAGCGCGACGGTGAGGCCCGCCTTCTTGTAGAGCGCGCCCATCGCAGGCGGCCACGCGTAGTCGTGGTAGGTCTGCATGCGCACCTGCGCCATCGCCTGCGGCACGTTCACCGCGAACTCGTGCGGCGGCGCGTACTGGCAGGCATGCAGGCACGAGCCGCAGTTGTGGCAGAGGTTCGCGAGGTAGTGCGTGTCGGCTTTGCCGAATTCGAGCCGGCGCGTCATCGCGGGGAAAACGGCGCAAAAACCCTCGCAGTAGCGGCAGGCGTTGCAGATCTGCAGGATGCGCGCGACCTCGCCCTCGCTGGCGGTCAACGGGAGGGCGGGCTGGATCGGGATCACGCGCTGCGAAGGCGGCGCGCTGCCGATGCCGTCGGCATCCGCACGGGCGCGTGCGACGAGATCAGTGAGCTGCTGCAAGGGCGGTCTCCGGGGAATTCTTGGAAAGGTTTTTTGCTGCGCGTGCAGCCTGCGTGCCGGCGATGCGGCCGAAGGCCGTGCCGATGCTCATGCCCACGCCCGCCGTGTAGCCCTTGCCCAGCACGTTGCCGGCCATCATTTCGCCGGCCACGAAAAGGTTGGGGCTCGGCCGGTCGCCGAAGCGCACGGCCGCGGTCTCGTCCACTTTCAGGCCGAGGTACGTGAAGGTGATGCCGGGGCGCACGGGGTAGGCGTAGAAGGGTGCGGTGTCCAGCGGGCGCGCCCAGTGCGTCTTGGCGGGCGCGATGCCTTCGGTGTGGCAATCGTCCAGCGCGGTGTGGTCGAAGCGGCCGACGCGGCAGGCGGCGTTGTAGTCCTGCACGGTGCGCACGAAGGTGGCTTCGTCCAGGCCGATCTTCTGCGCGAGTTCGCCGAGCGTATGGGCCTGCGTGCCGGTGAACACCGGTGGCATGAATCGCCCGACCGCCTTCTGGTCGATGATCGACCAGGCGATCTGCCCCGGCTGCTGCGCCACGAGGCGGCCCCAGATCGCATAGCGCTTGGGCCAGAAGTCTTCGCCTTCGTCGTAGAAGCGCTCGGCCTCGCGATTCACCACCACGCCCAGCGACACGCAATCGATGCGCGTGCAGATGCCGCCGTCGTACAGCGGTGCGCGCGCATCGATAGCCACCATGTGGCCCTGCGATGGATCGCCGATGGTGTCGGCGCCCGCGGCGATCATGTATTTCAGCAGCACGCCCTGGTTGAAGCGCGTGCCGCGGATGAGGAAGTTGTCGGCCGGCCACTCGCCGCGCTCGTTCTGGCCCCACGCTTCGCGCAGCCATTCGCGGTTCGATTCGAAACCGCCCGAGGCGAGCACGCAGCTCTTCGCTTCGATGCGCTCGCCGGCTTCGGTGCGCACGGCCACGAAGCGGTCGCCGTCGAGTTCGACCGAGGCCACGGGCGTGTCGTAGCGGATCTGCACGCCCAGCTTTTCGGCGCTGCGGAAATAGGCATTCACCAGCGCCTTGCCGCCGCCCATGAAGAAGGCGTTGGTGCGCGCCACGTGCAGCGCGCCCGACAGCGGCGGCTGGAAGTGCACGCCGTGGCTGCGCATCCAGTCGCGGCAATCGGACGAAGCGCGGATGACGAGGCGCGCGAGGTGCTCGTCGGTCAGGCCGCCGGTCACCTTCAGCAGGTCTTGCCAGTACTCCTCTTCAGGGTAGGCATCGATCAGCACGTCCTGCGGCGCGTCGTGCATGCAGCGCAGGTTGCGGGTGTGCTGCGAATTGCCGCCGCGCCATTCCCTGGGCGAGGCTTCCAGCAGCAGCACCGAAGCGCCGGCCTCGCGCGCCATCAGCGCGGCGCACAGCGCGGCATTGCCGCCACCAACAACCACTACGTCTGCCAGTACATCCATCACTCGTGGGTCTCCTTGGAATCCAGGAGACTTTAGGGAGCATGGCCTTCACGCGAAAGGCCTGAACAGGCAACGGGTGTTCAGTTTTCGAGAAGACTTGCGCCCGTCCAGCGGCCCTCGCGAACGAGGGCGCGGGCGGTGTCGGCGACCACCACGCGCGCGGCCAGCGCGGCGGGAGAAAGCTCGTCGTCCGACAGGCTCACGAGCAGGTTGCGCCGGCCGACGTGGGCGTCGCTGATCTGCGTGAGTTCGAGGTCGTCGCGGTCATGCCGCGCGGTGGCCGCGCCGGGCTGCACGGTGGCGCCGTAGCCGGCGTGCACCGCATCCATCAGCAATGCCAGGCCGTCGACTTCGGCCACGATGCGCGGCGTGACGCGCGCCCGCAGGAAGGCGGCCATCAGCGTGGCGCGCAGGCCGTGGCTGCCGCTCGGCAGGATCAACGGCACATCGGCCAATTGCGAGAGACGCACCCTGGTGCCCTTGGGGCGTTCGGCCAGCGTCGGCGAGGCGACCACGAAGAGCTTTTCGGCCAGCAATGGCGACACGCTCCAGCGCCGCGGCGTGTCGGTCTGGAACAGCACCGCCAGGTCGAGCTGGCGCGCATGCAGCATCGTCGTGAGGTGGCCCGAGAGCGCCTCGACCATGTGCAGCCGCACCTCGGGGTAGCGCTCCTGCATCGCCCGCATCAGCGGCACGCCGAGCACGGTGGCGGTGGTGGGGGCGAGGCCCACGCTCACATGGCCCGACAGGCGTGCCTGCTGCGCCGCGCGCACCGCGTCGTCGGCATGGCGCAAGGTGAGTTGCGCCTGCTGCAGGAAAGCCAGGCCCGCATCGGTGGGCGTGACGCCGGTCGAGCTGCGCTGCAGGAGGCGCGTGGCCAGTTCGCTTTCGAGCCGGCTGATCTGCTGGCTCAGCGCCGAGGTGACCACGCCCAGCTCCACGGCCGCGCGGCCCATGCTGCGCAGTTCGCAGACCTTGACGAAGTAGCGCAGTTGCCTCAGTTCCATGCGCGCATCATCGCGCAGGCACGGCGGCGGGCTGGCCGCGCCGCAGCAACAGCCATCCGAACAGAGGGGCCGTGATGTACATCACCACCGAGTAAATCGCGGCCGGCAGCGCGAGCGGAAAGCTCCCCAGCACGCTCACCGCGATGAAGATCGCGAGCGTCGAGTTGTGGATGCCGATCTCGTAGCTGATGGCGGTGGCCAGCGGCTTGTCCAGGCCCGCGGCGCGGCTCAGGTAGTAGCCCGCGAGCAGGCTCACGAGGTTGAACAGCAGCACTGGGAGGCCGATCTCGGCGAAGGTGGCGGTGATGGTCTTCCACTCGTTGGCGATCGCGAGCACCGTGACCACCGCGAGCACCACGCCGCTGAAGATCTTGGTCGGCTTTTCCATGCGCGCCGCAAAGCCGGGCCGGCGCGAGGCCACGAACATGCCGATGGCCACCGGCACCAGCACGATCGCGATCACCTCCACCAGCTTGCGCGTCTGCAGCGGCACCACCTGGCCGCTCTGCGCGAAATGGCCGATCGCCCAGTTGGCGATGAGCGGCAGCGTGACGATCGACAGCAGCGTGTTCACTGCCGTGAGCGAGATGTTCATCGCCACGTTGCCCCCGAAGAGATGCGAGAACAGGTTGGCCGAGATGCCGCCCGGCGATGCGGCCAGCAGCATGAGCCCGATGGCGAACACCGGCGAGAGCCCGAAGCCCACGATGATCGCGTAGCACGCGAGCGGCAGGCCGATGACCTGCAGCACCAGCGCGATGGTCACCGCCTTCGGGTGCTTGAAGAGCCGCCGGAAGTCGGCCAGCGAGAGCGACAGCCCCAGCCCGAACATCACCAGCGCGAGCGCGCCGAACAGGAACCGGGTCACGATGAGCGTGGTGTCCATGGGGTGTGTCTCCTCTTTCGTTTTTCTTGGATGCGCTTGAAAAAATGGCTGCCGGCACCCGTCGCGCGGGCGCTGGCAGCCGTGGAAAACCGGGACCGACGCGTCTTATTGTTTGTAGCTGTCGTCGATGCGGTCGAGTTTGCGGATCAGCGAAGGCCAGACGAACATGCCGCCCAGGCCGCCGCTTTGCACCTTCATCGCCTGGCCCACGCCATCGATGATCTTCGGGTTCACATGCGTGAGTTCGCTGCCGCCCGATTGCGCCGCGATCTGGATCTGGCAGGTGTTCTCGAAGGTGTACATCGAAAGGAACGCATCGGCAATGGTCTTGCCGCAGGTGAGCAGGCCGTGGTTGCGCAGCATGAGGAAGTTGGCGTGGCCCATGTCGGCCTGCAGGCGCGGCTTCTCGTCGTCGCGGAAGGCCACGCCTTCGTAGTCGTGGTACGCCAGCGAGGCCAGCACGAAGGTCGATTGCTGGCTGATGGGCAGCACGCCGTTTTTCTGCGCGCTCACCGCGATGCCGGCCTTGGTGTGGGTGTGCAGCACGCACTGGATGTCTTCGCGCGCGGCATGCACCGCGCTGTGGATCACGAAGCCGGCCGGGTTCACCGGGTAGGGCGACTCGATGATCTTGTTGCACTGCTGGTCGACCTTCACGAGGCTCGATGCGGTGATCTCGTCGAACATCAGGCCGTAGGGGTTGATGAGGAAGTGGTGCTCGGGGCCGGGCACGCGCGCACTGATGTGCGTGAACACCAGGTCGCTCCAGCCGTAGAGCGCCACGAGGCGATAGCAGGCGGCGAGGTCGACGCGCAGCTGCCACTCTTCGGCGGAGACGAGCTTCTGGATTTCGGATTGGGAATTTGCGTTCATGGTGGGGGTGTCCTTTGTCTGGGGTCAGGCCGTGGCCGGCTCTTTCAGCACGGTCTTGTAGATGCTCTGCTTGGGCTGTGCCATCAACCGGCGCAGCATGGGCTCGAATTCGCCGATCGGCAAGGTCTCGGCCTGGGGGTCGAAGGCCGGGTTGTCGTAGAGCGCGCAGAACTCGGCCGTGCGCTCGTAGTGCGGGTGGTCCTTGAAGTTCTCGCGCATGTCGCGGTCCAGCCCGATGTGGTGGAAGAAGTAGTGGCCCTGGAAGATGCCGTGGTGCTGCACCATCCAGTGGTTGGCCTCGCTCACGAAGGGCTTCAGGATCGCGGCGGCGATGTCGGGGTGGTTGAAGCTGCCGAGCGTGTCGCCGATGTCGTGCAGGAGCGCGCACACCACGTACTCCTCGTCTCGGCCGTCGCGCAGGGCGCGCGTGGCGGTCTGCAGCGAGTGGGTGTAGCGGTCGACCGGAAAGCCGCCGTAGTCGCCTTCCAGGATCTGCAGGTGCTTGATCACGCGCGCGGGCAGGCCGCCCGCGAACTGCATGAACTCGCCGCCGATCAGTTGCCAGTCTTCGCGCGTGCTTTCCTGCATGCTCTTGAAACTTGCCCTTTCGCTCATCGTGCTGTCTCCATTGTTCGTCCGTTGTTCGTCCGTGGGGTGCCGGTCACTGTAGACCTGCACTTGACGCTCAACTGTCAAGAATTTGACAATGCGGGGTGCTGGTAAACCCCTGTCCCCAGGGGGACCCGCCCGTTCTTTTTCTCCCCATGCCCCCTTCCACCAAGCCGCGCCTCTCCGCCCCGCACCGCGTCGCGCTGGAGGGCAACCCGTGGTTCACCAGCATGCCGCGTGCGCAGCGCGAGGCGTTGGTCGGCGCGGCCGAGCTCATCCACGTGCGGCGAGGCACCATGGTGTTCCGCCAGGGCGACCCGATCCACGCGGCGGGCGGCGGCTTCTATGGGCTGGTGGCGGGCACGATCAAGATCTCGTCGCTGCGGCAAGACGGGCGCGAGGCCATCCTCGCGGTGCTGGAGCCGGGCAACTGGTTCGGCGAGATCACGCTGATCGACGGCTCGCCGCGCACGCACGACGCCACCGCGCTCGAAGCGCTCGACCTGCTGGTGGTGTCGCCCGAAGCCTTTGCGCGGCAGATGCGCGACGTGGTGTTTTCCAACGCCATCGCCGCGATGCTGGCGGCACGCGTGCGCATGCTCTACGGCCTGGCGGAAGACGCGACCTTGCGCAGTCTTCGCGCGCGGGTGGCGCACCGGCTGCTGGTGTTGGCGCGGGGCGATGCCACGCAGTCGGTGCACCTGCGCCACGAGCTGATGCTGCCGCAGGAGGCGCTGGCGATGATGCTGGGCGTGACGCGCCAGACGCTGTCGAAAGAGCTCAACGCGTTGGCGGGCGAGGGCGTGGTCGCGCTGGGCTATGGGCGTATCGAGCTGCTGTCGCTCGATGCGCTGCAGCGGCTGGTCAGCACCGGTTGATGCCGTTCAGCGCAACACCCGGCCGTCTGCGGAAATGCTGATCAGGTCGATGCTGCGCACGTTGTCGCGCAGGCCCGGGCGCAGGTTGATGCGAAAGCCGCCCACGTCGTAGTCGGTCATGGCGGTCATCGTGCGCTGCAGCGTCGCGGTGTTGAAGCCGCGGCCCGCGCGGCGCACCGCCTCGCCCACGGCCTTGGCGGCGATGAAACCCTCGAGCCCTTCGTACGACGCGGTCTGGTCGGAGTTGTCGACCGCCGCCAGGTACTCCTTGACGATCGGAATGGCCGAGGGCCGGGGCGAGGGCACCACCTGCGAGATCACGATGCCGCCGATGTCCTTGCCCAGCTCGGCGTAGAGCGGATCGATGCCCACGATCGAGAAGGCCATGAAGTTGCCCGTGTAGCCGCTCTTGCGGAGCTTGCGGATGGCGCTGGCCGTGGTGCCCGAGAGCGACACCAGCACGATCGCCTGGGGCGACTGCTTCTGCACGTCTTTCAGCGCGGCGTCGAGCTTGTCGCCGCCCGCGGGCACCAGCGCGCTTGCGACCAGCGGCGTGAGCTTGAGTTCGGTGATCGCCTGCTGCACGGCGGCCAGGCCCGCGCGGCCCATGGCGTCGTCGTCGCCCACGAAGGCCACGCGCGTCTGCCCCACGGTGGCGCACTGGCGCACGATCTTGAGAGCCTCGTCGATCATGCCGGGCCGCACGTGGAACACGTTGGGGTGGTCGGCGCCGCGCAGCGTGTCGGAGGCCGCGAACGGCGCGAAGAGCAGGCTGCCCTGCTGCGTGGCGACGTTCGCGCCGGCCTCGCTGCTGGCGGTGCCGACGAAGCCGAAGAGGAGATCTGCCTTCTGCGCGCCGAGCAGGGTGCGCGCGTTGGCGCTGGCGCGGGCCGCCTCGTAGCCGTCGTCGAGCTGGACCAGTTTCAGCTGAAGGCCGGTGGTGGCGTTGCGCGTGTTGAAGTCGCTCACCGCGAGCCGGCTGCCGGCCGCGAAGGCGCTGCCGATTTCAGCGGCGCCGCCGGTCAGCGGCACCGATTGCCCGAGCAGCACGACGCGGGGCGCGCCGCCCGTGCGGGTCTGCGCCGAGACCCGGTGCGTCATGCCGATACCGCCTCCCAGCAGCAGCGTGCCGTATGCCTTGCCCAGCCATTCCCTGCGTGACTTGTTCATCTGGACACCCTTTTACTTACAGTAGTAAAAAAGTGTAGCAATATCGAGGCCAAGGCGATAGGCGGGCCTGCTACAGAATTCCCCTATGAAATTTGCTTTTCTCCGGGGTGGTTTGGGGTTGTGCATGGCGCTCGCGGGATGCACCGTGCCGCCGCGCGAGGTGGTCGAAATCGCGGAGCCCGTGGGGGTGCCGTCGCCGTCTGTTGCTGCGCCGGCACCGCCCATGATCGATGCGCCGATCATCGGGACAAGGCGCCTGGATCCACCTGTCGTGACGCCCGCCGTCCAGACGATGGCGGTGATCCGCCAGCGCCGTCTGCCCCGCTATCCAGCCGTTCTTGCGGAAGACGGCATCGGGGGCCAGGTGATCGCGGTGTTCCACGTCGGCGCAGAAGGCAAGGCCGAAGACGTCCGCATCGAAAGATCGCCGCACCCGCTGCTCTCGAAAGCGGTGACCGATGCGCTTGAGGAATGGCGTTTCGATCCGGCACGGTCGGCGGACGGGCGCCCGGTGCGCACCCGGATGCGCTTGCCGTTCAGCTTCCAGGTCGAGTAGCGGGCTTTTCTTTCTTCAGGCGCGTTCGAACACCAGGTCCCACACGCCGTGGCCCAGCTTGATGCCGCGGTTCTCGAACTTGGTGAGCGGCCGGTACGCCGGCTTCGGCGCATAGCCTTCGGCCGTGTTGCGCAGGAGCGGCTCGGCCGCCAGCACCTCGAGCATCTGCTCGGCGTAGGGCTGCCAGTCGGTCGCGCAGTGGATGTAGCCGCCGGGGCGCAGGTGCTGCGCGAGCTTGGTCACGAATTCGGGCTGGATCAGCCGGCGCTTGTTGTGGCGCTTCTTGTGCCACGGGTCCGGAAAGAACACATGCACGCCGGCCAGCGTGCCGGGCTGCAGCATGTGGTCGAGCACGTCGACCGCGTCGTGCGCGCAGATGCGGATGTTCGGGATCGACTGCTCGCCGATGCGCTTGAGCAGCGCACCCACGCCGGGATCGTGCACCTCGCAGCAAAGGAAGTTGGTCTCCGGCAGCACCGTGGCGATGTGCGCGGTGGCCTCGCCCATGCCGAAGCCGATCTCCAGCACCGTCGGGGCGGCGCGGCCGCCGAAGGCCGCCGTGAGGTCCAGCGGCTCGGGGGTGTAGGGGATGAGGAACAGCGGGCCCAGTTCGGAGAAGGCCCGCGCTTGGCCGTCGGTGGTGCGGCCGGCGCGCTTCACGAAGCTCTTGAGGCGGCGGTGCAGCGGGTGCGGCTTGTTGCTGTCGCCCGCGCTGTCGTCTGTGGTTTCGTCGCTGGGCGGGAGGTCGTGGGGCACGGTGTCGGGAAAGGTCATTACGGCCGCGAATTGTAGAGAGCGCGCCATTCGGGCACCCAGCCGGCCAACGCGGCCGCGCAGGATGCGGCCGTGGCGGGGCCCAGGCCGAGCACGCGCGCGGCCGTATCGAGCGCGGCCAGCGCGGCTTCGGGCGTCGACGTGTCGATGGGCGTGGCGCCGTTCTGCTTGGAGAGCTTGTCGCCGTCGGCGCCGCGCACCAGCGGCGTGTGCAGGTAGCCGGGCGTCGAAAGGCCGAGCGCGCGCTGCAGCAGGATCTGGCGCGCGGTGTTGTCGGCCAGATCCTCGCCGCGCACCACGTCGGTCACGCCCTGTTCGGCGTCGTCGATGACCACCGCGAGCTGGTAGGCCCAGGGGCCGTCGGCGCGGCGCAGCACGAAGTCGCCGACCTCGCGGCTGACGTCTTGATGCTGCTCGCCCAGGCGCCGGTCGGTCCAGTGGAGCTCGCCCGAGAGCTCCGGTGCCGATGCCGATTCGAACTTCTCGGTGGCGAAGCGCCAGGCCCGCGCGGGTTTGCCGTGCAGGCCGTCGCGGCAGGTGCCGGGGTACACGCGCTCGCCATGCCGCTCGTGCCGATGGCCGAGCCGCGCGAGCGCGGTGTCGATGTCCTTGCGGGAGCACCCGCAGGGGTAGGCAAGGCCCAGCGCCTGCAGCTTGTGCAGCGCCGCTTCATAGCGTTGCGTGCGCTGCGTCTGCCACACCGGCGTTTCGTCGGGCAGCAGGTGGCAGTCGGCAAGCTGCCGCAGCATGTGCTCGCCCATGCCGGGAAGGCAGCGCTCGGTGTCGGCGTCCTCGATGCGGATCAGCCAGCGCGCCTTGGGGCCGCGGGCGCGCACGTCGAGCCAGCTCGCAAGCGCGGCCACCAGCGAGCCGGCGTGCAGCGGGCCGGTGGGCGAGGGCGCGAAACGGCCGGTCTCACGCATCCCGCGGATCACCTTTTCAGATCACGGCAAGCGCCAGCGAGAGGCCCGAGAGGAACGCGTCTTCCACCCGGTGCCCCGTGCACCAGTCGCCGGCCACGCCGATGCGGGCCTTGGCGTCCCAGAGGTGGGACTTGCCCACGGGCACCTGCGTCTGGGCTTCGGTCCAGCAGCGCGTCTGCGCATGCGAGGGGACGGCGTGGATGCCGGTGATCTCGGCGAAGGCGCGCAGGAGCTTGGCTTCGACGCGCGGTGCGTCGTCGCGCAGATGTTCCTGCGACCAGGTGGCGCTGGCCTGCAGCGTCCAGCGCTCGATGCGTTCGCGGCCGGGCTTGGACGATTCGCGCGCGAGCCACGCCACGCGATGGTGGGTGCTGCGCGCCGCGTTCCACTGCGGGCCTAGGTGCGACATGTTGGCCTGGTTGGCCTGCGGGAACGCGATCATCAGCGTCCAGCAGGGCGCGATGCGCACCGGCTCGATCTTCTGGCTGATGGAGGCCGAGAGCTTGCCGTCGCCCAGCAGCACGCGGGTGCGCGAGGGCGGCACGGCGAGCAGCACGGCGTCGAAGCCCGAGTACACATGCTGCGAATCGTCTTCGCCCGCGGTGCGCAGTTGCCAGCGCTTGGGATCGAGCGCGTCGGGCTCGATCTGGGTGACCTGCGTGTTCGTGATGAGGTCGCCGGCCAGCGGCGCGGCCCAGTGGGCGACCAGCGCGTCCATGCCGGGCTGCGCCACCCAGTGCGATTCGCGGCCGGGCAATGCCGCTTCGGCCACGCGGCCATGGGCGTCGAGCACGCGCACGAGGTTGGCGCTCCAGGGACGGCAGAGGTTGGGCGTGGCTTCGAGCGCCAATGCGAAGCGCGGATCGCGTACGGTGAAGTACTGCGCGCCGCTGTCGAAGCGGCCGAACGCCGTGTCGATGCTCGCCATGCGCCCGCCCGGTGCGGCTTCGCGTTCGAACAGCGTGACCTTGTGGCCGGCCTGCACCAGCGTGCGCGCGCAGGCCACGCCGGCAATGCCGGCGCCGACGACGGCGTAGTGGCGGCGAACGGTGGGAGGGGTGCGGGAGGTGCTGGAGGTGCGAGAGGTGGAGGGGGTTCGGTGGCGGTCGGTCTGCTTTGCAGTTGCGCGAGTGGTCATGGCGGACTCTTTTCTTTTGACAGGGAGACAATGAATGTGTCCGCACTCTACATCGGTCTGCGAGGGCGGCAGGAGGACGGGCCCTCAGGGCTTTCCTCAGCGTCCCCGATGACGCTCGAGCAGCGCGCGCCGCGTGGCCTCGTGCTCGAACTGCGCGAGCCACCATTCGAGCGCGCGCCCCGGCCCGCCCGCGCTGCGCACGCGCCATGCGCAATGCATGGTGCCCAGCGGCGGCGTGCGCTCGGTCTTGCGCTCGATCAGGTGACCCGCCTCGATGTACGGCCGCGCCATCGGCTCGGGCAGGAAGCCGCCGCCCAGCCCATGCAGTTGCGCGGCCAGCTTGAACTGCATGTTCGGCACGGTGAGCACGTCCTGCCCGCCCACGAGGTTCACCGTCATGCTCGGCCCGCTGCGCACCGAGTCGGCGGCCGCGACCGCGCGGTACTGGCGCAGCACCGCATCGGTCAACGGCTCGGGCAGGCGCGCGAGCGGATGGTGCGGCGCCACCGCGTACACGAAGCGCAGTTCGCCGATCGGCCGGCTGCGGATGCCCGTGGCCGTGAAGGCGAGGCTCGCCGCATCGAGCACGGCGCCGATGGCGAGGTCGGCCTCGCCGCTGGTCAGCGCCTCGATGGTGCCCAGCAGGGTCTCGTCGCGCAGCTTGAGCCGCGTGGGCGGATCGAGCGCGAAGAAGGCGGTGGCCAGGTCCAGCAGCGGGTCGCGCGCGATCACGCTGTCCACCGCGATGGTCAGCATCGGCTCCCAGCCGGTGGCCACGCGCTTCACGCGATTGGCGACCGCATCGATCTCGTTCAGGAGGCGCGCCGATTCGCGCAGCAGCTCGGCGCCGGCCTCGGTGATGCGCGCCTGGCGCGCGCTGCGGTCGAACAGCAGCACGTCCAGCGCATCCTCGATCTGGCGCACCCGGTAGCTCAGCGCGCTGGGCACCAGGTTGAGCGCGCGCGCCGCGCCGGCGAAGCTGCCGGTGGTGGCCACCGTCTGCAGCATGGCGAGCGCGTCGGGGGTCAGTACGTCTCTGGCGCTGGGCATGGCGGCTCCATTGATCAAAAAATTTGAATGATGCCATCAAAACCGAACGCTTTTCCCTCGGGGGTGCGGGCCTAAAGTTCTTCACATCCGCTGCGCATCCGGCGCGGCATACGAAGAAGGCCAGAACATCCCCCCGGGGAACGGCCAAAGGAGTTCGACGATGTTGCAAGTCCGTAAATCACAGGAACGCGGTTATGCCGACCATGGCTGGCTGCGCTCGTTCCACAGCTTTTCCTTCGCCGGTTACTACGACCCGGCACACATGGGCTTCGGCAACCTGCGGGTGATCAACGAAGACCGCGTGGCCGCGGGCGCCGGCTTCGGCACCCATGGCCACAAGGACATGGAAATCATCAGCTACGTGCTCTCGGGCGAACTGGCGCACAAGGACAGCATGGGGAACATCGAATCCATCCCGCCGGGCGACGTCCAGCGCATGAGCGCCGGCCGCGGCGTGATGCACAGCGAGTTCAACCACAAGAAGGACGAGACCACGCACTTCCTGCAGATCTGGATCGAGCCCAATGTGCGCGGCATCGCGCCGGGCTACGAGCAAAAGCAGTTCGGCGACGCCGAGAAGCGCGGCAAGCTGCGCCTGGTGGCCTCGCCCGACGGCAGCGACGGCTCGGTGAAGGTGAATGCCGATGCGCGCCTCTTCGCCGGGCTCCTGGACGGCGAAGAGAAGGCCAGCCTGGCGCTCGACCCGGCGCGCAAGAGCTACGTGCACTTGATTCGCGGCGAGCTCGAAGTCAATGGCCAGAAGCTCGTGGGCGGCGACGCCGCGATGCTCGAAGGCGAATCGCAATTGACGCTCGGCGCCGGCAAGGACGCCGAAGTGCTGGTGTTCGACCTGACCGCTTGATCCATGGCCGGGCGCTTGTCGCCCGGCTTTTTTTCTGTTCCCCTGTATTTCAACAACCCGAGGAGTTTTTCAACCATGGCAACCACCACCACCCCCAACGCAGCCCAGGACACCCTGGCGCTGATCGGCCGCATCCTGATCGCCACGCTGTTCATCCCCGCCGGCTTCGGCAAGCTGATGGGCTTTGCGGGCACCGTCGGCTACATCACCTCGGCGGGCCTGCCGCTGCCCCAGGTCGCGGCCGCGATCGCGATCATCGTCGAGCTCGGCTTCGGCATCGCACTGCTGCTTGGCTTCAAGACGCGCTGGGTGGCCCTGGTCATGGCGATCTTCACGGTCGCGACCGGCCTGTTCTTCCACAAGTTCTGGATCGATGCGACGCAGAACACGCAGTTCTTCAAGAACCTGGCGATCGCCGGCGGCATGCTTGCTTTCTCGGCCTTCGGCGCCGGCCGCTTCAGCATCGACAAGAAATAAGCGCTCCCCCAGGCTTGGCGCACTTCGTGTCGCTTCGCCACTCCCCCACCGAGGGCCACACCTGAGGGCCGGCAAAGCCGGTTCCTCGGTGTTCCGCGAAAAGACATTCACCATCACCGACCATCGTTTCACTCAGGAGATCATCCAATGGCAAACATCGTTGTCGTCTTCCATTCCGGCTACGGCCACACCCAACGCGTGGCGCAAGCCGTGGCCGAATCCGCCGGCGCGCAACTGCTCGCCATCGATGCCGACGGCAACCTGCCCGAAGGCGGCTGGGAAACGCTGGCCGCGGCCGACGCCATCGTCTTCGGCTCGCCGACCTACATGGGCGGCGTGAGCTGGCAGTTCAAGAAATTCGCCGATGCGTCCTCCAAGGTCTGGTACACGCAAGGCTGGAAGGACAAGCTCTTCGCCGGCTTCACCAACAGCGCCACCATGAACGGCGACAAGGTCACGACCATGGCCTACCTCTGGACGCTCGCGATGCAGCACAGCGGCATCTGGGTCAGCATGGGCATCTTGCCGACCAACAACAAGGCCGCCACGCGCGAGTCGATGAACTACGTGGGCGGCTACGGCGGCCTCTTGACGCAATCGCCATCGGACGCGAGCCCGGCGGAAATGTTCAAGGGCGACTTCGACACAGCCCGCGCATTCGGCGAGCGCATCGCCGCAGTGGCAAGATCGCGAGTCTAGAACTCACCCCCAGTCTTCGCGCACTTCGTGTCGCTTTCGCCAACCCCCTTTCAGGGGGCGACACCGGTGGCCCGGCAAAGCCGGTTCCACGGTGTCCCGCGAAAAGGCAATGGCGAAGCCGACAAAAAATGGAGCCCCCGATGACAGATACCACCGCCCCCGCACAACTGCTTCAACCGCACGACAAGGACCTGGGCGGTGGCTTCAACGTGAGGCGCCTCCTGCCCGCGGCGCAGCGCCGCTCGGTCGGGCCCTTCGTGTTCTTCGACCACTTCGGGCCGGCCACCGAGAAGCCCGGCACCGCGCACGACGTGCGGCCGCATCCGCACATCGGCCTGGCGACGGTCACCTATCTTTTCGAGGGCGCGATGATGCATCGCGACAGCCTGGGCAGCGTGCAGGAGATCCTGCCCGGTGCGATCAACTGGATGACCTCGGGGCGCGGCATCGTGCACTCCGAGCGCAAGCCCGATCGCCTGAAGGCCGACACCTACGTGAACCACGGGCTGCAGCTCTGGGCCGCGTTGCCGCAGGCGCATGAGGAGGTCGAGCCGAGCTTCGAGCACACGGCTGCCAGTGCCATCCCCGAAGTGGTGGCGCAGGGCGCCAACGTGCGCGTGCTGGTGGGCGAGGCCTTCGGCCAGCGCTCGCCGGTGAAGACATTGACGCAGACCGTCTACCTGGACATCGCGCTGCCGGCAGGCGGCCGCTTCGAGCTGCCCGCGCTGGCACCCGAGCTGGCCATCTACGCCGTCGATGCCGATGCGCGCGTCAACGGCGAGGCGATCCCCGCGCACACGATGGCGGTGCTGCCCGACGGGCAGGGCGCCGTGCTGACGGCCGACGCGGCCGTGCGCCTGATGGTGATCGGTGGCGAGCCGCTGGATGGCCCGCGCTACATCACCTGGAACTTCGTCTCGAGCCGGCGCGAGCGCATCCTGGAAGCCGGCGCCGACTGGGCCGCACAGCGCATGGGCCACGTGCCCGGCGAGACCGAATTCATCCCGCTGCCGGGCAAGCCTTTCGGCGTGCGCGAGCCGGACACCGGGACCACGCCCGTCTGATCCCTCGCGCGTGGAGCGCGCGCACGGTCCTCGCGCGTGCAGCGCGAACACGGCACACCCTGTGCCTTCGCCGGAGAGATTTCGCGAGATTCACGGACATGTGCAAGTAGTAAGCTGCGCCCCGCAAACGGCGATCGAGGGGATCGCCGTCCCAACGAACATCCCCAGAAAGGGAGCAAGGCACATGGCAGTTTTCCGAACCCCCGAGGTTGCACCGGGCGAATACGGCGATCTTTTCGAATTCCTCATGAAGGAGCTGAAGCTCTTCAAGCGGCAGTTGCTGGTCATGCTCAAGCATGTGCAGACCGGCGAGTCGATGGTCTACGAACAGGCCTGGTACGACTTTCACCTGAAGGACCGCATCACCCAGTTGCTCAAGACCGACGACTACGCCGCCGTCGCGCAGCTGCCGATCAACAAGAAGGGCCAGACGGGCATCTACATCGAGACCCGCTACGTCAAGAGCGGCAAGCTCGTGGGCCTGCAGCTCGTGGAGGCCCGGCCGCACGAGGGCGGGCGCTACGTCGGCCTCACGCCGGCGGTGGTGTTCACCGATGCCGATGGCGAACGCATGCTGGCCTTCGCGCAGAAGCTCAAGTAGAAGCTCGAACGAAAAAAGGGCCCGACTGAGCGGGCCCTTTTTCTTTGGGTTGTTGCCTCGGCCTACTTGCCGCCGAGCGAGATGGCTTCTGCAGGCGGCGTCCCATCGGGCGTCTTCGGCAGTTCGATCACCGCCTTGCGCCCCCCGCGGGCGCGCCACGCCGAGAAGCCCACACCGGCCAGCAGCAGCACGCACAGCCCGATGAAGGTGCCGCTGATCGGCCGCGTCACGAACACCGACATGTCGCCGCGCGAGAGCAGCAGCGCGCGGCGGAAGTTCTCCTCCACCATCGGCCCGAGCACGAAGCCCAGGAGAATCGGCGCGACCGAGAACTCCAGCGTCATCAGCAGCGCGCCGACGATGCCGAACACCAGCACTTCCCAGATCTGGAACAGGCTGTTCTGCGTGCTGTAGACGCCCGTCGCAATGAAGAACATCGCGGCCGGGAACAGGTACTTGTAGGGCACCTTCAGGAGCTTGACCCACACGCCGATCATCGGCACGTTGAGCACCACCAGGATCACGTTGCCGATCCAGAACGAGGCGATCAGGCCCCAGAAGATGTCCGGGTGCTCGGTGATGAGCTGCGGGCCGGGCTGGATGCCCTGGATCAGCAGCGCACCGAGGATCAGCGCCATCACCGCGTCGCCCGGAATGCCCAGGCTCATCGTCGGGATGAAGTCGACCTGCGTCTTGGAGTGGGCCGAGGCCTCGGGGCCGGCCACGCCTTCGATCATGCCGGTGCCGAACTTGTCGGGCGTCTTCGATACCTTGCGCTCCAGCGCGTAGGCGATGAAGGTGGTGATGGTCGGGCCGGTGCCGGGCATCGCGCCGAAGATCGTGCCCACGATGGTGCCGCGGATCATCGCGGGGAAGGCGCGCTTCAATTCTTCCTTGCTCGGGCGCATGTCGCTCAGCTTCAACGTGCCCGTGTCGCCGATGGCCTTCATGCGGTTCACGTTGAGCAGGAAGTCGGCCACGCCGAAGAGGCCCATCGAGATCGCCACCAGCTCCAGGCCGTCGCTCAGCTCGGGCAGGCCGAACGCGAAGCGGAAGCTGCCGCTGTTCACGTCGGTGCCGACCACGCCGCACAGGAGGCCGAAGATCGTCATGGCCACGCCCTTGAGCGGCGAGCCGCGCGACATGGTGGAGCCGGCGAGCAGGCCCAGCAGCATGATCGAGAAGATCTCGGTCGGGCCGAACTTGAACGCGATCTGCACCAGCAGGGGCGAGGCGAAGATCATCACGATGATGCCGACCGACGCCGCGAAGAACGAGGCGATCATCGTCACCCCGAGCGCGACGCCGCCCTTGCCCTGCTTGGTCATCGGGTACCCGTCCAGGCACGTCACCGCGTGCGGCGGGTGCGAGGGCATGTTCATCAGGATGGCGCCGATGGCACCGCCGTACTGCGAACCGTAGAAGATGCCGGCCAGCATCAGGATGGCGGGCACCGGGTGCATCGCGTAGGTGAGCGGCAAGAGGATCGAGATGGCCTGCAGTGCGCCCATGCCCGGCAGCACGCCGATCAGGTTGCCCACCAGCACGCCGAAGAACGACCACAGAAGATTGGAGCCCTGGAACGCGACACCGAAGCCGAACCAGAGGTCGTGGAGCGATTGACCGATCATGATTTCAGCCTCCCCACTGGAACAGGGGCAGCTGCAGACTCAGCGCCCACCAGAACACCACCACCGCGATGAACGACATCGCGAGCGAGAGCAGCACCGCTTCGGTCAGCGTGTTGTCGCGGTCGCCCAGCGCCGAGATGAACACGATGGCAAACGTTGCCGGCAGCAGGCCGCCGTATTCGCCGAGCAGCAGGAACGCGAGGATGCCCAGGATGATGCAGATGCCGCCGCGCAGGTCGGGCATGCCCGTGGGATGGCCGTGGGACACGGCCTCCGTGCTCTCTGGTTTTTCGCCTCGCGCGGACAGCGCGATCAAAAGGCCCGTGAGCGCCAGCAGGCCGCCGAGCGCGACCGGGAAGAAGCCCGGTCCCATGTGCGCCAGCTCGCCGACGCGGTAGCCGACACCGGCATAGACGGCCGCTAGGCCGATGACCACGAGCAACGCGCCGCCGTAGTAATCCTTCTTGAATTTGGATGCGGGCCGAAGCGCGTGCGAGGCCGGATCTTCACCGTGCGGGTGCATTGAGTCTCCTTCGATTTGGAAGGAGCGCAGTCTAGGAATCGAGGCTTTCAATCGCCTTTCGATGAGAGTGCGAAAGGCCTCTATCCCCTCAAAATACGTGTAATTGCGTACCGCTCTACCCCGCAGAAACCCTAGGTAAAACGGCCGCCAGCGGCAGTTTCAGGATCGCGCGGAGGCCACCGCCGTTCATGCGTTCGGGCATGTCGGCGTTGTCCAGTTCGATCTCGCCGCCGTTGCGCCGCGCATAGCCGCGCGCAATGGCCAGGCCGAGGCCCGCGCCCTGGGTGGCGGCACTGGCGGACGCATCGCGGTGAAAGCGCTCGAACACGCTGTCGCGCCGCTCGGGCGCAATGCCCGGGCCGCTGTCGCACACCTCGGCCAGTGCGTGCGAGGCCTCGCGCCGCACGGTCACCGTGATGTTGCCGCCGCGCGGCGTGTACTTGATGGCGTTGTGCACGAGGTTCGCGAGCACCTCGTGCAGCTCGGCGCCGTTGGCCTTGACGGGCAGGACCGGGGCCACGTTGTCGTCGTCGCCGTCGCGCTCGTCTTGCGCCTCCGGTTCGCCGCGCGCATCGACCCAGCCCAGGTCCTGGTCGTGCTCGCGTGCGAGCGGTAGGTACTGCAGCACCACGGCGCGCGCGATGTCGCTGAGGTCGACCACCGCGGGCTCGGCGCCGGCGACCGGGTCTTCGGTGGTGGCATGCGCCAGCGCCAGCAATTGCTCGCTCAGGCGACGCGTGCGCGCCAGCTGCGCGACGATCGCGTGCAGCGATTCGCGCATGCGCGCCGGATCGGTCTCGCGCACCGCGTAGCCGGCCTGGATCGACAGGATGCTCAGCGGCGTGCGCAGCTGGTGCGAGGCATCGGCAAGAAACTGCGATTGCTCCGCCACCATGCGCCGGTGGTCCGCGATGTGGTGGTTGACCGCGTCCACCAGCGGCACCACCTCCTGCGGCACGCCGCTTGCGTCCAGCGGCTCGAGGTCGTCGCGCGGGCGCTCGCGCAGCGACCGGCGCAGGCGCTCCAGCGGGCGCAGCGTCCAGGCTACGCCGAGCCACACCAGGAAGGCCATCACCAGAATCATGCGCGTGTCGCGCAGCAGTTCCTGCTTGAGCGATTCGGTCTGGGCCTGCAGGCGCGGACCGGTGCCCTCGGCGGCCTGGATCAGCACGCTCCAGGCGTCGCCGGGATGCTTGTTGTCGTAGACCGTCTGGCGCAGCGCGGCCACGCGCACCGGGTGCTGCTCGTGCACCGCGTCGTAGAACACAGGCGTGCCGTCGGCCGGTTGCCCGGGCGGAAGGGGCAGGGCAGGCACGCCCATGAGCGTGTCCTGCGGCGCGCTCGCATCCAGCGGCTCGCCCTTGGCGATGCGCTGCACGCCCACGTGCAGGTACTTGTAGCGCAGGTGCGTGGACTCGAACATCGCCTGCACCGAGAAGGCCTCCTGCACCCTCACGCTGCCGTCGCTCGCGACCACGATGCCGTTGGCCAGCGCCTGCACCGGTTCGAGCAGGCTCTGGTCGTAGGCGACCAGCAGCGATTCGGTGAGCGCCTGGTAGTCGCTCCAGCTGTCGAGCGCCATCAGCCCGACGATGCCCGGCACCAGCAGCGCGAGCAGGCGCGCGCGGATGCCGAAGCGCCGCGGTTCGGGGCTGCGCGGATCAGGCTGCGGCGGTCGGGGAACCTGCGGGTCCATCGGCAATGCCCTCGAGCATGTAGCCCAGCCCGCGCACGGTGACGATGCGCACGTCGCTGTCCGCCAGCTTGCGCCGGAGGCGGTGCAGCACCACCTCGATGGCGTCGGGGCCCGCGGTGCTGTCGTTGGTGAACACCTTGGCAAAGAGCTGCGACTTGCCCACCGGCGCGCCGCTGCGCATCAGCAGCGCCGTGAGCGCCGCCTGCTCCCGCGGCGTGAGCGACAGCAGCGTGCCGCGCAGCGTGAAGGCGTGGCTCTCGCTGTCGTACGAGAGCGAGGCGCACTGCAGCCGCGGATGCTGCTTGCCGCGGCTGCGCCGCACCAGTGCCGCCAGGCGCGCCTCCAGCTCGACCAGCTCGAAGGGCTTGGTGAGGAAATCGTCGGCGCCCAGGTTCAGGCCGCGCACCCGGTCCTGCAGCGCGCCTTGCGCGGTGAGGATGAGCACGGGGGTGCGGTCGTCGGCATCGCGCATGTCGGCCAGCACGCTCAGGCCGTGCTTGTCGGGCAGGCGCAGGTCCAGGACGATGGCGTCGTATTCGGTGCCGGCCATGAAGGCCTCGGCGGTGCGCGCATCGGGGGCGTGGTCGGCGACGAAGCCGCTCTGGGTCAACGCCCGGATGAGCCACGAAGCCATGTCCAGTTCGTCTTCCACCAGGAGGATGCGCATGAGGGGTTGCCGGTTATTTCTTCAGGCCGCGGCCCAGGTCGATGTCTTCCGACGCGCGTGCGCTGGCATCGGCCGCGCGCGCGCTCAGGTCGGGCGCCAGCGCGCGCCGGCCGTCGAACACGAAGCAGTCGCCGTGGTAGTGCGCGCCGCCCACTTCCTCGAAATATTTGAGGATGCCGCCTTCCAGCTGCAGCACGTGCTCCACGCCTTCTTCCCGCATCAGGATGGCCGCCTTCTCGCAGCGGATGCCGCCGGTGCAGAAGCTCACCACGGTCTTGCCCTTGAACTCCTCGCGGTGCGCCTTCAGCGCGGGCGGGAATTCGGTGAACTTGGTGATGCGCCAGTCGATCGCGCCGTCGAAGGTGCCTTCGTCGACTTCGAAGTCGTTGCGCGTGTCCAGCAGCGCGATCTCCCGGCCTTCGTCGTCGTGGCCCTGGTCGAGCCAGCGCTTGAGGGTGAGGGCGTCGACGCCCGGGGCGCGGCCGGCGGACGGCTGGATCGCCGGGTGGTCCATGCGGATGATCTCGCGCTTCTGCTTGACCAGCATGCGACGGAAAGGCTGCGCGGCGGACCAGCTTTCCTTGGTCTCGAGGTCGGCGAAGCGGGCATCGGCACGCAGGCCGGCCAGGAAGGCGTGGACGGCGTCGGCGGCGCCCGCCAGAAACAGGTTGATACCCTCCGGAGCCAGCAGGATGGTGCCCATGAGGCCCAGGGCCTGGGTGCGGGCACGCAGGTCTTCGCGCAGCACGGGGCTGTCGTCTATGGCCACGAATTTGTAGGCCGCGATATTCAGAATCTCTTGCACGGGGCGCGATTGTAGGGATTGGCGAATGGCGGGCGGACTTCCGGAGCGGGTAAAGTCTTGATACAACTAATCTGGGGGAGAAGAATTCATGGTTCGACGTTCGATCGCGTGTGTGGCCATTGCGCTATCTGCATCTGCCTGGGGGGGCTCCGACGCGTTGCAGGATGCCTATGATCTTTGCAATACAGGCCAGGGATTCACAACGGACAGGCTCACCGCCTGCGACAGGGCAATTGCCGCCAAGGGGCTCACGAAGCGGCAGTACGCCGTCGCACACACCGTGTTGGGCAATGCGTTGAAAGAGGACGGTGATATTTCTCGCGCGATGGTCGAATACACCGAGGCCTCTCGCATTGATCCGACCTATCCGTTTGGCCACAACAACCGTGGTGCGCTCTGGAACCTGACAGGGGAGCCGCGCAAGGCACTGCCATATTTCGACAAAGCCATTGAGCTTTACAAGCAGGTCGACAAGGCTGAGAGCCGCGCGCCCAAGTACGCCGAAATCTACAAGAACCGCGGTGCGACCTGGGAGGAGCTTGGAAACTTGGACAAGGCCATCGCGGACTATGACGAAGCACTTCGCATCAATCCTCAGGACTCCGGCGGTTATCAAGGTCGAGCCCTTATCTGGTTCAACAAGGGCGACAACGACCGCGCGATTGCGGATAACACAGAGGCTATTCGCGTCGACCCCCAGAACGTGCAGGCGCTGAACAACCGTGCAGTCGTGTGGCAGAAAAAGAATGAGATGGATAAAGCCATGGCGGACTTCAACGAAGCTATTCGACTCGCGCCTGGCTTTCCGATGGCACGGATGAGTCGCGGCTACATGTGGATCAATCGCAACGATCCGGGTCGTGCAATCACAGATTTCGATGAGGCCATTCGGCGCGTACCGAGCTTCTATAGCGCATACATTGGCCGCGGATTGGCCTTGGACGCCAAGGGCGAGCACGACAAGGCGATGAAAGACTATGACGCGGCGATCCGCGTCGAGCCGAAGAAAGCGGCTGCATACATTCATCGCGCCAACGAGTGGACGAGAAGAAAAGACTTTGATCGTGCATTGGCCGATTTCAATCAAAGTATTCTTTTTCAACCAGACTACGTCGACGGTTATTTAGGTCGAGCGGATGCCCGCAGGGCAAAAGGCGACCTTGACGGCGCGCTGACGGATTTAGACAAGGTCATCAGCTTCAAGACATGGCGCGCCGTTGACGCTCATTTCGTACGTGCCGACATCTGGCGCAGCAAAAACGATCCAAAGCGCGCGGCCGAAGAGGAAGAGGCCGCCTATCGCCTCGATCCGGGCCTCAGGGCACGGTCAGCAAAACCCGCGAAATAGTCCGAACGAAGGTCTTCATGACCGCGCCTCCGGGCGCCCGAAAACTACAATGGCCGGATGTTTGTTCACCTGCGCCTGCACACCGAGTTTTCCGTCGTCGACGGCACCAACCGGATCGACGAAGTCATCAAGGCCGCCGCTGCCGACCAGCAGCCCGCATTGGCCATCACCGACCTGAACAACCTGTTCGGGGCGGTCAAGTTCTACAAGCAGGGGCGAAGCAAGGGCGTCAAGCCCGTCATCGGCGCCGAGATCTTCATCGAGGGGCTGGGCAAGGAGCCCGGCGTGCTCACCCGCCTCGTGCTGCTGGTGCAGAACACCGAGGGCTATCTGCACCTGTCCGAGCTGCTCGCACGCGCCTGGACGCAGAACGTGGGCCGCGGCCAGTCGCAGGCCGCCTGCAAGCTCGAATGGCTGGAGGAGCTTTCGGGTGGGTTGATCGTGCTGTCGGGCGCGCAGGCGGGGCCGCTGGGCGTGCCGCTGCTGCAGGGGCAGGAAGAGCGCGCCGCTGAGCTGGCGCTGAAGTTGGCGGGCATGTTCCCGCACCGTTTCTACATCGAGCTGCAGCGCGCGGGACGTCCGGAAGACGAGCCGCACGTGGTCGCCGCCGTGAAGCTCGCGGCACGCCTGAAGCTGCCGGTGGTCGCCACGCACCCGGTGCAGTTCGCCGAACGCCAGGACTACGAGGCGCACGAGGCGCGCGTGTGCATCTCCGAAGGCGAGATCCTGGGCAACCCGCGCCGCGTGCGCAAGTTCACCGAAGAGCAGTACTTCAAGTCGAGCGCGGAAATGCAGGCGCTCTTCGCCGACGTGCCGAGCGCGCTGGCCAACACGGTGGAGATCGCCAAGCGCTGCAACCTCACGCTGGTGCTGGGCAAGCCGCAGCTGCCCGACTTCCCGACGCCCTTCGTGAGCGAAGGCGTGCGCATGCCGATCGACGACTTCTTCCGCCAGGAGTCGTTCGAGGGCCTGGAGGGGCGCCTGGCGCATCTCTACCCCGATGCTGCCAAGCGCGAGGCCGAACGGCCGCGCTACGTGGAGCGCCTGGAATTCGAGATCCACACGATCCTGAACATGGGTTTCCCCGGCTACTTCCTGATCGTGGGCGACTTCATCAAGTGGGCCAAGGAAAACGGCTGCCCCGTGGGCCCGGGCCGGGGCTCGGGCGCGGGCTCGCTGGTGGCCTATGCGTTGAAGATCACCGACCTCGACCCGCTCGAATACAAGCTGCTGTTCGAACGTTTCCTGAACCCCGAGCGCGTCTCGATGCCCGACTTCGACATCGACTTCTGCCAAGGCAACCGGGACCGCGTGATCGACTACGTGAAGGACAAGTACGGCCGCAACGCGGTGAGCCAGATCGCCACCTTCGGCACCATGGCCGCGCGCGCCGCCATCCGCGACGTGGGCCGCGTGCTGGACATGAGCTACATGTTCTGCGACGGCATCAGCAAGCTGATTCCGAACAAGCCGGGCATGTCGGTCACGCTGCAGTACCCGCCCGAGAAAAAGATCGAAGGCGACAAGAACAACTACGCCATCGAGATGGAGCCGCAACTCGCGCAGCGCATCGAGAAGGAAGAAGAAGTGCGCATGCTGGTCGAGCTCGCGCAGAAGCTCGAAGGCATGACGCGCAACATCGGCATGCACGCCGGTGGCGTGCTCATTGCGCCCGGCAAGCTCACCGACTTCTGCCCGCTCTACCAGCAGCCGGGCAGCGACTCGGCCGTGAGCCAGTACGACAAGGACGACGTCGAGGCCATCGGCCTGGTGAAGTTCGACTTCTTGGGCCTGGCAACGCTCACCATCCTGGAGATCGCCAAGGAGTTCATCGTCGCGCGCCACAAGGGCCAGGAGAACTTCGCGTTCGAGAACATTCCGCTCAAGGACGCGGCCACCTACCGGCTGTTCTCCGAAGGCAAGACGGAGGCGGTGTTCCAGTTTGAAAGCCGCGGCATGCAGGGCATGCTGAAGGACGCGCGGCCCACGCGGCTGGAAGACCTGATCGCGCTGAACGCGCTGTACCGTCCGGGCCCGATGGACCTGATCCCCAGCTTCGTGGCGCGCAAGCACGGCCGCGAAGAGGTGGAGTACCCGCACCCGGCCGTGGCCGAGATGCTCTCGGAGACCTACGGGATCATGGTCTACCAGGAGCAGGTGATGCAGACCGCGCAGATCCTGGGCGGCTACTCGCTCGGTGGCGCCGACCTGCTGCGCCGCGCGATGGGCAAGAAGAAGCTCGAGGAGATGGCCGAGCACCGCGAGAAATTCCGCGCGGGCGCCCTCGCCACGCACGGCATTCCGCAGGACAAGGCCGACGAGATCTTCGACTTGATGGAGAAGTTCGCGGGCTACGGCTTCAACAAGTCGCACGCCGCGGCCTACTCGCTGCTGGCGTACCACACGGGTTGGCTCAAGGTCCACTACACGGCCGAATTCTTCTGCGCCAACATGACCGTGGAAATGGACGACACGGACAAGCTCAAGCTCCTGTTCGAAGACGCCCAGAAGAATTTCGGCATCACCTTCGAGCCGCCGGACGTGAACCGCGGCAACTACCGCTTCGAGCCGGTCACCGACCGGGTGATCCGCTACGGCCTGGGTGCCGTCAAAGGCACGGGCCAGCTTGCGGTCGAGGCCGTGGTGCGGGCGCGCGAAGAGGGCGGGCCGTTCAAGAGCCTGTTCGACTTCTGCGTGCGCATCGACCGCCAGCGCATCAACAAGCGCACGGTCGAGGCATTGATCAAGGCCGGCGCGTTCGATGCGATCCAGCAGAACCGCGCGGCGTTGATCGCCTCGGTGGACCGCGCCTTCGATTTCGCCAGCGCCACGGCGGCCAATGCGGCGCAGGTCGACATCTTCGGGGACGCAGAGCACGGCTCGGCCACCGCAGAGCCCGACCTGGTCGACGCCACGCCCTGGGGCGTGAAGGAGCGTTTGACGCTCGAGAAAACGGCCGTCGGCTTCTATCTTTCAGGCCACCTTTTCGACGAGGTCTCGCACGAGGTGCGGCGCTTCTGCAAGCGCGAGATCGGCGACCTGCTCGACAGCCGCGACCAGCAGGTCATCGCGGGCATCGTGAGCGACTTCCGCGTGATCAACGGCCAGCGCGGCCGGCTCGCGATCTTCAAGCTCGACGACAAGTCCGAGTCCATCGATGCGACGGCCGACGAGGCGCTCATCAACGCCAACCGCAACACGCTGAAAGACGACGAACTCGTGATCGTGAGCGGCCGGCTGCAGCCCGCGCGCGGCGGCTTCGAGGCGCGCTTCCAGGTGCAGCAGGTGTGGGACCTGGCCACGGCGCGCTGCCGCTTCGGCAAGTTCCTGCGCGTGGCCGTGAACGGCAAGGCGCCCGACATCGCGCGGCTGGTGAAGGACTTTCCCCCGCGCACGGAGCAGACGGAAGTCGGCGATCTGGTGCAGGGGTTGCCGGTGCGTTTGTCGATGGCGCGCGGCGGCGCACAGGTCGAATTGCAACTGGGAGAGCGCGCCAAGTTCTTCCCGACCGATGCCGCGCTCGCGAGCTGGACGGCGCAGGCGGAGGCAGGCAAGGCGTTGATCGTCTACGAGTGAATGGCCCTTGGCTTTCGAGGGTCGTGGAACGTTTGGGCGCATCGCGCATCCATCTGTTTCTTCACAACCAGGCTGTTCGAGGAGGAACGATTGCCATGACCCATCACAAGACCAAGACCCTGAAGACCGCCTCGCTCGCGCTCGGCATGTCGCTGGCGATGTCCGCCGCCTTCGCCCAGTACGCCGGCCCGAGCAGCGTGCCGACGATGACGGTCAAGCAACTGCTGGACACCGGCAAGGACGACCAGCACGCCACGCTGCGCGGCTTCATCGTCTCGCACGATGGCGGCGAGCACTACACCTTCGCCGACGACACCGGCCGCATGAAGGTGGAGATCGACGCCAAGCACTTCCCCGCGGGCGTAAAGATCGACGACAAGGTGCGCGTCGAGATCTCGGGCGAGTTCGACAAGGACCTGGTCGGCAAGGCCGAGCTGGACGTCAAGCGGCTGAGCCTGGCGCGCTGACCCCGGCGGCGGCGGCGGGCTCAGCAGCCACGCCGCCCTTGCCACCCTTTTTCCGGAGCGCCTGCTCGATCTGTTCGAGCACTGCCTCCGGTGCATGCAGCCAGTCCTTGGCCAGCACCTGCACCACCTGCCACCCGAACGCATCGAGCACGCGCGGCCGCGAGACATAGCGCTCCAGCACGTTGCGGTTCTCGTAATGCGTGGCCGTGTCCACGAGGATGCCCAGCGCATAGTGCCCGGCACCCGGTGCACGCAGCGCGAGGTCGCAGCGAAAGCGCGACTGCCCCACCTGTTCGTCGACCGCGTGGCCGCGCGCGCGCAGCGCGGCTGCGAGCTGCGCCGTCACCTCGTCGGCCCGCGCATGCTGCGCGCTGCTGCCGCGCGTGAGCGGGTTCATGCTTTCGAGCACGCGCCGCGCCGTGGCCGAATCGCCGCGCGACAGGCACTCCGCATAGCGCAGGAACTGCTTGAGCGCCGCGGCGCCTTCGTTGTGGTCGTTGGTGATCGCCTCGTGGCGGATGGTCGAGACGACGGCCATGTGGTGCCGCGCGCGGCTGAAGATCACGTTCAGCCGCTTCTCGCCGCCGCGCTGGTTGATCGGGCCGAAGTTCATCAGCATCCGGCCCTCGGGGTTCGGGCCGTAGCAGATGCTCAGGATGATGATGTCGCGCTCGTCGCCCTGCACGTTCTCCAGGTTCTTGATGAAGAGGCCGCAGAACTGGTCGTCTTCCTCGCGCACGTACTCGGCTTCCAGCCGCGCGGCGAAGTCGCTGTCGATGGCGCCCAGCGCATCGAGCTCGGCCTCGATCTCGGTCTGCTGCGCTTCGGAGAACGCGACGATGCCCAGGCTGCGCCCGGTCTCGCGCCTGAGCAGCTCGCGCACCAGTTGCGCGATGTGGCGCGCCTCGCCGTCGTTGATGCGGTTCTCGTACACCGCATCGGTCACGCGGTGAAAGCTGATGGCGCGCGAGAGCAGGGCGTCGACGTTCGCGGCCACCGATTCGTCCGACGGGCTGCGCGACTGCACGAGGATCTCCTCGCGCGCATCCGCCGGAAGGCTCCGGTCCGGAATGGTGAAGAGGTTGCCCGCGTAGAAGGCCGCGTTCGAAAAACCGATCAGCGATTCGTAGCGGCTGCGGTAGTGCCAGGCGAGCAGCGTGGCCGGCAGGTTGCGCGCGCCCTGGTTCAAGAGGCTGTCGGCATCGAGCACCACGGCGATGCGATCGCCACCACCTTCGCTCTCATCCTCGACCGACACGGTGTCGTCCTCGGGGTCGCGGCCCGACGAGAAGAAGCTCGTCGGCGGCAGCTGCATCTCGTCGCCCACCACGATGATCTGCGGCGCGCGGTAGAGCGCGGGCACGGCTTCTTCCACCGGGATCTGGCTCGCCTCGTCGAAGATCACCACGTCGAAGAGGTCGGCCGCGAGCGGCAGCGTGTCGGACACCGAGAGCGGGCTCATGAGCCAGATCGGCTTCATGTCGCGCACGACCTGGCCGGTCTCGCCCGAGGCGAGTTCGCGGATCGCCTTGTAGCGCATGGTCTTGCCGAACTCGTGTTCGAGCTCGCGCCGGCCCGCGTTGTAGCTCTTCTTGAAGAGCTTGCCGCCGGCGTCCAGCTGGCTCGCGGGGAGCGCGCTTTTCTGCACGTGGTCGCGAAAGCGCTGGCGCACCGCGGCGGCGAGCGTGCGGGCGTTGCGGCCGAGCAGCTGGCGCTCTCCGTCGGCCAGACGCTGCGCATGGCGCGCAAGCGCGGCGCTGTCGAAGCGCGGCAGCCAGCGTTCGGTGCGGTAGACGCGCTCCAGGCCTTCGCGCGCGACGGCGTATTCGATGGCTTCGGGGGCGAGCGGCAGGGTGCGCAGGGCCTTGGCCAGGGCCGGGTCGGCATCGGCCAGTTCCTGCAGGTGCGGCAGCACGGTGGGCAGCGTATCGGCCTGTTCGCGCAGCGTGCGGGCCAGCGCTTCGAGCGCGGCCAGTGGCTGGGCGGCGGGGTCGTCCAGCAGGTCGTGCCACAGGGCATCGAGCGAGTCGGTGCGCTCGCCGAGGGCGGCCAGCCGTTCGACATTGCGGCTCGCGCCGGGCTCGGTGCGCAGGTGGGCGTGGAAAGTCGCGCGCAGGTTGTTGCCTGCGCCATCGCCGCGGCGCAGGGCGTCGAGCTGTTGCACGAAATCGTCGGGGTCGGTGCAGCCGTAGGTGGCTTCGATCTGCGTCCCCTGCTTGCCGACGGCCGCGCGGGCGGTGTGCTCGGCCAGCAGTTCCTCCAGCACCTGGCTGGGTTGCGGGCGCACCGCGTGCCTGGCGAAGTCGTAGCGGCGCTTGAGTTCGCCCGACAGGCGCCACCACGAAGGCTGGAGCCAGCGCAGCAGGGAGCCCTGCTGCGCCTTGGCCTGGGCGAGCCCGGCTTCGGTGTCGCCCGGAGAGAACCTGTCTTTCCAGTGGGCGGTGCGTGCCAGGGCTTCGTTCAGCACCTGCTGCAGCGCGCGGCGCTGCGCCATCGCCTCGCCGAACGCGAGGCTGGTGGGATGTGCGGTGTCGAGCAGCGAGAGATGCCCGCGCGCAGCCAGCGCAGCGACGCGGCGCGCGTCGGCCACCACGGCCAGCGCATCGCCCCAGAGCGTGGGGGCATCGCCCAGCGGCGGCCAGGCGTCGGTCAACGCATCGCGGTGCGGGCCGATCTGCTCCGCCGCGCGATCGCCGAGTTCAACCAGCCGTGCCAACGGCCGCTCCTGCCGCAGCAACGCGGGCGCGAGTTGCGCGAATGCATGCGCCGAGAGGTACGGCACGTCGAGGCTTTCGGTGACAGCGAGGTGCAGGCGCGCGACCAGGTCCGCATGCTGGCGCCATGCCGCGAACGCGGGCAGCGCCTCCGCCTGCAGCGGTGTGAGCGCCGGGTCGTGCGGCTTGAGCGCGACCAGCCGTGCCATCAGCGTGCGCACCGTCACGGCCAGGTGCGCGGGTGCCTCGCGCATCGCGGCGTCGAAGCGTTCGAGCGCCTTCAGGTCGGCGTCCATCGTGTCCACGAGCTGCGTGCGCTCGCGGGTCTCCGCGTCCAGTTCCTCGGGGGCCGTGAGCCAGTGCTCGTAGGTCTTCTTGAGGTTCTGCACGAAGGCCTTCTTGTCGCCCTGCGAGTCGTGGATCATGCAGCACAGCTCGTCCAGCCCCTGCTGCCGGAGGCGATGGAACACCACGTCGATGGCGGCGCGCTTCTCGCAGACGAAGAGCACGCGCTGCCCGCGCCCCACGTAGTCGGCGATGAGGTTGGTGATGGTCTGCGACTTCCCCGTGCCGGGCGGCCCCTGGATGATGTAGCTGGTGCCGGTGCGCGCGAGCGCCACGGCGGCGGTCTGCGTGGCATCGGCCTGCACCACGGGCCACTGGTCGGCCAGCGGCAGCGCGGCCGGCGTCTCGGCATCGACCTGGCGCGGCTGCAGCGAGAACACGCGGTCGAAGGCATCGCTCGCGATCTCGGTTTCGCTCAGCGCCGAGTAGTCGCGCACCAGCGACATCTTGCGGTGGTTGAAGTTGCCGAGCGTCACCGAGGTGAGGTCGACGTCCCATTGGTAGGGATTGCCGCTGCTTTCATGCAGCGCGTACGTCTGCTGCTCGGTCTGCGCGGCGGTGGACGCCATCTGCGGCGCGCGCGGCAGGGGCCGCGCGCCGACCGCATCGCGCAGCGCCAGCGGAACCGGCCGCACCTTGGTGTGAAAGAGCTGCAGCCCGAGCGGCCGGAAGTCGTCCTTCGCGTAGCTGAAGTCCTGTGCTGCCTGCACTCCCAAAGGCTGCGCGCCGGGGTTGCGCACGCGGGTGCGCCGCTTGAACTGTTCGAGCCGCTGGCGGGCGCGCTGGTGGATCAGCTCGATCTCGGGCTGCTTCACCAGCCGCAACTGCACGCCGGGCTCGCTCGCCGCGATCTGCGCGGCCAGCTGGGCGTGGAACTGCTCGATGGTGGTTTCGCGCAGGTCGATGGTCTCGGGCAGCACGATGCCGTAGAGCTGGCGCAGGTGGTGCCTGAGCGTCGGGTTGACCTGCGCTTCACTGGAGGCGGCTTCCAGCAGGTACTGGTCCTTCACGCCCTTCTTGCGCGTGAGTTCGACCGACAGCATGAGGAGCGGCGAGGCGATGCGCTCGGCCCGTTCGGTCTCTCCCTCCTTCAGGTTGTGCCAGCGCAGGAAGGCGATGACCAGCGACAGCTGCGAGAAGCCGTATTCGGAACGGTCGCGCCGCGCCTCCTGCAGGATGCGGTCGAGCGCGCCCGGCAGGTACGGCTGGTCTTCGAAGCGCAGCCAGCGCGCGAGCGGCACGGGGTCGCAGGTGGCGATGTCGCTGGCGAAGCGGCCGTCCCATACGCACAGCTGGTCGACGCGGATGTTCTTGATGTCCACCACCAGCGGCACGCTCGCCACCGTGAGGTTCACATGCGTCTGGCTCGGCTTGAAGTGCAGCAGGCGGTTGCGGCGCGAGAGGTCGAAGAGGCGATCGCGCAGGTGCACGCGGATCGCCTGGCGGCGCTGGCCTGCGCCGTCTTTCGCGGGCGCGATGCGGTCCAGGCCCAGGTCCAGCGGCTGGTCGCGGTAGGTTTCGAGCCGGCGGATCACCGAGGGCAGGTCGCGCGCGCGTTCGTGGCGATCGAGCGCGGTCATCTCGCCGATCACGGCGCTCACCACGGGGTGCAGGCGGCGGTTGAGCGCGAACAGGTTGCCGCGGTTCGCCACGAAGCGGGCGAGCGCCTCGCTGTCGGAGAAATCGAGCCCGCACGAGAGGCTCGCGAGCACCTGGCCGAGGCAGAGGATGTCGGTGAGCGCGTCGTGGTGCGCGAATCGCAATTCCCACGCGGTGTAGCCCGGCAGGTAGACAGGGCGCGTCGGCAGGGCGTCGGGCGCGGCGTCGGCCATGAGCGCGAGGTTCTCGACCGAGACGCCTTCGTCGGCATCGAGCGTCACGCGGTGCTCGCCGACCACGCGCAGCACGGAGGCGGCGGGCGCTTCGAGCGGCGCGATGGCTTCGCGGTTCTGGCGCGGCTCGGTGCCTTCGGGCTGCACGAGCACGAGGGCGGGCGTGTCGTCGACGCGGTAGGCGTAGGCGCTGCCGAGCGCGGCCACCTTGCCTTGCTCGTGCAATGCGGACACCTCGCGCAGCAGCGGCAGCACGAGGCTGAGCACATCGTCGGTCTGCAGGCCGCCGTGGGCGTCGGCGGTGTCCAGCAGTTGCAGCAGGGGGGCGATGGCGGCGGTCATTCGAATACCTTCGTGCTTCGCACTGCGGTGCGAGCTTGCTTGGGGCGGCCCGGCGCTGCGCTCATGCGGAGGCGCCCTGCAGATGTTGTGCGGCTGCTTTTTCGAGCAGCGTGGCGGCGTCGCGCTTCACGCGGGTGAGGCTGCGCTTGGGAAAGCGCATGTCCTTGACCACGCGCTCTTCGAGCTGCGTGGTGCAGCCCATCGCTTCGGCGAGACCGAGCGCTGCGGCGAGGGTGACGTCGTCCAGTTCGGGGTCGGCCGCGACGAAATCGACCAGCACGCTGGCCAGGTAGTCGTGCACGCCCGCCGGCACCGGGCCGGGTGGCGGCATCGGACTGGCGGGCGGGGCGAAGTTCGGGAAGAAGCGGCGCGCATGGGCCAGCAGCGATTCGGACTGCAGGAACGGCCGCTGCAGCAACTGGGCGATGGTCTCGCGCGTCAGTGCATCGGCGCGCTGTTGGCCGAGCAGGTCGAGCGTGGTGAGGTCCAGCGGGCCTTCGAGCGCGCCGGCGAGCCATTCGTCGGCCTCGGGCTGGCGCTCGGTCCACAGGCGCAGTGCCCGCGCCCGCACAAACACCTCGGGGTGGCTGGTGCCGCGCGTCTGGAGTTCGGGCGCGGCGCAAATCTCGTCGGCCTGCCGCAGGTAGCTGGCCGCGTTGACCTGGGCGAGGCCGGTCTGCACCTTGACCAATGCGGTGACCGCGGGTTCCAGCGCCTCGCAGGCGATGCAGGCGCCGCGGTCGGCAAAGGCCTCGGTATACAGGCCGTAGCGCCGCGCCGCGTGCAGGTGGCTCGCGTCGGCGCGGGAATCGGCCGCCGCGGCCTGCAGGATGCGGTCGACCACGTGGTACCTGCCGCCGTCGCGCTCCCACAGCAGGTAGTGCGCCAGTTCATGGCCGAGCACGGCCTGCAGTTCCGCGCCCTGCAGGCGCTCCATGAGCGGGCCCGAGAGCACGATGTGCGCCTCGCCCGGCAGGAAGAAGAGCGTGGCGTTCATCGTGCCGTCGCCCGCCTGGTAGAGCGCGACGCGCGCCGTGATGCCCAGGCGCTGCACCGCCGCGTTGCAGTGCGCGTGCAACTCGGGGTGGGCGTCGGCATCGAGCCGGTACGAATTGCGCAGCAGGTCCGCGCGGACGGCCGCGGCATGCTCCTCGCGCGCCTCGGCGGAAGCGGCCCAGCGCCAGACTTCGGGCTCGTTCGCCTGCAGATGGGCGGCCAGGGCCTGCTGGTAGGGGAGCGGGGTCAGGTCTTCGAGGCGAACGGCAGGAGGGGTGTCGACCATGTCAGGAGCGCCAGGCAATGAATTGCTGACGATCCTAAACGAGCGGGGTGCAGGCAATGCGCCATCAATGCGCCATCAATGCGCCATCAATGCGCCATCGACGTCACGGGCAGGTCGGGCAGCACGTTCAGGATGCGCAGCGTCTGCTGCACCACCTGGCTGAACACCGGCGCCGCGACCAGCCCGCCGAAGTACTTGCCCGCGCCGGGCTCGTCGATCATCACCGCGACGATGATGCGGGGCTTGTCGATGGGCGACATGCCGGTGTACCAGGCGCGGTACTTGTTGCTCGCGTAGCCCTTGCCGACCTGCTTGTGGGCGGTGCCGGTCTTGCCGCCCACCGAGTAGCCCTCGGTCTGCGCGAGCGGCGCGGTGCCGCCGGGCGCGGCGGCCAGGTGCATCATCTTGCGCACCTCGCTGGCGACCTGCGGCGAGAACACCTGCACGCCGGGCGGATCGGTGTCGGCGCTTTTCAGGAGTCCCACCGGGATGACCTCGCCGTTGTGCGCGAAGGCCGTGTAGGCGTGCGCGATCTGGAACAGCGACGCCGAGAGGCCGTAGCCGTACGACATGGTGGCCTGCTCGATCGGCCGCCACGACTTCCAGGGCCGAAGGCGCCCGGTCACCGCGCCGGGGAAGGGCGTCTGCGGCTTCTGGCCGAGGCCCAGCGAGGTGAACGAGTTCCACATTTCCTGCGCCGTCATGCGCTGCGAGATCTTGGTGGCGCCCACGTTGCTCGATTTCTGGATCACGCCCTGCACCGTGAGCACGCCGAAGTTCTCGTCGTCGTGGATCGTGGCGCCGGCCACGGTGATGCGCCCCGGGTTGGTGTCGATGATGGTCTGCGGCGTCACGCGGCCCAGCTGCAGCGCGGTGGCGATGGTGATCGGCTTCATCGTGGAGCCGGGCTCGAACACGTCGGTCATCGCGCGGTTGCGCAGCTGTTCGCCGGTGAGGTTGCGGCGGTCGTTCGGGTCGTAGCTCGGGTAGTTGGCCATGGCGAGCAGCTCGCCCGTCGCGGCATCGACCACCACCACGCTGCCCGCCCTGGCCTTGTTGGCCACCACGGCGTCGCGGATCTTCTCGTAGGCCACGAACTGCACCCGGTCGTCGATGCTCAGCTGGATGTCGTGGCCTTCGGTGGGTGGCACCTGGTCTTCGGTGTCCTCCACGATGTGGCCCAGGCGATCCTTGATCACGTGGCGCGAGCCCGCCTTGCCGGCCAGCTCGCTGTTGAAGGCGAGCTCGACGCCTTCCTGCCCGATGTCCTCCACGTTGGTGAAGCCCGCCAGGTGCGCGGCCGCCTCGCCCTCGGGGTACTGGCGCCGGTAGTCGCGGCGCAGGTAGAGGCCCTTGATGCCGAGATCGGTGATCTGCTTGCCGACCGCGGTGTCGACTTGCCGCTTGATCCAGACGAAGGTCTTGTCCTCGTCCTCGAGCTTCTTGTCGAACTCCTTCTGCGGCATGCCGAGCAATTTGGCGGCCTCTTTCAACTTGGCCTGCACGGCGGGGTCGTCGCGCTCGATGTCCTCGGGAATGGCCCAGATGCTGGGCGCCGGGATGTCGGAGGCGAGGATGAGGCCGTTGCGGTCGAGGATGCGCCCGCGGTTCGCGGGCAGCTCCAGCGTGCGCTGGTAGCGCACCTCGCCCTGGTGCTGGAAGAAGTCGTGGTTGAAGACCTGCACATAAGCGGCCCGGCCGGCCAGCAGCACGAAGCCGAAGGCGATGCTGGCCACGATGAACTTGCTGCGCCAGACGGGGGTGGGGCTTGCGAGGAGCGGGCTGCTGCCGTAGCGGATTCGGCCATTGGGATTCATGAGCCCCGATTATCGAGTTCCGGGTGACGTGTCCGTCACCCGGAAGGCCCTCGTTTTCTTAGCTGCGCGTTAGATGCGCGCCGAACTGGATCTACTTGGGACGCAGCGTCACGATGAGCGACGGGAAAATGCGCCCGTCGATGTCGCGCGGCACTTTTTCGGTCTTGTGCAGGCCGCGTTCGGCGGCTTCATCCCAGGCCGGCAAGCCGCTGGATCTGGTGAGCTTCACGCCGACGATGGTGCCGTCGGGTGCGAGATTCACTGCGAACTCGGCGGTGGGGTTGCCGTCCACGGTGCTGTTGTCGAAGGTGATGTTGGGCCTGACCGCCGCAGCGATGCGCCCGGCATAGCCGCTCGATGGGCCCGAGGAGCGCAGCGCATTGCCCTTGGCGTCGTCGGCACCGCTCGCACCCGCCAGACCCTGCATGCGCTTGAGCGTCGCCGCGCGGTCTGCCGCCGCCTGCTTGGCGGCAGCCTCGGCTTTCTTGGCGTCGACCTGCTTGGCGTCGGCCTCCTGCTGCTTTTTCTGGTCGGCGAGCTTTTGCTGCTGTTCCTTCTTGCGCTGGGCGTCGTCTTCGGCGCGCTGCTTGGCTTCGAGCTCTTTTTTCTTTTGCTGTTGCTGCTGCTCGAGTTCGCGCTCTTTCTGTTCCTTCTGCTCCTTGAGCTTCTTCTCGCGCTCCAGGGCGATGTCGGGGGCCTTGGGGGCGGGCGCGGGCTCGGGGGCCTTGGCTGCTGGAGGCGGTGGCGGCGTGGGCGCAGGAGGGGGCGGCGCGGGAGCGGGCGTCGGCGCCTCCGGTGCGGACAGGCGCGGCGCGGCCTGTTGCACCGTGGACGACCACAGCTCCGCATCGACGGCGCCTTCGTCGGCGTCGCTGCGCCAGCGCACGCCCCACGTCAGCGCCGCGATCAGCAACGCATGCGCGATGAGGGCGAGCACCACGGCGCGCGGCGTGCCGCGCTGCGGCGGAGGCGCGAACTCGGGGCGATCCAGTGCGAGCGACATGCCTTATTTGCCGCCCGTGGTCGTGACCGACAGGCCCACGCGCTCGATGCCGCTGCGCTTGAGCTGGTTCATCGCCTTCACGACGGTTTCGTACTTCACCGTCTTGTCGGCGCTGATGACCACGGGGCGCTCGGCGTCGCCGCCCTGTGCCTGCTTGGCGGCCGCGCCGATCTGCGTCATGGGGATCGACGTGCCGCCAGTGCCGGTGGACGGGTCCTTCTTGATCTGCACTTCGTCATCGCTCTTGATGACGATCTCGATCGGCTTGTCGGGCTGCTTGTTGGCGCGGTCGACCGAAGGCAGGTTGATCACGCTCGGCGTGATGAGCGGCGCGGTGACCATGAAGATGATCAGGAGCACCAGCATCACGTCGATGAACGGGACCATGTTGATCTCGTTGATCGTGCGGCGTCCTCGGCCCCGGGATGAAACGGCGGGCATGCGCTGCTATCCGTTCAGCGGTTGGCCGGAGCCACCGTGGTGGCTGCGGCGGCGGCGCCCGGGTTGGCCGAGAGGTTGCGCTGCAGGATGTTGGAGAACTCCTCGATGTAGGTCTCCAGTGCGATGGCGATCTTGTCGATCTCGCGGGCGAAGCGGTTGTAGCCGACCACCGCGGGAATCGCGGCGAAGAGGCCGATGGCCGTGGCCACCAGCGCTTCGGCGATGCCGGGTGCCACGGTGGCGAGCGTCACCTGCGCGAGGGCGGCCAGACCCGTGAAGGCATGCATGATCCCCCAGACGGTGCCGAAGAGGCCCACGTAGGGCGACACCGAACCGACGGTGGCCAGGAACGAGAGGTTCTGCTCGGCCGCGTCCAGCTCGCGCTGGAAGCTCGCGCGCATCGCGCGGCGGGCGCCGTCCAGCAGGGTGGCAGGGTCGCTCACGTGGCGCTCGCGCAGTTTTTGATATTCGCGCATGCCCGAGGCGAAGATGCGCTCCATCGGGCCCGCGAACTTGGCGTTCTGCGCGGCCGAGGCGAACAGCTCGTTCAGGCTGGTGCCCGACCAGAACTCGCGCTCGAAGTCGTCGTTCAGGGCGCGCATGCGCCGCAGCGCGAAGTACTTGCGGATGATCGCGGCCCAGCTGGCGATCGAGACGATCACGAGCAGCAGCACGACCAGTTGCACCACGAAACTGGCGTGGAGCAGGAGGTTGATGATGGAAAGATCTTGGTTCATGGCTTGAAAGGTTGAGTCATGGAGCCGCCGTAGTGCTCGAGGGTTCCCGAAACCTGGGGCGGTATGCGTGCGGGGCGCAATGTGGCGGCATCCACCCACCCGATGCGGATCGTGCCTTCGCACAGCAAGACCGGTTCCGGGGCACCGGTTCGCTCTTGCTCTGTTTTTGATAGCACTTGCTGTCTGATTATCAATGACGCGGTGCCCAATTGTTGAACATCGGCTGTCACCAGCAGTTCGTCGTCCAGGCGCGAGGGCCGATGGTATTTGAGCTGCGTTTCGCTCACCACGAACTGGCCGCCGGTTTCTTCGCGCAGCTTGCGCTGCGCGATGCCCAGGGAGCGCAGCCACTCGGTGCGCCCGCGCTCCATGAACTTCAGGTAGTTGGCGTAGAACACGATGCCGCCGGCATCGGTGTCTTCCCAGTAGACGCGGATCGGGAACGCGTAGCTCACCGGCATGCCTCTGTGCGTTGCACTGCGGCGCGCGCTTGCCTGGGGCGGCCCGGCGCTGCGCTCATTGCGCCCGGTTCTCGGCCATCGCCCGCAGGCGCTCGACCGATTCCTTCAGGTGTTCCATCGAGCTCGCGGTGGAGAAGCGCACGAACTTCGCCGTCTCGGCCGTGCCGAAGTCGCGGCCCGGCGTGATGGCGACGTGGGCGCGCTTCATGGTCTCGAAGGCGAAATCCCAGCTGCCCGAGATGCCGAGCTTCTCGGCAAAGCTCGAGCAGTCGGCCCAGGCGTAGAAGGCGCCATCGGGCACCACGGGCACGTTCAGGCCCAGGGCATCGAGCTGCGGAATGAACCAGTCGCGGCGCGCCTTGAACTCGGCGCGGCGGCGTTCGTACTCGGCGATGCTGGGCGCTTCGAAGCAGGCGAGCGCGGCGTACTGCGACACCGTGCTCGCGCAGATGAACAGGTTCTGCGCCAGCCGCTCGACCACCGGCACCAGCGCTTCGGGCACCACCAGCCAGCCCAGGCGCCAGCCGGTCATGTTGAAGTACTTGCTGAAGCTGTTGATGCTGATGACGTTGTCGTCGATGGCCAGCGCCGTCTGCCCGAAGGCATCGTCGTAGGACAGGCCCAGGTAGATCTCGTCGATCAGCGTGATGCCGCCGCGATCGGACACCACCTTGTGGATGCGGCGCAGCTCGTCCGGCGCGATCGAGGTGCCGGTCGGGTTGGAGGGCGAAGCGAGCAGCACGCCGCGTGTCTTGTCGGTCCAGGCGGCCTCGACCTTGGCGGCGGTGAGCTGGAAGCGCTCTTCGGCCGTGGTCGGGATCAACACGGCCTTGCCGTCCGCAGCGCTGACGAAATGGCGGTTGCAGGGGTAGCTCGGGTCGGGCAGCAGGATCTCGTCGCCCGATTCGATCAGCGCCAGGCACGCCAGCTGCAGCGCGGCCGAGGCGCCGGCCGTCACCACGATGCGGCGGGCCGGCACGTCGACGTTGAAGCGCTCGCGGTACCAGCCGCTGATGCGCTCGCGCAGGTGGTCAAGGCCGGTGGCCTGCGTGTACTGCGTGGCGCCGGCACGCACGGCGCGAAGGGCGGCTTCCTGCACCAGCGGCGGTGCGGTGAAGTCGGGCTCGCCGATGTTCAGGAAGATCATCGGCCGGTCGGTGTGCGCCACCTCGCGCGCGAGCACGCCCGCGGCCTTCGCCACCTCCATCACATAGAAGGGCTCGATGCGCTCCGCGCGCGTCGAAATCCTCATGCCTTCGCCTTGCCGGATGCGCGGTCGGCTTCCACTTCGAGCGGCCGCAACTGCGGCGCCAGCCCGTTGAGCACGGCGTTCACGTACTTGTGGCCGTCGGTGCCGCCGAATTCCTTGGCGAGCTCGATGCACTCGTTGAGCACCACGCGCCACGGCACGTCGGGGCAGTTCTGGAACTCGTACACGCCGATCCACATCACGGCGTGCTCGATGGGCGAGATCTCCTCGAACTTGCGGTCCAGCAGCGGGCGGATCAGCGTGTCGAGCGCTTCGGCGTTGTCGATGGAGCCGTGCAGCAGCGCGTCGTAGTGCGCGGCATCGGCCTTGTGGAAGCCGGCGAGGTCGCGCGTGAAGTGGTCGATGTCGGTCGGGTCGTTGCGGCCCACCAGGTGCTGGTAGAGCGCCTGCAGCGCGAACTCGCGTGCGCGGCTGCGGTTCGACTTGGCCGAAGCCTTGCGCGCGCCGGTGCTGGTAAGGCCCGTGCGCGTCTGGCGGGGCTTGGCGCCGCCTGCCTTGGTGGTGTCTTCGGTCATGAAAGGGTAGCCAGCAGTTGCGCCATCTCGACGGCGACCTGGGCTGCATCGCGGCCCTTGTCTGTTTGCCGTGCGACAGCCTGTGCCAGGTTTTCGGTGGTGAGGATCGCGTTGGCGATGGGAAGGCGGTAATCGAGCGCGATGCGGCTCACGCTCGCGCCCGATTCGTTGGCCACCAGTTCGAAGTGGTAGGTCTCGCCGCGGATGATGCAGCCCAGCGCGACGAGCGCGTGGTATCCGCCGCGCTCGGCCAGCGCCTGCAGCGCCACGGGCACTTCGAGCGCGCCAGGCACCTTCAGGTGATGGATGTCCGCCGCGGCCACGCCCAGCGCTTCGAGCTCGGCCAGGCACGCCGCCGCCAGCGCGTCGGTGATGTCGGCGTTGAAGCGCGCCTGCACGATGCCGATGCGAAGGCCCTTGCCGTTCAGCGGCTTCGCATCCGCTCCCTTGTTTGCACCTTGCATGATCTCAATTGCTCCTGTTGGAAATACCGCGGAACCGGCTTTGCCGGGCCGCAGGTATCGCCCCCTGCAAGGGGGTTGGCGAAGCGACACGAAGTGCGCGAAGACTGGGGGTGTACGTCATCTTTTGAGGTAGCCGGCAATTTCCAGGCCGTAGCCCGCTGCCATGCTGGGCATGCGCCGCGGCGTGCCCAGCAGGTTCATCTTGTGCACGCCGCATTCGCGCAGGATCTGCGCGCCGATGCCGTAGCTGCGCAGGTCCATGCGCCCGCGCTCGGGGGCCTGCGCGGGACGCGCGGTGCCGTCGAATTGCGCGAGCAGCTCGCCGGCGGTCTCGCCGCAATTCAGCAGCACGGCCACGCCCTTGCCCTCGGTCGCGATGTGCGAGAGGCTGGCGTCCAGGCTCCAGGAGTGCAGCGAGCGGTTGATTTCGAGCGCATCGAGCACCGAGAGCGGCTCGTGCACGCGCACCGACACCGTGTCTTCGGGCGACCACTTGCCGCGCACCAGCGCCAGGTGCACGCCGCGGCTGGGCTTGTCGGTGAAGGCGTGGGCGGTGAAGGCGCCCCAGGCCGTTTGAATCTCGCGGCAGCCGACCTTCTCGACCAGCGATTCGGTGCGGCTCCTGTGCTCGATGAGCGCGGCGATGGTGCCGATCTTGATGTCGTGCTCGGCCGCGAAGATCTGCAGGTCGGGCAGGCGCGCCATGGTGCCGTCTTCGTTCATCACCTCGCAGATCACCGAGGCGGGCGAGCAGCCGGCCATGGCGGCCAGGTCGCAGCCGGCTTCGGTATGGCCGGCACGCATCAGCACGCCGCCGTCCACTGCCTGCAGCGGGAAGATGTGGCCGGGCTGCACCAGGTCGGCGGCCACGGCATTGCGCGCCACGGCGGCCTGCACGGTGCGGGCGCGGTCGGCGGCCGAAATGCCGGTGGTGACGCCTTCGGCCGCTTCGATCGACACGGTGAAGGCGGTCGAGTGCTTGGCGCCGTTGCGCGCAACCATCGGCGGCAGTTGCAGCCGCTCGCACATTTCGCGAGAGAGCGTGAGGCAGATGAGGCCGCGTGCATGGCGCGCCATGAAGTTGATGGACTCGGCCGTGATGTGGTCGGCCGCGATGACGATGTCGCCCTCGTTCTCGCGGTCTTCCTCGTCCACGAGGATCACCATGCGGCCCGCGGCCAGCTCGGCCACGATTTCTTCGACCGAGGCGATCGGTGCGGGGGCGCGCGCGGCGCTGGGGGCGGCGCCGATCGGCGTGACGGAGGCATTCATTCGGCGGTGTCCTTGGAGTACGTGGCGGTCGGCGGGACCAGAACGCCGGCCTGGAGCATCCGCTCCACGTAGCGCGCCACGGTATCGATTTCGAGGTTGACCTTCGAGCCGGCCGAAAGGCCGCCCAGGGAGGTGTTGTCCACGGTGTGCGGGATCAGGTTGATGCTGATCTCGGCACCGTCGGCGATGTCTTTCACGCTGTTGACCGTGAGGCTCACGCCGTTGATGGTGATCGAGCCCTTGTAGGCAAGAAAGCGGGCGAGGGCGGGCGGTGCGACCACGCGCAGTTCCCAGCTTTCGCCCACCGGCTGGAAGAAGCTCACCGTGCCGATGCCGTCCACATGGCCCGAGACGATGTGGCCGCCCAGGCGGTCGCTGGCGCGCAGGGCCTTCTCGAGGTTGATGCGGCTGCCTTCGTCGGTGAGGCCCGCGGTCTTGTCGAGGGATTCGGCCGAGATGTCGATGGTGAACTGCTGTCGCTCGGGGGCGAGCGTGGTGACGGTCATGCAGGCGCCGTTCAGCGCGATGCTGTCGCCCAGCCCGACGTCGTCGAGATAGCCGTCAGGCACCGCAATGCTGAGTCTTTTGCCGTAGGAGGAGGAGGTGCCGAGGTCGTGGATGGCGGCGATGCGCCCCACGCCGGTGATGATTCCGGTGAACATTCGCACATTTTCGCAGACATCGAAGGCCCCCCGGCTTTTCATGGCGCTTTGCGCCATGTAATTCGCCACCCCCCGAGGGAGAGGCCCGGCTCGCCTCGAGGCTGGCCGGCGGCGGCGGCCACGATCCGCCTCTCTAGAAGGCGTCTTTCTCGCGGACCCGGGCGAGGATCCGGATGTCCGGCCCCAGCATGTCGACGGACCTGAATTCGAGGGGCAGGGCGCCCGCGAGCGCGGTCAGCGGACCGTCTGCGTGGATGTGGCTGGCCATGTCCAGCCCGCGGCCGATCACCTTGGGCGCGAGGTAAACGAGCAGTTCGTCGACACAGCCCTCGCGCAGCAGCGAACCATTGAGCTTGTGGCCCGACTCGACGTGCAACTCGTTGACGCCGCGCGCCGCCAGGTCCTTCAACATCGCGCCCAGATCGACCTTGCCATCGGCATTCGCCAGGCAGGTGACGGTGGCGCCGCGGGCTTCGAGCGCGGCGGCCCTGGCTTCGTCCCGCACGGCCGCATAGATCCAGACCGGGCGGCCCGCTATGAATATGTGAGCGTCAGGCGGTGTCTGGAGGCGGCTGTCGACCACCACGAGGTACGGCTGGCGCGGCGTCTCGACCAGGCGCACGTCCAGGCGCGGGTTGTCTTCGAGCACGGTGCCGACGCCGGTAAGCACGGCGCTCGCGCGGGCGCGCCAGGCATGGCCGTCGGTGCGTGCGGCCTCGGCGGTGATCCATTGGCTCACGCCGTTCTCCAAGCCCGTCTTGCCGTCCAGCGAGGCCGCCACCTTGAGCCGCACCCACGGTGTCTTGCGGACCATGCGGCTGAAGAAGCCGATGTTGAGTTCGCGCGATTCGGCGGCGCCGGGGCCGACTTCGACCTCGACACCCGCCGCGCGCAGCCGCTCGAAGCCCTGGCCCGCGACCAGCGGGTTCGGATCGGCCAATGAGGCCACGACCCGTCCGATGCCGGCCGCGATCAGCGCATCGCAGCAGGGGCCCGTGCGGCCATGGTGCGAGCAGGGCTCCAGCGTGACGTAGGCCGTCGCGCCTTCGACCGAATGGCCCTGCGCCGCCGCATCGCGCAACGCCATCACTTCGGCATGCGGACCGCCGGCCTTCTGCGTATGGCCCTGGCCCAGCACGCGCCCGCCGGCATCGCACAGCACGCAGCCCACGCGCGGGTTCGGATCGGTCAGCAGCAGCGCGTCGGAAGCCAGGCGCAAGGCCGTCGCGATGTGCTGCGTGTCTTGTTCGGGTGAGGGCATGAAAACAGGGAGAGGGGGATGGACGGAAAAATTTAACACCGGTGCCGTTCGATCATACGAGCGGCATGCCGATGCGGATGAACGGTGCGCGCGCCGTTGCACGCGGCCTCTACGCTCGAAGTTCGATGGCGGGAACAAAGAAGCAACACAAGTTGCAGCAGATCAGGGAGGACATCGAACATGGCTTCAACGAAGCATCGGGCCGCGGGCTTTTCGCTCGTGGAGGTATTGGTTTCCATCGTCGTTCTGAGCGTGGGGCTGCTCGGAACGATCGGCATGCTGCTCGCGTCGGTGCGCACCGGCAATGAAACGGCCACGTTCACGGCGGCGCTCAACCTGGCGCGCGAGTTGTCGGAAAAGGTGCGCATGAACAAGGGCGTGGCCGCGCGCAACGACGCGGCCAATGCGTACCTTGTCGAAGACTGGCGTGAAGGCGCCGCACCGGGTGCCGCTTCCGCCGGCGGTGCTTGCGTGGCGTCCGGTGCGGCCTGCAGCACCGCGGACCTTGCGACGTGGGACATGAGCGAGTGGAAGCGCCGCATCGCCAAGGCCCTGCCCGATGCGCGCCTGAGCGTGTGCTTCGACGAAGCGCCCTGGAATGCGGCGGCGGACGAATACACGTGGGCGTGCAGCCAGACGGGGCACACCTTGGTCGTGAAACTCGGCTGGACACCGCGCACGGTGCGAAGCGCCAAGGTGCAGTCGTCGGCGGCGCCGCGCCTGGTGATGCAGCTGGTCGCGGGGCATGCACACGATGGCCAAGCCGGTTCCTGATCCCATGGGCGATGTACGTCAGCGCGGCGTAACGCTGGTCGAACTGCTGGTCGCCATGGCCATCGCGCTGGTGGTCGTGCTCGCGGCCACGGCCGCGTTCATCGGCAGCCAGTGGCTGTTCACGGTCGATGCCGATGCGCAGGCGGTGGAGGAGTCGCTGAGGTTCGCGGGCTTCGTCGTGAGGACCGTCGTGCGGCAAGCCGGCTACGCCGACTACGCGCCCGACTCCCAGAGCCCCGACGGTGCGGCAACGATCGCGAGCGGCGCGACGGCGTCATCGAACGACCCCCTGGACCTCGACATCGTGGGCGCGAGCGATACGCGTGTCAGCGGTGTCGGCGACAGCTACGGCGCGCACAACACCCGCGGCGTCAACGCGAGCGATTCCCTGCGGATCCGCTTCTTCGGCCGCAGCCGCCCGGGAGGCGATGGCACCGAGCCCGACGGCGCCATGATCGATTGCATGGGCTTCGCGCAACCCGGGCCCTCGGCGGACAAGCCGGTGTCCGCGGACCGCGCCTGGAGCTTCTTCTACATCGCCGAAGCCGCGGACAAGGAGCCCGAGCTCTATTGCAAATACCGCGCCTCGAAGAACGGCCCGTTCCAGGCACAGCCGTTGGCGCGCGGCATCGAGGTCTTCAAGGTCGTCTACGGCCACGACGCCGATGGCGATGGCGTCCCCGATCAGTGGATGGACGCCGCCCAGCTCGAGGCGATGGCCGCGTCGCAAGACAAGGTCGCCGACGAATGGCGCAAGGTGGTCGGGTTGCGCATCGGCATGGTGGCACGCAGCGCGCACGCCCGGGGCGGGGGGCCAGAGGCGGAGGAGGTGCTCTATCCGCTGGGCACCGATTTTTCCGAGTTGAGTTTCAGGCCGCCAGCGGACGGCAGGCTGCGTCGCGTCGCGACCTTCACGGTCATGTTGCGCAATCCGATGAAGGGGCTTGCATCGTGAGCCCGCGCTGTCGTTCGCCGCAATGGGGCTTCTCGCTGATCGTCGTGCTGCTGCTACTGCTCGTGGCCACCGTGCTGGGCGTCGGCGCGGCGCAGGTCTCGCTGGTCAACGAACGCAGCGCCCGCAACGACCGCGACACCGAGGTGGCGTTCCAGGCGGCCGAGGCGGCCCTCGTCGACGCCGAAACCGATGTACTCGGCCCCAACGACGACACGCGGCAGCGCCTCTGTCTCTTCAGCCGCCGTGACGTGAGCGGCTTTGTCGAAGGATGCGGTGGTGACGGCAAGCAGCAGGGGTTGTGCGCACCCTCGGAGCCGGGTGTCGATCCGGCGTGGACGACCGTCGATTTTTCCGCCGACAGCGGCAGGTCTGTCGCCTACGGCACCTTCACGGGACAGCGCTACTTCAGCGGCGATGCCGCCACGGGAATGCGAGCGGGCGCGTTGCCTGCCCGCGCACCGCGCTACATCGTGGAAGCCGTTCGCAGCCGTGGTGGCTGGCCGGCCGATGCGCTGCAGAGCGCGAGCGCCCGTGACGCCGACTACCTCTTTCGCGTCACCGCTATCGGCTACGGCATGCGCGACGAGACGCAGGTCGTGCTGCAGACCAATTTGTACAAACCGGCGGCCGGCCCCGGCTGCCTTCCTCAAGACTGAACCTGCATGCGCTTTCTTCGACTTTGCGCGGCGCTGGCCTGCGCCGCCTCTTGTGCCCACGCGGCGACGACCCTGCTTCCACCTGAAGCGGTGCTTCCGAGCGAGCCGATGTTTTCGCTGGCATCGCGCGTCGATCCCGGGGTGGTGATCGATCTTTCGCTGAAGCGCGCGAACGCAGGCGCGGCGTACCGCGACAACTTCGACGCGAAGAAGACCTACGGCGGCTACTGGGACCCGATGGGCTGCTACAGCTACGCGACGGGCGACGGTTATTTCAAGCGCTCGGCCACGGCGACGAAGCCGGATGGCGGCGCCATTGCCTGCGTCAACCAATGGAGCGGCAATCTGCTGAACTGGGCCGTGTCATCGTCGCTCGACGGGGTGCGCCTTGCATTGACCGGGGGCGATCGCGTGATCGACGAACCGGGCCGCACGGTGCTGCAGCGCGCGGTGTTGCCGGAAGACTTTTATCGCAGCGGCTCCTTCCCCGACAAGACTGTGACTGGCAACCTCGACAAGCTGACGCCGTTGGTCACCGCAGCCCGCGATGGCTTGCTCGCGACCGGCACGCTGCACTTCGGCAACTGCCTGGACCGGTTTGCCGTCGGGCCGGCCGGTGGCGGCACTTGCACGGAGCCGGGCGGCACGACTTACCTTGCGCGCGTCGAGGTGTGTACGCCGACCGAAGCAGCGGCGCGCTCCTCGTTGTGCGCTTCGTATCCCGACGGCAACTACAAACCCGTGGGCAGCATCCAGCGCTACGCCGGGCGGATGAAGTTCTCCGTCTTCGGCTATCTGCCGGACGACGACCCCGCGCGCTACGGCGGCGTGATGCGCGCGCCGATGAAGCACGCCGGGCCGAAAAAGATCGACGCGACCCTCGACACGGTGGACAACCCACGGGCGGAGTGGGATGCGACGACCGGCGTGTTCAAGGCTGGTGCGGCGGAGGGCGACGGTGTCGTCGACGCCATCAACCGCTTCGGTCGCAACGGCGCCGGGCAGGGCGTCTACAGCCTGTTCGACCCAGCGGGCGAGCTCTACTACGAGTCGCTGCGCTACCTGCAAGGCAAGGCGCCGACGCCCAACGCGGTGTCAGACACGGACAGCGCTCGGAGCCGTGGAGACCCCATTGCCGCCAGTTGCCAGAGAAACGGCATCCTCGTGATCGGCGACGCCGAGACCCATTACGACCGTTCGCTCCCCGGCCTCTCGAAGGGCGACTCCATCGGCGACTTCGACCGCGGTTTCAACAGCGCAGCCTATGAACCCGACACCGCCTACTGGACGGGCCTGGTCGGTGCCTTCGAAAACAGGGAGGCACTTTCTTTCACGCACCCTTCAGGAAAGGCGGGCCTCACCACGAGCGGCAACGAGGGGCCCAGGGCGCTCAACTACAAGGGCGGAACACCGCTGACCTCCGCCAATATCGCCGCCATTGAAACGGGCGCAGACAAGGGCTCGTTCGGCATGGCAGGCCTCGCGTATTGGGCTCACACGCAAAAGATCCGCAGCGACCATCCCGATCTGCGGGTGCAGACCTTCGCCGTCGACATGGGGCGGGGCGGCGAGAGCGCCATCGGGCAGAAGCAGCGCGGCAGCGCTTTCTACCTGGCCGCGAAGTACGGCGGCTTTGCCGACACCAACGACGACGGCAATCCGTTTCGCGCGTCGGGCGGTGGTTCCGAATGGGCCGAAGGCCTCGACGCCGACAACCAGCCCAAGCCCGCCAACTACCTCCTGGCGGGTGAGCCGTCGCAGTTGACCGCTGCCATCCGCCGGGCCTTCCTGCGCGCCGAAGCATCGGCGGGCGGCATTTCGGCGGGCAGCGCGATCTCGTCGGACACGATCACGAACGCCGGTGCCAGCCTCTACGTGCCGCAGTTCGACGGGCGACGCTGGTCGGGCACGCTGCTGTCGTATCGGCTCGGCGTCGATGCGGCGAGCGGCGCTGTGCACAAGTCCGACAAGCCCGACTGGGATGCCGGCGAATTGCTGACCGGCAACCCGAACGCAACGCCGCCCGTGGCTGCGCGGGACATCGCGGGCCGGCGCATCTTCACGCTCTCGACGGCTGGTGTCGGCACGCCGTTCGAATGGGCGGCGCTCGATGACGGGCTGCGCGGATGGCTGAGCGCGACGCCGTATGCCGTGCCTGAAACCTCGGACGGTCTTGGCGCCGATCGCCTGGCCTATCTGCGGGGGGATCGCCGCAAGGAGCAGTCCTCGCCGCAGGGCATTTTCCGCGTGCGCGATTCGATCATGGGCGATGTGACCAATTCGAATCCGGTCTACGTGGGTGCGCCGAGCCTCGCGAGCCAGGGGGCCGGCTACGACAAGTTCCTGGCGGCCCATCGAGGCCGGCCGCACGCGGTGTACGTCGGCGCCAACGACGGCATGCTGCACGCCTTCGAAGCCCGCACCGGCAAGGAATTCTTCGCCTATGTGCCGCGGATCATGTTCGCCAAGCTGGGCGCCTACACCTCGCCCGACTACGTGCACCAAAGCCATGTCGATGGAACACCGGCCGTGGGTGAAGCGCGGATGGCGAACGGTGCGTGGAAGACCGTGCTGGTCTCCGGCAGCGGCGGAGGCGCCACCGGGGTTTTCGCGCTCGACGTGACCGACCCTGCGGACTTCTCGGCCGACAAGGTGCTGTGGGAGTTCAGCGGCGCGTACGACAACGACATGGGCCGCGTGACCCAGGCGCCACGCATCATGAAGTTCCGCACGGCCGCGGCCACGAAGACCGAGGCGGCGACCTATGGCTGGTTCGCCGTCGTTCCTTCGGGCTTCAACAACGCCAACAAGGAGGGACGCGCCGCGATGTTCCTGCTTTCGCTCGACAAGCCCGCAGCTGAGGCATGGAAGCTGAACGCCAACTTCTACAAGATCGTTCTGCCTCGCCCGGCGGACCTCACCTTCGTGAATGCCTTGAGCACGCCGGGCGACTACGCGGCAACGGACGGGTCCACGCGCTTGCTCTATGCCGGCGATACGCAGGGCAACCTGTGGAAGTTCGACTTCACGGGCAATGCGCCTTGGAGCGCGAGCAATGCACTGGGCTTGAATGGCCGCCCGCTGATGGTCGCCACCGCCGGCAGCGGCGCGGATGCGAAGCGCCAGCCCATCACCGTCGCGCCGGAAGTCGGTGTGGGGCCGGCTGGTGGCGCGATCGTGCTCTTCGGCACGGGCAAGTTCGTGAGCCCGGAAGACCTTGGCCGATCGAGCCGCGGCGTGCAGACGATCTACGGCGTGTACGACAACGGCATGGCGATTCCTGCCGGCGAAGCGCGCACGCAGCTTCAGCCTCGCAAGGTATCGCCCAGCGATGGACAGGCATCCCCGCCCCTCGCCGGCGATCCCTTCGTCTACGGTGCATTCGACCGCAAGACGAACACCCGGCGCGGCTGGTACTTCGATCTGCCGGCGGGACCCGAGCAGGGCGAGCGGCTGGTCTTCCAGCCGGTGCTGAGCGACGGCCAGCTGTTCTTCAACACGCTGATTCCCAATGCCAGCGCATGCAGCGCCGATGGCGGTGGCCGCAGTTGCGCGGTGAACGCGATGACCGGACTTTCGCAGGGCGGCTCTTGCACGCCATCAGGCATCGGCATGCTGGGCGCGCCGCACCTGGTGCAACTGGGCATGGCTGGCTTCGGCGCCACCGATGCCTTCGGGCGTCGGTCGGAAACCAAGCGGCTGGGCATCGTCAGCATCGGCGCGCGGGATGCCCGGGGAGGCCGGGCCGGCGGCATGTCGAACGCCCAGCCTGCCGGCGACGGCAAGATGGTCCAGACCGGCGGGCGCCTGAACTGGCGAGAGGTCGTCGATTACCGGGGCGCGAAAAAATGAAGCCCTCGGCATTTCGTGGATTCACGTTGATCGAGATGCTGATCGTGGTGGCCATTGCCGCGATCCTGGCCGCCATCTCCTATCCGTCGTACATGGATTTCGTGCGGAAGGGCTGGCGCAGCGAGGGGCGGTCCGCGCTGATGCAGCAGATGCAGGAGCAGGAGCGCCTCTACACGCAGGTCGGGCGGTACCGGCGCTACGCGGGCGACTCGGGAGACTCGGGAGACTCGGGAAGCTCAGGAAATGGCGGCGCAGGCGGCAAGTACACCGTCGAGAGCGGCAATTGCGAGGGGAAGGGGAGCATCGACAGCTGCATCCGGCTGACGGCCACGCTGAAGGCCGGTTTCTCCGATCCGCAGGTCGGCAACCTCTGGGTGGACAGCACGGGCGGCAAGGGCTGCGACGGCACGCAGGCGGGCAGGTGCTGGCAATGAAGGGCGGCAAAAGAACGTTGTCGGCTGGCTTCACCTTGATCGAGCTCATGGTGGTCGTGGCCATCGTGGCAGCGCTGGCGGCCGCGGGGGCGCCGAGCTTTCGCGACATGCTGCTCAACCAGCGCCTCGCGACCGCGGCACAAGGCTTCAATGCCGCATTGAGCTTCGCGCGCATGGAGGCCATCCAGCGCGCGCGGCCCGTCGAAGTGGCGGCGCTCGCGGGCAGCGACTGGTCCGATGGCTGGGTCGTCCGGACCGGCGCCGATGAATCGCCCCAGACGCTGCGGCGCTTCGAGCGATTGCCGCAGGGTGTGAGCGTCGACACGACACTGGGGGGCGGTTTCGCGCAGGGCCTGCGCTACGACGGCAACGGCTTCTCGCGCCAGACGAGCCGGTCCGGCTTCAGCGCGGGCTGCCTGACGCTGAAGGCCGAGACCGGGCGCAGGGCGTCGATCATCGTCTCGGCCTCGGGCCGGGCGAAGGTCTGCAATCCGGATGTGAGCGGCGATTGCGGCTCGGGCGCGTGCGCCAGGGGAGGAGAAAGCGGCGCCTGAGGAGCGCCCCTGCAGTCTCAGGTAGGCAGGCTCAGATGTCCCGCAGCAACTGCCTGAATTCGTCCACGTCTTCGAAGCTGCGGTACACCGAGGCAAAGCGCACGTAGGCCACCTTGTCCAGGCGCTTCAACTCGCGCATCACGAGTTCACCGACCTTGGTCGAATCGATTTCGCGCAGGCCGCTGGCCAGGAGCTTCTGCTCGATGCGCAAGAGGGCGGTGTCGATCTGCTCGATGCTCACCGGCCGCTTGCGCAGCGCCAGCATCATCGAGGCGCGCACCTTGGCCGAGTCGAAGTCGGCGCGGCTGCCGTCCTTCTTCACGACCACGGGGAAATTGACGTCGGGGCGCTCGTAGGTGGTGAAGCGCTTGTCGCAGGCGCTGCACTGGCGGCGCCTGCGCACGAAGTCGGCGTCTTCCGAAACGCGGGTCTCGACGACCTGCGTTTCAAGATGACCGCAAAAAGGGCATTTCATGCGGTCGTCTCGCCAGTCGGATCAGCGATAGACGGGGAAGCGGCTCGTCAGCGCATGCACCTTGGCACGCACCGCGTCGATGTTCGCCGCGTCGCGCGGGTTCTCGAGCACGTCGGCGACCAGGTTTGCGGTGATGCGGGCCTCTTCGTCCTTGAAGCCGCGCGTGGTCATGGCCGGGGTGCCGATGCGCACGCCGCTGGTGACCATCGGCTTTTCGGGGTCGTTGGGGATCGCGTTCTTGTTGATCGTCATGTGGGCGCTGCCCAGCACGGCTTCGGCTTCCTTGCCGGTGATGCCCTTGGCGCGCAGGTCGACCAGCATGACGTGGCTTTCGGTGCGTCCGCTCACGATGCGCAGGCCGCGCTCGGTGAGGGTGTCGGCCACGATCTGGGCGTTCTTGACCACCTGTTGCTGGTAAGCCTTGAACTCGGGCGCCATGGCTTCCTTGAACGCGACGGCCTTGGCGGCGATCACGTGCATCAGCGGACCGCCTTGCAGGCCGGGGAAGATCGCGCTGTTGATGGCCTTCTCGTGCTGCGCCTTCATCAGGATGATGCCGCCGCGCGGGCCGCGCAGGCTCTTGTGGGTGGTCGAGGTGACGATGTCGGCGTGCGGCACCGGGTTGGGGTACACGCCCGCGGCCACGAGGCCGGCGTAGTGGGCGATGTCGACCATGAAGATCGCGCCCACGTCCTTGGCCACCTTGGCGAAGCGCTCGAAGTCGATGCGCAGCGAGTAGGCCGAAGCGCCCGCGATGATCAGCTTGGGCATGTGCTCGTGCGCCTTGCGTTCCATCGCGTCGTAGTCGATGGCTTCGTTGGCGTCCAGGCCGTAGCTCACCACGTTGAACCACTTGCCGCTCATGTTCAGCGGCATGCCGTGGGTCAGGTGGCCGCCTTCGGCCAGGCTCATGCCCATGATGGTGTCGCCGGGCTTCAGGAAGGCGAGCATCACGGCTTCGTTGGCCGAGGCGCCGCAATGGGGCTGCACGTTGGCGGCGTCGGCACCGAAGATCTGCTTGACGCGGTCGATGGCCAGTTGCTCGGCCACGTCGACGTGCTCGCAGCCGCCGTAGTAGCGCTTGCCCGGGTAGCCTTCGGCGTACTTGTTGGTGAGCTGCGAGCCCTGGGCGGCCATGACGGCGGGCGAGGCGTAGTTCTCGCTGGCGATCAGCTCGATGTGGTGTTCCTGGCGCGCGTTTTCGGCTTGAATCGCAGCCCAGATCTCGGGGTCGGTCTGTTCGACCAGGATATTGCGTTGGTACATGGCAGTCCTTTGAAGACGAGGTCCTTGTTCTTCAACCAAACAAGGGCTGCCCAGGCGAACGGCTGAACGCCTGTTGTGGTCAGGCGGCACGCTTCCCAGTGGTATTCCACGTCAGCGCGGGGCACCTTGTTCGGGTGCTGCGCCTATCGCCAGTCGCGTACGGGGCCGAGTGTAGCTCACACCCGGCCAGGCCAGTTTCAGGAAACGGCGGAAAGCAGCGCGACCTTTGCGGGTTCCGAGCCTTCTTCGGCCTTGATCGGTGCCGGGGTCGGCGTCACGATGGGAATCGGCTGTGCGCGAATGATCGGCCGGGGCGGCAGCACCGACGGCGCACGGCCGTTGGCGACCTGCAGCAGGCGTTCGTGCTCGGCCATGACCTTGCTGGCGTAGCCGCCGTCGTCTTCGAGGTTGGCCGCGCCCACGTAGTAGCGCAGGCCCCCCTCGAGCGAGCCGGCACGGGCGATGCATTCCTGCAGCACCTTCACGCCCACGCGCATGTTGGTCACCGGGTCGAAGGCGGTGAGCGTGCCGCCCGCGCTTTCGTACTTGTCGCCGTGCACGCGGGTCATGACCTGCATCAGGCCCTGGGCGCCGACGTGGCTCTGGGCAAAAGGATTGAAACTGGATTCCACGGCCATGATGGCCAGGATCAGCGTCGGGTCGAGCTTGGTGCGCTTGCCGATGCTGTAGGCCTCGGACACCAGCACGCTCAGCGGCTCGGCCGCGACGCTGTACTTCTTGCTCAGCCAGTAAGCCACGGCCGCCTGCTGCTTGGGCAGGTCGCCGGGGCTCGCGGCCGTGGTGCGCTCGATGGCGGTCGGCTCCAGGTCGCTGACTTCAGGCGCGGGCTTGCGCGACTGCAGCCAGCCCATGAGCTGTTCCTCGCCGGTCTGGCGCAGATCGGGCCGTGCCACGAGGGCGAGGGCCGCGAACACGATGGCCAAACCGACCAATGCAAACCCGTTGTGGGTGATTTCAAAAAAGCCGTCTGCCACATCGGACACAAAGGTCCGTAGCCCGCGGGCTGTGGCATCAAACGCCTTGTTCATCGCTCTTCCTTTCTGTGCGGCACCTGCTCGCAACGCCTGGAGAGGCGATGGATGAAGGCAACGGCGCTTGGATTGGTACGAATCAGGCTCCGCGCATGGAGGGGTGTAGGGTAAGGAGCGCGGCGACCTGATCAAGCCGAGGGAGTTCTCGGCAGCGGATTCAGGGGGTGGCCCCGCTGCGTCTGGCAGTCGGGGCAGGGCGGATTCTATCGTCGCTAAATACCCGGTCAAGCATAAGGAAATCGTTTCATATGCTAATAGATGTTTAAAAATCCGACGCGTACAGAGGCATTCGGCTTACGGGAAATCCCTTGGAAGAATGAATTTGCAATGCAAGGGTGCGGCACCTAATCTGAACGGGCCTGGGTTTTCAGGCGTTTTTCCGAAGTCGGGCCGCCCGAGGTGCAAGTCAAGGGCTCGAACGACCGAGGATCCACGGCGGCAATCTCTTGCTGCCAGCACGGCAGGAACCATTGACTTCCGGTCGCGCGAATCGATGGCTTGGGTGTTAGGCCCGCCATCAAGCCCGGCAACGAGGCATTCAGTCGCGTTGCCGGGCTTTCTTGTTTCTGCGTTGACGCATGTTTGCGGCACACTCCCGCGATGGATGTAGCTTCGCTCAAACAAAACAAATGGGTGCGACGCGGGGTCGTCGCGTTGCTGGTTCTGTTGGCCCTCTGGGTCATCGCATGGCTGGCAGTGCCGCCGATCGCCAAGAGCCAGCTTCAAAAGATCGCGAGCGAGAAACTGGGCCGGCAGGTCACGGTGGGCAAGATCGACTTCAAGCCCTGGACCCTGGAGCTCGCGCTGCACGACCTGCGCATCGCCACGGCCGACGGCAAGCAGCCGCAACTGGCCATCAAGCGCATCTACGCCGATGCCGAACTGCAGTCGCTCTTTCGCCTGGCGCCCGTGATCGACGCGGTGTCGATCGAGGCGCCCGCGGTGCTGCTCACGCACCAGGCCGACGGCAAGTACGACATCGACGACATCCTGGCCAAGCTGGCAGCGGGCCCGCCGCCCGACCCCAAGGCCGAGCCGGCGCGTTTTGCCATCTACAACATCTCGATCAAGGACGGCGCGGTCGACTTCGACGACCAGACGGTCAAGCGCAGGCACGAGCTGCGCAACTTCGTGCTCAACGTGCCTTTCCTGAGCAACCTGGCTTCGCAGCGCGAGGTCAAGACCGAGCCCAAGCTGGCCTTCGTGCTCAACGGCAGCAGTTTCGATTCGGCCGCCTTCACCACGCCCTTCGCGCAAAGTCGCAAGACCGACGCCCACGTGCAGTTCAAGGGCCTCGACCTGGCGCCTTACCTGGGCTACATCCCCGGCGGCCTGCCGGTGAAGCTGCAGGCCGGCAGCCTGGATGCCGACCTGAAGATCGACTTCCAGCAGGCGGCGACCACCGGCCTCAAGATCTACGGCACGGTGGAGGCGCATGGCGCCAAGCTGAGCGACGCCCGGGGCCGCGACCTCTTGGGCTTCGATTCGCTCAAGCTCGCGCTGGCGGACGTGCGGCCGCTCGAATCGGTGTTCCATTTGAGCGAAGTGGCCCTGGCCAATCCGCAGCTCGTGGTGGCACGCGACGCCGCGGGCCAGCTCAACCTGATGGCCACCGACCCGGCGACGGGCGCCGCGGAAAAGGTGGCGCCGCTGCCGGCGGCCCCCGCCAGCGCACCGGCCGGCAAGACGGCGGAAAAGCCCAAGCTGAAGGTGCAGGTCGACAAGGTGGCGCTGAGCGGCGGACGCATCGGCTGGCGCGACGAGACCCTCAAGCCCGCGGCGGCCGTCGACCTGACCGACCTGGGGCTCGACGTCACCGCCATCACCTGGCCCATGGAGAAGCCAGCGCAGTTCAACGGCAGCACCGCCATCGCCGGCGCCTCGCTCAAGTTCAAGGGCAGCGCCACCGACAAGGCGGCGGATGTGCAGACCGAGGTCGACGCGCTCCCGCTCTCGCTGGCTGCTCCTTATCTGGCGCAGAGCCTGGAGCCCACGCTCGACGGCAAGCTGAGCGGTCAGATCGACATCGCCTGGAACCAGCCGAACCTCAAGTTCAAGGCGCGCCGCCTGGCCGCCGACGGACTGGCGCTGACCCAGACCAAGACCGCGCTGGCGAGCGTCGGCCGCTTCGAGCTGGTCGACGCCGAGGTCGACATGACGCAGCACACGCTGAACATCGCCTCGTTCACCGCCACCAACCCCAAGGTGCGCGTGGAGCGCGACAGCGAAAAGCGCTGGATGTTCGAGCGGTGGCTCCGCACGCCGGCCGGCAGCGGCGGCGCGGCCGAGGCGAAGGTGGCGGCGCCCAAGCCCGCCGGCGCCGGATCGGCCAAGGCCGACGCCAACACCAAGCCCTGGGCGCTGACCATCGCCACCATGGCGGTCGACAACGGCAGCCTCTCCTATTCGGACAAGGCCGGCGCGCTGCCGGTGACGGTCGAGGTCACGGCCTTCAAGCTGAACGCCCAGAAGATCGCGCCCGAGACGAACACCGTGTCGCCGCTGCAGGTCTCGGGCCGCATCGGTTCCGGCCGCTCCGATCCGGGCAAGTTCGACTACAAGGGCAACGTGGTGCTCAAGCCGCTGGCCGCCGAAGGCCGGCTCGAGGTGATCTCGTTCCCCGCGCACGCCTTCAAGGCCTATTACGCGGATGCGCTCAACGTTGACATCCGCCGCGCGTTCGCGAGCTACCGCGGCACGGTCCACTACGCGACCGCGCCGGCGGGCATGACCGTGAAGCTGGCCGGCGACACCGCGCTGGACGACTTCCGCGCCAACAGCGTCTCGCTCACCCAGTCGCCCGGTTTCGACCGCAACACCAACCAGTTGCTCAGCTGGAAGACGCTGAGCCTGCGCGGCCTGCAGGTCAGCATGGCGCCCAACGCGCCGCCGAACGTGAATGTGCGCGAAACCACGCTGACCGACTTCTTCGCCCGCGTGATCGTCGATCCGACCGGCCGGCTCAACCTGCTCAACCTGACGAAGAAGGGCGAGGCCGAAGGTGCGGCCACTGCGGCGGCGACCGCGGAAGCCAAGACGCAGAAAGGCCCGGGCGGCACCACCACCACGACCCGCGGTGCGCCACCTGCGCAGCGCTCGGGCGGCGCACCGGTGTCGGCCGAAGCCATGGTCGGCGGCAGCCCCGAGCCGGCCAAGCCGGCCAACCCGGCCGCAGCGCCCGTCGCCACGGCGCAGGCACCCGCGGACACCGGCCCCAAGCCGGTCATCAACTTCGGCCCGATGAGCCTGGTCAACGGCAAGATCGACTTCACCGACCTGTTCGTCAAGCCCAACTACTCGGCCGACCTGAGCGAGCTGACCGGCAAGCTCAGCTCCTTCTCGTCGAACCCGCCCAACGGGCAGGGCGGCCGGCCGGCACTGGCCGACCTGGAGCTGCGCGGCAAGGCGCAGCAGACCGCGGCGCTGGAAATCACCGGCAAGCTCAATCCGCTGGCCAAGCCGCTCGAACTCGACATCACCGCCAAGATGCGCGACCTCGACCTGGCGCCGCTGTCGCCGTACTCGGTGCGCTACGCCGGCCACGGCATCGAGCGCGGCAAGATGAGCATGGACGTGAACTACAAGGTCGCGCCCGATGGCCAGCTCACGGCCACCAACAAGCTGGTGCTCAACCAGCTGCAGTTCGGCGAGGAAGTCGCCGGCGCGCCCAACAGCCTGCCCGTCAAGCTGGCGGTGGCCCTGCTGGCCGACCGCAATGGCGTGATCGACGTCGACCTGCCGCTCAGCGGCTCGCTTAACGATCCGCAGTTCAGCGTCGGACCGCTGATCTGGAAGGCCGTGGTCAACCTGATCGTCAAGGCCGTGACGGCGCCGTTCAGCCTGCTCACGGGCGGTCTTGGCGGCGGCGGCAGCGGCGAATCGAGCGCCATTACCTTCGAGCCGGGCAGTTCGGTGCTCAGCGCCGCGGCCAGGGAGAGCCTCGAGAAGGTCGCCAAGGCGCTGACCGAGCGGCCGACGCTGGAAATGACGGTCGTGGGCACCTCCAGCCTCGAGAAGGAGCGCGATGCCTACCAGCGCCAGCGCGTGCGCCAGATGACCCAGGCCGAGAAGCGCCGCGTCGCGGTGCGCGGCGGCCAGACCGGCACCGACGTGGCGCCGGTCACCGACGCCGAGTACCCCGAGCTGCTGACCGCGGTCTACAAGCGCGCCGACATCACCAAGCCGCGCAACCTCGTCGGCCTGGCCAAGGACCTGCCCGTCAAGGAAATGGAAAACCTGTTGTTCGCGAGCGTGCCGGTCGACGAGGAATCGATGCGCCAACTGGCCGTGGAGCGCGGCGCCGCGGTGCGCGACTACCTGCTGGCGCAGAAGCTCACGAGCGAGCGGCTGTTCCTGGGCGCGGTGCGCACCACGGCCAGCGGTGCCGACTGGAAGCCGGGCGCCGAGCTCAAACTGACCATGAAGTGAGAGCGGCCACTTGGTTTTTTGCATCGGCTTGCTATATATGTAGTCACCTTTAATCTCCCAGCCCGCAACCTGCATTGGCCGCCGTTCCGCAACGGAATTGGGCGGGCCATCGCAAGTGGGTGAAAATGTCGATGTGCGCCGGCCTTTGCCGGCGCCTTCGCTTTCCATACCAAGACAACGATTTCGCGCAGTGACCTCTACTTCTTCCAAGCCACACGACCTTCAGGCCCTCGACACGCTCACCGGCGGCGCCTTCACCGCGCCGACCTCGGGAGAACGCGCCGCGCGCATCCGCGACTGGCTCGCGGGCAACCCCGCGTCCGAGCAAATGCAGGAAGTCTTCAAGGAGCTGAGCGGTCGCGACAAGGGCGCGGCGCGCCTCTTGCGCGAGAAGCTCGACGAGCTCAAGCGCGCCAAGGGCCAGGAGGCCATTGCCGCCGAATGGGCGCAGAAGGCCGAGGCGCTGCTGGGCCAGTCCAAGCTCAACATCGCCGATGCGCTCGCCTGGCAGCGCGACGCCGCCAAGGCTGGCGCGCCGCTCTCGCGCGAACCGCTCGCAAGCCTGAAGGCCAAGCTGGCCGAACGCGTCAAGGGCATCGAAGACCTGCAGCACCGCGCCCAGGTGCACCGCGAAGCCGCCGTCTTGCTGGCACAGCGCTTTGAAGTGCTCTCCACCAAGGGCTGGCAGGACGCCCAGGCCGCCGAGGAGTCGCTGCGCAGCGACGTTACCCATTGGCAGCAGCAGGCCGGCGACATCACCTCCGACATCAACTGGAACAGCCTGGACGCGAAGTTCGCGCCGCAGCTGGAAGGGTCGAAGTCGCAATTGCTGGTCGTGTCCGATGCGTTCCACAGCGCGCTGGCACAGGCCATCGCTGCCGCAGCCGACGCTGCCGCGCCGCTGCCGCCGGTGCCCGTGTGGGCCGACGAGCTGCGCAGCGCGCGCGGCGAGGTGCTCGCACCCAAGGCCGCAGCGCCCGCACGGCCTGCCGCACCCAAGATCGATCCGGCCGTGCGCGCCGCGGCGCAAGACGCCGTGCAGGCCGCACTCGCCAAGCTCGAGCAGGAAACCGCCGAAGGCCACGGCAAGGCCAGCGCCGGTGCGGCCGCTGCGCTGCGCGCGGTGCTCAAGGAGCACGGCAAGCTGGTCGAGGCGCCGCTCGAAGCCCGCGTGCATGCCGCGCTGGTCGCGGCCGGCGAGCTCGAAGGCTGGCAGCGCTGGAGCGCCGACAAGGTCCGCGAAGACCTCGTCGCCAAGGCCGAAGGCCTGCTCAAGCGCCCCGAAGGCCAGGCCCTCGGCGGCCGCAAGATGCAGGAAACGCTGCGCGCGCTGCGCGACCAGTGGAAGCAGTCCGACCAGGGCGGCGTGCCGAACCATGCGCTGTGGAAGCGTTTCGACGAAGCCTGCAACGAAGCCCACAAGGTGGTCGAGGCCTGGCTCGAGAAGGTGCGCGCCGATGCGGCCGAGCACCGCGCGCACCGCGTGGCGCTGATCGAAGAGGTGAAGGCCTGGGCCGCCGAGCATGCCGGCGCCACCGACCTGAAGGCGCACAACCGCGCGTTGCACCAGTTCGCCGACCGCTGGCGCGATGGCGGCCACGTGGGCGAGAAGGTGTTCGCCGAACTGCAGCCGCAGTGGAACGAAGCCTTCGGCGCCGCGCGTGCGCCGTTCGAGACGGCGCAGAAAGCCAGCGTCGAACGCCGCCAAGCCATGATCGCCGAGGCTGCCGAGCTCGGCGCCCAGCCGATGCTGCGCATCGACGCCGTCAAGGCGCTGCAGCAGCGCTGGCAGCACGAGGCGCAGAGCGTGCCGCTCGACCGTCGCCATGAACAGAAGCTGTGGGATGCGTTCCGCGCGCCCATCGACGAAGCCTTCAACCGCAAGACGGCCGAGCGCGAAAAGGCGTCGTCGGCCATGAGCGAGCACGACCGCCATGTGCTGGACGCCTCCAAGGCGCTCGACGCGGCCAATGCGGGTGGCGACGTGCAGAAGATCCGCGCGGCCATCGCCCGCCTCGAAGGCGCATTGCGCGGCGAAGCACCGCCGCCGGCACCGAAGGCTGAGCGGGCCGCCGAGCCGACCGCATCGACCGAATCGACGGAATCCAGTGATGGCCCGTCGCTCGGCGCGACCGACGTCGTGGCGCCCGGACAGGCTGCTGCGGAGTTCGCCGAAAGCGCCGAGCAGGCGCCGAGCCCGAGCGACGCGGAAGCATCGCCGGCCGCACCGGTCGAAGCGGCGCAGGCTGCCACCCCTGACCTCGTGGCACCCGCCGATGGCGCCGACGCCTCCGCACGCGCCGATGGCGCAGCGCACGACGCTGGCGAAGCCGCCGCTGTCGAAACCCCGGCACCGGCCGCCGCGCCGAAGCCGGCGCCCAAGCCGGTGGTGGCCATGCGCGGGGACGATCGTCCCAGCAGCAAGAAGACGGACGCGGCGCCCGCAGGCCGCGCCGGTGGCAAGTTCGGCGACCGCCGCGACGGCGGCCGGCCAGGCCCCGGCGGTCCGGGTCGTCCTGGCGACCGTGGCGCTCCGCGCCCCGATGCACGCGGTGATCGTGGCGATCGCGGCGGTGATCGCGGCGCACCGGCCGGCCGCTTCGGCGACCGTCCTCCGCGCTTCGAAGACCGCGGCCCACGCCTGGGTGATGCGGCTTTCCGCGCCCAGCGCGAAGCGCTCGAACGTGCGGACATGGCACTGCGCAAGCTCGCGGCGCAAGCCCACGGCGAAGCGCTGACGCAGGTGCTCGGCGCCTGGGAACAGCGCGATGCCGCGCGCCTGCCGAGCGTCCAGGAACTGGGTCGCGCGGTCACGCCGGCCGTGCGCACGAACTGGTCCCAAGCCATCGGCAGCGCGCCGACGGCCGCCGCCAACGACGCCGCCGAAGCACTGCTGCGGCTGGAAATGGCCGCTGAAGTGCCGACGCCGGCCGAGCAGCTCGACGCACGCCGCGCCCTGCAGCTCAAGCTGCTGACCAAGCGTGGCGATCCGGCGCCGGTGCAGACCTGGGGCCAGGACGCCGGCAAGGTGCTGGCTGCGGCGCACGACGCTGCCAGTGCACGCCGCCTGCAGAACGCGCTGAAGGCGCTGCTGCGCAAGTAAGCGCGCGCCGGACGGCCATGAAAAAAGGCGCCCCGCGGGGCGCCTTTTTCTTTGGGGGATGCACGCCCCGTGGGGTCAGGCCTGTCCGGGCAGGAAGAACTCGTCGAAAAGAACCACCACCCCGGCGAAGTCCCGGGCGAAGTTCGGGCGGTTCACGAAGTAGGCCTCGCAGGCCACAGCGAAGAATTCGCTGAGCGACGTCGCGCCATAGTCGTCCAGCCACGGCGGTTCGGTGCCGAAGCGCTCGGCCATGATGGTTTTCTCGCGGAAGTCGTCGTAGGCGGGCTGCAGCACGGCGAGCCACGCGGCGCGCGATTCCCGGGCGCTGCGCTTGCCTGCGAAGCCGGCCGGCAACGGCGGGCAGCCGTCGGCATCGCCGCCGCGCATGTCGATCTTGTGGGCGAACTCGTGGATCACGACGTTGTAGCCGCCTTCGCTGGTGACGCTGCTTGCGAGCACGTCCTGCCAGCTGAGCATGACCGGCCCGCGGTCCATGGCTTCGCCGGCCACGACCTCGTCGTACTCGTGCACGACCTGCGCCTCGTCGACGACCTTGCGGCGCGCCACGACCTCGGACGGGTGCACCACGATGCCGACGAAATCGTCGTACCAGTCGAGATGGCCCTTCAGGTGCAGCACGGGCAGCACGGCCTGCGCGGCAATGGCCAGCGCGACCTCGTCGGTGATGACGAAGCCCTGGGTGCCATGGAATTCCTTGTCGCGCAGGAACTCGGCCGTCAGCATGCGCAGCCGCTCCAGGTCCGCGGCGGGGCGGTCGGCCAGGAAGGCGTAGCGCGCCAGCGTGGCGTGCCAGGCGGCGTCGAGAATCGGGGGCAGGGCGCGCAGGCGGCGCAGCCACTTGAACATCGGCGGTTCCGCGGTTCGGGGCGCTGCTAGCGCAGGTCGACGCGCTGCGCGCCGGCGGTGGACAGGCACAGCAACTGCGCGCGCGGCGGATGGGCCGCGGCATCCCAGTCGCTCAGCACGATGCGGCGCAGGCCGTGGCCCAGGTCGTGGTCGGCGGGCCGGTGCGTGTGGCCGTGCACCATCGTCTGAGCCTGCGCCTGCTGTAGCCATTGGCGTGCGGCGTCGGTGTCCACGTCGGCCCAGATCGTCGAGGGGTTGCGCTTGCGGTCTTCGCTTTGCGTGCGCATCGAGCGTGCGAGCGCGCGGCGCTCCTGGAGCGGCCGGGCCAGGAAGGCGGCCTGCCATTCGGGCGTGCGAACCATGCCGCGGAACTTGAGGTACTCGGTGTCCTCCAGGCAGAGGATGTCGCCGTGGCTCAGGAGCCACCGCTGGCCGTGCAGCACCAGCACCGTGGGGTCGTCCAGCAGCGTGAAGCCGCATCGGGCCGCGAGCGCGGGGCCGACGAGGAAGTCGCGGTTGCCGTGCATGAAGAACACTGGCAGGCGCTGGGCGGTGCGGCGCAGCAGTTCGGCGCATTGCGCCTCGAAGCCGGGCTCGTCGGCGGCATCGTCGCCCACCCACACCTCGAACAGGTCGCCGAGGATGACGAGTGCATCGGCCGGCGTGGTCTGCAGGTACCCCTGCCAGGCCGCAAAGGTGGCGGGCTCGCCGGCCTGCAGGTGCAGGTCGGAAATCAGGTCGACGGTGCGCCACGCGGGCGGCGCGACCAGTTCCTTGAACACCCTCATTGCGGCCGCCGCCGGGCGGCCCCAAGGCGAGCCGCGCCTCCCCCACGGGCGTTGGCGAAGCACACGAAGTGGCAAGCCGCGGGGCTCACGGTTACTCCGCGATGACGACGGCCTTTTCGATCACCACGTCTTCGAGCGGCACGTCGTCGTGGAAGCCCTTGCGGCCCGTCTTCACGGCCTTGATCTTGTCGACCACGTCGGTGCCGTTGATGACCTTGCCGAACACCGCGTAGCCCCAGCCCTGGGCCGAGGGTGCCGTGTGGTTCAGGAAGCCGTTGTCCGAGATGTTGATGAAGAACTGCGCGGTGGCCGAGTGGGGCGCGCTGGTGCGGGCCATGGCCACCGTGTAGTTGGCGTTCTTCAGGCCGTTGTTGGCTTCGTTCTCGATCTCGGCGCCGGTGGGCTTTTGCTTCATGCCGGGCTCGAAACCGCCGCCTTGCACCATGAAGCCGGGGATCACGCGGTGGAACACGGTGTTGTCGTAGTGGCCCTTCTTCACGTAGGCGATGAAGTTCTCGGCCGACTTGGGCGCTTTCTCGGCGTCCAGTTCGAGCGTGATCACGCCGTAGTTCTTGATGTGCAGTTCGACTTGGGGATTGCTCATGAGGGACTCCTTCGGAAATTCGGAATGGGGGAATTACTTCGCCAGCGTGGCGGACTTGATGGTGATGGTCTCGACGGGCACGTTCTGCATGCCGCCCTTGTTGCCGGTCTGCACGGCGCGGATCTTGTCGACCACGTCGGTGCCGGCCACGACCTTGCCGAACACCGTGTAGCCGTAGCCATCGGGGTTGGGCGCGTTGAGCGAATCGTTGTTCTTCACGTTGATGAAGAACTGCGAGGTGGCCGAGTTCGGGTTGCCGGTGCGCGCCATCGCGATCGTGTACTTGTCGTTCTTCAGGCCGTTGCTCGCTTCGAGCGGAATCGGCGGGCGCGTGGGCTTTTGCTGCATGTCGGCGGTGAAGCCGCCGCCCTGGATCATGAAGCCGTCGATCACGCGGTGGAACACCGTGCCGTCGTAGTGCTTGTCCTTGACGTACTGCAGGAAGTTCTCGACCGACTTGGGCGCTTTGGCCGCATCGAGTTCGACCACGATGTCGCCGGCCGAGGTGGCCAGCTTGACGCGCGGTGCGGCTTGCTGCGCGTAGCCGGTGGCGGCGAAGCCGATGGCCGCGGCCAGGATGAAGGCGTTGCGGCGGCTGAATCTTGAAAGGGCGTGGATCGTCAAGTGATGCTCCGTTTGCGAAAGGGGGAGGGCGCCGGCAGCGCAACGAATGCGTCGCCGTGTCCGGGCCGGCAGCGGCTTATTTGCTGGAACGGCCGACCGGCTTGCGAATGACCACGGGCGCCGCCGGCAGTGCTGCGGCTTCGGCCTCGGTCTTGGACGAGAAGATCTGGCGGATCAGCGTGAGCTTGGGCGCGACGCTGGCGTTGGTGCTGGCGAATTGCTGGGCGCGCACGTATTCCTGTGCCGCAAGGCGCGCATAGACGTCGCCGAGGTTCTCGTGCGCGGTTGCGTAGTTCGGGTTGAGCTTGAGCGCGGTTTCGAGCGCGGCACGTGCCTGGTCGAACTTGCTCTGCGAGGCATACAGCGCAGCGAGGTTGTTGTAGGGCTCGGGCAGCTCGGGGAAATCTTGCGTGAGCTGGGTGAAGGCGATGATGGCCTCGGCCTGCTTGTTCTGCTCGGTGAGGATCACGCCGCGCAGGAACCGCATCTGCGGATCGCGCGGCTTGCCGGCGATGTAGGTGTCGGCCTTGGCGAGCGCTTCGGTGGACTTGCCCTGGCGCAGCAGCAGGTTGACATCGTCGTAGTCGTTGGCATGCGCGGCGGAGCCCCACAGGCTGAACAGGAGTGCGAAGGCGATGGAGAGTTTGGAGAACACGGCGTGCTTCATGAAGCCTCGGCAGGATTGGGGGAAGCGGGCCTGGAGAACACCCGGGAGGAACGCGGCGGCAGGCGTCAGCAGCCGTTTATACTGCGTTGCATTGTAGCCGAGGGGCCATGTCCAACCCCTCGTGGCCACTGTCCCGTCACCCCTGAAATACACCCGTCGTTCGCCCGTGCCGCACGTGCGCGAAGCGACGCTTTCCGAGCCTCATGAGTCTGCGCATCTACAACACGCTGTCGCGTGAACTGGAGGAATTCTCCCCATTGCAACCTGGCAAGGTGCGCATGTACGTTTGCGGCATGACGGTCTACGACTTCTGCCACATCGGCCACGCCCGCATGATGATGGCCTTCGATGTGGTGCAGCGCTGGCTGCGCGCGAGCGGCTACGGCGTGACCTATGTGCGCAACATCACCGACATCGACGACAAGATCATCGTGCGCGCCGTTCAGCGCGGCATCACCATCCGCGCGCTGACCGACGAAGTCATCGCGGCCATGCATGAAGACATCGGCGCGCTGGGCATCGAGCCGCCCACCGTCGAGCCGCGTGCCACCGAGTACGTGCCGCAGATGCTCGACATCATCCAGACGCTGGAGCGCAAGGGACTGGCCTACCGCTCGCCCGATGGCGACGTGAACTATGCGGTGCGCAAATTCCCGGGCTACGGCAAGCTGTCCGGCAAGTCGCTGGACGAGCTGCATGCCGGTGAGCGCGTCGCAGTGCTCGAGGGCAAGCAAGACCCGCTGGACTTCGTGCTCTGGAAGGCCGCCAAGCCCACCGAGCCGGACGATGCGAAGTGGGACAGCCCCTTCGGCACCGGCCGTCCGGGCTGGCATATCGAGTGCTCCGCGATGAGCTGCGCAACCCTTGGCGAGACTTTCGACATTCACGGCGGCGGCGCGGACCTTCAGTTCCCCCACCACGAGAATGAAATTGCGCAAAGCGAAGGCGCCCATGGCAAGCCGCTCGCGCGTTTCTGGGTGCACAACGGCTTCGTGCGCGTGGACAACGAAAAGATGTCCAAGAGCCTGGGCAACTTCTTCACCATCCGCGAGGTGCTGCAGAAGTACGACGCCGAAAGCCTGCGCTTCTTCCTCGTGCGCACCCACTATCGCAGCGCGCTGAACTACAGCGATGCACACCTGACCGACGCCCGCAACTCGCTCAAGCGCCTGTACACGGCGCTCGACCTGGTAACGCCCGCACCGGTCACGCTGGACTGGACGAATCCGCACGCGGCAGCTTTCAAGGCTGCGATGGACGAAGACTTCGGCACGCCCGGCGCCATCGCGATCCTGTTCGAGTTGGCCACCGGCGTTCACCGCACGCAGTCCGCGGAAACCGCCGGGCTGCTCAAGGTGCTCGGTGGCACGTTGGGCCTGCTCCAGGGCGACCCGAAGGCCTTCCTGCAAGCAGGCAGCACGCTCGACGATGCCGCGATCCAGGTGCTGATCGCCCAGCGCGCAGCGGCCAAGGCCGCGAAGAATTTCGCCGAAGCCGATCGCATCCGCCAGGACCTGCTGGAGCAAGGCATCGTGCTCAAGGATTCGCCCACAGGCACGACCTGGGCCGCTGCGCAGTGAACGGAACGACCAACCCCATGCCTGCTTCCAAAAACCCGACCGTACAGATCTACACGCCGGATTATTGGGAGGAGGCCTGCAAGCACCTGGCCAAGAAAGACCGCGTGATGAAGCGGTTGATTCCGAAGTTCGGCGAGGCCTGTCTCGAGTCGCGCGGCGACGCCTTCACCACGCTGGCGCGCAGCGTCGTCGGCCAGCAGATCTCGGTGAAGGCCGCGCAAACGGTCTGGGACAAGTTCGCGTTGCTGCCGCGCAAGCTGACGCCGGCCAACGTGCTCAAGCTGAAGGTCGACGACATGCGCGGGGCAGGGCTCTCGGCGCGCAAGATCGAATACCTGGTCGACCTGGCCCTTCACTTCGACTCTGGCGTGGTGCACGTCGATTCGTGGAAGGACATGTCCGATGAACTCATCATCGAAGAGCTGGTGGCCATTCGCGGCATCGGCCGCTGGACGGCCGAGATGTTCCTCATCTTCCACCTGATGCGCCCCAACGTGCTGCCTGTGGACGACGTGGGGCTGCTCAACGGCATCAGCGTCAACTACTTTTCGGGCGACCCGGTGAGCCGCAGCGATGCCCGCGACGTCGCCGTGGCCTGGGCGCCGTATTGCAGCGTGGCGACTTGGTATATTTGGCGATCGCTGGACCCCGTGCCGGTCGCGTATTGAAATAAAACAGGAGAAGACGTTGGCGAAACGAACCTTCCTCGATTTCGAGCAGCCCATTGCTGAACTCGAAACAAAGATTGAAGAACTGCGCTATGTACAGACCGAATCGGCGGTCGACATCTCGGAAGAAATCGATCAGCTGGGCAAGAAAAGCCAGCAGCTCACCAAGGACATCTACAGCGACCTGACGCCTTGGCAGATCACCAAGATCGCCCGGCATCCGGAGCGGCCTTACACGCTGGACTACGTCAACGAAATCTTCACCGACTTCGTCGAACTGCACGGCGACCGGCATTTCTCGGACGACCTGTCGATCGTGGGTGGCCTCGCGCGCTTCAACGGCGTGCCCTGCATGGTGCTGGGCCACCAGAAGGGCCGCGACACGAAGGAGCGCACCGCGCGCAACTTCGGCATGAGCAAGCCCGAGGGCTATCGCAAGGCATTGCGGCTCATGAAGACGGCCGAGAAGTTCAAGCTGCCGGTGTTCACCTTCGTCGATACGCCGGGCGCATACCCCGGCATCGACGCCGAGGAGCGCGGCCAGTCGGAAGCCATCGGCCGCAACATCTTCGAGATGGCGCAGCTGGAGGTGCCGATCATCGTCACCATCATCGGTGAAGGCGGTTCGGGCGGCGCGCTGGCGATTTCGGTCGGCGATCAGCTCGTGATGCTGCAGTACTCGATCTACTCGGTGATCAGCCCCGAAGGCTGCGCTTCCATTCTCTGGAAGACCAGCGACAAGGCGCAGGAAGCGGCCGACGCACTCGGCATCACGGCACACCGCCTGAAGGCGTTGGGCCTGGTCGACAAGATCGTCAACGAGCCGGTGGGCGGCGCGCATCGCGACCATCGCCAGATGGCCGCTTTCCTGAAGCGCGCGCTCAACGATGCGTTCCGCCAGGTCAGCGACCTGAAGACCAAGGAACTGCTGGACCGCCGCTACGAGCGCCTGCAGAGCTACGGCCGTTTCAACGATACCAAGGCCGACACCGGCCGGTAAGCACCCATGAGCGAAGCCTTCGAACGCGCCCTGGCCGCGTTCGAGCCGGCGCAATGGCCGCTGGCGGTGGGCTTCAGTGGCGGTGCGGATTCCACCGCCTTGCTGGCTGCATGCGCATCGCGCTGGCCGGGGCGGGTGGTGGCCTTTCATGTGCATCACGGCCTGCAGGCCGCGGCCGACGATTTCGAGCGGCATTGCGGCGCGGTGTGCGAGCGGCTCGGCTTGCCGCTCGTCGTTCGCCGGGTCGATGCGCGGCACGCACCGGGCGACAGCCCTGAAGACGCGGCGCGGCGTGCTCGCTACGAGGCGTTTGCAGCCATGGCGCGCACGGATGCCGGGCGATCCGCCGTCCGATCCATTGCCCTGGGGCATCACGCCGACGACCAGGTCGAAACCCTTTTGCTGGCGCTCTCGCGTGGCGCCGGGCTTCCGGGCCTGGCGGCCATGCCTGCGCATGCTGCGCGCCATGGCCTGGACATCTACCGGCCGCTGCTGGCGGTGTCCGCGGCCGACATCCGTGCCTGGCTCGCAGCGCGCGATCTCCCGTGGATCGAAGACCCGAGCAACGGCGACGCGCGCTACACCCGCAACCGGATTCGCGCGGTGCTTTTGCCCGCGCTGGAGCAGGCCTTTCCGCAGTTCCGGACGACTTTCGCCCGCAGCATCGGCCATGCCGCGCAGGCGCAGCAGTTGCTGGTCGAGCTTGCGGCGCAAGACCTGCAAACCGTGGGCGAGCCGCCCCACATCAAGGCGCTGCAGGCGCTTTCTCGGGCCCGGCAAGCCAATGTCCTGCGCCATTGGCTGATGCAGGCACACGGCTGCGCGCCCAGCACGGCGCAGCTCGACCAGCTGCTGGACCAGGTCCGCGCCTGCACCACGCGCGGCCACCGCATCCATCTCAAAGTGGCCGGCGGATTTGCCGAGCGGAAGGGCGACCGGCTGCATTGGTACAATGCCCCGCCCTCGCCGAAGACTTAGCTCCCACAGCTTGCAGGGCGCCGCCTATCCAGCGGCCCTTTTCTTTTCTCTGATTTCACCCATGGCATTGATCGTTCACAAATACGGCGGTACGTCGATGGGCTCGACCGAGCGCATCAGAAATGTCGCCAAGCGCGTCGCCAAGTGGGCGCGCGCCGGCCACCAGATGATCGTGGTTCCGAGTGCCATGAGCGGCGAGACCAATCGCCTGCTCGGCCTCGCCAAGGAGCTGGCGCCGAGCAAACCGGGCGACGCCCACAACCGCGAACTCGACATGCTGGCATCGACCGGCGAGCAGGCTTCGTCCGCGCTGCTGGCCATTGCGCTGCAGGCCGAGGGCATGGCGTCGGTGAGCTACGCGGGCTGGCAGGTGCCCATACGCACCGACAGCTCGCACACCAAGGCCCGCATCGAAAGCATCGACGATGTGCGCGTGATGGCCGACCTGAACGCGGGCAAGGTGGTGGTCATCACCGGCTTCCAGGGCATGGACGACGCCGGCAACATCACCACGCTGGGCCGCGGCGGCAGCGACACTTCGGCCGTGGCCATTGCGGCGGCGATGAAGGCGCACGAGTGCCTGATCTACACCGACGTCGATGGCGTCTACACCACCGATCCGCGCGTGGAGCCCGATGCGCGGCGCCTGACCACCGTGAGCTTCGAAGAGATGCTCGAGATGGCGAGCCTGGGCTCCAAGGTGCTGCAGATCCGCTCGGTGGAATTCGCCGGCAAGTACAAGGTGCCGCTGCGTGTGCTCTCCAGCTTCACCGCATGGGACATCGACATCAATGAAGAGGCCAAGTCCGGCACGCTGATCACTTTCGAGGAAGACGAAAACATGGAACAAGCCGTCGTATCCGGCATCGCATTCAACCGCGACGAAGCCAAGATCTCGGTGCTGGGCGTGCCCGACAAGCCGGGCATCGCGTATCACATCCTCGGTGCTGTGGCAGACGCCAACATCGAGGTCGACGTGATCATCCAGAACCTGAGCAAAGACGGCAAGACCGACTTCAGCTTCACCGTGCATCGCAACGAGTATGCGAAGACGATCGATCTCCTGCAGTCGAAGGTCATGCCCTCGCTGGGTGCGACCGAGATCGTGGGCGACACCAAGATCTGCAAGGTCAGCATCGTGGGCATCGGCATGCGCAGCCACGTGGGCGTGGCGAGCAAGATGTTCCGCGTGCTGAGCGAAGAGGGCATCAACATCCAGATGATTTCGACCAGCGAGATCAAGACCTCGGTCGTGATCGACGAAAAATATATGGAATTGGCCGTCCGGGCGCTGCATAAAGCCTTCGATCTGGATCAACCGGCCGTCTGACGGTGGCATAATCGCGGCTTCTTTCAGGAACTGTGACCGAGTGGCCGAAGGTGCTCCCCTGCTAAGGGAGTATGGGGTGTAGAGCCTCATCGAGGGTTCGAATCCCTCCGGTTCCGCCAAGACAAAGCCCCTGCAATCGCAAGACTGCAGGGGCTTTTCGTTTGTGGCAGCGGTTTGCCGACGCCGCAGGTTGGTCTGCCCATGTTTTGTTGGTTGCCGCCGAAAATTGACCCCGTGGGGTCAGAGATCAGCGGAACTCAACACACAGGCGGACCGCTGTTGCGACAGGTCGGCCGCCATGACTACTTGGTGGGCGACCGAGGGCTGACACCACAGGCTGTGGCGCAGGTGGTGAAAGCGGCGGTCAAAGCGGCGAGAGGACCGGATGCGGCGGCCGGGTGTGGAGCGAATTCACTGCGCGCCGGATTCGTGACTGAGGCTGCAGCGATCGGACTGCCCATACGCGAAATAACGAACACCACTCGACATACCTCGGTGTCCACGTCGTATGTCTACGTCCGGCCCATCGAGAAGGGGCGCGCGCGGAGCTTGCTCTAGTGAGATAGCGTCCATGCGCAGTGGAACTCATGGGAGGGGACATACTCCAGTCAGAATTCGCATGCGAACTTGCACTGGAGCCTTTCTCTTTGTCAGTCTGTGGCGCTGTACCCGACCTGCTTGACCACGGCGCCCCAGCGCTCCGTGTCCGTCCGCAGGAGCGCCGCAAAAGCCGCCATCGGCATCGACTTCGGCTCCATCCCGATCACCGCCAAGTTCTCAACGGCTGCCGGTTGCGCCAGTGCAGCGACGACGCGTGCGTGTAGCGCCTGCGACACATCGTCGGGAGTCGCCGCGGGCGCGAACAGTCCGAACCAGGTCGACGACTCGATCTCCTGCAAGCCCTGCTCCCGAAAACTCGCCACAGCCGGAGTGAAGCGCGAGCGCTTCCCTTCAGAGGTGCCCAGAATGCGCAGCTTGCCCCCGCTGGCAAGCGGCAACAGATCGGTCAGCACCCCGACGCAAGCGGCGATCTGGCCGCCGGCAGTGTCTTGTGCCGCGAGATTGGCGCCCCGGTAGGGAACGTGCGTCAGCTCGATCTTCGTGACGCGGGCGAACATCACACCGGTGAAATGCAGCGTTGAGCCGGCGCCCGAGGTTCCGAATGCCGCCTGCGCCGGGTTCGCTTTGCACCAGCGGGCGAAGTCGCTCATGTTGCGCACGTCCGCCGGGACGGCCGGGCCAACCGCCAGCGCGATGGGCACCGTACACAGCGTGGTGATGGGGCGGAAATCGGTAAGCGGCGCGTAGGGCAGGTTGCGGAACACGTGCGGGTACATCACCATGATCGCGTCGGGCGTGGCGAGCAGCGTGTGCCCGTCGGCAGTAGCGCGCTTGACGTATTCGGCCGCGAGCCGGCCCCCGGCGCCGGTGCGGTTCTCCACGACGTAGTTGAGGGTGCTCTGAGTGAGCTGGTTGGCGGCCAGGCGCGCGACGCTGTCCCCGGATGACCCGGGCGGAAAGCCGCTGATGACACGTCCGTAGTTCGTGGTCTGTGCGTGGCCGGTGGGCAGTGTCAGTGCGCCCATGGCGGCGGCGGTCGTTACGGCAAAGCGCCGTCGGTTCAACATGGTTTTGTCTCCTGGCTTGTTTTTGTTCGGGTGCGCTCGGGCGCTCGGGCGCTCGGGTTCTGGGCCTCAGCCGGGATCGGCATGCCATCCGGCAGCTTTGATGCCGGCGAGTGCGCAGTCTTCGTCGTTGTTCGGCAGGTCACCGCTGATGCCTACCGCGCCGACGACGTCTCCTTGTGCGTTGCGCACGAGCACTCCGCCAGGCACTGGCACCATGCGCCCTTCGGATGCGGCGGCCAGCGCTGCGTAAAAGCCCGGATGGGCCTGAGCACGCTCGGCCAGCGTACGACCACCCAGCCCCATGCCCAGTACGCTCCAGGCCTTGCCGATCGCGATCTGGGGGCGCAGGATGCCTGAGCCGTCCTCGCGCAGAAACGCTACCAGATGACCGCCTGCATCGAGCACAGCTATCGTGAGCGGTTTGAGTTGGAGGCCGCGGCCTCGAGCCAGTGCGACGTCGGCGATCCGCGATGCGGACGCAAGATCGAGGCGGCCCGATGAGATTGCGGCGGTGCTCATGCGGTGAAGGCCAGGGCGCGTTCGACGCGGCGAGACGCAAAAAGCCAGCGGCCGTCGGAATCCTTGACGAAGGTGTCGGCCATGTCGTTCACCCGGACCTGCATGGCCTGCCCCTCGCCAAGCTGCTCGTACGTGACTTGCACCGCAGTGGCGACGATATGCGAAGGCAGTGCGCGTTCGATGCGCAGGTTCGACCAGACATGGCGCGTGCGGCGGCCGGGCTGTGCCGCGCGGCGCAGGCAGTCGTCGGTAATCGCCTGCCGGCCGCTCAAGTCGAGCCCGCCCACGCGCAGCGTGCCTTCGGGTGCGAACAGTTCGCCCAGCGCCGAAGCATCGCCGTGGTCGGCATGCCACGCGAAGTCGGTCAACAGTCGTTCGATCGCCGCTTGGTCGGTGGCAGGGAGTAGGCACGTTGCCGCAGGCTCTTGGATCGATGGAGGGTGCATGTCTGAGCCTTGGGATTGCGGCATAGGATCGGGTGGGAGTGCGCTTGAGCACCCTGACACCAAGTCACTAGGTGACTTGGTAAAATGTAGTCATTGAGAACACAGAAGTCAAATGCCCGAAATGATCCCCTCTATCGCCCCGGCGCCCTGGACGCCCCGACGTATCGACCGCGGCAACGCAGCCGATCGGATCCTGCAGGAGCTGCGGAAGTCGATCCTTTCCGGCGTCTTCGTGCGCGGGGCTCGCTTGCCCACCGAAAAGCAACTGGCCTCTGGCTACGGCGTGAGCGGTGCGACAGTGCGCGAGGCCGTGCGTGGCCTGACCACCCTTGGGTTGATCGAAGTCAGGCACGGAAGCGGCGCCTATGTGACGGCGCGTCCCGATGAGCTGCTATCGGCACCCCTTCATTCGGTGATCGAACTTGAGCAAGTCGGCATCACCGAGATCTTTGGCGTACTCGGTGCGCTTAACGCGCATGCCGCCGGGGTAGCGGCACGTCGTGCCACGGATGCCGAGATCGCCGCCATGCGTCAGGCACTCGAAGCCATTGAAACGGCAACCGACCGTGACGGCGTGTCTCAGGGGCTGGCTTCTTTTCTGGATGTGCTCGCGCTGGCCTCCGGCAATCCCTTGCTGGCGGCGCTCTGCCGTTTTCTCTCGCGCATTCAGATTGACATCGCGCGCGAGCATTCGGGCGAGACCTTGAAGGACTGGCGCCGCACCGTGCGCAAGTTGACGACCGAACGGGCTCGGCTGGTGGACGCCATCGAAGCGCGCACTCCGGAAGCCGCGTCAGCCGCTGCTCGCGCGTATCACGAGCGGGCACTGGCGGTCATTGGCTCTTTGCCCCGTTCGGCCAGCGTGCGCATCGACGATCCGATGCTGGCGCGTCTTTTTCAAACTGCACATGGACGTGATCCCCGGGCGCCATAGGCAGAGACTCGCGTCCGATCTTCTCGACCATAGAAAGCTGAAGGAATTCATCGGGACGGGGACGGCCTTTCTGGCTTCGCTGGCCGACGCCGGCCGAGAACGGCGAGCGAGATCCTGAGATGCACCAGACGAAGAAGGGCAACCTGTGGCACTTCGGGATGAAGACGTACATTGGTGGGACGTGGACTTGGGGTGCACAGGGTGACGGCGACCGCTGCCAACGAGGTGGACCTGGAACAGATGGGTGACCTGCTGCACGGCAAGGAAGACATTAGCTCGGGCCACATGAGTTGGCGGGATGGCGCGCTCGACACGAGTGACGAAGTGTGCTTTGAAAAGTTTTCAGGTCAAGGCGACAAATGCCGACACCAGTGGAGCGCGGACACCTGAGCGCTGCCACATGATGCCGACGGTGCGGCTGGGAAAAGGGGAGGGCAGCGGCCACTTGCGCACCGGGCAGTTCGTGCCGGCGCCTGGCCAATCGGGCAACACGGAAACGCCCAGTCCTTCGGACACCAGCCTCGTGATGTTCTCGATGCCGTCCAGCTCGAAGCGCACCTTGGGACGCACATTGCGTTTGCGCAGGTAATCGTCGGCCAGACGGCCGGCAATCACATTTCGGTCGTAGCGGATAAATGGCTCGGATGCGATGGTGGCAAGCGCGTCGCGCACGCGCATGGTGGTCGGTGTGACGAGCACCAGGGGCTCTTCGCGCAATGTGTGCCACATCACGGTCTTTGGCAGTTCGTAGGCGGGGTGCACGAGGATGGCCGCGTCCAGTTCACCGCGCAGCACACGTTCATGAAGGAGCGCCGTCGGGGCGGGCTCGATGTAGACCTCGATCTGCGGGTGGTGTTCGACCCACGCTTTCAGCACCGCCGGTAGCGTTCCCGTCATGACCGTGGGCGTTGCTCCCAGTCGCAACGGCCCCGCCGGCAAGTCTGTGCCAGACGCGGCGGACATCAGGTCACGGATCTCGCGCAGGACGACCCCAGCGTGTTCTATCACTCGAGTACCCGCCACGGTCGGCTTCACGGTTCGACCGGCACGTGTCACCAGCGGGCTACCGACCTCGGCTTCCAGAGCCCTCAGCCGCTGCGCAACAGTCGGGGGCGTCAGGTCCAGTCGACGGGCCGCCTCAGCGATGGACCCCAGCTCCACGACGCGCACCAAGGTTTCCAAGAATCGCGAGTCCATGATGGAGGAGATTCTAGTTCGTGAGCCAGTCAGAATATGTTTTTTCCATCTTCTAATGAAGATGAAAGACGCTTGTTCCTTCTTGCTCGGAGCTTGAGACTTGAGCCTCGCACAAGGAGACTCAGTTGCCGAAAATTCAATCCATCGAGGTGTGTGCACTTGCCGTGCCACTGGACAAGGTCACCTCGTTTTCCAATCGAACGGTCACCGCGCGTCACTACGGACTGGTCAAGGTTCGCAGCACCGACGGTATCGAAGGCCTCGGTTTCTGCTACGTCGGTAGTGCGGCCGGCAAGCTCTTTCATGTTGCCGTGGAGGAACTGCTCGCGCCCGTCCTGCTGGGGCGTGACTCATCGGCCGTCGAGGGCCTGTGGAAGACCATGTACCAGGAAGCGCTGCTTCAGGGGCGCATGGGCACCGTGATGCGCGCCCTCAGCGCGCTCGACACGGCGTTGTGGGACCTGAACGCGCGTTCGGCCAAGCTGCCGATGCACAAATTCCTGGGCGCTGTGGAGCTGGACAGCGTTCCGGCATATGCCAGTGGCGGCTACTACCTCGAAGGCAAGACCGCCCAAGGCGTGGCCGATGAAATGGCCGGCTATGTGGCCCAAGGTTTCGGCGCTGTGAAGATGAAGACCGGCCGCTGGTCGCCACAGGGCGAGGAAACCCGCGTCCGCGCCGCGCGTGAAGCGGTCGGCCCCGACGTGGAACTCATGCTCGATTGCAACAACGGCTGGGTCGATACCGTGCAGGCCATGGAGTACCTGCGACGCATCGAGCAGTACAACCCTTACTTCATTGAGGAACCGTTCGGCCCCGACGACGTGGAAAGCCATGCGCGGCTGGCCAAGCTCACGCGGATCCCTGTCGCCACGGCCGAGATCGGCTATGGCCGGTGGTATCACAAGCAACTGCTCGACATGGGCGCAGCGGCCATCCTGCAGACTGACGCAGCGGTCTGCGGTGGCATCTCCGAATGGCGGCGCATCGCCGCCACAGCCGGCAGCTATGGCGTGCAGATGTGCCCTCATTGGTTCCACGATCTCCACGCGCCGCTGGTCGCTGCCACGCCGAACGCCCGATACGTCGAGTTCTTCGCCGACGACCAGGTGCTGAATTTCCGACGCCTCGTCGATCGCCAGCTCGAATACAAGGATGGTCGCGTCATGCTGCATCAGGAGCCTGGGCTGGGCTTCAACTTCGACGAGCGCGAAGTAGCCAAGCACGGTCGGTGGACAACGCTGTCATGAACGGCGCCGCCCGACATCGCCTTCGGGGCGTGCTCTCTCCAGTGCTCACGCCCTTTGGTCCCGACGGAAAACCCAGCACGACGCGCTTCGTGCGGCATTGCCGCTGGCTGCTGGATCAAGGCGTGGGGCTCGCGGCATTCGGAACCAATTCAGAGGCGAACTCGTTGAGTACAGCCGAAAAGATGTCGCTGCTCGACGTGTTGCTCGACGCTGGATTGCCGGCCGATCGCATGATGCCCGGCACCGGTGCGTGCGCATTGCCCGATGCCATTGCCATGACGCGCCACGCCGTGGACGCGGGCTGTGCCGGGGTTCTGATGCTGCCTCCTTTCTATTACAAGGGCGTCAGCGACGAAGGCTTGTTCCGCAGCTTCGCAAGTGTCATCGACGCCGTTGCCGATCGCCGGCTTCGCGTTTATCTCTACAACATCCCGCCCATGACGCAAGTGCCGCTCAGCCTCGGGTTGATCGAGCGTTTGCTCAAGGCCTACCCTGACGCAATCGCGGGGGTGAAGGACAGTTCCGGCGACTGGACCCACACGCACGCGATGCTGCGTGAATTCCAGCCAGAGGGTTTCGACGTCTTCGCCGGGTCCGAGACGTTCTTGCTGCAGACCATGCGGGCGGGCGGCGCTGGCTGCATCACCGCCACGGGCAACGTCAATCCGACAGCCATCCTCAGGTTGTATCGCGAATGGCAGCAGCCTGATGCACCCGTGCAGCAAGCGGCGCTGGACGCCACGCGCGCGTTGTTCCAGAGACATCCCATCATCGCTGCGATGAAATCGGCCATCGCATGGAAGTCCGCAGATGAGCAATGGGCCGCCGTACGAACACCGCTGATCGCGCTCAATGCGACCCAGCGTGAGCAGCTGGAGGCCGACCTGGCGGCTGAGGGATTCACAATCCCCAAGGCCGAAACGCTTGCCGGCAACGATGCCTCTTGCGCGACGAGCGCTGCATGAGGCGTGCCTTTCCAGCCTCCGCGTATTCCCATCCGGGCCCGGGCGAACAACACAAGGATTTCAGATGAACCAGAGCGACATGCTGTTCGACAAGGTGCTTGGCTGCCTTGCCGGCGGCGTCATCGGCGATGCAATGGGCACGCCGACTGAAAAATTGAGCTACGAGGAGATTGATGCCCGGTTCGGTTGGGTCACGAGCTTCCAAGGCGAGGGGACCGATGACTCCGCGCTCAAGCACATCCTGTGCGAGACGATCTTCCGTGCGCATGGCCATCCCACGGCCGACATGTGGGGCGAAGATTGGCTGCGCAACGCGGACACCTTCATCGGCAGCACGCTGTTCTTCGCGCCGGTCGTCAGCACCTTCTGGAAGCTGCGCGGTGAGCGCGCTCTGCCGCGCGAAGCCGGCAATGGGAACATGGCCAGCAGCAGCTCGGCGATGTGCATCTCGCCCATGGGCATCATCAATGCGGGCAACCCGCGGCAAGCGGCGCTGGAGACTTTTGAGGTAGCCAGCCTGATCCACCACAACTCCTCTCGCGACGGTGCTTGTGCAATCGCGGCCGCGGTGGCCGAAGCCTTCCGCCCACAGGCCGATGTCGACAGCGTTCTGGAGGCTGCTGCCCGCTACTTGCCCGAGCGCAGCGCGCAGGCGATGCGCGAGGCACTGGCGGCCACTTTGGCGCTGGCGCGCAGCTGCGGCGACTACCTGGAATTCCGCAAACGCTTCCACGAGCAGCTTCCACCGACCATGCACTTCACCGATTCCCGCGAGACGGTGCCGGTGGCCCTGGCGTTGGTGTTGCTGGCGAAAGGCGACGCCGAACAGGCGGTGATCTATGGCGCCAACTTCGGCCGCGACGCGGACACGATCGCTTCCATGGCTGGTGCGGTCGCAGGCGCCCTGCGCGGTGCCAGTGCCTTTCCTGCGCAATGGATGGACGGACTGGGGCCGCAGGCCGGCAAGCAGCGCGAGCTCGCCGCACGCATCACCGAAGTGACCCTTGCCCGTGCACAGGCGTCGTTGGAGGCAGCGCGGGTGTTGATCGGTATGGCTGGCGCTGCGACCGATGCGCTTCCCGGGAGCGGCGCATGAAGACCGTGCTCATCACTGGTGCCGCCGGCGGCATTGCCACTCACCTGCGGCGTGAACTCGCCGGCCGGTACCGGTTGCGCCTGTGCGACCTGCGGACCGTCGGTGAACTGCAGGCCGGCGAGTCCTTCGTGCAGGCGGATCTCTCCAGCCTGGACGAGCTGCAGGCGGCCATGCGCGGTGTCGACGCGGTGGTCCACCTCGGCGGCCTGTCGATGGAGGGCGCGTGGGACGACATCCTCAGCGCCAACATCGCCGGCTGCTACAACGCCTACGAGGCAGCGCACCGGGAGGGCGTGGGGCGCTTCGTCTTCGCATCGAGCAACCACGTCGCCGGCTTCTACCGCCGTGACGAGGTGATAGACGACAAGGTCTACCCGCGCCCCGACAGCCGCTATGGCGTCTCGAAGGTGTTCGGCGAGGCGCTCGGCAGTCTGTACGCGGACAAATACGGCATGCAGGTGCTGTGCCTGCGCATCGGCAACGTCAACCCGGCGCCGCTGGATGCGCGCCGCCTCGCCATCTGGCTGAGCCCGCGCGACATGGCGCAATTGGCGGTGATCGGCATCGAGCACCCGGACATCCGCTTCGAGGTGGTCTACGGTGTGTCGGACAACCGGCGCTCCTGGTACGACAACCGGAACGCGCATCGGCTTGGTTACCGTCCCATGGACGACAGCGAGACGTTTGCCAATACCGTGCTGGCCGGTGTGCCGGTCGAGGATCCGCGCGGTGCGCCGTTTCAGGGGGGCGCCTTCGTGCACCAGGAGCTGTTCGACAACCCCGCGCCCTTGCCGGGCAGAGAGCGTGTGCAGTGACAACGACGCCCGCGCAATGGCCGCAGGGAATGCCGGCCGGCGCATGCGACACCCACATGCATGTGTATTCGCAAGCCGTCGCGGGCGCACCTGGTGGCCCGCCACTGCCGGGCGACTACAGCGTCGCGGACTACCGCGCGTTCCAGGCGAACATGGGCTTGCAGCGCGTCGTCGTGGTGCAACCCAATGCCTACCAATTCGACAACAGCGTGCTCCTGTTGACCCTGCGCGCATTCGGGGAGAGCGCGCGTGGCGTCGCGGTCGTGAACAGCGACACAGACGACGCCCGGTTGGAGACGCTCACTCTGGCAGGCGTACGCGCCCAGCGCTTCTATGCGCTGCGCTGGGGTGCGATGGATTTCGAGGCCATGGACGCAGTCATGCGGCGCGTGCACCCGTATGGTTGGCACGCCAACATTCAACTGAACGGCAACGCACTGCCGCTGCATGAGGACCAACTGCGTCGTCTGCCGGGGGACTTCGTCATCGACCACGTCGGCAAGTTTTTGCCTCCTCCCGACACAAAGTCCGAGGCGTTTCGCGCCTTGCTGCGACTCATCGATACGGGTCGCTGCTGGGTGAAGCTGTCGGCGCCCTACGAATCATCGGCTCAGGGGGCATCAGGTTACAGCGACGTCGGGTCGCTGGTCGCCACGCTCGCCATGTATGCGCCCGAACGCATGCTGTGGGCGAGCAACTGGCCGCATCCGTTTCCACCGGGAGGCGAAGCGCCAGATGACCGCGCGCTGTTTTCTCTCTTCGCGCAATGGGTGCCCGATGCAGTCACGCGGCACCGAATCCTCGTTGACAACCCGGCGCAGCTCTATGGGTTTGCCCCCGCGGTGTCCTGACAGCTCAGAAATTCAAAGTAATACATATAAGGAGACAAGTGATGAACTGCAATAGATTCTTGGCGTTGATGCTCGCGTCCATGGCAGCACTCAGTGCGCCGCTGCAGGCCTATGCACAGGGCGATTTCCCCGACAAACCGATCACCATGATCGTTCCATTCCCGGCGGGAGGCGCTGCCGACAGCGCGGCGCGGGCGGCCATGAACGGTCTGTCGATCGCACTCGGTCAACCCGTCATCATCGATAACAAGCCGGGCGCTGGCGGCAATATCGGCGTGGCATTTGCCGCTCGAGCCAAGGCTGATGGCTATACCTTGTTGCTCGGCCATATCAGTCCGATCACGATCAATCCGCATACCTATGGAAAGCTGGCTGTTGATCCGATGAAGGAGCTGGCTCCGATCGGACTGATCTCCAGCGGTCCGATGATCCTGGTTGTGCATCCGAGTGTGCCGGCCAGGACGTTGCCCGAGTTCATCGCCTACGCGAAGGCAAATCCGGGAGCCGTCAACTACGCGTCCGCAGGCGCTGGTGGAATCACACACGTGGCGATGGAGCTTCTGAGCAGCAAGGCGGGTATACAGATGACGCATGTACCCTATAAAGGCGGCGCTCCCGCCCTGCAGGACCTGCTGGCGGGCCGCGTCCAAGCCATGAGCGATGCGCTGCCGCAGCTGTTGCCTTATGTGAAGGAGGGCAAGCTGCGCGCGATCGCCGTGACGTCGGCGCAGCGATCTCCCTACGCCCCAGACGTTCCCACGGCTGCGGAAGGCGGTCTTCACGACTACATCTTGTCCGGGTGGCTGAGCGTGTTTGTCCCCGCCAAGACCCCCGAAACCATCCGTCGGCGCATCAAAGAAGGGTTGGACGTGGCGGTGACGAGTACGGCGTACGCCGATTTCCTCACAGCCGCGTTCAGCCCGAAGATCAAACCCATGTCGACGGAAGACTTCACGAAGTTCGTGCAAGCCGAATACGTTCGTTGGGGAAAAGTCGTGCACGACGCGAATATCCTGTTGGACTGAGGGTTGCCCTTCGTATGCATTGGTCAAAGTGTTTGACGGTCTTAACGCCTTCCGAATTCAGCATGCCGATGCCGATGCCGATGCCGATGCCGATGCCGATGCCGATGCCGATGCCGATGCCGAGAAGCTGAGTCGCTTGTCACGGCGAAAGTCCTCTGTGCGCGCCAGGAGGCCACTGCACGGTCATACCCTTCTGCGACGCGCTTGTTGGCCCACGCCTCAGAGCTCCCTTAACTCCTCCGATGACTGCGCCATCTGACGCATACACAGACAGATTGGGACGGTCGTACGCCAGCTTGCAGGGCCAAGACAAAGCCCCTGCAGTCGCAAGACTGCAGGGGCTTTTCGTTTGGGCTCAGCAACTTACTGCGCCAGAGCGGCCCCTTCGCCGAGATAGCTCCGCAACCCCGCGAGATCGAGCACCTCGACGCCACCGTGCTCCACCCGCAGCAGCCCCGCGCGCTCGAGTTCGTGCAGCGCCCGGTTGGCGCGCTGGCGCGAGACGGCGGACAAGAGGCCGATCTCGTCCTGGCTCAGGCGCACGAAGCTGCTCGTCTTCGGATAGAGCAGGGGATCGAAAAGGCTCGCCAGGCAGCGCGCCACGCGCGCATCGGGCCCCAGCAGGCGGTCGAATTCCATGAGCCCGATGAACAGGCTCAGGCGTGCGTTGATGTGCAGCAGAAGAAACCGGTTGAAGTCCAGGTTCGTCGACACCAGGCGCTCGAAGGTGTGGCGCGGCACGCAGGCCATGCGCGTCGGGCGCATGGCCACGCCGTCGTAGCGCCATGGGCCGGGCTTGAGCAGCGAGCCTTCGCCGGCCCAGCCGCCGGTGGTCACGCCGGTGAAGGTGGAGACGCGGCCATCGGCCAGCGAGACCGACATCTTCACCAGGCCCTCGATGACGCCGAGCCACTGATCGGCCGATTCGCCGCGGCGCAGCACGAACCCGCCGGCCGGCACCTCGCGCTCGTGCGACTCGCGCACCACGCGGTCGAGCTCCTCGGCCGTCAGGGTCTGTGCCCACAGGCTCTCGCGGAGCATGGTCTCCATGGCGTTCGACGACATACGTGCTGTTCCTCGCTCGCTTGCTTGCTTGCTTTTCAGCTGGCTGGCTTGCTCACTCTCCACCCGTGTGGACCTGCATTGAAAAGGCCCGCGGACCGCGCGTAAGGAATGTCGTTGAAACGACACTCTCGGCGCAATGATCATGACATATTGACTCCTGTTCGCCACAACCAGAAGACAGGAGACAAGGATGGAACATCCCGAATCCGGCACGGTCCCCACGCATGTGCCGCGCCAAGACGAACCACCCGGCATGCGCCGGCGCGACCTCCTGGGATACGCGGCTTCGGCGCCTTTGGTTTCAGCCGCTGCCATAGGTCTTGGCGGGCTCGCAGCCCCCTCGACGGCCGAGGCCGCAATCCTGCCGATGACGCCCCCCGACACCACCGACCTGATCGACATCGGCGATGCGGTCACGCTCACCGCGTTGCCGACCATGCCGCTGGTCAAGGTGAGCAACGTTGCCAACGGCCGCGTGCGGCTGGAACTCCCGCGCCTGGAGTCGGGCCAGGGCATCGCCACCGCCGCCGCGATGATGCTGGCCGACAAGCTGCGCCTGCCGCTGAGCGCGATCGAGGTCGGCTCGGCCGACGCCAGCCCGGAGCTCATCTTCAACCAGCTCACCGGCGGGTCGTCCAGCGTGCGGTCGCTGCATGCCGGCATGCCGCTGCTGGGTGGCCTGGGCGGGTTGCTCTCGGGCAGCGCGAATGCGGTCGTCGGGCAGCGAACGACACGCCTGGACGCGCTGGACATCGTGACCGGGCGCAAGAAGTTCTCGATGGACCAGGCCGTGCCCCAGGCGATGCCGACCATGGTGTGCCGCCCGCCGACCATCAACGGCAAGTTCGTGCGCATCAACAACCTGAACACGGTGACGGCGATGCCGGGCGTTCTGGGCATCGCGCCGATTCCCGCGACCACCGGCATCGTGCCCACGCCGCCCGGCGTGGCGGTGATGGCCGAGACCTTCGGGCAGGCCTGGGCCGCGGTGAATGCGCTGGACGTCACCTGGACCGCCGGCCCGGTGGCGGGCGAGTCCAACGCCAGCATCCAGCAGAAGCTGAAATCCGCGCTGTTGCCTTTCCTGCTGCCGCCGCTGGGCGCGCTCACGGTCGAGGGCGAGTTCGAGTTCGCGGCGGTTTCGCACTGCCCGATGGAAACCGAATGCGCCATTGCCGACGTGCGTGCCGACCGGGCCGAGATCTGGTCCGGCCTGCAGAGCCCGATCGTCACGCAACAGGCCATTGCCGTCGAGCTGGGCCTGCCGCTGGACAGGGTGAAGGTGCACGCGGTGCCCTCGGGCGGCTCCTTCGGGCGGCGGCTCTTCTGGGACGCGACGCTGCAGGCGGTGCAGGCCTCCAAGGCGCTGGGCCGGCCCTGCAAGCTGATGTACCACCGCACCGACGACATGCGCCACGGCCGCGTGCGCCCGCCCATGTTCCACCGGGCGCGCGCCACGATGCTGCTGGGCCAGGTCATCGCCTTCGAGCAGCGCATCGCCGGGGTGCGGCTGGATACGCGCCACGGCTTCGGCGAGATGCTGGGGGCCGCGGCCATCGCGCTGCCCAACGGCTTTCCGCAGACGGTGGGCAACTTCGCCATCGAGCAGATCATGTTCAAGACGATGGTCACGTCGCCCTACAACTTCGGCGTCACCACCAAGCTCTTGACGCCGGTGGCGATGGACATGAACACCTGCTCGTACCGCTCGGTGCACATCCAGCCCTCGCGCCTGGTGGAGGAGATCCTGGTCGACGACATGGCCCGGGCGCTGCGCAAGGACCCGGTCGCGTTCCGCCTGGAGTACCTGCGATTGCCGCGCGCACGCGCGGTACTCAGGGCGGCGGCCGAGGCGGCGGGATGGGGCAAGGCGATGCCGGCGGGTTTTGCGCAAGGCGTGGGCGTGCACCAGGAGTCGAAGTCGTTCACGGCCTGCATCGTCGAGATCGATGGGCGGGTGCCGACCGACGTGAAGGTCATTCGCGCCACCATCGCGATCGACGTCGGCACGCCCATCAACCCCTCGGGCATCGAGGCGCAGATGCAGGGCGGGTTGTGCGAGTCGATCTCCATCGTGCTCACGGCGGGGCTGCACATCCAGAACGGCCTGCCGTTGGAAGGCAGCTATTCGCAGTACCACTTCGCGCGCATGAAGAGCTACCCGAAGGACGTGAAGGTGATCATCATGCCGGCCAGCACCGGCGAGGCGATCGGCGGGCTGGGCGAGGTGGGCCTGTCGGCCAGCTCGAGCGCGATCGCCAACGCCTACGCGCGCGCCACGGGCCGCAAACCACGCAGCTTCCCGCTGAATTTCCCGGTCGATTTCACCCCCATCCCCCCGGGCAAGCTGCCCACGCCGGTCGTCGTGCCGGTCCCCGCCTGAGGAGTTCGCCATGCCCATGCAATCTTTCAAGGTGAACGGCGGCAACGTCGATGTCGAGGCGCCCGACGACATGGCGCTGCTCTGGGTGCTGCGCGACAAACTGGGCATCACCGGCCCGAAGTACGGTTGCGGCATCAACGTGTGCAAGGCCTGCACCTGCCACGTGGACGGCAAGGCGGTCACCACCTGCTCCACGCGGGTGGCCGACGTGCGCGGCCGGCAGGTGACGACCATCGAGGGCCTGGCCAACGGCAACGTGCTGCATCCGGTGCAGCAGGCCTGGATGAACCTGGACGTGCCGCAGTGCGGCTTCTGCCAGCCCGGGCAGATCATGGCGGCGGTCGACCTGCTGCGGCGCACCCGCAACCCGACCGATGCCGACATCGATGCCATCGAGAACGTGTGCCGCTGCGGCACCTACGGCCGCATTCGCGAGGCCATCAAGGCGGCCGCGGCGATGATGGGGTAGCGGGGCGCGCGCTGCGGCCTGGTGCCGGTGCGACGCGCAACGGGGTGGGCGGAGACATAATTGTGAACTAATGCACACGTCTTCCGTTGCCCCTGGCCGACACACCATCCGCAAGGGCTGCAGGCAGACGGGGCAATGGATCGCAAGGCTGTGCCTCGCCCTGCCGTTGCTTGCCTTGCCTCTTGCGCATGCCAGCGAACCGCCGGCGGCGGGCGAAGCGCCGCAGCGCGACGGCGCGGTCCACGCGTCACAACAGGACGGCGCGGTCCACACGCCGCAACGCGACGGCGCGGTCCACATCACCCGCGCCGAGTTGCTGACCGTTCCCGGCACCGGCTATTCCGATCCGCCGCGGCTTGCCGAGGACGCCCGCCTGCCGGGCGACGAATGGCGGGAGATCAGCCTGCCGCACACCGCCGGGCGCGAACTGGTTCCCACGTCGTTGGGCGGCATACGCACCCTCACCGACTGGTACCGCATCGATCTCTCCGGGCTCGCGCCGTCGGCGCAGCAGCGCCTTCTCTATCTCCCGCGCTGGAAGACCCTGGGCCACATCGCGGTGTATGGCGACGGCGTGCTGCTTTATCAATCGCATGGCAGTCCCGTCCACAACGGCTACAACCATCCGCTGTTGCTGCCATTGAACGCGGCCGCCGGCACACCTTCCCCCACCTCCGTGCTGATCCGCGTGGACCGCCTGCGCAGCAGCGGGAGCGGATTCTCGACCGTGTGGGTGGGCGACCAGGCATCGCTGGTCTGGCGCTACCAGGCCCGCCAGCTGCTGCAGGTGCAGCTGCCGTTCATGGGCAGCGCCGCGTTCCTGGCGGTGGGCGCCTTCGCCTTCGCGGTGTGGCTGGGCAAGCGGCGCGAACCACTCTACCTGCTGTTCTTCGCCATCTCGGCGCTCGCTTTCCTGCGGACGGTGCATTACTACGCGGGCGGCAGCTATCTCCCGATCTCGGACGAGCTGTTCGAATGGATGACCGTGGCCTCGCTGATCTGGCTGATCATCGCCATCCACCTGTTCCTGGAGCGCCTGCATCAGCAGCCTTCGCCGTGGCTGACCCGCTCGTCGCTGGCGCTGGCAACGGGCTGCAGCATCGCCACGCTGCCGCACCTGTCGCCCTCGATCGCGAGCCTCTACCTCATCACGCCGCTGCTCAACCTGGCGGTGCTGCCCGTCGCGGTGCTGATCTTCGCGGTAAACCTGCGCAAGGCATTGCGCGCGAAATTGCCCGAGGGGCGGCTGGTGGCGGGCTGGACGGTCTTCGCCGTCGCGTTCACCTCCTACGACGGGCTCCTGCAGAACAACCTGGTGAGCCCGGAGAGCGTCTACACCTCGCCCTACGCGATCATCAGCCTGTTCTTCGTCTTCTCGTACATCATGTTCGAGCGCTACACCGGCGCGTTCGCCGAGGTGGCCCGGCTGAACAAGGGCCTGGCCCAGCGCCTGCAGGCGCGCGAAGCCGAGCTGGAGCAAAGCTATCAGCGGCTGCGCGTGATCGAGAACCAGCAGATGCTCAACGCCGAGCGCCGGCGCCTGATGCAGGACATGCACGACGGGCTGGGCTCCTCGCTGATCAGCGCCATCCGCTCGGTGGAGCGGGGCGCGATGAACGACGCCGAGATCTCCGACGTGCTCAAGGGCTGCATGGACGACCTGAAGCTGGCGATCGACTCCATGGAAAGCGTGGACGCCGATGTGTTGCTGCTGCTCGCGACCTTGCGCTTTCGCCTGGCGCCGCGCATCGAGAGCGCCGGCGTCGCGCTGCGCTGGGAAGTGCAGCCCGTGCCCGAGCTGCCCTGGCTGGATGCGGGCAGCGCGCTGCACATCCTGCGGATCATGCAGGAGTGCATCGCCAACGTGCTGCGCCACACGCGGGCCACCACCATCTGCTTCAGTACCGCGACGGTGGGCGAGGGCGTCTGCGTGGTGATCGAGGACAACGGCGCGGGCTTCGCCGTGGACGAGGCCCTGCAGCGAAGCGGCCGGGGGCTGCGCAACCAGCAGCAGCGTGCCATGGCAATCGGCGGGACCGTGAGCTGGGAGTCCGGCAGCGGCGGCACGCGCTTCACGCTCTGGCTGCCGCTGCAGCGCAAGGCCGATGGAGAAAAGGCTGCGCGGTCTTCCTGAGCGCAGGCGCGAGCGCTACTTCGGGCCCGGCGACGGCTGCGACAGCACCCAGCTCGCCAGCACCCGCGCATCGGCCTCCGAGACCAGGCTTTGCCGCGGCATGATGACGCGCCCCCAGGCCCCGACGCTGCCGTTGCGGATCTTCTCGGCCAGGCGCGGCGGCGCTTCCGGATCGTTGCGATAGCGGTCCGCGATCTGCGCGAAACCCGGGCCGACCTGCTTGTGGACGAGGCCGTGGCAGGCCATGCAGCCGTTTTTCCGCAGCAGGTCCATGACGGGTGCAGGGGGCGCGGTCTGCGCGAGGGATGTCGGCGCGCCGCAACAGATCGCCAGGAAGGCGCACAGCGCCGGAATCGAGAACTTCACGGGGACTTTGGTTTGCAGCCCGGAGAGGGCGGGGAAACGCATGGTCGCATGCCCGCGCACAGGTCGTCGTGCATTCGCGACAAGTCGATTCAAGAGTAACTATATGTATGGTTAAATCCGCGGAACTATCGCGAAAGAGGACGAGGGAATCCCATGAAGCTGTTGCTGAGCATTGCGTTCGCCGCTGTCGCCCTGATGGGCTGTACCGCCAGGGCGCCGCTGGTGCCGACCGAACCTGGCACAGGGTCTGGACTCACCTACGTGCCCCTGGTCGCCATGGAAGGCGTCGACAAGGTGCGCTACGACAGCGACGTGCAGGCCTGCCGCACCGCCGCCACCCGCATCACGGCGCGCAGCGAAACCGGCGATGCGATGTGGCTGGCACTCGGCCTCGGATTGATCACGGTGCACGGCCAGGGCATCGTGGCCGCCGCTTCGTACACCGGCATCAGCGCAGCGGTCATCGACTGGAACGGTCGCCCGACCTCGGAACTCATCGCCGAGCACCAGGAGATCGCCATCGTCCACTGCATGGCCAAGCGCGGCTATCGCAACCTCGATCCGGACGTGCGCGACACCTTCTACGGCCACACCTTCGATCCGGTCGTCGCCGCCAAGCCGCGCCGCACGGGCATCGACACCTACAACGTCGAATCGCTGGCCAAGGCCGGTCGCTGCAACGTGCAGCCGCGCGCCGAGCTCACGGCCAAGGGCCCGGGCTTCGAGTCGTACAACGTGCCTTGCGAAAACGGTGGAACCTGGGCGGTGCGTTGCGAATTCGGCAAGTGCCGCGTGCTGGCGCAGGCGCCGGTGCGCCGCTCCTGAGTTTCCTCAGGCAACGCAACTGCCGGCGCCCCATGCCGGCTCCGGCTTCATCGGCTTCAACGCCAGACGTAGTGGCCCGGCACCCGGCGGCCATGCTCCCGGTGCGCGGGCACCCAGACCTTGTGCTTGCGGTGGTTCTGTCCGGCGTGCGACCGGTCATAGCCCGGTCCGTGGCGCGGCGACATGGGCTGTGCCAAGGCGGCACTGGAAATGACGCAGGCGGCGAGAACGAAGAGTATCTTTTTCATGTTGGAGTCCCTCGGGTTGATGGATGCACCTTGAGCAGGTACGGCATGAACCTTAGTTTGCGGCGGTGCACGGCCTCGTAGGCCGCCGAGCACTTTACAAACAGGACGTTGCAGTGGCACGACGCCGCTGCAACCAACGGCACCGTCCTACTTGACGATCATTCCCTTGAGCGCCGGGTCCGGCGGCGGGGCCTTGAACTTCATCTGCCGCAGCGTCTTCATCAGCAACTGCGCAATCATCAGGTTGCGGTGCCGCTTGCTGTTGGCCGGTATCACGTACCAGGGCGCATGCTCGCTCGAAGTGGCCGAGAGCGCGTTCTCGTAGGCGCGCTGGTAGGCGCTCCACTTGGTGCGCACTTCCAGGTCGCCCATGCTGAATTTCCACTGCTTGCCGGGCGTGTCGATGCGCGCCTGCAGGCGCTCGCGCTGCTCGTCCTTGTCGATGTGCAGCATGCACTTCACGATGACCGTGCCGGTCTCGACCAGCAGCCGTTCGAAGTCGTTGATCTGCGCATAGCGGCGCTGGGTCTCGGTCTTGTCGATCCAGCCTTCGACCACCGGCACCAGCACGTCTTCGTAGTGGCTGCGGTTCCACACCGCGATCTCGCCGGTGCGCGGCACGACGGCGTGGCAGCGCCAGAGATAGTCGCGGGCCCGTTCTTCTTCGGTCGGCGCCTTGAAGGCCGCCACGCGCACGCCCAGCGGGGAGGTGCGCGAGAACACCCAGCGCACCGTGCCGTCCTTGCCGCTGGTGTCCATGCCCTGCAGCACCAGCAGCACCTTGCGGCGGCCTTCGGCGTGCAGCAGGTTCTGCAGCTCGTCGAGCTCGACGGCCATCGCGTCGACTTCTTCGCGCTGGGCCGCTTCATCGCCCTCGCAGAAGGCGGTGTCGCCGGGGTCGATGTGCGAGAGCTTGAACTTGCTGCCGACGCGGTATTTCTTGAAGCTGGCCATGAACCGGAACTCCTGCAGAAAAAGGAAAGCCGACAGCGTAAGCGAATCAGCGCTCGGTATCTTCAGGGTCGATCGAGGCGCTCCAGCGGTTGTCCCATTCGGCGTGGCGCACCGCGCCGTCCAGATCGCGCCGGTCGCGCTTGGTCGGGCGGCCCTGCTCGATGGCCAGTGCCGGCTCGCTGCCCATGCGGCGTTGCTCGCGGAGAGCGGCCTGTGCGGCAATGCTCTCGGCCGTCTCCTCGTAGAGCAGCTGGGCGACCGGCGCCGGCCCGCGCTGGCCGCTGATGCCGCGCACCGTCACGGTCCGCGTCTGCACGCCCAGGCGCATCGTCACGGTGTCGCCGGCCTTCACCTCGCGCGAGGCCTTGGCGACGTCGCCGTTCACCTGCACCCGGTTCTTGCCGATTTCCTCCGCGGCCAGCGAACGCGTCTTGAAGAAGCGTGCGGCCCAGAGCCATTTGTCGATGCGCAGACGTTCCAGAGAAGATTCCATAGGTCAGGAATTGTGCCGCCAGAGCGGCAGGTGCACGACGGCGTCCAGCCCGATGACCCTGGCGGCGCTGTCCAGCGTAGTGCTCTGCGTAGTGCCCTGCGTGGCGCCCTGCGCGGTGCGGTTCTCCAGGTCGATGCGTCCGTCCAGCGCCAGCACGATCTCGCGGCAGATCGCCAGGCCCAGCCCCGAGCCGCTGGACGCGCTGCCGGCGGAGAAGGGCGCGAACAGCCGCTGCCGCAGCTCGGGCGAAATGCCGGGCCCTTCGTCGCGCACGATGAGCACCGCGTGACCGTCGACAGCGCGCACGCTCACCGACAGCGCCGCGCCCTGCGGGCTCTGCTTGATCGCGTTGTGCAGCAGGTTGCGCGTGAGCTCCTGCAGCATCCACTGGTGCGCGCGCACGGCCACCGGCTCGCCCGCGGCCAGTTCGAAATCCAGCGCCTTGTCGGCCACCAGCGGCGACAGGTCGAGCACGACGTTGCGCACCACGTCGCAGAGGTCGAGCGTCACCGACTCGGGCTGCTGGCGCAACTGCTCCACTTTTGCAAGCGAGAGCATCTGGTTGGCCAGCATCGTGGCGCGCTCGACCGTCTGGCTGATCTCGCCGAAGGCCTGCTCGGGCGCCACGTCGCCGCGGCGCGCCGACTGCACCTGTGCCTTGAGCACCGCGAGCGGCGTGCGCAGCTGGTGGGCGCTGTCGCGCACGAAGCGCTTCTGGTGGTCCAGCAGCCGCTGCAGCCGTCCCATCACCTCGGTGGTGGCGTCGATCAGCGGCAGCAGTTCGCGCGGCGCATCGGGCGCGTCGATGGGCGAGAGATCGTCCGCCGGCCGCTTTTCGATCGCTTCCCCCAGTTCGCGCACCGGGCGCGTGGCGCGGTGCACCACGAACACCGTGACGCCCGCGATCACGCCCATCAGCAGCAACTGGCGCCACAGCGTGTCCAGCAGCAGCTTGCGCACCAGCGTCTCGCGCAGCTCGAGCGTCTCGGCGACCTGCACCACCGCCATGCCGCGGCCGCGCGCGCTGGCCACCGGCTGCAGCAGCACCGCGACGCGAACGGGTTGCCCCCGGAACTGCGCGTCGTAGAAATCGACCAGCGCCGCATACGCGCTGCGGTCCGGAATGCGGCCCCGCCAGAACGGCAGTTCGACGAAACCCGAGATCAGTTCGCCATCGAGCGCGGAGACCCGATAGAAGAGGCGGCTGCGGTTGTCGGCCTCGAAGGCCTCCAGCGCGGAGTAGGGCACGATGGCGCGCAGCTGCGCGCGCTCGTCGTAGCCCTCCACGTCCAGCTGCTCGCCGATGGTCTTGGCCGAGGCGAGCAGCGTGCGGTCGTAGGCGGTGGTGGCCGCCGCCAGGCTCTGGCGATACAGGCTCACGCTGTTGATCACGATGAACAGCGCCACCGGCGCGAGGATGCCGATCAGCAGCCGCGCGCGCAGCGAGGAGACATGCCTCATGCGGCCTTCATGTCTCGGGCCTGAGGAGATAACCCAGGCCGCGCATCGTCATCAGCACGGCGCCCGTGCCCGCGAGCTTCTTGCGAAGGCGATACACCACCACCTCGATGGCCTCGTACTGCACGTCGGTCTCGCCCGGGAACACCAGCTCGAACAGGCGCTCCTTGGTGACCGCGTGGCCCGGCTTCATCATCAGCGCCTTCATCAGCGCCAACTCGCGCGGCGTGAGCTCCAGCAGATCGGCGCGGTTGTAGATGGCGCCGTTGTCGGGCTCGAAGCGCAGGCCGCCGATCTCCTGCGGGTTCAGGCCCGAATCGGGTCCCGCGCTCTGGCTGCGCCGGCGCAGTGCGCGGATGCGGGCTTCCAGTTCGTCCAGGTCGAAGGGCTTGGGCAGGTAGTCGTCGGCACCTGCGTTCAGGCCCACGATGCGGTCGCCCACCGTGCCGCGGGCCGTGAGCAGCAGCACGGGGGTGCGCAGCCCCTCGGCGCGGGCCTGGGCGAGCACCTGCAGGCCGTCCAGGTTGGGCAGGCTCAGGTCGAGCGCGACCACATCGGGCTCGATGGCGCGCCACTGCGCCACCGCCTCGGCCCCGTCGCCGCACACGCGCACGTCGATGCGGCGGCGGGCAAGGGCGCGCTGCAGCGTGATCTGCATCGAGGGATCGTCTTCGACCAGCAGCAGCTTCATACGAGGGTCATACGGGGAGAGCGCAATGGATACTTTGGTGTTTTCCCCAGTCTGGCGGACAGCCAACTGACAGCGGGGCGGCGCATGATAGCGGCTCAGGCCTGAGTCAGGTTCCTTCAGGTTCCTGCCACCTTTCTTTCAGCCCCTCTGGAGACAACGATGCGTCGCGATACCTTTTTGAAGTCCCTGGCCGCTCTGGCCGCCGCCGGAGCGCTTCCGCTCTCGGCACGTGCTGCAGCCAACGTCAAGATGATGATCCCCGCCAACCCGGGCGGTGGCTGGGACACCACCGGCCGTGCATTGGGCAAGGCCCTGAGCGACGCCAAGGTGGCCGACACCGTCACCTACGACAACAAGGGCGGCGCCGCCGGCGCGCTGGGCCTGGCCCAGTTCGTGAACGGCTCCAAGGCCGATGCCAACGCGCTGATGGTCATGGGCTCGGTCATGCTGGGCGGCATCATCACCGGCAAGCCGCCGGTCAAGCTGGAACAGGCCACGCCCATCGCGCGCCTGACCACCGAATACAACGTGTTCGTGCTGCCGGCCAATTCGCCCCTGAAGACCATGAAGGACGTGGTCGACCAGCTCAAGAAGGACCCGGGCAGCGTCAAGTGGGGCGGCGGTTCGCGCGGCTCCACCGAGCACATCGCCGCGGCCATGATCGCGCAGAAGGTCGGCGCCGATCCGTCCAAGATCAACTACGTGGCCTTCCGCGGAGGCGGTGAAGCCACCGCCGCCATCCTGGGCGGCAACGTCACCGTCGGCGGCAGCGGCTACAGCGAATTCGCCGAGTACATCGCCGCCGGCAAGATGAAGGCGATTGCCGTCACCTCGGCCCAGCGCCTGCCGGGCATCAACGTGCCCACGCTCAAGGAACAGGGCATCGACGTGGAAATCGGCAACTGGCGCGGCGTGTACGGCGCCCCCGGCATCTCGGCCGAGCAGCGCAAGGCGCTGACCGACATGGTGCTGGCCGCGCTCAAGAGCGGCTCGTGGGCCGAGTCGCTCAAGAAGAACGAATGGACGCCGGCCGTGCTGTCGGGCGATGCCTTCGCCAAGTTCGTGGACGACGACTTCGCCAGCCTGCGCGCCATCATGACCAAGTCCGGCATGGTCTGACGCGCACACCGCACCACTTGCCTGCCGAATGGCACGCTGTCCTCGCAAGAGACGACAGCGTGCCGTTTTCAAATCCAGCACCACATTCCGGGCGCAAAAAATGACAACTCCAGAACCCTCGGTTTCTCCGCCCGACACGGCGGCCCAGGCGGCGGCGGTATGGCCGCAAACCCTCGTCGGCGCGGGCGTGCTGCTCGCCGGCCTGGCGCTCGCCTTCGGCGCCATCGGCATTTCTTCCGAAGCCGGCTACGGCGGCGTCGGCCCCAACTTCCTGCCCTGGATGGTGTCCGTGGTGCTCGTGCTCTGCGGCGGCTGGATCCTCTGGGAAGCGCGCACCGGCGGCTTCCGCGAACTGGACGCGCCCACGGGTGCCGATCGCGCCTACTGGCCCGGCTTCATCTGGGTCTCGGCGGGCTTGCTGCTCAACGCGGCGCTCATCACCACCCTGGGCTTCATCCTGAGTTGCACGCTGTGCTACGTGCTGGCCGTGCAGGGCCTGCGACGCGCGAGCGGACAGGCCGGCGTGAATTCGCCGCGCACCTTCGCCATCGACTTCGTCACCGGCGTGCTCATCGCCGCCCCGGTGTTCTGGATGTTCACGCAATTCCTGGCCATCAGCCTGCCGGGCCTCACTTCCACCGGGTGGCTCTGACATGGAAATCTTCAACGCACTCATGGCGGGTTTCGCCACGGCGATCACCCCGATCAATCTGCTCTGGTGCCTGATCGGCTGTGCCCTGGGCACGGCCGTGGGCGTGCTGCCCGGCATCGGTCCGGCGGTGGCGGTGGCCATGCTGCTGCCCATCACCGGCAAGGTCGACATCACGGCCTCGATGATCTTCTTCTCGGGCATCTACTACGGCGCCATGTACGGCGGCTCGACCACCTCGATCCTCTTGAACACGCCCGGCGAAACCGCCAGCATGGTGACCGCGATGGAGGGCAACAAGATGGCCAAGAGCGGAAGGGCGGGCGCTGCGCTCGCCACCGCCGCCATCGGCTCCTTCGTGGCCGGCACCATCGCCACGGTCATCGTCACGCTGTTCGCGCCCTTCGTGGCCGAGTTCGCGGTCAAGCTCGGCCCGCCCGAGTATTTCCTCCTGATGCTGCTGGCCTTCACCACGGTGAGCGCGGTGCTCGGCAAGAGCACGCTGCGCGGCATGACGGCGCTGTTCGTGGGTCTTGCGGCCGGCTGCGTGGGCCTGGACCAGATCTCCGGCCAGGGCCGCTACACCGGCGGCGTGCCCGAACTGCTGGACGGCATCGAGATCGTGCTGGTCGCGGTCGGCCTGTTCGCAGTGGCCGAGGTGCTGTACGCCGTGCTCTACGAAGGCAAGGTCACCGAGGGCCAGAACAAGCTCAGCCGCGTGCACATGACCAAGCGCGACTGGAGGCGCTCGATTCCCGCGTGGCTGCGCGGCACCGCCATCGGCACGCCGTTCGGCTGCATTCCGGCCGGCGGCACGGAGATCCCGACCTTCCTGAGCTATGCGATGGAAAAGAAGCTCGCCAAGGACAAGGACGCCAAGGCCGAGTTCGGCACCACCGGCGCCATCGAAGGCGTGGCCGGCCCTGAGGCGGCCAACAATGCCACGGTGACGGCCGCGCTGATCCCGCTGCTCACGCTGGGCATTCCGACCTCCAACACCACCGCCATCCTGCTGGGCGCGTTCCAGAACTACGGCATCCAGCCGGGTCCGCAGCTCTTCACCACATCGGCCGCGCTGGTGTGGGCGCTGATCGCCTCGCTCTACATCGGCAACGTGATGCTGCTGGTGCTGAACCTGCCGATGGTGGGCCTGTGGGTCAAGCTCTTGAAGATCCCGAAGCCGCAGCTCTACGCCGGCATCCTGATCTTCGCGACGGTGGGTGCCTACGGCATGCGCCAGAGCGCGTTCGACCTGTTCCTGCTCTACGCCATCGGCCTCCTGGGCGTGGTGATGCGGCGCTTCGACTTTCCGACCGCGCCGGTGGTCGTCGGCATGATCCTCGGGCCGCTGGCCGAAGCGCAGCTGCGCAACGCCATGTCGATCGGCGAGGGCAGCGCGGTGGTGTTCTTCCAGCGTCCGATGTCGATCGCGCTGGTGATCATCGTGGTCGCCGTGCTGGTGCTGCCGCGCCTGGCCAAGCGCATGAGCGACCGCAAGTTGAAGCGGCTGGCGCAGCTGGACGCCTGAGACGCTTTCGCTTTCTCTGCAAGATGCCGCGGCGCCCTGGCCCCGCGGCATTTTTCGTTCAGGCCCCTGCCACGGGCGCGAGGAAGTACGCCGTCTCCTGCTGGAGTTGCGAGTAGGGATAGGCGTTGCGCGCAATCACGCTCTTGTTGCCCTTGCTCTTGTCGTTGGCGTCGGGCCCGAAGGCATTGCCGTCGATGCTCTCCATGCGGTCGTTGGCGTTCGAGGTGACGATGAAGTGGTGGTTGCGCCCGCCCGGCTTGATGCCGCTCACCACGCCGATGCAGCCCGGGAACACCGCCGAGTAGTCGCTGATGCGCTGGAACACCTTGCGGTCGAACACGTTCTGGGTGTGCTGCGCCCAGCCGCCCGGCACGCTCACGCCGGCGGCGCGGTACACGTAGATGCAGAAGATGCCGCACCACGCGCACAGGTCGTTGGTGTTGCGCCAGGCGCCGGCATTCATCTCCTGCCATTTCTGCACTGCCTGCGCGGTGATGGTGGGGCAGCGGCCGATGTAGGCGCCGGGAACGCTCGCGTCCTGAAAGATCTTCTGCAACCCCACGCCGCCCTGGCGCGGGCGCTTCGGGTTGCCGCTGTCCGCGCACAGCGCCGCGGCAATGCGCTCGACGTTCTGGTTGGGTTGCGAGGCCAGCGTCCAGCCCCATTTGGCCAGCGCGGCCTCGGCCGCCGTCACCACGTTGGCGCCGAGCTCAGACGGCGTCTTGTGGTTCCCCGGCGGCACCAGCAGCCCGATGACCTGGCCGATCAGCGCCTCCAGCACGGCCCAGGTCTGCGGCCCGACGATGGCGTCGGGCACCAGCTTGAAGAAGCTCTGGTATTCCTTGACCTTCGAGTTGGTCTTGGCGCCGAACTGTCCGTCGGCCACGAGCAGCGGGAGCTTGGACGTCACCCATTGGTTCAGGGCCGATTGCATCAGCGACACGTCGGCGCCGTGTGATCCGAAGCGCAGGGTAGGTCGAGTCATGGGGTGTCTCCCCCGGCGATGCCGGTGTGTCGTGTGTGAAGTGGCACCGGGATTATTCGAAGGGCGGTCCTTGCGCGAAATCCGCCATGCAGCCTATTTCACCGGCCGAACGGGCAGCCGTTGGCGCGCCGCGGTGGCCGTTCGCGCTGTGCCTGCCGCATTCCGTCGCAAGGCGGATGCAGCGCGCAGTGCGCGTTCCTAGAGTCCGGCACCGAAGACGAAATGTCTTTGCCCGCCACGAACACCGAAAGGAAATCCACCATGGAACGCCGTCATTTCGCCCGCTCGATCCTTGCTGCCGCCGGCGCGGTCGCCCTCGGTGCGAGGGCGCAAGAGACCCGCTCGCAAGCACCGGCGGCGGCATCGCCCGCGCCCATTGCATCGGCCGCATCGGCCGCATCCGCCGCATCCGGACTGAAGCCCTTCCTCTTCGCGCAGGACGACACCTTCTGGTACGAGACGCTGCGCTCCTTCGGCCACATCGCCTATGGCGGCGCGGACTTCGGCGAAGTGGTGGTCACCGCCCAGCGCATCCGCGGCGGCGACTACGACAGCTGGCACGACGAATGGCGCCTCACCGCCGACCGGGTGGCCGCCGAGGCGCAGAAGAGCCTGGCCGCGGGCCACGCGGTGAGTGCGCGCGATGCGTTCTTCCGCGCCTCTAACTACTACCGCAGCGCGGAGTTCTTCCTGCACGGCAACCCGGCCGATCCGCGCATCAACGCGGCCTACGACCGCAGCGTCGAGTGCTTTCGCGCGGCCGTACGGCTCACGAACGGCGCGATCGAGCCGGTGCGCATCCGCTACGAAGGCACGAGCCTGCCGGGCTATTTCTATCGCGCGGCCGGCATGGGCAACAAGCGTCGACCCACCGTCGTCATGCACAACGGCTTCGACGGCTCGGTGGAAGAGATGCACTACGTTGCCGCCGCCGCGCTGGCCGAGCGCGGCTACAACGTGCTGAGCTTCGACGGCCCCGGCCAGCCCGGCCCGATGCACTGCGAAGGCCTGGTGCTGCGGCCCGACTGGGAGCGCGTGGTCGGCCCGGTGCTGGACCATGTGCTGGCACGGCCCGACGTCGATGCGAAGCGCGTCGCGCTGCTGGGCAACAGCCTGGGCGGCGTGCTGGCGCCGCGCGCGGCGGCGTTCGAGCCGCGCATCCGCGCACTGATCGCGCTGGACGGCATCTACGACATGGGCGAGAAGACGCTGCCGATGTTCGGCGGCCAGCGCGAGGTGGCGCGCCGTGTGCTCACAGCGCCCTCGGCACCGGACATCGACAAGGCACTCGCGCAGGTCGCCGCGCACGATGCGCAGGCGCGCTGGGCCTTCGGCCACGGCGCCTGGGTCACCGGCAAGGGCACGGCGCGCGGTTATCTCTCGACGCTGCTGGACTACAACGTGGCCGACGGCGTGGCCGAGCGCATCCAGTGCCCGACGCTGGTGTGCGCCGCCGCCAACGACATGTTCTTCAAGGGCCAGCCCGAGGCGCTGTATGCGCACCTCACGTGCCCGAAGACTTTTCTCGCGCTCGACGACACGCTGGGTGCCGGTGCGCACTGCCATGCGGGGGCACAGCGGCTGGCGATGGCGCGCATCGGCGACTGGCTGGATACGACGTTCGCGGCTTGAGGTTCGGCTCCCTTTCCCGCGAGCGGGAGAGGGGACAAGACCCCGCGTCAGGCCGCGGGCCGCGGCGTCTCGACCAGGTCGTCGTCGATGTGCGGGTCGGCCGGCTGCCCGCGCAGCCTGCGCACGGTGCGCTTGATCCAGTGCTCGATGTCGTCGATGTAGGTGAACACCGCCGGCACCACCAGAAGGCTCAGCACCGTCGAGGTGATCAGCCCGCCGATCACCGCCATCGCCATCGGCGAGCGGAAGCTGGAGTCGGCGGCGCCGAAGCCCACGGCGATCGGCAGCATGCCGGCGCCCATGGCGAGCGTGGTCATGATGATGGGGCGCGCGCGCTTGTGGCAGGCGTCGCGCAGCGCGTCCCAGCGGCTCATGCCGTGGTCGCGGCGCGCCACGATGGCGTATTCCACCAGCAGGATCGAGTTCTTCGTCGCGATGCCCATGAGCATGATCAAGCCGATCAGCGAGGGCATCGAGAGCGCCTTCTGCCCGATCAAGAGGCCCACGAAGGCGCCGCCCAGCGCGAGCGGCAGCGCGCACAGGATGGTCACCGGGTGCAGGAAGTCCTTGAACAGCAGCACCAGCACGATGTAGATGCACAGCACGCCCGTGAGCATCGCGAGGCCGAAGCTCGCGAAGAGTTCGGTCATCACCTCGGCGTCGCCCACCTCGGTCACGCGCACGCCGGGCGGCAGCTTCTGGATTGAGGGGAGGTTCATCACCGCGGTCTTCGCATCGCCCAGGCCCACGCTGGACAGTTCGATCTCGAAGTTGACGTTTCGCGAGCGGTCGTAGCGGTCGATCACGGCCGGGCCGCCTTCCATGGTGAGCGAGGCCACCTGGCTGAGCATGACGGGGCCGCGCGCACCGGGCACCGAGAGGCGCCCGAGCAGGTCCAGGTCCTTGCGCGCCGAGTCTTCCAGCTTCACCACGATCGGCACCTGCCGCTGCGCGAGGTTGAGCTTGGCGAGCGACTGGTCGTAGTCGCCCAGCGTGGCCACGCGCAGCGTCTCGGCGATGGCCGCGCTGGTCACGCCCAGATCGGCGGCGCGCGCGAAGTCGGGGCGCACCGCGATCTCGGGGCGGATCAGGCTCGCGGTGGAGGTGATGTTGCCCAGGCCCGCGATGGTGCGCAGGTCCTTCTCGACCGCGCTGGCCGCGGCCGCAAGCGCCACCGGGTCTTCGCCCGTGAGCGCCAGGATGTACTTCTCGCCCGAGCCGCCCAGGCCCACGGTGCTGCGCACGCCGGGCAGGGTTTCCAGGGCGGTGCGGATCTGGTTCTCGATGACCTGCTTGCGCGGCCGGTCGCCGCGCTCGTCCAGCTTGATGGTGAGCGTGGCCTTGCGCGTCTCGGGCGTGCCGAAACTGGCGAACGGATCGCCGCCCGCGCTGCCGCCGGCCACCGTGGTGTAGACGCTTTTCACGTGCGCGATCTTCATCACGCGGTTGCGCGTTTCCTCGGCGGCCGCGGTGGTCTGCGCGAGCGTGGAGCCCGGCGCGAGCGACAGGTACACCTGCGTCTGCGAGTTGTCGTCCGGCGGAATGAAGCCGGTCTTGAGCAGCGGGATCATCGCCAGCGAGCCGAAGAAAAAGAGGGTGGCCAGCACCATCGTCTTGAAGCGGTTGTGCGTGCTCCACTCCACGGCGCGCATGTACCAGCGAAGCCAGCCGGGCTCTTTCTCGGCACCCACGATCGGCTTCAGGATGTAGGCCGCCATCATGGGCGTGAGCACCCGCGCGACCACCAGCGAGGCGAACACCGCGAGCGAGGCCGTCCAGCCGAACTGCTTGAAGAACTTGCCGGCCACGCCGCTCATGAACGCCGTGGGCAGGAACACCGCGATCAGCGTGAAGGTGGTGGCGATCACCGCCAGGCCGATTTCGTCGGCCGCCTCCATCGCCGCCTGGTAGGGCGTCTTGCCCATGCGCAGGTGCCGCACGATGTTCTCGACCTCCACGATCGCATCGTCCACCAATATCCCGACCACCAGCGAGAGCGCGAGCAGCGAGATCACGTTGACCGAGAAGCCCAGGAGGTACATGCCGATGAAGGCCGGAATCACCGACATCGGCAGCGCCACCGCCGAGACGAACGTGGCGCGCCAGTCGCGCAGGAAGAGCCACACCACGATCACCGCCAGGATGGCGCCCTCGTACAGCAGGTGCAGCGAGCCGTTGTATTCCTCTTCCACCGGATCGACGAAGTTGAAGGCTTCGGTCAGCTCGATGTCGGGGCGCTGCGCGCGCATGTCGGCCAGCGCCTTCTGCACCGCATGGCCCACTTCCACTTCGCTGGCGCCGCGGCTGCGGGCCACCTCGAAGCCGACCACCGGCTTGCCGTTGAGAAGGGCCCCCGAGCGCGGCTCGGCGATGGTGTCGCTGATGCGCGCGACCTGGTCCAGGCGCACGCGGCGGCCGTCGGACAGCACGATCTGGATGTCCGCCAGCTGGTCGGCCGACTGCACGGTGGCCATCGTGCGCACCGGTTGCTCGCTGCCGCCCAGGTCGAAGCGCCCGCCGGCGCTTTCCACCTGCACCTGGCGCAGCTGGCGCGAGATGTCGCCGGCCGAGGCGCCCAGCGCCTGCAGCTTGGCCGGGTCCAGGTCGATGTGCACCTGGCGCGTGACGCCGCCCACGCGGTTCACCGCGCCCACGCCGGGCAGCGCGAGCAGCTTCTTGGTGATGTCGTTGTCCACGTACCAGCTGAGCGCCTCGGCGTCCATCTGCGAGGAGGAGATGGTGAAGGCCAGCACCGGCTGGCCCGCCAGGTCCAGCTTGGTGACCACCGGGTCGCGCACGTCGGCCGGCAGGTCGGCGCGCACGCGCTGCACCGCGGAGCGCACGTCGTCCACGGCTTCCTGCACGGGCTTTTCGAGACGGAACTCGACGATCAGCGTGGCAGCGCCGTCCTGCACCTTGGTGGTGATGTGCTTCAGGCCCTGCACGGTGGCGATGGAGTTCTCGAGCTTGCGCGCGACGTCGGTTTCCAGCTGCGAAGGCGCGGCGCCGGGCAGCAACGCCGAGACCGTGACGGTCGGCAGGTCGATGTCCGGAAAGTTCTGCACCTTCATCGCGTTGAACGACAGCAGCCCACCGAAGGTGAGCAGCACGAACAGCATCACCGCCGGAATCGGGTTGCGTATGGACCAGGCGGAAACGTTCATGGCGTGTCCTTGTTTGTCTTATTTGGCGACCGCGGCGGATGCCGCGGATTTGGCCGGCACGGCGGCCGGCGGCGTTGCCGCCACGACGCGCACCAGGTCGCCGTCGTTCAGGAAGCCCGCCCCCTGCACGACGATCTGCGCGCCTTCGGGCAGCGCACTGGTGATCTCGATGCGGTCGTTCAGCCGGCGGCCGATCTGCACCTTCAGCTGCGAGACGCGGTTGTCCGGCTGCAGCAGGAACACGTTGTTGAAGCCGTCGCGCGGAACGATGGAGGCCTGCGGCACGGTGGGCGCCGAGGTGCGGCCCAGTTCGAAGTCGCCGCGCGCGAACATGCCGGCCTTCACGCCCGTGTTCTGCAGCACCGTGGGCAGGTCGACGTAGACCAGCGCCGCGCGCGTCTGCGGATCGACCGTCGGCGCGATGCTGCGCACCTTGCCGCGCACCTGCGCGCCGCTGGCGCTCACCACGAAGGCCTGGGTGCCGACCGCGATGCGCGCGAGCTCGGCCGAGGTGACTTCGGCGCGCCATTCGAGGCGGCCCTGGCGGATCAGGCGAAAGAGCTCGGTGCCGGCCGACACCACGCTGCCCACCGTGGCGGTGCGCGCGGAAATCACGCCGTCGTCCGGCGCCAGCACCTGCGTGTTGCGCCCGCGCACCTGCTGCGCGGCGAGCACGGCCTCGGCCGCCTCGACGCGCGCCTTGGCGGTCTGCTCGGTGGTCTGGTACTGGTTGATCTGCTGCTGGCTCAGTGCGCCGGTGGCTTGCAGCGTGCGGGCGCGCGCGGCATTGCCGGCGGCGTCTGCGGCCGTGGCCCTGGCTTCGGCCAGCGAGGCACGCGACTGGGCGATGTCGGCCTGCACCGTCTCGGGCGAGAACACGGCGAGCACCTGGCCCTTCTTGACCACGTCGCCCACGTTCACGCGCACCTCGGCGAGCCTCAGGCCGTTGGACTCGGAGCCGACGACGGCCTCCTGCCAGGCGGCCACGTTGCCGTTGGCAGCGAGCGTGACCGTCAGCTCGGTGGCTTCGGGCCTGGCGACAGTGACGGTCAGCGAGGGCTTGGGCGCCGGTGCGCCGTCTTTGGCGTCTTTGGACTTGGCCGCCGCGGCCTGCTCGGCGGGCGTGCCCGAGGGCTTGCGCACGAGCCACACGGCCGCAACGACGACGATGACGAGCGCCAGCAGCGCGATGACAAGGGTGGAACGCTTCATTGTTTTCATGGTGACGTCGCAACCGTAGAGGTCGAGGAAGAGGTCATTGACGATTCAGGCCGGTTCCAGCCGCCGCCCATCGAGCGGTACAGCGAAACCCAGGCTTCGGCGCGTTCGCGCTGCAGCGTGACGCGCGCGGTCTGCGCGGTGAAGAGGGTGCGGCGCGAGTCCTCCAGCTCGAACAGGCTCGCCAGGCCGCTGCTGTAGCGCGCCTGCGTGGCGTCGAAGGAGGCCTGGTAGTTCTTCACGGCACTGTCGGCATCGGTGGTGCGGGCATCGATCGCGTCGAGGTTCACGAGCGCCTCTTCCACCTCGCGCACCGCCTGCCGCACGTTCGCGCGGTAGAGCGACACGGCCTCGGTGTAGCGCGCCTTGGCCGCATCGGTGTTGGCCTGGCGGGCGCCGCCATCCAGGAGCGGCACGGTGAGCGACACCGGCCCGACCGTCCAGGTGTCCAGCGACTCGCGAAAACCGCTGGTGCGGATCTGCATGCGGCCGATGGAGCCGGAGATGCTGAGCTTGGGATAGCGCTCGGCCTCGGCCGAGCCTACGTCGGCGCTGGCCGATGCCACGGCGAGTTCGGCCGCGTACACATCGGGCCGCTGCGACAGTGCCGCTGCCGGCACGCTCTGGATGCTGCCCATCACCACCAGCGCGCGCTGCGTGTGCGAGACGGCGAGCTTCTGCGCGAGCGTGGGTTCGTCGATGCCGCTGAGCGCCACCAGCGCCTTGCGCTGTATCGCGCACTGGGCGCGCTGTTGCGTGAGGCGGCCGGAGGCGTCCGAGGCGCTGGCGCGCGCGAGCGCCGCATCGGCCGGCGCGGTGAAACCGGCGCGCGCCGACAGGTCGGTGAGCCGCGAGGTTTCGCTGCGCGACTTGGCATCGGACTCGGACACGCGCAACTGCTGCCGGCAGGCGCGCTCGGCGAAATAGGCGTTGGCGGTTTCAGCCGCGACGGCCACGCGCGCGTCGTGCCATTTGGCGGTGGCGCTGTCGAGCTTCTGCTGGGCCGAATCGCGGTCGGCGCGCAGGCGTCCGAAGAGGTCGATCTCCCACTTGGATTGCAGGCCGGCCTGCAGCGTGGTGAGCGGCGCGGTGGCTGCCGCCGCGGCGCTGCTGCTGCTCGATGAAGAAGCGCCCGTGCCGCCCCCGCTGAAGGACGAGCCCGAGACACCGCGGCTCGCCGTGCCTGTGCCGTCCAGGCTGGGCAGCAGCGCCGCGCCGGCCTGCACGCGCGTGGAGCGCGCCTCGGCCACGCGCGCCGCGGCGCTCGCGAGATTGGGGCTGGCGGTTTCGGCCGCGGCGATCAGTTCGACCAGCAGCGGGTCGTCGAGCTGGCGCCACCAGTCGGCCAGCGATGCGAGCGAGCCGCCGTGGGGCAGGGGCGCATTCCATTGCGCGGGGAACGGCGCCTCGACGGTGGCCGGCGGGCGCATCAGGCCGCAGCCCGCAAGGCCCAGGCTCAAGCCCAACGGGAGGAGGCAGCGGGAGGCAATCAGTCGGAGTCGTCTCATGGCTTCTTTCTCGCGGCGCGTGCAGGGGAGGGCGCAGGCGCGGTGGCGGTTTTTTCGTCGACGCCCGCGCCCTGCCGGCGCGCGGCCTCGGCCTGCACCAGCGCCAGGGCGTAGACGGTGAGGCGATCGGCCCAGGTGTCGATGCTGCGCGGCGTGCGCAAGAGCGACGGGCGCACGGCCTCGATGAAATCCTGGTTCACGTAGAGCTGCATCGACAGCCCCGTGATCGCGAAGGTCAGGCGGTGGATGTCGTCGTCGGCGCGCTCCAGCTTCAGGTGGCGGCACAGCAGCTCGGCGATGGCGCGGTGCGGCCCCTTGATGTCGCGCTCGATTTCCTTGGCCCACTGGCTGGTCGGCTCCAGCATTTCGCGCATGTGCAGCTGGATGCATTGCCGCACGATCTCGCCCTGTTTGAGCGGCTCGATCACCGAGGTGAAGCAGATGCGCAGGGCCGCTTCGAGCGTGAGGTCGGGGGTGCTGAAGATCGCCACCAGGTCGTCGGAGTCGCCGCCCATCGGCTCGGTGAAGCAGGCGCCGTACAGGCCGTTCTTGTCGCGGAAGTAGTAGCTGATGGCCGAGATGTTGACCCCGGCCTCGCGGGCGATCTCGCGGGTCGAAGTCTTGGCGAAGCCCTTCTGCGCGAAGAGCCGCAGGGCGGTGTGCAGGAGGCGGTGGCGCGCCTCGGCGCCATCGGCGCGCGCGGCGCGGCGCGGCGTGGAAATGATGGGATCCCTCGCGTTCATGCCCGGCATTAAACCACGGACGAAATCAAACGATTGATTTACTTAAGGGATGCTGAAGGTCTTTGTCTTCGGCCCTCGCTCCAGCCTTGCCGCGGGCATTTCCAGTGCCACATCCATGCCGGATTTGCCGGGGCCGATGCACAGTACGATCCGCCCATGCCTGCTGCCCCAGCCGCTTCTCCCGCCTTGCCCCTCGATGCAGAGGGCATCCTCGCGCTCGCCGCGCGCTCGATGTTCCATCTGTTCTCCAGTATCAGCCAGGGCATGTTCCTGGTGGACAGCAGTGGGCGCATCGTGTGGGTGAACGAAGGCTACCGGCGCTTCCTGCCGGCGCTGGGGTTCTCGTCAATCGACCAGTTCCAGGGGCACATGGTCGAGGACGTGATCCCCAACACGCAGATGCGCCGCGTGCTCGAGACCGGCGAGCCGATCCTGGTGGACCTGTTGACCAACAAGGCGGGCACCTTCGTGGTCAGCCGCATTCCGCTGCGTGCGGAGAGCGACGGCCTCGAAGGCGGAGCGGGCGATGTGATCGGCGCCATCGGCATCGTGCTGTTCGACCAGCCCGAGACCACGCTGCAGCCGCTCATCAGCAAGTTCGCGCTGCTGCAGCGCGACCTGGACGATGCGCGGCGCGAACTCGCGAGCCAGCGCAACAATCCTCTGTACCAGCACGCGCCCGACGGGCAGCGCCGCTCCAAGTACACCTTCGCGAGCTTCATCGGCAGCAGCCCTGCGGCGGTGGAAGTGAAGCGCCATGCGCGTCGCGCGGCGCAGTCCGCCAGCCCGGTGCTGCTGCTGGGCGAGACCGGCACCGGCAAGGAACTGCTGGCCCACGCGATCCATGCGTCGTCGGCGCGCGCCAAGGGCATGTTCGTCAGCGTCAACATCGCCGCCGTGCCCGACACGCTGCTCGAAGCCGAGTTCTTCGGCTTCGCGCCCGGCGCCTTCACCGGCGCGGACCGGCGAGGGCGCGAAGGCAAGTTCAAGCTGGCCGACGGCGGGAGCCTCTTTCTCGACGAGATCGGCGACATGCCGCTCGGCCTGCAGGCCAAGTTGCTGCGCGCGCTGCAGGAGGGCGAGATCGAGCCGCTCGGCTCCAACAAGCTCGTGCCCTTCGATGCGCGCGTGATCGCCGCCACCTCGCGCGACCTGCCCGAGCTGGTGCGGCGCGGCCTCTTTCGCGAAGACCTCTATTACCGGCTCAACGTGCTGCCGTTGCGCGTGCCGCCGTTGCGGGAGCGTCGCAGCGACATCCCGGCGCTGGTCGAGGCGCTCGGCGAAGACATGGCGCTGCGCAGCGGCGAGGCGCCGCCCGAACTCACACCCGACGCACTCGCGCTGCTCGCGGGCCAGCACTGGCGCGGCAACATCCGCGAATTGCGCAACGTGCTGGAGCAGGTGACCATGCGCAGCGACTCGCAACGCATCGACGCCGTGCAGCTCGAGCGCATCCTGCGCGAAGCCGGGCTGGAGCAGATCGAGCTGCCTGATCTGTCGCATGCGGGCGGCGATGAAGAGGCGGCGCTGCTGCGCCCACTGGCGCAGCAGATCGCGGAACTGGAGCGCAAGGCCATCGCAGCGGCCATGGCCAGCACGGGCGGGAACAAGCTCGCCACGTCGCGGCTGCTCGGCATTTCGCGCGCGACCTTGTACGAGCGCATGACGAACCAGGGGCAGCCGTGAGCGTCCGAGCCCTGCGTTCCACCTTCGGCCCCAACTGCCACTGGTGCGGCCTCCCCATGGACTTCGAGGAGCCGCACGGCAGGCCTGAGTCCGCGACCATCGAGCACCTCGTCGACTCGACCCTGGGCGGCCTGCGCACGCAGAAGCACCGGCGCCTGGCCCATGCCGTCTGCAACCACACGCGCAACGAATTCCGCATGCAGGCCGAGCGCGAATTCCAGCGCTGGATCGCGGTGCGGCAGGCTTCTGGCAAACCCTGACTGATAAAAAGACAGTCGTCTGAAATTCAGACACGACAAGTGTTCTGAAATCAGGCGCCGAGGGCTTCTTCCCAATGAAGAAACCTTTGTTATCAATGAGTTGGGTGCGTGGCACGAACTGTGCAATATTCAGTCACCACTTTCAGGAGACATAACGATGATCCGTCGCCACCTCGTCGCGCTGGCTGCGCTTTCCGCCTGCGCCGCTGCCGCCCCCGCCTGGGCCCAGTCCAACGAAATCCGCATCGCCCACATCTACAGCAAGACCGGCGCGCTGGAGGCCTACGGCAAGCAGACGCAGACCGGCTTCATGATGGGCCTGGACTACGCCACCGGCGGCACGATGGAGGTCAACGGCAAGAAGCTGGTGGTCATCGAGAAGGACGACCAGGGCAAGCCGGACCTGGGCAAGTCGCTGCTGGCCGCCGCGTATTCGGATGACAAGGCCGCGCTGGCCGTCGGCCCGACCGCTTCGGGCGTGGCACTGGCAATGCTGCCCGTGGCCGAGGAATACAAGAAGATCCTGCTGGTCGAGCCCGCCGTGGCCGACTCGATCACCGGCGACAAGTGGAACAAATACATCTTCCGCACCGGCCGCAATTCGAGCCAGGACGCGATCTCCAATGCGGTGGCGGTCGACAAGGCCGGCGTCACCGTCGCCACGCTCGCGCAGGACAACGCCTTCGGCCGCGATGGCGTGAAGGCCTTCGGCGCCGCGCTCAAGAAGGCGAAGCTGGTGCACGAGGAGTACCTGCCGCCCGCGACCACCGACTTCACCGCCGGCGCGCAGCGCCTGATCGACAAGCTGAAGGACCAGCCGGGCCGCAAGATCATCTGGATCGTCTGGGCCGGCGCGGGCAACCCGTTCAAGATCGTCGACCTCGATCTGAAGCGCTACAACATCGAGATCGCCACCGGCGGCAACATCCTGCCGGCGATGGCCGCGTACAAGGCGCTGCCGGGCATGGAGGGCGCGGCGTACTACTACTTCGGCATCCCGAAGAACCCGGTGAACGAGGCGATGGTCTCGGCGCACTACAAGCAGTTCAAGACCCCGCCGGATTTCTTTACCGCGGGCGGCTTCTCGGCCGCGATGGCGGTGGTGACGGCGCTGAAGAAGACGGGCGGCGACACCAACACCAACAAGCTCATCAGCACGATGGAGGGCATGAGCTTCGACACGCCCAAGGGCAAGATGACCTTCCGCAAGGAAGACCACCAGGCGATGCAGTCGATGTACCACTTCAAGATCAAGGTGGACCCCGCGTTCGCCTGGGGCGTGCCCGAGTTGGTCCACGAGATCAAGCCCGAAGAGATGGACATCCCCATCAAAAACAAGCGCTGAGCGCCCACCCGATGCCGCGGCCCTGAGGACGGCCGCATCTCCTTTCGCCCCGGATGGCCGCCGGGCGAAGCGCCAGCCTGCGTCCGCGCAAGCCGGCGCGTTTCCACGGCCGATTCGTCAGTCTGCAAGCAAGCGTTCGATACCCACAACACTAGGAGACAGCGATGCAAGCGATGAGAAGGAACTGGAAGGGACTGGCCGCGGCTGCGGCAATGACGGTGGCGGCGCATGCCGCAGTGGCGGCGGTGCCGTTGCCCGCGCTCAACGCCAATCCGGCGGAGGTCAGTGTGTCCGGCCTCTCGGCCGGCGGCTTCATGGCGGTGCAACTGCACGTGGCCTATTCGGCCACGTTCAAGCGCGGTGCCGGCGTCGTGGCCGGCGGGCCGTACTACTGCGCCGAAGGCTCGGTGCTCAATGCCACGGGGCGCTGCATGACGCACAGCACCAGCATCCCGGTGTCCACGCTCGTGAGCACCACCAACAGCTGGGCCGCGAGCGGCGCGATCGACCCGGTCTCGAACCTGACCGGCTCCAAGGTCTACCTGTTCTCCGGCACCGCGGACAACACCGTCAAGCAGGCGGTGATGGACGACCTGAAGACCTATTACCAGAGCTTCGTGCCTACAGCCAACACGGTCTACAAAAACAACCTGGGCGCGGGCCACGCGATGGTCACCGACGACTACGGCGGCGCCTGCAGCACCACCGCCTCGCCCTACATCAACAACTGCGGCTTCGACCTCGCGGGCGAGATCTTGACGCACCTGTACGGCCCGCTGAACCCGCGCAACAACGGCACGCTGGGCGGCACCTTCACCGAGTTCAACCAGTCGGAGTTCATCACCGGCCACGGCGCGGCCGCCACCGGCTGGATCTACGTGCCGCAGGCCTGCACCACCACCTCGTGCCGCGTGCACCTGGTGCTGCACGGCTGCAAGCAGAACTACACCGACGTGGGCGACCAGTACGTGAAGAAGACCGGCTACAACCGCTGGGCCGACACCAACAACATCGTGCTCATCTATCCGCAGACCAGCACCGCGGCCACCAACAGCTGCTGGGACTGGTGGGGCTACGACAACGCGAACTACGCGAAGAAGTCGGGCCCGCAGATGGTGGCGATGAAGGCCATGGTCGACCGCGTGACCAGCTCGGGCGGCGGCTCGTCGCTGCCGGCGCCTACCGGCGTGGGCACCTCGGGCGCGACCGCCAGCAGCATGGTGATCGGCTGGGCGGGTGTCTCGGGCGCCACCGGCTACAACGTATACCGCGGCGGCAGCAAGGTCAACGCGGCGCCCGTTGCCGGCACCAACTACACCGACACCGGCCTGGCCGCCTCCACCACCTACAGCTGGACCGTGGCCGCGCTGGACGCGAGCAACGCGCAGGGCGCGATGTCGACGGCGGCCACCGGCACCACCACCTCGGGCGGCACCGGCGGCACCTGCTACACCGCGAGCAACTATGCGCACACCCTGGCCGGGCGCGCCTATGCGTTGTGGGGCCTGACGTATGCCTACGGCTCGGCGCAGGCCATGGGGCTGTGGAACATCTACGTCACCACCACGCTGAAGCAGACCGGCCCGAACTACTACGTGATCGGCACCTGTTGAGGCCGGTCGAGATCGACACTCTTTTCTTTTCGCAATGACCAACGATGCTTGAGACGCTAGATCTGACCATCCGCTTCGGGGGACACGTGGCCGTCAACAGCGTGAGCTGCGCTTTTGCGCCGGGCACGCTGACGGCCATCGTCGGCCCCAACGGGGCGGGCAAGACCACCTACTTCAACCTGATCTCGGGGCAGCTCAAGGCGAGCGCCGGCACGGTGTCGCTCGACGGGCAATCGCTCTCGGGCCTGTCGCCGTCCGCGCGTACGCACGCGGGGCTCGGGCGGGCCTTCCAGCTCACCAACCTGTTCCCCAACCTCTCGGTGCTGGAGAACGTGCGCCTGGCGGTGCAGGCCACGCGCGAGGGCGCGCACCGGCGGGGCCTGAACCTCTGGAGCATCTGGAGCGACCACAAGGCGCTGACCGAGCGCGCGGACCAGATCCTCGCGGACGTGGCGCTCAAATCGCGGGAGCACGCCACGGTCGCGAGCCTGCCGCACGGCGACCAGCGAAAGCTGGAGGTGGCGCTGCTGATGGCACTGGAGCCCAAGGTCTTCATGTTCGACGAGCCCACGGCCGGCATGAACGCGGCCGAGGCGCCGGTCATCCTGGACCTCATCCGCAAGCTCAAGCAGGACAAGACCAAGACCATCCTCCTGGTCGAGCACAAGATGGACGTGGTGCGCGAGCTCGCGGACCGCATCATCGTGCTGCACAACGGCACGCTGGTGGCCGATGGCGAACCGGCCGAGGTGATCGCCTCGCCGGTGGTGCAGGAAGCCTACCTGGGCATCGCGAAGGAGGCAGCATGAGCGCAGCGCCGGGCCGCCCCAAGCAAGCTCGCACCGCAGTGCGAAGCACGGAGGTCTTCTGATGAACACCAACTTGTTGACCCTCGAAGGCGTGCAGACGCACATCGGGGCGTATCACATCCTGCACGGTGTGGACCTCGCCGTGCCCAAGGGCCAGCTCACCATGCTGCTGGGCCGCAACGGCGCGGGCAAGACGACCACGCTGCGGACCATCATGGGCCTGTGGCATGCATCGCAAGGCCGGGTGCGCTTCGGCGACAAGGACATCACCGCGCTGCAGACGCCGCAGATCGCGGGCCTGGGCATTGCCTACGTGCCCGAGAACATGGGCATCTTCTCGGACCTCACGGTGAAAGAGAACATGCTGCTCGCCGCGCGGGGCGCCAAGAACGCCGCGCAGATCGACGATGTGCGGCTGAAGTGGATCTTCAAGCTCTTCCCCGCGGTCGAGAAGTTCTGGAACCACCCGGCGGGCAAGCTCTCGGGCGGCCAGAAGCAGATGCTGGCCGTCTCGCGCGCCATCGTCGAGCCGCGCGAGCTGCTCTTGATCGACGAGCCCAGCAAGGGCCTCGCGCCCGTGATGATCAACAACATGATCGACGCCTTCGCCGAGCTCAAGCGCAGCGGCGTGACGATCCTGCTGGTGGAGCAGAACATCAACTTCGCCCAGCGCCTGGGCGACAACGTCGCGGTGATGGACAACGGCCGCGTGGTGCACAGCGGCTCGATGGCGGCGTTCTCCGCCGATGCGCAACTGCAGCAATCGCTGCTCGGACTGGCTCTATGAAACTCGACTTCGACTGGAAGCCGCTGCTGCTGGCTCCCGTGCTCGCGCTGGTCGCGCTGCCGCTCACGGGCTCCTTCTCGACCTGGCTCACGCTCACGGTCGCGGGCCTGGCGATGGGCATGATCATCTTCATCATCGCCTCGGGCCTCACGCTGGTGTTCGGCCTCATGGACGTGCTGAACTTCGGCCACGGCGTGTTCATCGCGCTCGGCGCCTTCGTGGCGAGCAGCGTGCTCGGCCTCATGGGCGACTGGACCGGTTCGCAGGAACTCTGGCGCAACCTCGTGGCTGTGTTTCCCGCGATGCTGGTCGCGATGGCCGTCGCGGGCGCGGTCGGGTTTGCCTTCGAGCGCTTCATCGTGCGGCCGGTGTACGGCCAGCACCTGAAGCAGATCCTCATCACCATGGGCGGCATGATCATCGGCGAGGAGCTCATCAAGGTGATCTGGGGCCCGGCGCAGGTGCCGCTGCCTTTGCCCGAGGCGCTGCGCGGCTCGCTGCTGGTGGGCGATGCGGCGATCAGCAAGTACCGGCTGCTCGCGGTGGCCGTGGGCATCGTGGTTTTCGGTGTTCTCGCATGGACGCTCGGCCGCACCAAGATCGGTCTCCTGATCCGCGCCGGCGTGCAGGACCGCGAGATGGTCGAGTCGCTCGGCTACCGCATCGGCCGGCTCTTCGTCGGCGTGTTCGTGGTGGGCAGCGCGCTCGCGGGCCTGGGCGGCGTGATGTGGGGGCTGTTCCAGCAGAACCTCGTGCCGCAGATGGGCGCGCAGGTCAACGTGCTGATCTTCATCGTCATCATCATCGGCGGGCTCGGTTCGACGGGCGGGGCGCTCATCGGCGCGCTGCTCGTGGGCCTCATGACCAACTACATCGGCTTCCTGCTGCCCACGGTCACGCAGTTCGCGAGCATCTTCCTGATGGTGGCGGTGCTGTTGTGGCGTCCGCAGGGCGTGTACCCCGTGGCGAACCGTTGAGGAAGAAGACGCTCATGTTCCTGAAACGACTTCTCTCCAACGACATGCCGCGCAGCCGCCTGCTGGCGCTGCTGCTCGTGGCGCTGTTCATCGCGCTGGCCTTCGCGCCGTTCATCTTCCCGGGCGTGAAGGCGCTCAGCGTCGCGGCCAAGATCCTGGTGTTCGTGGTGCTGGTCGCGAGCTTCGACCTGCTGCTGGGCTACACCGGCATCGTGAGCTTCGCGCACACGATGTTCTTCGGCATCGGTGCGTACGGCATCGCGATTTCCGCTTCGCGGCTCGGACCCAACTGGGGCGCGGTGCTCGTGGGACTGGGTGCATCGCTCGCGATCTCGCTGGTGCTCTCGTTCGCCATTGGCCTGTTCTCGTTGCGGGTGCGCGCGATCTTCTTCGCGATGATCACGCTGGCGGTGGCCTCGGCGTTCCAGACGCTGGCCTCGCAGCTGTCGGATTTCACCGGCGGCGAGGACGGTCTGACGTTCAAGCTGCCCGAGCTGATTTCGCCGAGCTTCGAGTTTGCCGAGGAGCCGTTCCTCGGCGTCTCGCTCGATGGGCGGCTGCTTTGCTACTACCTGCTGTTCGTCGCGGCCGTGGTGCTGGTGCTGGCGCTGCTGCGCATCGTGAACTCGCCCTTCGGCCGCGTGCTGCAGGCGATCCGCGAGAACGAGTTCCGCGCCGAGGCCATCGGCTACCGCGTGGTGGTGTACCGCACGACGGCAGCCGTGCTGTCGGCGCTCTTCGCCACGCTGGCGGGCGCGATGCTCGCGATCTGGCTGCGCTACAACGGGCCCGACACCTCGCTGAGCTTCGAGATCATGATCGACGTGCTCCTGATCGTGGTGATCGGCGGCATGGGCACCATCTACGGCGCGGCCATCGGCGCGGTGCTGTTCGTGGTGGCGCAGAGCTATCTGCAGGACCTGCTGCGCCTGGGCAGCGAGGCGGCGAGCGGGCTGCCGTGGCTCGCGGCGCTGCTGTCGCCGGACCGCTGGCTGCTGTGGCTCGGTGTGCTGTTCGTGCTGTCGGTGTATTACTTTCCGACCGGCATCGTCGGCAAGCTGCGGGCGAGGGCGGCACGATGAGCGCGCTCCTCATTCCCACATCGCACTACGCGGAACTTGTCGGGCGCGAGATCCATTGGCTCGAATGGGGTGCGCCCGATGCGCCGGTGGTCATCGCCTGGCATGGTCTCGCGCGCACCGGCCGTGACATGGACGAGTTGGCGCAGCACTTTGCCTCGCGGGGCTTTCGCGTGATCTGCCCCGACACCATCGGCCGGGGCCTGAGCCAATGGAGCCCGTTGCCCGACGAGGAGTACCAGCTCTCGTTCTATGCAAAGCTCGCGAACGCGCTGTGCGACGAGCTGCGCCTGGGTCGCGTGCATTGGGTCGGCACCTCGATGGGCGGCGCGATCGGCATGGTCTGCGCCTCGGGCCTGTTCGAGCCGCGCATGAAGGCGCGCATCGCGAGCCTCACGCTCAACGACAACGCGCCGCAGCTCGCAGAGGCCGCCATCGAGCGCATCCGTGCTTATGCGGGCCAGCCGCCTTCGTTCGACACGGTGGCCGAGCTGGAGGCGTTCTTCCGCACCGTCTACAAGCCCTACGGATGGCTGAGCGATGCGCAATGGCGCCGCCTCACCGAAAGCTCCACCCGCCGCCTGCCCGACGGCCGCGTGACGCCGCACTACGACCCGGCGATGGTCAAGCAGTTCAGCGCGCACGACAACGACTACCTGATCTGGCCGCACTACGACGCGATCGAGGTGCCGGTGCTGTGCCTGCGCGGCGCCGAGTCGGACCTGGTGCTGCCCGAGGCGGTCGAGGAGATGCGGCGCCGGGGGCCGGGCGCCGAGGGGCGGCTGCAGGTCATCGAAATCCAGGGGTGCGGCCACGCGCCCGCGCTCAACGTGCCCGAACAACTGGAGCCCATCGAGGGGTTTATCCGCGCCGCCGGTCGCTGAACGCAGGGCGGCAGCACAATCGCCGCGGCTTCAACCACTACAAGGCTCACCTCACCATGGCGCTCTCGATGTACGACATTTCGGTCCCGGTCTTCACCCGCGGACTCGGCCAGCTCATCCACCTGTTCGACAAGAGCCTGGCGCACGCCAAGGCCAACGGCATCGACACCGCCACGCTGGTCGATGCGCGCCTGGCGCCCGACATGCTCACGCTGGCCGGCCAGGTCCAGCGCGCGAGCGACGCCTCCAAGCTCGGCGCAGCGCGCATCGCGGGCATCACGGCGCCCAGCTTCCCCGACGAGGAAAAGACCTGGGACGATCTCGTGGCCCGCGTCCGCAAGACGCAGGATTTCCTTGCGACCATCGACCGTGCGCTGATCGACGGCCAGGAGGAACGCCCCGTGACCATCAAGCAGCGCGAAGGCGAAGCGCACTTCACGGCGCAGCGCTACCTGCTGCAGTTCGCGCTGCCCAACTTCTTCTTCCACGTGACCACGGCCTACGACGTGCTGCGCCACAGCGGCATGCCGGTCGGCAAGCTGGATTACCTCGGCAAGTTCTGAGTGCCCCCAGGGCTGGGCTGCGCCCAGCCCGTCCCCGCAGGGGATCAAGTCAAGTGGCAAAGCCACATCGGCTTGAGAGCGCCGTTCGTCACGGCTTCGCGACAAACTTCAAATTGCCGTGACACATGCGCGCCGGCCCGGCGCGCGCCCAACAATCGCGCCAGACCGCTGTCGGTCTGACACGAATGGGGTTGCGATCATGGGCAAGCTGCTGTCGAGAAGGGCGTTTTCAGGACTGGGTGCGAGCGTGGCTGCGGCCGCCTGCTGGCCGATGCAGGGTGCGCTCGCCGCATCGCCGGGCCTGAAGGACTACGGCCGCGCGCCCGAGTTCGCGGGCATCGAGAAGTGGCTCAACTCGGGACCGCTCACGATGCAGGGCCTCGCGGGCAAGGTGGTGCTGGTCGACTTCTGGACCTACACCTGCATCAACTGCATCCGCACACTGCCGCACGTGGTGCGCTGGTACGAGACGTACAAGGACCAGGGCTTCGTCGTCGTCGGCGTGCACTCGCCGGAGTTCGCCTACGAGCGATCGACCCGCAACGTGCAGGACGCGATCGAGCGCTTCAACATCCGCTACCCAGTGGCGCAGGACAACAGCTTCACCACCTGGAAGGCCTACGACAACCAGTACTGGCCGGCGTTCTATCTCGTCGACAGCAAGGGGCAGGTGATGCGCCAGCACTTCGGCGAGGGCGAGTACGCCGAGATGGAGGCCGCGATCCAGGCGTTGCTGGCCCGCAAGGCCGCGGGCTGAGTTACCGGGTCGGCCAGCCGGCGAGGTTGCGCTCGGCGATGCCCGCGAGTGCGGTGATCCATGCCGGGCTGTCGTTCAGGCAGGGGATGTAGTTGAACGCCTGGCCGCCCGCGTGCAGGAAGGCCTCGCGGCCTTCCATGGCGATCTCTTCCAGCGTCTCGAGACAGTCGGCCGGGAAGCCCGGGCACACCACGTCGACGCGCTTCACGCCGCTTGCGCCGAGCTCGCGCAGCGTCGGCTCGGTGTAGGGCTCGAGCCACTTGGCGCGGCCGAAGCGCGACTGGAAGGTGACGCGGGACTGCGCGTTGGAAAGGCCGAGCCGCGCGGCGAGCAGGCGCGCGGTTTCGAGGCACTGCGCCTGGTACGGATCGCCGAGCGCGATGTTGCGCGCGGGGATACCGTGAAAGCTCATCAACAGCACCTCGCCGCGGCCCTCGGTCTTCCAGTGGCGCTCGATGCCCTGCGCGAGCGCATCGATGTAGCCGGGGTCGTCGTGGTACTGGTTGACGAAGCGGAATTCGGGAATGCGGCGCTGCGTGCGGCTCCAGTCGTTCACCGCGTCGATCACGCTCGCGGTGGTGGTGGCCGAGTACTGCGGATAGGCCTGCAGCACCAGCACGCGCGTCGCGCCTTCGGACTGCAGCGCGTCCAGGCGCGAGGCGATCGATGGGTTGGCGTAGCGCATCGCATCGCGCACCGTGACGCGGTGGCCGCGCTCGCCGAGCCAGCCGGCCAGGAGCGTCGCCTGCTTCTGCGTCCACACCTTGAGCGGCGAACCCTCGGTCATCCAGATGCTCGCGTACTTGGCGGCGGACTTGGCGGGCCGCGTGCGCAGGATGATGCCGTGCAGGATCAGCGCCCAGAGCAATTTCGGAATTTCGACGACGCGCGGATCGCCCAGAAAGTCGGCGAGGTAAGGGCGAACGGCGGCGGCGGTGGGGGCGTCGGGAGAGCCCAGGTTGCACCAGAGCACGGCGGTGCGGTCATTGGCGGAACTGGTGTTCGTCGTGGCGTTCGTCATGGCATTCGTCGGGGCTTGAGGCATGCGATATTCTCGGGCATGACCTCCGCTCCCCCAGCGCCCGCGAGCGCCGCGCCGCTCGACGTCCAGCGCATCGCCGCGATCTCCCTCGACCTGGACGACACCCTCTGGCCCATCTGGCCGACCATCGAACGTGCTGAAGCCGTGCTGCAGGAATGGCTCTTGCGCGAGGCGCCCAAGACCGCCTCGCTGCTGCTCACGCCCGGCATCCTGCGCGAACTGCGCGAGGCCACCGCCAAGGAGCGCTCGGACCTCGCGCATGACCTGAGTGCGCTGCGCCGCGAGTCGATCCGCACCGCGCTCACGCGGGCGGGTGAAGACCCGGCGCTGGCCGATCCGGCGTTCGATGCCTTCTTTGCCGAACGCCAGCGCGTGACGCTCTACGACGATGCGCTGCCCGCGCTCAAGTGGCTCAGCGAACGCTATCCGCTGGTCGCGGTGTCGAACGGTAACGCCGACATCCACCAGACCGGCGTGGGCCGCTGGTTCCGCACTGCGTTCAATGCGCGCGCCTTCGGCAGCGGCAAGCCGCATGCGCAGATCTTCCGCGCCGCCGCGGCCTCGGTCGGCCTCTTGCCCAAGGACGTGCTGCACGTGGGCGACGACGCCGAGCTCGACGTGGTCGGCGCGCTCAACGCCGGCATGCAGGCCGCATGGCTGGTGCGCGACGAACGCCCCTGGGTGCACGGCGCGCGGCCGCAGCTGATCGTGCCGAACCTGCACGCGCTGTGCGTGGCGCTGGGCGCCTGAGCCTTATTCGAAGACGGGCCTGAAGAAGCTGCGCTCGTAGCTGAGGAAACAGCGCGTGTCCTGCGCGTACTTGAACGCGGCCTGGCACTCGGGGTCCTGCATCGAGTCGGCGCGGTACTTCTCGTAGGCCGCGAGGCTCGGGAAGCTGAACATCGCCAGCGCCACGTCGTTGGCGCCTTCCGAGGGCAGGAAGTAGCCGTGGTGCGTGCCGCCGAACTTCTCGACCAGCGGAATCCAGAGCTTGCCGTAGTGCTCGAATTCCTTGAGCTTGTAGGCGTCGACGATGTAGCGCAGGTAGCAGGTGACCATGTTCTTTGTCCAGGGGTGAAGGGCAATTGGCGCGGCCCTGGCGGGCGGCGGGCCGTCGGACTATAGTTTCCCGCTCCCCCGTCTCCGCATCCCTCGATCACCTTTCGCGCAGGAACTCCGAAAGTGCACCTCTCCAACTGGCTCATCTTCTGCGGCGTGACGCTGCTCGTCGCCTTCACCCCCGGCCCGGCCGTGCTGCTCGCGGTCTCGAACTCGATCGCCGTGGGCCCGCGACGCGCGATGATCAGTTCGCTGGGCAATGCGGTGGGCCTGTTCATGGTGTCGGCGGCCGCGATGGCGGGGCTGGGCGTGGTGCTGACGACCTCGGCCTCCGCGTTCATGGTGCTGAAGGTGGCCGGTGCGGCTTACCTCATCTACCTGGGCGTGAAGCAGTGGCGCAACCGGGCCAGCGTGTTCTCCGACCTGGCCGCAACCGGTGCGCCCGCCGCGCCGCGCGCCGCATGGCGCCTGTTCGGCAACGGCGTGACCGTGGCGCTCACCAATCCCAAGGGCATCCTTTTCTTCTCGGCGCTGTTCCCGCAGTTCCTCATGCACGACGCGCCGATCCTCGGGCAGTTCGCGGTGCTGACGGCCACCTTCGCCGCGGGCTCGGTGCTGTCGCACGCGTTCTATGTGCTGCTCGCGCGGATATTGAAGAAGCAGTTGTCCGACCCGCGCCGCTCGAAGCTCTTCAACCGCGTCTCCGGCGGCGCCTTCGTGCTGCTGGGCTTGAGCTTGCTGCGCCTGCCCGGCAAGGCGGCCTGATCGAGATCAGTCGAGCGCGAACTGCTCGCGCAACGCGGCGCAGAAGTCCGCCGTGCCGCCGAGCGAGAAGGTGAGGGTGGTGAAGCGCGGGTCTTCGCGCGTTTCCTGCAGGTCGAAGTCCCAGGTCGCGCCTTCGTCCAATGCGCCGCGCGCATTCGGAAACTCGGCTTCCGCCCAGGCGAGCACCTGTTCGATCTCTGCATGCACCTCGGGTACTTTCTCTGGCGAGATCGAGGCCATGGCATCGAAGGTGCCGTGGCCTTCGGTGTCTTCGCTGTAGTCGAAGTCGAGGTAGCGCAGTCCGGTCATGGGGTGATCGATGCCTTGGCGGCGGCCAGTCCGCTGAGTACGGCGCCTTCGAGCGTGGCGGGGTAGGGGCCTTCGGTGTAGTCGCCGCAGGCCTGCAGGCCGGGCGCGATGCGCATCGGCGGCCGTGCGAGCGCGGGTGTGCAGGCGAAGGTGGCGCGCTTCTCGACGACGGTCTGAATGATCTCCAGTGAGGTCTGCCCCAATTGCCCTGCAGCCTGCGCGATCACCTGCGCTTCGAGCACTTCGCGCGATGCCTCGTTGGCGCTGACGACCAACGCGAGCACGCCATCCGGTCCGTCGAGCTGGGCGCGGTCGAACACGAACTGTGCGGGCGCCGTGGCCGGATCGCTGCGCAATGCCAGCATCGGCTCCGCCAGCTTCGAGGCGCCGCGCACATAGACCGTGGCGATGGCTTCGAAGCGCAATGCCTCGGTGGTTTCGCACCAGCTGTCGGCCGGCAAGCCCGATGCACGAACGAGCCGCGCGGCGTCCCAGGGTGCGCAGGCCAGGACGACCCGGTCGAAGGTTTCGTCGTCGACGCGCCATTGCCCGGCCTCGGGTGCGATGGCGCGCACGCGCGTGCCGATGCGCAGCGTGGCGCCGTGCTTCGCCAGCCACGCCATCGCGGCATCCGGGAACAGCGCACCGAGGTCCACACGCGGCAGCAGCAGGTCCGCACCACCGCTGCCGCTGAAGAGCGCGTCGCGCAGCACGCGCAGGAACACTTCGCCGCTTGATTGGGGTACCGGCGTGTTGAGCGCCGAGACGCACAACGGCTCGATCAGCTCCTGCATCACGCGCGGCGTGAGGTTTGTGCACAGGTCGGCCACCGAGGTTGTGCTTGCACAGCGGAAGCCGGAAAGGCGCCATCCGATGGCGGTGCGCAGCAGCGAGGACTTGTCACGCCATGTCCAGCCCCGCGCCGTGAAGATGCCCGTCAGCAGATCGAGCGGCGCAGGCAGCCGCGGCAGCTTGAGCCCGCCGCCGTCGGCGAATCGCAGCGAGAGCGGCAGGCGATGCAGTGCCTTCTCCACATCGACACCGACTTCGCGCATCAGCTTCAGCGTGGCCGTGTAGGCACCGATCAGGATGTGCTGTCCGTTGTCCAGCGCCATCCCGTGCATGTGGTCGACGCGCCGCGCGCGTCCGCCCGGCATGGGTGCGGCCTCGAACAGCGTGACGGCATGGCCGAGCCGCGTGGCCTCGACCGCAGAGGCGAGGCCGGCCCAGCCGGCGCCGATGACGGCTGTCTTCAAATCCGCCCCAGGGCCTGGACTTTCCATGCGAGCCAGAACTTGCGAACGGGCGTCAGGCTCACGCGCTGGTTCAGCACCTGGAAGTCGTCGCGTTCGATCTCGCGCAGCAGCGTGCGGTAGATGCTGGCCATCATCAGGCCGGGCTTCTGCGTGCGGCGGTCGGCCACCGGCAACAGGGCGAGCGCCTCGTCGTAGGCGGCATGCGCGCGCTGCGCCTGGAACTTCATGAGCGCCACGAAGCGGTCCGAGTGCACACGGTTCAGGATCTCGTGCGCCTTCACGTCGAACTGCTGCAGTTCGTTGACCGGCAGGTAGATGCGGCCACGCAAGGCGTCTTCGCCCACGTCGCGCAGGATGTTCGTGAGCTGCAGCGCCAGGCCCAGCTTGTGGGCGTAGGCGGTGGTCTGGGGATCGGTCTGGCCGAAGATGCGCGCCGCGACCTCGCCCACCACGCCGGCCACCAGGTGGCAGTAGCGCGCGAGGCCGGGGAAGTCGAGGTAGCGGGTCTGGTCCAGGTCCATCTGGCAGCCGTCGATCACCTCGTGCAGCTGGCGCGCCTGGATGCCGTAGGCCGCGACGTGCGGCATCAGCGCCAGCATCACCGGGTGGCGCGGCGTGCCCGCGAAGGCCTGGGCGACCTCGGTGCGCCACCAGGCGAGCTTGGTGGCGGCCACGCCGGGGTCGGTGACCTCGTCGACCACGTCGTCGACCTCGCGGCAGAAGGCATAGAACGCCGTGATCGCGGCGCGGCGCGGCTTGGGCAGGAACAGGAAGGCGTAATAGAAACTGCTGCCCGAGGCGGCGGCCTTGTCTTGCACGTATTGCTCGGGATTCATCGGGGAGGCGCTGCTTTCATGGGGCGCCATTGTCTCCGCATCCGCAGCGTCTTCCAGAGCAGCACGGGCGCATCGGCCTTGCCGATCGTGGGGCGCTGGGAGAAGGTGTCGAAGCCCAGGTCGGTGATCTTGTCCAGGATGCGCAGGCCCCCCTGCACGACCAGGCGCAGCTCCCAGCCCGCGCGGCCCGGCAGGCGATGCACCAGCGGCGCGCCTTCGTCCATGAGCTCGCGGGCCCAGAAGGACACGATCGACACGAGGTTGATGGCCTCCTGCGGCGGCGGCGCGGCCGAGAGCGGCGCGAACACCTTGAAATGCTCGCGCGTGAGCCCGCGCCGGGCGCAGTCGGTCAACGGAAAGTAGAAGCGCCCGCGCGGCAGGTCCACGCTCGGGTCCTGCCAGAAGTTGATGAGCTGCAGCGCGCTGCAGATGGCGTCGCTCTGCGCCAGCGCCTGTGCATCGTGCACGCCGTAGAGATGCAGCAGCAGCCGCCCGACCGGGTTGGCCGAGCGGCGGCAGTAGTCGAGCAGCTCGGCGCGGTCGGCGTAAGTGCCGTTGTCGCGGGTCTTCTCGACGTCCTGCATGAAGGCGCTCAGCAGGTCGGCGAGCAGGTTTTCGGGGAGGCCGTACTGCGCGATGCTGTGGGCGAGCGGGCCGAAGACGTGCGGCCAGCGCGACGCGGCGAGCGCCTCGCCCTGCGCGGCGGCGGCCAGTTCGCCCCGGTAGGCGCGCAACTCGGCCAGGCGCTGGTCGGGCGACGCATCGCCTTCGTCGGCGATGTCGTCGGCGGTGCGCGCAAAGTGGTAGATCGCGGCAATCGGCGGGCGCAGGTGCGGCGGGCAGAGCCACGAGGCGACCGGAAAGTTTTCGTAGTGCGCCGGCGGGGCGGCTTGGTGGGGAGTGGCGGACACGCCACGATTGTCCGCGAGACGATGCCCGGCACTTATGCTCGGTGCGTTGCCACTTCGAACAGCTCGCCCATGAACGCACCGGCCCCGGCCCCCACGGCCCAGATTCCAGCGCAAGGCGGAGCAGGACATCCGGCAGGGCCCGGACTGATGATTGCCGCGCTCGGCGTCGTGTTCGGCGACATCGGCACCTCGCCGCTCTACGCCTTCAAGGAAACGATGAACCCCGAGCACGGCGTGCCGTTCTCGCCCGACTCGGTGCTGGGGCTGCTGTCGCTGATCTTCTGGGGCCTGATGTTCGTGGTGACGCTGAAGTACGTGGTGTTCGTGCTGCGCGCCGACCACGACGGCGAAGGCGGCATCCTCGCGCTGCAGGCGCTCGCGCGCAGCGCGGTCGCGGGGCCCAAGACCAGGCCCTGGGTGTGGAACGCGATCGGCCTGCTGGGCCTGGTGGGCGCGGCCATGTTCTATGGCGACAGCCTGATCACGCCGGCCATCTCGGTGCTCTCGGCGGTCGAGGGGCTGGAGGTGCAGGCGCCGGTGCTGCAGCGCGCGGTGATCCCGATCACGGTCGTCATCCTGATCGCGCTCTTCATGGTGCAGAAGAAGGGCACCGGCGTGGTCGGCAAGATCTTCGGGCCGGTGATGCTGCTGTGGTTCATCGTGCTGGCCGCGGCGGGCCTCTGGCAGGTGCTGCAGCAGCCGCAGGTGCTGGCGGCGCTCGATCCGCGGCGCGCCTTCGGCTTTCTCATCGAGCACCGGGCGCAGTCGCTCGCGGTGCTGGGCGCGGTGTTCCTGGCATTCACCGGCGGCGAGGCGCTCTATGCGGACATGGGGCATTTCGGCGCGAAGCCGATCCGCCTCGCCTGGCTCTTCATCGCGCTGCCGGGACTGGTGCTGAACTACTTTGGGCAGGGGGCGCTGGTGCTGGCGAATCCGGCGGCCATCGACAACCCGTTCTTCCGCCTCTTTCCCTCGTGGGGCGTGCTGCCGATGGTGGTGCTGGCCGCGATGGCCACGGTGATCGCCTCGCAGGCGGTGATCTCCGGCGCCTTCTCGCTCACGGCGCACGCGATGCGCATGGGCTACCTGCCGCGCATGCGGGTGGTGCAGACCTCGGGCTCGGCCATCGGGCAGATCTACGTGCCGGCCGTGAACTGGCTGCTGATGGTGGGCGTGCTGCTGCTGGTGCTGGGCTTCCGCAGCTCGGGCGCGTTGTCGGCGGCTTACGGCATCGCGGTGTCGATCACGATGGTGACGACGACGCTGCTCGCGGGCATCGTCGCCTGGGGGCTGTGGAAGTGGAACAAGGTCGCGGTGGTGGTGGGCGTGCTGGCCTTCGCGGTGGTCGACCTGACCTTCGTGGTGGCCAACAGCCTGAAGGTGGCCGAGGGCGGCTGGCTCACGCTGGCGGTGGCGGCGGTGGTGATGGTGCTTTTCACCACCTGGGCCAAGGGCCGGCGGCTGGGCCTGGAGGCCGCGGCCGCCGAGAGCCTGCCGCTGCGGCCCTTCATCGAATCGCTGGCGCAGCACATGCCGCACCGGGTGAGCGGCACCGCGGTGTTCCTGAACCCCGACGCCACGGCGGTCCCGCATGCGCTGCTGCACAACCTGAAGCACAACCAGGTGCTGCACGACCAGGTGATCGTGCTGCGCGTGCTGGCCTGCGACACGCCGCGCGTGGACGCGCGCATCCGCATCGAGGCGGAGCAGCTGATGGAGGGCATCTGGGTGGTCACCGCGCGCCACGGCTTCATGGAGCGGCCCGACGTGCCCGAATTCATCCGCATCCTGGCCTACCAGAAGACGCTGGCGATCGATTCGATGAAGACCTCGTACTTCGTCTCCCGCGCCTCGGTGGGCGAGGAGAACCTGCCGGGCCTGAACCCGGTGCGGCGCGTGCTGTTCGGCTGGCTGCAGCGCAATGCGGGGCGGGCGTCGGACTACTTCGAGCTGCCCGACAACCGGTTGGTGGAGATGGGCCAGCGGACCTGAAAACACCGTCAACTGACCCGCGGGTCATTGACAGTATTTAACGTTTACCCTAGATTACTAACCAGTGGGTCATTAAAGGCCCGGGTTTGTCCTTTCTTGGGTGTCTCATGACCGCCTCTGCCGCTTTTCCCACTTTTCCTCCCCGTGTGCGCAGCACCCTGTGGCTGCTGATTCCCTCCCTGATCCTGGCCGGCTGTTCGCCCAAGCCGGCCGCCGAGGAGCCCGTGCGAGCGGTGAAGCTGGTGACCGTCGGCACCAGCGACTTCGACGCCCAGCCCGAGTTCTCGGCCGAGGTCCGGGCCCGCGTCGAATCGCGGCTCGGGTTCCGCGTGGCCGGAAAGATCACCCGGCGCCAGGCCGATCTCGGCCAGCGCGTGCAGGCCGGCCAGGTGCTGGCGCAGCTCGATCCGCAGGACTACAAGCTGGCCGCCGAAGCCGCCCGCGCCCAGCAGGCCGCCGCGCTCACCAACCGCGACCTGGCCGCCGCAGACCTGAAGCGCTACCGCGAACTGCGCGAGCAAAACTTCATCAGCGGCGCCGAGCTGGAGCGCCGCGAGACCACCTGGAAGGCCGCGCAGGCGCAGCTCGAACAGGCGCAGGCCCAACTCTCCTCGCAGGGCAATCAAGCGAACTACACGACGCTCGTGGCCGACGTGGCCGGCGTCATCACCGCCATCGAGGCCGAGCCGGGCCAGGTGGTGCAGGCCGGCACGCCGGTCGTGCGCATCGCACAGGACGGCGCGCGCGACGTGGTGTTCGCGGTGCCCGAAGACCGCGCCCAGGCGATCAAGCCCGGCTCGCCCGTCACGGTGCGCGGCTGGTCCGGCGGCGATGAATTGCAGGGGCAGGTGCGCGAAGTGGCGGCCAGTGCCGACGCCGTCACGCGCACGTATTCGGTCAAGGTCGCCATCGATGCGGCCACCTCGCCGCCGCTGGGCGCCACCGTCTACGCGCGCCCGCAGGCACTGGCCCACGCGAACACCGCCGTGATGAAACTGCCGACCAGCGCCCTGCGCCAGGAAGGCAAGGGCACGGCGGTCTGGGTGCTCGACAAGTCGACGATGACGGTGCGCTCGCAGCCCGTGCAAGTGGCCACCGCCGACGGCAACGAAGCCGTGATCGGCGGGGGGCTTTCGCCGGGGATGATGGTCGTGGCCGCCGGCGTGCACGTGCTCTCGCCGGGCCAGAAGGTCACCATCTACCAGTCCAAGGAGGCGGCCGCGGCCGCCGCCAATGCGAAGGACGTCGTGCAGGCCGTCGAGCCCGTCGCCGCAACCAAGAAGGAGATCGCTGCAGGTGCCGCCAAATGACGGAAGGCGCAGCGAACCCCACCGACAAGCCAGCCGGCTTCAATCTCTCCAAATGGGCGCTGGACCACGCGCCGCTCACGCGCTACCTCATGGTGGTGCTGATGGTGCTGGGCGCCTTCGCGTACTTCCAGCTCGGGCAGGACGAAGACCCGCCGTTCACCTTCCGCGCGATGGTCGTGCGCACCTACTGGCCCGGCGCCACCGCGCAACAGGTGGCCGAGCAGGTCACCGACAAGCTCGAACGCACGCTGCAGGAGGCGCCCTATGCCGACAAGATCCGCAGCTATTCGAAGCCGGGCGAGTCGCAGATCATTTTCCAGATCAAGGACTCCTCCAAGGCCGCGGACGTGGCCAACGTCTGGTACACGGTGCGCAAGAAGATCGGCGACATGCGCAACACGCTGCCGCCCGGCGTGCAGGGGCCGTTCTTCAATGACGATTTCGGCGACGTCTATGGCGTGATCTACGCGCTGGAGAGCGAGGGCTTCAGCTACGCCGAGCTCAAGACGCTGGCCGACGAAACCCGCCAGCAACTGCTGCGCGTGAAGGACGTGGCCAAGGTCGACCAGTTCGGCGTGCAGGACGAGAAGGTCTACGTCGAGATCTCGCAGAAGCGCCTGGCGCAGTTGGGGCTGGACTTCAACGCGGTGCTCGCGCAGCTCGGCTCGCAGAACGCGGTGGAAAGCGCCGGCACGATCCAGTCGCCGCTCGATGTGGTGCAGGTGCGCGTGGCGGGCCAGTTCACCAGCGTCGACCAGCTGCGCGACATGCCGATCCGCGGCACCTCGGGCAACCAGCTGAAGCTGGGCGACATCGCCGAGATTCGCCGCGGCTACATCGATCCGCCGGCCGTCAAGGTGCACCACCAGGGCAAGGAAGTGATCGCGCTGGGCGTCTCCATGGCCAAGGGCGGGGACATCATCGCGCTGGGCAAGGCGCTGAAGGTGGCCACGGCGCAGATCGACCAGCGCCTGCCCATCGGCGTGAAGCTCGCGCAGGTGCAGGACCAGCCGGTGTCGGTGGCCAGTTCGGTCAACGAATTCGTCGGCGTGCTGATCGAGGCCGTGGCCATCGTGCTGGCGGTGAGCATCATCGCGCTCGGTTTGCACAAGGGCGGGCGCTTCGGCTGGTACATCGACGTGCGGCCGGGGCTGGTGGTGGCGATCACCATTCCGCTGGTGCTGGCGGTGACCTTCCTTGCGATGAACTACTTCGGCATCGGGCTGCACAAGATATCGCTGGGGTCGCTGATCATCGCGCTGGGCCTGCTGGTGGACGACGCGATCATCGCGGTCGAGATGATGGTGCGAAAGATGGAAGAGGGCTACGACAAGGTGCGTGCCGCCACCTTCGCCTACGACGTCACGGCCAAGCCGATGCTCACGGGCACGCTGATCACAGCCGCGGGATTTTTGCCGATCGGCATCGCCAAGTCGGTGACGGGCGAGTACACCTTCGCGATCTTCGCGGTGACGGTGATCGCGCTGGTGCTGTCGTGGATCGTCTCGGTGTACTTCGTGCCGTACCTGGGCACGCTGCTGCTCAAGGTGAAGCCGCACGACCCCGATGCGCCGCCGCACGAGCTCTTCGACACGCCGTTCTACAACGGCTTTCGCCACGCGGTGGACTGGTGCGTGCAGCACCGGTGGCTGACCATCGGCGCGACGGTGCTGGTGTTCGCGCTCGGCATCTTCGGCATGGGCAAGGTGCAGCAGCAGTTCTTCCCCGATTCGAGCCGGCCCGAGATCATGGTGGACATCTGGTTCCCCGAGGGCACCTCGTTCGCGGCCAACGAAGAGGTCGCCAGGCGCGTCGAGCAGCGCGTGATGAAGGAAGAAGGCGTCAAGACCGTGAGCACCTGGATCGGCTCGGGCGTGCCGCGCTTCTACCTGCCGCTGGACCAGGTGTTCCCGCAGACCAACGTGTCGCAGCTCATCGTGCTCGCCAAGGACCTGAAGGTGCGTGAGCGCCTGCGGTTGCGGCTGCCCGCGCTGTTGGCCGAGGAATTCCCCGAGGTGCGCGGCCGCGTCAAGCTGCTGCCCAACGGGCCGCCTGTGCCCTATCCGGTGCAGTTCCGCGTGATCGGCACCGAGCCCGCGCAGCTGCGCGCGCACGCCGACGAGGTGAAGGCCGTGCTGCGCGAGAACGCCAACATGCGCGGCGTGAACGACAACTGGAACGAGTCGGTGAAGGTGATCCGCCTGGAGATCGACCAGGCCAAGGCGCGCGCGCTCGGCGTGACCAGTCAGGCCATCGCGCAGGCCTCGCGCACGATGTTCAGCGGCACCACCGTGGGCCAGTACCGCGAGAACGACTTGCTGATCGACATCGTGCTGCGCCAGTCGCCCGACGAACGCGAGGCCATCTCGGACATCGCCAACGCCTACATCCCGACCAGCTCGGGCCGCTCGATCCCGCTCACGCAGATCGCCCGGCCGGTGTTCACCTGGGAGCCCGGCGTGATGTGGCGCGAGAACCGCGACTACGCGATCACCGTGCAGGGCGACGTGGTCGAGGGCCTGCAGGGCGCGACCGTGACCGAGCAACTGCTGCCCAGGCTGCGCCAGCTCGAAGCCGGCTGGCTGGCGGCCGGGCAGGGCGCCTACCGCATCGAAGTGGCGGGCGCGGTCGAGGAAAGCAGCAAGGGCTCGGCCTCCATCGTGGCGGGCGTGCCGATCATGCTGTTCCTGGTGTTCACGCTCCTGATGCTGCAGCTGCACAGCTTCAGCCGCTCGCTGCTGGTGTTCATCACCGGGCCGATGGGCATTGCGGGTGTCGCCGGCGCGCTGCTGGTGCTGGACCGGCCGTTCGGCTTCGTGGCGCTCCTGGGCGTGATCGCGCTGATGGGCATGATCCAGCGCAACGCGGTGATCCTGATCGACCAGATCGAGAGCGACCGCGCGGCCGGCGTGCCGGCGTGGGACGCGATCGTCGAGTCGGCGGTGCGGCGCCTGCGCCCCATCGTGCTGACGGCGGCGGCTGCGGTGCTGGCGATGATTCCGCTCTCGCGCAGCGTGTTCTGGGGGCCGATGGCCGTGGCCATCATGGGCGGGCTGATCGTGGCGACGGTGCTCACGCTGCTGGCGCTGCCGGCGATGTATGCCGCGGCATTCCGGGTGAAGCGCGGGCCGGGCGGGCAGGGTGAGCAGGAGGTGCCGAAGGGTGCCCCCATTCATGCTTAAAATCGAAAGCTGACCGATTTCAAGCGGATGGTCTTCGGCCCGAGGGACTCCCGAGGTGCCGCAAGGCCGTCCGCTTTTGCATTCACCTGAAAGATTGGCATCGCGCGGGTGGCGAAATTGGTAGACGCACCAGGTTTAGGTCCTGACGTTCGCAAGAACGTGCCGGTTCGAGTCCGGCCCCGCGCACCAGCCTCTGCTATGTAGACGTTCTATCGAGCAGCGAAAAGCCCCCGTTCCACAAGGACGGGGGCTTTTTTGTTTATCAGTCGCTGCTGCTGGAACTGCTGTCGCTGCTGCTATCGCTGCTACTGCTGTCGCTGCTGCCACCGCTATCGCTGCCGCTGCTCGAGTCGTCCCACGAGCTCGTGTCCTTGATGCCGAAATCGTTGTCCACGGAGCTGCGGTCGGGCTGGCGCTCCGAGTCCGGAGCCGGATCGGACGAAGGCCACAGGCTGCTGCCGATGTGGTCGTTGTTGCTGCGGCTGTTGTTGGAGATGTTGACCGTGCTGCCTCCGCGCGGCTCCTTCCGGTTGTTCATGGCCTGGCGCAGCGCTTCGCCCACGATCACCGCGCCAACGCCGGCCACCGCACCGGCCGCCAGTGCGCCGCCGATGTTCGACCCCTGGCCGGGCGGCGGCGAGGCCGGAAATTCCCGGTCGCCGCTCGCTGCGCCATGGCCCATCGACGAATCGCTCGTGGATCGCGAGAACCGGGGCGCCTCGACGGGCGCGGCGGCGGCCGGCACCGGGAAGGTGACGGCGCGCGAACGCCGCTGGAAGAGGACGTAGGCGACGACGATCAGCGCCACGATGCCGATCGGCCCCCAGGGGATCGAGCCGGTGGGCGGGAAGGAGTCCGTCACCACGGGAGCGGGAGCCGGTGCGGCGACGGGGCTCGGTTCGGGCAGCGCTTCGGGCGCGATCTCCACCGGCTTTTCCAGCGTGCGCTCGAGCTTGGCGACCGATTCGGCCTTCGCGAACTTGAGGCCCGGCGACAGCTCCCTGGCCCGGGCCAGCGCATCTCTTGCGTCATCGAGCTTGTCCTGCATCGCGAGCAGCTGCGAATGCACGAAATGCGCCTTCGCGCTCTCGGGATGGCTCTTCAGCACCTTCGCGATCATCGCGTTGGCGGAATCCATACGGCCCTTGTCCGCCGCCTCGTAGATCTGCTGGATGGTCGGCTCCTTGGCCGCCTGCGCGCCGCCTGTCTTGGCCAGCGTCGGCGAGGGCATGCCGAACGCGAGAGCGGCAAGTGCGAGGGCGAAGGCGGCGAACAGGCGCTGGAGCATGGAGATCCCTGGGGGCAGTGGCGAATCGCCCGCCACTGTAAAGGGGAAAGCGGCGGGGGAATCCGGCACGCATGGCGCAATCTCCGCGCGTGGACTTCCGCCCGGGCAAAAGCGGGTGTTCCAGCCGATTAGAATCATGGGTTGCCCAGTTTTGCGAGCTGCACGCGTGTGCCGCCGCATAAATCCCGCTAGCGCGTGTAAGTCCTTGATCTGTATCGACAAAAAAGATGCAGGCCCCGCGCAACAGCCCCCTCACAAGGAAGACATCATGACCGTGACCGTTGAAACTCTCGAGAAGCTCGAACGCAAGATCACGCTGACCCTGCCGGTCGGCACCATCCAGAACGAAGTCGATTCGCGCCTCAAGAAGCTCGCGCGCACCGTCAAGATGGACGGCTTTCGTCCCGGCAAGGTGCCGATGAACGTCGTGGCCCAGCGCTATGGTTACTCGGTGCACTACGAAGTCATGAACGACAAGGTCGGCGAGGCCTTTTCGCAAGCCGCCAACGAAGCCAAGCTGCGCGTGGCCGGCCAGCCCCGCATCACCGAGAAGGAAGAGTCGCCCGAAGGCGAACTGGCCTTCGACGCGGTGTTCGAAGTGTTCCCCGAAGTCAAGATCAACGACCTCGCGGGCGCCGAAGTCGAGAAGCTCTCGGCCGAAGTGGGCGACGACGCGATCGACAAGACGCTCGATATCCTGCGCAAGCAACGCCGCACCTTCGCCCAGCGCGCGCAAGACGCCATTGCGCAAGACGACGACCGCGTCACGGTCGACTTCGAAGGCAAGATCGACGGCGAGCCCTTCCAGGGCGGCAAGGCCGAAGACTTCCAGTTCGTGGTCGGCGAAGGCCAGATGCTCAAGGAATTCGAAGACGCCGTGCGCGGCATGAAGTCCGGCGACAGCCGCACCTTCCCGCTGTCGTTCCCGGCCGATTACCACGGCAAGGACGTGGCCGGCAAGCAAGCCGACTTCATGGTCACCGTGAAGAAGATCGAAGCCTCGCACCTGCCCGAAGTCAACGAACAGCTCGCCAAGTCGCTCGGCATCGCCGAAGCCACCGTCGAAGGCCTGCGCGCCGACATCAAGCGCAACCTGGAGCGCGAAGTGAAGTTCCGCCTGCTGGCCCGCAACAAGAACGCCGTGATGGACGCGCTGGTTGCCAACGCCGAGCTCGACCTGCCCAACGCCAGCGTGCAATCGGAAGTCAGCCGCATGATCGAAGGCGCCCGCGCTGAGCTGAAGCAACGCGGCATCAAGGACGCCGACAAGGCACCGATCCCCGACGAAGTGTTCCGTCCCCAAGCCGAACGCCGCGTGCGCCTGGGCCTCGTGGTGGCTGAGCTGGTGCGTGCCAACGACCTGCAGGCCAAGCCCGAGCAGATCAAGGCCCACATCGACGAGCTGGCCGCCAGCTACGAAAAGCCGGCCGACGTGGTGCGCTGGTATTTCAGCGACAACAACCGCCTGGCGGAAGTCGAAGCCGTCGTCATCGAGAACAACGTGACCGATTTCGTGCTCGCCAAGGCCAAGGTCAACGAGAAGTCGGTGTCGTTCGACGAACTGATGGCGCAGCAGCAACAAGGCTGATCCGCCGCTGCCCGCATTGCCAATGGGGCTTGTGCTTTGCGGCACGAGCCCCATTTCATTCAGGCTTACAGTTCATACACAGCGAACGATTCCATCTTCCCGGAGAGCTACTTCATGATCGCAAACGAAATTCAAGGCCTCGGCATGATCCCGATGGTCGTCGAGCAGTCGGGCCGCGGCGAGCGGTCCTACGACATCTACTCGCGTCTCCTCAAGGAACGCATCATCTTCCTGGTGGGCGAGGTCAACGACCAGACCGCCAACCTCGTGGTGGCCCAGTTGCTGTTCCTGGAGAGCGAGAACCCGGAGAAGGACATTTCCTTCTACATCAACTCCCCGGGCGGCAGCGTGAGCGCCGGCATGGCGATCTACGACACCATGCAGTTCATCAAGCCCGACGTGTCGACCATGTGCCTGGGCTTTGCGGCCAGCATGGGTGCCTTCCTGCTGGCGGCCGGCGAGAAGGGCAAGCGCTTCTCGCTGCCCAACTCGAAGATCATGATCCACCAGGTGCTGGGCGGCGCACGCGGCCAGGCGACCGACATCGAGATCCATGCGCGCGACATCCTGCGCACCAAGGACCAGATGAACCGGATCCTGGCCGAACGCACCGGCCAGCCACTGGAAAAGGTCAAGAGCGACACCGAACGCGACTACTTCCTGACGGCCGATGAGGCCAAGGATTACGGTCTGGTCGACCAGGTCGTTGCCAAGCGCGGTTAAAACTGCCGGGCGCCGTGTGGCGCAAAAGGCAAAAAACGGCGTTTTCCACACGGGAAACGCCGTTTTTGTTTAGTTATCATTGTCCATACCCTGTCACGAGGCACCTGTCCATGGCCGAAAAAAAAGGCTCTTCCAGCGAAAAAACGCTTTATTGCTCGTTCTGCGGCAAGAGCCAGCATGAGGTCAAGAAGCTGATCGCGGGCCCTTCGGTCTTCATCTGCGACGAGTGCATCGACCTTTGCAACGAGATCATCCGCGACGAGTTGCCGGCCGGTGAAGAGGCGCGCGAAGCGCGCAGCGACCTGCCCACGCCGCTGGAGATCAAGACCAACCTGGACAACTACGTGATCGGCCAGGAGCCGGCCAAGCGCATGCTGTCGGTGGCCGTCTACAACCACTACAAGCGCCTTCGCCACAAGGAAAAGGCCAAGGGCGACGACGTCGAGCTCAGCAAGAGCAACATCCTCTTGATCGGCCCCACGGGTTCGGGCAAGACGCTCCTGGCGCAAACGCTCGCGCGCATGCTCGACGTGCCCTTCGTGATGGCCGATGCCACCACGCTGACCGAAGCCGGCTACGTGGGAGAAGACGTCGAGAACATCATCCAGAAGCTGCTGCAGAGCTGCAACTACGAGGTCGAGCGCGCCCAGCGCGGCATCGTCTACATCGACGAAATCGACAAGATCTCGCGCAAGTCCGACAACCCCTCGATCACGCGCGACGTGTCGGGCGAGGGCGTGCAGCAGGCCTTGCTCAAGCTCATCGAAGGCACCATGGCCAGCGTGCCGCCCCAGGGCGGGCGCAAGCACCCGAACCAGGACTTCCTGCAGATCGACACGACCAACATCCTGTTCATCTGCGGCGGCGCCTTTGCGGGCCTGGAGAAGGTCATCGAAAACCGCACCGAGGCCTCGGGCATCGGCTTCGGCGCCACGGTCAAGAGCAAGGCGCAGCGCAGCATCACCGAGGTGTTTCGCGAAGTCGAACCCGAAGACCTGATCAAGTTCGGCCTGATCCCCGAACTCGTGGGCCGCATGCCCGTGGTCGCATCGCTCGCGGAACTCTCGGAGGATGCGCTGGTCCAGATCCTGACCGAGCCTAAGAATGCGGTGGTCAAGCAGTTCACCAAGCTCCTTCAGATGGAGGGCGTGGACCTGGAGATTCGCCCGGCGGCGCTCAAGGCGATCGCGCGCAAGGCCCTGGCCCGCAAGACCGGTGCACGGGGCCTGCGTTCGATCCTTGAACAGTCGCTGATCGACACCATGTTCGAATTGCCGAACGCGACCAATGTCGACAAGGTGGTGGTCGAGGAATCGACCATCGACGAAAACAAGCCACCGCTGCTCGTGTACCGCGAAGCGGCGAAGAAGGCGTAAAGGATTTCGCATGTCTGGTCATACCCCCCTGCCTCCCGAAGCACTCGACCTGCCGCTGCTGCCGCTGCGCGATGTCGTGGTGTTTCCCCACATGGTGATCCCGCTCTTCGTGGGTCGCCCCAAGAGCATCAAGGCGCTCGAACTGGCCATGGAGGCCGAGCGCCGCATCATGCTGGTGGCCCAGAAAGCCGCCGCCAAGGACGAGCCCTCGGTCGAGGACATGTTCGAAGTCGGCTGCGTCTCGACCATCCTGCAGATGCTCAAGCTGCCCGACGGCACGGTGAAGGTGCTGGTCGAAGGCCAGCAGCGCGCACGCGTGAACCGCATCGATGACGGCGAGACGCACTTCACGGCCAACGTGACGCCCGTCGAGGCGACCGAAGGCGGCGAGAAGGGCACCGAGGTCGAGGCCCTGCGCCGCGCCGTGATGCAGCAGTTCGACCAGTACGTCAAGCTGAACAAGAAGATCCCGCCCGAGATCCTGACCTCGATCTCGAGCATCGACGACGCCGGCCGCCTGGCCGACACCATCGCCGCCCACCTGCCGCTCAAGCTGGACAACAAGCAGGCCGTGCTCGACCTGGACGACGTCAAGGCACGCCTGGAGAACCTGTTCGGCCAGCTCGAGCGCGAGGTCGACATCCTCAACGTCGACAAGAAGATCCGTGGCCGCGTGAAGCGCCAGATGGAGAAGAACCAGCGCGACTTCTACCTGAACGAGCAGGTCAAGGCCATCCAGAAGGAACTCGGCGAAGGCGAAGAGGGCGCGGACATCGAGGAGATCGAGAAGAAGATCAAGCTCGCCAAGATGTCCAAGGAGGGCCTGAAGAAGGCCGAAGGCGAACTCAAGAAGCTCAAGCTGATGTCGCCCATGTCGGCCGAGGCCACCGTGGTGCGCAACTACATCGACGTGCTCATCGCCCTGCCGTGGAGCAAGAAGACCAAGATCAAGCACGACCTGGCCAATGCCGAGGCCGTGCTCAACGCCGACCACTACGGCCTGGAGAAGGTCAAGGACCGCATCCTGGAATATCTCGCGGTTCAACAACGTGTCGACAAGGTGAAGGCGCCCATCCTGTGCCTCGTGGGCCCACCGGGCGTCGGCAAGACCTCGCTGGGGCAGTCGATCGCGAAGGCGACCGGCCGCAAGTACACGCGCATGGCGCTGGGCGGCATGCGTGACGAAGCCGAGATCCGCGGCCATCGCCGCACCTACATCGGCGCGCTGCCGGGCAAGGTGCTGCAGGGGCTGAGCAAGATCGGCACGCGCAATCCGCTGTTCCTGCTCGACGAAATCGACAAGCTGGGCACCGACTTCCGTGGCGATCCGTCGAGCGCGCTGCTCGAGGTGCTCGACCCCGAGCAGAACCACACCTTTGGCGACCACTACGTGGAAGTCGACTTCGACCTGAGCGACGTGATGTTCGTCGCCACCTCGAACTCGATGAACATTCCGCCGGCGCTGCTGGACCGCATGGAAGTCATCCGCCTCTCGGGCTACACCGAGGACGAGAAGACGCACATCGCGATCAAGTACCTCTTGCCCAAGCAGCTGAAGAACAACGGCGTCAAGGAAGAAGAACTCCTGGTCACCGAAGAGGCCGTGCGCGACATCGTTCGCTACTACACGCGTGAAGCCGGCGTGCGTTCGCTCGAGCGCGAGCTGTCCAAGATCTGCCGCAAGGTGGTCAAGGGCCTGCTGCTCAAGCAGATGACGCCGAAGGTCACCGTCGACGGTGCGAACCTCAACGAGTTCCTCGGTGTGCGCAAGTACAGCTTCGGCCTGGCCGAAAAGCAGAACCAGGTCGGCCAGGTGGTCGGCCTCGCATGGACCGAAGTCGGCGGCGACCTGCTGACGATCGAGGCGGTCACCATGCCCGGCAAGGGCGTGATCAGCCGCACCGGATCGTTGGGCGACGTGATGAAGGAATCGGTCGAGGCCGCGCGCACCGTGGTGCGCAGCCGCTCGCGCCGCCTGGGCATCAAGGACGAGATGTTCGAGAAGCGCGACATCCACATCCACGTGCCCGACGGTGCGACGCCCAAGGACGGTCCGAGCGCGGGTGCCGCGATGACGACGGCCTTCGTGTCGGCGCTCACCGGCATTCCGGTGCGCGGCGACGTGGCGATGACGGGCGAGATCACGCTGCGCGGCGAGGTCACGGCCATCGGGGGCCTGAAGGAAAAGCTGCTGGCCGCCTTGCGCGGTGGCATCAAGACCGTGCTGATCCCCGAAGAGAACGCCAAGGACCTGCAGGACATCCCCGAGAACGTGAAGAACGGCCTGGAGATCGTGCCTGTGAAGTGGATCGACAAGGTGCTGGAGATCGCGCTCGAGAAGATGCCCGAGCCGCTGTCGGACGAAGAGGTTGCCGCCTCCGCGGCCGCCGTGGCCGAGTTGGCCAAGCAGCGTGCTGGTGCTGCGGCTTCCGAGGGGCCGGTCAAACATTGATCGTGCGAATTTGCCGAGCCCCGAAAAAATGGTATATAATTCGAGGCTCGAAACGCGGGAATAGCTCAGTTGGTAGAGCGCAACCTTGCCAAGGTTGAGGTCGAGAGTTCGAGACTCTTTTCCCGCTCCAGTTTTGAAAAAGGGAAGCAAATGCTTCCCTTTTTTTCGCAAGTTCGGTTTCGTTTTTCTGCGTGGCGCGATAGCAAAGCGGTTATGCAACGGATTGCAAATCCGTGTAGCCCGGTTCGACTCCGGGTCGCGCCTCCACCTTCTCGTTAGACACGATTCGACCCGACAAACAAGCCCCGCCAACCACCGTTGCCGGGGCTTGTTTCGTTTGGGTTATCGTCGATGTTCAACCTGACGCCCGGATGGTGAAATTGGTAGACACATCGGACTTAAAATCCGCCGCTTCCTTGATCGGGGCATACGGGTTCGACCCCCGTTCCGGGTACCACATATAGAAAAAGGAGCATTCGATGCCTCGCTACAACGCTCCATTTGAAATCCATGTGCATGGCGACGTGCCATTGCGCCCGGACGTGAGCTTCGATCAGATCCAGGAGGCGCTCAAGCCGCTCTGGAAATATGCGGGCGCCAAGTCGCTCGCCGACGGCGCGACCAGCACTTACGAAGAAGAACCCGGCATCCGCTTCGAGCAGAAGGACCACACGCTGCAGATCTGCTGGACCGTGCCCGGCGACGAAGATTTCCGCCAGGCGCTCGACGAAATGTGCATGGCCCTGAACGAACTCTCGGACCGCGGCGCCGCCATCGAAGTCACCTTCTACGACACCGATTTCGACGAGGAAGAGGGCGACCCCGACGAAGAATCGCGCGACGATTTCCTGATGCTCTTCGTCGGCCCGAACCCGGCCGCGATCATGCAGGTGCAGCGCGACCTGCTGGTGGAAGACGTGGTCAACCTCATGGAGCGCCACTTCGACGGCGCCGAGCTGGGCGGCGTGGTCTCCGAAATCGACCGCCTCTTCAGCGACCGTTTCGATGCGCTCGTGAACTCGCTCGAAATCGGCAAGCGCCCGCGCGGCACGGGTGGCCCCGGCAGCGGCGGCACCGGCGGTGGGCACGGCGGCGGTCGCCGTCCGCGGCACCTGCATTAACCACCCAACGACTCCCTGATCCAAGGCCGCATGGCCCTGTTTCCCGCCTCCGCGCTGCGCCCTGGCGTGCGCAAGCGCGAGGTGTTCGGCTGGGCGATGTACGACTTCGCCAACTCGGGCTACACGACCGTCGTCATCACGGCGGTCTTCGCCGCCTACTTCGTGGGCGGCATCGCGAAGGGGGCGCCCTGGGCCGCTTTCGCGTGGACTGCGGCGCTCAGCATCTCCTACGCCATCGTGATGCTCACGATGCCCGCCATCGGCGCCTGGGCCGACCTGCGCGGTGCCAAGAAGCGCGTGCTGGTCATCGCCACCGCCGGCTGCGTGGTGGCCACGGCGGCACTGGCGTTCATGCCGCGCTTTGCAGGTGCGTCGGGCGGCGTTGCGCTGGCCATGTTGCTGGTGATCGTCTCCAACGCCTTCTATTCCTACGGCGAGTCCCTCACGGGCGCTTTCCTGCCCGAACTTGCCACGCCCGAAGGCATGGGCAAGGTGAGCGGATGGGGCTGGAGCTTCGGCTATGTCGGCGGCATGTTGACGCTCGGCATCTGCCTGGCCTACGTGCTGTGGTCGCAGTCGAGGGGCCTGCCGGCCTCGCATTTCGTGCCGGTCACGATGCTGGTCACGGCCGCGATCTACGGCGCCGCGGCCTGCGCCACCTTCGCGCTGCTGCCCGAAAGGGCGCAGCCCAAAACCACCGGCGGCGAACTCGGCGCATGGCAGCAACTGCGTGCCACCTACCGGCAGGCGCGCGCCTACCGCGACTTCATGTGGCTCCTGGTCTGCACCGCCTGCTACCAAGGCGGCGTGGCGGTCGCGATCACGCTCGCGGCGATCTACGCCGAGCAGGTGATCGGCTTCGTGGCGAGCGAGACGATGGTGCTGATCTTCGTGCTCAATGTCGCCGCCGCCATCGGCGCTTTCTCGTTCGGCTACATCCAGGACCGCATCGGCCACAAGGTCTCGCTCGCGGCCACGCTGGTGGCGTGGATCGCGGTCTGCGTGATCGCCGCCGTGGTGACCACCAAGGGCGGCTTCTGGTGGGCGGCCGCCATCGCAGGGCTCGCGATGGGCTCGAGCCAGTCCGCCGGCCGCGCGATGACGGGCTACCTCGCGCCGCCCCAGCAACTCGCGGAGTTCTTCGGGCTCTGGACCTTCGCCACGCGGCTGGCCAGCATCATCGGCCCGCTCAGCTTCGGCGCGATCACCTGGGCCACAGGCGGCAACCAGCGCATCGCGATCCTCTCGACCGCGGTGCTGTTCGTGGCGGGGTTGTTGCTCTTGCTACCGATCGACATGCGGCGCGGCCGCGAGGCCGCGCTGCGCAACTGAGCCATCAGAACAGGCTGTTGTTCGTCAAAGGCCAGCCGGCCTTGCTCTGGAACTTCCAGTTGGCCGTGTTCTTCACGCTCGCGGCAAAGTTCGCAATGTCGGTCGGCGTCGGCGAGGCCGGCAGCATCGGTCCGTTGTAGAGCACGTCGAACTGCGTGGGGAAACTGATCGCGGCACCCGTGGCCGTCAGCGTCGCGGGGATGGCGTTCGCATCGGGCACCGGTCCCAGCGTGATGCTGGCCAGGTACGTGCCCACGCCGCTGATGGTGCCGGCAGCACCGTCGCCCAGGCCGGCGATGGTGCCGCCGACGAAGGCGTAGACCGTCTCGTAGCTGGCGCTGATGCCGCCGCCCGCGCCCTGCACGGTGCCGATGCTGGCGATCGGGTTCGTGTTCTTGGCCACGTCCGGCTGGATGGTCACGATGGTGCCCGCCGGCAGGCTGCGGTCTGCGGTCCAGACGAAGGCGCTCTCGTTGGTGATGGTGTCGAAGTCGGCGGCGGTGCGGTCGCGGTCGGTGAAGAAGATGCGCGTGCCCGTGTCCATCGGCTTGAGCAGTACGAAGGCGAACGCGTCGGTCTTGTCGGCGTTCGCGCCCATGAAGAGGATGTCGCCGGCAGCCAGCGCGGGCGGTGCGCTGGTCGTGAAGCTCAGCGTGGCCGCGTCGGCGATGCCGGCGTAGGCGTTGCCCTTGGCATCGGTGATCGCGTTCGCATCCACGGTCACGTAGTAGCCGGTGGATGCTGCCAGCGGCTGGCTCGGTGTCAGCGTGATCACGTTGAAGGCGGCTTGCAGGCGCGTGGCCGGGCTGCTGGACGAGAAGCTCTCGATCACGCTGCCGTCGGCCTTGTGCAGCACGATGCTGCCGGCGCCCAGGCGCACGCCTTCGTTGAAGCTCAGGGTCACCTTCGCGTTCGCGCCGACGCTGCCGTCCGTGGCCTTGGGCGAGCCGCTGCGAAGCACCGGGCCGGCGGTGTCGACCCATGGCGCGCCCAGGCGCACGACGAAGCCATCGAATTTCTGGTCGGCCGGCGGCAGGTCCTTCGAGGCGTCCTTCTGGCCGGGCCAGACGGTGTCGCCGTTGTCCAGCAGCAATTGCACTTGCGTGCCGGCCGTCACCGGCCCCGGCACCTCGACGGTCGATTCGAAGCTGCCGCCCGTGTCCTTGCGCAGCTTGTCGAGGTCGTTCGACAGCTCGACCGGTGCGGTGCCCGGATTGCCGTTCCACGAAAAGAGCGCGAAGTTGCGGTCCACGTCGGCGCTGGCAGCGCCTGCCGGACCGGCAACGATCAGGTAGTTGCCATCGGTGCCCTTGTCGATCGAGCGGATGCCGCGGCCGCCGAGCTCCAGCTCGATGGGCGCACCGAACGCGGCCTGCGTGGCCGTGCCGCCCACCAGTGCAGCGTAGTTCTGCACCGGCACGATCAGCGCCTTGGCGCGCGTCGATGCGCCGGTCTGCGGCGCGCGGAAGCCCAGCCACAGGGCGCTGTCGCCCGGTGCGCTGGTCATGCCTTCCACCGAGAAGCCATCGACCCGCTCGGGCACGATGCCGGCGCCGGCCGACACGGTGAAGCCGAAGTGGTTTGCGCCCAGGCCGTGGCCGTTGGTGGTGTCCCAGGCGATGAGTTGCGCTTCGAGCGCCGAGAACTGGCCCACATAGCTGAAGCTGGTCGCAACACCAGTGCCGCTCACCTTTACAGCGAAGAGGTGCGAACGATCAGGCGCATCGCTGCCGTCTTTCTTGTTGCTGTTGGAGCCCGTGAGGTACAGCGTGTCGCCGATGCGCGTGCCGGCTTCCAGGTCGAGTTCCTTGCCGAGCTTCGGGCCTTCGAGCTCGTAGCTCCATTCCTTCACCGCGGCGCCACCGGCGCGCGGATAGATGCGCAGCACGTTGGCTTCGTCGTCGGCCACGATCATGAAGTTGTCGGGCAGGGCGAAGGCGGTCGATGCGTCCGACGAACCCTCGGTGGTGCCGGCATTGGGCGTGAACGTGGCCTTGGAGACCAACGGGTCCGGCTCCGCAGCGGGCGGCTGGGCGGGCGGCGGTGGTGCCGGCGGCGTGACCGCGGCGGGCGGCACGATCGGCAGGAAGTTGCCGCCGCCCCCGTCGCTACCGCCGCCGCACGCGGCCAGCAGGACGGCAGACAAGGCACTGGCGAGCAGCATGGGCTTGAAGGGAATGCGGGAGGCGGAGGGTGAGTTCATGGTGCGCGGTTGTTGTTCTGGACAAACCGCGCATGCTGGTACTTTCGTGTGACGGTGCCGTGAAACACCACACGAATTCAGCTGCCCGTCAGGGCGATTGCTGCAACAGCGACCTCGGCACCTTGAACCGTTCGCCGTCGTAGCGCAGCGTCACGGTGCTGAACTTCGCGGGCAGCGCCTTCTCGATGCAGCCCTGGTCCTCCTGCTCCTGCGCGCGGCTCTGCACGAGCGTGCGCGACAGCTGCAGGTCGGCAAAGCCGTTGCTGCTCGCCTTGCCCACCGAGAGCATGGTGCGCAGCTTTTCGAAGTGACCGGTGCAGGTCGAATCCCAGCCGCCGTTGTCGTGGTCCAGCTCGACCTCCTGCAGCACCTCGCGCAGCTTGCTGCCGTGCTGCACGTACAGGCGCACCGTCTCGCTGGCCAGCGGGCTGGACGGCGCGCTGCTGCCGCGGTAGCGCACGCGCAGGCCGAAGGCGCGCGCGTCGGAGGCGAGCACGTAGCGCGAGGTGTCGATGCGGATGTCCTGGATCGCGGTGGTCGCGTCCTCGTCGAGCGCCTCGGGCTGGAAGAGGCGGCCGATGACGGTGTCGCGCTCGGTGTTGCCGTTGTCGGGGCGCTGGATCAGCAGCACCTCCAGGTCGAAGACCTTGGCGCCCTTGTCGGTCGTCTCGCGCGGCATCGGCAGCACGACGATGCTGCGACCCGGGAATGCCGGCCACACCTTGCAGGCCGCAAGGCGCTCGTCGAGCGGGCGCTTGGGGTACAGCTTGGCGTGCATGCGCTCGGCCAGGCCGCTTTCGCAGGCGGCGTGGCTCAGACCCGCAGCCGAAAGGCACAGCAGGAGCAGGGCGTGGCGCAAGAAGGGACGCATGACGACGGTCGTTTCAGGCGGAGGTTGCCGTTGTACCTTGCGGCGACGTTTGCAGCCAGCGCGCGGCGGCTGCTTGGAGCACGGACGGGTCGCCGCTGCTCTGGAGGATCAGCCCGCCTTCGCCGTCCGAGAGACGGCCGGCAGCAGCCAGCACGCGCCGCGTCTGCTGCGCGACCGGTGCGCCGGTGTCGATGAAGCGCAGCGTGGGCGGCGCATGGCGCTGGAGCTCGCTCTTCACGAGCGGGTAATGCGTGCAGCCGAGCACCACGGTGTCGACTTCGCCGGTCGCATCGCCGAAGGGGCCGGCCTCTGCCATATAGCGCGCACAGAGCGTCGCGATGGCCTCGGCGTCGAAGCCTTCGATGGCCTTGACGAGCCCGTCGCACGGCACGGAGCGAACGTGGGCGGACCCCGCGAAGGAGTCGCGCAGGGCCGCGTATTTGGCGCTGGCCAGCGTTCCGCGCGTGGCCATCACCGAGATGTGGCCGGTGCGGCTCGTCGCCACGGCGGGCTTGAGCGCGGGCTCCAGGCCCACGATCGGCAGCGCCGGGTGTTCTGCGCGCAGCAGGTGGATGGCAGCCGTCGTGGCCGTGTTGCAGGCCACCACGAGCGCCTTGATGCCGTGCTCGGCGATCAGTTGCCCGGTCACCTTGCGCGAGCGCTCGATCACGTAGGCATCGCCGCGCTCGCCGTATGGCGCAAAAGCCGTATCGGCGAAATACACGAAGCGTTCGTGCGGCAGCTCGGCGCGCAGCGCGGCGAGCACGCTGAGCCCGCCGACGCCGCTGTCGAAAACGCCTACAGAAGGCACTGAAAGACCTCCGTGCTGCGCACTGCGGTGCGAGCGCCTTCGGGCGGCCGGGCGGCGCTCAAGCTTCTTCCATCATGATGGTCTTGAACTCGCCGCTGGCGATGCGCTTCTGCCACTCGGCCGGGCCGGTGATGTGCGCGCTGGTGCCGCCCGCATCGACCGCCACCGTCACGGGCATGTCGACCACGTCGAATTCGTAGATGGCTTCCATGCCCAGGTCCGCGAAGCCCACCACCTTGGCGGTCTTGATGGCCTTGCTCACCAGGTAGGCGGCGCCGCCCACGGCCATGAGGTAGGCGCTCTTGTGCTTCTTGATCGCCTCGATGGCGACCGGGCCGCGCTCGGCCTTGCCGATCATCGCGATCAGGCCGGTCTGGGCCAGCATCATCTCGGTGAAGCCGTCCATGCGCGTGGCGGTGGTCGGGCCGGCGGGGCCGACGGCCTCGTCGCCGACCGGATCGACCGGGCCGACGTAGTAGATGACGCGGTTGGTGAAGTCCACCGGCAGCTTCTCGCCCTTGGCCAGCATGTCCTGGATGCGCTTGTGCGCGGCGTCGCGGCCGGTGAGCATCTTGCCGTTCAGGAGCAGCGTGTCGCCCGGCTTCCAGCTGGCCACTTCGGCGGGCGTGAGCTTGTCGAGGTCCACGCGCTTGCTCTTCTTCTCGTCGGGTGCCCAGTTCACGTTGGGCCAGAGGTCCAGCGAGGGCGGGTCGAGGTACACCGCGCCGCTGCCGTCCATCACGAAGTGCGCATGGCGCGTGGCCGCGCAGTTGGGGATCATCGCGACCGGCTTGCTGGCCGCGTGCGTCGGGTACATCTTGATCTTGATGTCCAGCACGGTGGCCAGGCCGCCCAGGCCCTGCGCGCCGATGCCCAGCGCATTGACCTTCTCGTACAGCTCGATGCGCAGCGCCTCGACCTTGCTCAGTTCTGCGCCCGAAACCTTCTTGGCCTGCAGCTCGTGCATGTCCAGGTCGTCCATCAGGCTTTCCTTGGCCATCAGCGCGGCCTTCTCGGCGGTGCCGCCGATGCCGATGCCCAGCATGCCGGGCGGGCACCAGCCGGCGCCCATGGTCGGCACGGTCTTCAGCACCCAGTCGACCACGCTGTCGCCGGGGTTCAGCATGACGAGCTTGCTCTTGTTCTCGCTGCCGCCGCCCTTGGCCGCGACCGTCACTTCGAGCGTGTTGCCCGGCACGATCTCGGTGAAGATCACCGCGGGCGTGTTGTCCTTGGTGTTCTTGCGGTCGAACTGCGGATCGGCCACGACCGAGGCGCGCAGCGTGTTGTCGGGGTGGTTGTAGCCGCGGCGCACGCCTTCGTTGATGGCGTCGTCCAGGCTGCCGGTGAAGCCGCCCCAGCGCACGTCCATGCCCACCTTGAGGAACACGTTGACGATGCCGGTGTCCTGGCAGATCGGGCGGTGGCCCGTGGCGCTCATCTTGCTGTTGGTGAGGATCTGCGCGATGGCGTCCTTGGCAGCGGGGCTCTGCTCGCGCTCGTAGGCGCGGGCCAGGTGGGCGATGTAGTCGGTGGGGTGGTAGTAGCTGATGTACTGCAGCGCGGCGCTGATCGATTCGATCAGGTCGGCCTGCTGGATCGTGGTCGTCATGGTGGGGGGCTTTTATAGGAGTGGGAAACGCGGGAAACGCCCCCCGATTATCTCAGCCGCCGCCCGCGGCCCGCCTTGCTACCTCGCAGCAGCCCGCGCTTCGGCGATCCAGCCGTCGAACAGCGCCTGGTGCACCCGGATCCAGCCGTCCGTGTGGCGCTCCACGTCCTGCTGCGTATTGGCGCCCTGGCTCATGCGCAGGTTCTGGGCGTTGATGTCGCCGATGGGCAGCTTCATCACCTCGAAGAGCTTGCCCGCAGCCGGGTTCTTCTCGACGAAGGCCTTGTTCGCGACGATCTGCTCGCGGTTGGCCTGGAAGCCGTAGTTCTTGCCGTTGGGCAGTTGCGTGTCTGCCTGGCCTTCCTGCGACGAAGAGAAGGGCACCTGCAGCCACACCACGTCCGCACCCGGGCGCAGCACGGCGCTCACCCAGTACGGCGTCCACGTGTAGTACAGCACCTGCTTGTCCTGCCTGAAGCGGGCGATGGTGTCGGCCATCAGCGCGGCGTAGCTGCCCTGCTTGTGGGTGACGTTGTCGCGCAGCTGGTAGGCCGTCAGGTGGTTCTCGATGGCCAGCTCGCAGCCCCAGCCGGGGTTGCAGCCCGTGAGGTCGGCCTTGCCGTCGCCGTCCGCATCGAAGAGCTTGGCGATGGCGGGGTCCTTCAGCTGGGCGATGCTGGTGATGTTGTATTGCTCGGCCGTCTTGCGGTCGATGAGGTAGCCCTGCACCGCGCCCTCCGAGTACACGCCGGTGCGCGAGAGCTTGGCGTCGCCGCCGCTGTTCTTGTAGAAGTCGGCGTGCAGCAGGCTCCAGTGGTTGGCCATGAAGGTGGCGTCGCCGTTGGCAATCGCCAGGTGCTCGGTGGCGGGCTCCAGGTCCTTCATCGGCTCGACGGTGTAGCCGAGCTTTTCGAGCGCGCGCATCACGAGCAGCGTCTGGAACGCCTCTTCGGCGAGCGAGCTCTTGAGCGGCTGCACGGTGACGCCCCTGCTGGGCAGCTCGTTGGCGGCCTGCGCTGCCATGCCGAAGGCGACGAAGCCGAGTGCAAGGAGAGTGCGTGCGACGAGACGGGTTTTCTTCATGCGTTGATTTCCTCCGAGGTGGGTCATTGCGCTTGCGTGGACAGGGCGGGAACAGGCGCGTTCGCACCGCGCGACGGCGTGCCCAGCAAGCGCTGCAGCACGCGCAGAGAGAAGCCGGCCGGCCCCGTGTGCCACCAGCGGCGGCCTGCGCTGCGGCGCGACTTGCCCATCGCCTGCGTCAGCCGGTCGAGCGAGATCGCCAGCAGCACGATGCCCAGGCCCCCCACCGTCGCCAGGCCCATGTCGAGCCGCCCGATGCCGCGCAGCACCATCTGGCCGAGGCCGCCGACCGCGATCATCGAAGCGATCACCACCATCGACAGCGACAGCATCAGCGCCTGGTTGATGCCCGCCATGATCGATGGCATCGCCAGCGGCAGCTGCACTTTCACCAGCATCTGCCAGGGCGAGGCGCCGTAGGCGCGCGCGGCCTCGATCAGGTCGGGCCGCACCTGGCGCAGACCCAGGTTTGTCAGGCGCACCAGCGGGGCCAGCGCGAAGATGATTGTCACGATCACGCCCGGCACGTTGCCGATGCCGAACAGCATCACCACCGGCACGAGGTACACGAACGCGGGCGTGGTCTGCATCGCGTCGAGCACGGGCCGCATGATTCGCTGGGCCCGGTCGCTGCTGGCCAACAGCACGCCAAGAGGAAGGCCGATGACCATGCAGAACACCAGCGAGGTCAGCACCAGCGACAGCGTCACCATCGCTTCGGGCCAGATGCCCAGCATGGCCACGAGCAGCAGCGCGACCGTGGTGCCGATGGCCAGCGCGCGGCCGGCGAACTGCCAGGCGAAGAGGCCGATCAACGCGATCATCGCGAGCGTCGGCAGGCCGGTGAGCAGGCCCTGCACCCAGTTCAGCGTGCTGTCGATGGGCAGGCGCACCGTCTGGAAGAAGGGGCGGAAATGTTCGACCACCCAGCCGAGGCCCTGGTTGATCCAGGATTCGACGGGGAGCGAGCCGTCCCACAGGCGGTGCAGCTGGAAGCCGCTGGTGGCGGTGTCGGCCTGTCCGGCGAGCTGGTGCGCGGCATTCACCGGCGCATCGAGCCAGGCGCTGGTGGCCGAGGTGTCGGGCGCAGCCGAGAGCGCCTCCCACGGATCGACGAAGGCGGCGGGCGCCGGGGCCGTGTTCAACGCGGCGCCCAGGTCCTGTGCGTTCAGGTCGGAAGGAAGTGTGGTGTCGTTCATCGTTCAAGGTCCTTCGTGAATTCAGTGCGGCTCGGCGGCGAGCGCGGGCGCGGCATGCGGGGAGACGGGCTCGATCGGCGGCGTCTCGCGGTCCAGGAACTTGAGCAGCGTCGTCTTGCTGATCGCGCCGCAAAAGCGCCCGTCGCCCGCCACCACCGGCAGCGCGCACGGCGCCTGCGCGAGCTGGCCAATCAGGCCGGCCACGGGCGCCTCGGCGTCGATGCGCGGCAGGTCGGCCAGGAACGCGTGCTGCAGCCCCAGCGGGCCCGAATGCCCGTCGAGCGCGCCGCGCAGCGTGTCGGCCGACACCACGCCCAGGAACCGCTTGTTGGGGCTGGTCACGTAGGCGAAATCGCGGTCCTGGTCTTCCAGCAGCTTGAGCGCCGCGCGCGCACCGCGCTCGGGGTGCTCGCAGACCACGGTGAGCGACTTGCGCGCGATGTCCGCGGCCTTGAAGACGGCCGCCGCGTCCACGCCGCGCACGAAGCTGCGAACGTACTCGTCGGCGGGGCTGCGCAAGATCTCGTCGGGCGTGCCGACCTGGATCACCTGCCCGTCTTTCATGATCGCGATGCGGTCGCCGATGCGCATGGCTTCGTCCAGGTCGTGCGAGATGAAGACGATGGTGCGGCGCTGCTCCTGCTGCAGGCGCAACAACTCCGACTGCATCTCGGTGCGGATGATCGGGTCGAGCGCGGAGAAGGCCTCGTCCATCAGGAGGATCGACGGGTCGGAGGCCAGCGCGCGCGCCAAGCCCACGCGCTGCTGCATGCCGCCTGAGAGTTCGTCGGGGTAGCTGTCGCCCCAGCCCGCGAGGCCCACCTGCGCGAGCGCCTTGTCGGCCTGCGCGAGGCGTTCCTTCTTGCTCGTGCCCGACAGTTCGAGGCCGAACGCGGTGTTCTCTCGCACCGTCATGTGCGGCATCAGCGCGAACGACTGGAACACCATGCTGATGTCCTTGCGGCGCAGCGCGCGCAGCTTGGCGTCGGAGTGCTCGTTGATGTCCGCGCCGTCGATCACGATGCGGCCGGCGGTCGGCTCGATCAGCCGGTTCAACAGGCGCACCAGCGTCGACTTGCCCGAGCCCGAGAGGCCCATGATCACGAAGATCTCGCCGGCCTGGATCTCGAAGGTGGCATCGAACACGCCGATCGACTGGCCCGTCTGCGCGAGGATTTCCTTCTTCGAAAAACCTTGGCGGACGAGTTCGAGGGCTTCGTCGGGCGAATCGCCGAACACCTTGAAGACATGGTCGATGAGAATTCCTTTGGCCATATGCCGGGGCTCCTTGTGAGGGTTGGACACAGCACCGTCCCCGGCGAAGCACGGGACGGCAACGGTCACGCCATCAGCCGATGGGGCTGTCCGAACGGAGAGCACGTGAAGAAAACGCGTGCAATGGCCCGGCGAGCCTCTGGGGCTGCCGACAGGCACTGAAGACGACGTGGCGACGAAACCAGTGCCCGCCGAAAGGTGGCGTGGCAGTGGGGCCGGAAAGATCCGGCCGGTTTGCCGGGCAGGGCCCGGCGAAGAGAACCTTGCACCGCGACGGGATTCGAGATCCGCGAGTAGTGCAGGGCCAACCAACAATGACTTACATGACTTGTTGGTCGTCTGAAGCCAATGATTATAACTTTTTGACATGACGCGAGTCAACCCGACGGGCGTAACGTGATGTCGGCGGCGGCTCAATGGCCCCGTCAGATGCGAGCTATTCTTGTTGGCCGATACTCGGGCCGCGCCCGACCCGGCGGCGCAACCATTCCAAGACTGCGGAGCTTTTTCTCATGACGACTTCCCCCAAGACCCGTGCCGAGCGCGATACCTTCGGTCCGATCGACGTGCCGGCCGACAAGCTGTGGGGCGCGCAAACGCAGCGCTCGCTGCAGAACTTCGACATCTCCGGCGAGCAGCAGCCGCGCGAGATCATCAAGGCGCTGGCGCAGGTCAAGCGCGCATCGGCGGTGGTCAACCACGCGCTGGGCCTGCAGGACGAGAAGAAGACCCAGGCCATCGTGGCCGCGGCCGACGAAGTCATCGCCGGCAAGCACCCGGGCGAGTTTCCGCTGGTGGTCTGGCAGACCGGCTCGGGCACGCAGACCAACATGAACGTCAACGAAGTGCTGGCCAACCGCGCGAGCGAAATCCTCGGCGGCGAGCGCGGGGAAGGGCGCCTCGTGCACCCGAACGACGACGTGAATCGCAGCCAGTCGAGCAACGACGTGTTCCCCACCGCCATGCATGTGGCCGCTGTCGAGGCCATCACGCACAAGCTGCTGCCCGCCATCGCCAAGCTGCGCGGCACGCTCGACAAGAAGGCCAAGGACTTCGCCGACATCGTGAAGATCGGCCGCACCCACCTGCAGGACGCCACGCCCCTCACGCTGGGCCAGGAGTTCTCGGGCTACGTCGCGCAGTTGGCGCACGGCGAGGCGCACGTGCGCGCCGCGCTGCCGCACCTGAGCGAACTGGCGCTGGGCGGCACGGCCGTCGGCACCGGGCTCAATGCGCCCAAGGGCTATGCGGAACAGGTGGCTGCCGAACTCGCGAAGCTCACGGGCCTGCCGTTCGTGACCGCGCCGAACAAGTTCGAAGCCATGGCCAGCGTCGATGCGCTGGTGCATGCCCACGGCGCGCTCAAGACGCTCGCCGCCAGCATGAACAAGATCGCCAACGACGTGCGCTGGCTCGCGAGCGGCCCGCGCAGCGGCATCGGCGAGCTGAGCATTCCCGAGAACGAACCGGGCTCGTCGATCATGCCCGGCAAGGTCAACCCGACCCAGAGCGAAGCCGTCACGATGCTGGCCGCGCAGGTGTTCGGCAACGACGTGGCCATCAACATCGGCGGCGCCTCGGGCAACTTCGAGCTGAACGTGTTCCGCCCGATGGTGGCGCACAACTTCCTGCAGAGCGTGCGCCTCCTGGCCGACGGCATGGTGAGCTTCAACGACCACTGCGCCGTGGGCATCGAGCCGAACCGCGAACGCATCACGGAGCTGGTGCAGCGCTCGCTGATGCTGGTGACGGCGCTGAACACGCACATCGGGTACGACAAGTCGGCCTACATCGCGAAGAAGGCGCACAAGGAAGGCACGAGCCTGCGCGAAGCGGCGATCGCTTCGGGGCACCTGACGGCCGAGCAGTTCGACCAGTGGGTGGTGCCGGAGAGCATGACGGGGCGTTGAGGTTCGGGCGCCGGTTTGTTCGTGGGGGCCTCCGCGCGCGGCCGCCCGGAGCGGCCGGCCCGCCCCCGGTAGGGGGTTGGCGAAGCGACACGAAGTGCGCGCAGCCTGGGGGCGAGCCTCAATACCCGATGGTGTACCGCTGGCGCGAGTGCGCGGGCTTCTCGAGCTCGTCGATGAACGCGATCGCGTAGTCCTCGAAGCTGATCCAGCTTCGGCCCTCGGCGCTCACCAGCAGGTCGTCCTTGCCCAGGCGGAACTTGCCCGTGCGCTCGCCGTCGACGAACTCGGCCGAGGGCGAGAGGAAAGTCCAGTCGAGTTCCTTTTCGCTGCGCAGCGCATCCAGGAACACGCCGCCGGCCGTGGCTTCGGCGCGGTAGGCGTCGGGGAAGTTCGGCGTCTCGATCACCTTCAGGCCCGGCGCCGCGAACAGGCTGCCGGCGCCGCCGACCACCAGCAGGCGCTTGACCCCCGCGTGCTTGACCGGGCCGATGACGGCCGCGGGCGGCACGGTGGCGAAGTGCGCGGCGCTGAACACGGCGTCGTGGCCGGCCAGTGCCTGCTCCAGCGCGGGGCCGTCGAGCGCGTCGACGTCCACGGCCTTCACGTTGGCGCGGCCCGCCAGCTTCTCGCTGGCCTTGCGCGCGATGGCGGTGACGGTGTGGCCGCGGCGCAGCGCCTCGTCGAGAAGGCGGCCGCCGGCGCGTCCGGTGGCGCCGATGATGGCGATGTGGCTCATGAGTGACTCCAGGAAGTGGATGGGATGAATCGCATCTTAGGTTTCTGGTTTCGAAAGAAATACCTCGAAATCCGCGCTTCTTTATTCCTAAAATCGTTCGAATGGACCGATTGAACGCAATGCGGGTGTTCGTGAACGTGGTGGATTCGGGCAGCCTGTCGGCCGCCGCCGAGAAGCTGGACATGTCCCGCCCGGTGGTCACGCGCTACGTGGCCGAACTGGAGCAATGGACCGGCGCGCGCCTTCTGCACCGCACCACGCGCCGCCTGAGCCTCACCGCCGCCGGCGAGGAACTGCTGCCGCGCTGCCGCCAGGTGCTCGAGCTCACGGGCGACATGCAGGCCGCCGTGCGGCATCCGGCCGAGGCGCCGAGCGGCCAGTTGCGCATCACCTGCAGCGCCTCGTTCGCGCAGGCGCAGCTGGCCGATGCGGTGGCCGAGTACGTCCGGCGCTATCCGGCCGTGGCGGTCGACCTGGTGCTGCTCGACCGGGCGGTGAACCTGGTGGACGAGCGCATCGACCTGGCGATCCGCGTGGCGGTGGAGATCGATCCGAACCTGATCGCGCGGCGGCTCACCGTGTGCCGCTCGGTGGTGTGCGCGTCACCGGCCTATCTGAAGGCGCACGGCCAGCCGCTGCGCGTGGAGGAACTGGCGCAGCGCAACTGCCTCACGCATTCGTACTTCGGGCGCAGCCTCTGGAACTTCACGCGCAAGGACAGCGGGGAGCCGGTGTCCGTGGCCGTGGCGGGCAACGTCTCGACCAACGATGCGGCGAGCCTGATGTTCCTCGCGCGAGCCGGCGCCGGCATCGCGATGCTGCCGACCTACCTGACAGCGGAGCTGCTGCAGGCCGGCGAGCTGGTGCCGCTCTTTGCGGATTGCGAGCCGCAGGTCGTCGGCATGTACGCGGTGTACGCCTCGCGCAAGCACATGCCGGCCACGCTGCGCACGATGCTCGACTTCCTGGCCGAGCGTTTCACCGAAGTGCCGGCGTGGGATGCGCCGCGCGCCGCCGCCTAGGGCGAGCGCGCGCGGGCTTTCTCTTTCAGTGAGGCGCGCCGCCCTGGGCCGCGTTCGCGGTCATCAGCTTGTCGGTGTAGGCGATGGCGATGGCCGAGAACAGGAAGGTGATGTGGATCACCGTCTGCGCAATCAGCACGCGGTCGGTGTAGTTGTCCGCGTTGATGAAGGTCTTCAGCAGGTGGATCGAACTGATGCCGATGATGGCGGTGGCCAGCTTCACCTTGAGCACCGAGGCGTTCACGTGGCTCAGCCACTCGGGCTGGTCGCGGTGGCCTTCCAGGTTCATGCGGCTCACGAAGGTCTCGTAGCCGCCCACGATCACCATGATCAGCAGGTTGGAGATCATCACCACGTCGATCAGCGCCAGCACCACCAGCATGATCACCGTCTCGTTGAGAGCGCCGACCGGCGCGGTGGTCTTGTAGCCGATGCTGGTGATCAGGGCCTGCAGCGCGGTCTGGCTGCCGAACGCGGCTTCGACCAGGTGCAGCAACTCGACCAGGAAGTGCACCACGTACACCGCCTGCGCGACGATCAGGCCCAGGTACAACGGCAATTGCAGCCAGCGGCTGGCGAAGATCAGCTTGGGCAACGGCCCCATCGGCACGGTCCGGGTGGGGGGCGGGTTCAGGGGGTCGAAGGGATCGGGAGCGGACATCGGTGGGGGGTTCGTGGAAGACCGGCGATTTTATGGGTGCCCCCGTGTCGTACTCGTGATAACCCTGCGAACTAACATCGGACGCGTCAGTGACCCGTAAGTGCACCCGCCGACATTACGGCCGCACCCATCCAGGAGACAAAGCGAATGAGCAGCGCATCTAAAAACATCGAGTCCGTGCTGGTCGAGAACCGTGTGTTCCCGCCCGACGCCCGCGCCACCGACGGCGCCCGGATTTCAGGCATGGCCGCCTACGACGCCCTTTGCAAGGAAGCCGAGGACGACTTCGAAGGGTTCTGGACCCGCCTGGCCAAGGGCAACCTGCAGTGGACCAAGCCCTTCACCAGGACGCTGGACGAGTCGAAGGCCCCGTTCTACGAGTGGTTCGGCGACGGCGAGCTCAACGCCAGTGCCAATTGCCTGGACAAGCACGTCGGCACGCCTGTCGAGAACAAGACAGCGATCGTCTTCGAGGCCGACGACGGCACCGTCACCAACGTCACCTACAAGGAACTGCTCGCCCGCGTGAGCCAGTTCGCCAACGCGCTCAAGGCCGCGGGCATCCAGAAGGGCGACCGCGTCGTCATCTACATGCCGATGACGGTCGAGGGCGTGATCGCGATGCAGGCGTGCGCGCGCATCGGCGCCACCCACAGCGTGGTGTTCGGCGGCTTCTCGGCCAAGGCGCTGCAGGAGCGGATCATCGATGCGGGCGCCGTGGCCGTCATCACCGCCAACTACCAGCTGCGCGGCGGCAAGGAGCTGCCGCTCAAGGCCATCGTGGACGACGGCATCGCGTTGGGCGGCTGCGAGTCGATCAAGACCGTGTTCGTCTACGAGCGCACGCCCACCGCATGGGCCCGCGTCGAAGGCCGCGACAAGACTTTCGACGAAGCGCTCAAGGGCCAGAGCACCGATTGCCCGCCCGTGCCGGTGAACGCCGAGCACCCGCTGTTCATCCTCTACACCTCGGGCTCCACCGGCAAGCCCAAGGGCGTGCAGCACGCCACCGGCGGCTACCTGCTGTGGGCCAAGCTCACGATGGACTGGACCTTCGACATCAAGCCCGAAGACGTGTTCTGGTGTACGGCCGACATCGGCTGGATCACCGGCCACACCTACGTCGCCTACGGGCCCCTGGCGGCCGGCGCGACACAGGTGGTGTTCGAGGGCATCCCGACCTTCCCGCATGCGGGCCGCTTCTGGCAGATGATCGAGAAGCACAAGGTGTCGGTGTTCTACACGGCGCCCACCGCGATCCGCTCGCTCATCAAGGCGGCCGAGGGCGACGAGAAGGTGCATCCGAAGAACTGGGATCTCTCGAGCCTGCGCATCCTCGGTTCGGTCGGCGAGCCGATCAATCCCGAGGCATGGATGTGGTACCACCGCAATATCGGCCACGAAAAATGTCCGATCGTCGATACCTTCTGGCAGACCGAAACCGGCGGCCACGTCATCACGCCGCTGCCGGGCGCCACACCGCTGGTGCCGGGCTCGTGCACCTTGCCGCTGCCGGGCATCATGGCCGCCATCGTCGACGAGACCGGCAAGGACCTGCCCAACGGCGCGGGCGGCATGCTGGTCATCAAGCGGCCCTGGCCCTCGATGATCCGCACCATCTGGAACGACCCCGAGCGCTTCAAGAAGAGCTACTTCCCCGAGGAAATGGGCGGCACGATCTACCTGGCCGGCGACGGCGCGGTGCGCAGCGCCGACCGCGGCTACTTCCGCATCACCGGCCGCATCGACGACGTGCTGAACGTGTCGGGCCACCGCCTGGGCACGATGGAAATCGAATCGGCGCTGGTGTCCAAGACCGACCTCGTGGCCGAAGCCGCGGTGGTGGGCCGCCCCGACGACCTGACCGGCGAGGCGGTGTGCGCCTTCGTCGTGCTCAAGCGCTCGCGCCCGACCGGCGAGGAGGCCAAACAGATCGCCAACGAACTGCGCGCCTGGGTGGCCAAGGAGATCGGCCCCATCGCCAAGCCCAAGGACATCCGCTTTGGCGACAACCTGCCCAAGACGCGCAGCGGCAAGATCATGCGGCGCCTGTTGCGCAGCATCGCCAAGGGCGAAGAGATCACGCAGGACACCTCGACGCTGGAAAATCCGGCAATCCTCGAACAGTTGTCAGAACGCCTGTAGGACGTGGCCGCCTGTCCGTCCGGCAGCGCCGGACGGGCCCTTTGCCTGAGGTAAAACCAACCCGTTGCCGCGCGCCCCAAGGCGTGCGGCGCCGGTTGTTGTGTTCGATCTTTTCAGAGGAGGCCCCCCATGGGCGTGAGATCCGCTTTCCTGTTCGTCATCGTGCTGCTGATCGCAGCGCTCGCCGCATTGAACTGGGGGACGCTCGCGGCCCCCACCGACGTGTGGCTGGGCTTCATGACCGTCTCGGCGCCGCTGGGGCTGATCATGCTGGGCCTCACGGTCGTGCTGGCCGCCTTCTTCCTGGTCTACGTGCTGTACCTGCACAGCTCGGTGCTGCTGGACACCAAGCGCCACACGAAGGAAATGCAGGTCCAGCGCGACCTGGCCGACAAGGCCGAGGCCTCGCGCTTCACCGAGCTGCGCAATTTTCTCGAAGCGCAGGAGAACAAGCACATGGCGCACAACGCCGACCGGCACACGGCGCTGGTGGCGCGCATCGACCAGCTGGAGAACGCGGTGCGGCTGCGCTCAGAGCAGACCGACAACACGCTGGCCGCGCACATCGGCCAGCTCGAAGACCGCATCGAGCGCCGGCCGGTGGTGGTCCCGGCCGACATCAATCCTCAGGGTTGAACCGCCTCGGCGCAGTGGGTCGAGCCGCCTCAGCGCGGCGTGGCGAGCACCCAGGCGGCCAGCTTCTTCGCATCGGCTTCGCTGACCTGGTTGTTCGCCGGCATGGGCACCGGGCCCCACACGCCGGAGCCGCCCTTCACGATCTTGGTGGCCAGGGTGTCGACGGCGCTTTTGTCGTCCTTGTACTTCGTGGCCACGTCCTTGAAGGACGGGCCGAGCACCTTGCGGTCGACCGCGTGGCAGCTCATGCAGTTCTTCGACGTGGCCAGGGCCAGGTCGGCGAAGGCGGGCGCGGCGAGGCCAAGGCCCAGGGCTGCGGCGAACAGAACTCTTTTCATGGGGGATTTATTTCGTAAGGGCTGGGTTACATTCGATGCCAACGCGATTGTAGGTAGCGCCGTCGACCGGCGTCCGGATGCGTTGACAACAACCCGGAGGGATTCGCGATGCTGTTCTTGCTGTTGGGCCTGCTGGGCCTGGGCCTCAAATACTTCGAAGTCGGCGCCGTTGCCGGCTGGAGCTGGTGGATCGTGCTGTCGCCGTTCGCGCTGGCCGTCGCGTGGTGGGCATGGGCCGATTCGTCGGGCTACACCAAGCGCAAGGTCGTCGAACGCGAAAACCGCCGCAAGCAAGCGCGTATCGACCGCCAGAAGGCCAACATGGGCCTGCCGACCAGCAACGGCCAGCGCCCGCGCCGCTGAGCGCATAGCCGCTTCCCGGCCACCATCGCGCGCTCTTCGGACCCAAGCGCGCCATGGATGACGAAGCCGCCACCCACGCACTGCTCGTCTTCGGGCTGTCCCTCCTTGTCGGGCCGGCCATCGGCGCGCTCGTGGGCTGGCGGAAGACGCTCTTCTGGGGTGTCGGTGTCGGGGCGCTGCTGATCGGCTGCGCGGGGCTCTACGGCGCGGCCACGGTGGGCTGGCAGCGCCATCAATCGATTGCCGGCACGGTGCTGGTGGAAGGGCGCCTCGTCGAGTTCGTCGAAGAGCGCAGCAAGGACAGCAAGGGCCGCACGACGACCACCCGCGCCCCGGTCGTCGAGTACACCGCGTCCGACGGGCAGGCGCGCCGCGTCAAGGGGCTCGGCGGTGGGCTTTCCGACAAATCGCCGGACGACCCGGTCGACGTGCGCTACAAGCCGGCCGATCCGTCGCAGGCGCTGGTGGCCGATTTCCAGAACATGTGGGGCATCGTCTGGGCGCTCGGGCTCTTCGGCGGGTTTCCGACCCTCTCCGGCATCTTCTTCACCGGCATGGCCATCAAGGAGAGCCGCCACCGCAGCGGACGCGGCGTGGTGCGCACGCGCACGCCCGCGCAGCAGCGCTGGCGCACGCGCGGCACGGTGGTGGCCAACGTGGTTTTTCTTGCCGGCTTCGCGCTGGCGTTCTTCTATCCCGACCCGAACCCCATGAAGCAGTTCGGTGCGGGCTTCTTCACCATCGGCGTGGGTGCCTTGCTGCACATGGTCGTGCAGTGCCTGCCGCCGGCGAGAGACTTCGAGGTCCTGGGCATCCTCGCGATCGTGGGCCTGGGCTTTGCGGCCTTCGGCTACGGCGCGTGGATGATGGCCTGATCAGAACTTGTCGAGCACCGCGCCCGAGCTCGCGCTCGAGGCGTTGAACGCGAACTTGGCCTGCACGCCGCGCGTGTAGCGCGGTGCCGGAGCCTTCCAGCCTTCGCGGCGCCGGGCGATCTCGGCCTCGGGCACGTTGAGCTCGAGCACCAGCTTGTGCGCATCGATGGTGATCGAGTCGCCTTCGTTCACGAACGCGATGGTGCCGCCCGCCGCCGCTTCGGGCGCCACGTGGCCCACCACCATGCCCCAGGTGCCGCCCGAGAAGCGGCCGTCGGTGATGAGGCCCACGCTCTCGCCCAGGCCCGCGCCGATCAGCGCGCCGGTCGGCGCCAGCATTTCCGGCATGCCCGGGCCGCCCTTGGGGCCCAGGTAGCGCAGCACCATCACGTCGCCCGCCACGATCTTGCCGGCCAGGATGGCTTGCAGCGCCGACTGCTCGTCGTCGAATACGCGCGCCGGGCCGGTGATGACCGGGTTCTTCAGGCCCGTGATCTTGGCGACCGCGCCTTCGGGCGAGAGGTTGCCCTTCAGGATGGCCAGGTGGCCCTCGGCATACATCGGCTTGTCGATCGCACGGATCACGTCCTGGTCGGCGCGTGGCACGTCGGGCACGTCCTTCAGCACTTCGGCAATGGTCTGGCCGCTGATGGTGATGCAGTCGCCGTGCAAGAGGCCCGCGTTCAGTAGCACCTTCATGACCTGCGGAATGCCGCCGGCCTGGTGCAGGTCGACCGCCAGGTACTTGCCCGAGGGCTTCAGGTCGCACAGCACCGGCACCTTCTTGCGCATGCGCTCGAAGTCGTCGATGGTCCATTCCACTTCGGCCGCGTGCGCGATCGCCAGGAAGTGCAGCACCGCGTTGGTCGAGCCGCCGGTGGCCATGATCACGGCCACGGCGTTCTCGATGGCCTTCTTGGTCACGATGTCGCGCGGCTTCAGGTCTTTCTTGATCGCCTCGATCAGCACCTTGGCCGATTCCTTGGCCGAGTTGGCTTTTTCGTCGTGCGGATTCGCCATGGTGGACGAGTAGGGCAGCGAGATGCCCAGCGCCTCGAACGCGCTGGACATGGTGTTGGCCGTGTACATGCCGCCGCAGGAGCCGGTGCCGGGAATGGCGCGCTTCTCGATCTCGTGCAGGTCCTCGTCGCTCATGTTGCCGGCGGCGTTCTGGCCCACGGCTTCGAACACGCTCACGATGTTCAGGTCCTGGCCCTTGTAGCGGCCCGGGAGGATGGTGCCGCCGTAGACGTAGATGGCCGGCACGTTGGCGCGCAGCATGCCCATGAGGCCGCCGGGCATGTTCTTGTCGCAGCCGCCGACCACGAGCACGCCGTCCATCCACTGGCCGCCCACGCAGGTCTCGATGCAGTCGGAGATCACTTCGCGGCTCACCAGCGAGTACTTCATGCCTTCGGTGCCCATGGCCATGCCGTCGGAGATGGTGGGAGTGCCGAACACCTGCGCGTTGCCGCCGGCTTCCTCGATGCCCTGGATGGCCGCGTCGGCCAGCTTCTGCAGGCCCGAGTTGCAGGGGGTGATGGTGCTGTGGCCGTTGGCCACGCCGACCATCGGCTTCTTGAAGTCGCTCTCTTCGTAGCCCATGGCGTAGAACATCGAGCGGTTGGGCGCGCGGCTCTTGCCTTCGACGATGTTGGCGCTGCGGCGGTTGATCTGGATCGGCTTGGTGTCCATGGTGTCTCTTCTATCGTGGGGAGATCGGGGGGGAGCCCCAAGTATCGGACTTCTGATTGATTGGTTCCAATCCAATTTGAAGCCTGGATTGATATGCTTGGCATATGAATGAAGCCCTCATCGACCTGCGTGCCTGGCGCCAGTTCGTCGCCGTGGCCGAGGAACTGCACTTCGGTCGCGCGGCGCTCCGGCTGCACATGACGCAGCCGCCCGTGACGCAGGCCATCGCCCAGCTCGAGAAGACGCTGGGCGTGGTGCTGTTCGACCGCACCCGAAGGCGCGTGGCGCTCACCCCCGCCGGCGAGGCGCTGCTGCCCGACGTGCGCGAGCTGCTGGCCCGCGCGCAGGCGTTGCCGGCGCGGGCGCGCGCGGCGGCGGCGGGGCAGGTGGGGCGGGTGCGCATCGCCTTCGTCTCGACGGTCGGCTTCGAGCAGTTGCCGGCCTGGGTGCGCGAGTTCCGCGTGCTGTGCCCCGAGGTGGCGCTCGAACTGGTCGAGGCCACCGGCGACGTGCAGCTGGAAGCCTTCGCGCGCGGCGAGATCGATGCCGGGCTCATGCTGCATTCGCCCGGCGCCGCGCCACCGGGCCTGGCGCGGCTGGCCGTGTCCGAGGAGCCGCTGGTGCTCGCGCTGCCGGCCCCGCACGCGTTGGCCCGCACGCAGAAGCTGCTGCTGGCCAACGTGCTGGCCGAGCCGCTGGTGATCTTCCCGCGCCGCATCGTGCCTTCGCTGCACGACGCGATCTTCGGGCTCTATCACGCGGCGGGCCGCGTGCCGCAACTCGCGCAGGAGGCCATCCAGATGCAGACCATCGTCAACCTGGTCTCCGGAGACATCGGCGTGGCCTGGGTGCCGGAGAGCGTCACGCAGTTCCGGCGCGCGGGCGTCGTCTATCGCCGTGCCGCAGAATTCGCTCCGGCCGCCCGGCGCCGCAGCGCACCGGTGCTCCCGGTGTGCGAGACCAGCCTGGTGTGGCCCGAGGGCGCGAACAACCCGGCGCTCGCACGTTTCGTGGCGTTCGTGCGCGAGCGCGGTGCCAGGCAGAAAGAAGGAGGAATCGCGTGAAGAGGATGTTTGGGGCCGTTCTGGCGGCCACCCTGCTGCATGCCGCAGCCGTGAGCGCGCAGACGCCGCCGGCCGTGCCCCAGTTCAAGGATTACCCGGCCGAGGCGCCATATACCGGACGCAATCACCCGCTGGCAATGGACGACGAGTTCTCGCGCTCCTACCGCACGCGGTTGCGGGAAGCCATTGCCAATGGCAAGCCGGAGTTCGCCGGCCGCTACATCGTGACGCGTTGGGGCTGCGGCACCGGCGGGTGCAACGTCGGCGCGGTGATCGACGCGTCGACCGGGCGCGCCATCGCGATGCCTGGCGCGCTCATGAGCGTCTATCCGCTGAAGCCGGAGTTCGAGAAGGAAGATGGCCAGGAGCTTGTCTACAGGCTGTCGAGCCGGCTCCTGATCCAGGCGGGCACCATGGACCGTGAAAACGGCAACGACGTGGTGGAGTTCCACGAGCTGCGCGACGGCAAGTTCCATCTCCTGAAGACCGCGCCGTACGGCCGGGCGAAGAGCGAGACGCAGTGATGCGTCAGGACTGACGGGGCTTGCGGGGGCGGGCGCCGGCGGGCTTGTCGAGCGAATCGGCGAGCAGCGTTTCGAGCCACCCTGCAAAGGCCTGCATGCGACGCGAGAGATTGCGCCGGTGCGGATACACCAGCTGCACCGGCAGCGGCTCGGCGCGCGCCTCGGGCAGCACCTGGACCAGTTCGCCGGCCGCGAGATGCCCGCGCACGTCGTAGGCCGGGATCTGGATCAGCCCCAGCCCGGCCAGCGCGCAGGCGATGTAGGTCTCGGCATTGTTCGCGGCCACCTGGCTGCGCATGCGCAGCGTCGCGGTCTCGCCGTCGCGCTGCCATTCCCAGGGCGCCGCGCGGCCGCTGGTCGGCGAGGCGTAGTTGACCGCGATGTGCTGCGGCAGATCGGCGGGCGTTCGCGGTGTGCCGTGGCGCGCGAGGTAGGCGGGGCTCGCGCAGTTGATCAGCGTGAAGTGCCCGAGCGGCCGCGCCACCAGGCTGCTGCTGGCCAGCGGCCCGACGCGCAGGGCGCAATCGACGCCTTCGAGCACCAGGTCCACGGCACGGTCGCTCGAACCCAGTTCCAGCTCGATGGCCGGAAAGCGCGCGAAGAAATCCGGCAGGGCCGGCGCGATGACGAGCCGCGCGATGCGGCTCGGCACGTCGACCTTGAGCCTGCCGCTCACGTCGCTGTGCGCGGGAAGGAACTGCTGCTCGATGTCCTCCATGTCGGTGACCAGCGCGCGGGCGCGCTCCAGCAGCGCTTCGCCGTCGGGCGTGAGGCTCACGCGCCGCGTGGTCCGGTGAAGAAGGCGCGAGCCCAGCCGCGCTTCGAGCTGTTGCACGGCGGTGGAGATGGCGGCGCGCGGCAGCGCGAGGCGGTCGGCCGCGCGGGTGAAGCTGCCGGTCTCGGCGACGCTCAGGAAGACCTTGAGCAGGTCGATGCGGTCCATGGACGTATGGCCTCGATTGTTCGTGATTTTTTAAACAGTCTAGCGGTGTCTGGTCGCTTTATCTCGGCGTCCTCCATCAATAGACTGCGACTTCCCGTCACACATCCACGTTTTCAACAGGAGCTCATTCCATGGCCTCACGCACCCTCAAGAACAAGGTCGCCGTCATCGGCGGCGGCGGCAAGAACCTCGGCGCGCTCATCGGCCACCAGCTGGTCGACGGCGGTGCCCGCGGCATCGCCATCCACTACAACAGCGACGCCTCGCGCGGCGACGCAGAGAAAACCGCCGCGGCCCTGAAGGCGAAGGGCGCCGACACGCTGCTGGTGCAGGGCGACCTCTCGGTGGTCGACAACAACGTCAAGCTGTTCGACCAGGCCGTGAAGCATTTCGGCCAGGTCGACATCGCCATCAACACCGCGGGCGTGGTCATCAAGAAGCCGATCCTGGACGTCAGCGAAGCCGACTACGACAAGAGCTTCGATGCCAATGCCAAGGCCGCGTTCTTCTTCATCCAGCAGGCCGGCCGCACGATGGCCGATGGCGGCAGCATCGTCTCGCTGGTGAGTTCGCTGCTGGCGGCCTACACGCCGTTCTATGCGATCTACCCGGGCTCGAAGGCGGCGGTGGAGCATTTCACGCGCGCGGCCTCCAAGGAGTTCGGCGAGCGCGGCATCTCGGTCAACGCCATCGGTCCGGGACCGATGGACACGCCGTTCTTCTATGGCCAGGAGAGCAAGGAGGCCGTCGAATACCACAGCAGCGCGGCCGCGCTCAGCAAGTTCTCCAGGAAGGGCCTGACCGACATCGAGGACATCGCGCCGATCGTTCGCTTCCTGGTCACCGAAGGCTGGTGGATCACCGGCCAGACGATTTTTGCCAACGGTGGCTACACCACCCGCTGATCCGGCAAGATGACACCCGGAGGACAACGCATATGCACACAGTCATGGTGATGGGCGGCGGCTTCGTGCTGCTGGTGATCTTTCTCCTGGCCAGCCGCTTCATCGGCGACGGCTCTTCGCTGGCGCTGGCCACCGCCGCCAAGTGGTTCATTCCGGCGTGGTTCATCGGTGCGGGCATCAACATGGCGGTGGGCGTGATCAAGGCGGGGTACTCGGTGGCCGAGGAGCTGCCGATCTTCCTGTTGATCTTCGCGGTGCCGGCCGCGGTGGCGGGGCTCCTGTGGTGGAAATTCGGGCGCTGACCCCGGGCCCTTTCGCGTAAACACCGCGGACCGGATTTGCCGGGCCGCAGGTGCTGCCCCCGGTAGGGGGTAGGAGAAGCGACACGAAGTGCGCGAAGCCTGGGGGCGAGTCAAATGCTCCGGGCACAATCCGCGGATGCTCATGTATCCGCAGATCAACCCTATCGCCCTGCAGCTCGGGCCAGTGGCCATCCACTGGTACGGCCTCACCTACCTGGCGGCCTTCGCGCTGTTCTACTTTCTCGGCACCCGCCGCCTGCGCCACGAGCCGTACCGCTCGCTGGTCGGGCAGGGCGCCTGGCAGCGCAAGGACATCGAGGACATTCTTTTCCTCGGCGTGATGGGCGTGATCGTCGGCGGGCGGCTGGGCTATTGCCTGTTCTACAAGCCCGAGTTCTACCTCACGCATCCGCTCGAGATCCTCTACGTGTGGCAGGGCGGCATGAGCTTTCACGGCGGCATGCTGGGCGTGATCGGCGCGATGGTGTGGTTCGCGCATTCGCGTGCACGGCCGTTCTGGCAGGTGATGGATTTCGTCGCGCCCTGCGTGCCGACCGGCCTGGCCGCGGGCCGCGTGGGCAACTTCATCAACGGCGAACTCTGGGGCCGTTTCAGCAGTCCCGAGCTGCCCTGGGGCATGGTGTTTGCGCAGAGCGGCTCGATGCTGCCGCGCCATCCCTCGCAGATCTACCAGTTCCTGCTCGAAGGCCTGCTGCTGTTCGTGGTCATGTGGCTCTACGCGCGCAAGGAACGCAAGCAAGGGCAGGTGGCCGCGGTGTTCCTGATCGGCTATGGCGCGCTGCGCTTCTTTGCCGAGTACTTCCGCGAGCCCGACGACTTCCTCGGCCTTAGGGCGCTGAGCCTGAGCCAGGGGCAGTGGCTGAGCGTGCCGATGGTGATCGGCGGCATTGCGCTGTGGTTCTGGTTCGGCCGCTCGAAGAGCGTCGCTGCGCGCGCCTGAATCCGTAAGTTCTCAGGGTAAATCCGAGCCGCGCAGGCGATGCGCGGCACTTGCGCCCCATCGTCGAGGCGCTCACAATTACGCGTAATTACAGGAAATTACGCCGCGCCACCCAAGGTTGCCCGCCCCGATTCCCATGCGCCTGGTCCCCAACTCCCTGCACGACGAAGTCGCCGCCACGCTGCGCGAGCAGATCTTTGCGGGCGCGCTGGCGCCGGGCAGTTTCCTGGACGAGGTGGCGTTGTGCGAGCGGCTCTCGATCTCCCGCACGCCGCTGCGCGAGGCGCTCAAGGTGCTGACCGCGGAAGGGCTGCTTCGGCACGAACCGCGGCGCGGCTGCTTCGTCAACGAGGTGACCGAGCGCGACCTGGACGAGATCTTCCCGGTCATCGCGCTGCTCGAAGGCCGCTGCGCCTACGAGGCGGCCCGCAACGCGAGCGATGCCGAGCTGCACGAGCTCGATGGGCTGCACGAGCGCCTGGTGCGCCACGCCAAGGCACGCCGCATCAACGACTACTACGCCACCAACCACATCATTCACGAGGCGATCATCAAGCTGGCCGACAACCGATGGCTCGCGCAGGTGATCGGCGACCTGCGCAAGATATTGAAGCTCGCGCGCCTGCAGCAACTGCACGCGCCGGGCCGGCTCGACCAGAGCCTGTCCGAGCATCTGGCCGTGTTCGCGGCGCTCAAGGCGCGCGACAGCGAAGGCGCCGATGCCGCCATGCGCACGCACCTGACGCGGCAACGCGAGGCACTGCGCGAGGTCGCGCGGCAACAGAAATCCAGGGTGATGCCATGACGATTTGCCGCGGCACGCCCGCATCCGTTCACAGGGGAGTCCAGCGATGAGTGCGACCGAATGGTTCCAGGCGCGGCTGCGTTCTGGCGAAAAGTCCAAGGTGCCCGTGGCGCCCGAAAGCACGGCGAAGAGCGCACCGAAGAACACGTTCAAGCCCAGCGAGCGCACCACCGCAGAGCGCCTGCAGGTCACGCTGCGCAAGGCCGACGAGGCCCTGTCGCCGCGCGCGCTGCGCCGCGTGCTGACCGACCTGCAGGCCGTGATCGATCCGCGCGTGAGCGAGGTCGAAGGCGGCCGCCGGGCCCACGCCATCGCCCAGGCCTACGCCGATGCCACGCCCGAGGAACGCCGCGACTATTGGGCGCTGATGAGCGAGCACTTCGCCGCCGATGCGCAAAAGCTCAAGACCGCGCGCGACCAGCACCAGGCCGCGGTCGGCACGCCCGAGGAAGGGCAGGCCGAATCCAAGCTGCGCCGCGCGCTGGTCTCGCCGCGCATGCGCCTCTTGCAGCGTTTTGCCGTCGAGCCCGCGGGCATGCGCTTTTTGGTCGACCTGCGCGCCGACCTGCTGCCGTGCCTGAAGGCCGACAAGCGCCTGCTCGCGCTCGATGCCGAACTGGAGCAGCTCTTCTCCACCTGGTTCGACGTCGCCTTTCTAGAACTGCGCCGCATCGACTGGGATTCGCCGGCCTCGCTGATCGAGAAGCTCATCCGCTACGAGGCGGTGCACGACATCAAGAGCTGGTCCGACGTGAAGAACCGGCTCGATGACAGCGACCGCCGCTGCTACGGCTTCTTTCATCCGCGCCTGCCCAACGAGCCGCTGATCTTTGTCGAGGTGGCGCTGGTCGACCGCATCAGCGACGGCATCACGCCGCTGCTGGACGAGGCGGCCGTGCCGGTGCTGCCCGCCAAGGCGACCACCGCGATCTTCTATTCGATCAGCAACACCCAGACCGGCCTGCGTGGCGTGAGCTTCGGCGATTCGCTCATCAAGCGCGTGGTCGAGACGCTACAGGACGAACTGCCGCGCCTCAAGACCTTCGCCACGCTCTCGCCGATCCCGGGCTTTCGCACCTGGCTGGCAAAGAACGCCGCCGATCTCATGCCGCGGCTGGACGAAAAGCGCGAGGCCGAACTCGGCCGCCTGGTCGGCTCCGTGCCGCCCACGGCCGATCGCCTGCTCGCCGCCGTGGATGCGGCGGCCACCTTCGATGCGAAGTCGCCGCTGCGCCAATGGCTGCTGCAAGCCGCTGCCGAGTACCTGGGCCGCGCGCTGGTGGACGGCACGCCGGCCGACCCGGTCGCACGCTTTCACCTGGGCAACGGCGCGCGGGTGGAGCGGCTGAACTGGGCGGGCGATCCGTCGCCCAAGGGGCACAAGCAGTCGTACGGGCTCATGGTCAACTACCTGTATGACCTGAAGCGCCTGGACAAGCACAGGGCCTGGCTGGGCGATGGCAAGGTCGCGGTATCGGGAGACATCGAAAGCCTGTTCTTCAAAAAAGGCTGAGTGTTCGGCAAGAGCGGAAAGAGCGGAAAGAGCGAAAAAAAGCGGGCGCAGAGAAGGCGCCTACCGCCGCATCGGGCGGCAGAATCCACAACGATCGGAGAAGAGACACATGAACCAGAGTTTTCAGCGACGTGATGTTTTGCGCGTGGCCGCCGCCGGTGCGGCCGTTCTTTGCGGCGCCGCGCGCGCCCAAAGCTGGCCGACCAAGCCGGTGACGATGATCGTGCCGTTCCCGGCCGGCGGCGGCACCGATGCCTTCGCGCGGCCGCTCTCGGGCCAGTTCACCAAGGTGGCAGGACAGACGCTGGTGATCGACAACCGCGGCGGTGCCGGCGGCACGCTGGGCGCGAGCATCGCGGCCAAGGCGCCGGCCGACGGGTACACGCTCTTCATGGGCGCCGTGCACCACGCGATCGCACCCTCGGTGTATCCCAGGCTCGACTACGACATCGAGAAGGACTTCGTGCCGCTGATGCTGCTGGCCAACGTGCCGCAGGTGGTGGTCATCAACCCCAAGCGCGTGCAGGCCAACACGATCCAGGAATTCATTGCGCTGGTGAAGCGCAACCCGGGCAAGTTCAACTACGGCTCGGCCGGCTCGGGCACCTCGCACCACCTGGCGGGCGAGCTCTTCAAGATCCAGACGGGCACCTTCATCACCCACATCCCGTACCGCGGCGCGGGCCCGGCGCTGTCGGACCTGATCTCGGGCAACGTCGACCTGATGTTCGACGGCCTGGGTTCCTCGGCCCAGCACATCAAGAGCGGCCGCATCAAGGCGCTGATGGTCGCGGGCACCAAGCGCAACCCGGCCTTCCCCGACGTGCCCTGCGCCGCCGAAGTGGGCCTGCCCGACTACACCGTCACCACCTGGTATGGCCTCTGGGCGCCGAAGAACACGCCGGCCGATGCGCAGGCGCGCGCGGTCGACGACATGAAGAAGGCGCTCGCCACCGACGAGCTCAAGACCATCTGGGCGCAGAACGGCTCCGAGATCCCGACCCTCACCATGGCGGCCTACGGCGGCTTCGTGAACGCCGAAATCAAGCGCTGGGCCGCGGTCGTGAAGGCGTCGGGCGCCAAGCTCGAATGACGGCTGCGGGCACTGCGTCGCCCAGGCGCGAACGCGCGTCCGTGTCGGTGCAGCGCGAACGCGCGTCCGTATCGGTGCAGCGCGAGGGCGCGCTGGCGGTCGTCACGCTGTCGAACGCGGGCCGCCTCAATGCGATGACGCGCGCGATGTGGCGCGAACTGCGCGCGGTGTTCGCGGGCCTGGACGATGCGGGCCTGCGGTGCGTCGTGATCCGCGGGGAAGGCGGTGCCTTCTGCGCGGGTGGCGACATCTCCGAATACCCGTCGTTCCGCTTCGAAGAGCCGAGCCTGCGCGAGTTCCACGAGAACGAAGTGTGGGCCGCGCTGCAGGCCCTGCTCGACTGCCCCGTGCCGCTGGTCGCGCAGATCGAAGGCGCCTGCATGGGCGCCGGCATCGAGATCGCGAGCTGCTGCGACATCCGCATCGCCGGCGCCTCCGCGAAGTTCGGCGCGCCGATCGCCAGACTGGGCTTTCCGATGGCGCCGCGCGAAGCGGCCTTGGTGCAAGGCGCCATCGGCGACGTGCTCGCGCGCGACATGCTGCTGGCCGCCGGCGTGCATGGCGCCCAGCGCCTGTACGACGCGGGCTTCCTGCTGCAGGTGCTGCCCGACCATGAGGTCGCGACGGCCGTGCAGGCGCACGCCGACCGCATCGCCGCGCTCGCGCCGCAGGCCGCGCGCCTGCACAAGCGCACCTTCGCCATGTTGAAGGCCGGCGCGCAGTCCACGCAGCGCCTGCTCGCCACGGCCTACGACTACGCCGATTCCGCCGAGCACCGCGAAGGCATCGCCGCCTTCCTTGCCAAGCGCACACCGAATTTCTGAAGTACCTGCCAGATGAAGAAGCCAACCAACGCCAACCTGTTCGCCGCCTTGCGCGCGGCCTTTCCCGCCGACCTGGACGGCATCGCGGTCGAGACCGACAACGGCCTTTTCTATTCGTGGCGCGACCTCGAACGCGCGAGCGCGATGATCGCCAACCTGCTCGATGCGCTGAAGCTGGAGAAGGGCGCGCGCATCGCGGTGCAGGTCGAGAAATCGGTCGAGGCGATGCTGCTGTATCTCGCGACGCTGCGCGCAGGCTATGTGTTCCTGCCGCTCAACACCGCCTACCAGAGCGCGGAGATCGAATACTTCATCGGCAATGCCGAGCCCGCGGTCGTGGTGTGCACCAGCCGCAATGCCTCGTGGGTCGGGCCCATCGCCACCGCGGCGGGCACGCGGCACGTGTTCACGCTCGACGACGACCGCACCGGCACGCTGCTCGAAGTGGCCGCGCAGTGCAGCGACAGGCACACGCCCGCGAAGAAGTCGCCCGACGACCTCGCTGCGATCCTCTACACCAGCGGAACGACCGGCCGCAGCAAGGGCGCGATGCTCACGCACGGCAACCTGCTGTCCAACGCCGAGGTGCTCAAGGACTATTGGGGCTGGACGCCGGGTGACGTGCTCATCCACACGCTGCCCATCTTCCACGTGCACGGCCTCTTCGTCGCGCTGCACGGCGCGCTGCTCAACGGCAGCAAGATGCTGTGGTTCTCGAAGTTCGATCCCAGGCGCATCGTCGCCAAGCTGCCCGAGGCCACCGTGTTCATGGGCGTGCCCACGCTCTACGTGCGCCTCCTGGCCGAGCCGGGCCTCACGCGCAAGGCGGTGCGCAACATGCGGCTCTTCGTCGCGGGCTCGGCGCCGCTGCTCATCGAGACCTTCGACGAGTGGCAGGGGCGCACCGGCCACACCATCCTGGAGCGCTACGGCATGAGCGAGACGGTCATGCTCACCTCCAACCCCTACAAGCCCGAGCAGGGCGAGCGCCGCGGCGGCACGGTCGGCTTCGCGCTGCCGGGCGTGCAGCTGCGCGTGCGCGACGAGAACGGCAACGACTGCACCACCGACGAGATCGGCGGCATCGAGGTGGCCGGTCCCAATGTGTTCGCCGGCTACTGGCGCATGCCCGAGAAGACGGCCGAAGAGTTCACCGCCGACGGCTTCTTCAAGACCGGCGACGTCGGCAAGATCGACGGCCGCGGCTACATCACCATCGTCGGGCGCAGCAAGGACCTGATCATCAGCGGCGGCTACAACGTCTACCCGGCCGAGATCGAGGGCTACATCAACGAGATGGCCGGCGTGGCCGAGAGCGCGGTCATCGGCGTGCCGCACCCCGACTTCGGCGAAGTGGGCGTGGCCATCGTGATCGCCAAGGCGGGCACGGCCATCGATGCCGATGCGATCGTGGCCGAGCTCAAGTCCAGGCTCGCTAACTTCAAGATCCCCAAGCGCTGCTTCGTCGTGCCCGAACTGCCGCGCAACACGATGGGCAAGGTGCAGAAGGCGCTGCTGCGCGCCGAGCACAAGGGGCTGTTTGCCTAGGCCCGCTCAGTCCCCGGTGATCCTCGGCGCGAGCGCAGTGACGCGCGGCTCGTGAAACACCAGCGCATCCACCACCTCCGGTGAAGGCCGGCGGAACTCCGCGCTGAAGCCTTCGAGCGTCTCGACGTTGAAGCGCCGCCCGCCGGCCGACAGCAGCCGGTAGGTCGGCTGGCCCGGGATCGTCATGCTGAGCTGGTCGCCGGCGTCGAGCCGGATCTCGATCACGCGCCCCGCATGCAGGTAGTCGCCGGCGCACAGCCGGCGGAAGGCGGGGTCCAGCACCTCGCCGGCCGCGACGCGGCGGAACACGATGTCGTCCACCATCTGCTCCAGGGGCACCTCGATGCGGTCGATGTGGCCCTGCCGGTCGTAGCGGAAGGTGAGGGTGCGGTCGCTCGGATGCATGATCGTCGGCCGGTCGGGCGTGATGAAGACGTCGTAGTGGCGGTGCTGGAGCAGGTCTTCCGTGCCGCGCCAGTGCCATGCAAGCCCGTCCCCCCGTTGCTCGATGCGGATGCGCCCATAGGCCGGATGCTCGTACTCGCCGGCATAGTCTCCGAGCGGATGGCTCGGCCGGGTTTCGCTGTGGCGAACTTCCGCGGCAGCCTTCTTGTCGAGCTTCTGCTGTGCCACGGCCTGCCGGCGCTTCGGTGCGAGCCGGCCGAACCAGTCGATCGGCTCGCGGCCCGAGAGGCGGTCGAGCGCCGCGAAGGTGAGGATGGGCGTGGCACCGCCCGGCGTGCGGTTCGTCAGCACCACGACGCCGGCGAGGCGTTCCGGCAGCAGCGTCATGAGCGTGCTCCAGCCGGTCCACGAGCCCGAGTGCGCGATCGTGCGATCGCCGCGGTATTGCTCGCAGAAGAGGCCCAGGCCGTAGTGCGAATCGCCGATCTCCGCGTATTCGGAGCGGCCCATGTGCACGCGCGGTGTAGTCATCTCTCGCAGCGCTTGCGGCGAGAGCAGTTGGCGGCCGTCCGCCTTGCCGTCGAGCAGGAAGCGCGCCCATTTCGCCAGGTCGGCCACCGAGGCGTTGATGCCGCCGGCGGGCGTCGCGCGGATGGGCGACAGCGGCGACCGATGGCGCTCGTCGCCGTCGATCGCATGCGGACGGGCGCCGTCTTCGGCGGCGCCGAGCGCCTCGATGGAAAAGCCGAAGTGGTGAAGGCCCAGCGGTTTCATCAGGCGCTCGGTGGTGAAGTCTTCGTAGCGCTGGCCGCTGATGCGCTCGGTGATCATTCCCGCGACGAGGTAGCCCAGGTTCGAGTACTGGAAGGTGTCGCGCAGGTCCTTGTTCGGCGCGAGGTGCCTGAGCGCGGCGAGCATCTGCGCGTTGCTCAGGTCGCCGGGCATGTGGATCCAGTCGTGGCGCGGCAGCCCGCTGTGGTGGCACAGGAGATCTCGCACCGTGAGCCGCCCGGTCGCCACCGCGTCGTGCAGGCGGAACTCGGGGAGCACCTCGCGCACCGGGCGGTCCCAGTCCAGCTTGCGTTCGTCGACCAGCAGGCCGAGGCCCGCGGCGGTGAACGACTTGGTGATCGAGCACAGCAAGAATTGCGTGTCGGTGGTCACGGGCAGGCCGGTGTCGGTGTCGCGCACGCCGTAGCCCTTTTGCAGCACCACCTCGCCGTCCTGGATCACCGCCAGCGCAAGGCCGGGCACTTGCCACTCCTGCATCGAGGCTTCGACGAGTCTTTCGAGATCGCTCCACATGGTCGGGGTCCTTGCCTTGCGGCCTTGAGAAAGAGGGGGCGAATCCTAAGGCAATCCCGCGCGTCGAATTTTTCTCAGGCCGCAGACAGCCCGTTCATGAGCCCGCTGCGCGCGTGGCAGTTGATGTATTCGTAGCTCTGCTCGTCGGCCTTGAGCACCGACACCTCGTGGTACACGCGCAGCTGCAGCTGGAAATTCAGCGCCTGCACATAGCGCATGAAGCTGCCGAAGATCGCGACGTGCGTGGGATGCGATTCGGCCCAGCGCTCCATGTCGGCGAGCGAGCGCCAGTAGCTCAGGCCGAACGACTTCTGCAGCGGCGCGCCCTTCGCGTCGAGGTGGTGCATGTAGCGGTTGCTGTAGCAGCCGATGGACAGGCCCTGGTCGCGCAAGAAGTCCATGCCTTCGCGCAGCACCGGCTCCATCTCCTCCAGGTAGAGCGTGCGCTCCTGGCCGGCGGTGTCGGTCCATTCCTGGCCGGAGCGGATCATCGCGATGTTCTCGTGGCCCGCGATGCGCACGCGCTGGCCCGGTGCCGGCGCGCCGGCGATGACCGCGCGCGTGCCCGAGGGCGACAGCGCATCGGTCTGCGAAAGCGGGATGCGGTCGCGCATCGACCCCCAGTAGCCGTGCTCCTGCAACTCACCGCTGACCTCTCCCATCACCACGCCGACGCCCTCGAAGCGGTCCGGCGTGTTGAACATGGTCTCGAAGTGCTCGACGCGCGGCGAGGCGATTTCGCGGAAGTAGCCGAGGCCCTCCGCGAGGCGCTCGTCGGAGCGCCACCATGCGTTGATGGCGGGCGTCGCGCTCCAGCGTGCGAAGGCCGCGGCGTCGTCCCAGTAGGCGATCGCGACCATGTTGTCGAAGCCGTCGGCATCGACGCAGTGCGTGAGGTCGTGATGGCCCGGCCCGTCGGGCAGCGCGAAATCGCGCGCGATCTTCATCAGCGCGGCGCAGGCGCGGCCCTGCATCTGGGGGCCGCGCGACTGCACGCCGAAATAGCCCATCACCACCTGCGTCACCGAAGCCGGTGCGCGGGCCGACCAGACGGGGTAGGGCGGCGTGTAGTCGTCCTCGACGCGGCGGTGCCGCGTGCGGGGGCATTTCAGGTGCTCGGCAATGGCGGATTCCATGGCGGGGCTCCGGTGCGGTCAGGCCGCGAGCTGCAGGCGCGGCTCGGTGCCCGCGGCCACGGCTTCGGGTGCGCTGCGATCGGGCTCGGGCGTGCGCTGCAGCACCACGGGCTCGCGGCGCGTCTTGTTGAGCAGCAGCTGCGTGACATCGGGTCGCGAGTAGTGCCCGCTCGGGTCGCCCGCCGCCTTGGCGAGCGAGATCATGCCCAGGTCGATGTCGGCGATCACCAGGCCCTCCTGGTCTTCGGCCAGCGGCGTGCCGAGCGGCGAGCCGTCGGGTGCGTAGATGCGCGCGAAGCCGCCGCCGGTGCGCAGCATCTGCTGCTTGCCGGCATCGGTGCACATCAGCTCGCTCATCGCGGGCGAGACGGTGGCGCACGGCGCGATCACGAAGCATTGGCCCTCGGCCGCGTACACCTGGCTCGCCGCGTTGTTGACCTCCGGCCCGAGCGCGTAGGCAGCGCCGCGGTAGAGCGAGAAGCTGGGCCACGCGCCGCAGTGGATCTGCTCGTTCTGCGCATACATCGCGTATTTGCTGAGCGGCTGCAGGTGCTCCCAGCACGAGAGCGAGCCGACGTTGCCGATGGCCGTCTCGGCCACCGCGAGGTCGGCGCCGTCGCCTTCGCCGAACACGGTGCGCTCCACGTGCGTGGGCTTGAGCTTGCGGCGCGTCTGCACGGTGTTGCCCTGGTCGTCGAAGAGCGCCTGCGCGATGTAGAGGCTGCCCGCGGCCTTCTCGCTGTAGCCGAGCGACACCCAGATGCGATGCTTGCGTGCGGCCTCCTTGATGCGGTCGAACTCGGCCGAGCCGACCACCAGCGAGTTGTCGTGGTAGCGCTGCACGAACTGCATGCCCCAGGCGGGCGAATCGAGCCAGATCCACCAGGGATAGCCGGGCACCCAGGTCTCGGGAAAGGCGATGAGCTTCACGCCCTGGCCCGCTGCCTGGGCCATGAGCTCGATGGTCTTGTCGATGGTGCCGTCGAGGTCGAGGAACACGGGCGCGGCCTGAACGGCGGCGACGCGGAGCTTGGGATGAACGGTGGTGGGCATGGCGGGCTTCCGGAGGTGATGGTGGTGGGGTGGATGAAACAACTTCGCACACCCCCAACGCGGGTTTGCGCGGTGGCATGCGGGTTGCTTGAAGCGTAGATTCGCCGCCGCGGAACGCCTTGATCCGAACTGGCGGCGTTCTTGTTCCAGCGTTGCATGCGCTTTCCGGGGACCCCCATGAACCAGTTGCTCAGCACCGATGCCGTGGCGCGCGACCAGCGCCTGGCCTACTGGACCGACATGATCTGCAACGTCTACGTGCAGCTCGGGTGCGACCCGGTGCGGCCGGACGACATCGGCCGCTTCGAAGGCAGCATCCGCCAGCACTCGCTGCCCAGCCTGGACGTGTCGGTGGTCAGGTCGGGTCCGCAGAAGGTCATGCGCACGAGCGGGCACATCGCGCGCTCGGGCGACGACTATTTCCTCGTGAGCATCCAGGCCGAGGGGCGCGGCGTGGTGCGCCAGGACGGGCGCGATGCGGTGCTCTCGGCCGGTGACTTCGCGCTGTACGACAGCACGCGGCCTTACCAACTGCTTTTCGACGACACCTTCGAGCAGATCGTGCTCAAGCTGCCCGGCGAGCGCCTGCGCAGCGAACTGCGCGACACCGAGGCGCTGACGGCCACCACGGTGTCGGGCAAGGAGGGCGCGGGGCATCTGCTGCTGGGCATGATCCGCACGCTGCGGGAGGACATCGACACGCTGCAGCCCGCATCGGCGCTGGCCGTGGCCAACGGCGTGCAGAGCATCCTCGTGGCGGGCCTGCAGACGCTGCCGGCGGCGCGTGCGCCGTCGCTCAGTAACCTCACGGCGTACCACCTTGCGCGCGTGAAGCGGTGCATCGACGAGCAACTGGCCGATCCGTCGCTCTCGGTGGGCAGCATCGCGGCTTCGCTCGGGGTGTCGGCGAGCCACATCCACCGCGTCTTCAAGAGCGAGCCGCTGACGCCCTCGCAGTACATCTGGGAGCGCCGGCTCGACGCCTGCAGCCGCGACCTGCTGGAGCCGCGCCTGGCGGGCAAGCCGGTGGGGGAGATCGCGTATGGGCGCGGCTTCAACGATGCGGCGCATTTCAGCCGCGCGTTCCGCGAGCGCTTCGGCTGCTCGCCGCGCGAGTGGCGGCACCCACAGGTGCCGAGGGCGCAGTAGCAGCCGGGCGCTTGCTACTGGACCAGCAGCACCGAGATGTCGGTCTCGCCGATCACCTTGGTCGCCACCGAGCCCATCAGCGCGCGTCCGAAGAGGCCGTGGCCGTGGGTGCCGAGCACGATCAGCTCGGCCTGCGCGGCGGTGGCCGACTTGAGGATTTCCTCGGCCGCATGGCCGTGGCGCTTGTCGATCGTGTAGTTGCCCACACCCTTCTCGGCAAGAAGCGCCTTCACCGGATCGAGCACCTTGGCGCTCTCCTCGGCGTAGTACTCCGTCACGATCTCCTTGCTCAGGTGCCGCGTCACGTGGCCCGAGATGCCGGTGCACACGTGGACCACGATGAGCTCGTGCCCGTCCACGAACATGGCGCGGTTGGCGACGAGGTAGTCCAGCGCCTTGCGGGTGTAGGCGCTGCCATCGACGGCGATGAGGATTTTCATGAAACCGTTATACGGCTGCGACCTGTGGGTCGCAACGGGTCTCACCCGAGAACCGAAGGGCTATTTCCAGCCCCGTGCTTTCCAACCCGTGCCTCAGCCTTGCAGGCCCTTCCAGAGCATGTAGGCGGCGAGCAGGTAGAGGATGCTCGCGAACACCCGCTTGAGCTTCTTCACGGGCAGCGTGTGCGCGGCCCTGGCGCCCAGCGGCGCGGTGAACACGCTGCACAGCGCAATCACCACCAGCGCCGGCAGCCAGATGTAGCCGAAGGAGCCCGCGGGCAGGCCCTGCACCGACTGGCCGCTGATCGCATAGCCCATCACGTTGGCCACCGCGATGGGAAAGCCCAGCGCCGCGCTCGTGGCCACCGCGTTGTGGATCGAGATGTTGCACCACGCCATGAACGGCACGCTGATGAAGCCGCCGCCCGCGCCCACCAGGCCCGAGATGAAGCCGATCACGCCGCCGGCCGCGAGCTGGCCGCCGGTGCCCGGCATCTGGCGCGTGGGCTTGGGCTTCCGGTCGAGGAACATCTGCGTGGCCGAGAAGCCCACGAAGAGCGCGAAGAAGATGGCCAGCGCCGTGCCCTTGAGCAGCGCGAATACGCCCAGGCTGCCGGCCAGGCTGCCGATCACGATGCCGGGTGCCAGGCGCTTGACGATGTCCCAGCGCACCGCGCCGCGCTTGTGGTGCGCGCGCACGCTGGAGACCGAGGTGAAGATGATCGTGGCCATCGAGGTGGCGATCGCCATCTTCACCGCGAGATCGGACGATACGCCGCGGTGACCCATGATGATCGTGATGAACGGCACCATCAGCATGCCGCCGCCGATGCCCAGCAGGCCCGCGAGAAAGCCGGTGCCCAGGCCGAGCGCGGCCAGTTCAAGAATCAGGAGGGGGTCGAGGAGATCGGTCACGTTGCAGGTCTTCGGACAAAGCAACGGCCCCGAGCAGTGTGTGCTGGGGGCCGTGCCAATGGAAAAAGGTGTCTGCAAGTGGGCGCCGAACCCGCATCCTGAACCAGGGTTCAGGTGGGCGAGGGCAGCAAGACTTCGGGTTCATCTGACGCGAGATGATCACACCCGTCGAGCGATGTACCAAGCCCGGCTCCGGAGAGCATTGGAACAAGGAAATATTAAGCCCGACGCGCACCGCAGACAGTTCGGATTTTACGCTCCGTATGAGTCCATGGTGTTCATTCAGAGCAAATGACCATCGCCGGCCAGCGCCTGATCGAGCTTTTGAATGAGCTGGGCGGCCTTGGCATCGACTTCTCCGGGCTCGGTCGTGGCACGCACGGGCGCAGCGGCAGGCGCGGCAACCGCAACCGACTGTTGTGCCGCCAGGTCGAAGGCCAGGTTCAGCGAGGCCAGCACCGCGATGCGATCGCGCGCCTTGACTTTTCCCGCATCGCGGATCTTGCACATGGCGGCATCCACGCGTTCGACCGCATCGCGCAACTGCGGCTCGCCGCCGTCGGGACAGCCGAGCAAATAGCTCTGGCCCATGATCTGTACTTCTATCTGCTTCATGCGGTGGAGTCTTCGGGAGGTGGTTCGGCCGGCAGCCGCTCGAGCAGCGCGTCGAGGCGCGTGCGTGCCGCGGCGAGCCGCGACTTGAGCCCGTCGCGTTCGCGCGTGAGCGCATCGACCTGTTCCTGGAGCAGCGCATTGGTGCGCTGTACCTCTTCGTGACGCACGAGCATGCGTTCCACACGCTCGGCGATCTGATCGATGGGGCTGGAGGCGGGCATGGTTGGCGATTGTAGTTTCCCGGGGAATGGGGCCCGCCTGCAGGGCGCGCGGTGCCTTGTCTGGCATGGATTCTGCTGCCTTCGCAGTGGCGTTTCAAACATTTATAGCCACTCCATGACCACGAAGAACAACACTCTATTCAGCCGGCGCGACCTGCTCGCGCTCATCGGCAAGACTGCAGGTGGCGGCGCGATGTACCAGGCGATGACCTCCCTGGGTTTCGCTGCCGAGTCCAACTACGGCGGTCCTCCGAAACTCGATGGTGCAAAGAAGGGCGCTTCGGTGCTGGTTCTTGGTGCGGGTCTGGCTGGCATGGCCGCTGCGCTCGAACTGCGCGCCGCGGGCTACTCGGTGAAGGTGCTCGAGTTCAGCCAGCGCGCGGGTGGCCGCTGCTGGACGCTGCGCGGTGGCGACACCTTCACCGAGCTCGGTGGTGCCGCGCAACAGTGCGGCTTTGCGAAGGGCGAGTACTTCAACCCGGGTCCGTGGCGCATACCTTTTCATCACCACGCGGTGCTCGGCTACTGCAAGCGGCTGGGCGTTGCGCTCGAGCCTTTCATCCAGGTCAACTACAACGCGCTCGTGCATTCGAGCAAGGCCTATGGCGGCAAGCCGCAGCGCTATCGCCACGTGCAGGCCGACTACCAGGGCTATGTGGCCGAGTTGCTCGGCAAGGCGACGCAGCAGGGCAACCTCGATGCGGCGCTGACGAAGGAAGACAAGGAAAAACTGCTCGAAGGCCTGCGCCGCTGGGGTGCGCTCGACACGCAGTTCCGCTATCGCGAAGGCCCCATCGGCAGCGACCGCCGCGGCTATGAAGTCGATGCGGGCGGCGGCCTCATGCCGCTGGCCAAGCCATCGAAGCCGCTGGACATGAGCGAGCTGCTGCAATCGAACCTTTGGCGTTACATCGCGAGCGGCCAGGACTACGAATTCCAGAGCGCGATCTTCCAGCCCGTGGGCGGCATGGACATGATCGCCAAGGCCTTCCAGAAAGAAGTCGGCAGCCTCATCCGCTACGGCGCGAAGGTCACCAAGATCGAGCAGAACGACCGCGGCGTCACCGTCACCTACACCGACGAAGCCAAGGGCGGCGCGGTCACGCAGGCCAAGGCCGACTGGTGCCTGTGCACCATTCCGCTGTCGGTGTTGAGCCAGATCGACATCCAGGTCGGCGCCCCGATGCAGGAGGCGATCAACGCCGTGCCCTATGGCGCCTCGGTGAAGGTGGGCCTGCAGTTCAAGCGCCGCTTCTGGGAAGAAGACGAGCACATCTACGGCGGCATCAGCTACACCGATTTGCCGATCTCGCGCATCTCGTACCCCTCCACGCGCTACGGCGCCAAGGGCAAGGCGGTGGTGCTGGGCGCTTATGTGTTCGACGGCCCGAACTCCTACGAATTCACCGCGATGGCGCCCGAGGAGCGCGTGCGCCGCGCGGTCGAGTTCGGCACGCAGCTGCATCCGCAGTACGCGCGCGAGTTCGACAACGGCATCTCGGTCGGCTGGCACCGCGTGCCGGGCTCGCACGGCTGCTACGGCATGTGGACCGACGAGACGCGCCAGAAGCACTACAAGAACCTGTGCCAGGTCGACGGGCGCATCGCGCTCGCGGGCGAACACGCGTCCTACATTCCGGCCTGGCAGGAGGGCGCGCTGCTCTCGTCGCTCGATGCCATCCAGCGGCTGCACGCCCGCGCCGTGGCTGCATGAACGCAGAGTGAAGGACACACCCACCATGAACAACACTCTCACGACTTTCAAGCGCGCACTGCTTGGCCTTTCGCTCGGCGCATTGGCCTCGATCGGCGGGCATGCCTTCGCGCAATCGCCCGAGCCCGCGTTCTCCGTCGGCCCCCGGTTCCAGGAGAGCTCGGGCGAATCGATCTACCGCGCCACCTGCCAGGCCTGCCACATGGCGCAGGGGCAGGGCGCGAAGGGCGCGGGCGCCTACCCGCCGCTCGCATCGAACCCGCGCCTGGCGAGCGCGGAGTACCCGCTCTACGTGGTCATCAACGGCCAGAAGGGCATGCCCGCCTTCGGCAAGATGCTGAGCGACGAGCAGATCGCCTCGGTGGTCGGCTATGCGCGCACGCATTTCGGCAATCAGTACCCCGATGCCATCTCCGCGGAGAGCGTCAAGAAGCTGCGGCCTTGACCTCGTTGCGGCATCCGGCAGATCTTTCATCCATCCACTATCTACCACCCAGCAGAGAGACAACACGCATGACCATGACCCACTTCACCCAGACAAAGCAACTGGCGCTCGCCGCCGCCCTGTTCGCAGCCGGCACCGGGGCGGCGCACGCGGCCGACGAAGTCATTCGCCACCGCATTCCGAACTCCACCTTTCCGATCTCGGCCGCGGTCGAGGTGCCGTCTTCGCTCACCAACGTGTATCTCTCGGGCCAGGTGCCGCCGCTGCAGGATGCGGCCGCGCCCAAGAACACAGCGGCGGCCTACGGCGGCGACACCAAGGGCCAGACCGTCGGCGTGCTCAAGGCCATCGAGAAGAGCCTCACGGGCCTGGGCCTCACGATGGGCGACGTGGTGAAGATGCAGGTGTTCCTGGTGGGCGATCCGGCCAAGGACAACAAGATGGACTTCGCCGGCTTCATGGAGGGCTACACCCAGTTCTTCGGCACCACGGCGCAGCCGAGATTGCCGGTGCGTTCGGCAATGCAGGTGGCGGCGCTGGCCAACCCGGCCTACCTGGTCGAGATCGAGGTGATGGCCGTCCGCCCGGCCAAATCGAAGTAGCCCAAGTTGCGGCAGCCACAACTTTTGGCTTAGCGCCGCGGCCACAGGGCCTAAAATCCCGCCCGTTGGTGCTCGCGCCGTGGTTCGCACGGCGCAGTTCAACGGGAAGCAGGAGTGAACGCCCCCGAGATCCGGAAGCCCCGGACATCGGACCAAGGCCGAAGCCGCCTGCGCTGCCCCCGCAACGGTCAAGCAGACGACGCCGCAAGGCGCCACCCCTTTCCATCCAGCCACTGGGCGCCCTGAAACAGGTGCCTGGGAAGGCGGCAGGGGCCGTTCTGCCAGCCCGGATACCGGCCAACAAGGCGGCTGCCGCATGCAATGAACCGATGAAACGGTTCGTGCCTGGGGCGGTCATTGCGCCCCGAGGCGCCGGCGGGGAGGCCGGCCAGGGGCATTGACGTTCGTTCGGCTGATCCATGACTTCCTGCGTTTCTCTTTCCCGCGGCCGCGCTCCTGCGCGCCGTCATCTTGCGTGCCTGCCGCTTGCCTTGGCCTCGGCCTTCGGCGGCCTGTCACTGATCCCGCTGTCCGCGCTCGCGCAGGAAGCAACGCCCGCGCTGCCCCAGACGGTGGTCACGGCCAACCGCACGCCGCAGCCGCTGTCGGACCTGGTGGGCGATGTCTCCATCATCGACCGCGCGACCATCGAGCGCAGCGGCGCGACCGGCGTGGCCGACGTGCTGGCGCGCCAGCCGGGCATCGAGATCACGCGCAACGGCAGCGTGGGCAACACCACCAGCCTGTTCATCCGCGGCGCGGAAACGCGCTTCACCGCGGTCTACCTGGACGGCGTGCGCATCGACTCGCAATCCACTGGCGGCGCCGGCTGGGAAAGCATTCCGCTCTCGCAGATCGACCGCATCGAAGTGCTGCGCGGCCCGGCCGCCGCGGTGTACGGCTCGGACGCCATCGGCGGCGTGATCCAGCTGTTCACCAAGCGCGGCGAAGAGGGCGTCTCGCCCTATGCGGGCATCGGCTTGGGCAGCCACGGCCTGCGCAAGATCGAAGGCGGCGTGAGCGGCAAATCGGGCCTGTTCGACTACTCGTTCGGCGTCGCGCACGAAGAGAGCAAGGGCTTCAACGTGCAGCCGGCCGACAAGCGCACGCCCTCCAAGGACGGCTTCACCAGCCCCGACCGCGACGGCTACCGCAGCACCTCGGGCAACCTGAAGCTGGGCTTGCAGATCACGCCCGACCAGCGCATCGACGCCACCCTGCTCCAGAGCAACATCGAGGCAGGCTACGACGCCTCGGTCAGCTTCAGGACGAAGCCGCCGATCCTGTTCAAGAACGACGTCTCGACCAACACGCTGCGCACCGCGGGCCTCACGTGGTCGGCCAAGTGGAACGACATCTACAGCACCCGCGTGCAGGTGACCGACTCGCAATCGGTCTACAAGACGCAGCCCTCGTTCTATCGCACCGAGACCAACCTGCGCGGCTACCTGTTCCAGAACGAATTGCGCTTCGGCCCGCACCTGGTGACGGCCACGCTGGAGCGCCGCGAAGACGGCCTGGAGAACGCACCCACCACCTCGGCCAAGCTGTTCTCGCGAGACCGCTCGCAGAACGCGCTGTCGCTGGGCTACGGCTTCGTGCAGGGCCCGCATTCGCTGCAGCTGCACGTGCGCCGCGACAAGGACAGCGAATTCGGCGGCAAGACCACCGGCAGCGCCGCCTACGGCTTCGCCATTCTTCCGTCGCTGCGCTTCACCGCATCGGCCGGCACCGCCTTCCGCGTGCCCACGCTCTACCAGCGCTTCAGCGAATACGGCATCGCCACGTTGCGTCCCGAGGACAGCCGCAACGTCGAGCTGGGCCTGAACTACGCCAAGGACGGCACCACCGCCGGCATCGTGGTGTACCGCAACCGCGTGCGCAACCTGATCAACTTCGTGGGCACCGCCAGGGGCTGCGCCTCGTCGTTCGGCTGCTACACCAACGTGAACCGCGCCACCCTGCAGGGCGCGACGCTCTCGGCCAGCCAGCGCATCGGCGACGTCACGCTGCGCGCCTCGCTCGACGTGCAGGACCCCAAGGATGCCGACACCGGCAACCTGCTCGCACGCCGCGCCAAGCGCCACGGCACGCTGGGCGCCGACTGGCGCGTGGCCGGCTGGACGCTGGGCGCCGAGGTGCAGGCCTCCAGCCAGCGCTACGACGACACGGCCAACACCGTCAAGCTCGGCGGCTACACGCTGCTGAACCTGTCGGCCAGCACGCAGATCACGCGCGACCTGAACCTCATCGCCCGCATCGACAATGTGGGCGACAAGGACTACCAGTTCGCACGGCTCTACGCCAACGGGGGCCGCAGCGCCTACCTCGGCCTCAAGTGGACACCGCAGTAAACGACCGCTCGCCACGACACGCCGCCGCAGCCACCTGCGCCGCGGTGCTGATCGCCGCGCCCGCCTCGGGGCAGGGCAAGACGACGGTGGCCGCCGCGCTCGCGCGGCTGCATGCACGGCAGGGCCGGCGCGTGCGCGCCTTCAAGTGCGGGCCGGACTTTCTCGATCCGCACTGGCTGGCGCTGGCCACCGGTGCGCCCGTGCATTCGCTGGACCTGTGGATGACGGGCGAGGCCGATTGCAGGGCGCGCCTGCATGCCGCGGCGGCCGAAGCCGACCTCGTGATCGTCGAAGGCGTGATGGGTTTGTTCGACGGCACGCCGAGCGCGGCCGACCTCGCGGAGCGCTTCGGCCTGCCGGTGCTGGCCGTGATCGACGCGCATGCGATGGCCGGCACCTTCGGGGCGCTGGCCCATGGCCTGCAGAGCTTCAGGCCCGGCCTGCCGTGGGCCGGCGTGCTGGCCAATCGCGTGGCCAGCGAGCGGCACGCAGGCATGCTGAAGGACGCGCTGCGGGAGCCCTCGCAATGGATGGGCGCCTTGCCGCGCGATGCGAGGTTCGCGTTGCCCGAGCGGCACCTGGGCCTCGTGGGCGCGGGCGAACTCGACGACGCGATGGCGCGGCTCGATGCGGCGGCCGATGTGCTGGCCGAAACGCCGCTGGGCCGCTTGCCGGTCGCCGAGCTGCCGCAAGTGCGCTTCGATGCGGCTGTGGTGGAAGACGCGGCCACCACGCAACTGCTGGCGGGCCGCACCATCGCCATCGCACGCGATGCGGCGTTCTCCTTCATCTATCCCGCCAACCTCGATGTGCTCTCGGCACTCGGTGCGCGGCTCGCGTTCTTCTCGCCGCTGGCGGGCGATGCGTTGCCGGCCTGCGATGCCGTGTGGCTGCCGGGCGGCTACCCCGAGCTGCATGCCGAAGGCCTGTCGGCGAACGAACCGATGCGTGCCTCCCTGGGGGCGCACGTCGCCGCGGGCAGGCCCGTCTGGGCCGAGTGCGGCGGCATGATGGCGCTGTTCGATGAACTGGCCACGCACACCGATGCAGCGCCGCAGCACATCCATCGTCTCTGGGGTTTGCTGCCCGGCCGCGTGACGATGCAAAAGCGCCTCGCCGGCCTCGGTCCCCAGCAACTCCAGTTGGGAAGCCACACCCTGCGCGGCCATACGTTCCACTATTCGAGCTGCGACACGCCGCTCGTGCCCTCCGCCCACACCGCCCGGCCCGGCGCCACGCAGGCCGTCGGTGCGCGGGGCGGCGAGGCCTTCTATGTGCACGGTCCGGTGCGGGCCAGCTATTTCCACGCATGGTTCGCCTCCAGCCCGGAAGCCACGGCGCGGCTCTTCGGTGCGATGCCGATCGAGCTGGGCCACGACGCAGCAAAGGAAGAGATCGATGACCGTTGAGCACGAATTCATCCTCGGTGGGCAAAAGAGCGGCAAGTCGCGCCGCGCCGAGCAGCGCGCGGCCGACTGGCTCGCCGCCGCGCCCGGCACCCACCGCGCCGTGCTGATCGCCACCGCCCAGGCCCACGACGACGAGATGCAGGAGCGCATCGTGCGCCACCAGGCCGACCGCGCCGAGCGCGTGCCCGGCATGCGGACCATCGAGGAGCCGGTCGAGCTCGCGCGCGCCATCGTCACCCAGAGCGCGCCCGAGACGCTGGTCGTGGTCGACTGCCTCACGCTCTGGCTCACCAACCTCTTGATGCCGCTGCGCACCGAAGCCGCACGGCCGGTGACGCGCACGCCCGCGGCGCACGCCACCATGCTGCAGATCGCGCTGCGCGAGGCGCGCGGGCCGGTGGTGCTGGTGGGCAACGAGATCGGCCTGGGCGTGATTCCGCTCGGCCGCGAGACGCGCGCCTTCGTCGATGCGCTGGGGCGGCTGAACCAGGATGTGGCCGCAGCCTGTGGCCGCGTGACGCTGATGGCCGCCGGCCTGCCGCTGAGCCTGAAAGCACCCGCCTGATGAAGCTGCGCCGGATTCCATCGATCGCCGCCGCCATCGGGCTGTCGCTGTGCGCGCTCGCCGCGCACGCCTTGGACGTGGTTGACGAACGCGGCACCACGGTGAGCCTGCCGCAGCCGCCGCAGCGCATCGTCTCGCTGCTGCCGTCGCTCACCGAATCCGTCTGCGCGCTCGGCGCCTGCGAGCGGCTGGTAGGCGTGGACAACTATTCCAACTCGCCGGCGGCAGTGCGCGCCTTGCCGCAGATGGGCGGCGGCATCGAGCCCAATGTGGAAGCCATCGTCGCGCTCCGGCCCGATGCGGTGCTGCTGGCCAAGTCGTCGCGCGTCACGCAGCGGCTCGAGGCGCTGGGCCTGAAGGTATTGGTGCTCGAACCCAAGAGCCACGCCGACGTGCAGCGCGTGCTCGACAAGCTCGACCAGGTGCTGGGCACCCACGAGGCGCCGCGCGTGTGGCGCGTGATCGATGCGAGCGTGTCGGCCGCGGCGCAGTCGGTGCCTGCGAGCGCGCGGGGCAAGCGGGTGTACTTCGAGGTCAACAGCACGCCGTATGCGGCGGGCGAGTCGTCGTTCATCGGCGAGACGCTCGCGCGGCTGGGCATGAAGAACATCGTGCCCGCGAAGCTCGGGCCGTTTCCCAAGCTCAACCCCGAGTACGTGGTGCGCGCCAATCCCGACCTCATCATGGTCAGCGTGCGCAGCGCGCAGGGGCTGGAGCAGCGGCCCGGCTGGGGCGGCATCCGCGCGGTGCGCGAAGGCCGCATCTGCCGCTTCGACGCGCTGCAATCCGACGTGCTCGTGCGGCCCGGTCCGCGCATGGACGAAGCGGCGCGCCTGATGGCGCAGTGCCTGGTGGACAAGGGCCAGTGAACGCCGCGCACATCCATACCGCGCACATGCACACCGCGCACCTGCGCCGCGTCGTGGTGTTCGGCACGGCACTGCTGGTGCTGGGCGTCGCGCTGCTGCTGTTCGGCCTGGGCATCGGCAGCACCGGCTTCGAGAGCCTGCTGGCCGCGCGGCACGACCCGGTGGCGCTGCAGATCGTGTGGGACATCCGGCTGCCGCGCACGCTCGGCGCGTGGCTTGCGGGCGCGCTGCTGGGGCTCGCGGGCGCGGTGGCGCAGGGGCTGTTCCGCAATCCGCTGGCCGATCCGTATCTGCTGGGCAGCGCCTCGGGCGCATCGCTGGGCGTGGCGGTGGCGCTGATGCTCTTCGGCGGTTCCGCTGCGAGCACGCAGTGGGTGATGCGGCTCGGCCTCACCGGCGCGGCCTTCATCGGCGCGGTGCTCGCGGTGCTGCTGACGCTCACGCTGGCGCGCGGCGTGCAGCAGACGCTGCGGCTGCTGCTCGCAGGCGTGATCGTCGGCGTGGTGCTCGGTGCGGCGAAAGACCTGATCACCATCGCCTCGGCCGACATCCTCCAGGCCATCCAGGGTTTCATTCTCGGCAGCACCGGCCTGGTCGGCTGGAGCGCCTGCGCCGTGATGGGCGCTGTCTGCGCGGTGTGCCTGCTGGCGGCGTGGGCGCTGGCGCCGGTGCTCGATGGGTTGGCGCTCGGCGAGGCGACCGCGCGCAGCCTCGGCCTGCCGCTGGGCGCCATGCGCGCGGCGCTGGTCGTGGTGCTCGCGCTGGCCACCGGTGCGGCCGTCGCGCAGACCGGCCTGATCGCCTTCGTCGGCCTGGCGGCGCCGCACCTCGTGCGCTCGGTGGTCAAGACCACGCACGCGCGGCTGATCGTGCTGGCGGCGCTGATGGGCGGCCTGCTGCTGATGGCGGCAGATCTCCTGGCGCGCTGGCTGATCGCGCCGCAGGAACTGCCGGTGGGCGTGCTCACCGCGGTGCTCGGTGGCAGCTACCTGCTGTGGCTGATGCACCGGCGCGCCGCGCGTGGAGGCCTGGCATGAGCGGCACAGCCATCGAAGCGCGCCGCATCAGCGCCACGCTCGGCGCGACCGAAGTGCTGCACGGCATCGACCTCGCACTTTCGTCCGCCCGCTGGACCAGCATCGTCGGCCCGAACGGCGCGGGCAAGTCGACGCTGCTCAAGGCGCTTGCGGGCCTGCTCGCGCACCGGGGCGAGGTGCGGCTCTTCGGCGAGGCGGAGGGCAAGATCCCGGCCCGCATCCGCGCGCAGCGCCTCTCGTGGCTCGGCCAGAGCGGCACGGGCGAGGCGAGCGCCGACGACCTGATGGTCTACGACGTCGCCATGCTTGGCCGCCTGCCGCACCAGCGCTGGCTCGCGGCCCCGAGCGAGGCCGACCGCGAAGCCGTGGAGCGGGCCCTGCGCAGCACGCAGGCCTGGGACTGGCGCGACCGGCCGCTCGGCCAGCTCTCGGGCGGCGAACGCCAGCGCGTGCTGCTCGCCCGCGCCCTCGCGGTCGAAGCGCAGGTGCTGCTGATGGACGAGCCGCTCGCCAACCTCGACCCGCCGCACCAGGCCGACTGGATGCAGACCGCCCGCACGCTCGTGGCCGAAGGCCGCACCGTGGTCAGCGTGCTGCACGAGCTGCCGATGGCGCTGGCCGCCGATGAAATGGTCGTGATGGACAAGGGCCGCGTGGTGCACCACGGCGGCTGCGACGACCCGGCCACCCACACCGCGCTCGAACAGGTGTTCGACCACCGCATCCGCGTGCACCGCGTGGCGGACCAGTGGATCGCGCTGCCGAAATAAGGAACACACACATGCAGATCGAAACTCCCCCCAGCGAAAAGCCCTACGAGAAGCCCGAGGGCGAACGCCGCGGCATCGTCATCGTCAACACCGGCGACGGCAAGGGCAAGAGCACGGCCGCATTCGGCCTCGCGCTGCGCGCCCACGGCCGCGGCAAGGCCGTGAAGATCTACCAGTTCATGAAGGTGCCCTCGGCACGCTTCGGCGAGCACCGCATGTTCGAGCAGATCGGCATTCCGATCGAAGGGCTGGGCGACGGCTTCAGCTGGAAGAGCCAGGACCTCGAACGCTCGGGCCAACTGGCGCGCGACGGGTGGGAGAAGGCGAAGGCGGCGATCCTCTCGGGCGAGTTCTTCTTGGTGGTGCTCGACGAGATCACCTACCCGCTGATCTACGGCTGGCTGCCGCTCGAAGGCGTGCTCGAAACGCTGCGCGCGCGGCCCAGGCACGTGCACGTGGCACTCACGGGGCGCCGCTGTCCACCCGAGATCATCGAGCTGGCCGACACCGTGACCGAGATGACCATGGTCAAGCACGCGTTCAAGGCCGGCATCCCGGCGCAGCGCGGCATCGAGGATTGAGCGCGATGGCGCAGCACGCATTCGCGGCCGACGAGACGAGGGCGGTGTACCGCGCCATCCGCGAGCGGCGCGACATGCGGCACTTCGCGGGTGGCGCGGTCGCGCCCGACGTCCTGCGCACGCTGCTCGAAGCGGCGCATCACGCGCCCAGCGTCGGCTTCATGCAGCCGTGGCGCTTCATCCGCATCCGCGATGCCGCACTGCGCCATCGCCTGCACGATGCGGTCGAGCGCGAACGCGTGCTCACGGCGCGCGCCCTCGGCGAGCGCGAAGACGAATTCATGCGCCTGAAGGTGCAGGGCCTGCTCGATGCGGCCGAGTTGCTGGCCGTGTCGCTCGCCGATGGCCGCGACAAGCACGTGTTCGGCCGCCGCACCCTGCCGCAGATGGACCTGGCCTCGGCCTCCTGTGCGATCCAGAACCTCTGGCTCGCGGCGCGTGCCGAAGGGCTGGGCATGGGGTGGGTGTCGCTGTTCGATCCGGCCGAATTGAGCGCCTTGCTCGGCCTGCCCGAAGGCGCCGAGCCCATCGCCTTGCTGTGCCTGGGCCCGGTGCACGATTTCTACGAAGAGCCGATTCTGCAGCGCGAACGCTGGTCGAAGCGCGAACCGCTCTCGGCACTGGTGTTCGACGAGCGCTGGGGCCAGCCGTCGGACCTGTTTTCCCTTACCCCGTCTTCCGTGGAAACCGCCTGATGCTGGCCTTCGATACCGTCCTCTTCGAGATCGCGCGCCTGTTCCTCTGGCCCGTGACGCTCGGCGTGCTGCTGTCCTTCGTCTATGCGGTGTATTGCCTCGGCGCCTTCGGCATCGAGTACCTGCAGCGCCGCCGCGACCCCTCGCGCGTGCTGGCGCTGCGGCGCCATGCCGATGCGAGCCAGGAGCAGATGGAGCTGGTGGTGCTCAAGCACCTCGAAGGCGTGCGCCTGTGCAGCCGCGTGGCGCCCATGCTCGGGCTCATCGCCACCATGATCCCGATGGGGCCGGCGCTGGTGGCCGTTGCGTCGGGCGAATCGCACGGCGTGGCGCAGAGCCTTGCGCCCGCGTTCGCCGCGGTGATCGTGGCGCTCGCCTCGGCCTCGATCACCTTCGTGGTCTACACGGTGCGTCGCCGCTGGCTGATGCGCGAACTGGTGATGGTGCTCGATGCGCGGGATCGCTTGTCATGAGCGCCGCGCCGGGCCGCCCCGAGCAAGCTCGCTCCCGCTTGGCGGGAAGGCGCGCAGCGCCAAGGGTGCACCGATGACCCGTCGTCAGTTCTCGATCCTGAGCAGCCTGGACACGGACGACGACGACCCGGTGCTCTCGACCATCAACCTGATCGACGTGTTCATGGTGGTCATCGGCATGCTGATGATCGCGGTCATCAACAACCCGATGAACCCGTTCGCGCAGGACAAGGTGACGATCATCCGCAACGAGGGCAAGCCGGACATGGAGATCATCACGCGCGAAGGGCAGAAGGTCACGCGCTTCAAGGCCAGCGGCGCGACGGGGCAGGGCGACGGCGAGAAGGCCGGTACGGCCTGGCGGCTGAAGGACGGCACGATGGTCTATGTGCCGGCGGACGCCGTTCCGGCAGCTTCGGCGGTGCAGGGCGGGAAGTGACGCGCCTCCTCGCCTGGCTCTTGCTGATGGCGCTGGCGTTCTGCGCACACGCCGAGCCGGACGAGCCTTCGCGCATCGTGGTGCTGAGCACATCGCTGGTGTCCCCGGCGCGCGTGGTGCGGCTGCAGGAAGCGGCGCACGAAGCGGGGCTGCCGCTGCAGGTGGTGTCGGCCGCGAAGGATTCGCCTGAAGCGCTGGCAGCGGCCCTCGACGGCACGCGGCTGCTGGTGATCGATGCGCCACACATCAGCGTGGCGCAGGCCGCGGCGGCGCGCTTCGGCGATGTGGTTTCGCGCAGTGCCGTGCCGTATGTGCTGATCGGCGAGTTCGCGCTCGTGGCCAAGGGGCAAACCTCCAGCGCCGCGCCGCTCGCTGCCGAACGCGGCGTCGATGCGGCCTGGGCACAGCGGTTGCGGGCGTACTGGCGGTTCGCGGGAGCGGCCAACCTGAAGTCGGCGATGAAGGCGTTGGCGCAGATCGACGACGTGAACGGACTGCCGCCACCCGTGCCGACGCCGCTCTCGGGCTTCTATCACCCGCGCTGGCCGCGCATCGAGACCGGCCTCGCGGCAGTGGACAAGCTGCCCGGCACGACCGGAACCGTCGCCATCGCCATCAACGGCGCCACCGTGACGGGCGACGACACCGGCTGGCTCGACACGCTGATCGGCGCACTCGAACAGCGCGGCCTTCGCGCCTACGCCTTCTACGGCCCACGCCAGCAGAAGGACCTGTTCTTTCGCATGACGCACGCGGGCGATGGGGACGGGCGCCGCGTGGCCGACCTGATCGTCAACGCCGCGCTGGTCTTCACGCCGAACGAGCGCAAGGCCGAGCTGGAGCGCATCGGCGTGCCGGTGCTGCAGACCCTGCCGTCGCTCGCGATGGACGCTACCCAGTGGGCCGCAAGCAAGGACGGCCTCGCGCAGACCGACATCGCCTCCTACTACAGCCCGAGCGAACTGGCCGGCATGACCGACCCGATGCTCGTGAGCGCGCGCGATGCCGCCGGCGGCACGCTGCAGCCGCTGCCCGCGCAGATCGACGCGGTGGCCGGCAAGGCCGCTGCGCTGCTGCGGCTGCAGCGCACGCCGGCCGCGGACCGGCGCGTCGCGCTGCTGGTCTACAACTACCCGCCGGGCGAGGCGAACTTCGGTGCGTCGTTTCTCAACGTGCCGCGCAGCGTGAACCACATGCTGGCGGCGATGCAGTCGGCGGGCTACCGCACCGAGATACCCGGCGCGGACGCGCTCATCGCGCAGGTGCAGGCGACCATGAAGGCCTACTACCCCGTCGATGGCGGCGATGCGTTGCAGCCGCTGCTCGACAAGGGACTGGCCGATTCGCTGCCGCTGTCGCGCTACGTCGCGTGGTTTCGCGCACTGCCGGTGGAGACGCAGCGCCGCATCGAGACCTACTGGGGGCCACCGGAGAAATCGACGATGCTGCGGCCCGTCGCGGGCGAGCAAGCCTTCGTCGTCCCGCGCGTGCAGTTCGGCAACGTCGTCGTGCTGCGCCAGCCGCCGCGCTTCGAGCCCGGTACGCAGGTGGCGGGCAAGGCGGAGCAGGTCTACCACCGCTCGGCCATTCCGCTGAGCCATGGCTACCTGGCGACGTACCTGTGGCTGCGCACGCAGTTCGGCGCGAGCGCGGTCGTGCACGTGGGCACGCACGGCACGGTCGAATGGTCGGCCGGCAAGGAGCGCGGGCTCTCGGTGCAGGACGATCCGCTGCTCGCGCTCGGCGACCTGCCCAACGTCTACCCGTACATCATGGACAACCTCGGCGAGGCCACGACCGCCAAGCGCCGCGGCCGCGCGACGATGGTGAGCCACTCGACACCGATGTTCGCGCCCGCGGGCTTTCGCCCCGGCGTGCAGGCAATGCATGAGCGGATGCACGACTGGGAGACGCTGTCGCCCGGGCCGGTGAAAGCCGCGATGGAAAAAGAGCTCGCCGCGGAGTTCGTCGAACAGCACTACGACCGCGACCTGAAATGGACGCCCGCACGCATTCGCGCCGACTTCGCCGGCTTCATCGCGGTGCTGCATCCGTACCTGGACGAACTGGCGCAGACCGCGCAGCCGCTGGGCCTCGCAACCTTCGGGCAGGCGCCGGATGCGGAGCGTCGCCGCATGACGATCCTGCAGATCCTTGGCAAGCCGCTGGCCGAGGCGCTGGGCGAAGACGTCGATGAGGCCTTCCTTGTCGATGCGAAGAACATCGCGGCTTCGCGCCTCGCACGATGGGTCGAAGTCGCGGTCAAGGATGCCGATACCGCGAGCGCAATGGGCGCGGATGCCAAGGCGCTGCGAACCATGGCCCTGCGCGCGCAGAAGATCGACGCCGCACTCGCGCACAACGAAGAAATCGAAGGCCTGCTCACCGCGCTCGACGGCCGCTACCTCAAAGCCAGCTACGGCGGCGACCCGGTGCGCAATCCCGACAGCCTGCCGACCGGGCGCAATCTCTACGGTTTCGACCCGAGCCGTGTGCCGACGCGGGCCGCGTGGGACATCGGCGTCGCCGCGATGGACGCATGGATCGCCGAACACGCCAAAGGCCACGCCGGCAAGCCGCCCGAAAAGATCGCCTTCACCCTCTGGGCCGGCGAGGCCTCGCGCCATCAGGGCGTGATGGAGAGCCAGGCCTTCTACGCCATGGGCGTGAAGCCGCGCTGGGACGAGGCAGGGCGCATCGCCGGCATCGAGGTGCTGCCCGCATCGGCGCTGAAGCGGCCGCGCATGGACGTGCTGGTCAGCGTGACGGGCTCGTACCGCGACCAGTTTCCCAACGTGATGCGCTGGCTCGACGAGGCGGTGCAGCAGGTGGCCGCGCTGGACGAGCCCGGCAACGCCGTCGCGCGGCACAGCAACGCGCTGGCCCGCAAGCTGCGCGCGGAAGGCGCCACGCCGGCCGAGGCGACGCGCTGGTCGACCGCGCGCGTGTTCTCGAACGAGCAGGGCAGCTACGGTGCCGGGCTCGAAGAAGCTGCGCTCGCGAGCGATGTGTGGGCTTCGCAGCGCCGCGGCGGTGGTGATGCGCAGATGGCGCGGCTCTACATGGACCGCATGGGCCACGCCTACGGGCAAGGGCTCGACGGCGTGGCGCGGCCCGGCGCCTACGCGGGCAACCTCGCGCAGGTCGATGCGGCGCTGATGGCGCGCACGTCCAATCTCTACGGCGTGCTCACCAACGACGATCCGTTCCAGTACCTCGGCGGCATCGCGCAGGCCGTGCGCCAGCTCACGGGCAAGGACCCGGCGCTGTACGTGCAGAACCTGCGCGACGGCGGCGCGGTGCGCACCGACACCGCCGCCGGCGCCATCGCGCGCGAAATGCAGACGCGCTACCTGCACCCGCAATGGATCCAGGCGCAGAAGGCCGAGGGCTACAGCGGCACGCTGCAGGTGCTCAAGACCGCGCAGTTCCTCTGGGGCTGGCAGGTCACCGCGCCCGGCACGGTGCGCCAGGACCAGTGGCAGTCGCTGCACGACGTGTACGTGCGCGACAGGTACAGGCTGGGCACGCGCGAATGGCTGGAAGGCGACAACCGCGCGGCCTTCGCGCAGACGCTGGAGCGCATGCTCGACGCGGTGCGGCTGAACTACTGGGCGCCCGATGCCGCGACGCGGCGCGAGCTGGCGAAGGCTTACGCCGAGGCCGTTCGCGCCACGGGCCTGCGCGAACGCAATACGGCGGTGCAGCGCTTCGTGCAGGCGGAACTGGCACCGCGGGCTGCCGCGCCCGTGGAAGTACGGGACGTGCGGGAAGCGCGGGAAGCGCGGGAAGCGCAGAGGGCGCCCGTGGCTACGCCGCTCTCCGCGCCTTCGCCCGCACCGGCACCCGACGAGGCCGCCCCCGCGCAAGACAGCGGCACCCAGCACGTGGCCGGCCTCAAGCTCGAACCCACGCCCGACGAGGCACCGCCGCCGAAGGCCGAGACCGTGGTGCTCCGCCTCTGGGTCGCGTTCGGCGCGGCGCTGCTCATCGCGCTCGGCGCCTTCGCGCAGTGGCGGCGCGGCCGGGCGCGGCACCCGGCTGCCGTCGCTGCCTGATTCGCGAGAATGACGGCGCCCATGCCTGCCTTTTCTTTTTCTTTCTCCTTGGCCTTCGCCCATGCCCTCGTCGCCATCGCGGCGCTCTGGCTCGCGCTGGCCATCGACCGCTGGCTGGGCGAGCCGACGGCGCGCTTGCATCCCGTGGTCTGGATGGGGCAGTACCTCGGCTGGGTCGGTTCGCGCATCGCGCCCCGGCCCCACCAGGTGAAGCGCGTGGACCTGCCGCTGTTCTTCATCGGCGCGTTGACCTGGTGCATCGGCGGCATGGCGGTTTGGTGCGCGGCGTTGCTGCTGCAATCGCTCGTCACGCTGCATCTCCCCGCATGGGCCGCGGCCGCGCTGCTGGGGCTGTTGTTGAAGCCGCTCTTCGCATGGCGGATGCTGCGCGACGAAGTGCTGGCGGTCGAGGCGGCGCTGGCCGTGTCGCTCGATGCGGGCCGGGCGCAACTGGCCCGGCTGGTGAGCCGCGATGTCTCCATGCTGAGCGAACGCGAGGTGCGCGAGAGCGCGATCGAGTCGCTGGCCGAGAACCTCAACGACTCGCTGGTGGCGCCGCTGTTCTGGTTCGTGCTGCTCGGCCTGCCGGGCGCGGCGCTCTACCGCTTCGCCAACACGGCCGATGCGATGTGGGGCTACCGTGGCCTCCGCAACGGCCGCGACTGGACCTGGCTCGGCAAATGGGCCGCGCGCGCCGACGATGTGCTCTCGTGGCTTCCCGCGCGCATCACCGTGCTGCTGCTGGCACTGGCGGCATGGCAATGGCCAAGAGACCTGGGGCGCGAGGCGCGCCGCACACCGTCGCCCAACAGCGGCTGGCCGATGGCCGCGATGGCGCTGCTGGTCGGCGTGCGGCTTGCCAAGCCCGGGGTCTACACCTTGAACGGCGAGGGGCGCAAAGCCGCGGCGGCAGACACGCAGCGCACCGCCGTGCTGGCCGGCAGGGCGGTGCTGGCGTGGGCGGTGGTGGCGTCGGTGGCGATCCTTGCGATCTTTTCGATGGCGAGATGGCCATGACACTCACCAGTGCCCTGCATGGCGGCCCCGACGAGACCGGTGCGGCGCCGCACGACTTCTCGACCAACGGCAACGCGGTGGGCGCGTGTCCGGCAGCGGTGGCCGCGTTGCGCGCGGTCGACGCTGCGCACTATCCCGACCCGCGCTACACGTCGTTGCGCGAAAGGCTCGCTGCTTTTCATGGCGTCGGGGGCGAGCGCCTCGTGATCGCTGCGAGCGCGAGCGAATTCATCCATCGCATCGGTGCGGCCGTCGCGCAGGGCGGTGGCCGGCAGGTCTGGCTGCCGGCGCACAGCTACGGCGACTACGAGCGTGCGGCACTGGCGTGGGGGCTGCAGGTGCTGCGTGCGCCGGAGCCGTATGGCGAAGCGGCGTTGCACTGGTGTTGCGAGCCGTCGAGTCCGTTGGGGCAGGCGCAGGACGATCTCCCACTGCACGCCGAGGCCGGCAGCACCTGCGTTCTGGACATGGCCTACGAACCGCTGCGCCTCGAAGGCCGGGCTTCGCTCGATGCCGCGCAGCGCAACCGCGTCTGGCAACTCTGGACGCCGAACAAGGCCATGGGCCTCACCGGCATCCGCGCCGCCTACGCGATCGCGCCCGACGACGCCGCCGCCGCGCCCCTGATGCAGCGGCTCGAACGGCTCGCACCGTCATGGCCGCTCGGCACCCACGGCGTGGCGCTGCTCGAAACATGGACCGGCGATGAAGCGCAAGCGTGGCTCGCCGAGAGCCTGCGGACCCTACGAAGCTGGAAGGCGCAGCAACGTGCGCTCTGCGAATCGCTGGGCTGGCAGTGCCTGCCCAGCGACGCCAATTTCTTCTGCGCCCGCACCGACGCGCCTTACCCTCGGCGCGCGGCCGCGTTGCGCGCCGGCGGCATCAAGCTGCGCGACTGCGCCTCCTTCGGCCTGCCGGGCCACGTGCGCCTGGGCGTTCTGCCGCCGCAGAGCCAGCAGGCGCTGAGGGAGGCCTGGACACGCGCAGCCGCTTGCACCGAAGATTGAAACCATGCTCTACGCCATCACCTCTCTCTTCCTTTGCCAGCTGGCCGGCGAACTGCTCGTGCAGTGGCTGGGCCTGCCGATTCCGGGTCCGCTGATCGGCATGGTGCTGCTCTTCATCGCGCTGCTCGTGCGCGGCGGCGTGCCGCAGGCGCTGACCGACACCTCGGGCCACTTGCTGCGCAACCTGATGCTGCTGTTCATTCCCGCCGTGACCGGCGTCATGCTGCATTTCGAGCGGGTGGGGCGCGAGTGGCTGCCGTTCCTGGCGGCCGGCATCGTCGGCGCGGCCTTCACCATGACCGTCACCGCGCTCACCTTTCGCTGGATGATCCGCATCACCGGAAAGAACGCGGAATGAGCGCCGCGCCGGGCCGCCCCAAGCAAGCTCGCACCGCAGCGCGAAGCGCGGAGGTTTCTCGATGATTTCCGCGCCCGCGAAGCTCTCCGAGATCTGGGTTTTTCTCGCGCAGTCGCCGCTGCTGTGGCTGTCGCTCACGCTGCTCGCGTACCTGGGGGCGCTGTGGCTGCACCGGCGCAGCGGCGCGAACCCGATGGTCAATCCGGTGCTGATCTCCGTCGTCGTCATCGTGACGGTGCTGCTCGTCACGCGCACGCCCTACGACACGTATTTCGAAGGCGCGAAGTTCGTGCACTTCCTGATCGGCCCGGCGACCGTGGCGCTGGCCGTGCCGCTCTACGGCCAGATCGCGCGGCTGCGGCGCTTGTGGCTGCCGATCGGTGTCGCGCTGCTGATGGGTTCGGTGGCGGCCATCGTCTCGGCCATCGGCATCGCGTGGGCGCTGGGTGGATCGCACGAACTGATCATGTCGCTTGCGCCGAAGTCGGCCACCATGCCCATCGCGATGGGCGTGGCCGAGAAGATCGGCGGCCTGCCGTCGCTGGCCGCGGTGGCGGCTGCGGTGGCCGGCATCTCGGGCGCGATCATGGCGACGGGTCTCCTGAACCTGCTTCGCATCAAGGAGCCCGCGGTGCGCGGCTTCGCGGTCGGCATGGCGGCGCACGGCATCGGCACCGCGCGGGCCATCCAGGTCAACGAGACGGCCGGCGCGTTCTCGGCGCTCGCGATGGGGCTGAACGGCATCGCGACGGCGCTGCTGGTGCCGTTGCTGGTCAAGCTGCTGGGTGCCTGACCAGGGCCTGCTCCCCCTGCATCGCCCGCGCTTCGCCGCGCAGCCAGCAGCCTTGCGCCTCTTCGCCACGCGCGGGCAGCCGCACGCCGATCATCGAGGGCGAGCCCATCGCCTCACCTTGCCTGACCGTCACGAGCGTGGCCGCATCGCCCGCCAGCGCCTGTTCGCGCAGGCCCCAGGCGAGCGCCGCTGCAGCGATGCCGGTGGCGGCATCTTCCGGATAGCCGGACGAGCGCGGAAACTGCCGCGCGCTGACGACCGGGCCGTTGCCGTCGGCGAGCGCAAAGGGGTAGAGGCCGGTCGATGCGAGCCGGTCGCACAACGCCTCGACGCTGCCCAGGTCCACGCGCAGCGAGTGCAGCGCATCGAGGCTTTCCAGGCGAACCAGCGTCTTGACGCGGCTCGTGGCCGAGTTGAGCACCGGGCCGACGATCTGCCGTATCTCCACACCCAGGCAGCGTGCGATCTCCTGCACCAGCGCGTCGCCGACGACTTCCACTCGGGCGTTCGGCTGGCTGATCTCGACGGTGCCCTGCATGTACCGGCCCTGGACGGTGCCGCTCAGTGTCTCGACGGCCACGGGCTCGCCGTTCCAGAGGCCGCGCGCGTGCAGCAGCCAGAGCGCGCCGAGAGTCGCGTGGCCGCACATCTCCATCTCGTGGCGCGGCACGAAGTAGCGCATGCGGAACTGGTGATCGGCGCTCGACGGCTTCAGCACGAACACCGACTCGTGCCCGCTCAGGCGCGTGTGTTCCTGCATCTGCGCGGTGGTCATGTCGTCGGCACCGAGCCAGACGGGCGCGGGGTTGCCGCCGGTGTCGGCGCCGGGCAGGGCGAATACGCGAACGAGCTGCATGGTCATCTTTTCATCTCCTCAGTCGGCCTTCGCGTTGACGGCGCGGGCGATGCCGCCCCAGAGAGCGATGTCGGCATGGATCTTCTGGGCGAACGCTTCGGGGCTCAGGCTTTGCGGCGCCACGCCCTTGGAGAGCATGTCTGCGCGCAGGTTGCGGTCTTGCAGCACCTTGTCCAGCGCGGTGCGCAGGCGTTGCAGCACGTCTTTGGGCGTGGCGGCGGGCGCCATGAGGCCATACCAGAGCTCGGGCTTGAAGTCCTTGATGCCGGAAGCCTCGAAGGTCGGCAACTCGGGGAACACGGCCGAGGGCTGGCTGATCGCCAGCGCACGCATCCGCGAGGCGCGCACCTGCGGCGCCAGCGCGACGGGGTTGTCGAACAGCGCCTGGATCTGGCCCGCCATCAGGTCGGTCTGCGCGGGCGCTGCACCGCGATAGGGAATGTGCGTCATGTCGATGCCGGTGCGCTGCTTGAAGAGCTCGGCCGCCAGGTGGCTCGCGGTGCCGTTGCCGATGCTGCCGTAGTTCAGCGCGCCGGGCTTGGCCTTGGCGTAGCGGATGAATTCCGCCAGGTTCTTCACCGGCAGTTCGGGCGACACCACCAGCACGAAGGGCGTGGTGCCGAGCGTGCCGACCGGCGCGAGGTCCGCCAGCGGGTCGTAGGGCAGCTTGGGGTACACGGCCTGCGCCGAGGCGATGGTGGTGGTCGTCGCGGCCACGAGCGTGTAGCCGTCGGGCGCCGCCTTGGCCGCGTAGCCGGTGCCGACGGTGCCGCCCGCGCCGGCGCGGTTGTCGATGATCACCGGCACGCCCAGCTCGGCCTGCAGCTTGACCTGCACCGAACGGAAGATCACGTCGGTGCCGCCGCCCGCGGGAAAGGGCACGACGATGGTCACGGGCTTGGCCGGGTAGGCGGCGTGCGCGGCCGCTGCGGCTGTCAGCACACCGGCCGCCGCCAGCTTGAGGCCGGCGCGCACGAGGGACGAGGGGTTCATGAGGTTCCTTGCAGGATCGACGAGGGGATGCGGGCTAGTCTTGTCGAACGCGCCCCCGGGAGTGCGCCGGATCGCGACACCCGCGCGCACGAAAGCGACATTGGCGACAATCGGCCCATGCCACCGAAAGACGCCCAGCCCGGCCTGCGGATTTCGCCGTTCATCGACCGGCTCGCCCACAAGGCGACGATGGTGGCGAACGCGCGCGAGGGCTATGCGACCAGCACGCATGCGCACGATTGCGACATGCTCTTCGTGCCGCTGGCGGGCCGCTTCGACATCGTCGATGCGCAGGGCGATGCACTGCAATCGTCGCCCGGCCACTTTCTCTGGTTCGCCGCCGGCGCGGCCCATGCGACGAGCGCGCAGACGTTGCGGCAGACGCACGTCGCGGTGTACGTCGATTCCGAGTTCTGGGAGATGGCGCTGCGCGCCCAGGGCGTGCACGCGCCGATGCAGGGCATGCGCGCCGGGAGCGCGGCGCTCACCACGCTGTCGCAGCAGATGCTGTCGCTGGCGCAGGCGGGCGAAACCGACGAGCGGGTCGTCGCGCATTGCGGCGCGCTCGTCATGGAAGCGGCGCGGCTCACGGCCCACCCGCTCGTGCAGCCGAACGACCGGGGCGCGCCCGCGCAGGTGCTCGCTGCGCTGCTGGCCGACGACATCGAGGCCGACCTTTCTCGCGCGCTTTCGCTGGATGCATTCGCCGAGCGGCACCGGCTCTCGCGGCGGCAGGTCGAGCGGATCTTCAAGACCGCCTTCGAGGTGTCGCCGCTCGAATTCCAGCAGCGCAAGCGTCTGGAGCGCGCGCGCTACCTGCTCGAGACCACGGACGACTCGGTGCTCTCGGTCGCGCAGCAAGTGGGGTGGGAGTCGGGCTCCTACCTCTCACGCATGCTAGGCAAGGCCTGGGCCGTGACCGCCGCGCAGATCCGCGCTGCGGCGCCAACCAGAAGCTGACCCCACAACCCATCACGGAGAACGACGACCATGTCCGAATACACCGCAGAAGTTCTGTGGCAACGAGGCGAGCAGGACTTCCTGGCCAACACCTACAGCCGGCGGCACTCGCTGCGCTTCGACGGCGGCGCGGAATGGGCGGGCTCCTCGTCGCCGCACGTGGTGCCGCTGCCGTTTTCCGATGCGTCGGCGGTCGATCCGGAAGAAGCCTTCGTCGCGTCGCTGTCGAGTTGCCACATGCTGTGGTTTCTCACGATGGCGGTGAAGCGCAAGTTCTGCGTGGACCGCTACTTCGATGCGGCGAGCGGCGTCATGGAAAAGAACGCCGAAGGCAAGATGGCGATGACCGTGGTCACGCTCCGGCCCGAGGTCACGTTCTCCGGCGAGAGCCTGCCGACGCGCGAGCAGATCGCGCACCTGCACCACCGCGCGCATGAAGAGTGCTTCATCGCCAATTCGGTGAAGACCGATGTGCGCTGCGAGCCGGTTTATCGGGCCGACTAGCAACGGCACAGGGTGCATGCGCGCCTTTGTTCAGGGGTGTGCGCAGGCCATCGGGTATTCCATTCTTGCAGTTGCAAGCGCGGCATCGATCCGGTCTTCGCGCTCAGTGCTTGCCGTGCGCCTGTCGCGGCTTGCCGAACAGATCGCGCAACTCGTCCTTCGCGGCTTCGAGCCTGCTGCGCTGCTTGCGCGGCAGCGTGTCGCCGGCGCGGTTGATGTAGAAGCTCAACATCGACATGGCCGAGCGGTACGGGTCGCTCTTGCGGCGGTCGCTGTGCTCGGCGGAGCGCTTGAGCGAGCGCGCGATCCTGCGCGGGTCGGTGCCGGCGAAGACGCGTTTCTTCAGGTCGAGCGCGTCGCTTTTTTCAGTGACGTGGCGGGACCACTTGTGGGTGGCGGTGGTGGGCATGGGGGTCATCTCCTTTGCTTGAACGAGCCATCGATGCGTTCAAGCTAGGTGACGGGCCATGGCGGCTGCGTCAGCCGGTCATGGCCTCCCGTGTAGGCGTATTCAGCGGCGCTGAAGCCGCGGATTCTTGGCAAACAACTCCGCCGCCCAATCCACGAACGCCCGCACCTTTGCACTCAGATGCCGGTTCGGCGGATAGACCACATGAATCGGCAGCGGATCGCGGCTCCAATCCGGCAGCACTTCGACCAGCTCACCGCTTTCCAGATGCGGCTCCGCCATGAAGGTGATGCACTGCGAAATGCCGAAGCCACCGAGCACTGCAGCGATGTGCGCGTTGCTCTCGTTCACCGACACCCGATAAGGCCCGTTCAGCTCGATGCGCTCGTCGCCCTTGTGGAATTCGTGCGGGTAGATGCGCCGCGTGGTGCCCGAGAAGTAGCTCACCACCGTGTGGCGCTTCTCGATGTCGTTCGGATGCGCGGGCGTGCCGTAGCGCTTGATGTACGCGGGCGAAGCCACCGTCACGAAGTGCAGGGTGCCGATGCGCCGGGCCACCAGCGACTGGTCGCTGAGCTCGCCGGCGCGGATCACGCAGTCGACGTTGTCGCTGATCAGGTCGACCGTGCGGTCGCTCACGCCCAGGTCGACCTGGATGTCGGGGTAGCGGTCGCAGAAGCTGGCCAGGTTGGGCAGGATGATCTGCCTGGCCACCGACGTGCCGACATCGATGCGCAGCCGCCCCGTGGGGCTGGCCTGCGCATTGGTCATGCTGGCCTCCATGTCGTCGAAGTCGTTCAAGAGGCGCGCGGCGCGTTCGAAGTACGCGGCGCCGTCGGGCGTGACCGTCACGCGGCGCGTGGTGCGGTTCAAGAGCTTCACGCGCAGGCGCGATTCCAGCGCCTGGATCTGCTTGGTGACCGTGCCCTTGGGCAAGGCGAGCGAGTCCGCTGCCCGGGTGAAAGTGCCGGCCTCCACGACGCGGACGAAGATGCGCATGGCCTGGATTTGATCCATCGAATGCCTGTTCTGGTGCCCGGCCCACGCCGGAGGGAGGCGGATTCTCACACAAGGCGGCCAACCCCCCGTGGCATACGGATTGTTAGCCGTTTGGAAACAGAGTGGGGCCAGAGTGCCTGTTTCATGTCACACACGGCGCCTTATATTTCAACCATCGCCCATCCCCCTGAGGTCGCCCATGTCACCCGTTCCATCGTCCCGTTCTGCCGAAGCCGCCGCCGCAGCCGCTGCGGTGCAAGGCGTGGAAGCCGATCTTCTGATCGAGCTGCCCGGTCGCGAACCGGTGGCCGCCCGTATCTACGGGCAACGCGCCAAGGGTGACACGGCCCCGCTGGTGCTGCACTTCCACGGCGGCACCTTCGTGTGCGGCGGCCTGGACAACGGGCGCAACGTGGGCCGGCTGCTGGCCGGCGCGGGTGCCGTGGTGGTTTCGCTGGCCTACCCGTTGGAACCGTTCCCTGAACCCATCGAAGTCGGCTATGCCGCCCTCGAATGGCTCTACAAGCAACGCACCAAGCTGGGCGGCAAGGGCGCGCTGGTCTATCTGGCCGGCGAGGAAGCCGGTGGCAACCTGGCCGCCGCGGTGGCACTGATTGCCCGCGACCGGGCCCATCCGCCGCTGGCAGGCCAGATCCTGCTGTCGCCGATGCTGGACCCGTGCGCAGGCACTGCGTCGCTGCGCAAGGCGACCAACGATGCGGCCGAATGCCGCTGGGCGAGCGGCTGGGAAAAATACCTGAGCTGCCCGTCGAACGCCACGCACCCCTATGCGGTGCCCAGCGGTTCGCTGCGCCTGGCCGCCCTGGCACCGGCCCTGGTGCTGGTGGGGCAAGACGACGCGATGCGCGACGAGGCCATGACCTTCGCCGGTCGCCTGCGCGCCGCCGGCATCGAGGTCACCAGCAGCGTGCTGCCCGGCGCGGCGAACTGGCCCAAGGCGCTGTACGACCCTGACAACGAAGGTTGTCGGGACTGCGCGGCCAACGTGCAGCAGCACTTTCGCGAGTTCTTCAGCGCCACGACGCCGCCACCTCCCGCGCAGCCTCCCGCAGCGCCCGAGCCCAGCTAGACCCGCAAGAGTCAGCACCGCCCACTGACAGCCGCCGCCTCCCCCGAGGCGGGCGTCCGGCCCCTCTTTTCCCTGAAATCCGCCTCCTGTCGCCAAAAGCGACGGGGTGGCCTGTTGCATCCCAAAAAGTCATCGAGAAGGACGAAACATCATGTCGAACAACGAACAACAAAAGCTGTCTTCCACCGCCCGCAAGGGACTGTGGCCCGCCGTGACCGGCCTGACCGCGCTGCTGGCCGTGGCCGCCGCGGTGGTGGGCATGTACAGCTTCAAGGCCGAGGCCACGGCGCCGGTCGCGGCGCAACAGGGCACGCCGGTGTCGGTGGCGGTCGTCGCGTCGAGCCAGATCAATGCCTGGGACGAGTTCTCGGGCCGCCTCGAAGCGGTCGAGCGCGTCGACGTGCGATCCCGCGTGGCGGGCGCCGTGCAGGCGGTGCACTTTCGCGAAGGCGCACTGGTCAAGCAGGGCGACCTGCTGATCACCATCGACCCCGCACCGTACGCCGCCGAGGTGGAGCGTGCCGAAGCGCAGGTCGCATCGGCACAAGCCCGCCAGGCGTTCAGCCGCAGCGAGCAGGAACGTGCCCGCCGCCTCTGGGACGAGCAGGCCATCGCCCAGCGTGAACTGGACGAGCGCGTGAACGCCGGCCGCGAAGCCGAAGCCAACCTGCGCGCGGCACAGGCCTCGCTGCAGACCGCACGCCTGAGCCTGGGCTACACCCAGGTGCGCGCGCCGGTGTCCGGCCGCATCGGCAAGCTCGAAGTGACGGTGGGCAACCTCGTCGCCGCGGGCCCTGGCGCACCGGTGCTGACCACGCTGGTCTCGGTGAGCCCGATCTACGCGAGCTTCGATGCCGACGAGCAGGTCGTCACGCGCGCCCTGAAGGACCTGCCGGCCAACGCCGGCGCACGCGGCCAGATCGACACGATTCCCGTGCAGATGGGCACCGCCGGCCTGGAGGGCACGCCCTTCACCGGCAAGCTGCAGCTGATCGACAACCAGGTCGACGCCCGCAGCGGAACCGTGCGTGTCCGTGCTTCCTTCGACAACAAGGACGGCGCGCTCATCCCCGGCCAGTTCGCCCGCATCCGCATGGGCCAGGCGCGCAACGACACCGCGCTCCTGGTGAGTGAACGCGCCATCGGCACCGACCAGAACAAGAAATTCGTGATGGTCGTGGGCGAAGACAGCAAGGCCGTCTACCGCGAAGTGGCGCTGGGCGCATCGATCAACGGCCTGCGCGTCGTGAGCAAGGGCCTGAAGGCCGGCGATCGCGTCGTGGTCAACGGCCTGCAGCACATCCGCCCGGGTGCCCTGCTGGCACCGCAGAACGTGACGATGGACGCCAAGGCGGACGCGGCCAAGCAACAACAACCGGAACGCGTGGCGGAAGCCGCGAAGTCCTGAATCGAATTCGATGAACTCGGAGGGGACGCTTTTGCGTCCGCCGGAGAACCAACATGAATCTCTCTAAATTCTTCATCGACCGGCCGATCTTTGCCGGCGTGCTGTCGCTATTGATGCTGATAGCCGGCCTGATCGCGCTGCGCGGGCTGCCGATCTCGGAGTACCCGGAAGTCGCGCCGCCTTCGGTGGTGGTGCGCGCCCAGTACCCCGGCGCGAACCCGAAGGTGATCGCCGAAACAGTGGCCACGCCGCTCGAAGAGCAGATCAACGGCGTCGAAGGCATGCTCTACATGGGCAGCCAGGCAACGACCGACGGCGTGCTCACGCTCACCGTCACGTTCCGCCTGGGCACCGATCCCGACAAGGCCCAGCAGCTCGTGCAGAACCGCGTCTCGCAAGCCGAGCCGCGCCTGCCCGAGGAAGTGCGGCGCCTGGGCATCACGACCGTCAAGAGCGCGCCCGACCTCACGATGGTGGTCCACCTCGTGTCGCCGAACAACCGCTACGACATCAATTACCTGCGCAACTACGCGGTGCTGAACGTGAAGGACCCGCTCGCGCGCATCGAAGGCGTGGGCCAGGTGCAGATCTTCGGCGGCGGCGACTATTCGATGCGCGTCTGGCTCGACCCGCAGAAGGTCGCGCAGCGCGGCCTCTCGGCCAGCGACGTGGTGGCTGCGATCCGCGGCCAGAACGTGCAGGCCGCGGCCGGCGTGGTCGGCGCTTCGCCGGGCCTCTCGGGCGTGGACATGCAGCTGTCGATCAATGCGCAAGGGCGCCTGCAGAGCGAGGAAGAATTCGGCGACATCATCGTCAAGAGCGGCACCGACGGCGCCGTGACGCGCCTGCGCGACATCGGCCGCCTGGAGATGGGCGCTGCCGACTACTCGCTGCGTTCGCTGCTGAACAACGACCCGGCCGTCGGCATGGGCGTGTTCCAGGCACCGGGCTCCAACGCGCTGGACATCTCGGCCAACGTTCGCAAGACGATGATCGAGCTCAACAAGAACATGCCCGAAGGCCTGGAATACCGCATTGCGTACGACCCGACGCAGTTCGTGCGCGCGTCCATCGAATCGGTGATCCACACGCTGCTCGAAGCCATCATGCTGGTGGTGCTGGTCGTGATCCTGTTCCTGCAGACCTGGCGCGCCTCGATCATTCCGCTGCTGGCCGTGCCGGTGTCGGTGATCGGTACTTTCGCGGTGCTGCACATCCTCGGTTTCTCGATCAATGCGCTGAGTCTCTTCGGGCTGGTGCTGGCGATCGGCATCGTGGTGGACGACGCCATCGTGGTGGTGGAGAACGTCGAGCGGAACATCGAGGCCGGGCTCACGCCGCGCGAGGCGACCTACAGGGCGATGCGCGAAGTGTCCGGGCCCATCATCGCGATCGCGCTGGTGCTGGTGGCCGTGTTCGTGCCGCTCGCCTTCATCAGCGGCCTCACGGGGCAGTTCTATCGCCAGTTCGCGGTGACCATCGCGATCTCGACGGTGATCTCGGCGATCAACTCGCTCACGCTGTCGCCCGCGCTTGCAGCCCTCTTGCTGCGCGGCCATGACCAGCCGAAGGACGCATTGACGCGCGGCATGGACAAGGCCTTCGGCTGGCTCTTCCGCGGCTTCAACAAGCTGTTCCATCGCGGTTCGGAGGCCTACAGCGGCGGCGTGAAGAACGTCATCTCGCGCAAGGCGCTGATGCTGGCGATCTACGTCGCGCTGATCGCGGTGACCTTCGGCCTCTTCAAGGCCGTGCCCGGCGGCTTCGTGCCGGCGCAGGACAAGCAATACCTCATCGGTTTTGCCCAACTGCCCGACGGCGCCACGCTGGACCGCACCGAGGACGTGATCAAGCGCATGGGCGAGCTCATGAAGAAGAACCCGAACGTGGAAGACGCCATCTCGTTCCCGGGCCTGTCGATCAACGGCTTCACCAACAGCTCCAACTCGGGCATCGTGTTCGTCACGCTCAAGCCCTTCGACGAGCGCAAGCGCGCCGACCAGAGCGGCGGCGCAGTCGCCGGCCAGCTCAACGGTGCTTTCTCCAGCATCCAGGACGCATTCATCGTGATGTTCCCGCCGCCACCGGTGGCGGGCCTGGGCACCACGGGCGGCTTCAAGCTGCAGCTGGAAGACCGCGGCTCGGTCGGCTACGACCAGATGGACCAGGCTGTGAAGGCCTTCATGGCCAAGGCACAGGCCGCGCCCGAACTGGCCGGCATGTTCACGAGCTGGCAGGTCAACGTGCCGCAGCTGTATGCGGACATCGACCGCACCAAGGCCCGCCAGCTCGGCGTGCCGGTGACGGACATCTTCGACACCATGCAGATCTACCTGGGCAGCCTGTACGCCAACGACTTCAACAAGTTCGGCCGCACGTATTCCGTGCGCGTCCAGGCCGATGCGCCTTACCGCGCCCGTGCCGAAGACGTGGGCCTGCTGAAGGTGCGCTCCACGACTGGCGAGATGGTGCCGCTGGCCGCGCTCATGAAGGTCAATTCGACCTTCGGCCCGGAACGCGCCATGCGCTACAACGGCTACCTGGCGGCCGACATCAACGGCGGCCCGGCGCCCGGCTATTCGTCGGGCCAGGCGCAGGACGTGATCACCAAGATCGCGGCCGAGACGCTGCCCAAGGGCGTGAGCTTCGAGTGGACCGAGCTGACCTACCAGGAAATCCTGGCCGGCAACTCCGCCTTCCTGGTGTTCCCGTTGGCCATCCTGCTGGTGTTCCTGGTGCTGGCCGCGCAGTACGAGAGCCTGACGCTGCCGATCGCCATCATCCTGATCGTGCCCATGGGCATCATGGCCGCGATGGCGGGCGTATGGATATCGGGAGGTGACAACAACGTCTTCACGCAGATCGGGCTGATCGTGCTGGTGGGGCTGAGTGCGAAGAACGCGATTCTGATCGTGGAGTTCGCACGGGAGCTGGAGTTCGCCGGACGCACGCCCATCCAGGCCGCGATCGAAGCGAGCCGCCTGCGCCTGCGCCCGATCCTGATGACCTCGCTCGCCTTCGTGATGGGTGTGCTGCCCCTGGTGCTCTCCACCGGCGCGGGCTCGGAGATGCGCAAGGCCATGGGCGTGGCGGTGTTCGCCGGGATGATCGGCGTGACGGCCTTCGGCCTGTTCCTGACGCCGGTGTTCTACGTGCTGATGCGCCGCCTGGCGGGCAACAAGCCGCTCAAGCTGCATGGCGAAGTGCCGCACGGCGAGGAGTTCGTCTCGGCGGGCCATCCGGCCGCCCCGGCTCCGTCGTCGTCGCACGGTGGTTCCGGCGGTGGCGGGCTGCACCCGGTGCCGGCCTCGCCGCGTCCCTCGCACGAGTCGCATGACTGATCGCACGACCGATCAAGAAGAAAGTTCATCATGAAATTCGCATTCCAACCTTTGGTTCGCAACGCCTTGCTGCCGCTGGTGGCAGCCCTGGCGCTGGCCGGCTGCGCGACGGTGCCCTCCGGCGTGCCGGAGATCCAGACCACCGCGCAGTTCAAGGAGCAGGGCGCCACGCCGCCCGCCGGCTTCACGAAGGCATTGCCTTCCGAGGCGCAGGCACGCGGCGCCTGGTGGCTGGCGTTCAACGACCCGGTGCTCAATGCGCTGGTCGAGAAGGCCGACGTCAACAACAACAACATCCAGGGCGCAGCGGCGCGGCTGGCCGAGGCCCGCGCGCTCGCACGCAGTGCCAACGCCGACCGGCTGCCGCAGATCGGCCTGGGCGCGGGCGCCAACCGCGGCGCCGGCCTGGACAAGGCCACGGCCAGCGTCTCGCCGGCCACGATGACCAACATCGGCGCCACGTTCTCGTACGAAGTCGACCTGTTCGGCCGCCTCTCGGGCGCCAGCAACGCGGCCAAGCTCGATGCCGCCGGCCGCGAAGGCCTGCTGCAGAGCACGCGCCTGGCGGTGCAGGCCGAGGTGGCGCAGACCTACCTGCAACTGCGCGCGCTCGACGCCGAACGCGCACTGATGCGCGAGACGGTCGAGGCCTACAGCGACACGCTGCGCCTCACGCAGCGACGCCAGGCGGCCGGCGACATCGCCGAGCTGGACGTGGCGCGCGTGCAGACCGAGGTGTCGTCCACCGAATCGGACGCGCTGGCGCTCGATCGCCAGCGTGCCCAGGTCGAGCACGCGCTCGCGGTGCTGGTGGGCGACTCGGCTTCCAGCTTCGGCGTGCGCACCGACGAGTGGGCGACCGCGCTGCCGGCCATTCCGCCGGGCGTGCCCGGCACGGTGCTCACGCGCCGGCCCGACGTGTCGGCCGCGCAGAACGCGGTGCTCGCGGCACAGGCCCGCGTGGGCGTGGCGCAGACCGCGTGGTTCCCGGACATCTCGCTGACCGGCGCCGCCGGCTACGCCTCGCCCGAGATCGGCGACCTCTTCAAGTGGTCGGCCCGGTCGTGGGGCGTGGGCGCGCTGCTGTCGCTGCCGATCTTCGACGGCGGCCGCCGCGAGGCCGGCCTGCAGGGCGCCAACGCCCAGCTCGACGGCGCGATCGCCAGCTACCGCACCCAGGTGCTGGTGGCGTTCCAGGAGGTCGAAGACCAGCTGGCCGCGATCCGCATCCTGCAGGAGCAGTCGGTGGTGCAGGCCAAGGCGGTGTCGTCGGCCCAGCGGGCGACGAGCCTGTCGGACACGCGCTATCGCAATGGCTACATCAGCCAGCTCGATCTGCTCGACGCACGCCGCAGCGAGCTGCGCAACCGGCGCCAGGCGCTGCAGGTGAAGTCGGCGCAGTACCAGGCGGCCGTGGGCCTGATCCGCGCGATCGGCGGTACGTGGGAAGTGCCCGCAGCAACCGCTTCGGCTACAACGACGCAGAAGGTGGCGACGCGCTGATCTTCTGGAGCTCCGCGACGCCCAGGGCCAGGGCGTTGGAGTAGGTGGCCTGCGGCTTGGCCGCCGAGCGGAACACCCGGTAGTCGAGGGTGTCGTGAAGGTCTGAATGGCCGCTGTTGTCGAGGGCTTCGAGCAGGGTCCAGTAGAACTGGCCCGGCTCGCGTTCCTCGACCGTGAGCGCCAGGTCGTTGAGAGCGGGCATGGGTCCGTGGTCGCAAGGCATTGAGGTGTCTTGTATACGGACAAACGACGGCCCCGGATTCAAAATGCAACCGCATCCATTGCGCCCTGCGTGAAAGATGCCGCATTTCCGCCGACCGATTCGGGGCTCCCGGCGCTCAACGACAATCCGCCCCATGAGTTCAACGGCGAAAAGCAGGCCGGCGCGGTGCGTCATGGTCCTGGGCACCACCAGCGGAGCCGGCAAGAGCTGGCTGGCCACGGCGCTGTGCCGCTGGTATGCGCGGCGGGGCCTCAAGGTGGCGCCCTTCAAGGCGCAGAACATGAGCAACAACGCCCGCGTGGTCGATGGCGGCGAGATCGGCAGCGCCCAGTATTTCCAGGCCCTGGCCGCCAATGCCGTGCCCGACGTGCGGATGAACCCGCTGCTGCTCAAGCCCGAGCGCGACACCCACAGCCAGGTCGTGTTGATGGGGCAGGTGAGCGAGGCGCTCTCCGCCTTGCCCTGGCGCGGCCGCAGCGAACGCGTGTGGCCGCAGATCGCAGAGGCGCTCGATGCGTTGCGCGCCGAGAACGACGTGGTGGTGATCGAGGGCGCGGGCTCGCCGGCCGAGATCAACCTCATGGCCAGCGACATCGTCAACATGCGCGTGGCCCGCTACGCCGAGGCGCGCTGCCTGCTCGCGACCGACATCGACCGCGGCGGCGCATTCGCCCACCTCTACGGCACCTGGGCGCTGCTGCCCGAGGCCGACCGGTCTCTCTTGCACGGCTTCGTGCTCAACAAGTTTCGCGGCGATGCCTCGCTGCTCTCGCCCGCACCCGAGAAGCTGCAGGCGCTGACCGGCGTCGCCACCGTCGCGACGCTGCCGATGTGGTGGCAGCACGGACTGCCCGAGGAAGACGGCGTGTTCGACGACCGCAGCCGCGCGAGCGGCAAGGTCACCCGCACGGTGGCGGTCATCGCCTATCCGCGCATCAGCAACCTGGACGAATTCCAGTCGCTCAAGAACGTGCCCGGCGTGCGCCTGGTCTGGGCGCGCACGCCCGCCGACGTGGCCGGCGCCGACTGGATCGTGCTGCCCGGCTCCAAGCACACGAGCGGCGACCTGGCCTGGCTCCGCGCGCAGGGGCTGGACAGTGCCGTGGCCGCGCATGCGGCGCGCGGCGGCGTGGTGCTGGGCATCTGCGGCGGGCTGCAGATGCTGGGCGAGGCGCTGGTCGATCCGCACGGCATCGACGGCAATGCGCCGGGCCTGGGCCTGCTGCCGCTGGTGACGGTGTTCGAGCGCGAGAAGACCGTGCGCCATCGCACCGCCACCTTCGGCGCGCTCGCCGGCGACTGGGCCGCGCTGTCCAACGTGCCGATGGCCGGCTACGAGATTCACCACGGCCAGACCGCCGCCCACCCGCAGATGGCGCAGGACGGCCAGGCCGTGATGCCCGAGGGGCTCGCCTGGCAGAACGCGCGCGGCAACGTGCTCGGCCTGTACCTTCACGGCCTCTTCGAGGATGCGGCGGTGCTGCACGCGCTGTTCGGCGCCGCCGCGCCCACGCTGGACAGCACCTTCGACGGCCTGGCCGATTTCATCGACACCCATTTCGACGCCGGCGTGCTTGCCGGCCTGATTGAATCCGCATGAACGACACCATTCCAACCATTCCCGACCTCACCGACAACGCGCTGGCTGCACGGCTTCAGCACGCGATCGACAACAAGACCAAGCCGCTGGGCGCGCTGGGCAAGCTGGAAACGCTGGCCCTGCGGATCGGCACGATCCTGGGCAGCGAAGCCCCGGTGCTCGAAGCGCCGCAGATGCTGGTCTGCGCGGGCGACCACGGACTGGCGGCGCGCGGCGTCTCCGCGTTTCCGAGCGACGTGACCTGGCAGATGGTCGAGAACTTCCTGGCCGGCGGCGCGGCCGTGAGCGTGCTGGCGCGGCAGCACGGGTTGGCGCTGACGGTGGTCGATTGCGGCGTGCGGCGCGACTTCCAGCCTCGTCCGGGGCTGGTCTCGCGGCGGATTGCCGCGGGAACGGCGGATGCGTCGGCCGGGCCGGCGATGACGGCCGAACAATGCGCGCAGGCCATCGCCAACGGAAGAGACGTGGTGCACGTGCTGCCGGGCAATGCCTTGCTGCTCGGCGAGATGGGCATCGGCAACAGCTCGTCGGCCGCGCTGCTGCTTTCGCGGCTCGCGGGCCTGGACGTCGGCGCCTGCACCGGCGCCGGCACCGGCCTGGACGCCGCGGGGCTGGCGCGCAAGCGGGACGTGCTGCGCGAAGTACTCGCACTGCATGCGGCTGCGACCGGGCCGCTGGACGCGCTGGCCGCGTTCGGCGGCTTCGAGGTCGCGACGCTGGTCGGCGCCGTGCTGCAGGCGGCAGAAGAGCGCCGCGTGATCGTGGTCGATGGCTTCATCGCCGGCGCCGCGGTGCTCGTCGCGCAGGCATTGCAGCCGCACGTGACGCAGCGCTGCGTGGCCGCGCACAGCTCGGCGGAGCCCGGGCACGCGCTGCTGCTGAAGCACCTGGGGCTGGAGCCCTTGCTCCATCTGGACCTGCGCCTGGGCGAAGGCTCCGGCGGCGCACTGGCCTGGCCGCTGCTCGAATCGGCCTGCCGCATCCTGCGCGAGATGGCGAGCTTCGAGGCGGCGGGCGTGTCGCGCAAGGACGCATGAGCCGCCGGGCCGCTCCCAGGACGAACACCGCGGCGCGCAGCGCGAAGGTTGCCCAATGCGCCCGATGAACGGCGTTCGCCACTTCCTGCTGGCACTGCAGTTCTTCACCCGAGTGCCGGTGACGGGGGCGCTCGCGGCATGGGTCGGTTTCAGCCCGCAGATGCTGCGCGCGAGCGCGGCGCACCTGCCCGGCATCGGATGGCTGGTGGGCGGCGTGGCTGCGCTGGTCTTCGTGGCCGTGGGCGTCGGATTGCAGGGCGTCGCAGGCGCTGTCGCCGCGGCGGTGCTGAGCACCGTCGCCACCGTGATGCTGACCGGCGCCTTCCATGAGGACGGCCTCGCCGACGTCGCCGATGGCCTGGGCGGCTCGGCCCAGCGCGACCGGGCGCTGGAGATCATGAAGGACTCGCGCATCGGCGCCTTCGGCGCGGCTGCGCTGGTGCTCGCGCTGGGCCTCAAGTTCGCGCTGCTCGCCGCGCTGGCCGGACGCGGGCTGGAGACGGTGGCCGTGGCGATCGTCGGCGCGCATGTGCTGTCGCGGCTGGCGCCGCTGTTCCTGATCCGCTGGCTTCCCTATGTGGGCGACAGCGGGGCGAGCAAGGCGAAGCCGCTGGCCGATGCGATCAGCGGCGGCGCGCTGGTCATTGCGCTGCTGTGGTCGATTCCTGCCGTGGCGCTGCTGCTGTGCGCGCATGACGCCGCGCACGTCGCCGCCGCATTGCTGGCCGTCGTCCTCGCGGCGGGCTGGATGGCGCGTCTCTTCCTGCGGCGCTTGCAGGGCTTCACTGGCGATGGACTGGGCGCCACCCAGCAGGTCTGCGAACTGGCGATCTATCTCGCGCTCACGTGGCAGGCATGAGAAAGCTCTGGCTCCTGCGCCACGCGCCGGTGATTGCAGAGCCGGGGCTGTGCTACGGCGCCACCGACCTCGAAGCGGAAGCCGAGGCCACACTGGCCGCCGCGCAACGCATCGCACCCTTGCTGCCCGCCGGCATCGCGCTGCGCAGTTCGCCGCTGCGGCGCTGTGTCGCGCTGGCCGAAGCCATCGCGGCGCTGCGCCCCGACCTGGCCGTGCAGCACGATGCCCGTCTCGCGGAGATGAGCTTCGGCGCGTGGGAAGGGCGGCCGTGGTCCGCCATCGCGCGCGAAGAGTTCGAGGCCTGGACCGGCAATTTCGCCGACGGCATCGCCGGTGCGAACGGCGAGAGCGTGCGTGTCTTCATGCAGCGCGCGGCCCAGGCCCACGACGAATGGCGCTCGGGCGAGGGTGATGCGCTGTGGGTCACGCATGCCGGCGTGCTGCGTGCGGTGACGCTTCTGCAGCGCGGCATTCGCTGCCCCGCGACCGCAGCCGATTGGCCCGCCGGCGAACTCGCATTCGGCGGCTGGCTGACCTTCGAGCACCCACCCATCGGCTGACAACTACCCCCGCGCAAACCACAGTTCGAAGTGGTTGAAGCGCACGTTGTTGCACAGCTTCGATGCCAGCTCGGTCATCGCGGGCGCTGGAGTGACTTGGCTCGCCGTGGCCGTCCGCACCCGCTCCAGCGCCGCGGGCGAGACCTTGTCCTTGCAGTAGCGCACGCTGTTCTGCCTGGGCGTGTTCTGCGCCGGCACCAGTTCGATGCCGGGCACGATCATCCCGGCCTGCCGCAATCCCTCCGAGGCCCGGGTCGCGGCCGGCCAGTCGGCCCGGTCGCCGACTTGCAGGTAGATGCGGATCGGCAGCGTCGCGCTGTCCAGCGCCGCCGCCACGAGGCTGGGTGCGGCCGCCGCCGGGGCCGGCTCGGCAGCAACGCTCGCCGCGGCCGGCGTTCCCCACGCCTGCATCGCCGAGAGCCCCGCCTGGTCGAAGAAGCTGTAGATCGCCTGGCTGGCCACACGCTCCTCGGGCGTGGCGTTGGGCCGGTTGCCGGCTTCGGCGGTGCTGCGGAACAGCGCGACGATCTGCCCCGACACCTGCTTGTCGATGCCGTCGCCGGCCGAGAGGCTGTTGAGCAGCACGATCGCCATGTCCACCTGCGGACGCTTGTCGGAGGTGAGCAGGGGGCCGAGCTTGAGCAGCATGTCCGCGTCGCGCCGGCTGCGTTCGGCGAGCTCGCGGCGGGCGATGTCTTCCTGGTCGAAGTAGCGCTGCAGCTTGGTGAACCCCGTGGCTACAAGGCCGGCGAGCACGGTCGTCAGGAGCCAGAAGCCGACCTTGGAATCGCCGAAGGCCGAGAGGCGGTCCATCAGCGTGGGCGGCCCCTTCGGCGCGGCGAGGGACTTGCGCACTTCCATCCGGAAGTACTCTTCCTCGCGAATGTCCTGCTGCTGCTCGGGCGTGAGTGCCATGGCGTCTGCCTCCTCCACGCATGGTGGTGGCGTGCAGTGTGTGCCTCTGCCGGCCGTTGCACATCCATCGTTGGAGGTAGTGCGTTGGAGGCGGGCGGGGCCCGCCGGGCGCCCGTCAGCTCAATTCTTCTGCCGCCACTGTTCTCGCCAGAGCTTGTCCAGCTGCGGTGCCAGTGCCTGCGGTGGCGCGCCCACGAGGGTGTTCTTTCCGTTGCGCTGCGCGAGCCCGTAGATGCGGCCCGAACCCTGGTCGTAGAGGGCGATCGCGTTGTTGTCGAAGCAGTCGTGCGGCTTGCAGAAGGCGTGCAGCACGTAGCGCGTGCCGTCCACGGTGACCCACTGCGGCTCGGGCGCCGGGCCTTCGCGGCGCACCAGCCAGCGGTCGTTTTCCTTGGCGCCCAGCGCGGCGCGCCAGGCTTTCTGCATCGCGGGGCCTTGTGCGAGCGCGGCTGGGCTGCCCGTCGGTGGAGATGGCTGCTTCGTGGCGGCCGGCTCCGCGGGCGGCGTCGCGGCGCGCGCCGAGCCGTCGCATCGCCAGTAGCGCAGCTTCATCAGTTCGGGGCCCAGTTGCCCGGCCACAGGCCTTGCGGCGTCGAGCGTGATGGACTGGCCGCCCGCCTCGCGAAAGACCAGGAAGGTCAGGGCCCCGGCCTTGCCCACGTTGCTCATCAGGGCGACGTCGAAGCGCGCCGGCGGCTGGCTGTTGCCGAAGAAGCTGTGGGCCGACTCGGGCGCCCGGCCGACCACGCGGCGCTTGCCGCTTTCGACGATCAGCTGGTCTTCGCGCACCTGCAGCGTGGGCGCGGACGCATCGGCGCACGCGGTCGACCAGCGCCCGCCGTAGGCCGCCATGGCGTCGGGCGCGAGGCCCTTGCCGCCTTGCTGCGACCAGGCCGCAACCGGCAGGAAAGCGGCTGCCGAGAACAGGGCGGCGGCCAGCAGGGCGCCGTGGTTTTTCGAGGTCTTCATTTGCAGGGTGTCAGGCGGTTTTCGGGGCCGGTGTCTTGGGTTTGAAATCGCAGTACGCGGCCACCGCGCACTCCCAGCAGCGCGGCTTGCGCGCCACGCAGATGTAGCGGCCGTGCAGGATGAGCCAGTGGTGCGCGTGCAGCCGGTATTCCGGTGGGACGCGCTTCTCCAGCTTGAGTTCCACCTCCAGCGGTGTCTTGCCCGGCGCGAGCCCGGTGCGGTTGCCCACGCGGAAGATGTGCGTGTCGACCGCCATGGTCGGCTCGCCGAAGGCCACGTTGAGCACCACGTTGGCGGTCTTTCGGCCGACGCCGGGGAGCGCCTCGAGCTCGGCGCGCGTCCTGGGCACCTGGCCGCCGTGCAGCTCGACCAGCATGCGGGAGGCTTCGATCAGGTGCTTCGCCTTGCTGCGGTAGAGGCCGATGGTCTTGATGTAAGCCTCCAGCCCCTCGACCCCCAGGTCGTAGATCGCCTGCGGCGTGTTGGCCACCGGGAAGAGCTTGCGCGTGGCCTTGTTCACGCCCACGTCGGTGGCCTGCGCCGAGAGCAGCACGGCGGCCAGCAGCTCGAAGGGGGTGTCGTATTCGAGTTCGGTCTCGGGCGTGGGGTTGGCCGCCTGCAGGGTGGCGAAGAAGAGGGGGATGTTGTCTTTTTTCATGGGGCTCGGGGGGCGCCGCACGCGTCTGCCCGGGGGCGCAGCGCTGCGACAGGCGCAATATATCGTTGAAAGACGATAGCCTTACGCAGCATTCATGCACCCGCCTTTCGCGACAATGACGCCCAGAAAGTGAGACTGACCATGCAATTCGCCTCCCGCCTCGACAACGTCGAAACCTCCGCCATCCGCGAACTCTTCAAGCTGCTCGGCAAGCCCGGCATCATCAGTTTTGCGGGCGGTTTTCCGGACAGCGCGATGTTCGACGTCGAGGGCCTGAAGGAGGCGAGCCAGAAGGCGCTGACCGAGGAGCCCGGCGGCGCACTGCAGTACGGCGCCACTGAGGGCTACGAGCCGCTGCGCAGCCAGCTCAGTGCTTTCATGAAGACCAAGGGCGTCGATGTGGACCCCAGCGGCCTCATCGTCACCACCGGCAGCCAGCAGGCATTGGACCTGCTGGGCAAGACGATGATTTCCCCGGGTGACAAGGTGATCGTCGAGGGCCCGACCTTCCTGGCCACCATCCAGTGCTTTCGCCTCTACGGCGCACAGCTCATCAGCGCGCCCATCGACGCCAACGGCGTGAAGACCGACGAGCTGGAGAAGCTCATCGCCGAGCACAAGCCCAAGTTCGTCTACCTGATCCCGACCTTCGGCAACCCCAGCGGCGCGATGCTGACGCTGGAGCGCCGCAAGAAGGTGCTCGAGCTTGCCGTGAAGTACCAGACGCTGATCGTCGAGGACGACCCGTATGGCGACCTCTACTTCGGCGAAGCGCCTCCCCCTTCGATCCTCGCCCTGAGCAAGGATGTTCCGGGCAGCCGCGAACTGCTCGCGCATTGCGGCAGCCTGAGCAAGGTGCTGAGCCCGGGCCTTCGCATCGGCTGGATGATCGCGCCGCCCGAGCTGCTCGCCAAGGCGACGATGTGCAAGCAGTTCAGCGACGCGCATACCAGCACCTTCTCGCAGGCCACGGCCGCGCAATACCTCAAGAGCGGCCGCATGCCCGCCACGCTCGCGCATGTGCGCGAGGTCTACGGCCAGCGCGCGCAGGCCATGGGCGCGGCGCTGAAGCGCGAGCTGGGCGACGCGGTGAGCTTCACGCAGCCCAACGGCGGGTTGTTCTTCTGGGCGCGCCTGACGGGCGCCAACGGCAAGCTGGCCGATGCGAACGAGTTGGCCAAGCGCGCGATCGAGAAGCTCGTGGCCTTCGTGCCCGGCGCGCCGTTCTTCGCCGAGAAGCCCGACGTGGCGACGCTGCGCCTGAGCTTTGCGACGGCCGATGTGGCCAAGATCGAAGAGGGCGTGAAGCGCCTCGGCCAGGCCCTGTAAACCCTCAGGGCGAGCGATGCAGGCGGGGCGCCGCCAGCAGGTCCAGGTTCTCGGCAATGGCCGTATCCACGTTCGGATAGCGGCCTTTCATTTTCGAGAGCGTCATGATGGTCTGCAGCGCCTTCAGGTCCTTGACCGAGGGCCCGACCTTGATCTGCGCGATGGCCGCGGAAGCGTTGCCGCCGTTCACCAATGCCATCACCTTGCTTGCCCAGTCGTTTGCGCGCGCCATGTCTTTCACCTGCTTTCCATTGAGCCGCCGACTGTACACATGACAGCCGGGCGGCCGGGAAGTCAATCGCCGCCGGGCCGCGCCAAGGCGATTGAGCCTTCCCCTTTTGGGGTGGCGAAGCACACGAAGTGGCGACCCGGGGGCATTGGTTACCATCCACCATGAGAAAAACCTTTCAGCTCCAGGTCGAGGGCAAGCACCCCGACCGTCTCGTCGAAGCCATCAAGCACGAGATCGCCAAGTACATCAAGCGCGAACGCCGCCGCGACCTGCCCGAGGGCAGCGACTTCTGGGACTTCGATTGCAAGTTCGGCGCGTCGGCGGAAACCGCCGAAGTCGCCCAGCTGCCGGCCATCAACAAGCTGATCGACGGCATCGTGAAAGAGGCCGGCAAGCAGTTCTATATCGAGATCCTCGCCAAGCCCGGCAAGCGCACGCCGCGCCCGGCCGGGGAGCGGGCCGAGGAGCCGTCCGAAGAAGACTGACCCTCTAGATCAGCGCCTTCGCGAGCTGCAGCCCGTGGCGCTGCTCCGCCTCCTGCAGCGAGCGCGCGATCGACGGGTGCAGCCGCACCCCGTTCCTGGATTGCGCGTCCCGCCGCTTCAAACCGCCTTCACCCGGCAGCCGGACCGGCTTTGAAGGATCGATGGGCGTGTTGCTCCGGCACTGCGCCGCGACATGGTCCATCTGGCGCAGGAACGCCTCCTTGCCGCCGAACGCATGCAGGTCGTGCAGCGTGATGTGCACCGTCGCGCCCCAGCCCTCTTTCGGATCGGCACGGCCGAAGCCCGCCAATCCCGCCGTCAGCGTTTCCACCAGCAGCGCCATGCCGTAGCCCTTGTGGCCGTGGCCGAGGCCGCCCACGGGCAGCAGCGTGCCGGGCGGCTGGTCGAACAGCACCTGCGGGTCGTTGGTGGGCTTGCCGGCCGCGTCGATGAGCCATTCCTCGGCGAAGGTCTCGCCGGCCGCGCGCTTGCGGTTGCTCATGCCGTTGGTGGTGATCGAGGCCGAGATGTCGACCATCACGCCGCCCTGCGAGAGCGGAAAGCCCATCGCCAGCGGATTCGGCGTGAATACCGCCTGCGTGCCGCCGAAGGGCGCGACGCTGGCGGTGTTGGGGTCCGAGCAGGCCAGCAGCATCAGCATGTCTTCCTGCAGCGCGCGCAGCATGTAGACGGCGAGGCAGGCGATGTGGTGGCTGCGGCGGATCACGAGCGAGGCCGTGCCGAGCTCGCGGGCGCGCGGCACCAGCAGGTCCATGCCCTGGTCCATGAGCCACGGGCCGGGCAGGCGCTTGCCGTCCCACAGCACGGCGGCGGGGCGGTCCGACAGCACTTCGGGCGCGCCGCCGCGCGTCATGCCGCCCGATTCGACTTCCTTCACATAGCCGGCCAGGAGCGCCAGGCCGTGCGTGTCGTGGCCCAGCAGGTCGCCTTCGACGAGGGTGCGCGCGACGCTGTCGGCCATCGATGCAGCGAGGCCGGCTTTTTGCAGCAGGGCGCTCGCGTAGTCCCGGAGGGCATCGGCGCGGTAGAGCGGGGCGGCCGAGTCGGTCATTTCAGGATTTCGAGCAGGCGGTCGAGCCCGCCTTCGTTGATCGCCACCATGGCCTGCTCGCGCACCTTCGGCTTGGCGTGATAGGCCACCGAGAGGCCGGCCTCGCCCATCATCGGCAGGTCGTTGGCACCATCGCCGACGGCGATGGTTTCCTGCGGCGAGATGCCCATGAGCGAGGCCACTTCGAGCAGCGTGCGGCGCTTCTCGGCGCCGTCGCAGATGTCGCCCCAGCTCTGCGTCACGACCTGGCCGGTGAGCTTGCCATCGGCCTCGTCGAGCAGGTTGGAGCGCGCGAAGTCGATGCCCAGCCGGTCCTTCACGCGGTTCGCAAAGAACGTGAAGCCGCCCGACACCAGCAGCACCTTGAGGCCCGCCTTCTTGCAGGCCGCCACCAGCTCGCTCGCGCCCGGATTGAGCTTCAGCCGCTCGTCGTACACCTGCTGCAGCGCCTGGACCGGCACACCCCGCAGCAGCGCCACGCGGCGGCGCAGGCTTTCCTTGAAGTCCTTGATTTCGCCGCGCATCGTGGCCTCGGTGATCGCGGCCACCTCGGCCTTCTTGCCGACGGCATCGGCGATTTCGTCGATGCATTCGATGTTGATCAGCGTGGAGTCCATGTCGAACGCGATCAGCTTGAAATCGGCCAGCGCCAGCGGCGGCTTCACGCGCTGCAGGACGAGACCGGGAGAAATTTCTGTAGCGCTCATGCGGGGGCGGGTTCCTTGACGAGGGGTTGACCGAGGCTGCGCAGCACGTCGCGCACCATCTGCGCGCGGTCCTTCGGCTCCTTGAGCTCGCGCTCGATGCGCAGCTTCTCGTTGCCTGCGAGCTTGATGTGCTTGTTCTTCTGCACCAGCTGGATGATGGCCATGCCGTCGACCGGCGCGTCCTTCTTGAAGGTGATGTTGATGATGCCCGGCGCCGCATCGACCTTCACCACGCCATAGGGCCGCGCGAGCACGCGCAGGCGGTGCGTGTCGATGAGCGTCTGCGCCTGCGGCGGCAGCTTGCCGAAGCGGTCGACGATTTCTTCCAGCAGCGTGTCGATCTGGTCGGGTGTCTTCGCGGTGGCCAGCTTCTTGTAGAACGACAGGCGCAGGTGCACGTCGCCGCAGTAGTCGTCGGGCAAGAGGGCGGGGGCGTGCAGGTTGATCTCGGTGGTGACCGACAGCGGCGCCAGGAGGTCGGGCTCCTGCCCGGCCTTGAGCGCGCGCACGGCTTCGCTGAGCATCTCGTTGTAGAGCTGGAAGCCGATCTCCATCATGTTGCCGCTCTGGTTCTCGCCGAGCACTTCGCCGGTGCCGCGGATTTCCAGGTCGTGCATCGCGAGGTAGAAGCCCGAGCCCAGTTCTTCCATCTGCTGGATGGCGTCCAGGCGCTGGGCCGCCTGCTTGGTGAGGCCTTCGGTGTCCGGCACCATCAGGTACGCATAGGCCTGGTGGTGCGAGCGCCCGACGCGGCCGCGCAGCTGGTGCAGCTGCGCGAGGCCGAACTTGTCGGCGCGGCTCATCACGATGGTGTTGGCGGTCGGCACGTCGATGCCGGTCTCGATGATGGTCGAGCACAGCAAGAGGTTGTAGCGCTGCGCCACGAAGTCGCGCATCACGCGCTCCAGCTCGCGCTCGGGCATCTGGCCGTGGGCGACCGCGATGCGGGCCTCGGGCAATATCTCTTCGAGCTTCTGGCGGCGGTTCTCGATGGTCTCGACCTCGTTGTGCAGGAAGTACACCTGCCCGCCGCGCTTCAATTCGCGCAGCACGGCTTCGCGGATGACGCCCGTGCCCTCGTTGCGCACGAAGGTCTTGATGGCCAGGCGCCGCTGCGGCGCGGTGGCGATCACGCTCAGGTCGCGCAGGCCCTCGAGCGCCATGCCCAGCGTGCGCGGGATCGGCGTCGCGGTGAGCGTGAGCACGTCGACCTCGGCGCGCATCGCCTTCATCGCCTCTTTATGGCGCACGCCGAAGCGGTGCTCCTCGTCGATGATGAGCAGGCCCAGGTTCTTGAACTTGACCGACTGCGAGAGCAGCTTGTGCGTGCCGATCACGATGTCGATCTGCCCTTCGGCCAGCCCCTTCGCGGCGGCCGTGATTTCCTTGGCTGAGCGGAAGCGGCTCATTTCCGCGACCTTCACCGGCCACTTGGCGAAACGGTCCACCAGCGTCTGGTAGTGCTGCTCGGCCAGGAGCGTGGTGGGCGCGAGAAACGCCACCTGCTTGCCGCCGGTGATCGCGATGAAGGCGGCGCGCAGCGCGACCTCGGTCTTGCCGAAGCCCACGTCGCCGCAGACCAGGCGGTCCATCGGCTGGGGCGAGATCATGTCCTGCACCACGGCGTGGATCGCGGCCTTCTGGTCGGCGGTTTCCTGGAAGCCGAAGTCGTTGGCGAACACCTCGTAGTCGGCGGCCGAGTAGCGGAAGGCATGGCCTTCGCGCGCGGCGCGGCGAGCGTAGATGTTGAGCAGCTCGGCGGCCGAGTCGCGCACCTGTTCGGCGGCCTTGCGCTTGGCTTTTTCCCACTGGCCGGAGCCCAGCCGGTGCAGCGGGGCCTCGTCGGCGCTCACGCCGGTGTAGCGGCTGATCTGGTGCAGCTGCGAGACGGGCACGTAGAGCGTGGCCTTGTCGGCGTACTCCAGGTGCAGCATTTCCTGCAGCAGCGGCTTGCCTTCGGCATCGACGCCCTGGCCCAGGTCCATGTGCATGAGGCCGCGGTAGCGGCCGATGCCGTGCGCGGTGTGGACCACCGGGTCGCCAACGTTGAGTTCGGAGAGGTCCTTGATCAGCGCCTCGACGTCGCTGACCTGCTCCTGCTTCTTGTTGCGGCGGCGCGTGGTGGGCGCGGTGGCGAAGAGCTCGGTCTCGGTCACCAGGTCGATGCCCTGCTCGCGCCACGCGAAGCCCGAGGCCAGCGCGGCGGTGACGATGCCGATCTTCTCGTCGGTGGACGCTTCGAACTCGGCCAGCGAGTCGAAGGCCGGCGGGCTCACGCCGCTCGCGCGCAAGAAGTCGAGCAGGCTTTCGCGCCGGCCGTCGCTCTCGGCGATCAGCAGCACGCGGTGCGGCGTGGCGGCGATGTGGAGCTTGAGGCCGACCAGCGGGTCTTCGGCGCCGCGCACCACCGCGAAGGGCGGGAGCCGGTCGAACTCGGCGTAGGGCGTGTCGGTGGCAATGTCGCCGCGGATGGCCAGTTGCGCGTGCGGCTTGGCGCGCTGGTAGAACTGCTCGGCGCTCAGGAACAGCGCCTCGGGCGGCAGCGCCGGGCGTTCGGGGTCGCCGCGCACCAGCCGGTAGCGCTCGTTCGTGTCCTGCCAGAAATGCTGGAAGGCGGGTTCCAGGTCGCCGTGCAGCACCACGGTGGCGTCGGGGCCGAGGTAGTCGAACACCGTGGCCGTCTCGTCGAAGAAGAGGGGCAGGTAGTACTCGATGCCGGCGGTGGCCACGCCGTTGCCCATGTCCTTGTAGATGCGGCTCTTGGTCGGGTCGCCCTCGAGCAGTTCGCGCCAGCGGCTGCGAAAGCGCGCGCGGGCGTCGTCGTCCATCGGGAACTCGCGGCCGGGCAGGAGGCGCACCTCGGGCACGGGGTAGAGGCTGCGCTGGGTGTCGGGGTCGAAGGTGCGGATGGAATCGATCTCGTCGTCGAACAGGTCGACGCGGAACGGCACCAGCGAGCCCATGGGGAAGAGGTCGATCAGGCCGCCGCGCACCGCGTATTCGCCCGGGCTCACCACCTGCGTCACGTGGCTGTAGCCGGCCAGCGTGAGCTGGGCCTTGAGCTTGGACTCCTCCAGCTTCTGCTTGGCCTTGAAGTGGAAGGTGTAGCCGGCGAGGAAAGCGGGCGGCGCGAGGCGGTAGAGCGCGGTGGTGGCCGGCACCAGCACCACGTCGGCCTCTTTCTGGCTGATGCGCCAGAGGGTGGCCAGGCGCTCGCTGATGAGGTCCTGGTGGGGCGAGAAGCTGTCGTAGGGGAGCGTCTCCCAGTCGGGGAAGAGGGCGCAGCGCAGGTCGGGCGCGAAGAAGGCGATCTCGTCGATGAGCCGCTGCGCGTCGTTGGCATCGGCCGTGAACATCGCGGTGGCGCGGCCGGCGGCCTTCTCGCGCATCCCCAGCTGCGCGAGCAGCAGGGCATCGGCCGACAGAGGGGGGCGCGGCAGCGTGAAACGCTTGCCCGCCGTGAGGTGGGGGAGGTCCATGGAACGCTTGGAAAAATGCACAACACCCCGCGCCGGCTGGCGAGGGGTGTGCGAAGGTCAATTCTAGAATGGCGGCCCCTTATCCGCTTGTCGGCCATTGGCCCGTGCCGCACCCACCGATGTCTTCTTCCCGATTCTTCGTGCTGATTCCCTGTGCCGGCTCCGGCCACCGAGCGGGCGGCGTGCAGCCCAAGCAGTACCAGCGGCTCGCGGGGGCGTCGATGGTGGCGCACACGGTGGAGGCTTTTCGCGCGCTGGCCGGTCGTTTTGCCGGGCTGGCGGTGGTGGTGTCGCCGGACGACCGCGAAGTGCAGGCTGCGCTGCCGCGTTTTCCGGGCAACGACGAATACCTGCTGCAGGTCGGCGGCCTGACCCGGGCGGCCACGGTGCGCAACGGCCTCGCGGCATTGCGGCAGAAGGGCGCCGGGGCGCACGACTGGGTGCTGGTGCACGACGCGGCGCGTTGCCTCGTCACCTCCAGCCAGATCGAGGCGCTGATCGCCGCCTGCGAGCACGACGCCGTCGGCGGCCTGCTGGCACACCGGCTGGCCGACACGCTGAAGGTGTCCTCGACCGACAGCCGCGTCTCCCAGACCCTGTCGCGCGCCGACAAGTGGCTGGCCCAGACGCCGCAGATGTTCCGCATCGGCATGCTGCTCGATGCGCTGGAGCGCGTGGGCGACGTGGTGACCGACGAGGCCAGCGCCATCGAGGCGATCGGCCTTGCACCGCTCCTGGTGCCGGGCAGCGCCCAGAATTTCAAGATCACTTTCCCCGAGGATTTCGCACTGGCCGAGGCGGTCCTGCTCAGCCGCAAGAAAGCCATCGCATGACGACCGCAAAGCCCTTCAACATCCGCGTCGGCGAGGGCTGGGACGTCCACCAGCTCGTGGCGGGGCGCAAGCTCATCCTGGGCGGCATCGAGGTACCCCACGCCACCGGCCTCCTGGGCCATTCGGACGCCGACGTGCTGCTGCACGCGATCACCGATGCGCTGCTGGGCGGCGCGGGGCTGGGCGACATCGGCCGGCACTTTCCCGACACCGATGTGCAGTTCCGCGGTGCCGATTCGGCCGTGCTGCTGGCCGAGGCGGCGCGCCGCGTGCGGGCCGCCGGCTGGGAAATCGGCAACGTCGACAGCACCGTGATCGCGCAGGCACCGAAGCTGGCGCCGCACATTCCGCTCATGTGCCAGCGCATCGCGGACACGCTGGGCATCGCGCTCGACCAGGTCAACGTGAAGGCCAAGACGGCCGAGAAGCTCGGCCCGGTGGGCGAGGGCCGCGCGATGGAAGCGCGCGCGGCGGTCCTGCTGCACCGCTGAGCGGCTGGGTCAGACGGGCTTCTTGCCGTTCGGTACTTCGCCCGGCTTGGGCGTCGGCATGGCGCGCGGCATGCGGATGTGGGCCGCGAGCCCACGCCCTGGCGTACTGGTGAGCGCGAAGGTGCCGCCCATGCGCTCGATGTTCTTCGCCACGATCGACAGGCCCAGGCCCGCGCCCGCCGCCGAGGTGCGCGCCGCGTCGCCGCGGAAGAAGGGCTTGGTCAGCTGCGAGAGCAGGGCGGGCTCGACGCCCGCGCCATGGTCGCGCACCTTGATCAGCACCGCATCGTTGTTCGCCTGCGCCTGGATCGTGACGTCCGCCACGCCCGTGGCCGGCGTCTTGCCGTAGCGACGGGCGTTCTCGACCAGGTTGGAGATCACGCGGGTGAGCTCGACCTCGTCGCCCAGCACCCGCAGGTCGGCGGGCACCTCGACCTTGATGTTCATCTCCTCGTAGTCCTGCACGGCGTAGGTGCAGGCATCGACCACGTCGCGCAGCAGCACGGGCCGCGGATCGACATGGTCGGGGCGGGCGTAGTCCAGGAACTTGTCGATGATCGCGTCGAGCTGGGCGATGTCGGCGGCCATGTGGTCGCGGGCATCTTCGTCGGCCACGCTCATCTCGGTTTCCAGGCGCAGGCGCGCGAGCGGCGTGCGCAGGTCGTGCGAGATGCCGGCCAGCATGATGGCGCGGTCCTGCTCGATCTTGGCCAGCTGGTCCGCCATGCGGTTGAAGCCGATGTTGACCGCGCGAATCTCGTTGGTGCGGGCGCGCTCGTCGAGCCGGTGCGCCTCGTACTCGCCCTCGCGCACCTGCATGGTCGCGCGCGACAGCTGCTTGAGCGGCAGGTTGATGAGCCGGGTGATCAGCGCCGCGCCGGCCAGCGAGAGCGCCATCGCGGTGCTGAGCCAGACCAGCCAGGTGCGCCCGCCCACGCGGCTGAAGCGCGTGGGGTCCAGCAGCAGCCAGTAGGTGTCGCTCTCGATGGTGAAGCCGATCCACAGGCCCGCCTCGTCGTTCACGCGGCTGGCCACGGTGGTGCCTTCGCCGAGCTGGTCGATCAGCTCCTCGGTCACGCGCAGGTCGAGCGCGCCGCTGGTGTAGGGCTGGAAGCGGTCGTTGGGCTCGCGCGGGAGGATGCGCACGCCTTCCTGGTCGGCCAGCGTCTTGATCAGCGACACCCGCGTGATGGCGTCCGAATACACCAGCGCCGCGCGCGTGAGGTTCACGAGCGAGGCGATCTGGTGGGCCGTTTGAATGGCGCGCGGCTCGTATTCGAGCGAGCGGAAGGTCTGCAGCCAGGCGACCGTACAGCCGATCAGCAGCAATGCGAGCAGGAAGAAGGTGCGCCAGAAAAGGCTGAAGCCCAGCTTGAGGCCGGGGCGGCGGTCACGCTGGGAGCCCTCCAGGGGGCTCGGCATCGTGACCTGCGCGCCGTCTTCCTGCTGGGAGCCGGGTCTGGCGGCTTGGCCGATGGCCACCTCTCAGCGGCGCGTCAGGCCGTGCCGTCCGGCACGAACACGTAGCCCACGCCCCAGACGGTCTGGATGTAGCGGGGCGCCGCGGCGTCGGATTCGACGAGCTTGCGCAGGCGCGAGATCTGCACGTCCAGGCTGCGGTCGAAGGGCTCGAACTCGCGGCCGCGGGCCAGTTGGGCGAGCTTTTCGCGCGACAGCGGCTGCCGGGGATGGCGCACCAGCGCCTTGAGCATCGCGAATTCGCCGGTGGTCAGCGAGAGCTCCTCGCCGTCCTTCTTGAGCGTGCGCGAGCCCAGGTCGAAGGCGAACGGGCCGAAGGTGACGGTCTCGTTCTCGGTGGAGGGGGCGCCCGGCGCCTCCAGCGGCGGACGGCGGCGCAGCACGGCGTGCACGCGGGCCAGCAGTTCGCGGGGGTTGAAGGGCTTGCCCAGGTAGTCGTCGGCGCCGACTTCCAGGCCGACGATGCGGTCCACGTCTTCGCCCTTGGCGGTGAGCATGATGATCGGCGTGCGGTCGTTGGCGGCACGAAGGCGTCGGCAGACCGAGAGGCCGTCTTCGCCGGGCATCATGAGGTCGAGCACGATCAGGTCGACCGTGTCGCGCAACAGGATGCGGTTGAGCGCCTTGCCGTCCTCGGCCACGATCACTTCGAAACCTTCCTGGGTCAGGTAGCGGCGAAGCAGGTCACGGATGCGGGCGTCGTCATCGACGATCACGATCTTGTCAGTGCGAGCGGGAACTTGAGTCATTTCTACAACGTTGAATTTGTAACAGCGCTGATTCTGAAGGCGTTAGCACCCCATCGAGCCAGATTTACTTATGGTTTGACACTAAGTTACAAAACTTGCGGACGCTCGCCCTCTGGTCATCCGACGTTAGCTTGACGGTGGCAAAGTTCCCCTGCCTTATGACAAATGCTCAATGAGACTTCCTTTTTCCGCACTTCCATTGCTTCTAGCCTGCGCCTGTGGTTCGACATGGGCCGTTTCGGGGGATTTTTTCAGGGTCGGCGAGGTGCGCCGCAGTGAAGTGCGGGATGCAGTGGCCGCCCACCGGGCGGCGCAGCGAGAGGAAATCCGCCGCGAGGAAGCCGCAGCCGGCAGGCGCCTGACAGCCGCCGAGCTGTTCGAGTTGCGGCAGCAGGTGCGGGGGCAGTGGACGCCGCCCAGCGTGGGGGCCCTGGCGAATTCGGCAGAATCGCAGCCAGCCGAGCGAATCGCGCCGGCACCGATGCCCGCCGCCCGTTCGCTGACCGCGCCGCGCAGCCAGCGCCCCTGAGGGCCCTGGCGCGGGTGTTCCTCGCCATCAACCTAGGGAGTCCCTTGTCTTGAAAAAAATCAAATTGCTCGCCGTTTGCGCCGCCCTGGCCGCCGCCGGTTCCGCGCTGGCCCAGAACGTGGTGACCCCGGCGCCGCAGAACGTGCTGCAACTCACCGCCTCCGGAACGGTCGAGGTCCAGCAGGATCTCCTGAGCATGACGCTCGTGACCACCCGCGACGCGACCGATGCGGCCACCGTGCAGACCCAGCTGAAGGCCGCGCTCGACGCCGCCCTGACCGAGGCCAGGAAAAACGCGCAGACCGGCCAGCTCGACGTGCGCACCGGCAACTTCAGCCTCTCGCCACGCTATACGAAGGACGGCAAGATCAACGGCTGGCAGGGCTCGACCGAGCTGGTGCTCGAAGGGCGCGACTTTCCGCGCATCACGCAGACGGCCGGCCGCATCACCACGCTCAGCGTGGGCAACGTCGGTTTCGGCCTGAGCCGCGAGCAGCGCGCCAAGACCGAGGCCGAAGCGCAGAACATCGCCATCGAGAACTTCAAGCAGAAGGCCAACGAGCTGGCCAAGGGTTTCGGCTTCGGCGGCTACACGCTGCGCGAGGTGTCGGTGAACGCGAACGACGGCGGCCCGCGCCCGCGGGTGATGGCGATGCAGGCCAAGTCGTTCTCGGCCGATTCGGCCGTGCCGGTCGAAGCCGGCAAGACCAGCGTGATCGTGAACGTGTCGGGGTCGGTGCAGCTCAAGTAAGGCGTAAGGCGGATTGGCGGACGCCGCCGGGCCGCCCCAAGGCGGCCCGCGCCTCCTCCTCGGGCGGTGGCGAATTACATGCCGCGAAGCGGCATGAAAAGCCGGGAGGCCCGACTACTGCGCCGTCCAGCCGCCGTCCATCTGCCACGCCACGCCGCGCACCTGGTCGGCGGCCGGCGAGCACAGGAAGACCGCGAGGCCGCCGAGTTGCTCGACCGTCGTGAACTGCAGCGAAGGCTGTTTCTCCCCCAGCAGATCGTTCTGCGCCTGCGTGGCCGAGATGCCTTCGCGGGCTGCGCGGTCGTCGATCTGCTTTTGCACGAGCTGCGTCAGCACCCAGCCGGGGCAGATCGCGTTGCTGGTGATGCCGGTGGTCGCGGTTTCGAGCGCGACCGACTTGGTGAAGCCGACGATGCCGTGCTTTGCCGCCACATAGGCCGACTTCTGCACCGAGGCGACCAGGCCGTGGGCCGATGCGACGTTGATGACGCGGCCCCAGTTGGCCTCGCGCATCGCGGGAATCGCCAGGCGTGTCGTATGGAATGCGCTGGTGAGGTTGATTGCGATGATCGCGTCCCAACGTTCGACCGGAAAGTCCTCGACCTTGGCGACGTGCTGGATGCCGGCGTTGTTCACGAGGATGTCGACACGGCCGAACTTGGACGCAGCGAACTTCATCATGTCCTCGATCTGGCCGGGCTTGCTCATGTCGGCGCCGTGGTATTCGGCGCGAACGCCGAGCGCTTCGATCTGGGACTTCGGGGTTTCGGCATCGCCGAAACCGTTGAGCACGATGTGTGCGCCTTGCTGGGCGAGCGACTGGGCAATGGCCAAGCCAATGCCGCTGGTGGACCCCGTGACAAGCGCGGTTTTGCCTTTGAGCATGAAGATCAATCTCCGGATGAATTAGGATGCAACGAACCCATTATCCGCACCACGATTTCCCCGTTTTCATGACCGAACCGACGCTTCATTACGTGGCATGCGACGACCCACAGGGCGGCCATCGCATGGCCTATTGGCAATGGGGCGACGAACGCAGCGCGCATGTCGTGGTCTGCGTGCACGGACTCACCCGGCAAGGCCGCGACTTCGACGTGCTGGCAGAGGCCCTCGTGGCCCGCGCGGGCGGCGATGTGCGCGTGATCTGCCCCGATGTGGTGGGGCGCGGGCGCAGCGACTGGCTGCGCGATCCGGCCTTCTATCAGGTGCCTGTCTACGCGGCCGACATGGTGGCGCTGATCGCCCAGGTGCAGCGCGAACAGGCCATCGACACGCTCGACTATTTCGGCACCAGCATGGGCGGGCTGATCGGCTTCGTGCTGGCGGGCCACAAGGAACTGCCGCTCGCGCGGCCGGTGCGCCGCTTCATCGCGAACGATGTCGGTCCGACGATCGAACCCATCGCCCTGCAACGCATCGCGGCGTACGTGGGGCAGGGCGGTCGCTACGGCAGCGTGAAGGAAGCGGCCGATGCGATGTGGGCGATCTCGACCAGCTTCGGTCCGCACACGCCCGAGCAATGGCTCGCGCTGTCGCAGCACATGGTGGTGCCTGCCTCGCAGCGCACCGCCGACGGTGCTGCAAAGACCGACACCGGCAATGTCGCTGGCGAGGGGCCCTGGTTGCTTCACTACGATCCGGCCATCGCCGTGGCGTTGCGCGCCATCACGCCCGAAGCGGCGGCGCAGGGCGGCGCGATCATGTGGAGCCTGTACGACGCCATCCAGGCGCGCACGCTGGTGACGCGCGGGGCCGTGTCGGACCTGCTCTCGCGCGAGACGGCCCTGGCCATGACGCAGCGCGGCCCGAAGGCGGCGCTGGTCGAGTTCGAAGGCGTGGGCCATGCGCCGACCTTCATCGATCCCGCGCAGGTTGCCGTCGTCACTTCCTTCCTGTTCGATTGATGGGGTGAACAAGCGTGAAGCGCGAGTCCTCGAGCCTGCAGACGGCCCCCCTGTCCGATACCGCCGTGGTCGACTATCCGTTGTCCGCCGCCACGGCCGACCGCACGCCGGTGATCGAGAACATGCTTGCCCGCGCCCGTGCGTTCGCCGAGCCGCTGATCGCCGATGAAAAGCTGGACACCGGCGAGAACACGCTGGCGCACGCCGATGCGGTGGCCGCCATCGTCGCGAAGATGGGCGGCTCCGAAGCCATGCAGGCGGCGAGCTATCTCGTCTATTCGTGCCAGCACCTGAACCGCCCGCAGGAGGTGATCGCCAAGGTGTTCGGCGACAACTTCGCGGCGCTTGCGGTCGAGACCACCAAGCTCGTGCGCGTGCAGGAGCAGGCCCGCTCGGCTTCGCAGGGCCATCACATCGAAGGCGCCGGGGCACAGACCGAGAACGTGCGCAAGATGCTGCTGGCGTTCTCGCGCGATCTGCGCGTGGTGATGCTGCGGCTTGCTTCGCGCCTGCAGACCTTGCGCCATGCGGCGGCCAGCAAGCAGCCGGCGCCCGAGAGCGTGGCGCGCGAATCGCTGCAGGTGTTCGCGCCGCTGGCCAATCGCCTGGGCATCTGGCAGGTGAAGTGGGAGATCGAGGATCTCTCGTTCCGCTTCATCGAGCCTGAAACCTACAAGCTGATTGCGCGCCTGCTCGACGAAAAGCGCATCGAGCGCGAAGGCCACGTCGAGCAATTGCGCTCGCAGCTCGAGCAGGAACTGCAGGACGAGGGCGTGCATGCCACCGTGCAGGGACGGCCCAAGAACATCTACAGCATCGTCAAGAAGATGCGTGGCAAGTCGCTCGACTTCGCGCAGGTGTTCGACATCCTCGCGCTGCGCGTGGTGGTGGCCGACGTCAAGGACTGCTATGCGGCGCTGGCCTGGGTGCACACCCATTTCCAGCCGATCGACGAGGAGTTCGACGACTACATCGCGCGGCCCAAGCCGAACGGCTACCAGTCGCTGCACACCGTGGTGCGCGAACTGGTCGATGGCAAGCCGGGCAAGCCGATCGAGATCCAGATCCGCACCGAAGAAATGCACGACCACGCCGAGCATGGCGTGGCCGCGCACTGGGCCTACAAGGAAGCAGGGCACAAGGGCTATGCGGGGGTCTGGGCGAGCGGGGAGTACGACGCGAAGATCGCCGTGCTGCGGCAACTGCTGGCGTGGGAGCGCGATCTCTCGGGCGGCCTGCAGGGGCAGGGCCTGTTCGACGACCGTATTTATGTACTGACCCCGGACGCTGCCATCGTCGAGTTGCCGCAGGGCGCGACGCCGGTGGACTTTGCCTACACGGTGCACACCACGCTGGGCCATCGCTGCCGCGGGGCGCGTGTCGATGGCGCGATGGTGCCGCTGAACACGCCGCTGTCGAATGGGCAGACGGTGGAGATCATTGCGGCGAAGGAAGGCGGGCCGTCGCGCGATTGGCTCAATGCCGAGCTGGGTTATCTGGCGAGTCACCGTGCGCGCGCCAAGGTGCGCGCATGGTTCAACGCACAGATCACGCACGAGACCGTCGCACGCGGACGCGAAGCCGTCGAGAAGCTGCTGCAGCGCGAAGGCAAGACGGCCATGCGGCTGGAGGACCTGGCTTCGCAGCTCGGCTTCAAGTCGGCGGACCATCTGTTCGAGGTGGTCGGCAAGGACGAGTTTTCCTTGCGCAACATCGAGACGCTGCTGCGCCCGCCCGAGCCGGCGCCGAATCCCGACGATGGCGTGCAGATCAAGAAGGCGCGCGGCAGCGAGAAGTCCGGCAAGGGGGGCGTGCTGGTGGTGGGCGTGTCGTCGCTGATGACGCAGCTGGCCAAGTGCTGCAAGCCCGCGCCGCCCGATCCCATCGGCGGCTTCGTGACGCGAGGCCACGGTGTCAGCGTGCATCGCGCCGACTGCAGCAACTTCCGGACGATGGCCACGCGAGATGGCGAGCGCGTGATCGATGTCGAATGGGGCGCGACGAAGAAGGGTGGCGAGGCGCCCGTCTATGCGGTCGACGTGGCCGTCGAAGCGGCAGATCGCCAGGGCCTGCTGCGCGATATCTCCGATGTGTTCGCCCGGGAAAAGATGAACGTGATCGGCGTGCAGACGCAGTCGGTGAAGGGCACGGCGTGGATGACTTTCACTGTGGAAATCGCCGACGCAGCGCGGCTGACGCAGGTGCTCGGCATCGTCACTGCAGTTGTTGGCGTGCGATCTGCACGTCGCCGCTAAAAAGCGTGTTTTCTCCTGCTACAATAGCTGCTTCTCGGACACATCCTTAGGCGCGTAGCTCAGCTGGTTAGAGCACCACCTTGACATGGTGGGGGTCGTTGGTTCGAGTCCAATCGCGCCTACCAATTTCTGTTCAACTTCCGGCCAACCACCGGGTCTGTTGAACAGAGCTTTCACCGGGTTCCCCGGTGTTTCAATCGTCCCTTGTGGTGATGCAGAAAAAGACCATGGCCATGTTGTTGTGCTACCTTGGCCATCCTGCGAATCCATTCCCAATTCCTTGACAAGCGATCCGATGAATACGCGATCAACGCTGGTTGATCGGGCTCATGCCGACATGCGCGTTGCCGCGCTGTTGCGGCAGGCTCCCATCGAGTTTGCGCGCGCGGTCTACGGCATCAACGACCATGCGGGCGGCCGCACCGACACGATGGCGGCGCGCGAAGTGGCGCGGGCCCTCCGGCAGGGCGTGGCGGTGACCGAGGAGCGCGCCGAGCAGCGCGCCCGTGCCTATCTGCCGACCGTGGGGCAGGAGCACTGCCCGCGTTGCTGGGTGGTCTACGGCCACAAGAGCCCGCTTCGCTTTCGCGAAGCGACCGAAGAGCGCCCCGAAACAGCCGCCTGCCACGCATGCGGCGCCGAGTACGCGACATCGCAGGGCTGAAGTGCAGCGCGCGGTCAGGGTAAACCTTGTCGCGATGCAGCAAAACCGCTCCCTAGAATCATCCGATGACATGGGCGTCCATGTGAAGGAGTCCGCAGTGCAGAGCAAGAAGTCCGGGGTCAAACCGGTACAGCGTGTGATCAAGAAGTACCCCAACCGAAGGCTCTACGACACCGAGACATCCACGTACATCACGCTGACCGAGGTGAAGCTGCTGGTCATCCAGAATGCCCAGTTCGTGGTGCGCGATGCCAAGACCGGCGACGATCTCACGCGCAGCATTCTTCTGCAGATCATCCTGGAAGAAGAAGCGGGCGGCGCGCCGATGTTCACCGAGCAGGTGCTGGCCAACATCATCCGTTTCTACGGCCAGGCGATGCAGGGCTACATGGGCCCGTACCTCGAGAAGAACATCCAGGCCATGACCGAAGTGCAGGCCCAGCTCGCCGACAAGGCCGAGGGCCTCACGCCCGAGATGTGGTCGAAATTCATGACCATGCAATCGCCGATGCTCCAGGGCCTCATGGGCAACTACGTCGAGCAATCCAAGAATGTCTTCCTGCAGATGCAGGAGCAGATGCAGAAAAACACCGAGCAGGTACTGGGGGCCTTTGGCATCAAGCGTCCCTGAGCGCCTCCGGACCGCACCAAGGCGGGGCTTGCCCAATGATTGCCCGACTGTCACCGATAGCTGGGACAATAGAGGGATATGAGTGAAGTTGCCTCCCCCGAACGAACGACCACGTCGACCGCCCCCAAGGTCGGCTTTGTGAGCCTGGGCTGCCCCAAGGCCCTGACAGATTCCGAATTGATCCTGACCCGGCTGAGTGCCGAGGGTTATCAGACCTCCAAGACTTTCGAAGGTGCCGATCTGGTGATCGTCAACACCTGCGGCTTCATCGACGATGCCGTGAAGGAAAGCCTGGACACCATCGGTGAGGCGCTGGCCGAGAACGGCCGCGTGATCGTCACCGGCTGCCTGGGCGCCAAGACCGGCGACCAGGGCGGCAACCTGGTGCGCCAGATGCACCCGAGCGTGCTGGCCGTCACCGGTCCGCACGCCACGCAAGAGGTGATGGATGCGGTGCATGCCAACCTGCCCAAGCCGCACGATCCTTTCGTCGATCTGGTGCCGAACACCTTCGGGATCGCCGGCCTCAAGCTGACGCCCCGTCACTATGCGTACCTGAAGATCAGCGAAGGCTGCAACCACCGCTGCACCTTCTGCATCATCCCCTCGATGCGCGGCGACCTCGTGTCGCGGCCGGTGGGCGATGTGCTCGGCGAGGCCAAGGCCCTGTTCGAAGGCGGCGTGAAGGAGCTGCTGGTGATCAGCCAGGACACCTCCGCCTACGGCGTGGACGTGAAGTACCGCACCGGCTTCTGGGACGGCAAGCCGGTCAAGACCCGCATGCTCGAACTGGTGCGCACGCTCGGCGAAATTGCCGAGCCTTACGGCGCCTGGGTTCGCCTGCACTACGTGTACCCGTACCCGAGCGTTGACGAAATCATCCCGTTGATGGCGAGCGGACAGGTGCTGCCGTACCTCGACGTGCCGCTGCAGCACAGCCACCCCGATGTGCTCAAGCGCATGAAGCGTCCGGCCAGCGGTGAAAAGAATCTGGAGCGGCTCGCGCGTTGGCGCGAGGTGTGTCCGGAGCTCGTGATCCGCAGCACTTTCATCGCCGGCTTCCCCGGTGAAACCGAGCAGGAATTCGAGCATCTGCTCGACTTCATCCGCGAGGCCGAGATCGATCGCGCCGGTTGCTTTGCCTACAGCCCGGTCGAAGGCGCGACCGCCAACGACATCCCCGGCATGCTGCCCGCGGCCGAGCGCGAAGCGCGTCGCGCCCGCTTCATGGAAGTGGCCGAAGCCGTGTCGATCGCCAAGCTGCAAAAGCGCATCGGCGCAACGATGCAGGTGCTGGTCGATTCCGCGCCAGGCATGGGCCGCAAGGGTGGCGTGGGGCGCACTTACGCCGATGCGCCCGAGATCGACGGCACCGTGCGGCTACTGCCGCCCGAGAAGATCAGCAAGACGCTGAAGGTCGGTGAATTCACTCGTGCGCGCATCGTGGGCGCCGAGGGCCATGACCTGATCGCATTGCCGATTTGATGATTCGAACAGGCAAGAAAAAAGCCACCGGATGCCGGTGGCTTCATTCGAAAGACCTGGTAGGGGTCTGCTTGACTTTGGTGCCCAGAAGAGGACTCGAACCTCCACGATGTTACTCGCTAGTACCTGAAACTAGTGCGTCTACCAATTCCGCCATCTGGGCATTTCAGGAAAGCCTACGAGTATACCAAATCGAACGCAGCGATTTCGCCGCGGCGAAGGAATTCGTGGGTTGTTCGGTGTCTGCTCGAACGCGAGCGGGCAAGAAAAAAGCCACCGGAGACCGGTGGCTTGAATCGAAAGACCCGATGAGGGTCTGTTTAAACTTGGTGCCCAGAAGAGGACTCGAACCTCCACGATGTTACTCGCTAGTACCTGAAACTAGTGCGTCTACCAATTCCGCCATCTGGGCCCACATACCTGCAAAAGCAAGTACGTTTTGAATTTCAGGAAAGAAGGAGATCATATCAAAAATAATGTCAATTCCAGCGGCTTGCTGGACGAATTCGAAGGCACTGTTCAAGGACATCGCGACGGTCACGGCTTCGTGCAACGCGATGACGGCGAGGCAGACATCTATCTGCCCCCGAACGAGATGCGTGCAGTGCTGCACAAGGACCGCGTCAAGGCGCGCGTCGTGCGGCAAGACCGCCGCGGTCGTCCCGAAGGGCGCGTGGTCGAGATCGTCGAGCGTCCCGAGCAGCCGATCATCGGCCGCCTGCTGCACGAAGGCGGTATCTGGCTCGTAGCCCCTGAAGACAAGCGCTATGGGCAGGACGTCCTGATTCCCAAGGGCGCGACCGGTCCCGCCAAGGTGGGGCAGGTGGTCGTGGTGCAGCTCACCGAGCCGCCGGCGCTCTTCGGCCAACCCGTGGGCCGCGTGAGGGAAGTACTCGGCGAGATCGACGATCCCGGCATGGAGATCGAGATCGCCGTGCGCAAGTACGGCGTGCCGCACGAGTTTTCCGCTGAATGCCTGGCCGAGGCCAAGGCCTTGCCAGAGAAGGTCCGCCCCGCCGACAAGAAGGGGCGCGTGGACCTCACCGACATCCCGCTCGTCACCATCGATGGCGAAGACGCCCGCGACTTCGACGACGCTGTGTACTGCGAGCCCGCCAAGGTGGGCCGCGGCAAGGGCTGGCGATTGCTGGTCGCGATCGCCGACGTCAGCGCCTATGTGCAGACCGGTTCGGCGATCGACATCGACGCCTACGACCGGGCCACCAGCGTCTACTTTCCGCGCCGCGTCATCCCGATGCTGCCCGAGAAGCTCTCCAACGGCCTGTGCTCGCTGAACCCCGAGGTCGAGCGCCTGTGCATGGTGTGCGACATGCTCGTGGCTGCCGATGGCGAGATCTACGCGTACCAGTTCTACCCGGCCGTGATGTTCAGCCATGCGCGCTTCACGTACACCGAAGTGGCCGCGATCCTGGGCAACACGCGCGGCCCCGAAGCTGCGAAGCGCAAGGACCGCGTCAAGGACCTGCTGAACCTCGCCGACGTCTACAAGGCCCTGCTCAAGCAGCGCGGCAAGCGTGGCGCGGTCGACTTCGAAACCACCGAGACGCAGATCATCTGCGACGACGCCGGCCGCATCGAGAAGATCGTGCCGCGCACGCGCAACGAAGCGCACCGCCTCATCGAAGAAGCGATGCTCGCGGCCAACGTCTGCAGCGCCGATTTCATCGCCGAAGGCAAGCACCCGGGCCTGTTCCGCGTGCACGAAGGCCCGACGCCGGAGAAAAAGGAAATCCTGCGCGGCTATCTCAAGGCCATGGGCGTCGGCCTCAGCATCACCGACGATCCGAAGCCCGGCGAGTTCCAGGCGATTGCCGAAGCCACCAAGGAGCGCCCCGACGCGCAGCAGATCCACACCATGCTGCTGCGCTCGATGCAGCAGGCGATCTACACGCCGTTCAACAGCGGGCATTTCGGCTTGGCCTACGAGGCGTACACGCATTTCACGAGCCCGATCCGCCGCTACCCCGACCTCTTGGTGCACCGCGTGATCAAGGCGATCCTCACCAAGACGCGCTACCAGTTGCCGATGCTGCCGACCCCGGGCGAGGCACATGCCAAGCTGGCCAAGCGCCTCGCCTCGCGCGTGAAGGCGCCGACGAGCAAGCCGCAGAAGGCGACCATCGCGCCCACCAAGGAAGTGCTGGCCTGGGAAGCCGCGGGCCTGCACTGCAGCGCCAACGAGCGCCGCGCCGACGAAGCCAGCCGCGACGTGGAGGCCTGGCTCAAGTGCAAATACATGCGCGAGCACCTGGGCGAGGAGTACGGCGGCGTGGTCACCGCGGCCACGACCTTCGGCATCTTCGTCACGCTCGATGCGATGTACGTCGAGGGCCTGGTGCACATCACCGAACTCGGCGGCGAATACTTCAAGTTCGACGAGATGCGCCAGGAACTGCGCGGTGAGCGCACCGGCATTCGCTACGCCATCGGCACGCGGGTGCGGGTGCAGGTGAGCCGCGTCGACCTGGATGGCCGCAAGATCGACTTCCGCCTCGTGCGCGAGGGCGAAGACCTGACGGCGCGCGCCATGAAGGACAAGGGTGCCGGATCCGGCGGCGTGCCGGTCAAGGCGTCGGCCAAGCGTGGTTCGCGCCACAAGGCAGAGGCGGCCACCAGCGACCAGCGGGCGGAGCGCAGCACGGCTGCCGTTGCCGCCGGGCCGCAGTCGGCGATGCAGGCCTTCAAGTCGGCGGTCAAGAAGGCCGCCAACAAGATGAAGGGGCGCAAGCCCCGCCGCGGATGAGCCCCATCCAACCGATACGACAGACAAGCCGAGAAGGAGACATTGAGCATGAGCGTTGAGAGCAACAACAAGGGCCGCATCGCGATCGTCACAGGCGCGGGTTCCGGCATCGGCCGGGCCGCGGCGCTGGCGCTGCTGGGCGATGGCTGGAGCGTGGTCCTCGCGGGCCGTCGCCTGGAGCCGCTGGAGCAGGTGGCCGAAGAGTCGGGCGCCGGTGCGCGCGCCTTCGCGGTGCCGACCGATGTGTCGAATGCGGAGTCGGTGCAGTCGCTGTTCGCCGCCACCGTGGAGCGCTACGGGCGCGTCGACCTGCTGTTCAACAACGCCGGCGTGGGCAACCCGCCGGGCCCGTTCGAGGACTGGACGCCCGCGCAGTGGCAGGGCGTGGTCGACATCAATCTGACCGGCATGTTCTTCTGCATCCAGCAGGCGTTCCGCACGATGAAGGCGCAGGTGCCGATGGGCGGCCGCATCATCAACAACGGCTCCATCTCGGCCACCGCGCCGCGCCCGAACTCGATGGCGTACACCGCGACCAAGCATGCGGTGGAAGGTCTGACCAAGACCGCATCGCTCGATGGCCGCAAGTACGACATCGCCGTGGGCCAGGTCGATGTGGGCAACGCGATGACCGAACTGGCCGCGCGCATGGCCAAGGGCGTGCCGCAGGCGAATGGCGAACTCGCGATCGAGCCGCTGATCGACGTCAAGATCGTGGGCCAGTCGGTGCTCTACATGGCGAACCTGCCGCTGGAAGCCAACGTGCTGTTCCACACGATCATGGCGACGAAGATGCCCTTCGTCGGGCGCGGCTAGCGCGTCTTCAGACAGGCGCCTGGCGCGCCAGCGTGCCGGCCGTGAGCGGAGCCGCATCGGCCGGCCAGGTATCGGCGATGTGGCCGTGCCGCCAGACGGCGTCGCATGCCGCCTCGAAGGCCGGTTGCTGTGCCGCCAGCGCGGCGCCGATCATGCCGGCGAGCACATCGCCGGTTCCGGCGGTTGCGAGCCGGGCGTTGCCTGTCAGGTTGAGCACCGCCGGCGCGTCACTGTCCTGGGCGATCACCGTCCCCGATCCCTTGAGCACGGCGACGACGCCGAAGCGCGTCGCGAGCTGGCGGGCTGCCGCCAGCCGGTCTGCCTGGACATCACTGGCCGTGCAGCCGAGGAGGCGCGCGGCTTCCAGTGGATGGGGCGTGATCACGGTCGGCCTTCCGCGCCGGGCACGCGATGCCAGCTGCGTCTGCAATGCGCTGTCGGTCGCGATGGCGTTGAGCGCATCCGCATCGAGCACCAGCGCAGCCGCCGTCGCCAGCACGCGCGGCAGCACCGAGCGAACGTCCGTGCCACCGCCGCAGCCGCAGACTGCGGTCATGCCCGAGAGGTCGAGCGCTGCGGCGTCCCGGATCATCAGCTCGGGTTGCGCCATGTCCACGGGCGCGGCACCCGGATCGAGCAGCCCGACGAACACCCGGCCGGCACCCGCATGCAGCGCGGCCGATCCAGCCAGCAACGCGGCGCCCGCCATGCCCGATGCTCCTCCGATCACCGCGACATCGCCGTAGCTGCCCTTGTGCGATGCGTGGGTACGGGGCCGCGCTTTCGGAGCGCCTGCCAGGCGCGCGGTCGGCGGCTCGGCGGTGTCGCCGCAACCCAGGTCGTCGAACCACACCGTGCCCGCCACATCGCGGCCCTGCGCGGTGAAGAGACCGGGCTTCAAGGTCAGGAAGGTCACGCAGAAGCGGGCCGTCTCCGGGTGGGCGCCGATGCGGCCCGACAGCACGCCCGTGTCCGCGTTCAGGCCGGACGGTACGTCGACGCCGAGCACCGGCTGGCCCTTGGCGTCCATCTCGCGCAGCCACTCGGCCATGACGCCTTCGGGCGGACGAGTCGATCCGATGCCGAGCAGCGCGTCGATCGCCAACTCGTACTCAGCGGGCGGCTTTTGCGCAAAGATGACGCTGGCGTCGCGGGCGCGCTGCAGCGATGCCTTGGCGTCGGGCGGCAGCCGGTTCTCGTCGCCCAGGAAGGTGACGATCGGCATGAAGCCCCGGTGCTGAAGCTGTGCAGCAGCTTCGAAGCCATCGCCGCCGTTGTTGCCCGGTCCGCAGGCGATCCAGATCGTGCGCGCATGCGGCGCGACCGCCATCGCGAGCCGCGCCACAGCAAGGCCGGCGCGCTGCATCAGCGTGTGGGCGGGCAGGGCGGTGGCTGCGGCCTGTTCGATGCGGCGTGTTGCCGCGATGTCGAACAGGTCGGCGACGGCGACGGTGGCGGAGGTGATGCGGTGCATCGAGGCATTTTGCCGCCCTATGATCGGCGAATGAAGCTCAAGAGCCTTGGCTGGCTGCTGGTCCTGTTGCTGGCGTGGGTCGTCTTTTTCGGGATTGCGACGCTGGCATGGATCGCTGGCATGGCGTGGTCGCTCGGCCTGCTGGGCATCGTGTGGGGTGCCTTCTTGCTGGCCGAAGTGAAGCGGTGGGTGCCGATGCGCGATGTGGCCTGGGTTGCAGGCGTTGCCTATGGCGTCGGCGTGATCCGCTGGTTCGACCTGCCGGTAGAGGGGCTTTCCTTCATGCAGCGTTGGCTGATGATGGGCGCCGATCTGCTGTGCCTGGCTTTCTTTGCGCTCGTGGCGCCCGCGCTGTTGGCGTGGGTCGCCCAGAAGCTCAGGCCGCCCGCGGAGCCCGACCTGGCGGTCGAGCCGCCGCCGAGCCCCGAAATGCTTCGGCGATGGGGCCCTAGAGACTGAGCCGCTCGACGCCCAGGCCTTCGAGATCGACGCCCGGGTCGCGTCCGCCGATCAGGTCGCCCAGCACGCGCGCGCTGCCGCACGACAGCGCCCAGCCGCTGGAGCCGTGGCCAAGGTTGAGCCACACGCCCGGAATGCCGCTGGCGCCCAGCACCGGCGGGCCGTCGGGCAGCATCGGCCGCGCGCCCTTCCATTGCTGCACGCCCGATTGCAGTGTGGCCGCGCCCGGAAACCAGTCGTGCAGCACCTTGTAGAGCGTCTGGATCGCGGCCGGATTCATCGTGTCGAGCGAGCCGCCGATCTCGGCACTGCCGGCCACGCGCACGCGCTGACCCAGGCGAGAGATGGCGACCTTGTAGCGCTCGTCCATCACCGCGCTGCGCGGCGCATTGAGCGGCTCGCGCACCGGCGCGCTGACCGAGTGGCCGTAGACCGGCGCTAGCGGAATACGCAGGCCCAGCGGGCGCAAGAGCGTCGCCGAGGCCAGGCCGGCGCACATGATCACGGCATCGAAGCGCAGCGCTTCCGAGCCGCTGGCGAGCGAGAGCGACGTGGGCGCCGCGCGGCTGAGCGGCGCAATGTCGCAGTTGAAATGAAACTGCGCGCCGAGCGCCTCCGCCTCCCACTTGAGCAGCAGTGCGAACTGGCGGCAATTGGCGACTTCGTCTTCGGGCAGGTGGATGGCGCCCGCAAGCGGCGTGTCGGCGTTGAGCGCGGGCTCGATCCGGCGGGCCTCGTCGGCATCGACTTCGCGAAACACGCTGCCGGCCGTGCGCAGCACTTCGAGTCCGGGCTGGATCAGCTTTTTCTCGCGCTTGGAGCGCAGCAGCACGAGGTAGCCGTCGCTGCGCTCGTAGCTGAGCTCGCGCGCCTCGCTCACTTCGTGCAGCCGGGTGCGGCTGTAGAAGGCCAGGCGCTGCATGCGGGCGCGGTTGGCCAGGTAGGTCTCCAGCTTGCAGGCCTTCTGCCAGCGCGACATCCAGCCGAGGTCGCGTGCGCCGAGAGGCCAGCGCAGCTTGATGGCGCCGTGCGAGGAGAGCAGCGAGCGCAGCACCTTCATGCGCATGCCCGGCGCGGCCCACGGCGTGACGTAGCCCGGCGCCACGACGCCGGCATTGGCGAAGCTGGCTTCTTCGGCCGCGGCGCCGCGGCGCTCGAACACGGTCACTTCATGGCCGTCGGAGACCAGTTCCCAGGCGGTGGTGACGCCGATGATGCCGGCGCCCACGATCGCGATTTTCATTGATTGTTCAGAGGTAAAGGAGACGGCTGACGCCCGTGAAGAGGCGTGGGCGGCTATGGGTTTTGCAGCGCTCGCTCCGCCTGCAGGGCGATGGCGAGCACGGCGTCATCATGCAGCGCCGCGTGCCAGAGCATCAGGCCGGCCGGCAATTCGCCGGCGGCGTGACAGGGCAACGAAATGGCGCAGCCGTCGAGCATGTTGACGATCGACGGGTTGCGCAGCAGCAGCGCATTGACGCGGAAGAATTCATCGTCGCGCTCGGCGCCCGGCGCCACGCTGGCGATGGACGGCGCGGTAATAGGCACGGTGGGCGAGAGCACGGCGTCGAAGGGCGCCAGCGCCGTTTCGACGCGGGCGATCCAGGCGCGGCGGGCGTTGATGAGGTCGATGTACTCATGGGCCTTCATCGCGGCGCCGCGCAGGATGCGCTGGGCCACGCGCGGGTCATAGCCCGCGCCGCTGCGCTCCAGCAGCAGGCGGTGCCAGGCGTGCGACTCGGCCGCGGAGAAGCCGCCGGTGGCGTTGATGGACTGCAAGTCGGCGAGCTCGGGCAGCTCGATTTCCTCGATGCGGGCGCCCGCGGCGCGAAGCGTTTTCAGCGTGCGCTCGAACGCGGCAGCCACGACGGGCTCGATGCCGTCGAAGAAAACGTTCTTCACGACCGCCAGCTTGTAGGCGGAGAGCGGGGCCGTACCGGCCGTCACGCGGCGCGCCGAGAGAATCTCGTGCGCGGTGATCGCATCGCGCACCGAGCGCGTCATGGCGCAGACGGTATCGAGCGTGGTCGACAGCGGCAGCGCGCCGTCGGCCGGCACCAGGCGGGCTGTGTTCTTGAAGCCGACGATGCCGTTCAGCGCCGCCGGGATGCGGATCGAGCCGCCGGTGTCGGAGCCCAGGCCGATGAAGGCGGCGCCGCTGCCCACCGAGATCGCCGCGCCGGAGGAGGAGCCGCCCGGGATGCGTGGCGTGGCCTTGTCGCTCACGTTGACCGGTGTCCCGTGGTGCGGATTGACGCCCACGCCCGAGAAGGCGAACTCGCTCATGTTGGTGCGGCCCGTGGGCACGCCGCCCGCAGCGCGGAGCCGCGCCACCGCGATGGCATCGGTCCTGGCGGCCGGGGCATGGGACAGGACGACGGACCCCGCGGGCGTCGGCTGGCCTGCGATGTCGAACAAGTCCTTGGAAGTGAAGGCGAGTCCGGCGAGCCTGCTTTCGGGGTTCGCCTCGGCGGCGCTCCGGCGGGCTTCGTCGAACATCGTGCGGGTGAAGACGTGAGCGCAGGCCGGGGACCGGGAGATTTCGATGGCGCGCTCCATTTCGGTGCGTGCATCGGAGCCACCTGCCTGAAGGGTGAGACGGGCGGCGTGAAGGTCGTTCATGGGTGGCTGCGGGTGCCGCGGGCGGCTCGGTTCAAGGGGAAAGAGGGGCTGCGGCCGTGCTATACTCTTTGGGTTTCGCTGGTCGAGCGACGGCTCCCGTTGCATCCAGTCAAACACATCCGCAAACCAGCCCAATCAAGGTGTTGTGACTCCATTCGAAAGGAGCGCAAAACGGGCTGGATTTTAGACCCAACCTTTGGAGTAATTTCTAATGTCTACCACCATGCGCGAAATGCTGGAAGCCGGTGTCCATTTCGGTCACCAAACCCGCTTCTGGAACCCCAAGATGGCGCCGTTCATCTTCGGCCATCGCAACAAGATCCACATCATCAACCTGGAAAAGTCGCTCCCGATGTTCCAGGACGCGATGAAGTACGCCAAGCAACTCACGGCCAACCGCGGCACGATCCTGATGGTCGGCACGAAGCGCCAGGCCCGTGAAATCGTGGCGGCAGAAGCCCGTCGCGCCGGCGTGCCTTTCGTGGACACCCGCTGGCTCGGCGGCATGCTGACCAACTTCAAGACCGTCAAGACCTCGATCAAGCGTCTGAAGGACATGAAGGCTCAGCAGGAAGCCGGCCTCGACAGCCTGAGCAAGAAGGAGCAACTGACCTTCTCGCGCGAAATCGCGAAGCTCGAAAAGGACATCGGCGGCATCCAGGACATGGCTGCACTGCCCGACGCCATCTTCGTGATCGACGTGGGCTTCCACAAGATCGCCGTGGCCGAAGCCAAGAAGCTGGGCATCCCGCTGATCGGCGTGGTGGACTCCAACCACTCGCCCGAAGGCATCGACTACGTGATCCCCGGCAACGACGACTCGTCCAAGGCCGTCACGCTGTACGCACGCGGCATCGCCGACGCGATCATCGAAGGCCGCAACAGCGCCGGTGGTGACGTGGTCAAGGCCATCGCCGAGGGCAGCAGCGACGAATTCGTCGAAGTCGAAGAAAGCGCTTCGGCCTGATTGGTGCTCTCGCGAGCCTGAAGAAGGGGCTTTGGTGCCCCTTTTTTTTAACCTGATTTTTGGATTTACGGAGATACACAAATGGCTGCAATCACCGCAAGCATGGTCGGCGAACTGCGCGCAAAGACCGACGCGCCGATGATGGAATGCAAGAAGGCCCTGACCGAGGCCGAAGGCAACATGGAAAAGGCCGAAGAGCTGCTGCGCATCAAGCTCGGCAACAAGGCCGGCAAGGCATCGGGCCGCATCACCGCCGAAGGCGTGGTCACGGCTTACGTCGACGGCGCTGTCGGCGGCATGATCGAGATCAACTGCGAAACCGACTTCGTCACCAAGAACGACAGCTTCCTGGCCCTGGCCAACGCTGCCGCGATGCTGGTCGCCAAGAACAACCCCGCGGACATCGCTGCCCTGGGCGCGCTGGCCTATGAGCAGGACGGCTTCGGCCCCACGCTCGAAGACGTGCGCAAGGGCCTGATCGGCAAGATCGGCGAGAACATGAGCTTCCGCCGCTTCAAGCACTTCGCGGGCAACGGCAAGCTGGCTTCGTACCTGCACGGCACGCGCATCGGCGTGATGGTCGAGTTCGAGGGCGACGACACGTCGGCCAAGGACGTCGCGATGCACATCGCCGCCATGAAGCCGGTCGCCATCCAGGCGTCGGACGTGCCTGCCGACCTGATCGAAAAAGAGCGCGCCGTGGCCGCCGGCAAGGCTGCCGAAGACCGCAAGACGGCCGAGGCCGAAGGCAAGAAGCCGCAGCCCGACGACATCGTTGCCAAGCGCATCGAAGGCGGCGTGCAGAAGTACCTGAAGGAAGTCTCGCTGCACAACCAGTCGTTCGTGAAGAACGACAAGCAGACCGTCGAGCAGATGCTCAAGGCTGCCGACACGTCGATCAAGGGTTTCACCCTGTACGTGGTCGGCGAAGGCATCGAGAAGAAGGTCGACGACTTCGCCGCCGAAGTGGCCGCGCAAGTTGCAGCAGCCAAGGCCGCTGCTTAAGCCATAAGGCTTCCAACGACGGCGCGTGCTCGCGTGCCGTCGTTTTTTCATCGCTACGTTTTACACTCGTCACCGCCAACCCCAAAGGAAATTGCCCATGTCTGATGCCCGCCCAGCCCACAAGCGAATCTTGTTGAAGCTGTCGGGAGAGGCATTGATGGGCGATGACGCCTTCGGCATCAACCGCGCGACCATCGTTCGCATGGTCCAGGAAGTGGCCGAGGTGGTGAACATGGGCGTCCAGGTGGCGGTCGTGATCGGCGGCGGCAACATCTTCCGCGGCGTGGCTGGCGGCTCGGTCGGCATGGACCGCGCCACCGCCGACTACATGGGGATGCTGGCCACCGTCATGAACTCGCTGGCCCTCGCCGACGCGATGGACAAGCAGGGGCTCATCGCCCGCGTGATGTCCGCCATCGCCATCGAGCAGGTCGTGGAGCCCTATGTGCGCCCCAAGGCCCTGCAGTACCTCGAAGAGGGCAAGGTCGTGGTGTTCGCAGCCGGTACCGGCAATCCGTTCTTCACCACCGACACGGCCGCTGCGCTGCGCGGTGCCGAGATCGGCGCCGAGCTGGTGCTCAAGGCGACCAAGGTGGACGGCGTCTATTCCGCCGACCCCAAGACCAACCCCGACGCGACGCGCTACGTCTCGCTCAGTTTCGACGAGGCGATCGCAAAGAATCTCGGCATCATGGACGCCACGGCCTTTGCGCTGTGCCGCGACCAGAAGCTGCCGATCAAGGTGTTCTCGATCCTCAAGAACGGCGCGTTCAAGCGCGTCGTGATGGGCGAGGACGAAGGCACGCTGGTGCATGCCTAGGAGTATTTGAGATGACCATTGCAGACATCCGCAATGCGACCGACGCGAAGATGAATCAGTCGCTCGCCGCATTCCAGAACAACCTCACCAAGATCCGTACGGGCCGTGCCAACTCGGCGCTGCTCGACTCGATCCACGTCGAGTACTACGGCTCGCAAGTGCCGCTCAGCCAGGTGGCCAACGTGTCGGTGCTCGACTCGCGCACCATCAGCGTCCAGCCCTGGGAAAAGGGCATGGGCGCCAAGATCGAGAAGGCCATCCGCGAAAGCGACCTGGGCCTGAACCCGGCGTCGATGGGCGACCTGATCCGCGTGCCGCTGCCCGCCATGAGCGAAGAGCGCCGCAAGGAAATGACCAAGCTGGTCCGCAACGAAGGCGAAACCGCCAAGGTCGCCACGCGCAACCTGCGCCGCGACGCGAACGAGTCGGTCAAGAAGCTGGTCAAGGACAAGCTGGCGTCCGAGGACGACCAGAAGCGCGCCGAAGCCGACATCCAGAAGGTCACCGACCGCCATATCGCGGAAATCGACCGCCTGGTCACGGCCAAGGAAGCGGAGATCATGGCCGTTTGAGGCCCGTCATGGCCTCTTCGCCGCCGCGCATTCCCCACCACGTTGCCATCGTCATGGACGGCAACGGCCGTTGGGCGACGCGGCGGTTCATGCCCCGCGTGGCAGGGCACAAGCAGGGCGTGGAATCGCTGCGGCGCTGCGTCAAGGCCTGTGCCGATCGCGGCGTGGGCGTGCTCACCGTGTTCGCGTTCTCCTCGGAGAACTGGAACCGCCCCGCCGAGGAAGTCTCCGGGCTGATGGAGCTGATGGTGGGCGCACTCGCGCGCGAGGTGCCGCGGCTGAGCCGCGACGGCGTGCGACTGCATTTCGTCGGCGAGCGCGCCGGCCTGTCCGCCAAGATGGTGGCCGCGCTGATCGAAGCCGAAACGACCACGGCGCACAACACGCGGCTCGTGCTGAACGTCTGTTTCAACTACGGGGGACGCTGGGACATCGCCCAGGCCGCGGCCAAGCTGGCCGCGCAGGGCCTTCCGATGACCGAGATGAACATGGACCGCGCGATGGCGCTGGCCCATGTGCCCGACCCGGACCTGTTCATCCGCACCGGCGGCGAGCAGCGGCTGTCGAATTTTCTGCTCTGGCAGAGCGCCTACGCCGAGCTCTTCTTCAGCGACAAGCTCTGGCCCGAATTCGACGAGGCCGCGCTGGACGCGGCCATTGCCGCATTCCAGAGCCGCGAGCGCCGCTTCGGCCAAACCTCGGCACAGGTCTCGACGGCTGCGGCCTGAGAAGACCTCACAACCTCCCGCATGCTCAAACAACGCATCCTCACGGCGATCGTGCTGCTCGCGATCCTGCTGCCAGCGCTGTTCTATCGACACTACATTCCCTTCGCCTGCGTGATGCTCGTGCTGATCGGCGCGGCCGCGTGGGAGTGGGGACGTCTGAACGGCTACGGGCAGGGCATGTCGCTGTTCCTCGGCGCCGAGATGGTGGTGCTCTGCGGGCTTTCGTGGTGGCTGGGCCTGCTCGAGCAACCGCTGATCCTCATGTGGACCCTGGCCAGCGCGGCCTGGGTGCTCGGCGGCGCGGCGCTGCTGCGCGTGGCGGTGCCGGGCTGGCCCCGCATTCCGCGCGGGCTGCGCCTGGTCGGCGGCTTGCTGGCGCTGTGGGTCGCGTGGCTGGCCGCGGTGCAGGCACGCATGGTCGGCATCAATTTCCTGCTGTCGATCCTGGTGCTGGTCTGGGTGGCGGACGTGTTCGCCTATTTCGCGGGCCGCGCCTTCGGCCTGAAGTTCACACGCGGCAAGCTGGCCCCGGCCATCAGCCCCGGCAAGAGCTGGGAAGGCGTGTGGGGCGGAATGATCGGCGTCATCGTGCTGGCCTTCGCCTGGGTCTGGGCCGACCGCCACTTCGGCGCGGCGGTGCCCAGCCTCTACACCCGCCTGTTCGAGCGCGGCTGGTGGCTGCTCTTGATCGGCGCAGTGTTTCTCGCCGCGATGAGCGTCGTGGGCGACCTGGTCGAATCGCTGATCAAGCGCAGTGCCGGCGCCAAGGACAGCAGCCGGCTGCTCCCCGGCCATGGCGGCGTGCTCGACCGCGTGGATGCCCTCTTGCCGGCACTTCCCATTGCCATGATGCTGGCCTTCCTGTGAACACTCCCAAACAACGCGTCACGGTGCTGGGCTCGACCGGGTCGGTCGGCGTGAGCACGCTGGACGTCATTGCGCGGCACCCCGAGCGTTTCGAGGTGTTTGCGCTGTCCGCTGCCACCAAGGTGGACGAGATGCTTGCGCAGTGCGCGCAGTTTTCGCCCCGGTTCGCCGTGATGGCAAGCGCGCCGCATGCCCAGTTGCTGGCCGAGAAACTCAAGCAAAGCGGCCTGAAGACACGCGTGCTGATGGGCTCGGATGCTATTGAAAACATAGCTTCGCACGAAGACGTGGATGCCGTCATGGCCGCCATCGTCGGCGCTGCCGGGCTCGGGCCCTGCCTGGCGGCGGCGCGTGCCGGCAAGCGCCTTCTGCTGGCCAACAAGGAAGCGCTGGTCGTCGGCGGCGAACTGTTCATGCGCACGGTGCGAGAAGGCGGCGCCACGCTGCTGCCGATCGACAGCGAGCATTCGGCGATCTTCCAGTCGCTCCCCGAAGACCCGTCCACCTGGGCGCGGCGCATCGACAAGATCATCCTGACCGCTTCGGGCGGCCCGTTCCTCACCCGTTCGCCCGGCTCGCTGGGCGCCGTGACGCCCGAGCAGGCCTGTGCGCATCCGAACTGGGTCATGGGCCGCAAGATATCGGTCGACTCGGCCACGATGATGAACAAGGCGCTCGAAGTGATCGAGGCGCGCCACCTGTTCGGCGTCTCGCCCGAGCAGATCGAGGTCGTCATCCATCCACAGAGCGTCGTGCACTCGATGGTGCAGTTCACCGACGCCTCGGTCATCGCCCAGCTCGGCACGCCCGACATGCGGGTGCCCATCGCGGTCGGTCTGGCCTGGCCCGAGCGCATCGAGAGCGGGGCGGCGCGGCTCGATTTTCGCCAGATGGCATCGCTGACCTTCGATGCACCCGACGCGGCGCTATTCCCGGGCCTGGGTCTTGCGTGGCATGCATTGCGCGCCGCACCCGGCACGACGGCGGTACTCAATGCGGCCAACGAGGTCGCTGTCGAGGCCTTCCTTGACCGGCGCCTGCGTTTCGACCGAATTCATGCGGTCAACATGGAAACTTTGGAAACCGTCGCCCCCTCCAAGCCGGCATCGCTGGCCGACCTGCTGGCGCTCGACGCCAGCGCCCGGGCGGCCGCCAATGCCGCGGCGCTGCGTTTCGCAGCCTGACTTTTCCCATTCGCAGAGGATCCGATGCTCACTGTCATAGCCTTCGTGGTTGCACTCGGGGTCCTGATCGCGGTGCACGAATACGGTCACTACCGCGTAGCCGTTGCCTGCGGCGTCAAGGTGGAGCGCTTTTCGGTCGGATTCGGCAAGGCACTGTTCCGCTGGCAACCCAAGCGCCAGCACCCGGGGCAGCAGACCGAATTCGTCATCGCCGCCTTCCCGCTGGGCGGCTACGTCAAGATGCTCGACGAGCGCGAAGGGCCGGTGGCTCCCGAGGAGCGGCACCGGGCCTTCAACACCCAGCCCCTGCGTTCGCGCGCGGCCATCGTGGCGGCCGGGCCCATCGCCAACCTGCTGCTGGCGATCGTGCTTTACACGGCCGTCAACTGGATCGGCGTGGAAGAGCCGGTCGCCAGGCTGGCGCGGCCGGTGGCGGCTTCGCTGGCCGAGGCCGCGGGCCTGCGCGGCGGTGAACACATCACGCGCGCCGGCTTCGACGGCGATCTGACGCCCGTCCAGTCCTTCGAGGACCTGCGCTGGCGCATGACGCAGGGCGCGCTCGATGCCCGGGACCTGACGCTCGAAGTGGCTGGCGAAGACGGCAAGCCCGCGCGCCAGCTGGTGCTGCCATTGAGCCGGATGGAGGCCAAGGACGCCGATCCGCAGATGTTCCGCAAGATCGGCGTGCTCGCCCCCCTGACCCGGCCGGAGATCGGCGACGTCATGGCCGGCAGCGCGGGCGAGCAGTCGGGCTTGCGCAAGGGCGACCTGGTGCGCGCCATCGGCGATACGGCCATCTACGACGGACAGCAGTTGCGCGAGGTGATCCGGGCGTCGGTCGACGGCGATCAGCCGCGCACCCAGGCCTGGCAGGTCCAGCGCGATGGTCAGCTGCTCACGCTCCAGGTGAAGCCCGAAGTGCGCGAGGAGGGCGCCGCCAAGATCGGCCGCATCGGCGCTTACGTCGGTGCCCCGCCCGACATGGTGACGGTGCGCCAGGGGCCGGGCGATGGCGTCTGGCGCGGCGTGGTGCGCACATGGGAGATGTCCGCATTGACCGTCCGCATGATGGTCAAGATGGTGACCGGACAGGCTTCGCTCAAGAACCTGAGCGGCCCGTTGACCATTGCCGACTACGCGGGCAAGTCCGCAAGCCTCGGCCTGACCCAGTACCTGATCTTCCTGGCGGTCATCAGCGTGAGCCTGGGCGTGCTCAATCTCATGCCGCTCCCGGTCCTCGATGGGGGACACCTGATGTATTATCTTTGGGAGGGCCTGACCGGCAAAAGCGTCTCTGACGCCTGGATGGAACGGCTTCAGCGCGGCGGTGTCGCCTTGTTGCTGGTCATGATGTCGGTCGCACTCTTCAACGACGTCACGCGGCTCTTTGGTTAACTTTCTGCCCGGCCCTTTCCGTGCCGGCTCAATTCTCAGATGAACAAAAACTCCAATCGCTTTCGCCTGCGTAGCGTTGTCGCGGTGGTCGCCAGCGCACTTGCAGCCACGGCAGCCTGGGCCGTCGAGCCTTTCACGGTGCGCGACATTCGCGTCGAAGGCCTGCAACGCGTGGAGGCCGGCACGATCTTCGCGTCGCTGCCAGTGCGCGTGGGCGATACCTACAGCGACGAACGCGGCTCGGCCGCCATTCGCGCGCTGTTCGACCTGGGGTTGTTCAAGGATGTCCGCATCGACGTGAACGGCAATGTGCTGGTGGTGATCGTCGAAGAGCGCCCGACCATTGCAGACGTCGATTTCGTCGGCACCAAGGAATTCGACAAGGCAGCGCTGCAGAAGGCGCTGCGCGAAGTCGGACTGACCGATGGCCGTCCCTACGACAAGGCGCTGGCCGATCGTGCGGAGCAGGAACTCAAGCGCCAGTACGTGAGCCGCAGCCTGTACAACGCGCAGGTCGTGACGACCGTCACGCCCATCGAACGCAACCGCGTCAACCTGACGTTCACCGTCACCGAAGGCGATTCCGCACGCATCCGCGAAGTCCATATCGTCGGCGGCAAGGCCTTCAGCGAATCCACGTTGCTGAGCCTTTTCGACCAGGACAGCGGCGGCTTCATGAGCTGGTACACCAAGTCCAACCAGTACTCGCGCGCCAAGCTCAACGCCGACCTCGAAACGCTGCGCTCGTACTACATCACGCGTGGCTACCTCGAGTTCCGCATCGATTCGACCCAGGTCGCCATCTCGCCGGACCGCAAGGACCTGTCGGTCACGGTCAACATCACCGAAGGCGAAAAGTTCGTGGTGGCGGGCGTCAAGCTCAATGGCAACTACCTCGGGCGCGACGACGAATTCAAGTCGCTGATCACCATCAAGCCCGGCGAGCCCTACAACGGCGAGCTGGTCACCGAAACCACCAAGGCGTTCAGCGACTATTTCGGCACCTTCGGCTACGCCTTCGCCCGTGTGCAGGCCGTTCCCGACATCGACCGCGTCAACAACCGCGTCACGCTCACGCTGCAGGCCGAGCCTTCGCGCCGCGTGTACGTGCGCCGCGTGTCCGTCGGTGGCAACAACAAGACCCGCGACGAAGTGATTCGCCGCGAGTTCCGCCAGTTCGAAGCCTCCTGGTACGACGGCGACAAGATCAAGCTCTCGCGCGACCGCGTGGACCGCCTGGGCTTCTTCACCGAAGTGAACGTCGAGACCCAGGAAGTGCCCGGCTCGCCCGACCAGGTGGACCTAACGGTCAACGTGGCCGAAAAGCCCACCGGCAGCCTGCAATTGGGCGCCGGTTACTCGAGCGCGGAAAAGGTCGCGCTGACCTTCGGCATCTCGCAGGAAAACGTGTTCGGTTCGGGCAACTTCCTGGGCGTGTCGGTCAACACCAGCAAGTACAACCGCACGCTGTCGGTGACCACCACCGATCCGTACTTCACGAAGGACGGCATCTCGCGCACCATCAGCGTGTATCACACGACGACGCGTCCGTACTCGACGACCCTCGACGGTGACTACAAGCTGGTCAACCAGGGCGCATCCATCCGCTTCGGCGTGCCGTTCAGCGAAGTCGACACCATCTTCTTTGGCGTCGGTCTCGAGCGCTACGCATTCGACCCGAACAGCACGACGTCCTTCTCGGGCCTGTACACGCCGAATTCCTACCTGCGCTATTTCCAGTGCGAAAGGGATGCGACGGGTCTGTTCGTGACCGGCTGCGACCAGAAGAGCGTCTGGGGCGTGCCGCTGACCATCGGCTGGGGCCGCGACAGCCGCGACAGCGCGCTGATTCCAACGACGGGGCGCCTGCAGCGCGCCAACCTGGAGCTCGGCGCCGCGGGCGACATGAAGTACGTCAAGACGAACTACCAGTACCAGCAGTTCTTCGCGATCAACAAGCAATACACCTTCGCCATCAACGGCGAGGTCGGCTACGCCAAGGCCCTCGGCGGCAAGGTCTACCCGATCTTCAAGAATTTCTACGCTGGTGGCCTGGGCTCGATCCGCGGCTTCGAACAGAACTCGCTGGGTCCGCGCGATGTGCCGCTTTTCGGCCAGACCGAAGGCGCGGCGCTGGGCGGTACCAAAAAGGCAATCTTCAACGCCGAACTCAGCACGCCGTTCCCGGGTGCCGGCAACGACCGCACCCTGCGTCTGTACGGCTTCTTCGACGTCGGCAATGTGTTCGGCTCCCGCGCTGCCGGCCTGACCGACGAGCAATACAAGGCGCAGAAGAAGTTGCGTGCCTCGGTGGGTCTGGGCATCAGCTGGATCTCGCCGCTGGGCCCGCTGCGCCTGGCGTACGCTTTCCCCGTCAAGTCCCAAAAGGAAGTGCTCGACCCAACCACCGGCTTCGTCGTGATCCCGAAGGATAGAATCCAGCGCTTGCAATTCCAGATCGGAACGTCTTTCTAAATGAAGCATTTGATCCGCGCCGCGGCTGGCGCGCTGTTGATTCCCGCTTTCGCGATCGTGGCTGCGCCTGCACAGGCGCAGGAAACCTTTCGCATCGGCTTCGTGAATCCGGACCGCGTGCTGCGTGAAGCGCAGCCGGCCAAGGCGGCCCAGGCGAAGCTGGAAGCCGAGTTCCTCAAGCGCGAGAAGGACCTGACCGCGCAAGGCGACGCATTGAAGACGGCCTCGGAACGGTTCGAGCGCGAAGCGCCGACCATCTCCGAAAGCCAGCGCGCGACGCGCCAGAAGGCGCTGATCGACCAGGACCGCGAGTTCCAGCGCCGCCGCCGCGAATTTCAGGAAGACCTGAATGCGCGCAAGAACGAAGAGCTCCAGCAGGTCTACGAGCGCGCCAATCGCGTCGTGAAACAGGTGGCGGAAGCTGAAAAGTACGACGCCATCCTGCAGGAAGCGATCTACATCAATCCGAAGCACGACATCACCGACAAGGTGATCAAGGCGCTGAACGCGTCGGTCGGCTCCCCAGCGCCCGCGGCCGGCAAGTAACGCCGCGAACCGGCGTGTCGCTGCAGCTCGGAGCCATTGTCGACGCCCTGGGGGGCGAGCTTCATGGAGATGCCATGCTGTCCATCGAGCGGCTCTCGCCGCTCCAGAATGCACAGCCCGATGCGCTCAGTTTCCTGAGCCATCCCAAGTATCAGCAGGAACTTGCGGCCTCCAAGGCTGCCTGTGTGATCGTGTCGCCTGCCATGCAGGAGGCGGCTGCTGCGCGGGGCGCGTTCATCGTCACGCCTGATCCTTATCTCTACTTTGCGCGCCTGACACAGCTCTGGAAGGCGCATCACGCGCGCCCGGAGGCCGATCTCATCCATCCGTCCGCCGTGATCCATCCGCAAGCCCATGTCGACGCCACGGCGCGCATCGGCGCGCTCTGCGTGGTGGAGCGGGGCGCGCGCATCGGCGCGGGCACGGTGCTGAAGTCGCGCGTGACGGTCAGCGAAGACTGCACGATCGGCGAGCGCTGCCTGCTGCACCCGGGTGTGGTGATCGGCGCCGACGGCTTCGGCCTTGCGCTGCACCAGGGCGCCTGGGTCAAGATCGAGCAGCTGGGCGCGGTGCGCATCGGCAACGACGTGGAAATCGGTGCCAACACCTGCATCGACCGCGGCGCGCTGGACGACACCGTGATCGAAGACGGCGTGAAGCTCGACAACCTGATCCAGATCGGCCACAACGTGCGCATCGGCAAGAACACGGCCATGGCGGGCTGCGTCGGCGTGGCCGGTAGCGCCACCATCGGTGCGAACTGCACCTTCGGCGGCGGGGCCATCGTGCTGGGCCATTTGACGGTGGCCGACGGCGTGCACGTGTCCGCCGCGACCACCGTGACCCGATCGATTCACAAGGCCGGCCAGTACACCGGCATGTTTCCCATCGATGACAATGCGAGCTGGGAAAAGAATGCGGCAACGCTCAAGCAGTTGCACAGCCTGCGCGAACGACTGAAGGCGCTGGAGAAGGCTCCCCCGAAAAAATGACGACGATGCAGGAACAGAAAATCATGACGACGACGCTCGATATCCATCAAATCCTCAAGCTGCTTCCCCACCGCTACCCGTTCCTGCTGGTGGACCGCGTGCTGGACATGGAAAAGGGCAAGCGCATCACGGCGCTCAAGAACGTGACGATGAACGAGCCGTTCTTCAACGGTCACTTCCCGCACCGTCCGGTGATGCCGGGCGTGCTGATGCTCGAAGCCATGGCGCAGGCCGCGGCCCTGCTGTCGTTCCACTCGCTGGACATCGTGCCGGACGACAACACCGTCTACTACTTCGCCGCCATCGACGGCGCGCGCTTCAAGCGCCCCGTGGAACCCGGCGACCAGCTCACCCTCGAGGTCGAGATCGAACGCATGAAGGCCGGCATCTCGAAGTTCAAGGGCCGCGCGCTGGTGGGCAGCGAACTGGCCTGCGAAGCCACGCTGATGTGCGCGATGCGCCAGATCAGCTGATCACCAGGCCGCAGTCACTTGCAAGGCATGACCCAGGTTCATTCGACAGCGCTCGTCGACCCCCAGGCACAACTGGACGCCTCGGTGTCGGTCGGCCCCTACACCGTTATCGGCCCGCACGTGCGCGTCGGGGCGGGCACCACCATCGGCGCGCACTGCGTGATCGAGGGGCGCACGACCATCGGGCGCGACAACAGGATTTTTCAGTTCTCCTCGCTCGGCGCGGTACCGCAGGACAAGAAATACGCGGGCGAGCCGACCGAGCTCGTCATCGGCGACCGCAATGTCATTCGCGAGTTCTGCACCTTCAACCTCGGCGTGCCGGGGGCAGGGGGCGTGACCCGCGTGGGCAGCGACAACTGGATCATGGCGTACACGCACATCGCGCACGACTGCCATGTCGACAACCACACCACGCTGGCCAACAACACGACGCTGGCGGGCCATGTGCACCTGGCCGACTGGGTCACGGTCGGCGGGCTCACCGGCATCCACCAGTTCGTCTCGGTCGGCGCCCACGCCATGGTCGGCTTCGCGAGCGCGGTCTCGCAGGACGTGCCGCCCTTCATGCTGGTCGACGGCAATCCGCTGGCGGTTCGCGGCTTCAATGTCGTGGGCCTGCGCCGGCGCGATTTCTCGGCGCAGCGGCTGGCGGCGGTCAAGCAGATGCACAAGCTGTTGTATCGCCAGGGCAAGACGCTCGAAGAGGCGCGCGCAGGCATCGCGGCGCTGACTGCCGAGATGCCCGAGGCGGCAGGTGACATCACCTTGATGGAATCCTTCCTCGCCGGTTCCACGCGCGGCATCGCGCGCTGACGTGACGGCGATGCAGTCAGTCGAACAGCGACGCTTCGCGCTGGTCGCGGGCGAAGCGTCCGGCGACCTGCTCGCAGGCTTGCTGCTCGACGGCCTCCAGGCCCGCTGGCCCGGGCTCCAGACCGCCGGCATCGGCGGACCCCGGATGCTCGCGCACGGCTTCGAAAGCTGGTGGCCGCAGGAAAAGCTCGCAGTGCGCGGCTATATCGAGGTGCTGCGGCACTATGCCGAAATTGCAGGCATCCGCCGCCAACTCAAGGCCCGGCTGCTGCAGGAGCGTCCGGAGCTCTTCATCGGCGTCGATGCGCCCGATTTCAACCTGGACCTCGAAGCCGGCCTGCGCAGCCGAGGCATCAAGACCGTGCATTTCGTCTGCCCCTCGATCTGGGCATGGCGGCCGGAGCGCATCGAGAAGATCCGGGCGGCGGCCGACCATGTGCTGTGCATCTTCCCCTTCGAGCCCGAGTTGCTGGAAAAGCAGGGAGTCGCCGCGAGCTACGTAGGCCATCCTGTGGCCAACGTGATCCCGATGACGCCGGACCGCGCCGCGGCGCGCACCGCGCTGGGCCTGGCGCCCGATGCGCAGGTCGTCGCCTTGCTGCCGGGCAGCCGCCGCTCCGAGATCCGCTACCTGGCCGCCCGATTCTTCGCAGCCGCTGCGCTGATGCAGAAGACGCGGCCCGAACTCCAGTTCGTGGCGCCCATCATTCCCAGCCTGCGCGCCGAGGTCGACGCCTTGGTCCAGGCCAGCGGCATGGCAGGCCGGGTGAAGCTGCTGGACGGCCAGTCGCATGCGGCCCTGGCCGCCTGCGACGCCACGCTGATCGCGAGTGGCACCGCCACCCTCGAGGCGGCGCTCTTCAAGCGGCCGATGGTCATCGCTTACAACATGAACGGGCTCTCGTGGCGCCTGATGCAGCGCAAGCAGTTGCAGCCGTGGGTCGGCCTGCCCAACATCCTCTGCCGCGAGTTCGTGGTGCCCGAGTTGCTGCAGGAAGCCGCCACGCCCGAGGCGCTGGCCGGGGCCACGCTGGCCTGGCTCGACGCGCCCGAAAAGACGCGGGCCCTGCAACAAAGATTTTCCGAGCTGCACGTGCAATTGCAGCGCGATACGCCGACACTTTGCGCCGATGCGATCCAGAAAGTTCTTGAAGGCTGAGCAGGCCCGTCTGGTATGGGACGCGCCCGGCCTGCTCGCAGGCGTGGACGAGGCCGGCCGCGGCCCGCTGGCGGGCCCTGTGGTGGCCGCGGCGGTGATCCTGGACGACACCCGGCCGATCCGCGGCCTGGCCGATTCCAAGACCCTCACGCCCTTGCAGCGCGAGCGCCTGCACGACCAGATCCTGGCCAAGGCCCTTTGCTGCTCCATCGCCCAGGCGAGCGTGGAGGAAATCGACACGCACAACATCCTGCAGGCCACGATGCTTGCCATGCGCCGCGCGGTCGAAGGCTTGCGCCTGAAGCCGGCCAAGGTGCTGGTCGACGGCAACCGCCTGCCGACGCTCGACGTGCTGGCCGAAGCCGTGGTCAAGGGCGATGCGCTGGTCAAGGCGATATCCGCTGCGTCGATCCTGGCCAAGGTCCACCGCGACCGGCTGTGCGAGCAGCTGCATGTGGAGTTTCCGAACTACGGTTTTGCCGGACACAAGGGCTACGGCACGCCGGAACACCTGGAGGCGCTGCAGCGACACGGCGCCTGCGTGCACCACCGCAGGTCGTTCAGCCCGGTTGCCGCCGCGCTGGCTCGGACGGCAGCGGGCGAAATGCTGGTCATCCAGACCCTGTCGGCTTCGCCCGAGGTGCTGGCTGCCACGGTCGAGACCGTGCACCTCGACTTGCGCGCTGCGCCCTGAACCCGATGACCACCGACCCCGGCGCGAGCCTCATCAGTTCGCGCGACAACCCGCTGCTCAAGGACCTGCGCAAGCTCGCCCAGGACCCGGGTGCCTACCGCAAGCTGGGGCGTATCTGGCTTGAAGGCGATCATCTGTGCCGCGCGGCGCTGGCACGCGGCGTCAAGCCGGCGATTGCGGTGTTTTCCGAATCCTTCTGGCCGACTGCCCCCGCGGAATGGGGGGCGAGTGCTATGAAAACCGTAGTTGTCGCCGACGATCTGCTGCGCGGCGTCAGCGGGCTGGAGTCGCCGGCGCCGATGGGCTTCGTGCTCGACCAGCCGGCGCGGCCGGACTTGATCCCCGATACCCCCAGCGTGGTGCTCGACCGCCTGCAGGATGCCGGCAATGCCGGCTCCATCCTGCGCAGCGCGGCTGCTTTCGGCTTCACCCAGGTGATCGCCCTCAAGGGCACCGCCGCGCTGTGGGCGCCGAAGGTGCTGCGCGCCGGCATGGGCGCCCATTTCGGCCTGCGGTTGATCGAAGGTGTAGAAGCCGATGCGCTCGATGCGTTGAAGATCCCGCTGGTGGCGACCAGTTCGCACCGCGGCGAGTGGCTGCACAAGGCCCGCCTGCCGCACCCCTGCGCCTGGTTGATGGGGCACGAGGGGCAGGGCGTTTCCCCTGCACTGGAGGCTCGGGCGACCCATCACATCCGCATCGCGCAGCCCGGCGGCGAGGAGTCGCTGAATGTGGCCGCCGCCGCCGCCATCTGCCTGCATGCGAGCGGAGCGGCCTTCCAGGCCGAATAGGCCTCCAGTCCGGGCTACAATCGGGGGCTTACTCGCAATAGCGTCGCCCGGCCGCCTTTAACGCCAAAATCCCCTGAAGCAGCAGTCCGCAGGCAACGCGCCTGGGGCTCCGGGCGACCGTAACCATCCGGAGAACCCAGTGCTTTTGTCTCTCAAGGGAAATTTCCCGCCCGCCATCCTGGCGCTCGCAGACGGCACGGTCTTTCAAGGCAATTCGATCGGAGCCGCCGGCTCCACGACCGGTGAAGTGGTGTTCAACACCGCCATGACCGGTTACCAGGAAATCCTCACCGACCCGAGCTACTGCCAGCAGATCGTCACCTTGACGTATCCGCACATCGGCAACTACGGCGTCAACGGGGAAGACATCGAAGCCGACAAGATCCATGCCGCGGGCCTGATCATCAAGGACCTGCCCCTCGTCGCCTCCAACTTCCGCCAGACCGCCACGCTGAGCGAATACCTCGTGGCCGGCCAGACGGTGGCCATCGCGAACATCGACACCCGCAAGCTCACGCGGCACCTGCGCACCCACGGCGCGCAGAACGGCTGCATCCTGGGCCTGGCCGCAGGCGAAGCCGTGACGCAGGCGCTGATCGACAAGGCCATCGCCGCCGCCAAAGGCGCGCCGAGCATGGCCGGCCTGGACCTCGCCAAGGTGGTGTCCGTCACCGAGACCTACGAGTGGACCGAGACCGAGTGGAAGCTGGGCGCGGGCTACGGCGTGCAGATCACGCCGAAGTTCCACGTCGTCGCCTTCGACTACGGCGTCAAGAAGAACATCCTGCGCATGATCGCCCAGCGCGGCGCGCGCATCACCGTGGTGCCGGCCCAGACGCCCGCGGCCGATGTGCTCAAGTTGAAACCCGACGGCATCTTCCTGGCCAACGGCCCCGGCGACCCGGAGCCTTGCGACTACGCGATCAGCGCCGTCAAGGAGCTGATCGAAACCGGCATTCCCACCTTCGGTATCTGCCTGGGCCACCAGATCATGGCGCTGGCTTCCGGCGCCAAGACCTTCAAGATGAAGTTCGGCCACCACGGCGCGAACCACCCGGTGAAGGACCTGGACAACGGCCGCGTGAGCATCACCAGCCAGAACCACGGCTTCGCGGTCGATGAGAAGTCGCTGCCGGCCAACCTGCGTCCCACGCACATCAGCCTGTTCGACAACACGCTGCAGGGGCTGGCGCGCACCGACAAGCCCGCGTTCTGCTTCCAGGGCCACCCGGAAGCCTCGCCCGGCCCGCACGACATCGGCTATTTGTTCGATCGCTTCACGGCACTCATGGAAAAGAACAAGACAGAAAAGACGGAAAAGACGGAGAGCAAGAATGCCTAAGCGCACAGACCTCAAATCGATCCTCATCATCGGCGCCGGCCCGATCATCATCGGCCAGGCCTGCGAGTTCGACTACTCCGGCGTGCAGGCCTGCAAGGCGCTGCGCGAAGAGGGCTACAAGGTCATCCTGATCAACAGCAACCCCGCGACGATCATGACCGACCCGGCCACGGCCGACGTCACCTACATCGAGCCCATCACCTGGCAGACGGTCGAGAAGATCATCGCCAAGGAACGCCCCGACGCGATCCTGCCGACCATGGGCGGCCAGACCGCCCTGAACTGCGCGCTGGACCTCTGGCGCAACGGCGTGCTCGACAAGTACACGGGCGCGGCCACCGGCAAGCCGGTCGAACTGATCGGTGCCACGCCCGAAGCCATCGACAAGGCCGAGGACCGCCTGAAGTTCAAGGACGCGATGACCAAGATCGGTCTCGGTTCGGCCCGCTCGGGCATCGCGCACACGATGGACGAAGCCTGGGCCGTGCAGAAGACGCTCGGCTTCCCGACCGTGATCCGCCCCAGCTTCACGCTCGGCGGCACCGGCGGCGGCATCGCCTACAACCCGGACGAATTCGAGACCATCTGCAAGCGCGGCATCGAAGCCTCGCCCACCAACGAGCTGCTGATCGAAGAATCGCTGCTCGGCTGGAAAGAGTACGAGATGGAAGTCGTGCGCGACAAGGCCGACAACTGCATCATCGTCTGCTCGATCGAAAACCTCGACCCGATGGGCGTGCACACCGGCGACTCGATCACCGTGGCCCCGGCGCAGACGCTGAGCGACAAGGAATACCAGATCCTGCGCAACGCCTCGCTGGCCGTGCTGCGCGAGATCGGCGTGGACACCGGTGGCTCGAACGTGCAGTTCTCCATCAACCCGAAGGACGGCCGCATGGTCGTCATCGAGATGAACCCGCGCGTGTCGCGTTCGTCGGCGCTGGCCTCCAAGGCCACGGGCTTCCCGATCGCCAAGGTCGCGGCCAAGCTGGCCGTGGGCTACACGCTCGACGAGCTGCGCAACGAAATCACCGGCGGCGCCACGCCCGCGTCGTTCGAGCCGTCGATCGACTACGTGGTCACCAAGATCCCGCGTTTCGCGTTCGAGAAATTCCCGCAGGCCGATTCGCGCCTGACCACGCAGATGAAGTCGGTGGGCGAGGTCATGGCCATGGGCCGCACCTTCCAGGAATCGTTCCAGAAGGCCCTGCGCGGTCTCGAAGTGGGCGTGGACGGCCTGAACGAGAAGACGCAGGACCGCGAAGTGCTCGAAAAGGAACTGGGCGAGCCCGGTCCCGAGCGCATCTGGTACGTGGGCGATGCCTTCGCCATGGGCCTGAGCGTGGACGAAGTGTTCGCGCTGACCAAGATCGACCCGTGGTTCCTGGTGCAGATCGAGGAGATCGTGAAGATCGAGCTCGAACTGGAAACCAAGTCGCTGGACGACATCGACAAGGACACGCTGCTCGCGCTGAAGAAAAAGGGCTTCTCCGACCGGCGCCTGGCCAAGCAGCTGAAGACCACCGACACGGCCATTCGCGAGAAGCGCCGTGCCCTGGGCGTGCGTCCGGTTTACAAGCGCGTGGACACCTGCGCGGCCGAGTTCGCGACCAACACGGCCTACATGTACTCGACCTATGAAGACGAGTGCGAAGCCGACCCGACGGACAAGAAGAAGATCATGGTGCTCGGCGGCGGTCCCAACCGCATCGGCCAGGGCATCGAGTTTGACTACTGCTGCGTGCACGCCGCGCTCGCGATGCGCGAGGACGGCTACGAGACCATCATGGTCAACTGCAACCCCGAGACCGTGTCCACCGACTACGACACCTCGGACCGCCTGTACTTCGAGCCGCTCACGCTCGAAGACGTGCTGGAGATCGTCGACAAGGAAAAGCCGCTCGGCGTGATCGTGCAGTACGGCGGCCAGACGCCGCTCAAGCTCGCGCTCGACCTCGAAGCGAATGGCGTGCCGATCATCGGCACCTCGCCCGACATGATCGACGCGGCCGAAGACCGCGAGCGCTTCCAGAAGCTGCTGCACGAGCTGGGCCTGCGCCAACCGCCGAACGCCACCGCGCGCACCGAACCCGAAGCGCTCGAAAAAGCCGCCGCCCTCGGCTACCCGCTGGTGGTGCGCCCGAGCTACGTGCTGGGCGGCCGCGCGATGGAAATCGTGCACGAGCAGCGCGACCTGGAGCGCTACATGCGCGAAGCGGTCAAGGTGAGCAACGACTCGCCGGTGCTGCTCGACCGCTTCCTGAACGACGCCGTCGAGTGCGATGTCGACTGCATCCGCGATGCCGAAGGCGGCACGCTGATCGGTGGCGTGATGGAGCACATCGAGCAAGCCGGCGTGCACTCGGGCGACTCCGCCTGCTCGCTGCCGCCCTACAGCCTGAGCGCGGAAACCATTGCCGAGCTGAAGCGCCAGAGCGCCGCGATGGCCAAGGCCCTGAACGTGATCGGCCTGATGAACGTGCAGTTCGCGATCCAGCAAAAGGATGGCAAGGACGTCATCTACGTGCTCGAAGTGAACCCGCGCGCCTCGCGCACCGTGCCCTACGTGAGCAAGGCCACCGGCATCCAGCTGGCCAAGGTGGCGGCACGCTGCATGGCCGGCCAGTCGCTCGCGTCGCAGGGCGTGACCAAGGAAGTCACGCCGCCGTACTTCAGCGTGAAGGAGGCCGTGTTCCCGTTCGTCAAATTCCCGGGCGTGGACACGATCCTCGGCCCCGAGATGAAGTCGACCGGCGAAGTGATGGGCGTGGGCAAGACCTTCGGCGAAGCCTTCGTGAAGTCGCAGATAGGCGCAGGCACGCACCTGCCGAAGTCGGGCAAGGTCTTCATCTCGGTGAAGAACAACGACAAGGCGCGCGCGGTCGAAGTGGCGCGCGGCTTGGCGAAGCTGGGTTTCGAGCTCATCGCCACCAAGGGCACGGCAGCTGCCATCAGCACCGCGGGCATCGAATGCGCGACGGTGAACAAGGTGACCGAAGGCCGCCCGCACATCGTGGACATGATCAAGAACAACGAGATTGCGCTGGTCATCAACACGGTGGAAGAGCGCCGCAACGCCATCACCGATTCGCGGCAGATCCGCACCTCGGCGCTGCTCGCCCGCGTGACCACCTTCACCACGATCTTCGGCGCCGAAGCCGCGGTCGAGGGCATGGGCTTCATGGACGAGCTGGGGGTGATCTCGGTGCAGGAGATGCACGCGCAACTGGCGGCGGTGGCCTGAGCCTGAGCGCCATCATGCAAACCCAGCTCGTCGAACTGGACCTGAGCGACTGGAACGCGGCCACGCCCAACGAGGCGTGGATCGCGGCGCTGGAAGCCGGCAAGGTGCTGTACTTTCCGCGCCTGGGCTTCGAGTTGCTGCCCGAAGAGCGCAGCCTGCTCACGCCCAGCCTGTTGTCGCCCGACGTGCGCAACATCAGCCTGGATGCCAACGGCAAGCTCAAGGGTGCTGTGGGCGACGAGGCGGTGCAGCGCACTGCGGCGGCGATGGTGGGGCGGTTTCGCGCGCAGGCGCAGCAGCTGATTCACGGTCTGCTGCCGCACTACACGCCGGCCCTGCGGCTCGCGCCCACGAGCTATCGGCCGGCGCAGGTCGAGACGCGCGTTCAGTCGTGGCGTGCGGACGACCGTCGATTGCACGTCGATTCGTTCCCGTCGCGTCCCAATTACGGCGAGCGCATCCTGCGCGTGTTTACCAATGTCAATCCTGAGGGCGCGCCGCGCGTCTGGCGCGTGGGCGAGCCTTTCGAGGACATCGCCAAGCGCTTCCTGCCGCGTGCCAAGCCCTATGTGCGCTGGCAGGCCAAGCTGCTGCAGGCACTGCACGTGACCAAGTCGTTCCGCAGCGAATACGACCACCTGATGCTGCAACTGCACGACGGCATGAAGTCGGACATGGCGTACCAGGAAACTTCGCCGCAGGAGAAGGCCGAATTCCCGCCGGGCTCGGTGTGGGTGTGCTTTTCCGACCAGACCTCGCACGCCGTGATGGCGGGCCAGTACATGCTCGAACAGACCCTTCATTTGGCCGCTTCGAAGCAATACAATCCCGACTCGAGCCCGCTCGCCATCCTGAGCCGGCTGACCGGACGCAACCTCGTCTGATCTGTCCCCCCAATCGACCGCCGAACGGCATCGTTCGGCGGTTTCGCTTTATGGAGAACCAAACATGGCCACCATTCCAATCACCAAGCGCGGTGCCGAAAAACTGCGCGCCGAGTTGCACCAGTTGAAGACCGTGGACCGCCCCTGGGTCATCAACGCGATCTCCGAAGCCCGCGCGCAGGGCGATCTGAGCGAAAACGCCGAGTACGAAGTCGCCAAGGACCGCCAGGGCTTCATCGAAGGCCGCATCCAGGAGGTCGAGGGCAAGCTCTCGGCCGCGCAGATCATCGATCCGTCCGAGCTCGATGCCGGCGGCAAGATCGTGTTCGGCTCGACGGTCGAGCTCGAAGAAGAAGAGTCCGGCGAAGCCGTCAAGTACCAGATCGTGGGAGAGGACGAGGCCGACCTGAAGCTGGGCCTCATCAACATCTCCAGCCCGATCGCCCGCGCGCTGATCGGCAAGGAAGAGGGCGACACCGCCGAAGTGCAGGCCCCGGGTGGCCTGAAGCGCTACGAGATCGTGGCCGTTCGCTACCTTTGATCGCCCAACCGATTGATCCGTCGATGAAAGACCGCCTGGCCCTGCTGCTTGCCGCCTTCTGGTGGGGCAGCCTCACGACGATCGGCTTCCTGGTGGTGCCGATGTTGTTCGCCAAGCTCGGCAACCCGGCTGTCGCGGGCAATTTCGCCGGCCAGCTGTTCGAGGCGCAGAGCTGGGTCGCCATCGGCTGCGGCCTGATCCTGCTGATTCACTTCCGGAGCAAGGCCGACGAACGCATGGACGCGGCCACGATGACGTCCATCGGCATCGTCCTCGGCGCACTGCTGCTGGCGCTGCTCCAGCAGTACGCCGTGGCGCCGCGCATCCTGGCGCGGGAGAACCTCAAGCTGTGGCACACCATCGGCAGCGGCATGTATGTCGTGCAATGGGTGTGCACCCTGGCGCTGCTCTGGCGCATGGGCGCCCGGCCCGGCCGCTGATAAAGCGGCGGCGATGGCGGCTTTCGCCGCCATCCGCTCACTCTTTCCAGAACTTCGCGACCCAGTTCGCAGGCCGGATGTAGCGGAAGGCGCGGTTGCGCCGTCCCGCCAGCGCATCGGGCGGATTGCACTCGCCATGAAAAATCATGATGCGTGCGCCCTCGGGAACGAAAGGCTCTTCCCAGTAATTGGCCGGCCAGGTCGGGATGCCGTGGTACTTGAAGCTCGGGCACCAGGCCTCGGGCCAATAGGACAGCTTGCCCTGCTTGTGCAGGAAGTCCGACAGGTAGGCCTGCTCGTTGCGGTGTTCGGCCTGCACCTTGTCCATGTTGGCGCGGAAGTACGCCAGCACGTCGGCATGGGCACCGAGTTCGAAGCGGTAGACCGATGAATTCCCGGTGATCCGCTCGCGCCGCCAGGGACGGGCGTAGTCGTGAATGATCAGGAATTCGCCGGGCTGCTCGAAGAAGGCGTCCAGATTCCCCACGACGACCACGTCGACGTCCAGGAAGAGGGCGGTGCCGCGCAGGCCGTGCAGGTCCTGCTCGAAGGTCGTGAGCTTCTTCCAGGCGCCGTCGCGCTGGCCGGGGGCCAGTTGCAGGTTCAGCGGCGGGATCGGCAGGCACGTCACTTCGGGGCGGATGCCGGTGCCGTCGTCCGTCAGGCAGACGAACTTGAAGTCGCCGCTCAAGTTGCGGCGCACCATTGCGTAGAGGCGGTTGACGTATTCGGGGCCGTATTTCGTGCCCCACTTCATGCAGAGGATATGGCGCTGGGCGCCGTGCGCTGCCACCCAGCTCAATCCGACTGGTTGCGCTTCTTGGCCGACAGCGGCCGCTTGGCCTTGGCGCGCTTGATGGTTCCGCCGGGGGTGAGGCGCTGGTTGCCGAGCACGCGCAGGGTCTTGATCTCGGGGCGCTGGCCGCCGCGCTTGCTGTACTTCAGGACCTTGACGTCGCGCGGGCCGGGCATGCGGTCTTCATCGACCACTTTTTCCTTTTCGGGGATCGGCCGCCAGAGCACCAGCAGCTTGCCGATGTGCTGGATCGGGGCGGCGCCAAGCTCGTCGGCGAGTTCGTGCAGCATGGCGTCGCGGGCGAGGCGGTCATCGGAGAAGACGCGGACCTTGATCAGGCCATGGGCCTTGAGCGCCGCGTCGGCTTCCTTTTTCACGGCAGGGGTAAGCCCGTCTCCACCGACCATGACGATCGGATCCAGGTGGTGAGCTTCGGCGCGGTGCACTTTGCGCTCGGCAGGGGTAAGTTGAATGGCGGGCATCCCCGTATTATCGAGGGTAGAAAGCACCTCCTGAGCCGCCGGGCCGTTCCCAAGGCGAATACCGCAGTGCGGAGCACGGAGGTTCCTAATGAACACCAAAGCAAAAAGCAAAAAAGTCAACAAAGCCTGGCTTCACGATCACATCAATGATCCGTACGTGAAATTGGCCACGCGAGAGGGGTATCGCGCACGCGCCGCCTACAAGCTCAAGGAGATCGACGAGTCGCTCGGGCTGGTCAAACCGGGCCAGCTGGTGGTCGATCTGGGCTCCACGCCCGGGGCCTGGAGCCAGTACCTGCGGCGGCGCATGTCGCCCGAGGGCGCCGCGGTCGGCACGCTGAACGGCACCATCATCGCGCTCGACATGCTGGCCATGGAGCCCATCGAGGGGGTCACTTTTCTCCAGGGGGACTTCCGCGAGGCGGAATTGCTGGAGCAGGTCCTGGGCGTGCTGGCAGGCCGCAAGGCCGACCTGGTGGTCTCGGACATGGCACCCAACATTTCGGGCATCCATTCGGCCGACGGTGCGCGCATTGCGCACCTGATCGAGCTTGCGGTCGACTTCGCCCAGCACCACCTGAAGCCCGAAGGCGCGCTGGTGGCCAAGCTTTTCCATGGAGGCGGCTACGACGAATCGGTCAAGCTGTTCAAGGCCAGCTTCCGCACCGTCAAGCCAGTCAAGCCCAAGGCTTCGCGCGATAAATCGGCAGAGACCTTCCTCGTGGGGATGGGATTGAAAGCTGCGGATACGCCTTGATACCTTGCCGCCACGGGGCGTCAGGGGGCGCAAACCCTTGTCAGGCTATGGCTGCTTTAGGGAAATGCCCGTTTTTCGCAGCTTGAAAAGCCTAAAATGGGGCGCAATTGCGTACCCATAGCGCGTTTTTTCATATCCTCGTCACGCGCTTTCGACTGGAGCTTCGTTTGAACAATCAGTGGTTTTCCAAAGTTGCCGTATGGCTCGTCATTGCCATGGTGTTGTTCACTGTGTTCAAGCAGTTCGACACCCGCGGTGGCGTCGGCTCTGGAGCAGTCAGCTACTCCGAGTTTCTGGACCAGGTCCGGGGCAACCAGATCAAGAGCGCCGTCATCCCTGAAGGTGCCGGCGGCGGAGAAATCGTCGCCGTCACCAACGACGACCGCAAGATCCGCACGACCGCCACGGTCCTGGACCGCGGCCTCGTGGGCGACCTGATCGACCACAACGTCAAGTTCGACGTCAAGCCGCGCGAAGAGGGCTCGCTCCTCATGACGCTCCTGGTGAGCTGGGGTCCGATGCTGCTGCTGATCGGCGTCTGGATCTACTTCATGCGACAGATGCAGGGCGGCGGCAAGGGCGGGGCGTTCAGCTTCGGCAAGAGCAAGGCCCGCATGATGGACGAGAACAACAACACGGTCACCTTCGCCGACGTCGCAGGCTGCGACGAGGCCAAGGAAGAAGTCCGCGAAGTCGTCGACTTCCTCAAGGACCCACAACGCTTCCAGAAACTGGGTGGCCGCATCCCTCGCGGTTTGCTGCTGGTCGGCCCTCCCGGCACCGGCAAGACCTTGCTCGCCAAGTCGATTGCCGGCGAAGCCAAGGTCCCTTTCTTCTCGATCTCCGGCTCCGATTTCGTTGAAATGTTCGTCGGCGTGGGCGCTGCCCGTGTTCGCGACATGTTCGAAAACGCCAAGAAGAACGCCCCCTGCATCATCTTCATCGACGAAATCGATGCGGTGGGTCGCCAGCGTGGCGCCGGTCTCGGCGGCGGCAACGACGAGCGCGAGCAAACCTTGAACCAGATGCTGGTCGAGATGGACGGCTTCGAAACCAACCTCGGCGTGATCGTCGTGGCTGCCACCAACCGCCCCGACATTCTTGATGCTGCGCTGCTGCGCCCCGGTCGTTTCGACCGCCAGGTGTACGTCACGCTGCCCGACATCCGCGGCCGCGAACAGATCCTCGGCGTGCACATGCGCAAGGTCCCCCTGGGCCAGGACGTGAACCCGAGCGTCATCGCCCGCGGCACGCCCGGCATGTCCGGCGCCGACCTGGCCAACCTCTGCAATGAAGCCGCTCTCATGGCCGCACGCCGCAATGCGCGCGTCGTCGAAATGCAGGACTTCGAGAAGGCCAAGGACAAGATCTTCATGGGCCCCGAGCGCAAGAGCATGGTCATGCCCGAGGAAGAGCGCCGCAACACGGCCTACCACGAGTCCGGCCACGCCCTCATCGGCAAGCTGCTGCCCAAGTGCGACCCGGTCCACAAGGTCACGATCATTCCGCGCGGCCGCGCCCTCGGCGTGACCATGAGCCTGCCGGCGCAGGACCGCTACAGCTACGACCGCGAATACATGCTCAACCAGATCAGCATGCTGTTCGGTGGCCGCATCGCCGAGGAAGTGTTCATGCACCAGATGACCACCGGCGCCAGCAACGACTTCGAACGTGCGACCTCCATCGCCCGCGACATGGTCACCCGCTACGGCATGACCGATGCGCTGGGCCCGATGGTCTATGCCGAGAATGAGGGCGAAGTGTTCCTCGGCCGCTCGGTCACCAAGACCACGAACATGAGCGAGCAGACCATGGAAAAGGTCGACGGCGAAGTGCGCCGCATCATCGATGAGCAATACGCCCTGGCGCGCAACCTGATCGAAGCGAACAGCGACAAGATGCACGCGATGGCCAAGGCGCTGCTCGAATGGGAAACCATCGACTCCGAGCAGCTCGACGACATCATGGCCGGCCGCGCGCCGCGTCCGCCCAAGGACTGGACGCCGCGCACCCCTCCTTCGGGCAGCGGTGGCAGTGGCGGCACGCCGGCCGTCAATACCGACCCGGCGCCGACCGCCGCTTGAGGTGGGCTTGAAATCAAGCGACAACGGGGCCTCTGGCCCCGTTTTTCATGGTGCGCCGAATGGCGCGGTCTGGCAGACCTCGCGCTTCAAAATCGACCTCGCACAGCCGCGCGTGATGGGCATCGTCAACGTCACGCCCGATTCCTTCTCCGATGGCGGCGCACATGCGTCGACCGGAACTGCGCTGCAGCACTGCGAGCAGTTGCTCAAGGAGGGCGCCGACATCCTGGACATCGGGGGCGAATCCACCCGCCCGGGCAGCCCCCCCGTGCCGCTCGACGCCGAACTGGCGCGCGTGCTGCCGGTGGTACGCGAGGCCGTGAAGCTGAACGTGCCGCTCTCCATCGACACCTACAAGCCCGAGGTCATGCGCGCCGTGCTCGACCTGGGGGCGGACATCGTCAACGACATCTGGGCGCTGCGCCAGCCCGGCGCGCGCGAGGCCGTCGCGGCGCATCCGTCGTGCGGCATCTGCCTGATGCACATGCACCGCGATCCCCAGACCATGCAGGCCGTGCCCATGCAGGGCGACGTGATTCCCGAGGTGATGGCGTTCTGGGCCGAACAGGTGGCACACCTGCACGCTCTGCAGATCGATCCCTCGCGCATCACGCTGGACCCGGGCGTCGGCTTCGGCAAGACCGTGGCGCAGAATTTCGCGCTGCTGGGTCGGCAGCGCGAGCTGCTCGGCGCCGGCTATCCGCTGCTGCTGGGCTGGTCGCGCAAGTCGTCGATCGGCGCAGTCACCGGCATCCAGGCCGCGGGCGAGCGCGTCGTGCCGAGCGTCGCGGCCGCAGTGCTGGCCGTGGACCGCGGCGCCGCCGTGGTGCGCGTGCACGACGTGCGCGACACGGTGGCGGCCCTGGCCGTGTGGCGCGCGATGAAGGCGACAGAACAACAACCACAACAAAGAAAAGAGCAAACCCCATGACCCGCAAGTACTTCGGCACCGACGGCATCCGCGGCACGGTTGGCCAGTCGCCCATCACGCCCGACTTCGTGCTGCGCCTCGCGCACGCCGTGGGCCGCGTGCTCAAGAAGAGCCAGGCGCGCCCCACGGTGCTGATCGGCAAGGACACCCGCATCTCCGGCTACATGCTCGAATCGGCGCTCGAGTCGGGCTTCAATTCGGCGGGTGTCGACGTGGTGCTGCTCGGCCCGCTGCCCACGCCCGGCGTCGCGTACCTCACGCGGGCGCAGCGCGCCAGCCTCGGCGTGGTGATCAGCGCGAGCCACAACGCCTTTCCCGACAACGGCATCAAGTTCTTCAGCGCGCAGGGCACCAAGCTGGACGACGCCTGGGAGCTGGCGGTCGAGGCGGCGCTCGAAGAGGCGCCGGTGTGGGCGGCCTCCGCCGACATCGGCAAGGCGCGGCGCCTGAACGACGCGCCCGGCCGCTACATCGAGTTCTGCAAGAGCACCTTCGCCAACGACCTGACGCTGCGCGACATGAAGCTCGTGGTCGATGCGGCGCACGGCGCGGCCTACCAGGTGGCGCCCAACGTGTTCCACGAGCTGGGCGCGGAAGTGACCAGCATCGGCTGCGCACCCGACGGACTCAACATCAACAAGGGCTTCGGCGCGACCCATCCCGAGGCGCTGGTCGCCGCGGTGACGGCGCAGAAGGCCGACTACGGCATCGCGCTCGACGGCGATGCCGACCGCCTGCAGCTGGTCGATGCCAGCGGGCGTCTCTTCAATGGCGACGAGCTGCTGTACCTGATGGTGGCCGAGCGCATCGCACGCGGCGAGAAGCCGGTGGGCGTGGTCGGCACGCTCATGACCAACAAGGCGGTGGAGGTCGCGCTGCGCGGGCAGGGCATCGAGTTCGTGCGCGCCAAGGTCGGCGACCGCTACGTGCTCGAAGAACTCGACAAGCGCGGCTGGATCCTGGGCGGCGAGGGTTCGGGCCACCTGCTCGCGCTCGACCGGCACACCACGGGCGACGGCATCGTGAGCGCACTGCAGGTGCTGCAGGCGTGCGTGCGCAGCGGCAAGACGGTGGCGCAGCTGCTCGAAGGCGTCACGCTCTTCCCGCAGACGCTGATCAACGTGCGCCTCTCGCCCGGTCAGGACTGGAAGGACAACAAGGCGCTGGCCAGCGAAACGCAGCGCATCGAGGCCGAGCTGGGCGACGGCGGCCGCGTGCTGATCCGCGCGAGCGGCACCGAGCCGTTGGTTCGCGTGATGGTCGAGGCGCGCGACGCGGCGCAGTCCCAGTCGTGCGCAAAGCGCCTCGCGGCCACGCTGGAGCCAGCGCAATGAGCATCGAGACCTTGATTGCCGATTACCGCGATGCCGCGCAGGCCGCGGCGGTCGTCGACCTGCTCGACACCTACGCGCGCGATCCGGCCGGTGGCGGCACGCCGCTCGACGCCGCCGTGCGCGAAGGCTTGCCTGCTGCACTGGCGGCGCGTCCGCAGGCCTTCAGCGTGCTGGCCTTCGATGGCGACACGCCCGTGGGTCTGATCAATTGCATCGAAGGCTTCTCGACCTTCGCCTGCAAGCCGCTGGTCAATGTGCACGACGTGGTCGTGCTGCCCAGCCACCGCGGCCAGCGCGTCGCGCAGAAGATGTTCGCTCGGGTCGAAGAAGAGGCGCGCAAGCGGGGCGCCTGCAAGCTCACGCTCGAAGTGCTCTCGGGCAATGCGCCTGCGTTGCGCTCCTACGAGCGTGAGGGATTCATCGGCTACCAACTCGACCCGGCCTTCGGCCAAGCGGTCTTCCTGCAGAGGAAGCTCTGAAAAAGAAAAGGGCCGAGGCGAATTGATCGCCGTCGGCCCTCACCCCAACCCTCTCCCCGAGGGGAGAGGAGCAAGACAACGAATCAGAAGCGCGTGACGGGCGCCTCGGCTTCGGTCTTGTTGGGCGCGTACTTGCCCAGCTCCCACTTCGCGATCGCATTGCGGTGCACTTCGTCCGGGCCGTCCGCAAAGCGCAGCGTGCGCGCGCCGGCATAGGCGTAGGCAAGCGGGAAGTCGTCGCACATGCCGCCGCCGCCGTGGACCTGCATGGCCCAGTCGATGACCTGGCAAGCCATGCTGGGCGCGACCACCTTGATCATCGCGATCTCGTTCTTGGCGACCTTGTTGCCGGCCACGTCCATCAGCCAGGCGGCCTTGAGCGTGAGGAGGCGCGCCATGTCGATCTTGCAGCGCGCTTCGGCGATGCGTTCCTGCGTCACGGTCTGCGAGGCGACGGTCTTGCCGAAGGCGACGCGCGAGGAGGCGCGCTTGCACATCAGTTCGAGCGCGCGCTCGGCCAGGCCGATCAGGCGCATGCAGTGGTGGATGCGTCCCGGGCCAAGGCGGCCTTGCGCGATTTCGAAGCCGCGGCCTTCGCCGAGCAGGATGTTGTCGACAGGCACGCGCACGTTCTCGAAATACATCTCGACGTGGCCGTGCGGCGCGTCGTCGTAGCCCATCACGTTGAGCGGTCGCACGATGCGGATGCCCTTGGCATCGGCTGGCACGATCACCATGCTCTGCTGCGAGTGGCGCGGTGCGTCCGGATCGCTCTTGCCCATGGTGATGAAGACGGCGCAGCGCGGATCGGCAGCACCCGAAATCCACCATTTGTGGCCATTGATCACGTACTCGTCGCCCTGGCGTTCGATGCGGGTCGAGATGTTGGTGGCGTCACTCGATGCCACGTCGGGCTCGGTCATCGCGAAGGCCGAGCGGATCTGGCCTTCGAGCAGCGGCTTGAGCCAGCGCGCCTTGATGGCGTCCGAGCCATAGCGGGCGATGGTTTCCATGTTGCCGGTGTCCGGCGCGGAGCAGTTGAAGGCTTCCGATGCCCATGGCACGTGGCCCATGATTTCGGCCAGCGGCGCGTATTCCTGGTTGGTGAGGCCCGCGCCGTCGTAGCCCGAGGCGGCGGCGCTGTCCACCGGCAGGAACAGGTTCCACAGGCCCTGGGCCTTGGCCTTTTCCTTGACCTTCTCGACGGTCTTCAGCGCGGTCCAGCGCTTGCCGGCGGCCGTGTTGGCGGCCAGCTCGGCGGAATACTCGGCTTCGGCCGGGTAGATGTGCGCGTCCATGAAGTCGCTGACGCGCTTTTGCAGTTCCTTGGTCTTGGCCGAATATTCGAAATCCATGCTGTCTCCTGGTGGGGGTGATTGGGCGGAGGGGGAGGGCCTGGTTATGCCTTTTGGGCAAACTGCCAGGCCATCTCGGCCATCGGTCTCGCGCCGCGCGCTGACGCCACGGCTTGCTCGCTCGATGCAGTACCGGCCTCGACCCGCTTCGCAATGCCCTGCAGGATTGCAGCCATGCGGAACAGGTTGTAGGCCTGATAGAAATTCCAGTCGGGTGCCAACGCCTCGGGCGTGCTGATGCGCGTGCGCTCGCAATAGCGGCGGATGTACTCGCTCTCGGTGGGAATGCCCAGCGCCGCGACATCCACGCCGCCGATGCCGCGGCCGGTGGTGGGGGGCATGTGCCAGGACATGCAGTGATAGCTGAAGTCCGCCAGCGGATGGCCCAGCGTGGAGAGCTCCCAGTCGAGCACCGCGACGATCCGCGGCTCGGTGGCATGGAACATCACGTTGTCCAGGCGGTAGTCGCCATGGACGATCGAGACCTTGCTCTCGTCGCGCGCGCTTGCCGGCATGTGGGCGGGGAGCCAGTCGATCAGGCGCTCCATGGCCTCGATCGGCTGCGACAGTTCGCCCGCGCCATCGGTCGAGGCCTTGTACTGCTTGCTCCAGCGGCCGATCTGGCGCTCGAAGTAGTTGCCGGGCTTGCCGTAGTCGGCCAGGCCTCGGGCGGCGAAGTCGACCGTGTGCAGCGCAGCGATGACGCGGTTCATCTCGTCGTAATAGGCCGCGCGCTCGGCGTTGCTGAAACCGGGGAGCGACTGATCCCAGAGCACGCGGCCCTGCATGAACTCCATCACGTAGAAGGCGCGGCCGATGACGGATTCGTCCTCGCACAGGCAATGCATGCGCGGCACCGGCACGTCGGTGCCCTGCAGGCCGCTCATGACCTTGAATTCGCGCTCCACCGCATGGGCCGAGGGCAGCAGCTTGGCAACCGGCCCGGGCTTGGCGCGCATCACGTAGCTTTGCGTGGGCGTGACGAGCTTGTAGGTCGGGTTCGACTGGCCGCCCTTGAACATCTCGGCCGTCAGCGGCCCCTTGAAGCCCTCGAGGTTCTTCTCGAGCCAGGCGGCGAGCACCTCGATGTCGAAGGCGTGCTGCTGCGACACCGCGCGGGTGCCGACGAAGTTGGAGAAGTCCTGGCTCATGTCAGATATCCGCTTCCGAGACGCGCATGAGTGCAGCGCGATCCAGAACCACAAGGCCGCCCGGCTCGATCCGGATGGTGCCCTCGCGTTCCATGGTCTTGAGTTCCTGGTTGACCCGCTGGCGCGACGCGCCCAGCAGTTGCGCCAGTTCTTCCTGCGCCAGTTGCAGGCCGATGCGCATCTGGCTGCCGTCGTCCAAGTTGGGCACGCCGTAGCTGCGCACCAGGTGAATCAGCTGCTTGGCCAGGCGTGCGCGCAAGGGCAGGGTGTTGAGGTCTTCCACCAGCCCGAACAGCGTGCGGATGCGGCGCGCCTGCAGCCGCATCAGCGCTTCGTACAGTTCCACGTGCGAGGTGAGGATCTTCTGGAAGTCGGCCCGCGCCACGCAAAGAATGGTGCTGTCCCCATGCGCATACGCGTCGTGCGTGCGCCGGTCCCCGTCGAACATCGCCACGTCGCCGAACCAGATGCCCGGCTCCACGTACGTCAGCGTCACCTGCTTGCCCGAGACGGCCGTCGAGCTGACCCGCACCGCGCCCTTGGCGCAGGCAATCCAGTGTTCGGGTGGATCGCCGCGTGCGGCGATCAGGTCGCCGTCCTTGTAGCGTTTGACGAAAGCGCATCGGAGGATGTCGTGCCGTAGCGATGGAGATAGGGAAGAAAACCAGCGACCACTGTTGATCGCTTCACGTTCTTCGATGGTAAGAATGGGGTCGTCCATTGGTCTGTCCTCTCGGCGACTGAAAAGCTGGGGGGTGTCACGGGAGCGACGCCAGAAGGCGCTACTCGTACTGCGGCGGTTTCTTCTCCAGGAACGCGGCGATGCCGATGCCCGCGTTCGCATGGTGCAGGTTGCGAACGAAGTGATCGCGCTCCTGCGACAGCTGCGCGGCCAGCGTGGCGCCGCGTGCTTCGCTCAGCAGTTCCTTGATGCTGGCCAGCGAGTTGGGCGCGCGGGCGTTGAGCTTCTTCGCCAGCGCCAGGGCACCCGCGAGCGCCTGTCCGTTCTCGGTGAGCTCGTTCACGAGGCCGGCCGCATGCAGGCGCGGCGCGGCGATGCGCTCGCCGTTCATGAGCCATTCGCTGGCCAGCTGCCGCGGCAGCTGCTGCCCCAGGTGCCAGCTGAGGCCCCCGTCGGGCGACAGCGCCACGTTGCTGTACGAGGCCGCGAACACCGCGTCGCGCGCCGCCACCACGAAGTCGCAGGCCAGGGCGAGCGAGAAGCCCGCGCCGGCCGCGGCGCCTTCGACGGCCGCGATGATCGGCTTTGGAAAGGTGCGGATCGAATCGATCCAGTTGTGCAGGCCCTCGATGCTCTCGGCCTGCACCGAGCGGTCGAGCTCGCGGTTGGCCAGAAGGCGCTGCAGCGAGCCGCCGGCGCAGAACCACGCGCCTTCGCCCACGATGACGACGCTGCGGATCTCCGCGCTGCTCTCGGCGCCGTTGAGCGCCTCGATGCCCGCGGCGTAGATCTCGGGGCCCAGCGCGTTGCGCTGGGTGGGGTTGGCGATCGTCAGCACCATGGTGCTGCCTTCGCTCGTGCTCTTGAGTTCGGCGGTCATCGCTGTGTCGCGTTTCCAGTCGGTTGTTGTTTATTTATTCTTCTTCGTGCAAGAGGCTCAGGCCCAGCGCGCCGCGGCGGCGCAGCCACGGGCTCGGGCGATAGCGCGGGTCGCCGTAGACGGTCTGCAGGTTGAACAGCACTTCGAGCATGTTGGTCGGGCCATAGAGATTGCCCATGGCCAGCGGGCCGCGCGGATAGCCCAGGCCCAGTTGCACCGCGGTTTCCAGGTCGGCCGGCGAGCACACGCGCTGCTGGCACATGTCGGTGGCGATGTTGACGATGGTGCCGATCACGCGCTGCGTGACGAAGCCGCCGCTGTCGCGGATCACGCTCACGGCCTTGCCGTCGCGCGCGAAGAGGGCGTGCGCGGCATCGCGGATGTCGCGACGGGTGGCCGGATTGGTCGCGAGCACGCGACGCTTGGTGGCAGCGTCGTCGATCAGCATGTCGATGCCGACGGTGCGCGTGGCGTCCAGGCGCTCCACAGCCGCAACCGTGGTCACGTCGAAGCCCAGCGGGGCCACGAGGATCAGCGAGTGCGGTGCGGCGGTGGCGCCGCTGTCGATCTGCGCGCCCAGCGTGTTGATCAGGCGCAGCAGCTCGGCACGGCGCGCGGCGCGCGGCGATACCCAGACCGAGGGCGTGCCATCGACCACGGGTGCAGGGGCCTCTGGCGTCTGCTGCATCACGCCGTCGGTGTAGCGGTAGAAGCCTTCGTTGGTCTTGCGGCCGAGCGCGCCGGCGGCCAGGCGCTGCGCGGTGATCACGCTCGGGCGAAAGCGCGGCTCCTCGAAGTACTGGTGGTAGATCGATTCCATCACCGGGTGCGACACGTCGAGCGCCGTGAGGTCCAGCAGCTCGAATGGGCCGAGGCGAAAGCCCGCCTGGTCCTTCAGGATACGGTCGATGGTCACGAAATCGGTCACGCCTTCGCCGACGATGCGCAGCGCTTCGGTGCCGTAGCCGCGGCCCGCGTGGTTGACGATGAAGCCGGGCGTGTCCTGCGCCTGCACCGCGCTGTGGCCCATCTGCACCGCGTAGCCGGCCAGCTGCTTGCAGACCTCGGGCGCGGTCTTGAAGCCCGCCACCACCTCGACCACCTTCATCAGCGGCACGGGGTTGAAGAAGTGAAAACCCGCGAAGCGCTCCGGATGCGAGAGCCCGGCCGCGATGGCCGTGACCGAGAGCGACGAGGTGTTGGTGACCAGCGTGGCCGTCGGGGCCACCACGGTCTCGATCTCGCGGAAGAGCTTGCGCTTGACTTCGAGGTCTTCGATCACGGCCTCGATGACGAGGTCGCAGCCGGCCAGCGCCTGGATCGAGTCGATGGCCTGCACGCGCGCGATCTGCGCATCGCGGGCCGCGGCGTCGAGCTTGCCTTTTTCGTGCAGCTTGTTCCATTGGGCGATGAGGGCTTCGCGTCCGCGTTCGGCAGCACCTGCAAAGCTGTCCAGAAGCAGCACCTCGCTGCCGGCCTGTGCGGCGATCTGTGCGATCCCGCGACCCATGGCGCCGGCGCCGATGAGCCCGATCCTTTTGTAATTCACTGTCATTTGATGAAGATTTTCGCTGGTTGAGTGATATCCGGACCTGCCGCGCAGGTGGGGGCGCAAGAGCGCCCGCAAGCTCCGATTCTGCAATCCCGCGCGGGCGATGCGTCCCGGGTCTTACGCGGGGCCGCGGTTTTCAGGCCGCGCGACGGCTGCGGTCGATGGCCACGCTGAGGGCAATGGCCATCAGCAGCAGCGCAAGGCCGACCCGGCTCATCCAGGGCGCCGCGTCGTTGGCCAGCAGCCAGCCGCCGAGCCCAGCGCCGACGGCCTGGCCGATATAGATGCCCGAGCTGTTGAGTGCCACGGAGCCCGGTGCGAGCGCGGGTGCCAGCCCCACCAGCCGCGCCTGCTGCGCCGAGTTGGTGGCGAAGCAGCCCAGGCCCCAGGGCACGATCACCACCGCGAGCCAGGCGAGCGTGCTCGCGAACGGCCACAGCAGCAGGCTCAGCGCGATCAGCGAACTCGTCAGCAGCACCATGCGGCCCGCGCCGATGCGGTCGATGTAGCGGCTGACCACCATGTTGCCGACCAGCCCGAAGGCACCGAACAGCGCCCACATCAGGCTCAGCGTGTTGGCGTCCGCGCCGAAGCTCTGCTTGAGGACGGGCCCGAAATAGCTGAACAGCACGAACTGCCCCGAGCCCTGCAGCGCCGTGACCGACACGATGCCCATCAGCACCGGGCTGCGCAGCACGCGCGACCACGCGGCGGCCGTGAGCGCGGCGGGGCGGATGCCGGTGGGCAGCGTGAGCCAGATCGAGGCGGCACTCACGACGCTGAGCATCGCGATGGCCATGAAGGCCATGCGCCAGCCCAGGTGGCCGCCGATCAGCGCGCCGATCGGCAGGCCCAGCACCGAAGCCATCGACCAGCCGAGAAAGACGAAGGTGACGGCGCGCCCGCGGTGTTCCGGCGGCACCAGCAGGCCAGCGCAGGCCGCCGCCTGCGGCGTGAAGATCGCAGGCCCGATCACCGTGAGCATGCGCACGGGCAGCAGGGCGCCGAAGCTCGGCATGAGCGCGCAGAGGGCGTGTCCGGCGGCGTACCAGAGGAGCGTGAGGGCCAGGAGTTGGCGACGGTCCCAGCCCGCGACCAGGGCGGCCAGGAGCGGTGCGCCGAGGCACATCACGACCGCGGCGGCAGTGATCAACTGGCCCGCCGTCGCAGCGGTGACAGAAAGCGAGGCACTGATCTCGTTGAGCGTGCCGGGCACCACCATCACGCCGGTGCCGATCACGAAATTGCCGGCCAGCAGCGCCCAGAGCGCGCCTTGGGGCGCAGGCCGGGTCACTGAGCGACCTCTGCCTTCGGCTGCGGTATCCGCCTTGGGGCGGCCCGGCGGCTCATGAACTCACCGGCGGACCTGCAGCGCGCCGGGATTCACGATGTTGGTGGGGTTGCCCTTGATGAAGCTCACGACGTTGTCGAAAGCCTGCCCGAAATAGCTTTCGTAGCTGTCCTGCTCCACGTAGCCGATATGCGGCGTGCAGATGCAGTTCTCCAGGCGCAGGAGCGCGTGGCCCTGCAGCGGTGGTTCGCTCTCGAACACGTCGATGGCCGCGAGGCCCGGGCGTCCGCGATTGAGCGCGGCGAGCAGGGCATCGGATTCGACCAGTTCGGCGCGCGAGGTGTTGACGAAGAGCGCCGTCGGCTTCATGCGCGAGAGGTCTTCGAGCGTGACGAGCCCGCTGGTTTCCTCGTTGAGCCGCAGGTGCACCGACAGCACATCGGCCGCGGCGAAGAACTCGTGGCGGTTCTGCGCAACCTGGAAGCCGTCGGAGCGCGCCTTGGCGCAGCTCGCCTCGCGGCCCCAGATCACCACCTGCATGCCGAAGGCCTGCCCGTAGCGCGCGACCAGCTGGCCGATGCGGCCATAGCCCCAGATGCAGAGCGTCTTGCCCTTGAGCACCGAGCCCAGCCCGAAATTGGGCGGCATCGAAGCCGACTTGAGGCCCGATTGCTGCCAGGCGCCGTGCTTGAGATTGCTGATGTACTGCGGCAACCTGCGCATGGCGGCCATGATCAGCGCCCACGTGAGTTCGGCGGGGGCTTGCGGGGAGCCGCTGCCCTCGGCCACTGCGACACCGCGCTCGGTGCAGGCATTGACGTCGATGTGGCCGCCGACCCGGCCGGTCTGGGAAATCAGCTTGAGCTTGGGCAGCTTTTCGATCAGTTGCCGCGAGATCTGGGAGCGCTCGCGGATCAGCACGATCACATCGGCGTCCTTGAGGCGCACCGACAGTTGCCCGATGCCCTTGACCGTGTTGGTGTAGACCTTGGCCGCGTACGCGTCCAGCTTGGCGGCGCAGCGCAGCTTGCGCACGGCGTCCTGGTAATCGTCGAGGATCACAATGTTCATGGCGTGCCATTGTGCCTCGCAGCATTGGGATGTCGTGCCAGTGAACGTTTGGATACCCACCCCGGAGCGCTTCTGGAGCGGTTCTTCGGGGGAAATGTCTCAGTGCAGGCGGGTGGAGCGGGGCGCCGAGCCCATGGTTTCCGCCGCCTCGAGCGCGGCCAGCCGGTCGAGCTCCGCGCAGACATCGGCCATGCGGCCCGAGATCACCATACGGCTGGTGCCGCGGTGCTGGCCCTTTTCATCGACGACGCGAACCACGCGCAGCGGGCGTGCAACCGCTGCGGCGGTTGCGGTCGGGGCAGGCGCGGTGCGCGTGGTGCAGGCGGGGCGCACGGCCACATAGCGCAGTCCGGCTGCAGTGTCGCCGCTGTCCCGGTGACGGGTTCGGCGGGCGGGCATCAAGCGGCTTGCGAGCGATTGCAGCGGCATCCAGAAATCAGTGATGGCGAGGAGGGCGATTCCCATGTGAACTCCAAAAAAGTCTGAGGTTGAACACAGGCAGGATTTCTTGAATCGGCCGCGACAGGGTGATGGCGACTTTGCGCCATACGCCCGCCACCTGTTGCGGCCGGATGGGGTGCTGCTGCAAGCAGGCCGCGAGGCCTACATCAGCATGGTGTTGCGGATGAGGCCGACCGCGAGGCCTTCGATTTCGAAGGGCTCGCCGGGCTGCACGATGATGGTCGGATAGTCGGGGTTCTCGGCGTGCAGCTCGATCACCTGCTTGTTGCGCTTCAGGCGCTTGACGGTGACTTCGTCGCCCAGGCGCGCGACCACGATCTGGCCGTTGCGCGCTTCCTTGGTGGCTTGCACGGCGAGCAGGTCGCCGTCCATGATGCCGGCGTCGCGCATCGACATGCCGCGTACCTTGAGCAGGTAGTCGGGCTGGCGCTGGAAGAGCGTGTTCTCGACGTAGTAGGTCTGGTCGACGTGCTCTTGCGCCAGGATGGGCGAGCCCGCCGCGACGCGGCCGATGAGCGGCAGCGCCAGCTGCGCCATGCCGGGCAGCGAGAGCGAGAACTGGCCGCCTTCGCGATGGCGCGTTTCATTGAGCGAACGCAGCGCATCGCCCTTGAGGCGGATGCCGCGGGAGGTGCCGCTGACGAGCTCGATCACGCCCTTGCGTGCCAGCGCCTGCAGGTGCTCTTCGGCGGCGTTGGCCGACTTGAACCCCAGCTCGTTGGCGATTTCGGCGCGGGTGGGCGGCGCACCAGTGCGCGCGATGGCGCTCTGGATCAAGTCGAGGATCTGCTGCTGGCGGGCGGTAAGCTTCACGGCGAACTGCATATGTGGTTCCTTGCGGCACTGGCTAGATATCCAGTACCTGTATTTTTAACCAGTTTTTGGAAGTTGACAAGTCATGGCCAATTCCCATTTGCCTGAAGTGCGTCGCGTGGTGGTTTTGGGCACTGGCGGGACCATCGCTGGAAAGGCATCCAGCAGCGGCGACAACATCGGCTACACCGCCGGGCAGGTGGATGTGGCGGACCTGCTGGGCGGCATCGAGGCGCCCGGGGGCATCGAGTTGATTGCGGAGCAGGTGGCACAGGTCGACAGCAAGGACATGGCGTTCGACATCTGGCAGAAGCTCGCGCAGCGTTGCGAGCATTGGCTGGCGCGACCCGATGTGGCCGGGGTGGTGATCACCCATGGCACCGACACGCTCGAAGAGACCGCATTCTTTCTTCACTCGGTGCTGGCACCGGCGAAACCCGTGGTGCTGACGTGTGCGATGCGCCCGGCCACGGCGCTTTCGCCGGACGGACCGCAGAACGTGCGTGACGCCATCGCGGTCGCGGCAACGGCGGATGCGCAGGGCGTGACGGCGGTGTGTGCCGGCACGATTCACGGCGGGTTGGATGTGCAGAAGGTGCACACCTACCGGCTCGATGCCTTCGCATCCGGCGATGCGGGGCCGATCGGCTATGTGGAAGAGGGCGCGGTGCGACGTCTGAGGGCGTGGCCGGCCGCGCCGTCATCGCAATCGTCGAAGGCGCTGAGTGCGCCAGGGCCCTGGCCCCGGGTGGAGATCGTCATGAGTCACGCCGGCGCGAGCGGCGCAATCATCGATGCGCTTCTTCGGGAAGGCGCAGAGGAGCCTGTCCGCGGGCTGGTCCTGGCCACCACCGGCAACGGCACCGTGCACCACGCGCTGGAAGTCGCTGCGCTCAAGGCGCAGGACGCCGGCATTGCCGTGCTGCGTGCCACGCGTTGCAGCAGCGGACGCATCCTGCCGAAGCCCGATGACCCACTGCGGGACGCAGGCGCGCTCACGCCGGTGAAGGCGCGCATCGCGCTGATGCTGGAACTGCTGGGGAAATAGCCGCCCTGTCGAAGGGCAGCGGGGGTCAGCTGCTCAATGCCGCCAGGGCACGTTGCGTGATCTCGTCGACCGTGCCGACGCCCTTGATGGCGCGGTACTTCGGCGCGGCGGCCGGATCGGCCTTGGCCCAGGCCGAGTAGTAGTCGACCAGCGGACGCGTCTGCTGGCTGTACACGTCCAGCCGCTTGCCCACGGTTTCTTCCTTGTCGTCTTCGCGCTGGATCAGGTCCTCGCCGGTCACGTCGTCCTTGCCTTCGATCTTGGGCGGGTTGAACTTGACGTGGTAGGTACGGCCCGACGCCGGGTGCGAGCGGCGGCCGCTCATGCGTTCGATGATGTCGCCGAAGGGCACGTCGATCTCGAGCACGTAGTCGAGCTTGACGCCCGCGGCCTTCATGGCATCGGCCTGCGGAATGGTGCGCGGGAAACCGTCGAACAGAAAACCGCCGGCGCAGTCGGGCTGGGCGATGCGCTCTTTCACGAGGTTGATGATCAGGTCGTCGCTCACCAGAGCGCCCGCGTCCATGACGGCCTTGGCCTGCAGTCCGAGCGGCGTGCCGGCCTTGACGGCGGCACGCAGCATGTCGCCGGTCGAGATTTGGGGGATGCCGTATTTCTGGCAGATGAAGGCCGCTTGCGTGCCTTTGCCCGCCCCGGGCGCGCCCAGCAAAATTAGTCTCATGGTGTCCTCGGACGGTTCTTAGATTTTGTGTCACGCCAAGCGTCGGCCCGAGGGCTGGGCAAGGCGGATTTCACGTCGAGGATAGCATGCGTCCCCGTAGGGAATTCCCTCCGTGGCGCACGTTCTTAGAGGGGCGGCCGGGCGGCGAAGACCGCGCGCACGCGCGCCAGATCTTCGGGGGTGTCGATGCCCGGGCCGGGCGCAACGTGGCTCACGTGCACCGCGATGCGATGCCCATGCCACAGGGCGCGCAATTGTTCGAGCGCTTCGGTGGCTTCGACGGGGGCCGCTGGCAGCGACGGAAATTTGCGCACGAAGCCCGCGCGGTAGCCGTAGATGCCGATGTGGCGCAGCGGCGCAGGGCTCGGCAACACCGTCGGCGCAACACCGCCGGCCGAGCCATCGCGCCACCAGGGGATCGGCGCGCGGCTGAAGTAGAGCGCGTTGCCCTCCGCGTCGAGCACCGCCTTCACCACGTTCGGGTTCATGAAATCGCTCACCGAGTCGATCGCGTGGGCCGCGGTGCTCATCGCCGCCTCGGGGTGAAGGGCCAGCGCGGCGGCCACGGCATCAATCAGTTCGGGGTCGATCAGCGGTTCGTCGCCCTGTACGTTGACGACGATCTCGTCGCCGTCGAGGCCCAGTTGCTCGCACGCTTCGGCCAGCCGGTCGGTGCCGCTCGGATGGTCCTGGCGGGTGAGGATGGCTTCGACGCCGTGCGCCTTGCAGGCCGAAACGATGGATGCATCGTCCCCGGCCACGACAACGCGCGTTGCGCCCGATTCGCCGGCCCGCTGCGCCACGCGCACGACCATCGGAAGTCCCGCGATATCGGCCAGGGGTTTGTTGGGCAGCCGCGTGGAGGCCAGGCGTGCCGGCACCAGGACGGTGAAGCGCACGGGCCCGGTCACAGACCCAGCTCTTCGTCGGACAGCGTGCGCGCCTCGTTCTCCAGCAGCACCGGGATGCCGTCGCGCACCGGGTAAGCCAGGCGGGCGCTGCGGGAGCACAACTCCTGCTTCTCGGCGTTCCAGGTCAGGGGGCCCTTGGTCACGGGGCAGACGAGCAGTTCAAGCAGCTTGGTATCCATCGGGCGATGATAGCTTTGCGTCGAGCGCGGCGAAGAATTCCGGAGCGGGCACGAAGTGCAGCGGCACGGCCAGCGCATCGGGCGCCTTGCGCCACAGCTTGACCGCATCTTTCTCGGTGCAGAGCAGGGTGTATTCGCTGCCGGACGGTCGCTGCCATGCGTCGAAATCATGATGGTCGGGCAATGCGATGGTCTCGGTGAGCGTGAGTCCCCGCGCGCGCAGCATCTCGAAGAATCCCTCGGGCCGTGCGATGGCCGCCAGCGCGATCAGCGGCTTGCCCGCGAGGGTCTCCAGAGGAACACGCCTTCCGTCGCTCCCCACCGCATCCTGCGCAAGGCTACGGGTGGCGGTATAGCCACCGGCAAAGGCGGGCCGCTCGCCGCTGTGGAGCACCAGGTCGCAACGGCGCGGCCAGGGCTCGCGCAACAGGCCGGCGGGCAGCAGCCAGCCATTGCCGATGCCGCGGTCGTCGAACACGCAGATCTCGATGTCGCGGGCCAGTGCCAAGTGTTGCAGGCCGTCGTCGCTCACGATCGCCTGCGTGGCCGGATGCCGCTCCAGCAGGGCGCGCGCGGCCTCGATGCGTCGTCGCGCGACGAAAACCGGGGCGCCCGTGGCATGGCGAATCAGCGCCGGCTCGTCACCGACATCCCGAGGATCGCTGCCGTCGAGCACCTCGCGGCAATCGTCGGTGCGTCGGCCATAGCCGCGCGACACCACGCCGACCTGGAGTCCCCGGGCCTGCAGATGCCGGACGATGGCCATCACGACAGGCGTCTTGCCCGCGCCGCCCGCAATCACGTTGCCGACGACGATCACGGGAACAGGCACGCGCTCGGTCCGCAGCCACCCGAGGCGATGGAACCAGCCACGCAGCGCGAAGAGCGCGCCGTAGAGCAGCGAGAGCGGCCACAGCAGGCAGGCCAGCAGGCCGCGATGCAGCCAGGCGTCCTGCAGCCGCGAGGCGGATGCGCCCGTGCTGCTGCGGCCCTTGGCTGGCACTCAGTGCCCGGCTTGCGCCGTCGACTGGGCGGCGAATGTGATCTGCATCAGGCCGGCGCGGCGCGCGGCTTCCATCACCGTGACGACGGCCTGGTGCGGGCTGCTCGCGTCGGCGCTGATGATCACCACGCTGTCCTTGCCGCCCGTGGCCGCAGCGCCGAGTGCAGCGGCCACGGTGTTCACGTTGCGGTCCGCCACCGGGGCCTTGTTGACCGTGTAGCGGCCGTCGGCAGAGACCGTCACGATCACTTCCTTCGGATAGTCGCGCTGCGCGTCCACGTCCGCCGTCGGCAGCCGCAGCTGCATCTCGGTGAACTTGCTGTACGTGGTCGACAGCATCAGGAAGATCAGGACGACCAGCAGCACGTCGATGAACGGGATCAGGTTGATCTCCGGCTCGTCGCGCGCGCCGTGGCGAAACTGCATGCGCGCTCGGCTCATTTGCGCAGCGCGTTCAGGTGGCGGGCGAACCGTTCACCCGAGAGTTCGAGGTTCAGCAGGTATTCGTCCACGCGGCTGCGGAAGTAGCGCCAGAAGATCAGCGTCGGAATCGCCACGATCAGCCCGAACGCCGTGTTGTACAGCGCGATCGAAATGCCGTGCGCCAGCTGCGCCGGGTTGCCCGAGCCGACAGCGCCGCTTCCGGGCGACTGCGAGCCGAAGATCTCGATCATGCCGATCACCGTGCCCAGGAGACCCAGCAGCGGCGCGGCCGAAGCGATGGTGGCCAGTGCCGGCAGGTAGCGCTCCAGCTTGTGCGCGATGGTGCGGCCCGAGGCCTCCATGGCGGCGCGAAGGTCGTCCTCGGTGCAGCGCGGGTTGGCGTTGAGCGCCCGCAGGCCCGCGGCCAGCACCTGGCCGAGCATCGAGTTGCGTTCGAGTTTGGTCACGATGTCCGGTCCGGGAACGGACCCGCGCGAGACGGTGATGGTTTCGTCGAGCAATTTCGGCGGCAATACTTTCACGGTCTTCAGACTCGTGAAACGTTCTATAACCAGCGCGAGCGCAATAACCGAACAAGCGAGCAGCGGCCAGATAGGCCAACCCGCAGCAACAATGATGGAAAACAAGAAAATCCTCCGGCCCGTAGACTGCAAATGCGCGGCGATTATCCACCGAGCCCACCATCGGTATGTGGCTTGTTTGCGTGTCGGCAAGGACGCACAGATTCTGTGGATAACTTTGTGATTAACCTGCTTCGCAACACGTCCGAACCCGCACGGGCGGGCCTTTCCGCTAGATCGATTGAATTTTGAGCAGTACTTTTTTGAATGAAATCAACCACTTGCACGAGAAACCGTGCGCCTGCCCCGCATGGGGGGCCTTGGGCAGGGGACGCCGGGCCTGTTGTGGAAGAGTGGCTTTCGGCCGCTCGCATGCTTTGTGAACTTGCGTGAAACGAATTCCGCGCCCGGGCCGCGCATCTGGGCTGTCGGCGCGCTGTGCCGGGCGGTGGCCGACACGCTGGACGCGCGCTTCAATCCGGTGGCCGTGCGCGGCGAGATTTCTGGTTTTTCACGCGCGTCGAGTGGACATTGTTACTTCTCGCTCAAGGACGAGTCCGGCCAGCTGCGCTGCGCCATGTTCCGCCGCGCCGCCGGACTGCTCGATTTCTCGCCGCGCGACGGCGACCAGGTGGAGGTCCGCGGCCGGCTTGCGGTCTACGAGCCGCGCGGCGACCTGCAACTGGTCGTCGAAAGCCTCAGGCGTGCCGGCCAGGGCGCGCTGTTCGAACAGTTCCTGCAACGCAAGGCGCGCCTCGAAGCCGAAGGGCTGTTCGATCCGGCGCGCAAGCGTGCGCTGCCCACCATGCCGCGCGCGGTGGGTGTCGTCACCTCCCTGGGGGCTGCGGCGCTGCACGACGTTGTCACCGCGCTGCGGCGGCGCGTGCCGCACATCCCCGTGGTCTTGGCGCCGGCGGCCGTGCAAGGCGCCAATGCGCCGGCCGAACTGGTGCGAGCGCTGCAATCGCTTTACGCGATGGAGCCGGCTGTCGATGTGATCCTGCTGGTGCGTGGTGGTGGGTCGATCGAAGACCTGTGGGCCTTCAACGACGAAACCCTGGCGCGGACCATCGTGCAGAGCCCGGTCCCGGTGGTGAGCGGTGTCGGGCACGAAACCGACTTCACCATCGCCGACTTCTGCGCCGACCTGCGTGCACCCACGCCCACGGCGGCCGCCGAGCTCGTCAGCGCGCCGCGCGACCTGTGGCTCGGGGCGCTCGACCTGCTCGACGAGCGGCTCGGCGATGCGCTGGGCGCGCGCCTGGACGTGTTGGGACAGCGGCTGGATCAAGCGGCGGGCCGTCTCGGCCGGCCATCGAACCTGGTGGCACGCCAGCAGCTTCGCCTGGCGCACCATGCGCAGCGCCTGCACTTTGCGGTGCTGGCGAGACGGGAGCGCCTGGCGCAGGTGCCGCGGTCGATTGCAGCCGATCTTCCGGCGAAGTTCGATCGCGCACTCGTACAGCGGCGCGAACGCCTGGAGCGCGTGGCGATGCGCCTGCGGCTGCTCGACCCGGCGCTCGTCCTGCAGCGCGGCTACGCCTGGCTCACCGGCGCGGATGGCCGAGCCATCGTCAGCGCGAAGAACCTGAATGCAGGCGACGCGGTGGTCGCGCGGCTCGCGGACGGCGAGGTCGACATGACCGTGACGCCCGGCGGCGCGACGGGAACGCGTCCGACGCCGCCTCGATGATTACTTCCTAGAATCCTCCATTCCCCACAACCAACCCACGAGAAAAAACCATGGAACATGTGCTCCCACCCCTGCCATACGCACTCGACGCGCTGGCACCCGAGTATTCGAAGGAAACCCTCGAGTACCACTACGGCAAGCATCACAACGCCTACGTCGTGAACCTCAACAACCTGCAAAAGGGCACCGAGTTCGAAGCCCTCACGCTGGAAGAAATCATCAAGAAAGCCAGCGGCGGCATCTACAACAACGCCGCCCAGATCTGGAACCACACCTTCTTCTGGAACTGCATGAAGCCCCAGGGCGGCGGTGCACCGACCGGCGCGCTGGCCAAGGCCATCGATGCCAAGTGGGGCAGCTACGACGCCTTCAAGGAAGCCTTCGTGAAGTCGGCTGTCGGCAACTTCGGTTCGGGCTGGACGTGGCTCGTGAAGAAGGCCGATGGCTCGGTGGACATCGTGAACACCGGCGCGGCCGGCACGCCGCTGACGACCGCAGACACCGCACTGCTGACCGTCGACGTCTGGGAACACGCCTACTACATCGACTACCGCAACCTGCGCCCGAAGTTCGTCGAGACCTTCCTGGCCAAGCTGGTGAACTGGGACTTCGTCGCGAAGAACTTCGGCTGAAGCCATTTCCCGCATGAAAAAAGCCGACCCTCGGGTCGGCTTTTTTGTGGGCTACAGCCAGCAGAAACTCAACGCTTGGCGGCTGAGAACAGTTCGCCGCCTAGCTTGGCGCCCTTCTTGATGTTCTTCTTGGCGAACCAGCCCTGGTTCATCTCGAGCACATAGCGCACCGGCTCTTCGGAGCAGTGCGAGTTCTCGGTCAGCGGCTGCATGTCGACCAGGTTGACGATGCGGCCGTCGTCGGCCACGAAGGCGGCAGTCAGCGGCAGCAGGGTGTTGCGCATCCAGAAGCACTGCGTGGCGGGCTGCTCGAACACGAAGATCATGCCCTCGGCCTGCGGCATGGTCTTGCGGAACATCAGGCCGATTTCACGTTGCTGGGGCGTCTGGGCGATCTGGGTGTCTATCTTGTAGAGGCCGACCGACAACTGCGTGCGTGCGAGGTCGGTCTGGGGTTGCTGCTGTGATTGCGCATGCGTCGGCATCACGAACGAGGCGGACAGCAGGAGCAGGGCGGCTAAACGCTGAAACATCGGACAACTCTTTCAGGGCGGGGGCCGCAAAAGGCCCGGCCCGTAACCAATAAAAATGCCCGCTGATGCGGGCATTGCCGGGTGAGCTTGAAAGCTTACACCTTCTTGGCGGTGGCCGTGTGGGCCTTGGCCACGTGGCGAACCTTGTGCTTCTTGACTGCGTGCTTGGCCTTGGCCTTGTGAACGGCAGGTGCGGCCGGGGCGGCGGTTGCGGGTTCAGCGGTTTGAGCAAATGCACCGGCAGCGAAGAGACCGGCGATCAGGGCTGCGAGCAGCTTGTTCATGAGAAATCCTTTGAGATTGTTGATTTGGACCACCTCCCTGTGGAAGGTCCACATTCAACGGAGCCCATCGAAGGCGGTTGACAGCACTTTGGTTGCGCCGGGCGAAAAAAAAGCGCCCCGAGGAGCGCTTTTTTCAGGGGACGCCAAATTACTTGGGCGTGCCGCCTTGGGTCGACTTGCGCTTGACGCTGCCGTCCTTGTTGCGACGACGTTGGTCGCGCGTTTCAGCGCGCTTTTCGCCAGAGGCTGCAGCCTTGTCGGTACCGACAGCGCCGCCTTCGGGCGTCTTGGCGATGTCGCCAGCGGGAGCGGCCACTTGACCAGCGGGCTTGGCATCCTTCTTGGCTTCAGCACGTGCTTGCGACTTGCTGTTGGTTGCGTTCCCTTGTTCGGGCGTGGTGCCGGCCGGGTTTTGGGCATAGGCGCCAGCTGCGAACAGACCAGCGATCATGACTGCGAGAATTTTGCTCATTGAAGATTCCTCTATCGAGAATTGGTTGGAAACGCCTCCCGGCGAGCAGAAGGTCAGCCACTAACGAGCCCATTGGCCCCATGGTTGACAAACGCCAGCTGATGGGCAGCGTCTAAAATGTACAGCGATTTGTTAGCCGGTTGTACAGCGAAACCCCCTCGCTGTCTGAATTCGCTGACACTCGTCAAAATTACATCACTCCCGGAGCCTTCGCCCTCATGCCCAGCTATCAGCACATCAAAGTCCCGGCCGAAGGCCAGAAGATCACGGTCAATGCCGACAGCTCGCTGAATGTGCCCGATCAGCCGATCATCCCTTTCATCGAAGGCGACGGGACGGGGCTGGACATCACCCCGGTGATGCTCAAGGTGGTGGATGCTGCGGTGTCCAAGGCCTACGGCGGCAAGAAGAAGATCCACTGGATGGAGGTCTATGCCGGCGAGAAGTCGACCAAGGTGTACGGCCCCGACGTCTGGCTCCCCGAGGAAACCCTGCATGCCGTGCGCGACTACGTGGTGTCCATCAAGGGCCCGCTCACCACGCCCGTCGGCGGCGGCATCCGCTCGCTGAACGTTGCGCTGCGCCAGGAACTCGACCTCTACGTGTGCCTGCGCCCCATCCAGTATTTCGAAGGCGTGCCCAGCCCGGTGCGCGAGCCGCACAAGACCAACATGGTGATCTTTCGCGAGAACTCGGAAGACATCTACGCCGGCATCGAATTCGAAGCCGAAAGCGACAAGGCCAGGAAGCTCATCAAGTTCCTGCAGGACGAGCTCGGCGTGAAGAAGATCCGCTTCCCCAACACCTCCGGCATCGGCGTGAAGCCCGTGTCGATCGAAGGCACCGAGCGCCTCGTGCGCAAGGCCTTCCAGTACGCCATCGACAACGACAAGCCCAGCGTGACCATCGTGCACAAGGGCAACATCATGAAGTTCACCGAAGGTGGCTTCCGCGACTGGGCCTACAACCTGGCTGCCAAGGAATTCGGCGCCGAACTGATCGACGGCGGCCCGTGGATGAAGTTCAAGAACCCGAAGACGGGCAAGGAAATCACCGTCAAGGACAGCATCGCCGACGCGTTCCTGCAGCAGATCCTGTTGCGTCCCGCCGAGTACAGCGTGATCGCCACGCTGAACCTCAACGGCGACTACGTGTCCGACGCGCTGGCCGCGCAGGTCGGCGGCATCGGCATCGCCCCGGGCGCGAACCTGAGCGACACCGTCGCGATGTTCGAAGCCACGCACGGCACGGCGCCCAAGTACGCCGGCAAGGACTACGTGAACCCCGGCTCCGAGATCCTCTCGGCCGAAATGATGCTGCGCCACATGGGCTGGACCGAAGCGGCCGACCTGATCATCAGCGCGATGAAGAAGTCGATTGCCAGCAAGCGGGTGACCTATGACTTCGCGCGCCTGATGGAAGGCGCGACGCAGGTGAGCTGCTCGGGCTTCGGGCAGGTCATGATCGAGCATATGTAATCAATTCGCCAAGCGCTTGGGCGTCTTATGGCGTCGCCGCATCGAGCCCTCGAATTTCCAAAAGGAATTCGAGGGCTTTTTTCTTGGTCGCGTAGAAGTTTTTCAATAGAAATTACTACTTTCAAATTGTCGGAATTGCGCGCGCCTGGAGAAATTTCACAGATCAATTGCCTGCTTTCGGGGTTTAACTATTGGTAGAAACTGTGCACCGCACAGACCTGCACGAACACCCAGAATCGCGCCTATTCGAGGAAGCATAGGGAGCGTGAAATGGGCAGGAAGACAGCAAATACCGGTGCTTTGCCCGGCGGTGCAATGCGTGATGCCGCTGCGCAATTGACGTCGTTGGCGAAGCGGTAGATCGCAATGGCGATTTCTCGACGAGCGCTGTTCGGCAAGCTCAATCTCACGCTGTTTCGGGGTATTGAATCCGCAACTGCCTTTGCCAAGCTGAGAGGAAATCCATATGTCGAACTGACGCACTGGATTCATCAACTCTGGCAGCTCAATGACAGCGACCTGCATCGTGTCTGCCGTCACTACCAAGTCGATGCGCAGGCGGTCGAGACGGATCTGGCTTCGGCTTTGTCGGAATTGCCTTCCGGCGCGACGTCACTGAGCGATTTTTCCCATCACGTCGAAGTGGCCGTCGAGCGTGCTTGGGTGCTGTCCAGTCTTGAATTCGGCGACCGCTGCGTGCGCGGCGCCTGGCTGCTTGCAGCGCTGGTGCAAACACCCGAACTTCGGCGCGTGCTCCTTGGCATATCACCGGCGTTCCGGAAAATTCCCGCGGAGCAACTGGCGGATGTTCTCGCTGCACTCATTGCAGGCTCCCCAGAAGATGGTGAAGGGCCGCACGACGGCTCGGCCCTGTCGCCCGCAATGCCGGGAGAAGCGAGCGAAGCGATCGCCAGGTCGCCGGATGGCAAATCGGCCTTGGCTCGCTACTGCACCGACCTGACGGATCGTGCACGTAGCGGACAGATCGACCCCGTGATCGGCCGCGAACACGAGATCCGCACGATGGTCGACATCCTGCTGCGCCGGCGGCAGAACAATCCTTTGCTCACGGGAGAGGCTGGCGTTGGCAAGACGGCTGTGGTCGAAGGCCTCGCGCTCGCCATCGCCGGCGGCGAGGTTCCACCATCGCTGCGCGATGCCCGCCTGCTCAGCCTCGACGTAGGCGCGTTGCTCGCCGGTGCCAGCATGCGGGGCGAGTTCGAGTCCCGCCTCAAATCGCTGCTCGAAGAGGCGAGCACGTCGAGCCGACCGGTCATTCTCTTCATCGACGAGGTGCACACCTTGATCGGCGCGGGCGGACAGGCGGGCACCGGGGACGCGGCCAACCTGCTCAAACCGGCGCTCGCGCGCGGCACCTTGCGTACCGTCGGCGCGACCACGTGGAGCGAATACAAGCGCCATATCGAAAAGGACCCCGCGCTGACCCGGCGCTTTCAGCTGCTGCAGGTCGCCGAGCCCGGGGAGGCCTCCGCCATCGAGATGGTGCGCGGCCTGGTTGCCACCTTTGCCGCGCATCACGGCGTCACCGTGCTGGACGAGGCGGTACGGGCGGCAGTGACGCTGTCCCATCGCTACATCCCGTCGCGCCAGTTGCCGGACAAGGCCATCAGCCTGCTCGACACGGCATGCGCACGCGTCGCCATGTCGTTGCACACGCCACCTGCCGTGGTCGATCGACTGCGGCAGCGCATGGCGGCCCTGGACGTGGAACTTGAACTGCTGGCGGCAGAGGGCGCGATCTCACAGGGCAGCGAGAAGCGATCGAAGCGCATCGAAGCCGCAAATTCCCGACTCGTGGCGGCCGAACATGAACTCTCGGCGCGTGAAGCCCGGTGGCAGGAAGAGCTTGCGATGGTCCAGCAGATTCAAGCGCTGAGAACAAGGAAGAGGGAGGAGGGTGAGGGTGAGAGGGAGAGTGGCGCCGAGGGCGAACGGCCCTCGGCGCGATTGCAGGCCCTCGAAGAAGAACTCCTGTCGCGCCAGCAGGACGCGCCGCTGGTCTTTCCTCAGGTCGATGAGTCGGTGGTCGCTGCCATCGTTGCGGACTGGACGGGGATTCCCGTTGGACGCATGGTGCAAGACGAGGTCGCCGCGGTCTTCGGGCTCGAATCCATGCTCGATGAACGAGTCATTGGCCAAGGCCACGCGCTCGCGGTGATTGCCGAACGCATCCGTACGTCGCGAGCCCATCTCACCGATCCCGACAAGCCGGTGGGCGTCTTCCTGCTGGTCGGTCCCTCGGGCGTCGGCAAGACCGAGACTGCGCTGGCATTGGCGGAGGCGATGTATGGCGGTGAACAGAACCTCATCACCATCAACATGAGCGAGTTTCAGGAGCCGCACACCGTCTCTGCCCTGAAGGGTTCGCCGCCGGGCTACGTGGGCTATGGAGAGGGCGGCGTTCTCACGGAGGCCGTGCGACGCAGGCCCTACAGCGTGATCCTGCTCGACGAAGTGGAAAAGGCGCACCCGGATGTGCACGAACTCTTCTACCAGGTGTTCGACAAGGGCTGGATGGAAGACGGCGAAGGCCGGCATATCGACTTCAGGAACACCACGATCCTGCTGACGAGCAACACCGGCGCCGAGAACATCGAGAGCCTGTGCGAAGACCTTGCGACGCCGCCTGAAGTCGAAGTCCTGCGCGACGCGCTGCAGCCTGCACTTCGCCGGGTATTCCCGGCCGCGTTCCTGGGGCGCCTGTCCGTCGTGCCCTATCTGCCGCTGGGCAAAAAGGCCTTGGGCCGCATCGTCTCGCTGCACCTGGACCGCGTGGTCCATCGCATGAAAAAGCAGCATGGCATCGAACTGGGCTATGCGCCTTTCCTGGTGGCCGAAATCATCGAGCGATGCGGCACCCATGAAACCGGCGTTCGCCGCCTGATCGCCTTCATCGAGCAGAACCTGCTGCCCGTTCTGTCGCGGCACTGGCTCAACGCCTTGCAGGAAAAACGAACGATCACCCGGATATCCGTCGACGCCAAGCTGCGCGGCACAACCGGTCTGGACTTGCAAGGAGGAGATGTCGTCATCTGCCACATCGAGTACGCCTGACTCCTCAAGCCGCCGCGTTGATCCGGCGCCACTACTTTCAGTTTTCCATCAGGGAGTTTTCATGACAAACAACAACAGCAGCCAGAAGTTCATCGCCCGCAACAGGGCGCCACGCGTGCAGATCGAATACGACGTGGAAATCTACGGCTCGGAGAAAAAGATCGAGCTGCCTTTCGTCATGGGTGTTCTGGCCGACCTGTCCGGCAAGCCCGCCCAGGCATTGCCGCCGGTGGTCGATCGCAAGTTCCTCGAGATCGAAATCGACAATTTCGACGAACGCATGAAGGCGATCCAGCCGCGCGTGGCCTTCGCCGTGCCCAACACGCTGTCGGGCCAGGGCCAGCTCATGGTCGACATCACCTTCGAGAGCATCGAAGACTTCTCGCCGGCGGCCGTGGCCCGCAAGGTCGAACCGCTCAGCCGCCTGCTCGAGGCGCGCACGCAGCTTGCGAACCTGCAGACCTACATGGATGGCAAGGCCGGTGCCGAAGGCCTGGTCAACAAGCTGCTGCAGGACCCGACGCTCATGAAGTCCCTCGTACAGGCGCCCAAGCCTCGAGCGGCGGACCTCGGCGACGCATCGACCGCCGACTCGGCGGCCTGAAATCTGCCCCAAGGAACCTCACATGAACATCGCAAGCGATTCCGTGCTCGACGCGTCCGCGCCCGCGCAATACACCCATCCCTCTGACTTCGCATCCTTGCTGGACAAGGAATTCAAGCCCAAGACCGAAGAGGCCCGTGACGCCGTCGAAGCGGCGGTGCGCACCCTGGCCGAGCAGGCGCTCGTCAATGCCGCGACCATGACCGACGATGCCTACAGCAGCATCGAGGCCATCATTGCGGAGATCGATCGCAAGCTGTCCGAGCAGATCAACCTCGTGCTGCACAAGGACGAGTTCCAGAAGGTCGAGTCGGCCTGGCGCGGCATGCACCACCTGGTCTACAACACGGAGACGGACGAGAAGCTCAAGATTCGCTTCATGGATGTGTCCAAGGACGAAGTGCGTCGCACGCTTCGCCGCCACAAGGGCATTGCGTGGGACCAGAGCCCGATCTTCAAGCGCATCTACGAGGAAGAGTACGGCCAGCTCGGCGGCGAGCCGTACGGCTGCCTCGTGGCGGACTACTACTTCGACCATACGCCGCCCGACGTCGAGTTGCTGGGCGCGATCGCCAAGATATCGGCCGCCTCGCATGCGCCATTCATCGCCGGGTCGGCCCCGTCGCTGCTCGGCATGGAGTCATGGCAGGAACTTGCGAACCCTCGCGACCTGGCGAAGATCACCTCGAACCTGGAGCATGCGCCCTGGAATTCGCTGCGCAGCACCGAGGACTCGCGCTACGTCGGCCTCGCCATGCCACGCTTCCTCGCGCGCCTGCCCTATGGGGCAAAGACCAACCCGGTCGACGAGTTCGATTTCGAAGAGCAAACCGAAGGCGCGGACCATCGGAACTACGTCTGGAGCAACGCGGCCTACGCGATGGCCGTCAACATCAACCGCAGCTTCAAGCTCTACGGCTGGTGCACGATGATCCGCGGCGTGGAGTCGGGCGGTACGGTGGAGAACCTGCCGTGCCATACCTTTCCGACCGACGACGGCGGCTTCGACATGAAGTGCCCGACCGAGATCGCCATCTCGGACCGCCGGGAAGCCGAACTCGCCAAGGCGGGCCTGATTCCCCTGGTGCATCGCAAGAACACCGATCACGCCGCGTTCATCGGCGCGCAATCGGTCCAGAAGCCGCAGGAGTACATGGACCCCGACGCAACGGCCAATGCCAACCTGTCGGCCCGGCTGCCATACCTGTTCGCCAGCACGCGCTTTGCGCACTACCTCAAGTGCATCGTGCGCGACAAGATCGGCTCGTTCAAGGAGCGCGAGGACATGCAGCGCTGGCTCAACGAATGGATCATGCATTACGTCGATGCCGATCCCGCCAACTCGTCACAGGAGACCAAGGCCCGCAGGCCCCTCGCTGCCGCCGAAGTCGTGGTGGAAGACATCGAGGGCAACCCCGGCTACTACGGCGCGAAGTTCTTCCTGCGCCCGCACTTCCAGCTCGAAGGGCTGACCGTGTCGCTGCGCCTCGTTGCGAAATTGCCGTCCCTCAAGGACGCAGCCTGACCGGCATCGCTTCCATCCATTCCGAATTGTTCGATGAAGTGGCGCACAGACGCCACCCGCAAATTCGCTCGAGGCGCCGAAAGAGCGCCAGGGCATCTGTCAAACATTGAAAAAACCAAGCTCAGGGAGTTTTTATGGCGCAAGACATTTTTCTGAAGATCAACGGCATCGAAGGTGAATCCCAGGATTCCGATCACAAGAACGAGATCGAGGTTCTGGCCTTCAACTGGAAAGCCTTCCAGGAATCCACCATGCACGCCGGTTCGGGCGGTGGTGCCGGCAAGGCCACGGTCGAGGACCTGGAGTTCGACCACTACGTCGATCGCTCGAGTCCCAACCTGATGAAGTACTGCCTCACCGGCAAGCACGTCCAGGAAGCGAAGCTCACCATCCGCAAGGCCGGTGGCAACCCGCTGGAGTACCTGAAGTTCACGTTCTCCGACGTGATCATCACCGCCATCCAGCCTTTCGGTTCGAACGCCGACGAGATGCGCATCAAGGAGCGCGTTCGCCTGTCGTTCTCCAAGATCAAGCAGGAGTACTCGGTGCAGAACGCGCAAGGTGGCAGCGGTGGCGCGGTCACTGCCGGCTACGACATCAAGGGCAACAAGGAGTCCTGACAGCGAAGACCGGGCCCTGAATCGATTCAGGGCGCTTCGACTTCGGACGGCACGGCGCACGCAGGTGCGGCGCGCTGCCCGTTGTCGGCCCTTCGGCCCTCTCGACCTTCTCGACCTTCTCGACCTTCTCGACCTTCTCGATCGTTTGCACCATCTCCTTTTTCTCATGCCGTTCAACGTGCCTTGTCCCCGGCGGATCGCTTCGCGGCGATGGCTTCCCGTAGTGCTTTCGCCGCTGGTCCTCGCGCTTTCCCTGCTCGCAGCGGCGTCTTCGAATGCCCAGTTCTCCAACCCCAGGGAGCAGACCCGGCTCGATATCACGATCACGGCGGAGGCCGGCGTCAACCCTGACGACAAGGGCAGGGCGGCGCCCATCATGGTGCGTCTCTATGAGCTCAAGTCGGAGGGCACCTTCGAGTCCGCCGACTACTTCTCTCTCCATGGCAACGACAAGGCCCTGATCGGCAGCGACCTGCTCGTCAGGGACGAATTCATCCTGCGCCCGGGCGATGTCAAGACCATCCGCCGCAAATCGCACCCCGACCTGGCTGCCATCGGCATCGTCGCGGGCTATCGCGATCTCGCGCAAGCCGACTGGCGCGTGGTGCAACGGATCGATCCCGCACCGGAAGTGGCCTGGTATCGCTCGGTCCTGCCGGCCAACAAAGTCAAGTTGCAGGTCGCCCTTCAAGCCAAGGGCATCCAACTCATCCCCCTCAAGTAAGCCCACGGCTTGCGACCACAACGATCGATTTCATGAGTTGGTACAACAAAGTCGCCTGGAGCGAAGGGCTCTTCCTGCGCCCGCAGCTGTTTCAGCAGCAGGAGCGCTATCTCGAACACCTTGCGCACAAGCGCACTGCGTCGCTCAGTCCGTTCTACTGGGGCTTCAATCACTACAGCATCGATGCGGAATCGCTGTCCCTTGGCAAGCTCGTGCTTGCCAGTGCAGCGGGTATTTTTTCGGACGGCACGCCCTTCGATGCGCCGGGTCAGACGCTGCCGCCCGCACCGCTCACCATCCTGCCGGAGCATCTGGAGCAGGTCATCCATCTGGCCGTGCCCATTCGCACGCCCAATGGCGAGGAAACCACTTTCGACGATGCAGTGGCGTCCGCGGCATCGCTTGCGCGCTTCTCGGTTTTCGACGTCGAGTTGCGCGACGCGAATTCCATTGGCCAGGGCCCGAAGACGGTGCAGCTTTCCCGTCTGCGCTTGCGCCTGCTGCCGCAACGCGAGCTCACGGACGCATGGATCGGCCTTCCGCTCGCCAAGGTGACCGTGCTGCGCTCCGACGGGAGCATCGCCATCGATCCGCACCTGATACCGCCCGTTGCCGGCTACGGCGCGAGCCCGCTGCTGACCGATTGGGTGACCAACTTGCACGGCCTGTGCCGGCTGCGCGCGCAATCGCTCGCGGCGCGGCTCAGCGGCAACGATGGCAAGTCCAGCGAGTCGGCCGAAGTGTCCGACTTCCTGCTGCTGCAGATCCTCAATCGCTATGAGCCCTTGTTCGAGCACTGGCTGCGCGTGCGAGAGACCTCGCCGGAAGTGCTCTACACCGCGTTGCGCACCCTCAGCGGGGAGCTTGCGACGTTCGTGCGCGCGAGCACGCGCCGCCCCGCCGTGCACCCGGCCTACCAGCACATCGACCCCTGCCTGTCCTTCAGGGAGTTGATGGGCGACGTGCAGGCCCTGCTCAACGACGTGCTGGTGCGCAGCGCACAGAGCATTCCCCTGTCCAACCGCGCCAACGGCGTGCGCGTGGCGAGTGTCGAGCCGTCCGAATTGCAAGGTTTCTCCAGCCTCGTGTTCGCCGTGGCTGCCCATACGCCGCCCGATCAACTGGCCAGCCAGTTTCCGGCGCGCTGCAAGGTCGGGCCGAGCGACCGGCTTGCCGAACTCATCCGTTCCCACCTGCCCGGCATCCCGTTGCAGACGCTGCCCGTGCCGCCGCGCCAGATTCCCTTCAATGCAGGTTTTGTCTATTTCCAGATCGATTCGCGTGGACCGCTCTGGGAGCACATGGTCAAGCACGGCGGCCTCGCACTGCACGTGGCTGGCGATTTCCCTGGTCTGCGCATGGAACTGTGGGGCGTGCGCGAAAAATGACGCCATTCATTGACGACCCCAGGCGCGACCTGGAAGAACCCAGCGGCATCCCCGCTGATGCCGATCCGGCCGACGGTTCGCGGCCGGGTGATCTGCCAGGAGAAACGCCTCTCGCCCCGGAATCGCCGATGCAGGTGCGCCTGGCCGCGGTGGCTGCTGCCCGGAATCCTTTGCTCGAAGCAGCCCAGCCTCTGCTGCGCGCGCTGGCCGACATGCCGGCGACGCTCGGCAACGAGGGCGTGACGATCCTTCATCAGCTGCTGGAGCGAGAGGTCGCGAGTTTCCAATCGCTCTGCAGCAGCGCGCAGATCCGGCACGAGCACGTGGTGGCGGCGAGCTATTCGTTGTGCACGGCGCTCGACGAGTCCGCCAACAGCACGGAGTGGGGCGGCGGCAAGAACGGTGAGGCCGGCATCTGGGCCGGGCAGCAACTGGCCGCGAAGTTTCATGGCGACACCAAGGGCGGTGACAAGTTCTTCCTGCTGGTGGGGCGCCTGGCCGCCAGCCCGCAGGAGCATGTCGATCTGCTCGAACTGATGTACCAGGTTCTGGGGCTCGGATTCGAGGGCCGCTTCAGCACCGCGGCCAACGGACGCCGGCAGCTGGAGACGGTTCGCCATCGGCTGTTCACGCTGCTCGGGACGGCGCGCGGCGATGTGCCGCACGACCTTTCCCCGCACTGGAAGGGCGTGGGCGTGGGCACATTTCGTCTGCTGCGCAGCGTGCCGGTCTGGTTGACGGCGTCGCTGCTGGCACTGGTCCTGTCCGGGCTGTTCGCCTGGTACAAGTACCAACTGCTGCGGATGAGCGCCGATGTGGCGCAGCGCATCGCCGCCATCGGCCAGATGCGTCCACCTCCAGCGCCACCGACGCCTCCGGCCAAGGCACTGCGCCTGAAAGAGTTGCTGGCGCCCGAGATCGCACGCGGCACGGTGAGCGTGGAAGAAGACGAGCGCCGCAGCGCGGTGAGCTTCAGGGGCGACGACATGTTCGTCCCCGGCCAGGCGCGCCTGAACGCACGGATTCTTTCGGTCCTGGCCAAGGTGGCGGACGAGATCAACCAGGTCTCGGGCTCGGTGCAGGTCACCGGCCACTCAGACAACCGGCCGATCAAGACCCGCGAGTTTCCCGACAACCAGGTCCTGAGCGAGAAGCGCGCCGAAGCCGTCGCTGCCGTGCTGCAGGAAAAGGGCGTCGTGGCTTCGCGCATACGAACCGAAGGAAGAGGCGACACGATGCCGGTTGCCGACAGCGCGACGGCCGCGGGGCGCGCCAGGAATCGCCGCGTCGACATCGTCGTCACCCAGGGCGATGGCAACAACCCGGCGCGAACCATCTCACCTTCGGCAGCGCCCCACTAGAGGCGCCTCGGGCTTCACTCATGCAATACATCAAACAATTCCTGGCGTTCCTTTTCTCCCGGCAGATGCTGGCATTCATCGCCATGGTGGTGCTGGCACTGGCGATCTGGTTCGTCGGCCCATTGCTCGCCGTCGACGGGCTGCGCCCGCTGGCGCCGGCCGGGGTGCGCGTGACCTTCATCGTGCTGCTGCTGGTGCTGGGCATCCTTTGGCTGATCTCGGGTCCGTACAGCCTGGTGGGGGTGGCTGCGCTGTGCCTGCTGCTGTGGCAGGCGGGTCCCTTGCTGGAAATCGGCGCCGCAAAGCCGTTGGCGCCGGCATGGGTGCGCGCGGCGATCGTGGGCGCCATCCTGCTGCTGTATGCGCTGTACTGGCTCTACCGCCTCTGGCAGGCGCTGCGCAACAACGAGGATCTGCTCGCACGGGTCCTGGGCTTCGGAAAGGGCGTGGGCAAGGACGAGACGGGCAGGGAAGAGATCAAGACGGTCACCGCCGCGGTCACTCGCGCATTGGCGCAGCTCAAGGGCATGCGCGGTCGCGGTGGATTGCGCCGTCTGCTCGAGGGCCGACGCTATCTGTACGAGTTGCCCTGGTACATGATCGTCGGCAGTTCCGGTGCCGGAAAAACCACGGCGCTGCTCAACGCCGGGATGCAGTTTCCCCTGGCGCGGCAGATGGGCAATGCGTCCAGGCGCGTGGTGTTCAAGTCAGAGGGCGGCACGCTGCATTGCGACTGGTGGTTTGCCAACGAGGCCGTCCTGATCGACACGGCCGGTCGCTACACCACGCAGGAAAGCAACCCCGTGACCGATCCGGTCGAGTGGCGCGGCTTTCTCGGCCTGCTGCGCAAGCACCGCACGCGTGCGCCACTCAACGGCGTGATCGTTGCGCTCAATGCAGCCGAACTGCTGACCATGACCGAGATGGAGCGCGCCGAGCACGCCGGCATGGTGCGCGACCGCCTGACCGAGCTGCGCCAGGAGTTGGGCATTCGCTTTCCCGTGTACGTCGTCGTCACGAAGATGGACCTGCTGCGGGGCTTCAGCGAGTACTTCCAATCGCTCACCAGCGAAGGGCGGATGCAGGCCTGGGGCTTCACGCTGCCATTCAACGGCATGAAGAACGCGCGCACCACCATGCAGGTCCGCGAGACCTTGCGCGCGCAAGTGGAAGCGGAGTTGGCCTTGCTCAAGGATCGGCTCGCCGATGGATTGCGCGCGCGGCTGAACGAAGAATTCGATGTGGAGCGTCGCAAGCGCCTTTTCGCACTGCCGCAGGAGTTGGCCGGGCTGGCGGTGCCATTGGTGCCGATGCTCGACGAGATCTTTCTCGTCTCCCGTTTCGACAGGACGCAACTGCACGACACCCTGCGCGGCGTGTACTTCACGAGCGGCGTGCAAGCTCGCATGGAACTGCCGGCCGACCCCGGCACGCTGATCCAGCGATTGCAGCGCAGCCTGGGCTTGTCGCTACCTTCGAACCCGCATGCCGCCGGCACGGCGCCCGGACGGGGGCAGCAGGGCTTCTTCATCCAGGACCTGCTGACCAAGGTCATCATTCCGGAATCCCATCTCGTCAGGCCCAACCTGCGCTGGGAATTTCGGTTCAGGCTGCTGCGCCTCATGGGACACGCGTTGGCGGTGGTGATCTTCCTGTGGCTGGCCAGCGCGCTGGCCGCGAGTTTCGGCAACAACCGCCAGTACCTGGGCACCGTCGGCCAGCGCACCGACGTGCTCGCGGGCCAGGTGCGCGCGCTGCTCGGCAACTTCAAGCCGGCGGGTGTGCCGGATGTGCTCAATGGCGCCAGCGAGTTGCCTGGCTACGCCGGTCTGGACATCGACAACCCGCCGGGCAGCTTTCTCTACGGCCTGTACACCGTGCCGCCGGTGCTGGCGGCAACGGGCGAAACCTATGCGCAGCTGCAGGACCACACCTTGCTGCCGACCATCCTGCAGCGCATGGAGGCCGTGCTCGCGCAGAGCATGAAGGACGGCGATGCCAAGACGGCCTACGAAACCCTGCGTGTCTACAAGCTCCTGCACGACAAGGACCGCTACATGAAGGGCGGCGCGCGGGACGTCCGGAACTGGGTGCTCAAGGACTGGGAGCAGGCCGACAGCGCCGCGGCCTTCGGCGGACGCGCTTCGATGGTGGGCCATGTGACAGCGCTCTTTTCCGGCGAGCGTGCGGTGCAGGCGGCGTCGCTGCCCAACGATGGGCTGGTGCGTGCGGTGCAGGACTTCCTGAACGGCAATACCTCGACGCAGCGCGTGTACGAGCGCGCCAAGGCGGCGATGCTGCCCGACGCGCCGCAGGAGTTCACGCTGGTCCGCGCGGTCGGGCCACAGGCCGGCACGGTGTTCTCGCGTGCCGGTGGCCTGCCGCTTGAAAAGGGCGTGCCGGGCCTCTTCACTTATGACGGATACCACGACGTCTTCAGCAAGCGTCTGCCGGAGTTCGTCGGGCAGGCGATCGACGACGATGCCTGGGTCATGGGGCGGGGTGGGGCCGGGCCGTTGGACGCGGCGGCTCGCAAGCTGCAGGACGCGCCCTTGCTCGATGACATCCGCCGCCAGTACCTGAGCGAGTACGCCCAGCAATGGGAAGCCTTCCTCGAATCGATTCGCACGGTCGGCGGGAGCGACACCACGGGCACCAGCCTGGGCTTCGACCTGGGCGTGCTGCGGCAGTTTGCCGCGCCCGATTCGCCCCTGGCCCGGCTGGCGCGTGCGGCGGCGCGCGAGACCACGTTGTCGCGCCCCCTGGTGGTGGGTGCGCAGGAAGAGAAGGGTTTCCTCGACAAAGCCTCCGACGAACTGAGCAAGAAGACCGGTGCGATCGGCAGGAACCTCGGCATTCGCGCCGAGGAGCGGCTCGAAAAGCAGATCGTCGACAACCGCTTCGCAGCGCTGCGCGAAGTCGTGACCGGTCAGCCGGACATCGGCGCGGGGAATCTCGGTGCCACCGGTGCCAAACCCGGGCTCGAAGCGATCTCGGGCCTCGTCAACGAGTTCTACACCTTGCTCGTGGTGGCCGACACGGCGCTCGCGGCGGGCAGCCTGCCACCCGGTGGCGCCGAGATCGGCGCGCGCCTGAAGCTGGAAGCCGGGAAGCTCCCGGCACCGCTGCGCGAAGTGCTGACCGCGCTGGCCACGAGCGGTGGGGACAAGGTGGTGCTGGGCGCCACCGGCATCCTGCGCAACCAGGCGCAGCAGCAGCTCGACCGCATCATGGGCCTGATGGCGATGCAGGTCGGCGAGCCTTGCAAGCGCGGCGTGGAAGGGCGCTATCCCTTGGCCGCCGTGGCGCAGGACGCATCCATTGAAGACTTCACGCTGGTCTTCGCCGCGGGCGGCGCCGCGGACGAGTTCTTCAACAAGTACCTGGCTTCGTATGTCGATACCAGCGTGCGCCCCTGGCGCTACAAGGATCCGAACATGGCCAACGCCATGGCCGGCGTGGAAGGGGCCGCCGGCGGTGCAGCGCCGGCGCCCGCGACCACGGGTCCGACCTTGCTTGGCGAACTGCTCAAGCTGCTGGCCCAGAGCGGGCCGAACCTCGATGCCTTCTACCGCGCGCAACAGATTCGCGACCTGTTCTTTCGCGATGCCGGCGGCAAGAAGCTGGCGTGGAAGATGGACCTGCGGGTGCTCGAGCTGGAGCCCAGCATCACCGAACTGCTCATCGACATCGATGGACAGGGCCAGCGCTACATCCACGGCCCGGTGCAGGCGTTCACCGTCAACTGGCCGGGGCCGCGTGGCGGTGCGATGGCGGAGATCACCGCGAATCCGCGAATCTCGGGGCCTACCTCGACCTTTCTGGCCAACGGTCCGTGGGCATTGTTCCGATTGCTCGAAAAGGGCCGCATCGTGAACACGGCAACGCCGGGGCGGCTGAGCGTCGAGTACGCATTCGACGGCCGCAAGGCGCTGATCGACATCAGCGCCGGCAGCCAGCCCAATCCACTCAACAGCGATGTGCTCAAGGGCTTCCGCTGCCCGGGCCGGGCGGCTTGATCCCATGCTGAGAAAACTGATCGCCCCCTGGTGCATTCTTCCGCCGGCCATCTGGGGCAAGTTGCCGGACCGCGCGGACTTTGTGCGCAGTGGCGTGCGCCATGGAGAAGCAGAGGCATGGATGCTGTGGCTCGCGCAGCAAGGCTTCGACGTGCAAGCCGGCGTTGCCGCCAGGGCGATGTCCGCGCCGGTCGCTTTCGTACTGCCTGCCGGCGTCCTGGCGTTTGCGCGGCGGCGGTTCGTGTTCGGCGTGGTGGCGCCGTCCATCGACAAGGTAGGGCGCTCGCATCCCCTGGTGATCTATCAGCAGGCACACCCGCGCTGGGCCATGCGTCATTTCGAGGCGCAACGCGATCAACCGCTCAATTGGCAGTTCTGGCTTGCGCGCGCCGTGGCCCGCCATGCGCGCAAGCAAGGCCATGCCGACTTTCATGCGTTGGAGATCGCGGTGCGTGCGTTGTGGGAGGCAAGTTGCCGGATGGAGAGCGACCACCCCGGACAGAGAACGCGCCGGATGGCGGCCCTGCTCGACCAGTGGGTCGGCCCCGCATCCGACAACGATCCCGCCGCCGGGCTGCACGGCGTTCGCCATCTTCCGTGGGCCGATTGGCCGCATCGTCTGCAGGGCACGCGTGCCGAAAGCGCGTTCTGGCAGCAAGACGCGGAGGGACGTTTCATCGGGGCCGCCAACAGGTTGCAGAAGTTGTGGGGCGGGGGCGGCATGCGATGAATACCGGCAACTCTCATGCGATCAACGGCAACGTGGCCCCTTTGCTTCTTCGACTCACGCACAGCGGCGGCGAGGCGCGCAACGGGACCATGCTGATTCCCCTGGGCGGGGCGGCCATGGCCGATGCCCTCCAGCTGTGCGGTGAGCGCCAGAGCGATGCGCAGTGGCGCGTCGCCAATCTGTGCCGCATTGCATGGCGCAGCGAAGCCGGCGGCTGGCAGTTGCTGAACGGAAGCTACACGCTCGTGTGCGCACACAACGGTGAACGAATCCCGGTTGGCGCGGCGGTGACCGTGACGGCAGGCGACGCGCTCGAGTTGGGATTGCTGCGCTTTGTGCTGGAGTCGGGGGAAGGCGTTGTGCCTGCACAGATGCACGTGGAACCCAAGAGGTTGGAAGACCTGCTGGATGTGTTCGATCACTGGGCGATCGCATCTCCAACGTCGGCGGGGAAACGGCATGGCTTCGATCCGGGCGATCTGCGCGATCTGGACGGCCGCGGTAGCGACCGGCAAATCGATACCCTTGCCGATCCATTCGGCGTGCTCGACATCGCGGGTGCAAGGTCTCGCCCGGCCGCAGACACTCTGGCCGGTCTGCTCGGCGAAAGCCCGCGACGCGAAGCACGGACGGTGCCGACTGCGCGGCCGCCGGCACCTCGTGGTCGCGCGGAATCCGTGTTGGACGAATTGCACGAAGAGTTCGTGCGCGTGGTCCGGGACCCCGATCAACTCGCAGGCCGCACCGATTGGGAGGGATTCGTGGTTTTCGGCGGCGAGGCTGCGCCGACGCTGGAGGAACTGAGCAGGCAAGCCGAGCCCTATGCCTTGCTGCGCGACATCCTGCTGCCGCGCGAAGGCATCGACCAGATCATCGACGAGTTCGAGCCGCTCGCCCGATCGGGGCTCCTCGAAGTGGGGCCTTCGGAAGACGTGCTGGGCCTGTTCGCACCGGAGCTTGTTCGCGACGCAAGAGTTGCGTTGCCCAGCCTGACGCGACGCGAGCACCACGAGCTCTCGCCCGACAGCCATGTCCGGATCGGTTCGATGCGCGTTGGCGGCGGCGAGGGCGGCGAGGGCGAGAAGGAGGGCGCTTCATGACGCAATCCCCCGCCAAGGCTGTGCGCCAGGAAATGCTCGTGCAATTGCGCGAGGCGCCCTGGAAGTTCGGATTCCTTGCGGTGTTGAGGCGCTTCGGCGCTGCCTGTTCGCAGCAACCCCCCATCGGACTTGCAAGCCGCCCGCAGCAAGAGTCCTTCCGGTTGGGACAGGCCGCGGCTTTGATCTTCGCGCCGCGCGAGATCGCCTCCGCGGTGCTGCCGGACGAAGCGGCGCCGCGTTTGCCAGGGGCGGCGCCCCCACGCGCCGGAAACAATCCAGCGCTTCCTATGGTGCGCGTATACGGCCTGGGCTTGCTGGGCCCCAACGGGCCGCTTCCGCTGCACTACACGGAGCTGGTGCGCGATCGCGCCGAGAACCACAACGACAGCACGCTGGCGGATTTCCTGGACCTTTTCCATCACCGCTACCTGACGCACATGTACCGCGCGTGGGCACAAAGCCAGGCTGCGGCGGGCCTGGATCGCGCGGAGGACGAGGCTTTCAGCCGCTACGTCGCACGCCTCACGGGGCACGACCCGCTGGAGATCTGCGATTCGGTGTTGCCCGCGCATGCGCGCCTTGCGGCATCCGCGCACCTGGGCCGCGAGGCCCGCAACCCCGATGGACTGGCTGCCACGCTGGCGCGATTTTTCGCGGTGCCCGTGCAGCTTCAGGAGTTCGTGCTGCATTGGATCCGCATCGACGACGAAGACCAGAGCCATCTGGGCCAGGCGCGCGCCTCCAGCGTCATGGGGGCAGGAGCGATCGCGGGGGAGGTCGTGGCCGATCGGCAGAACAAGTTCCGGCTCGTGATCGGGCCGTTGAAGCTCGACCAGTACCTGCGCTTCACACCGCGCGGGAAGGATCTCGCGCTGCTCGTCGAGTGGGTGCGGGCCTTCGTCGGCCATGAGTTCGTCTGGGAGGTCGAACTGCGCGTACGCGACGACAGCACGCCCCCCGCCCGGCTCGATGACGCTGAACGGCTCGGATGGTCCACCTGGCTCGGCGGCGCCGAGGGCAGGGGAACAGGGCGGGCCGTGGCACATGCAGTCGACTTCACCGTCGGGATGGTTTTCGAGCCGGAGCAATACATCGGCGCGCGCTATCGCGACAGCGATGCCCGGACCTCTCATTGACACGTTCACCGACATTCATGACCTACGCTGCTGCCTACCCCGTGTCGGACATCGAGTTCGCGCCCTTGAGCGCCAAGGAGCCTTGCGGCCCGAGTCTCGAGTACGACGCGGAATACGCCGTATTGCTCTCGCGCATGTCGCCGCGCAGCGACGCACAGTACGGGCAATTTGTCGGAACGCCGGAGGCGCCCAACTGGACCGAGATCGAGCGCGACTGCCGCCGCCTGCTGCTGCGGACGCGGGACATCAACCTGTTCGTCTGGCTGTGCCGGGCTCGCACGCGACTGGCCGAGGCCCCGGGGCTTGCGCAGTCGCTGACGGCGCTGTCCGCGGTGCTGGAGCGCTGGCCCGACGCAGTGCATCCGCAGATCACCGTGGAGGGAGAGCGCGATCCGGCCGTACGCGCCAATGCCCTGGCGGCGCTGGCAGATCCTGACGGCTTGCTGGCCGACGTGCGCGAGATCGTCGTCGCGGCCAACGCCGCGCGCCACCTGACGGTGCGCGAAATCGAACGCGCACGTTCGGTGCCGCGTCCGGCCGATACGCCGAGTCCCGAATCCGTTGCGCAGCAGCTTGCGCAACTGCGGCTCTCCTCGAATGGAGGCGTCGAGTTGCCGGTGGACCTGCTGTCGCAGGCGTCTCGGGCTGCCCGGCAGATCGCTGCCTGGGCGCAACATCGCCTGGGGCAGGACGCACCCTCGCTGCAGGCATTGATCGATCTCCTGAAGCCCTTCGACGAGATCGAACCTGAAGCCGGGCCGGAGTCCGAGCCTGCCGGACATTCCGAAAGCGCGACACGTCCACACGTTCGCGGCGCCACCTCGCGCGACGACGTCCTTCAATCCATTCGCGAGGCGCGCGAGTGGTTTGAAAACCACGAACCCAGCAGCCCGGTGGCGGTATTGCTGAGGCAGGCCGAACACATGGTCGGCAAACGGTTCGCCGAGGTGGCCGACGCCATTCCGCTCGATCTGTTGCGGAAATGGGACTCCGCCGAAGGGCGCCGCTGATGGGAAATGAGATGGAGGTGGGCTTCCTGTCGGCCTGTTTCGTCCTGGGGGTGCTCGGCGCCGGGCTTGGCGCGTGGGCCTTTTCACAGGCCGCCCGCGCGCAACTGAAGGCGCAGCGACGGGCGTTCGAGCTGGCCAGCGAGCAGGCCCAGCGGGATTTCCAGCAGGCCTTGCTGTGCGTGCCGCAATGGGTTCAGCGGGCGACGCGAATCGAGCTGGAGCTTCTTGGCCGGCAGCACACGGCGCGCCACAAAGCGCTGCTGCGCGAGCAGCAGCATTGGCAGTCGGAGCAGGAAACCCAACGGCAGGCCGAATGGCGCACGCTGCTGTCGGGCCTCAGCGAAGCGGGGTCGCGAGAAAGAGGGTCGCCCGCCGATATCGCCCAAGCGGGAAAATCGACACCTGCACAGTTACCAGCCGCTGCCGATCCGGACGAAGCGACGGACACATATCGGTCGCCACCGGCACTCATTCATGCCTCGGAAGCGCCGGAACGCGCGCTCAGTGACGAGGAAATCGACGCATTGCCGCCCGATCTGCCAGCACCGGTCCGGCTGCAACGCAGAAAAATATCGGCGCCGAATAAGCCAATCCTGCGCAATATCTGAGCGGGGCGGCAATTCGCCGATTTATTTCGCTGTCTGGGCTGTCGCACCCGACGCAAGGCCCTTGATTTGTCGAATACACGTCACCAAGTCCTCCTGCGTCAGCACGGTGCTTGCACGCTCTATAGAATCTTTTTCATGGCAACGAGAATTCCCAAGACTCCCCCCACCCCCCCGGCCCAAAAACCGGCCGGGGATGACGGAGATTCGGTCGTTCTGGAGCGCCGGCCGCAGAAAACTGCGCCGCCCCAGATGTACCAGGTGGTCATGCTGAACGATGACTACACCCCCATGGAGTTCGTGATCGTGGTGCTGCAGGAGTACTTCAGCAAAGACCGCGAAAGCGCGACGCAGATCATGTTGAAGATTCACCTGGATGGCCGCGGCGTCTGTGGGGTTTATTCCCGCGACATGGCAGCCACTAAAGTGAATCAGGTCATGGAGGCCGCGCAGCAGGCTGGGCACCCGCTGCAATGTGTCAGTGAGCCAGTTGCGTGAACCTGTTGAATTGCGCAAGCTCCAACCCATCTGAGAACTTATTTACAGCAAGGCAAAAGGAAATCACATGATTGCCCAGGAACTGGAAGTCAGCTTGCACATGGCCTTCGTCGAGGCCCGGCAGCAGCGCCACGAGTTCATCACCGTGGAGCATCTGCTGCTCGCTTTGCTGGACAACCCGAGTGCCGCAGAGGTTCTGCGCGCCTGCTCGGCGAACGTCGACGACCTTCGGGCGTCGCTCACCAACTTCATCAAGGACAACACGCCGCAAGTGGCGGGTACCGACGATGTAGACACCCAGCCCACGCTGGGTTTCCAGCGCGTGATCCAGCGCGCCATCATGCATGTGCAGTCCACCGGCAACGGCAAGAAGGAAGTCACCGGCGCCAACGTGCTGGTCGCGATCTTCGGTGAGAAGGACTCGCACGCGGTCTACTACCTGCACCAGCAGGGCGTGACCCGCCTGGACGTGGTCAATTTCATTGCCCACGGCATCAAGAAGAGCGACCCGCCCGAAGCCGTCAAGGGCAGCGGCGAAGCCCCTCAAGGTGAAGGCGAAGAGGGCGGCGGCGAACGCAACGAGAAGGCATCGCCGCTCGAGCAGTTCACGCAAAACCTCAACCAGCTCGCCAAGGACGGCAAGATCGATCCGCTGATCGGCCGCGAATACGAGGTCGAGCGCGTCATCCAGATCCTGTGCCGCCGGCGCAAGAACAACCCGCTGCTGGTGGGCGAGGCCGGCGTCGGCAAGACTGCGATTGCAGAAGGCCTGGCATGGCGCATCACCCAGGGCGACGTGCCCGAGATCCTCGCCGAGGCGCAGGTCTACTCGCTCGACATGGGCGCACTGCTGGCCGGCACCAAGTACCGCGGCGATTTCGAGCAGCGCCTGAAGGGCGTGCTCAAGTCGCTCAAGGACAAGCCGAACGCCATTCTCTTCATCGACGAAATCCACACGCTGATCGGTGCGGGCGCAGCCTCGGGCGGCACGCTCGATGCGTCGAACCTGCTCAAGCCCGCGCTCTCGAGCGGCCAGCTCAAGTGCATCGGTGCGACCACGTTCACCGAGTACCGCGGCATCTTCGAGAAGGATGCGGCCCTGTCGCGTCGTTTCCAGAAGGTCGACGTGGTCGAGCCGTCGGTGCAGGAAACCGTCGACATCCTGAAGGGCCTGAAGTCGCGCTTCGAGGAGCACCATGGCGTGAAGTACGCGGTGGCAGCCCTGCAGGCCGCCGCCGAGCTGAGCGCCAAGTACATCAATGACCGTCACCTGCCCGACAAGGCGATCGACGTCATCGACGAAGCCGGTGCCGCGCAACGCATCCTGCCGCCGAGCAAGCGCAAGAAGACCATCAGCAAGACCGAGGTCGAGGAAATCGTCGCGAAGATCGCGCGCATTCCCCCGGCCAACGTCAGCAACGACGACCGCAGCAAGCTGCAGACGATCGAGCGCGACCTCAAGAGCGTGGTGTTCGGCCAGGACAAGGCCCTCGAAGTGCTCGCCTCGGCGGTCAAGATGGCGCGTTCGGGCCTGGGCAAGGGCGACAAGCCGATCGGCTCGTTCCTGTTCTCCGGTCCCACGGGCGTCGGCAAGACCGAAGCGGCCAAGCAACTTGCCTACATCATGGGCATCGAGCTGATCCGCTTCGACATGTCGGAGTACATGGAGCGTCACGCGGTGAGCCGCCTGATCGGCGCGCCTCCGGGCTACGTCGGTTTCGACCAGGGTGGTCTGCTGACCGAAGCCGTCACGAAGAAGCCGCACTCGGTGCTGCTGCTCGATGAAATCGAGAAGGCGCATCCGGACATCTTCAACGTGCTGCTGCAGGTGATGGACCATGGCACGCTGACCGACAACAACGGGCGCAAGGCCGACTTCCGCAATGTCATCGTCATCATGACGACCAATGCGGGCGCCGAGACCATGAACAAGGCGACCATCGGCTTCACCAACCCGCGCCAGACGGGCGACGAAATGGGCGACATCAAGCGCCTGTTCTCGCCTGAATTCCGCAACCGGCTGGATGCCATCGTCAACTTCAAGGCGCTCGACGAAAACGTCATCCTGCGCGTGGTCGACAAGTTCCTGCTGCAGCTGGAGACGCAACTGGCCGAGAAGAAGGTGGAAGTCACCTTCAGCGACAAGCTGCGCAAGCACCTGGCGAAGAAGGGCTTCGATCCGCTGATGGGCGCGCGTCCGATGCAGCGTCTGATCCAGGACACGATCCGTCGTGCACTGGCCGACGAACTGCTGTTCGGTCGCCTGACCGACGGCGGCCGCCTCGAAGTCGACCTGGACGACAAGGACGAAGTGCTGCTGGACATCCAGCCTCTTCCGAAGAAGGAAGGCAAGTCCAAGCCTGAAGCGGAAGAGGCCGCAACGGGTTGAGAAACCGGGCATTCCGTGGCCGACGAGGCCGCGGAACCGCCTCCAAAGGCCGGTAGCATCGCGCTGCCGGCCTTTTTCTTTGGGCGGCCCGAAACCCGCAAGCCCAATCGCACGCTCTTTCCGCCTTGATCCTCCCCGAACTCAGTCACGAATGGAAAACCGGCCTCTCCCTGGCGTGGAGCGGCTACATCGCCGTGCTGTCGATCTGGATCGTGATGCAGAAGCGCGCGCCGGTGTCCACGATGAGCTGGATCCTGTCGCTCGCGCTGTTGCCGTTCGCGGGCTTCGTCATCTATTACTTCCTCGGTCCGCAGCGCCTGCGCAAGCAACGCATCAAGCGGCTGCGCAGCCGCGCCGGGGCCTCGGCGCAGGCCGACCTCGCCCGGCTGCGCGACGCGGCGCAGAACGCACCCCCGGCGCTGCAGCAGATGGCGCGGCTGGGCACTGCGGCCTGCGGGCTGCCGGTATCCAGCGCATCCGACGTGCAACTGCTCTCGGGCGGCGCGCGCACCTTCGATGCCATCTTCGAGGCCGTGCGCGCGGCGAAGGATCACATCCACCTGGAGTACTACATCTTCGAGCCCGACAAGATCGGCACCGCGCTGCGCGACCTCCTGGCCGAGCGCGCAAAAGAGGGCGTGACCGTGCGGCTGCTGCTCGACGCACTCGGCTCCAAGCGCATCGGCCGCAAGTTCATGGCGCCGCTGCACGAGGCGGGCGTGAAGGTCGCGCTCTTCCACGACACCAAGATCGGCCGGCGCCTGCGCCCGGTGACCAACTACCGCACCCACCGCAAGATCGTGGTGTGCGATGGCCGCGTGGGCTTCACGGGCGGCGTGAACATCACCGACGAGGAAGACAAGCGCACCAACCCCGACGCGTACCACGACGTGCACCTGCGCATCGAAGGCAGCGCGGTGCGCTGGCTGCAAACGACGTTCCTCGAAGACTGGACCTACGCCACCGGCGAAGACCCGCGCGGCATGGACGACGCGATGGCCGCGATGCTGCCGCAGCTCGACGCAGGCGACATCCCGGTGCAGATCGTGACCAGCGGCCCCGACAACATGCTCGAGCCCATCCACCGCATGCACGTCGAGGCGATCCATTCGGCCACGCACCGCGCCTGGCTCACCACGCCGTACTTCGTGCCCGGCGAGCCCGCGCTGATGGCGCTCACCAGCGCCGCGCTGCGCGGCGTCGATGTGCGATTGCTCGTGCCGCGCCGCAGCGATTCGGCCATCGTGAGCGCCGCCGCGCGGTCGTACTTCGACGAACTGATCGCCGCGGGCGTCAAGGTCTGGGAATACAAGGCGCGCATGCTGCACTCCAAGACCTTGGTGGTCGACGAGCATTGCGCGATGATCGGCACCGCGAATTTCGACAACCGCAGCTTCCGCCTCAACTTCGAGGTCTGTGCGGTGGTCTACGGTCCCGCGCTGGCCCGGCCGCTGGCGGCGCAGTTCGAGACCGACCTGCACAGTTCCGGCGCGGTGCGCGCCAACCGGCCACAGAATTTCTGGCGTCGCCTCGGCGATTCCATTGCGCGCTTGTTTTCACCCCTGCTCTGAATGAACCACACCTTTCTCTGGCACGACTACGAAACCTTCGGCGCCGTGCCGCGTCGCGACCGGCCCTCGCAGTTCGCCGCCATCCGCACCGATGCCGAGCTGAATGAAGTCGGCGAACCACTGATGGTCTATTGCAAGCCCGCGCCGGACTACCTGCCCAGCCCCGAGGCCTGCCTCATCACCGGCATCACGCCGCAGGTGTGCCTGGAGCGCGGCATTCCCGAGCACGACTTCGCCGCCCAGATCGAACGCGCCTTCTCGCAGCCCGGCACCATCGGCGTGGGCTACAACACGATCCGCTTCGACGACGAGGTCACGCGCTTCATGTTCTGGCGCAACCTCATCGACCCCTACGCGCGCGAGTGGCAGAACGACTGCGGCCGGTGGGACCTGCTGGACGTGGTGCGCTTGACCTACGCGCTGCGGCCCGAGGGCATCGAGTGGCCGAAGAAGGAAGACGGCAAGCCCAGCTTCAGGCTCGAAGACCTGGCGCGCGCGAACGGCTTGCTGCACGAGTCGGCGCACGATGCGCTCTCCGACGTGCGCGCGACCATCGCGCTGGCCCGGCTCATCCGCGACCGGCAACCCAAGCTCTTCGAGTTCGCCTTCGGTCTTCACAAGAAGGACCGCGTGGCGAGCGAACTCGGCCTGCCCGCGATGCGCGAAACCGCCAAGCCCTTCCTGCACGTCTCGGGCATGTTCCCGGTCGAGCGCGGCTGCCTCGCCGTGATGTGGCCGCTCGCGAGCCACCCCACCAACAAGAACGAACTGCTCGCCTGGGACCTCGCCCACGACCCGAGCGAGCTGCGCGACCTCGATGTCCAGACGCTGCGCCTGCGCCTGTTCACCCGCACGGCCGACCTGCCCGAAGGCGTGGTGCGCCTGCCCGTGAAGGGCATCCACCTGAACAAGTCGCCGATGGTGGTGGGCAACCTGCGCACGCTCGCGCCGCCGATGGCCGAACGCTGGGGCGTGGACCTGGACACCGCGATGCGCCACGCCGCCATCGCGCGTGACCTGCCCGACATGAGCGCCATCTGGTCGCAGGTGTACGCGCGGCCGAAGGAGGCCACGCCCGACGTCGATGAAGACCTGTACGGCGGCTTCGTCGGCAACGCCGACCGCCGGCGCCTGAACCAGCTGCGCGGCCTCTCGGCCGGCGAGCTCGCCAAAGACCGCACCGGTTTCGACGACGGCCGCCTCGAGGAAATCGTCTTCCGCTACCGCGCGCGCAACTGGCCTGAATCGCTCGCCCCGGAAGAAACCGAGCGCTGGGAGGCGCTGCGCGTGGCGCGCCTGTTCCACGGCGAGGGCGGGGTGCGCACCATCGAGCAGCTGTTCAGCGAAGTCGATGCGCTCTCCGAAACGGCGGACGAGCGCGGCGAGGAGATCCTCGGCGCGCTCTACGAATACGCCGAAGCCATCGCGCCCGAAGCCTGAACGTTCAAGCACACCCACCGCCATCCGCCATGGACCAGAACCTGACCATCACCCCCGAGCTTTCCACGGGTCTCGAAGCGCACGGGCTGTTTCTCTCGGCGGGTGTCCAGCTGTCGATCCCGTTCCGCTTCGAGACGCCGGTGCGCATCTGGCATGCGGTGCGCGTCATCGGCGGGTCGTTGGGCGCGTACACCACGCTCTCGCCGGGCGCCGCGCTCAACGCGGTGCATGTGGGGCGCTACTGCTCGATAGGCGACGGCGTGCAGGTGCTGTCGGACCACCCGTCCGACTGGTTCACCACGCACATGCTGAGCTTCGCGCCGAATTTTCCGGAGCCGTACCGGCACCAGACCGTGGGCGGGTTCTGGTCGCATTCGAGCGTGAACATCGGGCACGACGTGTGGATCGGCTCGCGCGTGAGCATCCGCGGCGGCGTGACCATCGGCGATGGCGCGGTGATCGGCGCGGGGGCCATCGTGACCAAGGACGTGGCGCCGTTCACCATCGTCGGCGGCGTGCCGGCGCGGGTGATTCGCCAGCGCTTTCCGGATGCGCTCATCGAACGCATCCGCGCCTGCCCGTGGTGGGACTGGGACCTGCGGGCCTTGGCGCTCAACTGGCAGCAGCCGGAAGAAGCCCAGACCATGCTCGAAGCCGCCATCGCCGAGGGGCGCGTGCAGCGATGGGAGCCGGGATGGCGGCTGCTCGATTTCGGCACGCCTGAAAAAGAAGGGGCGCCCGCGCCGCTCATCTTTCGGCCGGGTTGATCGCTGAGGGGAACGCCATGACAAGCATTTCTTCCCGCGCCCGGTTGGCAGTGACTGCCGTCATGATCGGCGCGCTCGCAGGCTGCGGCGCCATGCCTTCCGCATCGACGAGCGTCGGGGCCTGCGAGCCTGGCTTCGATGCCTTCGAGCGCGACACGCTCTTCTTCGGCCGCGCCATACCGGCGGGCGGGCAGGTGTCGGATGCGCAGTGGGCCGGCTTTCTCGACACCACCGTGACTCCCGCATTCCCGCAAGGCCTCACGGTGCTCGACGCCGTCGGCCAATGGCGCGGCGCCTCGGGCGGCGTGGTGCGCGAGCCCTCGAAGCTCGTCGTTCTGCTGCATCCGCGCAATGCGAAGGACGACGCATCCATCGCCCGCATCATCGACGCGTACCGCAAGAATTTCGGCCAGGAGGCCGTGCTGCAGGAAAGGCAATCCGTCTGTGTCCGCTTCTGAAGAAAACACCGTGAAGGACAGCAACATCGTCCGTCGCCTGATCGCCGCGGATGCCGCCGCTTACCGCACCGTGATGCTCGACGCCTACGCGACGCATCCCAGTGCCTTCACCTCCACGGTCGGTGAGCGCGAGGGCTTGCCATTGAATTGGTGGGAGAAGCGTCTGGGCGCCGAGGTGAATGCGCCGAGCGTGGTCTTCGGTGCGTTCGACGACAAGGGGGCGCTGGTCGGCGCCGCCGGCCTGAGCTTCGAGGACCGCGAGCGCGCGCGCCACAAGGCCACGCTCTTCGGCATGTCGGTGAAGGCGTCGGCACGCCGCGCGGGCTTCGGTCGCCGGCTGGTGCAGGCCGTGCTCGACCATGCGCGCGCGCACGGCGGGCTGCGGCTGGTGCAGCTCACGGTGACCGAGGGCAATGCGCCCGCGCAGACGCTGTACGAAAACTGCGGCTTCCAGGTCTTCGGCATCGAGCCGTTGGCCATTGCGCTCGACGGCGCGCTGCTGGCCAAGGTGCACATGTGGTGCGACCTCGAAGACGGCAGATCGGCTTCGGCTACTGGGTCGGTTGTGCCGGCAGCCCGCTGAGGTCCTGCGACCAGCCGAGCGCCGATCTGCACCACTGCTGCCTGCGCGGCGGCAAGCGGTCGCGCTCCACCATGCTGCCGATGCGCAGCGAGTAGGTGGGTGTCGGGTCGATGTCGGGGCTCGATGCAATCGGCGTTCCGCAGTTCTCGCAGAAGCTCTGCCGGCGGCGCGTGCCGCTTTCGGCGGTCTTGACGTAGACCTTGGGCTGGCCGGTCAGCAAGTGAAAGCCGGCGGCCGGCACGGGCGCCGAGACGCGGTACGCCGTCCCCGAGAGCACCTGGCAATCGGCGCAGTTGCACAGGCTGACCTTGTCGGGATCGACCTCGGCCTCGTAGGTGATGCGGCCGCAATGGCAGGCGCCGTGGACTTTCATGTCGTGTGTCTCCAGGAATCGTTCATCGGGTTCGCACATCGGCAGGCCGGGGCCATCCGGTGTGGTCACTTCGCCCAGTTCGTGAAAGCCTGCGCAGGCCGTTGCGGATTGCGCGGAGATTCAAGCCTTGGGATTCATCCAGCTGGTCGCCTGCGCCCGGCCCGGCAGGTGCAGCGTGGCCGTGGCCGCCGGCGTTTCCGCCAGCAGCTTGCCCTTGCGGAACACCTTGAGCCGCGTCGCGCGCAGCCGGATCGCCTCGACCGCATCGCGCGCCTGCAGCAGCACGAAGCTCGCGTCGCAGCCCGCCTCGATGCCGTAGCCCTGCAAATGCATCACGCGCGCGGCATTCGTGGTCACCGCCTCGAAGCACTGGCGAATGCCGGCCTGGCTGGTCATCTGCGCCACGTGCAGGCCCATGTGCGCCACTTCGAGCATGTCGCCCGAGCCCATGCCGTACCAGGGGTCCATCACGCAGTCGTGGCCGAAGGCGACGTTCACGCCGGCCGCCATGAGCTCGGGCACGCGCGTCATGCCGCGGCGCTTCGGATAGGTGTCGTGGCGGCCCTGCAGCGTGATGTTGATGAGCGGGTTGGCAATGACGGCCACGCCGCTCTGCGCGACCAGCGGCAGCAGCTTGCTCACGTAGTAGTTGTCCATCGAATGCATCGAGGTGCAGTGCGAGCCGGTCACGCGGCCCTGCAGGCCCAGGCGCTGCGCCTCGAAGGCCAGCGTCTCGATGTGGCGCGAGAGCGGGTCGTCCGATTCGTCGCAGTGCATGTCGACCAGCTTGCCGCGCTCGGCCGCCAGCTCGCACAGGAGCTTCACGCTGGCGGCGCCGTCGGCCATGGTGCGTTCGAAATGCGGAATGCCGCCGACCACGTCCACGCCCTTGTCGAGCGCGCGCACGAGGTTCTCGACGCCGCCTTGGGAGCGCAGCACGCCGTCCTGCGGAAAGGCGACCAGCTGCAGGTCGATGTGGGGCGCGACCTGGCGCTTGACCTCCAGCAGCGCATCGACGGCGAGCAGGCTCGGGTCGCTGGTGTCCACGTGCGTACGGATCGCGAGCAGGCCCTTGGCGACGGCCCAGTCGCAGTAGGCCAGTGCGCGTTCGATCAATGCATCGGCGGTGAGCAGCGGCTTGAGCTCGCCCCACAGCGCGATGCCTTCGAGCAGCGTGCCGCTCTCGTTGACGCGCGGCAGGCCGTAGCTCAGCGTGGCGTCCATGTGGAAGTGCGGATCGACGAAGTGCGGCGAAAGCAGCAGGCCCTGCGCGTCGAGTGTCTCGTGCGCCGGTGCATCGAGGCCCGCGGTGACTTCGGCGATGCGGCCGTCCTGCACGGCGATCGACATGCCGGTGCGGCCGTCGGGGAGGGTGGCGTTGGTGATGAGGAGATCGAGCATCGTGGGAGTTCCTGGGACTGTCGTTCAGCGCGTGCGCTGCGCCCGGTAGCGGTACTGGCCCGCCGCGGGCCCGACCTCGATCGTCACCCGCCGCAGCTTGTCGTCATGCCCGGATGCCGCCTTCGCCGTCACCACGATGCCGCGCGGCGTGGCGCGGCAGGTGATGTCGGTGAGGGCGATCTCCGAATGGTCGTTGTCGAGTTCGGCAATCGCCGCTGTGTGCTCGGCGTGCAGGCCGCCGTTGGCATCGCGCGTCATCCACTGCACGTAGAGGAAGGACTGCGCGTACTGGTCCGCATGGACCACGCGGTAGGTGCCCTGGTGGTCCTTGCCCCAGGTGCCGCACAGCTGCACCCAGCTGACCGAATCCGGCGTCTTGAAGGTGTCGTAGCTGTAGTCGCTGCCCAGCGCATGGACGCCGGTTGCGCCTAGCGAGAGCAGGGCGGCGAGCAGGGTTGCAGCGGTCGTCTTCATCATCTCAGCGTTCCCCTTTGCGGTACGGCTTCATCAGTGCCTGCGGATAGCTGGCCTTGCGTGCCACCAGCACCAGCGCGAGGATCGACAGCAGGTACGGCAGCATCAGGTAGAGCTGGTAGGGCAGCACGGCGTCGCCCGATTGTTGCAGCCGCAGTTGCAGCGCGTCGAAGAAGGCGAACAGCAGCGCGCCCAGCAGGGCCTTGCCGGGCCGCCACGAGGCGAACACCACCAGCGCCACGCAGATCCAGCCGCGGCCGTTCACCATGTTGAAGAAGAAGGCGTTGAAGGCCGAGAGCGTGAGGAACGAGCCCGCCACGCCCATCAGCGCCGAGCCCGCGACGATGGCGCCCGTGCGCGTGGCCGCGACCGACACGCCCTGGCTCTCGGCGGCCTGCGGGTTCTCGCCGACCATGCGCAGCGCCAGGCCGAGCGGCGTGCGGTACAGCACCCAGCCGACCGCGGGCACCAGCAAGAGCGCGAACAGCGTGAGCGCGGTCTGCGCGTTGAGGATGGGCACGGGCAGCCACTCCATCGGCGCGAAGGGCGTGATGGTCGGCGGCGTGTTCACCTTCGGAAAGCTCACGCGGTAGCCGAAGTAGCTGAGCGCGGTCGCCAGCAGCGTGATGCCCAGGCCCGAGACGTGCTGCGACAGCGCCAGTCCCACGGTGAGAAAGGCGTGCAGCAGTCCGAACACCATGCCCGTGAGCGCCGCCACACCGACGCCGACCCACAGCGGCGCGCCGGCGTACACCGCGAGCCATCCCGTGAAGGCGCCCGCGACCATGATCCCTTCGATGCCCAGGTTGAGCACGCCCGCGCGTTCGCACAGCAGCACGCCCAGCGTGCCAAGAATGAGCGGCGTGGCGATGCGCAGCACCGCGACCCAGAAGGCGGGGTTGGCGAGGATGTCGAGCAGGTCGGTCATTTGGTCATCCGCACGCGGTATTGCGTGAGCAGCGTGGCCACGAGCACTGCGATCAGCGAGGCCGCGACGATCACGTCGGCGATGTAGGTCGGCACGCCCACCGCGCGGCTCATGGTGTCGGCGCCGACCAGCACGCCGGCCACGAACACGCCCGCGGCGATCACGCCCAGCGGGTGCAGCCCGGCCAGCATCGCGATCACGATGCCGGTGTAGCCGTAGCCCGGCGACATGTCGAGCGTGACGTAGCTGGTGCGGCCCGCCACCTCGATGGCGCCGGCCAGACCGGCCAGCGCGCCCGAGAGCAGCGCGACCATCACCACGGTGCGCGTGACCGGCACGCCGGCGAACGCGGCGGCGCGGGCATTGGCGCCGACCGCGCGGATGTCGAAGCCCAGCACCGTGTACTTGAAGATCGCCCACACCATCACCGCGAGCGACACGGCCCAGAGCAGCCCCGTGTGCACGCGTGTCTGGGCAATGAGCTTGCCCAGTTCGAGGTCGGACTGCAGCGACACGCTCTGCGGCCAGCCCATGGCGGTCGGGTCCTTCATCGGCCCGTCCAGCAGCGCCGAGACGCCCAGCAGCACGATGAAGTTGATCAAGAGCGTCGTCACCACCTCGTCCACGCCGAGCTTGTTCTTCATGAGCGCCGGGCCCAGCAGCAGCAGCGCACCGGCCACGGCGGCGGCCAGCATCATCAGCGGGAACAGCACCCAGGGCGAGAGTTCGAAGCCCGTGCCGCCGTGCATGCCGCCCACGGCCACGGCAGCGAGCGCGCCGGCAAAGAGCTGTCCCTCGGCACCGATGTTGAAGAGCCGCGCCTTGAAGGCGACCGTCGCGGCCAGCCCGGTGAGGATCAGCGGGATCGCGCGCGTGAGCGTCTCGCTCCACGCGAACACCGAGCCGAAGCCGCCCTGTAGCAGCAGCGCGTAGGTGCGGCCGATCGGCGCGCCGGCCCAGAGCACGAGCAGCGCGCTCACGACCATGGTGAAGACCACGGCGCCGATGGGTGCCAGCACCAGTGCGGCGCGCGAGGTTTCGTGGCGTCGTTCGAGCCGCATCATGAGGCGCCTCCCGCGCGTTGCGCCGCCGTGGCGCCGGCCATCGCGAGGCCGATGGCTTCGCGCGTCCAGGCCGCGGCCGGGCGCGCTTCGCCGAGGTGGCCGCCGTGCATCACGGCCACGCGGTCGCCGAGCGTGAGCACTTCGTCGAGGTCGTCGGAAATCACCAGCACCGCCGCGCCGGCATCGCGCGCGGCAATCAGTTGCTGCTGCACGTAGGCGACGGCGCCGATGTCCAGGCCCCAGGTCGGCTGGTGCGCGACGATCAGGCGCGGGGCGCGATTTGGGTATTTCTTGTTGTCGCTCCCTTTGGTTTCTTCCGCCTGCTCGGGCGCGAGCAACGCGCGTCCCAGGATCAGTTTCTGCATGTTCCCGCCGGAGAGCGAATGGGCCGGCGCCATGAGCCCTGCGCCGCGCACGTCGAATGCCTTTTCGATGCGCCGGGCGTGCAGCCGCGCGGCCGCACGCCGCACGAACACCGACCAGCGCGAGAACACCGGGCTGCGCAGCCGCTCGGACACCGCGTTCTCCCACACCGGCAGGTCGCCCACCACGCCGACCGCATGCCGGTCCTCGGGGATGCGCGCCACGCCGCGCTGCACCAGCCGGGCAGGCGAGGGCGGAAGCGCGCGGCCCATCAATTGGGCGGTGCCGGAGACAGCGCGGCGCGTGCCGCAGAGCAGTTCGGCCAGCGCCACCTGGCCGTTGCCCGAGACGCCTGCGATGGCGGTGATTTCGCCCGCGCGCAGCGTGAGGGAGACCTCGCGAAGCCGGTCCTGCCCACCGCCCTTGGCGGAGGTGGTGCTCACGTGGTCGAGCACGCAGACCGCGTCGCCCACCGATTTCGCAGGCCGCCGCTGCGGCGCCTCGACCGCGTGCCCGACCATCCACAGCGCGAGCTGCGCCTGCGTGGTGTCGGCCGTGCGCGCCTCGGCCACGAGCTTGCCGCCGCGCAGCACCGCGATGCGGTGCGACACGCGCAGCACCTCGCCCAGCTTGTGGCTGATGAAGATCACCGACAGGCCCTGCGCCACCATCTGCGCGAGCGTGGCGAAGAGCGCCTCGCTCTCCTGCGGGGTGAGCACGGCGGTCGGTTCGTCCAGGATCAGGATGCGCGCGCCGCGGTACAGCGCCTTGAGGATCTCCACGCGCTGGCGCTCGCCGACCGAGAGGCTGCCGATCTTCGCGTCGGGCTGCACGGGCAGGCCGAAGCGCTGCGCCACTTCGAGCAGCCGGGCACGCGCGGCCGCGCGGCGCGAGACGGGCCGCCACAGCGGCTCGGTCCCCATCATCACGTTGTCGAGCACGCTGAGGTTGTCGGCCAGCGTGAAGTGCTGGTGCACCATGCCCACGCCCGCGGCGAGCGCGGCCTTGGGGTTGCCGGGCGGCAGCGGCGCGCCGAACACCTCGATGCCGCCTTCGTCGGCGACGTAGTGGCCGAACAGGATCGACATCAGCGTCGACTTGCCCGCGCCGTTCTCGCCGAGCAGCGCGAGCACTTCGCCGGTTTGCAGGTCCAGGGAGATGGCGTCGTTCGCGACGAGGGTGCCGAAGCGCTTGGTGATGCCCTGGAGGCGGAGAACGGTGGAGGGCGTCATGGAGAAATGGGTTGCAGGTCGCGGCAGAAATTCTCGATGGCACGGGCGGATGCGATGGGGCAAGCCTGCAGCAGGCCGTGCGGTCCTTCGAGCTTCACGACGCGTAGCGCCGAAAGCCGCTGCTGGATGAGCGTGGCTGCCCGCCTGGGCACGATGCGGTCCTGCAGGGCCTGGAGGTACATCGCAGGCACACGCACCAGCGACAGCTTGTCGCGCACGTCCACGCGTTGCACTTCTTTCATGCGGCGGGTCATGACGGCGACGGATACCTGCCCGAGCGAGTCGTCAAGCATCTCCGACAGATGCGGCGTCGCAGAGCGCCCGAGCAGAAGATGCCGCATCGGCGCGCGCATCAGCCTTGAATGCAGCAGATGCATCGACAGGTCGAGCAGGCCTGCGCGCATCACCGCAAGGCCGGGCCCGGGCCGACGCGCGAAGCTGCAGCACAGGATCAGTCCCAGAAGGCCTGGCGGGCGCGACGCCGCGATCGAGATGGCCAGCGGCCCGGAAAAGGATTCGCCGAGCAGCACGAAGGGGGCTTGCGTCGGCAGTCGTGCGCGAACCAGCGGCTCCAACTCGCCGTAGCCCAGTGCCTGCCGGCCCGGGTAGCGCACGACGTCGATGACGGCGTGCGGTCCCATGGCCTCTTTCAGAGGCTCGAAGAGATCGCCCGTTCCGTCCATGCCCGGCAGCAGCACGAGGCGCACGGGCGCCACCGTCACTTCCAGGCAGCCAGGAACGCCAGCATCACCTTGGCCGAATTGTCGGCCGCGATGCCCATGAAGGTGCCCATCTCGTTCTCGCCGTCGCCGCCACCCGCGAGGTCGCTGAGCGAGCGGAAGGCGATGTACGGCACGCCGTTGCTGTAGGCCACCATGCCCACGGCCGCGGTCTCCATGTCGAGCACGTTGGCCTGGAAGGTCTTGAAGGTGTACTGGCGGAAGGCCATGTTGTCCATGAAGGCCTGGCCCGAGACGCCGTTGCCGCCGATCACCAACTGGGGCTTGCGCGCCAGGCACTTGCCGGCGCTGCAGTTGGCCAGGTCGACGGTGCGGATGCTGCGGGCCACCTCGAGCATCTTCGGATCGACCTCGAACCAGAACTTGCGCGCGATGTCCGGCTTCGCGGCCGAGCGGACCTCGACCGGGCGCGGATGCACCATGCCGAAGTTGGGGAACGTCGCGTCCTTGATGAAGGGCGGCGCGGTGTACTTGCCGGGCGCGGTTTCGCGTGCCATCAGCACCTCCAGGTACTGGCCCCATTGCGCGGGCACCGTCACGTCGCCCACGTGCAGCGACGGGTTCACGCCGCCCGCGATGCCGCTGAACACGATGCTGGTCACGCGAAAACGATTGAGCACGAGCTGCGTGTTCATGGTCGCGTTCGTCATGCTGATGCCCGAGAGGAACAGCACGACCGGCTTGCCTTCGAGCGTGCCGGTGGTGAACTCGACGCCGTTCACGCTGTGCTTCGCCGGCCCCTGCAGGCGCGCGAGCAGCAGCTTGAGTTCGGGCTCGAAAGCGGAGATCACCGCGATGCGCGGCGTGTCGTCCAGCCGCGTGCTGCTGTTGATGCTCGCGCCGGCGCCCTTGTAGACACCGACGCAGCCCGCAAGGCCGAGGGCCAGCGCACCGGCTGCGAGAAGGGTGCGCCAGCGCATCGTCGTCGGCTTGCTCATTTCGCGGTGGATTTGGGTTGCGAGTCGTCGACCTTCACGGTGAACTTGCCCGCGAGGATGTCGGCCTGCCTGGCCTTCACCTTGGCGACGATGTCGGCCGGCACCTTCTTCTCGAAGGTGCCGAGCGGTGCGAGCTCGGAGCCCTTGTGCTTCATCTGCGAATAGACGCCGTAGTCCTCGGCGGCGAACTTGCCTTCCTTCACGAGCTTGATCGCGCGGTCGGCCGAGGGCTCGAAGTTCCACAGCGCCGAGGCGACCACCGTGTCGGGGTACTGGCTCTGCGTGTCGATCACGTTGCCGATGGCGAGCTTGCCCTTTTCCTTGGCCGCATCGGAGACGCCGAAGCGCTCGGCGTACATCACGTCGGCGCCCTTGTCGATCATCGCGAAGGCCGCTTCCTTGGCCTTGGGCGGATCGAACCAGCTGTTGATGAAGCTCACGCTGAACTCGACTTTCGGATTCGTTTCCTTGGCGCCCGCGATGAAGGCGTTCATGAGGCGGTTGACCTCGGGAATCGGGAAGCCGCCGACCATGCCGATGCGGTTGCTTTTGGTCATGCCGCCGGCCACCATGCCGCTCAGGTATGCCGGCTCCTGGATGAAGTTGTCGAACACGCTGAAGTTGGGTGCCTGGGGCTTGAGCGACGAGCCCATGAGGAACGCGACCTTCGGAAAGTCCTTGGCGACCTTGCGCGCCGCCGCTTCCACGCCGAACACCTCGCCCAGGATCAGCTGGTTGCCGCCGGTGGCGTACTCGCGCATCACGCGCTCGTAGTCGGCGTTGCTGACGTTCTCGGTGGCCTTGTATTCGATCTCCCCGCGCGCCTCGGCCGCCTTCAGCGCCTTGTGGATGCGGCCCACCCATTGCTGCTCGAAGGGCACGGTGTACACCGCCGCCACCTTGAGCTTGGCCTGCGCAAGCGCGATGCCCGGCGCGCCGGCCGCGAGTGCTGCGGCGATGGCGACGGAACGAATGATCAACTGACGGCGTGCTGTCACGGTCTTCTCCTCGGTCGTAAAAAAGTTAAAGCGCTGCAATCCCCGTGCCCGATCGCTGCCCCTTCGGGAAACACCGCGGAACCGGCTTTGCCGGGCCGCAGGTGTTGCCCCCGGTAGGGGGTTGGCGAAGCGGACACGAAGTGCCGCGCAGCCTGGGGGCGAGCCCTATTGGGGGCGAGCCTTATTTCGTGCCGAAGATGCGGTCGCCGGCGTCGCCCAGGCCCGGCAGGATGTAGCCGTGGCTGTTGAGTTCGCGGTCGATCGCCGCGGTGTAGATCGGCACGTCCGGGTGCGCCTTCTGCATCGTCGCCACGCCTTCGGGGCAGGTCAGCAGGCACACGAACTTGATCGACTTCGGGTTGAGTTCCTTCAGCCGCTCGACCGCGGCCACCGCCGAATTGCCGGTGGCCAGCATCGGGTCGACCACGATCACGTCGCGGTTCTCCATCTCGCCGGGCATCTTGAAGTAGTACTCGACGGCCGTGAGCGTCTTGGGGTCGCGGTACAGGCCGATGTGGCCGACGCGGGCGCCGGGCACCACCGTCAGCATGCCGTCCAGGATGCCGGTGCCGGCGCGCAGGATCGACACCAGCACCAGCTTCTTGCCGTCGATGACCTTGGCCTGCATGGTCTCCAGCGGGGTTTCGACCTCGATGTCCTGCATCGGCATGTCGCGCGTGACCTCGTAGGCCATGAGCATGCTGATTTCGTTGAGGAGCCGGCGAAAGCTGTTGGTGGAGGCGTCCTTGCGGCGCATCAGCGTGAGCTTGTGCTGGACGAGGGGATGGTCGACGAGGTGGACGTTGCTCATTGGAATTTTTTCTGGCGTTGCTGGAAGTGAACCCGCGAGTCTAAAAGACGGTGCCGTCGCTCTCGATCAGCAGCGGTGGCGCTCCGTCACGCAAGCGTTGTGCCAGTGCCCGGCCCGCCGCCCAGGTGCCGCCTTCGAGCACGCAGGCGAGCGGAAGCTCCTCCTCGGTGCGGTCGAGCACCTTGCGCACGCGCGGCGCCACCTCGTCCAGCAGCGCCACGGTGAGCGCGCGCCATTCGACGATGAACTCGTCGCCGGCCTTCCAGCGGCGGGTGAGAAAAGCTGCATCCTTGGGCACGATCACGCCGCTGTCGATCAGCAGGCCGCCGTTGCGGTATTCGGGGAGCGCGGTGAGCGCATCGAGGTGGCGCACCTTCACGCCCGCCCATTCGAAGGGCTCGAGCAGCGAATAGGTGAGCCACTGCGAGAGCTTGTGAAAGGGCATCCAGCCGTTGGTGAGCCCGGGGCCGCGCACCGCGCTGTGACGCCAGCAGTCGCCCAGCGCGAGCGCCGGGTCGCCCGAGCCGATGCCGCCTGCGTTGTCGCTGCCGTCGATGGCGATGCTGTCCACCGCATTGGCCGAGGGCCAGATGCGCGAGAGCGTCTCCAGCAGCAGCGAGAGGATCTGGTGCGCGGTGATCTCGGCCGTGGGCGGTGCGGCCGGGCCGAACGGGCCGACCAGCGCATCGAACAGGCCCCCCGGCCGGCCGTCGTCGCCGAAGTATTCGGGCTGCTCGCCCATCGCCTCGCCGAGCCGGCGCAGCAGCGTGGCGCGGCCTGAAAGACCCACCAGCGGATTGACGTCGCTCACCTGGAACGCGTCGCCGAGCCGGTCGGTCACCAGACCCTTGAGGCCGGCCGCGTCGGCCTGCAGCGGATGGTCGGGGTCGGACGAAAAGAGCCCGCTGGTGAAGGCATGGAAGCTCGCGACGCCCAGGCCCTCGGAGCGCGTGTAGCGCTCGCCGGTGGCCGGCTCGGTGTAGTGCCAGTCGGGGCCGGCACCGGCATCGAGCAGCACGCTCACCAGCACGAGATCGATGTGCGAGCGGGCGCGCTGCCGGGCGTCGATGCCCTTGCCGAGCAGCTGGTCGAGTTGCTTCAGGCGATCGACGCCGCCGGCCTCGAAGTGGCGCCAGCGGCTGTGGTACGGGATGGTGTCCCACGGATAGCGCTCGCGCGTGACCTCGGCCACGGTGCGCGCCGCGTCTTCGAGCGCGTCGTCGCTGCCGATGCGGAACCACTGCGATTCGCCGCGCCGCGCGCGCGCCAGCAGGGCGCCCGCGCGCTGGCGGATGGCGGCGGTGGTGCGCAGCAGCGAGGCCGCGCCGGCCGGGTGGCCGGTGTCGGCGGTGAATTCGATCGACGGATCGACCTTGCCCGCGCCGCCGGGCGCGAGGCTGCCGGAGCCGTCGGCCGGCATGTTGGGATCGGTGTTGTTGCTGGTGGTCATTCAGTGAGTCCGCGGCCCTTGGCCTTCTTGAGTTCCTCGGCGTCGGGCACCGGGCCGGGCGTGAAGTAGCCGGCGGCCATCTTGGCGTCCATCTCCACGCGGGCGTCCGCCGGGATCAGTTCATCGGGAATGTTCACGCGCTCGCCGATCTCGATGCCCGAGCCGGTGATCGCGTCGAACTTCATGTTGCTCATCGACACGAGCCGATGGATCTTCTTGATGCCCAGCCAGTGGAAGACGTCGGGCATCAGCTCCTGGAAGCGCATGTCCTGCACCCCGGCCACGCACTCGGTGCGCGCGAAATACTGGTCGGCCGTGTCGCCGCCCACCTGGCGCTTGCGGGCGTTGTAGACCAGGAACTTGGTCACTTCGCCCAGCGCCCGGCCTTCCTTGCGCGAGTAGGCGATGAGCCCCACGCCGCCGCGCTGCGCGCCCTGGATGCATTCCTCGATCGCGTGCGTGAGGTAGGGGCGGCAGGTGCAGATGTCCGAGCCGAACACGTCCGAGCCGTTGCACTCGTCGTGGATGCGCGCGGTGAGTTCCACGTCGGGGTTGGCCAGGTCGCGCGGGTTGCCGAAGATGTAGAGCGTCTGCCCGCCGATGGGCGGCAAAAACACCTCCAGGTCGGAGCGCGTGACCAGCTCGGGGTACATGCCGCCGGTCTCCTCGAAGAGCGTGCGGCGCAGGTCGGTCTCCGAGCAGCCGAAGCGCCGCGCCACCTCGGGCAGGTACCACACGGGCTCGATGGCCGCCTTGGTCACCATCGCGGCGCCGCCGGAAGTGAGGAAGTGGCCGTCGGCCTTCAGGCGCCCGCTTTGCAGCGCCTCGATCACCTCGGGCAGGATCACGTGCGCCTTGGTGATCGCGATGGTCGGGCGGATGTCGTAGCCCGCGGCCAGTTCGGTGGAGAACGCATCGGCCACCAGCGCGCCCCAGGGGTCGAGCGAGACGATGCGGCCGGGCTCGCCCCACTGCGGGTACGGGCCGATCACGTCGGTGGGCGATGTGTTGGTGAGGTCGGCCTTGTGCTCGCGCTTCAAGGCGCCCGACGCCACCGCGAGCGCGCGGTACACGCTGTACGAGCCGCTGTGCGTGCCGATGACGTTGCGGTGCGCGCGCTTGGTGGTCGTGCCGACCACGGGGCCACGTTCGGTGGCGGTGGCCGCGCCCCACTGGATGGGCAGTGCGCCGAAGCCGCCGGCATGCGAGGTCAGGCGGATGTGACCGGTCGAGGAGGAGGGGTGCAGCGGAGGGAAGGGCGCCGTGCCGGCCGGCAGTGCGGAAGGGATCTCGGTGCTATCTACGGACATTGGAGGCCCTCAAAAAATGCAATGTACCGATCACTCGTGCGGCTGGCAAGCCGGGGCGGACCATGCCCTGCATCCATCGAACGCAGCGCGCTGCTCAGGCCGGCGAGGAGCGCAGGCCGTAGGTCTTGCCGCCGACGAACAGGTATTCGGCGCGCAGCACCGCATCGCCTTTCTCGCCGGTGAAAGTGAAGCCGAGCACGCCCACCTGGGTGCCGGGCTTGATCTCTTCCACGCCCCAGGCCTGCAGGCGCGTGAGGGGCGCCAGCTCGACCTGCCATTTGCGGTCGCGCCGCGTCGGCAATTGCGCCTTGGCCAGGAGCGCGGGGCCGTCGACGGACGTCGACTGTTTCGGCAATGCGCGTTGCTTCAGGTCGGCGGGAAGCGCGGGGTTTTCGGAGAGCTCCAGCTCCAGTTCGCCGTGCGGGTTGCGCCACATGACCTTGGTCGCACGCCCCTCCAGGTACAGCGGGCGCTCCTGGTCGAAGCTGCTCCATCCATGGTGGGCCCAGGCGGGCAATGCGAGGCCCATCGAGGCGGCAACGAAGAGGCGTCTTTGCATCATCTCGGTCTCCTTCGGTTCGGAAAGTTCAGAGGTAGGCGATCCAGCGCCCGCAGATGATGACAGCGAGCCAAAACCCCAAGGAGAGAAGGCATTGCACCCTGGCGAACCGGTCCAGGGCCGCGACGCCACTGCGAAAGTGAAAGAGCGCCGCGTTGGCGCCGGCCAGTGCGATCAGCAGCAGCTTGATGCGAAACGCGGTGTTGGCCAGCAGCTCGTCGGGCTGGCCGGAGAACATCGTGAGCCCGGTGACCGCGCACAGGCCGAAGCCAGCGAGGGCGGGGCGCAGCGTCATGCGCGCCAGCAGCGGCGCGGGCAGTTCGCGCCCCATGCCCAGGGCGCGCAGCTCGAACACGAAGAGCCCGCCGAACAGCAGCGCGATGCCCACGATGTGCGCCACCTCCAGCGCCGGATAGGCCCAGGGGTGCGAGACGAGTCCGCTGAACATCGGCGCAGCTTAGCCCATGGGCGGGCGAAGGGCTTGCGGGCGAAGCGCTTGCGGGTGCTGGCACTTTCCGTGTCACGGCACAATCCAACGCACTATTTTTCGACCAGGCTGTAACCGGCCAGCCCGATGGCACGAACCACTGAAGGTAGCAGGATGCAGATGAGCGACGCGGAAGCGGCGTTGCGGAGCCTGTTCCTTCGGGGCCTGGCCGGCGATGCGAAGGCCTACCGCGAATTCCTGCAGAAACTCAGCGCGCACCTGCGCGCCTTTCTGGGCAAGCGCCTCTTTGGCTGGCCCGATGAAGTGGAAGACCTCGTCCAGGAATGCCTGCTCGCCATGCACAACCAGCGCCATACCTACCAGAGCGACCAGCCGTTGACGGCCTGGGTGCATGCGATCGCGCGCTACAAGATGATCGACCTCCTGCGCGCCAAGTCGGTCCGCGAAGACCTGCATGACCCGCTGGACGACGACCTCGCGGTGTTCGCCGAGTCGGCCACCGAGGCCAGCGATGCGAAGCGCGACCTGGGCGGCCTGCTCCAGACGCTGCCCGAGCGCCAGCGCCTGCCGATCGTGCACGTGAAGATCGAAGGCCTCTCGGTGGCCGAGACCGCGAGCCTCACGGGCATGTCGGAGTCGGCGGTGAAGGTCGGCATCCACCGCGGGCTGAAGGCCCTGGCCGCGCGCTTCGGCCACAGCTGGAGTGCCGCCGCATGAAGACCGACGATCTGGTCGCGATGCTCGCGAACGGCCCCGTCGCCGCGCCGCGCCGCGCGGCGAGCCGGCGCCTGGGCCTCGCGCTGCTGGCGGGCGTGCCGCTGTCGCTCGTGATCCTGTTCGCCGAGTACGGGCTGCGGCGCGACCTGGTGCAGGCCATGTTCTGGCCGATGTTCTGGGTCAAGGTGCTGTTCCCGCTGTGCATCGCGGCGGCCGGCTTCGTGATGGTGCAGCGGTTTGCGCGGCCGGGCGTTGCCGTGCGGCATGCCTGGGCCGGCGCGGCGTTGCCGGTTCTGGGCATCTGGGCGCTGGCCGTCCTCGCGTGGTTCACCATGCCGGCCGAGGACCAGATGCCCTCGCTCATGGGGCAGTCGTGGCGCATCTGCGCGGCGAGCATCGGGCTCATGGCGCTGCCGGTTTTCGCGGCCACGCTGGTGGCGCTCAAGGGGCTCGCGCCCACGCAGCCCGCGCTGGCGGGCGCCGCGGCGGGCGCGCTCGCGGGCGGTGTCGGCGCTGCGGTCTACGCGCTGCACTGCATGGAACTCACCGCGCCGTTCCTGGCGGTCTGGTACGTGAGCGGGATTGCCGTGCCGGTGCTGGTCGGCGCCGTGCTGGGCCCGCGCCTGCTGCGCTGGTAGCCCCCGATGTCCCCGCGTGGGACAAACCCTAGTCGGGCCTGAAATGTCGTTCCCATAACAGTCCGCGGAAAACGAAAGTAGTGGAATCGCGTCGCTTTTTCCTCAAATAACGAAGGAGACACGATGCGAGACATCTACCGAGCGGGGCTCAGGGTATTGGGCCTGTGTGTGCTGGCTTCCCTCATCAACTGCGGCGGCGACGGGGGAGGCGGCAGCGGCTTCCTGCCGATCGTGCCGCCCTCGGGCAACACGCCGCCCACGAACAATCCGCCGCCCGGCGATGGGCCGCCGGTGCAAGCAACCGGCGAGCTGAAGATCCGCACGCTGTCGAACCGCGCCGACATGATCAGCGACGGCGATGCCTACGTCGAGATCGTGCTGCCCGAGGGCAAGAGCGCGCTCGACCTCGCCGTGGACCTCGACGGCAAGGACGTGTCTTCCGCCTTCGCCCTGCGCGCCGACGGCCGCGTGCTCGGCACGGTCACCGGGCTTCGCGTCGGCAGCAACACGCTGACCGCCACGCTCAAGTCCACGAAGACCGGCGCGAAGCTCGCCATCGAGAACTTCGCCCGCGGCGGCAACATCTTCGCGGGCACGCCGGTGCAGCCGTGGATCTGCGCGACGAAGGCGGGCTCGGTCGCGACCGTGACGGTGCCAGGCACCGGGCTCTCGGCGAGCGCGACCACGCAGGTGAGTGGCCTGGACGCCGACCCGGTCGATGCCGACTGCAACGCGCCGACCGTCTATACCTACTACTACCAGCCCAAGGCCAAGGAAGGCACCGACTGCGGCCAGCAGCCGTTCGGCCCCTACGCCTGCTTCCTGCAATACGACCCCACCAAGCGCCCGAAGGACGCCGACATCGCGAACTTCACCACCGACCGCGGCGACACCGTGAAGGCCCTGCTGCGCGTGGAGCTGGGCACCATGGGCCGCAGCGAATACCAGGTGGCGGTGTACTTCGACCCGGCCAAGCCCTGGACGCCGTGGGAGCCGCAGAAGGGCTGGAACGGCAAGGTGCTCTGGAAGATGGGCGCCTCGGCCTCGGGCAACCGCTTCCAGCAGAACCCGGGCACGGCCCTCTTCGACGACAACGCGCTGCGCGCCGGCTTCATGACCGTCAATTCGCAGCTGACGAACCACAACGACAACAACAACGAGTTCCTGGCGACCGAGAACATCATGATGGTCAAGGAGCACATCGTCGACACCTACGGCGAGATCCGCTTCACCATGTCCGACGGCGGCTCGGGCGGCTCGATGATGCAGACCGTGCCGGCCTCGGTGATGCCCGGCCTGCTCGACGGCCTGCAGACCGGCTACAGCTACCCCGATGCGGTCACGACCTGGATCGAGACGCGCGACTGCGGCAACCTCTGGCGCTACTACGGCACCGGCCCGGGCGCCGGCCTCTCGCTGGCGGCGCGGGCCGCCATCGAGGGCCATCCGACGGCCGACTACTGCACCATGTGGGTCTATTCGTTCCTGGCGCCCCAGAACCCGGTGCAGTCCACCAATTGCGGCCCGGGCTTTCCGGCGGCGCTGGTGTACGACCCGGTGCTGCGGCCCAATGGCGTGCGCTGCACCATCCACGACGTGATGACCGCGATCCTGGGCACCACCGAGCTCAACGGCAACACCGTGCCCAACCTGCCCTACGACAACGCGGGCGTGCAGTACGGCCTGAAGGCGCTGCGATCCCACGCCGTCACGCCCGAGGAGTTCGTCGCGCTCAACGAAGGCATCGGCAGCTGGGATGCGGACATGGTCTGGTCGGGCGACAAGGCCGTCATTCCCGCGGTGCGCGCCCGTGCGCAGACCAGCGCCATGACCGCGCTCTACCGCAGCGGCCTGGTCAGCTACGCGAAGAATCTCGCCAAGGTGCCGATCGTGGACCTGCGGCCCGAGCTGGGCGCCGACATCCACATGGCATGGCGCACCTTCGAGCAGCGCGCGCGGCTCGATGCGGGCAACGGCGGGCACGACAACCACGTGGTGCTGGCGAGCGCGGCCGGCACCGGCGTGGCGCTCACCAAGCAGGCCTTTCTCATGATGGACCGCTGGCTGAGCGCGATGGAGGCCGACAAGTCGCAGGATGCGAAGGAGAAGAAGGTCGTGAAGAACAAGCCCTCCGACGCGGTCGATTCCTGCATCGCGACCGCGGGCATGACCACGGCCGAGCTGGTGGACGTCGGCTTCACCACCTCCGCGTGCCCGGTCAGGCCCTACGAGTCGGTGCGCGTCGTGTCCGGTGGGCCGCTGTCGGAAGACGTGTTCAAGTGCCAGTTGAAGCCGATCGACTTCGCATCGGCCGACTATGCGGGCATCCGCTTCACCGGCGGCCAGCAGGTTCGCCTGCAGGCGACGTTCCCCGACGGCGTGTGCGATTGGACCAGGTCCGGCGTGGGGCAGGTGCCATGGAGCCCGACCACCTTCCGCAACGGCCCCGGCGGGCAGGACCTGCCGGCCGCGCCGGTGTCCGTGACCTTCTGAGCCGCGCGAGCTTCCACCCGTATCAGCCGGGTTGGTTGTTCGGAAACCTCGACAGGCGCTGCCTGTCGAGCACGTTGATGTAGCCGTAGCCCGTCTTGATGAGCTGGACGGCTTCGAGCTCGTGCAGCGCCACGTTCACCCGCTGGCGCGACACGCCGACCATCCAGCCGATTTCTTCCTGGCTGATCTGCAGGGTCGCGTCGGTGTTCGGATAGAGCACCGGATGAAAGAGGCTCGCAATGCCGCGCGCCACGCGGGCGGTGGGCTCCAGCAGCCGGTCGAACTTCACGGTCGCGATGAACTGGCTCAGCCGCTCGTTCAGGTGCGAGAGCATGAAATGGTTGAAGGGCACGCTCTTGTCCAGCAGCCAGGTGAAGGTCTCGCGCGGCAGGTGCAGCGTGGTGGTGGGGCGGGTCGCGGCGATCTCGTACTTGCGCTGCTCCACCTTCAGCAGCGAGCCTTCGCCGATCCAGCCGCCGGTGGCCACGCCGGTGAACATCACCGGCTTGCCGTCGGCCGAGGTGTCCTGCACGCGCAGGAAGCCGCGGATCACGCCGATCCAGCTGTCGGCGATCTCGTTGCGCTGGCAGACGAATTCGCCCGGGCCGTGTTCGCGGGTGTAGAGCGCCTTGTGGACCACCTCGCGCTCGCTCTGGGTCAGCACGCGCGGCCAGATGCAGCGCTCCCAGAATTCGCTGACCTCCTTGTCCGGCAGCTTGCTGGTGGACATGCAGGTTTCCGTGGTGCGGGTGGTTGCCGTCGGCCTCAGCGCTTCTTGGAACCGAAGATCCCGCCGAGCACGCCGCGCAAGATCTCCTTGCCCACCGAGGTGCCCATGGTGCGCACCGCCGACTTGGCCATGGTCTGCACCAGGCCGTCGCGCTTGCCGCCGCGCGGGCCCGTGCTGCCGAAGATCATGTCGTTGAGCATGCCGCCCATGCCGGAGCCGGACTCTTCGGCCGCCTTGCCCACCTGCGCCTTGGCCGCAGACGCGTCAGGCGCGGACTCGGCGCGGCCCTTGAGCTTTTCGTAGGCCGATTCGCGGTCCACCGTCTTCTCGTACACGCCGGCGACGAGCGAGTTGGCGATCAATGCCTTGCGCTGGTCGGGCGTGATCGGGCCGAGCTGGCTGCCCGGCGGCAGCACGAACACGCGCTCGGTCACGCTCGGGCGGCCCTTCTCGTCGAGGAAGCTCACCAGCGCCTCGCCGACCGCGAGCTCGGTGATGGCCGTCTCGATGTCCAGGCCGGGCTTCTGGCGCATGGTGGTGGCTGCCGCCTTCACGGCCTTCTGGTCGCGCGGGGTGAAGGCGCGCAGCGCGTGCTGCACGCGGTTGCCGAGCTGCGCCAGCACCGTGTCGGGAATGTCCAGCGGGTTCTGGGTGACGAAATACACGCCCACGCCCTTGGAGCGCACGAGCCGCACCACCAGTTCGATGCGCTCCACCAGCGCCTTGGGCGCCTCGTTGAACAGCAGGTGGGCCTCGTCGAAGAAGAAGGCCAGCTTGGGCTGGTCGGGGTCGCCGATTTCGGGCAATTGCTCGAACAGCTCCGACAGCATCCACAAGAGAAAGGTCGCGTACAGGCGCGGCGAGTTCATCAGCTTGTCGGCCGCCAGCACGTTGACCACGCCCTTGCCGCCCACCGTCTGCATGAAGTCGGCGATGTTGAGCATCGGTTCGCCGAAGAACTTGTCGCCGCCCTGGGTCTCGATCTGCAGCAGGCCGCGCTGGATGGCGCCCACGCTGGCGGCGCTGATGTTGCCGTACTGCGTGGTGAACTGGCTCGCGTTTTCGCCCACGTACTGCAGCATGGCGCGCAGGTCCTTCAGGTCGAGCAGCAGCATGCCGTTGTCGTCGGCGATCTTGAACACCAGGTTCAGCACGCCCGCCTGGGTTTCGTTCACGTCGAGCATGCGGCCCAGGAGCAGCGGGCCCATGTCGGAGACGGTGGCCCGCACCGGGTGGCCCTGTTCGCCGAACACGTCCCACAGCGTCACGGGGCAGGCGGAGGGCTCGGGCACGTCGATGCCGCGTTCTTTCAGCGTGGCGGCCAGCTTGTCGCCGACGGCGCCTTTCTGGCTGATGCCGGTGAGGTCGCCCTTCACGTCGGCCATGAACACCGGCACGCCGATGCTGGAGAGCTTCTCGGCGATGGTCTGCAGGGTGACCGTCTTGCCCGTGCCGGTGGCCCCGGTGATCAGGCCATGGCGGTTGGCGAGGCTGGGGAGGAGGGCGCACTCGATGCTGTCGTGGCGGGCGATCAGAAGGGGGTCTGCCATGGAGGGCTCCGGGTCGTATCGAAGCGGGTAGTCTAGGGCCTGTCCACCCTGTGCAAGGGGGTCGCGTTGCTCGCCACAGCCCGCCCATCAAGGCGCGTGACGCCGTGCGTGCGTCCGCACGCACAAGGAACGCAACGCCCAGGGGCGGGCTGTGGCGAGCTTCCCTCCGGGTTGCTTCGCAAAGGGGCCGTCTGCGGCGTTGCCCACGCTTGCAAGGCACCAGCCTTGCTGTGCGCGGGCGCCTTGCAGCCAGCCCCTTTGCGAAGCAACGCGACCCCCTTGCACAGGGTGAACAGGCCCCAAGCAGCACTCCTATAATCCACGGCCGCACGAAGGTTCAGGAAAAAGTTTTCAGGAGGTTTTTTTGTCATCGACTGCTCAGCCCCCCATTCCCGCCACTGGCGATGCGTCAGAACAGTCGCCGATCGAAAAAGAACTCGCCGTACTGCTCGTGAACGCCCTCAACCTCGAGGTTGCACCCGAGGACATCGTCCCCACCGATCCGCTGTACGGCGAAGGTTTGGGGCTTGACTCCATCGACATCCTCGAAGTCGCGCTCGAAGTCTCGCGGCGCTACGGCTTCCAGCTGCGCTCGGACGACGAGCGCAACCAGCAAATCTTCCAGTCGCTGCGCACGCTCGCGACCCACGTCGCCCAGCATCGCAGCGCTTCCTGACGATGTCACGATGGCGACTGGCGCTCCTGCTGCTGGTGGGAGTGGCCTATGCCGGCCTCTCTCACTGGATGACCCTGTTCCACGCCACCGAGCCGTGGGCGGTGGTGGTGTTGCTCGGCCCGCTCTGGCTTGCGGCCATGGGCTTTGCCGCAAGCTGGTTCGGCCGCTGGGGCTTTGCCGCCGCGGCGGCGCTGGGCATCGGCGGCTTCGCGCTCGTCTTCCTGGGTGAGGCGGGCGATCCGAACCGCCTCTATGTGCTGCAGCACGTGGGCATCAACGGCGCGCTGTGCGGCTGGTTCGCCTCCACGCTGCGCGGCCGCGGGCTGCCGCTGATCACGCAGTTCGCGCAGCGCGTGCACCCGCTCAAGGGGCACATGCTGTCCTATACGACCCACCTCACGCAGGTCTGGACCGTGTATTTCGCGGTGGTGGTCGTGTCGTCGATCGTGGTCTACCTGACGATGCCGTTCTCGGCCTGGTCGCTGCTGGCCAATGTGCTGTCGCCGGTGTCGGTGGCCCTGCTTTTCGTGGGCGAGCACCTGGTGCGCTACAGGCTGCACCCCGAATTCGAGCGCACGCGCCTGGTCGATGCGGTGCGCGCCTTCTACGGCACCTCGTCGGTCGACAACGGCGCCGGCCCCCGGTGACACAGGCGCAGCCCGCGTGACGACAGACACCCACTTCCTGCCCCTGCTCGCGGACCGCGACCCCGACGCTCCCCTGGCCTGGCGCGCCGGCGTGCCCGTGAGCACCCGCCAGTTCCTGGCCGACGTGGCCCGCTTCGCGCCGGTGCTGCCGGCCGAAGGTCCCGCGGTCAACCTGTGCATCGACCGCTACGCCTTCGCCGTGAGCCTGGGCGCCGCGCTGGTGCGCGGCCATGCAAGCCTCCTGCCGCCCGATGCGCGAGCCGACACGCTGGCGCGGCTGGTCGAAAGCCATGGCACCGGCCTGTTCGCGCTCACCGACGACACGAAGCTGCAGACGCCCGGCATGCAGCGCGTGCTGATCGAAGACCGCTCCAGCCTCGAAGGCGATGCGAGCGCGACCGTGCCCGCGTTCGACGGCGCGATGCACGCAGCCAGCCTGCTCACCTCGGGCTCCACCGGCGCGCCGCAGCCGCATGCCAAGACCTGGCGCACGCTGGTGGGCGACGTGGCCGTCGCCGTCGAGCGACTCTGCCGCGTGCTGGAGCGCCCCACGCTCGAAGGCCTGACGCTGGTTGCGACCGTGCCGGTGCAGCACAGCTACGGGCTCGAATCGTCGGTGCTGCTGGCGATGCTGGGCGGCGCCGCTTTCGAAAGCGGGCGGCCGTTCTTTCCGGCCGACGTGGCGCAGACGCTGGCCTCGGTGCCGCGCCCGCGCGCGCTGGTGACCACGCCGTTCCATCTGAAGACGCTGCTGCTCTCGGGCATCGCGCTGCCGCCCGTGGACCTGATCCTCTCGGCCACAGCGCCGCTGTCGCCGCAACTTGCGCTGCAGGCCGAAGAGGCCATGGGCGCGGTGCTGCTCGAAATCTACGGCAGCACCGAGTCGGGCCAGGTCGCCACGCGCCGCACGACCGACAGCGAAATCTGGGAAAACTTCGGCCAGATCCGCGTGCACGCGGAGCCGGGCGAGGCCGATGGGCCCGAGCGCTTCATCTTCGAGGGCGACTTCCTGCCCGAACCGACGCCGATGGCCGACGTGCTCGAGCTGCTGGACGACCGGCGCTTTCGCCTGTTCGGCCGCGCGAACGACCTGATCCACGTGGCCGGCCGGCGCAGTTCGCTGGCCCACCTGAACTACCACCTGAACAGCATTCCCGGCGTCGACGACGGCGCCTTCTGGCTGCCCGACGAAGTGGCCGACGGCGTGGTGCGGCCGGTGGCCTTCGTGGTCGCGCCCACGCTGGCGGCGGGCGCGATCGTCGCGGCGCTGCGCCAACGCCTGGAGCCGGTGTTCGTGCCGCGCCGGGTAGTGCAGGTGAAGTCTTTTCCGCGCGAAGGCACCGGCAAGCTCACCGTGCGGGCGCTGCGCGAATTCGCGCTGGCGCAACTCGCGGAAGACGACACGCCGGTGAAGATCGGCCACACGGTGCCCGTCGACCATCCTTCTTTCGCCGGCCATTTCCCCGGCCAGCCGCTGCTGCCGGGCGCGCTGGTGCTGGCCGAGGTCATGGAGGCCATCCAGCGTGTGCCGGCGCTGGTCGCGCGCCTGGGGACGACGCCGACGCTCGCGGCGGCCAAGTTCCTTGCGCCCGTGCGGCCCGGGAGCACGCTCTGCATCGAACTGCATCCGGAAGCCGGTGCCGGCCGCGGCGTGCGCTTCGACGTGCGCTGCGACGGCGTGGTGGCTGTCAGCGGCCGCTGGACGGCCGTGCAAGAGTCCGCGTCATGAAGCACACCGACGCTGAAACGCGCGCCGTCAACGAGGCCGCCCAGACCGCGCAGAAGAGCGGCTGGACCCAGGCGCCCGAGCGCAGCAACATGCTGGCGCTGCGCTTCATCTGCTTCATGGCCCTGGTGTGCGGGCGCCATGTCACACGCCTGCTGCTGCCGCCGATCAGCCTGTACTTCCTGCTGTTCGCGCCCGTGCCGCGCCGGCAGATCAAGCGCTACCTGTTCCGGGCCATCGGCCCGCACGCCGGCTGGGTCGACGGCTACCGGCTGCTGCACGCGTTTTCGTCGACGGTCCTGGACCGCGTGTACTTCCTGCGCGGGCGCATGGATCTCTTCAAGCTGACGATCGAAGGCAACGTTCCGCTGGAAACCGAGGCGGCCGAAGGGCGGGGGGCTTTCCTGCTCGGCGCGCACGTGGGCAGCTTCGAGGTCATGGGGGCCTGCAAGCACCAGACCCAACAGCACGACCTGCGTCTGGCGATGCTGATGTACCCGGACAACGCGCAGCGCATCACCGCCATCCTCAACAACATCGCGGTGCCCCAGATGCGGCCCCACGTGATCTCGCTCGGCCGGCCGCATTCGATGCTCGCGCTGCGCGACTGGCTCGACGGCGGGGGCCTGGGCGGCATGCTGGCCGACCGCACGCTGCCGGGCAGCGAAGAGCAGCCCTCGCACCACCGCGGCAACAACATCGTGCTGCCGTTCCTCGGGCAGCCCGCCACCTTCAACGACGGGCCGTTCCGGCTCGCGGCGCTGCTGCGCCGCAAGGTGTTCTTCATGGCCGGCCTCTATGGCGGCGGTGCCCGCTACGATGTCCGGTTCGATCCGCTGGCCGACTTCGCAGAGCCGGCCGCCGACGCCGCGGACCGCGAGCGGCGCATCCGTGCCGCCGTCGAGGCCTACGTCGCACGCCTGGAGGCGCTGTGCCGCGCTTATCCGTACAACTGGTTCAACTTTCATGATTTCTGGCTCGAAGATGCGGCTTGACCGGCTTTGCAAGGTGTTCGTACTCGCGGTGGCTTTCTGCGCCGCGCCGGCGTGGGCGTTCGACCTGCCCGAGCTGATGGGCCTCCTGGCCAAACAGAAGAGCGGCGAGGCCCGCTTCACCGAACAGCGCTTCGTGCATGGCCTGGAAGGCCCGCTCGATGCGAGCGGCACGCTGAGCTTCGATGCCCCCGACAAGCTCGTGCGCCGCACGCTGTCGCCGCGCATCGAGACCATGGCCGTCGACGGCAACACGCTCACGCTCTCGCGCGGCGGCCGCAACCGCACGCTGGCGCTGGACAGCATGCCCGAGCTGCTCGGCCTGGTGGAAGCCATGCGCGGCACGCTGAGCGGCGACGGCGCGACGCTGCAGCGCTACTTCAAGAGCACGGTGACGGGCGCGCCGGGCCAATGGACGCTCGACCTCGCACCCATGGACAGCCGGCTGGCCGCGCAGGTGCGCAGCATCCGCATCAGCGGCCGCGCGAGCGACGTGCTGGGGCTGGAGATGGAGTTCGTCGGCGGTGACCGGTCGGTCATGAACATCTCGCCGAACGCGCCGGCGCCCGCGCCCGCCGCCGCTGCTCCGTCCGGCGCGGCCGGACGCACCACCCCGTGACTGCCGTGACGGCGCCAGAGGCGGGCGGCCCGCCGAGCTGGCGGCGCAGGGCGGTCGTGCTGCTGGCATGGCTGCTGGTGCTGGTGTGCGGCGCGGTGGTCATCGCGCGCACGCAGATCGGCGCCGATCTCTCGGCGTTCCTGCCCAAGAGCCCCGACCTGCGCCAGCGCGTGCTGATCGAGCAGCTGCAAAGCGGCGTCGCCTCGCGCACCCTGATGCTGGGCTTCGAAGGCGGCAGCGCCGAGCAGCGCGCCACGGTGTCGCGCGCGGTGGGCAAGACCATGCGCGAGAGCCGGCTCTTCGACCTGATCCAGAACGGCGACGTCGGCGACTGGAGCGAAGCCGGCACCTGGGTGTTCCAGCACCGCTACCAGCTGTCGCCCGGCGTCACGCCCGGGCAGTTCACCGCCGGGGGCCTGCGCGACGCAATCAACGAGACGCTGTCGATGCTCGGCACGCCGGCCGGCAACGTGATCAAGCCGTTCCTGGACCGCGACCCGACCGGCGAGACGCAGCGCATCGCCATGGAACTGGTGCCCGCGAGCGCGCCGCGCAGCGAAGACGGCGTGTGGATGTCGCGCACCGCGCCGCGCGCGCTGATGATCGCCACCACGCGCGCCGCCGGCAGCGACCTGGACGCGCAGGCCGTGGCCATCGCGAAGGTGCACGCCGCGTTCGACGCCGCCACGCGTGACATGGGTGAGGCGAAGCCCAAGCTGCTGTTGAGCGGCCCGCCGGTGTTCTCGGTGATGAGCCGCGACAAGATCAAGACCGAAGCCATCCACCTGGCGATCGTCGGCGGCATCGTGATGGGCGCGCTGCTGCTGTTGGCCTTTGCCTCGCCGCGCGCGCTGCTCATCGCCTTCTTGCCGGTGGCGACGGGCGTGGTGATCGGCACCGCGAGCGTGAGCCTGGTGTTCGGCTCCGTGCACGGCCTCACGCTGGGATTCGGCAGCACGCTGATCGGCGAGACGGTGGACTACGCCATCTACTACCTGATCCAGGCGCGGGGCGCATCCGTGGCCGGCACCGGCTGGCAGCGCTGGCGCGACCTGAACTGGCCCACCGTGCGGCTCGGGCTGCTCACCTCGGTGTGCGGCTTCGCGGCGCTGGTGTTCTCGGGCTTTCCGGGGCTCGCGCAACTGGGCGTGTTCTCCATTGCCGGCCTGATCGCCGCCGCGCTGGCCACTCGCTACGTGCTGCCGATGCTCGCGCCCGACGGCGCGACCGGCATGGGCATGCGCAGGTACATGGCGCAGGTCGCCGGCATGCTGGTGCGCGGCCTGCCGCGCCTGCGCTGGCCGCTGGCCGCGCTCGGCGTGGCCGCGCTGGGGCTGGTGCTGTGGCAGGGCGGTCACCTGTGGCGCGCCGACCTGGGCGCGATGAGCCCGGTGCCCAAGTCGGCCCAGCAACTGGACGAGATGCTGCGCAACGACATCGGCGCGAGCGACGGCGGCGTGCTGGTGGTGGCCTACGGCGACGACGAGCAGGCGGCGCTGCGCAACACCGAAGCGGCGGCAGCAAAGCTCGACGCGCTGGTCGACACGGCCGAGCTCGGCGGCTACGAGGCCGTCACGCGCGTGCTGCCCAGCGCGGCCGCGCAGAGCGCGCGCATCGCGAGCCTGCCGGATGCGGCCACGCTGCAGGCCAGCCTGGCCGAGGCCACGAAGGGCCTGCCGCTGCCGGCCTCGCGGCTCGGGCCTTTCCTGGCCGATGTCGAGGCGGCGCGCAAGCTCGCGCCCGTGCAGCGCGCCGACCTGGCCGGCGGACCGCTCGGCTCCGTGCTGAACACGCTGATGTACCAGCGCCCGGGCGGCGGATGGGCGACGCTGCTCGTGCTGCATCCCGGCCCGAAATTCGACCAGGGCCGGCTCGAAGCCGCGCTGGCGGGCACGACCGACGTCCAGGTGGTCGACGTCGGCCGCGAACTCGCGAGCCTGTACCAGCGCTATCTGCACGAGGCCTTCGTGCAGGTGCTGCTCGGCGCGCTGGCGGTGGTGGTGCTGCTGGGCATCTACCTGCGCTCGTGGCGCCGGCTGCTGGCCGTATGCCAGCCGCTGGTGTTCGCGGTGATGCTCACGCTGGGCGGCATGGCGCTTGCGCAGGCCGCGCTCGGCATCCTGCACCTGGTGGGGCTGCTGCTGATCGTGGCGGTGGGCTCGAACTACGCGCTGTTCTTCGACCAGCTGCGTACGACAGGGCGGGCGGACGAAGACACGCTGGCTTCGTTGATGCTGGCCAACTTGACGACGGTGGTGTCGTTCGGCTTGATTGCGATATCGGACATCCCGGCGTTGTCGTCGATCGGTCGCGTGGTCGCGCCGGGCGCGTTGCTGGCACTGCTGCTGTCGGCGGCCTTCGCCCGGCACGTGGCGCCCACGCCCGCTTCGCCCGCACGGCGCACCTGATGGGAAAATCCGCCGCCATGTCTTCCGCAACCGCCACCCCCGAATCCTGGCCCTGGCCGCCGGCCATGCGCGCCAGCGCGGCCTGGCATGTGGCGGCCATCGGCGCGGGCGTGCTGGTGCCGGGCGCGTGGCCGTGGGCCATCGGCGCGATCGTGCTCAATCACGCGCTGATCACCGGTGCCGGGCTCACGCCGCGCAGCAACCTGCTGGGCCCCAACGTCACGCGGCTGCCCGAAGCGGCGGCCGCCCGCCGCGAAGTGGCGATCACCATCGACGACGGCCCTGAGCCCGAAGTCACGCCCCGCGTGCTCGACCTGCTCGATGCACATGGCCAGCGTGCCACCTTCTTCTGCATCGCCGAGCGCGTGCTCGCGCATCCGGAACTGGCGCGCGAGATCGTGGCGCGCGGCCACAGCATCCAGAACCACACGGCGCAGCACCGGCACAACTTTTCGTTCCTGGGGCCGCGCGGCTTCGCCAGCGAGATCGCACGGGCGCAGGACATCCTCGCCGAGGCCACCGGCCAGCGCCCGACCTGTTTCCGCGCGCCAGCCGGGCTGCGCAATCCGTTTCTCGAACCCGTGCTGCACCGCCTGGGCCTCTCGCTCGTGAGCTGGACGCGCCGCGGTTTCGACACCCGCGAAGGCGACCCCGCCAAGGTGATGGCGCGCCTCGCCCGCCACCTGCAGGCCCGCGACATCCTGCTGCTTCACGACGGCAACGCCGCGCGCACCGCTGAAGGAAAACCCGTTTTGCTGGAGGTATTGCCCTTGTTGCTCGAACGCCTGCGCGCCGATGGATTGCGCGCCGTGACCCTGCCCGAAGGGCTGAAGTCGTGAGTGCCGCGATGTTGTCGTCCACGGACAACGCGTGGCGCGAGCTGCACGAAGCCGCGACCGTTCCCTACAAGAAGGGCGGCACCTTCGCCTGGCAGTTCGCGCGTGGCAAGCTGGGGCGCGATCCGGTGTTTCGCGGGTTGCTCGAGCGCGGGCTGATCGATGCGCAGCATCGCCGCGTGGTCGACATCGGCTGCGGACAGGGCCTCTTCGTGAGCCTGCTGGCGTCGATGAGCACGATGCAGCAGCAGGGGCGCTGGCCGACCTCGTGGCCGAGCACGCCGGCCGCTGCGGACTACACCGGCATCGAACTGATGCCCAAGGACGTGGCGCGCGCCGAGGCGTCGGTGGGTCATCTGCAGCCGACACCGCGCCTGGTGTGCGCCGACATGTGCTCGGCCGCCTTGCCCGACTGCGACCTGGTCGTGATCCTCGACGTGCTGCACTACGTGGACCTCGCGGCGCAAGAGGGCGTGTTGACGCGGGTGCGCGATGCGCTCCGGCGCGGCGGCAACCCGAAAGCCCGCTTGCTGCTGCGCGTGGGCGATGCGTCGAGCCGCCGTGGTTTCGCGATCAGCCAATGGGTCGACCGCACGGTCACGCGCATCCGCGGCCACAAGGTCTCGCCGACCTGGGGCCGTCCGCTGGCCGAATGGACGGCGCTGCTGCAGCGCCTGGGTTTCCGCGTGCAGGGCATTCCGATGAGCGAAGGCACGCCCTTCGCCAACGTGCTGCTGGTGGTCGACCTGGAGGCCGCCGCTTGACGGCGCCGCAGACGCTCGACCGCGCGGGCATCGCCGAGCGCATTCCACACAGCGGCAGCATGTGCCTGCTGGAGCGGCTCGACGGGTGGGACGCGGAAGTGATCCGCTGCAGCACGACGACCCACAGGCTGGTGGACAACCCGCTGCGCACCGCCGGCGGATTGCTCGCGCCGAACGCCATCGAATACGCGGCGCAGGCCATGGCGCTGCATGGCGGATTGCTGGCCACCGAGGGCGGCACGCCGTCGGCTGGCTTTCTGGCGAGTGCGCGCAACGTGCGGCTGGCCGTCGCGCGGCTGGACGACATCGAAGGCGCCTTGCACGTGCAGGCCAGGCGCCTGTCGGGCGACGAGCGGCAGATCCTCTATGAATTCGCGGTGAACGCCCACGACGGCCGCACGCTCGCCGAGGGCCGGGCCGTGGTGGTCCTGAACACGCCGCTGGCAACAGAAAGCAGGGGATCATGAGTCTCGAAGGAAAACGTGCGCTGATCACGGGCGCCAGCGGCGCACTCGGTGCCGCCATGGCCGAGCGGTTTGCGCGCGACGGCGCGACGGTGCTGCTGCACGCGAATTCGCGACCGGAAGCGGTCGAGCAGCTGGCGGCTTCGATCGCGGCGGCGGGCGGCAAGGCGGAATGCCATGTGTTCGACCTGCGCAGCGACGAGGCCTCGGCCGCCGCGTGCGCGCGCATCCTGGAAGGCGGGCCGGTCCAGATCCTGGTCAACAACGCTGGCGTGCACGACGACGCGGTGCTGCCGGGCATGCGCGCCGATCAATGGCACAAGGTGATCGACGTGTCGCTCAACGGCTTCTTCCGCGTGACGCAGCCTCTGCTGCTGCCGATGATGCGCACGCGCTGGGGACGCATCCTGAACATCTCCTCGGTGTCGGCGATCACCGGCAACCGGGGCCAAGTCAACTACGCCGCGGCCAAGGGCGCGCTCAACAGCGCGACCAAGGCGCTCTCGCTCGAGGTGGCGTCGCGCGGCGTGACGGTCAATGCCATTGCGCCGGGGATCATCGCCTCGCCGATGGCGGACGCCGTGTTCGATCCCGCGGTCATCAACCAGATGGTGCCGGTGAAGCGGGCAGGGACGCCCCAGGAGGTGGCCGCGCTGGCTTCGTTCCTGGCCAGCGACGAAGCGGCCTACATCACGGGGCAGGTGATCTCGATCAACGGCGGGATGATCTGAACCTGCCGCCGGGCGCTCTGCACAGGATGCCCGGCAGGGCTTACAGCGGCAGCGTGTCGAACGCTGCGTAGGCCGTCGCCAGCCACGACTTCACCCGCTGGCGCTCCAGCAGCCCCAGCGCGTGGACTCCTTCGCGATCGTTCACAGCCTTCCAGAAGCTCGTGTTCTGTGCATCGATCTTGCGCATGCTGGCTTCATGCAAACGCGGCAGGGCAATGACACGCGCGCCGTTCGCGTTCGCCTTGGAGAGCGACTGCGACGCCAGCAGCATGCCGAAGTCGCTGCCGCGCCCGTAGTTCTGCACCACGATGTAGTTGGGCCGGTTGCCGAAGGTGTCGATCAACGTGCCCAGCAGGTCTGTGGAGTCCTTGCCGTCGTCCAGCACGTGCCAGAAATTGACGGTCACGCCGATCTCGGCGAACACGTCGAAGAGGTCCGACTCCTTGATCCAGCGCGACAGCGGCGCCAGTGTCTGGGCCGCGAGGTCGACGATCACGCTCTGCTTCGGGTTGCTCTCGAAGCCGTTCACGACCGTGTCGAGTCCTTCGTAGCTGTCGACCACGACGGGCGAGGCAAAGCCTTCGTAGAAGCGGGTGAACGAGCTGTGCGAGCGGTCGGTGTCGAAGCCCGTGAAAGGGCGGCTGCGGTCGATGAAGTACTGCGCCAGCACGCGCGCCGTGACCGACTTGCCGACACCGCCTTTTTCGCCGCCGATGAAATTGATGGAGCTCATGAGTTGCTGCTGCCTCGAATGGGTTGAGGGGTGAAGGGCTGAATCATTCTAGGGGTCGCGTTTTTCGGTTGGCCTATTTGCCGCGCCTGGCCATGCCTTGCAGCAAGGGGTGTGCCTGCAAGCGTTGCTGCAGCCGTTTTTTCCATGGCGCGGGCAGCGTCGAGGCGTCGATCATCCCGGGCCAGAGGCTGCGCGCGAGCCGCGCCGTGTCGGCGACCACGCGGCGCACCAGCGGCTCGTGCAGCCCGGTCGAGAAGCAGAAGGCGCGCACGTTGGCGGGGGTGAAGAGGGCGGTGCGCCTGGGCGTTGCGGTGTTCGTCGGCAGGAGGGGAAGCGCATGGCCGTCGACGCCCTGGATCGCCGCATACGCGACGATGTCGTAGGCCGGCGCCAGGCGGGGTGCAATGCCATCGATGTACAGCACGCCGAAGTTCTTCAGGTGGGCGTCGGGGTTGCCGAGCAGGTCGTTCACCGCGAGGCGCCGCACGAGCTCGAGCACCGCGTCCTCGCCCAGCGAGGGAAAGGCCTGCATCGCCAGCGCCATGTCCAGGTAGCTCGCGCTGTACTTGTGCATCGGGTCCACGGCGAGCACTTGCGCAAAATCTTCGAAATGGATGCGGCGCGCGCCGTCGCGATCGAAGCGCGTGACGGCCAGGAAGTCGGGCTCGTCGGGCAAGGCGTAGCTGTGTTCGGCCTTGATGGCCGAGAGTGGCGCGAGTTCGGCGTCGCACACCTGGACGCCCGCGGCACCCGCCATCCGCAGCGAGAGCATCTCAAGCTGCGGCATGTGCGGCCGCCCGGCCACGGGCAGCTTGGCGATCACGCGGGTGCTCGCGCCGGCCCGCGTGCGCGCCACGTAGCGCCCGCCCTGGCGGCGCAGGCCCAGCTTGGGCTGCACGCCCGACACCGAGATGCCCTGCGGCATCGGCAACTCGACCACCGACATCTCCAGCGCGTCCTGGTCTTGCGTGATGAGCCGCTGCAGCGTGCTGCGGTCCACCGACACCGGTTTGGCGCTCACCGCGCCGGGCAGGTCGCCGCCGCAGGCCGCGAGCAACTCGAAATGATCGTTCTCGCGGCAACCGCGCAACTGCGCGATGTGGCTGCGCAGCACGCCTTCGGGCAGCAGGTTCTGGAAGAAGCGGGGGAGCTGTCCGCCCTGGGCGTTGAAGAGCGGGTTCTTCACATCGCTCCAGAGGGCGGCTTGCGTGGCGGGGTCGCTCGCCACCATCGAGAGGGACAACACCTCCGGCGGCGGCGCGGCGATCAGTTCGGGCTCCGCCACGAAGCGGCACAGGTCTGCGTACTGGAACAGCTTGCCGAAGCGCCGCGTGCCCAGCGAGATCTCCAGGATCTTGACGTTCATGGCGTGCGGCGCTTGTTGGCGTAGGGCGGCGGCGCGGGTGCCTGCGCGACGGCATGGCCCACGCGCGTGGTGACCGGGCGGTAGCCGGGATCGGTGCCCGTGCTTTCGCCGAAGCCCTTGGGCGCCAGTTGCAGCTCCAGCCCGAGCGCATCGACCAGCGCCAGCAGCGACGACATCTGCGGATTGCCTTGGAGGCTCAGGGCATTGCGCACCGAGCGCTCGGTCAGCCCCGAGCGCAGCGCAATCTCCGCGGTCGAGAGGCCCGCGGCGTCGCGCCGCGCGGCGAGGGTGGTGATGAGTTCCTGCTTGGTCACGGAAACATATTACCGTAAATGGAATTTGGGGAAATATATTTCCTCTGGAGCCACGCCATCCGGCGGGCTTATTTCGGCAGCATCGTGAAAAAGGGCATGACCACGCCCATGACCCAGTTCTGCCCGAAATCGAGCGCTGCGCGGCGGTATTTCTCGTCGGCCTGCGCGGCCAGCAGGTCGAGCCGGGCCACCACCTTCGACAGTTCGCGATCGGCCACGAGGTTGCGCCCGCGCTCGCTGATCTCGGTGGCCAGCAGCAGCGGCTGGCCGTCGGGGCCGGTCTTGGAGGAAATCAGCCAGAGCGAGATCTCGAAGTTGCGCGCGGCCCGGTAGCTGTTCTCGGCGTTGACGCCGTCGACCATGGTCTGCTCCCAGGTGCCGCCGTTGGCCTGCTTGAGCATCGAGGCCCAGCCGACCACCAGTGCCGCGACGCGGTCGCCCTGGTAGGCCTGCGGACCGGTATCGAAAGCCAGCCGGATCGCGTCGATGCCGGTGGCACCGCGCAGATCGGGCAGGTCGGGGCCTTTGAGGATCGCGTCCCAGGTGCGCTGCATGGCGTCGTCGATGCTGGTCGCCGACTTGCGCCATTCCCGCGGATTGCGCCGGTAGAGCGTGGTCTGCACACGCCGGATCGACTGCAGGTTGTCGCGCAGCGAAAGGTTCGCGATGCGGTTGGCGCCGGATTGAAGCCATTCCTGGTTGGCATAGGGCTCGGCGCGGTCGGTGGACCGGACCGACGAACAGCCTGCCAGGCCGATCAGGGAGGCGGCGCCGGCCAGAAGGCAGGTGCGTCGTGCCGCAAGGGGTAAAACCGGAGAAAGACTCATGCCCTGACGTTATCATCCAAGACTGGGGCGGCGGCTCGCTTCAAGCTGCGGGCCCGTGCAATTTTCCTTACAAATCAATACCTTGGCGCTAACGTCAAGGCAGGCCGACAAGTCGTGCGTCTTAATTCCATCAAGCTTTCGGGCTTCAAGTCGTTCGCCGAACCCACCAACTTTCTGCTGCCGGGCCAACTGGTCGGCGTGGTCGGGCCCAACGGGTGCGGCAAGTCGAACATCATGGATGCGGTGCGCTGGGTGCTCGGCGAATCGCGCGCCTCCGAACTGCGCGGCGAATCGATGCAGGACGTGATCTTCAACGGCACGACCACCCGCAAGCAGGCCAGCCGTTCGAGCGTCGAACTGGTGTTCGACAACGCCGACCACCGCGCCGGCGGCCAATGGAACCAGTTCGGCGAAATCGCCGTGCGGCGCGTGCTCACGCGCGATGGCACCAGCAGCTACTACATCAACAACCAGCCGGTGCGCCGCCGTGACGTGCAGGACGTGTTCCTTGGCACCGGCCTCGGGCCGCGCGCCTACGCCATCATCGGCCAGGGCACGATCAGCCGGATCATCGAATCCAAGCCCGAGGAACTGCGCCTGTTCCTGGAGGAAGCCGCCGGTGTCTCCAAGTACAAGGAGCGCCGCCGCGAGACCGAGAACCGCCTGGGCGACACGCGCGAGAACCTCGTGCGCGTCGAAGACATCCTGCGCGAACTCAACGCCAACCTCGAGAAGCTCGAGAAACAGGCCGAGGTGGCCGCGCGCTACAACACGCTGCAGGGCGATGCCACCAGGAAGCAGCACCAGCTGTGGTTCCTGAAGCGCAGCGAGAGCGATGCGGACCAGGCCAAGATCAAGTCCGATTCGGAAAAGGCGATCAACGACCTCGAATCGCGCACCGCAGACCTGCGCCACATCGAAGCCGAACTCGAGACCGTGCGCCAGGCCCATTACGCCGCGGGCGACCAGGTCAACCAGGCCCAGGGCAAGCTCTACGAAGCGAGCGCCGAAGTCGGCCGGCTCGAGGGCGAGATCCGTTTCGTGGTCGAAGGCCGCCAGCGCGTCGAGCAGCGGCTGGTCCAGTTGCGCGAGCAGATGGGCCAGTGGGGCACGCGCCGCGAAGAGGCCGAAGTCGAAATCGAACGGCTGGCCGGGCAGGGCGTCGATGCCGAAGAACAGGCCATCCTCCTGGCCGCCCAGCTCGAAGAACACGACGCGCGCATGCCCGAGCTCGAAGACGCCGTGCAGCGCGCCCAGAACGACGCCAACACCCAGCGTGCGACCGTCTCGCAGGTGCAGCAGCAGATCCAGGTGCTGGCCGCCGACCAGCGCAACATCGAAGACCAGAGCCGCCAGCTCACGCAGCGCAGCGAGCGCCTGCGCGCCGACCAGAACGCACTGGCCGCACCCGACGAGGCTCGCCTCGCCGACATGCAGGAGCAGCTCGCCGCCGCGCAGGAAACCGCCAGCGAAGCCGAGGCCCGCCTGCACGAGCTGCAGGAGGCCGTGCCGCAACTGGACGACGACCGCCGCGCGAAGCAGCAGGCCGTCAACACCGAAGGCGCGCGCCACGCCGAGTTCTCGGCGCGGCTCGAAGCGCTGCGCGCGCTGCAGGAAAAGGTCAAGACCGACGGCAAGCTGGCCCCCTGGCTCGCCAAGCACGGCCTCGATGGCCTGCAGGGCCTGTGGAGCCGCATCCACATCGAGCAGGGCTGGGAAAGCGCGCTCGAAGCGGCCCTCCGCGAGCGCCTGGGTGCGCTCGAAGTCAGCCGGCTCGACATGGTCCGCGCCTTCGGCAACGACGCGCCGCCGGCCAAGCTGGCTTTCTACAGCCCGCCGTCGGCCGGTACGCCGCAAGGCACGGCGACGCTGCCGCGGCTGTCGAGCCTGTTGCGGCTGAACGATGCCGGCCAGCAGGCGCTGCTGAACGACTGGCTTCATGGCTGCTACACCGCCACCAGTTTCGAAGAAGCGCTGGCGCAGCGCGCCACGCTGCAGCCGGGCGAAGTCATCTACGTGCAGAGCGGTCATGCCGTGTCCTCGCACAGCGTCAACTTCTACGCGCCCGATTCCGAACAGGCCGGCCTCCTGGCCCGCCAGCAGGAAATGGAAAACCTGGAGCGCCAGCTGCGCGCCCAGACGCTCATCAACGAAGAGGCGCGCACCGCGCTGATCCGCGCCGAAGCAGCCTACGGCGACGCCGCGCAGCGCCTGGTGACCGCGCGGCGCGAAGCGGCCGACACCCAGTCGCGCGCCCACGAACTGCAGGTCGAGACCCTGCGCATGACCCAGCTCGCCGAGCAGACCCGTGCGCGCAGCCAGCAACTGGCCTCCGACCTCGGCGAAGTCGACGCGCAACTGGAGGAACTGCAGGAAAAGCGCATCGCCGCCGAAGGCCGCTTCGAAGAGCTCGACATGCAACTGGCCGACAGCCAGGAGCGCCACGCCCAGCTGGACGAACGCGTGATCGAGGCCGGCCGCGCGCTGACCGCCAGCCGCGAGCAGCACCGCAGCCTCGAACGCCAGGCGCAGGAGGCCACCTTCTCGCAGCGCACGCTGGAAGCCCGCCGCGCCGAGTTGAACCGCGCGATCGAGACCGCCTCGCAGCAGACCGTTGCACTCACCGACGAAGACGAGCGCGCCCGCGCCGAGCTGGGCCGCCTGTCCGATGCCGCCGCGCAGGCCGGCCTGCAGGACGCGCTGTCGCTCAAGCTCGAACGCGAAACCTCGCTGGGCGCCTCGCGCAGCCAGTACGACGACCTCACGCTCAAGCTGCGCGCCAGCGACGAGCGCCGCCTGCAGCTGGAGCGCGAGCTCGATCCGCTGCGCCAGCGCATCACCGAATTCCAGCTGAAGGAGCAGGCCGCGCGCCTGGGTGTCGAGCAGTACCAGCAACTGCTGGAAGACGCCGGCGCCGACCTCGAGGCCATCGCGCAATCCATCGAGACCGACAAGGTGCGCCTGACCGGCCTGCAGAGCGAAATCGACCGCCTCAACCGCGAAGTGGTTGCGCTGGGCGCGGTGAACCTGGCTGCGCTCGACGAACTCGCGATCGCGAGCGAGCGCAAGATTTTCCTGGATGCCCAGTCGGCCGACCTGAACGAAGCCATCGGCACGCTGGAAGACGCCATCCGCAAGATCGACGCCGAAACGCGCGACCTGCTCGGCGGCACCTTCAAGATCGTCAACGAGCACTTCAGCCGCATGTTCCCCGAGCTCTTCGGCGGCGGCAACGCGCGGCTGGTGATGACGGGCGACGAAATCCTCGATGCCGGCGTGCAGGTGCTCGCGCAGCCACCCGGCAAGAAGAACCAGACCATCCACTTGCTCTCGGGCGGCGAGAAGGCGCTCACGGCCATCGCGCTGGTGTTTGCCATCTTCCAGCTCAACCCGGCGCCGTTCTGCCTGCTGGACGAAGTGGACGCGCCGCTGGACGACGCGAACACCGAACGCTATGCCAAACTCGTGACCGCCATGAGCCGCGAAACCCAGTTCCTCTTCATCAGCCACAACAAGATCGCCATGGAAATGGCCGAGCAGTTGATCGGCGTCACGATGCAGGAGCAGGGCGTCTCGCGCATCGTCGCGGTCGACATGGAGGCCGCGGCCTCCATGGTCGAGGCCGCTTGAGTCGAGCGGCGCGCATGAGCAACCTCACTCTCGCTCTCTCCATTCTTGGAGGCCTCGTTCTCGCGGCCGTCGTCGGCTACGAAGCCCTGATGTCGCGCCGCAACGCGCCACGCCAGCCCGATGCGGTAGATGCAGCGCTGGCCGACGTGGAACGCTCGATGTCGTCGGGCGACGGCGTGGAGCCGATGCTGCACGTCGATCCGAACCAGCGCTCGGCGCACGACCGCCACGAGCCTTTGTTCGATCCCGACCTGCCGGCGCCCAGCGGCGTTCCGGTCGCCACCGGCGAGCGGCGTGGCGGGCTCGATCCGCTGATCGACGTGATCGCGCCGGTGTCGCTGGACGGCCTGGCCTCGGGCGACGCCGCCATCGCGGCCATGCCGCCGACGCGGCGCGCGGGCAGCAAGCCGGTGGCCATCGAAGGCCTGAACGAACACAACGGCCAATGGGAGCCGCCGGTGGCCGGCCAGCGCTACAGCGCGTTCCAGGTCGGCGTGCAGCTGGCCAATCGCACGGGCGCGCTCAACGAGATCGAATACTCCGAGTTTGTGGTCAAGGCGCAGGCCTTTGCCGATGCGGTCAACGGGTCGCCGGAGTTTCCCGAGATGCTCGACGAAGTGGCGCGGGCCCGCGAGCTGGACCAGTTCGCCAGCGCGCACGACGCGCAGCTGGGCTTCGTGCTGCGCGCACTGCACGCGGCCTGGAGCCCGGGCTATGTGCAGCAGAACGCCGCCCGGCTCGGTTTCGTGGCCGGCATCATCCCGGGGCGCATGGTGCTGCCGACCGGGGAGGTCGGCTTGCCGCCGATCCTCGGCCTTGCCTTCGACACCCAGGCCGCGCTGGCCGACGACCCGGCGCAATCGGCCATCCGCGAGCTCAGCCTGAGCCTGGACGTGCCGCAGGTCGACCGCGGCGAAGAGCCGTTCCGCCGCATGCGCGAAGCCGCCGCCACGCTCGCGCGCGAGATGGACGGCGTGGTGACCGACAGCGACGGCCAGTTGCTGCGCGACGAGACGATGGACGTCATCGGCAGCGACCTGGAGCAGCTCTACGACACGCTCGATGCGCGCGATCTCGCGGCCGGCTCACCGCTCGCACGGCGCCTCTTCAGCTAATTCCGACTTCCGGGAGACACCCACATGACGACGCGCGACGAAGCGGCACGCGAAGCCGCCGCACTGAGCGAACAGCTCCACAAGCACGCCCACCTCTACTACGTGCTCGACGCGCCCGCCGTGCCCGACGCCGAGTACGACAGGCTGTTCCAGCGCCTGCAGGCCCTGGAGACCGAGTTCCCCGAACTGCGCACGCCCGATTCGCCGACGCAGCGCGTGGGCGGCAAGGTGCTGGACGGCTTCACCAAGGTGCGCCACAAGGTGCCGATGCTCTCGATCCGCACCGAGACCGACATCACGCCCGGCGGCGCGAGCGCCTTCGATGCGCGCGTGCGCAAGGAGCTGGGCCTGCCCGAAGATGGGCCGCAGGTCTCGTACGTGTGCGAGCTCAAGTTCGATGGCCTCGCCATGAACCTGCGCTACGAGAACGGCGTGCTGGTGCAGGCCGCGACGCGCGGCGACGGCGAAGTCGGCGAAGAGGTCACGCAGAACATCCGCACGGTGCGCGAGATTCCGCTGCGACTCAGCGGCAAGGCACCACCCGTGGTCGAGGTGCGCGGCGAGGTCTATATGAAGCGGGCCGATTTCGACGCGCTCAACGAGCGCCAGCGCGAGAAGATCGCGGCCGGCCAGAAGAACGAGAAGGTGTTCGTCAACCCGCGCAATGCGGCGGCCGGCGCGGTGCGCCAGCTCGATCCGGCGATTGCCGCGGCGCGGCCGTTGAGCTTCTTTGCCTACGGCCTCGGCGAAGTCACGCCGGCCGCGGAAGGCGGTCCGGATTGCCCGACGCAGTTCGACTGGCTGCAGCAGTTCCATGCCTGGGGTTTTCCGGTGGCCACGCAGACCGCGCGGGCGACGGGTGCCATCGAACTGATCGCGTTCCACGAGAACATCGGCCGCCAGCGCGATGCCTTGCCCTACGACATCGATGGCGTGGTCTACAAGGTCGACAGCGTCGAGTTGCAGCGGCAGCTGGGTTTCGTCTCGCGCGAGCCGCGCTGGGCGGTGGCACACAAGTATCCGGCGCAGGAGCAACTGACCGAGGTGCTCGGCATCGAGATCCAGGTGGGCCGCACAGGCAAGCTCACGCCGGTGGCCAAGCTGGCGCCGGTGTTCGTCGGCGGCGTGACCGTGACCAACGCCACGCTGCACAACGAGGACGAGGCCCGCCGCAAGGACGTTCGCGTGGGCGACACCGTCATCGTGCGGCGCGCGGGCGACGTGATTCCCGAAGTGGTCGGCGTGGTGCCCGAGAGCCTTGCCAAGCCGGAGGGCGAACGCGGCCCGGTCTTCACCATGCCGCACCAGTGCCCCGTGTGCGGCTCGGACGCGGTGCGCGAAGAAGAAGAGGTCGACTACCGCTGCACCGGTGGTCTCTTCTGCGCGGCGCAGCGCAAGGAGGCCATCCTGCATTTCGCGGCGCGGCGCGCGGTCGATGTCGATGGGTTGGGCGACAAGCTGGTCGAGCAACTGGTAGACGCCAACTTGATCCGCACCTTGCCCGATCTCTACAAGCTGGGATTCACCACGCTCGCGGGCCTGGACCGCATGGCCGAGAAGTCGGCCAAGAACCTCGTCGATGCGCTGGAGGCGTCCAAGAAAACCACGCTGCCGCGCTTCCTGTTCGGCCTGGGCATCCGGCATGTGGGCGAGAGCACGGCGAAGGACCTGGCCAAGCATTTCGGCAAGCTGGACGCCATCATGGATGCGACCGAAGAGCACCTGCTCGAGGTCAACGACGTGGGCCCGGTGGTGGCGCAGAGCCTGCGCACTTTCTTCGACCAGCCGCACAACCGCGAAGTCGTCGAGCAGCTGCGCGCCTGCGGGCTGACCTGGGAAGAGGGCGAGCCCGCGGCCCGCGCGCCCAAGCCGTTGGCGGGCCTGACCTTCGTGATCACCGGTACCCTTCCTACGCTGGGCCGCGACGAGGCGAAGGATAAGTTGGAGGCAGCCGGCGCAAAGGTCGCCGGTTCCGTCAGCAAGAAGACCCATTACCTCGTGGCCGGCGAAGAAGCCGGCAGCAAGCTCGACAAGGCTCGGGAAATCGGGGTGACCGTGATCGACGAGGCGCGTATGCTGGAGATTCTGGAGAACGGCGTCACGGAGTGAGGATCGGCCCAGCCGCCTCTTTACCGGCCGTTACGCAGCTTCATCGCAGCGCAGTCAACAGGGTCTACAACCTGACGTTGAAAGAAAACTGAAGGCCAACAAGGAGCCCCTCATGCAAAAAATTCGCGTTCTTGGTGCCAGCATTGCCCTCGGCGGCCTCGCGCTGTTGACCGGCTGCGTTGCGGTTCCGGGCGATCCGTACTACTCGGGCGGTTACTCGGAGCCGTACTACTCCGACTCGTCGCCGGTGGTCGTTTCACCGGCCCCGGTCTACATTCAGGGCGGAGGCTATTACGAGCGTGGCCGCTACTACGACCGTCGTCCGTACTACGGTCGTCCTGGCTATCCGGCCGTGCGTCCGGGCTACCCTGCGGTACGGCCCGGCTATCCGGCCGGGCGCCCGCCGGGCAACTGGGGCGGTGGTGCCCGCCCACCTTCCGCCGGTGGCGGCGTTCCTGGCATCACGCCCTCGCGGCCGCAGCAGATGCCTCAAGGCCGGGCGCGTTTGTGGACCTCGCCAGACTCGAAGAACAACACCCAGGGCATCCCGTGATCGTGGTGTGAGGCTGTCGCGATAATCGCGTGATGGCCATTCGCGAAATACTCAAGATGGGCGACCCCCGGCTGCTGCGCATCGCGCAGCCGGTCGCCGCTTTCGATACCGACGAACTGCACCTCCTGGTGCGCGACATGTTCGAGACCATGCATGCGGTCAACGGCGCCGGCCTCGCGGCTCCGCAGATCGGCGTGGACCAGCAACTGGTGATCTTCGGCACCGACATCGTCAACCCCCGCTACCCCGACGCGCCGCCGGTGCCCCGCACCGTGCTGCTGAACCCCGTCATCACGCCCATCGGCGAGGACGAGGAAGAGGGCTGGGAAGGATGTCTCTCGGTGCCGGGCCTGCGCGGCGTGGTGCCGCGCTTCGCCAACATCCGCTATACCGGCTTCGATCCATACGGCGACCCGATCGACCGGGTCGCCAGCGGTTTTCATGCGCGTGTGGTGCAGCATGAAGTCGATCACCTGCTGGGCAAGCTGTACCCGATGCGGGTGCGCGATTTCTCGCGCTTCGGCTACACCGAGGTCCTGTTTCCAGGCCTCGATGCGGCGGACGACGACTGAGGCGCCTAGCCCTGCTCGTTACCTGTTGCTGAGGCCGAAGCGGCCGCCGCCCGTGAAGGCCAGCGAGATCGCCGCGAACAGGAACATGCCCTGCAGTTCCAGCGCCCAGCCGCCCTGGCCGTTGATCGCGCCGAGGTCCTTGCGGTGCACCAGCCAGAGCGCCACCAGCATGTTGATCGCCACGATCACCGCGGCCGGCCGTGTGAACAGGCCGACGATCAGCAGCGCGGGTGCCAGGATCTCACCGACATAGACCCCGTACGCGAGGAAGGCCGGCAGGCCGTGCGAGGCCAGCATGCCGCCGATGCCGTCGACGCCCTTGGTGACCTTGGCCACGCCGTGCAGCAGGATGAGGATGCCCAGCGCGAGGCGCAGAACGAGCTTGCCGGTGTCGTCGGACTTGAACATTGTGTGATTCCTGTTCGGGAGAGTTGGTAAAGGGCCGTATGGTATTGCGGTATTGCAGCGTGGTCGGGCATATGCATCCAACCGCGTGTTCTTTGGCGCGCCGCGGCGACGCCCCGTACACTGCCTTTCGTTGTCTGTTGAGGAGAAACACACCCATGAAAAACCGATTCCGCCCGGCACTGATCGCCGCCGCATCCGTCGTCGTTCTTGCCGCCGCCGCGCCGGCCTTCGCGGGCAAGACGCTCGATGCGGTCAAGCAACGCGGCACCGTCAAGTGCGGCGTGACCAACGGCGTGGCGGGCTTTTCCGCACCGGACACCCAGGGCAACTGGTCGGGCCTGGATGTCGACACCTGCCGCGCCATTGCTGCGGCCGTGCTCGGCGATGCGAAGAAGGTCGACTTCGTGCCGCTCAATTCGCAGCAGCGCTTCTCGGCCCTGCAGGCCGGCGAAATCGACATCCTCGCGCGCAACACCACCTGGACGCTCACGCGCGACGCCTCGCTCGGCTTCAACTTCACCACCATCACCTACTACGACGGCCAGGGCTTCCTGGTGCCCAAGAAGCTCAAGGTGACCAGCGCCAAGCAGCTCAAGAACGCGACCATCTGCACCCAGTCGGGCACCACCAACGAGAAGAACGTCTCCGACTACTTCCGCGCGCAGAACATCCCCGTGAAGACCGTCGTCTTCGAGAGCTTCGAGGCCTCGTTCAAGGCCTTCTTCTCGGGCCGCTGCCAGGCCTTCACGACCGACGCTTCGGCGCTCGCGGGCCTGCGCAACAAGGAAGCGCCGAACCCCGACGACTACATCATCCTGCCCGAGCTGATCTCCAAGGAGCCGCTCGCGCCGCTGGTGCGCCGCGGTGACGACGAGTGGTTCGCCATTGCCAAGTGGGTGCCCAACGCGCTCATCGAGGCCGAGGAGGCCGGCGTCACGCAGGCCAACGCCGACGCACTCAAGGCCGGCAGCAAGGACCCGGCGCAGCAGCGCCTGGTCGGCACCGGCGAAGACCTGGGCAAGCTGCTGGGCCTGGACAAGGACTGGTCGTTCCGCGCGATCAAGGCCGTGGGCAACTACGGCGAGGTGTTCGAGCGCAACGTCGGGCCCAAGTCGGTGCTCAAGCTGCCGCGCGGCTCCAACAATCTGTGGAGCAAGGGCGGCCTGATCTACGCACCACCCGTGCGATGAGCCGTGAGGGCGCCTCGCGCCGTGGCGCCTGGCTGGCCTGGACCGTCCAGGCGCTGCTGGTGCTGGCCGTGGTGGCCGGCGCCTTCTGGGTGGTGCACCACGCGCTGGACGTGCTGCGCGCGCGGGGCGTGCGCTCTGGCTTCGACTTTCTCACCGAGCCCGCGGGCTTCTCGATCAGCGAGGGCTGGCTCGACTTCGACGCCAGCCAGCCTTTCTGGCGCGCCTTTCTCGCGGGCCTGATCAACACGGTGCGGGCGGCGGTGCCTGCTGCGATCTTCTCGGTCGTGCTTGGCACCTTGATCGGCATCGGCCGCCTCGCGCCGCACGTGCTGCTGCGCGGCATCTGCACGGCGTATGTCGAGCTGCTGCGCAACGTGCCGCTGCTGGTGCAGTTGCTGATGCTGGCCTTCGCGATGGCGAACCTGCTGCCTGATCCGACCGAGCCCGTCCGGTTATTGCCGGGCGTGTGGCTCAGCAAGGGCGGACTCAGCGTGCCCTGGCCCGTCGCGGGCGAAGGCAGCTGGTGGCCCACGCATTTCGAGTGGCCCGAGCGCGGTGATTTCGGCGTGAGCGGCGGCGCGGCGCTGAGTCCCGAGTACGTGACCATCGTCGCGGGCCTGTCGTTCTATTCGGCCGCGTTCGTCGCGGAGATCGTGCGCGCCGGCATTCTCTCGGTCTCGCAGGGGCAGGTGCTGGCGGGGCAGGCGCTGGGCCTGTCGCCCGCGCAGCAGTTGCGCATCGTGATCCTGCCGCAGGCGCTGCGGGTGATCGTGCCTTCGCTCACCAACCAGCTGCTCAGCCTGGTCAAGAATTCGTCTTTGGCCGTGGCCGTGGGCTATCCGGAACTGGTGTCGGTCGCCAACACCACCATCGGCTCGAACGGCCGGGCCTTCGAATGCATCGCGATCATCATGGCGATCTACCTCATGCTGTCGCTGGCGATCTCCTTCGGCATGAACCGCTACAACGCGCGCGTCGCCTTGCGGGGGTGGCGATGAGGAATGTTGCGCAGGGCCCGATCGCCTGGCGCCGCGAACTCTGGGGTTCGCCGCTGCGCGCGCTGGCGACCGTGCTGCTGATCGCGGTGCTCGCGTGGGTCGGCTTTCACATCGTCGAGTGGGCGGTGGTGCATGCGGTGTTCCGCGCCGACGCCGAGGCCTGCCGCGCGGTGCAGCACGGCGCCTGCTGGGGCGTGGTGGCCGAGAAATGGCGGCCGATGCTGTTCGGCCGCTTCCCTTACGAAGAGCAATGGCGCCCAGCCATCGCGGTGGTGGTGCTGTCTGCCGTCACCGTGCTGAGCGCCTGGCCGCGCAGCTGGCGCTGGTGGCTGGTGCCGCTGTGGATCGTCGCGCTGTTGCTGTTCGTGCTGCTGATGCGCGGCGGCGTCCTTGGCCTGAACCATGTGCCGACGAGCCGCTGGGGCGGCCTGCCGCTGACCATCGGGTTGGCGGTCGTGGGCCTTGCGCTGGCTTTCCCCCTGGCGCTGCTGCTCGCGCTCGGCCGGCGCTCGGGCTGGCCGGTGGTTCGCACGCTGAGCGCGAGCTACATCGAGCTGGTGCGCGGCGTGCCGCTGATCTCGGTGCTGTTCATGGCCTCGTTCCTGCTGCCGCTGCTGTGGCCGGCAGGTTGGCAGCCGGACGTGCTGGTGCGCGTGCTCGCGGGCCTCACGCTGTTCGTTGCGGCCTACCTGGCCGAGATCATCCGCGGCGGCCTGCAGGCCGTGCCGCGCGGGCAGACCGAGGTGGCGATGGCGCTGGGCTTCGGGCGCTGGCCGGTGCAGCGAGACATCGTGCTGCCGCAGGCCTTGCGCCTGGTCGTGCCCGCGCTCACCAACAGCGTGGTCGGCACGCTGAAGGACACCTCGCTCGTCACCGTCGTGGGCCTTTTCGAGCTGACCGGCGCGCTGGGCCTCGCGCTCGGCGGCGATCCGGTCTGGCGGCCGTTCTACCTCGAGGGGTATCTCTTCATCGCGGCCGTGTACTGGGTGCTGTGCTTCGGGCTCTCGCGCTACAGCGTGTGGCTGGAGCGCAGGCTGGCGAGCACGCCGGCCTGAGCCGCATCCGGCGGGCTGTCGTCCTGCAGTCCGAGCGCGACGGCCTTGTCCCGCGGCGCCTTCGTCACGAGGCTCACGGCCACGACGACCGCGGCGTTGATGGCCATGGCGATCAAGCCCGCCTCCCATTGCGGCACGGTCGTGGCCCAGAACTTCGCCGCGAACGGCGCCAGCAGCGCGACGAAGCCTGCGATCAGGCCCGCCAGCACGCCGATCGCGCTCGTGCGCTTCCAAAGGAACCCGAGGAACACGCCGGGCGCGAGCATGCCGATGGCCGAATACGCATCCAGCAGGATCTTCACCAGCGAGCCCTTCTGGCTCACCGACAGCCAGACAGCGATCGCCGCGAAAACCACCAGCGAACCGCGCGACAGCGCCAATGACGCGCGCTCGCTCAGTCCGCTCCTGAACGGCCGCACCACGTTGCGCGTGAAGATCGACCCGGCCGTCAGCAGCAGCAGCGAGCCCGGCGCCAGCGCCAGCAGGAAACCCGTGCCCGCCAGCAGCCCGACCATCCACGACGGATAGCGGTCGGACACGAACTGCAGCAGCGCCGCATTGAGGTTGCCGCCCGGTGGCTGCGTCTGCGCCAGCAGCGCCGCAAAGCCCAGCAGGATGATGAAGAAGTAGGCCAGCGAATACAGCGGCTGCCAGATCGCATTGCGCCGGATCGCCGTCGCGCTGTGCGCCGTGTACGACATCTGGAACAGGTGCGGGAACACCCAGTTCCCCAGCGCGATGTTGATCGCCGAGGTCATGAGCCAGATCGCGGTCGTCGGCGAGGTGGCGTCCAGGCCCGGGAACTTGCCGATGCCCGGGTGCTTCGCCTCCGCCATCGAGAACAGGTCGAGCAGCGAGGCCGCGCCCACCTTGCTGGCCACGGTGACGCTCAGCAGCACCACCACGACCACCATCAGCACGTCCTTCACGCCTGCGGCGAAGGCGGCGGAGCGCACGCCCGCCACGAACACGAAGGCGATCATCAACACGCCCGCGCCGATGGTCGCGGCCTCGCTCGTGATGCTGTTGCCCAGCGTGAGCTGCACGATCAGCCCGAGGCTCACGAGCTGGATCTGCACATAGACCACCAGCGAGGCGATGCCGACCACGCCCGTCAGCACGCCCAGCCACGGCGCCTCGTAGCGCGCGGCGAAGAAGTCGGACTGCGTGAGCAGTTTTCCGATGCGCCCCGCGCGCCAGATCCGCGGCATGAGCCAGTAGCCGACCGCGTAGCTCATCGAGACCGAGCAGAACGCAAGGTACGCCGGCGCGCCCAGCGCCCAGGCGTAGCCAGAGATGCCGAGCACCGCGAAGGTGGTGTAGACCTCGCCCGCGTTCATGAACCAGAAGATCAGCGTGCCCAGGCTGCGGCCGCCGACGGCCCAGTCGGCGAAGTTGTTGGCGCGGCGCGTGCGGCGGCCGTAGGCGATGGCGCCCGCCACGGTCGCGAGCAGGATGGCCAGGACGATGGCGAGCTTCATGGTGCGCCGTCCTCGTGGGTCTTCAGGCTGTGGGCGAGGAACGCGGCTTCCTCGGCTTCCACGCCGGCCTTGGCATCGAGGCGAAAGACGATCGCGATGACCACGCTGGTCAGCACGATGCCCGCCATCTGCCAGAACATGGGGAAGGGCAGTCCGAACGGGGTGAGCGCGATGTCGTTCACGGCGGGCGCCAGGCAGGCCTGCCAGATGAACGGAAAGACCAGCAGCCAGCGGTGTCCGAGGCGTCGCCGGGTGGGGCGTGGGGGGGAAAGCGGGTCGGCCATCTCGATGCTCCTGTAAAGTATTACTGCACGATCTGGGCGCGGAGTGTGCAGGGAAAATGCACAAGGCACAAGTGGGATGGAGGACATTATCCATTCGACGAACCCCGGATTTTCGAGGCCCACTTTGATGCTTGACGTGCACCACAACCGTACATACCATCCCGCTTGTTGTGCTGTTCAACTGCACAAATACAAAAGACAGAAAGACCCAGCCCATGATCGGCGACCGACTGAAGGAATTGCGAACGGCACGCGGCCTGTCCCTGCGCGAACTGGCGGCGCAGGCGGGCGTGTCCGCCACGCTGCTGAGCCAGATCGAGCGCGCCGTCACCGATCCCAGCCTGGAAACCCTGCGCCGGCTGGCGGGCGTGTTCGGCGAATCGGTGTCCTCGCTGTTCTCGGAGCCGACGCCGCCCACCGTCTGGATCAGCCGTCCGAGCCAGCGCGTGATGCTCACCGCGCCCAAGGGCCAGGTCGCCTACGAACGCCTGACGGCCGGCGCGGGCCAGCTGGAAGTGCTGCGCGCCGTGCTCGAGCCGGGCCAGATGTCGGCCGACGAGCCGCGCGGCCACGAATCGGCCGAATGCGTCTACGTCGTCGCGGGCGCGCTGGTGGCGCAGGTGGCGGGCGTCGACTACGCGGTGAAGGCCGGCGAGAGCATCTCCTTCGACGCGCGGCTGCCGCACCGCTACCTGAATGCGTCGAAGGCGCCGACCGAAATCATCCTGTCCGTCACCCCACCGAACCCCTGACCATGAACACCCCGACAACCCCGGTGACCCCGACAACCCTGGAAGACGGCGCCTTCACGCTCTACGACCTGCGCGTCGAAGTGGTCGCGCCCGAAGGCGCAAAGCTCTACTGCAACGCCAAGGTCGGCGACTATTTCGAGCTGCGCGGCGAGATGCTGCACCTGCCCGAGGGGCAGGGCTTCTCGATCTATTCGCTGGGCGCCTTGCTGCCGCTGCTCGCGGCCAAGCAGCGCCCCACCGACGCCAACGACTGGATGAGCACCGACGCCGAAGTGGCGTGCCCCGATCCGCATTGCCCCTCGCGCTTTCGCATCACGCGCACCGCGACGCGCGTTTTCCGCCACGCCGACACGACGGCCGTGGTCCACCCTTCCAAGTCTTCGAAGAAGAATCCATGAGCCAACCGCAACGCTTCGACCTCGCGCCGAACTATTCCATCTCCCGCCTGCTGAAGGGCGGCTGGCAACTGGCCGGTGGGCACGGCGGCATCGACCGCGCCGCCGCCATCGCCGACATGGCGGCCTACTGCGAAGCCGGCATCACCACCTTCGACTGCGCCGACATCTATACGGGCGTGGAAGAGCTGATCGGCGACTTCCGGCGCGAGCACATCGCGCGCCACGGCAGCGGCAGCCTCTCGCAACTGCGCGTGCACACCAAGTTCGTGCCCGACCTCGCGACGCTCGCGCAGATCGACAAGCGCCAGGTCGAGCAAACGATCGACCGCTCGCTGCAGCGCCTGGGCGTCGAGCGGCTCGATCTCGTGCAGTTCCATTGGTGGGACTACGGCGTGCCGCGCTATGTCGAGGTGGCGCACTGGCTGCAGGAGCTGCAGCGCGCCGGCAAGATCGAGCTGCTGGGCGGCACCAACTTCGACACCGCGCGCGTGCGTGAGCTCGTCGATGCCGACGTGCCGCTGCGCAGCATGCAGGTGCAGTACTCGCTGCTCGACCAGCGGCCGCAGCCGACGCTGGCGCCGTACTGCGCGGCGTCGGGCATCCAGCTCCTGTGCTACGGCAGCGTGGCCGGCGGGTTTCTCTCGGAGCGCTGGCTCGGTGCGAGCGAACCGCAGGAGCCGTTCGAGAACCGATCGCTGGTCAAGTACAAGCTGATCGTCGACGACTTCGGCGGGTGGGACCTGTTCCAGCAGTTGCTGCTGCAACTGCAGAAGGTGGCCCGGCGGCACGACACGTCGATTGCCACGGTGGCGATGCGCTGGGTGCTGCAGCAGCCGCAGGTGGCGGGCGTGATCGTCGGCGTGCGGCGCGGCGACCACCTGGCGGATCACCTGAAGGTGCTGTCGCTGCAGCTCGATGCAGAGGACATCGCCACGCTCGATACGGTGCTCTCGCAGCGCCAGCCGCCGAGCGGCGATGTGTATGCGGTCGAGCGCGACATCGAAGGCCGCCATGGCCGTGTGATGAAGTACGACCTCAACAAAGAGCCGCACTGAGCCTGTTCAGCCTTTGGGTCGCGGCACCAGTTCGGGGTAACCGGTTGCCGGATCGTGCTCACGGGCGAAGCGCCATTCGGGCAGCCAGGCGACCAGGATTTCGGCGGTGGTGCGCACCGTGCAGCCCGGCGCGACATGGCCGCCGCGCACCTGGCCCGCTGCATCCGACACGCTGATGTGCAGATGCGCGCCATCCGGCGAAAGCGTGCCGGACAGCGTGAGGATTTCGAGATCGCCTTCGAGCAAAGTGGCGCTTTCCACGCCGGCATACCGGATGCGCGCGCCGCGGAGGCTGCCGATGCCCGAGACCACGAAAGCCGCCTGGGCACCGCGCTGCCTGAGCGCTGCATCGAGCGCGGCGCGCAGGTCGTCGCCCGGGTTCAGGCGCAGCGCGTGGGCTTCCATGGCCGGCCGCCTGGCTTCAGCTCGACAGCGCCTTGTCCACCAACTGCTGCGCCTCTTCGAGGATGCGCGCTAGGTGCTCCGCGCCCTTGAAGCTCTCGCCGTAGACCTTGTAGATGTTCTCCGTGCCCGAGGGCCGCGCCGCGAACCAGCCGTTGGCGGTGACGACTTTCACGCCGCCGATGGCCGCGCCGTTGCCGGGCGCATGGCTCAATACGGCTTCGATCTTGTCGCCCGCCAGTTCGGTCGAACTGACCTGTTGCGGCGACAGGTTCGACAGCTTCTTCTTCTGCTCGACCGTGGCCGCCGCATCGACACGGTCGGACACCGGCTGTCCCAGCGCCTGCGTCAGTTCCGCATAGCGCTCGCCCGGATCGCGCCCGGTGCGCGCGGCGATTTCGGCCGAGAGCAGGGCGGGCACCATGCCGTCCTTGTCCGTGGTCCACGCCGAGCCGTCGTGGCGCAGGAAGGTGGCGCCCGCGCTTTCCTCGCCGCCGAAGCCCAGCGATCCATCGACCAGGCCATCGACGAACCACTTGAAGCCCACCGGCACTTCGTAGAGCTTGCGGCCGAGCCTTGCCGTGACGCGGTCGATCATCTGGCTGCTGACCACCGTCTTGCCGACGGCCGCAGCCGCCGGCCATTGCGGGCGGTGCGTGTAGAGGTAGTCGATCATCACCGCGAGGTAGCTGTTCGGCTGCATCAGGCCCGCGCTGCGCGTGACCACGCCGTGGCGGTCGTGGTCGGTGTCGCAGGCGAAGGCGATGCCGAAGCGGTCCTTCAGCGCGATCAGCTTGTGCATCGCGTCGGGCGAGGACGGGTCCATGCGGATGCGGCCGTCCCAGTCGAGCGACATGAAGCGGAAGGTCGGGTCGACCTCCTGGTTCAGCACCGTGAGGCGCTGGAGCTTGTAGCGCTCGGCGATGGCCGGCCAGTAGTGCACGCCGGCGCCGCCGAGCGGATCGACGCCCAGGTCGATCTGCACGCCGCGGATCGCGTCCATGTCCAGCACCTGCGCCAAGTCTTCGACGTAGGTGTTCAGGTAGTCGTGCCGGTGCGTGGTGGAGGCCTTCAGCGCCTGCGCGAGCGGCATGCGCTTCACGCCTTCGAGCCCGTTCGCCAGCATCTTGTTGGCGGCGGCTTCGACGGCGGAGGTGATGTCGGTGCCGGCGGGGCCGCCGTTCGGCGGGTTGTACTTGAAACCGCCGCTCTCGGGCGGGTTGTGCGAGGGCGTGATGACGATGCCGTCGGCCAGCCCCGTCGTGCGGCCGCGGTTGTAGACCAGGATCGCGTGCGACACGGCCGGCGTCGGCGTGTATTCGTCGTCCTTGGAGAGCATCAGCTCGACGCCGTTGGCGGCCAGCACTTCGACCGCGCTGCTGAAGGCGGGCGTGGAAAGGGCGTGCGTGTCGATGCCCAGGAACAGCGGGCCGTCGATGCCTTTCTGCTTGCGGTAGTCGCAGATCGCCTGGCTGATCGCCAGCACATGCCATTCGTTGAACGCATCGTCGAACGACGAGCCGCGGTGGCCCGAGGTACCGAAGGCCACGCGCTGCGCGGGCACCGAAGGATCGGGCCGGCCCGTGTAGTACGCCGAGATCAGGCGCGGCACGTTCACCAGCAAGTCGAGGGGGGCGGGCTGGCCCGCGAGAGGATTGGTTTTCTGACTCATGTCCGGGGTGCCCAGTCGTCGATATGAATGAGGTCGCCGATGCGCTCGATGGTGATGTCGGCGGGCGCGTAGGCGGCAATGGCCTGCGCATCGAGCGCGTAGTGGCCCTGCCGCACGAAGACAGTGGTGAGCCGCGGCCCCCAGATCGCCTTCATGGCCGAGAGCAGGCGCAGCTTGTCGTCGACCATCACGTAGTGCGCGGCGGGGTGGCACTCCTCGATGGTGTCGAGCATCTGCTCCTTGTGCACGTAGATCAGCACGCGGCCCTCGACGGCGTCCCACAGGCCCGAGCGCTGCACCTTGCGCGGCTGGAACACCACGTCGCCGTCGGACAGGATGACCGTGGGGCCGTGGCGGCGCAGATGCTTCAGGGCATCGAGCGCGCCGGGGTACAGGCGGTCGGCGAAGGGGTAGTCGATGAGAAAGCCCGACATCAGGAGCAGGCGCGAATCGCTCATGCCGCGCTTGCTTTCCTCGGCCCGGTAGCGCTGCAAGGCGCCCAGGTAATCGACGTAGCCGAGCTCGTTGCGCAGCGTCTCGAAGGCCGTCCAGTAGCGGCTGGCGCTCTCCGTGCCGAAGGCTTTTTCGAGGTGGGCGCGCAGGTCGCCGACGACGCCGTCGTTGTCGAGCAGGGTGTTGTCGACGTCGACCAGGAAAACGGTGTCAGGGTGCTGTGTCATGAAGGGGCGCCCATTGCGCCGGAGTGAGGCCGGAGTTGGCCGGAGCTGCATGCATCGGTTTCAGGATACGCCATCGAAAAGGCGGCGCCGATACCCATCGTGAATTAGTTGATGCTTTGTGTACCGCTGGCTTAACCTGTGCGCGTCGTGTCGTTTTTGGCGAATAAGCTTCACCCAGTTTCAAGGAGCAAAAAAGTATGCGCATGAAGAATGGTCGAAGCTGGTTGTGCCTGTCGGCGGTGGCCCTGTTGGTGGCGGGCTGCGCCGCCCCTCCCAAGGACCGCCCGCTGACCTCCGAGGTGCCCGAGCCGCCGAGCTTCGCGCCGCCGCCGGAAACCTGCCAGGCCGCGGCCGCGCGCTTCGGGCTCGGGTTGCAGGCGACCCAGGCGTTGCTGCAGGAAATGATGCAGCGCGCCGGCGCCAAGACGGGCCGCACGGTGCTGGCGACAGAAACGGCGAGCCCGGCGCAAGACGCGACGCGCCTCAATCTGCAGGTCGAGCCCACCGGCCGCATCGTCGGCGCGTACTGCGGCTGAAGCGGGCGATCAGGAGGCCAGCGCTTCCATCAGCTCGGTCTCGATCGCGAGCTGCGTCTTCTGGCCCTGCAGTTCGGGGCCGCTGATCAGGAAGGTGTCTTCCACGCGCTCGCCCAGGGTCGTGACCTTGGCCAGTTGCAGGTTGAGGTGATGGCGCGCGAGCACCCGCGCCACCGAATACAGGAGGCCCGCGCGGTCGCTCGCCGAGATGTTGAGCAGCCAGCGCTGCGCCTTGTCGTCGGGCAGGAGGCTGATGCGCGGCTTGATCGGAAAGCTCCGCACCCGGCGCGACACCCGGCCCATGCTCGGCGGGGGCAGGGCGCCGGCTTCGGTGAGCGTTTGCGCCAGGCCCGACTCCACCATGCTGATGAGGTCGCGGTAATGGTCGGGCAGGAAGGTGGTCACGACCTGGAAGGTGTCCAGCGCATAGCCGTTGCTCGTGGTGTGCACCTTGGCATCCAGGATGCTGAACGACGACTGGTCGAAGTAGCCGCAGATGCGCGCGAAAAGGTCGGGCTGGTCGGGCGTGTAGACCACCACCTGCAGGCCTTCGCCCACCGGCGACAGGTGCGCGCGCACGATGGGCGGCGCCTTCGGATCGACCGGCACGTTCGGCGGCGGCACGAAGCGCGAGAGCTGCTTGGCGTGCCAGGCGATTTCGGTGGCGTCGTGGCGCATGAAGTAGCCGACGTCCAGCGTGTCCCACAGCGCCTTGTGCGCCTCGAAGCGCTGGGCGTGCAGGGCCAGCTGCACCAGTGCCTCGCGCTTGCGCGATTCGACCTCGGCGTCCGGGTCGGGCATGCGGCCGCCCAGGGCGCGCAGCGTGTAGCGGTACAGGTCTTCGAGCAGCTTGCCCTTCCACGCATTCCACACGCGCGGCGAGGTGCCGCGGATGTCGGCGATGGTCAGCAGGTACAGGGCGGTGAGGTAGCGCTCGTTGCCCACGCGCCTGGCGAAGGCGCCGATCACCTCGGGATCGCTCAGGTCCTGCTTCTGGGCCACCTGGCTCATCACCAGGTGCTCGGCCACGAGGAATTCGATGAGCCTGGAGTCTTCGCGCGCAATGCCGTGCTGCTTGCAGAAGCGCTGCACGTCGCGCGCGCCCAGCGTCGAATGGTCGCCGCCGCGCCCCTTGGCGATGTCGTGGAAGAGTGCTGCCACGTACAGGATCCAGGGCTTGTCCCAACCGGCCGCGAGCTGCGAGCAGAACGGGTACTCGTGCGCATGCTCGGCGATGAAGAAGCGCCGTACATTGCGCAGCACCATCAGGATGTGCTGGTCCACCGTGTACACGTGGAACAGGTCGTGCTGCATCTGACCCACGATGCTGCGGAACACGCGCAGGTACCGCCCCAGCACCGAGGTCTGGTTCATCAGCCGGAAGGCATGCGTGATGCCGTAGGGCTGCAGCAGGATGCGCATGAAGGTCTGGTGATTGACCGGGTCGTTACGGAACTTGCTGTCCATCACGTGGCGCGCGTTGTAGAGCGCGCGCAGCGTGCGCGCCGACAGGCCCTGCACGCCGATGGTCTTCTGGTAGAGCAGGAAGGTCTCGAGCACGGCGTGCGGCTCGCGCTCGTAGAGGTCGTCGCTCGCGATCTCGATGAGGCCGGCCCGCTCGTAGAAGCGCTCGTTGATCGGCGTGTGCTGCTCGTCGCTCGGCTGCAGGCGCTCGGAGATGTTGAGCAGCAGGATCTGGTTGAGCTGCGACACGGCCTTTGCCGCCCAGTAGTAGCGCCGCATCAGCGCCTCGCTGGACTTGCGCTGCGATTCGCTTTCGTAGCCGAAGCTGGCCGCCACGGCCGTTTGCAGGTCGAACACCAGGCGGTCTTCGCGCCGGTTGGCAATCACGTGCAGCCGGGCGCGGATCAGCGAGAGCAGCGCCTCGTTGCGCTTGATCTGCTGCGCCTCGAAGGAGGTGGCCAGGCCGTTCTTGGCCAGGTCGTCCCAGCGGCTGCCGTAGCCGGCGGCCTTGGTCATCCAGAGGATGGTCTGCAGGTCGCGCAGGCCCCCCGGCGATTCCTTGCAGTTGGGCTCCAGCGCGTAGGGCGTGTTGTCGAACTTCTGGTGGCGGTGCCGCATTTCCTGCGACTTGGCCACGAAGAAGGCTTGCGGATCGATGGCGCGCGTGAAGCGGCGGCGGAAGGCGACGAAGAGCTTCTTGTTGCCCGCGATCAGCCGCGACTCGAGCAGCGAGGTCTGGACGGTGACGTCTTTTTCGGCCTCGGCCAGGCACTCGTCGACGGTGCGCACGCTGGAGCCGATTTCAAGACCGGCGTCCCAGCAGTGGCCGATGAAGGCCTCGATGCGGGCCGGGTCGATCGTGGCGGCGTCGCCCTCGGGCGGCAGCAAAAGGAGCACGTCGACGTCGGAATACGGGAACAGTTCGCCGCGGCCGAAACCGCCGACAGCCGCCAGCGTGAGCGAATCGCCGAAATCGGCCTCCTGCCAGAGGGTGCACAGCGTCTGGTCGGCCAGCGCCGAGAGCTGGCGCAGCACCGTGTGCACGCTGCGGGTGGGGGCGCGCGCAAAGCGCAGGGTGTCGAAGAGGGCGAGCTTCTTCGCGCGATAGGCTTCGCGCAGCGTCGCCACGTCGATCTTGGCTGCTTCGATCACGGCCGGGGGCGCGCTCGGGGCGCGTCAGGTCTTGGTCGAGGTGACGAAGGAGGGCAGCGGCGGGCTGCCTTCCGACAGGGTCAGCACTTCGTAGCCGGTCTCGGTGACGAGCACCGAGTGCTCCCACTGGGCCGACAGCGAATGGTCGCGGGTGACGATGGTCCAGCCGTCGTACTGGCCGCCCTTGAAGTCTTCCTTCACGTCGCGCTTGCCGGCGTTGATCATCGGCTCGATGGTGAAGATCATGCCGGGCTTGAGCTCTTCCATGGTGCCCGGGCGGCCGTAGTGCAGCACCTGCGGCTCTTCATGGAAGCGCTGGCCCACGCCGTGCCCGCAGAACTCGCGCACGATCGAGAAGCCCTGGCCTTCGGCGAACTTCTGGATCGCATGGCCCACGTCGCCCAGGTGGGCGCCGGGACGCACCTGCAGGATGCCGTGCCACATGGCTTCGTAGGTGACGCTGCACAGGCGCTTGGCGGCGATGGAAGCATCGCCGATCACGAACATGCGGCTGTTGTCGCCGAACCAGCCGTCCTTGATGACCGTGACGTCGACATTCATGATGTCGCCCTTCTTCAGGGGCTTGTCGTTGGGGATGCCGTGGCACACCACGTGGTTCACCGAGGTGCAGAGCGACTTGGGGAACGGGACGCTGCTGGCGCCCATGTAGCCCACCGTGGCCGAGGTGGTGCCCTGCTTGACCATGTATTCGGCGGCCAGCCGGTCCACGTCGTTGGTCGTGATGCCGGGCTTGATGAAGGGCGTGAGGTAGTCCAGCACCTCGGAGCCGAGGCGGCAGGCGACGCGCATGGCTTCGATGCCTGCAGCGTCTTTGTAGGTAATGCTCATGCCCGGAATTATCCCATCCACCAAGCTAAAATTCCGGGTTAACGCGGATGACCCCAGTCAGCGGCCATCCGCCCAGATCCTTGATTCCCAACGCGGCCCCCGAGGCCCCACATCGACCGTGACGCAGCCCGCACCTCAAGCCCTTCCCGTCGTAACCCTGTTCGAGGGCGGCAGCGCGCTCAGCGATTTCCGCGCGCGGCAACTGCTGCCGAAGCTGCAGGCCATCGAGCCGCGCATCGAGGGCATTTCGGCCCGTTTCGTGCACCTGGTGGTCACCGACGCCGCGCTCGACGCAGCCGGCCACGACCGCTTCGCCGCGCTGCTGACCTACGGCGAGCCCTTCGAGGCGCCGGCCAGGGCGGGCACCTCGGTGGTCGTCACGCCGCGCCTGGGCACCGTGTCGCCCTGGGCCTCCAAGGCCACCGACATCGCCCACAACTGCGGCCTGGCGCTGCGCCGGGTCGAGCGCGTCACGCAATACCACCTGAAGCTCAAGGCGCCGCTGATCGGCAGGGCGCCCGTCATCGAGGGCGACACGCTCGCCGCCGTGGCCGGCCCGCTGCACGACCGCATGACCGAATCGGTGCTCGCCACCGTCGAGCAGGCGGCCAGCCTGTTCAGTGAACTGCCGGCCCAGCCGATGGCGCAGGTCGACGTGCAAAAGGGCGGCCGCGAAGCGCTCGTCGCCGCCAACACCGGCTTCGGCTTGGCGCTGGCCGAGGACGAGATCGACTACCTCGTCGAAGCCTTCACGCGCCTCGGCCGCAACCCCAGCGACGTCGAACTGATGATGTTCGCGCAGGCCAACAGCGAGCACTGCCGCCACAAGATCTTCAACGCCCAGTTCACCATCGACGGCAAGGCGCAGCCACAGAGCCTGTTCTCGATGATCCGCCACACCGAGAAAGAGAACCCGCAGCACACGGTGATCGCCTATGCGGACAACGCCTCGGTGATGGAAGGCGCGACCATCGAGCGCTTCATTCCGGCCGACGGCTCGCAGAGCTATCAAAAAGATAGCGCCCTGAGCCATGTGCTGATGAAGGTCGAGACGCACAACCACCCGACCGCCATTTCGCCGTTCCCCGGCGCCTCGACGGGCGCGGGCGGCGAGATCCGCGACGAAGGCGCCACCGGTCGCGGCTCCAAGCCCAAGGCGGGGCTGACCGGCTTCACCGTCTCCAAGCTCTGGCCCGAAGAGGGCCACTACGGCAAGCCCGAGCACATCGCCAGCCCCCTGCAGATCATGACCGAGGGCCCGCTGGGCGGCGCCGCGTTCAACAACGAATTCGGCCGGCCCAACCTGCTGGGCTATTTCCGCGAATACGAACAGGCGGTGACGAGCGACCTCGACACCGTGCAGCGCGGCTACCACAAGCCCATCATGATCGCGGGCGGCCTCGGCAGCATCGACGCCACGCAGACCAAGAAGATCCTGTTCCCGGCCGGTTCGCTCTTGATCCAGCTCGGCGGCCCCGGCATGCGCATCGGCATGGGCGGCAGCGCCGCGAGTTCGATGGCCACCGGCGCCAACGCGGCCGAGCTCGACTTCGACTCCGTGCAGCGCGGCAACCCCGAAATCGAACGCCGTGCGCAGGAGGTCATCAACCACTGCTGGCAGCAGGGCGCGGCCAACCCGATCCTGGCGATCCACGATGTGGGCGCGGGCGGCCTGAGCAACGCCTTCCCCGAGCTGACCAACGACGCCGGCCGCGGCGCGCGCTTCGACCTGCGCGCGGTGCCGCTGGAAGAGTCGGGCATGGCGCCCAAGGAAATCTGGTGCAACGAAAGCCAGGAGCGCTACGTGCTGGCCATCGCGCCGGCATCGCTCGAACAGTTCAAGGCCTTCTGCGAGCGCGAGCGCTGCCCGTTCTCGGTGGTCGGCGTGGCGACCGAAGAACGCCAGTTGCTGGTGGCCGACGAAGGCGCGGCCGTGCAGCCCGTCGACATGCCGATGGACGTGCTGCTGGGCAAGCCGCCCAAGATGCACCGCGACGTGAAGACCGTCGCGCGCACTTTCAAGCCGCTCGACCTCACGGGCGTCGATCTGCAGAAGGCAGCCATCGACGTGCTCGCGCACCCGACCGTGGCCTCCAAGCGCTTCCTCATCACCATCGGCGACCGCACCGTGGGCGGCATGAGCCACCGCGACCAGATGGTCGGCCCGTGGCAGGTGCCAGTCGCTGATTGCGCCGTGACGCTGGCCGACTACAAGGGCTTCGCCGGCGAGGCCATGAGCATGGGCGAGCGCACGCCGCTGGCCGCGCTGGACGCGCCGGCCTCGGGCCGCATGGCCGTGGCCGAGGCCATCACCAACCTGCTGGCCGCGCCGATCGAACTCTCGCGCGTCAAGCTCTCGGCCAACTGGATGGCCGCTTGTGGCGAGCCCGGCGAAGACGCCGCGCTGTACGAGACCGTCAAGGCCGTGGGCCTGGAACTGTGCCCGGCGCTGGGCGTGTCGATTCCGGTAGGCAAGGATTCGCTGTCGATGCGCACGCAGTGGAAAGATGGCGATGAAGCCAAGAAGGTCACCTCGCCCGTCAGCCTGATCGTCACCGCCTTCGCCTCGCTCGCCGATGTGCGCGGCACGCTCACGCCGCAGCTCGATGCGCAAGAGGCCGACACCACGCTGGTGTTGATCGACCTGGGCCGTGGCCAGCACCGCATGGCCGGCAGCATCCTCTCGCAGACGCTCGGCCAGAGCGGGGACACGGTGCCTGACCTGGACGACCCGGCGCAGCTCGTGGCGCTGGTGAATGCCGTGAATGCCCTCCGCGCCGACGGCAAGATCCTCGCAATGCACGACCGCAGCGACGGCGGCCTGTTCGCCACCGCCTGCGAAATGGCCTTTGCCGGCCACGTCGGCGTGGCGCTCAACGTCGACATGCTGGTCACCGAAGGCGACGGCATTTCCGACAGCCGCATGGAAACCGGCGACGCCAAGAACTGGGCGCAGCAGGTCAGCGCGCGGCGCGAAGAGCTCACGCTCAAGGCGCTGTTCAACGAAGAGCTCGGCATGGTGCTGCAGGTGCGCACCGCCGAGCGCAACGACGTGATGCAGGTGCTGCGCGCCCACGGCCTCAGCGCCCACAGCCATTTCGTCGGCAAGACGCGGCCTGTCAGCTCGGCGATGGATGCGGGCAAGGGCAAGCTGGAAGTCTGGCGCGATGCCAAGTCGGTGTTCAGCGCGTCGCTGCACGACCTGCATCAGGTGTGGGACTCGGTCAGCTGGAAGATCGCCCGCGAGCGCGACAACCCGGCCTGCGCCGATGCCGAGCACGCCGCGGCCGGCGAGCCTTCGGACCCGGGCATGCATGTGTTCCTGCCGAACGCGCAGCCCGCGGCGCCCGCCATTCTGCAGCCGCGCCCGAAGGTGGCGATCCTGCGGGAGCAAGGCGTCAACTCGCATGTCGAGATGGCTTATGCGTTCACCGAAGCGGGCTTCCAGGCCTACGACGTTCACATGACCGACCTGCAGACGGGCAGGGCGGACCTTGCCAATTTCAAGGGCGTGGTCGCCTGCGGCGGCTTCAGCTACGGCGACACGCTGGGCGCGGGCATCGGCTGGGCGCGCAGCATCACCTTCAACCCGAAGCTGGCCGAGCAGTTCAAGGCCTTCTTCGGCCGCGAAGACACCTTCGGCCTGGGCGTATGCAACGGCTGCCAGATGTTCGCCGAGCTGGCCGACATCATTCCCGGCGCCGAAGCCTGGCCGCGCTTCACCACCAACCAGAGCGAGCGCTTCGAGGCCCGCCTGTCGATGGTCGAGGTGCTCGAATCGCCGAGCATCTTCTTCTCGGGCATGACGGGCACGCGCCTGCCGATCGCGGTGGCGCACGGCGAGGGCTATGCGAACTTCAAGCACCGCGGCGACGCGGCCAAGACCATCGCGGCGATGCGCTTCGTGGACAACCACGGCAACGCGACCGAGCAGTACCCGTTCAACCCGAACGGCAGCGCCGGTGGCCTCACGTCGGTGACCACGCCGGACGGCCGCTTCACGGCCGTGATGCCGCACCCGGAACGCGTGTTCCGCAACATCCAGATGAGCTGGACGCCGGGCGACCGGAGCGAACTGAGCCCCTGGATGCAGATCTGGCGCAATGCGCGCCGCTGGGTGGGCTGACCGGCGCATGCTGGACCTCGATCACCCGCGAAGCCAGCACGTGCTGGAGGCGGCGCGCATCGAGGACCTGATCCGCCGGCTGCTGCTCGCATGGCGCGAGGACGCGGCCGCCGCTTCGCTGGCGCGAATGCAGATCCTGCAGATGCTGATCCCGCAGCTCGAAGTGCTCAACGCCGCGCACTTCGGCGCCTCGAAAAAGATCTACCTCACCCTCGACGCGCTGGGCCGGGCGGTGCAGGGCGCCGATGCCGACAAAGCGTGGCAGGCGTTCACGGCGCTGGACGGGCCGGGCGACAACTTCGGCACCTGGGCCATCTAGAAAAGAGAAAAGACGCCCATGAAAAAGCGGCCCACGGGCCGCTTTTTCTTTGGCTGGATCGACTTACTCGACCTTGGCCTTCGCGCGCAGTTCCTCTTGGTACTTCTGCAGGCGCTGTTGCTGCAGCTGCTGCGTGACCTGCGGCTTCACTTCTTCCAGCTTCGGCAGTTGCGCCTGACGGATGTCATCCACGCGGATGATGTGATAGCCGAACTGCGTCTTGATGGGCGCCGGGGTGGTCTCGCCCTTCTTGAGCTTGATCATCGCTTCCGAGAATTCGGGCACGAAGTTCGCAGGGTTGGCCCAGTCGAGGTCGCCGCCGTTGGCGCCCGATCCCGGGTCCTTGCTCTGCTTCTTGGCGATGTCTTCGAACTTGCCGCCCTTCTTCAGGTCGGCCAGGATCTTCTTGGCCTGGTCCTCGGTCTCCACCAGGATGTGGCGGGCCTTGTATTCCTTGCCGCCGTTGGCCGCGACGAACTTGTCGTACTCGGCCTTCACGTCGGCGTCGGAGATCGGGTTGGTCTTGCGGTAGTTGTCGAAGAGCGCGCGGATCAGGATGGCCTGGCGGGCGAGCTCGAGCTGGTTCTTGTAGTCGTCGCTGGCGTCCAGGCCTTGCTTTTGCGCTTCCTGCATGAACACTTCGCGGGCCACGATTTCTTCGCGCAGCTGGCTTTGCATCTCGGGCGTCACCGGGCGGCCTGCGGCGGCCAGTTGCTGGGCCAGGACGTCCATGCGGGCCTTGGGCACCGGCTTGCCGTTCACGATGGCTGCGTTCTGCGCCAGAGCCGCCATGGGAATGGCACCGATCAGCGCTGCGGCCGCTACGGCCTGCAAGATGTGTTTTTTCATGAAATGAATATCAGGCTGGAGAGGAAATGCGCGTGTAGGAAAAGGCGCGTGAAGGAAAGCGGAGAGAGGCGGACAAAAGGGGGAGAGGAACGACGGCCGGGGCATTGCGGCGAAGGCCGTGTGCAACCCCATGCAACAGTACGGACGACTCAGAGCACCTCGATGGCGATGGCGTGCAGACCCTGTGCGATAAAAACCTGGAGGGCATCATACACAAGCCGATGCCGCGCCACGCGGGGCTTCCCGTCGAACTTCGGGGAGGCGATGCGGACCCGGAAATGGGTGCCGTAGCCCTCTGCATTGGCGCCTGAATGGCCTGCGTGCGCCGCGCTTTCGTCGATCACCTCGAGCTGCGTGGGGGCCAGTGCTTCGCGCAGCGCCGCCTCGAGCGCGGCCACGGTCGGCAGGGGAATGGTCGTGCGGGTGGTCATGCGGTCGGCTTGTCTTCTTTCAGGTGCGGCGCGATGTACAGGCCCTGCGCCACCAGGAAGACGATCGGGAACACATAGCCCCAGAGCTTGAAGTTGACCCAGGCCTCGGTCGTGAAGTACGCCGCCACGTAGCCGTTGATGAGCGCCATGAAGAGGCAGTAGCCGATCCACGCCACGTTCAGGCGGCCCCAGATGCGGTCGGGCAGCTCCAGCTGCGAGCCCAGCAGCATCTTCAGGAAGTTCTTCTTCAGCGCCCAGAGCGCCACGGCCAGTGCGATGGCCATCGCGCCGTAGAGCACGGTGGGCTTCCACTTGATGAAGCGGTCGTCGTGCAGCACCAGCGTGAGCGTGCCGAACAAGAGGATCAGCACCAGCGTGGCCTTCTGCATCGCCTGCAGCTTGCGCTCCATCGCATAGATGATGGCCATCTGCACCACGGTGGCGGCCATGAGCACGCCAGTGGCGGTGTAGATGTCGCCGAGCTTGTAGGCGCCGAAGAACAGCAGGATCGGGAAGAAGTCGAGGATCAGTTTCATTTTTTCTGGAAGTCGAGCGACGCCGAGTTCATGCAGTAGCGCAGGCCCGTTTCGGTAGGACCGTCGGGGAACACGTGCCCCAGGTGGGCGCCGCAATTGGCGCAGACATTCTCGGTGCGCACCATGCCGTGCGAGCGGTCGACGATGTTCCTGATGGCGCCGGGCACCGCTTCTTCCGAGAAGCTGGGCCAGCCGCAGCCGGCGTCGAACTTGGTGCCCGACTCGAACAGCTTCGCGCCGCAGCACACGCAGTGGTAGGTGCCGTCGTCCCAATGGGCTTCGTACTTGCCGGTGAAGGGGCGTTCGGTGGCGGCGTGGCGGGTCACCTCGAAGGCCGCGGGTTCGGCGCCTTTTTCAGCGAGCACGGCTTTCCATTCGGCGTCGGTTTTTTCAACAGGAGTGGTCATGATGAGCAGCTGATTTCAATCGTGGAGGCCCAGTCGGGCGGGAAGCCGGCATACGCGTCGGCACCGGGGTGTTCTTCAAATGGGGTTTGGAGCAGCGTGAGCAAGGTTGCCACACCCGAGAAGTCTTTTTGCGCAGCCGTTTCGATGGCTTGCTGGCCCAGGTGGTTCCGCAGCACGTACTTGGGATTGGATTGGCGCATCAAACCGGCGGCCTCTGAGCGCACCGACTGCGCATGGCGCTCTGAAAACGATAGCAGCCAGGCGTCGAAGCCCGCACGGTCCAGGAACAGGTCGCGCACCGGTTCGACATTGCCATCGGCCATGTACTGCGAGAGGCGGCGCCAGAAGATCGTGTAGTCGACCTTGCCGGCGGCCAGGAGCTTGAGCGCGCCTTCGATCAGCGCGCGATCGCTTTCGGCCGCATCCGCGAGGCCGAGCTTGGCGCGCATGCGGGCCTCGAAGGCGTTCGGGAACGCCGTCTTGTACGACTCCAGCGCGGCCACGGCGACTTCCTGGTCGCCGATCAGCGGCAGCAGCGCCTGCGCGAGGCAAAAGAGATTCCAGTACGCCACGTTGGGCTGCTGGTTGAAGGCGTAGCGGCCGTTGGTGTCGCTGTGGTTGCAGATGTGCCGCGGATCGAATCCGTCCAGGAACTGGAACGGCCCGTAGTCGATGGTGAGCCCCAGGATGCTCATGTTGTCGGTGTTCATCACCCCGTGGCAGAAGCCCACGGCCTGCCATTGGGCGAGCAGGGTGGCGGTGCGCTCGCTCACAGCTTCGAGGAACGCGGCGTAGGCGTTGCCGTTGAACCGCTCGGTGGTGCGGCAGGCCGGGTAGTAGCGGTCGATGACGTAGTCGGCCAGGGCGCGCAGTTCGTCTTCGCGCTGGTTGGCCGCGAAGTGCTCGAAGTGGCCGAAGCGGATGAAGCTGGGCGCCACGCGGGCCACGACGGCCGCGCTCTCGGGCTCTTCGCGGAACACGCGGGCGTCGGAGCCGGTCACGCTGAGCGCGCGGGTGGTCGGGATGCCCAGGCCGTGCATGGCCTCGCTGCAGAGGAATTCGCGGATGCTGGAGCGCAGCACCGCGCGGCCGTCGCCGCCGCGCGAGTAGGGCGTGCGGCCCGCGCCCTTGAGTTGCACCTCCAGCCCGCCCTCGGTTTCGCCCAGCATGATCGCCCGCCCGTCGCCGAGCTGGCCGGCCCACACGCCGAACTGGTGCCCGCTGTAAACGGTGGCAAAAGGATTTGTGCCGGCGACCGGCAGGCTGCCGGTCAGCGCCGCGAGCGTGGTGTCCGATTGCCGCCAATCGGCCGGCAACCCCAGTTCGCGCGCCACCGCCTCGCTGTGGCCTACCCAGTAAGGATCGGCCAGGGGTGTCGGTCGCAGGTGGGTGAGAAAGGCGGGTCCCAGCGCCGCGAAACCGGGTTTCCAGCGCAATCCCAGGTCCGCGACGTCCGTGTCTTCAGCAAGCAGGCTCATGGCCGGATTGTCCGGCACCGGGCGTAACCCCTTGCCGCGCGGGCCATCGGCGCCCGACGCGGCTCAGTGGGCCAGCGCCGGCGTGTTCGTATCCGTATCCCAGATCCGCGCGCGGTACTGCGCGGGCGGCAGGCCGAACCAGCGCTTGCAGGCCCGGAAGAAATTGCTGCTGTCGACGAAGCCGAGCATGTCCGCCACGTCGGTGAGCGTGTGGCGGTCTTCCGCCAGGTACTGCTGCGCGAGCTCGCGGCGGGTGCGGTCCAGCAGCGACTGGAACGACACCGACTCCTCCTGCAGCCGCCGCTGCAGCGTGCGCTCCGCGAGGCCCAGGCCCGCGGCCACGTCCTGCCGGCGCGGCTCGCCCTGCTGCAGGCGGCGCGCGATCTCGGCGCACACCAGGCTGCTGGTGGTGGTCTGGCCCAACAGGTTCAGCTGGTCGTCCAGCAGGTGCTCCTGCATTTCGCCGAGCGTGGGGTGGTAGGTGGGCAGCGGCATGGCCATGTCGGCCGCCGACAGCAAGAGGCGGTTGACGGGCGCGTTGTAGCGGATCGGGCAGCCGAAGGCCTCGCTGTGCAGCCGGTCGTCGGCCGGCGGGGGATAGACGAATTCCAGCGCCATCGGCTGCAGGTCGCGCCGCGTGAGCCACTGGCATTGCATGAGAACGGTCAGGAGCGCGTATTCGACGCGCTGGCGCGGAATCGGCAGGCTGCCGCCGGTGTGCTCCATCGTCATCCAGCAGCCGCGCGCCTCGGGCTGCATCGAGAAGGCGGTCGCGTCGGAGATCACGGCCATGTAGCGCGTGAGCCGCGTCAGCGCCGCGTCCAGGTCGGCGCTGCAGGCCATGGCGTGGCCGACCGTGCCCAGCTTGCTGTGCGTGGCGGCCAGGTCGCGGTGCAGGCCCAGCGTGGGCTTGCCGGCGCGTGCCACCGCGAGCTGCCAGAGCACGGAGATTTCGTCGACCGGCACGCGCGCGTTCTGGCGGTGCAGCGAATCGGGGTCGAAGCCCGCGTCGCGCAAGAGCGAGGGCACGTCCAGCCCCTCGGCCTCGAACATCGAGAGCACGCCTTCGAGCCAGGCGGCCGAGCTGGTCCGCAGTTCCGGCTGCTGTGTGCAACCCGGCCGGCGTTGCGGTCGGCGCTGTGCATGCGGCATGGAGGCTCCTGAAGTCATTGAATTGGCTCGCTTGCGATAGCGGGGGAAGCGCGGTCCGTTCCTAGAATTTTCTGGCGGGTTCGGCCGGCCGGAGTATGGCTGCCGGGCACCGATCCAGGAATTCCGATTAACCCGGTGTGGAGACAAACAATGAACAAAGCAGAGACAACGGAAAACCAGGGCGCAAGCCGGCCAACGGCGGCCAAGGCCGTGGCGAGGGCCATGGCGGTGACGGCCTGTATTGCGCTTTCGGCTTGCGGCGGCGGATCGGATTCGGGCTTCTCCTTCACACCGATCGTTCCCGCGCCGCCACCGCCGCCGGCACCGCCACCCGCGCCCCCGGCCGACGGCCCCATGGTGCGCCAGACCACCGCCGGCAAGATCGAAGGCGTGGACGACAGCGCCGGCACCGGCACCTTGTTCTGGAAGGGCGTTCCGTTCGCCAAGGCGCCGGTCGGCACCCTGCGCTGGGCGCCGCCCGCCGATCCCGAGTCCTGGCAGGGCGTGCGCGCCGCGAGCCAGTTCGGCCGCAGCTGTGCCCAGGGCGGACGCTATTTCAGCCCCGCGCCCGGCGACGCACCGTTCGGCCTGGGCAACCGCGAGGGCTTCGGCAAGCCGGTGGGCGATGAGGACTGCCTCACGCTCAACATCTGGCGCCCGGCCGGCGATGCCGCCAAGCTGCCCGTGATCGTCTACATCTACGGCGGCAGCAACATCTCGGGCTACACGGCCGACCCGGGCTACGACGGTGCCCAGCTCGCCAGGCGCGGCGACGCCGTCGTCGTGACGATCAACTACCGCCTGGGCGTGCTCGGCTGGCTCGACCTGCCGCAGCTCAAGACCGGCAACGCGAGCAACGACTCGGGCAACTTCGCGCTGCTCGACCAGATGCAGGCCTTGAAGTTCATCCAGGCCAACATCGGCGCCTTCGGCGGCGATGCGGGCAACGTCACGGTCATGGGGCAGTCGGCGGGCGCGGTCAACACCTGGGGGCTGGTCGTGTCGAGCGCGTCGGCCGGACTGCTGCACAAGGCGGTGCCGCTGAGCGGCGGCATTTCCTTCGCGACGCGGGCCACCGCGCAGACCTATTCGAAGGCGCTGCTCAACGCGATCGCCATCGCCGAGGGCAAGGCCACCGACACCCCCTCGGCCAACGCCTGGGTGGCCTCCCAGACCGATGCGCAGATCGCGGCCTACCTGCGCGGCCTGCCGGCGGACCGGCTGCTGACCATCGTGCTCGCGAACCCGCAACTGGGCAACGCGCCCGCGCCGATCGAGGACGGCGCCATCCTGCCGGTGAACTCGCGCGCCGAGGTCGATGCCGGCAGGTTCAACAAGGTGCCGATGCTGATCGGCAACACGCGCGACGAAGGCACGCTGTTCGCCAACCTGTTCGGCACCTTCACGGGGCAGGGCCTGGGCTTCAAGCCGACCGACTACGAGCGCTTCGGCCTGCAGTACAACTTCAACCCCGACGCACCCGTGACGCTCACCGAGGCCGACCTGATCAACGCGCCCTACCTGCCGGTAGACAAGCCGCTGAACGGCTGGAAGGCGGCGTCGGACTTCGCCACCAACGCGATCTTCCTCAATGGCCTGCCCGCGCAGATCGACTCGGTGGCCAAGTACCTGCCGACCAGGACCTGGTACTACCGCTTCGACTGGAGCCAGCAGGTGGCACCGTTCAACACCGTCTACGGCGCCACGCACGGGCTGGACACGGCGTTCATGTTCCACAACTTCGGCACCAGCATCTTCTCGTTCTCCTTCGGCGAAGCGAACCGGCCGGGGCGCGAGGCGCTCTCGGATGCGATGGTGGGCAGCCTGTCTGCGTTCGCGCGCAATGGCGATCCGAACCATTCGGGCCTGGGCGTGACGTGGCCCAACTGGCCACGCAAGATCGTGCTGGACGCCAGCAAGACGCAACTGCAGAACAGTGCGCCTTGAACACTGCGCCACATCGAGGCGCATCGCAGCGGCGGCGATGACCGCTGCTGCGATGGCGAAGGTCACCTCATGGACGAGGTGCCTGCACGCTCCGGCAGGCGCCAGCTGTCGTCCGGACGACAGATCGGTCCTCGCAAACCGCGGGTTTCTGTCATTGTGCGAACGCACATAAATTGCGTGAATCGCCGTAGTCCGAGAAACCACTGAATTCTGTTGAAAGAAGGAGCCTGTAGATGCTGGGTTTGATGCAAGACCAACCGCTTTTGATCTCGTCGCTGATCGAGTTCGTCGAGCGCCACAACGGCGACGGCGAGATCGTCTCGCGCCGTGTCGAAGGCGATATTCACCGCACCACGTGGGGCGGAATCGCATCGCGCGCCCGGCAGGTGGCCAATGCGCTGGATGGCGAGCAGCTGCTCTTCAGCGACCGCATTGCCACGCTGGCCTGGAACGGCTATCGGCACCTGGAGCTGTACTACGGCGTGAGCGGCAGCGGCCGCGTGCTGCACACCATCAACCCGCGCCTGCACCCCGACCAGATCGCCTGGATCGCCAACCATGCCGAAGACCAGATCCTGTGCTTCGACCTCACCTTCCTGCCGCTGGTGCAGGCGGTGCATGCCAAGTGCCCCACGATCCGGAAATGGATTGCACTGTGTGATGCCGACAAGCTGCCGGTCGACAGCGGCATCCCCAACCTGGTGAGCTACGAAAGCTGGATGGGCGCGCAGTCCAGCGAATACGACTGGCCCACCTTCGACGAGAACTCCGCCTCGAGCATGTGCTACACGAGCGGCACCACGGGCAACCCGAAGGCCGCGCTCTACAGCCATCGCTCCACGATGCTGCACGCCTACGCCGCGGCCTTGCCCGACGTCATGCGCCTGTCGGCGCGCGACTCGGTGCTGCCGGTGGTGCCGATGTTCCACGTCAACGCCTGGGGCATTCCGTACTCGGCGGCGCTCGTGGGCTGCAAGCTCGTGTTCCCCGGCCCGGCGCTGGACGGCAAGTCGGTGTTCGAGCTGATCGAATCGGAAGGCGTGACCTTCGCGGCCGGCGTGCCCACCGTGTGGCAGATGATGCTGGGCCACATGCAGGCCGGCGGCCTGAAGTTCAGCAAGCTCAACCGCACCGTCATCGGCGGCTCGGCCTGCCCGCCGGCCATGATCACGGCGTTCCAGGAGAAGTTCGACGTCGAGGTGCTGCATGCCTGGGGCATGACCGAGATGAGCCCGCTGGGCACGCTCTGTACGCTCAAGAACAAGCACCTGTCGCTGCCGCCCGATGCGCAGTTGCAGATCCGCATGAAGCAGGGCCGCGCGATCTTCGGCGTCGACTTGAAGATCGTGGACGGCGAGGGCAACGAGCTCCCCTGGGACGGCAAGGCCTACGGCGACCTCCTGGTCAAAGGCCCCTGGATCGTGAAGGAATACTTCAAGGGCGAGGGCGGCGATCCACTCATTCCCGACGCGCAGGGCCGCGGCTGGTTCCCCACTGGCGACGTCGCCACCATCGACGCCGAGGGGTACCTGCAGATCACCGACCGCAGCAAGGATGTGATCAAGTCCGGCGGCGAGTGGATCAGCTCCATCGAGATCGAGAACATCGCCGTCGCGCACCCGGCCGTGGCCATGGCCGCGTGCATCGGCGTGTTCCATCCCAAGTGGGACGAGCGGCCGATCATCGCGGTGGTGAAGAAGCCCGGCGCCGAAGTCACGCGCGAGGAGCTCCTGAAGTTCTACGAGGGCAAGACCGCCAAGTGGCAGGTGCCCGACGACGTGGTCTTCGTGGAGGCCATTCCGATCGGCGCCACCGGAAAGATCTTGAAGACCAGGCTGCGGGAACTGCTCAAGGACTACAAGCTCCCCACGCTCTGACAACCCCAGGCCCGACCGCACTGTCGCGCACGCGATAGGAAGGCCGCTCCGGCGGGCTTCCTTGCGGGCAATCCCTGTGCGGGGAAGAAAAGGGCGCTTGTACGCTGGCATTCCGCCTCATCCCGGCTTTCAATCAGGAGACTCTTCATGCGATTCGCCCTCAAGTCAGTAGCTGCCTGCGCAATGTTGGCCAGTGCTGCCGCCGCCTTCGCCCAAAAGGGCGAGACCGTCAAGGTCGCCTGGCTCGACCCGCTGTCGGGCCTGATGGCCGCGGTGGGCACGAACCAGCTCAAGACCACGCAGTTCCTGGCCGAGGAGTTCAACAAGAAGAATCTCTCGGGCGTGAAGTTCGAGATCATCGCGCTGGACAACAAGCTGAGCCCGCAGGAAACCACCGCCGCGCTGCGCTCGGCGCAGGACCAGGGCGCGCGCTACATCATGCAGGGCAACGGCTCGGGCCCGGCGCTGGCGATCATCGACGCCATCGAGAAGAACAACGCGCGCAATCCGGGCAAGGAGCTGCTGTACATGAACTACGCGGCGGTCGACCCTGACCTCACCAACAGCAAGTGCAGCTACTGGCACTTCCGCGTGGACGCCGACACCTCCATGAAGATGGAGGCCCTGACCACCTGGATGAAGGACCAGCCCGACATCAAGAAGGTCTACATCCTCGGGCAGAACTACGCGCACGGCGTGCAGGTGTCCAAGTTCACCAAGGAAGACCTGAAGGTCAAGCGCCCCGACATCCAGATCGTGGGCGACGACCTGCACCCGCTGGCCCAGGTGCGCGACTTCGCGCCCTACATCGCCAAGATCAAGGCCTCGGGCGCCGACACGGTCATCACCGGCAACTGGGGTTCGGACCTCTCGCTGCTCATCAAGGCGGCCAACGACTCGGGCCTGAACGTCAAGTTCCTCACGTACTACGCGCCGGGCGCCGGCACGCCCACGGCCATGGGCGCCACCTCCGAGGGCAAGGTCTACACCGTGGCCTATGCCCACTACAACATGGGCGGCGAGATCCAGAAGCTGCTCGGCGGCTACAAGAAGAAGATGAACGACGACCTGACGCAGGCCTCGATCTACCACGTGTTCGCGCTGCTCGATGCGGCCTTCGCCCAGACCAAGTCGACCGACCCGGTGAAGGTGGCCGCGGCGCTGGAAGGCATGAAGATCAAGAGCTTCAACGGCGAGGTCGAGATGCGCAAGGCCGACCACCAGTTGCAGCAGGGCCTGTACATCTCGCGCTGGGAAAAGGCCAGCGCCAAGTACCCCTACGACGCCGAGAACACCGGCTACACGAACGTCCCCGTGAAGTACTACGAGTCGTATGTGGCGAGCACGCCGACGACCTGCCAGATGAAGCGCCCCTAGGCGTCTTTGTGAACGCATTTCCTACTCGCTGGTAGCAACGCTCTACCGGCGGGTAGCAATTGGAGAAATGCGCTGTCGCCTGCGCGATAGAAACGGGCCTTGCGGCCACCCCCTTACGGGCATTCCCTGAGGGGAGGGGCCGTGAACGCTTGTACGCTCGTGCAAGGCTTTTTGATTCGGTTTGACCAGGAGATATAGATCGTGAAATTCGCTCTGAAAATCGCTACCGCAGCCATCCTTGCCGCGAGTGCCACAGGCGCTCTGGCCCAGAAGGGTGAAACCGTCAAGATCGCATGGCTGGACCCGCTCTCGGGCCTGATGGCCGCGGTGGGTACCAACCAGCTGAAGACCTTTCAGTTCCTGGCCGAAGAATTCAACAAGAAGAACGTGGCCGGCGTGAAGTTCGAGGTCATCGGCATCGACAACAAGCTGAGCCCGCAGGAAACCACCAGCGCACTGCGCTCGGCCATGGACCAGGGCGCACGCTACGTGGTGCAGGGCAACGGCTCGGGCCCGGCGCTCGCCATCATCGACGCGCTGGAAAAGCACAACGCCCGCAACCCGGGCAAGGAAGTGCTCTACATCAACTACGCGGCGGTCGATCCCGACCTCACCAACAGCAAGTGCAGCTACTGGCACTTCCGCCTCGACGCCGACACCTCCATGAAGATGGAGGCGCTCACCACCTTCATGAAAGACCAGACCGACATCAAGAAGGTCTACCTGATCAACCAGAACTACTCGCACGGCCAGCAGGTCTCCAAGTTCGCGAAGGACAACCTGAAGTCCAAGCGCCCCGATGTCGAGATCGTCGGCGACGACCTGCACCCGCTCGCGCAGGTGCGCGACTTCGCACCCTACATCGCCAAGATCAAGGCCTCGGGCGCCGACACGGTCATCACCGGCAACTGGGGTTCCGACCTGGCGCTCCTCATCAAGTCGGCCAACGACGCGGGCCTGAACGTCAAGTTCTATACCTACTACGCCGTGACCAACGGCACGCCGACCGCCATGGGCGCGGCCTCGGACGGCAAGGTCTACCAGGTGGGCTACAGCCACTACAACGCGCCGGGCCCGGTGCAGCCGCTGATGGGCGAGTTCAAGAAGCGCTTCAACGACGACATGTACACCACCGACATCTACACGGTGTACGCGATGCTGAGCGAAGCGTTCGTGCGCACCAAGTCGACCGAGCCCGTGAAGGTCGCGGCCGCGATGGAGGGCATGAAGTTCAAGAGCTTCAACGGCGACGTGGAGATGCGCAAGGCCGACCACCAGCTGCAGCAGGGCCTGTGGATCACGCGCTGGCAGAAGGCCGACGCCAAGAACCCGTACAGCCCCGAGAACACCGGCTACACGCTGGCCCCGGTGAAGTACTACGAGCCCTACGTCTCCAGCACGCCGACGACGTGCCAGATGAAGCGACCCGGCGCCGCGGCTTCCTGATCCGTCGCCCAGCTGGTCGAGGCCCGACTTCAAACTTCGGGCCTCTTTCTTTTTCACGCATCCGAAAGACCGATGAACGTCGAATTCTTCGTCATCTCGCTGCTCAACGGCGTCAGCTACGGCTTGCTGCTGTTCATGCTGAGCTCTGGCCTTACGCTGATCTTCAGCATGATGGGCGTACTCAACTTCGCGCACGCGAGCTTCTACATGCTCGGCGCCTACATCGCCTACACGCTCTCGGGCATCGTGGGCTTCTGGCCGGCGCTGTTTCTCGCGCCGCTGCTGGTGGGCCTGCTGGGTGCGGGCTTCGAGCGCTACAGCCTGCGCCGGGTCCACAAGTTCGGCCACGTGCCGGAGCTGCTGGTGACCTTCGGTCTTTCGTACCTCATCCTGGAACTCGTGCAACTGGCCTGGGGCCGCTCGACCGTGCCCTACGGCCTGCCGACGCAGCTGCAGGGTCCGCTCTTCTCGCTCTACGGCACGCAGTTTCCGAAGTCGCGCTCCTTCATCATGCTGGTGGCGGTGCTGATGCTCATCTCGGTGTGGCTGCTGCTCACGCGCACGCGCATCGGCCTGGTGATCCAGGCGGCGCTGAAGCACCCCGACATGGTCGAGGCGCTGGGCCACAACGTGCCGCGCGTGTTCATGCTGGTGTTCGGCGGCGGCGCCGCGCTCGCGGGCCTCGCGGGCGTGATCGGCGGCAACACCTACGTCACCGAACCCGCCATGGCCGGTTCGGTCGGCACCATCATCTTCGTGGTGGTGGTGGTCGGCGGCATGGGTTCGCTGGCCGGCGCGTTCCTCGCGTCGCTTTTGATCGGCATCATCCAGACCTTCGCGGTCGCCATGGACCAGTCGCTGGCCACGGCCTTGCGGGCCATCGGCATGACCGTGACCGACCAGACCTTCGGCTACGAGCTGCTCAGGCTCACGATCTCGCAGGTCGCGCCGATCCTGCCGTACCTGTTCCTGGTGCTGATTCTCATCTTCCGGCCCAAGGGTCTTCTTGGTACGCGGGAGGACTGACGCCATGACCACAGCAACCACGCAGTACTACCGCTTCAAGCCCTGGAACATCGGGCGCTACCTGATCTGGACGCTCTTCGCCATCGTGCTGATCGTCTCGCCGCTTTTGTTCAAGAGCAGCCTGGCGCTCACGATGCTCTCGCAGATGGGCTACCTCATCATCATCTGCCTGAGCTACAACATTCTCCTGGGGCAGGGCGGCATGCTGAGCTTCGGCCACGCCGTGTATGTAGGGCTCGGCTCGTTCCTGGCGATCCATGCGATGAACATGGGCGCCAAGGGCGGCATGCAGATTCCGCTGGTGCTGATCCCCTTGGTGGGCGGCCTGGCCGGCATGTTCTTCGCGATCCTGCTGGGTTTCGTGACCACCAAGAAGTCGGGCACCACCTTCGCGATGATCACCATGGGCATCGGCGAACTGGTGGCCTCGATGGCGTTGATGTTCCCGAGCTTCTTCGGCGGCGAGGGCGGCATCACCACCGACCGCGTGTACGGCCCGACTTTCTTCGGCTTCAACTTCGGCTCGCAGATCCAGGTGTACTACCTGATCGCCGCTTACTGTTTCGTCTGCACCGCGCTCATGTATGCCTTCACCGGCACGCCGCTCGGCCGCATGCTGAACGCGGTGCGCGACAACCCGGAGCGGGTCGAGTTCATCGGCTACAACACGCAGCGCGTGCGCTACTTCGCGTTCATCATCGCGGGCTTCTTCGCCGGCATCGGCGGTGGCCTCGCCTCGATCAACTTCGAGATCGTGAACGCGGCCGACAGCCTGAACGCCATCCGCTCGGGCGGCTACCTGCTGTTCACTTTCCTGGGTGGCGCGGTGTTCTTCTTCGGGCCGATCATCGGCGCGGTGCTGCTGGTGTTCGCGTCGATCCTGCTGTCGGAGCTTTCGAAGGCCTGGCAGCTGTACTTCGGCCTCGTGTTCGTGTTCATGGTGATGTTCGCCCCCGGCGGCATCGCGAGCCTGATCATGATGAACCTGCGCGTGGCCAAGTTCGGCAAGTTCGACCGCTTCTGGCTGCTGTACCTCGCGCTCGCGGTGGCGCTGGTTCCGGTGATCATCGGCGCGGCTGCGTTGATCGAAATGATCTATCACATCCAGCTCAATGCGGCGATGGGCCCGACGCTGAACTTCTTCGGCGTGGCGCTCAACACCGAGGGCATGGGCAGCTGGCTCGGCGCCGCGGCGATCCTGGCCGTGGGCCTGGCCGCACTCGAGGTGGCGCGACGCCGCTTCGTGCGCGTCTGGGGTCATGCGCAGGAAGAAATCGAAGCAGAAATCAAACGTCGGGAGGCGGCGTAAATGAGCGCGCAACACGGAAAATACGCACTTGAATTGAAAGCGCTGCGCAAGAACTTCGGCAAGACCGAAATCATCCGCGGCGTGGACCTGGCGGTGAACGCCGGGGAGCGCGTGGCCATCATCGGCCCGAACGGGGCGGGCAAGTCGACGCTGTTCAACCTGATCAGCGGCCGCCTCACGCCCACCAGCGGCGAGGTGCTGCTGAACGGCGAACGCATCGATGGCAAGAAGCCTTACGAGATCAACCGGCTGGGCCTGTCGCGCAGCTTCCAGATCACCAACATCTTCCCCAAGCTGAGCGTGTTCGAGAACCTGCGCTGCGGCGTGCTGTGGAGCCTGGGCTACAAGTACACGTTTCTTCGTTTTCTCTCGAACCTGGACGACGCCAATGCGCGCACCGAAGAGCTCATCAAGCAGATCGGCCTGGAGAGGAAGCGCGACGTGCATGCGGTGAACCTCACCTATGCCGAGCAGCGCGCGCTGGAGATCGGCGTGACGATCGCGGGCGGCGCCGGCGTCATCCTGCTGGACGAGCCCACGGCCGGCATGAGCAAGACCGAGACCTCGCACTTCATCTCGCTCATCAAGCACGTGACGGTCGGCAAGACGCTGCTGACGGTGGAGCACGACATGGGCGTGGTCTTCGGCCTCGCCGACAAGATCGCGGTGGTGGTGTATGGCGAAGTCATCGCCTTCGACACGCCTGCTGCCGTTCGCGCCAATGCGCGTGTGCAGGAGGCTTATCTCGGGTCCTCGGTGGCCGACGCGCAGGGGGCGGGACACTGACATGCTGAAGCTTCACGACATCCACGCCTACTACGGCAAGAGCCATGTGCTGCATGGCGTTTCGTTCGACGTCGGCGCCGGCGAAATCGTCGCGCTGCTGGGGCGCAACGGCTCGGGCCGCTCGACCACCGCCAAGGCCATCATGGGCCTGGTCCATGCCGAGGGCACGCTGCGCTGGAAGGACCAGGACATCCTGCGCAAGAAGGCCTACGAGATCGCCCACCTGGGCATCGGCTACGTGCCCGAGAACCGCGACATCTTTCCCAAGCTCACGGTGCACCAGAACCTGCTCCTGGGACAGAAGGGCACGGGCAAGGGCAGCCGCTGGCAGTTCGACGACATGTACAACATGTTCCCGCGCCTGAAGGAGCGCCAGCACACCGAGGCCGGTGTGCTCTCGGGCGGCGAGCAGCAGATGCTCACGCTGTGCCGCACGCTCATGGGCGACCCCGACCTCATCATCATCGACGAGCCGACCGAAGGCCTCGCGCCCAAGATCGTCGAGCTGGTGGGGCAGTACCTGCGCACGCTCAAGGACAAGGGCATCTCGGTGCTGCTGATCGAGCAGAAGCTCACCATCGCGATGCAGATCTCCGACCGCGCGCTGGTCATGGGCCACGGCAGCATCGTGTTCGACGGCACGCCCGACAGCCTGCGCGCAGACAACGCCACCCGCAAGGAATGGCTGGAGGTTTGACGGGTGGCGCGGCGCGCAAACGGTTGCGCGCCGCAACTTGTCCCGGCAGCGACTTGCTGCCATTGCCCGGCCATTCGAAACGCCTAGAATCCAATAAAAAAGAACACTCGTGCTTTTTGGAGTCTTCGACGGCGGTGCTTCATCGCGCTACGCTGCACGAACCTCCCGGATTCGTTTCCCGATTTTTCTTCTTCACACACCAAGGAACGCAGCATGACGGCTGAATACAAAGTGCTCGGCGATGTCGCCGTGATCACACTGACCAACCCTCCGGTCAACGGTCTCGGTTTCTCGACCCGCATCGGCATCACCGATGGCCTGGCCAAGGCCAATGCCGACGACGCCGTCAAGGCCATCGTCATCACCGGCGCCGGCAAGGCGTTTTCCGGCGGTGCGGACATCAAGGAATTCGGCACGCCCAAGGCGCTGCAAGAGCCCAACCTGCTGAGCGTGATCCTCACGCTCGAAGCGTCCCCCAAGCCCATCGTCGCAGCCATCCATTCCGTGTGCATGGGCGGCGGCCTCGAACTGGCGCTGGGCTGCCACTACCGCGTGGCCGCACCCGGCACCAGCGTGGCACTGCCTGAAGTCAAGCTGGGCCTCCTGCCCGGCGCCGGCGGCACGCAGCGCCTGCCGCGCGTGATCGGTGTGGAAACCGCCCTCAACATGATCGTGAGCGGCGAGCCCGTGAAGAGCGAAGTGCTCGCCAGCCTGCCGGGCCAGAAGCTGTTCGACAAGCTGGCCGCTTCGCCCGAATCGGTGTTCGAGGAAGCCGTGGCCTTCGCCAAGAGCGTGGCCGGCAAGACCGGTGAAGCGCTGCCGCTGGTGCGCAACCTGCCGTGCAAGCACCCGCAAGGCGATGCCTACTTCCAGTTCACCAAGAACATGGTCGGCGGCATGTCCAAGAACTACCCGGCGCCGCTCAAGTGCATCGACGCCGTGCAGGCTGCCACGAAGATGAAGTTCGACGAAGGCATGGCCGAAGAGCGCCGCCTTTTCACCGCGCTGATGTTCACGCCCGAATCGCTGGCGCTGCGCCACCTGTTCATGGCCGAGCGCGCCGCCTCCAAGATTCCCGACGTGCCCGAAGACACGCCCAAGCGCGAGATCAAGGCCGTGGGCGTGATCGGCGCGGGCACCATGGGCGGCGGCATCTCGATGAACTTCCTGAACGCGGGCATCCCCGTCAAGATTCTGGAGATGAAGCAGGACGCGCTCGACCGCGGCGTCGCCACCATCAAGAAGAACTACGAAGCCCAGGTCAAGAAGGGCAAGCTCAAAGAGGACAAGTACGCGCAGCGCATGGCGCTCCTGAGCACCACGCTGAGCTACGACGACCTGAAGGACGCCGACCTCATCATCGAAGCGGTGTTCGAGGAAATCGGCGTCAAGGAAAAGGTCTTCAAGGAACTCGACCGCGTCGCCAAGAAGGGCGCGATCCTGGCCTCCAACACCTCGACGCTGGACGTGGACAAGATCGCCTCGTTCACCGAGCGTCCGCAGGACGTGGTCGGCATGCACTTCTTCAGCCCGGCCAACGTGATGAAGCTGCTCGAAGTGGTGCGCGGCAAGGCCACCGCCAAGGACGTGCTCGCCACGGTCATGGCCATCGGCAAGAAGATCAAGAAGACCTCGGTGGTCTCGGGCGTGTGCGACGGCTTCATCGGCAACCGCATGATCGAGCAGTACTCGCGCCAGGCCGGCTTCCTGCTGGACGAAGGTGCGCTGCCGCAGCAGGTGGACAAGGCCATCGAGAAGTTCGGTTTCGCCATGGGCCCGTTCCGCATGGGCGACCTGGCCGGCAACGACATCGGCTGGGCCATTCGCAAGCGCCGCGCCACCGAACGCGCCGACATGAAGTACAGCCGCACGGCCGACAAGCTCTGCGAGCTGGGCCGCTTCGGCCAGAAGACCGGGGCAGGGTGGTACGACTACCTGGCCGGCAAGCGCGATGCGATTCCCTCGGACCTGGTCAACAAGATGATCGAGGACCACCGCAAGGAACTGGGCATCACGCCGCGCAAGATTTCCGATGAAGAGATCGTGCAGCGCCTGGTGTATGCGCTGGTCAACGAAGGCGCACACATCCTGGAAGACGGCATTGCCTCGAAGTCGGGCGACATCGACATGGTGTACCTCACCGGCTACGGCTTCCCGATCTGGCGCGGCGGCCCGATGCACTACGCATCGCAAGTAGGCCTGTACAACGTGGCCGAGTCGATGAAGCGCTTTGCGAAGAACCCGCGCGACGACGCCGAGTTCTGGCAGCCCGCACCGCTGATCCAGAAGCTGGTGGCCGAAGGCAAGTCCTTCAGCTGAGACCGAACCGGGATCAAGACCGCCAATGTTGAAACGCATCTTCCTCGGGCTGCTGCTGGTGCTCCTGGCACTGGTGGCCGCCGTGGCGGTCAAGACCTGGACCACGCCATCGCAGCAGCTGGCGGTGGCGCCCGCACCCAAGCTGGACATCGACGTGCAGGCCGCTGCCAAGCGGCTCTCCACGGCGATCACGTTCCGCACGGTGTCGGGCCTGGACGACCCGGCCGCCAACGCGGCCGAGTTCGACAAGCTGCACGCATACCTCGAGCAGCAGTTCCCCAAGGTCCACGCCACCCTCAAGAAGGAAGTCGTGGGCAACAAGGCGCTGCTCTACACATGGACCGGCACCGACCCCTCCGCCAAGCCCATCGCACTGATGGCGCACCAGGACATGGTGCCCATCGCCCCCGGCACCGAAAAGGCCTGGACGGTCGACCCCTTCGCGGGCGAGATCAAGGACGGCTTCGTCTGGGGCCGCGGCACGCTGGACAACAAGAGCAATCTCTTCGCGCAGATGGAAGCCATCGAGCTGCTGATCGGCAGCGGCTTCAAGCCGAAGCAGACCGTCTACCTCGTGATGGGCGATGACGAAGAGGTGAGCGGCCTGCGCGGCGCGCTGCCCATCGCCGAACTGCTCAAGTCGCGCAACGTGCGCCTGGACTGGGTGCTCGACGAAGGCCTCTTGGTGCTCGATGGCGTGCTGCCCGGCCTCTCGAAGCCCGCGGCGCTGATCGGCCTGGCCGAGAAGGGCTACGGCACCTTCTTCCTCTCGCTCGATACAGCCCCTGGCCATTCATCGATGCCGCCGCAGCACAGCGCCATCGGCAGCATGAGCGCGGCGCTCGCGCGGCTCGAAGCCAACCCGATGCCCGGTGGCATCCAGGGCGTGGCCGGCCAGATGTTCGGCGCGCTCGCACCCGAGATGAGCGGCGTGAACCGCGTGATGCTCTCCAACCTGTGGCTCACCGAGCCGCTGGTGCGCGGCCAGCTCGAGAAAAGCCCGAGCAGCAACGCCATGCTGCGCACGACCACGGCACTGACCATCGTGCGCGCCGGCAACAAGGACAACGTGCTGCCCGGCCGCGCCGAGGCGGCAGTCAACTTCCGAATCCTGCCGGGCGACACCATCGACAGCGTCGAGGCGCACCTGCGCAAGAGCCTTGGCAACGACGACATCAAGATCAAGCGCTACCCCGGCAACTCCGAGCCATCGCCCGTCTCGCCGACCGACAGCACCGGCTACCGCGCGATCCAGCAGGCCGTTCGCCAGACCTTCCCCGATGCCGTCGTGGCCCCCGGCCTCATGACCGCCGCCACCGACTCGCGCCACTTCAGCCTCGTGAGCGACGCCGTCTTCCGCTTCTCGCCGTTTCGCGTGAAAGGCGAAGACCTCGCGCGCTTTCACGGCAACAACGAACGCCTGGCCATCTCCAACTACGGCGAGATGATCGGCTTCTATCACCAGCTCCTGAGCAACACCAACGCTGCTCCGGCGCAATGACGACCTCCTTCTCTTTTCCCTTCCATCTTCAAAGGACCTCACCATGACCAGCGCCGTCATTGTTTCCACCGCCCGCACGCCGCTCGCGAAGAGCTGGAAGGGTGCCTTCAACATGACGCACGGTGCCACGCTCGGCGGCCACGCCGTGCAGCACGCCATCTCGCGCGCCGGCATCGAAGCCGCTGAAGTCGATGACGTCATCATGGGTTGCGCCACGCCCGAAGGCGCCACCGGCTCCAACATCGCACGCCAGATCGCGCTGCGCGCCGGCTGCCCGGTCACCACCTCGGGCATGACGATCAACCGCTTCTGCTCCTCGGGCCTGCAGACCATCGCCACCGCCGCGCAACGCATCATCGCGGGCGAAGGCGAGGTGTACGTGGCCGGCGGCGTGGAGAGCATCTCGTGCGTGCAGAACGAAGCCAACAAGCACATGCTGGCCGACCCGTGGCTCGTGAAGCACAAGCCCGAGATCTACTGGAACATGCTGCAGACGGCCGAGCAGGTCGCCAAGCGCTACAACATCGGCCGCGACGCCATGGACGAGTACGGCGCAGCAAGCCAGCAACGTGCCACCGCCGCGCTGGAAGCCGGCCGCTTCAAGGAAGAAATCGCACCGATCACCGTGCTGGCCGGCGTGGCCGATCCGGTGATGGGCCTTCGCACCAAGGAAGTGACCATCGAGAACGACGAAGGCATCCGCGCCGGCACCACCAAGGAAGGTATCAGCGGCATCCGCTCGGCCATTCCCGGCGGCTTGATCTCGGCGGGCAATGCCAGCCAGTTCTCCGACGGCGGCGGCGCCTGCGTGCTGGTCGACGAAAAGTACGCGCAGCAAAAGGGCCTGAAGCCCCTCGGCCGCTTCCTCGGCTTTGCCGTGGCGGGCTGCGAGCCCGACGAGATGGGCATCGGCCCGGTCTTCGCGATTCCCAAGGTGCTCAAGCGCCTGGGCCTCACGGTCAACGACATCGACCTGTGGGAGCTGAACGAAGCCTTCGCGGTGCAGGTGATCTACTGCCGCGACAAGCTGGGCATTCCGGCCGACCGCCTGAACGTGGACGGCGGCGCCATCGCCGTGGGCCACCCCTACGGCGTGAGCGGCCAGCGCCTGACGGGCCACGCGCTCATCGAAGGCAAGCGCCGCGGCGCCAAGAAGGTGCTGGTCACGATGTGCATCGGCGGCGGCATGGGTGCCGCGGGCGTGTTCGAGGTTCTTTGACTCTCCCCCAGTCTGCGGCGCACTGCGTGTCGCCTTCGCCAACCCCCTTCCGGGGGCAACACCAGCGGCCCGGCTGAGCCGGTTCCGCGGTGTTTCACGAACGGGCCTGGCTTCGCCGGCCGATGAGCGCTGCCGGTGGAAGTCGGTGGCCTCCACATCAAGACCGATCATGAGCCTGCGTCCCACCCTCGATTTCCTGCTCTACGACTGGCTCGATGCCGAGTCGCTCAACCAGAGCGAGCGCTTCGCCGACCATTCGCGCGAGACCTTCGACGCGGTGCTCGACACCTGCGAGCGCATCGCGCGCGAGAAGTACGCGCCGTTCAACCGCACGGTCGATACGCAGGAGCCGCACTTCGACGGCGAGAAGGTGATCCTGCCGAAGGCCACGCACGATGCGCACAAGGCCTTCGTCGAATCGGGAATGATGAGCGCCGCGCAGGACTACGACATCGGCGGCATGCAGCTGCCCTACACGCTGTCGGCCGCGGCCAACAGCTTCTTCGCGATGGCCTCGGTGAGCATCGGCTCCAACATGCTCACCAGCGGCAACGCCAACCTGCTGATGGTGCACGGCACCGAGACGCAGAAAGAGGTGTTCGCGAAGAACGAATTTTCGGGCCGCTGGGCGGGCACCATGTGCCTGTCGGAGCCGCAGGCCGGCTCGTCGCTGAGCGACGTGGCCACGCGCGCGGTGCCCGACGGCGCCGACTTCCAGGACGATCCTCTCGGCCCGCGCTATCGGCTCACCGGCAACAAGATGTGGATCTCGTCGGGCGACCATGAGCTGACCGAGAACATCGTGCACATCGTGCTCGCCAAGATCCCCGACGAGAACGGCAAGCTGGTGCCGGGCACGCGCGGCATCTCGCTGTTCATCGTGCCCAAGCGCATGGTGAACACGAGGGGCGAACTGACCGGCGAGCGCAACGACGTGGCGCTGGCGGGCCTGAACCACAAGCTGGGCTGGCGCGGCACGACCAACACGCTCCTGAACTTCGGCGAGGGCAAGTACCCGGTCGATGGCAAGGCGGGCGCGGTGGGCTACCTCGTCGGTTCGCCCGGCAAGGGGCTGCACTGCATGTTCCACATGATGAACGAGGCCCGCATCGGCGTCGGCACGGCCGCGACCATGCTCGGCATGGCGGGCTACTACGCCTCGCTGGACTACGCGAAGAGCCGGCCGCAGGGTCGCCTCGTGAAGAAGCCCGAGGCGGGCGCGGGCAGCCAGGTGGCGAAGGACTCCGGGAGCCCGCAGGTCCGCATCATCGAACACGCCGATGTGCGCCGCATGCTGCTCGCGCAGAAGGCGTACTGCGAAGGCGCGCTGGCGCTGGAGCTGTACTGCGCCCGGCTGGTCGACACGCAGAAGACCGGCGATGCGGGGGCTGCCGACGATGCGCGCCTGCTGCTCGAAGTGCTCACGCCCATCGCCAAGAGCTGGCCCAGCGAGTGGTGCCTGGAAGCCAATTCGCTCGCGATCCAGGTGCACGGCGGCTACGGCTACACGCGCGACTTCCCGGTGGAGCAGTACTGGCGCGACAACCGCCTGAACATGATCCACGAGGGCACCCACGGCATCCAGGCGGCCGACCTGCTGGGCCGCAAGGTGCTGATGGAAAAGGGCCGCGGGCTGCAGCTTTTGGCTGGCCGCATCACCGAGACCATCGGCCGCACGGCCAAGGTGCCCGCGCTCGCGGCGCATGCCAAGGCGCTGGGCGCCGCGCTGCAGCGCATCGGCAGCGCCACCGAGGCGGCCTGGTCCACCGGCGACCCGGCCGACGCGCTGGCCAACGCGGTGCCGTACATGCAGGCCTTCGGCCACACGGTGCTGGCCTGGCTCTGGCTGGACGTGGCGCGGCGGGCGCTCGAAATCGACGCGGAAAAGGCGAGGGCGGTAACAGCTGGCAAGATCGGCGCCACGGACTATTTCTTCCACTACGAGCTGCCCAAAATCGGTGCCTGGCTCAACGTGGTCGAGAGCCGCGACCCGACCTGTACCGCTTTGCCCGAGGACGCTTTCTGACAATGGCCAACGCCGCCCCCAACTCTCCCACCCCCGCCACCCCCGCTGCCACCCCGAAGCCGCACGCCCGGCTCGAGAAGTGGATCTGGATCCTGATCTACGGCGGCCTGTTCCTGGTGATCCTGGGCATCGCCACGGGCCGCATCGATGCCGCGCTCGGCTGGTCGATGGCCGCGCCCGGCGGCGTGGTCGCGCTGGTGGGCGTGGTGCTCATCTACGTGCGCTCGCGCCTGAACGACAAGAAATAGGTAGAGAGAAGAAGGCCAGACCATGCTCAAGCACGTCGTGATGTGGAAGTTCAAGGAACACGCCGAGGGCGCTGACAAGGCGACCAACCTGCTGAAGGCCAAGGCGCTGCTCGATGCCTGCGCGAAGCTCTCGCCCGGCACGCACCGCTTCGAAGTGGCCATTGCCCAGCCTGGGCTGGAGGCCACCTACGACCTCGTCCTGTACTCGGAATTCACCGATGCGGCCGCGCTTGCGGCCTATGCGGACCATCCGCAGCACGTGGCGCTCAAGCCCTTCATCGGCGCCGTGCGCGAAGCGCGGCAGTGCATGGACTATGAAGTCTGAACCCCGCGCGCCCGACGCGAAGGCCTCACCGGCCGACCGGCGGGCGTTCGGCCGCGCACAGCGCACACGCTGCGCGCGCGGCCAGTGGGCGGAGTCACCCCAGCCCGACGCCAAGGACCGCGATCCGCTCGGCTGGCTGAAAGCCTCCAACCGCGGCCGCGTGCCCGAACTGGTGCCGGTGCGCCACGGCCGCATGCTGGCCAGCCCCTTCACCTTTTATCGCGGCGCCGCCAGCCTGATGGCGAACGACCTGGCGAAGCTGCCGCACAGCGGCATCGCCACGCAGCTGTGCGGCGATGCGCACCTGGCGAACTTCGGCTTCTTCGCCAGCCCCGAGCGCTCGCTGGTCTTCGACATCAACGATTTCGACGAGACCCTGCAAGGCCCGTTCGACTGGGATGTGCGCCGGCTGGCCACTTTGTTCGTCGTGGCCGCGCGCGACCGCAAGTTCAAGCCACGCGTGGGGCGCGATGCGGTCCGGCAGCTGGCCGAGGCCTATCGCGACCGCATGCGCCGCTTCGCGCAGATGGACACGCTGGACGCCTGGTACGCGCGCCTCACCTCGCAGACGCTGCTCAAGCTCGGCGCACAGGACGCGACCGAACTCGCGGTCATCAGGAAGGCCCGCCGCAGCACCTCGCGCGTGTTCGCCTCGGGCGCCACCGAGATCGTCGACGGCCGCCTGATGATGCGGGAGCAACCGCCGTTCGTGTACCACGACGCCAAGGCGACGGCGCGCGAGATCCGGCGCTTTCGCACCGGCTTGCCGGCCTTCCTCGCGCAATACCGTGCGAGCCTGCCGCCGGAGCGCCAGCGGCTGTTCGACCGCTACGAGCTGAACGACGTCACGGTGCTCACGCCCGGCGTGGGCTCGGTGGGACGGCGCTGCTTCCTGTTGCTGCTGGTGGCGGATGGCGTCCATCCGCTGTTCCTGCAATGCAAGGAAGCCTGCGACTCGGTGCTCCAGGCGCATCTGGGCCCGCCGCTCGAGCAGGGCTCGCCGGGCCGGCGCGTGGTGCAGGGACAGAAGCTGGCGCAGGCCGCCAGCGACGTGTTCCTGGGCTGGGCAGAAGCGCAGGGCGGACGCGGCTTCTACGTGCGGCAGCTGCGCGACATGAAGGCCTCGTACAAGCTCGAGGACTTCAAGCCCATCGACCTGCTCGAATTCGCCGAGGCCTGCGGCTACAGCCTGGCGCGCGCCCATGCCAAGGGCGGCGACGCCTGGGCCATCGACGGCTACCTCGGACGCTCCAGGACCTTCAACACCGCGCTCGCCGATTTCGCCGAGGCCTATGCCGACGTCAACCAGGCCGACTGGCGCCGGCTGAAGGCCGCCGTGGCATCGGGCAAGGTCGCGGCCGTCGATCTGGCCGAAGCCGCTTCGTAGCAACGGCGCGAGCCTTCGATTTCTTCCTTCTTCACATCGACTCCGGAGACACAGACATGACGCCACGCACCACCCAACAGCTCTTCGACCTCAAGGGCAAGACCGCCCTCATCACCGGCGGCTCGCGCGGCCTGGGCCTGCAGATGGCCCATGCGCTCGGCGAAGCCGGCGCGAAGATCATGCTGAGCTCGCGCAAGGCCGACGACCTGGAGCAGGCCGCCGCCGAGCTGCAGGCCGCCGGCATCGACGCGCGCTGGATCGCCGCCGACTGCTCCAAGGAAGAAGACACCCGCCGCCTGGCCGACGAGACGCTGCAGCGCATGGGCGCCGTGGACATCCTCATCAACAACGCCGGCGCGAGCTGGGGTTCGCCGGCCGAAAGCCACCCGGTCGAGGCGTGGGACAAGGTGATGAACCTCAACGTGCGCGGCTACTTCATCCTGTCGCAGCAGATCGCCAACGGCTACATGATTCCGAAGAAGACGGGCCGCATCATCAACATCGCCTCGGTCGCCGGCCTGAACGGCAACCCGCCCGAGATGCAGACGCTGGCCTACAACACCTCCAAGACGGCGGTGATCGGCTTCACGCGCACGCTGGCGGCCGAATGGGGCAAGTACAACATCACGGTGAACGCAATCTGCCCCGGCTTCTTCATGACGAAGATGGCCGCCGGCCTGATCAAGTCACTGGGCGAAGAAAAAATGGCTGCCAAGGCGCCGCTCGGCCGCCTGGGCGACGACGAAGACCTGAAGGGCCTGACGCTGCTGTACGCGAGCGATGCCGGCAAGCACATCACCGGCCAATGGCTGGCGGTGGACGGCGGCGTGAGCGTGGTCCTCGGCGCGGCATAGCGTTCTCCCCTAGGCTGCGCGCGCTTCGTGTCGCTTCGCCTTCCCCCTCGCCGGGGGCGACACCGGCGGCCCGGCGAAGCCGGTTCCGCGGTGTCTTCATGAAAGACCCAATGACCACTGAATCTTCTCCTCCCAACGACATCAACATCCGCTCGTACACGAGCCAGATCCCGTTCGCGCGCCACCTGGGCTTCGAGCTCACGAAGTTCGAGGGCGGCGAGTCCGAGATCGTCTATACGGCCAAGCCCGAGCACCTGAACACCTTCGACGTGACGCACGGCGGCGCCTGCATGACGCTGCTGGACATCACCATGGCGGCGGCCGCGCGCAGCGTGGCGCCCGAGACCGGCGTGGTCACGATCGAGATGAAGACCAGCTTCATGCAGCCCTCGGTCGGCCCGCTGCACGCGCGCGGCACGCTCATTCACCGCACCGCGACGCTGGCCTTCACCGAAGCCAAGATTTACGACGAGCAGGAGCGCGTGTGCGCCCATGCCACCGGCACCTTCAAGTACGTGAAGCGCCGCCTGCCGACGGGCGCCGCGAGCGCGAACGAAATGCGGCCGCCTTCGACCGACTGATCGACTGAACGAATTCCCAGGAGACACACATGCCCACGAACAAGCAGATCCACCTCGACAACCGCCCCGATGGCGAAGCCGTTGCGAGCAACTTCAAGCTGGTTACGATCGAGACGCCCGCGCTCGCCGACAACCAAGTGCTGGTGCGCCACCACTACATGAGCCTCGACCCGTACATGCGCGGCCGCATGAACGACGCCAAGAGCTACGCGCAGCCGCAACCGGTCGGCCAGGTGTTCCAAGGCGGCACGGTCGGCGAAGTGGTCGAGAGCAGGCATCCGAAGTACGCCGTCGGCGACAAGGTGGTCGGCTTCGGCGGCTGGCAGGAATACAGCGTGGTCGATGGTTCGCAGCCCGGCGCGCTGAAGAAGGTCGACACCACGCACGTGCCGCTGTCGCACTACCTCGGCGCGGTCGGCATGCCGGGCGTCACGGCCTGGTACGGCCTGGTGAAGATCATCGCGCCCAAGGCCGGCGAAACCGTGGTCATCACGGCGGCCAGCGGCGCGGTCGGCAGTGCCTTCGGCGCGCTCGCCAAGGCGCGCGGCTGCCGCGTGGTGGGCATCGCGGGCGGCCCGGACAAGTGCAAGTACGTGACCGACGAACTGGGTTTCGACGCCTGCATCGACTACCGCCAGCACCCCGACGTGAAGACCATGAGCGCGGCGCTGAAGGAAGCCTGCCCGAACGGCATCGACGGCTACTTCGAGAACGTCGGCGGCTACATCTTCGATGCGGTGCTGCTGCGCACCAACGCCTTCGCGCGCGTGGCGCTTTGCGGGATGATCGCGGGCTACGACGGCGCGCCGCTGCCGCTGGCGAACCCGGCGCTGATCCTCATCAACCGGCTGAAGATCGAGGGCTTCATCGTCAGCGAGCACATGGACGTGTGGCCCGAGGCGCTGGCCGAGCTCGGCACGCTGGTGGGCACGGGCAAGCTCAAGCCGCGCGAATCGGTCGCGCAGGGCATCGAATCTGCCCCCGAGGCCTTCCTGGGTTTGCTCAAGGGGAAGAATTTCGGCAAGCAGCTCGTCAAGCTGATCTGAATGCACTGAAACGCACGGCAAGGAAGCCGGTCATGCACGCCGCGCCAGGCCGCCCCAGGCAAGCGTGCACCGTAATGCGAAGCATGGAGGTATGCGAATGAACTCGACGCACGAGGTGTTCAACCAGCCCGCACCGCTCGCGGACTACAACCTGTTCGAAACCAACCGGCCGCTGCGCGATGCGTTGAAGTTCAATGCGCCGCAGTTGCAGGTGGCGCCGTTGCAGGAGCTGGGCGTGACCATCGGCTCGGCCGAGATGCAGACGCATGCGCGCCTGGCCAACATCCACACGCCCGAGTTGCACACGCACGACCGCTTCGGGCGGCGCCTCGACGAGGTGGAATTCCATCCGAGCTACCACGTGCTCATGTCGGCTGCGGTGGGCGCAGGGCTGCACGGCACGCCGTGGACCGGCACCTCGGCCTCTCCCCATGTGCTGCGTGCGGCCGGCTTCATGCTCTTCACCGAGCTGGAGCCGTCGATGCTGTGCCCGATCTCGATGAGCTACGCGGTCACGCCCGCGCTGCGCGGCAATGCGGCCGTGTACGCCGACTGGGGCCCCAAGCTCACCAGCCTCTGGTACGACCCGGCGCTCAAGTCCTTCAAGGACAAGCCTGGCGTGACCATGGGCATGGGCATGACCGAGAAGCAGGGCGGCTCCGACGTGCGGGCCAATACGACCAAGGCCGTGCGCGACGGCAGCGACGCCTGGGGCGAGCGCTACGCGATCACCGGCCACAAGTGGTTCTTCTCGGCGCCGATGTGCGATGCCTTCCTGGCGCTCGCGCAGGCCGAGGCGGGCTTGAGCTGCTTCTTCCTGCCGCGCGTGCTGCCCGATGGCACGCGCAACGCCATCCACATCCAGCGCCTGAAGGACAAACTCGGCAACAAGGCCAACGCGAGCTCCGAGGTCGAGTTCCACGGCGCCAGCGCCTGGCTCGTGGGCGAAGAGGGGCGCGGCATCCCGCAGATCCTGGAGATGGGCACGATGACCCGGCTCGACTGCGCGCTCGGCACCAGCGGCCTGATGCGGCAGGCGTTAAGCATCGCCATCAACCACGCATCGCAGCGCCACGCCTTCGGCAAGCCGCTGATCGCGCAGCCGCTCATGAAGAACGTGCTGGCCGACCTGGCGCTCGAAAGCGAGGCCTCGACCGCGCTGGCCATTCGCCTGGCCCGCGCCTTCGACCACCCGGACGACGAACACGAGCGCCTGATGGCGCGCCTGCTCACGCCCGTGGCCAAGTTCTGGATCTGCAAGCGCGGCAGCCATTTCGCGCAGGAAGCCATGGAGTGCCTGGGCGGCAACGGCTACGTGGAAGAGGGCGGCGAAGGGATCATGGCGCGCGTCTACCGCGAGATGCCGCTCAACTCGATCTGGGAGGGCGCGGGCAACATCATGGCGCTCGACCTGCTGCGGGGCCTGCGCAAGGGCGACGCGGTGGCGGCGCTGACCAGGGAGCTGGCGCCGGCACGCGGCCAGCACGCCGCGCTGGACCGCCTGGCCGACGCGCTGCCGGCGCGCATCGAGGCGATGGCCTCCGAGGTGGAGGCGCGTCGTCTGGCACAGGACGTGGCGCTGGCCGTGCAGGCTTCATTGCTGGCACAGACCGCGCCGCCCGCCGCGGTCGGCGCCTTCTGCGCATCGCGCCTGGGCGGCGACTGGGGCAATGCCTTCGGTACGCTGGGCGCGGGCACCGATTTCGATTCGATCATCCAGCGGGCGAGCCCTCTATAGGATTTCACGCCACCCCGCGAACCCGTTCGCACCGAGCCTGTCGAAGTGCCGCGCGCAGCTTCGACAAGCTCGGCCCGAACGGCGGTGGTGGAATTCAGCCTCACGACACAAGGAAACCTGAACCATGGCCGACCTGATCCTCCACCACTACACCACCTCGCCGTTCTCGGAGAAGGTGCGGCTGATCCTCGGCGCCAAGAAGCTGCCGTGGAAGTCGGTCTTCATCCCGCCGATCATGCCCAAGCCCGACGTGGAGGTGCTCACGGGCGGCTACCGCAAGACGCCGTTCCTGCAGATCGGCGCCGACATGTACTGCGACAGCGCGCTCATCGCCGACGTGCTGGAGCACCTGCAGCCCGAGCCCACGCTCTACCCGGAGCCTGAGAAGGGCCTGTCGCGCATCCTCGCGCAGTGGGCCGACACCACGCTGTTCTGGGCCGCGATGGCCTGGAACCTGCAGCCCAAGGGCGCGGCCGAGGTGTTCGCCAAGGCGCCGCCCGAGGCCGCCAAGGCCTTCGGCGAAGACCGCGGCAAGATGAGCGCCGGCAATATGACGCGCCTGCGCCCGGCCGATGCCACCAGCGCCTACAAGTCGTACCTGCGGCGACTGTCGGACATGCTGGACGACAGGCACTACCTGCTGGGCGAGGTGCCGAGCATCACCGACTTCTCGGTGTATCACCCGCTCTGGTACACGCGGCGCATCGAGTCGGTCCGCACCATCCTGGACCTCACGCCCGCAGTGGTCGACTGGATGGACCGCATGGCCGCCATCGGCCACGGCGCGCCCGAGAAATTCACGCCCGATGAAGCCGTCGCCGTGGCCAAGGCCGCGACGCCGCACACGCTCTTGACCGACAGCACCTTCCAGGACGACCACGGCATCGCGCTCGGCAGCGCGGTGACCATCCGTGCCGAGAGCTTCGGCCTGGAGGAGACCGCGGGCACGCTGGTGGCCGCCACGCGCACGCACTACACGCTGGAGCGCTCAGGCGAGCGCATCGGCACGGTGCACGTGCACTTCCCGCGCATCGGCTATGTGCTGAAAAAAGCGGAGGCCTGAAACCCGCCGGGAAAGTGCCGGCGCAGGGCACCTTCGTGACTGCGCGGCGGCGCGTTCCGTATTTCAATAGCGCCTCCAACGTCGCAGACGTCGACATTCAACGCAAGAAGGACACCGGCAAATGATTCAGGACTTCAAGGGCAAGACCGCCGTTCTCACCGGCGCGGGCTCGGGCTTCGGCCTCGAATGCGCGCGCATCGGCGCTGGGCGCGGCATGAACCTCGTGCTGGTCGACGTGCAGCAGGACGCGCTGGACAAGGCCGCGGCCGAGATGCTGGCGGCCGGCGTGCAGGTGCTGGCCCGCAAGGTCGATGTGTCCGACGCCGCGCAGATGGAAGCGCTGGCCGCCGCCGTGAAGGAGCGTTTCGGCGCGCCGCACTTCGTGTTCAACAACGCCGGCGTGGGCGCGGGCGGACTCGTGTGGGAGAACACGGTCTCCGACTGGGAGTGGGTGCTGGGCGTGGACCTCTGGGGCGTGATCCACGGCGTGCGCCTGTTCACGCCGATGATGCTCGAAGCGGCCGCCAAGGACCCGGGCTACCGCGGCCACATCACCAACACCGCCAGCATGGCGGGCCTGCTCACGCCGCCCAACATGGGCATCTACAACGCGGCCAAGGCCGCGGTCGTGAGCCTCACCGAGACGCTGTACCAGGACCTGACGCTGGTCACCGACCAGATCGGCGCGAGCCTCTTGTGCCCGTACTTCGTGCCGACCGGCATCACCAGCAGCGAGCGCAACCGCCCGAATGCGCCCAAGGACACCGAGCTCACCAAGAGCCAGCTGATCGGCCAGGCCATGAGCAACAAGGCGGTGAGCAGCGGCAAGATCACCGCGGCCGAGGTCGCGGCGAAGGTGTTCGACGCCATCAGCGACAACCAGTTCTACGTGTTCAGCCACCCCAAGGCATTGGGCAATGTGCGCGCGCGCATGGAGAACATCGTGGCGGTCACGAACCCGGCCGACCCGTTCCTGGAACGGCCGGAGATCGGCCAGAAGCTGCGGGAGCAACTTCGCGCGGCCTGAGGCGGCGCCGGTGCGCGGTCAGTCAGTTGTAGCTGACCGTCACCATCGCGGCCGCCACGCGGCCTGCGGGCGGCTGCCGTTGCGCCGCGATGGACAGCTTTCCCCCGTCCAGGCCGATCGCGCGCCCCTGTGACGGATCGACGGGGTGCTGCCGGCCCTGGGCATCGGTGAACACGGTGCGCAGGGGCAGGGCGCCGAGCCCGTCGATGCGCACGGTGCCGCTGGGGCGGTCCACGCGTTGCCGCACAAAAGAGAGTTCGGCGACGGGGCCCGAGCCGCTCATGCGGTGGGCCACCGTTGGCGCCGGTGCTGGCGCCTGCGCCGCGAGGCGCATCTCGTAGGGGGCGGCGACGATCTCGCCCGTGAAATGAATGGTGCCATCGGCAGCATGTGCATCGATCGATGCCATGCAGGTGGACAGCAATGCCAGTGCCGCGAGCACGCGCGAGTCATGGTGCTTCATCTCGATCCTCTCCCGATCTGCTTTTTTATTTACTCCCTGTTTCGAATCGATGAAATCACGTTCCGTGCACGGGCGCAAGCTGCAAAGCACTTACACCGCAGCCCGCTTCAGCGCCGCCGCAACGAAGACGATCGCAGCGAGTGCCGACGACGCCGTCCGCACGCTGTTCCACATCGTCCAGGTCTTCAGATAGGCCTGCCAGAACACGTGGCCGTCGGTGGGCGATGTCGCCGCGAGCTGGTCGTTCAGCGGCACGTTGAGAACCATCGTCACCCCGAAGCAGCCGACCACGTAGAGCAGGCTCGCGAGCAGGACCAGTTGCGAGTCGAGCTGCGAGATCGAGAACAGCGACCAGCCGCCCAGCACGATGCCCAGCACCGCGCTGCCCATGAACAAGAGCATGAAGCCGGGCGTGATCACCGTGACGTTGATCGCGTTCATCGCGTGGATGCCTTCGCTGTTCTGGATGCGCGCGAGCGCGGGCATCACGAACGAAGAGAACGCGTAGAAGATGCCGGCGACCATCGCCGTGGAAAAGGCGCTGGCCAGGATCAGTACCGTGGCCGTCTTGCCCATCATCACCTGGCTCCCCAGACCCCGGTCGGGGCCGTGCGCGCAACGTAGTCGGCGAAGGTGCGGGGCGGGCGGCCCAACGCTTGCTCCACGCCGTGGGCGACGGGTGTGTTGCGGCCGTCCAGCACGGTGGTGAACAGGTAGACCACGAGCCAGCAGAGGTCCTTCGGCAGCCCCGCTTCGGCCAGGAGCCCGGCGTAGTCGTCCATCGGGATGATGCGGCAGTCGATCTGGCGATGCGTTGCACGGGCGATCTGTGCAATGGCTTCCGGGAAGGTGAAGGCCTGGGGTCCGGTCAGTTCGTAGAGCTTGCGGCTGTGGCGGCTGTCGACGAGCGCTTCGGCCGCGATGTCGGCGATGTCGTCGGCATCGATGAAGGGCTCCGCGGCGAGCCCTTCGGGCAGCGTGATCGCGCCTGCAACGATCTCGTCGAGAAAGTAGTTCTCGCTGAAGTTCTGAAAGAACCAGCTGGCGCGCACGATGGTCCAGTCGAGCGCGGTGGCCGCCTGCAGGGCGCGCTCGGCGTCGTGCGCTTCGGGTTCGCCCCGGCCCGACAGGAGCACGATCCTTTCGACGCCGGCCTTGGCGGCTGCGTCGTAGAACGCGATCACCGTGTCGACGGCGCCCGGCACGCACAGGTCCGGCTGGTAGGCAACGTAGACGGCGCGAACGCCCTTGAGCGCGGCTTTCCAGGTGGCGCGGTCTTCCCACTCGAAGGGCGGCTCTGCGGAGCGCGAGCCGGCGCGCACCGCGTGGCCGGCGGCGCGCAGCCGCTGCAGGACGCGCCCGCCCGTCTTGCCGTTCGCGCCGAGAACCAGAATGGGATGTGCATCATCCCGGGTGCTGCTGCTGATTGCCATTTTCGAACTCCTTGAGATAATGTGAGTAATGCTCACGTAAAAAATGATAGTTACTCACATTTTGAATGTCAACCCCCGGACAAAGCCATGACACGTAGCACACCTTTGCCATCGCAGGTGGCCGTCGCCGAGGCGCCCTCGGCCAGGAAGAGTCCCATCCAGGAGCGCAGCAAGGCGCGCGTGGAGCGCATCCTGGAAGCGGCCGCCGAGCTCATCGTGCGAGGCGGAAGCGACCAGTTGAAGATGAGCGAGGTCGCCGCATCGGCCGGCATCTCGATCGGCTCGCTCTACCAGTACTTCCCCGAGAAGGCTGCGCTGATCCGCATGCTGGCCGAGCGCATCAACGCAGGCAGTCGCGAGTGCATCCGCGACGGCCTCAAGGACGTGGTGGACCTGTCGAGCCTGCAGTCATCCTTCGCCGCGCTGGTGGACGTGTACTACGCGATCGTCAACGAGCGCCCTGTGATGCGCGACATCTGGAGCGGCATGCAGGCCGACAAGCAGTTGCTGGCCCTGCAGATCGCAGAAAGCCGCGCCTGCGGGCAGATGCTGGCCGACGCGATGCTCAAGGTGCACAGGGTGCGCGCCCGCGCGGACATCAAGCGCATCGAGCAGGCCGCTTTCCTGATCTGGGAGATGGGCGAGGCGACCATTCGCTTGGCCATCGCGGTCGAGCCGGCCGAAGGCGCGGCGCTGGTGGCGGCCTACAAGCGCATGGCGCTTCGCGAGATCACCGATCCGCTCGCCTGATCAGCTGGCCGCGGCCTGCGATTCGATCCACTGCCACACCGCGCGAATCGCGGGCTCGTTCTCCCGCCCGTTCGCAGTCGCGAGAAAGTAGCTCCCCGTATCGAGCGCCGGCCCGAAGGGCTGCACCAGCGCGCCGCTGCGCAGCTCTTCGGCCGCGAGCGTGAGGCTCAGCAGCGCGACGCCATGGCCTGCCAGCGCGGCGAGCATTGCGTGCGTCTCGTCCGAGAACGACAGGCCCGCGGCCCTGGCCGAGCGGCCACGCGGCGCCGCGATGCCCGCTTCGCGAAACCAGCGCGACCACAGTGCCGGCGCAAGCGCCTGCGGTTGCCAGTCGCAGTGGATCAGCTGGTGCTTGGGCAGATCGCCCTTGCGGCGCAGCCCCAGCATCGGGCTGCACAAGGGCGCGTAGCGCTCGGGCATCAGTTCGCTCGATACCAGCCCCGGCCAGTTGCCGCTGCCCGAGCGCACCGCGATGTCCGCATCGCCGCGCGAAAGATCGACCACCGTGTCGCCCGCGTGCAGCCGCAGTTCGATGCCGGGGCAGGCCTTGCGGAACGCCGTCATGCGCGGCAGCACCCAGCGCGCCGCGAAGGCCGTGTTGGTGGTGAGCGTGACCGACTGCGAAACCGCAGGCCGGCGCAGCCGTTCGACGCCCGCTTCGAGCGCATCGAAGCCCATGCGCAGGTCGTCGAAGAGCCGTTGGCCCGCGGGCGTCAGCGCGAGCTGCCGCGTGAGCCGGCGAAACAGCGGTTGCCCCAGCGTGTCTTCGAGCGCACGCACCTGGTGGCTGATCGCCGAGGGCGTGACCGAGAGTTCGGCCGCCGCGCGCTGGAAGCTCAGGTGCGCGGCCGCCGCCTCGAAGGCCCGCAGCGAGAGCAGGGGCGGCAGGCGACGTGATGGGCGAACAGATGAGCCAGTCTCTTGCATTCGAGGAGAAATGATCGTTTGTAAATGGCCAGGCGTGTCCATAGATTCAAGGCCTGTGCAGTCATTCTGACAGCGCAACACAGCGTAGATCAACTCATCCATTCACGGAGCGAACCCAATGACCCTCAATCTGCTTCACATCGACGCCAGCGCCCGCCCGGGCATCTCGGGCACCGACCCTCACGGCTCGCACACGCGGCGCCTCTCGGCACGCTTCGTCGAACATTGGCGCAAGACGCGGCCCGACGACCGCATCGACCACCTCGACGTAGGCCAGCATCCGCCGGCCTACGTCGACAGCCGCTGGATCCACGCCGCCTTCACCGCCCCGGCCGACCGCGAACCCTGGATGGCCGAGGTGCTCGCCGAAAGCGACCGCCTCGTCGACCAGCTCGTCGCCGCCGACCTGATCGTGGTGGGCCTGCCGATGTACAACTTCAGCGTGCCCGCGCAGTTCAAGGCGTACATCGACAACATCGTGCGCGTGGGCCGCACCTTCGGCTTCGATCGCGCGCGCGGCGCAGTGCCTTACTGGCCGATGCTCGCCGGCGCCGGCAAGCGCATGGTGCTGCTCGGCGCGCGCGGCGACCATGGCTACGACAAGGGCGGGCGCATCGCGCACCTGAACCACGCCGAGGCCTCGGTGCGCTCGGTGTTCGGCTACATCGGCATCACCGACGTGCACGAGGCGGCGGTGGAGTGCGACGAGTTCGGCGGCGAGCAGCTCGCGCAGTCGATGCGCAAGGCCGAGGCGGCGGTCGATCGCCTCGTGGATGAACTCAGCGGTACGAAAGAACAAGCCCGTGAACGAGCCGCGTCCACCCATCCAGCATCACGAACAGCAACAGCTTGAACGGCAGCGAGATGGTGGTGGGCGAGATCATCGACATGCCCAGCGCGAGCAGCACCGTCGCCACGATCAGGTCCACCACCACGAACACCAGGTAGATGATGAAGCCGATCTGGAACGCGCGCGTCAGCTCGCTGAGCGTGAAGCTGGGCACCAGCACCATGAAGTCGTCGTCCCTCAACTGCTCGGCACGCGCCTTGGGCCAGATGTTGGAGGCCGATTTCAGAAAGAACTGGCGCTCCCGCTCGTGCGTGTGCTTCTGCAGGAACTCCTTCACCGGCACCTTGGCGGCATCGATCACCGCCATGATGTCGCCCATGCTCTCGCCCTTGACGCCGAAGTTGCGGGTGCGCAGCGTGTCGCCGATGTCCATGCCGACCGGCGCCATGATGTAGACCGTCAGGATGATCGCGATGCCGTTGAGCACCATGTTCGGCGGCGTCTGCTGCAGGCCGAGCGCGGTGCGCAGGAGGCCGAACACGATCACCAGCTTGGTGTAGCTGGTCACCATCAGCGCGGCGAAGGTCGCAAAGCCGAACGCGACCATCACCGCGACGAGGGTCAGGGGCTCCGGAATTCCTCCTTGCATCGGTGCCGTCCCGTTCAGACTTCGCCGGGCGCGAACTCGGACACGCGCACCCCCAGGCGATCGCCCACCGCCACCAGGTAGCCCTTGCCCAGCACGTTGCCGTGCGCCAGGATGCGCACCGGGCTGCGGTTCAGCGGCTCGGCCAGGTCGAACACGTGGCCCGCGCGAATGCTCTTCAATTCGCCGAGCGAGAGCGACAGGTCGCCCACCTCGAAGCGCAGCGTCACCTCCAGCGCATCGAGCCGGTCGAGCGGCAGGTTGACGTTGTTGTCTGCGGCGGCCGCAGGGTCGGCGGGCGTGTCTGGCTTCATGGCACTGTCTCTCGATTGCTGAACGGTGATGCGCGAGCCTTCGGCCACGGCCGAGAGAAAGAGCCCCGTCGGGCCGCCCAGCGCGGCGGTGACGACGATGCCGCCGCCCGAAGAACGCCATTGCTCGATGCCGACGATGTCGCCGGGACGGATGCTGCTGATCTCGCGCAGCTGGATCGGCGTGCTGCCGAGCAGGAAGCTCACCGGCATGCGCAGCGTGTGGAAGGCCTCGCTGGTGCGCACGGCATGCAGCGGGCCGGTGGTGGGCGGCACGAGCGCGTCGAGCGTGGCGGCATCGTCGAACTGCACGAAGCCGCGCAGCATCGCGCCGCCGTCAGAGGGCGTGGCCACGAAGAAGGCCGCGCGCTCGGGGTCGCAATGCACGAGCGGCTGCTCGCGGACCTCTCGCGCATCGCGCGGCTCGCGGGCTTCGGCCTCCGACGGCTGCCATTCGAAATGAAGGCGCAGTGCTTTCTCCAGCGCATCGATCACCGGGTGCAGCGCATCGGCCAGGAGGATGTAGCGCAGGTCGCGCGGCAACAGGTCGATGCGCCGCTCGCCGAGCAGCACCTGCATGCTCGGCGCATCCATGGCGAGATGGCCGACGTGCGCACCGAGCCTGAAGCTGTAGCGCTCGCGCGTGGTGTGGCCGAAGGCCGCGTCGTGGTGCCACGCGAGCCGGTAGCTCGTGCCGCGCGCCGCCACGCCATGCAACGGCGCGGCTGCATACAGGCGGTTGAGCGCCCGCACGTTCGCCGCATCGGCACGGGGCAACGCACGGGCCTCGCCGAGCTCGGTCACCACTTCAACGGCGTGGCTCTGCATGCATGCTTTCGTTCGAACAACGGCTACGTCCTGTCACTGTCTACATACCTTGGAGCAACGCGAAAGGCTTCGCATCGGGTCGGCGCAGCTTAGCGAAAGGGGCTGGGCGCAGGTAGTACGTGAACGCGTAGTGCCGCCTGCGCCACAAGTCCTTCGTACTTACGAGAACTCGTGGTTGCCGTGATCGGAGGGCGCCGCTTAGAGTCCATCGCGACGTGATGTTCTTCACGTTCGTTGTGCAACTGGAGTGCAGTGCGCATCACAAAACAACTCCAGGATTCCACTTGGGCAAGGACGCAATGGCGAGTCCCTCGCGATCTCTTCAACAGTACCGCGGAAGCTTTCGCGACCTGCTGGGCAATGCGGGCCGCTACAACGATCTGCTGCTCGCGGCCTTGCTCGTGGTGGTGGTGGCGCTGTTCGTATTGCCGCTGCCCACGCCGCTGCTCGACTTCCTGATCGCGAGCAACCTGGCCATCAGCCTGGTGCTGCTGATCGTCGCGATGTACGTGCCTTCGGCGCTGTCGCTGTCGACCTTTCCCTCGCTGCTCCTGTTCACCACGCTGTTTCGCCTCGCGCTGAACATCGCGTCCACCAAGCTGATCCTTCTGCATGCCAATGCGGGCCACATCATCGACACCTTCGGCAAGCTCATCGTGGGCAACAACGTGGTGGTCGGCGGCGTGGTGTTCCTCATCATCGCGATCGTGCAGTTCATCGTGATCGCCAAGGGCTCCGAGCGCGTGGCCGAGGTGGCGGCGCGCTTCGCGCTCGACGCCATGCCCGGAAAGCAGATGAGCATCGACGCCGACGTGCGCGCCGGCGTGCTGTCTTCGGCCAAGGCGCAGAAGCAGCGCCGCCTGCTGGAGCAGGAGTGCCAGCTGCACGGCGCGATGGACGGCGCGATGAAGTTCGTCAAGGGCGACGCCATCGCCAGCATCGTGATCGCGCTGGTCAACATCCTCGCGGGCATCGCCATCGGCACGCTGATGCACGACATGACGCTGGGCGGCGCGCTGCAGCGCTACGCCATCCTCACGGTGGGCGACGGCATGGTGTCGCAGATTCCGTCGCTGCTGGTGTCGATTGCCGCGGGCATCGTCATCACCCGCGTGAGCACCGGCGACCGCCGCGACTCGCAGCTCGCGCAGCAGATCGGCGACCAGCTGATGGCGCATCCGCGCGCGCTCATCATCGCGGGCCTGGCAGTGGCCAGCTTCCTCATCGTGCCGGGCTTTCCGAAGTGGGTGTTCGGCGTGCTGGCCGCCATCCTGCTCGGGCTGGGCTTCACGATGCGCATGCTGCGCCAGCAGCGCAACACGCCGGGCTGGATCTCGCACGGCGGCGGCGTGGCGGCCGAGGAAACCGACACCGACCATGCGATTGCCGCGCCGCTCGCGGTGCGCCTGTCCTCGGGCCTGCGCAGCGCGGTCGATCGCTATGTGCTCGACCAGCATCTCTCGCTCGTGAAGACCTCCGTCGAATCCGACCTCGGCCCGATCTTTCCACGCCTGCAGCTGAACTACGTCGATGGCCTGGCCGACAACGAATACCAGGTGCTGGTGCACGACGTGGCCGTGGCCCGCGGCACGCTCAAGCCCGACTGGCTGCTGGTCGATCCGGCGCAGGCGGTCGCCACGCCGCCGGGTGCCGAAGTCGCCGAGCCCTTCGGTCCGTTCTCGCGCGTGGTGTGGGTGCCGGGCCCCGAACCGGGCCTCACGACATGGACGGGCGCAGAGGTCGTGGGCCTGCACGTGGACCACACCGTGCGCCGCAACGTGAAGGACCTCATCGGCCTGCAGGAAGTGCAGCGCCTCCTGCATTCGGTGCAGCGCGATGCGCCCGAGCTCGCCGCCGAAGTGCTGCGCGTGGCCTCGGCCCGGCGCATCGCCGAGGTGCTGCGCCGACTGCTGCAGGAGGGCATTCCGATCCGCAACCTGCACGCCATCTTCGAGAGCCTGACGATGTGGGCGGCCAAGGAGCAGGACGGCATCGCGCTCACCGAGCTGGTGCGCATCCACCTGGGGCGCTACATCACCAGCCGCTACGTCGGGGCGAACCGCCAGCTGGAGGCAATCCTGTTCGAGTCCAGCCTCCTGGACCGCGTGCAGAACGCCATCGAACGCTCGCCGCGCGGCAACCTGCTGCTGCTGAGCCCGGCGGTCACGCAGGACATCCGCGAACAGCTGCGCCGCGTGCTCGGCTCCACCGCCAACCGCGTGGTGGCCATCGCCTCGTCCGACGTGCGGCGCTACATCAAGAACCTGATCGAGCCGGTGGCGCCGCAACTGGCGGTGCTGTCGTACCAGGAGATCGACGACGACGTGGCCCTGCAACCGGTGGGATGGATCACCAATCCCCAAGCGCACTGATCGATGAACGACCACAACAACCTGTTATCCGAGGGAACCGAAACCAGCCATGACACCGCAGAACATCCTGGACATCACGCGCGAGGGCCTCATGCTCGTGCTGTGGATCTCGTTGCCGGTGGTGGTGGTGGCCACGCTGTCGTCGCTCGTCGTGGCGGTGCTGCAGGCGGTGACGCAGGTGCAGGACCAGAGCATCGGCCAGTCGGTGCGGCTGATCGCGGTGATGGTGGCGATCATCGTCACGGCCGGATGGCTGGGGCGCGACGTGATGCGCTTCGCCGAGCGCGCCTTCCTGTCGCTGACCTCGCTGTCGTGACTGTCGTGACTGTCGTGACTGTTGCAACGATGATGACGACCGTCGCCGCACGCCTTCTCCTCGCTCGGCGGCAGGCCTTCATGCTGCTGGGCTGCGCGATGCTCATGCTGCTCGCCGTGCAGCACAGCATGGCGGCGGAGTTCCGCTGGCAGAACAAGCCCTTCCAGATCATCGCCAACGAGAAGCCGCTGAACGACTTCCTGCGCGAGCTCGCATCGTCGCAGGGCATCACCGCGGTGATCGACCCGAAGGTCAACGGCGTGATCAGCGGCAAGTTCGACGGGCCGGCAAAGAACATCCTGAACAGCGTCTGCTCGGTCAACGGCCTCACCTGGTACTACGACGGCGCATTCCTCTTCGTCGACCTGGCCGCCGACGCCAAGAGCGAGGTGCTGCCGATCGCGGCGGAGAACGCCGGGCGCATCGCCGAGACGCTGGTGCGGCTGCACATCTCCGACGAGCGCTATCCGCTGAGCATCAGCGAGCGCGACGCCAGCGTCTACGTGACCGGCCCGCGCCGCTACGTGGAGATGGTGCGCCAGGCCGTGAAGCTCGCGGACCAGAAGACCGCGATGGCCGAGGGCGCGGAGATCCGGCTCTTTCCGCTCAAGTACGCCTGGGCTTCGGACTTCCGCATCAACCGCTCGGGCAAGGAGACGGTGATTCCGGGCGTGGCCAACGTGTTGCGCAGTCTCTATGGCCGCAGCACCGGCAACCAGTCTTCGGGCGGCGGCTCCGGCGGGCGCGGCACCAACGGCACGCTGTCGGTGGGCCCGAACCGGCAGATCAAGCTGCGCAGCGGCGAGACCATCAACGCACCCAAGATCGACATCGCGGGCGCGGGGCAGGGCGGCGACGCGACCACGCTGGGCGGCATGTCGAGCGTCGCGGGCAACGAGCTGCCGCAGTTCCAGGCCGACACGCGCATGAACGCGGTGCTGGTGCGCGACATGCCCGACAAGATGGCGCAGTACGCCAAGCTGATCGAATCGATGGACACCCGCCCGCGGCTGGTCGAGATCGAGGTGACCATCATGGACATCAGTTCCGACAACCTCACGAGCCTGGGCGTGGACTGGCGCCTGCATGGCCGCCACGCCGACTTCCAGACCGGCCGCGGCGACCGCGGGCCGCTCACCTGGGGCGGCACGGGCAGCGAGGCGGGTCAGATCGGCAGCGCCGACACCTCGGGCAACCCGCTCACGCCGCTTGGCGGCATGTTCACCGCGGCCATCGGCAACAGCGCGCGCAACTACCTTTTGGCCCGCGTCACCGCGCTGGCCACCAATGGCAACGCCAATTTCGTGGCCCGCCCGAAGGTGATGACGCTGGACAACACCGAGGCGGTGCTGGAGAACCTGAGCGAGTTCTACGTGCGCGTGGACGGCTTCCAGGACGCGGGCCTCTTCAGCATCACCGCCGGCACCGCCGTGCGCGTGACGCCGCTCATCATCGACGAGAAGACCGGCCGCGGCGTGATGATGTCCATCGACATCGTCGATGGCGACCTGAGCCCGCAGTCGGTCGACAAGATCCCGATCGTGCGGCGCCGCACCGTCAACACGCAGGCACTGGTGGACGAGGGCGCGAGCCTCCTGATCGCGGGCTACTCGTCGGAGGAGAAGAGCAACGCCATCACGGGCGTGCCGCTCCTGAAGGACATTCCGGGCGTCGGCGGGCTCTTTCGCTACACCGACAAGAAGCAGAACAACATGGAGCGCTTCTACCTGCTGACGCCGCGCCTGGTCACGCCCGGCTCGACGGCCTCGGTGCCGACGCTGCCCTTGCCCGAGCCCGGAGGTTGAACCGATGAATGGCGACATTCCGTTCGACGACGAGCCGGCCGCGGAAGCTCCCGCACCACAAGGCGCGCACGCGCAGGCGGCGGGCTGGTGCCTGCGCTTCCTGAGCGGCGCGGTGAAGGGCCGCACCATCGTGCTCAAGCCCGGCATCAACGTGCTCGGCTCGGGCGGCGAGTGCGAGGTGATGCTGCCGGGCGGCGACGTGCTGCCGCGGCACCTGGCCTTCACCGTGGGAGAGCTGGTGGTGTCGATGCAGCGACTGGGCACCGCCTCGGCGCGCCTGAATGGCGAAGAGATGCAGCAGCCGCGCAAGAGCGTGGTGGCCGGCGACATCGTGAGCGTGGGGCAGATCGACTTCCAGCTCGACCGCACCTATCCCACGCATGCGCAGGAAGACCGCATGTTCGCGCCTGCGCATGGCGCATTGCCCGATGAGCGCGTGCTCGCGGGCCAGCCGGCCTCGCGCACGCAGCGGCTGGGCCTGTGGGTCGGTGGCGTGGTCGCGATCCTGGCCGTGCTCGGCATTGCCGCGATGTCGCTGGGCGGCGATCGCAACGGCGGGGCGGGCGGCAACAGCGTGAACCTGGCCGAGGTGGAAAAGGCGCTCGTGCCGTTCCCCGAGGTGGAGGTCATCGCGGCGCCCGGCGGGCAGTTCGGCGTGAAGGGCTACGTGGAATCGAAGCAGCGCCGCCGCACGCTCGAGGACGCGATGGCGCGCTTCGGCAGCAAGGTCAGCGTCAACGTGCATTCGGCCGAGGACATGGTGGAGCAGGCGCGCCGCTACGTTGACGACCCGGGCGTGGCCGTCACCTACTCGGGGCAGGGACGGCTGGTGCTCACGGGCACGGTGGAAGACGCGGCCGTGCGGCAGAAGATCCGGCGCCTCAGCGAAGACCTGCACCCCTCGGTGCTGGTCTCCGACAAGGTGCAGTACCGCGAGAAACCCAAGGCCGAGAACAAGGACGACGACGTGCGCGCCCAGTGGGAAAACTGGCAAAGCGTGCTGCCCGCGCGCATGGTGAGCATCACCGAGGACAGCAACGGCTTGCGCCACATCCAGCTGGCCAACGGCAACCGCTACTACGAAGGCTCGGTGTTGCGCTCGGGCGCAGAACTGAAGAGCATCGATGTCGATGGGTTGGTGCTGAGTGGCGGTGTACCCAACAAGAAACCCGCGAGGTGAAGGACGTGTTCTGCATCACCTCGCGTTCCCCGATTTCATGCGCAGATGCACCGCGGTGCGCCGCATGGAATGGCTTCGCCGAAGGGCGGAGCGCTTTCATCCGCAATTGAACAAACCTCAACCTTCAACAGGAGTTTCACCATGAGCGCAGTCGACACCTCGATCCAGCAAATGCAGCAAGCCGCGGCCGACCAGGCTCGCCTGATGAGCGTCAGCATGGCTGCGGGCGCGACCATTTCCGGCGCAGCCGCCACCGCGCAGACGGTCAACGGCGCCAACGCCGCCGGCACCGAAGTGGCCAAGTCCACCGGCAACGACATCCGCCAGTCCGCCAAGCAGAACTGACGGTGAGGCATGCGCGAAGCCGACGGGCTTCGCGCGGCCCTTTTTTCTTTGCGAGGAGTTTGAACCATGACCGACCCCATTGCCTCTGCCGCGATCAGCGCGCCGCCACCCGAAGCCACGGCATCCACCGCATCTGCCAACGCCACCCAGGCGCAGCAGACGGTGCGCCCCTCGCACTTCGAGCCGGGCGAGACGCGCATGTTCGCCAACATGATGCAAGGCGCGCAGGCACCGGTCGGAACGAGCGCGCCGAGTGCGATCGGCGATGCGGCCAAGTCGCTGGCCGCGCAGTTGTCGGGCAACGTGCGCTCGATGGAAGACATGCGCAAGAGCATGCTGGAGTCCATCGATTTCGCCGACCCCATCAAGACCATGTTCGTGATGACCGATCACGCCATGGAAGCGAACATGATGTTCGCGCGAATGCATATTTCCACCGGGCTGGCCAGCGCCGCGACCAGCCTGTTCGGCAGCCTGCTGAAGAACCAGCAATGAGGCCATTCCGAAGCCCGCGTTGGCTTGCCGCGCTCGTGCTGCTCCTGGCCCTGGCGGGCTGCAAGGTCGCGCTCTATTCCAACCTCAAGGAGCAGGAGGCCAACGAGATCGTCGCGGCCCTGTCGGGCGAGGGCATCGGCGCGACCAAGACCAAGCTGGAAGGCGCCAACTGGCAGGTCGAGGTCGAGGAAGACCGCCTGAGCCAGGCGCTGGACGTGCTGCGCGTGCAGGGCCTGCCGGCCGAGCGCTACGTGAGCATGGGCGAGGTGTTCCAGAAGCAGGGGCTGGTGTCCACGCCTTCGGAAGAGCGCATGCGCTACATCTACGCGATGTCGCAGGAGCTGTCGCAGACGTTGCGCAGCATCGACGGCGTGGTGGACGCACGGGTGCACGTGGTCATTCCGGCCAACGATCCGCTGAGCGAGAAGATCCGGCCGTCGTCCGCGGCGGTGTTCATCAAGCACCGGCCCGACGTCGACCTGCGCCTGCTGGCACCCGCGGTAAAGGACATGGTGGCGCACAGCATCGAAGGCCTCACGCACGACCAGGTGTCGCTGTCGCTGTTCGAGGCGCGCCGCATCGCACGCACCACTTCCACGGGCGCGCCCGTCGGCGAGCCGATGGTGCTCGGCCTGTTCTCCACGCAGACCGCGATGGTGCTGCTGGGCCTGCTGCTGCTGGCCGCCATCTGCCTCATGGCGCTGCCGACCTTGCTGCGCCGGCAGGGCCAGGACTGGCGCACCTGGATGCGCCGCCAGGTCCTGAAGCGCTGACCTCACCCATGCAGGCGCAGACCACCGCACCCACCACCCCTGCGGCCATGCCCGGCCCGATGGACCTGGTGCGCCTGGTGATGCGCTTCAACCTGCACCCCGAGGCCGACCTGCATCCAAGCTGGCTGCCGGCCAACTGGCCGGTGCGGCACCGCTCGGTGGCGCGCATGGGGCCGGCCGGCCGCGCGGTGCTGGCCGACCTGCTGCGACGGGAACACGCAAAGGGTCCGGTCCAGGCGCACGCCGCGGCCGACTACAACTTCGACTCGCGCCTGAAGCGCCTCGCGTTGCTCGATGCCGCATCGCTGCGCCGCCTGGCCGCCTACCTCGGCTTCTGCGCGCACCTGCCGCTCTTCAAGGTGCGCGGCGGCGCGGGCCTGCAGATCCGCCGCCAGGCGCGCCGCTTCGACCGCGACGCCGTCGACTTCGTGCTCGACCGCGTGCCCCAGCTCACCGAGCTGCGCATGGACAGCGCCATGGTGCAGCAGCGGCCCATCGCCACCGGCCGCGTGGTGATCGACCGCGGCTACCGCCTGCTGCTGGGCGCGGCGGCCGCCGAAGGAGAGCTCGTGCTCCAGCGCCTGAAGCACAAGCTGCCGCGCCGCATCGCCGCCCTGAGCGTGCCGGTCTTCGAGCCGCGCCAGGCCCTGCAACTCAACGAACTGATGCTCTCGTGCATCGTTCCCGAAAGACTGCCGCAATGGGACTGGCTTTTCTGATCACCACCGACAACCTGCAGCTCCTGAGCGAGCGCAAGGTGTTGAAGGAAAACGAATATGCGGCGCTGCTCGATGCGTCGGCGGTGGTGGACACCGCGCGCAAAGAGGCCGCCCGCATCGGCCAGCAGGCCGAGTCCGGCGCCGAGGCGAGCCGGCGCAAGGGCTACGAAGAGGGCCTTGCGCAGGCGCGCGCCGAATACGCGCGGCAGCTCGTCACTGACAGCATGGCGGTCGAGCGGCAATTGCATGCGCTGCGCACCTCGATGGCGCAGATCGTGGTCAAGGCCGTGGGCCAGTTCCTCGCCGAGGCCGACCCCGCGGTGCTGTTCCGCTCGGCGCTGCTGCGGGTCGAGGCGCTGCTGCGCGCCGAGTCGTTCATCACCGTGCGCGTGGCGCCGGCGCAGGAGGCCCACATGCGCGAGACGCTGCACCGCCTGCGCACCGATGCCAACTGGAACATGGCCGTGACCATCACGCCCGATGCCGACCTGCCGTCCGGCGCCTGCCTCGTGCAGACCTCCACCGGCGTGCTGGAGATCGGCGTCGATGCGCAGCTGGAGGCGTTCCGCCGCGCGGTCGAGCAGGGCGGCATGCTGGTGCCCTCGGGCACATCGGGGAGGGCGCAGTGAACATGCAGCAGATCGGCATGGCCGACGCCGCCCTGGGCATCGTGGCCGAACTGGAGGCCGCGTTCTCCCACGTCACGCCGGTGGCGATGCGCGGGCGGGTCAGCAAGGCGGTGGGCATGCTGATCGACGCGACGGGCATCCAGGCGCACGTGGGCGAGCTGTGCGAGCTGGTCACGCCGGGCGAGCCGCCGCTGCTGGCCGAAGTGGTGGGCTTTCGCGGCAACACGGCCATCCTCACGCCGCTCGGCTCGATCACCGGCATCTCGGCGCTGACCGAGGTGGTGCCGACCGGACGCGGCCATGTCTGCCCCGTGGGCGCGGGCCTCTTGGGCCGCGTGCTCGACGCGCTGGGCAATCCCATCGATGCGCTCGGTGCGCTCGCCGCCCACACGCGGCTGCCGGTGCACCGCGAGCCGGTGAGCCCGCTCGCGCGCCGCATGATCGATGCGCCGATTGCCACCGGCATCCGCGCGGTGGATGCGCTCCTCACCGTGGGCGAAGGCCAGCGCATCGGCGTGTTCGCGCCGCCAGGCGTGGGCAAGAGTACGTTGCTCGGCATGCTGGCGCGTGGCTCGACGGCCGAGGTGAACGTGATCGCGCTGATCGGCGAACGCGGGCGCGAGGTGAAGGAATTCGTCGAGCACAACCTGGGCCCCGAAGGCCTGGCCAAGACGGTGATGGTGGTCTCCACCTCCGATCGGCCGCCGATGGAGCGCATCAAGTCGGCCTATGTGGCGACCACCATCGCCGAGCACTTCCGCGACCAGGGCAAGAAGGTGCTGCTGCTGGTCGATTCCCTCACGCGCTTTGCGCGCGCGCAGCGCGAGATCGGTCTCGCGAGCGGCGAGCCGCCGACGCGGCGCAGCTACCCGCCGTCGATCTTCTCGATGCTGCCGCAGTTGCTGGAGCGCGCGGGGCAGGGCAAGACCGGCTCGATCACCGCCGTGTATTCGGTGCTGACCGAAGGCGACGAAGAGAACGACCCGATCGCCGAAGAGGTGCGCTCGATCCTGGACGGCCACATCGTGCTGTCGCGCAAGATCGCGGCCGCCAACCGCTATCCGGCCATCGACGTGCTCGCGAGCATCAGCCGCGTGATGCCGCTGGTGACCACGCGCGAACACGGCACGGCGGCGGCGCATTTCCGCAGCCTGCTGGCCAAGTACCAGGAGATGGAACTGCTGGTGCAGATCGGCGAATACCGCCCGGGCAGCGATGCGCTGGCCGACGAGGCGATCCAGGCGCGGCCCGCGATGCTCGACTTTCTCTCGCAGCCGCCCAAGACCATCCAACCCTTCGCGCAGTCCGTTGCCGCGCTGCTGCGCCACGCACCCCGCACGGAGCGCGCCCGATGAGCATCGACTGGAAGCTCCTGGCCGACGTGCGCGAGCGCCAAAAAACCGCCGCGATGGGCGTGGTCGCGCGCGACCGTGTAGCCGCCGAAGAAAGCCAGGCGCAGTTGCATCAGGCCGAGGCCGCGCAGCAGGAGCAGGTGCAGAACAAGCTGCGGCATTGGGAAGCGACACGCGGCGCGTTGTCGGGCGGTCAGGTCAGCGTGGCGGAGTTTCGCAGCGCGGGCGCCTGGAGCGGCGCGCTCGATGCGCAGATCGCAGAAGCCGGCCAGGTCACCGCGCAGGCCGCGCGTGCGCACTCCGAGCGCGAGCAGGTGCTGGAAGAAAGCCGTCGGCAACTCCGCGCCGCGCATGGCGAACTGGAGAAGGCCCAGCAGATGCAGCAGCGCGCGCGTTCTGAGCGCCTGCACCTGCAGGAGCAGCGGCTCGAAGACACCAACGAAGAGAGCACCGCGCAGGCCTGGGCCATGCGGCGGCCAGCGTAGGCCCGGAGCACCGATCATGGAAAGCTTCGAACTCGGCAACATGGAGCAGTTCTTCTCGGCGGTGGTGCTCACGCTGCCGCGGTTGTTCGCGATCTTCGCGGTCGTGCCTTTTCTCTCGGGCGGCATGATCACCGGCACGGTGCGCAACGGCATCCTGCTGATGCTGGCGATCTTCATGTCGCCGGTGGCGGGCGAGGTGCCGGCCGCCTCGATGGCCACCTGGGTGCTCATCGCCGGCAAGGAGGCGCTGATCGGCGTGATGCTGGGCCTGGGCTTCGGCATCTTCATCTGGGCCATCCAGAGCGTGGGCGACCTGATCGACTTCCAGACGGGCTCCAGCAACGCCTCGTTCTTCGACCCGGTGGCCGGCCACGAGAACGGCGTGACCAGCGAGTTCCTGGGCTGGATGGTCATCACGCTGTTCGTGTCGGCGGGCGGGTTGCTTGCGATGCTGGGCGTGATCGTCGACTCCTACCGCATCTGGCCGGTCGGCTCCTTCTTTCCCAACCTGGGCCTGGTGCTGGAGCAGTTCGCGGTGCGCCAGGGCGACACGCTGTTCCTGTGGATCGTGAAGCTGGCCTCGCCGGTCATCGTGGTGCTGCTGCTGGTGGAACTGGGCGTGGGCCTGGTGGGCCGGGTGGCGCCGCAGCTGAACGTGTTCGTCTTCGCGCAGCCGCTCAAGAGCCTGCTGGCGCACCTGATGATGCTGCTGTTCCTGTTCTTCGTGTACGAGTCGCTGCAGGACTTTCTCCGGCCCGAGAACGGCGTGCTCGATTTCCTGAGGTCCACGCTGTAGCGGGCCCGGCATGGCAGAAAAAGACCAGGCCCCCACCGCCAAGCGCCTGCGCGATGCGCGCAAGCGCGGTGAAGTGGTGTTCAGCACCGACGTGGCCTCCACGGTGGTGTTCGTCGTGGTCCTGCTGTCGCTGTGGCTGGGCGGGCAGCTCATCTACAGCCTGCTGCGGGAACTGTGGCTGCATGCGACCAGCACCACCTTGCTGACCGCGCCCGAAGACCGCTTTGCGGAGCTGCTGCTGCACACGGGCGAAACGCTGGTGTGGGGGACGCTCCCGATCATGGCGATCACCGCTGCCGCGGGCATCGTCGGCTCGCTGTTCCAGGTGGGCGGCGTGGCGGCCTGGGAGCGCCTGAAGCCCGACGTGAACCGCATGAACCCGGCCGAGGGCCTGACCCGCATCTTCTCCACGCGCAGCCTCATCAACCTCCTGAAGATGTGCACCAAGACCGCATTGCTGGCCTTGCTGATGTTCGTGGTGGTGCGCGGCTTCGTGGACACCGCGCTCAAGCTGGGCTACGCGCAGCCCGAGGGAATCATGACGGCCTCCGCCCACATGGTGCTGGTCGCCTTCGGCTGGGCCGTGGTGATCTACGCGGTGATGGCCGCGGTCGACTACGTGCACGAGCACCACGAGTTCATGAAGAAGCAGCGGATGTCCATCGAGGAAATCCGCCAGGAATACAAGGAGATGGAGGGCGACCCCATCAACCGCTCGCGGCGGCGCTCGGCGTACTTCGAGGCGGTGTACGCGAGCCTGAACGACCGGGTGCGCGCGGCGTCGGCGGTGATCCATTCGCCGCGCATCGCCATCGCCCTGCAGTACCTGGGCGAGACCGACCTGCCGCGCGTGATCGCGCGCGGCGAGGGCGAGGTCGCCGCGCAGATCCGGCGCTTCGCGAGCGAAGGCCTGATCCCGACCGAATTCGAGCCCTCCCTGGCCGAGCGCATCTACGAAGAGGTGCCGCAGGACCAGCCGATCCCGCGCGCGCTGTATGCGCCGGTGGCCAAGCTGCTGCGCTGGGCGCAGGGCAATGAATGAATCTTGAAGAACCTGTGATCGAAAGGAACACCCCATGGTCATGATTGCGGATGGAGGCGGCAGCGTACGCGTGCCGGTGAACGTTCCCAACCCCGTGAACCAGACGCAGCAGCCCGCGAGCTCGCCCGAATCGGATGCCGCGGCGCGCGCACGGGAACTGCAGCGCCAGCTCGAAGCGCTGCTGGAGAAACTGCGCGAGGCGCAGCGCCAGGCCGAGGCAGCGCGCCAGCGTGCCATCGATGCACAGAAGCAGGCCCAGAAGGTCAAGGACCACGCCGAGGCCATGCAGGCGCAGGCCCAGAAGACCAAGGACCTCGCCGACCTTAACAAGGCCAAGAAGGCCCAGCAGGACGCCAAGCTCGAGGACGCGCGCGCCAAGAGCGCGAGTGCCGAGGCCAACCTGAAGGACAAGGACGTCGACCTCCTCGGCGCCCAGGTCGCGCAAAAGCGCGAAGAGAAAAAGAGTCCCGAGGCCAAGGCCTCCGCGGCCACCGACAAGAAGGTGCAGGACGCGCAGGCCCATCGCGATGACGCGAAGACGACCAACGACCTCTCCAGGCTGTACCTCGACTCGCAGGAGAAGGAGAGCAAGGCGCAGGACGCGGAGGCCAAGGTGGTCGGGCTGACGCCGCCCGCGAGCAAGCCGCAGTCGGTCATCACCGACAAGGAGCGCACAGACCTGTCGAAGGCGCAGACCGATGCGACCACGCTGCGCACCGACGCCAACGCGGCGAACAGGAAGTTCACCGATGCCGTCGGCACCGAGGCGCAGACCGAGTTCTACGGCAGCCCGCCCGCGAGCCAGACCGCGACGCAGCCGTTTCCCACGGTGCAGGCGGCGGCGCAGATGCCCACCGATCCGATGCACTCGCCGCTGTTGCAGCTGCTGCAGGTGCAGTCGCGCCCCTCGCTGCCCGGCAGCCCCGGCCTGCCGCTGTCGTCGCTGACGTTGACCACGCAGAACGGTCCATTGAAGGGACCGACCACCTTGCCTTCGACCTTGAGCGCGCCCGCGTGGGGCACGAACGGCACCTCGTCCACCCCGGCGTTGACGAGCCTGTTCCCGCCCAAGCCCACCGCGGTGACGCCGGAGGTCACGAAGACGCTGTCTTCCATCGCCGACGGCAAGACCGTCGAGCAGATCGCCAAGGATCGCAACATCGGCGTGGACAAGGTGATTGCGGAGGCCGATGCCGCGGGCATCAAGATTGCGTCCAGCAAGCCCGGCACCGACGTGCAGGTCACCACTGTCAAGAAGGGCGACGCTTCGCTCTCCTACACCAACGATTACCAAAGCGGTTCGCTCTCGGTGAACGGCTCGTTCGCCGACGCGAAGGCCCCGGGGGGGCGCAAGACCATCCAGGTCACGCAAGACGGCAACGGCCTGCTGAGCCAGACGGTGAAGGACCAGAAGACGGGCAACAACGTCACGCACACCATCGACCCCAAGGCAGGCACCCGCACCGACACGGTGGTCGGCGCGGACGGCAGGCGCACCGAGACCACCACCTCGCTGACCGGCGCGCCCGTGCTGCGACCGGTCGGCCCCTACGAGGGCTACCTGGAAGTGGCGAAGGCCGCGAACCTCACGCCGGACCAGCTGTTCGCACTGAACCCGGACGTCGACTACGGCGTGGCGCTCAAGCCGGGCCAGCAGTTGGTGGTGGCCGGCGTGCCGACCACCGTCAAGACCTACAGCGCGGACGGCTCGGTGCTGGAGAAGACCACCGCCAGCGACGGCACCCTGCAGGTGGTCAACACCACCGCCAGCGGGCACCGCGCGGTGCTCATGGGCGACCCGGAAACCAGGACCGGCCCCGGCGAGGCGGCGCGCAAGGCGATCTTCGACGACAAGAAGCCGATCGCCGAGGTCGCCAAGAGCCTGCACCTGAGCGAGGACCAGTTGCTCGCCTCGCTGCCGCCGGGCACCGTGGACGTGACCAAGCCGACCTCGGACAACGGCGAGGTCGAGACGCGCACGATCTACGACCCGAGCACCAACCGCACGGTGGTGGAGTACCACGACTGGAAGAACGACAGCGTCTCGCACAAGGTCATCGACGAGAACACCGTCTTCAAGGTGCAGGGCTACGACAAAGAGGGCAAGCCCGCGATCGAGGACATCCCGGGCGGCGCGGGCTACGCGCAGAAGCAGGCCGACGACAAGCTCGCGCTCGTGGGCGACTACGGCAAGCAGATCGGCGACCTGGACAAGATCCTGCGCGACGCGCGGCACATGGGCGATACGCTGCCGGAGGTGCAGGCGCAGCGCCGCGACCTCGTGGCCCAGCGCGACGCGGCGCAGGAGCAGGCCGACATCGCGCAGAGCAAGGCCACCTCCACGCTCACCCAGTACAAGCAGACGGTGATCGACAAGAACGCCGGCATCGCCTACCAGAACCTGGCGGTGGCGCGGCCGGGCAGCAAGGAGCAGGCGGCCGCGACCGCGGACCTGAACGACATGCTGGGGCGGGTCGACAAGATCGACCGCCTGGTCGTCGCAGCCGGCAAGGATGTCGATCTCGTCGAAGCCCGCGTCGCCAAGGACGACGCCCACGACGCCAAGCTCCTGGCCGACCAGAACCTGCAGACCGAGTTCGAGAAGTGGAAGCGCAACTGGCGCTGGGGCGGCCTGGACGAAAAGGAGATCCAGAAGCGCGAGGCGCAAGGCGCCAAGCCGGTCGGCCCCCAGTACCGCAACGCGGAGGAAGAGAACGAGGCCGCGTGGCGGGACTTCAAGAAGGGTCAGAGCATCAACGACGAGCGCTTTGGCAAGTCGTCGACCAACGGCGAGGTGCCCTGGCACGACGCCTGGGTGAACCGCAACGCGGCCAGCGATGCCGAGCAACTGGCGAACCTGGACTACGACAAGGCCTCGATCGCCCAGGGCAACGCCGATGCGCACGTGATCGCCGGCGACGTGGCCCGCCTGCAGGAGAAGAAGGACGCCTGGACCCGGGCCAATCCGACGCTGTTCTCCGAGAGCTTCGCGCAGCAGGGCGATCTGGACAAGCTGGGCGACCAGCTTGCGCAGAAGAAGGCCGGCGTGCTGCAGGACGGCCAGCGCAAGGACTACACCGAGTTCCTCGTGAATGCGTCGGCGCCCGACCGCGAAGAGCCCGAGGAACTGAAGAAGCTGCAGGACAAGTTCAACAACGACAACGCGGGCGCCGCGGCTGCGGTCGACCGGCAGGTCAAGGACATCCTGCTGGACCGCACCCGCCGGCAGGCGAAGGCATCGGAGGACTTCCTCAACCTCTGGCCGACACGCAACCCGGCGTTGCAGAAGGAGCTCGACGGCGTCGGCACCACCGCCGGCACGGGCAGCGTGCGCGCCGCCGAGCGCCGCACGCAGGACCTGCTGGACTCCAGCGAGCAGGGCAGGCAGTTGCAGAACGCGCGCACCGTCAAGGCGAGGAGCTACGACGCGCTCACGAAGCTCAGCGTGGAAGACGACGCGCTGCTGAACAAGGACTACGGCGACATCAAGAAGAGCCAGGAAGGCCACACCTGGCTGCGCGACATCTTCGACGACTCGGCGGACGAGGCGGTCGACTACACGAAGGAGCAGCGCGACAAGGCCAAGCAGCTGAAAGACCAGCTGGCCAGGGGCGATATCTCGCTGACCAAGTACACCGAGGAAGAAGACAAGCTCATGGACGCCTACAGCGTCAAGGCCGTGGACGTCAACCGGGAGCAGCGCGACAACGACGAGTTCTGGAGCGTGGTGGACGAGGCGGCGCGCATCGGCGTCTCCACGCTGGCGGGCATCGCGGCCACCGTGGCCACCGGCGGCAACGTCGCGGCCGGCATCGCGGCCGGCGTGGCCGTCAACGAACTCTGGGACACGACCGGCGACATCGTGGCCGCCGCGCAGGGACGCGACATCTACGCCGACGGCCACACCTCGATGTGGACGGCGACCTACAAGGGGGTCAACGGCGACCTGAGCTGGGACGACGTCAAGTTCACGCTCAAGGACGAAGCCGTCGACATCGCCTCGTCCGCCGTGGGCGCCACCGGCGTCGGCGCGGGCATGCGCGCCAGCGCCGGGTTCACCGCCAGGTACCTGGCCAAGGAGGGCTTGCAGCAGGGCGTCGGCACCACGCTGAAGATGGGCCAGCGCGTGTCGGTCGGCATCCGCGCCGGGGTGATCTCGCAGGCCGTGGACGGCGCGGGCCGCGTGGGCGTGGAGACGATGAGCGTCGGGCTCGACGGCCAGCTAGGCTCGGCGGAAGGCGACAAGCGCATCCAGTCGACCCTGGTGAGTTCGGTCATGGGCGCGGCCACCGCGCCACTCACCGGCGGTTTCTCCGCCGTGATGCCGCTGCCGAGCCTGGCCGGCGGCGTGCTCTCGAAGACCAAATTCGCCGGCGCCGTGGCCGTGCAGTTCGGCAACGACCTGGGCGGGAGCATGGGTACGGGCCAGCTCATCTCGCTGGCCAACTACGGCCGCGGCATGAACGAGGGCGAACGGCGGGCGGCGTGGATTCAGGCCTTTCCGGGCACGGTCAACAACATCGGCCTGCATCCGTACATGGCGCGCAAGGCGGCCGCGGCGCAGGAGCTGCAGCAGCAACAGCCGGAGTCACCGGCGCCGCCGAGGCATGGCGACGACGCGGAGGGACTCGCCGATCCGGCCGATGCGGCAGATCCGGTGAACGCCGTCGATGCCTCCAACGCCGGCAATGTGGCGAACGCATCGAATGCGGCCAACGCGGGGAACGGGGCCAACGCAAGCCAGGGCGGCGAGTCGGGCACCGGAGGCAACACGGCCAATCCAGGCAGCCCCGCCGACGCAGCCAACGCCGCGAATGCAGCGAATGCCGCGAATGCGGCCAACGCGTCGAACACGAACGGCACCTCCAACGTCAAGGCCGGCGACCTGGCGGACCACGCAGGGCACGACCTGGACAACCTCGTGGTGCTCGATGCGGGCCTGAACGACCTGGCGAACGGCTCCGACATTCCCCTGCGCGCGGCGCATGCGCTGTCGCCGGGCGGCATGGTCGAGTTCCGGGTGACGCTCGACGCGCAGAACGCGGCCAGCGGCGATGGCGGCGGTATCAAGACGGTCGGATTCTCCAGCGGCACGCAGGGCCGGGCCAAGGCCGTCGACGGCGGCGTCGCGCGCAAGGGCGACGAATCGCAGGCCGCGCAGGACCGCGACGCCGAACAGGACGCGGTCATCCGCGACCGGATGCGCGCGGCGGGCCTGGACAACGTCACCATCGACCGCGAGATGGACATCGACACGGGCCGGATCGTGCTCGTCGTGCAGGCCCACAAGGCGGCCACGCAGATGCCCGATGGCGAGCTGCCGCTGCAGTCGCGCGCGGTGCCGCGCGGACCCGGCGCACGCGGCGAAGGCACCGCCAGAGCGGATGGCGGCGAGCCCGAATACACGCTGCCGCCGCCCAGCAGCGATGCGCACACCAACAACTGGGCCGCCACCCTCAAGGCCATCCTGCAATCCGGCGGCAAGGTGAAGGACGCCGCCTTCTACGTGCATGGCAGTCGCTACGACGAAGACACGGGCATGGCGCGCAGCCCCGCGCAGCACGGCCTCGCACCGGCCGAGCAGGGCCCCGCGCCGGCCGTGCGCCAGGCGGCCTACACGGCCGGCGATGCCGCCGACGACGGCGCGCTGCCGACGCCCGCGCGCTACGAAACGCTCGACGATGCGCTGGCTGCGGCGCAGCCGGGCAAGGGCATGCGGCCCGCCGACAGCATCGCGCTGGTCTACGAGCCGTTGCTGCGGCCCGACGGCTCGGTGCCGCCCGAGGCGGTGCTCGCCACGCTGGGCATCGACAGGAACGGCGCCGAAGCCCCCCAGCTCGCGACCGTGGCGTCGAACCGCCACAGCGACACCGCGGAAACCCAGCCGCTGAAGGTGAGCTATCCGCCGGCCGCGCCGCGCAACAGGCCTTCGGGACTGATCCTGCCGGGCAGCGTGGCGCGCCCCACGCACCTCACGGTGCCCGACGACGCCACCGTCTACCTCACCGACAAGGCGGGCCGCGTGACGCAGATCGACGTGGACGATCCGCGGGTGGCCCAGGCGCTGGAGCGCGCGCAGGCCTCGCGCAACCGGCTGCTGGCGCTGCCGAGCCGGGAGCAAGGCCTGGACGCGGACGGCGTGCAGGCCTGGATGCAGGCGCAAGGCATGAAGCCGGTGGACCTGCGCGTGGTCGATGCGGGCAGCGTGCCCGATCTGCTGCCCGGCAAGGCCGGCCGCTACATCGGTCGCGACGGCGTGGGCCTGGTCGCGCGCGATCCCGCGGCGCAGGGGCCGGGCGGCGTTGCGAGCGTCCAGCGCACCATGGTCCATGAAGCAGCGCACGGCAACGAGAACAAGCGCGGCGTGTTCATGCTGAGCGAGGCGTCCGATCCGGACACGCAGCGGCCCGTCTACGTCATCGAGCCGGTGATCGGCCTGACCCGCTTCGATCCCAAGCTCGGCTTCGCGGTCGGCCTGCCAGGCGAGGAAGGCTACGCCGCGCGCAAGGCGCAGCAGTTCGAGGAATCGCGCTCGGGCCCCAGGAAGGCCGGACCCACCTTCGACGACCAGATCGACCGATACCTGGAAGACGGGAACACGGTCGACCATGGCGCCTTCACGGCCGTGACGCTGGACGCGCTGGTGCGCATGAACCCCAAGCTCGAAGGCCTGATGGAGCGCGCGCGCTTCTCCAGCGCCGCCCACGACGAACTGATCGCGACGATGGGCAAGACGCTCGATGCCATCAACGGCTACCGCGGCACCGACCTCACCACGCCGGAGTACCAGGCGCGGGCCGAGGCGATCTACCACGCCGTGCAGAACAACGGTCCGCTGCCGCCTGTCGGGGGCAAGGCCCCGCCGTCGCTGGGCGGCCCGGCGGTGACGCTGAGCCGCCCCGTCCAGCGCGCCGCCGGCGCGGGCGCCGACGGCCTGCCGCTCAAGCCCTCGGCCTTCGGGACCGATGGCGACTGGATGGCCGCGGCGCTGCACCTGGAAGACACGATCGCGCAGCAACGCGCCGCCGGCCAGGCCGACAAGCTGCCGCCCGGGATGATCATGTCGGACGCCGACAAGGCCGTGACCCATGCGCTCATGAAGGACCCGGAACCGGGCTCCGGCGAGTGCTTCATCGTGTCGGGCCGTCCGCCCAGCCAGGGCATCTTCGCGGGCGGCGACGTGCGCGCCAAGCGCGGCGATGTGCACGCCACGCTCGACAAGGCGCTGGAGGCCGCCTCCAGGCAGCAGGGCGGCGCGTGGATCTACCGCGCCGCGCCCGAGGGCGGCATCGCCGAGATGACCCGCTTCGGCAAGGCCCGTTCGCACAACATCCTCGGGGCCTTCCATGCGAACCCCGACAGAACCACCTTCGAGGTCGGCATCGCGAACCCGCAGTTCGACCGCTGGGACCTGTCGCCCGCCGCGCCGTCGGCCGGGCGCCCGCACGTGTACAACGCCTCGCTCACGATGCCCGTGGGCCGGCCGGCCGAGGGCATCTTCCGCCAGGGCGGCATCGAGGAAGGTGCCGATGCGGCCATCGCGGCCCTGGACCGCGCCGTGGCCGACGGCCGCCCGCCGCGCGTGATGATCGCCGCGGGCTACTCCACCATGGGCGGCCGCGCCGAGACCAGCGGCCCCGGCGGCGCGGCCGTGGCCGGCAAGGCGGTGCGGCTCTATGCGAGCCAGGTGCACGGCGAGGACGTGAAGGTCGTCTACGTCGCCGCGGGCCGCAGCCAGCGCAAGGTGCTCGCCGCGGCGCTTGAGGCGCTGGGCGAGCGCAAGGGCGAGCACTACGAGATCGTGAGTTTCAACGCGCGCGGCAAGCGCGCCGAATGGCGCTCCAGCGCGCTCCTGAACCGCCACGAGCCCGACCTGCTCATGGGCTTCGACGTGCCCGGGCGCACCGAGAAGGGCGAGTACCACAACAGCCAGGGCCACGCGATCGGCGCGCGCACGCCGGCGCGCGACCAGCTCTTCATCGACGCGACGCGCCGCGACGGCACCACCACCGTCGCGGGCTTCGACCTGGGCAACGAGGTGGGCGGCGGACACCCGGACGTGCACACGCGCGTGCAACCCGCGCCCGACGGCACGCCCATCGCCTCGATCGTGACCGCCGACGTGGCGATGACCGGCGGGCGCACCAACTGGGTCGGCTATGCCTTCGGCACCGAGGTGCTGCGCCGCGGCGGCGTGATGAGCGCCGTGCCCGACGAGACCGCCGTGCGCGGCATGGTCATCAAGATGATGAAGGCTGGCGGCATCGACAGCGAGACCGGCAGCCGCGTGCCCTTCAAGACGGATTCACGCGGGCGCAAGTCGGGCGTGGGCGGCATGTCGCCCGACGTGGAGGCCGCGGTGGCAGCGATGCTGCGCGTGCGCGCAGAGAAGATCCACATGGCCCCGGGCATCGACCTGCGCGGCGTGCGCCTGCGCCTGGGGGTGTTCGACTCGGGTTCGGGCGGCATCATCGCGGCGTCCGAGATCAAGCGCGTGGTCGAGGAAACGACCGGCGCGCGCGTGGACCTGGTCATGGTCGGAGACCACGGGGCGGGCACCTACGGCGGCAAGCCCAAGACATCCATCGCGGACCACACGCGGGCCGGCCTGGAGACGCTGGACAAGGTCGGCGTCGACCTGATCGTCATGGCCTGCAACACCGCATGCACCTCGGGCATGGCCGAGTACGCGCGCGGCATCAAGGCGCCGGTGATCGACCTGATCGACAGCACCCGCGACTTCCACAAGGGCCTGGTGGATCAGGGCGAGCGCGTGGTGGCGTTTTCCACGCAGAAGACCGCCGAGCTTCCGCTGCCGAGCGACCTGAGCGTGGAAGGGGTCTATCGCGACAAGAACGTGGTTCCGGTAGGCGGGACCGACAACGACGGCAACCTGGACGTGGCATCGCTGGTGAACCGCTACATGGGAGACCCGATGGACGACGGCATGCAGCAGCTCATGCAGCAAGCCGCCAACCACTATGCCGACAAGATCCTCGCCGCCGACCCCCAGGTCACGGCCATCTCGTGGTGCTGCACGCACTATCCCGAGCTGGAGCCGTTCTTCACCAAGGCACTCGCCGATCCGAACATCCGCAAGGGGCGGGGCGCCGAGGACATCAAGATGGTCAACCCCATGACCAACCAGGCACTGGAGGCGATCGAGGTCGCGCGCAAGTTGCCGCCCGGCATGGGCACCGGCCCCAGCCGCGCCATCGGCATCACCACCGCGGTGGAGGACAAGGCGACGTCGACGAAGCCGCCGGGCCAGAGGCAGGTCGACCAGAAGGACGTACGCGACACCCTGCGCATCGCGCTGCAGCGCGACGACATCACCCTCGTGCCGCTGGAGCGCCTGGGGGCCGACGTGGACGTGGAGGCCGCGCGCAACGTGCTGAACAAGGACGAGGCGGGCGACCCCATCGATGCGCTGCAGGCCTTCGACCCCTCGGGCCGCGGTTTCCCGATCCACGTGCCCGGCGGCGCTTACGCCGCGGCGAAGATGCTGGGCGACGCGGGCAAGGTGGTGGTGGTGGCGGGCTTCCCGCTGCGCACCGCCGGCGGCCGCGTGGCGCCCGAATCGGACAGCACCAAGGGCGCGGCCGTGCTGGCTTCGTCGCTTGCCAAGCTGGGCAAGGATGCGACCTGCATCACCACGCCCTCGAACGTCAAGCCGCTGAAGGCGGCGCTCTCGGTGCTCGGCCGCGAGGACATCGACGTGAAGCCCTTCGGCCTGAAGACCGGCCCGCACGCCGAGGCCCAGGCGCGGCAGATGCTGCGCGACCTCGATCCCGACGCGCTGGTGAGCGTGGAGGCGCCCGGGCGCGACGCGCAGGGCGAGTACTGGAGCTCCACCGGCGAGCGCATCACCGGCGACGTGGCCGCGCTGGACGAGTTCTTCTATGCGGCGCGCCACATCAACGGGACACGCGGCGAGGGCGCGCCGAAGATCGCGCAGATCGCCATCCTGGACGTGGGCAACGAAGTGGGCGGCGGCAGCGTCGACAAGCGCGTGCGCCGCGCGCCCGACGGCCAGCGCATCGCCTCGGCGGTGACCGCGGACCAGCTGGTCACGGCCGGCGTCGGCAGCTGGGGCGCGGACGCCACCGTGGCCGCGCTCGAGGTGGCCCATGGCCGCAGCGACCTCCTGCCCACGGCCAAGCAGGTGCCGCGCCTGATGCGGGCGATCGCCCGCGAGGGCGGCGTGGACAGCCAGTCGCGCACCGGCATCGACGCGGCCGCGGGCTACGGCCCGACGGTGCACGTCGGCATGACCGAGCTCTATCGCCAGGCGGCGCTGGAGGTGAAGGCCGACCGCGCCAAGGGCACCGATGCGGCAGCCGAGCCACCCAAGGGCGGCACGCCCAGGCCCGGCACCGCGCCGGTGGCCGAGCCGATGAGCGCGGCCTTCCGTGGCGACGAGTGGCCCGAAGTGCATGCGCGCCTGACGAGCGGCGGCTTCGGCAACGACAACGTCTACGTCTACCGCGTGAAGGGGCAGCCCGACCTGTACGCCGACCCCGCTTCGCCCGCCAACCTGACGCTGCGGCAGATCGACGGCAGCGGCCGCGTCGCGCGGGGCACCGACACCGTGCGCTGGTACGGCAACAGCACGCCGGGCAGGGGCGTGGGCGGGCTCGCGCCGCGCCGCGAGATGGGCGCCAGGTTCGGCCTGGAGCCCAAGGAGGCCAAGGAAACCGTCTACCGCATCAAGAACCGCGAGACCGGCGAGATCACGCGCCAGAGCGACAAGCCGACCGATGCGCAGTACGCCGATTCCAACCTGCGCATCCGCGCGCTCACCGGCCGTCCGCCGCGCAAGGCTTCGGCGCAGCCGACGCAGGACTGGTTCATCGTCTCGAACCAGTCGCCGGTGCGCATCGATGCGGCCAATGGCCTTCGCAACGTGCAGCGCGGCGACGGCGCGTTCACGCTGCCGAGCATCGAGAACGCGCCCAAGCCGCCGGGCGGCTGGCCGCTGGGCAAGGTGATCCGGCGGCAGATCACGGTGGGCCTGGTGGCCGCGGTGGGCATCACCACGGCCAATGCGATCAGCCCGATCGACACCGGCCACGACGTGCCCACGGGCATCGTCTCGCTGCCCCGCAACCCGATCTCGGCCAGCACGCCGCACAACCACCAGACGCCGTCGTTCCAGGCCAGGCCGGAGGCCTTCTCGGTGCCTGCCGAAGTGACGCTCGGCCTCGCGCAGCACCAGCAGCGCGCGGCCGATGCGCTGGCCCGCGAGCCGGGCCATGACCCGGCGGCGGTGAAGTCGCTGCAGGCGACGGCCGACGGCCACTGGGGCGCGTTCTCGGCGGAGATGCTCAAGGCCATCCGCAACGACGTGCAGCAGAGCGGCGCGAACCCCGTGGCAGCGGCGAACCGGCAGCGCGCGCAGCTCATCGCGCTCGACAAGCTCGACGTGCGCAGCGACACCGCCGTGCGCGACGCGTTGCGCGACTCGGGGCTGCTCAAGGGCACCACGGCCGACGTGCAGGCGCAGATGGACTACGCGCACCTCGTGGCCGACCATCCCACGCTGGTGAACGACAAGAGCCGCGACCTGGCGCGCCAGGACCCGGCCGGCTTCGCGGCCGCCACGCTGGTGGAGATCGGCCCCGATGCGCCGGCCTACAAGGCGCTGGTCGACGACAACGCCGCGATGCTGGGCCGGCTGCATTCGGAGAGCGTGGTGAAAGACCGCCTGGCCGACGGCGACGTGGCCGGCGCGGCGCGGGAAGCACGCCAGCGGCTGGACGTGAGCCGCGATGCGGGCGAGCGCGACAAGGCCGCCGCCGGCATGCGGCCGCTGTTCGAAGCGGAACGCACGCGCGCGCTCGACCTGCTGGACGAGATGCCGATGCACGACGTGGGCGACTACCTGGCGCAGTACCGCGATGCGCCGCCCGAGATCTCCGAGCCGGTGGCCAAGGGCATGCTCGACCTGCTGCAACGCAACCTGCCGCGGCCCAGCGACGACCTGGCCAGCATGACGCAGTTCGAGAAGTTCGTCGAAGGCCTGTCGATCGTGGCCGAGTCGGCCGATGCGCGCTCGCCGACCTCGGCCTGGTCCGAACGCTTCGCGACCGAGCTGCTGAAGGGGCGCTTCACCGACCGGCCGGAATTCAATGTGAGCCTGCAGCGCGCCGTCGAAGGCGCGGTCGTGCAGGGCGGCACGAAGCTGCCGGTAGAACTCGCGAACGCGCTGGAAAAGCAAGGCAACCAGGGCATGCGCGACAGCGTGCTCGCCGGCATCGACAAGGGCGTGAAGGCACAGGAGACGCACCTCACCGAAGCCATCGGCAACCTGCGCGGCACCGCCGGCTACAACGCGACCGGCGCCTCGATGGCGTTCTACGTGGCGCATTTCTCCGACGGCACGCCGCAGGGCGTGGCCGCGGCGATCGCGCAGTACCGGCGCGTGAACCCCGACATCGCCAACAAGGTCGATGCGGCCACGCGCGTGGTCGGCGAGTGGGGCGACACGCTCGCCAGGACGCACGAGAACCTCAATGGCCTGCGCGTGGGCACATCGGAAAGCGATGCGCAAAAGGGCCTGGAGGGCACGCTGGATGGCGTCTACAACAAGAACGCCGACGTCGCGCTGGCGATGTCCCAGAGCCCGCAGCTGCGCCAGGACCTGCTCAGCCGCACCACGCAGGGCGTGGCCGATCCGCGCACGATGACCGAGTACCTCGTCAACCCGGTGATGTTCATCACACGGCACGTTTCGGGCACCACGCGCATGGTGTGGTCGATGGTGGCCGATGCGCAATTCAACGGCATGGTGATGGACCCGGGCAGCTACGCCAAGCGTTGGGACGCCTTCCGCGTGAAGACCGAGGGCATGGCCAAGACGCTGGGCCTGAACGCGGACGAGGTGCGCCAGGGCACCGCGCTGGTGGACGACTATGTCGCCAAGGCCGCGGCCGTGGATGCGAACCTGCCCGATGCGGCCCGCATCGACGCGTTCGCCCGGCTGGGCTCCGAGCTGGACGGCAAGCTGCAGAAGCTGCTGGGCGTGGGCGCCAAGACGGTCAACAACGCGACCAACGCCAACACCGCCTTCGGGCAGGTGCTGCGCTGGGTGGCCAACGCGGGCTTCGTCACGCACAACGTGAGCACCGAGCTCACCAACCTGCGGCCGCTGGCCAACGGAGTGCAGGACTACGCCCAGTGGTACCACCGCATCTATGCGCCCACGCAGGCCTTCTTCATGGCCAAGCCCTACACGACGCTGATGGCCGAGCGCTCGCGCGCGGGCAACCGCACCATCGACGGCGCCGCGGCGGACATCGAAGGCAAGATGGCCTGGAAGTACGTGTTCGGCCTGGGCACCGCCGGGGTGGGCGTGGCCGACCTGTCGCTGGCCGTGGGGCAGGCCAAGACGGTGCCCAGCTGGGTGACCTTCACCAACGTCGGCATGGGCGTGGGCGGCGTGGTGGACGGCGGTGTGGGGCTGGTCAACGTGACCGGCGCGGCGCTCACGCGCGCGGGCGCCGTCGAGCTGGGTTCGCTGCTGGCCATACCGGCGGAGATCGGCACCATCGGCGGGCTGGGCGTGGCGGTGTTCACCGGCATCAAGCAGTTCTACAACATCGCCCATCACTACGACCAGGTCGACGCCCGCGAGGCGCAGCGCGACGCGGGGTTGCGCAATGTGCTGAAAGACAGCGGTTTCAGCGACGCGCAGACCCGCGCGATGCTGGACTGCACGCACGAGGGCGTCTCGCCGATGGTGGCGTGGAATGCGCTGATGAAATCGCAGGGCAAGACGGTGGACGAAGGGATGCAGATGCTGCGCGACCGCTTGGGGCAGGACGGCCCGCAGGGCATTCCGGCCAACGAGTGGGTCAAGGTGATGCACGGCCTCACCGACGACAAGATGAACGACAACGACGGCAGCTTCCCCAAGAGCGATCCGGCTGCGGCGCAGGCCGGGCAGAACGTCATCCGCTACATTCCGACGAAGGGCGGCGCGGTGAAGTCGGAGTCGATCGCGCTGCCGCAGAGCATCGAGGGCCTGGAGAACTACGCGCGCGCGCACTGGCACCTGGACATCTGAGCGCGGCGGGCCCGCGCCGGCGGGCCTCGGAGATGCAGCACTGGCCGAGGCCGGTGCTGCATTTTTTTTTGGCTGATCTCCCCGGACAGGCCATGCATTTGCGTTATGGCGCATACCGCAATTGCCATTGGTGCGCCCGTGCGGCCGCTCCTAGACTGGGCCCGATGATGAATGCCCACGCGACCCTCATCGGCCCTGCGCCGTCGGCCACGATTCCTCCTTCATTGTTCGCACGGCGCGGCCCCGCGCCGCAGCGGGCCGCGGGCAGCGGCAGCCCCGCATTGCGTCCGCCCGGCGACGATGCGCGCGGCGTGCCGCCGCTCTTCTATGCGGACGACCGGCCGTCGCTGCCGGCCACGGCGCACCGCGAGCGGCGCGCCACCGGACTGGTCGCCGCGCTGACCGAGGCGCCCGACCACGCGGCGCGCCAGGCGCTCATGAAGGCGCAACTGCGCGCCATCGGTTTCGAATGGCTGGGCTACGGAACGGCCGAGGACAACCGGGGGTGCATGCGCCCGCTGAGCTTTCTCACGAGCTACGCGTGCGAGAGCTGGACGCGCCGCTATTTCTCGCAGCGCCACCACCAGATCGACACGCGCCTGCACGACGCGCCGGTCTCGGGCCTTCCGCTGCTGTGGGACCTGGAGTCGATCGAGCAGTCGCACTGCAGGCAACCGATGCGCGCCGAAGCCGAGGAGGGCGAGGGCATCGCGCAGCGCCAACGCATGCTGCGCACCGACCTGGAAGCCTGCGGCATCCGCAGCGGCATCTTCTTTCGCCTGGCCACGCCGGGCCTGATGAACGAGTACACCCTCATCAGCCTGCTCTCGCAGACGCCGGGGCGCCGCTGGATCGCCGACAGCGTGGTGGGGCGCGCGCTCATGCTCGGGCTGAGCCTGCACGAGCACGTGTCGCGCCACGTGCAGAAGGCGGCCGCGGCGCTGGACCAGGGCGAGGTGCTGCATGCGAAGTCGCCGATGTCGGCCACGCAGCAGTCGATCCTGGAAGCCCTGCTGCGCGGCCTCGGCGACAAGGAGATCGCCCACGCGCTCGGCCTCTCGGCCCATGCGGTGGACTACCACATGCGCCAGTTGCGCCGCCGCTTCGACGTGCGCAACCGGGTGCAGCTGGTAAGCGCGGCGGCCGACTGGCAGCCTTAGCAGCCCCGGGCAGTCTGTTGCGATGCCGCGGTCAGCCCACGATGCCGTTGCGCGCCGAGGCCGGCTGCAGCGCATCGAGCGCCGACAGCTTGCGGTAGTCGCCCGGCAGCACCGCGTAGGTGCTCATGAAGGTCTTGTGCAGGTGGCTCTGGTCGGTGAAGCCGGCCGCATGCGCCGCGTAGGTGACGCTGGCGCCGCCCGCGATGAGGTCGCGCGCGTACTCGATGCGGTGGCCCACCAGCATCTCGTGCGGCGTGAACCCGAGTGCGCCGCGGAAGCGCCGCTGCACATGCACCGGGTGCAGGCCCACCGCGCCGGCGAGGCTGTCCAGCGTCATGCGTTGGTGGAAACCCGAGGCGATCAGTTCGTAGAGCCGGTTCATGCGGTCGTCGCCGCTGTCGACGACGCGCGGGGGCGGGGCCTGCAATGGAATCCATTGCGCCAGGCGCTGGCGCAGCAGGGCGCGGCCGGCCGCGATGTCCTCTTCGTTGCCGGTGCTCGCGGATTCGTGCAGCAGCCGGTGGCATTCGAGGAATTCAAAGGCCGCCGGGCTGTCCAGAAAGATCGAGACGCCCGCATCGTCCTGCGCGCGGGCCGCGGGCGCGCCTTCGTTCGCAGCGCTGATGCAGCGGGCGACGGCGGAGCTGCAATACATGGCGTCTTCGCGCCACGGCGCGCTGCGCGCCTGCACCGAATGCCAGACCTGCGGCGCGATGCGCAGCAGCGTGCCCGGCGGCACGACCGTCACGCGGTTGCCGGTGCGCACGTGCAGCTCGGTGTCGGACACCGAGAGCGTGTAGCCGACGTGCCGGTGCGGCCGGATCTCGCGATGCAGCAGGCGGTTGGCGGTGAACTGGAGACCTGTGAGGTCGGCGTCTCGCCAATAGCGGGAAGCAGCCAGGATTTCCATCGAAGGCGGGACTCCTCGGATGTTGTTGTTGTGCTGACGGGAGCAACCAGCATGCCAGCGCCTTCGCTTTCTGTGAAGCGCCCGATATCGCATGGATTGATGACCAATTCGCATCGGTCATGCGAAGGTATTCAGTTGCGGCGCGGGGTGCGCTGCCACGGGCCACCTTCGACTGCATCGGGGGTGCGAATGCGCGCCCGAGGCTAAGAATTTACAAGGCGACAACCGCGCCCTTTGGTACTTTGGCTCCCAGCCTGCAGCGTCGGCCGACGATGCCTGCGGCATCTCCAACAGGCACCTCATGATTCTTGCTACCTTGTTGCAACGCGCGGCAGCGGCATCGCTGTCGGGAGCGCCGGACCTCGACACGCCGGAGCTCGATGCGGCGGCGCCGCCCGGCGATGCCGATGCGGACACGGCCGAGCTGTCGGCCGGCGGCCCGTTTCCGCAGCTCTATGCCGAAGAGCAGCTGTACCTGCCGCCCTCGGCGGACCGCCACGCCGAAGGCGTGCCCGGCATCGTCGGCGGCCTGCTGGACGCCGGCAGCCAGGAGGAGCGCCGCTACCTCATCCAGGGCATGCTCAACGCCCTGGGCTTCGACTGGCTCGGCTACGGAACGATCACCTACCTGCGCGGACGCTGGTGGCCGCTGAGCTTCTTCACCGCCTACGCCAACCCCGAATGGGTGCAGCGCTACTTCTCGCACCGCCTCTACGAGATGGACCTGCGCCAGCAGGGCGTGCCGGCCTCCAGCCTGCCGCTGGTCTGGGACGTCGAGCAGATCGAGTCGTCGCCCCTGTCCACGGCCGCCACCACGGCAACCGAGGATGCGGCGGGACGGCGGCAGCGCTTCGTCGACGACCTGCACGCGAGCGGCATCCGCAGCGGGCTGATGTTCCGGCTGGCTTCGCCCACGCACGTGAACCAGTACACCGTCATCAGCCTGCAATCGAGCGAGCCGGGGCGCCGCTGGATCACCGACGAGGTCGTCGGACAGGCATTGACGCTCGGCCTGAGCCTGCACGAATACCTGTCGCGCCATTCGCGCATGGCGAGCGAAACGGGTGGGGCGCGCATCGAAATATCGACGACGCAGCAGTACATCCTGCAGCACCTCCTGCAGGGCCGCAGCGACAAGGAAATTGCCAACCGGCTGGACCTGTCGTCGCACACGGTGGACTACCACATGCGGCAACTTCGCCGCCGCTTCGCCGCACGCAACCGGGTGCAGCTGGTGAACGCGGTGCAACAGGGCGACAGCGACTTCGGCGTGCTCAGCGAGATGTAGCGGGCGATAGCCCGGGGCGCCGCCTCCCGCTCCTGACACCACGCTGTCAGGAGCCGCCGCCTAAGATTTTTCGACCCGCCTTGCGGAGCGAAGGATCGTGATGACGCCCGACCCGTTGATGCAGCGTTTTCCCAGTTCCGCGACTGCGCGGTTGTTCGGCCAACGCATCATCGGGTTCGATACGGCGAAGGGCTGGGTCCGCATGAGCTTCGTCGCGACCGGCGACTTCTTGAATCCCGCAGGCTCGGTGCAAGGCGGCATCCTGGGCGCGGTGCTCGACGACACGATGGGCCCGGCGCTGTGGCTCATGAACGGCGCAGGCGCGTTCTCGGCAACGATCGATCTCAACGTGTCGTTTCTGGCGGCCGCTTCTCCGGGGCTCTTGTACGGAGAGGGCCGGGTCGTGCAGCTCGGCAAGACCATCTCGTTCCTCGAAGCGCATCTGAGCGATACGCAAGGGCGGATGGTGGCGCGGTCGACGGCGAGCGCGCGGATGATCCAGCCCCGCTAGTCGCGGAGCGGCGTCGCGAGCACGTGATTCCTGTGCCTGCCTTCGCCGAGGACGAAGTCGGTGCTCCCGCGAATCACGAACCCATGCTTTTCATAGAAGCGGCATGCGCGCAGGTTCTGCACGTTGACCAGGAGCCACAGGCCGTCGTAGCTCGCGCGTGCCGCCCGCAGCAATGCGGACCCCACGCCGCACCGCGTGAACGGCTCCTGCACATACAGCGTGCAGAGCTCCGAGTCCGATTCAGGCACCAATGGCTGCGGCACGCCGGAGCGCACAAGCGCATAGCCGGCGAGACGTTCATCCACCTCGGCAACGCGCAGCGAAACATCGCTTGCTTCCAGCAGCGCCAGGAATTTTTCGGGCGTGAACTCCGAGAGCACATAGCGCGCGAACAGGTCGCTCACGCCTTCGGTGTAGGTGGTGAGCCAGACCTGGATCGACAAGGCGGCGAGGGCGTGCGCGTCGGCCGCGCGCGCGGGCCGTATGGCGATGGGCATGTTTGTCATGGGACCCGGATTCTTCCAGAACGAAAGCGACCCGAATCTAGGCCGCCTGCAGATTCATGCGGAACTTGCTCGGCGTGGCGCCCGCAGCCTTCCGCATGAGGCGTCTCAAAGCCGTCGCGTCTTCGTAGCCGACCTGCGCCGCAACCTGGTCGATCGTCATCCGGCTCGTCTCGATCAGCATCCGCGCCCGGGACAAGCGAACGCTCTGCACCAGCGCCAGCGGGCCGAGGCCCGTTGCGGCGCGCACATGGCGGGCCAGCGTGCGCTGCGACATCGCGAACTCGTCGGCGAGGAGCGCGACGCTCGGCGGGCGCGGCAGCGACGATTCGATGCGCTGCGTGAGCCGCCGGATCAGTTCGCTGCCGTTGGACATCATCGACGGCACGACGAATGGCGCCTGGGCCTCGCGCCCGTCGATCAACAGCACCTTGCCGACGGCGTCGGCCAGCGGTGCGCCGAAGCGCGTGCGCAGCAGGTGGAGCATGAGGTCCGACTGGGCGAACGCGGCGCCGGCCGTGCTGACCGGTCCATCGGCGCAGACCATGCGGTCCGCATCGACGTTGCAGCGAGGTTCGATGCGCCGCAGTTCCGGCGCGAGCCACCAGGTGGTGGTGGCGCGCCGCTCCTGCAGCACACCGGCCGCCTGCAAGAGAAAGACGGCCGAACATGAGGCGGCCACTGCGCCGCCGCGCGCGGCGTGGCGGCGCACGGCGGCGATGGCGCGGGTGGCGCAGTCGTCGGCCAGACGCTCGGCCAGGTCCGCGGGGCGGTCCACGCCGAGGCCCGGGACGATCCATGTGGAGGCGTCGGCGCGTGGGCGGCCGGGGATCGCGGTGGTCTCGATGTGCAGGCCGCTGCTGAGCGGCACGAAGCCGCCGTCGGGCGACACCACGCGCCATGTCGGCCGGGGCATCTTCAATGCAGGTGCCAACCCGGCCGCGGCCTCCAGCACGTCCAGCGTGATCGAGACGCTGGTGGCAAAGGCCCTGGGGAGCACGAGGACGGTGAAATCGCGCATGGCTGGAAACGCCTGATAAACGTCTAAATGGACACTGTCAGTCTAGCGCCTGGCCACGTGTAATGGCCGCTCCGATCCACCTGAAGACCTGCAGGAGCCACGATGCCGACGACCCGCAACCTGAACGAAACCGATCCGCTCGAAGACTTCGAGCGCCGCGAGATCACCCTGGAAGACGCCATGAAGAAGGTCTACGTCGCGGGCGCCGGTCCGGCGGTGATCGTCATGACCGAGATGCCCGGCATCAGCCCGCACGTTGCGCGCTTCGCCCGCTGGGTGCGCGATGCGGGGTTCACCGTGTACATGCCCTCGCTGTTCGGCCGCGATGGTGCGGTGGCGGATGCAGAGGAGGGCAAGGCCGTGTTCCAGCATGCCTGCGTGAGTGCCGAGTTCCGTGCCTTCGCGGGCAACAAGTCCAGCCCGGTGACGCAATGGCTGCGCGCGCTCGCGCGGTTGGCGCACGGGGAATGCGGCGGACCGGGCGTCGGTGCCATCGGCATGTGCTTCACAGGCAACTTCGCGCTCACGATGATGCTGGAGCCTTCGGTGGTGGCGCCGGTGCTGTCGCAGCCGGCATTGCCGCTGGACAACCCGGCCGGCATCGAGATCTCGCCGGAGGAAATCTCCGCGGTGAAGCAGCGCCTGGACCGCGAAGACCTGACCGTCATGGCCTATCGCTTCGAGGGCGACAAGTTCTGCACCGCGCAGCGCTTCGCCGCCTACGCCGAAGCGCTCGGCACCCGCTTCGTTGCGCGGGTGCTGCCCGACAGCGCGGCCAACCAGGAGTCGCTGCCTTCGTTCTTCGCGCAGGTGGTCGCGAGCCCGCACAGCGTGGTGACGGCCCACCTCATCGACGAGGCGGGCCAGCCGACGATCGCGGCGCGCGACGAGATCCTTTCTTTCTTCGCGCGCCGGCTGGCCTCGAAGTAGCCGAGGGAATCAGGCCTGCGCCGAGGCGCAATCGGCCACGGGGCGGCCGGTGTCGCGCCGCTCGAGCGAGCGGCTCCAGAGCGCGATCGCCAGGCCCACGAGCGTGAGCAGCGCGGCCACCCAGCCCAGCGCGCGCAGGCCCGGGCCGTGGTCGATCACCACGCCGCCGACCCACGCGCCCAGCGCGTTGCCCAGGTTGAAGGCCGCGATGTTGAGGCTCGACGCCAGGTTCTGGCCGGCACCCGAGGCCTTCTCCAGCACCCGCAGCTGCATCGGCGCCACGGTGGCGAACGAGGCCACGCCCAAGAGGCCGACGAAGACCACCGCGGTGAACGGCGTGCCGATGGTGAACTGCATCGCGCCGAGCACCACGGCCAGCGCCACCAGCGTGCCGAGCACGGCGGCCATCGGCGCGCGGTCTGCCAGCTTGCCGCCGAGGATGTTGCCCACCGCCAGGCCTCCGCCGAACACCAGCAGGATCGGCGACACGGCCGATTCCGACAGCCCGGTGATCTGCGTCAGCAGCGGCTGGATGTAGGTGAACACCACGAACACGCCGGCAAAGCCGAGCACCGTCATCGCCAGGCCCAGCAGCACCTGCGGGCGGGCCAGCACGGCCAGTTCTTCGCGCAGCGGCGCGGGCTTGGCCTCGCCCTTGACGCGGGGCACGAACACCGCGAGCACCACGAGGGCCAGCACGCCGATCAGCGTGACCGCCCAGAACGCCGAGCGCCAGCCGAACTGCAGGCCCAGCCACGCGCCGGCCGGCACGCCCAGCAGCGTGGCAGCGGTGAGGCCGGTGAACATGATCGCGATGGCCGAGGCGCGGCGCTCGGGCGCGACGAGCCCGGTGGCCACCACCGAGCCGACGCCGAAGAAGGTGCCGTGCGCCAGCGAGGTGACCACGCGCGCTGCCATCAGCATTTCGTAGTTGGGGGCGAGCGCGCAGGCCAGGTTGCCCAGCGTGAAGATCGCCATCAGCGCGAGCAGCACGGTCTTGCGCGGCAGCTTGCGCGTCGCGATGGTGAGCACGGGCGCGCCGACCGCGACGCCGAGCGCATAGCCCGAGATCAGGAGGCCGGCCATCGTGATGGAGACATGAAGGTCCGTCGACACCTGCATCAGCAGGCCCATGATGACGAACTCGGTGGTGCCGATCCCGAAGGCACCGGCGGTGAGGGAAAGTAGAGCGATTGGCATGATGACCCGTACTGTGAAGACATTCGAGGCCTGTGACTAGAATGCCGCCAGTACACGCACTTGTGATTTGAAATCACAGACAGGAGTCCCCATGCCACGCCTCGACGTCAACCGCTCCGGCGAAATGGAGGCCTTCGTGCAGGTGGTCGAGTCCGGCGGATTCTCCGCGGCGGCGCGCCTGCTGGACATGACGCCCTCGGCCATCAGCAAGCTGGTGGCGCGGCTCGAACTGCGGCTGGGCATCCAGCTGGTGCACCGGTCCACCCGCAAGCTGCAGCTCACGCCCGAAGGGCTGCATTTCTACGAGCGCAGCACGCGCGTGCTGGCCGACATGGACGAGGCCGAGCGCTGTGCCGCCGCCGGCGCGGCGCCGCGCGGGCGGGTGAGCATCAATGCGAGCGTGTCGTTCGGGCATCACAAGCTGGTGCCGCTGGTGCCGCGCCTGCTCGAGATGCATCCGGAGATCACGCTCGACATCGCGCTGACCGACCGCATCGTCGACCTGATGGACGAGCGCGCGGACATCGCGATCCGCTGGGGCCAGCTGCCGTCGTCCGACCTGGTGGCGCGGCGGCTTGGCGAAACGAACCAGTGCATCGTGGCCGCGCCCGACTACCTTGCGAAGTACGGCACGCCGCGCACACCGCAAGAGCTGGAGGCGCACAACCGGCTCGGCTGGACCTACCGCCGCAACGCGCCCGACTGGCCGCTGCGCGTCGACGGCCGGACGATCGCGATCCCGGTGGCGGGCCCGGTGCGCGCGGGCGACGGCGAGACGCTGCGGCAACTTGCGATCGCAGGTGCTGGCGTGGCGCGGCTGTCGCTCTATCACATCCAGCACGACATCGATGCCGGGCGGCTGGTGCCGCTGCTGGAGGAATTCAACCCGGGCGAGATCGAGCCGATCCACGCGGTGTACATCGGCAAGGCCGGCACGCTGCCCGCGCGGGTGCGCGCGGTGCTCGACTTTTTGGTGGCCTGCTCGGGCGTGGGAGACGGGCGCTACACGCGCAAGCGGACCGCGCCGATGCCGGGGAACTCGGCCGTCACCTGATCGCCGCGGCGGCAGGGCAGCACGCCGACCCAGGAGCCGGTGGTGACGACCGTGCCGGCGCGCGCGGTCTGGCCGTGCCGCGTGATGTGGCGCAGCCAGATCGGCAGCAGCCACGCCGGGTCCGCCAGCGGATGGGTGCCTTCGCGCACGACGACCTCGCCGTCGCCGATGCGCGTTTCGCAGCGCTGCGAGGCCCAGTCGACGGCGGCGTAAGGTTGCCATTCGCCGAGCACGAGTGCGCCGTGGACTTGCGAATCGGCCAGGCGCAAGAGGGCGGGCGTGGAGGCGAGGTCCTGCCAGCGCGCATCGACGATCTCGATGGAGACGGCCATGGCGTCGATGAGCGAGGCCGCGTTGTCGTGGTCGAGCTTCGCGGCCTGTGCGGGTGTCACGTCCTGGCCGAGGCGCAGCGCGATTTCGGATTCGATGCCGGGCGTATGGAACACGAGGTCGTCGAAATTGGCCGGGCTCTGGCGCACGCCGGACGGTGGCAGCGGCGCATGCGTGAGCGTCACGCTGCGCGAGCCGCCGCCGGATTTCCAGTGGCCCGGAAGGGCGCCGTCGTCACCGAACCAGTCGAGCGCCGCGGCCACCGCGTCCTGCACTTCGTAGGCCTGGCTGGCGTCTTGCAACGCATCGGTCCAGGGGGCGGCGTCGAGGGTGCGGTTGCTGCGGCGCGCGGCGATCAAGGCGTCGGCGAGGGCGGTCATTTGTGGATTCATCTTTGGATTTTGTCAGTTGCTCTGTTCAGGGCGGGTGCGAAGGCCACCGGGTACTCCCCTCCGCGAATGTCCCCCGGCTTCGCCTCCTCCTTGATTTCGCTGCGGGAAGCACCCGATGCCCTTCGCACTTGGACGCGCTGTCGGCATATCGCTGATCAACGACCGCTCTGAAAACGAGCACGCCGATGGGGTGCCTTGCGCAGCGAAATCAAGGAGGAGGGGCGAAGCCCCGGGGGACATTCGCGGAGCAAGGTACCCCGTCGGCGTGATCGTCGCCCCGAACAGAGGCCTCAGGTTTCCACGTGCACGTTGCCGTCCTTCACCACCTTCGCCCACTTGGCGATCTCGGTGCTGATGAACTGCTTGAACTTGTCCTGCGAACCGCCGCCGTCTTCGGCGCCGTAGGTGTCCATGCGCTCCTGCACATCGGGCATGGCAAGCACGGTGTTCACGTCGCGATTCACCTTCTGCGCAATCGCGGGCGGCAGCTTGCCGGGGCCGGCGAGGCCGTACCAGGTGGTGGCCTCGAAACCCGCGAAGCCTTGCTCCTGCATGGTCGGCACGTTGGGGTGGCCCTTGGCGCGCTTCGTGCGCGTCTGGGCGACCGCGATCACGCGGCCGTTCTTCACATGCGGCGTGGCGGCCGTCATCGTTTCGAAGCTGTACTGGATCTGCCCGCCCATCAGGTCGGCCAGCAGCGGGCCGCTGCCCTTGTACGGCACATGCAGTGCATCGACACCGCCCTGCAGCTTGAACATCTCCAGCGCCAGGTGCTGCGCGGAGCCCGCGCCGGCCGAGCCGAAGCTCACCGTGCCGGGCGCGGCCTTGCAGGCGGCGACGATGTCTTTCACGCTCAGCGCCTTCTGTCCCGGGTTCGCGATCAGCAGGTTCGGAGTGACGCCCACGAGCACGATCGGCACGAAGTCGCGCTCCACGTTGTAGCGCAGCTTGGGCTGCAGGCTGGGTGCGAGCGCGTGGCTGTTGATGTGCGCCATCAGCAGCGTGCTGCCGTCGCTGGGCTGCTGGGCCACGTAGTCGGCTGCGAGCACGCCCGCGACACCGCCCTTGTTCTCGACGATGACCTGCTGGCCCCACATGATCGTGAGCTTCTGCGCGACCACGCGCGCGAGCGCATCGGTGCCGCCGCCCGGTGGAAAGCCCACCACGATGCGCACCGGCCCCGAGGGCCACTCCTGCGCGAAGAGCCGGGGCACGCCCAGCGTGGCGGCCGCGGCGCCCGCGGCTTGAATGAGGGAACGTCTTTGCATCATCTTTGTCTCCGTGGTGTTGGGGGTCCGATGCGTGCCGGGCTGGGAGCACGGCAAGGTGAAGGCCGCCGTATCGTTCGAGCGATACGCTGCGGCCGGCGTGTGTCTCGTGCCTAGGCGGCTTTCTGCAAGCCGACGGGCGCTGCCGCGTGGTTGGCGAAATGGTCCATCGCCGCCTGCACGCCGCTGCCCGCGAGCTTGATGCCCGAGAGCTTCATGCCCATCTCGACGCCCGCGACCATGGCCACGAGGGTCAGGTCGTTGCTGTCGCCCAGGTGGCCCATGCGGAACATGCGGCCCTTGAGCTTTCCGAGGCCGGTGCCGAGCGAGAGATCGAAGCGCTGGTGGATCAAGCGGCGCAGCGCGTCGGCATCGACGCCTTCGGGCGTGATCACGCCGGTGAGCACCGGCGAATACACGGCCGGGTCCGCGCACTGGATCGGCAGGCCCCAGGCATTGACCGCGGCGCGCACGCCCGCGCCCCAGCGCTGGTGGCGCGCGAACACGTTGTCCAGCCCTTCGCCGAGGATCATGTCGAGCGATTCGGACAGGCCGTAGAGCAGGTTGGTGTTGGGCGTGTAGGGCCAGTAGCCGTCCTTGTTCATCTCGACGATCTCGTCCCAGGCCCAGAAGGCGCGCGGCAGCTTCGCGGTCTTTGCCACTTCGAGGGCACGCGGCGAGAGCGCGTTGAAGCTGATGCCCGGCGGCAGCATCAGGCCCTTCTGCGAGCCGCTGATGGTCACGTCCACGCCCCATTCGTCGTGCCGGAAATCGGCGCTCGCAAGGCCCGAGATGCTGTCGACCATCAAGAGGGCGGGGTGGCCGGCCGCATCGATGGCCTTGCGCACAGAAGCGATGTCGGAGGTGACGCCGGTGGAGGTTTCGTTGTGCACCACGCACACGGCCTTGATCTTCTTCTCGGTGTCCTTGCGCAGGCGCGCCTCGATGAGCTCGGCCTGCACGCCGCGGCGCCAGCTCGGTGCATTCGGCAGGTGCTCGTCGGTGCCGGACACGGCCAGGAATTCGGTCGAGAGGCCCAGGCGCGCGGCCATCTTCTGCCAGAGCGAGGCGAAGTGGCCGGTCTCGTACATGAGCACGTGGTCGCCCGGGCTCAGCGTGTTGGCGAGCGCGGCCTCCCAGGCGCCGGTGCCCGACGCGGGGTAGATCGCGACCGGGTGCTTCGTCTTGAAGATCTGCTTGATGCCGCCGAGCACCTTCAGGCCGAGCGTGCCGAACTCGGGCCCGCGGTGGTCGATGGTGGGCAGGCTCATGGCCCGCAGGATGCGGTCGGGCACAGGGCTCGGGCCGGGAATCTGGAGGAAATGGCGGCCGGTGGGATGGATGTCGAGTTGCAGCATGGACTGTCCTTTCGCTTTTCAGTTTTGCATTCAAAATGCTTTTTTGTTTGATGGTTTACCCTTAATTGATAGGGTTGTAGTGCCTATTTTTTGCATTCAAAATGCATTCAAAGGGAAAACCCATGACTGCTGAAATCATCGAGATCTCCAGGCTCGCCCTGCATGACCAGGTGGCCGCGCGCCTTCGCACCATGCTGGTCGAGGGGCACATCGCACCGGGCGCCAAGCTCAACGAGCGCGAGCTGTGCCTGCAACTGCGCGTCTCGCGCACGCCGCTGCGGGAGGCCATCAAGCTGCTCGCGGCCGAGGGGCTGGTCGACCTGTTGCCCAACCGCGGCGCGGTGGCCGTGAAGCTCACCGAGGCCGACGTGCTCGACACCTTCGAGGTGCTGGCGATGCTGGAGGGCATGTCGGGCGAGCTCGCTGCCAAGCGCATCACCGACGAGGCACTGGCCGAGGTGCGCGCGCTGCACTACGAGATGCTGGCCTGCTTTTCGCGGCGCGATCTCTCGGGCTACTACCGCCTGAACGCGCGCATCCACACGGCCATCAACGAGGCCGCGGGCAACCCGGTGCTCGCGGGCACCTACCGCTCGATCAATGCGCGCGTGCAGTCGCTGCGCTTTCGCACCAACCAGAACGAGGCCAAGTGGAAGCACGCGGTCGACGAGCACGAACAGATGATCCAGGCGCTGGCCGCGCGCGACGCGCAGGCCATGCGCAAGGTGCTCATCGCGCACGTGCTGCGCAAGCGCGACACCGTGCTGGAGCTCTTGCGCGCCGGCGAGATCTATCCCCAGGCCAGCAAGGCGAACTGACCCCACACATCCATCATGCGCATCGACCCCGCCAGCCACATGCAGCCAGCCGGAACCGTTCTTCCGCCCAACGACACCTGCGAACTGCTCGCGCGCCGGCTGCGCGCCGAGACGCAGGGCGAGGTGCTGTTCGACGACGGCTCGCGCGGGCGCTACGCCACCGACGCGTCGATCTACCAGATCACCCCGGTCGGCGCCTTCGTGCCGACGAACGACAAAGACATCGCGACCGCCATCGACATCGCGCGCGACCTGAAGGTGCCGGTGCTCGCACGCGGCGGCGGCACGAGCCAGTGCGGGCAGACCACGGGCGCGGCGCTGGTGATCGACAACAGCAAGCACTTTCGCCGCGTGCTCGAAGTGAACGCGCAGGAGTGCACGGCCACGGTCGAGCCCGGCCTCGTGCTGGACCACCTGAACGCGAAGCTCAAGCCGCTCGGGCTCTGGTACCCGGTCGATGTATCGACCAGCGCGCAGGCCACGCTGGGCGGCATGGCGGGCAACAACTCCTGCGGCTCGCGCTCCATTGCCTACGGGAACATGGTGCACAACGTGCTGGGCGCGAGCGCGTGGCTGTCCAATGGCGAGCTGGTCGAGTTCGGCCCGGTGGGCACGATGGGCGTGCGCGCGGCGGGCATTGCGCAGTTCGTGCGCGGCCTGGCGCGGCAGCACCGCGATGCGATGGCAGAGAACTGGCCCAAGGTGATGCGCCGCGTGGCCGGCTACAACCTGGACATCTTCGACAACCAGAGCGAGAAGCCCTACACCGCCGACGGCAGCGTGAACCTCGCGCACCTGCTGATCGGCTCGGAAGGCACGCTCGCGTACACCAGGAGCCTGAAGCTCAAGCTCGCGCCGCTGCCGCGCGCAAAGGTGCTGGGCATCGTGAACTTCCCGACCTTCCACGCGGCCATGGATGCGGCGCAGCACATCGTGAAGCTAGGGCCGACGGCGGTGGAGCTGGTCGACCGCACGATGATCGAGCTGAGCCTGGCGAACCCCGCGTTCAAGCCGACGGTGGAGACCGCGCTGATCGGCAAGCCCGCCGCGATCCTGCTGGTCGAGTTCTCCGGCGCCGACAAGACCGCGCTGCTGCCGCAACTGAGGCAACTCGTCGAGCTGATGGGCGACCTGGGCCTGCCGGGCAGCGTGGTCGAGATGCCCGATGACGCACGCCAGAAGAACCTGTGGGAAGTGCGCAAGGCCGGCCTCAACATCATGATGAGCCTGAAGGGCGACGGCAAGCCGGTGAGCTTCATCGAGGACTGCGCGGTGCCGCTGGAGCACCTGGCCGAATACACCGACGCGCTGACCGAGGTGTTCGCCAGGTACGGCAGCCGCGGCACCTGGTACGCGCACGCCTCGGTCGGCACGCTGCACGTGCGGCCGATCCTGGACATGCGGGCGGACGGCGCCACGAAGATGCGCGCCATCGCCGAAGAGGCCAGCGCACTGGTGCGCAAGTACAAGGGCGCGTTCAGCGGCGAGCACGGCGACGGCCTGTGCCGCGGCGAGTGGATCGAATGGCAGTTCGGCCCGGCCATCAACGAGGCCTTCCGCGCGATCAAGCAGAAGCTCGACCCGATCGACCTGTTCAACCCCGGCAAGATCATCGACCCGCCGCGCATGGACGACGGCTCGCTGTTCCGCTTCGCGCCGCCGACGGCGCCCAAGCCCTACCGTCGCATCGAGCTCAAGCCGGTGCTCGACTGGTCGGCCTGGAACGTCAACGCCGACCCGGTGACCGAGGCGACCACCGCGCCCGGCACCGGCGGCGACAGCACAGGCGGCCTCGCCAAGGCCGTGGAGATGTGCAACAACAACGGCCACTGCCGCAAGTTCGATGCCGGCACCATGTGCCCGAGCTACCGCGTGACGCGCGACGAGCAGCACTTGACGCGCGGCCGCGCCAACACGCTGCGCCTGGCGCTCTCGGGCCAGCTCGGCGCCGATGCCTTCACCGGCGAGGCCATGCACGAGACCATGGACCTGTGCGTCGGCTGCAAGGGCTGCAAGCGCGATTGCCCCACGGGCGTGGACATGGCGAAGATGAAGATCGAGTTTCTCGACCATTACAAGAAGCGCCACGGCCACACGCTGAAAGACAAGCTCGTCGCCTACATGCCCGACTACGCGCACAGGGCAAGCCGCATGCCGTGGCTCTTGAACCTGCGCAACAGCGTGCCCGGCGCGGCCTGGCTCGGCGAAAAGCTGCTGGGCTTTTCGGCGAAGCGCTCGCTGCCCGAATGGCGCAGCGACACCTTCTGGCGCGCGAAGGGCAACGAGCCCGGGTTGTTCGCGGACCAGGCCTCGGTGCTCTCGGTGGCGGCGCGGGGCGGCAAGGCGGCGGTGCTCTTCGTGGACACCTTCAACGGCACCTTCGAGAGCGAGAACGCCTTCGCGGCGGCGCGCGTGCTCGAAGCCGCGGGCTATGTGCTGCACACCGTCGAAAAGAGCGGCGGCAAGGGCGGCGGACACCATTGCTGCGGCCGGACCTTCCTGGCGAGCGGCATGGTGGACGAGGCGAAGGTGCGCGCCGAAGCACTGATCGATGCGTTGCTGCCGCTCGCGGAGGCCGGCATTCCCATCGTCGGCCTGGAGCCTTCGTGCCTGCTCACGCTGCGCGACGAGACGCTGGTGATGGGCTTCGGCGACAAGGCGCAGACCGTGGCGAAGCAGGCGCTGCTGTTCGAGGAATTCATCGCGCGCGAACTCAAGGCCGGCCGCTTCGCGCTGGCGCTCAAGCCCTCCGCTGCGCCGATCCTCCTGCACGGCCATTGCCACCAGAAGGCCTTCGGCGCGGTGAGCCCGATCATGGAGGTGCTCAAGCTCATTCCCGGCGCCGAGCCCGAGCTGATCGAAAGCTCCTGCTGCGGCATGGCCGGCAGCTTCGGCTACGAGGCGAGCCACTTCGACGTGTCGATGCAGATGGCCGAGGCGAGCCTGCTGCCGGCCATCCGCGCGAAGCCCGATGCGGTGGTGGTGGCCGACGGCACCAGCTGCCGCCACCAGATCGGAGACGGGGCGCAGCGCGAGGCGGTGCATGTGGCGGTGCTGCTGGCGCGGCACCTCCTGAAGCCGGACCCGGTGCCGGCCGACGCCTGATTCGGTGACACGGTAAACCGGCTGGCCCGCGGGCAGGATCGCGCGGGCTGCCGCAGAATGGGCGCGCCACCCCGATCCGATGACGACCACGTTCACTTCCTCCACCGCGCCCGCGCAGCCCACGCTGCGTCTTGCGTTTGCGCTTTCGATGGGCGCGGCCGTGTCGCTCGGCATCACCCGCTTCGCCTACGCATTGCTGCTGCCGCCGATGCGCGCCGACCTCGGCTGGAGCTACGCGCTGGCCGGCGGCATGAACACGGCCAACGCGGTCGGCTACCTGGCCGGTGCGCTGGTCACGCCGGCACTGATGCGGCGCTTCGGCGTGACGCGGCTCCTGGTCGTCGGTGCCGTGCTGGCCAGCGTGTTCATGGCGGGCAGCGGCTTCGTGACCGACGCGCCGGCCTTGCTCCTGCAGCGCCTGCTGGCCGGCGTGGCCAGCGCCTGGGTGTTCGTGGCGGGCGGGCTGCTGGCCGCACGGCTCGGTGACGCGGATGCACGAGGCGGGGCCGCGCGTGGTGGGCTGCTTCTGGGCATCTATTACGGCGGCACCGGTTTCGGCATCCTGTTGTCGGCGCTGCTCGTGCCGCAGGTTCTGCGCTCGGCGTCCGGCGTGCCGCATGGGTGGACCTGGGCGTGGTGGGCGCTGGCGCTCGCGAGCGCCGCTGCGACCTGCCTGCTGGCCTGGGCCGCACGCGCGATGCCGGACCGGCCGGCTGCGGCAACGCCATCGGCAGCGGCCACCGCCGCGTCCGCGGCAGAGCCGGCCGCAGTGCGTCAATTCGGTTGGGCGCTCGCGGGCTACGCGCTGTTCGGCATGGGTTACATCGGCTACATGACCTTCGTGATCGCGCTGCTGCGGGAGCAGGGCGCCAGCGCCGGCTTCGTCACCTTGTTCTATGCCTTGCTGGGCATCGCCTGCGTGGCCTCGTCGCGGTTGTGGGCCGGGCTGCTCGACCGCTACCGCGGCGGCCAGCCGCAGGCGCTGCTGAACGGGCTGCTCGGCGTGGCCACGCTGCTGCCGGTGTTGAGCTCCTCGGCGCCGGTGGCGCTGGCCTCGGGCGTGCTGTTCGGCGGCGTGTTTTTGTCGGTGGTGGCCTCGACCACCGCGCTGGTGCGCCACAACCTGCCGCCGGCACGCTGGGCGCAGGGCATCAGCCTGTTCACCATCGTCTTCGCGCTCGGGCAGATCGTCGGGCCGACGGTGACGGGCTGGATCTCGGACGGCCCGGGCGGCCTCGCGCGCGGGCTGGTGGCTTCGGCGATCGCGCTTTGGCTCGGGGCGGTGCTGGCATCGCGCCAGCATGCGCTGAAGGAGACCGGATGACGGAACAAGACACCACCGCGCCAGCGATGGACGACGGCTTCGCGCTGTTCGAGACCACCATCGGCATGTGCGCGCTGGCCTGGGGGCCGCGCGGGCTGGTCGGCGTGCAACTGCCCGCCGACGAGGGCGAGCCGGCGACGCGCGCACGCATGCGGCGGCGCTTTCCGGACCTGCACGAAGGGCCGCCGAACGGCATGGCACAACACGCCATCGCCGCGATCCAGGGCCTGCTGCAGGGCGTGCACGACGACCTGAACCACATCGTGCTCGACATGCGCGGCGTGTCGGAGTTTCACCAGCGCATCTACGCCGTCGCACGAAGCATTCCGCCGGGGCAGACGCGCACCTACGGCGAGATCGCGGAAGCGCTCGGCGACAAGGGCCTCTCGCGTGCCGTGGGGCAGGCCATGGGCCACAACCCCTTCGCGCCGGTGGTGCCTTGCCATCGGGTGCTCGCCGCGGGCAACAAGCCCGGCGGGTTCTCGGCGGGCGGGGGTGCGTTGACCAAGCTGCGCATGCTCGGCATCGAAGACGCGCGGCCGAACGGCATGGCGTCGCTCTTCTAGCGGATCACTTGTCCAGCCCCGCGAGGCACACGTACTTCACCTCGAGGAAGTCGTCGAGCCCGTACTTGGAACCTTCGCGACCGAGGCCCGACTGCTTCACGCCGCCGAAGGGTGCCTCGGCCGTGGAGACCAGCCCGGTGTTCACGCCCACGATGCCCGACTCCAGCGCCTCGGCCACGCGCATGATGCGGCCGATGTCGCGCGCGTAGAAGTACGCGGCCAGGCCGAACTCGGTGTCGTTGGCGGCGGCGATGGCTTCTTCCTCGGTGTCGAACGCGAAGATGGGGGCGAGCGGTCCGAATGTCTCTTCTCGCGCGAACAGCATGCCGGCCGTCGCGCCGCCGATCACCGTGGGTTCGTAGAACAGGCCGCCCAGCGTGTGGCGCTTGCCGCCCGCGAGCACCTTGCCGCCCTTGGCGATCGCATCGGCCACGTGCTCCTCGATCTTCTCGACCGCCTTGGCGTCGATCAGCGGGCCCTGCGTCACGCCGGGCTCGGTGCCGTCGCCCACCTTGAGCGCGTTCACCTTGGCCACCAGCTTCTGCGTGAAGGCTTGGAGCACGCCGCGCTGCACGTAGATGCGGTTCGCGCACACGCAGGTCTGGCCGGTGTTGCGGTACTTGGAGACCATCGCGCCTTCGACGGCGGCGTCGATGTCCGCATCGTCGAACACGATGAAGGGCGCGTTGCCGCCCAGTTCGAGCGAGAGCTTCTTGATGGTGTCGGCCGATTGCTTCATCAGCGTGCGGCCCACCTCGGTGGAGCCGGTGAAGGTGAGCTTGCGCACGATGGGGCTGCGCGTCATTTCGCCGCCGATCTTGCTGGCCGAGCCGGTGAGCACCGACAAGAGGCCCTTGGGCACGCCGGCACGTCCGGCCAGTTCGGCGAAGGCGAGCGCGGAGAACGGCGTCTGCGTGGCGGGCTTGACCACCATGGCGCAGCCGGCCGCGAGCGCGGGGCCGGCCTTGCGCGTGAGCATGGCGGTCGGGAAGTTCCACGGCGTGATCGCGGCCGTGACGCCCACCGGTTGCTTGAGCGCGAGGATGCGGCGGTCGGCCTGCGGTGCGGGAATGGTGTCGCCATAGACGCGGCGTGCTTCTTCCGCGAACCATTCGATGAACGAGGCGGCATAGGCGATCTCGCCGCGGCTCTCGGCCATCGGTTTGCCCTGCTCGGTGGTCATGATGAGCGCGAGGTCATCGACATTCGCCAGCATCAGGTCGTTGAGCTTGCGCAGGATCGCCGAGCGTTCCTTGGCGGGCACCTTGGCCCACGCGCGTTGCGCGACTTCGGCGGCGGCGATGGCGCGCACGGTCTCCTCGGTGCCGCACATCGGCACGGTGCCGATCTGCTCGCCGTTGGCGGGGTTGGTGACGGCCACGGTGGTGCCGTCGTCGGCATTCACCCAGGCGCCGGCAATGTAGGCCTGCTGGCGCAGCAGGGTCGGGTCTTTGAGCTTCAGGGGCATGGGTTCGTCTCAGGCTTGGAGGGCGGCAGCGAGGATGTCCAGGCCTTCCTCGAGCACCGCATCCTCGATGGTCAACGGGAAGAGGAAGCGGACCACATTGGCATGCACGCCGCAAGTCAGCAGCAGCAAACCCGCGTCGCGCGCCCGGGTTTGCACCTCTTTCGTGAAGGCGGGGTCGGGCGCGCCGTCGGCTCCGGCGAACTCGACCGCCACCATGGCCCCGAGGCCGCGCACGTCGCAGATCTGCGGCACCTTCGCGCGCAGGGCTTCCAGGCGCGCCTTGAGCCGGTCGCCCAGTTGCTGCGCGCGCTCGCAGAGCTTTTCTTCCTCGATCACGTCGAGCACCGCATGCGCGGAGGCGATGGCCAGTGCATTGGCGGCGTAGGTGCCGCCGAGCCCGCCCGGCGCGGGCGCATCCATGATCTCGGCGCGGCCGCAGACGGCCGACAACGGCGTGCCGCCGGCCAGGCTCTTGGCCATGGTCATGAGGTCGGGTACCACGTCGTAGTGGTCCATGGCGAACCACTTGCCGGTGCGGCCGAAGCCGGTCTGGATCTCGTCGGCGATCAGCAGGATGCCGTGGCGGTCGCAGATCCTGCGCAGCGCGCGCATGAACTCGGGCGGCGCCGCGTAGAAGCCGCCTTCGCCCTGCACCGGCTCCAGGATGATCGCGGCCACCTGTTCAGGCTCGATGTCGGCCTTGAACAGCTGCTCGATGGCGCGCAGCGAATCGTCCACCGACACGCCGTGCAGCGCGATCGGCGCGGGCACGTGGAAGATGCTGCCCGGGAAGGGCCCAAAGCCCGTCTTGTACGGCACCACCTTGCCGGTGAGTGCCATGCCCATGAAGGTGCGGCCGTGGAAGCCGCCGCCCAGCGCGATCACGCCGGGGCGGCGCGTGGCCGCACGCGCGATCTTGATGGCGTTCTCGACCGCCTCGGCGCCCGTCGTGAAGAAGGCGGTTTTCTTGGCATGGGTGCCGGGGGTCAGCCGGTTGAGGCGCTCGGCCAGCGACACCACGCTTTCGTAGGGCACCACCTGGTAGGCGGTGTGGGTGAAGCGGTCCAGCTGCGCGCGGATCGCCTCGACCACGCGCGGATGCCGGTGGCCGGTGTTCAGCACCGCGATGCCCGAGCCGAAGTCGATGTAGCGCCGGCCTTCCACGTCCCAGAGCTCGGCGTTGAGCGCGCGTTCCGCGTAGATCGGAAAGCCGATGCCGATGCCGCGCGGCGTGGCGGCGATGCGCCGCGCGTCGATGGCGGCGTTGGTCTTGAGCGTCATGAAATTTCCTTCCTTGTGTCTTGTCTGGCGGCGCTCAGTGGCTGCCCGGTGCGACCATGCGATGGCGGATCTGGTCGGCGACCACGGCCACGATCAGCAGCGCGCCCAGCACCACCATCTGCAGGTACGAGCCGACGCTGGCCAGGTTCATGCCGTTCTGCACCAGGCCGATGAAGATGGCGCCCATCACCACGTTGGGCACCCGGCCGATGCCGCCGCGCAGGCTCACGCCCGCGATCACGCAGGCGGCGATGGATTCGAGCGCCACCGTGCCGCCCAGGTTGGCCTCGCCGGTCTCCACGCGTGCTGTCAGCAAAAGGCCGCTCACGGCCGCCAGGCCCGCGCACAGCAGGTAGGCCATCAGCAGCACGCGGCGGGTGTCGATGCCCGAGAGCGCCGCGGCCTTGGCATTGCCCCCCACCGCCAGCAGGTGCGTGCCGGTCGGCATGCGGCCCATGAGCACGCCCATGCCGGCGACGCACACGGCCGTGACCAGGATCGGTATCGGCACCCCCAGCAGCGTGCCGAAGCCGAACAGCTCGCTGAATTCGCCGGGCATGCCCGACACCGGCACGCCGCCCGTGAGGAACAGCGCAAAGCCGAAGCCGATGGACTGCACGCCCAGCGTCACGATGAAGGGCGAGACGCCGATGAAGGCCACGCCGATGCCGTTGATCAATCCCACCGTCAACCCCGCGAGCAGCCCGCAGGCGCAGCCGGCGACGACGACCACCCAGGTGGCATCGGGAAGGGCTGCGCCGAAAAATTGCATCGCGAGCGCGGACACCACCGAGGTGATCGCCATCACGGTGCCCACCGACAGGTCGAAGCCGCCGGTCACGAGGGCGAGCATCTGGCCCATCGACACCAGGATCAGGTAGACCGACTGGCGCAGCAGGTTCACCAGGTTCTGCACCGTGAGGAACTGGTCGGACAGCGTGCTGAACACCACGAAGGCGATCACCAGCATGAAGGGCAGCACGCCCAGGCGAAGGAACAGGTGGCGCAGCAGGCCGAGCAGGCGGCCGCCGGGGCCGGGGGCAGGCGCCGCCATGGCGGTCGCGTTGGAGGGCGGGGTCATGGATTTCTTTCGCTGGAACCGAAAAACAGGTTGAGCACAGGGGTCTCGCCGATCGCGTCGCCCTCGAGCTCGCCGGCGATCTCGCCGCGGCACATCACGTAGACGCGGTGGCTCAGGTGCAGCACCTCGGGCAGGTCGGACGAGATCACGACCACCGCGGCGCCGCCTTCGCAGAGCTTCTTGATCACCTGGTAGAGCGCGCTGCGGGTGCCGACGTCCACGCCGACCGTGGGCTCGTCGAACACGTAGAGCGCGGCGTCGCGCGTCATGCCCTTGCCGAACAGCACCTTCTGCTGGTTGCCGCCCGACAGCAGCGCCACCGGACGCTCCAGGTTGCGCGGCGCGAGCTCCACGCGCTCGGCGGCGGCGGTGGAGAGCCGGCGCCCGAGGCGCTTGCGCAGCCATCCGCCGCGGCCGCGCAACGGCCCGTGCACCAGCGGCAGGGTGATGTTGGCGCGCGACGTGAAGCCCAGCACCAGCCCTTCGCCCTTGCGGTCCGGCGGCAGGTAGAACAGGCCTTCGTCGAGCAGTTGGCGCACCTTCGCGCCAGTGCGCGGCTGGCCCTTGAACAGGACCCGGCCTTCGCTCACGGCATCGAGCCCGTAGATCGCACGGAACAGCTCGGACTTGCCGCAGCCCACCAGGCCCGCGAGCCCGACCACTTCGCCGCGCCGCACCGTGAGGCTCGCGTTGCGCACGCCGTTGGGCGAACTCAGCCCCTGGACCTGCAGCACCACCTCGCCGGGGCTGGCCGCGATGTGCGGGTAGATCTGCGCGATGGCCCGGCCGCTCATCAGCTCGATCAGCCGGTCGGCGCTCGTCCCATGGGCTGGCAAGGTCGTGACCTTGCGGCCGTCGCGCAGCACCGTGATGCGGTCGGCGATCCGCGCGATCTCCTGCATGCGGTGCGAGATGTAGACGATGCCCACGCCGCGCGCCTTGAGCCGCTCGACCAGTTCGAACAGGCGCTGCGTCTCGGTGTCGGTCAGCGAGGCGGTCGGTTCGTCCAGGATCAGCACCGACACTTCGCCGCGCAGGCCCTTGGCGATCTCCACCATCTGTTGCTGCGCGCGCGTGAGGCCCGAGACGGGCGCATGGACGTCGATGTCGAAGCCCAGGTCGGCCAGCATGACGCGGGCACGTTCGCGCAGCGCGGCACGGTCGAGCAGGCCGCCTTTGCAGGGCTCTTCGCCCAGGCTAAGGTTCTGCGCCACCGAGAGCGTGGGGATCAGCGAGAACTCCTGGAACACCGCGCTGATGCCGTGGCGCCGGGCGTCGTGCACGTTCGAGAAGCGCACAGGCTCGCCATGCATGCGGATCTCGCCGGCCGAGGGCGTGTTGGCGCCCGCCAGCAGCGAGATCAGGGTGGACTTGCCGGCCCCGTTCTCGCCGAACAGCACGTGCACCTCGCCGGCGCGCAGTTCGAAATCCATCGCATCGAGCGCCAGCACGCCCGGATAGCGTTTGCCCAGGCCGATGGTTTGCAGCAGGAGCGCAGGCATCAACGACGACATGAGGGCTTACTTGACCTCGAACACCGGCTTGAAGCCCGGCGGCGGCAGGATGTCATCGAGCTTCACCGTCTTGATGTTGCTGCTGTCGACCACGAAGATCTTCGGGCCGACGTGCTTCGTCACGTCCTTGTTCTCCAGCAGGCGCACCGCCTGGTCGACCGCGATGCGGCCCTGGATCACCATCGAGTCGGCCGGCGAGGCGACGATGCGGCCCTTCTGGATGCCTTCGTAGACGCCCGGCGTCATGTAGAACGAGAGCACCTGCACCTTCTTGTCCAGGTTGCGCGAACGCAGGATGCCGGTGGCGGCTTCGGCGGTCACTGCCGTGCCGGCCACGTAGGCGAGATCGGGGTTGCCTTGCAGCACGTCTTCGACCAGCTTGCTCTGCGCTTCCTTGCCGGTGTCGCCGTACTTCGGATCGAGCACCACCACGGCGCTGCCTTTGACCGCGTCCATGAAGCCCTTGTGCGCGGCCTCGACCCAGCCGGCGCCAGCCGGGCCGGGGAACCAGCCGACCTTCACCGGCGCCGAACCGGCCGGGTGCTTCTTCGCGAGGTACTCGCCGGTCGACTGGCCCATCGTGTAGAACGACACGAGCGACTTGGCCGACAGGTCCGGCGAGCTGATGCCGTTGACCAGGTCGATCACCGGCACCTTCTTCGCGGCGGTGGCCTTGATGACGTTGTTCAGGCCGTCGCCCGAGATCGCGCCGATGATCACCGCGTTGGCGCCGCGCGCCACGCAGTCCTCGATCTGCGAGACCTGCTTGGCCAGGTTGGTGTAGCCGCCCGCGTCGGCCACCTGCAGCTTCACGCCCTGGCGCCGGGCTTCCTCGATCACGCCGTAGTCCACGCCGAGCCAGTAGGCGTCCTTCATGTGCGGGAACGACACGCAGATGTCCCACTTCTTCGAGGCCTTGGCGAGCGGCGTGTAGTCGATGGGCGATTTCTTGCCCTCGGCCGAGAAGGCGGGCTCGGTGGCCTCGGCCTTGTAGGGGAACCAGTCGGCCGCGGAGGCAGGGCCGTGCCACAGCATGGCGGCGGCGAGCGAGGCGACGAGCAAAGAAACGCGCAGGGGCGAACTGTTCATGAAGAACTCCTTGGGTGACAGCAGAAAAAAAAGAAGAAAAGGGGTGACTCAGGCCGCGAGTGCGGCCCGCAGGCGATCGAGCCGTCGTCGTCGCTCGGCGCGTGCTTCGAGGGCCTGGGCCATGTCGACCTCGACGAAGCGGGCCTTGTGGTTGGGCTGCATCTGGGCGATCAGGTCCATGTCGGCACTGATCACGGTGCCGACCATCGCGTAGCCGCCACCGGAGACCGCATCGCGGTGCAGGATGATCGGCTCGCGCCCGCCCGGCACCTGGATGGAGCCGTAGGGGTAGCCCGCGTCCACGATGTTCGACGGGTCGTCGCCCGCGCCGAACGGCGGCTTGCGCTCGAGGAACTTCAGCGGCGTTCCGTTCTTGTAGCGGTAGCCGATGCGGTCGGCCTCGGACCCGACGGTCCAGGTGTCGGCGAAGAAGCTCTGCACCGACACGTCCTGCAGGCGGTGAAAGTAGATGCCCGGCAGCACACGCAACGCCACTTCCTTCGCAAGCACCGGCAGCAATGCCGCATCGACCTTGCGGCCCGGCCGGGCGATGGAAGAGGGCGTGCCTACCGGCAGCTTGTCTCCGGCCATCAGCTTGCGGCCGTTGAAGCCGCCGAACGCGCCGAGCCCGTAGGTCGAGCGGCTGCCCAGCACCAGCGGCACGTCGATGCCGCCGGCCACCGCGATGCACATGCGCGCGCCCAGCTTCATGAAGTCGAAGCCCAGCCTGTCGCCGGCTTGCACCGCGAAGGATTCGTTGCGCGGCATCTCGTTGCCGTTGAGCTTGATCTTCGCGTCGGCGCCGGTGACGGCCACGAGCGCGGGCGCGTCGAACAGGAGCTCGGGCCCGAGCAGCGTGCTTTCGATGACGGCCGCGCCCTCGTCGTTGCCGACCAGCAGGTTCGCGAGCACCAGGCCTTGCTGGTCGAGCGCGCCCGACAGCGGAATGCCCAGGTTGTAGTAGCCGGGGCGGCCGGCGTCCTGCACGCTGGTCGCAAGCCCGGGCTTGTGCACTTCAATCGCCATGGAGCACCTTCAGCAGCTGTTGGTTGTAGCCATCGGGATTGGCCAGGAAATCCTTGAGCGAGAACGACACCGGCGCGATGCGCAGGGCATAGGTCCCGGCCTCGACCTCGGCGATCTGGCGGTCGTATTCGGCGCGATCGATGGGCTTCCACTTCACGATGTCGCCGGGCCGGAAGAACACCATCAGGTCCTTCAGGTAGGACAGCCGCTGGGCCGGGTCGAAGATCGGCGCGGGCGTGACGCCGAACATCTGGTAGCCGCCCGCGCCGCGCACCGAGTAGATGCAGCTGAAGCAGCCGCCGTGGCCGAGCGTGAGCCTGGGTGTGTCGGTGCGCGGGCTCAGGTACTTGGGCACCTGGATCTGGCGCTCGCGCTCGACCATCTGGAAGAGGAACGGCAGCCCGGCCACGAAGCCGACCATCGAGACGAACCATGGCGCCGACGAATGCGCCTGGATGAAGGCCTCGACCGACGCATGACCGTTGATGCGCGCGGCGTACTCGATGTCGGTGCTCGACGGGTCCTGGTGGCGCTCGCGAAAACGCATCAGCGTCTCGTGCGTCCACGGGTCGTTGTAGAGCACCGGGACCTCGATGATGCGGGTCTGCATCTGCAGGTCGGCCTCGCCGAGTTGGCTTTCGATTTCCTTCAGCGTGGCGAGCAGTGCGTCGGGCGCGATCGCATCGGGGTCGAAGCGCACGAGGTAGGCGGCGTTGGCCGGGCAGATCTCGGTGACGCCCGCGATCTCGCCGGCCTGTGCGCGGCGGCGCAGCTCGTTGCAGATGGCCATGCCCTTGAAGAAGGCCGGCAGCGACATCTCTTCGCTGATCTCGACGAACAGGTGCTCGTCGCCGCCGAAGCTGTAGCGGGCCTGGGCGGGAAGGGTGGTTGCGGCGGTCATGCGGGCACCTTCACAAGCGGGGCGGCATCGGGCAGCGGATTCGCGGCGAGCCAGGTTTCCAGAAAGCCGGTGTGGAACGCGGCCTTGGCCACGTCGGCGTCCTCGCACAGCGCACGGTGCAGAGGGATCGTGGTGTGGATGCCTTCGACCTGCAGTTCGCCGAGCGCGCGCCGCATGCGGCTCAGCGCGCCGGCGCGGTCGGTGTCGTGCACGATCAGCTTGCCGAGCAGCGAGTCGTAGTACGCGGGCACGGTGTAGCCGGGGAACAGCATGGTGTCGAAGCGCACGCCCGGGCCGCCCGGCACCACCAGTTGCGATACCAGCCCCGGGCTCGGCATGAAGTTCTTCGCGGCGTTCTCGGCGTTGATGCGCACCTCGATGGCGGCGCCGGTCAGGCGGATGTCTTCTTGTTTCAGGCGCAGCGGCTGGCCCAGCGCGATACGCAGCATTTCCTTGACCAGGTCGATGCCGGTGATCATCTCGGTGATCGGATGCTCGACCTGGATGCGGGTGTTCATCTCGATGAAGAAGAACTCGCGCGTGTCGTCGTCGTACAGGTACTCCAGCGTGCCGGCACCGCGGTAGGCCACGGCATTGGCCAGGCGCAGCGCCGATTTGCAGAGCGCGGCGCGCGTGGCCTCGCTGATGGCGGCCGAAGGCGCTTCTTCCCAGACCTTCTGGCGGCGGCGCTGCAGCGAGCATTCGCGCTCGAAGCAGTGCACCACGCGCTGGCCGTCGCCCAGGATCTGCACCTCGATGTGGCGCGCCTGGCGGATGAAGCGCTCCAGGTACACCTCGCCGTTTCCGAAGGCCGCCAGTGCCTCGGCCGTGGCGGTGGCGAACTGCTGGCGCAGCTCGGCCTCGTCGTGGGCCACGCGGATGCCACGCCCGCCGCCGCCGGCCGAGGCCTTGATCATGATCGGGTAGTCGATGTCCTTCGCCACTTCGACGGCCGTGTCGGCATCGGTCACCACGCCTGCGCTGCCGGGCACGGTGGGCACGCCGGCCTTCATGGCGGCGGCGCGCGCGGCGGCCTTGTCGCCCATGGTGCGGATGGCGTGCGGCGTCGGGCCGACGAACACCAGGCCCGCGGCCTCGATGCGCTCGGCGAAGTCGGCGTTCTCCGAGAGGAATCCGTAGCCGGGATGCACGGCGCCGGCACCGCTCTCTGCGGCCGCCTGCAGGATCGCGTCCACGCTCAGGTAGCTCTTGGTGGCGTGCGCCGGGCCGATGCGCACGGCCTCGTCGGCCATGCGGACGGCCAGGCTCTGCGCGTCGGCATCGCTGTAGACGGCGACCGTCTTCAGCCCCAGTTCCTTCGCGGCGCGGATGATGCGCACGGCGATCTCGCCGCGGTTGGCAACGAGGAGTTTGTCGAATGCAGCGTTCATGGGCCCGGTCTCACACCGCTTCGATGATGGCCAGCAGCTGGCCCGGATCGACCGGCTCGGCGTTCTCGACCGCAAAGCGCACGATGCGCCCGGCCGCGTCGGCCGTGACCTCGCTGAACTGCTTCATCACTTCGACCAGGCCCAGCACGTCGCCCACGGCCACCATGTCGCCTTCGGCCTTGAAGGGCGGCGCGTCGGGCGCCGAGCGGCGGTAGAAGGTGCCCGGCAGCGGGCTCAGGACTTCGTGGGTAGCGGACATCGATGCACTCCTGGAACTGGAACTGGAACGGAAAACTCAGGCCTGCGCCAGCGGGGCGAGCCCGGCGACGCGGATGTCGTGGTCGGCAAGGGCGCGCCGCGTGGCCTGCACCAGCGCGAGCGCGCCGGGGGTGTCGCTGTGGATGCAGACCGAGTCGAAGCCGATAGCAATATCCTTGCCCTCGACCGTGCGCACCACGCCTTCGGTGCAGGCGCGCAGCACCTTGGCGGCCACCGCATCGGGCTGGAGTGCGCCGACGCGGCGGGTGAAGACGATGGAGCCGCTCAGGTCGTAGTCGCGGTCGGCATAGAACTCGCGCACCACCGGCTGGCCGAGCTCGCGCGCCACCTGGAAGGTGACGGACGACTCCATGCAGAACAGGCGCAGCGTGGGCTCGATCTGCTGCAGGGCGGTGACCAGCGCACGCGACAGCGCTTCGTCGCGCGCCGCATGCATGTAGAGCGCGCCGTGCGGCTTGATGTGCTGCAGCGTCAGGCCCGCCAGGCGTGCGAACTCGCGCAGCGCGCCGAGCTGGTAGACCATGTCGTTCACCAGTTCGTCGGCCGGTGCGTTGATGTGGCGTCGCCCGAAACCCACCAGGTCGCGAAAGCCGGGGTGCGCGCCGATGCCCACGCCATGCTGCCGGGCCAGCAGCACCATCCTGCGCATGATGTTCGGATCGCCGGCGTGGAAGCCGGTCGCGATGTTGGCCGAGCTGATCAGCGGCATGAGTTCTTCGTCGACACCATCGCCGATGGTCCACGGACCGAAGCCTTCGCCCATGTCGGAATTCAGATCGATCAGCGTCTTCTTCACGTCGCGCAGCCTTTGTTTCGTTGGCATCGCCGGAAGACGGCAATGCAGGACGGAGCGAAGATTAGTGAGCAGCCAAAAGACTGAAAAGCATTGTTTTCAGGCGAGCCGGTATCTGAAAAACAGATGCTGCGGTACCGCTGAATGGGCGCTACGCTGGAGGGATTCGATTCTTCGATATCGGGTTTACGCCTGTCGGCGCCCGCCGTCGGTGCATCCAGAAATACCCTAGGAAGGCTCTGCCATGTCCCTGACCCTTCGCCAGCTCAAGTACTTCTCGGCCGTGGCCGAGGTCGGGCGCATCTCGCACGCGGCGCTGCAGCTGAACATCTCGCAGTCGGCCGTGACCACCGCGATCCGCGAGCTGGAAGAGATGATGGGGCAGCAGCTGTTCGAGCGCCATCCCCATGGCGTGGAGCTGACCAAGGCGGGGCGGCGCTTCCTGAGCCATGCCTACGCGGTGCTGTCGGCCGCGGACGAGGCGATCCGCATGCCGCACGAGGGCGAGAACGTCGAAGGCTCCCTGACCATTGCGGCGAGCTACACGGTGCTGGGGTACTTCCTGCCGCACCACCTGCAGCGCTTCGAGCAGTTGCATCCGCAGGTCACGGTCAAGGTGCACGAGGTGGCGCGCGAGGCCATCGAGGAAGGCCTGATCACCCAGCGCTACGACATCGGGGTGGTGCTCACCTCCAACGTCGTGCTGCGCGAGCTGTCGCTGGAGACCTTCTTCGGTTCGCAGCGCCGGCTGTGGGTGCCGGCCAAGCATCCGCTGCTCGACAAGGCCGAGGTGACGCTGGCCGACGTCGCGGCCGAGCCCTACATCATGCTCACGGTGGACGAGGCCGCGGCCACCGCGCTCAAGTACTGGAGCAAGACGCCGCACCAGCCCAGGGTGCGGCTGCGCACGAGCTCGGTGGAAGCGGTGCGCAGCACGGTGGCCAACGGGCTAGGCGTGACGGTGCTCTCGGACATGGTCTACCGACCCTGGTCGCTGGAGGGCAAGCGCATCGAGACCATCAACCTGCGCGACGCCGTGCCCACGATGAACATCGGGCTCGGCTGGAAACAGGGCATCGAGTTCTCGCCGGCCATGACCGCGTTTCGCGAGTACTTCCGCCAGCTCTTCCTGGAGCCGGCGTCGGCGCGCCAGCAGGGGCGAAGCCGGGCGTGAACATGTCGGCCTCACCGCGCATTCGATGGGTGTACGCACGCTGCGTTGCAGCTGGCCGGACGCACCGCGGTCCCACGCATCCCCGTGCTGTTCAAGCCGGTCGGCGCGGCGATGCCGGTGCAGGCCATGGCCGGGCTCGTACCGGCCCATGCCACGCTGTGCGATGTCCGAGCGACAGAAGGCACATATGTAAACTGGGATCGCCACTCCATCGGGACCACCTCTCGCCGGAAAAATGGACTTCAACCTGCAAGATGTCGATTGCTTCCTGAGCTGCGTCAAGCAGGGCAGTCTGTCTCTGGGGGCGCAGGCGCTGAACCTGAGCGTGCCGACCGTCGTCAGGGCCATCCGGCGCCTGGAGACGGAGTTCAACCTGGTGCTGCTGGAGCCCGGCGCGCGCGGCGCGCGACTGACGCCGGTGGCAGCGCAATTCGCGCAAACCGCCCAGGGACTCAGCGCGGGATACGCCCAGGCGATTCAGGTGATCGCGGACATGAGGGTCCAGAAGACCAGCGTCTTTCGCATCGGTTTTCCGGACCCGGGCCGCGCGCGATCCATGGCGCAGCCCTTGTCCCTGTTGCTGGAGTCGTATCCCGACCTGCGACTGAAGATCCGCATGGGTCAACCGGATCGCCTGATGGCCCAGGCCATTCGGGACGGCGACATGGACATTGCCATGATGCCGGTCTATGAAAGCGTCCCGGAGGGATGCGAGGCTGTGGCGGTGGGCAGCGATCCCAATCTTCCCGTGGTGCGGTCGGGCCACCCGCTGGCGCATCGGTCATCGCTCGCATTGGCCGACCTGGCGCCTTATGGGTGGTCGCTGGCGGGGCAGCACACGCCCATCACGCAAGCGCTGAATGCAGCGTACGAAAACGCGGGTCTCGCACCGCCCAGGATCGCGGTGGAGAACGAATTCGCCTCTCTTTTTTCGTTGTCCCTGGTTCAGTTCAACGACCTGTTGACCATCGTTCCCCGCTCGGTTCTCGTGCTCGCCGATCCGGATGCCTTCCACATACTTCCCCTGGCCGAACTGCGCAGGGAGCGCACGATCGCCTTTCTCACGCGCACCCATGCGACGAAGTCGCCGCTGTTGCGAACCTTTCTGGATGCGCTGGTCGCCATTGCTTCGAAATGAGCACCGCAGTTTGCTGAGGCAAAGGTGTGGCTCAAGCCACGGGAACCGGCAGGCGATGCAGCCCCGCGACACGCGAGGCAAAGATGATCGCCGCCTGCAGCACGAAACCCGCGAGTGCGAGCACGAGGCATGCGGGTTCGCCCCACACTGCCCCCACGGCCCCGCCCAGTGCCGCGCCGATGGGCCGTGCCCCGGAGTTGATCGTGAGGAACACGGCCGACACGCGGCCCAGCATCGTCGGGGGCACGACGCTCTGCCGCAGCGTGGTCGAGGTGATCACCCAGACCATCGGGCCCGCGCCGAAGAGAAAGAACGACAGCGCAGCCAGCGATGCCACGGGAACGACGAGCGTGGCCGCCATCACGCCCGCGGCGATCACCGCTACCGCCGGCCCGACCTGGATGGCGCGTCCGAAGGGCAGCCGCGCGACGACGCGCGAGGTCAGCAGCGCGCCGACCACCATCCCCGCGCCATACATCGCCAGCGTGAAACCCACCGCCTGCGCGCCGAGCCCGAGCACCCGCACCGCATAGGGCACATACCCGGCCTGCAGCACGAACCACGAGATGTTGAAGACGGCGCCGGTGATCGCCATCGGCCGCAGCAGCGCGTGCCGCCAGACGAAGCCGGCGCCGTCCTTCACTTCGAGCAGCGGATGGCGCGGCGACGCGGATGCGCGAGGCGCCTCGGCCAGTCGCAGCAGCAGGGCCACGGCGGCGACCGACAGCACGGCCGCCAGCACGAAAGCCGCCGAGGCGCCGGCCCACGCGACCAGCGCGCCCGCGAGCGCGGGCCCTGCGGTGAAGGCCGCGCTGCGCGCGAGCTCCAGCCTTGCGTTGGCCAACGCCAGCGCCTCGCGGGGCACCAGCGCAGGCACCAGGGCCGGCGCTGCGACGCTGAAGCCCACGGTGCCCACGGCCCCCAGAAACCCGAGCACGGCCAGCCATCCGATGCCGAGCTTCGATGCGAACACCATGGCGAGCAGCAGGAGCAGCGACACCGCGCGCAATCCCTCGGCCCACACCATCAGCCGCTGGCGCGACATGCGATCGGCCAGCAGCCCGAGCGGCATCGAGACCAGCAGGAACGGCAGGGTCTGGACCGCCGCGAGAAAGCCGATCTCGCCCGGCCCCGCGCCGAGCATCAGCACGGCGACCAATGGCACGGCCGCGAGGCTCAGTTGCTCGGCGGACTGGGCCGCGAGGTTGGACCACGCGAGATTCTGGAAGGAGCGGGGAAGGGCGGAAGGCATGCGATGAGGCTCGGATGGAAAGCCCGATCTTGCGAGCCCGCACCCTCCGGCGCTGGCCGTTTACGGACGTGCAAGCATCGGCCTCATCGCCGCGTTTTCGGCTTTGCGTCCGCAGCGTTCGCGGTGATCGCCGCCATCACGAAGTCGATGAAGGCCCGCACCTTCGCCGCCGGCAGGTGGCGCGACGGGTACAGCGCATAGAGCGGAAATCGCTCGTCCGGCCAATCGGGAAACAGGTCCACGAACTCGCCGCTGTCCAGCTGCGCCTGGATGCCCACCGCCTTGATCTGCGCCACGCCGACACCTGCGAGCGCGGTGGCGAGGATCGTGCCCGCATCGGTCAGCAGCAGGCGCCCCGTGGTGGGTACCTTCACGAGCTTGCGCCCGCGCTGGAACTCCCATGCGAAAGGCTGCCCCGTGACGGGATTGCGCACCTGCAGGCACGCGTGGTCCACGAGGTCTGCCGGCTTCGCAGGGCGGCCGTGCCGTTTCAGGTAACCCGGCGTTGCGACGGTGACGATGCGCGTGTCCATGAGCTTGCGCGCGACCAGCGACGACGAAGGCGGCTCGCCGAAGCGCACGGCGATGTCGAAGCCTTCGGCAACCAGGTCGCCGAGCTGGTCGCGTGCGACGAGTTCCAGCGACAGCTCGGGGTACAGCTCGAGGAAACGCGGGATGTGCGGCGCGAGCAGGAGGCGCGACGTGAAGGCATCGGTGTTCACGCGCAGGCGCCCGCGCACCGCGCCTGAAGAACCCGCCGCGATCGTCACCGCATCTTCGATGCCCAGCACCAGTGGATTGACGTTGGCGTAGAGCAACCGGCCTTCGTCCGTGAGGTTGAGCGAGCGCGTCGTGCGGTCGAACAGGCGCACGCCGATGCGCGCTTCGAGCCGTGCGATGGCGCGGCTCACACCCGAAGGTGTGAGGCCCAGCGCGTTGGCCGCGCTGGCGAAGCTGCCGCCTTCGACGACGGCGGCCAGCACGCCCACGTTGGAGAGAAGTCGTCCGTCGAGTGCCATTTTTCAATTCGTGATCAGGTGTCATGAATGATATGCCACTGGGTCGCTTTACTCAAAGGCGAGCGGTTTCTACATTCGTTCCATCGCATTCATTCACTGGAACAAAGGAAATTCTCATGTACGCAATCACCGGTATCACGGGCAATGTCGGCGGCGCCGTCGCACGCGCCTTGCTGGCAGAAGGAAAGCCCGTTCGCGCGGTCGTTCGCGACGCGGCCAAGGGCAGGGCGTGGGCCGACCTGGGCTGCGAAGTCGCCATCGCCGAGATGGAAGACGCAGCGGCGCTCGCACGCGCCTTTGCCGGCACTGAAGGCGTCTTCGTCCTGCCTCCGCCGAACTTCGATCCCACACCCGGGTTTCCGGAGGCGAGGGCCGTCATCGATGCGGTGCGCCAGTCGCTCGTCGCGGCGCAGCCGGCCCGTGTGCTCTGCCTCTCGACTGTCGGTGCGCAGGCCGCGCAGCCGAACCTGCTGAGCCAGCGCACGTTGATGGAAGAAGCGCTGGCGACGCTGCCGCTGCCCGTCACGTTCCTGCGGCCCGCATGGTTCCTCGACAACCTGGCCTGGGACATCGCGCAGGCGCGGGAGCAGGGCGTTCTCTCCAGCTTCCTGCAGCCGCTCGACAGGGCCGTGCCGATGGTGGCTGCCGCCGATGTCGGCCGGGTCGCGGCCGAGCTGCTGGTGCAGGCGGGCGCCATCGAACGCATCGTCGAACTCGAAGGGCCCGAGCGCGTGAGCCCGAACGCGATCGCCGCGGCGCTCTCGCAGGCGCTCGGCCGGCCCGTTCAGGCGCAGGCCGTGCCGCGCGAAACCTGGGGCGCGCTGTTCCGGTCGCAGGGTACCCGGGACCCGATGCCGCGTATCCAGATGCTGGACGGATTCAACGAGGGATGGATCGCTTTCGAAGGCGGCGATGCGAGCGTGGCGAAGGGGCGGATCGGCCTCGCGCAGGTGCTGCGAATACTCGTAAATTGAAACACTGTCTCTACACCCTTTGTCTGATGCATTCGAACGCGCATCGGCGAAGAATCTGTCCCCATTAGATTCATTGCTACTTTCGGATGAACTCTTACGTTCATTTCGCCTTCCCGGGCTGAGGCCAATCGACTGCCTCTCGCCCGATTTCAGGGAGATCTGCAAGCGCCGCTCAGCGGTGCTGCGATTGCTTGAAAGACGAGGCGGGCGAGATGAACAAGACTTTCCACACTGTTTGGAATGAGGCGCTTCGCGCCTGGGTGGCCGTACCCGAGACCCAACCGGCGCGCGGCAAGCGAAGCGGCTCGGTCCTGAAACCGCCCGCGTTGGCGGGTGTGGCCGTGGCGGTGCTTGTGTTGTTGCAGGGGTGGCCGGGTGCGGCGCATGCCAATCTCATTCACACGGATTCGACCTGCACGACCGGCTCGTCGGGCCAGATCGGGCGAGTCAATCCAGGTTCGACCACCGATGGGGCGAGCGGGAGCGGTTCGCCGACGACGGATGGCTCGGGCTCCTATTCGGTCGTGGCGGGATGCGGTGCCTCGGGCTCTTTGGCCACGGGGGTGGCGGTCTATGGCGTATTTGCCAAGGGCCTCGGTGCTGGTGGAGCGGCGTTCGGCTCCTTGGCCTCGGCCCAGAAATGGGGCGCGGCCTATGGGCTGGAGGCGTCGGCTGGCGGCATATCGAGCATCGCCATGGGCTTCGGAAGCAACGCCTCGGCATTGAATACCGTGGCCATCGGCGGCTCGGGCGGCGATGGAACGACACCGCTGAGCGTTGCGAACTCCACGACCGCATCGGCCGCGGGCGCCATCGCCATCGGCAGCAACGCCACCAAGGGTGCGCAGGCTGCGGCGGCGGATGGGATTGCCATTGGCGGGCAGTCTGCCGTCGCCGCTGGCGCGACCGCGGCAGTGGCCATCGGCCGCAATGCCGGGGCAAGCGCCTCGAATGCAGTCGCAGTCGGACCCAACAGCAGGGCGCTCGGAAGCGGGGCGGCAGCCTTCGGCTTCAATGCCAATGCCGCGTTCGGCAACGACATGGCGCTGGGGCCCAACGCGCTTGCAGTGGGCGATGCCAGTGGAGGCACCCCGGCAATGGCACTTGGCAGCAACGCCAAGGCCACAGGTGTGTCGTCGGTGGCGCTTGGCCTTGACGCGAGCGCCGCTGGGGGAGGGGCCCTCGCGATCGGGTCCGAGGCAGACTCGCGCGAAGGCGGCAGTGTTGCGGTGGGCCTCGGCGCGACGGCTTTTGCGCAGGGTGCGATCGCCATCGGCAGTGGTGCCGCAGTCGCGGAAGGCGCGACCGCAGGCATTGCCCTGGGGGCCGACGCAACCGTCAGCGCGGCATTTGGAATAGCGCAAGGCTTCAACGTCACAAGCGGCGCAACCGGGCAGAACGTGGCCATCGGATCGGATGACACCTTTGCCAACAGCGCGACAGCCACGGGCGGTGCAGTGGCCATCGGCCGCAAGCAGAAGGCCACGGGAGACGGCGCCGTCGCCATCGGCGATCCCAACACCGCCACTGGCACCGGCGCCGTTGCGCTGGGCGCCGAGAACACCGCGGCCGGCAGTGCCGACGGCACCGTGGCCGCCAATGGGCCGGTGGCCCTGGGCAACGCCAACAATGCGATCGGGCAGGGCGCGGTCGCGTTGGGCAACGCCAACAACGCGATCGGCCAGGCCGCGCTGGCATTCGGCAGCGGCTCCAACGCGACCGCGGCAGGCGCCGTGGCACTGGGCCAGACCGCGACCGCGGGCGCGGATTCGGTGTCCATCGGGACCAACGCGGTGTCGGGCGCCGGCGGGCCCGGGGTCGCGATCGGCTTTGCTGCCAATGCGAGCGGGGGCTTCGCCACCGCGGTAGGGCCGCGGGCGCAAGCGACGGGGGCGCTTTCCGCAGCGTTCGGGCAGGCCGCCATCGCAAGTGGGACTTCCGCTCTGGCGCTGGGCGCATCCGCCAACGCGACGGCCTTGGGTTCGACGGCCGTCGGCGCGCAGTCGAATGCGAGCCAGGCCCAGGGATCCGCGTTCGGTGTCCTGGCCAATGCCTCGGCCATCAACGCGACTGCGCTTGGATTCAGCGCGCAGGCGTCGGGCCAGGCCGCGACAGCCGTCGGTGTTCTGGCCAATGCCTCGGGAGCTTCTGCAACCGCCCTCGGCCAGAGTGCGGCGGCGTCGGCCCTCGCCGCAACGGCCGTAGGCTTCCTGGCCAACGCATCGGGACCTGCTGCGACCGCCTTCGGCCAAAGTGCCGTGGCGTCGGCCTTCGCCGCAACGGCCATCGGCTCCGAAGCGAGGGCGGCCGGCGCCAGCAGCGTGGCGCTCGGCGATCAGGCCAATGCCGTGGCCGACGCGTCGGTGGCCGTTGGCACCGACGCGCGGGCCGCCGGCACAGGCGCCGTCGCACTGGGTTCCGGCGCCAACGCGGCGTATGCCGGCAGCGTGGCGATCGGCGCCGACAGCAAGACATCGCTCACGCTGCCTGCCCTGCAGGCCACCGCGGCCTACGTGCCGTTCGCAGGCGCGCCCATTGCCGGCGCGGTGCCGGTCGGGGAGGTGTCGGTAGGCTCGAGCGGCGCAGAACGCCGGCTGACCAACGTGGCTGCCGGCGGCGCGCCCACCGATGCAATCAATGTCAGCCAGCTTTCGACGACGGCTTCTTCGTTGTCGACAGGGTTGAGCACGGCGACGAGCGGTCTCTCGAGACTGTCGACCGGGTTGAGCACGACCAACAGCAGTGTGAGCAGCCTGTCGACGTCGACATCGACTGGATTGAGTACGGCGACGAGTGGCCTCTCAAGCCTGTCCACTGGGCTGAGTACGACGAACAGCAATGTCGGCAGCCTTTCGACATCGACCTCTACAGGTCTGAGTACAGCCACAAGCGGTATCTCCAGTTTGTCGACTGGCTTGAGCACCGCTACCAGTGGCATATCGAGCTTGTCGACTGGCTTGAGTACGACCAACAGCAATGTCGGCAGCCTTTCGACATCGACCTCTGCAGGTCTGAGTACCGCCACCAGCGGCATATCGAGCTTGTCGACTGGCCTGAGTACGACCAACAGCAACGTCGGCAGCCTGTCGACGTCGACATCGACTGGTCTGAGCACAGCCACAAGCGGAATCTCCAGTCTGTCGACTGGACTGAGCACGACGAACAGCAATGTGGACAGTCTTTCGACGTCGACATCGACCGGTCTGAGCACAGCGACAAGCGGCATCTCGAGTCTGTCGACCGGCTTGAGTACGACAAACAGCAATGTCGGCAGCCTTTCGACGTCGACATCGACCGGGCTGAGCACAGCGACGAGCGGCATCTCGAGTTTGTCGACTGGACTGAGTACGACCAACAGCAATGTCGACAGCCTGTCAACGTCGGCATCGACAGGTTTGAGCACAGCGACGAGCGGCATCTCGAGCTTGTCGACTGGACTGAGTACGACGAACAGCAATGTGGACAGCCTGTCGACGTCGGCATCGACCGGTCTGAGCACCGCCACAAGCGGAATCTCCAGCCTGTCGACTGGCCTGAGCACGACGAACAGCAATGTGGACAGTCTTTCGACGTCGACATCGACCGGTCTGAGCACAGCGACAAGCGGCATCTCAAGTCTGTCGACCGGCTTGAGCACGACCAACAGCAATGTCGACAGCCTTTCGACATCGACATCGACCGGTCTGAGCACAGCGACAAGCGGCATCTCGAGTCTGTCGACCGGCTTGAGTACGACAAACAGCAATGTCGGCAGCCTTTCGACGTCGACATCGACCGGGCTGAGCACAGCGACGAGCGGCATCTCGAGTCTTTCAACCGGCTTGAGTACGACAAACAGCAATGTCGACAGCCTTTCGACATCGACATCGACCGGTCTGAGCACAGCGACGAGCGGCATCTCGAGTTTGTCGACTGGCCTGAGCACGACGAACAGCAACGTCAACAGCCTCTCGACCTCCAGCTCCACCGGCCTCAGTACCGCGACCAGCGGTATCTCGAGTTTGTCGACCGGCCTCAGCACGGCCACGAGCGGCATCTCCAGCCTCTCGACCGGTCTGAGCACGACGGCCAGCACCGTCGACAGTCTCTCGACCTCGACCTCCACAGGCCTGAGCACCGCGACGAGCAACATATCAAGCCTGTCCACGGGCCTGAGCAGTACCACGAGCAACATCTCGAGCCTCTCGACGGGCTTGAGCACCACCGGCAGCACGGTCAACAGCCTGTCGACATCGACGTCGTCGGGCTTGAGCACCGCCACGAGCAACATCGGCAGCCTCTCCACAGGCCTCAGCACGAACAGCAGCGGCATCTCCAGCCTTTCCACAGGCCTGAGTACCACCAACAGCAACTTCACAAGCCTGTCCACGAGCGTGATCGGCGCGACGAGCGGCTTCGGCAGCCTGTCCACCGGGCTGAGCACGGTCGAGAGCAACGTCGGCACGCTGAGCTCGACGGTCACCAGCATCTACAACGGCGGTACCAAGTACTTCCACGCCAACTCATCGGCTGGCGATGCGGTCGCGACCGGGCAGGAGGCGGTGGCGATCGGGCCGCAGTCGGTCGCGAGCGGCGCCAACTCGTTTGCCGCCGGCAACGGCGCGAAAGCGACCGAGGCGGGCGCGGTGGCGATCGGCTTCGGCGCGCAGGCGACCGGCGCCAACGCCATCGCGATCGGCACGGGCGCGCTCGCCACGGGGTCGCAGGCCATTGGCGTGGATTCGCGCGCGGGCGGCGGCGGCGTCGCGCTCGGTGACAAGGCCGATGCGGGCGGCACGCCGCTGAGCCAGGCACAGAACATCGTGCAGGGCACGGCCGTCGGCTTCGGCGCCGTGGTGCAGCAATCGGGCGGCGTGGCGCTGGGCGCGGGCTCGGTGGCATCGACGGCCGCGGGCGTGGCCGGCTTCGTGCCGGCGAGCGCGACCGCGCAGCAGGCGCAGGCCATCCAGGCCACCACTGGCACGCAGGCGGCGGTGTCGGTGGGCGATGCGGCCACGGGCCAGTTCCGCCAGATCACCGGCGTGGCGGCGGGCACGGCCGACAGCGACGCGACCAACGTGGCCCAGCTGCGCGCCTCGTCGGGTGCGGTGGCCGCGGGCAGCGTGCAGTACGCGACCAACCCCGACGGCTCGGTCAACTACGGCCAGGTGACGATGGGCAACGGCCAGGCGCCGAACGGCACGCGGATCTCGAACGTGGCGCCGGGCATCGTGGCCTCCGACGCGGTCAACCTGGGCCAGTTGCAGGGCGTGCAGTACCAGCTGCAGGGCCAGGTGCGCGACGTCGCGCGCATCGCGTACTCGGGCGTGGCCATGGCGACCGCGATGAGCTCGCTGCCGCAGGCGATGACGCCGGGCAAGACGCTGATGTCGGTCGGCGTGGGCTACTACTCGGGCTACAGCGCGGTGGCCGTCGGCTTCTCGCAGCGTTCGGACAGCGGCAGCTGGGTCTACAAGGTCAACGGTTCCTACAGCGGGCAGAAGTTCAACCTGGGGGTCGGGGTCGGCTACGAGTGGTAGCGGGCGGCCCGTGGTTCGGGGGAGGGCGCGAGCATCTCCTCGAACCACGCCGCCACGTGCTGTGCTTCGGGCGCAGCGTCGGGCGCGAGGCCGTAGTAGTAGCGGCTGAGCGTCATGCGCAGCGCAGGCAGCGGCGACTGCAGCCGGCCCGAGGCCAGGTCGTGCGCCACGAGCGAGGTCGGCGCGAGCGCGATGCCCAACCCGTCGACCGCGGCCTGCAGCACGAAGTGCAGGTGGTCGAACTGCAGCTGGCCCGCGGGCCTCGCGCGTGGCGCGCCGACCTGCTTCTTCCAGGCGTCCCAGTCGTCCTTGCGCGTGCGGGCCGAGAGCTGCACGTGCGAAGCGAGCGCGCGCAGGTCGGCGAGCGGATGCGTCTTGAACAGGGCGGGCGCGCCGACCACCAGCACCTCGTCTTCGAGAAAGGGATGCACATCGATGGAAGAGGGCCAGCCCTCGAGCCCGCGGCGCACTGCGATGTCGAAGCTGCCCGCCGCCTGCTCGGGCATCACCGTGCTGGTGACGACCTGCGGCTCGATGTCGGGATGGCGTTCGACGAACGAAGGCAGCCGCGGGATCAGCCAGCGCACCGCGAACGACGGCCGCACGTTGATTCGCACCGCGCGCGCCGGGCCTTGCGCCTGCAGCGCCTGGGCGGCCGCGCTGATCTGCGCCAGCGCAGGCCCGGCCTCGGCGAAGAACTGTTGTCCCTCCGCCGTCAGCGCGACCTGCCGGATGCGCCGCTCGAACAGTGCGACACCCAGGCATTCTTCAAGGCTCTTGATCTGCCGGCTCACCGCGCTGTGCGTGACGTGAAGCTCGACGGCCGCGCGCGTGAAACTCTGGTGGCGGGCTGCGGCAACGAAGGCGCGCACGGCGTTGAGGGGCGGTTCTCGAAGCGGCATGTGTGCGATTTTCTCACGCATGAGGGGCGTTAATCTCGTTTGTCAGCCCGCCTTGCCGCGGCGCACCATGCAGCCTCGATGTCTTCAGCACCCCCCACGCCAGCTCCCACGCCAGTTCCGGGGCCAGCCGGGCCCAGCGCCACCGACCTGAATTCCCGCCATGCCGCCATCGCGCTGGGGCTTTCGCTGCCGGCCGACGTCGTTCTCTACCTGCTGCTGCCGATGTACGCCGACCAGTTCGGCGTGTCGCTGGCCGAAGCGGGCATGCTGCTCGCGGCCAACCGGCTGGTGCGCATCGCCGGCTACCGCTGGGTGGCGCGCTTCTATGCGCGCAACGGCGACCGGCCGACCTGCACCATCGCCGTCGTGGCCGCCGCCGTTTGCGGGGTGGGCTACGCCACGCTCTCGGGCTTCTGGGCGCTCTTGCCGCTGCGGCTGATGTGGGGCCTGTGCTTCGCGGCGCTCAACCTGTCCACGCAGGCGCTGGCCACGGCCGACCCGATCGGCGCCGCCCGCCGCAATGGACGATCGCGCGCGTTCATCGCCATGGGGCCGGTGCTCGCGCTGCCGCTGGGCGCGTTGATGGCGCACTGGATCGGGCCGCGCGCGATCTTCGGCATCCTCGCGGTGTTCTCGCTGCTCGCGGTGTTCGCGGCCCGGCGGCTGCCTGCCGCGCCGCACCGCGTGCAGAAGCCGGCGCGGCGCTTCCAGTGGCCCAACAGCCTGGACGGCTGGTCGTTCATGGAGGGGCTGGCGCTGGACGGGCTCTTCATCGTCGGCCTGTCCTACCTCGGCAAGGACCTGCTGCCGGGCAGCGCGGTGATCGTGGCCGGCCTGCTGATGGCGCTGCGCTACCTCGCGGAGATTTTCCTGAGCCCGGTCGGAGGGCACCTGGCGGAACGTTTCGGGGCCGAACGCCTGCTGGTGAGCCTCTCGCTCGTGACGGCCGTGGCGCTCGTGGGCTTCGGCTTCGGCTGGCTCTGGAGCTGCGCGGCGCTGATCGTGGTGCTGCGCGCCTTGCAACTGCCCTTGCTGTCGCCCATCGTGGCGCGCCGCACGCCCGGGCCCGAGCGCGTGCAGGCGCTCGCCGCGCGCTCGGTGTGGCGTGACATCGGCGCCGGCACCGGGCCGCTCATCGCGGGGCTGCTGCTGCCGGTCGCGTCGCCGCCGTGGATCTATGGCATCGCCGCAGTGCTGCTGGCCATCATGGCGATCGCCTGCGGCCGGAATCCGTCGCCCCATCCGACATCCCCCGCCCAGGAGCGCACGTCATGACCACATCCCACGCCATCGAAACCGTCGCGCAGCTCGAGGCCCTGTTCGGCCAGCCCGGCGAGGCCTCGCTCAAGAAGGAAGTGGCGTACCTGCACCCGAGCTACCAGGCGCTGATTGCCGCATCGCCCTTCGCCGTGCTCGCCACCACCGGCCCCGGCGGGCTGGACGCATCGCCGCGCGGCGACCCGCCGGGCTTCGTGGTGGTGCAGGACGACAAGACGCTGCTGCTGCCCGAGCGCCGCGGCAACAACCGCATCGACAGCCTGCGCAACATCGTGGCCGATCCGCGCGTGGCCTTGCTCTTCCTGATTCCCGGCGTCGGCGAAACGCTGCGCGTGAACGGAAGCGCGCGCATCAGCGTCGCGCCCGATCTCCTGGCGCGCTTCGCGGTGCAGGGCAAGCTGCCGCAATGCGTGATCCAGGTCGAGGTGGAGACGGTGTACTTCCAATGCGCCCGCGCGATCCAGCGCTCCAGGCTCTGGGCGCCGGTGGCGGCGGATGCGAAGCGCGAGGTGCCGACGGCCGGGGCCATACTTTCCGCGCTGACCGATGCGGCGTTCGACGGGGCCACCTACGACCGTGAGTTGCCGGCGAGGCAGCAGTCGACCTTGTACTGAGAGAGCATGGACAACCACATCACTTTTCGCACCGCGGCGCGGGCCGATCTTTCCGCCATCGTCCAGCTGCTGGCGAACGACGAACTGGGGCGCCGCCGGGAAGCGGCCGGGCCGACGCTGGACGCGCGATACCTCGCCGCGTTCAACGCCATCGAGGCCGATCCGAACCAGCAGCTCGCGGTGGCCGTGGACGGGGCCGGCGCGGTGGTCGGCACCTTGCAGCTGTCGTTCATACCGGGCATTGCCCGGACCGGCGCATGGCGGGGGCAGATCGAGGCGGTGCGCATTGCACAGGCGTTGCGCGGTTCGGGCGTGGGCCAGCAGATGTTCGAATGGGCCATTGCACAGTGCAGGGCGCGCGGTTGCACGCTGGTGCAACTGACCACGGACAAGGGCCGTCCGGACGCGCATCGCTTCTATGAAAAACTCGGCTTCGTTGCGAGCCACGAAGGCTACAAGCTGGGGCTTTGAGCGCGTCCGAAGACCTGATTTCAGAGGCTGAACAGGCCATTGTGTTTCGAATGTTAAGCAAGATGTCACGCAAAGCAACCGCCCGTGGCAGCAGGGCCGTCCAGGGGGAATCTGCAGTGTAGACTGCCAGGTTTTTCCATCTGGCGGTCATGGTGCAAGTGTCAAGGCGCACAGGCTTCACCGGCTCGGCGCTGATTCGCTTGCTCGCTCGACTGACCGACATCGAAGTCCCCGAGCCCAAGCAGGCTTTTGCGGATCGATTGAGTCAATGGCTCGGCTGGACCGATGCCATCTCCCTGTCTGCAGCGTTGAACGGCGGCCTGGCGGCTGCGTCTTTTGCGTCCCTTGGCGCGCGCGCGGCCGGCAACCCCGAAGAACGCGAATGCAACCGCGTGCGCAGCGCGCTGGCCAACGCCATCGCGGAAGACATGCACGTCGCTTCCCGGGACAACACAGCCGACTTCGCGGCCTACCGCCGGCGCTACCACGCCAGGCAGCAGGCCATGGCGACGAGCATCGGCCCCTTGCGCGGCCGCCTGCGCTCGACGCTGGCGACGCGCTCGCCCGAGATGGCGCGACTGGCGGCAGTGGACGTGGTCATGGAGCAGGTGTTGAGCGCGCAGGAGCATCGGCTGCTGTCGAGCGTCCCGGCGACGCTCGAAAAGCATTTCAAGCGCCTGCACCAGGCCGATGCCAACGTCGATGCCGAGCCCGAGGCCGGCGTGTGGCTGGCCGTGTTCCGCAAGGACATGCACGACGTGTTGCTCGCCGAGATGGAAGTCCGATTTCAACCGGTCGAAGGGCTGCTCGAAGCCCTTCGCGCGAGCTAACCAGAGTTTCATGACCCAACTTCTTCATCGCATCGTCTTCGTCGTCGGCTTGGCCGCGGTCTGCTGGGTGGGCATCGGATACATCGGTTCGAACCCGCTGGCGCTGGCGATCACCGTGCTCATCGGCGCGTTCTACGTGGTCGGCGCGCTGGAGTTGCACCGCTTCGGGCAGGCGACATCCACGTTGACTACCGCTGTGACGGACCTGACCGGGCCACCGGCCAGCCTGGGCGAGTGGCTCGACAAGCTGCATCCGTCGCTGCGCAACGCGGTGCGCCTGCGCATCGAGGGCGAGCGCGTCGGCTTGCCCGGTCCGAGCCTCACGCCGTACCTCGCCGGCCTCCTGGTGCTGCTGGGCATGCTGGGCACCTTCCTCGGCATGGTGGTCACGCTGAACGGCACGGGCACGGCGCTGGAGAGCGCGTCGGACCTGCAGGCCATGCGCGCCTCGCTGGCCGCGCCGGTCAAGGGACTGGGCGTGGCGTTCGGCACCTCGCTCGCGGGCGTGGCGACGTCGGCGACGCTGGGCCTTCTCTCGGCCCTGAGCCGGCGCGACAGGCTGCAGACCGGGCAGTTGCTCGACACCCGGATCGCCACCAGCTTGCGCGTCTTTTCGCAGGCGCATCAGCGCGAAGAGTCCTTCAAGCTGCTGCAGCGCCAGGGCGAGGCGATGCCCGCGCTGGTCGACCGCCTGCAGCTGATGATGGCGACGATGGAGCGCCAGAGCCAGGCGTTGAACGAGCGACTGATCTCCAGCCAGGACAGCTTCTACGGCAAGGCCGAGGCGGTGTACGAGGACCTGGCTTCTTCCGTCGGCCAGTCGCTGAAAGAGGGCCTTGCCGAAAGCGCACGCATCGCCGGCGCGACGATCCAGCCGGTGGTCGAAGCCACCATGGCCGGCATCGCACGCGAGACGGCCGCGCTGCACCACACCGTCGAACAAGGCGTGCAGCGGCAACTCGATGGCCTCTCCACCCGCTTCGAGACCAACACCACCACCGTGGCGGACATCTGGAAGACCGCGCTCGCCGGGCAGCAACGCACGAGCGAGGCGCAAGCCAAGGACCTGCGCGCCACGCTCGACCAGTTCACGCAGACCTTCGAGCAGCGCTCGGCCTCGCTGGTGGACGGCGTCTCCGCCCGCCTGGAAACCACGGTCGAGCGCGTGTCCGACAACTGGCGCAGTGCGCTCGCACAGCACGAACGCGCGAGCGAAACCCTCTCGGGCGACACACAGCGCGCGCTCGCGGCCGCCGCCGCCACTTTCGAGCAGCATTCGGCCTCGCTGCTGGGCACCGTGGGCCAGGCGCACACCGACCTGCAGACCGAGATGGCCTCGCGCGACCAGCAGCGGCTGGCCAACTGGACCCAGGCGCTCGAAGCGATGGCCGCGTCGCTCCAGCAGGAATGGCAGCAGGCCGGCGCGCGCAGCGAGGTGCAGCAGCAGGAAATCTGCAAGACGCTCGCGCAGACCGCTGGCGACATCTCCGCCCAGAGCGAAGCGCACGCAAAGAGCACCATCGCCGAAATCGGCCAGCTCATGCAGGCCGCCGCCGAGGCACCCCGCGCCGCCGCCCAAGTGATCGCCGAGCTGCGCCAGAAGCTCGAAGGCAGCATGGCGCGCGACAACGCGATGCTTGACGAGCGAAGCCGCATCCTCGGCACGCTGGAGACGCTGCTCGATGCAGTGAACCACGCCTCCACCGAGCAGCGCAGCGCCATCGACGCGCTCGTGGCCACGTCGGCGGACCTGCTGGACCGCGTCGGCACGCGCTTCAACGACAAGGTCGATGCGGAGACCGGAAAGATGGCCGATGTGGCCGCACAGATCACCGGCAGTGCCGTCGAGGTGGCGAGCCTGGGCGAGGCCTTCGGCTTTGCCGTGAAGCTCTTCACCGAATCGAACGACAAGATGAGCGCGCACCTGCAGCGCATCGAGGGCGCGCTGGGCAAGTCGATCACGCGCAGCGACGAGCAACTGGCGTACTACGTGGCGCAGGCCCGCGAGGTGATCGACCTGAGCATCATGTCGCAGAAGCAGATCGTCGAAGACCTGCAGCAACTCGCTGCGCAACGCGATCAGCGCGACCAACGCGATCACCGCGCAACGGCAGGCAGCGAAGCGTGATGACCGAGGACATCGACGCCGGCACCGAGGCATCGGTCCCGGTATGGGCCGTCTTCGGTGACCTGATGTCGGGCCTGCTGGGCGCCTTCGTGCTGATCCTGGTGTGCGTGATCGGCATGCAGCTCGACCTGGCAACCCAGCTCGAAACCGAGGTCAAGCAGCGCAAGGTCGAGGCCGAGCGGCTGCAGACGCTCGAGCAGGCGCTGGCCGGGCCGCTGGCCGCCGGCCGCGTGACGCTGAACAACGGGCGCATCGGCATCAGCGGCAGCGTGCTGTTCGCGTTGAACTCCGCCGAGCTGCAGCCCGAAGGCCGGCAGTTGCTCAAGAGCCTGGCCGCGCCGCTGACCGCCTACCTCCAGGCCCGCGACGAGATCCTGATGGTGAGCGGCTTCACCGACGACAGGCAGGTGCGCGGCGGCAACCGCCAGTTCGCGGACAACTGGGAGCTCTCGGCCCAGCGCGCGTTGACGGTGACGCGCACGCTGATCGAAGAAGGCATTCCGTCGTCCGCCATCTTTGCCGCGGCGTTCGGCGCCGAGCAGGCGGTGGCGTCGAATGCCGATGCCGATGGACGCTCCAGGAACCGGCGCGTGGAGATGGCGCCCACGCCGAAGCGTTCGGACGCGAAGACAAAGCCTCGTGAGTAGCAGCGAAGCAAACGGAATGGACGCAACGCTCGACGCCTGGCGCGAGCGCGGGGCGCATCGCCTCGACCCGGTGCGTTTTCACTTCATCGAGACGCTGGCGCGGCGCGCGGCGGACCACGGCGGGGAAGCGCGGCGCATCCTGGAGGAGAAAGTCTCCGCATTGCTTGCAGCCTATGGCGAGGATCTCCAAAAGATTCCCGATGCAGAAGCCGCCGCAGTCAAGCCGCCTGCGCGTGGGCCGCTCGCGGAACTGACCGGCCACCTCGTGCAGCATGCATCGTCCGAGCGGATGGACCCGGTGACCAACGAGTTGAAGGTGCTCCCGTTTTTCCGGAGCACGTGGTCGAAGCTCAGCGCCGAACGGCGGCTCACGCAATCGCTGGCGAAGCTGCCGCAGAACGCCGGCCCGCTCAACTCGCACAACCTCGTGCACCAATCGCTCACGCTCATGCGCGAGCTGTCGCCGGAATACCTCAACCGGTTCGTGTCGTATGTCGATGCGCTGCTGTGGGTCGATCAGGCGAATGTCGGCAACGCGCCGGCCAGCAACGATGCGCCGCGCGCCGAGAGCGGCAAGAAGGCTGCGCGGAGCAAGTCCAACTGAGCCGCGGGGCAGGAAGCCCTACCTGTTTCGCGTGACCGGCACATGCACGTGCCATTTCTGCAGGGTGGTGCCCACGGCGCGTGCGCAGGTGACCATGACGTTGCGTCCCGTCAGCCCGTAGCTCTTGGGTGTCCATTGGGTTTCAAGCGGGACGCTGCACCTCGGGACCAAGACTTTCATGTTCGGGTCGAGCGCCACCCATCCGCTGTGATTGCGTGCGTTCTCCTTCGCGACAAATTCGCGAGCCTCCTGCCGTATCTCGAACAGGCCATGTAGTTCGGCGGTGGAGCGATCGGTTTCGATGCTCCACGAAGCGAAGCAGCGCGCCGATGCAAGCGACAGAAACAGCAGCAGCAAGGCGCGGCTGCCGTTCGTCGCAGCGCTCAGGCCCGCCCCGCCGCGGCCTGCTCCGCCCGCGCATCGTGTCCGATGATCAGCACCAGCACGAACGCCACCGCCGACAGCAGCGCGAGAAAGATCACCGCGTAGATGTCGTTGCCCATGCGGTCCTTCAGCGCGCCGAAGATCGTCGGGCCGATGTAGCCGCCCAGGTTGCCGATGGAGTTGATCCATGCGATGCCCGCCGCGGCCGCGGTGCCGCTCAGGATGGCGGTGGGCAGCGTCCAGAACATCGGCAGCGCGCTGAAGATGCCGAATGCGGCGAGCGTCACGGCCGCCATCTTGGGCACCGGCGCGCTGGTTTCCGCGGCCGCGACGAGGCCCACGAAGATGCAGGCGAGCGGGATCAGGAGGAACCACTTGCGCTCCTTCTTCGCGTCGGAGGCACGGGTCCAGAACACCATCGCGATGGCGCCGATCAGGTACGGGAAGGCGTTGATGAAGCCGATCTCCACGTTGCCCAGGCCGCCGAAGCCCTTGATGATCTGCGGCAGGAAAAAGCTCAGGCCGTACAGCGGCACCGTGATGCCCATGTAGACGAAGCCCAGGCCGATCACGCGCGGGTTCAGCAGCGCCTGCTTCCATGAAATGGTGTGCAGCGCCTCGCGGTTGCGGCGCTCGCCGTCGAGCGTCTGCTGCAGCCAGTCGCGCTCTTCGTTGGAGAGCCACTTCGCATCCTTGGGGCCATCGGGCAGGTAGAACAGGATGAAGAAGGTCAGGATCAGCGAGGGAATCGCCTCCAGGATGAACAGCCACTGCCAACCGTGCATGCCGCCCATGCCGTCCATGTTGAGGATGTAGCCCGAGATGGGCGAACCGATCACCGTGGAGATCGGGATCGCGAACATGAACCAGCCCACGATGCGCGCGCGGTACGCCGCCGGAAACCACAGCGTGATGTAGAAGATCACGCCCGGAAAGAAACCGGCCTCGGCAATGCCCAGCAGAAAGCGCACGACGTTGAAGCTGGTCGAGCCGCCCACCCAGGCCTGGGCCGCGGAAAGAATGCCCCAGCTGAACATGATGCGGGCGATCCAGCGGCGCGCGCCGAAGCGCTCCAGCGCCATGTTGCTGGGCACCTCGAAGAGGAAGTACGCGAGGAAGAAGATGCCGGCCGCGCTGCCGAACACGGCGGCGGTGAAGCCCAGGTCCTTGGACATCGCGGACCCGGCAAAGCCGAGGTTCACGCGGTCCAGGTAGGCGATGAAGTAGCTGATCATCAGGAGCGGCAAGAGCCGCCAGCTGATCTTGGAGATGGTTCTCTGTTCGACGGGGTTCACGGTATGTCTCCTGTTATGTGAAGGTTTTTGTGGAGCCTGTCCGGTGACAGGTGGCTGGAGGTCAGGACGCTTGATCTTCTTCTTTTTGCTGTGCCCTCATGACCTGGTGGCGTTGCCAGTAGTGGCCGACGGCGCCCCTGAAGTTGTCTTTCTGCTTGCCCAGGCCCGCCACCTTGACCTTGGTGGTGCGCGCGCCCAGCATGGCCTTGTCATGGTGCGTGACGATCAGCGTGTCGCCGAAGCTGCCGTCCTTGTAGGTGAGGCCCTTCACCTCGTCCCACGCGATGGTCGAGCCGCCGTCCGCGCTCGGGTGCAGGCCCTTGTAGTCGATCACGATGCGCTCGCCGTTCTTCAGCGCGAATTCGACCGGCGGAAAGTGCCGCAGCACCACGACGCGCTCTTCTTCGGTGGCGGGTTCGTAGCGGTAGGCCAGGGCCAGGTCGTGGTTCTGCACGAAGCGCTGCTCGTACTCGCTCCACAGGCGCTGCTCGATGGCAGGGGCCGTCTCGATCTCGTCGGCCCAGGTGGCCTCTGGCGCGGTCGCGACGATGGTGCCGTACACGCTCTCGGGCACATGGTGGTCGACGTTGCGCATGCGTTCGAGCAATGGCGGATGGCTGTCGTAGGGGTGGGGCACGTCGGCGGTCTTCATCGTCTCGATGAACGCCTCGGAACTGGCGTAGGGCGGCAGCCCGTCGGCCACGAAGCTGGCGATGCCCAGCGCGCCGTCGTGCTGGCGGTTCTGCGCGAAGAGCTTCTGCTCGACGTCGCTCCGGTAGCTCGCGTAGGCCGAGATCTTGATCAGCGACTGCACGATGGCGCTCGGCGCCGTGAGGCTCGCGGAGACGCGGTCGGCCTTGTACTCGCGCTCGCGGCTGTCGCGCGCCAGGGCGAACTCGAAGATCATGCGATAGAGGCGCAGCAGGTAGTGCGCCACGATGGTGAGGCCGCCGCTGCGCATCTTCCAGGTGTACTGGTCGAACTGCCGCAGCTTCGGGCCGAGCGCCGCGCTGCTGCGGGTGTCGCCGCCGCCCAGGTGGGCCAGCTCGTGGGCCAGCACGGCATCGGCCTCGGACTGGTCGAGCACGCGCAGGAGCGGAAGGCTCACGAACAGGGTGCGGCCGTTCAAGGTGCGTCCGCCGACTTCGATGGGCGCTTCGGTCACGAAGAAGTTGGTGTCGATGCCCGCGACGATCTGGTCCGGCGGCGCGGTCTTCACGCGGCCCGCGAGCTGGCGGATGCGCTCCCACAGGCGCGGCGCATCGGCCTCGGCGATGAGCTCGCCGTCGATCGCGTTGACCGAGGGCAGCTTCTTGAACAGCGTGTACACCGCATAGAAGACAGCCGCCGCGGCCGCGACGCCGGCGATGATGATCAGCTTGACGTAGTAGCTGTGCCAGAAGAAGGCGGTGAGCCAGAACGAGAGCCACACCAGCATCGCGCTCTGCAGCACGACCTCGACGGCGCTGGACACCGTCATGAGCCGCCAGCCCGCGACGAAGCTCGCGTAGCGCAGGCCCCGGTTGGCGAAGGCCAGCGCGCCCAGCACCAGTGCCGCGGCGAGCAACGCCGCGCCGAGCGCCAGCGTCCAGAGGGCGGCGCGATCGGCCCAGTGGAACTGCCACTGCATCGAGTAGGGACTGCACACCTTGTCGTGGAAATTTTTGTCTTCCGGCGCGGTGGCGTCGCAGGCCTTGGAGAGCGGGTGGCTGCGGTAGAACGCGGTGGCTTGCGCCTTGTCGTCGGGAGTGAGGCGGGCATCGGCGTTGATGCGCTTCTCGATCGACTGCAGGAACTCGGCGTCCTGCGAGCGCAGCGCGTATTCGGTGAAGACCAGCGTCGCCGCCGGTATGGCGAAGAGCGACACGAGGGTCAGAAGAAACACGCGAAGCAGATCGGCATGGATCGTTCGGGCGAAGGCCATGGGTAACTCCTCCTGGATGGCAGATGCTGTGAGTTGTTGTGGAAGCGGTCCGGGAAGCCGATAGCGTAGCCGCCGATCGTGTCGCAGGGAAATTCCGTGGCACGTCAAGCGTGCGCGGCCGGCGACCAGCCAACGAATAAGGTTATCGCTTTTGCATCGTTCCACGCCCCGGAGCGGGGGTATAGCCTTCGGCCTCACCTATGCCTCCAGCCTCTTCACCTCCCCCTGTTTCTTCCTCCGGTCCGGGCCCATCGCCGGTGGCCTGGATTGCCGGTGTCGGCGCCAGCGCCGGCCTGGGCGCCGCGCTCGCACGGCGCTTCGCGGCCGAGGGATTCCTCGTCGCACTGACCGGCCGCACCCAGGCGCAACTCGCCGCGGTGGCCGCTGAAATCGAGGCCGCCGGCGGGCGCGCCCAGGTGTTCGCAGGCGACGTGGCCAGCGAGGCCGAGATCCACGGCATCGCGCAGCGCGTGAAGGCCCTGGGCCCGCTCTCGGTGGCGATCTTCAATGCCTCGAGCGCGGTGCGCGCGCCGACGCTGGAGATCTCGGTCGACCAGTTCACGCAGGCCTGGCGCACCAGCGCGCTGGGCGGTTTCATCTTTGCGCGCGAGGCCTTGCAGGGCCTGCTGGCCAACGGCTTCGAGGCCACCGCGCCCAGGGCGCGCGGCAGCCTGTTGTTCACCGGCGCTACCGCCGCCTTGCGCGGCAAGCCGCCGTTCGCCGCCTTCGCGGCCGCCAAGGCCAGCTTGCGGTCGCTCAGCCAGAGCCTGGCGCGCGAGTTCGGTCCGCAAGGCATTCACGTGGCGCACGTGGTGATCGATGGCGGCATCGACGGCGAGCGCCTGCGCAGCAATGCGCCCCAGCGCGTGGCCGAGGCGGGCGACGACGGCCTGCTGCAGCTGGACGCCATCGCCGAGAGCTACTGGCAGCTGCACGCGCAGCACCGCAGCGCATGGACGCAGGAACTCGACCTGCGCCCGTTCAAGGAACCCTTCTGAGGAGTCATGCCGCATGGGCACCGCATCGAATGACCACCTGGTGGCCGCCACGCTTTCCTCGGTGGAGGGCGAGCTCAACTACCTGAAGGCGGGGCAGGGCAGGCCGGTGAGCTACACCTTCGAGCCGCCGCCGGGCGTGCCCTGGGTGACCGGCGAACTGGAGCCGCGCCGCGTGGCGATACGCGATGGCCGCCCGCTCGTGGCGCTGCGCGAACTCTCGCTCGACCGCAGTGGCTTCACGCAGATCTCGCACCGCAGCGTGGTGGCCGATTTCTCGCACGACGGGGCGATCCGCGACATCTACTACCGCGAGGCCGAAGCGCTGCTGCGCGACGTGACGGGCGCCGAGAAGATCGTCGTCTTCGACCACACGCTGCGCGACAGCGCGCAGGGCTCGCGACGCACCGCCGCGTTGCGCGAGCCCGTGCGGCGGGTGCACAACGACCAGACCTTCGTCTCCGCGCCGCGCCGCGTGCGCGCCCACCTGCCGCCCGAAGAAGCAGAAGAGCGCCTGAAGCACCGCTTCGCCATCGTCAACCTGTGGCGCCCGCTGGCCACGGTGGAACGCCTGCCGCTCGCGCTGTGCGATGCGCGCTCCATCGCGTTCGAGGACATGGTGCCCAGCGACCTGGTCTACCCCGACAAGGTCGGCGAGACCTATTCCTTCACCTGGAACCCGAAGCACCGGTGGTACTGGTTCCCGAGGCTGCGGCCCGACGAGGCGCTGCTCCTGAAGATCTACGACTCGCGCGAGGACGGCACCGCGCGCTTCACCGCGCACACCGCGTTCGAAGACCCGACCGGCGCGCCCGAGGCGCCGCCGCGCCGCAGCATCGAGTTGCGCGCGCTGGTGTTCTGGCCGGCCGAATGAGCGGCATGAGCACGGGCAAGCAGTTGCGACTCGGCGCCTTCATGCGCCCGGTCAGCATCCACACCGGCGCATGGCGCTATCCGGGTGCCTGGCGCGACGCCAACTTCAACTTCGCGCACCTGAAGCAACTGGCCCAGACGCTGGAGCGCGGGCGCTTCGACGCCTTCTTCATGGCCGACCACCTGGCCGTGCTCAACATGCCCATCGAGGCGCTGCAGCGCAGCCACACGGTCACTTCGTTCGAGCCCTTCACGCTGCTGTCGGCGCTGGCACAGCACACGAAGCACATCGGACTGGTCGCGACCGCATCGACCACCTTCGACGAGCCGTTCCACATCGCGCGCCGCTTCGCCTCGCTCGACCACCTGAGCGAAGGCCGCGCGGGCTGGAACATCGTGACCACCTCCAACCCCGACGCAGCGCTGAACTTCGGCCGCGACGACCACATGGAACACGACGAGCGCTATGCCCGCGCCCGCGAGTTCTACGACGTGGTCACGGGTCTCTGGGACAGCTGGGCCGACGACGCCTTCGAGCGCGATGCCGAGAGCGGCCGTTTCTTCGACCCCGCGAAGCTGCATGTGCTCGACCACAAGGGCAAGTACCTCTCGGTGCGCGGCCCGCTGCACATCGCGCGGCCGGTGCAGGGCTGGCCGCTGATCGTGCAGGCGGGCGCGTCGGAAGCAGGGCGGCAGCTCGCGGCGGAAACGGCCGAGGCGATCTTCGCCGCGCCGGGCACGCTGGCCGCGGCACGAAGCTTCTATGCCGACATCAAGGGCCGCATGCGCAAGCTCGGGCGCGAGCCGGACCATCTCAAGATCCTGCCCGCAGCCTTCGTGGTGGTCGGCGACACGGTCGAAGAAGCCCGCGCCATCCGCGCGAGGCTCGACAGCCTGGTGCACTACGACAGCGCGATCGCCTCGCTCTCGATCCAGCTCGGCCACGACGCCTCGACGTTCGACCCCGATGCGCCGCTGCCCGACGTGCCCGAGACCAACGCGAGCCAGAGCAGCCGCGCCCGCGTGATCGAACTGGCCCGCAGCGAAAAGCTCACGGTGCGCCAACTGGCCCAGCGCCTGGGCGGCTACGGTGGGCTGGCCTTCGTCGGCACGGCGCAGACCATCGCCGACGAGATGCAGGAGTGGCTCGAGACCGAGGGCTCCGACGGCTTCAACGTGATGTTCCCGTGGCTGCCGGGCGGACTGGACGCCTTCGTCGACAAGGTGGTGCCCGAACTGCAGCGCCGCGGCATCTTCCGGCGTGAATACGAAGGTCGTACCTTGCGCGAGAACCTTGGTTTGCCGCGGCCTGCCAACCGATTCTTTTCCCCGAGTTAGCGCCGGGCGGGGCGGGCAGGCAACCGACCCCACGCGGGCGCCGGTTGCCGCGCTTGGCGACAATCGGGTCAATGCGTTCTTCCCCCTTCTTCAAGATGGCCCTCTTGCTGGGCCTGCTCTCGGCCATCGGGCCCTTCGCCATCGACATGTACCTGCCCGCGCTGCCCGCCATCGGGCAGAGCCTGCGCGCCGACATCGGCGCGGTGCAGATGAGCCTCACGGCGTTCTTCCTCTCGCTCGGCGCGGGCCAGCTGCTCTACGGGCCGATCTCCGACATGGTCGGGCGCAAGCCCCCGCTGTATGCCGGGCTGGTGCTCTTCGCATTGGCCAGCGTGGGCTGCGCGCTGGCCACCGACATCCACACGCTGATCGCGCTGCGCTTCGTCCAGGGCCTGGGCGCCGCGGCCGGCATGGCGATTCCGCGCGCCGTCGTGCGCGACCTGCACACCGGCACCGACGCGGCGCGGCTGATGTCGCTCCTGATGCTGGTGTTCAGCGTGTCGCCGATCCTCGCGCCGCTCGTGGGCAGTGCGGTCATTGCCGTGGCGGGCTGGCGCGGCGTGTTCTGGGCCGTGACCATCGCCGCGGTGGCGGGTCTCGCGATGATGGTCAAGCTGCTCGACGAAACCCGGCCCGCTTCGCAGCGCGTCGAAAGCAGCCTGGGCAGCGCGCTCTCGGCCTACTGGCTGCTGCTGCGCGACTGGCACTACCTCGGGCTGGTGTTCATCGGCAGCTTCGCGATGGCGGGCTTCTTCACCTACCTGGCCAATTCGTCGTTCGTGATGATCGACCACTACGGCCTCTCGCCCGCGCTCTACAGCGTGGCCTTCGGCGTGAACGCGGCCGCCTTCATCGGCGCCTCGCAGTTCACCGGCGCGCTCGGCGAGCGCTACGGGCTGGTCAACCTCGTGAAGTTCGGCGTCGCGTGCTGCGGCGCGGCGATGGTCGCGATGTTCGCGTACTTCGCGATGGGCGGCGACAGCATCTGGGTGCTCATCGTGCTGTACTTCATCGCCTCGGGCTTCATGGGCCTGGTGATCCCGACCACCGGCGTGCTGGCGCTCGAAATGCACGGCGCCATCGCGGGCACCGCCTCGGCGCTGCTCGGCACGCTGCAGATGCTGACGGGCGCACTCGCCATGGCGGTGGTGGGCTTCTTCACCGATGGCCGGCCGCTGCCGATGGTGGCAGGCATGGCCGCAGGCGCGCTGATCGCGCTGGTGCTGACCTGGCTGACGCTGGGCAGCGTGCGCTCGGAACCCACACGAAGGACGCAGCAAGCGTGAGCTCGATACATCCAGGCGCCGCATCGGCAAGCGCCCAAGACAACACCCTGAAGCCCATCGACGGCCTGGCCTCGCCCGCGCGCGGCTGGGCCATGCTGGTCATCATCCTCGGCCTGATCGTCGCGGTGCTCGACGGCACCATCGTCAACCTGGCGCTCCCGGGCATCGCGCGCGAGCTGAATGCCAGTCCGTCGCAGGCGATCTGGGTGGTCAACGCCTACCAGATCGCCACGCTGGTGATGCTCCTGCCGCTGGCCTCGCTCGGCGACCTGGTGGGGTACCGGCGCGTGTACCTCGTGGGCATGGCGGTGTTCGCGCTGTCGTCGCTGGCCGCGACCTTCGCCAACTCGCTCGGCACGCTGATCGCGGCGCGCGCTTTCCAGGGCTTGGGCGCGGCCGGGATCATGAGCGTCAACGCGGCGCTGGTGCGGCTCACGTACCCCTCGTCGCAACTGGGCAAGGGCATGGCCATCAACTCGCTGGTGGTGGCCACGTCTTCCGTGGCCGGGCCCTCGGTGGCGGCGGCAATTTTGTCGGTGGCTTCGTGGCCCTGGCTCTTCGCCATCAACGTGCCGCTGGGCATCGTCACCTTCGCGCTGGGCATGAGGGCGCTGCCGTTCAACCGCGTGGCGCCGGCGGCGGGGCTCAGGTTCTCGCCCGTCGACGTGGCGCTCAACGTGCTGATGTTCTCGCTGGTGTTCCTGGGCGTGGACCGATTGGGTGTGCGCGAAGGCGGCGTGGGAGGCGACGGTGCGCACTGGTCCGCCTGGGCCATCCTGCTGGCCGGGCTGGCGGTGGGCTTCGTCTACCTTCGACGCCAGCGCACGCAGGCGGTGCCGCTTTTCCCGATCGACCTGCTGCGCATTCCGGTCTTCGCGCTGTCCATGGGCACCTCGGTGGCCGCGTTCTGCGCGCAGATGCTGGCCTACATCGCGCTGCCGTTCCTGCTGCTCGATGTGTACGGCCGCAGCCACATCGAGGCCGGGCTGCTCATCACCGCGTGGCCGCTGGCCATCGTGGTGATGGCGCCCATCGCGGGAAAGCTGATCGGCAAGTATCCGGACGGGCTGCTCGGCGGCATCGGCCTCGGCCTGCTGGCCGCCGGCCTCGCGCTGCTGGCCGCGCTGCCGGCGCATCCGGGCAATGCCGACATCGCCTGGCGCATGGCGCTGTGCGGGCTGGGCTTCGGGCTCTTCCAGTCGCCCAACAACCACACCATCGTCAGTTCGCCACCCGCGCACCGAAGCGGTGCGGCCAGCGGCATGCTGGGCACGGCCCGGCTCACGGGCCAGACCCTCGGCGCCGTGGTGCTGGCGGGGGTCTTCAGCGTCTGGAGCCCGCACGGCGGGCACGGCCCGGTGGTGGCGTTGGTGCTGGCCGCCTCTTGCGCGGCGGTGGCGGCGGTTTTCAGCAGTCTGCGACTGAAGACGACAAATCCGCACCACTGAATAGGGTAGGGTACGACCCCATGAAGGAAGTACCTGACACCGTGGTCTGCCCGGGTTGCGACGCGGTCTACACCCGCACGCCCCTGCAGCCGCGCGACGTGGCCCGCTGCCCGCGCTGCGGCACCGAGCTGGACAGGCACCCCGGCTCGCAACAGCAGCGCATCCTGCCGCTGACGGTGGCGAGCCTCATCATGTTCGCCATCGCCAACCTGTTTCCCATCGTCGAGATCGAGTTGCGCGGCCTGACCAGCCAGACCACGCTGGCCGGCGCGGTGGTGGTGCTGGGGGCCGAGGGCATGTCGGTGGTGGCGCTGCTGGTGCTGGCCACGACCATTCTTTTTCCGCTGCTGCAGCTGTGCATCCTCGCGTACCTGCTGATTCCGCTGCGCCGCGAGCACCGGCCGCTGGGCTTCGCGATCCTGGTGCGCATGATGCAGTCGCTGCGCCCCTGGGGAATGATCGAGGTGTTCCTGCTCGGCGTGCTGGTGGCCATCGTCAAGCTCTCCAGCATGGCGACCGTGGTGCCGGGCCCCGCGCTCTGGGCCTTCATGGCGCTGACGGTCACGCTGACGGCGGTGCTGTCGTTCAACCCGGGCGCGTTCTGGGAGATGACCTTCCAGGCCGCGGGCGACGAAGAGAAAGAGGCTTCCGCATGAAGCTGTTTCCCTTTCGCAGGCCGCGCGAAACGCGGCCGGTGCATGAGGACGTCGCGCACGATCCCGACGCCCCGGTCGCCACCGCCGCCTCGCTGGGCCTCCTGGCCTGCCCGCACTGCGCGGCCGTCTGGCGCGATGCGCAAGAGGGCGATGCCTGCGGCCGCTGCGGCACGCACCTGCACACACGCAAGCCGCAGAGCCTCACGCGCACCTGGGCGTTCCTGATCGCGGCCTGCATCATGTACATCCCGGCCAACCTGCTGCCGGTGATGATCACGCGCACCCTCTTCGGCGCGCAGTACGACACCATCCTGAGCGGGGTGATCTATTTCTGGGTGTCGGGCGCCTACGGGCTGGCCGCCATCGTCTTCATCGCGAGCTTCCTGGTGCCGCTGTTCAAGCTGGCGGTGCTTTTCTTGCTTGTGGTGACGGCCCAGCGCGGCAGCAGCTGGCGGCAGCACGAGCGGGCAAAGCTGTATCACATCATCGAGATCATCGGCCGCTGGTCGATGCTCGACGTGTTCGTGGTGTCGCTCCTGACCGGGCTGGTGCAGATCCAGGGCTTCGCGGTCATCACCGCGGGCGTGGGCATCGCCGCCTTCGGCTCGGTGGTGGTGCTGACCATGCTGGCCTCGCTGAGCTTCGATCCGAAGCTCACCTGGGACAGCAAGGAGGCGCAGGCGGTGCAAGAGAGTTTCGAGAACAGGGAAGAACAAGCAGCATGAGTGAAGAAGATCCGCAACCGCAAGACAGACCGGCGCCGTCCGCGCCGCCATTGCCAAAGCCGCAGGTCAAGCGCCGCCGCGAGTGGCTGCCCTCGCTGATCTGGCTGATTCCCATCGTGGCTGCGCTCGTGGGCGTGACGCTGGTGGCGCGCATCCTGCTGGAGCGCGGCCCCGAGATCGTGCTCACCTTCAAGACCGCCGAAGGCCTGGAGGCCGGCAAGACCGCGGTGAAATACAAGGACGTGCAGATCGGCCTCGTGCAGAGCCTGCGCCTGGCGCGCGACCGCTCGCATGTGCGGGTGCTGGTGCAGCTCAACAAGGATGCCGAGAGCTTCACCTCCGACGATTCGCGCTTCTGGGTCGTGCGGCCGCGCCTGGATACCTCGGGCATCTCGGGCCTGGGCACCTTGCTGTCGGGTGCCTACATCGGCGCCGATGCCGGCGTGTCGAAGGAAACCGCGGGTGAATTCAAGGGCCTGGAGGCGCCGCCCATCGTCACGCGCGACGACTCGGGGCAGCAGTTCCTGCTGCGCTCCACCGACATCGGTTCGCTGGATGTGGGCTCGCCCGTGTACTTCCGCCGGATCAAGGTGGGGCAGGTGGCCGCCTACGAACTCGACGGCGATGGCCGCGGCGTCACGCTGCGCGTGTTCGTCAATGCGCCGTACGACAAGTTCGTGGGCGTCAACACGCGCTTCTGGCAGGCCAGCGGCATCGACGCGCAACTGAGCGCCAGCGGCTTCACGCTGCGCACGCAGTCGCTGGCGACCATCCTGCTCGGCGGCATCGCCTTCCAGGCGCCCGAGGATGCGATGGGTCCGCTCGCCAAGGAAAACACCGCCTTCATGCTCGCGCAGGACGAAGCCGCGGCCATGAAGGAACCCGACGGTCCCTCGCAGACGCTCCTGATGTACTTCAACCAGTCGCTGCGCGGCCTCGTGCCCGGGGCGCCGGTCGATTTCCGCGGCGTGGTGATCGGCGAGGTCAAGTCGATCGGCGTGGAGTTCGACCGCGCCGAGCGCGAGTTCCGCATGCCGGTGCTGGTGCAGATCTATCCCGACCGCCTGCGCCGCCGCGAGACCGGGCAGCCGCAGGGCACGGAGTCGCGCGCCACGCAGCAGGAGCGCCTGCGCTTCCTGGCCGAGAAGGGTTTGCGCGCGCAGCTTCGCAACGGCAATCTGCTGACCGGCTCGGTCTACGTCGCGCTCGACTTCTTCCCGAAGGCGCCGCCCGCCAAGATCGACCTGGCCAGGAGCCCCATCGAGTTGCCCACGATGCCCAACAGCCTGGACGAGATCCAGTCGCAGGTGCAGGAAATCGCAAGCAAGCTGAACAAGGTGCCCTACGAGCAGATCGCGGCGGACCTGCGCACCACCCTCGCCACGCTCAACAAGACGCTCACCAGCGCCGAGCAGACCGTCACGCGCATCAACAACGACGTGACGCCCGAGCTGGCCGCGGCCATGAAGGACGTGCGCAAGACCGTGAACACGGCCGAGCGCACGCTGGCCGACGATTCGCCGCTGCAACAGGATATGCGCCAGACGCTGCAGGAGCTGACCCGCGCCGCGGGCTCGGTGCGCGTGCTGACCGACTACCTGGAGCGCCATCCCGAGTCGCTGCTGCGCGGCAAACCGGACGACAAGAAATGATGAAGAACGCCGCATTCGGAAAATTCGGAAACCCCGCGCTGATCGTCGGCGCTGCCTTGATGGCGCTCGCCGGCTGCGCGAGCAAGCCCGACAACTACTACACGCTCGCCAGCCCGGTCGCGGCCGCCGACGCGGCGCCTTCGACCCTGGGCAGCCCCGCGCCGCTCTACATCGAACTGGCGCCGGTGGCGGTGCCCGAGCGCTTCGCGCGCCCGCAGATGGTGGTGCGCCAGCCGGGCGGCAGCGTGAAGGTCGAGGTACTCGAGCAGCATCGCTGGGCCTCGTCGTTCGAGAACGAGCTGCGCGATGCGCTCGCGAGCAACATCTCCGCGCGGCTGGGTGCGCTGGACGTGACCAAGGGCGGGCGCCAGACCTCGCAACCGGTCTGGCGCATCGCGGTGCAATTGAGGCAGTTCGACGCGGTCGACGGCGGGCGTGTCGATGCGAGCTTCAGCTGGACGCTGCGGCGCTCCGACGAGGCGCGCACCGTGGTGTGCCAGCTGGACATCGGCGAAGCGGTCGGCGGCGGCGTGGATGCCGTGGCGCAGGGCGCCCAGCGCGTGACGGCCACGGCGGCGGCGGCGATGGCACGCAGCCTGAGCGCGGCGCGTGCGAATCCGGCCTCCACGGCCTGCGCGAATGGCCAGGTGAACAGCTGACGAGGCGGCCCCCATGGCACAGATCGGCAAGGCGCCCTGCGACGACACGCTGATCCTCCATGGCGACGGGGCGCAAGAGAGTGCCTGCCCGCCGGCCTCGAAGCCCTGGGTGCTCGCAGCCGCCATCGTCGGCTCGAGCATGGCCTTCATCGACGGCACGGTGGTCAACGTCGCATTGCCAGCCATCCAGTCCGACCTCAAGGCCACGGCCTTCCAGGCGCAGTGGGTGGTCGAGTCCTATGCCTTGCTGCTGGCGGCGCTGCTGCTGGTGGGCGGCGCGCTCGGCGATCACTACGGCCGGCGCCGCATCTTTGCCATCGGCGTGGGCCTCTTCGCGCTCTCCTCGGTGGCCTGCGGGCTGGCGGCCGACGTGCACCAGCTCATCGCCGCGCGCGCCGTGCAGGGCGTCGGCGGGGCACTGCTGGTGCCTGGCAGCCTCGCGCTCATCAGCGCGGCGTTTCCTGCGAAGGAGCGCGGCAAGGCCATCGGCACCTGGTCGGGTTTCAGCGGCATCACGGCGGCCGTGGGGCCGGTGCTCGGCGGCTTCCTGGTCGATCACATCTCCTGGACCTGGGCCTTCTACATCAACGTGCCGATGGCGCTGCTGGTGCTGTGGATCACGTGGCGCCACGTGCCCGAGAGCCACGGTGCATCGGCCAGCGGCGGGCTCGATTTTTGGGGCGCGCTGCTCGCCACCGCCGGACTGGGCGGCGTGGTCTATGCGTTCATCGAGGCGCCCACGCAGGGCTGGAACTCGCCCTACGTGCTCGCGGCATTGGGCGTCGGCGTCGTGGGAAGCGCGGGCTTCATCGCGGTGGAGCGCAAGGTGCGCACGCCGATGCTGCCGCTGGGCCTGCTGCGCATCGGCAACTTCAGCGGCGCGAACCTGCTGACCCTGCTGCTCTACGCGGCGCTGGGCGGCGGGCTGTATTTCTTTCCGCTCAACATGATCCAGGTGCAGGGCTACTCGGCCACCGCGGCGGGCGCGGCGCTGCTGCCGTTCATCTTCATCATGTTCGCGCTCTCGGGCTGGGCCGGGCAACTGGTCGATCGCTTCGGGCCGCGCCTGCCGCTGGTCATCGGGCCGGCCATCGCGGCGGTGGGGTTCGTGCTGTTCGCGGTGCCGGGCGTCGGTGCGAGCTACTGGAGCGGCTTCCTGCCCGCGGTCGTGGTGCTGGGCCTGGGCATGGCGGTGACGGTGGCGCCGCTCACCACCACCGTCATGAACGCGGTCGGGCCCGATCTCGCGGGCGTGGCTTCGGGCGTGAACAACGCGGTGTCGCGCGCCGCGGCGGTGCTGGCGATCGCGGTGTTCGGCGCGGTCATGGCCTGGGCCTTCGATGCCGCGCTGGCCGACGGTTTGCGCGAGATGGGCGCCTCGGCCGAGGTGTCCGCGTTCCTCGAAGGCGAGCGCAGCAAGCTGGCCGGCGCGGTGATACCGCCAGGCGTCGATGCGGCCACCGCGGCGTCCGTCAAGCGCGCCGTGGCCGAGTCGTTCGTGGCGGGTTTCCGCTGGGTGATGCTGCTGAGCGCAGGGCTCGCGGTGCTCAGTGCGTCGAGTGCGTGGCTGATGATCGGCCGAGGACCTGCCGCGCAGCCGGCCGATGAAAACCGATAGGCCAAGCACACGCCGATGACGGCCCGACGTATAGGCTGGCTCAATACGACATCGAAGATTTTTGAATTGGATCGATAGCAGGCGACAGTGATTTACTCCGCCCGGAGTTGCAGGAGCCACGCGAGGAAAGCGGGCAACACGGGAATCATCCAACGATCAAGCGATGAGGAGACATCACATGAAGTCATCGATCCGCGCGGGCTTGGCGTGCCTGTTCACCGCGCTCGCGGGCCATGCGGCCGCCGCGCCGCTCGACGCATTCACGCTCTCGCCGAATGCGGCGATCTCGGGCTACAACGTCGAGAACCTCGTGCAGTCCACGCCCGAGATGTGCGCCACGGCCTGCCTTGCGGCACCGCGCTCGAACTGGTGCGTTTCGTTCGACTTCCACAAGGCCAACCAGAGCTGCGACCTCAGCGACAAGCAGGCCGGCGACGTGGGCGGCCTGAAGACCGACTACCCCGGCAACCCCTACGACCACTACAGCCTGAAGCCCGATCCGCTGAAGGCGTTCACGCGCACGCCCGATGCGGCGATCAGCGGCCACAACACCGAGACCCTGCAGGCCGTGACGCCCGCGGACTGCGCCACCGCCTGCACCGATGCGAGCCGCGCCGCATGGTGCAAGTCCTTCGACTACCAAAAGACCCCGCAGCGCTGCGACCTGAGCGACAAGCGCGCCGGCGACGTCGGCGGCCTGAAGACCGACTACCCCGGCAACCCCTACGACCACTATGCGTTGATCGCGGGCGAGGGCGTTCCCAACCCGGTGCCGGGCAACAAGCACGTGCTGCTGATCGGCATCGACGGCCTGCGCGGCGACGCGATCCAGTGCCAGGGCTGCGTGCAGACACCCGCGATGTCGGCGCTGATCGCGGGCGGTGCCTTCCACGGCAACGTGCTGGCGGGCGGCACCAGGCAGGCGACGGTCAGCGGGCCCGGCTGGTCGTCGGTGTTCACCGGCTTCTGGGCCGACAAGCACGGCGTGACCTCGAACGACACCGGCCTGGTGCTGAAGAAGACGCACGTGTTCGACCTCATCAAGCAGGCATGGCCCACGGCCACGACGGCGGTGGTGGGCGACTGGTTCAACATCACCCACAACCTGCGCCCCGCGAAGGCAGATTTCGTCGTTGCCAATGCGGCCAAGAATTCGCAGCAGGCGACCGATGCGGTCAAGGGCTGGCTCGGCTGGAAGAACGCGCCGACGGCCATCTTCTACTACCTGCACAACGTGGACATCCATGCGCCGAGCTACGACCCGCTGAACGCCAACTACCAGGGCAAGATCGCCGGTGAGGACCAGCAGATCGCCCAGGTGCTCGCGGCACTGACCGCGCGGCCGAACTACGCGAACGAGGAGTGGCTGATCGTCGTGACCTCGGACCACGGCGGCACCGGCAGCGGCCACGGCGGGCAGACGGCGGCGGAGCGGGACACCTTGCTCATCCTGAACAACAACTACGGGAACCCGCTCAAGACCGCCTATTGCCAGGGCAACCTGGGCGCGACCGCGATGCTGCAGGTGGACGGCGCGACGCCGCACGTCCTGGACTTCATGGGCCTGCCCAATGCGACCGAGGGGCACAAGCATCCGAGCTGCGGGCAATAGTCAGAGTAGTCAGAGCACTGGTTGATCACCCGATCACCAGCAGTGCGTCCAGGTGCGCAGGCCATCGGGTGCTCCCCGCAGCGAAATAAAGGAGGAGGGCGAAGCCCGGGGGACATTCGCGGAGGGGAGCATCCGGTGGCCTGTGCACCCGCCCCGAACGGGCCTCAGGAGCGAGGCCACTCCAACAGAAGCGAGTCGAGCTCCGACCACAGCGGATCGCACTGTCCCTTGCGAAACGCAGCCGCCCTGAACGTCGGGTGCTCACCCTTGTAGGTGTCCCATAGCTGCCGATGCCCATCGGCCACGCAGGCCCGCACATTGGCAAGCCGGTCCGCCGCCTTGACCACGAGCGCGAGTTCTTCGTCGCCCGTGACCTGGGCCATCGCCGCATAGGTCCTGGCCTTGCGCTCCTTGCGATTGGCGCCGGGCGCGTCGGTCAACAGCGACACGCACCGGGCCACGAGATCGCCGAAGCGCTCTTGCACATCCGCCACCGTGGCATCGGTGTCCTCCACCACGTCGTGCAGGTAGCCGACGACCCGCGCCTTCTCTCCATAGGGCTGGAGCAGGGCGACCACCGCGTCCAGGTGGTGGACGTAGGGGTGCGGGCCGTATTTCTGGTCGCCATGCATAGCGATGGCGTAGGTGCGCGCGGCTTCGGGTGTCGATGTGGTCATGAGGGCATCCGTCCGTTGGTTTTTCCATTCTGCCTTTGCGGTCGTCGGCTTTACCTCGTTTACGAAGGAAAACACCTATCGGAACCGCATTGCCGCCATTCTTGTGTATCGATACAGTAAATCGTTCCACCAAAGAGCCAGACCGAGCAACCGAATGGGCAATCGACCCACAGGAGACATCACCATGACCTCGATTTCACGCCGCCAGTTCGTCCAGTCTTCCTCGGCGCTGTCGCTCGCGATGGCGACCGCGGGCCTTTCGCAGAGCGCCGCCGCGCAGGAGAAAACCGTGGTGCTGCGCCTGTCGTCGTCCCACGTGGCCGACCTCAATTCCTCGCACTTCGCCTGGTCGCAGTTGATGCAGGCCAACCTCAAGAAAGCCGTGGGCGAGCAGATCCGCATCGACTACTTTCCGAACAACCAGCTGGGCAAGGAAAGCGACGTGGTACAGCAGGTGAAGGTGGGCTCCATCGACATGATGCTCACCGGCTCCTCGATCTGGGCCACGGTGACGCCGCAGCTGGGCATGCTCGACCTGGGCTACGTGTTCGACAGCTACGCGCATGCCGCGCGTGCGCTGGACAGCGGCGTGGGCGGCAAGCTCAACGACATGCTGGTCAAGAGCACGGGCTGCCAGGTCATCACCTGGGGCGCGCACTACGGCGCGCGCAACGTCTACACCAAGCTCCCGGTGAAGTCGCTGGCCGATGTGAAGAACGTCAAGCTGCGCGTGCTGCCCACGCCGGCCTTCATCGAGACCTTCAAGATCATGGGCGCCATCCCCACGCCCATCTCCTTCGGCGAGCTCTACATGGCGGCGCAGACCGGCGTGGTCGACGGCTTCGAGCACGACGCGGCCACGGTGCTCGCGAGCAAGCTCAACGAGGTCGTCAAGTACTGCTGGATGACCGAGCACCTGTTCAGCCCGATGGTGTGCGTGGCCGGCAAGCGCGCGATGGACAAGATCCCCGCCACGCTGCGCCCCGCCTTCCTGAAGGCGGCCGCCGACTCGACGCTGCAGCAGCGCGAGATCGGCACGCAGAAGGGCCTGCAGGCCATCGAGGAACTCAAGAAGCTGGGCATCGTCTTCACGCCCATGGCCAAGAGCGAGCGCGACTTCGTGCGCAAGGAGATGGAGACGCGCCTGTGGTCCGGCTTCGCCAAGCAGTACCCGGAGACGGGGCCGCTGTTCGCCGCCATCACCGCCGCGCGCGCCTGAGCGGCCATGTCGAGCATTTCGATCTCGCCCGGGGCCTTGCCGATGCAGCCGCTGCCGCCATTGCCGATGGAACCCGCGCTGGGCTTCGACGTCACCCATGCCTCGGGCCGCTGGCTCGCCTGGCTGATGCGCATGACCGAGTACGTGGCCGGCGTGGTGCTGGCCATCGACGTGGTCGTCGTCTTCATCTCGGTGGTGTTCCGCTACTTCCTGCACGACCCGTTCGACTGGGCGGAGGAGGTGGCGCGCGCGCTCATGATCATCCAGGTGTTCTTCGGCGCGGCCACCGTGCTCGCGCGCAGCCAGCACGTGGGCGTGGACCTGTTCCGCGGCCTCCTGCCCGCGCGCTGGCAGCCGGCGCTCATCCAGTTCGGCAGCTGGATCGTCGTGGGCGTGTCGGCGAGCCTTTTCGCCTCGTCGTGCGAGCTCCTGCTCGACTCGTACAACATGACCACGCCGATCGGCATGCCGCAGTGGATCTACGTGTACCCGGTGACCATCGGCAGCCTGTTCATGACGCTGTTCGGCCTGGCCAACGCCGTCAACGGGCCTGCGCGCAGGGTGTGGTCGACGCTGGGCGTGGGCGTCGCGCTGACGGCCGCGGTCGTCGCATGGAACACGCTCGTGCCCGACCACGCGATCCCGCCGTGGGCGCTGCTCACCGCGGGCTTTCTCGGCGGCATGGCGCTGGGCATGCCGATCGCCTTCGTGCTGGCGCTGTCGTCGCTGGTGTTCTTCATGGCCGATCCGTCGCTGCCGATGCTCGTGTACTCGCAGCAGGTGATGGCGGGCACCGACCACTACGTGCTGCTGGCGATTCCGTTCTTCGTGCTCGCGGGTTTGCTGATGGAGGCCAACGGCATGTCGTCGCGGCTCATCGAACTGCTGCTGCGCATGTTCGGTCGGCTGCGCGGCGGGCTGGGGCTCATCACCATCACGGCCACCGCGTTCTTCTCGGGCGTCTCGGGCTCCAAGCTCGCGGACATCGCCGCGGTGGGCGGCATCATCATGCCGGCCGTGCGCAAGACCAAGCAGGACCCGAACGAGACGGCGGGCCTCCTGGCCTGCACCGCGGTGATGGCCGAGACCATTCCGCCCTGCATCAACATGATCATCATGGGCTTCGTCGCGAACATCTCGATCGCCGGGCTCTTCATGGCGGGGCTGGTGCCAGCGGTGGTGCTCGCGCTGTCGCTGGCCGCGGTCACGATCTACGTGGGCACCAAGATCAATCCCGACGAAGCCTTCGACGTGCGCACGCCGACGTTCCGGCTGCTGGGCGGCGCCTTCGTGGCGCTTCTCATGGTCGCGATGATCGGCAAGGGCGTCACATCGGGCATCGCGACCTCGACCGAGGTGTCGTCGTTCGCGGTGATCTATGCGCTGGTGGTGGGCTGGCTGGCCTTCAGGGAGCTCACGGTGAAGTCGGTGGCGCGGCTCTTCGTGCGCTCGGCGTCGATGGCCGGGGGCATCCTGTTCATCGTGGCGGCGGCGTCCAGCCTGTCGTTTGCGCTCACGATCCAGCAGATTCCGCAGTACCTCTCCGAGTTCATGATCGGCTTTGCGCATTCGTACGGCAGCACGATGTTCGTGATGCTGTCGGTGCTCATCATGATCGTGTTCGGCGCCATCCTGGAGGGCGCGCCTGCGCTCATCATCTTCGGGCCGCTCTTGACGCCCATCGCGTCGCAGCTGGGCGTGAATCCGCTGCACTTCGGCACGGTGATGGTGATCGCCATGGGCTTCGGCCTCTTCGCGCCGCCCGTGGGCCTGGGCCTTTTTGCGACCTGCGCCATCACCGGCACCCAGGTGAAGGACGTGGCCCGGCCGATGATGAAATACCTGGCCGTGTTGTTCGTTACGCTCGTGGTGCTGGTGCTCGTGCCGGCGTTCTCCACGTGGCTGCCCGCGCGCATGGGCTTGTGACGACGATGAAAACAGGAAGGATTCCGTGAGCAGAATCACCGATGTGGCCCAGAAGGCCGGGGTGTCGACCAGCACCGTGTCGAACGTGTTGAACGGCCGCAGCGACCGCATGGCCGCCGAGACGCTGGCCCGCGTGGAGGCGGCGATCCGCGAGCTCAAGTACCGGCCCAACACCTCCGCGCGGCAACTGAAGACGGGCTACACCCCGTTGCTGGGCCTCCTGGTGCCCTCGATGGCCAACCCGATGTACGGCTTCATCGCGCGCGAGATCGAGACGCTGGCGCAGGAGCGCTACGGCTTTCGCATCATGATCGGCAACACCTACCGCGATGCCGAGAAGGAACAGCACTTCTTCGAAGACCTGATGGCGCACGGCGTGCGCGGCGTGATCATCATCTCGTCGCTGGTCGACGAGCAGCATGTGGAGGCCGCGGCCGAGCGCGGGCTGGTGGTGGTGAGCTATGACCGGCGCGCAACGCCCGGCATGCCTTCGGTGATCGACCACGTGACGGTCGACAGCTTCGAGTCGTCGCGCATCGCGACCGCGCATTTGATCGAGCAAGGGCACAGGCGCCTCGCCTTCGTCACACCCTCGGGCCGCACCATGAGCCGGAACGAGAAGATCAACGGCTTTCTGGCCGCCGCGAAAAGCGCGGGCCTCGAAGCGAGCGCGCAGGTCATCGAGGGCCTGCCGGTCGACGAGTACGGCGATTCGATGATGAGCGAGCTGGGCCGCATGCAGGCCAGCCTGCTCGCGAAGTTGCCCGATCGCCCCACGGGCGTGATCGGCGTGAACGACCTGCTGGCCTTCGGCCTCATGGCGGGGTTTCGCGATGCGGGGCTTTCGGTGCCTGAGGACGTGTCGGTCATCGGCATCGACAACGTGTTTCTCTCCACGCTCATGTACCCCGCGATGACCTCGGTGCGCGTGCCGGTGCCCGAGATGGCGCAGGTGATGGTCGAGCGCGTGATGAGCCGCCTGGCCGACGCGTCGCTGCCGACGCAGGAGTTCGTCTTTGCGCCCACGCTGGTGGCGCGCGATTCGGTGGCGCCGCCGCGCGCCTAGTTTTCTTTCCGGAATTTCTCTTTTCATGACCACGGTTTTCGTCAGCCATCCGCAAAGCAAGCTCGCCCACTATTTCGGCGACCGCGCCAGCGCCGCGCTGCAGGCCATTGCGCAGGTGCGCTTCAACCCGACGGACAAAGACCTGTCCTCCGCCGAACTGGCCGAGCTGGCGCAGGGCTGCGACGCGATCGTTTCGTACCGGCAGACGGTGGGCGACGAGGCGCTGTTCGCGGCGCTGCCCGACCTGAAGGCCTTCGTGCGCTGCGCCATCGACATCCGCAACATCGACGTGGCCTCGGCCAGCCGGCACGGCGTGCTGGTGACGCAGGCGAGCGCCGGGTTCATCGCGTCGGTGTCGGAATGGATCGTGGGCGTGATGATCGACCTCGCGCGGCACATCAGCGCATCGACGGCGCTGTACCACGCGAGCCAGCCGGTCGTGCCGGCGATGGGGCGCGAGCTGCGGGGCAGCACGCTGGGCGTGATCGGCTACGGGCAGATCAGCCGCTACCTCTGCGACGTGGCGCTGGCGCTGGGGATGCGCATCGTGGTGCACGATCCGCATGCTTCGGTCGAACGCGCTGGGATCGAACAGGTCGCACTCGATGCGTTGCTGGCGCAGTCCGATTTCGTGGTGTGCCTCGCGCCCGCCACCGAGGCCACCGAGAACCTGATGAACGCCGCCGCCTTCGCCGCGATGCAGCCACAGGCCTTCTTCATCAATGCCTCGCGCGGCAACCTCGTGGACGAAGACGCGCTCATTGCCGCACTCGATGCCGGCACCATCGCCGGCTGTGCGCTCGACGTGGGCCGCGCGCCCGACCAGATGCCATCGCCGCGCGTGGCCGAGCATCCGCGCGTGATCGCCACGCCGCACATCGGCGGACTCACGCCGCCTGCGGTCGAGCACCAGGCGTTGGAGACGGTCGCGCAGCTGGGCGAGATCTTCCAGGGGCGGGTGCCCAAGGGGGCCATCAACGCGCCCGAGGCCTGGCGCTGGCAGAAGGCCTTCGGCTGATCGTTCCGTTCATCACAACCACACGAAGAGACGCTCCATGGAACCCACCCGCAACACGCGCTACCCCGGCGCCTGCGACTGTCACGTCCACATCTACGAGGACCGTTTTGCGCTGATCCCGAACGTGGCCTGGGTGCCGCCGCATTCGCCGGTGTCGGCCTACCGCGCCGAGGTGCAGGCGCCGCTGGGCATCGACCGCGCGGTCGTCGTGCAGCCGACCGGCTATGGTTTCGACAACAGCTGCACGCTCGATGCGCTGGCGCAGTTCGGGGATTCGGCGCGCGGCATCGCATTGGTAACGCCCGAGGTGAGCGATGAAGAGATCGCGCGCCTGCATGCGGGCGGCATGCGCGGCGTGCGCTACATGATGATCGGCGGCGTGCTGAGCTGGGCCTCCCTGGAGCCCATGGCCGCGCGGCTTGCGAATGCGGAGTGGATGGTCAACCTGCAGCTGGACGGCCGCACGATTCCCGACCATGAAGAGGTGCTCAAGCGCCTGCCATGCCGGCTGGTGCTCGACCACAACGGCAAGTTCCTGGAGCCGGTGGCGCCGGAGCATCCGTCGTTCCAGTCACTGCTGCGCGTGCTCGATTCGGGGCGTGTGTGGATCAAGCTCTCGGCACCGTACGAAACGTCGAAGGCGGGTCCACCGGGCTACGACGACGTGAGCCTGCTCGCGCGCACGCTGGCCGAGAAGTTTCCCGAGCGCTGCCTGTGGGCGAGCAACTGGCCGCACCCCGGGCGCGAGCCGCGGCCGGCCGCAGTACCTCTCTACGACCTGCTGTTTTCATGGGCCACCAGCGACGACACACGCCGCCGCATCCTCGTGGACAACCCGGGCGCGCTGTACGGCTTCTAGCCGCCGCGGCGGGGGAGGGTAGCCCGTGCGCGGGCTGCATCGGCAAGCGAAATGCCTACCCTCCTTGCGCAACACATGCATTCGCGCAGCCGGACGGCATGCGGGCTGACAGGCGCTGCCACGGCAATGTGTGAGCGTTTCAGGCGAGGGCGCTGCAGCAGCAGTGGCGCTTGACGGCCAATGTCTTTCGATTTGATACTGAACCCTCCGGTTCATCGTCATTTCGTTCGCAAACACCGACTGAAGGAGACCCATCCCATGCAAAAGATCGTTCCCTGCCTCTGGTTCGACGGCAACGGCGAGGAGGTGCTGAATTTCTACACCAGCATCTTCCCGAACTCCCGCGTGACCGACCGGCTGAACTGGCCCGCCAACGGCCCCGGTCCCAAGGACGGCAGCCTGCTGACCGCGACCTTCGAGCTCGACGGCCAGGAATTCATGGTGCTCAACGGCGGCCCCGACTACAAGTTCACCCCGGCGCTTTCGCTGTACGTGCCGTGCGAGACGCAGGCCGAGGTCGACCACTACTGGGACAAGCTGCTCGAAGGCGGCGGCAAGCCCGTGAAGTGCGGCTGGATCACCGACCGCTACGGCGTCTCGTGGCAGGTCGCGCCGACGGCCATGATCCGCATGTTCCAGGACAAGGACCCCGAGAAGGCCGGCCGCGCGATGCGGGCCATGATGGAGATGACCAAGCTCGACCTCGCGGCGGTGCAGAAGGCCTACGAGGGCCGCTGATCGTTGCGACCCGCGCCGGCGCGCAGCGTCAGACCAGCTTGTGGATGGCCTTCTTGCGCCACACGAGCTGGTAGTACGCGGTCTGCAGCAGCAGCATGGCGCCGAAGGTCACGGGGTAGGCGATCCAGATCCCGTCCAGGCCGATGCGGTGGCTCATGACCCAGGCCACCGGCACCTCGACGCACAGGATGCACACGATCGAAATCAGCGTGGGCACCAGCACTGAGCCGCTCGCGCGCATGACCCCCGACGTGGCCGCGGCCATGCCGAAGATCACCAGGCTCCACAGCATGATGTGCAGCAGCGTCTGCGCGATCTCGATCACCGGCGGGCTGGTGATGAAGAAGCCCATGAGCGGCCGCGAGAAGAGATAACCCAGCAGCACGAGGCTGCCGGTCAGCACGAGGTTCATCAAGAGCGCCGTCCTGGTGATCGCGCCGAGCCGGTCGGCGCGGCCTGCGCCGATGGCCTGCGCGCCGAGGATCGACGCGGCGATCGCGATCGAGATGGCCGGGAACTGCACATACGCCACCACCTGGTTCACCGCGCCGTAGGCGGCCGTGGCATTGGAGCCGTAGCTGTTGACCATCGACAGCAGCACCACTTCGGCCAGCGCCACCACGATCATCTGCACGCCCGTGGGCACGCCGATGCGCAGCACCGCCTTCAGCAACTGCGGCTGGATGCGCAGGTAGCGGAAGAACTCCGCATCGGGCGCGAGCGGGCTCTTTTTCTGGCGCAGCCGAAAGCCCAGCCAGGTGGTGGCCACCACGAACGACAGCACCGAGGCCCACGCGCCGCTGGCCACGCCCATCTGCGGCAGGCCGCCCCAGCCGCGGATGAGCGCGGGCGTGACCACCAGGCCGATCAAGGTGGAGATCAGCAGCGTGAGCAGCGGCGTGACGGTGTCGCCCACGCCGCGCAGCATGGCGGTCGCGAGCAGGAACACGAACACGCCCGGCATTGCGATGAGCATGATGCGGGCATAGCGCGTCGAGTCGGCCAGCACGTCGGGCGGCGTGCCCAGCGCGGCCAGCATCGGCGTGGTGAAGGCACCGCCGAACACCGCGATCACCAGGCCCATCAGCACGCCGACGGTGAGCGTGGTGCCGGCCACGGCCTTGGCCTTGGAGGCATCGCGTGCGCCCCAGGCCTGGCCGATGAGCACCGAGGCGCCGGCGCCCAGGCCGATGATGAAGGCGATGAAGAAGAACATCACCGGAAAGAAGCTGGACACCGCCGCCAGCGCGCCCACGCCGAGCATCTGCCCCACGTAGACGTTGTTGAGCGTGCCCGAGAGCGATTGCAGGATGTTGCTGAGCAACATCGGCGCAAGGAAGAAGAGAAAGACCTTCCACAGCGGCCGCGCCGCGCCGACGGGCGCCACGGGCACGCCCTTGAGGCCGCTCGGGCCGGCAGCGGGGGGCACTGGATTCGCGGGGGGCGATGTGGGCGTCGATGTGGGGGTCGTGGAAGTCGCGGGGGTGGCGCTCATGCAGGGGTGCTCCAGCCGGCGGCTGACAGTTCTTGAAGATGGGTTCGCAGGTCCGCGGGCCAGGCGTCGATGAGGCCCTCGAAGCGGTTGCGCTCGCCGGCGAACAGCGCGCGCGTGGCTTCCTCGAAGCCGGGCAGGGCGCCGGCGATCGCGGTCATGAAGCGGTAGGTGGCCTCGCGCGAGGCGCGCACGGCGTCGCGGTCGGCGTTCACGCGGCTGGCCTCCTGCACCAGGCGGCGCAGCGCCACCGAGGCGCCGCCGGGCTGGCGGTTGAGCCAGTCCCAGTGGCGCGGCAGCAGCGTGACTTCGCGCGCGACCACGCCCAGCTTGGGGCGGCCCACGCCGCGCGGGGTGTCGTCATGGGCTTCGGCGCTGGCCGCGTGCGGCACGACGCCGGCCTGGTTGTGCACGTCGAAGTCCAGCGACTCGCCGGTCTGCGCGTCGAATACGAGGTAGGGCGTGTCGTCCTTGCGCTCGCGCAACTGCGCAAGCACGTCGGCGGTGCAGCCCTGCGCGATGCGCTTGAAGCCGGCGAAAACAATGAGGTGGATGGGTGGCGTATCGGATGGCATGTCGAATGGCTTGTTCTTTCTTCCGGTCCGTTCGAGGCAAAGTGCGTCACAAGGTGCGCAACGAGGTGCGTAATCTACCCGCTGAACGGCTCAGCCGTTCGGTGTGTCGTCCAGGCACAGCGCAAGGAGCGCGGCATGGATCTGCGGCAGGCTTTCGGGGGGCAGCGGTTTCACTGCATCGGCGCAGATCGCCTCGACGGTCGTGACTGCAGCTTGCATCAGTTTGCGGCCGCCAGGGCGCAGCACCGCGTAGCGGCGGTTGTCTTCGTCGGCGCCGGCCGTGCGTTCGGCCAGTCCTGTTTTCTCGAGCAGGACCATTTTGCGAAGCAGCGCCGACATCGGCAACCCCAGGGCGCGCGAAAGATCGGCCATCGCCATGCGGCCGCCCTCGGCGCGCAGCAGCAGATGGAGCAGCGTGAAGTCTTCGTAGTCCAGGCCGTGGAAGGCGCCCAGGTCTTGCCGGAGCCTCAGGTTCAGGCTGGCATGGGCGCGGCTGATGGCCAGGCAGAAGTCCAGTGCGCAGCTGCTGCTCATGGCGTGTTGTAGCCCTTGTCGCCGGTGCACTGGAGTTCTTCCCGCCAGCGTTCCAGGAGCTTCTCGAGTTCGGCGGCGCGGTCGAAGGCGGGGTCGTCGCGCTCCTTCACGCGGTCGATCACCTCGAAGCTGAAGTGCGCGGCGCCGTGCGCGATCCAGTCGCGCATCAGCGCCTTGTTGCGGTGCGAGCGCAGGCCCAGTTCGAAGCGGGCCCGGTTCATCGCGCCCTCGACGTCGAGGCTGCCGGACACGTAGACGCGGCCGTTCAGCGTGTTGCGGATGACGAAGATGCCCGCAGGGAGCACCGTTTCCTTGTATTTCCTGACGAGGGCGCGCCGCGTCTCTTGAGGCATGTTCATGCTTCTTATATTACCCGGGTGAAATTGAAAACGCAATATCACCCGGGTAAAAAAACGGCCAGTCAGCCTTCCCGCAAACGCCGCCACCCCCGGTAGATGCCGCGGTTGAACACCCGCACCACGCGCCATGGCCGGCTCTGGCGGACGAGGTTCAGCACCCGGTCCTTCCAGGCTTTCCAGCGCGGATACCAGCGGGCGAACCAGGGAATGCGCATCAGCGGCCCCTCGACCAGCTGGAAGATCCGCGCCACGACGGCCGTGCCCGCCAGCTTGGCCAGCACCAGCACGGTCACACCGGAGGCGGCGTGGCCATGGCTGAAGAGAAAGAGCGCCAGCACCTTGACCGGCAGGAGCAGCACCACCGGCACGAAGAACGCCAGCAGCGCGCCCCACGGCGGCAGGCGGCGCAGGCGCTCCTCCAGGCGCGCCCAGAAGGGCAGGCGCGACAGCCGCCCCACGAGCGCCGCCAGTGGCTCCCAGCCCCACTCCTCGAAGAGCAGGAAGGGAACCAGGAAGACGATGGCGACCGCGCGGAGCACGGATCGCAGGAGGCGCGGAATGCGAGAAACGCCCGAAACGCGCACGGGGGAGGTCATGCGCGAAGGGTACGGCATCGCGCGGCCGGGTGGTCCGGCCGCGCCTGCCGCCGGGGCGCCCTCTGTTACTTGCGGACCGGCCGGAAGAACAGGTACTCGCCGCGACCCAGCTCCGGCGTGACTTCGTAGCCGGCGCACAGCTCGTTGGTGCACGGGATCTCGACCACGCGCGGCCAGATGGTCGCCGAGGTCGGATAGCCGGGCAGGTACTGCGGCACGTGCCACACGCCCAGGTCGCCGACCGGCTCGGCAGTGTCCCTGCCGATGCCGTTCTGCTGGCCGCTGCCGAAGGTCATCCGTTCGACGCGCAGGTTGGGAACGGCAGGGCCCGCGGAGGCCGTGGCCGCGCAACAAGCCGCCGCGATCCAGAGGAATACGGTCCTGGTCATCATGGGCTCCGGGCGGTCATTGCGAAACGGCGATCGCCGAGATCTCGCCGATGGGTTCGCCGGCCATCACGCTGCGCAGCTCGACCGGCATCGTCACTACCGCGGCTGCGTGCTGCTCTTCCTGCTGCATGGGCTGCACCGGCGCGGCCGCCTGCGGCGCGGGCGCCGATTCAGCGACGGGCGCCTGGGGCAACGGCAGCGGGGCGGGCGCGGGCGACGAGGTGGGTGGAGGCACGGACGCCACCGGCGGCGCAATGACCACCGCCTGGGGCGGCTGCATCGGCTGCACCGACACCGCGATGGGCTGCGCAGGCTGCATCGATTGAATGGGCTGCACCGGCTGCATGGGCGGCGCCATGGCCACGACCTGGCGCCCCGTCACCTGCGCTGCGGCGTTGGCCGACGAGGCATACGGCCCGAACGCGCTCACGCGCTCCTCGGCGGTCATGGACTGCGGGCACTTGGTGCCTGTCATCTCCAGCGCAGCCATGGCGGCCGAATCCATGCAGTCCATCGCGAGCGAGGCCGCCTTCATGCCCTTGTTCCAGAGCTCGCGGCTCATCTTCAGGCGCTTGCAGTGCTCGTCCGTCCAGGTGGTGCCGAAACTGATGCCCACGCCCGGGCCGTTCGCGCTGGCGCTCGTGCTGCCCATGCAGGTGTCGTTGCTGGTGGTCAGGTTGGGCCCGTTCACCGACGGCACGTTCTTGATCGTGTAGCTGCCCTGGTAGTCCAGGGTGCTGGTCGTGGCGCCGGTGTTGTTGATGTTCTGGTTGCTGCTCAGCGTCGAGCGGGTGGTGGTGTCCGCCGGCGTGTTGGTGTTGAAGTTCACGGCCTGGGTATTGCCCTGTGCCGATGTGGTGGCCGAACTCGATGACTGGTTGTTGGCGCCGCCCGCCGTGGTCTGCGCGAAGGCGCCGGCGGACAAGCCCATCAAGGTCAGGACAATCAGTTTTTTCATGTTCTCACTCCTTTGAAAGCCGGGGAGAGGGCGTGCCCCCTCCCCATTTCTGGTCGACAACCGTTGCACGGCCCCGTTCAGGGAGCCGATGCGGTTGCGCCAGCGCCCGCCGCGCCGCCGGTGCCGCCACCGTTGCTGAAGCCGCCTGCATTGCCGAAGGCGAAGTTGCTCACGCCGAAGGAGCCGCCGGTCGAGCCCGCCGTCGTCGAGGTGGTGGTGCCGTTGACGAAGCCGTTGATGGCGCCCGACGAGGCGTTGTAGTTGGACGTCGTGCCCGAGGTGCGCGTCACCACGGCCAGGCCGCCGCCGGGACCGGCTGCCGTGCCAGCCGTGTTGTTGGTGCTGGAGGCTGCACCGCCGGTGGCACTGCCGCTCACCGCATTCGGGCCGCCCGCGCTGTAGTTGGCGCTGCCGGCCGAGGTCGAATTGGCCGAGGCGTTGGCACCGCCGAGGGCGACGCCGTTGCCGGTCGTTGCGGCCACGCTGGTCACGCGCCCCTGGGTGGTGGCCGAACCGCTGGTCGTGGCGCCGCCGATGCGCAGGCCCGGCAGGCTGATCGCGCCGCCCGCTGCATTGGCAGTGGCCGAGGAGCTGGAATTGGCCGCGTTGTAGCTCAGTGCACTGCCCGTGCCCGAGCTGGCTGCCACCGACCCGGCGGAGCTGGAAGAGCCCGTGGTCGTGCTGGTGACGGCAAGGGCCGTGGTGCTGGTCGCCGAGGCCACGCCTGCAAGCAGGACCACGGCTGCCGTGATGAGAGTCTTCTTCATGATGATGCTTCCTCGAATGGTGTTGAAACGAACCCGATCGCCGGCGAATCCGGCCTATCAGCCAACGGTCAGCGAGCCCGGATTGAATGTTCCGTTGCGACCGAAATGCAGTTTCAGCGTCCAGGAGGAATCTCAAAATGCCCAGTGGTGGGTAGTGCGAGGCTATGGCGAAAGCTATGCGGAAGCCCGTTTCGGGCATCTCGCCAAAGGCCCTGTTCCGCATGAGGGCGCTTGCATTTCCTACTCCTTTAGTTCACATTCACTTCAGATTGCAACAAGACGAAACCAAAGTAATCAAAAAATCTCGAAAACGAAATTTGAGTAGAAATGGATTAACTTTTGCTCACGAAGTAGCGGGTAGTTTTTGTCACCAGGGGATAGAAATGGAAAACGAACTTGACATTTCATTGACGGACATGGGCGGCGGTGCTAGGAAATTTTCCAACCCCGGCCAGTTCGGCGGGCTGCTCGCACCCTCCGCCGACACGCTCCCCTGGCCCGACTATCTGACCGGCCAACAGACCAAGCCGGTGCGCGTCGTCCTGGTGGACGACGACCCCTTCGTGCGGCGCGTCATTGCCCAGGAATTGCTGGGCGACCTGCGCATCCAGCTCGAAGGGCAGGCCGGGAGCCTGCGCGAGGGGCGGCGCCTTTTGATGCAGCATGAGTTCGACGTGCTCATGGTCGACATCCGCCTGGGTGACGGCAGCGGGTTCGAGTTGATCGAGGAAGCCAAGAAGCACCGCAGCGCCGCCGAGATCATCGTCATCTCGGCCATCGAGGACGAGCCCCAGGTGCTGCACGCCTTCGAGCTCGGGGCCTCGGGTTTCCTGGTGAAGAACGCGTGGTTCCAGAGCTATGCGCAGGCCGTGCTGCAGGTGGTCAACGGGGGCGCCGCCATCACCCCGCGGCTGGCGCGGCGCCTGCTCGTGCACCTGGACCACCAGCGCACCAACCAGAGCCCGGTCCGTCCGCCCGAGACCAAGGCGGCGCTTTCCACGCGGGAGCGCGAAGTGTTGCGACTTGTAGCCACAGGGTATGTGACCGAAGAGATCGCGTTGCAGCTCACCATCAGCGCGCAGACCGTCAATGCCCACGTGAAGAACATCTACCGCAAGCTCCATGCGCACACCCGCGCGCAGGCGGTGAGCTTCGCCTCGCACCGGGGGCTGCTCTGACCTTGTGGCAACCAGGCGCAACCTGCCGGCCCGCTCATGCTGTCCTCGGTGCTTCTCCAGCTGCCGCTCTATCTGGAAGAGCAGTTCGTGTGGCTCTCGATCGCCGCATGGGTTGCGCTGCTGGCCTGGCTGTGGCCCCGGGCTTCGCGCCGCCGGATGCTGCTGTGGGCTGCGCTGGCCTTCACGCTGCACCTCACGCCGGTGACCGGACAGGTGCTGCGGGCCACCACGGCGCTGACAGTGGTCGGAAGCAACGTTCCGCCGGCCGTCTGGGTGCTGCAGGCCGCCAACATCGCCGTGTTCGGCATGATCATCGGCATCGGGTACCTCTCGCGCCGCCGCGTCGTGCGCTTTCGGCAGGTGCAGGCGGTGCTGGCCGAGCGGCGCCGCATCGCCAGCGACCTGCATGACGGCGTGGGCTCCCGGCTGGTGGCGCTCCTGGCCAGCCAGGACCCGCGCTCGGCCGAGCCGAGCGAGTTGTCGATGGCCCTGCAGGCCTGCCTGCTGGAATTGCAGATGACGGTGGATTCGCTGGACGACCAGGCCTCGGCCACCATCGCCGAGCGCCTGGCCCACCTGCGCTACCGGCTGCAGCCCGCCTTCGACCGGCTGGGCATCGGTCTCGCATGGAACGTGCACGAGGTGCCGCTCGCGCATGCCATGTCCCCCGAGTCCGCGATGCAGGTCTGCAGGATCGCGCAGGAGGCCTTGTCCAACGCGCTGCGCCACTCCCACGCCAGCCGCGTCGAGGTTCGCTTCGGCCCGCGCGGACGCTCGCGCGGGCTCGTGCTCGAGGTGCAGGACAACGGCCGCGGCCTGGACGCCTCGGCCCCCATGCCGCTCGAGCAACTGGGCAAGGGGCTTCGCAGCATGCGCGCGCGGGCCGATGCGCTGCACGGCGAACTGGCGGTCATGGACGCCGTTCCCCAGGGCCTGTGCATCCGCCTGGTGCTTTCCGGCGAAGCGCTGGCGCCTGCCGCCGCAAAGCCCGACGCCGGGAGCAGCCTGTAACAGGGCTGCGGCGCCGGCCGCCGGAACCCGTCCGCGCCTATGGCAAACTTCCGCGCTTTGCCAGGGATGCGCTCAAGACATGCAGAAAATCATTCGCCAGCTCGCCACTGAAATCAAGGTCGGCGAGCACCAGGTGAAGGCCGCCGTCGAACTGCTCGACGAAGGCGCCACGGTTCCATTCATCGCCCGCTACCGCAAGGAAGTGACCGGCGGCCTGGACGACATTCAACTGCGCGAACTCGAAGCGCGTCTTTCCTACCTGCGCGAACTCGAGGACCGCCGCGTGGCGGTGCTCAAGGCCATCGACGAGCAGGGCAAGCTCACCCCCCAGCTGCGCGCCGCGATCGAATTCGCGCCCACCAAGCAGGAGCTGGAAGACCTGTACCTGCCGTTCAAGCAGAAGCGCCGCACCAAGGGCCAGATCGCCCGCGAATTCGGCATCGAGCCGCTGGCCGACAAGCTCCTGGCCGACCCGACGCTCGATCCGGCCGTCGAAGCCAAGGCCTTCCTGCAGCCGGCCACCACGCTGGACGACGGCAAGCCGGGGCCCGATTTCTCCACCCCGGCGCTCGTGCTCGACGGCGTGCGCGACATTCTTTCCGAGCGCTGGGCCGAAGACGCCGTGCTGGTGCAGCGCCTGCGCGAGTGGCTCTGGGCCGAGGGCCTGCTCAAGTCCAGCCTCATGGCCGGCAAGGACGAGAACAACGCCGACATCGCCAAGTTCCGCGACTACTTCGAATACGACGAGCCCATCGGCCGCGTGCCCTCGCACCGCGCGCTGGCCGTGTTCCGCGGCCGCGCGCTCGACATCCTCGACGCCAAGCTGGTGCTGCCGGTGGAGCCCGAGCCGGGCAAGCCCAGCATCGCCGAAGGCAAGATCGCGCTGCACCTGGGTTGGAGTCACGCCGGCCGGCCGGCCGACGACCTGCTGCGCAAGTGCGTGGCCTGGACCTGGCGCGTGAAGCTGGCCCTGTCGACCGAGCGCGACCTTTTCACGCGCCTGCGCGAAGACGCCGAGAAGGTCGCGATCAAGGTCTTCGCCGACAACCTGCGCGACCTGCTCCTGGCCGCACCCGCCGGCCCGCGCGTCGTGATGGGCCTGGACCCCGGCATCCGTACCGGCGTGAAGGTGGCCGTGGTCGATTCGACCGGCAAGCTGGTGGAGACCGCCACCGTGTTCCCGCACGAGCCGCGCAAGGACTGGGAAGGCTCGCTGCACACGCTGGGCAAGCTCTGCGCCAAGCACGGCGTGAACCTCATCGCCATCGGCAACGGCACCGCCAGCCGCGAGACCGACAAGCTGGCCGCCGACCTCATCAAGCTGCTGGCCAAGATGGCCGCGCAGGCCGGCGCGCCCGAGATGACGGTCGAGAAGGTCGTGGTCAGCGAGGCCGGCGCCTCCGTGTATTCCGCCAGCGAATTCGCTTCGCAGGAAATGCCCGACGTGGACGTGAGCCTGCGCGGCGCCGCCTCCATCGCGCGCCGCCTTCAAGACCCGCTGGCCGAGCTCGTGAAGATCGACCCCAAGAGCATCGGCGTGGGCCAGTACCAGCACGACGTGAACCAGAGCGAGCTCGCCCGCACCCTGCAGGCGGTGGTCGAGGACTGCGTGAACTCGGTGGGCGTGGACCTGAACACCGCGAGCGTGCCGCTGCTCAGCCGCGTGTCGGGCCTCTCGGGCAGCGTGGCCAAGGCCGTGGTGCGCTGGCGCGAATCGAACGGCGCGTTCTCCACCCGCAAGCAGCTGCTGGACGTGACCGGCTTCGGCCCCAAGGCCTTCGAGCAGAGCGCCGGGTTCCTGCGCATCCGCGGCGGCGCCGATCCGCTGGACATCACCGGCGTGCACCCGGAGACCTATCCGCTGGTCGAGCAGATCATCGTGAAGACCGGCAAGCCGATCGCCGAGCTGATGGGCCGCGCCGAGATGCTCAAGACCCTGAAGCCCGAACTCTTCGCCAACGAGAAGTTCGGCGTCATCACGGTCAAGGACATCCTGGGCGAACTGGAGAAGCCCGGCCGCGACCCGCGCCCCGACTTCAAGGTGGCGCGCTTCAACGACGGCGTGGACGACATCAAGGACCTGGTCGAGGGCATGATCCTGGAGGGCACGGTGAGCAACGTGGCCCAGTTCGGCGCCTTCGTCGACCTCGGTGTTCACCAGGACGGCCTCGTACACGTGAGCCAGCTGAGCCACAAGTTCGTGAACGACGCGCGCGAGGTCGTGAAGACCGGCGACATCGTCAAGGTCAAGGTGATGGAGGTGGACGTGGCGCGCAAGCGCATCGGTCTCTCGATGAAGCTGGACGCAGCGCCCGCGCGCCGCGACGGCCCGCGCGACAACCGCTTCGAAGGCGCAGGCCGCGGCAACCAGCAGCAGCCGCGCCGCGACAACTCGCCCCAGCCCGCCGGCCAGATGGCCAGCGCGTTCGCCAAGCTGCAGGGGCTGCGCAAGTAGTCGCCGGCAGAGGGTGCGGCCACCTGTTAAACTAGTCAGCTAACTAGTTTGATGGGTGGCTGCCATGAAAACCTGGCCGGTACAGGACGCCAAAGCGCGTTTCAGCGAATTTCTTGAGGCTTGTCTCAACGACGGTCCGCAAATGGTCACCAAGCGAGGGGCCGAGGCTGCCGTGCTGGTCCCGGCTGCGGAATGGCGGCGGCTGCATGAGACGGCCCGGCCTTCGCTCAAGGAACTGCTTCTTTCCGAGCAGGCGCGCACCGAGTTTCTCGTTCCACGGCGAGGCGCTGCGCGCAGGCGCCGCGTCACGCCGATGCCCTGAGGGTTCGCATGTATCTCCTGGACACGAACGTCATTTCGGAGCTGCGTCGGCCTCGTCCTCACGGCGCGGTCGTTGCATGGCTCGCTCCCATCGCCGACATCGACCTGCATCTCTCGGCTGTGACGCTGGGTGAAATCCAGGCCGGCATCGAGTTGACGCGCGAGCAGGACGCCGCCAAGGCCGACGAAATCGAGCAGTGGGCCGTGCTGGTTGCAGCCTCGTACAACGTCCTGCCGATGGACGCGGAGACTTTCAGGCTGTGGGCGAAGCTCATGCATCGCAGCTCCGACACGCTGTATGAAGACGCCATGATCGCCGCCACAGCCAAGCAGCACGCGCTGACCGTCGTGACGCGCAACGTGGCCGACTTCGCCGGTTTCGGCATCGAGGTCTTCAATCCGTTCGGGCCGAGCCCGGCATGAAAGCCCTGCGCATCTACGCCGGCCCCGCGGCCCGCAAACACATCGAGCAGCACGGCCTGCGTCCCGAGGACGTGCGCACCGTTCCCGGCGCGGCGGGCGGGCCGAAGGGCCTGATCCTCGGGCCGCTGGACCGCTTCATCTTCGGCCGCTGGCTCACGCAGTCGAGCCAGCCGGTGGATCTGGTGGGTGCGTCGATCGGCGCGTGGCGGCTCTCCACGGCCTGCCTCTCGGACCCCGAGACCGCTTTCCAGCGCTTCGAGCACGACTACGTGCGCCAGCAGTTCGAAGTGCCGCCGGGCCAGAAGCGCCTGAGCCCACCCCAGCTCAGCGAGCGCTTCGCGCAAAGCCTGGTCGATTTCTACGGCGGGCGCATCGGCGAGGTGCTGAACCACCCGCGCTATCGCCTGCATGTGGTGACCTCGCGCGGGCGCCACATCCTCGGGCGCGAGGGCAGGGCGCGCACGCCGTTCGGCTACCTGGGCGCCTTCGCGTCCAACAGCGTCTACCGCAAGAGCCTGGGCGCGTGGCTGGAGCGCTGCGTGTTCTCCACGCCAGGCGCGGTGCTGCCTTTCGGCACGCAGGACTTTCGCACCCGCCAGCACGCGCTGAGCGAAGCCAACTTCAACCTGGTGCTGCAGGCCTCGTGCTCGATCCCGTTCCTGCTCGCCGCGGTGCACGACATCCCGGGCGCGCCGCGTGGCGCGTACTGGGACGGCGGCATCACCGACTACCACCTGCACCTGGACTACCAGCCTGCCGACGAAGGCATCGTGCTGTATCCGCACTTCCAGCGCGCGGTGGTGCCGGGCTGGCTCGACAAGGGCCTGCGCTGGCGCCACAAGTCCACCGGGTTCCTGGACCGCATGGTCGTGCTCGCGCCCGATCCCGAATGGGTGAAATCGCTGCCCAACGGCAAGCTGCCCGACCGCAAGGACTTCATCCATTTCCAGAACGACGCGCAGGCGCGCATCGCGGCCTGGGGCAAGGCCACGCGTGAGGCGCAGCGGTTGTCGGACGAGCTGCAGGAATGGCTGGCGCGCGGCAGCGCCGCAGAGATACTCCCCCTCTGAGACGGCTCCGGCCGCTTCATCGATTCCGCGTCGGCCACGGCGCACCGTCTCTAAAAATCACTCGAATCCATTCACAGGGAGCGTTCATGAGAAATCTCTTCTCTTGCCTTGCGCGGCAAGCATTTCGGGCATTCATGGTCCTGGGCCTCTGGAGCGGTGCAAATGCCGCCACCTGCGATATCGGAAGCCTGGCCACGCTGGCCTCCTGTCTTCAATATCAAAACTCCTACGACACCTTCAGGTTCACCGCCGATCTCGTGTGCGGGCAGAACGGCGCGAGCGATTGCTGCACGGCGGGAGGTGGTCCATTGCTGGAAATCAATTCACTTCAGAACAAGGTTTTCGACGGCAATGGTCACCGGTTGACGCGCCTCACGCAGCAAAAGGTCTGTCCTGCGATCCGCATCTCGAACATGGCCTCCAACATCCAGCTGTCTCGCCTCGTTATCGATGAGAACGGTGCGGTGCCTCCGTGCAGCCCCAACGACGCATGCCCGCCGACCATCGATGTCGCCCGCTCCTCCGACGTTCGGCTCGACGATGTCCACGTGCATGACGGCAAGGCCTATGTGGTCAACGTCTGGGGCGTGAACGGCTTCAGCTTCCTGAATTCCTCGGTATCCAGTGCCGGAATCATCGGCCTCTACATCGGGCATGCGCTGTTCGAGAACAGCAGCAGGATCCAGGTGCGGAATTCCGTGTTCGCCGCATCGCGAACCAATGGCCTCGCGATCGAAGGCGCAGGGGGCACGACGCCCGGCGACAACGTCATTGCCAACAACGTCTTCAACCGCAACCACTACAACGGCCAGTGGCCCGACGGGCGTGGCGGAATCACGACCGGTGGCCAGATGTATCTGGTTCGCGCCAACAACCTGAGCGTTGTCAACAATGTGTTCGGCGACGGCCGCTGCTTCAATTGCTCCAGCCTCGAGGTGTCGGCCGTCGAACTCGGAACGGCCAACGCGACCGACGGCGTGACCCTGTCCAACATCCAGTTCTCGGGCAACTACATCTACAACCACCCCGGCGTGGGCTTCTACCTGAATCAGGGCTCCGCGATCGACACCTCGTTGCAGGTCCACGGGAACGTGGCGCGCGGCGTCGGCACGTTCACGAATCTCTCTTCGTCTAACACTGGAAGCAATGTCATCGGCGACGCATCGATCACGCTGGCCCATGGCGGTATCAACGACTACGAAATCCAGCGGCTGTCGGGTGCCTTCCACTACGAGAGCTCGTGGCCAATGCCGAACACGGTGAAGGAGGCGACGATCGCACTCAGTCTCTCGCCGCGACCCAGCGCCAGAAGCGCGCCTGTCTATCGCTGCGTGCAGTCGACGGTCGCGCAGAACGACTTCATCAGCCTGGATGCGAACTGCGAAGGCCAGGTCCTGCACTCCATCCTGGGCTATTCGTTCGAGCAGGGGTTTGCTGCATCGCAACGTTTCTACCGATGCCGGGTGGGCAGCGACCATTTCGTGAGCTGGGATCCGGCGTGCGAAGGCCAGGTCGTCGACGGACCGTTGGGCTACGGCGTGCCGCGCTGAACCTCGATGCCGGCCCGCGGACCGATCGGGCCGGACAAACCCTGACGGGCATCGCAGATGGCGCTTCGAGAATGGCCCGATCCATTCAGAAGCAACAAAGAAAGAGACAAGCCCTCATGCCGCATTCCACGCTGACACGCCGCCGATTCACGCTCGCCGCTGCCGCATCCAGCCTCGCCGTCCCGGCCTTCGCGCAGACCGCGTGGCCCAGCAAGCCGATCCGCATCGTCGTGCCGTACACGCCCGGCGGCTTCACCGACCAGATGGCGCGGCTCGTGCAGATCGGCCTGCAGGCGCGGCTTGGCCAGCCGGTGCTGATCGACAACAAGCCCGGCGCCAACAGCCTCATCGGCGTCGACGCCATCGCCAAGGCGCCGGCCGACGGCAGCACCTTCGGCGTCGTCATCGCGGCCTACGCGGCCAACACCACGCTGTACCCCAAGCTGCCCTACGACCCGCAGAAGGACCTGACGGGCGTCTCGCTGATGGGCATCTCGCCGCTCCTGGCCGCGGTGAACATCAACGCGCCGTTCAAGACCGCGCGCGAGCTCATCGACTACGCGCGCGCCAACCCCGGCAAGGTGAGCTTCGGCTCCTCGGGCAACGGCTCGGCGGCGCACCTGACCACCGAGCTGTGGAAGTCGCTCACGCAGACCTACATGATCCACATCCCGTACCGCGGCGCCGTGCCCGCGCTCACGGACCTCATGGGCGGGCAGATCCAGCTGTTCTTCGATGCGCCCACCGGCCTCATCAACCAGGCCAAGGCCGGCAAGGTGCGGCTGATCGGCGTGGCGGGCGACAAGCGCCTGGCGGCCGCGCCCGAAGTGCCGACCTTCATCGAGCAGGGCTTCGCGGGCTTCACCGGCAGCACCTGGGCCGGCATGCTGGCACCGGCGGGCACGCCGCGCGATGTCGTCAAGCGCATGTCGGAGGAGGTGGCGCGGATCATCAGGAGCGACGAGACGCGTGCGAAGCTCGACGCGATGGGCACCATTCCGGCGGGCAGCACGCCCGAGGAATTCGATGCATTCATCACGGCGGAGACGGCCAAGTGGGGCAAGGTCATTCGCACGGCGGGGGTGAAGGCGGAATAACGCGCTCGCGCGTTCGATCGCCGCGTGTGGCGCATTCGCCCAGCCGCGCCGGCTTGTTGGCCGGCGCGGCCTTTCTCGCTCGGCGTTTTACTGCTTGTCGGTCTGCGTGTTCGTCTTTGCCGCAGCCTTCATGCGCATGACCTGCTGGGGCGTGCGTTGCGACTGAAAGCGCAGCACGTCGTCGAGCCGGACATAGCCGCTGCCGGCTTGGTCGATCTCGCTGAAATGGTCGCTCACGAAACCCCAGCCTGCCGCCTTGGCCTGCTGCTGGGACAGCATGCCGTTGACGTCGCCCCCCGCGGCGGCGGCGAAGCGCTCGCTGGTCTGGGTCTGGACGTGCTGCACGACGGAGTTTTCAGTCGGCTTCGGCGGATGGACCCAGCCCTTGGGCGGCGGTGGCGGCCTGGGCATGTCGTCGTAGGCGTGCGCGGTGCTCATGCCCATCAACGGCACGAGGGTGGCGATGGCGCTGGCGGTCAACCAGAAAGATGTGTTTTTCATGGTGGTCCTCGCTTACTGGAGTTGGGCGGCCGAAGCGCTGGCGCCGGCGCTGTCCAGCGCGTCCTGGGCCGGCAGGGCGTAGTAGTCGTTGAGCGTCTGCTTGAGCGGCGCCCGCGATGCCTCGGTGTTGTAGATCATGTGGCCGCCTTCGAACCATTTGACCGGGATCCGGCTGCCCAGGTTCACGCTTTCCAGGTCCAGTTCGGTCTGGAAGCCCGGCGTCGCCACGTCTTCATAGCCGTGCAGGATCAGCATCTTGCTGTTCGGGTTGGCGGTCAGCACCGCCTGGATGTCGGTGATGCTCTGCGGGTAGAAGTCGCTGCTGCCGGCACGCCGCCATTTCCAGGCCTGGATCGTCTGGTCGTTCAGCGGCTGGTAGGCCGTCTTGTTCTTGTAGTTCACGAAGTCGGGGAAGTAGGTCTTCATCTGGTTCAGGAACGCGACGTTGATGTAGTCGTCCGCCGCAAAGCTGTTGCCGTTGGGAACCTTCATCCGCGCGTCGTAGCGGCCGAGCGTATTGCCCGCGACCAGTGCCGTGCGGAAGCTGGCGGGACCGTAGTTGAAGCTGCTCTTCCAGGTCGCCGCGGAAATGCCGGTGTAGGCCGCCATCTGGTTGAGCACCGTCTGGCCGGCCGTGCTGGCGGCGAAGGTGTTCCACTGGCTCTGGCTCCTGGGAACGCTGAAGTCGTTCGGGCCGAAGTAGGTGGTCAGCGTTTTCTTGAACGTCGTCCTCGCGAGGGTTCGCAATTCGCCCAGGTACTGGTCCTGGGTCTTGTTCCCGCGCTTGGTGGTTTTCTGGAAGTAGTCCGCCGCCATCGCATACGAGGGGATGTAGCCCTCGCAGGACGACTGCTCGTCCATCATGTCGCAGTTGGAGTTGTAGTCGACCAGCGGCGAATTGAGGATGAACCCGGCCAGCACCTTCGCCGGCTTGCCCGAAGGATCGGGCACATAGCCGCTGGTGCCGGCCTGCTCGAGCAGGTTGGCGACGATGGGCGTGCGGATGCCGCCATACGACTCGCCATACAGGTACTTGGGCGAACTCTGGCGGTTGAACTTGTTGGTGTAGGCGACGATGAAGTCGGCCACCACCTGGGCATCGATGTCGGTGCCCCAGAGGTCCGCGTTGCGCAAGGGCGAGATGGCGGTCGAAAGCCCCGTGCCGGGCGGATCGACGAAGACGATGTCCGACTTGTCCAGCAGCGAGATCGCGTTGTCCTCGAACGGGAAGCTCGTGGGTTGCACGGTGGGGTTGGGCATGTTGGGCGCGTCCGACTTCAGCCGCTTCGGGCCCCATGAGCCCATGTGCAGCCAGATGGACGCGGAGCCGGGGCCGCCGTTCCACAGGAAGGTCACGGGGCGGTCTTCCCTGGGCAGGTCATCGCGCGTGTACGAGGTGTAGAAGATCGCCGCCTCGGCCTTCTTGGTGGCGCCCACACCCTTGTAGGCCACCAGATGCCCGGCGCGCGCCACGTAGTTCAGGGCCTGCCCATCGATGGTGATCGTGTGTTGCTTGAGCGAGGTGTCCTCGTTGACCGACGACAGCGCGATCGAACCGGTTCGCGTCGTGTTGTAGGTGTTGGGATCGTCCAGGACCTTGTCCACCACCGCCACGTTGGCAAGCGCATTGCTGCCGGCGTTCGGCGCGGGTGCTTCGGCCGCCGGCCCGGACGTGGGCGCGCTTGAAACCGGCGCGAATGACGAGGGGCTGTCGCCCCCACCGCCGCATGCCGCCAGGGCGGCGGCGGCAAAAGCCGTGAAGACGGCTCGACTCAAACTTCTGCGATGCATGAATGCGATCTCCGAGAGGTCAAAAAAAGAACGGCACTGGTGAGCGCCGTTCGCCTTCGAGCCGGGCCGCGAGATGCCATCCGACTGCGAATGGCCGCACGACCCGGTTCGTTTCGGCGCTCGTTGTGCAAGCACCGAAATTCGATGATCTTTCAGTCTTCCCTCTGCGCTGCGGATTCAGAAAACCCTCGCTGGTCCTGAATTGAATTCTGGATTTTTCCGAATTGCAAGAATAAATCTTCCAATGTAGTCAATCCACATTACATTGCACGTTAATTAATTATTTCGATTTCAATCTTTTGGTTGATTGATTAATTCATCGATTAATTGATCGGCAAGCGGAATCTATTTTTCGCAGCCTGACTGAAAGCTGACTTGGTGGACGGCCCCGCCACAGGAGTTCGATGCGTTCATCACGGCGGAGACCGCCAAGTGGAGAGAAAAATGGGAATAACGCGCTTCCGTACGCACTGAAGGTCATTCGATTGGCGCCGCAGGGATAGTGCGGTCCGTCCCCAGGCGATCGAGAATTTCACGGCCTCCGAAGAAAGGTAGGGCGCGATCCGGAAATGGACGGCACCTGTGAATATTCAATTCAATCAAATGGAGACAAATCTTGACCAAGACAAAAAACAGCAGGTCTTCGCGGCAACGGTATTCGCTGCGGTTGCACAGGGCGCTTTTCGCAGCGGTTGCCTGCGGAGGATTTTTTTCATTGGCCCATGCAGCCGGCGATATTTCCGGAACCCTCATCCGGACATGCTCCAACCAATTGAATGGGGCGGCATATGGCGATGCCGTACTGAATGATCTTCGCAGTGCGAAATTTCCCTCGCCAAGAACCGGGGGATTCAAGATTGCCTCGGTGGAACAGGTCTGGCTTGCACTTCCCTCCTATTGCCTGATCAAGGGAACGATCCAGCCCGCTTCCCCCGGTGGAATAGACCCCGCCGTCAAGGCACCCGACTACCGGGTTCCCGATATCAATTACCAGGTCTATATCCCGTCGCAATGGAATGGCAAATTCGTCCAGCTCGGTGGCGGTGGATTTGCCTGGAGTGCCGATGTCGTGGCGGCGGACCTGCAGGCCAACCAGCAATTCTCGCCCTCGGTCCAGGGACCGGCGTTGTCCAATTACGCGGTCGTTCTCAGCGATGCGGGGGCCGGCGATTCCTCGAAGGCATTCGATCCGCAATTCGTGCGGCCCGGCAAGCAACTCGGCGATGTTCCGAGGCAAGAGGCCGTGAAGAATTTCGGGCAGGACGCCATCAAGAAATCGCTCGATGTTGGGTTGTATCTGGTTAAGAAATTGACCGGAACGACGCCCACCGATACCTATTTCGTAGGTATTTCCACGGGCGGCAGGCAGGCATTGAAAGCCATTGCGAACTGGCCGGATGCATATGACGGTGTCATCGCGGGCGCTCCCCCCGTCGACGAAACCAATCTGCTCAAAGCGCTGGAGGTGCCGGCGGTGGTCAATGATTGGGTGGTCAATTGGAACAGCAGCGCCGCCATGCTCACCAGTCTGTTCGGTCAGGATGTATCGGCTCAAACCCTGAGCGATGCGCTGGGTGCGACTTCACGGCACCTGGCGAATGTCGCCATTGAATCCGGCGCGAATTACGACGGCTACAACAGGCTGTTGGATGCGCTCGCGCCTGTATGGAATGTCAAGCCGGGCGATCTGGGTGATTTCTTCGATGCCGCTGCGAGCCAGAAAAGGGCGGGAAAAAAAGGAAAGAAGATCATCATTTACCAAGGAACGTCTGATTTCCTGGTGCCTTGCACCCAGGCCGGAAAATTCGTCAGCCAATTGACCAGAAAAGCGACTGCAGGCGAAATAAAGGATTCCGTTCGCACTTATTTCATCGAAGACTACAGCCACGGCTTCTACAACACCAATTCATTGCTCAAGAGAATTGGACTGAGCGCCATGCAATTGAATTGGAATGCTGTTTCCGATCTCGACCGATGGGTGCACGACGACAATGCCGGCGCCGGCGCACCGTCGCTGGCCAGAAATGCATCGGGCGCCATTCCCGCAAACCAGGCATTGAGCGCGTGGGGATGCCTGGCGGCCGATTGATCCCGGCGGAGCCGACGCTCAGGCCGCCAGCACCAGCACCTTGAACTGGCTCGGCACGATCCGCATCCCGATGATGTTGCAGCGGTTCTGCACCGACAGGCTGGTCATGCGTGTGCAGGGCGTGCCTTTCAGCAGCACCGTGAACGCGCCGGTGATGTGGCGCGAAGGGCCCATCACCGTCTGCGACACCACGCCCATCAGCACGCCCGCGTTGTCGCCGTTGGTGATCGGCGTGGTGGTCGCCATGTTGTGCGCGGGCGTGCCGCCGTAGAGGATGTTCCAGGCGTTGGGAATGGCCGTGGGCCCGAGCGCGAAGTTGGGGTAGGGGATGGGCAGCGCCGGCGGCGTCTTGCAGACGTCGGGAAAGGCGAGGTCCACGCCCATCATCTGTGCATTGGCGAACATGGCAACGGCTCCTTGAATCGGTGATGGTCAACGGGCGTCAGCCCATGTGGATCTGTTCGGCATCGACCTTGACCAGCGCCTTGCTGGTGACCAAGGTGTTCCTGGCGTGCAGGCGAAGCGTCTCCTTGGCCTGCATGTCGATCTGGCCGGCGCGCACCTGCTCCACTTCTTCGGTCAGGCGAAAGCTCGAACGCGTGAGCACGCTCAGCCGGTCGAGCACGGTCTCCAGCGTGCGGCCCACGAAGCGCGCGACCAGCGTGGTCACGCGCACCTCGGCGCCGCGGTAGTCCATGTCGGCGATGTCGACGCGCGCCTTCTGCGCGTGCATGTGCAGTTCGGGCGCATCCAGCGCGATGCGTCCCTGGCGCGAGCGGATCGTGAGGTCGCCCTCGGTGACGATGTGCGACTGGCTGGCATCTGCCTGGGTGATGACCGCGATCAGGTAGAGCCGTTCGCGGTGCGGCCCGGCCACCAGCACGGTGTCGCCCGTGGCGGGCTGCAGCAGGCAGCTCGCGGCGAGTGGGCAATGCCAGGGGGCGCCGCCGTCCTGCGGCGCGACGAGAAAGCCGCCATCCGCCAGCGCTTGCACTACCGTGCCGAGGGCGCTGCCCGTCCATAGGGAGACGGCTGTCGTGGCGGAGGGCAGCGGCTTGCGCAGCAGCGCCTGCATGTCGGGGGAGTACATGTCGGGAGAGTGCGCGTCGGGGGAGGGCGCGTCGTCGCCGGCAGCAACGCCGGCCGGGGCCTGGGCAGATTCGCGGATGGCGCGGTGGGTCATGGGGCGGTGTCCTTGGGGTCGGGTGGCAGTGGCCGCCCGAAGGTGTCGCGGCCCGCGCGTTGCGGACGGCGCGCGCGAGCGGCCGAAAAGCGCTCGGCCTCGAACAGCGCGGGATCGCTGTCGAGCACGCCGAGGCGGTCGCTCCAGCGCGTGCCGGCTTCGATGGCGCGGTGCAGCTGCGTGCGCTGGAAGGTGGCGCCGCGCATGTCGGCATCGCTCAGGTCGGCATACGAAAAATCCGCGTAGACCAGCTGGCTGCGCGCGAACGAAGCGCGGTTGCAGCGCGCGCGGTGGAACACGCACTGCACGAGCTGGGCGTCCGAGAGGTCGGCGTCGGCCAGCGTCGCACCGACCCAGATGCCCTGTTCGAAATGACCGCCGCGGCAGTCGGCGCCGCGCAGGTCGGCTTCCGGAAACAGGCACTGCGGCGCATGCACGCCCGTGAGCACCGCGCGTTCGAGCTTCGCGCCCTTGAAGTTGCATTGCGTGAGCCGCGCGCGGTCGAAGTTGCAGCCCGCGAGATGGGCGTCGATGAACTGGCAGAGGTGGAATTGCTGCGCCGAGAAATCCTGCCCCGCCAGGTCGGCCTCGCTGAAGATCACGTTGTGAAAGCTCGCCCCCTTGAAGCTCGCGCCGCGCAGCCCGGCGCGGTAGTAGACGGTGGTGTCGAGCCGCACGTCGTCGAAGCGCGCCCCGTCCAGCGTCGATTCGCCGAACACGGTCTTGGTGAGGTCGGCGTGGTCGAAGCGCGCCGCATCGAGCGTGCTCTTGTGAAAGGCCGCGAGGTCGAGCCGGGCCGCCCCGAAGTCGGCGCCCTGCAGGCTGGAATCGCTGAAGGCGGCCCGCGTCATCGTTGCGCCCTGCAGGCTCGCCTGCTGCAGGCTGCACTTGTGAAAGGCCGCGCGCTGCAGGTCGGCGGCGGCCAGCCGCGCGCCATCGAAGCGGCAGGTGTCGAACATCGATTCGGCCAGCTGCGCGCCTTCGAGGCTCGCCTGCGAGAAATCGCATTCGCCGAAGGTGCCGCCGCGCAGGTCGAGGTGAGCGAGGTGCATGCCCTTGAAATCCTGGCCCTTGATGAACTCGCCGCCGCGAACCTTCTGCGCCAACGCCTCCGGCGTCATCGCGCCGGTTCCGCCGCGCGCCGCGGGACGGTCTTGGCCTGTTCGATGTGGGCGCCGCGGGTTTCGGTGACGGTGTCGATCAGCGCCTGCGACACGTCGGCGCGAAAGAGGTTGGCGTCGCGCAGGTCGACGCCCACGAGCGTCGCTTTCTGGAGGCTTGCGTTCATGAGGTTGGCGCCGCGCAGCGACGCATGGGTCAGGTCGGCGCGGATGAGAAGGCTCTCGGGCGCATCGATGAGGCTCAGGTCCGCGCCCACGAGGCTGCAGCCCGAGAAGTCGCAGGTGTCCAGCGTGGCGCGGGCCAGGCGGGCACCGTCGAGCACCATCTCGCGCAGGCTGCACTGGATGAGCGTCGCGTCCTGCAGGTCGATGGTGCGCAGGCTGCTGGTGCCCACGAAGCAGGTGGTCTTCAGCGTGGCCGCGGCGAAGGCGATGCCGTGGTCGCCGACGGTGTGGACCCAGGCGCAGGCCTCGAGATTCGCCTCTGAGAAATCCAGGCGCTCGACCACGCAGGAGATGAGCCCGAACTTGTGCAGCTTCGCCGCGCGGAAGCTGCAGTCCACGAGGCGGCTCTGTTCGAGCAGCGTCACGTAGTCGAAGTGCGCGCGGTCGAAGCGGCAGTTCTGGAAATGCATGCCGAAGAGGTTCAGGTGCGAGAAGCGCGCATCCGAGAAATCGCAGTCGTCGAAGCGGGTTCTCTCGATCGTCGTTTCGTCGAACTGCGCGCGCGCGAACGAGGTGCGCGCGCAGTGCGCAAGGCTCAGGTTGGCGCCGCGCAGCACGCAGCCGGCGAGCGACGCGCCTGCCAGCCGCGCGCGGACCAGCACGGCTTCGGTGGCGTCGGCATCGTCCAGCCGCGCGCCGGAAAGGTCCGCGCTCTCGAGCAGCGTGCGGTGCAGGCGGGCGCCGCGCAGGTCCATGTGCGAGAGGTCGGCGCCTGTCAGGTCCATGCCGCAGAGGTCGCGGGTGGTGGCCATGAGCGCCTGCACGCGTGCGCGTGCCTCGCCGGCGCGCCCGGCGGTCATGGCATCGGCCGCGGACTGGTGCTGCGCGCCGAGCCGGTACATGTCGATGAGGCCGCGCTGGCCGCTTTCCGCGGTCTTGCGCAGGTCCGCCTCCTGGGCCGGCGACAGCGGCGCGGTGCGCGTGGCCGGGGCGATGCCCCGCATGCCCTGCATCACGGCGCGCGCATCGAAGCTGGGCGGGCCCTTGGCCTGGCTGCCGTTCGCATCGGCCACGAGCGTGCCGCTGTCGAAACCCACCTTGCGCGACTCCACCGCATTGGCCTCGGCCATCTGCGCGAGCTCGCGGCGCGCGGCGTCGAGCTTTTGTTGCTGCTCGCGTTCGTAGACCTTGGTGCGCTCGATGAACTCGGGCAGTTCGTTCAGCTTCGGCATCTTCGTGAAGGGCGCGGGCAGCGCCTGCGCCTTGAAATGGCGCGGCTTGTGGCCGGCGGCCAGGCCTTGCTGCGTGAGCTCTTGCCGTAGCGCGTTGCCGCGCTCGCGCATGTTGCGCACGAGCACGGACTCTTCCTCTTCCATCTGGTCGATCCACGGGCCGATGGCTTCGGCGGGCAGCAACTCGTCGTCGCGGAACATGTAGAGGCCGCCCGTCTCGGGGTCGCTGCGGCGCTGCAGGATCGCGAAGTAGTGTTCGAGCGGCCGCGCGGTTTCGGCGGCGGATTCGATCGCCGGCATCACGTGCGTCACGTCGGCAGCGTCGTCTTCCGCGATGGCGGTTTCGCCGTGCCAGATCAGCGCTATCTGCGACAGGTGCGGAAAGAACCAAGCGGTCGTGAGCCGCAGCGGCACCTCCTCGAACCGCTCGGGCTCGGCCTGGCCCGACGCGGCGCCGTTTTTCTTGTGCGCGATGAAGGCGCGCGCGCGCCAGTCCGGCAGCCGGCCGCGCTGCACCGGCAGGGTGGGGTGCATGTTCCACACCTCGTAGGGCGTGCCGCCCGGAATGCGGTCGTGCGCGGGCCAGCGCTGCTCGGGCGATGCGGCGTTGAAGAGGCGCCAGTCCATGTCTTCCGAAAAGCCCGGAAAGAGGTTCTCGCGCCAGTGCGCGTCGTAGTGCTTGCCGATGAGGCGCATGCGGCTCGGCCAGCTCACGTCCATCGCGCCGAAGCAGGCGGGCTCCGGCTGCCGAAAGGGAGGGTGAGAGGGCTGGTCGATGCGGCGGTGCGGATGTTCCACGTTGGGCAGGCGCTGCACCAGCAGCCCATTCACCAGCTCGGGCGCATGGCCGATGCCCAGCGGGTTGTCGGCGAAAGCCGGGCCGCCGAAGGCACGCGTCCAATCGAGGCGCATCGATTCGAAGGGCTGCGGCGCGGTCGCGCGGCCATCGAGCCAGAAGCGGTCGCCGAACACCACGAGCTGCCGGCTCAGCGCGCCGACGTTGAGCGCGACGGCGCAGGCGGTCTTTTCTTTCTGGTGGTGCGTGTAGGCATGGCCGGTCGCGAGGAATTCGGCGCAGGCCTTGGGCATGCCGAGGTCGAGCACGCCGGCGGGGCCCAGTTCGCTGGAGACCGCTTTCCAGAACTCGGGCTCTGGCAGCAGCACGGGCCCTTCGCCCATCTCGCCCATCTCGTCCATCGCGACCATGCCCATCGCCGTCACGCCCAGCCGCTGGTGGCCGGCGCGCAAAAACGGGCGCGTGATCACGCTCAGGCGCAGGGGTTTGACGGTCTTCACGGCGCGGCCCGATCGATCATCAACCCGCGGCGCGCGCGATTTCGAGCGGCGTGCGCGTGCGGTCGATGGCCAGGCTCGATGCGTCGTCGGGGTCGCGCAGCAGGTGCACCCGCGTGCCCGCGATGCAGAACTGCGGCAGCAGGGCTTCGTCGACCAGCGTGCGCAGGACGGCCGGGCTCGCGCCGCCCGCGCCGTCGAACACCTTCAGCGACATCTCCACCGCCAGCACCGTCTGCCCCTGCGAGCCGCCGCGCGAGAGCTCGTGCTCCGAGCGCTTGACCGACTCGACGATGGCCTCGGCCGGAATGCCGCGTTGCGCGAGGCGCTTCCAGGTTTTTTCTTCGGCCGAGTAGATGCGGTTCTCGCGCGAGGCGACGATCACCACCGAGATGGCCGTCACGATCACCGCGCTCATCACGACGGCGAAGACGATCCAGAGCAGCGTTTCAAACCACAAGGGTCAGCACCTTGAACTTCGCGGCAAGGCCTCCGGTGGCGATGAGCATGCCCTTGTTCGCGATGGCCAGGCCCTTGGTGCTGACCTCCAGCGGCTTGTTCTTCAGCGAGAAGACGGCCGTGTCGATCTTCACGGTCGCGATCTGCGCGTTGAGCCCGGCGTAGTACTGCAGGCGCGCGCCCCACACGTCGAACGACATGCCCACCAGGCTGATGCGAAGACCCACCCCGCCCGCGCGGAACCAGCGCCAGTCGCTGCTCTTGGCGTAGTTGTTGATGTAGGTGGCGGAGTTGTTGGTGTAGTTGACCGTGAGGTTGTTGTAGGTGGTCGAGGTCGTGTTGTAGGTCGTCGTGTTGATGACGTGCTGCGTCGTGTTGTGGATGTGGTTGGTCGTGTTGAAGGTCACGTCGGGCGAGGTGTGCACCGTGGGGCCGGTGACGATCGTGGTCGAGGGGCCGTTGACCGTGACGTTGTTCGAGGTGTCGATGGTGTCGGTGCGGCCGTCGCTCACAAAGCGGATTTCCTTGCCGTCGATGGTGCCGTGAAAGCCCCCGGTGATCGCCAGCTGCACGCCGCCCGCGATGGTGTCGTTCAGCCCGCCACTGAGGGTGCGCGTCTTGCCGCCCGATATCGTTTGCGTCACGCCGCCGGCGATCGTTTCGCCGAAGCCGCCGGTCACGCTGCGGGTGTCGCCGCCGGTGATGGTTTCCCTGGCGCCCGCGGTGACATCGCGCGTCTCGCCGCTCTGGTAGGTGGCCGACTCGTGGCCCTTGATGAGGGTGGTGCGGGTGCCGTCGGTGGTGTGGGTCTCGTCGGCTTCGACCTCGACATCGAGGTTGCGCTCGGCGTGCAGCAGGATCTGCTCGGCGCCCGTGCGGTCCTCGAAGCGCAGCATGTTGGCCTGGTTGGCCGCGCCGCCGGTGCTGGAGCGCGTGAGGATGCCGCTGGCCGTGGCGTTGGCGGGCAGCTCCCAGGGCGGCATCTGGTCGTTGTTGTAGACGCGGCCCGTGATGATGGGGCGGTCGGGCTCGCCGCCGATGAAATCGACGATCACTTCCTGGCCCACGCGCGGCATGTGCATGGTGCCGTAGTTGGTGCCGGCCCAGCTGCTGGACACGCGCACCCAGCAGGAGCTGTTCTCGTCCGATTGGCCATAGCGGTCCCAGCGGAACTGCAGCTTCACGCGGCCGAAGCGGTCGGTCCAGATCTCCTCGGGGCCGACGACGGTGGCGGTCTGCGGGCCGTTGGTGCGCGGCTTGGGGGTCCTGCGCGCGGGGCGGTAGGCGACGGTGGAGGGCAGCACGGTGAAGTCGAACTCGCACACCGATTCGGCGCTGCCGCCGCTGGAATACTCGGGCTCCTGCAGGTCGTAGCGCGTTTCGGTGACCAGGTATTCGCGGTTGTCGGCTTCGCGCGGGCAGTGCGTCATCTGGAACAGATAGCCCGGCGCCATGCCCACCACGTTGGTGTGGCCCGCGGCCAGTTCGTAGGCGCACTGCAGCTCCTGCAGGCGGATCTTCGCGTAGGCGTCGCCCTGGCCGTGCTCGCTGTAGCCGCCGAGCCATTCATAGACTTCGTAGGTCGAGTGGTCGTGCGGCTTGGGGTCTTGCTGAACGCTTTGCAGCGAGGCGCGCGACTTCTTGAAATCGAAGTCGTCCAGCATCACGCGGCCCGAGGTGATCTGCTCGGCGATGCGCCAGCGGTCGATGCACGGCTCCATCGCGTTGACCACGCGGTCGCGCGGGCGGTAGGGAATGGTGGCGTAGCCCGGCAGGTTGCCGTAGCCGCCGGTGTCGTCGGCCAGCACCAGCAGGTGCGATCCGTTGCTGTGCTCGAAGTGGTAGGCGATGCCTTCGTGCTCCATGAGGCGGCTGGCGAAGGCGAAGTCGCTCTCCTGGTATTGCACGCAGTATTCCCACGCACGGTAGCTGCCGGTCAGGCGCTTCTCGAACTGGAAGCCGTATTTGCCCAGCACGTCGTCGAGCACCTCGGGCACGCTCTTGTTCTGGAAGATGCGGCAGTCGGTGGTGCGCGTGAGGTACCAGAGCCAGGGCTGCACCAGCGCGCGGTAGATGTAGTGGCGGCCGGTCTCGTTGGCGCGGCCCACGAGCTCGAAGCGCACCACGGTGCCGTTGAGAAAGCGCGGCGCGCCGCCGTCCGTGAGCTCGATCGTGAGCGATGTGCCCAAGAGCGTCTTCAGGTCCAGGCTGAAGCTCGGGCTGACCATGTCGACCTCGAACTCGAACAGCTGCGAGAGGCCTTCCCGTCCCCGCATCGCGCGGAACTTCAGCTGCTCGGTGTTCAGGACGGTGTGAACCTGGACGGTACGTGGCATTCGGAATTTCCCTGGCCCTTGGGGCTTCTGCGGATGCGAAGCCTTCGAATGCCAGTCTAGAAATTCCTTGTGTCATATGCATGACGCGGGAGGGGCGGGCGCCGTCGTTCGGGGCGCGTGCGCAGGCCACCGGGTGCTCCCCTCCGCGAATGTCCCCCGGCCTGCGGCCTCCTCCTTGATTTCGCTGCGGGGAGCACCCGATGCCCTGCGCACGATGGGCGCGGCGCTTGTGCGGGGCGATCGACGAGTGCGCTCTGAGCGCGCAGGCCGGCTCTTACATCGACGCTTCGAGCATCGCCTTGTAGTCGTCGCGCGTGGCCAGGCGCGGATTGGTCTTGTGGCAGTGGTCGGCCATCGCGCCGTCGATGATCTTCTCGAACAGCGCGGGCGTGACGCCGACTTCCGCGAGGCCTTTGGGCAGGCCAAGGCGCGCGTTCATGTCGCGGATCGCATCGCCGAGATCACCGGCCGAATCCAGGTGCATGGCCTGCGCCATGCGCTGCAAGCGCTGGTCTTTCTGCACCGACTCGGCGCCCGCGTTGAAGTGGATCACCGCGGGCAGGAAGAGGGCGTTGAGCGTGCCGTGGTGCAGGCGCGGATCGACGCCGCCCAAGCTGTGGCTGAGCGAATGCACGCAGCCCAGGCCCTTCTGGAACGCCATCGCGCCCTGCATCGATGCGCTCATGAGATTCAGGCGCGCCTCGCGGTCGCTGCCGTCCTTGGTCGCGCGTTCGATGTGCAGCCACGCGCGCTCCAGGCCATCGAGGCCGATGCCGTCGGCCGGCGGATTGAACGCGGCCGACATGAAGGTCTCCATGCAGTGCGCGATCGCGTCCATGCCCGTTGCGGCGGTGAGCCTGGGCGGCAGGCCCAGCGTGAGCTCGGGGTCGCAGATCGCGGCCTTGGGCATGAGGAACCAGCTGTGAAAGCCCAGCTTGCGGTGGTCGTCGACGATGACGATGGCGCCGCGCGCCACCTCGCTGCCGGTGCCGCTGGTGGTGGGCACCGCGATGAGCGGCACCGCGCGATCGGTGATCTTCGGCGAGCCGCCTTCGATGGTGGCGTAGGTCTTGAGCGGGCCTTCGTGCGTGGCGGCGATGGCCACGCCCTTGGCGCAGTCGATGGCCGAGCCGCCGCCCACGGCGATGAGGCCGTCGCAGCGGCCGCTGCGGTAGAGCTCGACGGCCGCGCGCACGGCCGCTTCGGTGGGGTTGGAGGGGGTCTGGTCGAACACCGAGACCTCCAGGTCTGCGATGGCGTCGAGCGCCTTCTGCAGCACGCCGGCCGCGCGGACGCCCGCGTCGGTCACGATCAGCGGGCGGTTGATGCCGATGCGCGCGCACTCGCTGGACAGGAGCTGGATGGCGCCGAATTCGAACTGGATCTGGGTGAGGTATTGGATGAGTGCCATGGGGCGTGTTCGCTGGGGGAAGTACGATTGCCGACCATCCGAATCTAACAACAGGGGGCCATCTTGCCCATGAACAAAACCCTTGCCGCTGTCGCGCCCGGCACACGGCGGGGGCACGAGAGCGTGATGGCGACATTCAAGTAAGCGCGCATGACAAGCAACCCTCCGACAGCATTTCCCCAGCATCCTTTGACCGCGAAGATGGCCAGCGTGGTCGAGCGCATGGCGCGCGCGGGACACCCGACGCTCGACCAGCTCTCGCCCGGCGAGGCCAAGGCGTCCTACGAAAAAGGCGCGGGCGTGCTCGAAGTGCCCAAGCCCGAGCTGGCGCGCATCGAGGACTTCAGCATCGCGGCACGTGACGGCTTTGCGATACCCGCGCGGCTCTATGCGCCCTCGTCGGACGTGCTGCCGGTGCTGGTGTACTTCCACGGCGGCGGCTTCACGGTCGGCAACATCCGCACGCACGACACGCTGTGCCGCGTGCTGAGCGGAAAGAGCGGCTGCGCGGTGGTGTCGGTGGACTACCGCCTCGCGCCCGCGCACAAGTTTCCGACCGCCTCCGATGACGCGTGGGACGCCTTCCAGTTCGTCGCCACGCAGGGTGCGAGCCTCGGCCTCGATGGCAGCCGCCTCGCGGTGGGCGGCGACAGCGCCGGTGGCACGCTCGCCGCGGTGTGCGCGATCATGGCGCGCGATGCGGGGCTGCCCGTGGCACTGCAGATGCTGATCTACCCGGGCATGACGGCGCACCAGGACACGGCCTCGCACCAGCGCTTCGAGCACGGCCCGCTGCTGACGAAGGCGATGATCGATTTCTTCTTCGCGCAATACGTCCGCACGCCGGCAGATCGCGACGACTGGCGCTTCGCACCGCTGCTGGCGGACGATGTCGACGGCGTGGCGCCCGCGTGGATCGGTCTCGCGGAATGCGATCCGGTGGTGGACGAAGGCATCGCCTACGCCGACAAGCTGCGCGCCGCGGGCGTGGCGGTCGAGCTGGAGATCTACCGCGGCGTGATCCACGAATTCATCAAGATGGGCCGCGCGTTGCCCGAAGCGCTGCAGGCGCAGGGCGACGCGGCCCGGGCCCTCAGGGAAGCACTGGCACCATGACCGAGACAGCAGCCAACCGGCGCGAAGACTTCCGCTTTTTCCACCGCCTGCGCGTGCGCTGGGCCGAAGTGGACATGCAGAAGATCGTCTTCAACGCGCACTACCTCATGTACTTCGACACGGCCATCGCCGACTACTGGCGCGCGATGGCGCTGCCGTATGAAGAGGCCATGCATGCGCTGGGCGGCGACCTGTACGTGCGCAAGGCGACGATCGATTTCCGCGCCTCGGCGCGCATGGACGACGTGATCGACGTGGGCATGAAATGCGCGCGCATCGGCAATTCGTCGATCGTGTTCGAGGGCGCGCTGTTCCGGCAGGACCAGTACCTGGTGGGCTGCGAGCTGGTGTATGTGTTTGCCGGCCCGGCCACGCAGACCTCCAGGCCGGTGCCTGCTGCATTGCGCGAGGCGCTGCTGGGCTTCGAGGCCGGCGAGCCGATGCGCACCGTGGAGACGGGCCGATGGGACACGCTCGGCGAAGGCGCGAGCGCCCTGCGGCGCGCGGTGTTCATCGAAGAACAGAACATTCCCAAGGAGCTGGAGTGGGATGCGCACGATGCCGTCGTGCTGCACGCGGTGGCGCGCAACCGCATCGGCCAGGTCATTGCGACCGGGCGGCTGCTGGACGCGGAAGACGGCGTCTCCTACATCGGCCGCGTCGCGGTGCATCGCACGCTGCGCAGCGGCGGGCATGGCGCGGCCGTGATGCAGGCGCTCGAAGAAGCGGCCAGGGCGCGCGGCGACCGCGAAGTGGCGCTCAATGCGCAGCGCAGCGCCGAGCGGTTCTATGCGCGGCTGGGCTATGCGGTGCACGGTGAGCCGTTCGACGAGGCCGGCATCCCGCATGTGCAGATGCGGCGGTCGCTGCGCTGAACCGCTCCGCTCGATCCGGTCAGTAGCGAGCGGGCGGGTCCGGCACGTAGCCGGGGTCCGAGCCCGGAAACGGCGACGGGCCGGCCGGACGTGGCCAGCGGGGCGTGGGCGGCACCGGGATCACGCCCGCGGCCACGAGGTTTTCGCGGCTGTCGTAGCGGATGCGGACCACTTCGTCGGGCGTCGATTGGGCGCGCTCGAAGTTCGTCTTGCCGACGTACGAGGTCTCGCGGCGGCCGTGGGCCGTGCCCAGGCTCGGGGCCGGTGCCTGCCGGCGCGCCATGCTGCCGGCGGGGGCCTGGGCCGACGCTTCGGCTTCGGCGGGCGCCGACTTGGCGCGGGCATCGCCCATCGCGGAGGATTCGCTGCGCAGTTCGCGATCGCGCGGGCTGTACTCGTCGCGACTCTGATAAGGCGCGATCGGCGGCGGGGGCGAGGACGGCATTGGCACGTTCTCGCGGAACAACGCGACGCCGATCACGCCCACGTCGTCGGGCCGGCCGGTGCGGCTCGCGTAGGAGTTGCCGGCCGAGGCGAACTCGAAGGCCGCGATCTGCGAATCGCTCTTGCGCCAGCCGGTGATGTCGCTGTTTTCGCGCGCGCCGAACACATAGCCCGTCTGCCCGATGCCCGCGGTTTCGCCGGTGACGACGTTGACGCCGTCCACCGACATCACGGCCATGATGCGTTCGCCCATCGCGTTGCGCGCCCGGATGGCATAGCGCGCGCCGGGACGGCCCGCCACCCAGTACTCGCCGCGGTGGCGGTAGATCGGGAGCTCCGCGCCGCTCGTGCGATCGACGATGGCGATCTGCATCAGCGAGCCGATGCGGCTGGATGAAGAGGGCGGGGCGAACGGCCGGGCCGGGCTTTCGGCGCAGGCCGACAGGCCGGTGGTGAGGGCGGTCAGGGCCAGGACGGTGGAAAAAAGTCTGCGCTTCATGGTGCTCTTCCTTGCCAGGAGTGGATCGATGCAGGCTTCTACGGCGCAGCATCGACGGCGGGGTTAAGCGACACACAAAAAAATGGCGCCATCTTTTTCGATGGCGCCAAACGCCCTTTCGATCAGGGCGTTGGGGGAAGAAAAATCAGATGTCTTCGAGGAGGGGGTAGGGGAGCGGCTCGACCGTGAGGGCCGCGCCGCTGGCCGCGCCGGCATGCAGGCCGCCGGCTTCGAGCGCCGAGATCTGCATCGAGACCAGCGCCGACCAGCCGCCGCCGGGCGCCGCCGCCGCCTGGGCCACGGTGCCGACCGGCTGTTCGCCGTCGCCGGCCGCGAACACGTCCTGCCCCGTGGCCACGGCCGCGTCGGCCTGCATGAGGTAGGTGCGCCGCTTGAGCGTGCCGCGGAACTGGCTGCGCGCCACGATCTCCTGGCCGGGGTAGCAGCCCTTCTTGAAGTTCACGCCGCCCACCGATTCGTAATTGATCATCTGCGGCACGAAGGCTTCGATGATCGGCGTGGTCACGGTGACGATGCCGCTGCGGACTTCGCTCCACTGCCAGGCATCGGTGTCCAGGTGCGAGCCCGCCGGCGCGGCGTGCTCGGCCGGTGCGATCCACAAGGCACGCGGCACGCCGTCGGCGGGGTACAGCGATACCGCGCTGATGCCATCCCCGACGGCGGTGCGCTGGCCGGGCGGCGCGGCCGCATCCAGGCCGTTGGCGGTGAGCGCGGTGCCGGCCAGGCCGTAGAGCGCGAACTGGTCGGTGGCGTCGGTCAGCTTGACCTTGGCGCGCAGCACGTACATCGAGAGGCGCTTGAGCGTCGCAGCGAGGATGTCGCGGCTGCACACCAGAAGGATCAGTTCGGGCTGCGGCCGGATGCCGATGAAGCTCGCGATCACGCGGCCCTTGGCGGTGCACAGCGCGGCCAGGCGGGCTTCGGTGGCGCCGAGCAGAGAGAAATCCTGGGTCAGTTGTCCGTGCAGGAAGCTGGCGGCATCGGGGCCTTCGGCGCGAATCACACCGAGTGGGGACAGCGTGGCGGCCCCGTTGAGAACGACTGTGGTCATCGCTGAATTATCATGGTCGGCCTGTCCCCCCCGGTGCGGCAGGGACTCCCCCTTTTTTCCCCGGTCGATCCAACGCTCTCCATCGGATTCGTGCGCAGCTTCTTTCTTACGCTCTTCCTCGTGGCCGCCCTGATCGCGCTCGCGCTCGGCGCCGGCGGACTCTGGTGGGTGCACCAGCCGCTCAAGATGTCGGCGCCCAGCGCCGATCTGTCCGTCGAGCCCGGCACCACGCCGCGCGGCATCGCGCAGGCGGTGGCCGATGCCGGCGTCGACGTGCAGCCGCCATTGCTCTACTTGTGGTTCCGCGTCTCGGGCCAGGACCGCCAGATGCGCGCCGGCAGCTACGAGCTGGAACGCGGCGTCACGCCCAAGCTGCTGCTCAACATCCTGGTGCGCGGCGAAGAGGCCACGCGCAGCCTGGTGCTGGTGGAGGGCTGGAACATGCGCCAGGTGCGCGCGGCGCTCGGCAAGGCCGACCAGCTCAAGCCCGAGAGCGTGGGCCTGACCGACGAAGCGCTGATGGCCAGGCTGGGCAAGCCCGGCATGCACCCCGAGGGGCGCTTCTTTCCGGACACGTACACCTACTCGAAGGGCTCGACCGACATCGTCCTGCTGCAACGCGCCATGCGTGCCATGGACAAGAAGCTGGAAGCCGCCTGGGCGGCGCGGGCCGCCGATCTGCCGATCAAATCGGCCGATGAGGCGCTGATCCTGGCGAGCATTGTCGAAAAGGAGACAGGAAAAGCCAACGACCGCGCCGAGATCGCCGCCGTCTTCACCAACCGCCTGCGCATCGGCATGCCGCTGCAGACCGATCCGACGGTGATCTACGGCCTGGGCGCCACCTTCGACGGCAACCTCCGCAAGAAGGACCTGCAGGCCGACACGCCCTGGAACACCTACACCCGCGGCGGCCTGCCGCCCACGCCGATCGCGATGCCGGGCAAGGCGGCGCTGCTGGCGGCGGTGCAGCCGGCGCAAAGCAAGTCGCTGTATTTCGTTTCGCGCGGCGATGGCACCAGCCAGTTCAGCAGTTCGCTGGACGACCACAACCGCGCGGTCAACCGCTACCAACGTGGCGGCGGCGACGCCAAACCGAAGGCGACGCAATGAGCGCCGCGCCGGGCCGCCCCAAGCAAGCTCGCACCGCAGCCGAAGGCGGAGGTTATTTTCTATGAGCAAGGGTCTCTTTCTGACGCTGGAAGGCATCGATGGCGCGGGCAAGTCGAGCCACCTGGATGCAATGGAGGCGCTGTTCAAGGCGCAGGGCCGCACGGTCGTTCGCACGCGCGAACCCGGCGGCACGCCGCTGGCGGAAACGCTGCGCGGACTGATCCTCGAACAACCGATGGACCCCTTGACCGAATCGCTGCTGGTGTTCGCGGCGCGGCGCGACCACATCGTGCAGGTCATCGAACCGGCGCTCGCGCGCGGCGACCTCGTGCTGTGCGACCGCTTCACCGATGCCACCTTCGCCTACCAGGGCGCGGGGCGCGGATTCGATGCAGCGGTGCTCTCGACACTGGAACAGTGGGCGCAAGGAGGCAGGGCAGAGGGGCTGCTGCAGCCGCACGTCACGCTGTGGTTCGACCTGGCGCCCGAGATCGCGGCGCAGCGGCTGGCCGGTGCGCGCGTGCCCGACAAGTTCGAGGCGCAGCCGGTCGAGTTCTTCCGCCGCGTGGCCCAAGGCTACGCAGACCGCGCCGCCGCGGACGCGCAACGCTTCGTTCGCATCGACGCCAGCCAGGCGCGCGACCAGGTCTGGCAGCAGATCGAGACCGCGCTGGTGGCGCGCGGCGTGCTGGCATCGCACGGCGCGGGAATCCCACGATGAGCACGATGAGCACGCCGCCCCTCACGCCCTGGCTGCGCCAGCCGCTCGCGGACCTGTTGCGCCAGCGCGGCCATGCCTGGCTGCTGCAAGGGCCGTCGGGCATCGGCCAATATGAACTCGCGTTGGCGCTCGCAGCCGCCTGGCTGTGCGAGCAGCCGGCGCAAGAGGGCGGTGCCGCCTGCGGCCACTGCGCCAGCTGCCACGCCATCGAGGTCCGCACCCACGCCGACCTGTGCGTGCTGATGCCCGAAGTCGCCATGCAGGAACTGGGCTGGCCGCTCGACGAGAAGGCGCAGGCCGACATCGACGACAAGAAGCGCAAGGCCAGCCGCGAGATCCGCGTCGAGGCGATGCGCGATGCGGTCGGCTTTGCCCAGCGCACCAGCGCGCGCGGGCGCGGCAAGGTGGTGCTGGTGTATCCGGCCGAGCGCATGAACACCATCACCGCGAACGCGCTGCTCAAGACACTCGAGGAGCCGGTGGGCGACGTGCGTTTCGTGCTCGCCAGCGAGGCGGCGTGGCAATTGCTGCCCACCATTCGCAGCCGTTGCCTGGGCTTCACGCTGCCGTGGCCCGAAACGGCCGAGGCCGAGGCCTGGCTTGTGGCGCAGGACGTGCCGCCCGCCGATGCGGCCGCCCTGTTGCGCGCCGCCGGCGGACGCCCCAGCGATGCCTTGCGGCTCGCGCGGTCCGGCCAGTCGCCCAAGGCGTGGTCGTTGTTTCCCAAGGCCATCTCGCGCGGCGACGTGGGTGCGCTGTCGGACCATGCACCCGCCCAGGCCGTCGGCGCGCTGCAGAAGCTCTGCCACGACCTGATGGCTGTCGGCAACGGGGCCGAGCCGCGTTTCTTCGAGGCGGCCGACCTGCCGGCGGCGCCGTCGCGGCTGGCCTTGGCGCGTTGGTCGAAGTCGCTCGCGAACGCCGCGCGAACCGCCGAACATCCGTTCAATGCAGGTCTCATGCTCGAAGCGCTTGTGAGCGAAGCGCGAAGCACCCTAAACTCAGCCGCTCGCCGCCCATGAACCAACCTGTCGCCCCCGCCGCCGCTGCGTCCGCAGCCTCCACGCCCGCCAGGCCGAGCGTCATCCAGCTCGCCATCAAGGAGAAGGGGGCGCTCTATGCGGCGTACATCCCGCTCTTTGCAGAGGGCGGCATCTTCATTCCGACCTCGCGCGAGTACCGGCTCGGCGACGACGTCTATGTGTTGCTGACGCTGCCTGAAGACCCGCAGCGCTACCCGGTGGCTGGCAAGGTCGCCTGGATCACGCCGGCACGCGCCGCCGGCAATCGGGCGCCCGGCGTGGGCATCCGGTTTCCCTCGGACGAAAAGTCGCGGCAGCTGAAGGCGCGCATCGAGGCAGCCCTCGGCGGCTCGATGGCCTCCGACCGCCCGACCCAAACCATCTAGGCGCGCTTCCAGGCCGCGCGCACCTCGTGTGGTTGCGCCGTCCCCTTCAACGGGGCAATACCCGTGGCCCGGCCGAGCCGGCTCCGAGGTATGCCTGGCACGAGCCCGACAATCAGCGTCATGTTCACAGACTCCCATTGCCACCTGACCTTCCCTGAGTTCGCGGACCAGATGCCGCAGATCCGCGCCGCCATGGCCGCGGCCAAGGTCGACAGGGCCCTGTGCATCTGCACCAAGCTGGAGGAGTTCGACGACGTGCAGGCGCTGGCCGCAAGCTACGACAACTTCTGGGCCAGCGTGGGCGTGCACCCCGACAACGAAGACATCGCCGAACCCAGCGTCCAGGACCTGGTGCGCCTCTCGGCCCGGCCTCGCGTGGTGGCCATCGGCGAGACGGGCCTGGACTACTACCAGATGGAAGAGCGCAAGGGCGGCCGCAGCATCGCCGACATGGAGTGGCAGCGCGACCGTTTTCGCGTGCACATCCGAGCGGCGCAGCAGACCCGCAAGCCGCTCATCATCCACACCCGCGAAGCCTCGGCCGACACGATTGCGATCTTGAAGGAGGAGGGCGAAGACGGCTCCGCCGGCGCGGCAGGCGGCGTGTTCCATTGCTTCACCGAGACCGCCGAGGTGGCGCGCGCGGCGCTCGAGCTGGGGTTCTACATCTCGTTCTCGGGCATCCTGACCTTCAAGAAGGCGCAGGACCTGCGCGACGTGGCCGCCTTCGTGCCGCTGGACCGCATGCTGATCGAGACCGACAGCCCGTATCTGGCGCCCGTGCCGTACCGCGGCAAGACCAACAATCCGTCGTACGTGCCCTATGTGGCCCAACAGATCGCCGAGTTGCGAAACATGCCCGTAGAGGCCATCGCCAAGGCGACGAGCGACAACTTCGAAACGCTGTTCAGGGACGTCAAATCATGAGAAATTACTTCAAGAAGCCGCTTTATCTCCTTGTCATGGCTGTATCTTTTGCAGCGCATGCGGGCTCGTTCGAAGACTTCTTCCGTGCCGTTCGCGGCGACAACGCCAGTGGCGTGCGCAGCCTGCTCAAGCGCGGATTCGACCCCAACACGCGCGACGAAAACGGGCAGACCGGCTTGCTCATCGCCTTGCGGGAGCCCTCGCCCAAGGTCATCCAGGCGCTGCTCGAATCGCCGCAGCTGAACGTGGACATCGCCAACGCAAAGGACGAAACCCCGCTGATGCTGGCCGCCATCAAGGGCCAGCAGGACCTGGTCAACCAGCTCCTCAAGCGCGACGCGGCCGTCAACAAGACCGGCTGGACGCCGCTGCATTACGCCGCCACCAGCGGCCAGCTGACCATCATGAAGGTGCTGCTCGACAACTACGCGTTCATCGATGCGCAGTCGCCCAACGGCACCACGCCGCTGATGATGGCCGCCATGTACGGCTCGGGCGAAGCCGTGAAGCTGCTCCTGGCCGAAGGCGCTGACACAGCGATGAAAAATCAATTGGGTATGACTGCGGTCGACTTCGCGAACAAGGCGAACCGCGCGGAAGCGGCGGAGTTGATCACCGCGGCCATGAATGCGAAACCTGGCCCGAAAGCGCCACCGAAGGACGGTAAATGGTGAAGGGATTCGGCGGCGTTGTCGTCGCACTGGGCCTGGCAAATTTCGCGCTTGACGCGGCAGCCCAGCACTCGATCTACAAATGTGTCCAGGGCGGGAGGATCACGTACTCGAACGAGCCTTGTCCGGACGCGAAGAAGGTCGAGATCAAGCAGACCAAGGGAGTGAACTACGAAGGCAGAGGATCCGGCGGTTCGCCCAAGCGCTGAACGAGCGCTGAAGGCGGAATCCATCGCGCTGCAGGCCCGGCAGAACACCCAAAAAAGGGCGCCTGCGCACTCATGCGAGACTCTGTGAAGAAGGAGAAGCAGAGATGAATACGTTCCTATTCATGGTCGTTTTGTTGGCCGTCGGGGTGCTGGTGTTCCTGGTCGTGGCCAAGAAGCGGTCCGAGCAAAGCACCAGTGGCTTTGTCGACAAGCCCAAGGCACGGCCGCCGCTCACCGCGCGCGAGCAGGCGATGTACAACCGCCTCGTGCAGACGCTACCGGACCTGGTGGTGCTCCCGCAGGTCAGCTTCGGCGCGTTGCTCACGGCCCGCACGCGCGCGGCGCGCAGCACGTTCAGCCGCAGGATCGCCGACTTCGTCGTGTGCGATCGCTCGTTCAAGGTCGTGGCCGTGGTCGAACTCGGCGACAAGAACCAGAAAGACAAGGCAAGGCGCGATCCGGACCGCGATGCAATGCTGATCGAGGCCGGATACCGCGTGTTGCGCTACCCGCGGGTGCCGGATATCGGTCGTGTGGAGGCGGATTTCGATCCGTCGCTGGCGTCTGTCAGTCCGCAGGGGTCCTGAGGGCATTTGCTTGCGTGGTTGCGGGAATGGGTGGGCTGATTCAGGGGTCTATAAAATAACACAATGTGCATTATGTTAAATAACATGCGCGCCGATCCCTCCTCAACTTCCGCTGGCGGCGCCTGATTCGAGCTCGACGGTACAGGGGCGACTTGCAGGACGACGGCCCCAACCCCTGCGGCCGCCCCAATCCCCGCGCACTAAGACTCGGTTTTCGATGGCGCAACCGCTTCACGCTGCTCAATAACTTCGGGCAGAAAAGTACGGCAGTACGACACGGCGGCCACCAGCGCGTCTTCCTCGAACTGCGGCGTGATCATCCCGTGCTTGGCGTACGACAGGCTCAGCACGGCATCGATCAGCGTCAGCATCACCAGAAACCTGCGTTCGGCATCGCGCACGTACGGCATGTGAAAGAGCCGCTCGCAGTGCGCGAGGATGCTGCGCGCCAACACATCGTTGAAGCCCGCCTCGGACTGGACCACCTCCCGCGTGGTGTGGCTGCCGAGCAGCAGCTTGCGGATCGGCGGCGTGTCGTTGTACAGGCGCACCGCCGCTGCGATGCGCAACTTCAGCCATGCCTGCCAGGTCGGTGCGCGCGGGGCATCGACGTGATCGACGAGTTCGTAGAACAGCGTGTGATAGCGCTCGGCCAACGCCAGCAGCACGGCATCGGGCGACGGGAAAAAGTGGTAGGCCGAGGCCGGCGGCACCTGCGCTTCCTTGGCGATCTGGTAGAGGCCGATCTCGTGGAGCTCCTGCCGCTCCAACAGGGCATGGGCTGCATCTAGCAGCCTGTTGAAGCGCACCACCCCGCGTTCCTGCTGCGGACGTTTGCGCACCGACGGCGCGGGACTCACGGGTTTCGACGGGTTCATTCCAACCATGGCTTGTGACGAACGAAAGGTGTGCATCTTCACATGAGCGCACCTGGTTTCGTCGCGCCCATCCATGTCTGGTCTCACATCGTTTGTAAGTCGATAACAATCGGTTTCCCTAGTGTCGACGAGCTTCATTGAAAGTACATTTCGCCATAAATACGATAAATATCGCTTTATTTGACGATCCGCACAACAACACCCTGGAGACCTCGCATGCGAATTTCATCCCGGCGGGCCTTGCCCGCCATGGTCCTGGCGCTGGCCTCGGCCGCGCTCCCTGCCCTCGCCCAGCCCTCCGCCGAGCTGTGCCGCATCGCCACCCAGGCGGAATCGGCCCGCTACACCTCGCCCACGCAGTCCCCGGGCATCGTCTCTCCGATCGACGGGACCTGCTGGGTGCCCGCGGTGACGATCACCAGCTTCGACGGCACGAAGCTGGCGGCCAACCTGTTCCTGCCCAGGCGCACCAGCAGCACGCAGACCTTCCCGACCATCGTGATGATCGCGAGCTGGGCCGCGCCCGGCCGCATCGAATACATCGGCCAGCAACAGCGGCTCGCCAAAGATGGCTACGTGGTCGCGAGCTACAGCGCACGCGGCTTCTGGCTGTCCGAAGGCCTGATCGGTGCTGCCGCGCCCGAGGACGTGCGCGACGTGTCGTCGGTGATCGACTGGCTGCAGGCCAACGCTCCCGTCGATGCCGGCAACATCGCTGCCAGCGGCATCTCCTATGGCGCCGGCTTGTCGCTCATGGCGCTGGCCAAGGACACGCGCATCAAGACCGCAGTGGCGCTGTCGGGCTGGGCCACGATGGCCGACGAGCTCTATCCGCGAAGCACCGGCAACCTGACGTGGGGAACCTTCCTCAGCCTCGGCACGATCACGGGCCGGCCCGCGCCCGAGGTGAACCAGTACATGCGGGAGCTGATGGACCCCGACACCCCACCCACGAAGATCGCCGAGATCATGGCCTGGTCGAAGGTGCGCTCGCCGTCGACTTACGTGGACGAGATCAATGCGCGCAATGTGCCGGTGTTCATCAGCAAGAACTACCAGGACGACCTGTTCACGCCCAACTCGTCGCTGGCGATGTTCGCGGCGCTCACGGGTCCCAAGAAGATGCTGCTCAACCCGGGCATCCATGCGTCGGCCGAAGCGCCGGGCGCCGTGCTGGGCATCGACAACTACCCGTACGACCAGGCGCATCGCTGGTTCGATCGCTGGCTGAAGGGCGTGCGCAACGGCGTGGACACCGAACCGAAAGTGACGATGCAGGTCAAGTTCAGCGACCGCCGCGAAACCTTCGCCACCTGGCCTGCAACCGAGCTGAGCGAGCAGACCTACTACCTCGGCCCGCGCGGCGCACTGCGCTTTGACCTCGGTTGCCTCTGCGGCAAGGGCGACAAGGGCTCGATTTCGTCCTCGCCCAATGGCGCCAAGGGCTCGGACCTGATCCAGAACTTCTGGGACACGACAGCGACCAGTGGACCGATCCCGGTGCTGTCCACGCTCGCTGAAAGCCTCGACCTGCCTGTCGTCAATTCGCTGCTGACGGTCGGCCTGTCCACCGGCGTGCGCTACGAAGGGCCGATGCTGCCGCACACGCAGAAGATCCGCGGCATTCCCAGGCTGAACCTGCGCGTCACGCCGTCGCAAGCGCGCGCGCAGGTGGTGGCCTATCTCTACGACGTGGATGCGATCGGCGCCGGCGTGCTGATCACCCATGGTGCCGCCACGCTGCACCGGGCGACGGCGGGGCAGACCATCGACCTCCCGATCGAACTTTCGGCGACGGCCTACGACGTTCCCGCGGGCCATCACATCGGTGTCGTGCTGGACACGGTCGACAGCCTGTATGCGCCACCGGTGAACCCCGGCGAGCGCTTCGGCGTCCGCTTCGAGTTCGGGCCGGACCAGCAGGCCACGCTGATCCTGCAGACGCGCTGAGCTGCAAGGGCCGGCGCCTGCCTTCGGGCGGGGAAGGTGCGCCAAGGGTGCACCTTCCCCCAGCGTGGCGCACCATGTCTCGGCACCCGCGCGCCCTTTGGGTGCACAACTCCCCTCTTTCCCATAAAACCGATGCAAATCGGTTTTCATAATGCTGGCACGCTCATTGCTCGCTGCATTTGCTTGAATACCAGATAAATATCGTTTTTAATGAGATCTGGCGATCCAAGCCCATCCACGGCTGGTGCCAATCGACTTCCCACCCGAAGGAGAACCGACGATGGCCTGGAACAACGCGCGAGTTCGCACGCCACCAGCGCGATACGTTGGAAGCGCCCGCACAACTCGCGCATTTCTTCGAAGCACTCGCGCACGCCTGATGCCGTTCAAGGAGACAAGACCATGACAACCACCACGACCACCGAAGCCCACGACTGGCTGGCCCGTTTCGGCGACGCCCTTGCGCGCCGGGACATCAAAGGCGCCTGCGCGCTCTTCGAGCCGCAACAGTGCTTCTGGCGCGACCTCGTCGCGTTCAGCTGGAACATCGTGACCTGCGAAAGCCAGGAGGCCATCCGCGAGATGCTCGCCGCCACGCTGGCGCACACGCAACCTTCCGCCTGGACGATCGAGGGCTCGCCCGAAACGCAGGCCGGCATGCTGACGGCGAGCTTCCGCTTCGAGACCGCCACCGGCCGCGGCCAGGGCCTGCTGCGCCTGCGCGAAGGCCGCTGCTGGACGCTGCTTACGGTGCTCGACGAGCTCAAGGGCTTCGAAGAAAAGTCGCGGCATCGCCGTGTGAAGGGTGCCGAGCACGGCGCCGACACCGCCCGCGTGACATGGCTCGAAAAGCGCCAGCGCGAGGAAGCCGCGCTGGGCCACACCGAGCAGCCTTACTGCCTGGTTGTCGGCGGCGGGCAAGGTGGCATCGCACTGGGCGCGCGGCTCAAGCGGCTGGGCGTGCCGACGCTGGTCATCGAGCGCCATGCGCGCGCGGGCGACACATGGCGCAGCCGCTACAAGTCCCTGTGCCTGCACGACCCGGTCTGGTACGACCACCTGCCCTACATGCCCTTTCCGGACGACTGGCCGGTGTTCACGCCCAAGGACAAGCTGGGCGACTGGCTGGAGGCGTACACCCGCATCATGGAGCTCGACTACTGGGGTTCCACGCTGTGCCGGAAGGCCCGCTACGACGAGGCCACGCAGACCTGGGAGGTCGAGGTGGAGCGCGAGGGCCGCACCCTCGTCCTGCGCCCGAAGCAACTGGTGTTCGCGCTCGGCGTCGCGGGCTATCCGGTGGTGCCGGCCATTGCCGGCGCGCAGGGCTTCGAGGGCGAGCAGCACCACTCCAGCCAGCACCCCGGCGGCGAGGCCTATCGCGGCAAGAAGGTGGTCGTGCTCGGCGCCAACAACTCGGCACACGACATCTGCGCCGACCTGTGGGAACACGGCGCGGACGTGACCATGGTCCAGCGCTCCTCCACGCTGATCGCGCGTTCCGACACCTTGATGGACCTGTTCTTCGGCGGCCTCTATTCCGAGAAGGCGGTCGACGCCGGGATCACGACCGCGAAGGCCGACCTGATCGCGGCCTCGGTCCCGAACCGCGTCGCGCCCTGGCTGAACATCCCGCTCACCGAGGCGATGGCCGAGCGCGACAAGGATTTCTACCAGCGCCTCGAAGCCGCGGGCTTCATGCTCGACTTCGGCGAGGACGGCTCCGGCCTGGGCATGAAGTACATGCGGCGCGCCTCGGGCTACTACATCGACGTCGGTGCATCGGAGCTGATCGCCGACGGCCGCATCAAGCTGCGCAGCCGCACGAGCATCGAGCAGGTCAAGCCGCGCTCGGTGGTGCTGGCCGACGGCAGCGAACTGCCGGCCGACGTGATCGTCTACGCCACCGGCTACGGCTCCATGAACAGCTGGCTGGCCGACCTGGTATCGCCCGAAGTGGCCGACCGCGTGGGCAAGTGCTGGGGCCTGGGCTCCGACACCACCAACGACCCCGGCCCGTGGGAAGGCGAGCTGCGCAACATGTGGAAGCCGACGCAGCAACCCGGCCTGTGGATCCACGGCGGCAACCTGAGCCAGTCGCGCTTCTATTCGCTCACGCTGGCGCTGCAGATCAAGGCGCGCATGGAAGGCCTGGCGACGCCGGTGCATGCGCTGCAGCCGGTGCATCACACGCGCTGAGGCGCCGACCCCCTCCTCCCGTTTCTGTTCCCTTTCATTCACCACTTTTTTCGAGGTTCCCGAATCATGAGAGATGCCATCATTCCCATCGGTATGGAGCACTTCCATACGCACTACCACTTCGCCCCGGCCGTCCGTGCCGGCGGGCTGCTGTTCCTGTCGGGCCAGCTCGGCATCGGCAGCGACCTCACGCTGGCCGACGGCATCGCAGCTCAGATCGATCTCGCATTGCACAACCTCGGCCAGGTGCTCGAGGCCGCGGGCCGCAGCTATGCCGACGTGGTGGAGATCAACTCCTTTCACGTCGGGCCGCTGGGCGAGCACATGCCGCTCTTCGTCGAGGCCCTCGCACGCTTCTTCACCGCGCCCTATCCGGCCTGGACCTCCGTCGAAGTGGCCGGCCTCGCCCTGCCGGGCGCGCAGGTCGAGATCAAGGCGACCGCGCTCGCCTGAGCGCCTTCATCCACAGGAGCAGCAAACCATGCAACTCACCGTCAAGGAACTCTGGAGATACCCGGTCAAGTCGATGCAGGGCGAACGGCTCGCCAGCGCCGAAGTGAGCAAGGGCGGCGTGCGCTTCGACCGCGGCTGGGCCGTGCGCGACGATGAAGCACGCACCATCCGCGGCGCCAAATTCCTGGGCGAACTGATGCAGTGCTCGGCACGGTATCTGTCCGACCAGGTGGCAGACAACGGCCTCGTTCCACATGCCCGCATTACCTTCCCCAATGGAATGGAGATCAACACCGACGACATCCGGATCCATGCGGAGTTGTCCGAGCTGGTCGGCCGCCACGTCACGCTCTGGCCGCTGCGGCCGGCATCGGATGAAGACCACTACCGCATCAACAAGCTCGAGACCGGCGACATCATGTCCGAGGTGCGCAAGATGTTCGCGCTGAAGGACGACGAGCCGCTGGACCTGTCGCAGTTTCCGCCGGACCTCGTGCGCGAGCTCACGACCTTTGTCGTGCCGCCCGGTACGTACTTCGATGCGCTGCCGATCAACATCCTCACCGAGGCTTCGATGCGTCATCTGCAGACGCTGCTGCCCGATTCGAAGATCGACGTGCGACGGTTCAGGCCCAACATCCTGCTGAGCGACGATGCCGGGACCACGGGCTTGCTGGAAGAGCAATGGCTCGGCAAGAGCCTGCAGTTCGGTGCGGTCGGCATCGACGTGGTGATGCGATGCCCGCGCTGCGTCATGGTGACGCGCGAGCAGGAAGAACTCCCGCGCGACACGTCGATCATGCGCACGCTGGTGCGCGACCTGAACCAGTGCATCAGCGTCTACGGGCAGATCAAGGTGGACGGCGCGCTTCACGTCGGGCAGGACGTGCGCGTTCACTGAATCCATCCGCAGCCATTTTTTCGAAAGACCGCCGTGAACACGATCGAGGTTCGCCTCCAGGCCATCCGCTTCGAGGCAGAAGGTATCCAGTCCTTCGAATTCAGGGCGCCGGACGAGCAGGAGCTCCCGGCCTTCGCAGCGGGGGCGCACGTCGATATCCATCTGAGCGATGGCATCGTGCGCAGCTACTCGCTGTGCAATCCGTCCCACGAGCGTCATCGGTACGTGGTCGCCGTCAACAAGGACCTGAGGAGCCGGGGAGGTTCGCGGCAGATGCATGAACGCCTGCGCGTGGGCAGCAAGGTTCTTCTCGAAGCGCCGAGGAACAACTTCGCGCTCGACGAAAAGGCCGAACACACGATCCTGATCGCCGGTGGCATCGGCATCACGCCGTTGATATCGATGATCGAACGGCTCGAGGCGCTCGGGCGCTCGTGGGAGCTTTTCTATTGCGCGAGAAACCGCCGCACGGCGGCCTTTCGGGCCGCACTCGACAGACTGGCAGGCGCCAGGCCCGACAGGGTGCACTTCAACTTCGACCAGGAGCCCGGCGGTGCGGTGCTCGACCTGCAGGCGGTGGTGGCCTGCGCGCCGCCCAAGGCCCATCTGTATTGCTGTGGACCGGTTCCGATGCTGGCTTCTTTCGAGGAGGCCACGAGCGGCTTGCCGCGCGAGCAGGTGCATGTCGAGTACTTCAGTGCCAAGGAGGCGCCTGCGGTCGTCGGTGGTTTCACGCTGCAGCTCGCCCGCTCGGGGAAAACGATCCAGGTGGAGCCCGGCAAGACGATGCTCGACGCGCTGCTGGCGGCCGGCATCAAGGTGCCCTATTCGTGCAAGGAAGGCGTGTGCGGGGCCTGCGAAACGATGGTGCTGGAAGGCACGCCGGATCACCGGGACCAGGTCCTCACCCCAGGCGAACAGGCGGTCAATGACCGCGTGATGGTCTGCTGCTCGGGTTCGAAGTCCGAAACGCTCGTGCTGGATCTGTAGGCCCTGCCTCCTTCGCCTTTCGATCGCACCGCGTGCGCGGTGTCATGGCGCAGCGAAGCGGACCGCGACGAGTCTGCAGGAATGGCCGTCAGCTCTTGCACGGCGCGCCCGAACTTGACCCCCTGCCCCATCAGGATTTCGTAGAGCGCCTGCTTGCGCAGCGCCTCAACCTCGACGCACCGTGGGTGATCGGTAACGCCGCTCAGAACCCGTAGTACTTGTTGATCGCGCTGCTGTAGTTCTCGTCGTAGTCCGGGACCCGGTCGCTGGTGTAGCGCGGGGCGCCTTCGAGCACGGCCTTGTCGATCGGCACGACGTACCCGTCCTGCGCGGTGTCGTACTTCAGCATGTTCCAGGGAATGGGATAGCGGTCGGTGCCGATGCCGAGGAAACCACCGAACTCCATGACCGCATAGCGGACCTGTCCGGTCAGCTTGTCGATCATGAGATCGTCGATGGTGCCGAGCTTGTCGCCCGCTGCGTTGTAAACACCGGTCCCTTCGACCCGGTCCGATGAAATCACGTTGTGGCTGGAAGTGAGTGCCATGAATATCTCCTTTTGAAGAAAATTGAAAAAAGGCGCAGAGGCCTTGAGTTCCGGAATCGAGATGTCTGTGTCGCGCGCGACGCAGAGAGTTCGGATCGGTTGCGACACCGTCGTTCTGTAGGAAATTTCCCGCTGCCAAGAGGCCTTGAAACTCCCTGAGTTCTGGCAAGGCGAAGTGAAATCGTCCGACACGATCGCCCGTGCTCCCGGCCCAGATTGAATTTTTCCGCCAGCCGTAAAGGAGCCTCCGATGATCCGAAAACTCACTTCAGGGGAATACCGTCTCTATTCCCGCAAGACCGACCCGAAGACGGGCAAGCGCCGCAATCTGGGCACGTTCAGCTCGCGAGAACAGGCGCAGCAGCACGAGCGCGAAGTCCAGTACTTCAAGCGCCACGGCTGAACATTCCAAGTGCGGCACGCGGACCGGACGCGGCGAACCGCGACTGGCCCCGATCCGGTATTCCCCTCGGGAGACCACCATGCCAAGACTGTGTTTGACGTTCATCGTTGTCATTACGAGTGGCTTTGTTTTCAGCCACGCAGGCGCACAGGTGGCGCTTCCGCTTCCAGCGGAGATCGACGCCGCCGGACCCGAGTCCGGTACGCCCGGCGACAAGCCGGCCCCACTCAATGCACGCAAGGCGGCCGAGGCAAAAATCGATGCCGACCATGCCGCTGCCATGAAGAAATGCGACGGTGGAAAGAGCGTGGACAAACCCGCATGCCTGGAACAGGCCGAATCGGCAAGGGTGAGGAGCAAGGCCGCCATCGCGACAGAACTGCCCGCGCCCTCTGCGCCGAAAAAATAGCCAACCCAGAACGGCGCACTTGCTCAGGGCTGCGTGGCGTTCAAAATCTTGCGGGCCGCAAACGGTGCTCCTCGTCTGCGCTGCTTTCATCGTCCGCGGTTGCGATCCTCAGCCGCGCATGCTCGTGCCGCAGCGTGAGTTCGCCTTGACGTTCGAGTGCAGTTCTATCGCTCTGCAAGCCATCGCCGAAGTCCATCAGGAACTGCGACTCTTCGAGCGTCAATCCATGAAGGACTTCCTCGCTTCTTGCATTGATGGCCAGAACACCGTCGGCCAGGAGCCGCGCCCGCCGCTCGTTCGAAATTCGAAGCTTCTGCATAAAGACTCCTTTGAGGGATTGAGGTGCGTCGGTTCGGGCGCCACCGTATAGCCCACGTCGGCGCAGGCCGATGGCAAGTGCGATGCGTCGCCCCTTCGCCGGGGGGCTTCAGGCGATCGTTGCGCCGCTCCGGTCACCGGTAGAAAGATCGCGGCGTAAGGGAAAGTCGTCGAGGGTGATCATGAGAGGCCACCGAGGGTCGGCTCGAAAGCGTGCGACGACCGCCGCCTCGAGCGCGTCGAAGTGGGTCTTGCAAGCCTGCAGCAATCCGTCGCCCACTTCCCGCGTGCCGAATGCGTCGTGCAAGGTGTCTTCTGAAATGTGCGCCACGACCCTCGCGCCGTCCGGCCCGTTGGGATAGACGGCAAAGCGCACCGACGCCGTATCGAAACAATAGATGCCCTCGAATTCCATGACCGTGTCTCCTTTTTTGGGGGGTGCTTCGCAGCAGCATTGAAGGCGCATGCAGAAGCGGCGGTCGATGGATATCCGGCCATGTTGGCGCAGGAAACGGCCTACAGATCCGGGCCCGCACAACCGTCGGCGCGTGCCTACATCACAACAGCGCGATGACGCTGCCGCGCACCCGGACACCGTTCCTAGGATTTTCTTCGCGCCTCATGCGCTCGGAGAAACCCACATGAAATTCGAAGATCACCCGCACGGCGTGGACGATGGCGCAAGTCGCCTGACGCGGCGCGCCATGTTCCAGTCGGGCGCAGCGCTCGCCGGTGCCCATGCGCCATTGCTGGCGCACGCGCAATCCGCCCCCGCGGCAGGTCCAGCAGCAAATCCTGCGGCCGTGGCCGAACCGCCGCCGCAGCGAATGCCGCTGCAGCTCGAAATCAACGGCAAACCGCAGCGCCTGGAAGTCGACACCCGCACCACGCTTCTGGATGCGCTGCGCGAGAACCTGCGCATGAACGGCACGAAAAAAGGCTGCGACCATGGCCAGTGCGGTGCCTGCACGGTGCTGATCGAGGGGCGCCGCACCAATGCATGCCTGACGCTGGCGGTGATGCACGACGGGCAGTCCGTCACCACCATCGAAGGCCTGGCGCAGGGCGACACGCTGCATCCGATCCAGCAGGCCTTTCTGGACCACGACGGCTTCCAGTGCGGCTACTGCACGCCGGGGCAGATCTGCTCGGCCGCCGGGATGCTGGCCGAGGTGAAGCTCGGCATGCCCAGCCATGTCACGCGCGACCTCGCGGCCGGCGCCGTCACGCTGACCGAGGCGGAGATCCGCGAGCGCATGAGCGGCAATCTCTGCCGATGCAGCGCCTACCCGAACATCGTCGCGGCGATCAAGGAAGCGGCTGGGGCGCGCTCATGAAAGCCTTTACCTACGAACGCGCGGACACGCCCGCCACCGCAGCCGCCGCGGCCGCCCGGCCTGGCGCACGGATGATCGCCGGCGGCACCAACCTGCTCGACCTGATGAAGCTGCAGGTCGAGACGCCTGTGCACCTGGTGGACATCAACCGCCTGGGCCTGGACCGCATCGAGCCCGCCGAGAACGGCGGCCTGCGCATCGGCGCGATGGTGCGTAATTCAGACTTGGCCGCGGACGCCCGCGTGCGCCGCGACTACGCGGTGCTGAGCCGCGCGCTGCTCGCCGGCGCCTCGGGCCAGCTGCGCAACAAGGCCACCACCGGCGGCAACCTGCTGCAGCGCACGCGCTGCTACTACTTCTACGACACCGCCCGCCCCTGCAACAAGCGCCAGCCCGGCTCGGGCTGCTCGGCGCTGCAGGGCTACAACCGCATCCACGCGGTGCTGGGCGCGAGCGATCAGTGCATCGCCACGCATCCGTCGGACATGGCAGTGGCCATGCGCCTGCTCGATGCGCAAGTGGAGACCGTGATGCCCAGCGGCATGCGCCGCGTGATTCCCATCGCCGATTTCCACCGCCTGCCCGGCAACACGCCGCACGTCGAGACCAACCTGCAGCCCGGCGAAATGATCACCGGCGTGACGCTGCCGCCGCCCCTGCCCGGCCGCCACGTGTACCGCAAGGTGCGCGACCGCGCCTCCTATGCCTTCGCGCTGGTGTCGGTGGCGGCCATCGTGGATGCGAGCGGCGGGCGCATCCGCTCGGCGCGCATGGCGTTCGGCGGCCTCGCGCACAAGCCGTGGCGCGTGGAAGCGGCCGAGACCCGCCTCGCGGGCACCGTGCTCGACGAGGCCACCGTCAACGCCGCGGCCGACACCGTGCTGGCGGGCGCACGCGGCTTCGGCCACAACGACTTCAAGCTCCCGCTGCTGCGCCGCACGCTGCAGGCCACCATCAACGAGGCCGCCCGGGCCGCCTGAGGAGAGAAACGCCATGGAAATGACAGCACCCTCCGGCCGCAATCCGATCGACGAGAACCGCAGCGGCCTCATCGGCAAGCCCATCGACCGCGTCGACGGCCGCCTCAAGGTGACCGGCAACGCGCCCTACGCCTACGAGGTGCAGGAGGCGCCGGGCAAGCCGGCCTACGGTTTCATCGTCGAGGCCACGATTCCCAAGGGCACGGTCGCCGACATCGACGCATCGGCCGCCGAGAAGGCGCCCGGCGTGCTGCTGGTGATGACGCACCGCAACGTGCCCAAACAAGCGCCCTGGGGCCCCATCGATGCCAAGGACCGCTTTGCGCGCTCCACGCCGCAACTGGCGAGCAACCGCGTGCGCTACTACGGCGAGGCCGTGGCCTTCGTGGTGGCCGAGAGCTTCGAGATCGCGCGCGCGGCCGCGCAGTTGATCCGCATCCGCTACGACGCCGAGCCCGGCGAGTACGACATGGCCGCCGCGCGCGGCAAGGCCGAGAAGCCCAAGGACGACGAGATGCAGAAGGCCGACAGCCGCATCGGCGATTTCGACGGCGCCTTCGCCGCCGCGCCGGTGCAGGTCGATGCGACCTACACGACGCCCTATCACATCCACGCGCAGATGGAGCCGCACGCCACCATCGCCTGGTGGACGGGCGACCGCGTCACGGTGCACTGCGCCTCGCAGCTGCTGGAGAGCGCGCAGAACGCGGTGGCCAACACGCTGCAGATTCCGCCCTCGAAGGTGCGCATCGTGAGCCGCTACATCGGCGGCGGCTTCGGCGGCAAGCTGCCGGTGTATGGCGACGTGATGCTCTCGGCCATGGCCGCGCGGCAACTCGGGCGCCCGGTGAAGACCGCGCTCACGCGCCAGCAGATGTTCCACTTCACCACGCACCGCAGCCAGACGGTCCAGCGCCTGCGGCTGGGCGCCACGCCGGACGGCAAGCTCACCGCCATCGGCCACGATTCGCTCTCGCACAGCGCGCGCTTCGACGATTTCTACGAAACCGCCAGCACCCAGACGCGTTCGCTCTACGCCGCGCCGAACCGCCTCACCACCCACCGCGTGGTCAAGCTCGACCTGCCGATCTCGGACTCCACGCGCGCGCCCGGCGAAGCGGTCGGCATGCTGGCACTGGAGCAGGCGATGGACGAGCTGGCCGAGAAACTGAAGCTGGACCCGATCGAGCTGCGGCTGCGCAACGAACCGGCCATGGACCCCGAGAAGAACATTCCCTTCTCGACCCGGCAGCTGGTGCGCTGCATGAAGGAAGGCGCCGAGCGCTTCGGCTGGAGCCGGCGCAACGCGGTGCCGGGTGCGGTGCGCGAAGACCGGTGGCTCATCGGCATCGGCTTTGCCGCCGCCACGCGCAGCAACCTCCTGATGGACGCGAAGTGCAGCGTGTCGCTCGACCGGCAGGGCGTGCTCACGGCGCGCATGGCCATGACCGACATCGGCACGGGCAGCTACACGGTGCTCACGCAGATCGCGGCCGAGATGCTCGGCCTGCCGGTGCAGAACGTGCGCATGGAACTCGGCGACAGCGACTTCCCCGAAACGCCCGGATCGGGCGGCTCGTGGGGCGCGGCAAGTGCGGGATCGGCCCTGTTCGACGCCTGCACCCAGCTGCGCGGGCAGATCGCGCGCCGGCTCGGCGCCAGGGCCGACGAGGTGGTGTTCGCCGACGGCCGCGCCAGCGCCGGCGCGCGCTCCGAAACGCTGGGCGCGCTGGCCGGCACCATCGGCCTGCGCGCCGACGGGCAGATCAAGAAAGGCGACATGGCCAAGAAGTTCTCGCAGCAGGCCTACGGCGCGCACTTTGCCGAGGTGGCGGTCGACATGGACACCGGCGAGATCCGCCTGCGCCGCATGCTCGGCGTGTTCGCCGCGGGCCGCATCCTGAACATGAAGACGGCCACCAGCCAGGCCACGGGCGCGATGATCTGGGGCGTGGGCTCGGCGCTCTTCGAGGACGCCGTGGTCGATGCGCGCCACGGCGCCTTCGTGAACCACGACCTGGCCGAATACCACGTGCCCGCGCACGCGGACATCCCGGCCGTCGAAGCGGTGTTTCTGGACGAGGTGGACGACAAGACCAATCCGCTGAAGATCAAGGGCGTGGGCGAGCTCGGCATCTGCGGCGCGGGCGCTGCGGTGGCCAATGCGGTCTACAACGCCACCGGCGTGCGCATCCGCGACTACCCGTTGACGCTCGACAAGGTGCTGGGGCTGCAGGCGCGGCAGGCCTGAAGGCCCCTTTTCTTTCAGGTCCTGCGCGCTACGCCATGTCGGGCTGGCCGTTGGAGGCCATGAGGCCGCCATCGACCGGCAGGGCCACGCCGTTGACGAAGCTCGCGTCGTCGCTCGCGAGAAAGGCGACCACGGCGGCAATCTCCTCGGGCTGCGCGCCGCGGCCGAGCGGAATGCGCTCCTTGAACCTGGCCATGAGCTTGCGGTCGCCCTTCATGTCCTCGGTCATCGGCGTGAAGGTGAGGCTCGGGCAGACGGCGTTCACGCGCACGCCGTCGCGGCCATGGTCGAGCGCGAGGGCCTTCGTGAAATTCACGATCGCGCCCTTGGACGCGTTGTAGAAACCCATGCCCCAGTCGCCGCCGAGACCCGACACCGATCCCGTGTTGACGATGCATCCGCCGCTCTCGATCAGGTGCGGCATGGCGGCGCGGCAGCCGTGGAACACGCCACCGACGTTGGTCGCCATGATCTTGTCCCAGCCATCGAGCGGCGCCTCGGTGACCGTGCCTTCGACTGCGATGCCCGCGTTGTTGAACAGCACGTGCAGCGCGCCGAAGCGCCGGATGGTGGCGGCCACCAGCGCCTGCACCTGCTTGTACTTCGACACGTCGGTCACCTTGACCAGGGTGCGCTCGGGCGGCAGGTCGCGCGCGACGCGGTCCAGCTTGGCCTTGGTGTTGCCGGCAAGCACCACGCTAGCGCCCTCCTGCGAAAAACGGCGCGCGGTGGCCTCGCCAATGCCGGAGCCGGCACCGGTGACGATCACGACGCGGTCTGTGAAACGCTGCATGTGGATCTCCTTCAGGGTCGACAAGAACACGAGCCTGCGCAGGCGCAAGGCCGTCCGGTGTCGGCCAAGGGATTGCGCTGTCGGATGACGGCGCGGCACGGCACCCCGCAACGCTCAACGGCCGTACTTCCGGATGCTCAGTTCGCCGTCGCTTTCGAGCATCGCCAGGCGGACTTCGGACAGGTCGGTGATGCCCTTCTCCCGGAGCTTGGACATCAGCCCTTCCACCGTGATGAGTTGACGGCGCAGCGTTCTGTGAACGATGCGCCCGTGCTTGACCAATGGCTCGGCGGGTGGTTCGACCAGGCGCGACACCAGGGGCCAGCGGTAGCTGGCCCAGTCGAGCAGGTAGTTCCAGCCCACCAGTGTCGAGATCAGCACCAGGCCGTCCGTGACAGTCTTGTATTCGCCCTGCATGGCATTGCTGGAAGCGTCCGCGATCAGCACGACGAACAGCAGGTCTGCCACGCCCAGCGATCCGACGTCGCGCCGCAGCAGGAAACGAAAGACCAGCAACAGGAACCAGTAGATCAAGCTCCCTCTCAGCACCATGTGCCAGGGAGGCATCTCCATGCGAAAAAGCTCTGACAGTGAATCCATGGGCAGCCTCGGATTTTTTCTCTTCACGAAACCGCACATGTTGCGTCGCACGCAGGCAGCCGGCTGTAGGCCGGCTGGACCAATGCAGGCAGGAAGCCTTCGACCCGCGCGGCGTTGTCGGACGACACCGCAAGATGCGCCGGCGAACGCCCGCGGCGACATTGCCGATGGAAAAATGTGGCGCATGGCCTCCCGCCCTTCCAATTCGTCCGGCGTGCTCGCCCCCGAAAACGCAGCGGGCCACACCGCGCTGTTGATCATCGACATGATCAACATCTGGGACTTTCCCGATGCGGAGAAACTGCTGCCGCGCGCGGCAGCCATCGCACCCCGCATCGCCGCGCTCAAGGCCCGCTGCCGCAAGGCAGGCGTGCCCGTGATCTACGCCAACGACAACCGCGGCCGCTGGCGCTCGGACTTTCCGGCGCTGGTGGGGCTGTCGCTGGGCCAGGGCGGTGCGGGCGCGGCGATCGCGAGCGCACTGCAGCCCGACGCCGACGACTACTTCGTGCTGAAGCCCAAGCACTCGGCTTTCTTCGGCACGCCGCTCGAATTGCTGCTGCAGCACCTGGATGCGCGCCGCTTGATCCTGACCGGCGTCGCCAGCGACCAGTGCGTGCTCGCGACCGCCATGGAGGCGGTGATGCGCGACCTTGCGGTGGTGGTGCCGCGGGATTGCGTGGCTTCGCAATCGGTGGCGCGCAACGAGACCGTGTTGCGCCAGCTCGAGAAGTTCCAGAAGCTGCCCACGACGGCAGCGTCCCGCATCCGGCTGGTCCCGCATCGGCCAGGCGCTGTCAGGGGCGGGCGTTGAGCGTGTTCGCCCATATACAGATCGGCGTGAAAGACCTCGCGAGGATGTGCGCGTTCTACGACCTCGTGCTCGCGCACTTCGAACTCAGGCGGGCCGTCGAACTGTCGCATGTCGGCCCGGCGGGGGTGTACTGGCAGCGGCCGGGCGAACGCTGGCCGCAATTCGTCATCGGCGCGCCCGTCAATGGCCAGGCGCCTTCCTGCGGCAACGGCAGCCAGGTGAGTTTTCTCGCCGCATCGCGATCCGTGGTCGATGCCGCGTGGGCAACGGCCTTGGCGCATGGCGGGGCGGACCAGGGTGCGCCGGGCCCGAGGCCTCGCTATGCGCCCGACTTCTACGCGGCGTATTGCCTCGACCCCGAGGGGCACAAGCTCTGCTTCGTTCACACGATCGTCGCCACGCCGGTCCACGAGCCCTTCACGCCGGACTCCTGGACACCGGCTTCGTGAGCGTGGCCGTCGCCTTGGCGCCGAGCGTCATCTCGGTGATCCACGACACCAGCAAGTTGCCATAGGCTTGCCGCGATTCCTGCTTCGACAACGCGTGGTCCGCGCCCGAGAGCACGCGATAGGTGACCGAGCGGACGCGCTTGAACGCGGCCAGATAGTTTTCCAGCACCGGATGCGGCACGGTCTGGTCGTCTTCCGACTCGACGATCAGCACGTCGCCCGCGAAGGCGGCGCAGGCCGCGAGCGCGCGGTTGTCCTTGGGGCCCACCAGCGAGCGGCGGTAGGCCACCAGATCGCTGCGGCTCAGCTTGCCCTTGGGCGTGTCCCACTCGCGGTCGCGGTACAGCGCCGGCGCGCGCAGTGCGAGCCAGCGCACCGGCCGCATGGCGCTCACCAGCGCGGCGAGGTAGCCGCCGTAGCTGCTGCCCACGATGGCCACGGCCCCGGGGTCGACGCTGGGGTGGCCGATCAGCGCGTCGTAGGCGGCGAGCACGTCGCGCAGGTTGTCCTCGCGCGTCACCTCCAGGCGCTGCGCGGCGTGGCGGGCGTGGCCGCGCAGGTCGAAGGTCAGGCACACGCAACCCAGCGCCGCGATCTCGCGGGCCCGCGTCACGTACTGCTCCTGGCTGCCGTCCCACCCATGCACGAGCAGCACGCCGGGCACCATCGTGGAGGCGGCGAACAGCGTGCCTTCGATGTGCTGGCCGTCCACGGCGATATCGATGGCGCTATGGCGAGTCGGCATGGGAATGAAGCAAGGTGTACTTGGCGAGCGGCCCTACCTGCGGGTCGACGCCCTGGTAGGAAACGAGGGCCTCCGCGGGCACCGGCGCCGCGCCGTACACCTCGAAGGTCGATGCACGCACGCGCTCGCGGCCGGGGTCCGCGTGAAACGATTCGAGCGCCGCGATCTCGGCACCCGAGGCGCCGCCCACGCGCCACGATTGCTCCAGCACGCCGGAGCGCCATGCGCCGCCATGTCCGGTGCCCTGCGCCACGTCGTAGTTCATGCGCGAGGCGAAGAACCCGGGGTAACAGTCGACCACGGCGCGGTGATAGCGCCGCGCCTGGTCGATCGCATGGCGAAGCGGCGGCGAAAGCCCGGCGTCGGCGAGCAGCGCTTCGAAGTCACCGCGCACCAGCGTCAGGTCGGAGCCGCCGTACACCTCTTCGCCTGCGCCGTCGCGCGTCAGGCGCTGCTGGCCGTAGTAGCTGACCACCATGCGCTCCACGATCACCTGGCCGACGCTGTAGGTCGCGGGGCGTTCGAGGTTTTCTTCGAGAACGAGGCCGTGGACGGCGATGTCGGCCTCGTCCATGGCATCGACGCAGCGGTCCAGCGCCCGGGCGCTGCGCGCGACGACCTGGCCGCGGCCGCCGGTGGCGCGCACCGGCTTGATGCGGACTACCCCCGAGGCGAGCAGCGTGCGCCCTGCCCTGCGCGCTTCCTCGCGCGAGAAACAGGAAAAACCATCCAGCACCGAGCTGGCGATCTCGGCCGCGAAGCGAGGGCACCACCCGGCCGGCCGCGGCGCCTCGGGGCCGGCCACCGGATGGGTGATGGCCTTCGTCGCGATGAACGCGTGCGGCACCACGCCGCCGAACAGGTCGTGCACGCCGGCAATGCCCAGCCCCTGCGCTGCCCCGGGGTCCGTCACGGTGTTGCTGGGCACGAAATACGGCGCCCGCGCGTAGGGATACCGGTCGTCGTAGGCGCCTGCGTAGGCGCAGCCCTTGAGCGCGGCGAGCCGCCGCGCGAGATCGTTGCGGGTGGCGTGCTCATGGGCGCTGCAATAGGCATCCGGATCGAGGCTCCAGGTCACGAGGCTGCGCGGCGGGGGCAGCGGCGTGGACGGCTTCGATGCGGCAGGCCTGGAATCGGCGATCGGATTCATGGCGGTGTGCGGCGCAGCGGGTCGCGAGTGCCGCGGCCTTCAATGCCGCTGCGTCTTCTTGTCCTCCTTCGCCGAAGGCAGCTTGACCTTCGTGACGGTGACAGAGACCGGATCGCTGGCGGGAAAGGACTCCTCGACCCCGCTGTCCAGCGCTTCTTCACTGGCAGGCTGCTCGGTGGGCTTCGGGGGGTCGGCCGGCTTGCCGTGGTTTTCCGACGTGGGAAAAGGAAAAGGTTTCTGCGCTTTCTGTTCCGTGGTCATGCGGGCCTCCTGGCGATGTAGGCCCCTCCTCGAATGAGGAAGGTGCCCGGGTCATGGTGATCCGGCGGATCGCGTGCGCGGTCGGAAAGCGCTGCGCATGCGCGTGGGAGCAGTCCCGCGCCGCCCCTGCGCGGCGCTCACACGCGGGGCGGATCGGTGTCGCGCGCCGGGTGCCGGTGCAGGCCCACCGCCGCGATGAAGTCGCTGACGGCCGTGTCCGCATGCGCCGCGTCCGCAAGGATCAATCCCGGGTCCGCCGAACCGTCCGGCAGGCTCATCGGGATCCCGGCCTCGGTCAGCAGGGCCTGCGATGCGCCGAACGCCAGGATGCTCTTGCAATGCCGGTACTGGTCCTTCACGAACTCCATCGAATGGCCATCGGCGGCGAGCGCTTCCACGGCAGCCAGGCCGTCCGGCAGCGCCAGCGCATCGAAGAGGAAGCCGGGGCTGTTCTCCATGCTGGCGTCGGCCTCGATCTTCTCGCCGCCCGCCGCGGTGTACGTGCCCAGGCGCGGGCCGATCAGCCGCGGCACGGCGCCCGCCTGCACCAGTGCGGTGACCAGCTTGCCGATGGACGCGCCCTCCGCGCCATCGGCCACCAGAATCGCGACCTTGCGGGTGCGGATGCCGCCGTCGCCCGGGCGTGCCAGCAGCGACAGCGCGGGCGATTGATCGACCTCGGGCGCGGCCGGATTCTCCAGCGCCCGGGGCAGCGGCGCGGGCAGTTCCATGCCCAGCCCTTGCGCCACCTTGGCCGCAAGCTCGGGCGAGGCATTCAGCAGGCTCGCCACGACGCGCTCGCGCACCGCGGGCACCGTCACCTTCGACAGCTCGAAGCGGAACGCGGCGGCGATGTGCGCCTGCTCCTCGCGGGTCTGGCTTTCGAAGAAGAGCGTGGCCTGCGTGTAGTGGTCGGCGAACTTCTCGGGCTTCACGCGCATCTTGTCGCTGCTCTCCTTGGCGTCCAGGCGGCTGGCGACGCTCGCGAAGCCCTGCGCCGCGCCGGCCTGGAACGGGCAGCCGCCCGCCAGGGAGTTGGGTTCGTAAGCGACCCGCCCACGGTGGATGGCCTGGCGGTGCATGCCATCGCGCTGGTTGTTGTGCACCGGCGCAATCGGCGCGTTGATGGGCAGCTCGTGGAAGTTGGGGCCGCCCAGCCGCGTGATCTGCGTGTCCACGTAGGAATGGATGCGCCCGGCCAGCAGCGGATCGTTGGTGAAGTCGATCCCCGGCACCACGTGCGCCGTGCAGAACGCGACCTGCTCGGTTTCTGCGAAGAAGTTGTCGGGGTTGCGGTTCAGCACCAGGCGCCCGACGATCCGCACCGGCACCAGTTCCTCGGGAACGATCTTGGTGGCATCCAGGATGTCGAAGCTGAACTGCTCGGCCTGCGCCTCGGTGAAGATCTGCAGGCCCAGTTCCCACTCGGGGTACTCGCCCGCGTCGATGGCCTCCCAGAGGTCGCGGCGGTGGTAGTCGGGGTCGGCGCCGGAGATCTTCACCGCCTCGTCCCACACCAGCGAGTGCGTCCCGAGTTTCGGCTGCCAGTGGAACTTGACCAGCACCGATTCGCCCGCCTCGTTCACCAGCCGGAAGGTGTGCACGCCGAAGCCCTGCATCATCCGGTAGCTGCGCGGAATGGCGCGGTCGCTCATCTGCCACATCAGCATGTGGGTGGACTCGGGCATGAGCGAGACGAAATCCCAGAAGGTGTCGTGCGCCGACGCGGCCTGCGGCATCTGGTGGTGCGGCTCGGGCTTGACCGCATGCACGAGGTCGGGGAACTTCATCGCGTCCTGGATGAAGAACACGGGCATGTTGTTGCCCACCAGGTCCCAGTTGCCCTCGTCGGTATAGAACTTCACCGCGAAGCCGCGCACGTCGCGCGCGGTGTCCTTGGAGCCGCGTTCGCCGGCCACCGTCGAGAAGCGTACGAACACGGGCGTGACCTTGCCGGCTTCCTGGAAAGGCGCGGCCTTGGTGTATTGCGTCTGCGGTTCGTAGCACTCGAAGAAGCCGTGCGCGCCCGAGCCGCGCGCGTGGACGATGCGCTCGGGAATGCGCTCGTGGTCGAAGTGCGTGATCTTCTCGCGCAGGATGAAGTCTTCGAGCAGCACCGGGCCGCGCGCGCCCGCCTTCAGCGAGTTCTGGTTGTCCGCGACCGGCACGCCCTGGTTGGTGGTGAGCCGCTGGCCGCCCGAGTCGACGCGCACGCGGTCCAGCGTGTCGATGGTGGCGTTGGTGCCTTCGGGCGCGACGGATCCCGTCTTGCCGGAGGCGTTCGACTCCGACGGCGTGCTGCCGGTGGGCAGCCGCGATGCCGGCTTTGCGCTCAGCCCCACGGGCGCGGAGGGCGTGTGTTCGAGCGGCTTGTTGGTGTTGGCCGGCATCGCCGCGGCAAGCGCCTGCGTGTCGATCGCTTTCTGGGCGGGAATGTCTCCCTTGCCGGCCGCGGGCGGCGCGGGATGTGCGGGGCCGCTGTCGGTGTTGCGTGCCGCTGAGCGAGCGGCAGCCAGCGCGGCCGGAGTCGGTGCGCTCGCTCGGGGTTGTTTGGCCATGGGTTTTTCGTCCGGATTGGTTCGAGGGACCCAGAACCTAGTGCGCGAAATCAGGTGCTTTTGTAGGACGCTGCAGCAAGTTCGATGTCGTCTGCATCGACCCCGCGCGCGAACGCGTCGTCGGGGCCCAGGCCGGTCGGAATGCCCAGGCGCATCGCCAGGTGCGCGGCGTCGTAAGGGGCGTGCACCTTGACGTCGTTGTCGAAGTAGCAGAACACGTCGCGCCTGCCGCGCCGCGCGGCGGTGGGCGAAGCCAGTTGCGCGTCGGCCACCTGCCGGCCCTGGCGCCACGCGTTGATGCGCGCCGCCCAGCGGTCGAGCGCCGCATCGCCGTAGCCGCTGGCGTAGAGCTCCTTGTCGCCGTGCAGCCGGAGGTAGACGAAGTCCGCGGTCAGGTCTTCGAGGAGAGGCCAGCGCCCCGCCGTGTCGGCCACCACCAGCGCCACCTGGTGCCGGCGCAGCAAGTCGATGAAGCCGGCATCGACGAAGCTCGGGTGGCGCACCTCCACCGCATGGCGGATGCGCAGACCGCGCGCGGGTTCGAGCAACGACCGGCCCGCCACCCGCTCGTCGTGTTCGCGCGCCAAGGCGCGCACGGAGCGCGCATCGCGCGGCAGGAGCGAGAAAAAAGCGTCCAGCCGTTCGGGGTCGTACCGCATGCGGGGCGGGAGCTGCCAGAGCACCGGGCCCAGTTTCTTTCGGAGCGCCAGCACGCCCGAGGCAAAGAAGTTGGCGAGCGCCTGATGCACGTCCTTGAGCTGGAGCATGTGGGTGATGTAGCGCGAACCCTTGACGGCGAACACGAAGTCGTCCGGCGTTTCGTCGTGCCAGAGCTGGTACGACTCGGGCCGCTGCAGCGAATAGAACGAACCGTTGATCTCGATGGTGGGCAGCATCCGCGATGCGAATTCGAGTTCCCTGCGCTGCGCCAGGCCCGGTGGGTAGAAGTGTCCGCGCCAAGGGGCATACCGCCATCCGGAAATTCCGATCCGGACGTCACCGCGCGGTCCCGCCCTGCGCCCGGACGGCCCTGCCGGCTTGTGTCCCGGCGGGCCGGGATGTCCGCTGCGTTGCGCCACCGACAAAACCATTCCGCTCTGCCCCTTCTCTTGTCAAGGCGTGCCGGTTGCCACGCGCCGCCCAAGGCTAGGCGCAGCGCATGCGGCACCTGTAGAAGTTGACCGCATCCCATCGGCGGCAGGCTCCTACATCGGGACCGGGAGCCGGTCCGAATGCTCTGTGGCGTGGGTGCTTTCGCCCGACTCAGCACAAGGAAAGCTGCAATGAAAAACCATCACGAAACCGGGGACGACCGCGACAACCGGCGCGTTTTCGCATGGGGCGCGAGTGCCGCGATTCTCGTTTTCATCGGCGCGCTCACGTACTTCTACGCGGTGGACAAACGGGGCGAGGCGCCACCGCCGCCGTCCACCACGCAAAGCGCGCCACAGCCCTCCTCTGCGGCTCCGTCGACCCAATGAGCGACGCTCTGCGGCGCAGGTAGCCAGCGGCACGGCCGGCTCTGTTCATGCGCCCCGCAGGCAGTCCGGAATCAGAGCCGGGCAATGGCCGTCTTGAGTTCCTCGATGGATGCCGGCTTGGGCAGATGCGCATCGAAGCCCGCCTCGAGCGCGCGCCGCGCATCGGTGCGCCGGCCGAACCCGGACATCGCGATGGAGCGCAGCTCGCGCGTCGCCTCCTGCCGCCTCACTTCGCCGATGAGCTGGAAGCCGTCCATCTCCGGCATGCCCAGGTCTGACACCAGGAGGTCGTACTGCTGCGTCTGCAGCAGCGCCAGCGCCTCCTTGCCGCTTCCGGCGGTGTCCACGATGGCGCCTTCGAAGCGCAGCACTTCGGCGAACGGTTCCAGGGCCTCGGCGTAATCGTCGACGGCCAGCACCCGCCATCCCTTGAGGTCGACAGCCGCGGGCGCTGCTTCGGCCTTCACCGGCACATCGGTCCCGACCTGGGGCAGCCAGACACTGAACACCGCACCGCGGCCGATGCCATCGGACTGCGCCTCCGCCCGCCCGCCGTGGGCGAGCGCCAGTTCGTGCACCAGCGCCAGGCCGATGCCCAGGCCGCCGTTGGGTGACGCCACTTCCTGGGCCTGGTTGAACATGCCGAACACATGCGGCAGGAACTCGGGCGCAATGCCGCACCCGGTGTCGGTGACGGTCAACCGCGCGAACCCGTTCTCTGCCACCACCCGCACGCCGATGCTTCCGCCATCGGGCGTGAACTTGGCGGCGTTGGTCAGCAGGTTCCAGGCGATCTGCTCCACGCGGACGCGATCGCCGTTGCAGATCACGCCGGCATCGCATTGCGCATCGAGCGCGATGTGCTTGCCGGGGACGTTGGCGATTGCCGCCGTCGCCGCGGTCTGGACCAGTTCCCCCAGGTCCACCGCGACGCGGTTCAGCCGCAGCTTGCCGGTGCGGATGCGCGAGAGATCGAGCAGGTCGTTGATGATGCGGCTCTGGCTGCCCACGGCGCTCCGGATCGCCTCGCTCAGGCGCTGCACCTTCGGGTTCTCGGCGGCCACCGGCAGGCGCATCAGGAGCTCGGCATTCATCTGGATCAGGTTCAGCGGCTGCTTCAGCTCATGCGACATCACCGCCAGGAAGCGGTCTTTGAGGTCGTTGGCCATCTGCGCGTTGAGGCTGGCCTTCCTTTCCTTCACCAGCCGGTGCTCCTGCGCCAGTTCGAGCTGCTTGGTGCCCGTCATGTCGCGCGCGATCTTGGCAAAGCCGCCGCCCGCGCTCGCCTCCAGCGCGGTCATCACGCCACTGCAATAGAAACGGCTGCCGTTCTTGCGCAGGTGCCAGCGGTCGTCTTCGGCGCGGCCGGTCTCCGCGGCGCGGCGCATCTCCTGCTCGGGGACGCCGTGCGCCTGGTCTTCGGGCGTGAAGATGGTCGCGACGGGGTGCTGCAGCATCTCTTCTTCGGTGTAGCCGAAGATGCGCTCCGCGCCGCGGTTCCAGTTGGTGATGAGCCCGGCCGGGTCGGTGGTGATGATGGCGAAGTCGCGCGTGGTCGCGGCCACCATGCGCAGGCGCTCCTCGCCGGCGCGCACCTGCGCCTCGGCCGCGCGCAGGTCGGTGATGTCGAAGAAATTGAGGATGGCGCCTTCGATCTTGTCTTCCGCCGTGCGGTAGGGAAGGACGCGCGCAAGGTACTGCCGCCCGTCCGCGCTGGTGACGTGCCGCTCCACGGCGCGCAGGTCCTTGAACGCCGAGGCCGTGTCTTGCGCCAGTTCCGTGTAGTCCAGGCGACTCGTGATGTCGAACAGCGAGCGCCCCAGGTCCGTGGGAATCAGGTTGAACAGCCTCGCCGCCTGCGGCGTGTAGCGCTTCACGTGCATGCCGCGGTTCACGAAGATCGTGGCGATCTCGGACGACGAAATCAGGTTCTGCAGGTCGTCGTTGATGTTGCCCCGCTCCTCGACCTTGACCTTGAGTTCGTAGTTGACCGTCACGAGCTCCTCGTTCATCGACTGCAGCTCCTCCTTGCTGGTTTCCAGCTCCTCGGTGGCCGAGCGCAGTTCCTCGTTGATGGCCTGCAACTCCTCGTTGGAGGCCTTCATTTCCTCGGTCGAGGTCTCCGAGTGCTCGATGGTGTCCTGCAGATGCAGCTTGAGCTGGCGGATCTCGTCCTCCATCTGCGCGATGAGCAGGACGCGCGCGGAGTCGCCCGACTCCGCGGTCAGCAGCGGCATGCTCTCCTGGACCTCGTCGAACACCACGAGCACGAGGCCGGGCCGCCCCGCCTCCTGCGGCAGCGGTCGCACCGTGATGTTCAGGAAAATCTGCTTGCCGTCTTCCTGGCGCTGCACGATGCGCGTCTCCACGCTGCGCCCGGACTGGGCCGCCTTGAAAAGCGCGGTGCGAAGTTCGATCCGGATGTCCGAGCGAACGTTGTTCAGCAGGTTGTTCGAAGGCTCGCCGCTGGCCCGCTCGAGAAAGCGCCCCACCCCGTTGGACAGGTGCAGCACCTCGTGCTCGGCGTTGATCAGCACGCTGGGCGGCGAGAACTGCTCGATGGCGCGCTGGTGCAGTTCCGCCGTGCCGGGTGCGTCGGCCGCCCGGCGGCTCGCGCTGCGGGGCGGCTCGGCGAAGGTGCCCGGCGCGGCGATCACCGGCGACTCGCCGATCAGCGGCATGTGCCGCCCGCCCTGCAGCGCCGCATTGACGCGGAAGATCCGGTTCTTCTTGTCGGCCGCGGTGAACAGGGTTCCCGCCGCATCGGTCGATTCGGACGTTCCCATGAACAGGTAGCCGCTGGGGCGCAAGGCGACGCGGAACATCTCCAGCACATGGGCCTGCGCCGATCGGTCCAGGTAGATCAGCAGGTTGCGGCAGCAGATCAGGTCCAGCCGCGAGAACGGCGGATCGCGCAAGAGGTTGTGCAGCGCGAACAGCACCGGCTCGCGCACCACGGTGGAGACGCGGTACTGGTCCTGGTCCTTCACGAAGAACTGCCGCAGCCGCGAGGGCGTGACGTCTTCCACGACGCCCTGCGCGTAGGTGCCCTTGCGCGCGGTGGCGATGGCGCGCTCGTCGATGTCGGTCGCGAAGATCTGGATTTCCAGCGGCTTGGACTGCAGGTCGGCCTGTTCCCGCAGCAGCATGCTCAGCGAATAGGCTTCCTCGCCCGTGGCGCAGCCCGCGACCCAGACGCGCACCTGGTCGCCCGGCTGCTTGGATTCGACGATGCGCGGAATCGCCTCGCGCTCCAGGGCCTCGAAGGCATCGCGGTCGCGAAAGAAGTTGGTCACGCTGATGAGCATGTCCTGCAGCAGCAGCGGCCCTTCTTCGGGGTGGTCGCGCAGGAAGTCGCGGTACGAGGGCAGGTCGGTCAGCCGGTTGACCTGCAGCCTGCGTTCGATGCGGCGCAGCACCGTCGCGCGCTTGTAGTGCGTGAAATCGTGGCGGGTGTAGCTGCGCAGGTAGGACATCACGTCCTGCAGCGCTTTTTCGGCCTCCTGCGAGGCGATCGGCCCCTCGGGCTCGGACACGAGGATGCCCACGTCCTCGGCGTCGGGCAGCTGGATCTTGCGCGCGCTTTGCCAGATGTCGATCAACCGCTGCGGCATCTCGACGGCCGGCAGCACGAAGTCGACCATGCCGGTGGCAATGGCTGCGCGGGGCATGCCGTCGTGCGCGGCGTCCTCGGGCGTCTGCGCCAGGGCGATGCCGCCGCGCTCCTTGACGCTGGTAAGGCCCACGGCACCGTCGCTGCCAGTGCCCGACATCACGATGCACACGGCCCGTTCCTCGTGCACTTCGGCCATGGTGCGGAAGAACACGTCGATGGCAATGTGTCCACCGGCGACGCGCTCGCCCGGCGTCACGCGCAGATGACCATCGTTCATCGTGAGCGTCACGCCGGGCGGAATGACGTACACGTGGTCCGCCTCGATCGGCATGGGCTTGCCGACCTGCCTCACCGGCATGCGCGTGGCGCGCTGGATGATTTCGGCGGCGCTGCTCTTGTGCTTGGGCGAGAGATGAAGGATCACCACGAAGGCCATGCCCGAGGCCGCGGGCATCTGCTCAAAGAACCGGATCACCGCCTCCAGCCCACCTGCCGAAGCGCCGATGCCGACCACCGGAAATTTCAGGTGGCTGCGAACGAGGCGGGAAGGGTCGGAGGCCTTCGGGGGCGGCGGAGCAGAAGGTCCTTGAGAGGGCATGGGGTCTCGCTGGCGGATGGGGGGCGGCGCGCCGCAGGCAAGCTGGCCACTCTCCCCTGGGAACAACAGGAAACTATTTTGCCCCCATCGTCCCCCCGCTGTACGTAGGAGTGCCGCCCGGATGGCCCTTGCTGTCTTCTCGGCCGAGCGGGCCTTTCTCGGCGCGCGCGCAGCTACGCAGCGCGACCGGTTCGCGCGCTCGGCAGATGCCGATTTGCAGGGGTCAGGCGCTTTCTTCGTCTTCGTCGATGCCTTCCTCGAGGTCTCCATGTTCGGCGGCGAGGTCCGCGGCGCGCACGCTGTCTTCCTCGCCGGCCGCATCGCGCACCTCGGCCGCCGAATCGGGCAGTACGCCTGTGCGATCGGGCAGCAGGTCGGCATCGGTCGCCACGCCCTCGTCCGCGGAGGCCCGCTCGCCCGTGCCGGCGGCATCGGTGTCGGTGGCCAGCTCTGGTGCGTACGCTCCGCCGCCGACCAGGTCGTCGGGCAGCGCCGTGCGGGGTTCGCCGGCCTGCACGTCGCTGCCGCTGTCGCTCGAATCGCTCGGGCCGAGGGCGCCGGTGTCCTTGCCCTTGGGCTGCACGGGTGGGCGTTCTCCGCCCAGGATGCTGCTATTTGCCATGATGCTTTCTCCTTACTTGCCGGGCTTGGAGTTCGAATTGCTCGGCGGCGGCGCGGGCGACGGCAGGGTGTCCTGCGGGTTGCGCCGCGTGAGGCCGCCCGTGGCCGATCCGCCGCCCGGCCGCGGCGTGCGGTTGACGCGCGCGGCAACCGGACCCTTGGTCGAATCCAGCGGCTCCGAGCGGCCGGTGTCGACCGTGCGCGCGGGGTCGGCGGGCGGGTTGGCGGAACTGCCCTGCGTGCTGGGCGCGACCGAGCCCTTCGGGTTGCCCGTGGACGGTGCCTGCGCGAATGCGGCGGTGGCCGCCAGCAACCCGGTCAAGAGAAGGACCGCGGCGCTGCGGCCCGAGTGGCTTTCTTTCCTTGTCGTCATGGTGTCGTTTCCTTTGGCGCTGTAGACCCATGTTTCGGACCTGCGGGTGATGCCGGCTGTGGGAACAGGCACGCAGCGGTTGTAGGAGCAGCAACCACGCGGCCTGGGTTGCGTGGTGCCGTGGTGCCCGATCGAATGGCGACACGACGCCGGCCCCGAGCCGCGTAAGAACACGCCGACCCCGGCCGGCGTCATCGTCTTGGGGATCGCCGACAGCGGCTTGCCAACACTGTGCGGACCATGACCGATCACAGCCTGGCTTTCCCCTCCACCTTGCGCGCCCTGGCCTTCAACTGCAGCTTGAAGGCGGTAGGCAAACCCTCCTCCACCGGCGCCATGCTGCGCGACGTTGCCGCCGCATTCGCAGCGCACGGCGTGGAGACCGAAACCGTTCACGCCGCCGCCCACAACATCCTGCCCGGCACCCGCTCCGACGAAGGGCCGGGCGACGATTGGCCCGCGTTGCGCGCCAAGGTCATGGCGGCGGACATCGTGGTCATCGGCTCGCCGATCTGGATCGGGCAGCCGAGCAGCGTGGCCAAGCGCGTGCTCGAGCGCATGGATGCGTTCATCGCCGAGACCGGCAAGGACAGGCGGATGCCCTCCTACGGCAAGGTCGGCGCGGCGGCCGTGGTGGGCAACGAGGACGGCGCGCACCACGTGGGCGCCGAGGTGTACCAGGCGTTGAACGACCTGGGCTTTTCGCTGGCGCCCAACGCCATGGCCTATTGGGTGGGCGAGGCCCGCGGCAGCGGCGAATACCGCGACCTGCATCCGGTGCCCTCGTCGACCGACGACGCGACCCGCATGATGGTTCGCAACGCCGTGCACCTGGCCAAGCTGCTCCGGCAGGCGCCCTACCCGCCCAAGCCCTGAGCCGCGACAACCGGGGGCGCCCTGCACGAAGCGAAGGTCGGGCCGCACGCACGGGCGCGCGAAAACTTCTCTGGCGAGGGAGCGCGTCGAGGTCCCCGCACCTTCCGCGACCTATCGAAGCCCTGTCTTCAAGTCGTCGCAGCAACAGCGTTCAGCTTGCGTGCAGGCCTGGTTTTCTTGCGCGCCGGCGTTCGCGCTTTCTCGAAGACCTTCGAGGCCAGGGACAGATCCGCAAGCCATGCCTTCCACGCGGCGGCCTTCTGTTCGGGGTCCCCTCGCAGCAGCGCAGACGGATGCAGCGTCACCAGCACCTGGCGCCCCGCCGCATCTTCGTGCCATCGGCCGCGTTCGCTCATCACCGCCACATGGCGTCCGAGCAGCGAGCGTGCCGCAACGCCGCCCAGCGCGATCAGCGCCGCGGGTTCCACCAGGGCGATTTCGCTCTCCAGCCAGTGAAGGCAGGCATCCGCCTCCCGCTGCGCGGGCGTCTTGTGGATTCGGCGCTTCCCACGCAACTCGTATTTGAAATGCTTCACCGCATTGGTCACATACAACTTGTCGCGCGACCAGCCCAGTTCCGCTACGGCGCGGTCGAACAGCCGTCCGGCCGGCCCGACGAAGGGGCGGCCCACCAAGTCTTCCTTGTCGCCCGGCTGCTCCCCGACCACCATCAGTCGCGCGTGCACGGGCCCTTCGCCGAACACCGACTGCGTCGCGTGTTCGCCAAGCGGACACTCGGGGCAGGCGTTGGTCGCCCTGCCGAGTTTCTGAAGGCCGGCCAAAGCCGGTTTCAGGCCGCGACCATTCGCCGCCATTGCGCCTCCTACTGCTTGCGGGCCTTGGCGCGGCGTTGGCAGCGGTTCATGTCGCGGTCTGGGGCCATCGCGTTCCTCGGCGTCTCTTTCGGCGCGCATGTTCGGATCCGTCATCGCTGTTCAAGCGGGGGCCGGCCTCAGATGAACGGCACACCGCCCGTCACCGGAATGGTCGCGCCGGAGATATAGCTCGCCTGGTCGGACGCGAGCAGCACGTACACCGCCTGCAACTCGGCCGGCTGGCCGGGCCGCTTCATGGGCGTCTGCATGCCGAACTCCTTGACCTTTTCCGCCGGCATGGTCGAGGGAATCAACGGCGTCCAGAACGGCCCCGGTGCCACGCAGTTCACCCGGATGCCCTTGTCGGCGAGCAATTGCGCCATGCCGCCGGACATGTTCTGGATGGCGCCCTTGGTCGCTGCGTAGGCGACGAGCGTCGCATTGGGCTTGTCCGCGTTGACCGAAGCGGTGCTGATGATCGCGCTGCCCGGCTGCATGTGCGCCGACGCTGCCTTGCAGAGGAAGAAGTTGGCGTAGACGTTGGTGCGGAAGGTGCGGTCGAACTCCTCGGCGGTGATCTCGCCCAGGTCCTTGTGGGTCATCTGGAAGGCCGCGTTGTTCACGAGCACGTCGAGCTTGCCGAAGCGCTCGATGGCGGTGGCCACGAGCCGGTTGCACTGCGCCTCCTCGCAGATGTCGCCGGGCACGGCGACGCACACGCGCCCTTCTTTCTCGATGAGCTCCTTGCAGACCTGCGCATCGGATTCCTCGTCGGGCAGGTAGGAGATGAGAACGTCGGCACCTTCCCGCGCAAAGGCGAGCGCCACGGCGCGGCCGATGCCGCTGTCGCCGCCGGTGATGAGCGCAGCCTTGCCCTTGAGCTTGCCGCTGCCGACGTAGGACGCCTCGCCGAAGTCCGGGCGGGGCTCCATCTTCGACTCCAGGCCGGGTGGCGATTGTTCGGGCGTATCGAAGGGCGGCCGAGGGCCTGCGTGCAGCGGATCTGTCATGGTGCGCTCCGTTTCGGTAGTCGGTTTCAACAGGTTCAGCTTTGAAAGCTACGCTTGGAGCGACGCGCTTCCATCGGACAAATGCTCGACCGTGCGCGGGGTTCGGTGAATCACCCGAAACCGCGCAGGCCGGCAGACACCCCATCGCGTGGTGCCTCGCGCAAGGGAGCGACCTGCGGGCCTATGGGCGCACCGGCCGCGCAGCGACCGGGGCGAATGGCGCACGCTCAGGGCGAAAGGGCCGAACCGGCAACGCGTCGTGCGGCGGCGCCTGGACCCGAAGGCGTCAATACGACCTTGCGGCACTCTTCCTCGGCCTTCTCGAAGATGTCATAGCCACGCGCCGCGTCTTCCAATGCCATGTGGTGCGTGATGATGACCTCGGGTGCCAAGTCCCCCGCCTGGATGTGCTCGAGCAATTTGGGCATGTGCTGCTGCGCATGCGTCTGGCCCATCTTGAAGGTCAGCCCCTTCTCGAAGGCGTCGCCGAACAGGAAGCCATGGATGAAACCGGCATACACCCCCGGCACGCTCACCACGCCGCCGCGCCGGGTGGCCGCGATGGCCTGGCGCAGCGCCTTGCCGCTGGAGCCTTCCAGCTTGAGCTCGGTCAGCACCGTCTCCACGGTGCTGCCCTTGGCCTCGAAGCCGACCGCATCGATGGACGCATCGACGCCGCGAAAGTCGGTGCGCTCGATGATCTGCTCGGCCGGATCGTCGATCTGCCTGAAGTTGATGGGCTCCACGCCGTACAGCGCCTGCGCGAAGTCGAGCCGGTAGGGGTGCTCGTCGATCATGAAGATGCGCTCGGCGCCCAGCATGCGCGCGCATGCCGCCGCCATGAGGCCCACCGGGCCCGCGCCGAAGATCGCGACCGTGGAGCCGCGCCCGATGTCCGCATTGACCACCGCCTGGTAGCCGGTGGGCAGGATGTCAGACAGAAACAGCACCTGCTCGTCGTTGAGCCCCGGCGGTATCACCAGCGGGCCCACGTTGGCCTTGGGCACGCGCACGTACTCCGCCTGTCCGCCGGCGTACCCGCCGTACAGATGCGAATAGCCGAACAGGCCGGCGCTCGGGCGCGCATTCTTCTTGTTCAGGATGGCGCCGCGCCCGGGGTTGGTGGTTTCGCAGGCCGCAAAGAGCGCCCGGTTGCAGAAGAAACATTCGCCGCACGCGATGGTGAAAGGCACCACCACGCGGTCGCCGCGCTGCAGCCGCGTGACGGCCTTGCCCGTGTCCTCGACGATGCCCATGAACTCGTGTCCAAGGATGTCGCCGTTCTCCATGCTGGGAATCTTTCCGCGGTAGATGTGCAGGTCCGAGCCGCAGATGGCGGTGGCCGTCACGCGCAGGATGATGTCCTCGTCCTGCTCGATCACGGGGTCCGGCACGGTCTCGACGCGGACATCCTTCGCGCCGTGGTAAGTCAGGGCTTTCATGTGCGTTCTTCCTTCGTGGATGGGGTGAAAAGCGTGGAATGAAGCCTGCGAAGCTAGGACGGGCGGTTGCACGCGGATGTAGGAGCCTTTCCCGTGGACGCGCGCGCAAATGCAACGGTGGCAACGGCGGCAACAGCGGCAACGGTGCGAGCCGCGGTTATGGCCTTACGCCCCTGCGCATCAGCCACACGCAGGCCAGGGACGCCGCGCCGGCAGCCACGGCCATGCCGAGGGCCGCTGCACCGGGGCCCGAGGCTGGGCGACGGAACCCGCCGTCCACCGCGTTGCCACGGGAAGCCTCGAACAGATTGCCTTGCGTGTGGGCGGCCGGCCGCGCGCGTTGCAATGCCTTGTCCATGCTCCATTTGAGGCCGCGTGCAACGAGGTTGGGCGCCGCCGCGTGCGCAAGGATGGCGGGCAGCGCGGGCGCACCGACATAGGTGCGGGCGCGCGGCCGCACCAGCAGCGACACCAGCGCTCGCGCCACGCGCCGAGGGTCCACGACCGGCGGCGGCGGGCGCACTTGGCGGCCGCTGAAATTTGCGCCGTGCGAGATGCCGGGTGTGTCGACGAAGGTCGGGAATACCTCGCACACATGCACGTGCGGGAGGTCGGACAGTTCGGCTCGCAACGACTCCGAGAAGCCGCGCAGGCCGAACTTGCTCGCGGCATAGGAGGCTGCATAGGGCGCGGCCACCCAGCCGCCCAGCGAAATCATCTGGACCAAGGTGCCGCGCCCGCGCGCCCTGAAGTGCGGAACGATCGCATGCGAGCCATGGATGTGGCCGAGCAGGTTGGCCTCGACCACGCGGCGGTGAGCCTCGATGGGCGTCTGCTCGAACGCACCGACCGCGCCCACGCCGACGTTGTTGATCCATGCGTCGACCTTGCCGAAGCGCGCGATGGCCGCCTGCGCGAGGCTCGCCACGGCGGCCGCATCGGTCACGTCGGTCTGCAAGGCCTGGGCCTGCCCTCCGGCGGCCTCGCATTCGGCTGCGATTTCCTGCAGCACCGGCAGGTTGCGCGCAGCCAGCGTGAGCGACGCGCCTCGTGAGGCGAGTGCCAACGCGGTCGCCCGGCCGATGCCGCTGGAGGCGCCGGTCAGCACGATGCTTTGAAGGGAAAGCGCCGGGGCGCCGTCGGAAGGGTCGATGTCGTCGTGAGAGGAAGGCGCCTGTGGCGACGCGGCGCGCGGATTGGCAGATTGCGGCATGGCTGTGCTACCTCATGGATTGGGGATTGATTGGGAATGGGTTGAAGGAAAGGACACCGTGGCGCGCGCGGCAGCGCGCCGCGCGAGAGGTGTGCGCAAACCAAAGTCGGACGATTTCCCGAGCCGGAACGGTTGCACCGCGCCGCCTGCGCCATCGCGCACCGAACGGCGTTGCGAGCGCCGACATGCGTTGGCTTTCCTGCCGCGAATCGCACCCCTACCCCTTCAAGCGAACGGGGACTACATGCGGCCCCCGTGCCAGTGCGCAATTTGTCGATCTGCTCACCTCACCAGATCACGAAAGGAACGACATGCCTCCATCTACCCTCACGCGATCCGCCGCTCGATCGCCCCAGCCGGACTCACTGCCGATCGAGGCCGAGATCCGCACCGAAGACCTGGAATCCACGGCGAACAAGCCCGACCACGCCGCTGAAGAAACAGAAGAAGCAGAAGAAACAGAAGAGGCCCGCCGACGGGAAGCAGAGCCCGGCAAGGGCGAGAACGCTGCCGGCTTCCTGCATCCCACGCGACGCTGAAGGAGCTTCCGATGACACGACAAGACAAGGATCTTCCAGCCGGCTCGTTCGCCATCGTGACGGGCGCGTCGTCCGGCATCGGGCTGGAACTGGCGCGCTGCTGCGCCGCGAAGGGCTGCGACCTCCTCATTGCAGCCGACGAGCCGGAGATCGAGGCAGCCGCCATCGAACTGCGCAAGACCGGCGTGGACGTTCGCGCCATCCAGGTCGACCTGTCCACGCTCGAGGGCGTGGACCGGCTCGTGGCCGCCTGCGCGGGCCGGCCGGTGGATTGCCTGTTGGCCAACGCGGGGCGCGGCCTGGGCCACGGCTTCCTCGACGAGAACTTCACCCAGGCCAAGCTGGTCCTGGACACCAACGTCACCGGCACGATCTACCTGATCCACCAGGTCGCCTCGCACATGCGCGCGCGGGGCCAGGGGCGCATCCTCATCACAGGCTCCATCGCCGGCTTCATGCCGGGCTCCTACCAGGCGGTCTACAACGGAACCAAAGCCTTTCTCGATTCGTTCTCGATGGCGCTGCGCAACGAGCTCAAGGATTCGGGCGTGACCGTCAGCTGCCTCATGCCCGGCCCGACCGACACCGAGTTCTTCGAGCGCGCGGACATGCTGGACACCAAGGTGGGCCAAGGCAAGAAGGCAGATCCGGCGGAAGTCGCGCGCATCGGCTTCGAGGCCATGCTGGACGGCGAAGGCGACGTGGTGGCGGGCTGGAAGAACAAGCTGCAGGTGGCCATGGCGAAGGTCACGCCGGCCTCGCTTCTGGCCGAGCAGCATCGCAAGATGGCCGAGCCGGGGTCCGCGAAGCCGTAGGCCAACGGGACTTTGCGAAAAGCTCCTACACGGCACGGAAAAGTGCTCGCGCAGATTGGCGCGCTTCATCAACTCCCAACTCTCATGGAGGCTTTCACATGAAACACCCATTGCATGCCACCGTCCGCGGAACCCTGCTGGCCGCGGCCGTGTTCCTGGCCCCGTTCGCCGGGGCCGCGGACAAGCTGGGCAGCGCCGATGCATCGATGCTCAAGGACATCGCGGAGGCGAACATCGCGGAAGTCGAGACCGGCAAGATCGCACTCGAAAAATCATCGAACGGCGAGATCAAGAGCTTCGCCCAGATGATGGTGGACGACCATTCCAAGGGCTTGAGCGACACCCAGGCCCTGGCGTCCACCAAGGGCGTGAAGCTGCCGGACAGCCCCAGCGTGAAGCACAAGGCCGTGGCGCTCGAACTGAAGGCGCTCAAGGGCGACACCTTCGACAGCCGCTACGTCAAGCAGGCCGGCGTGGGCGACCATGAAGCCACGGCGAAGCTGCTGCAGAAGACACAGGCGCAGGCCAAGGACGCAGACCTCAAGGCGCTCGCCGACAAGATGCTGCCGGTGGTGCAAGGGCACCTGCAACACGCCCAGCAGTTGGCGGCCAGGAAATGACGCGATCGGGCGCGCGAACCTGCGCGCCCGGATACCGGCGGCGCGGCGCCGCGCTGCGCGCTCAATCCGGTGCCCGCGTCGCCCGCAGCCGCACGGGGATCGCCTTGGCCGCGGGCACCTGGCTCTTCTCGGCATGGTGCGACAGCGGGATCAAGGGATTGCATTCCGGGTAGTAGCCGGCAGCGCACCCCGGCGGAATGTCGAACGGGGTCACGCGCAAACCGTGCACCGCGCGTGGATGGTCGTCCACGGTCACGGTGGCTACGTCGACCCTGTCGCCCTCGCACACGCCCAACCTTTCCATGTCGTCCCGGTTCATCAGCAGCACACGCCGTGTGCCATAGATGCCCCTGAAGCGATCGTCCAGGCTGTAGATCGTGGTGTTGAACTGGTCGTCGCTGCGCAGCGTCATCAGGCGCAGCACGTCGGCGCCGCCTTCGGGCATGTCGGGGTCGGCATGCAGGTTGCCGAAGCCCTTGAAGTTGGCCTTGCCCGTCGGGGTCTTCCATACCCGCTCCCTGGCGGCGAGCGGCCGCGGAAATCCGCCCGGCGCGGCGAGCCGCTCGTTGAAGTCATGAAAGATCTCGGGCAGCGCCTCTGCGATATGGTCACGCACCAGCGCGTAGTCGGCCACCCAGCCGTCCCATGGCACGCGGGGGTTGTGCGCCAGCGTCGCCTTGGCGATGCCCGCGACGATGGCCGGCTCCGACAGCAGCGTGTCCGCCGCCGGCTGCGCCACGCCCTTGGAGGCATGCATCACGCCGGTGGAATCTTCCATGGTCACGGTCTGTTCGCCGCCGGCCTGGCGATCGATCTCGATGCGCCCCAGGCACGGCAGCAGGTACGACACCTCGCCGTGCACGAGATGGCTGCGGTTGAGCTTGGTCGCCACATGCACCGTGAGCCGCAGCTGACGCCAGGCCGGCTCGATCCGGTCGGTGTCGGGCACCGCGCGCACGAAATTGCCGCCGAGCCCGACGAATGCGCGCACCCGCCCCGCCAGCACGCCCTCGCAGGCTTCCACCGTGGTGAGTCCCGTCTCGCGCGGCGGCTCGAAGCCATAGAGTTCCGCGAGCTTGTCCAGCGGCGCCAGTTCGGGCTTTTCGGTGATGCCGACGGTGCGCTGCCCCTGCACGTTCGAATGGCCGCGCACCGGACAGATGCCCGCGCCGGGCCGCCCGATGTGTCCGCCCAGCAGCAGCAGGTTGGAGACCATCTGCACGTTCTCAACGCCCTTGCGATGCTGGGTCAGGCCCATGCCGTAGATGCCGATGACCGCCCGGGCGTTGGCGAAGGTGGCGGCCGCGGTTTCCAGCGCCTCGCGCGACAGCCCCGATTCCGCCTCGATCAGCGCCCAGCCGGTCTGCCGCATCGACGCCGCGAACGCTTCGAAGCCCTGGGTGTGCTCGGCGATGAACGCCGCGTCCAGCACGCGCGTGCCGCCCTCGGCCCGCGCGCGGTCGTCGGCCTCGATCAAGGCCTTGCACAAGCCGCTGAGCGCCGCCAGGTCGCCGCCGTTCTTCAGTTGAAGGTATTGCGTACTGACCTGCGTATGGGCAGGCGTCAGCATCTCGGTCGGCGACTGCGGATTGACGAACTCCACCAGCCCGCGCTCGCGCAGCGGATTGAAGGTAACGATGGGCACGCCGCGGCGGCGCGCATCCTGCAGTTGGTGCAGCATGCGCGGGCTGCTGACGCCGGTGTTCTGCCCGAAGATGAAGATCGCATCGCACTGCTCGAAGTCGTCCAGGTGCACGGTGCCCACCGGCACGCCGATGGTCTCGGGCAGCGCCACCGAGGTGCTCTCGTGGCACATGTTGGAGCTGTCGGGCAGGTTGTTGTTGCCGTAGAGCCTGGCCAGCAGCTGGTACATGTAGCTGGTCTCCAGCGACGCGCGCCCCGAGGCGTAGAAGACCACCGACGATGGGTCCTGTGCATGCAGCGCCTTCAGCTCGGCGCCGATGCCTTCGAAAGCCTGCGCCCAGGACACCTCGAGGTAGTGATCGCTCTCGGCATCCCACTTCATCGGCACCGTCAGGCGCCCCCCTGCTTCCAGGTCGTGATCGGCCCAGCCGAGGAGCTCGGTGACGGCGTGTTCTTCGAAGAACGCGGCCGGCAGCCGCTTGGCCGTCAGCTCCCAGGCCGTGGCCTTGGCGCCGTTCTCGCAGAACTCGGCCGGGTGCGGGTGCTCGGGCTTGGCCCAGGCGCAACTCACGCACGCGAAGCCGCCCGGCTTGTTCTGCTTCCACAGCGCCAGTGGGCCGGCGATGGGGATGCGCTCGCGCAGCAGGTAGCTGCCCACGGCCTTGAGGGAACCCCACCCGCCCGCTGCATGGGTGTAAGGATCGAAATGCGTTTTGTCGGTCACGAAGTGCTCCGGCTCTGTTATGTTTTTTCGACGCTAGGAGCCGCAGCACGCCAGCGTGTAGGTGCGGGCGCAGACAAGGTGTGCGAACAGCTTGTACGCGCATGCGCCCGCCTGGCTGGCGATGACACGGCTTTGCGAGCGCCGCCGATTGGCAAGCGCCTCGCTCCTTGCTACAAGCAGCGCATCACGACGAAAGACCCACGTGTTTCTCGCCCGTTTTCTCATCGACTCGTTCCTTGCTTCAAATACCGATGCGGCGAACGGCCCGCTGGCGCAAGCCGCTTCATTCCTCTCGGGACCGGTAGCCCACAGTGCACTGCGCCCAGCCGGCGCGCAGGCCGCCCGCATCCACGACCTGTGGCAGCTGACCTTGTGGATCTGCATGGGTGTCTTCGCCGCGATCCTAGTAGCACTTCTCATCGCCTTGGTCCGCGCCCCCCGCGCCGCGGCGAGTGCCCCGCCGCTGACCTCGCACGCACTCGGCTCGGAGCGCACCGCGCGGCGCTGGACCACCTGGGCCACCGTCGGCTCGGCGGGCCTGCTCGTCGCGCTGCTGGTCGCGGACATGTGGACCGACCGCGCGCTCTCACGCCTGCCCGCGGCAGACGCGCTGCACGTCGAGATGACGGCCCAGCAGTGGTGGTGGGAGGCGCGCTACCTCGACGCGCAAGGCGGGCCGGAGTTCGCGGTGTCCAGCGAACTGCACGTGCCGGTCGGCAAGCCGGTGATCGTGACGCTCAAGAGCGTCGACGTGATCCACACCTTCTGGGTGCCGAGCCTGCACGGCAAGAAGGACATGCTGCCAGGGCGCAGCACGCAGCTGCTGCTGCGCGCCGACAAGCCCGGCACCTACCGCGGCGAGTGCGCGGAGTTCTGCGGACTGCAGCATGCGCTGATGGCTTTCAGCGTCAGTGCCGATCCGCCCGAGGCCTATGCGCAGTGGCGCGCGGGGCAGCAGTTGCCGGCGGCCGAGCCGTTGGGGCAGGACGCGATCCGGGGCCGGCAGTTGTTTCTCTCGTCCAACTGCGCGCAGTGCCACAGCGTGCGCGGCACCGAGGCCATGGGCACGCTGGGCCCCGACCTCACGCACGTGGGAAGCCGCTCGCTGCTGGCGGCAGGGACGGTGGCGAACGAGCCGGCGAAGCTCGCCGCCTGGATCGTCGATCCCCAGTCCCTGAAAGCGGGAAGCACCATGCCCTCGAGCAAGCTGCCGCCGGACGAGGTTCGCGCGCTGGTCGCCTACCTGCAGGGCCTGCGATGAGCGCCACCGCCCCGCCGCTTCTGGACGGACCGCAGGCCGATGCCCAGGTGCACGAAGCCCTGCGCGCCACCTGGAGCGATCCGCCGGGATGGCTCGGCAGCCTGCGCGCGATCGACCACAAGACCATTGCGCGGCGCTTCATCGTCGCGACCTTCGTGTTCTTTCTTCTGGGCGGCGTCCTTGCGCTGGCGATGCGGCTGCAGCTCGCGCGCCCCGGGCTGCGGCTGGTGAGCCCCGAGTTCTACAACCAGCTGTTCACCATGCACGGCACCACCATGATGTTTCTCTTCGCGGTGCCGGTGATGCAGGCCGTGGCGATGTACCTCGTGCCGCTGATGATCGGTGCGCGCAGCGTGGCGTTTCCGCGCATGAACGCGTTCGCCTACTGGGTGTTCGTGATGGGCGGGACGTTTCTCTATGCGGGCTTTGCCGCCGGGTCGGGTCCGAACGCGGGCTGGTTCAGCGACGTGCCGCTCGCGTCGTCCGACTATGCGCCGGGCAAGGGCGTGGACATCTGGGCCCAGATGATCACCTTCACCGAACTGTCCGCGCTGCTGGTGGCCATCGTGCTGATCACCACGATCTTCAAGATGCGCGCGCCCGGCATGACGCTGGGCCGGATGCCGCTGTTCGTGTGGGCGACGCTGGTCACGCAGTTCATGGTGCTGTTCGCCATGCCGTCGGTCATGCTGGGCAGCACGGCGCTGATTCTCGACCGCCTGGTGGGCACGCATTTCTACAACCCGGCGCGCGGTGGCGACGTGCTGCTGTGGCAGCACCTGTTCTGGTTTTTCGGGCACCCGGAGGTGTACCTGATCTTCATTCCGCCGCTGGGCTTCATCTCCACGATCGTCTCGACCTTCGCGCGGCGCCCGGTGTTCGGCTACCGCGCGATGGTGCTGTCGCTGGTGGCCACCGCGTTCCTCGCGTTCGGCCTGTGGGTTCACCACATGTTCGCCACCAACCTGCCCGAAGTGGGCAAGGCCTTCTTCACCGCCGCGAGCCTCGCCATCGCGGTGCCGTCGGCGGTGCAGATCTTCTGCTGGATCGCCACGCTGTGGACCGGACGCCTGGACTTCAAGACGCCGCTGTACTTCGTGCTGGCGTTCTTCGTCATCCTGGTCGCGGGCGGCATGACGGGGCTGATGCTGGCCTCGGTCTCGCTCGACCTGCAGGTGCACGACACCTACTTCGTGGTGGCGCACCTGCACTATGTGCTGCTGGGCGGCGCGGTGTTTCCGCTGTTCGGCGCCATCTACTACTGGTTTCCCAAATTCACCGGGCGCATGCTGGGCGAGACGCTCGGGCGTTGGCATTTTTGGCTGTTCTTCATCGGCTTCAACGTGGCCTTCTTTCCGATGCACCTGCTGGGCCTGCACGGCATGCCCAGGCGCGTGTGGAGCTATTCGCCCGGGCTCGGCTGGGACGGCATGAACATGACCGCCACCGTGGGTGCATTCGCCATCGCGGCGAGCGTGGCGGTGTTCCTCGTGAACGTGGCGACCAGCCTGCGTCGCGGGCGCCGCGCGCCCGACGACCCGTGGGGCGCGGGCACGCTGGAGTGGCGCACGCCCTCTCCTCCCCCGCCGCACAACTTCGATGCGCTGCCGGTGGTCCATGGTCGCGAGCCGCTGTGGATGCAGCCGGCGCAGCCCTCGCACGTCGCGGGTCTCGCGGCCGATGCCAGGGAGGTGCTGGTGACGAGCGCGCTGGCCGCGCAACCCGAGAGCCGTCCGCTGTTTCCGAAGCCCAGCGCCTGGCCCTTCCTGAGTGCGCTGGCCACCACCGTGCTGTTCATCGGCTCGGTGTACACGCCGTGGGCTGTCGCATGGGGCGCGTTGCCGGTCACGATCGCGCTCATCGGCTGGTTCTGGCCGGGCCGGAAGGAGACCGAGCAGGCACTGGCCCTGGAGAAATCCCCATGACGGCCGGCGGCGAACACCGGGGCGATGCGGTGGACGTGCGCGGACTGCCGAGCTATGCCTTCGGCCAAGGCAGCCTGATGTGGTGGAGCACCATGGGCCTGATGCTGATCGAGGGCACGGTGTTCGCGATCGGCGTGATGATGTATTTCTACCTGCGCGGCGTCGCTTCCGCATGGCCCATCGACGCGGCGCCGCCGGCACTGCGCTGGGGCACGCTCAATACGGCCATCCTGCTGCTGAGCCTGTGGCCCAACCAGATGGCAAAGCGCGCCGCCGAGCGGCAGGACCGTGTGCGCACGCGGCGCTGGCTGGCGGTGTGCGTCGTCTTCGCGGTCGTCTTCCTGGCCGTGCGCGCGCTCGAGTTCACGACGCTCAATGTCAGCTGGCACGTCAACGCCTACGGCTCGGTGGTCTGGCTGCTGCTGGGGTTGCACACCACGCACCTGATCACGGACACCATCGACACCGCGGTGCTGGCGGTGCTGCTTTTCACCGGTCCCTTCGAGGGCAAGCGCTTTGTCGATGTGAGCGAGAACGCGCTGTACTGGTACTTCGTGGTGGGGAGCTGGCTGCCGATCTATGCGGTCATCTACCTGGCGCCGCTGGCTTGAGGCCCGACGACGATGCACGCCCCCGCCTTCGCTCCCTCGCGCCAACTCCTTCGCGGCTCGCCGCGCTGCGTTGCGTACGCGATGCGGCTGGCCATGTCGTGGGCCGTATCGGCGTTGCCCGGCATCGCAGGCGCGCACGTGATTGATCCATCGGCACCGCCGCCTTCCTGGCTGTCGTGGAGCTTCGACCCCCTCGTGCTCTCCGCGCTGGCCGCGAGCCTGGCGCTCTACGCGCTCGGCTACCGCCAGCTTCGATGGCGCTCCCGCGCCAGGGCGCGCGTGCAGCGCGACCGCCAGGCCGCGGCCTTCCTGGGCGGCTGGGCGCTGCTGGGGGTGGCCCTGGTCTCGCCACTGGACGGGCTGGGTGCCGCGCTGTTCTCGGCGCACATGGTCCAGCACGAACTGCTGATGATCGCGGCGGCACCGCTGCTCGTGCTGGGGCGGCCGCTGGGCGTGTGGATGTGGGCGTTGCCGCCGCGCTGGCGCATGGCCATCGGCAGCGCCGTGCGCTGGCCACCCCTGAAGACCGCCTGGCGCGGCATCACCGCGCCCGCCGGCGCGTGGCTGTTGCATGCGGCGGCGCTCTGGCTCTGGCACATGCCGGTGCTGTTCCAGTCCGCGCTGCTGCACCCGTGGGTGCACACCTTGCAGCACACCAGTTTCCTGGCCAGCGCGCTGCTCTTCTGGTGGACCATCTTCCGCCACCCCGGCGGCGCGGCGATGCTGTCGCTGTTCACCACCATGGTCCACACCGGTGCCCTGGGCGCGCTGCTCACGCTGGCGCCGAGCCTCTGGTATCCGCTGTACGTCGAGCCCTCGGCGGCGCTGGGCTTCGACGCGCTGCAGGACCAGCAGATGGGCGGCCTGGTGATGTGGGTGCCGGGCGGCATCGCCTATCTGGTGAGCGCCCTGGTCATGGCGGCGCGCTGGCTCGACGAACGAAATGCGGCCGGTGCCACGCCGTCGCCCGGGGCGCCATGAAGACGCGTCGCACCCGCCCCTGGATGGCAGCGCTGGCAAGCTGCTTCCTCGCCCTGCCGGCAGGGGCCCAGACCGGTGCCGCACCTGTCACCGGCTCGCTCGCGCGCGGCGAATACCTGGCCCGCGTCGGCGGATGCGCCAATTGCCACACCATGCCGCGCGACGGCATTCCGTTTGCCGGTGGACGGCCGATGTCCACGCCGCTCGGGCCCATCATCAGCACCAACATCACGCCCGATCCGGTGCACGGCATCGGGCGCTACAGCTTCGACGACTTCAGGCGCGTCATGCACGAGGGCACTGCGCCGGGGCCAAAGCACCTGTACCCGGCCATGCCCTACACCGCCTACACCAAGGCCACCGACGAAGACCTGCGGGCGCTGTTCGACTACCTGAGGCACGGCGTGGCGCCGTCCGACTACGCTCCGCCGCCGACCCGGCTTCCGTTCCCATTCGACCAGCGTTGGGCGCTGCGCTTCTGGAAGGCCGCCTTCCTGCCGTCGGGCCGCTACGTCGACAAGCCTGGCAAGGACGCCGAATGGAACCGCGGTGCCTACCTCGTGCAGTCCTTCGGCCATTGCGGCTCGTGCCACACACCGCGCGGCGTGGCCTACCAGGAGCGCGGCCACGACGAATCGGCACGGCACTTTCTCACCGGCATGGTCAACGACAACTGGCATGCGACGAACCTCACGGGCACGCAGGGCGCCGGGCTTGGGCGTTCGGACGCGGCCTCGGTCGCGCATTTCCTTCGCACTGGCCATGCCGATGGAAACATCGCGTTCGGCGCGATGGCCGAGGAGGTGGAGCAAAGCATCCAGTACCTCACCGAGGCCGACGTGCGCGCGGTCGCGAAGTACCTGAAGTCCTTGCCGGCGCGACGCAACGAAGGCGCCTACTCGCCCGACCGCCCGGACGCGCCGGGACCGCGACAGGGCGATCGCACCGGCAACGTCGAATCGGTAGGCGCCCGCGTCTACAAGTCTTTTTGCGCGCAGTGCCATCAGCCGGACGGCAAGGGCGTGGCCGGCACCTTCCCTCGCCTGGCGGGCAACGCCTCCGTGCTCGGCGACGACGCCACCTCTCTGATCCGCCTTGCGGTGCAAGGAGGCCGCGGCCCTCGAACGGCGACCGGACCCGCGCCGCAAATGATGCCGGCGTTCGATGACACGCTGACCGATGTGCAGATCGCGCAGGTACTCACCTATGTGCGCCAGTCGTGGGGCAACACCGCGCGGCCGGTCACGACCAACGATGTCACCAAGCTCAAGAGCAAGCTGAAATGACCTGCGCTCAGCGGACGGGCACGGCCTGTGGCGCGGCGGCGCCGGGGCGGGGCGCGAGACACCCTCATGCCAGCCATTCAGCGCGCGTGGCATCCAGGCGAGACATCGCATCGCTGCGCTAGTGCTTTGAGCCTATGGCGACAACCCACAAACGTTGGATTGCCATTTGAATTGACTTTCCCTACATTAATACGCCGGTTGTACATCCGCAGCAACATTGATGCGGGTCGATACCGTTGAACGATCTGGCTACGACCCGACCGACCCCACCGGTTAAACAGTGCGCCGAGGAGACAAGATGAAGACTTCGAAAGTCGTTTCCCGTTCACCGTTCGGCGGGTTCTCCACGGCCCGGGCGCTGCGCCTCGATGATGCGGTCCGGTCTTCCTGCACGACACGGCACCGCTGGCGCAACGGGGTACCCAGCCGCCTCGCGACCCTCCCCTTCAAGGCGCCCAGGACATCCTGCGTGCGCTCTGCCGCACTGGCTGGACAACGTTGAGCGGGCATGTGCCATGCGGCTGCTCCTGGTCGAAGACAACGAACTGCTCGGAAGCGCCGTGCACAAGGGCCTCATGCGCGCAGGCTACGCGGTCGACTGGAGCCGGGGCGGCAAGGAGGTTCTTTCTTCGCTGGCGGCCTGCAACTACGACTGCGTGTTGCTCGATCTCGGTTTGCCGGACGTCACCGGCGATTCGCTGCTCAAGAGCATCCGGACCCGAGGCATTCCCGTTTCGGTGATCGTGATCACGGCCCGCTGCGGCATTCAGGACCGCGTGCGGCTGCTCGACATGGGTGCCGACGACTACATGGTCAAGCCGCTGGACCTGGAAGAACTCGCCTCGCGCGTCAGGGCCGTGCTGCGCCGGGTCAACGGCAAGGCGCCCTCCTCGATCGAACCGGAGCATGGTCCGCTGAAGCTGTATCCGTCGCACCGCACGGCCACCTGGCACGGGGACGTCGTCGCCCTGACCAACAAGGAATTCTGGCTTCTGGAGATTCTTGTCCGTCGCAAGACCCAGGTCCTTTCGCGCGGCCAGCTCGAGGAGGCGCTGTACACCTTCGACGTGGAGGTGGAGAGCAACGCGGTCGAGGTTCACATCCACTATCTGCGGCGCAAGTTTTCGCCCAACCTCATCCTGACGGTGCGCGGCGTCGGCTATCAGCTCGGTCCCGAGAAGCTGAATGCATAGCCTCGTGTCTTCGTGGTCCTTGCGTCATCGGGTTGCGGCCATCGCGTTTTTCGTATGCACCGCGACGCTGCTGGCGGGCGGCGTCGCCATGCACCGGGCCGACCAGATCTCCGACCGGAACGTGCTGGACGCGCGGCTGGTCACGCTCGCGCGCACGGTGCTTGCATTCGCGGAACACGAGATCGAGGAAGAGGGTTTCATCGAAGGACTGAGCGATGTCGTCAAGCAGACCGAAAGCTCGCTGGACGCGCGCTACCACTACAAGATCTGGTCCGTCGAAGGGCGGCTGCTGCATCAGAGCCACAAGGCGCGGCAGGACGGAACGACGCAGCCGATTGCAGAACGTGGTTTCGGCGAAGCCGTGGTCGACGGCGAAAGCGTTCGAACCTACACGCAGGCCGCCCAGAGGACGGGCATGGTCATCCAGATCGCCGAGCGCCAGAGCGACCGTGAAGCTGCGGCCGGCATCACGACCGGCTACTTCCTTTCGTTTCTGGCAATCCCGCTCCTGCTGATCTTCGTGAGCACCTGGTGGTTCGTGAAACAGGCGCTTCGCTCCGTCGAGGGCTACGCCTCGCAACTTCGCGAACGCCATGCACTCGACCTGTCGGAGCTGAAAGTCGTGAATCCGCCGATCGAGCTCAAGCCGATGGTCGATTCGATCAACGGGCTGTTCGCCCGCTTCAGGCTGGCGTTGTCGAGCGAGCGGGAATTCACGGCCATTGCCGCGCACGAAATGCGAACGCCGCTGGCCGGGCTTCGCGCGCACGCCCAGCTGGCCGCCGCGGTGGCCGCATCGCCGCAGGAGTTGTCGTCCTGCCTGCGCGGTCTGATGTCGGGCATCGACCAGGCCAGCTACCTTCTGGACCAGTTGCTCGATCTCGCCCGCGTCGACAGCCTGGCGGTCGCGGGGCATGTGGCGGTCGATGCGGATCTGCACGCGGTCTTCCAGGATGTGATGTCCGAGCTTGGGCCGGTGGCTGCCGACGGCCGGGTGACGGTGGCCACGCGCTTCGACGCGGCCCGGTTGCCGGCCGTGGAACTCGGCTTGCACATGCTGATGCACAACCTGCTGGACAACGCCATACGCTTCACGCCCGCTGGCGGCCGCATCGAGGTCGGCAGCATCCGCGTCGATGAGGCTGTCCTGTTGACGTTCGACGATTCCGGCCCGGGCATTCCCGCGAGCCAGCATGCCGCTGCGTTCCAGCGCTTCAACCGCCTGGGTCGCGTGGACCCGCATGGCGTCGGACTGGGCTTGTCGATCGTGCAGGCAGTGGCGCTGGCCCACCATGCGCAGGTGCGGCTGCTGGCATCGCCGTTGGGAGGCCTGCGCGCGGAAATCGCGTTTCCGGTGCCGTGCGGCACCGCGCCTGAAACCGACGAAACGTCGGCGAAAGGCCGGTCGCTCACATTTGCCGGGCGGCGCGGCGCAACATGGAAGTAATAGGCTCCAGCAAGTACTGAAGCGCCGTCTGGAAGCCGCCTTCGATGTACACCTCGGCCGGCATGCCTGCCTGCATCTTCAGATCGCCCACGGCCTCGACCGATTCGGCGTCGGCAAGGATGGAAACGGCGTAGTACGGCATCTGCGTCGTCTTGTCCGTGAACCGGTCACCCGAGACATACGTCACCTTGCCCCTCACCATCGTGGCGTTGCGGTACTTGAAGGCAGTGAACTTGATGCGGGCGCTCTGCCCTACCAGCACGTTGTTGACTTCTTCCGGACGGATCTGCGCCTCGATCATCAGCGCGGTGTTGCTCGGCACGATCTCCGCGATGGCCTCGCCCGGCCGCACGACCGCGCCCGGCGAGGTGAACTTCAGGTCGATGATCTCGCCCGCCGCCGGCGCCAGGACGACCTGGCGGGTCGTGGCGTCGTCCGACTTGCGCAGCTCTTGTTCGATCTCGCTCACGCGGGTGACCGCGCTCTTGAGCTGGTCGCTCGCCGAACGCTGGTATTCATTGGCGATCGAGTTGCTCTTGATGTCGGCATCGACCAGGCGCCCGTGGCCACGCGCAAGCTCCGAGCGGCGCTCTTCCAGCTTCGCGGTGTAGTCGGCCACCGAGGCTTCCATCTGGTTGATGCGCGCGTTGGAGACGAACCCCTCTTGCACCAGATCGCGATTGGCCTGCAGGTCGCGGTGCTGAAGCGCCAATGATTCCTGCGCCTTCACGCCCTGTGCCTCCAGCGAGCCGATTTCCTGCTGCACCTTCTGGCGCAGCATGCGCATGAGCGCCAGTTCGCTTTGCAGCGAATGCCGGCGCGCCGCGAACAGGGACGACTCCTTGGCCATCGCGTCCTGCAGGCGTGGATCCTTGCGGGCTTCGGCCTGGAGTGCTTCGGAGAAAACCAGCTTCTCGGCGCGGTGCTGTTCGGCTTCCAGGCGTTCCAGGGCGGTGCGCTCCACCGCGAGGCGGTAGGTCAGGCGATTGCGGTCGGCGTCCATGCCCACGTCGGCAAAAACCACCAGCGCCTGCCCTTCCTTGACCTGCTGCCCGTCGCGAACCAGCACCTGGCGCACGATGCCCCCTTCGAGATGCTGCACCGGCCGGCGGTTCAGATCCACCTTGACGTGTGCCGGCGCCACGACGGCCATGGCCAGCGGTGCGAGCCCGACCCACATGGCGACCGGAATCACGATGGCGAACACGGTCCCGATACCGAGCCGCACCAGCCCCTTGATCTGTTGCTGGGTGGTCTTGCGTTTCGGCCGGGTGCTGCCGAACGGGAGTGCCTGTGCGTGCGTCATGGCTTGTTGTGCTCCTGGCTTGCTGCGGCCTCTTGCCTCTTGCCTCATGCGGCGCGCTCGGTGAGCGCTGCCTGCGCCTGCTTCTGCATCGACTTCATCACCTCGCTGGCCGGGCCGAACTGCTTCACCTGCCCGGCTTCGAGGATGAGGATCTTGTCCACGTGCGCCACCAGCGAGGGGCGATGCGTCACCACGATCGACGTCACCCCCTCGGCGCGCAGGCCGCTGAGCGCGCGCGCCAGTGCAATCTCGCCCTCGGCGTCCAGGCTCGCATTCGGCTCGTCGAGCACCAGCAGCCGCACGTCGCCATACATGGCCCGAGCGAGCGCGATCCGCTGGCGCTGTCCCGGCGAAAGTCGCGCGCCGCTGTCGCCGATCTGCGTGTCGTAGCCCATCGGCAGCTGCACGATCATCTCGTGGGCATTGGCGCGCTTGGCAGCCGCGATGACCGCTTCGCCGTCCGGCTCGCCCAGCCGGCAGATGTTGTCGGCCACGGTGCCGTCGAACAGCTCCACGTCCTGCGGCACGTAGCCGATCCAGGGGCCGAGCTCGCGCCGCGACCAGGTCGAGAGCTCGGTGCCGTCCAGCCGGATCGTTCCCATGGTCGGTTGCCAGATGCCGGTCATCAGGCGCGCCAGCGTCGACTTGCCCGCGGCGCTCGGCCCGATGATGGCCAGCGCCTCGCCGGCCACGAGGTTCAACGACACGCCCGACAGCGCCAGCTTCTCCGAGCCGGGCGGGCGAAACGAGATGCCGTGGACCCGCACATGGCCGACCGGCCGGGGCAGCGACATGCGCGGCACGTCCTTGCCGAAGTGCTCGCACAGATCGCGCAGGCGGCGGTAGGCCGAGCGCGCCTCGTTCAGCACGCGCCAACTGCCCACGATCTGCTCCACCGGCTGCAGGGCGCGGCCGAGCAGCACGGTGGTGGCGATCATCACGCCCGCCGACGCCGCCTGCGTGAGCACCAGGTAGGCGCCGATCGACATCATCATGACCTGCACACCCTGGCGGAGGAACCGCGAGGCCGCGCTGAAAGACACGCTCGCGTGGCTGGTGCTCGCCTGCAGCGCGAGGGCCTCGTCCTGTTGCTTGCGCCAGCGGCCCAGCAAGCGCTCGGTCATGCCCATGGCCTGCAGCACCTCGGCGTTGCGCAGCGACCCTTCGACGTAGCGCGAGGCCTGGCGCGTTTCGCGCTGCACCGCGTCCAGCGCCTTCTGGTTCACGCGGTCGTTGAGCCAGGCCAGGCCGATCATCACGGCGGCGGCCCCGGCGGCGCCCAGGCCCAGCGCCGGATGAAAGAAGGCGATGACGGCCACGTAGACGACGATCCACGGCGCGTCCATCAGCGCCGTCAGTCCGTTGGCCGAGAACAGGCCCCGCAGCGTGGCGATGTCGCGCATCGCATCGGGCCGCGCATTCAGCGTGGAGCGCGCGGCAGCGGTCACCACCGCATGCACCACCGGCGGCGAGAGCCGCTCGTCCACGATGTGCCCCGTGAGGTGCTGCAAACGCAGCCGCACATAGTCGAGCACGAACAGGATGAAAAGCGCCGTGCCCACGCCGCCCAGCAACACCCACAGCGTCTCGCGGCTGTTGGTCGGGATCACGCGGTCGAACACCTGCAGCATGAACAGCGCAGGCACCAGGTACAGCAGGTTGATGACGAACGAGAAGAGCGCCATGCTGAACAGCAGCGGCTTCAGCTCGGCCCAGATCGGCTTCATGATGGATCTCCTCCGGTGTGCGGCGCAGGGCGCTTGCACGCCCTGCGCCGTCCCTTGCCCTGCCGATCAGACGAAGTCGAAATTGGCCGCCACCACCGCTGCATTGGCGCTGAACGTGCCGATCAGCGTCAGCTCCGCCGCCGACGTTTCCCCGCCGCCGGCCTGCACCCACTGCCACAGCGAGAAGCTGTTGCCGTTGGTGTCGTTGATCACCAGCAGCGCGTCTTCGCCGTTGGCCGCGGTGATGGCAAATTCGCTGTTGAATGCCGCCGCAACCGCCGCCGCGCTGCCCAGGTTGGCCGTGGTCACGCCCTCCCCGCCTGCGCCGGTCAGGAGCAGCGCCTCGATGTCGCCATTGCCCTGCCCGATCGTGACATTCACCGTGCCGCCCGCGCCGTTGCCCGTACCGAAGAGGAAGTTGTCGTTGTTGTTGCCGTCGTCCCAGGCCGTGTTGAGCGCGCCGCCGAACTCGATGCGGTCGTCGCCCGCCGCGGTCGGGCCGTTGGCGTCGAAGTTGCTCACCACATCGCCGAACTCGTTGATCGCGCTGAACCGGAAGATGTCCTGCACGTTGTCGTTCGCGGCGCCCGAGTTGAGGGTGTCGGCGCCGATGCCGCCGATCAGGATGTCGCCTCCTGCCCCGCCGTTGATGGTGTCGTTGCCCGCACCGCCGATGAGCGTGTTGGCGCCGGCATTGCCCGTCAGCGTGTCGTTGCCCGCGCCGCCCGTGGCGTTCAGGATGCTGGCGATCGAGGCGAAGCCCGAGGCCGTGCCCGCCAGCAGGTTGACGTTGACGGCCGTCGTGGAGTCGCCGTACGAGAGCGTGTCCGCATTGCCGCCCAGGTTGGCGTTGATCGACTCGACGCCGGTCACCGTTCCGCCTTCGAACCCCGTGATGGCGCCGTTGTAGACCACGTCCAGCACGTCGTTGTTCGCCGCGCCCGTGATGTTGAGCGTGTCGTTGCCGCCGCCGCCGACGATGGTGTCGGCACCGCCGCCGATCGTGTAGTTGAAGGTGTCCGCGCCGAGGCCGCCGTTCAGCACGTTCGCGCCGGCGCTGCCGGTGAGGGTGTCGTTGCCGCTGCCGCCGGTGAAGTTCTCCATGCCCACGATCACGTCGGAGTTGGCCGCGTTGCTGCCCGAGCCCGTGACGACGATCGGGGCCGCGCCGCCCAGGTTCACCGTCAACGCCGCCGTGTAGGCCGAGTAGTTGGCCGTGTCCACATCGGCGCCGCCGTCCAGCGTGTCGCGCACGTTGTCGACCGTGGCCGAGAGCGTGTCGTTGCCCGCGCCGCCGCTCAGCAGGTTGACGACGCCCGTGCCCGCGGTGCCGCTCGCCGTGAGCGTGTCGCCGAACGCGCTGCCCGCGAGGTTCTCGATGCTGGAGAGCGTGTCGATGCCCGCCCCGCCGGTCGCCTGCGCCGCGGCAATCGCCAGGGACACCGTCACCGCCGCTGCCGCGGTGGCGTAGTTCGCGGTGTCGCTCCCGCCGCCGCCCGTCAACACGTTGTTGCCCGCGTTGCCGGTCAGCACGTTGGCCGATCCGTTGCCGGTGCCGTTGATGTTTGCGGTGCCCAGCAGGGTCAGGTTCTCCACGTCCGCGTCGGTGATGGTGTAGGTGAGGGTGGACTGCACGGTGTCCGTGCCGGCGCCTGCGCCCTCGGCCACGGTGTCCGTGGCGCTGTCCACCAGGTAGGTGTCGTCGCCCGCGCCGCCGGCCATCGCATCGTTGCCAACTCCGCCGTCCAGCGTGTCGTTGCCGTCGCCCCCGTTGAGCGTGTCGTTGCCGATGCCGCCCAGCAGCGTGTCGTTGTCGTCACCGCCGTTCAGCGTGTCGTTCCCTTCGCCGCCGTCCAGCGCGTCGGCACCCAGCCCGCCATTGAGCGTGTCGTTGCCGCCCAGCCCGGCGAGCGTGTCGGCCAGATCGCCGCCGCTGATGACGTTGTTGAGTGCGTTGCCCGTGCCCACGAACGGGTCGGCGTCGATGCCGGTGTACGTGAGGTTCTCCACGTTGGCGATGAGCTCCAGCGAGAAGGCGGCCAGCTCGGTCTGCACCTCGTCGGTGCCGGTGTTGGCGCCCGCCGCTTCGACGATCACGTCCAGCACGTCGTCCACGACGTAGGTGTCGCTGCCGTTCAGGCCCACCATCGTGTCGGCGCCCAGTCCGCCGTCGAGCAGGTCATCGTCGCCGTTGCCCGAGCCGCCCACCAGCAGGTCGTCGCCGTCGCCGCCATGCAGTTCGTTGTCGCCAGTGCCACCGAAGATCAGGTCGTTGCCCAGGCCCCCGGTGATCAGGTCATTGATGCCGTTCTCCCCGGCGATGAAGTTGTTGACCGTCGAGGCGGACAGGTCGATGGTGCGCGAGCCGCCGGTGGGGTCCAGGCGGCTGATCAGGTAGTCGTCCACGCCGAGCAGGTAGCCGGCATAGCTGCTGTCGGTGAAGTTGATGCGCTCCACGCCGGTCTGCGCGTTGGCCCCGGTGAAGTGGCCGTTGACGGTCACCGTCTGCCCGTTGAAGTTGAGCACCAGGCTGCCGTTGGCGGTGCCCGTGTTGTTGTCCGCGGCGTTGAGGCCGACCAGCGGGTTGGCGAGCAGCGTGACCGGGTCAATGCCCGCCTGGATCACGATGCGGTCGGCCGTTCCGCCGCTGGTCGCGTTGACCGGCTCGTTGATCGTGTCATTGCCGTCCGCCAGGCCGAACACATAGGTGTCGTTGCCCAGGCCGCCGTTCAGCGTATCGGTGCCCGCGCCGCCGACCAGCACGTCGTCCCCGGCCAGTCCGTTCAGCGTGTCGTTGCCCGCGAGGCCCAGCAGCAGGTCGTTGCCGGCGGTGCCGTTGAGCGTGTCGTTGCCGGCGGTGCCCGTCACGATGGCCAGCGTGGCGTCGGTGAACTGCAGCCGCTCGATGTTGCTCAGCGTGTCGGTGCCCTCGATCGGATCGGCGCTCACGTCGGTCACCGTGAGCCGCCCGTTGGCGTCGGTGCCGAACGCGTAGTTGGCGATCGGCCCCAGGTACGCCACGGTGTCGATGTCGCCCGCCGTCTCGTCCGTCCGGATGGTGCGCACGATGGCCAGCTGCCCGGGGTTGATCTGCCCCGCGAACATGCTGTTCACCAGCGTCTTCATGCTGTTGTGCAGCGCGATCGGCGTGCCGGTGTGCGCGGTGTCGCCGGCCGCGAAGACGCCGATCTGCACGTCGAGCCACTTGTCGCCGTCGATGATGTCGTCGCCGCCGCGGCCCATGATGAGGTCGCCGCCGTCGCCGCCCAGGATGATGTCGCCCGCCGAGTAGCTCACGACGCCGGCGCCCAGCACGGCCTGCAGGCCGTTGATGCGCGCAATGCCCGCCGCATCGAGCAGGTTGCCCGCGTAGCCCTCGGTGCCGCCCTGCGCGAACGGCAGCCGCTCTTCGGCCAGCGTGTCGGCGCCGGTCAGCACGTCGGCAAAGCGCGTGCCCGAGAGGCCCTCGACCGACTCGTACCCGTCCAGCGTTCCGTTCTGCGGCGGCGCCGGGTTCTCGTCGAACACGATGGCGCGCGTGAGGTCGGCGTCGATGCCGGCGGTGTTGTCCTTGTAGGTCACCCAATCCCAGCCCGACATGCCGGCCAGCTTGCCGCGGCCGGGGCTGCCCACCATGATGTCGTCGCCGCCCTCGGCGATGAACTCGTCGAAGCCGCCGTCGCCCAGGAACACGTCGTGGCCCACGATGCTGTCGCGCGCGAAGATCTCGTCGAAGCTGTCGCCGGGCGCGCCGTCGAAGGTGCCGGTCTCGATCCAGTCGTCGCCCTCGTTGCCCAGGATGCGCTCGGCGTTCTTGCTGCCCAGGATGAAGTCGTTGCCCTCGCCCGCAAACACTTCGGAGCCCGCGTCGGTGCCCAGCACGATGAAGTCCTGCCCCTTGCCGCCCATGATGAGGTCCAGCCCCGGGCCGCCGTGAACCACGTCGTTGCCGTCGCCGGCCTTGATGTTGTCGTCGCCGCCCAGGTCGCGCACGATGTCGTCGCCCGCCCCGGCATTGATGATGTCGTTGCCGGCGCCGCCTTCCAGGTTGTCGTTGCCGCCGTCGCCGTGGATCGTGTCGTCGCCCTCGCTGGCAATGATGATGTCGTTGCCCTCGGTGCCGCCCAGCACCACGTGCTCGTCGCCCGTGTAGCGCAGGTAGTTGCTGTCGGGCCCGGCCGTCCCCGGGTTGTTGCGAACCACCAGCGGCGTGAGGATGCCGCCGCCCACCGGGTCGGTGCTCTCCAGCGTGCCGTTGCCGTCCAGGTCGTTGAACTGCCGGGTGATGTCCACCTCCAGCGCCAGCCCCGGCGTGGAGAAAACGTCCGACGGCAGGTGCGTCGCGTTCGTGTTGGTCATGATCATTTCGGCGAACGAGTTGTTCTCCATTTCGCCGAACAGGTGCAGGCCGTCCAGGCGCTGCAGGTAGTAGAAGCGGTCGCCGTTCTGCAGGCTTTCCATCTGCTGCTCGAACACGAAATTGAAGGTCGAGCCGAGCATGCCGCCGAACGGAAGAATCTTTTCCGCGAGGCCGCCGATCCACAGGTCGACGTTGTCAAGGCCGGTGGTGGTGACGCCGTTCGCGCCGCTCGCCCATGCGCCGCTGCCGTTGAGAAAGTCGACCGCGTCGTCGGGCACCAGCAGCGCGCCGACCGACGCGCCGGTGATGATCGTGAGGGCCGCGTCCCGCTTGCCTTCGATCGTCGCCTGGCCGGTGATCAGCGAATGCGTGCCGTAGGCCGCGATGAAATTGATGATCGACGCTTCGTGCTTGAGGTTGCCGGCAAAGTCGACCCAGCTGTCGTATGGCCGGAGTTCCGCGGCGTTGTTGGTCGCGTCGTAGAACTCCCGGCGAGCGGCGTTGAGCGACGGCACGCCCGTGTCGCGGCCTCGTGCCAGGTTGATGGTCGCCAGGTCCAGCGGCAGGCCCAGCAGGTTGTTGCGCAGCGCGCCGGTCACGAACTCGTCGATCTCGTTGCCGACCTGCCGCGTCATCCCGCGGATGATCGCGCCGGCGGCAATGTCGTCGGTGATGGCATGCCCGGAATCGAACGCGACCGGGTTGAGAAAGCCCTGGATCAGCCCGATGTCGTCCGCGTTGAAGTTCGGATCGAACCGGTCGATCGACTCGGTGAGCATCGAGTGGCCGAAGCGATACACCACGTGCGCAAACTCGGCAACGATCGACGGATTGATGGTGACGTCGAAACCGTCGGGCACCACGAACGGATTGATCTGCGGCTGGATCTTGCGCGCGAATTCTTCGAACACCAGATGCTGGTACTGCATCTCGGTGGTGAACTTGGCGGACTGGAACATGCGCTCGCCGTCCCACACGAGCGTGCTGAGGTCGGCCGGAAGCGCCGTCACGTCCTCGATCAGCCACTCGTTAAGGAAAGCAAAATCTCCGCCGGCCGCAGTGGCAAGAATGACTTCCTGGTTGTGCTCGACCATGCGGTTGTGCTCCGCATGGAACACGTGGTGCACGGCGGTAAGGCCGATGTTTTCGTTCACGCGGCCGTCGCCCGCGATGAAGTGGGCGTCGAGCAGTTCGTTGTCGTACTCGGCGTCGCCGTTGCCCGGGTTTCCGAGGCCGATGGTGATGTCGCCGTCGGCGATCTTGCCGATCGGAACCGCCTCGTGTGCGATGTCCGCAAGAAACGCGTGACCGGTGCGCAGCGCGAGTGCCGTCGTCGGATTGACCGGGTTGCCCGGCGTACCGGAGACCACGATATCGTCTGCTGTGTTCGGAATGCCATCGACGCCGATGCCCACGATGACTTGCGCGAGGCCCGTCGCGGCATTGGGAATGAAGTTGCCGTACTGGTCCGTTCTGAGCAGGGGCACGCTGCCCACGTCGAAGTCGGTCAGCTCGATGCCCAGCATCAGCGCCTGTGCCTTGACCTCGCCCCAGGTCGCCATGCCGCCATTGCCGCCCTCGATCAGCTTGCCGGTTGCCACAGGCTGGCCGTCGCCGTTCAGCGTGTACTGGCGCAGGAACACCTGGTGCGAGGAATGCGAGGTGTAGGTCTGGTTCTGGTCGACGAACGCCGTGGTGGTGTTCACCGGCCGCACGTCGTCCGCGGTGCCCATGATGCCGTCTGTGCCGGGGGACACCGAGGCGCGGGTCAGCACCATGAAGTTGGTGGAGCTGCCTTCCACGTACAGCGGATCGTCCGGCTGCAGCGGGATGAACACCGTGCCGCTGCCGCCCTTGTTGACCAAGTCCAGGCCGTGGTCGAAGAACTGGCCGAACAGCGTGAACCATGAGTTGAACGATGCCGACAGGCCCACGTCCGGCGAGATGTTGGGCAGGCTGACGTTGTCGCCATCCATCGTGATGCCGAAGGGCTCGATGGCGGCGTCGCGCACCACGCGGGCCTCCTGCAATGCCGTGACGGTCAACGCATGGGCGGCATCCGCAGCGGCGGCCGCATCGAGGGCCGCCTGCTCCGCCGGCGTCGGCGGCGTCGCAGGGTCGCCATCGCCGAGTTCTTCGGCATCCGCACGCGCGTTCTGCGCCACGACACGGGCCTGGTACTCGGCATCGGACGCGGGCTTGAAGGCCTGGTAGATGACCGTGATGGCAGCCAGATCGGCCATGGGGTTGGCCGCGCCCGCGCGGTCCAGCGCGGTCAATATGGCGGCCGGATTGCCCAGGGTCTGGTCGACCAGCAAATTGGAGATGGTGCGCAGGCTCGCGTCGAAGACGAGCGAGTTGGGGTTGTTGCTCGGGTTGTAGTTCGCCGCCGTCGGCATGGCAGGCGCGGGACCGGGACCGTCGGGATCGAACATCGTGCCGTCCGCGGGCCTATAGGCCGGGTCCAGCAGCGTCGGGAATGGCTGGTCCGCGGCCCCCCACGTTTCATGCAGCAGATTGTTGTAGGTGCCATCCACCGTGCGCAAACCCCAGCTCACGTTGTACGCCGGGACCAGCCCGCCCGGTCCGAACAGCGGTTGCCCGGCGGCATGCGCCTCCGAAATCTTGATCTGCGCGAGGATGAATTCAAGGTCTGCTTGATTGACAGTGACGGACATGGCAGGGCTCCTCAGTGTTTGTGGTGGCAGGGGTGGTGGGGTGTTTCGGAACGCTACTTCCGTCATCACAGTCTTTAGCTCTACCCTTAAGAAGTCCTTAAGCAATAGGTAGTAATTTGTGGCGGGGGGACGTTGAGGGCCATGGAGGAGGCAAGACATGGAGACAAGCGCGCAAGGCGACAAACGCCCCCTGCCCGGCGTGCGTCGGCACGGCGGTGCGGCATCGGCCAGCAGCCCACTGGCGCTCTTGCTGGCGCTCGCGGGCGCACCGGCGTGGGGGCAAAGTCTGGTGGAGCTCTATCGATCGGCGCGCGACTACGACGCCGTCTACCAAGGCGCACGAGCGCAGTACGCCGCCACCGTGGCGCGTGCGGCGCAGGCACGCGCGGGTGTGCTTCCGGCCATCAACCTGACGGCAGGCGCATCGCTCACGGAGCAGGACCTTTCCACCGGCGATTCGTCGACGACGCGCGGCGTGAGTTCGCGCAACGTGGGCATCAACCTGACCCAGCCGCTCTATCGGCCTGCCAACTGGGCCACCTACGCGCAAAGCGGGTTGCAGGAAGAGATCGGGCAGTCGCAACTGGTGCTTGCCGAGCAGGACCTCGTGGTGCGCGTGAGCCAGGCCTACTTCGACGTGCTCGCCAGCTACGACAGCTTGGTGCTGGTGCGGGCGCAGAAGCTCGGCGTGGTGGAGCAGCTTGCCTCCGCCAGGCGCAACTTCGATGTAGGTACCTCGACCATCACCGACACGCGCGAAGCCCAGGCGCGCTTCGACCTGGTCGTGGCGCAAGAGATAGCGGCGGCCAACGACCTGGAGGTGAAGAAGATCATCCTCGACCAGCTTGTGGGGCAAGCCGGCAGCAGCCCCACGCCGCTCGCAGCGCCGGTGGTACTGCCGCCGCTCACGCCGAACAACGTGGACGCGTGGCTCGCGCAAGCCGAGGCCATGCATCCGGCCGTCCTGCAAGCGAGCCGCGGCGTGGAGGTTGCGACGCTGGAGATCCGCAAGGCCCAGGCGGGGCACAAGCCGACGATCGACGCCCAGCTGGGCTACAACATCACCACCAACCCGCAGAACACGACATCCAGCACCCCATCGGCCGGCAAGACGCGGGTGGGCGCGGCCAGCGTTGGCGTGGTGTTCAACATGCCGCTGTTCGCAGGGTTCGCGACCGAGAACCGGGTACGCGAAACCCTGGCTCTTGTGGACCAGTCGCGCGCCACGCTGGACAACACGCGTCGCAGTGTTTCGGTATCGACCCGTGCCGCATTTCTGGGGCTGGTTTCCGGAGCGAGCCAGGTGAAGGCGCTCGAAGCCGCGGAAGCTTCGAGCCAGGTGGCGCTGGACGCCAACCGCATGGGGTACCAGGTGGGCGTGCGGATCAACATCGATGTCCTGAATTCGCAGAGCCAGCTGTTTCAGACCAAGCGCGACCTGGCACAGGCGCGCTACAACGTTTTGCTGGGGAGCCTGCGGCTTCGGCAGGCCAATGGCACGTTGACGCCCGAAGCTCTGGATGCGCTCAACGCGACCTTGGCGATCGATGGCAGGCCGGCGGTAGACAGCACGGCGACCGGGGCGCGCGTGCGGTGAATGCGAAAGAAATGTCTGTCATCAGGTCGCCGATCCACGCCACCGACATTGAAATGGAGCATCGGATGCCGCTCGCCCTTCTTCTTCAGCTTCTGCACAAGCGATTTCCCGTCACGCTCACCGCGGAAGCCGACATCCGACACGCATCGGTGCTCGTGGCGACCGGGCTGGTCGACGCCGAATTCCATTTCGACGGCTTTGGCTACCAGCATTACGAAAGCGCAGTCGTCTTCGCCATCACGGATGAAGGACACGCGGAAATCGCCCACCTGCGCGACCGCGGTGCCACGGCGGATGAAGACCGCCAGAAATCGCCCGCCATGCCGCTCGACCACCCGCACAGGATCGGCAATTCAGGCTTTCCGCTGCACACCGAAGAACCGTCCGAGATCGACGCCGTGGCAGTCCTGGAGGCCGCCCTCCCCCCGGTCTGCCGTGCATGGCAAAAGCCCGCCGCCTTCCACCGGACAAGGCACATGAACGATGTCACTTTCATCTCTTCCGGCGAAACAGCCTCCACCGCAATGGCGCCATACCGCCAGAACCCGCTGTCCGGCGTCTGCGCCCCCGCGGCAGGGATGTGGCCCGACTTCCTCACGGGCCAGGAAGGAGCGCCGGTGCGCGTGCTGCTCATCGACGACGACGAGTTCGTGCGCCGGGTGATCGCCCAGGAGCTGTTGTCGGACCTGCGCATCCAGCTGGAGGGCCAGGCCAACAGCATCCGCGAAGGACGCAAGCTCCTGGCCACGCACGAGTTCGACGTGCTGATGGTCGACCTGCGGCTGAGCGACGGCCTTTGCTTCGAGCTGATCGACGAAGCGCGGCGTCACCGCTGCAACGGCGAGGTCATCGTGATCTCCGCCTTCGAAGACGATGACCATGTGCTGCGCGCCTTCGAGCTGGGGGCAACCGGCTACCTGCTGAAGAACGCCTGGCTGCAGAGCTTTCCCGAAGCGGTGCTGCACGTGGCGAACGGCGGCGCGGCCATCACGCCGCGGCTTGCGCGGCGCCTCCTGCACCTCCTGAACCAGCACCCCCGCGAGCACCCGGCCGACGATGCGCCGCCGCTGCCGGCACCGCCCTCGCACGAGACGACGCTCTCGCGTCGCGAGAACCAGATCCTGCGCTTCGTTGCGCTGGGCTACGTCTCGGTGGAGATCGGCGCGAAGCTCGGCATCACCGGCCAGACGGTCAACGCGCACATCAAGAGCATCTACAAGAAGCTGCATGTGCATTCGCGGGCCCAGGCGGTGAACCTCGCCGTTCAAGCCGGTCTGATCTGAGCGGCACGCACTCGTCGGTTGCAAGCCTGCATCGACCCTCTCGATTCCCCTGCACGTGCGGCACTCCTTCCGTTCGCCTCAGCTTGGCAGTTCGGCAACCTCGGGCAGGTCAACGCCGCCTGATGCGGCTCCCGCAAACGCATGGCCACCGAGGGCCCGCGCGGTGACGATATGGGACGCCCCGGCCTGCCCATTCACGTCGAGCAGGAACTCCGAGGTCACGACGCGCGCGCCGCAGAAATCGAAGATGCCATGGTCGATCTGCGTGCGCATCGCCTTGTCGTAGCCGCGCCGCGCATAGGTACCCCCGTCCGCCCCGCCGATGCCGATGAGGTGGACGGCAAGGCGGCCGAGCCGCTTTCCGAGCGTGCCGTCTGGCGCCTCGTCGTAGGCCCAGCCATTGGAAAATACGCGGTCGATCCAGCCTTTGAGCTGGCCGGGGAACGACCACCAGTACACGGGATAGACCAGCACCAGTGCGTCGGCCCGGTCGATGCGCTCCTGCTCCCGCAGGATGTCCGATGGCAAGGGCTCCTGGAGAAAATAGGCGGCGCGGTCGGCCTGGTTGAAGGCCGGCTGGAAGCCTTCCGCAGCGATGTCGGCGATCTCGGTGGTGTGCTCGCCGGATGCCGCAACGCCCTCTGCAAACGAGCGCGCGACGGCGTGCGTGAGGGACTGGGAATCGGGATGACTGACAACGACGAGGGCATGCATGGCGGTTCCTTCTTGGGTTGGGTGTAAACTACTGTTCGTAGGTTACCTTTGGTAGGTTAAAGATGTCAAGCAAGCAGATGGAACCGGTTGTGCAAGCCGCAGCCAAGAAACGCCTTCCCAAGGACGAGCGCGGCCGCCAGCTCCTGGATGTCGCGTGGTCCATCGTGCGCAGCGAAGGAACCGATGCGCTCACGCTGGGCTATCTGGCCGAGCGCGCGGGGGTGACGAAGCCCGTCGTGTACGACCACTTCGGCACACGCACCGGCCTGCTCGGCGTTCTCTACGGGGAGTACGACAGCCGGCAGCATGCCTTGATGGACGAGGCCCTGCGGGCGTCGGGAAAGTCGCTCCCGGCCGTGGCGAAGGTGATTGCCGCCGCCTATGTCAACTGCGTCATGGAGATGGGGCGCGAGATGCCCGGCGTCAGCGCCGCGCTGGCCGGCTCGCCCGAGCTGCACGCCCTGAAGAAAGAACTCGAGGCCGAGTTCCTGGTGAAGTGCCGGGGCGCGCTGCAGCCTTTTGCGAAACGGCCTATCGCGCCGGCAGCCATGCGCGCGATGCTGGGCGCGGCGGAGGCCGTGTCGTTTGCCGCGGCCGCGGGCGAGTTCGATCCAGCGGATGCGCAGAACGAGATCTACGACGCCGTTGTGCGGATCGTGCAGAGGGCGTGAAACACGCGGTGATGAAGCATTGCTTGGATGGGAAGCCTTGCGAGCACGCTGGAAAGCGGCCGGCTGAACCGCCGATCCTCGCGGTCATCCGGTCTCGATTTCGACCATGGCTTCCATAGAAACAGGTAAGCCATAAATCGACTCTGGTTATTGTGTAAACCAGGTCCCAGCGTTGCAAGTGCGCGCCTGCCGATACAGCCACCGGGCTGCCGCCACATCCTCGAGCGCCATGCCCAACGACTTGAACAACGTCACCTCATCCGCGCTCGAGCGGCCCGGGTGCTGGCCGATGACGAGTTCACCGATCTCCGCGAGCAAGCTTGCCGGCGCGATCAGGCCGGCGCGCCATGCGTTCAGGTAGTCGCCCGATTCGCTGAGGGTGGACTCGCGCCTGTCGACGAACAAGGATGCGTGCGCCATCAGCGCCGGCTCGATCTCGCCATGCGATGGCGTGCTGGAGCCCACGGCGTTGATGTGCGTCCCCGGTGCGATCCATTGGCGTTGCAGGATCGGTTCGCGCGCGCTCGTGACGGTGACGACGATGTCGGCATCGCGCACCGCCGCTTCCACCGAGTCGACCGCTTCCATCGCAAAACCAAAGGAAGGTTTCTGCGCATCGACGAAGCTTTGCGCGCCGGCCGGACTGCGCGCCGCGACCTTGACCGACGTCAGCGTGCGAACCGCCGCGACGGCCTGCAGTTGCCAGTGGGCCTGGTGGCCGCAGCCGATCAGGGCCAGGCGGCTGGCCTCGGGCCGTGCGAGCAGGCGCGTGGCCAGGCCGGTCATGGCGGCGGTGCGGATGCCGGTGATCTCGGAGGCCGACATGACCGCCATGAGCGCGCCGGTCTCGCCACTGAACAGGAGAACGCAGCCCTGGTGCGGGTCCAGGCCGATCGCGCTGTTGCCCGGAAAGAAGCCGCCGGTCTTGGCGCCGTACACCGGCTCCACGCCGCCGATGTAAGCCGGCATCAGGCCCAGAAGACCCTTGGCGTCGGGCGGGCGCACGATCTGCCGCTGCGGCTGGTGCACCTCGCCGCGTGCGAGGGCCGCCATCGCGTCGGCCATCAGGTCGATGCAATCGGCAACGCTCAGCAGACGCGCGATGTCCTGTCGGCCGAGAAAAAGAACGGGCGCGCCTGCCCCCTCGCTCATGCAAGCGCGCGAGCCGCGTCCAGGTGCCGGGTGAGCGTGCCCAGGTCGGTGTTGGTGCCGCACAGCAGAACGCCCACGCGCTGGCCCTCCAGCTGCTCACGCAACGGGCCCAGCAGTGCCGCCGTGGCGGCCGCGCAGGCGGGCTCCGGCGAGAGCTTGAGTTCCTCGAACAGGTGGACCATGGCGCGGCGGATCTGGTCGTCCGAGACGGTCACGAGCCGGTCGATGCTGCGGCGGCAGAGCTCGTAGCTGTAGGCCTCGGTGTGCGGCGCCATCAGGCTGTCGGCAATGCCCTGCATCGGTCCCATCTTGATCGGGTGGCCGGCCTTGAAGCTCTGGCTCATGCCATCGGCGCCTTCCGGCTCCACGCCGTAGACCTTGCAGTTCGGCTGCACCAGCTTGAACGCGGTGGAAACGCCCGCCGCCAACCCACCGCCGCCGACGGGAATGATCATCGCGTCCAGGTCCGGCGCCTGGCTCGCCCATTCAAGGCCGAGCGTGGCCGTGCCCAGCACGGTGCGGTAGCCGTTGAACGGATGCACGAAGAAGCGCCCTTCTTCCTTCTCGATCTGGTGCACCTGGTCGAACGCGGCCGCGCCGTGGTCGGCCATCACGACCTGCGCGCCGTATTGGTGGCACAGCGCCACCCGAAACGGGCTGGCGGTCTTGATCATCACCACCTTGGCGCTGATGCCGAGCTTCATCGCGGCGTAGGCGACCGCGACCGCATGGTTGCCCGCGCTCACGCAGGTCACGCCGGCCTGGCGCTGCGCGGCATCGAGCGACAGCAGGTTGGAGAAAGCGCCGCGGGCCTTGAAGGTCCCGCTGGCCTGCAGCAGCTCGAACTTGAAATTGATGCGCGCATCGCGCAGCGTGGAGATCGAGTCCTTGTCCAGCGTCGGCGTGGTGAACACATAGGGCTGCAAGGCAGTGGCGAGTTCGCGGATCGCGTCGAGCGTCGGCACCGGCTGGCCGTCGATGAGAGTGGGAGTTGGGGTCATGAAAAGATCGCGGAATGAACGCGCACGCCGGTCACTTGAAGCCCAGCCGGATGCGCGTGAAGACCAGGGCGACGATGCTGATGATCGCGGCGAAGATCAGGTAGTAGCTGGGCGACAGCTTGTCGTTGGTCACGCTGATCAGCCAGGTCAGGATGAACGGTGCGAAGCCACCGAAGATCGTCACGGCGGTGTTGTAGCTCAGGGACAGGCCCGTGGTGCGGGTCTGCGTCGGGAACAACTCGGACAACAGCGCCGGCACCGGCGCGAAATACGCGGTCATCAGGCAGCCGAGCACGATCTCGACCAGCAACAAGGTGCCGAAGCTCGGCCGGCTCACCAGCAGCGCGAACATCGGATAGATGGCCAGCAGCAAGAGCACGCCGGCGATCAGCATGATGCGCACGCGGCCGACCTTGTCCGACAGATGGCCGACGACGGGCGAGAAGAACATCTGGATCACGCCGACCATCATGGTCGCGGTGAAGGCCACCGAAGCCGGCAGGCCCAGTTGCTTGACGCCGTACGTGGGCATGAAGAGCACCAGGTAGGTGGCCACGGTTCCGAGCACGACGATGCCCACGGCCAGCAGCAGGCGCTCCTTCTGGTGGCTGAAGGTGTCGCGCAGCGGCGTGGTGGTGGCCTCGATGCTGGAGAACTCCGGGCTCTCGTCGACGTTGCGGCGGATGTAGTAGGCCACCGGCCCGATCAGCAGGCCGAAGATGAACGGAATGCGCCAGCCCCAGGAGGCCAGTTGCTCGGCCGTCAGCGTGCTGGTGAGCACGGCGCCGAAACCGGCCGCCAGCAAGGTGGTCAGGCCCTGGCTGGCGACCTGCCAGCTGGAGAAGAAGCCGCGCCGCCGGGGTGCGTGCTCTGCCAGAAAGGCGGTGGCGCTGCCGAACTCACCCCCGGCGGACAGGCCCTGGATCATGCGTGCGACCACGAGCACAGCGGGCGCGAGCAGCCCGATGGTGCTGTACGTGGGCACGATGCAGATCAACAGCGTGCCCGTGAACATCAGCATGATGGACAAGGTGAGCGCGGCCTTGCGGCCTGCGCGGTCGGCATAGGCGCCGATCACGATGGCACCCAGCGGACGCATGAAGAAGGACACGCCGAAGGTGCCCAGCGTCAGCAGCAGCGACACCGTGTCGTCGCCCGTGGGAAAGAAGAGCTTGGAGATCGTCGCGGCGAAGAAGCCGTACACCACCAGGTCGAACCACTCCAGCGCATTGCCGATGGACGCCGAGATGACCGCGCGCCACGGCGGCGCGTCGGGATGCGGGGAAGCCGAGGGCCGGGCGATGCCGCCTTGCAGGCTGTGGGCGTGGGTCATGGAACTTTCCTTTTTGTCTCTGTTGGTTTTTTTCTTCTGTCCCACCCTGCTCTGCGCGCCTTCGAGGTCTTCAGGGCGCGCAGGACATGCTGTGGACCAGCTTGCGCAGGAAGGATTCGCACTGCGCCAGCTGCGCGAGCGTGACGAATTCGTTCGCCTTGTGCGCCTGCTCGATGTTGCCGGGCCCGCAGACGACGGACGGGATGCCCATGCGCTCGAACAATCCGGCCTCGGTGCCGTAGGCCACCTTGCGCACGCTGCGGTCGTGCGTGAGCGCCCGGACCAGTTGCGTGATGGCGGCCTGCTCGGACGCATCCAGCGTGGGCGCGGTGGCCAGCAGTTCGAACTCGATGCTGGCGCCGGGGTGCTCCCCCTTCATTTGCGGCAGCAGCGTGTGGGCGGCGTAGTCCTTGATGCGCGCGATGATCGGCGCGCTGTCCACGCCCGGCAGATTGCGGTATTCGAAACTGAACTCGCAGTGCGCCGGAATGGTGTTGACCGCGATGCCGCCGCTGATGACGCCGGTCTGCAGCGTGGTGAAAGGCACGTCGAAGGCCTCGTCGAACGGGCCTTCGCCGCGGAATGCGTCGGCCTGGTCGCGGATGAAGCAGATCAGCCGGGCCGCGTACTCGATGGCGTTGAGCCCCTGCGGCGTGAGCGAGGAATGCGCCGCATGCCCATGGACGCGGCAGCGATACGCATTGATGCCCTTGTGCGCGACGATGACGCGCATGTCGGTCGGCTCGCCGACGATGCAGCCGTTCGCGTGGATGCCGCGGGCCTTCAGGTCGTCCAGCATGTAGGGGGCGCCGATGCAGCCGAGCTCCTCGTCGCACGAGAACGCGAAATGGATCGGCTCCCTGAGACGGGCCGCCTTCATCTCCGGCAGCATCGCCAGCGCCACGCCGATGAAGCCCTTCATGTCGCAGGCCCCGCGCCCGAAGAGCTTGCCCTCGCGCACCGTGGGATCGAAGGGATCGCTGTCCCAGTCCTGGCCCTTGACCGGCACCACGTCGGTATGGCCCGAAAGCACGATGCCGCCCTGCGTGGCGCCGTCCGCCGCGGGAATGGTGGCGAAGAGATTCGCTTTCTTGCCGGTGGGCTCGTAGGTGAGGGTCGACGCGTAGCCCTGCTCTTCGAGGTGATCGCGGACCGCTTCGATCAGGCCGAGATTCGACGCGAAGCTGGTCGTGTCGAATCGAATCAGCTTCTCGATCCAGGGGAGGGAAATGGGTGCGGCGGAAGGGACAATAGGCGTGGTCACAGAATTATCATATGCGAAAATTTTCAGATAAGAAAATTTTAATGAAGCCTTCCATCGCCTCCTCAGCCCCGCCCTCCTCCACCTCCGGCCAAGGCATCGTCCTGGACAAGACAGAGCTGGGCGCGCGGCTGCGCAGCGCTCGCCTGGCACAGCAACTGACCTTGACCGAACTGGCGATCAAGTCGCAGGTCTCGGTGGCATCCATCTCCAAGGCGGAGCGCGGCCTGCTTGCGCTCAGCTACGAAAAGTTCGCTGCACTGGCGGCGGCGCTGCAACTGGATCTGTCGACGCTGTTCGGCAGCCAGCCGGCCGGTTTCATTGCCGGCAGCGTGGTGGTGACACGCAACCAGGACGTCGTCGAATACCACTCCGAACGCTACCTGTACGGCATGCTGGCCACGCAGGTGACGACGAAGAAGATGACCCCCATGCTCGGCCGCGTCGAAGCCAACTCGGTGCTTCGGCCCGGCGAGTTCAGCAGGCATCCGGGCGAGGAATTCATCTTCGTTCTCGACGGTGCGCTGGAGATGCATTTCGTCGACGGGCGCGTCGAGCGACTCGAGAAGCACGACAGCATCTACTTCGACAGCGGGCTGGGCCACCTCTACGTGAACGGCGGCGATGAGGGCGCGCAGATCCTCGTGGTCTGCTGCAACGAACCGGGCGTTCCGTCGATGGACGACGTGGCCTGAATCCGCACGGCGCGAAAATCGAAATCGCCGCCGCGACGGGCCGAGACATCATTCATTCATTCATCAACCAGAGAGAGATCACCATGGCAAAAGCCTATTGGGTCAGTGCATACCGTGCCGTCAAGGACGCCGACAAACTCGCGGCCTACGCGAAACTGGCCGGCCCGGCGATCACTGCCGGCGGCGGGCGCTTTCTCGCGCGCGGCCTGCCGGCGAAGGTCTACGAATTCGGTTTGTCCGAACGCACCGTGTTGATCGAATTCGACAGCATCGAGCAGGCGACAGCGACGCATGACAGCCCTGGCTACCAGGCCGCGCTTGCCGCGCTGGGCGACGGCGCCGAACGGGATCTGCGGGTCATCGAAGGGGTTTGAGCGATCGGGGACAGGCGTGCGGCGAAGGCTGTTTCTCACGGCGGTCAGGCGACGCGCGCTTCCCCTGGATTTCTCTCCTGCATGCAGGCCGGCAAGACCGGCAGCGAATTGACGCCGGATGTCTCTTCGGTGCCGATGCCTGACTGGGCGAGCGCCGGCGTCGTTCGGTCGCGCCATGCGTGGCGCGCGCACCCACGCATGCGCAGCATCTCCATGAAGTCCCTCTCGCGGCGCCGGACGACGCACGGCCGGCATGCCTGCGCGTAGCTTCAGCGCAAGGAGAGATTTCATTCATGGACCGCCTGTTCGCCTCGTTCGCCAACAAGATCGCGCACATCGCGGGGAGCCCGCTCACCTTCCTGGTGTGCGTGGCCGTGGTCATCGCGTGGGCGGTGGCCGGGCCGTTCTTCGGCTTCTCGGAAACCTGGCAGTTGGTCATCAACACGGGCACGACCATCGTCACCTTTCTCATGGTGTTCCTCATCCAGAACACGCAGAACCGCGACGGCGTGGCGCTGCAGACCAAGCTGGACGAACTGATCCGGTCCTCCAACGCCCAGAACGAATTCATGGGCATCGAGAAGCTCACCGACCACGAGTTGACCGCCCTGCACGAGCGTTGTGAGGCCGCGGCCAGGGAAAGCCACGCCACGCTGGAGCGCACGCGGGCCGAGCGCCGCCGACGCGGCCACGAGAAGGCCGACCCGACCGACGGCTGACGGCAACCCGGGCGCCGCACTTTCACGCGACCCCCACGACGGCGCATTCGGGCGCACCTTGGCGGCGCCGGACTACAAGGCGCCGCGAGAAGGCTTCTAGATTTGATGACGCCGCGCGCGGACACGCCAAGACATCACCGAAGGACACCGATGGCCGAAGAACCCACCCCTGCTGCATTCCTTGCCTGGATGGCGGCGGAAACTGCCGCCTACACGGCCATCCATCAGCTTCACCAGCGCACGCAGGGCGGGCGCTTGGCCATTCCTGACAACCGCATCGAGCAGATCGCCAGGCTGCGCAAGGAAGCGGACGTTCGTTTCGCCAGCCTGTGGGGCACGCTCGGCGCGGCATCGCCGCAGCCCGGTGCGCCGGAGGCCACCACGCCGGTGCAGCGCGGGCGGCGTCCGGCCTTCGAGCTTGTCTTGCGGCCGCCTGCCGATCCGATCGAGAACCGCATCAGGTAGGCGCCCTGCCACCGCGGCCCGCACCGGCGCGATGAAGGCCGGAAGATTTCGCCATCGTCTTTCGCGCTTTCCCGTCCCCCTCCCCGCCTGCCCACACGATGAAGATCGCCACATTCAACGTCAACGGCATCAACAGCCGCCTTGCCCGCCTGCTCGAATGGCTTGCCGAATCCAAGCCCGATGTCGCCTGCCTGCAGGAGCTCAAGAGCCCCGACGCCAACCTGCCGGTCGATGCGATCCGCAGTGCGGGCTACGGCATCGTCGCGCACGGGCAGCGCGCGTGGAACGGTGTCGCCATCCTTGCGCGCGGAAAAGAGCCGATCGACACCGGGCGCGGCCTGCCGGGCATGCAAGCCGACACGCAGAGCCGCTACATCGAGGCGGTGGTCGATGGCGTGTTGATCGGCTGCCTCTACCTTCCCAACGGCAATCCGCAGCCGGGGCCGAAGTTCGACTACAAGCTGCGGTGGTTCGAAGCCTTCAACAGGCATGCGAAAAAACTCTTCGCGAGCGGCCTGCCCGTCGTGCTGGCCGGCGACTACAACGTCGTGCCGACCGATGCCGACATCTACAACCCGGCCTCGTGGCGCGACGACGCGCTCCTGCAGCCCGAAAGCCGGGCGGCGTTCGCGCAATTGCTCAAGCAAGGCTGGACCGACGCGATCCGCGCGAGCCATCCCGGCCGCGTGCCCTTCACCTTCTGGACCTACTGGCGCAACCGCTATCCGCGCGACGCCGGACTTCGCATCGACCATCTGCTGCTGAACGCCGAACTCGCGCCGATGCTTCGCAATGCCGGCGTGGACCGCGACGTGCGCGGGCGCACCGGCGCGAGCGACCATGCGCCGGCCTGGATCGAGCTCGACATTCCCCCGGCGTAGGCACATCTTCAAGCGCAAACAGGCTGCGGCCTCGGGATCTAATCCCCGCGGCGAATGCCCTGCAGCGCTCTCGTCATCTCATCCACGATCACCGCATTGGCGGCATCGTGCAGCCGCACCACGCCCACGGGCGGCAGGTTCCATTGCAGGCGCTGCGGCATCACGCGGGCGCCGCTCGCGTCGGCCACTTCCTGCGCGATGTCGTCGGGCAGGATGGTGATCGCGTCGGGCATGTGCCGCAGCACCGAGACCAGCGTCTTCTGCGCGTAGGCCTCCAGCAGAGGAACCGGCACCGGCTGCCCCGCCGAGGCGAAGATCGAATGGATCATCTGGCGGATCGGCGTGTCCTCCGGCGGAAAGATCCAGTGCAGGGAAACAAAGGCCTCCCAGTCCAGCCCGCGCCGCGCCAGCCGTTGCGCGGCCGCGCGCGACACCACCAGGCGCGGCTCCTGCGTGTAGAGAAACTCCTGTGCCAGCCCTGCTTCGGCGCTGGCCGATGTGAAGCGGCAGATCGCGCAGTCCAGCGTGCGTGCGCGCACCGCCTGCACCAGCACATGCGTCGTGGCCTCCTCGACCACGAAGCCCAGGCGCGGCCGCACGGCCAGGAGGTGCCGCCAGACGGCATCCTGCGTCGCGCGCGCAAGAAAAGGCAGCACGCCGATGCGCAGCCGCCCCTGCAGCCCGGTGCCGAGCGCGGCCAGGTCCTGCCCCAGCGATTGCGCATCGGCCAGCGCCACACGGGCCCGCGCCAGCACCAGGAGGCCCGCGGCCGTGGGCTCCAGGCCGCGCCGGCTGCGGGTGAACAGCGGGGTCATGAAGATGTTCTCGATCTCGCCCAGCGCGCGCGTGACGGTCGGCTGGCTGAGGCCAAGGTGCTCGGCCGCGCGGCTGACCGAGCGCTGCCGTTCGAGTTCGGCAAGAAGCGCGAAATGGCGCAGCTTGAGCCGCGGCGTGAGGTGCTGGAGCGTCGGCGCTGACATGCGGCGATCCTAAGCGAGAGGCATAGCAATGGATGCATGCATTCATCAGCAAATATGTGCTTCTGGCTATCCGGTGTTCCTACACTCGGCCGCATGTTCACCACCCGCCCTGAAATCGCCGGCACCTTCGGCGTCGCCTCATCGACCCACTGGCTGGCCTCGCAGACCGCGATGGGCGTGCTGGAGCGCGGCGGCAACGCCTTCGACGCCGCCGTGGCGGGCGGCTTCGTGCTGCAGGTGGTGGAGCCGCATCTCAACGGCCCCGGCGGCGAGGCGCCGATCCTGCTGTGGAGCGAGCGCGAGCAGCGCATGCACGCCCTGCGCGGACAAGGCTGCGCGCCGGCCGACGCCACCGCCTCGACCTTCCGCGCCCTTGGCTTCGAGCAGGTGCCGGGCATCGGCCTCCTGGGGGCCACGGTGCCGGGCGCCTTTTCTGCCTGGCTCACCCTGCTGCGCGAGCACGGCACGTGGTCGCTGGCCGAGGTGCTGGCACCGGCGATCGGCTATGCGCGCGAAGGCTTTCCGCTCGCGCCACGGGTTGCCGAAGCGATCCTGGCGGTGCGCGGACTCTTCCTGGAACACTGGCACGCGTCGGCCCAGGTGTGGCTGCCCGGCGGCAAGCTGCCGCAGCCCGGCTCGCTGTTCCGGCTGCCGGCGCTGGCCGCGACCTACAGCCGCGTCGTGGAGACGGCCGAGCGCGAAGGCAGCGGCCGCACCGGCGTGATCGATGCGGCGATCCGCACCTGGCAGCTGGGCTTCGTCGCGCGCGAGATCGATCGCTACTGCCGCAACACCACCGTGCGCGACAGCAGCGGCGAGGCGCATGCCGGCCTGCTGCGCCTGGACGACATGGCCGAATGGCGCGTCGCAGCCGAGGCGCCGCTCACGGCCGAGTTCGGGCGCTACACGGTCGCCAAGTGCGGCTTCTGGAGCCAGGGCCCGGCCTTCCTTCAGCAGCTGGGCATGCTGCGCCACGCGGGCCTGGAGCACCACGTGCCCGGCTCGGCGGGCTTCGTGCATCGCATCACCGAAGCCGCCAAGCTCGCGCTGGCCGACCGCCTCGCGTGGTACGGCACGGCGTCCGGTGCGCGCGGCGATGCGCAAGAGGCGCTGCTGTCGGACGCGTACCTGCGCGAGCGCTGGGCCATGGTCGATCTGCAACGTGCGTCCGAGGTGCTGCGGCCCGGCGCGCCCCTGGACCTCGCGCCGCGCCTGCCTGACCTGGACGTGAGCGCACGAACGCTGCGCACCGCCGACACGCGCTTCGGCATCGGCGAGCCCACCTTCGCCGCGCTGCCGCCGGTCGCCGAATGGGCCGAGCGCGAGATCTTCGTGGGCGACACCTGCCACATCGACGTGATCGACCGGCACGGCAACATGGTCGCGGCCACGCCTTCGGGCGGCTGGCTGTCGTCCAGCCCGACGATTCCGGCGCTGGGCTTCGCACTGAACACGCGGCTGCAGATGAGCTGGCTGGACGAGGGCCTGCCCGGCTCCGTGGAGCCGCGCGTCGCGCCCTGCACCACGCTGTCGCCGTCGATGGCGCTGCGCGACGGCCAGCCGTACATGGCGTTCGGCACGCCCGGCGGCGACCAGCAGGACCAGTGGTCGGTCGGTTTCTTCCTGCGCCATGCGGTGCACGGCCTGAACCTGCAGCAGGCCATCGACGCGCCGGCCTGGCACGTCAAGCACGCGCCCAGTTCGTTCTGGCCGCGCCAGACCACGCTCAACACGCTCACGCTGGAATCGCGCTTCGAGCCCGAGACGCTCGAGGCGCTGCGCGCGATGGGCCACCGCGTGCAGGTCGGCGATGCCTGGTCCGAAAGTCGCATGTCCGCCTGCAGCCGCGAGCGCGATGCCCAAGGCCGGCTGCTGCTGCGCGCCGGTGCCAATCCGCGCGGCATGCAGGGCTATGCCGTGGGCCGTTGATCGGCCGGCGCTTTTTTCATCTTCGTTCCAAGGACCTCATCACCATGTTCCAACGCGTCTTGCGCGGCCTGCTTCTGCTGGCCCTCACCTGCACCGCGCAGGCCGGCCTCGCCGCCTACCCCGAGAAGCCGATCACGCTGATCGTCCCCTGGGCCGCGGGCGGCTCCACCGACATCCTGGCGCGCGCCATCGCCGAGCAGCTCACCAAGTCGATGGGGCAGCCCGTCGTCGTGGACAACCGGGTGGGTGCCTCCGGCAACATCGGCTCGAACTTCGTCGCCAAGGCCAAGCCCGACGGCTACACGTTGCTGATCGGTTCGATGAGCACCCATGCGATGAACCCGACGCTGATGCCCGGCATGCCCTTCAACGGCACGGACGACTTCACGCCCATCGCGCTGGTGGCCAACGTGATCAACACGATGGTGATCAATCCTTCGGTGCCGGCCAAGAACCTGCGCGAGTTCATCGCATATGCCAAGGCCAACCCTGGCAAGCTCGCGTATGCCTCGGCCGGCGGCGGTTCCACCAACCACCTGAGCGCCGAGATGTTCAAGAAGGCCGCCGGCATCGACATGCTGCACGTGCCCTACAAGGGCGGCGCGCCGGCCGTGCTGGACACCGTGGGCAACCAGACCCAGGTGCTGTTCTCCGCCGGCACGCAGACGCTGCCGCACGTGAAGGCGGGCAAGCTGCGCCTCCTGGCCGTGACCGAGCCCAAGCGCTCCTCGCTGCTGCCCGACACGCCCACCGTCGCCGAGACGCTGCCGGGCTACGAGATGAGCGTCTGGTACGCCGCGTTCGGGCCGGCGGGCATGCCCGCCGAACTGGTCACGCGCCTGAACAGCGAGATCAACAAGGCACTGGCCGTGCCCGAGGTTCGCGCCCGCATGGATTCGATGGGCGTCGAGCTGGTCAAGAGCACGCCCGAGCAGCTGGCCACGTCGCTCCGCAAGGACACCCAGCGCTACGACAAGATCATCAAGGACCTGGGGATCAAGCTTGACTGACGTGGACGTGCTGCCCCTGGCGGTGTGCGTGCCGCTCTGCGACACGCTGTCGCGCGCCACCGCCTTCGATGCCGCGATGGCGCACATCGAGACGGCGCGACTCGCGCTGCTCGGCCCGGGCCTGCTCACGGTGAACCTGAACGCGACGACCTCGAACGATCCGCCGGACGAAGTGCAGTTGCAGCGCCTGTGGTCCTCCAATCCGCAGGCCTACCCGGTGGCCGGCCGCAAGCGCAAGACGCTCACGCCGTGGACGCGGCAACTGGTCGTGCGCGCCGAGGTCTTCATCGGCGAAGGCGACAAGGCCCTGGCCGAAGTGTTCGACGACCACGCGCTCATCGCCGCGCTGGGCCTGCGCGCCGTGGTGAACGTGCCGCTGCTGGAAGACGGCCGGTGCGCCGCGACCTTCAACGTGCTGGGCGCCCGGGCGCGCTGGATGCCAGAGGAGATTGCGCTGGTGCGGCTGCTGGCGCTGCTGGCCACGCCCTGGGTGCTGCGCGAACGCGGCGATGCGATGCGATGAGCCCGTGAACCGGTAGAGACCCGCCCCGGGGGCAAACCCTCGGGCGTCCCGAAAGTCATGCGGATGGCATCGCCAGGATAGGACGGGCGGCGCCGGGTCGTCCAAGAATCTCCATGTCCAAGGCGCGCGCCGCCTCGTTCGGGCCGGCCGGCCCGAAAGGCGTGCGCTGCAGTGCAGGACAGGAGACAAACCATGACAAGACCGACGCGCGCGCCGATGCGCTTTCCCCGACAGATGCGCCTGGCCGGTTCGACGGCGAGCCTGTCCCTGCTGCTTGCCGCTTGCGGCGGCGGTGGTGGCGGTGGCGGGTTCCCCTGGAACTTCGGGAATGGCGGCGGTGGTGGCAGCGGCGGCGACGGTGGCGCTACGGGCCATATGGAAGTACGCACGCTCTCGACCCGCGCCGACCTGGTCAGCGGCGGCGATGTGCTGGTCGAGCTGATTCCCGAAGGCGGCAACGCCGGCGGCCTGAAAGTCACGCTGAACGGCAGCGACATCACCGGTGCGTTCGCCAAGCGTGCCGACGGCCGCATCACCGGGCTTGCCACCGGCCTGGCGGTGGGATCGAACACGATCAAGGCGAGCACCAAGCTGAGCCGCGAAGCCACGCTCACGGTCGTCAACGCGCCGCGCAGCGGTCCGGTGCTGTCGAGCACGCAGTTCACGCCCTACGTCTGCGCCACGCCAGCGCCCATGGCCGGCGCGGGGGCGACGCCTGCGTCGAACGCCAGCGGCCTCTCGACCAGCGCCACCGATGCGCAGTGCAGCATCGCCACCGAGTTCAAGCTCTTCTATCGCACCCTCACTCCTGTGACGGCGGCGCCGGGTGATGGCGGCTGCTCGTTCGTATTGCCCGACCCCAGCCCCGCCGCCGCGGGCGGCCCTGTTCCGTCGACGCCGGCCAACTCGTGCCTGCAGCCCTACGTGGCCGGCACCACGTCCGCATCGGCGGTCGCGAGCACCACCACGACGACCGGTGCAAAGGTGCCCTACATCGTTCGCGTGGAGCGCGGCACGATCAACCGCGGCATCTATGACATCGCCGTGCTGTTCGACCCGGCGGCGCCCTGGACCGCGACCACTCCGCAGCCCCAATGGAACCGCAAGCTCCTTTACTCCTTCGGCGCGGGCACGGGCTTTCCGCGGCTGCAGTTCCGCTCGTCGCAGAACTGGGCCGACGATGCGGCGCTCTCGCGCGGCTTCATGGTCGTGGACAACAGCATGACCGACTCCCAGCTCAACGGAAACCGCTACCTGGTCGCCGAGACGACGCTCATGATGAAGGAGCACGTCATCGACAGCTACGGCGAGGTGCTCTACATGATGGGCAACGGCGGCTCGGGCGGTGCGATCAACCAGAACAGCGTGGCTTCGCTGCTTCCCGGCGTGATCGACGGCACGCAGCTGGGCGTCGATTTCGCCGACTCCGAGACGACGGCGATGGAGGTGATGGACTGCGTGCAGCTGGTCAACTTCTACCAGTCGCCTGCGTGGACGGCCTTGCAGGCGGGCTCGAACCCGGCACAGGTCAACGCGAAGAAGAAGGCGATCAATGGGCACCTGGACCACACCGCCTGCCATGGGTGGCTCACCTTCTTCGGCGGGCTCCTCAAAGCCGGCAACTACACGCCGCTGGGCGTGGCCGACAACGCCACCGGCGCGATCGTGCCGACCGGTGCGCCGACCAACAACTGCCAGCTCCCGGCCTCCCTGGTCTACGACCCCGCGGCCAATCCCACCGGGCCGCGCTGCGGCATCACGGACGGCGCATCGAGCGTCTACGGCACGACGGCGAACGCGCTCGCGCCCAGCGGCGTGCGCGGGCTGAGCAACATGGACAACGTGGGCATCCAGTACGGGCTCAGGGCGCTGAAGTCGGGTGCGATCTCCGCCGAGGAGTTCGTCACGCTCAACGAGAAGGTCGGCGGCTCGGACACGGACGGCAACCTCTCCACCGCGCGCGCCGTGGCGGACGCCGATTCGCTGTCGATCGCCTACCGCGCGGGGCTGGTCTCGCCCGGCGCCAACCTCGCCAAGGTGGCGACGATCGACCTTCGCGCCTACGACGAGACCTACAACCTCCCGATCGGCCAGGCGGGCATCCACCAGTACTGGCGCAGCTACTCGCACCGGGCCCGCATCGATGCGGCGGCGGGCGGGCACGCGAACCATGCGCTGTGGCGTTTCGGTCCGGCGGGCACGCCGCCTTCGATTCCTGTCGAAGCGTTCCTCGCGATGGATGCATGGCTCACGGGCTTGGTGACTGCGAGCCCGAAGGAATGGACCAACGCGGAGCGCACCCAGCAGCAGGTGGCCGCCGCGAAGCCGGCTGCCGCATCGGACCTGTGCTACCTGTCGGCCGACACGACGTTCTCCACCAAGGTGCTGAACACGGCGACCTGCGACGCCGACCCGGTGCTGCTGCCGCAAGGCTCGCCGCGCCAGGTCGCCGGCGGACCGCTCGCGGAAGACATCCTGAAATGCCAGTTGAAGCCGCTGGCCGCTGCCGACTACGCGCCCGTCACCTTCTCGCCCATCCAGTGGTCGCGCCTGCAAGTGACCTTCGCGCAAGGCGTGTGCGACTGGAGCAAGCCAGGCGTGGGGCAGGTGCAGACGGCGGCGCCGATGACCTTCAGGGGCGGTGCCGGCGGCAAGCCGCTGGGCCCGCGGCCGGCGAGTTCGTGATCGTCGTGATCGGCCGCGCGCCGCGCGCCTGAATCATGCGGCGTGCAGCCGCGTCACCAGGCTGCCGGCAGCCTTGCGCAATGCCGGCAGGAAAGTCTCGCGCACCTCCGCCAGCGTCATGCGCTCGGCGCGCACGGCGATGCTCATTGCGGCCATGACCTGGCCCGATCGGTCGAACACGGGCACGGCCATCGAGCGCACGTCCAGTTCGAGCTCGCCGTCGTTGCTGGCGTAGCCCTCCTCGCGGCAACGCGCGATGAGCGCCAGCACCTCGCCCGCATCGGTGACGGTGCGCGGGCTCAGGCGCGGGCGCGGCATGGCGCGCACGCGCCGCGCCGCTTCTTCGGGCGGCAGGCCCGCGAGCAGCACGCGCCCCAGCGCCGCGCAATACGCCGGCAGCCGCGAGCCGATGCCCAGCCCCGTGCTCAGGCTGCGTCGCGCGGTCGAGCGCGCGATGATGATCGCGTCGTCGCCCTGCAGCATCGCCAGCGAGGCCGACTCGCGCGTGCGCTCCGACAGCGCATCGAGCAGCGGCTGCGCCAGCGAAGGCGCGGGCCGCGACGCAAGGTACGCATGCGCCACCAGCAGCGCCTTGGGCAGCATCCAGAACCGCTTGCCGTCGCTGTCGAGATAGCCCAGCGCCTGCAGCGTGAGCAGCGAGCGGCGCGCTGACGCGGGCGAGCTCTGCGTGAGCCGCCCCACTTCCGACACCGTGAGGCGGCTGTGCTGGCGGCCGAAGCAGGTCAGCACGTCGAGGCCCTTTTGCAGGGAGGCCACGAAGTTCTTGTCCGGTACCGTCTCCTCATTGGGAGAACCGTCTTGGTTTTTGCGCATTGCGCAAATCTAGCTTGTTGCGCACGCCCTGGCAACGAGACACTGGAATCCCCTCGATGCACGAAGAACACGGAGACAACCAATGTTCCAGAGACTCACCCGGCGCACGCTTGCGCTGCTGGCCTGCGCCTGCCTGATGGCCCAGGCCCAGGCACAGAACGACAACAAGATCGCACGCCTGGTCGTGCCCTTCCCCGCAGGCGGCACCGCCGACATCCTCCCCCGCGTGGTGGCCGACAAGCTGCGCGACCTGTACCCCGCGGGCGTGGTGGTCGAGAACCGCACCGGCGCGGGCGGCAACATCGGCGCCGACGTGGTGTTCCGCGCCGAGCCCGACGGCAAGACGCTGCTGGCCTCGCCGCCGGCGCCCATCGCCATCAACCAACACCTGTACAAGAAGCTCGCGTTCGATCCGGCGCGCTGGGTGCCCGTGACCGTGCTGGCCACCGTGCCCAACGTGCTGGTGGTCAACCCCAGGCTGCCGGTGCACAACGTGGCCGAGTTCATTGCCTACCTGAAGGCCAACCCCGGCAAGGTGAGCTTCGCCTCGCAGGGCAACGGCACCACCTCGCACCTCACGGCCAGCCTGTTCATGCAGCTCACGGGCACCGAGATGACGCACGTGCCCTACAAGGGCACCGCGCCCGCACTGGTCGACCTCATCGGCGGGCAGGTGGACGTGTTCTTCGACAACATCTCCTCGTCGCTGCAGTTCGAGCGCACCGGCAAGGTCCGCATCCTCGCGGTGGCCGACGAGCAGCGCTCCAAGGCCTTGCCCAACGTGCCCACCTTCGCCGAGCAGAAGCTGCCGGCCATGAACGCGGTCACGTGGTTCGCGGTCGTCGCGCCCCCGGGCACGCCCGCGGCCACGGTCGATGCCACGCAGAAGGCGATGGCCGCGGCGCTCGCGCTGCCCGACGTGAAGCAGAAATTTGCCGAACAGGGCGCCGAGCCGCGCGGCTGGGACAGCGCGCGCACCGGCCAGTTCATCCAGACCGAATCGGCCAAGTGGCACAAGGTCATCCAGGCCGCCAAGGTCACCATGGAATAAGCGAAGAGCCTCATGCACAACGACATCCAACCCCAGCCGGTCCACTGGTCCGGCCCCGGCCTCACGCGCATTCCGTTCGCGGTGTACAGCGACGCGCAACTCGCCGCCGACGAGCAGGTGCGCATCTTCCGCGGCCCGGTGTGGAACTACCTCTGCCTGGAGGCCGAACTGCCCGACGCCGGCAGCTACCGCACCACCTTCGCGGGCGAGACGCCGGTGGTGGTGGTGCGCGACGACGACGGCGAAATCTATGCCTTCGAGAACCGCTGCGCACACCGCGGCGCGCTGATCGCCCTGGAGAAATCGGGCCGCAGCGACAACTTCCAGTGCGTCTACCACGCGTGGAGCTACAACCGCCAGGGCGACCTGACCGGCGTCGCTTTCGAAAAAGGCGTGAAGGGCCAGGGCGGCATGCCCGCGAGCTTCTGCAAGGAAGCGCACGGCCCGCGCAAGCTGCGCATCGCAACCTTCTCTGGCCTGGTGTTCGGCAGCTTCAGCGACGACGTGCCTTCGATCGAGGAGTACCTGGGCGAGGAGATCTGCCAGCGCATCGAGCGCGTGCTGCACAAGCCGGTGGAGGTCATCGGCCGCTTCACGCAGGCGCTGCCCAACAACTGGAAGCTGTATGTGGAGAACGTCAAGGACAGCTACCACGCGAGCCTCCTGCACATGTTCTTCACCACCTTCGAGCTCAACCGCCTGTCGCAGAAAGGCGGCGTGATCGTGGACGAGACCGGCGGCCACCATGTGAGCTTCTCGATGATCGACACGGCCGCCGAAAAAGATGCGTCGTACAAGGAGCAGGCCCTCCGCTCCGACAATGACCGCTACCGGCTGAAGGACCCGAGCGTGCTGGCCGGCTTCAAGGAGTACGACGACGGCGTGACGCTGCAGATCCTGTCGGTGTTCCCCGGCTTCGTGCTGCAGCAGATCCAGAACTGCCTGGCCGTGCGGCAGGTGCTGCCCAAGGGCACGGCGCGCACCGAACTGAACTGGACCTACATCGGCTACGCCGACGACACCCCCGAGCAGCGCAAGGTGCGCCTGAAGCAGTCGAACCTGGTGGGGCCCGCAGGCTTCATCTCGATGGAAGACGGTGCGGTCGGCGGCTTCGTGCAGCGCGGCATCGCCGGCGCGGCGGACCACGAGGCCGTGGTCGAAATGGGCGGCGATGCGGCCGTCTCCGGCGAAGGCCGTGCCACGGAGGCCTCGGTGCGCGGCTTCTGGAAGGCCTACCGCCAGCACATGGGCACTTGAGCCCGCCCGAGCCGCACCCGAAGAACGAGGACCTCCCACATGATCGACCTGCTGGCGCTGTGCGCCTTCAACGCGGCCTACGCCGATGCCATCGACAGCGATGCGCTGGAGCAATGGCCCGGCTTCTTCACCGAAGACTGCCACTACCGCATCACCCACATCGAGAACGAGCGCGAAGGCCTTGCGGCCGGCATCGTCTACGCCGACTCGCGCGCCATGCTCGAAGACCGCATCGCCGCGCTGCGCGAAGCCAACATCTACGAGCGCCAGCGCTACCGGCACCTGCTGGGCATGCCGCTGGTGCAGAAGTCCGACGCCGGATCCGCGGAGGCACGCACGCCGTTCCTCGTGGCGCGCATCATGGCCACGGGGCAGACCGAGGTGTTCGCCACCGGCGTCTACCAGGACCGCTTCGTGCGGCAGGACGGCCAGCTGCGCCTGCAGTCGCGCGTGGCCGTGTGCGACAGCACCGTGACGGACACGCTGCTGGCACTGCCGCTGTGACCATGCACGCCCCCTCCCGCCAACTCGCACTGGCCGCCGGCGACCCGAACGGCATCGGCCCGGAGATCGCGCTGAAGGCGCTCGCCGCGTTGCCGGAAATCGACCGCGCGCGCCTCACGCTCTACGGCCCGGCCAGCGTGTTCGAGCGCACGGCGGCACAGCTGGGCATGACGGCGCTGCTGCGCGACGTGCGGCTCGTGAACGCGGGCGAACTGCCCGCGAGCGCCGCGGTACCCGGCCGCATCGACGCGGCAGCGGGCGCCTCGGCCGTCGCCTCCGCCACCGCCGCGCTGCAAGCCTGCCGGCGCGGCGAGGTCGACGCCGTGGTCGCCTGCCCGCACCACGAGACCGCCATCCACCAGGCCGGCATCGCGTTCAGCGGCTACCCGTCGCTGGTCGCGCGCGTGTGCGGCGTGCCCGAAGACCGCGTGTTCCTCATGCTGGTGGGCGGCGGCCTGCGCATCGTGCACGCCACGCTGCACGAAAGCGTTCGCACCGCGCTCGACCGGCTGACCCCGGAACTGGTCGCGCACGCCGTCCGCGCGGGCGCGCAGGCCTGCGCGCTGCTGGGCGTGGCCGATCCGTCGATCGGCGTGTTCGGCATCAACCCCCACGCGTCCGAAGGCGGGCTGTTCGGCCCCGAAGACACGGCCATCGTGGTGCCCGCCGTCGACACGCTGCGCGCCGAGGGCCTGCGCGTACACGGCCCGGCCGGCGCCGACATGCTGCTGGCCCAACGTGGGCACGACCTGTATGTCGCGATGCTGCACGACCAGGGCCACATCCCGGTCAAGCTGCTCGCGCCGCAGGCTGCCAGCGCGCTCAGCATCGGCGCCGATGCGCTGCTGTCGAGCGTCGGGCACGGCAGCGCCATGGACATCGCAGGGCGCGGCATCGCCGATCCGCAAGCCGTACTTCGCACGATCGCGCTGCTGTCGGGAGGCCTCGCATGAGCCATCGCATCGCCATCGCGGGCAGCGACGTCGCCTTCGAATGCGCCGGCAACGAGAGCGTGCTCGACGCGGCGGCGCGCGCCGGCATCGAACTGCCCTACTCGTGCCGCAAAGGCGTCTGCGGCAACTGCGCCGGCTCCGTGGTGCGCGGCGAAGTGGAGGCTGTCGGGACGGGCGCTCTTACCAACGAGACCTGCCTGCCGGGCCAGGTGCTGTTCTGCATGTGCGCGCCGCGCGGCGACCTCGAGATCGCGCCGACCGCGATGCGCCGCATCGACCCCGCCGCGCGCAAGCGCTTCACGGCGAAGGTGTTCCGCAACGAGCTGGCCGCGCCCGACGTGTCGGTGCTGCAACTGCGCCTGCCCACGGGGCAGCGCGCGAAGTTCAGGGCCGGGCAGTACCTGCAGCTGTCGCTGCCCGACGGCAGCACGCGCAGCTATTCCATGGCCAATGCGCCGCACGAGAGCGATGCCGTCACGCTGCACGTGCGCCACGTGCCGGGCGGCGCCTTCAGCGCGCGCGTGCCGCAGCTGGCGGCCGGCGAGCTCGTCGACATCGAGCTGCCCTTCGGCGCGTTCTCGCTGCAGGAGGAACAGGCGCGGCCCGTGGTGTTCGTGGCGGGCGGCACCGGCTTCGCGCCGGTGAAGTCCATCCTGGACGACATGCTCAAGCGGCGCATCGACCGGCCCCTCACGCTGATCTGGGCGGCGCGGCAGGCCGACGGCATCTACCTGCGCCCGGCGGTCGCGCGCTGGCAGAAGCAGTGGCCGCAGATGCGCTTCGTCAGCGCGCTGAGCGACGGCGGTGCGGCGGGCGATGCCGACTTCGCGGGCCGTGCCGACGAAGCGCTGCTGGCCACGTGTCCCGATCTGCGGGGGCACGAGCTGTATTGCTGCGGCTCGCCGGCCATGGTGAATGCGGTGCGCGACGCGGCGCTGCGGCATCGCGGGCTCGACGCGGGCGACTTCCACTCCGACGTGTTCGTCGAAGGGCCGGCCGCTCACTCTTGAGTGGAAAACTCCCGGGGACTACGCCGTCCCCGCCCCGGCCACGAAGCGGCGCTGGCGCATCCACTTGGTCATGACCCACTTCTCGCCCCGGGTCACGGTCGCGCTGGCATGCAGGGACCGCGCATCGACGCGCCCGTTGTCGTCGCAGTACTCGAAGTAGCAGGCATTGCCACGGATCGGCGAAACCGCCAGGCCCAGGTGCGGGAAGACGGTCTGGCCGCCGTCCGGCACGTCGTTGAGATAGGTCACCAGCGTGCTCACGCGCTGGCCGCTTCGCGCGATGGATTCGCGGTTGGCGGCGTTGGTAGGCGCCAGGTAGTCGCAGTGAGGCTCGCTGCCCGCGCCGCTCGGGTAGTACAGCAGCTGCAGCCCCTCGCCGTTTTCCAGCGGGAGGTTCATCAGCGCCGAGAGGCGCCGGTCGAGACGGGCGACCAGCTCGTTCTCGCCCAGGCGGAAGAACATGCCCCAGCTCGCGCGCTTGTCGCTCACCACGTCGCGGCCGCTCGTCGGATCGACCAGGGTGGAAGGCGCAAGGCGCGGCCGTGCCATCTCGATGAGGGCCTTGCATTCGTCGGCGTCCACGACGTTGCCGAGCGCGGCAAAGACCGGATCGTCGCCACGCGAGTGCACGACGATCTCGCGGTCGGCCGCCGGGATTCGGGTGCCCGGCGCAAGCCGTGCCACGGGTTTGGAGGGGGCCTCGTCCGGCAGCTCGATGGCGTCGGCCGGCATCGGCCCGCCCCGCCGGCGCGCATCGACGTAGGCCGCGACGATGGCCTGCGCGGCCCGCTCGTTCATGCCCTGCCCCCGCATCGCGGCCACCAGCGCCAGCGGCGCCTGGCCGGCATCGAGGTTGTGCGTGAGCCAGCGGCCCAGGTCAGGCGAGAAACGGACGACGGTGCTCATGAGGCTCCGCGGATTCCGCGCACGCGCATCAAACCGGCCCCAGCTGGGCGACCCAGCCCTTGTCGCCGCGCTTGAAGCCCTGGCGCAGCTGCAGCTTCCCGCCCGCGCCGTTGGCGATGCGCGCGATCATCGGGAACACGCGCTGCGCGTCGGCGTTCTGCATCCACGGCGCCGTGTCGATCTGGTAGGTGTAGCTCACCACCGCCAGCGGATGCTGCGCGTCGGAGGCATCGACCTTGACGTCCACGATCTGCTCGCGCTTGAGATGCGCCACGCACAGATCGTTGGCATGTTCGGCGCCGTGGGCCGCGTACGAATGCGGCTTGTAGAACGTGCGGCCGGTGTCGGTGAGGTCGAACCGCTTGACCGCGCCGTCCGGGTTCTCGCTGCTCTTGGGCACGGCGACGATGGTGCTGTGCACCAGGCCCAGCTGTTCCATCACCGGAAACTGGATGGCATGGCGTGCACCGGAGCCGGCCTCGGCTTCGGTCAGGTCGATCGGCCAGTCGAACATCGCCAGGCAGATGTCGCCGCGCTGGGCCAGGTAGTCATCCAGCGGCGCGGCGAGATTTTGGGCAGTGGGTGCATCGGCGTCGCGGCCGGCGCTGCATGCGGCCAGCGCGCAGAGCAAGGCCATGCCGGTCAGGGTCTTGATCGAGTTCCGGGCATGCCGGCCCTGGCGGATAAAGCGGAGATTCATGAAGGCTCTGGTTGATTTTTCGGGTAGCGATGAAAGGCGCGATGCCGCACCGGTTGGCGGAAGGTTTCGGCTAGTGCGCATCCAGTTCGTCCGCCACCCAGCCGCTCTTGGTCAGGTGGACGCCCAGGCGCACCTGCATCGTTCCTTCGCGCTGCATGGCGCGCGCCAGCAACGGAAAGGCCTGCTGCACCTCGGGCGTTGCGGCCCAGGGTTCGGGCGCGATGCGGTAGGTGAAGAGCAGCGAGGTCGCCGTGCGGCCGTCGCGCGTTTGCGGCGGGTCCCAGCCGATCAGGCGATCCAGGCTCAGCGTGGCCGCGCAGAAGTCGGCCGGGTGCGTGATGTTCTGCGTGGTGGTGCGGATCACCACGGGCACCCGCAGGTAGAACTTGCGCCCCGCATCGGTCAGCGCGTATTCGCGGGCCGGCACGGCCGCCGCCGGCTGGGCATTGGCGTCGCCCGCAGCTTTTGGGGGGGTGGCGACGGCATCCTTGCCGGTCACCAGGCCCAGCTTCTCGAGCACCGGCATCTGCCGGGCGTCGGGTTCGCGCGAGCCGGCCGTCACCGTGATCGGCCACTCGTACTTGGCCAGGCACACATGGCCGCGCTGCGCGAGATAGTCGTTGGTCGCCGCCGTGAAGTTCTCCTGGCTCGGAAGGCGCGCCTGTTCGTTGTCACAGCCGGTGAGCAAGACCAGCGCCAGCAGCAACGTGCCGCCGCCGATGCGCCGGAAGACCGCGCTTGTCTTCGTCCTCACTTCACGCACCTGCCGGCAGTGGATGGCGCGGACGAAGGCTGGTAGCCGTCGCTCAGCGTGCCCAGGAAGCAGACCAGGTCGGCGATCTGCTGCGGCGTCATGACCGGCGGGGAGCCGGGTGCGCGCGGCCGCGTGCCGCTGGCGAGTGTCTTATCGCCGCCCTCGCCCGTGCCCAGCGGCACTTCCTCGTCGATGCTGCCCTGCTGCGCGTGCGGGAGGTCGTTGTACCTGTCGACCGTGGCGCCCGGCACGGAGGTGGGCTGCAGCGCCCAGGCCGGGTTGGCCTGCGCGGTGCCGGTGCCAGCGCTATCGCTGTGCGCCGGATACCAGTACTCCGGGTTGGTGTCCCGCGTGTTGTAGAAGTTGACGACCTGGTCCAGCGAGTGGAGCACGCCGTTGTGAAAGAACGCGCCCCGCGTCGCCACGTTGCGCAGCACCGGCACCTTGAACATGCCGCAGTACGGATTCGCCGTGGCCGGCGTCGCGGGCATGTGGTCGGTGCGGAAGGGACCGCACAGGCCCATGTCGAAGTACCTGGGGTCGTCGTTGGCCGGGATCGGGTCCGGATTGTTCGGGATCGACCTGTCGTTGCGCGGCGCGCCCAGGGCCTGGTAGGTGAAGTCCGTCATGAGGCCGGAGTTGCCGTTGAAGTTGGCGCCCGTGTAGTGGCAGCCCGAGCAGTTGGACACGCCGGTGCTGTGGAACAGCACCTCGCCGCGACGCTCGGCCGGCGTCAGCGTGCCGCCGATCTTGTTGAAGACGTAGAGGTCGTATTTGCTGCTGTACGGGTGAAAGCTAAGGTCCTCCGTCTCCAGCGCCTGGATCGCGGTGCCCAGGGCGTCGAAGGCGGCGTCGGTGTCGTCGAAGATGCCGGCCCCGAAGGCCTGTTTGAAAAGGCCCGCATAGGCGCCGTCCCGAACCGCCTTCACGACCGCCTCCCTGGAGGTGTTGTTCATCTCGACCGGGTTGAGCAGCGGCAGCGCGACCTGCGCCGCCATGGTCGCACCGCGCCCATCCCACATGAAGCCGCCGCCGGGCGAGTTGGAGGTCACGCCGTCGGGGTTCGGGGCGTCTTGGCTGAAAGCCGGTGTCGATTCCCGGTAGCGAAGCGATGGCACGGCGCGCGCGCCGGTCTGCGTGATGTCGGAGCCCAGTTGCACCGAGATGCTGTTCGGCGGGCCGTAGGCGTATTGCGGGTCGTGGCAGCTGGCGCACGACATGTTCCTGCCGCCCGAGAGGTTCTTGTCGAAGAAGGCCAGCTGCCCGACTTGCGCCTGGGTGCTCAGGGCCGGCGTGCGGGGGGCGGCGGTGCTTGCGGTCGCGGTTGCCGCGCTCTTGCCATCGCAAGCCGTCAAAGCCAACAGCGCTACCGAGAGCGCCATGACGAGCGGGACCATCCTGTCCATTGCCAGATTCATCATTGACCGTTGCATCCCGCAAAAGCTGTCACGCCGCGGACGGCCCGAAGGCAAGACGGCTCGCGTCCTGCCTCCGATGCCCCCGCGGCTCTTGCGTGTGACAGTCTTTTCCTTACTTCGTCGCCCAGACGTTGGACTGGCTTGCGTCAGGCCCCATTTGCGGCGTGATCTTGCCTTGGAGTTGGCCCGTGGCCGAGTCGACCTGGCCGTCGATGTCGGGCGCGTACAGCTTCTGCGTGTAGTTGCCCGGGATCACGTAGGCATGGTTGATCGGCCGCACCGAGTCGAAGTGCGTGTCCGCGCTGCTTGCGTATTCCGGCAGGGCCGCGATGTTGGCGGTGATGAACGCTTCCGAATACTTGGCGCGGTTCAGGTAGGTCGCATCGACGGCCGGGTCGGCGATCTGGAACATGTCCTGCAGCGTGCGCACGAACGAGAAGTGGCTGTAGGCGTCGCTGTCCGCGACCTTCTTCTTGGCCGTGCCCACGTCCTGCTGGTTGGAGATGATGCCGAAGATCGAATTGCCGTGGCCGAAGTTGCCCGAGGCGTAGTTGCTCGGCGGCGTGGTGGCCGTGGCCTTGCCGCTCGCATCCACGGTCACCGGTGCGGCGCCGGAGGTCTTGCCGCCCGCGTTCCAGCCGCAGCACGAACCGTTGCTGCCGCCTTCGCCTTCGTCGTACATGACCACGATCGCCACGCGCTTGTGCGGGTTCTTCCACAGCGCCGAGTTCTGGATCGCCTTGACCGTCATGCCAAGGTAGATGTCGGCACGCTTGATGTTCACGCCCTGGCCGTCGTTGCCGCCCTGGCAGCTCGTGTCGCTGCCCACGCCGTGCATGTCGTCGCACTGGTCGGGAACGATGAAGTTGATGTTGCCCACGTCGCCCGTGGCCAGGTCCTTGCTGAACTGGTCGTACACCCAGCCGCTGGGAACCTTGTAGGCCGCGGTCTTGAGCCAGTCGGCTTCCTGGTACTGCGTGCCGAAGATGGTGCGGTTGGTGGCCGCGAACTCGGGCAGGTTGCGCGCGTCCTGGAAGGCGATCGACGGGCCGTGCTTGACCTTGTACAGGCCGCCCACCACCGCGAAGTTGGTCGTGCCGACGAGGGCGGGAATGGCGGAGCCATCCAGGTTCGTGACGCCCTTCAGGCGGCTCGTGTCGTACGTGGCGACCACGCTGCCGTCGGCGATGCTGTCGCCGCGCACATCCTGGCCGGGGTTCATCGATTCGCTGTAGGTGCGGATCGTGCGGCCCGTCCTGGACATCAGCGTGAACAGGTTCGCGCCGGGAACGTTGTGCACGGTGCCGGTGCTCGGGGCGTCGCCGCAGCTCGTGCTGGCCGCGCTGTAGCCGGCGCGGCTGGCGCTGTTCGCCGGCGGGAGCTTGTCTTGCACGGGCAGGGGCTGGCCGTCGGAGGCCGTGCCGCCGGCGAACGCGATGTCGGTGACCGCGTAGGGGCCGACCGCGCCGCAACCGAACCAGTTGTCGTCGGTGATGCCGAAGTCGTCGCCGCCGCCCAGGGCGGTGTAGTTCGGCTCGGAGGGGTTGCCGGTCGAGTAGTACGTGCTCAGCTGGTTGTAGTTGTTCAGGATGTGATTGATGTTCACGGCCCGCGAGTTGCCCACGATCACGTCGGTCGACTTGTTCTCCTCGATGATCACGAAGATGTTGTCGTAGGCCGGAACGCCCTCCACGCTGAAGGCCGCCTGCTGCGCCTGCGCGAAGGTGATGGGTGCCTGCTTCTGCGTCGGCACCGAGGGGGTGGCCTTGGTGCCGTCCGTGTTGGTGAGCGTCACGCCCGAGAGGCCGGCCAGGCGGGGGTCGCCGCCCGCGACGGCCAGGTTGTCGGGGAACATGTCCTTGCGATCGAGCTTGGCCGTGGCGTAGGTGTAGCGGTTGGTCAGTTCGTTGTCCTGGTACAGCGCCGCGTACTGGGTGGCGCCGCTCAGGCCGTTGACGTCCGCCAGCGGGTCGTTGAACGTGGCGTCGCCCAGGTTGAAGGCCGGGCCGTTCAGGCGTGCGACGAGGTTGGCCTTTTCGGCCGCGTAGCTGCTGCCGTTGGCTTCCACCAGGCGCTGCGCTTCGCTGGACAGCGGGCTGATGACGATCTTGCCCGCGCCCTGGTCGGCGATCTGCGCGGCCGAAGCGCGCAGCACCAGGTGGCTGGCCACCGTGGCGCCGGTCGAGGTATTGATCGCGGAGGTGCCGATATCGGCCACCAATTGGCCGGTCGCGGTGGCCGTCAGCGTGAACTTGCCGCTGGCATCGGTGGTGGTCGAGGTTTCGCCGCTGTCGAGCACGCCGTTGCCGTTGGCATCGACGAAGACCGTGGCCTTCTGGTAGTAGCCGGGCTTCAGGGTCGGGTTGCCCGTGGTGCTGCCCGGCACGAAACCGCTGGCCGCCACCACGCCGCTGAGGGTGGTGCTGTTGCCGCCCGTGTTGGTGGTCGTGTTGCCGGGCGGCGTGATGATCGGGAAGAAGCCGCTGTTCCCGTCGCTCCCTCCTCCGCACGCGGCGAGCACGCAGGCCGCAACTGTCGTCAATGACGAGAGCAAGACTCGTTTTTCGAAAATCATCATATATATCCGGGGCAGTTAGTTATGGATGGTTTTGACTGGCCTGCATGGGGATGCCGGGCATCGTGCGTTTTGAATACGAAACGCCACTTCGAGGAGAAATGTAGAAATAGCGGGTGACATCTTTGTGTCAAAAGAGCGCCTATTTCTTTGCTAATTCCTGGCTAATAAATGGCGGTGTCCGAAGCCAATCAAATTTTCAAAACCAAATTAACTGACCGCAAGCTGACTTCTTGATCGGAAAGAAATCAAAGGCGTCCATCGAGGAGATATCCAGAGAAAAGCCGACCCGCCACCGGCTTTCTTTTTCTCCGCCGCTTCGCAAATGAATTGCCAATTGCAGGAAGTACGCGATCGATGCAGAACGATCGAAATGTCTGCAAGAACTGGAATGCGATGCGCCGGCTGAACAGCGCCAGGCGGAATTACCCGATGCCGGGCAATGCGTGACCGTGAAAGCCGCGCAGGCGAATAACGCGTCGCGGTTCGACGCCATCGAAGCCCAATCGATGCGCCGGTCAGTCCTTCCAGTCCGCCGCGTGAATGGCCGAGACGATCGTGCCCGCGGCCTCCACCAGCAGCGGCCCCACCTCCTCGCGCAAGGCATGGCTGTGCAGCCAGCTCGAGGCGCCGCCGACCGACAGGCTCAGCAAGGTCCGCCCGTCGCCGACCACCACGGGCACGGCGGCGGCGGAGATCGACGGGTCCCACTCGCCTTCGGTCGTGACGAAGCCGGAGGTGTCGAACTGCTGCTGCACCTCTGCGAGCCGCTCCTTCACGGCGGGCCAGCCGTCGCCCTCGGCCTGCGCGATGCGCTGCATGAGCATCTCGCGCTCGCCCGGCGACATGCCGCACAGCACCGCGCGGCCCATCGAGGTGCGCGCGATCGGCAGGCGTGCGCCGACGTCCAGCCCGAGGATCAGCCGCGCGGTGCTGCGGCTGTGCGCGACGTAGATCATCTCCAGGCCGTGCCTGGCCCCCAGCGACACGGCCGCCTGGCACTTGTCGGCCAGCGCCTGCATGGTCGGGCGGGCGATGCGGGCGATATCGAAGTTGCCGAGCATCGAGAAGCCCAGGCCGAGCACGGCCGGGCTCAAGGCGTATTCGCCCACGTCCTGGCGATGCTTCAGGTAGCCCATGGCCGTCAGCGTGAAGGTCAGGCGCGACACCGTGGCCGGCGGCAACGCGATGCGCCGCACGATCTCGCGGTGGCTCAGCCAGCGGTCCTGCGGCTTGAACACGCGCAGCAGTTCGATGCCGCGCGCCAATGCGGCGATGAAGCGCGGGTCCTTGGTCGCGTCGTCGGCATCGACCGAACCCGCGGCGTTTCGTTTTCTTCCCACGTCGATCTCCTTATTCCGATATGCGGAATATATTGGGCCACAGGTATTCTTTCGGTGGCATTGCCCCTCAGGGTTCTACCCATTCGGAGATTCCCTTAAGGAGGTTTACAGCAATGGAACGCGCTTCTAGACTTTGTCGGGATTGGAAATCGTATTCCGTAGAACGGAATAAGAAAGAACAGTCCTTGCGTCGAATCGACATCCGCTTCCAAGGACGACCTTTTCCATGACCCTCGGCCCTCTTCCCTCCACGCCCGCGGCTGCTTCGCGGCGAACGGTGCTCATCGCCGCCGCCACGCTCGCCGCCTTGCCGGCGCGCGCGCAAAGCTTTCCGAGCCGCCCGATCACGCTGATCTGCCCCTGGCCCGCCGGCGGCTCGACCGACCGGCACATGCGCGCGCTCGCCGAACTGGCCGGCAAGAACCTCGGGCAGCCGGTGATCGTGGAGAACAAGCCCGGCGGCGGCGGCACCACCGGCCCCGGCACCATGGCGCTCACCGCCAGGCCCGACGGCTACACGATCTCGCAGTACCCGATGGGCATGCTGCGCGTGCCGCACATGCAGAAGGTGCAGTGGGACCCGCTGAAGGACTTCACCTTCCTGCTCGGCGTCTCGGGCTACACCTTCGGCCTCACGGTGCGCGCCGACTCGCCCTTCAAGAGCTTCAAGGAATACATCGAGGCAGCCCGCAAGGACCCCGGCAAGATCGACTACGGCTCCACCGGCGTGGGCACCTCGCCACACCTCTTGATGGAGGAGCTGGCGGCCAACGCCAAGGTCACGCTGAACCACATTCCCTTCAAGGGCAACGCGGACCTGCAGCAGGCGCTGCTGGGCGGCCACGTGATGGCGCAGAGCGATGCGAGCGGCTGGGACAAGTACGTCGATGGCGGCCAGATGCGCCTCCTGGTCACCTTCGGCGAGAAGCGCACCAAGCGCTGGCCCAGCGTGCCGACGGCAGAAGAGCTGGGCTACGGCGTGGTCTCGACCTCCCCCTACGGACTGGCCGCCCCCAAGGGCATGGACCCGGCCGTCGCGAAGACCCTGCACGACGCCTTCAGGAAGGCGATGGAAGACCCCAAGCACATCGAGCTGCTCGACCAGCTGAACCAGGACGCCTGGTACCGCAGCGGCGACGACTACGCGAAATGGGCGCGCGAGACCTACGCCAAGGACAGGCAGCTGATCGAGAGGCTCGGCCTGGCTGCGAAGTGAGATGCGATGAGATGAGATGAGATCGGTTTTTTTGAACAACAACACCGGAGACAAGAAGATGAGAAAGACAGAGACAAGGTTCAGGCAGCAATCGCTGCGCGCGTCGGGGCTGCTGCTCGGGGCGCTCGCGTTGGCGCTGGCCGGCTGCGGCGGCAGCGGCGGTGGTGGCGGCGGCGGCTGGGCCGGTTGGCCCGGCGGAAATGGCGGGAACGGCGGCAATGGCCCCGGCGGCACCACCCCCGGCGACAAGCCGGCAGTGACGGTGCAGAGCCTCTCCTCGCCCGAGAAGATGACCAGCGGCGACGACACGCTGATCCAGCTGACCGCCGCCGACGGCAGCGCCGTTGCAGGCGTGAAGGTGGTGCTCAACGACAAGGACGTGACCGACCAGTTCAAGAAGGCACCGGCCGGCAATGCATCGCTCGCCTTGCTGACGGGCCTCGCGCAAGGCGACAACACGATCGAAGTGCGCGACGCCGCCGACGCCTCCAAGGTGCGCGGCAGCCTGAAGCTGACCGCCTATCCGGTGCAGGGTCCGATCCTGTATGCGCCGCAGGAAGGCAGCTTCCACTGCCAGACCGACACCTTCAACATCTACCCGGGCGGCCCTACGCTCACGACCGGCCCGAACACCGACGCGAACTGCGCCGCGCCCACCCGCGTCGACTGGGTCTACCACGACGCCACCAAGGCAGGCACCGCGGTCTGGCAGAAGTACGACCCGGCGAATCCGCCGGCCACGGTCGAGCAGACGACGCTGCTGGACGGAAAGAAAGTGCCCTACATCGTGCGGCTGGAGACCGGCGTCATCAACCGCGGCATCTACCAGATCGCTGTGCTCGGCGACCCCGTCAACAACCCGAACCCCAGCGCGCTCAAGCCACCCGGCGGCTTCAACGGCCGCCTGGTCTACCCCTTCGGCCAGAGCTGCGGCGGCGGCTGGTACGTGCAGGGGCGCTCGCTCGGGCCGGTGGGCGGCTCCACCAATTCGGCGAACGGCGCATCGGGCGACTTCAATGCGCTCAACGACCTGCCGCTCGGCAAGGGCTTCGCGGTGGCGAACTCCACGCTCAACTACTTCGGGCAGAACTGCAACCACATCATCTCGGCCGAAACCATGATGATGGTGAAAGAGCGCTTCATCAAGGCCAACGGCCCGGTGCTCTACACGATGGGCTGGGGCAGCTCCGGCTCGGCGATGCAGCAGAGCATGATCGCCGACACCTACCCGGGCCTGCTGGACGGCATCGTGATGCTCAACGGCTTCCCGGACAACGCCGGCCCGCAGAGCATGGAGGGGCGGCTCTTCTACAACTACCAGCTCAACCACACGAAGAACGGCACCACGCAGAACGGCACCTACACGCCGGTGCCCAACACCGCCTACGACCCGACCTACGACAACGCCACCGCGGCCAAGCGCGCCGCCGATGCGACGCTGCCGACCTGGACCAATGCGGAGATCGCCGCGGCCTCGGGCTACTCGACCTATCACAGCATGCGCCAGCAGGCCAGCTTCTGGGCCGCGCGGACCGACTCGGTGCTGCGCCCCGCCAACCAGGGCGATCGCGACAACGTGATGGCCGGCAGCGGCAACAGCTCGGTCTTCAACGCGATCATCGGCGCGAGCGAGAAGTACAGCCCCGCCAACGTGGTCGTCAACGCACCGATGGGCGTGCTGCCCGCACCGCCCGTGAGCCTCCTGGCGGCCAACCCCACGGGGCTGCGCCCGAACGTCGCGGACCACAACAAGAATGTGCTGGGCATCGATCCGGCCACCGGGTTCGCGCGCTCGTTCTCGGGCAATGCCGGCGTGCAGTTCGGCCTGAACGCGCTGAACACCGGGCAGATCACGATGGCGCAGTTCATTCACCTGAACGAGAACATCGGCGGCCAGGACCCCGACGGCAACCTGGGCACCGCGCGCATGCAGGCCGACCCCATCGCGCTGAAGGCGGCCTACCAGACCGGCATGATCGCGTACGGCGGCGCGGGCCTGGCGACCACCGCGATCCTCGACCTGGACGGACTGAACAACGAGTTCACCGGCGCGGGCGACATGCACCTGAAGTTCTTCCACTACATCCTGCGCGCGCGCATCGCGGCAGCGACCGGCAAGTTCGACAACCACATCATGTGGAACGGCATGGCCAACGTCGCCGCGTTCAGCCCGGACCTGAACGCCAACCACGCGACGCCCGTCCAGGCGCCGCGGCCGGCCAAGACCGGGCGCACGACCGGTGCGATGCAGAAGGCGTTCCTCGCGATGGACCAGTGGCTCACCACGCTGGCCAACGACAAGTCGGCCGAGCCGCTGGCCGCCAAGGTCGTGAAGACCAAGCCGGCCACGCTGGTGGATGGCTGCTTCGGCGCGACGACGCCCGGCGCGGCGGACGACTTCATTGCCGAGCCGCAGGTCTTCGGCGGCTTCAACTCGGTGTTCGTCAACGGCAACGGCAATGCGTCGCCGGCCGGCACCGTGGGCACCGGCTCGGCCCCGTCGCGCTGCAACGCGATGTACCCCGCATCGTCGTTCCCGCGCTTCGAGGCCGGCGAGCCGCTGCAGGCGCGCACGATGCAATGCCGCTTCCGGCCGGTCGATGCCGCGGACTATGCCGGCTACGCCACACGCAATCCCGGCTGGACCGGCGGCGCGCGCGACGCGGACCTCGCGAAGCTGCGCGCGGTGTTCACGGGCGGCGTGTGCGACTACACCAAGCCCGGACTGGAAGAGCAGCCGCTGGCGGGCACGTGGATCCAGATCACCGGCGTCAACCAGATGAAGGTCGGGCATCCGCTGGGGCAATAGGCGGTAGGCGGCAACAGGCCGCGGGCCGCGGTAGGCGGCAAACAAGCAGCGCACCCGGCGGCCGTGTCTCCAAGTGGGACACGTGCCGCGCGGCGCGGCGCTGCGCCGTTGAACGCACCCTCGCCGTGCCCGGGCCCCGGAACGGCTGGATTGCCCCCACCGCCCGGGGCGTTGTCCGACACCCGTGCGCAACAAATAGCAATAACGTCTCGCTCGACAGCGGTTTTATCCCGCGTGGCTTTCCAAACGAGACCCGAGAAAAATGGCCGCTGCCAGCAAACCCGTCACGAACAATGATCCGGTCCACGACCTCAGCGGCCCCCTGAATCTTGGTTTGATCGTCGATGCCGACTACCGGCTGATGATCGAATCCATCACCGACTACGCGATCTTCTTCCTGGACCCCAGCGGCATCGTCACCAGCTGGAACGCTGGCGCCAGGCAGCTCAAGGGCTACGAAGCGAACGAGGTGGTCGGGCGCCATTTCTCCATCTTCTATCCGCCCGAGCTGCTGGAGAAGAACTGGCCGCAGCATGAACTGGACATCGCCGCGAGCACGGGGCAGTACAAGGAAGAAGGCTGGCGGCTGCGCAAGGACGGAACGCGCATCTGGACCAGCATCGTGATCACGCGCCTGTCCAGTCCCGATGGCACGCTGCGCGGCTTCTCCAAGATCACCCGCGACCTGTCGGAGCGCCGCAGGCACGACGACCTCCTGCGCGCCAGCGAAGAGGGCTTCCGGCTCATGGTCGATGGCGTGAAGGACTACGCGATCTTCATGCTCGACCCCAGCGGCTACGTCGTCAGCTGGAACAAGGGCGCCAAGGCCAACAAGGGCTACGAGGCGCACGAGATCATCGGCAAGCACTTCTCGGTGTTCTACCCGCCCGAGGTGTCCGCCACCGGGTTTCCCGACACCGAACTGAAGGTGGCGCGCGACGTGGGCCGCTTCGAGGACGAAGGCTGGCGCGTGCGCAAGGACGGCAGCCGGTTCTGGGCCAGCGTGATCATCACCGCGCTCTTCGACGAGACGGGCCGCCACCGCGGGTTTGCCAAGGTCACGCGCGACCTCACGGAGCGCCGGCGCATCAGCACCCTGGAAGACGAGGGCCGCCGCATCACGACCTTCCTGGCCATGCTGGGCCACGAGCTGCGCAACCCGCTCACGCCGATCTCCAACGCGGTGGCGATCATGGAGCGCCTGGGCGAAGGCGTGGACGGCAAGACGCTCGCGCGCATGAACAACATCATCGCGCGCCAGCTCCGGCAGATCACGCGGCTGGTCGATGACCTGCTGGACGTGGGGCGCATCACGAGCGGAAAGATCCACCTCGAATCGAAACCCGTGAAGCTGGCCGACGTGATCGACGAGGCGGTGGAAATGGTCAAGCCCTCGGCCGACGCCAAGCACCACGCACTGGTCTTTCACCGCTGGGCCGCCGACGCGTGGATCGCCGGCGACCGCGCCCGCATGATCCAGGTGGTCTGCAACCTGCTGAGCAATGCCATCAAGTTCACGCCGGACGGAGGCCGCATCGAGGTGCGGCTGCAGGAGTCGGGCGCGAACGCGGAGATCAGCGTCAACGACAACGGCCCGGGCATCGCGCCCGCCTCGCTTCCCCAGGTCTTCATGCTGTTCGCACAGGGCGAACAGGAAATCTCCCGGCCGCAGGGAGGCCTGGGCCTCGGGCTGACGCTCGTGGAGCAACTGGTGACGCTGCACGGCGGCGACATCAGCGCCTTCAGCAAGGGCCTGCCGGGCGAAGGCGCCGAATTCATCATCCGCCTGCCCCGCGTCGCCGCGCCGCTGGAGAAAAAGAAACACGACGGCACCGAGACCCGCAAGGTGGTGCTCGTGGTCGACGACAACCGCGATGCGGCCGAGACCATGTGCCTGCTCGTGGAGAGCCTGGGCTACGCCACCCGCACGGCCTTCGACGGCCCCTCGGCGCTCGATGCGATCAAGGTCGAGCAGCCCGACATCGTGCTGCTGGACATCGGCCTGCCGGGGTTCAGCGGTGTCGAGGTGGCCCGGCGCGTGCACCGCGAGGTGGCCAATCCGCCCACGCTGGTGGCCGTCACCGGGTTCGGCCAGGCATCGGACCGGGAGGCGAGCCTTGCGGCCGGCTTCTACGCGCACATGACCAAGCCCATCGATGCGCAGCAGCTGGAGGACCTGCTCGAACGCATGATCGGCAAGGCCTGAACGTCAGGCGCGGCCCGGTGCTTCACGGCGCTGCGCTTGGTGCTGGCCTGCTCGGCGGCGGCGCCGCCACGCCACGGCCGCGTCCTTGCAGCGCTGGAACAGGTGCTTGAGCTTGCTCATGGCACCGGACGGGGGCCACGCCGCCGGCATCACTTCCCGGCCGCGCAGAAGGCCAGGAACTCGTTGATCTCCGCGACCTTGTCGAAGACTGCATCGGCGCCCAGCCGCATGCACTCCGCGCGGTTGCCCTCGGACGCCGCATTCGTCAACGCCACCACCACGCCGCCCCTTCGGCCCATCGTGGAGAGCGCGACGAGCACGCCCAGTCCGTTGCCCTGTGCAAGGAACAGGTCCACCACCAGAAGCTGCCATCCGTCCGGGTTCGCCGTGAGCCAGGCGATGGCTTCGGCTTCGGAAGGTGCGGTGCCCACGACCTCGGCCTCCAGATACCCCTCGAGCACGACCTTCAGGCTGTCCTGCACCGCCGGCTCGTCTTCCACGATAAAAACGGCGACGGTCATGCGGCTTGGCCTCCTGTGGAATGCAGGGGTGGATGAAGAAATTCAGGCAAGAAAGAAGGTCGCGCTTCCGGCCCGTGCCAGGTGTAGGCAGAGACCGCGAGAGCGTGGTGGTACAGCGCGAACCCGCCCGAATTCGCGGACGCGCGGATGCACGGGTCGGGCAGCCTTGTGGGCCGGGCAGCCTTGTGGGCCGGCGCGGCAACCGGCCGTCAGTCCCGCGCCAAGAAACCGAAGCGTGCCTGCATCGGCATGGTTTCGGGGAGCACGTAGACCACGCCCTTGCGCAGGCCGAGCACCGGCCGGATGTGGGCGTCATAGAAGCCGGCCGGCACGTTGATGCAGCCGTACGAGATGCGGTTGTCGGCCACGCCCGGCGAAGCGAGCCGCTCCAGGCGCCGCTCGGCCTTGTTGGTCGCGCGCACGCGGTGCATGGAGATCGCGGCGTCGTAGTCGACCCACACGATGTCTTCGCCCTGCATGTTCCGCCCGGGCTCGCTCGCAAAGCGGCCCGCGGGCGTGGTGCGTTCGTCCGGCCGGATCTCGGACATCTTGCGCTCGCCGATGCCCGGCACGGAATCGTCGCCGTGCGCCAGGCCGAGCAGCACCGGCGAATCGGCCACGAGGTGCCCTTGGGCATCGAAGACGAAGACGTGCGCCTTCTTCTTGTCGACCACGGCAAAGGCTTGGCCGCGGTTGTCGGCCGCGGCGACGGCCGCCTTCGCGAGCCGGACCGCGTCGGGCTGCGCGGCCACGCCCGTCGTCCAGGCCACCGCAAGAACGCAGGGAGCGAGCACGCGGCGCCAAGTGCGCCCGGCGCTCGCTCGTGCTGTCGCGGCGCTCATCGCCGCGCCGGGGCCCATGACCATGTGCCGGGCGCCATCAGTTGCGATCGGCGCGGGCTTGGCGCATGGGCGGTTCGCTCGACATGGTCGAGTTGCTGCCCGAAGTGCCGGAACTGCTGGAGTTGGCGGAACTGCTGCTCGTGCCTGTGGAGCCCTGGGACATCGGCGCTGCGGCGCCCGATGTGCCGGACTGCGGCATGGTCCCGGTGGCGCCCATCGGGCCGCCCGCGGGGCTTTGCTGGCCGGCGCCCGTCGCGGGGTTCGGCGATGCGGTGGTGGGCGGGTTGCCCTGTGCGAAGGCGATGCCGGCGGCACCGAGCGCGAGGGCGGCAATCAAGCTGGAAGTACGGTTCATGGCGAAGTCTCCTGAAGGTTGAGCCGGGCGGATGCCCGACGCGATTCAAGCTAGAGAATCGCCCGCCGCGAGGGGTCGGTTGACTGCGCGGCTGGCTGTAGGAGACAGCAGCAGCGGCAAGGCTGGCTCATGCGCAACAAGGCCTTCGGGTTCTTCAGTCGAGCGTCGCGAGATACGCCGCGATGTCCCGCGCGTCCTGCTCCGTCACGCCCATCTCGGGCATCGCGGTAAGCGGATCGACGGCGCGCGTGTGGCGCAGCCATCGCACCATGTTGTCGGGCGTGTTGGCGAGCTTGCCGCCGATCATCGCGCGCCTGGCCATGCCGGCCAGCGGCGGACCGACATGGGGAAACGAGCCCGTGGTGCCGGGAATCGTGTGGCATGCGTTGCAGGCGTACTGCGCGAGGGCGCGTTGACCGCGCCGCACGCTGTCCTGTGCATTGCCCTCACCGCCCGCACTGCCCTCATTCCCCGCCGCGCGCGGCCCCGGCCCGCAGGCAGGTCCGGTCGGCGCGCCCTGCCCCGACGGCGCCATCGGCGCGCTCGCCTCTGCGTACTGCTGCGGCGTCATGTCGGGCAGCCGTTCGAGAAACGCGACCAGCGCCCACAGGTCCTGGTCGGACAGGCGGTACTCCCACGCGGGCATGCCGCTCATCTTGATGCCGTTCTTCGTCACCCAATAGAGCTCGCGGGCATTCCAGCGCTGGCGCGCATCGACCAGCGGGCCGGGCAGCGGCTGCATGCTCTTGCCGATGTCGCCCTGCGCCACGCCCGGCGCGCCGTGGCACTGCACGCACTTGTCGCGGTAGCAGGCGGCGCCGCGCACCGCCAGTCCTTCGTCGTCGAGCTTCGGCGGCTCGATGCCGCGCGCCCGCAGGCGCACCGACTGCCGCATCGCCGTCTCGAGCAGCGAGTACACCGGCTGCGTGTGCTGCGCGGTCGCGGAGACGTTGTAGAGGCCGCCCCACACCATCCATGCCGCGCCAGCCACAGCGGCCAGGCCGAGCGATGCAACGGTGAGAAGGATGGTCTTGGGCGTCCCCATTTGGCGGCATTGTCTGACGCGCACCAGGGCTGCCGTGTCGGCGCAAGCCGCGTCCGCGCTCGCAGAATCCGCGGATGGCCATGCCTCCCCGTGTCCCCGATATCCGCCGTGCCTCTTCCCGCCGCGTCCCTCCCGTCGTTTGCGCCGCCCTGCTCCTTGCCGCATTGGCGAGCGGCTGCGAACTCGGCGAGCGCGCGCTGCCGTATGGCGACGCGCCATCGGCCCAGCGCCTCGCGGGCCAGCGGCTGCTCGCGCAGTACCAGTGCGGCAGCTGCCATGCCATTCCCGGCGTGCCGATCGCACAGGGTGCGGCCGGCCCGCCGCTCGGCGCCTTCGGCCGCCGCAGCTACATCGCCGGCCGCGTGCCGAACCGCCCCGACACGCTGGCTAACTGGATCGTCGCCCCTGCCTCGCTGGTGCCCGGCACCGTGATGCCGACGATGGGCGTGTCCCCCACCGACGCGCGCGACATGGCGGCCTACCTGCTCGCGCTCGAATGAGCAACGCGCCTTCGCAATCCGCACTGCAGGCCGCGGGGCCGGTCGCGGACACGCTGCTGGGCGTCACCGGCCTCTTGGTCGCGGGCGCGGCGGTGATCTTCTTCGGTGTGATGGCGCTGCTCGCGCTGGCGGCGCGCAGGCACACCGGCACGTTGAACGCGCGCCTCTGGGTGATCGGCGGCGGCGTCGCCTTTCCGGTGGTGGTGCTGGTCGCGCTGTTCGCATACAGCGAGTGGCACCGGCCGACATGGCGGGCCGTGCCGCCGAAAGATGCGCTCATCGTCGGCATCACCGCGCACATGTGGTGGTGGGAGGTGCGCTACCGCGACCCGGCCACCGGCGCGGAAATCGCCACCGCCAACGAGATCCGCATTCCGGTCGGCCGCCCCGTGTATTTCGGCCTGGGCAGCGCGGACGTGATCCACAGCTTCTGGGTGCCCGCGCTGGGCGGCAAGATGGACATGCTGCCCGGCCGCGTGCAGCACCTGCAGCTGCAGGCCGACCGCCCCGGCACGTTCCGCGGCCAGTGCGCCGAATACTGCGGCGAGCAGCACGCGCGCATGGCGCTGCACGTGGTGGCCGAGGCGCCGGCCGAATTCGAGGCATGGCTCGCGGCGCAAGCCAAGCCCGCCGGGGCACCTTCGTCACCCGACATCGAACGCGGCCGCGAGGCCTTCCTCGCGAACCGCTGCAACGCCTGCCACACGGTGCGCGGCGTGAGCGAAGAGAGTCGCCTCGGCCCCGACCTCACCCACGTCGGCAGCCGCCTCTACCTTGGTGCGGGCACGGTGCCCAACGAGCCCGCACAGCTCGCCGCCTGGGTCGCCCACACGCAGCAGCTCAAGCCCGGCGCGCGCATGCCTTCGTCGGGCGAACGCATCGACGCGGCCACGCTGCAATCCATCGCCGCATGGCTCGGTCAACTGAAATGACCCCTCCCACCGGACGCCCCGAAGGCGAACGCGAAGCGCTCGAACGTGCATGGCGCGCGCCGCGCGGCTGGCGCCTGCTCTCGGCCGTCAACAACACGCACATCGGCGTCTTCTACATCGCCACCGCGATGCTGTTCTTCGTGCTGGCCGGCATCCTCGCGCTGATGATGCGGGCCCAGCTGGCAGTGCCTGGCAACGACCTCATCGGCGCGCAAACGTACAACCAGCTCTTCACGATGCACGGCACCGTGATGATGTTTCTCTTCGCGGTGCCGATCGTGGAGGCCATCGCTGTCTACCTGCTGCCGGGCATGCTGGGCGCGCGCGACCTGCCATTTCCGCGGCTCTCGGCCTATGCGTTCTGGGCCTATGCGATCGGCGGCCTGGCGTTCTTCTGCACGATCTTCTTCGGCGAATCGCCCGACGGCGGCTGGTTCATGTACCCGCCGCTCACGAGCAAGGAATTTTCGCCCGGCCGGGGTGCGGACTGGTGGCTGCTGGGCATCGGCTTCATCGAGATCTCGGCCATCGCGGGGGCCATCGAACTGATCATCGGCATCCTCTTCACGCGCGCGCCGGGCATGACGCTCATGCGCATGCCGGTGTTCGCGTGGGCCATGCTGGTGAGCGCGCTGATGATCGTGTTCGCGTTTCCGGCTGTCATCGCGGCGACCACGCTGCTGGAGCTGGAGCGCGCCTTCGACTGGCCCTTCTTCATTCCCGCGCGCGGCGGCGACCCGGTGCTGTGGCAGCACCTGTTCTGGTTCTTCGGGCACCCGGAGGTCTACATCATCTTCCTGCCCGCGGCCGGCATGGTGTCGGTGATGGTGGCCACGCTCGCGCGCACGCCGCTGGTGGGCCATCGCGCGGTGGTGATGGCGCTCGTCGGCGTGGGCGTGGTGAGCTTCCTGCTGTGGGCGCACCACATGTTCACCACGGGGCTGGGCAACGTCTCGATGCTGGTGGTCTCGGCGGCCAGCTTCATGGTGGCGATTCCGAGCGGCATGCAGGTGTTCGCGTGGATCGCCACTTTCTGGCGCGGCCGCGTCACGCTCGATGTGCCCACGCTCTTTCTCCTGGGCTTTCACTTCATCTTCGTGCTCGGTGGCCTCACCGGCGTGATGGTGGCGGTGCTGCCCTTCGACTGGCAGGCGCACGACAGCTACTTCATCGTGGCCCACCTGCACTACGTGCTGATCGGCGGCATGGTGTTCCCGGTGTTCGCGGGCTTCTACTACTGGGCGCCGGTGTTCAACGGGCACCGGCTCCCGGAGCGCCGGGGCCGCTGGGTGTTCGGGCTGATGTTCGGCGGCTTCAACCTCGCGTTCTTCCCGATGCACATCGCGGGCCTCATGGGCATGCCGCGCCGCATCTACACCTACCCCGGAGACCTCGGCTGGAACGGACTGAACATGGCCTCGACCGTGGGCGCCTTCGTGCTCGCGGCAGGCGTGCTGCTGTTCTTCATCGACGCGGTGCGCACGATGCGCCGCCCAGCAAAGGACCACGGCAACCCCTGGGGCGCGGGCACGCTCGAATGGCTGCCCGCGCGCGACTACGGCGTGCGCAGCATTCCCGAGGTCGATTCGCTCTATCCGCTGTGGCGCGAGCCCGATCTCCCGCAGCAGGTCGAGGCCGGCCGGCACTGGCTGCCCGGCACCGTCTTCGGCGGACGCGAGACGCTGGTGACCAGCGCCCGCGATGCACGCCCCATGCACTTGCTGCGGCTGCCGACCGATGGCTGGTGGCCGTTGATCGCGGCGGTGGGAACGGCGGGGTTCTTTCTGCTGCTCACGGCGTCGCAGGCGGTGCTCGCGTTCGCGTTCGGGCTGCTCGCGATCGTCGCGATGCTGCGCTGGCTCTGGGGTTCCGACCAGCCACCACCGACAGCGACGGCCGACGTGGGCCACGGCATCCGCCTGCCGGTCGGGGCCACGGGGCGGGCCTCGCATTCGTGGTGGGCGGTGATCGTGCTGATCGCGGTGGACATGACGGTCTTCGTGTCCTTCCTGTTCGCGCACATCCACCTGTCGATGGCCGCCGAGGTGTGCCCGCCGCCCGGCGTGTCGCTGCCGCCGCTGCGCTGGCCAGCCGCGTCGATGCTGTTGCTGCTGCTGGGCTCCGCCGGCATGGCGGTGGCGGTGCGCAGGCTGAAACAGGGTGGCCAGGGCGCCGTGCGGCTGCTGACGGCCTTCGCCATGCTTTGCGCGGCCTGCGCGCTCGGGTTCGATCTCACGGGCCACTGGAAGGCGGGCCTCGATCCGCGCGACCAGGCCTGGAGCGCCACCGTCGGCATGCTGCTCGGCTACCAGGCCTTCCACGTCGCCGTGCTGATGCTCATGGGCGGCTACCTGCTCGCGCGCTCGTGGACCGGCAAGCTGCAGCCCGCGGCGCGGGCCACGCTCGACAACACCGCGTTGATGTGGCACTGCGTCACCGCGCAGGGCCTCATCGGCGCGCTCGCGGTGCAGCTGGTGCCGGTGGTGCTCGGCTGATCAGGGCGAGGTGCCGACGACCAGCGCCGCCCACGGCAGGTGGCGGAAGGCATCGGCCAGGCGCACCGTGCCGGCAGCGGCGGAAACCGTTTCGCCGGTCAGCAGGTTGCAGAGCCCGGTCGCGCCGAGGTCTTCGGGCAGGCGCACCGTCGTGCCGTCCCATCGCATCGCATCCGGCAGTGCCGGCGTGGCGTCCTCATCCGCACTGTGGTCCGAAAGTCCGACGAACAACCGCCCCGCAAGAATCACCAGCACCTGGCCCTCGTGTCGGCGCGCGAACGCCACGACGTGCTTCGCAAGCGGCCCTTCGACCGTCAACGGCTCGTAGCTGCCTTCGCGGAACAGCAGCGGCTGCGCCCGCCGCAGCGACAGCAATCGCCAGATGAACCAGAGCTTGGCGTGGCCGTCGTGCGGCGCCGCGGCCATCGCGCCCACGCGCGTGGCCAGGCCGTCCTGGTCGGCCATCGCGTGCAGCGCGTCGAGCCGTTGCTGGCGCAGCGCGTAGTCCACGGGACGCCGGTTGTCCGGATCGACCAGGCTCAACTCGATGAGCTCGCTGCCCTGGTAGAGATCGGGCACGCCCGGCGAGCCGTATTTCAGCAGCGTGAGCGTGAGGCTGTTCCATGCGCCGAACCACGCCAGCCGGTCCGCCAGCCGCTGGATGTCGGGCAGGCAGGCGCCCTCCTCCGGGTTCGCCAGCAGCTCGCGCACGAAGCGTTCGAGCGCGGCTTCGTAGTCCGCGTCGGGGTGCGACCAGCGCGTGCGCAGCTTGGCCTCGCGCGCGGCTTTCTGCATGTACTGCCAGATGCGGTCGCCGAACGCCGTTGCAGTGCCGGCATCGAGCCCGCCCAGGGGCAAGGTGCCCAGCAAGGTCTGGTACAGCAGGTACTCGTCGGCGCGCGACGGCGCTTCGCCGGTCGCCAGCTTCCTTCGCATCGCGCGGCACAGGCCGTGCCATCGGGTCAGCGCCCGCACCCATTCGTCGGGCATTTCGGAGAGCACGTCGATCCGGTTGCGCACGTCTTCGGAGCGCTTGTTGTCGTGCGTCGAGGTCGCCAGCATCGTGTGCGGCCAGCGCAGCGCGCGGTCGGCGCTCAGCGCATGGAATTCCTCGACCTCGATGCCGAACCGGTCCGGCTCGCCGCCCACCTCGTTGAGCGAGGCCAGCGGAAAGTAGCGGTAGAACGCGGTGTCTTCCACGCCCTTGGCCGCCACCGGCGCGCTGAACTGCTGGAAGCGCACCGCGAAGCGCCGCACCCGTTCGCCCAGCGCCGGCGGCGCACAGGCCACGGCCTCTCCGCGCAGCGCACTGCGCACGAAGTCGAAGATCGACCGGTCGGCATCGCCGCTCTGGCGCGCGGCTTCGTCCACGGCCTCGTCGATGAACCGGATGTCCTGCGCCGAAGGCCCATCGACGATGTAGGTCCGGTACACCGGCATGCACGCGCCGACATCGGCCAGCGCGCGCCGCAGCGCATTGAGCGTGTAATCGCGCGTGCTGCGGTCGGCCCTGGCGATGCGCAGCAGTTCGGTGGAAAGCACGTTCAGCTCCGACGACAGCGCGTTGCGCATCACCTCGCGCCGGCCGGCGCGGCAGATCGAGGCGAAGTCCTCCATCTCGCCGGTGAAGCGCTGCCAGGCGTGCACCACGCCCGCCTCGGCCGCGGTGTCCACCAGCACGCCGTTGGCCACGTTCGCAAAGCGGTAGCCGGTGGTGCCGTGCACGTGCCAGCGCTCGGGCACTTCCTCGTGCGCCCCGGCGATCTTCTCGGCCACCACGTAGAGCGGGCGCGCGGGCCGGCCGTCGGCGTCGTGCGTGGGCAGCACCAGCCCGGCGCGCCGCGCATAGCCTTCCTGGAGCTTGCGGAAGTACTCGGCCGGGTCGTAGAGCCCGTCGGGGTGGTCGATGCGCAGGCCGTCCACCACGCCGGACGCCGCAAGGTCCAGCGCGAACGACTGCGTCGCTTCGAACACCTCGTCGCGCTCCATGCGCACCGCCGCGAGGTCGTTGATGTCGAAGAAGCGGCGGTAGTTGATCTCGTCCGCCGCCACGCGCCAGTGCGCGAGCCGGTAGGCCTGCAGCTCGATGAGCCGGTGCAGCGCATCGCGGGCTTGCGGCGCGCCGAGGTTCAGCTCGGCCACCGACGCCGCGAGTGCCTGTGCCACGGCGGGGCGCTGCCGCGCCAGACGTGCGAGCCGGCCCTTGAGCAGTTCCTTGTCGCGCACGCGTTCGGCGAGGTCATCGGGCGACGCGGCGCTGCGCCCCGGCAGGTGGCCGAACGCGGTGGACAGGCTTGCCAGCCGGCCCGAGGCATCGCCGTCGCCAAGGCGCGCCAGCGCCCGCTCCAGCACCACGGGATAGCTCTCTGGCGCCAGCGGAAATCGGTGATCGAAATAGCGGATGGCGAAGCCGCCGCTCTCGCGCTCGAAGTGCAAGACCAGCTCGCCGCTCTCCAGCGCCTCGCCGTAGTGCACGCCCAGGATGGGCAGCAGCACCTTGCCGGTGAGCTCGACGTTCAGCGGCTGCCAGTCGATGTCGAAGTGCTGCGCGAAACGCGAGGCGGGGCCGTTCTCCAGCACGTCCATCCACCAGGCGTTGTCGGCGCCGAACACGCCCATGTGGTTGGGCACCATGTCCAGCAGCTGGCCGAGGCCGTGGGCCTTCAGCGCCGCGACGAAGCGCGCAAAGCCTTCCTCGCCGCCGAGCTCGGGGTTGACCTCCGCATGCGCGACCACGTCGTAGCCGTGCATGCTGCCCGCGCGGGCCCGCTGGATCGGCGAGCAGTACACGTGGCTCACACCCAGCTTGGCGAGGTACGGCAGCACGCGGATCGCGTCGTCGAAGCCGAAGTCCTTGTGGAACTGCAGCCGGTAGGTGGCGCGCGGCACGCGGGTCTGCAAGCCGGCGGCCGCTCGCCCTTCGGCGGCCGCCACCGGGCGTGGCCGCGCCGCGCGCAAGGCCTCGCCGATGCCGCGCATGCGCTCGCTCCCGGCCAGTGCCGCGATCGCCTCGGGCAGCTTGCGCCGCCAGTTGGGGTGCTGCTCGACCGTGCCCGGCATGTTGGCCTGCGCCACCACGCCGGCCACGTCTTCCAGCTGCACCATCATCAGTGCCGAGGGCGCGGCGGCCAGGAAGGCATGCGCGGCCTCGACGATGCGGGGCGACGGCAGCGCAAGGCCTGCCGCCTCGGCCACGTCCTCGCGCGACACCAGGCCGGCCTGCTGCAAGGCCTGCATCAGCGCGACGCGCTCCTGCATGCGGTCGACCAGCTGCTTGTCGAAGATGGCCGGGTCGGGGAACAGGTCGAGCGCCAGCCGCTCGCGCAGGTCGTTGGCCGTCCACCAGCCCGCGAAGGTCGCCAGGTCGTGCGTGCCGATCGCCACCAGCGCGGCCGGCGGATAGGCATCGGGCTGCTGGAAGCCGCCGTCCTGCCGCTTCTCGAAATACAGCAGCCGGTACGACAGCACATCGGCCTTCGCGAGCGCATCGCGCACCGCGTCCTCGACCGTGCCGAGGTCTTCGCCGACCACCATGCAGCGGTGCCGGTGGCTCTCGATCGCCACGATGGCGAGCATCTCGTCCAGCGGGTAATAGACATACGCGCCCTCGCGTGCAGTGGCGCCCCGCGGAATCCAGAACAGGCGCATCAGGCCCATCACGTGGTCGATGCGCAGCGCGCCCGCGCCGCGCATGCCGGCGCGCAGCGTTTCGATGAAGAAGCGGTAGCCGTCCGCACGCAGGCGGTCGGGCCGCAGCGGCGGCAGGCCCCAGCCCTGGCCGGCGGGGTTGAACTCGTCCGGCGGCGCGCCGACGCTGGCGCCCCCGGCAAACACCTGCTGCGCGCCCCAGGCGTCGGAGCCGGCGCGATCGACCGACACCGCCAGGTCCACGTACAGGCCCACGCCCATGCCGAGGGCCTCGCAACGCGCGGCAACCCGCGTCAACTGGCGGTCGGCCAGCCACTGCAGGTACTGGTGGAACTGCACGCGCTGTGCATGCGCCACCGCAAAGGCGGTCACCTCGGCGGAATCCGGATCGCGGCAGGCGGCCGGCCAGGCGTGCCAGTCCCAGGCATCCCGTGCATTGCCTTCGGTCGCGAGGAAGTGCGCCTGAAGCACTTCGAACAGCGCGTGCTGGCGCAGCGCCTCGCCGCGCTCCGCGACGAAGGCCAGGAACTCCCTGCCCGTTTCGCTGGGTGCGCTTTCCACGGGCAGGTGCCGCTCGCAGAAATCGGCGAACAGCAAGGCCAGCACTTCGAATTTCGCCGCGGCCACGCCCACGTAGTCCACCAGCGCAGCGGCGCGCAACGCGGCGAGCCGCGCCTGGAAGTCGGGCGAGCGCACGCGTTCGAGGGCCGGCGTGCAGCCTGCAAAGCCGTCCACCGCCTCCACGTCGATGTAGAGCACGTTGAGCTGCTGGCGGGACGACGGGCTGTACGGGCTCGCGTTCGACGGCGTGCTTGCGAACAGCGCGTGCAGCGGGTTCAGGCCGATGAGGTCGGCGCCCTCCGCCGCCATCCGCACGGCGAGGTCTTCAAGATCGCCGAAATCGCCGATGCCCCAGTTGCGCGGCGAACGCAGGCTGTAGAGCTGCACCGCCGTGCCCCAGGCACGGCCGCCGTGGCCGCCGTGGCCGCCGTGGCCGCCGTCGCGCACGGCGGGCGGCCGGTAGCAGCGGCCCGGCGTGGCCAGCACGAGGGTCTCGCCACGCAGGCCTTCGATGCGCAGCCGGTGGTAGCCAGATTCCAGCGCCAGCGGCATCCGCAGGATGCGTTCGCACAGGGAGACGCCGTCGATGTCGCTGCGGCCGGCGCCGTGCAGCGCCTCGATGTCGGTCTCGCCTTCCACTTCGCGCCCCTGCTCGTCGCTGATCTGCCAGCGCAGGCGGCCCGTCGATGCCGGCAGGCGCAGCGGGACCGTCCACGCCGGGCTGCCGGCGTTCACGACGTGCACCGGCGGCAGCGCCTCGGCCCAGCGCGCGCGGCGCGCGTCCTCCAGCACGCGGCCCGCATCGGCGGCGTTGTCCAGCCGCACGCCGAACTCGGCCAGCAGCGCGACGAGGCTCTGCGCGGAGGCCTCGCGCCGCGTGCCGAACGCATCGAAATACCCGGTGGCGATGCCGAAGTGCTCGCAGAGCGCGCCCAGGTCGCCGGCGACCGGTTCCCGTAGCGACTCATCCCGCATGCACGGCCTCCAGCGTCACATGCACCGCGCCGCGCGCCAGCCGCCCGGCGTCTTCGTCGGCCGGGGCACCATCGCTGTAGATCACCTCGCCGGGCGGCATCTGGACGCCCTCTGCAGGTGCCGCGCCGAAGTGGGCCAGCATGTGCAGCCGCATCGGCGACGCGCCCTCGGCCTCGGGCTCCAGGTCCCATTGCACCCGGAGCATGTCGTTCTCGCAGCGGTAGATGCCCGCGCCCGCCATCCCCGCGAGATGCGGAACGATGTGGCGATGCCGGAGCGCCAGCAGTTGCTGCACTTCGCTGAGCCGCGAGAAATGCGCGCGCGTGCCGCGTTCGCGCCAGCGCAGCTTCGATGCGAGAAAAGTCGCCTCGGCATTCGGGTCCGGAATGCGCGCGCGGGCCGCTTCGTCCTTGAAAGCCGCGAATCCACCGAATTCCGAACGCCGCCCTTCGGACACGGCCGCGGCCAGGTCGGGCCCGAAATCACAGAAGTACTGGAACGGCGTGGAGGCCGCGAACTCATCGCCCATGAACAGCATCGGCACATGCGGCGACAGCAGCAGGCAGGCCATCGCCGCGCGCACCAGCACCGGATCGCCCAGCGCATGGATGCGCTCGCCGAAGGCGCGGTTGCCCACCTGGTCGTGGGTCTGCAGGAACGACACGAAGGCCTGCGGCGGCAGCCGCGCGCTCGGCTCGCCCCGCGCCTCGCCGTGGCGGAACGCGGATGGCTGGCCCTGGTAGATGAAGCCCTCGGCCAGCGCCAGCGCGAAGCGGCACACCGGGTCGTCCGCATAGTCGGCGTAGTAGCCGTCGCGCTCGCCGGTGGCCAGCACGTGCACCGCGTGGTGCAGGTCGTCGTTCCATTGCGCGGTGCCGGCCACCGGCAGGCCGCGGCCGTCGCGCATGAGCATCGACGACTGGTTGGTGTCGTTCTCCAGCACCAGGTGCACGTGGCGCTCGCGCGCCGGGCCGGCGTCGATCGCCTCGCGGATCTCGCGCACGATGTGCGGCCGCGTCTCGTCGTGGATGGCGTGGATCGCGTCCATGCGCAGGCCGTCGAAGCGGAACTCCTCGATCCAGTAGAGCGCGTTGTGGATGAAGAAGTCGCGCACCGTGCGCGAGCCCGGACCGTCGAAGTTGATCGCCGAACCCCACGGCGTGCGGTGCCCCGCGTTGAAGAACTCGGGGCAGTAGGCATGCAGGTAGTTGCCCTCCGGCCCGAAGTGGTTGTAGACCACGTCCAGCAGCACCATCAACCCGAGCGAATGGGCCGTGTCCACCAGCGCCTTCAGCTCGTCGGGCGTGCCGTAGGAGGCATCGGGTGCGAACTGAAGCACGCCGTCGTAGCCCCAGTTGCGCCGCCCCGGAAAATCCGCGAGCGGCATGAGCTCGATGGCGGTGATGCCCAGTTCGGCGAGCGCGCCCAATCGCTCGCGCGCGGCGTTGAAGCTGCCCTCTTCGGTGAAGGTGCCGATGTGCAGTTCGTAGACCACCGCCTCTTCCCACGGGCGGCCGCGCCATGCATCGTCGGTCCATGCGAAGCGCTCGGGGTCCGTCACCACGCTCGGGCCATGCACGTCGCCGGGGTTGTAGCGCGAGGCCGGATCGGGCACGCGCGTGCCGTCCGCGAGCCGGTAGCTGTAGCTGTCGCCGGGCTTCGCGCCCGGCACCGTCAGGCGATGCCAGCCGCCATCGCGGGTCATCGGATGGGACGCGGATCGGTGTTCGAGCACGATGGTTTCCGCGGACGGCGCCCAGAGTGCGAACTCCACGCCTTCGGCGTGCGTCGTGGCGCCGAACGGCATGCGATGGACCCGCGCGCTCATGGCCGCACATCCGGCCGGCTCATCACCACGAGCGAGCGGCATTGCAACGGATAGGCCGCCTCGCCCCACGCCGGCGCGAGCGACGCGGCGTCCTCGGTGGTGGGCGGTGGCGAATTGCTGGCGGTGTCCACCAGGAGGCGCCATGCGCCGTGCGGCATCGGCGGCAGCGTGAAGGCGATCTCGTCGTGATGGGCGTTCATCAGCACGAGGAAATCGTCGTCGTGCTGCACCTCGCCGCGCGGCCCGCGGTCGGCGATGCCGCCGCCGGGGATGTACATCGCGATGCAGCGGGCGTTGGTGTCGCTCCAGTCGTCCGGCTGCATCTCCGCGCCGTCGGGCTTGAGCCAGTGCACGTCGGTCACCGTCTCGCCTTCCGCCGGCTTGCCCGCGAAGAAGGTGCGGCGGCGGAACGACGGGTGCGCGCGGCGCAGCGCGATCACGCGCTCCACGAAGGTCGCGAGCGCCAGGCGCTCGGGCGTGGGCGTCCAGTCGAGCCAGCCGAGCGCGTTGTCCTGGCAATAGACGTTGTTGTTGCCCTGCTGCGTGTGGCCGCGCTCGTCGCCCGCCAGCAGCATGGGCACGCCCTGCGAGAGCAGCAGCGTGGCCAGCAGGTTGCGCTTCTGGCGCTCGCGCAGCGTGACCACCTCGGGGTCGTCGGTCGGCCCCTCGACGCCGCAGTTCCACGACACGTTGTGGCTGTTGCCGTCGCGGTTGTCCTCGCCGTTGGCCTCGTTGTGCTTGTCGTTGTAGGAGACCAGGTCGTGCAGCGTGAAGCCGTCGTGCGCGGTCACGAAGTTGATGCTGGCGCTGGGCCGCTTGCCCGACCAGCCGTACAGGTCCTCCGAGCCGGTGACGCGCCTGGCCACCTCGCCGATGAGCCCGCCGTCGCCCTTCCAGAAGCCGCGCAGGCCGTCGCGGTACTGGTCGTTCCACTCGGCCCAGCCGAGCGGGAAGTTGCCCACCTGGTAGCCGCCGTGGCCCAGGTCCCAGGGCTCGGCGATGAGCTTCACGCGGTTCAGCGTCGGGTCCTGCCGGATCGCATCGAAGAAGCCGCCCAGGTTCTCGACCTTGCCCGATTCGCGGGCCAGCGCCGAGGCCAGGTCGAAGCGGAAGCCGTCCACGTGCATCTCCTCGGCCCAGTAGCGCAGCGAATCCATCACCAGCTGCAGCGCGTGCGGATGCTCCAGGTTCACGGTGTTGCCGCAGCCCGTGAAGTCGTCGTAGTAGCGGCGGTTCTCGGCATTGACGATGTAGTACGAGGCGTTGTCCACCCCCCGCATCGAGAGCGTCGGCCCGAGCTGGTTGCCCTCGCAGGTGTGGTTGTAGACCACGTCCAGGATCACCTCGATGCCCGCGGAGTGCAGCGTCTTCACCATGGTCTTGAACTCCTTGACCTTGCCCGAGGCGCTGTAGCGCATCTCGGGGGCGAAGTAGCCGAAGGTGTTGTAGCCCCAGTAGTTCTGCAGGCCCTTCTCGGCCAGGTGGCGGTCGTTCAGGAAGCTGTGCACGGGCAGGAGCTCGATGGTGGTCACGCCCAGGCGTTTCAGGTAGTCGACCACCGGCGCGCAGCCGAGTGCGGCGTAGGTGCCGCGCAGTTCGGTCGGCACGTCGGGGTGCGTCATGGTGAAGCCGCGCACGTGCATCTCGTAGATCACCATGTCCTGCCACGGCACCGAGGGGCGGCGGTCGTCGCCCCAGGTGAAGGCGGTCTCCAGCACGCGGCCCTTGGGCATGAGCGGCGCGCTGTCGCGGCGATCGAACGAGAGGTCTTCGCGCTTGCTGCCGACCGTGTAGCCGTAGAGCGCATCGCCCCAGCGCAGATCCCCCACCAGGTCCTTGGCGTACGGATCGAGCAGGAGCTTGTGGGCGTTGAAGCGGTGGCCCTCCTCGGGCTTGTAGGGGCCATGCACGCGGTAGCCGTAGGCCTGGCCGGGGCGCGCCTCGGGCAGGTAGCAGTGCCACACGCCGTCGGTGCGCTCGCGCATCGGAATGCGCTGCAGTTCGTGGCGGCCGCGCTCGTCGAAGAGGCACAGCTCCACCTTGTCGGAATGCTGGGAGAACAGCGCGAAGTTGACGCCCTCCCCGTCCCAGGTGGCACCGCGCGGGTACGGCCGGCCGGGCCAGACGGCCGTGATCGTTGGATTGGTTTTTCGTGTCATTCAGTGAGCGCAGGTTCAGCGGGGTGGTCGGTCGTTGTCGAATCGCGTGGGCGTGCCCACGGGGGTGACGCCGGGCGTCGGCGTTGTCGGCGTCCTTGCGTCCTTGACCTGCCGGGGCCACCAGCGCTCGATCTGCGCTTTCGCCCAGTCCTTGCCCGCCAGCCCGAATGCCAGGGCCAACGCAAAAACCACGCCCGCCAGGATCACCAGGAAGCTCTCGCGCACGATGTCGCCGCCCACCTTGATCTGGTCCAGCGCGATCAGGATCACGAAGGCCATCACCGCGTACTGCGCCACCTTACCGAAGAGCGCCGCGTCCTGCACCTTCACGCCGCGGAAATAGCTGCCGACCGCCTCGCCCACGAAGCGCGCGAAATACGAGCCGAAGGCCAGCACCAGGAGCGCCACGAACACGTTCGGCACGAACCAGACGATGCGCCCCAGAAGGTCCGCGATGTAGCTCAGCCCCATGCCGTTGAAGGCGATGAGCAGCGACGCCAGGATCACCAGCCAGTACGTGAGGATGCCGAAGAGGCTGCTGGTGTCGCCCGCGAGGCCGCCCTGGCGCAGGAAGTTGTCCAGGCCCGCGCGCTCGGTCAGCACGTTGAAGTTGATGGCGCGCAGCGCCCGGGTCACCGCGAAGCGCGCCGCCTTGGCGATGAGCCAGCCGACGATGACCACCACCACCCCGATCAGCAGGCGCGGGATGAAGGCGCCGACCTGGTAGAGGATGGCGCGCAGCGGCTCCAGGTGAATGCCGAAATTTTCCATGGTGCGTTGTTCCTCGATGTCGTTTTGTCGGGTCAGGCGCGGGCCGGCTGGATCAGCGCGAGCACGCCGTGCAGCGGGACCTGCGCCCAGTCGATGCGGTTGTTGAGTTCGTAGCGCAGCTCGTAGAGCGCCTTCTCCAGTTCGAACAGCGCGAGCAATTCGGTGTCGAGCGCGGCGCCGTAGCCGGCCAGGAAGGCATCGCGCGTGGCCTCTTCCCAGGCGATGGCGGGCGCGACCAGCCGCTCGGCCTCCTCGGGGCTCTGCGCCACGCGGCGCAGCGCCGACCAGCGCGCATAGTTGAACGAACGCAGCATGCCGGCCACGTCGCGCAGCGGCGAGCTCCTGGTGCGGCGCTCCTCGAAGCTGCGCGCAGGCTCGCCCTCGAAGTCGATGATGACGAAGTCGTTGTCCTTCACCAGCACCTGGCCCAGGTGGTAGTCGCCGTGGTAGCGGCTCTTGATGCCGGTGCCTTCGACCGGACGGCGCGCCTGGATGCCGGCCTGCAGCGTGTGCTCCGCGTCCAGCAGGTTGCGCGCGTCGGCCTGCACGGCCGGCGGCAGCAGGTCGAGCCGCTCGCGCAGCAGCAGGAGCGTGGCCGCGGCGTCGCTGGCCGCGTGCGTCTTGAAGCCGGCAAAGTCGGAGGCGGCCAGCGGCTCGGGGTCGAAGGCGCCCGAGCCGGTGCGGGTGGCAAGCGCCCGGTGCAGCTCGGCCGTGCGCAGGCCCAGCGTGGCCATGAGCGCGAGGAAGCCGCCGTGCACCGCGGCCACCTCGGGTCCGTCGGGTGCGGTGCCGTCGGTGGTGGCCACGTCGCGCAGGAACCGCTCCAGATAACCCAGCGTGTAGTCCCAGCCGTCGCCCTGGTTGGCCATGTAGCTCTGCACCATCGCCAGCGTCATGGTGCGGCCGTCGTTGGCCATGTACTCCAGCGCGCCGAGCACCGGCACGCAGTTGGGGTAGTGCGCCACCTCGGTGAGAAAGCGGCCCATCTCCAGCTCGGGGTTGATGCCCTCGCGCACATGGCGGTAGCCCTTGAGGAACAGCGTTTCGTTCAGCGTGACCACCGTGTTGCTGCTCACGCCGCTCGGGCGGCCGACCAGCAGCGCGTCGATGTCGACCGCCATCCCGGCGAAGGCGGCCGTCGGCCTGAAGACCAGCTTGCCGTTCGAGGTCGGCAGCTCGGCGCCGTTGCCGATGGTGCGCACCAGTTCGCGGCAGAAGGCCTCGTCGTAGAAGGCGTCGCCCATCAGCCCGACCTGCGCCTGCTGCCGGATTCGCGCGATGGCCGCCTGCGCGACGCCGGCCATGCGCTCCTCGTCGCGCTCTTCCCAGGCCAGCGCGAGCGGCATGAAGTAGGTGGCGCCACCGGGGGTGCCGTCCAGGTCCAGGTCGAGCAAGGGCAAGAGCCAGCTCTGCCCGTTCGCCTCCCACACCGCGTGATCGACCAGCCGCGCACGCCGGATGGCCGTGCCCTTGGAGGCATACCAGCGCTGGATCTCGATGTGGCGCGGCAGCGTCTCCAGCTCGAACTGGGTGCGCATGCGCTCGGACATGCCGATGCGCCACGGCATCACGCGCTCGCGAAAGAAGCTGGTCCAGCCGTCGAACAGCACCAGCGTGGGCCACTCCTGCAGCGCCACGCCCTGCTCGTGCCAGCTGGGCGCATCGGCCTCGGCCGTGAGCTTGAACCAGTAGAAGCCGTACGAGGCCAGCGTGAGCAGGTACGGCAGCTCGCCGATGGGCGGGAACGGCGCGCGGCCCAGCATCTCGATGGGCACGAAGCCCCTGAACTCCGAGAGGTCCAGCTCCACCGGCTGCGCGGCGCGCGAGAGGTTGAACACCGTGAGGACCACGTCGCCGTCGTACTCGCTCAGGTACGCCAGGATCTTGCGGTTGCCCGGCTTCAAAAAGCGCCGCTTGCCGCGGCCGAAGGCATGGCTGGTCTTGCGCACGGCGAGCATGCGCTTGGTCCAGTTCAGCAGCGAGCTGCTGTCGCGCGTCTGCGTTTCGACGTTGAGCGCCTCGTAGCCGAACATCGGGTCCATGATCGGCTGCAGGTACAGGCGCTGCGGATCGGCGCGCGAGAAGCCGGCGTTGCGGTCGGGGCTCCATTGCATGGGCGTGCGCACGCCGTTGCGGTCGCCCACGAACACGTTGTCGCCCATGCCGATCTCGTCGCCGTAATAGATGATGGGCGAGCCCGGCATCGACAGCAGCATGCCGTTCATGAGCTTCACGCGGTCCAGGTCGTTTTCCATCAGCGGCGCCAGGCGCCGGCGGATGCCCAGGTTGATGCGCGCGCGCATGTCGGCCGCATACATGGTGTACATGTAGTCGCGCTCCTTGCTGGTCACCATCTCCAGCGTGAGCTCGTCGTGGTTGCGCAGGAAGATCGCCCACTGGCAGCCTTCGGGAATGTCGGGCGTCTGCGCCATGATCTCGACGATGGGGTGCCGGTCTTCCTGCGCGATGGCCATGTACATTCGCGGCATCAGCGGGAAGTGGTACGCCATGTGGCACTCGTCGCCATCGCCGAAATATTCGCGCACGTCTTCGGGCCACATGTTGGCCTCGGCGAGCAGGAAGCGGTTCTTGTATTGCGCATCGATGGCCGCGCGCAGCCGCTTGATCACCGCGTGCGTCTCGGGCAGGTTTTCGTTGCTGGTGCCGTCGCGCTCCACCAGGTAGGGAATGGCGTCGAGCCGGAAGCCGTCCACGCCCATGTCCAGCCAGAAGCGCATCGTCTTCAGGATGGCTTCCATCACCGCGGGATTGTCGAAGTTCAGGTCCGGCTGGTGGCTGAAGAAGCGGTGCCAGAAGTACTGCTTGGCCACCGGGTCCCAGGTCCAGTTGGAGGTCTCGGTGTCGGTGAAGATGATCCGCGTGCCCTGGTAGATCTGGTCGGTGTCGCTCCACACGTAGAAGTCGCGCTCGGGCGAGCCGGGCGGCGCGAGGCGCGCGGCCTTGAACCACGGGTGCTCGTTCGATGTGTGGTTGATGACCAGCTCGGTGATCACGCGCAGGCCCCGCTTGTGCGCCTCGGCCAGCATCTCGCGAAAGTCGTCCAGCGTGCCGTACTGCGGGTGCACGTCCTCGTACTCGGAGATGTCGTAGCCGTCGTCACGCAGCGGCGACGGGTAGAACGGCATCAGCCAGATGGTGTTGACGCCCAGCTCCTTCACGTAGTCCAGCTTGGCGGTCACGCCCCGGAAGTCGCCCATGCCGTCGTTGTTGGAGTCGAAGAAGGCCTTGACGTTGAGCTGGTAGATCACCGCATCGCGGTACCACAGCGGATCGTCGCTGTTGTCGATCTCGACGGTTTCAAGCGCGATGTGGGAAACGGGTGCGTTCATGGGCAGTGGGCCTTCTCAGAGGAAGTAGTCGAAGTCGCGCTCGTCGCCGTGGCGGCGACGGACCACGAAGATGTGCGCGGGCACGCTGCGGGGGTCCAGGCGCACGTAGTGCCAGTCGCCCTGCCAGGTGAAGCGCTGGCCGCTCAGGAGGTCGTGCATCTGGAATGCCCGGCCGTCCTTCACGCCCACGCTCGCGGGTTCGAGCCCGACCCAGCCCCACTGCGGGTTGTGCGGATCGAGGTTGACCACCGTGACGACCACGTTCTCGCCGTCGGGCGACGCCTTGGCATAGGCCAGCAGCTGGTCGTTGTCCACGTGCAGGAAGCGCAGGCCCCGGTCCCGTTGCAGCGCCGGGTTCTCGCGCCGGATGCGGTTCACCCGCGCGATGAAGGGCGCGAGGCTTGCGGGGTCGTCGTGGTTCCAGTGGCGCAGCTGGTACTTCTCGGAGTCGAGGTATTCCTCGCTCGCCGGCCCGCGCGGCAAGTGCTCGCGCAGCTCGTAGGCCGGGCCGTAGAGGCCGTAGTTGGCCGCGAGCGTGGCGGCCAGCACGAGGCGCGACATGTACACGGCGGGCTCACCGGTTTGCAGTTGCTCGTGAAGGATGTCGGGCGTGTTGGGCCACGCGTTGGGGCGAAAGTAGTCGATGCCCGGGCCGCTGGAAAGCTCGGTGAAGTATTCCTCCAGCTCCTGCTTGGTGTTGCGCCAGGTGAAGTAGGTGTACGACTGCGAGAAGCCCAGCTTCGCGAGCCGGTGCATCACCTTCGGGCGCGTGAAGGCCTCGGCCAGGAAGATCGTCTCGGGGTGCTCGCGCTTGACCTCGCCGATGACCCACTCCCAGAACGGGAAGGCCTTGGTGTGCGGGTTGTCCACGCGGAAGATGCGCACGCCCTCCCCGATCCAGTGGTCGAACACGCTCTTGAGCTCGGCCCAGAGCCCGCGCCAGTCTTCGCACTCGAAGTTGAAGGGATAGATGTCCTGGTACTTCTTGGGCGGGTTCTCGGCGTACTGCACGGTGCCGTCGGGGCGCCAGCGGAACCAGTCGGGATGCGCCTTCACGTAGGGGTGGTCCGGGGCGCACTGGAAGGCGATGTCCAGCGCGATCTCCAGGCCATGCTCGGCGGCGCGCGCGAGCAGGTGGCGAAAATCCTCCGCGGTGCCGAGCGCCGGCAGGATCGACTTGTGCCCGCCCTCGGCCGCGCCGATGGCCCAGGGGCTGCCCACGTCTTCGGGGCCGGCCTGGAGCGCGTTGTTCGGCCCCTTGCGCTGCATGCGCCCCACCGGGTGGATCGGCGGGAAATACAGCACGTCGAAGCCCATGGCGGCGATGGCCGGCAGGCGCGCCTGCACGTCGCCGAAGGTGCCGTGCACGCCGGGCTCGGCGCCGGCCGAGCGCGGAAAGAGTTCGTACCAGGTGCTGAAGCGCGCGCGCTCGCGGTCGGCCACCAGCGGCAGCTCGACCGGGTGGCGCACCGCATGCCGGCGGTCGGGATGCCGGCGCGCCAGGTCGGCGTATTCGTCGTCCAGCGCCAGCGCCTTCAGCGAGGTGATGTCGGCGCCGGGGTTGGCGCCGCTCGCATCGAGTTCGGTGGCCCAGCGCTGCAGCGCGGCGCGGTCGGCGCCTTCGGCACGGGCGGCCGCGGCGGCGATTTCCAGCGCACCGACCTGCGCGGCGATGCGCACGTCCTCGGGGTCCACGCGCCGCGCGAGCTCATGGCGCCACGACTCGAACGGATCGACCCAGGCCACGACCGTGTAGACGTAGCGGCCCAGCGCCGGCGGGGAAAACGCGGCCTCCCACACATCGTTGCCCAGCGGCTTCATGGGCACTTCGCGAAAGTCCTTCTGGTCGTGCGCACGCCAGCACAGCTGCACGCGCAACACGTCGTGCCCGTCGGTAAAGCAATGCGCCTGCACCGCGACGCGCTCGCCGGCCACGCACTTGACGGCGAAGCGGCCGTTGTCCACGCAGGGCAGGACGGCATCGATGACCGCGCGAGCGGCGCCGTCGTCCAGGGCGATGTGGGAGTCGTTGCCGCCCTGCGGTGCGAGCGGCTTGGTCGAGAAAATATTCTTCATCAGGGACGGTGCTCCAGGATCAGCGTGGACAGCGGCGGCAAGGTGATGCACACCGATTGCCGGTGGCCGTGGGACCGCACGGGCGCCGCCTCGACGCCCCCGAAATTGCCCCAGCCCGAGCCGCCGAACTCCGTGGCGTCGGTGTTGATCACCTCGTGCCAGTGGCCGCCCAGCGGCACGCCGAGCAGGTAGTTGGTGCGCGGCACCGGGGTCATGTTGCTCACGACGAGCAAGGGCGGACTGCCGTCGCCGGCCTTGCGCAGGAACGCGAACACGCTCATCTCGGCGTCGTCGGCGGTGACCCACTCGAAGCCCGAGGAAGAGAAGTCGACCTGGTGCAGCGCGGGCGCGCCGCGGTACACGCGGTTCAGCTGCGCCACCAGGCGCTGCACGCCGCCATGCCCTTCCTGCTCGCACACCCACCATTCGAGCTCGCCGTCGTGCGTCCATTCGCGGCGCTGGCCGAACTCGCCGCCCATGAAGAGCAGCTTCTTGCCCGGGTGCGCCCACATGAAGCCGTAGAGCGCCCTGAGGTTGGCGAACTGCTGCCACGGGTCCCCGGGCATCTTGTTGATGAGCGAGCCCTTGCCGTGCACCACCTCGTCGTGCGAGAGCGGCAGCACGAAGTTCTCGTGGAAGGCATACACCAGCGAGAAGGTCAGCTTGTGGTGGTGGTACTTGCGGTTGACCGGGTCCTCCTTCATGTAGGCCAGCGTGTCGTGCATCCAGCCCATGTTCCATTTCTCGCCGAAGCCCAGGCCGTCCATGTCGGTGGGGCGCGAGACGCGCGGCCAGGCGGTCGATTCCTCGGCCACGGTGACGGTGTCGGGGTGCTCGCGGTACACGGCGCGGTTCAGCGTCTGCAGGAAGTCGATGGCCTCCAGGTTCTCGCGGCCGCCGTGGCGGTTGGGAATCCATTCGCCGTGCTTGCGCGCGTAGTCCAGGTACAGCATCGAGGCGACCGCATCCACCCGCAGGCCGTCCAGGTGGTAGAGGTTCAGCCAGAACAGCCCCGACGACACGAGAAAGCTGCGCACCTCGGCCCGGCCGTAGTTGAAGATGCTGGAGCTCCACTCGGGGTGGAAGCCCTGGCGCGGATCGGCGTGCTCGTACAGGTGCGTGCCGTCGAAGTAGCCCAGGCCGTGCTCGTCGGTCGGAAAGTGCGAGGGCACCCAGTCCAGCAGCACGCCGATGCCCTGCTGGTGCAGGTGGTCCACGAGGTACATGAAGTCCTGCGGCGAGCCGAAGCGCGAAGTCGGCGCGAAATAGCCGGTGGTCTGGTAGCCCCACGAGCCGTAGAACGGATGCTCGGTGACCGGCATGAGCTCCACATGGGTGAAACCCATCTTCGTGACGTACTCGGCGAGTTGGTGCGCCAGCTCGCGGTAGCCGAGGAACTGGCCGTCCTTCCGGCGCCATGACCCCAGGTGCACCTCGTAGACCGACTGCGGCGCATCGAGCGCGTTGCGCGGTCCGCGGTTCGCCATCCAGTCCGCATCGCCCCATTCGTAAGAGAGCTCGCAGATGCGCGAGGCAGTGGCGGGCGGCGGCTCGGCAGCGAAAGCGACCGGGTCGGCCTTGTCGACCGTGTAGCCGCCCTGGTGCGAACGGATGCGGTATTTGTAGGCCTGCCCGACGGCCGCGTGCTGCACGTGCCCGCGCCAGATGCCCGTGCCATCGGGGCTGGGCTGCAGCGGATCGACGCCGCCGGACCAGTAGTTCCAGTCTCCGACCACCGACACCGATTCGGCATTCGGCGCCCACACGGCAAAGTGCGCGCCGCCTCCTTCTTCGGGATCGGCGGGGTGGCAGCCCAGCACGTCGTACAGGCGGGAATGCGTTCCTTCGCGGAACAGGTAGGCGTCTCGATCGTCCAGCGATGAATGGTTCAGCGGCACCGGCGTTCCTTGGATTGAATGGCCCGCGGAACGGTTGTTCAAGGAACGACGCTGGCCTCCGCATGGCTGCCACCAATCTGCAAGACCGCGGGGCGCGGCAGCTACGGTGTGTGTCTCCTCGCCGTGTCGGAGAGGTGCCCGTATCGCCCGTATCGCACGGCGCAGGGGCCGGGATGGAACGGTCTCCCGGAAAACCTCAAGAACCTCGCGCGACTTTCATTCAGGCAGCGACCGCGTCGTCCGTGCGCGTTGCCGCGGACGCCGACGCGCCCCGCTGCCCCGCAAAGTCGATGAACGTGAGCGTGACCACGGGCTGCCGCGGATCGGCCCGGTAGCGAGCGACGACCAGGGGCTCGATCGCTTGGAAGTTGTTCCTGCAGACATCCAGCAGGCGGTGTCCGACTTCGCGTGTGCCGAATCCGTCGTGCAGGGTGTCTTCAGAAATCTGCGCCACGACCCGTGCGCCCTCGGGCCCGTCGGGATAAACGGCAAGGCGCACCGAGGCGGTGTCGAAACAATAGATGCCCTCGAAATTCATGGCCGTGTCTCCTTGTATTGGGGGTGCGTGGGGGGTGCTTCGCGGCAAGGATTGAAGGCGCGCACGACCCCGGCGTGCGATGGAATTCGGCGCATGTTCGTGCAGGAATCGTCCTACAGTCGGCCGGAGCGTCCGTTGCGCAGGGCGCGGCTGCATCTTTGAGGTCATTGCCCTCGCCTCTCACGCGGTGCCGTCCCACGCACAAGCCATCGGGCCATGGCAAACATCGGCGCCATGTCATCCAACCCCACACAGATCAGTGCGCGCATCGTCGCGCCCGTCGAGTTCCGCGCCGGTGACGGCCCGCTGCTGGAGATTCGCGAAGGCGAGTGCCAGATCATCGTGGAAGGCGACAGCGCCGTGCTGACCTGGACCGAAGACGGCCAGCCGCTGACCGCCGCCATTCCGAAGATCGAGTTCGACCGGTTCATCGAATCGGGCGCGATCGTTCTCGGCGTGAGTTGAGCGGCGCGGTGCGTCATCTGGCAGCCGGGCGTTCGCGCTCGGCCACGAAGACCCGCGCGAGTTCGTAGGGCGGCGTGACCTCGCACTGCGCGTAGGTGCACGCGGTGGGCGGCTTGTCGGGCCGCCAGCGCACGAAGATGGCGCCGTGGCGAAAGCGATCGCCCTGCAGATGGTCGTAGCGCACTTCGCAGACGCGCTCGGGACGCAGCGGCACCCACGACAGATCCTTGCCCGAATTCCATCGGGTGCGCGCGCCGGGCGCGCGCTGGCGGGCCTGCAGCGCGGCGGTGGCCGCATCGTCGGCGCCGATCCAGGGGTGGCCGCGGCCGGCATTGCGCATGAGCGGCGCGAGTTCGCGCGCCAGTGCGCGGCGCGTTGCCATGTCGAACGACGAAGTCGCGCCCACGTGCTGCAGCACGCCCTGCGTGTCCCAGAGGCCGAGCAGCAGTGAGCCCACCGCGTCGTCACCCGACTTGTGCCACCGCAGCCCGGCCAGTACGCAATCGGCCGTGCGCACGTGCTTCACCTTGAACATGGCGCGCTGGCCGGGCAGGTAGGCCCCCTCGGCCCGCTTGGCGATCACGCCGTCCAGGCCGGCGCCCTCGAAACGGTCCAGCCATTGCAGGGCCACCGCGCGGCTTTCGGTCATCGGCGTGAGGTGGATCGGTGGCCCGACGTCGGCCATGAACGCGTCCAGCAGCATCCGGCGCTCGCTCTGGCTGCGGCGCTGCAGGTCGCGCCCCTCCAGTGCCAGCAGATCGAAGGCCACGAACGACGCCGGCGTCTCGCGCGCGAGGCGCTGCACCCGCGAAGACGCGGGGTGCACGCGCTGCAGCAAGGCATCGAAATCGAGCCCGGCCGCACCGGCGATGACGATCTCGCCGTCCAGCACGCAGCGCGCCGGCAAGCCTTCGCGCAGCGCCCCGTGCAGTTCGGGGAAATAGCGGTCCAGCGGCTTGAGGTCGCGGCTCTGGATGCGCACGCCGGACGCGTCGTGAAACACCACGGCGCGAAAGCCGTCCCACTTGGGCTCGTAGAGAAATTCGCCTTCGGGCGGTACGTCCTCGGCGATCTTCGCGAGCATGGGTTCGATCGGGCCGCTCGTCTGCATGGTCAGGGCGCGAGCGGTCGGGTTGGCCTGCCGGTCGCACGCTTGCGCGTCATGCGCTGCCCTTCCGGTTCGAGGGATCGCTCGGCGCGTTGGTGTCCGAGAGCTGTTCGGCGGGCGGGCCGAGCTTGCCGCTGTCGCCGCCCGCGGCCTGCGTGGTGCCGCCGTCGCGCTTCTTGCCGCGGCCCGAATAGATCTCGTCGTCGTCGAAATTCAGCGGCGCGCTGTCGGGCGTGCCGCCGCGCTCGAGCTTTCCGCGCGAAGGCGGGTTGTCGTCGTGGGGGCCGATGGGGTCGTTGCCGGAGGGGGTGATGCTGGAGGGGGGGATGCGGGATGCCATGGTTCGGGTCCTTCGGGAAAGAGAAGACGCTTCATGTTTTTGCAGCATCCGGCGGCGCCATGTCGGCGCGGCGGGGCATGCGCTGTAGGCGCAGCGCCACGGATCGGCGCAAGGCCGCGTCTTCATGGCGGACAGCGCGGCGTTGCCATGCAGGACAAGAGCGCGACCTGCATGCGCGGGCGTGGAATGCCGCGCCGCTGTGGCATTGTTCCTCTCGCCGCAACCTGTGCGGCCGCCATGCATTCATCCACGCGGAAAGGAGCGCCCCTCATGATCAAGATCGGCATCGTCGACGACCACGCGGTCGTTCGTTCAGGCCTCAAGGCTTTCTTCTCCACCTTCGTGGATTTCCGGGTGGTCGGCGAGGCCGGCACCGGCCGCGAAGCCATCGACATGGTCCGCACCACCGAAATGGACGTGCTGGTGATGGACCTGTCCATGCCCGGTCAAAGCGGCATCGATGCGCTGGCCATGGTGCGCGCCAAGGCGCCGCAACTGGGCGTGCTCATCCTGAGCGGCTATCCGGAGGAGCACTACGCGGTCAACCTGATCCGCCAGGGCGCCTCGGGCTATCTCAACAAGGAATGCGCGCCGGAAGAAATCGCCAACGCCATCCGCACCGTGGCGCTCGGGCGCCGCTACATCTCGGCCTCGGTGGCCGAGCTGCTCGCGGGCCAGCTGGAGCGCAAGGACAGTGAGCCGCCGCACAAGCACCTGTCGGAGCGCGAGTTCCAGGTGTTCCTGAAGCTGGCCAAGGGCGAATCGGTGGGCAGCATCGGCGAGGCGCTGTCGCTCTCGGTGAAGACCATCAGCACCTACCGCACGCGGCTCATGGAGAAGATGAACCTCTCCACGAACAGCGACCTCACCTACTACGCCGTCAAGACGCAGCTGATCGATTGAGCGCGCGGCGCCTGTATTCGACGTGAGGCACCGCAAGACGCTCAAGGCGGTCTTCTGGACTTTCGTCCTGACGGTCGCCGCGACGCTGCTGGCGGTCAACCTGGGCGGCAGCGAGAAAAAACTCGACGAACAGATCCACCGCGAGTACGCGCTGCACGACGCGCAGTACCAGCGCGCCCTGGGCGTGCTGCTCGGCCCGCCCATCACCGGCGGCAACCGCTTCGAGGCGCTCTACAACGGCGAGCGCATCTTCCCGCCGATGCTCCAGGCCATCCGCGCGGCCAAGCAAAGCATCACCTTCGAGACCTACATCTACTGGTCGGGCGACATCGGCCGCGCCTTTGCCGATGCGCTGTCCGAGCGCGCGCGGGCCGGCGTGCCGGTGCACGTGCTGCTCGACTGGGTCGGCAGCGCCAAGGTGGACGACGATTTCATCAAGGAGATGGAATCCGCGGGCGTGCAGATCCGCCGCTTCCACAAGCCGACCTGGTACGACATCGCCCGCATGAACAACCGCACCCACCGCAAGCTCCTGGTGGTGGACGGGCGCGTCGGGTTCACCGGCGGCGTGGGCATCGCGCCCGAATGGACCGGCCGCGCACAGGACGCGGACCACTGGCGCGACTCGCACTACAAGGTCGAAGGTCCGGTGGTGGCGCAGATGCAGGCGGTGTTCATGGACAACTGGATCAAGGTGTCGGGCGACGTGCTGCACGGCGAGCGCTACTTTCCGCCGCTCGCCGCCGTGGGCGAAGGCCGCGCCCAGGTGTTCAGCAGCTCGCCTTCGGGCGGCAGCGAGAGCATGCACCTGATGTACCTGCTGTCGATTGCCGCGGCCACCAGGACCATCGACCTCTCCAGCGCCTACTTCGTGCCCGACGACCTGACCGTGGGCGCGCTGGTCGCGGCCATGCAGCGCGGCGTGCGCCTGCGGATCATCGCGCCGGGACCGATCATCGATTCGCAGACCGTGCGGCGTGCCTCGCGCGCCGGCTGGGGCCCGCTGCTGGAGGCCGGCGCCGAGATCAGCGAATACCAGCCGACGATGTTCCATTGCAAGGTCTTCATGGTCGACGGGCTCTTGGTGTCGGTCGGCTCGACCAACTTCGACAACCGCTCGTTCCGACTGAACGACGAGGCCAACCTCAACATCTACGACGAGGCTTTCGCCGCCGTGGAAACCGAACAGTTCGAGGCGGACCTGAAGGAGTCGAAACGGGTCACGCTCCAAGCGTGGAAGAACCGCCCTCTGCACGAGAAGGCGATGGAGCACCTGGCGTCGGTGCTCTCGGTTCAGCTCTGAGACGAAAAAAAGCGGCCCGAAGGCCGCATTTTTTTTTCTTTGGATTCACGCGTCAGCGCGTCAGCTGCGCGCCTTGGCGGCGCGTGCGGCGTTGCGCAAGTCGCGTATCTGGTCGTGGTTGCGTTGCGCGCCCTGCGCCTGCGTCTGAAGGATCTGGCGCACGCCCGCGGGCAGCGCCTGCTTCAGGGCCTTGCGATAGCGCGCCACGGCTGCGTCTTCGCCGCGCTCGCACTCTTCCAGGATGGACAGCTCGCTGTTCGCACCCAGCGCGCCCTTCACATGGACCCAGCCGCGGTGCATCGCACCGGTGGCCGTGCCGCCGTCCGCAGGCTTGCCGCCGAAGGTGATGACGAGTTCCACCAGCTGGCTGGCCGACGCCTGGCACTGCGCCGCGCGCGACGCGAAGACTTCCTTCAGGCGCCCGGTCTCGACCTCTTCCGCGCAGGTGCGAAAGCCGTACTCGCCGTCGCGGGTGTTTTCCAGCAGGTCGTTCAGCACGTCGACCACGTCGTCGTTCGAGAGCGGATCGCCGCCGGGGATCGCCATGTCCTCCTCGCGGAAGTAGAGGCGGTCGGCACGCTCCCATGCGGCGTGCGAGGCCGGACGGGCGCGCTCCCAATCGAGCGACGAGGCGCCGCGGCGCGCCTCCCATTCGCGTGCGAGCGAAGGCTCGACCGAGGCGAATTCGTCGACCGCCGCGTTGCGGCTGGACCAGCCCAGCTCGTAGGCCGGGCCGTAGTCGTCGTAGCTGCGGCCGGTCTCGTAGTAAGGCTCGCGGTCGTAGGCGTTTTCCCAATACGAGCGCTCGGCGGTCGGGTTCACGCGCTCGGCCACGGCCTTGCCGCCGAGCCCGCCGACCACCGCACCGACGACGAGGCCGGCCGCCGCGCCCACCGGCCCCCCGGCCGCGCCGACTGCGGCACCCGCCACGGCGCCACCCGTGGCGCCGACGCCGGTGCCGACGGGATGGGCGCCGGGTGCGCCCGAAATGGGATCGCGGTTGAGATCGTCAGGATGAAGGGATGAGCGGTCTTTTGCCATGGTGGCTCCTTTGGAAATGAGGTTGAAGTTGAACGAACAGACTTCATCCTGGAGGTCACGGCAGACCCGGCCGTGGGGCTTCGGCGCGGCTGCTTGTAGGCGCAGTCGGGCCTTGCGCGGATCACTTGCCCGGCGATGTCCAGCGCGCCAGGTAAGGCGCCGTGCGGCTCCCCGCGGCGTTCGCCACGTCCTGCGGCGTGCCGCTCGCCACGATGCGCCCGCCCTCCTCGCCCGCGCCCGGTCCCATGTCGATCACCCAGTCGCAGGCGGAGACCAGCCGCATCTCGTGCTCGACGACGATGACGGTGTTGCCGGCATCGACCAGGCCGCCCAGCTGCGTCATGAGCTTGTCCACGTCGGATGGATGCAGGCCCGTGGTCGGCTCGTCCAGCACATAGAGCGCATCGCCGCGCTGCGAGCGCTGCAGCTCCGTCGCCAGCTTGATGCGCTGCGCCTCCCCGCCCGACAGCTCGGTGGCCGGCTGGCCCAGCCGCAGGTAACCCAGGCCGATGGCCGCGAGCAGCCGCAACGGCCGTTCGATGGCGCCGTCGTCCGCGAAGAAGGTATGCGCCTCTTCCACCGTCATGGCCAGCACATCGGCGATGGTGCGCTCGCGCAGCGTCACCTTCAGCGTCTGCTCGTTGAAGCGCGATCCGTGGCAGGTGGGGCACGGCGCATACACGCTGGGCATGAAGAGCAGCTCGACGCTCACGAAGCCTTCGCCCTCGCAGGTCGGGCACCGGCCTTTCGCCACGTTGAACGAGAACCGGCCGGCATCGAAGCGGCGCGCGCGGGCGGCCTTGGTGTCGGCGAAGCGCTTGCGCACGTGGTCGAAGAGGCCCGTGTACGTGGCCAGGTTGGAGCGCGGTGTGCGGCCGATGGGCTTCTGGTCCACGCGCACCAGCCGGCGGATGCGGTCCATGCCGCCGGCGATGTGGCCGCCGGTGCGGCCCGCGAGGCTGGGCTCGGCATCGGGTTCGTCGTCGGGCGGCGGCGCCTCGTGGCCCAGGTGCGCGGCCACCAGCTCGACCAGCGCCTGGCTCACCAGGCTGGATTTGCCCGAGCCGGAAACGCCGGTCACCGCCGTCATCACCCCGAGCGGAAACGCCACCGAGAGGGCCTGCAGGTTGTTGCGCGTGACGCCTTCCAGCTTCAGCCATTCGGCCATCCCCCGCACCGGCCGCGAAGATGCCGCGTGCGGCGCAAACAGGTACCGCGCGGTGTGCGACGCCTTCACATGGCGCAGTCCCTCGGGCGGGCCGCTGTAGAGAACGAGGCCGCCCTTCTCGCCGGCATCGGGGCCCACGTCCACCAGCCAGTCGGCACGCCGCATCAGGTCCAGGTCGTGCTCCACCACGAACAGCGAATTGCCCGAGCGCTTGAGCGTGTCGAGCGCCACGACCAGCGCTTCGCCGTCCGCGGGATGCAGCCCGGCCGAGGGCTCGTCGAGCACGTAGACCACGCCGAACAGGTTCGAGCGGATCTGCGTGGCGAGCCGCAGGCGCTGCAATTCGCCCGGCGACAGCGTGGGTGTGCTGCGGTCCAGCGAGAGATAGCCCAGGCCCAGCTCGGTCAGCACCGTGACGCGCTCCAGCAGGTCGTGCGCAATGCGCTGCGCGGCGATGCGCTTTTCCGCCGATTGATTGGGCGTGCGGCGCACGTCGGGCGCCGCCGCATGCGCGCCCCCTTTTTCGCGCAAGGCGCTGCGGCTCGTCCCGAGGCTGGACGACGCCGGCGCCTCGCCCGCCGCCACCGGCCGCAACACCTGCGCGAACTGCCCCAGTGGCATGCGCGCGATCTCGCCGATGTCGTGCCCCGCGAAGCGCACCGACAAAGCCTCGGGCTTGAGCCGCTTGCCCTTGCAGGCCGGGCAGTCGCCGCCCACCATGAAGCGCGCGACGCGGTTCTTCATGAGCGCGCTCTGCGTGGTCGCGAAGGTGTGCAGCACGTACTTGCGCGCGCCCATGAAGGTGCCCTGGTAGCTCGGCTCCGTCTTGCTGCGCACCGCTGCGCGCGTCTCGGCGGGCGTGAAGCCGGCGTACACGGGCACCGTGGGCTGCTCTTCGGTGAAGAGGATCCAGTCGCGCGTTTTCTTCGGCAAGTCGCGCCAGGGCCTGTCGACGTCGATGCCCATGGTGACGAGGATGTCGCGCAGGTTCTGGCCGTGCCATGCGGGCGGCCAGGAGGCGATGGCGCGTTCGCGGATGCTGAGGGTGTCGTCCGGCACCATCGAGCGCTCGGTCACCTCGAAGATGCGGCCCAGGCCGTGGCATGTCGGGCATGCGCCCTGCGGCGTGTTGGGCGAAAAATCTTCCGCATAGAGCATCGGCTGGCGCGGCGGATAGTCGCCGGCGCGCGAATAGAGCATGCGCAGCAGGCTGGACAGCGTGGTGACGCTGCCCACCGAGGAGCGCGTGCTCGGCGTGCCGCGCTGCTGCTGCAGGGCCACGGCGGGCGGCAGCCCGTCGATGGCATCGACCGCGGGCACGCCCACCTGGTCGATCAGCCGGCGCGCATACGGCGCGACCGATTCGAAATAGCGCCGCTGCGCCTCGGCATACAGCGTGCCGAAGGCCAGCGAGGACTTGCCCGAGCCGGAGATGCCGCTGAACACCACCAGTGCGTCGCGCGGGATGTCGACGTCGACGTTGCGCAGGTTGTGTTCGCGTGCGCCGCGAACGCGCACGAAGTGGTCGATGTCGTGGGCGGGAGTGCTGGTGGGTTTGCCGGTGGATTTGCTGGCAGGTTTGCGCGCCATGATTTCTTCTTTCTGTCTTCTGCTGTGCACACGTCGGAAGCCTGCAGGTTACGACGGGTCCCGGCTGTGAGAACCGGGCCACCCCGGGCGTCGGACGCCCGCGCACCGCATCTCATACGATCCACGCCATGACGACGATGCCCGATTCCGATTCGCTCGCGCTGATCGACGCCTGCTCAGAGGCCTCGCTCGCGCTCCTGGAAAGCAACCTGACACCGCACGGCATCCTGGCCGCCAGCCGCACCGAGGCGGCCGTGGCGCGCCGCTACACGCGCATCTTCGGGCGCGATGCCGCGATCTGCGTGATGGCCATGTGCGGCAGCGGCGTGCCCGCGCTGGAGCAAGGCGCGGTCGCCAGCCTCGATGCGCTCGCGGCGCAGCAGGCGGCCAATGGCCAGATTCCCAAGTACGTCGACCCCGAGGGCCAGGATGCGGACTTCTGGTACCTGGGCTGCATCGACGCCACGCTGTGGTGGCTGATCGCGGTGGACCACGTGCGCCGCCACGGCAAGGTCGGCCCATCGCATTGGGAAGACGGCGTGGCCCGCGCGATCGGCTGGCTGCTCGCGCAGGAGCACCAGCACTTCCGGCTGCTGCAGCAGAACGAGGCGAGCGACTGGGCCGACATCATGCCGCGCTCGGGCTACGTGCTGTACAGCAACGCGCTCTGGTACGACGTCAAGCGCCGCTTTGCGCTCGACCATGCCGAGGAAACGCAGCACCACTTCAACCACATGTTCAACCCGTTCCAGCGCGACCTGCCCGAGTACCACCGGGCGCGGCTGCTGCGGCACTACGCGCGGCGCGGGCGGCGCGACCCGGGCCTGTACCTGAGCTTCGTCAACTTCGCGGTCGTCGGCGACGAGGGCGACGTGTTCGGCAACGTGCTCGCGCTGCAGGCCGGGCTGGCCGACCCCGCGATGGCCAGCCGCATCGTGGACACCATCGCCACGGCGCGCGCCAGCGACCCGTACCCGGTGCGGGTCGTGCTGCATCCGCTGTCGCGCCAGCACGAACTCTGGCGGCCCTACATGGGGCGCCACCAGCAGAACGACGTGCACCAGTACCACAACGGCGGCATCTGGCCCTTCGTCGGCGGCTTCTGGGTGATGGCGCTGGCCGGGCTCGGGCAGGATGCGCTCGCCTGGGCCGAACTCGCACGGCTTGCGAAGGTGAATGCCCTGGACGACTGGCGTTTCACCGAGTGGTTCCACGGCAGGACGCTGGTGCCGATGGGCATGGCCGGCCAGAGCTGGAATGCGGCGACCTTCCTGCTCGCCCGTCGCGCGCTGCAGGGGCGCGCGGACGCGTGGTGACTCAGCCCTTCGCCACTTCCAGCGTTTCCACTTCACGCGCCAGTACTCGCCCTGGCCGCGCGCCCGTCGGGCCGCCGCCCTGCCACACGACCGCGCCGTTGACGATCACCGCCTCGATGCCGCGCGCAGGTGCCATCGGCGATTCGTAGGTGGCGGCTTCGTCCACGGTGTCGGCATCGAACAGGGTCAGGTCGGCGTAGGCGCCTTCCTTCAGCACGCCGCGGTCCTTCAGGCCGAAATTCTTCGCGGTAAGGCCGGTCATCTTGTAGATGGCGGTCTCCAGCGGAAACAGCCCCAGCAGCCGGCCGTAGTGGCCCAGCACGCGCGGAAAGCTGCCCCACAGCCGCGGATGCGGCGAGGCGTCGTGCGGCAGGCCGTCGGAGCCGATCATGGTCTGGTCGAACTTCAGGATGCGCTGCACGTCGGCCTCGTCCAGCCGGAAGTAGATGCCGCCCGCGGGGCTGAGCTGGCGGATCGCCTCGTCCTGGCTCACGCCCAGCTTCTTCGCGATGACGTCCAGGTCCTGGCCCGCGTACTCGGGCATCGGCTTGGACCAGCTCACGATCACGCGCGACGAGCTCGCGGCGCGGTCGGACGAGAGGATGGTCGATCCGGCCGTGTAGGGGTAGCAGTCCAGGCAGATGGGCTGCGTGGCCATGTTCTTCTCGATGAAGGAGAGCGCCTCCTGCGAGCGGCCGTGGTTCTCGGGCCCGACCACCTTCATGTGCGAGATCACCACCTGCACGCCCACCTCGCGGCCGACGCGGAAGGTTTCCTTGAGCGAGTCGATCACGCGGTCGGCCTCGTTGCGCATGTGGGTGCAGTAGACGCCGTTGAAGTCCTTCAGCGGGCGGCAGGTCTCGATGACCTCCTCGGTCGGCGCGGCGACCGCAGGCTCGTAGTAGAGGCCGGTGGAAACGCCGATGGCACCGGCCTCCAGCGCTTCCTGCACCAGCGCGCGCATGCGCACGATCTGTTCAGCGGTGGCCGGCAGGCCCAGGTCGTCCAGCGTCGCGACGCGCAAGGTGGTGTGTCCCACGAGCAGCGCGCAGTTGGTGGCCGCGGGCTTGGCGCGCAGCTCGGCGATGTACGAGGCGAAGGTCGGAAAGGAGAACCAGCCGCCCTCTTCGTCCAAGAGGTTCAGCGGCGGCGTGACCGGCTGCGTGATGCCGCCCGGCATCGGCGCGAGCGAGATGCCGCAGTTGCCCGCGACCACGGTGGTGATGCCCTGGCTCACCTTGGGCGCCATGTCGGGGTTGGACAGCATGAGGCGGTCGTCGTGCGTGTGCGCGTCGATGAAGCCGGGTGCCGCGATGCGCCCTGCCCGGTCGATTTCCACTTCGCCATGCGAGGCGGAGAGATCGCCGATGCGGGCGATGCGGTCGCCGCGGATGCCGATGTCGCCCGCAAAACGCGGTGCACCGGTGCCATCGACGATGCTGGCGTTGCGGATGAGAAGGTCGAATTTTTCCTGCATCGGATACCTTGAATGCCTTGGATTGAAAGAGAGTTAAAGCAGCGCGCCGCGCGCGGCAATGGGCCACAGGGCCTCCACCCGCTCGCCGCGCACGCAGACCAGTTCGTCGTAGAGATTGACGGTCGGGTCGCAATGGCCGGGCACCAGCATCAACTGGTCGCCCAGGGACAGCGCGGCGGCATCGGACGTGGCCAGCGCGCCGTGTTCGTCGGCGGCTTTCACGTAGCGCAGGTCGGGGCGCTGCCACACGGTGGGCAGGCCCGAATCGACGCTGGAGGCCTTCAGGCCCGCGTCGACCACGGCGCGCTGGGGCGTGGCGCGGCTCATGACGGTGGTGCGCACGAACAGCGCGTGTTCGAACGCGATGTCGTCTTCGCCGCGCCGGTTGTCGCCGTAGTCGCGGTCCATGAAGACGTAGGAGCCGGCCTGGATCTCGTTGAACACGCCCGAGTCACGCTCGTGCTGGAAGCTGCCGGTGCCCGCGCCCGTCACGCGCTCGACTGCGATGCCGCAAGCCTCGATGGCGGCGCGGGTCGTGCGCGCGGCCTCCACGGCACCGGCGATGGCCGCGGCGCGCTCCTCGGGGGCGCGCAGGTGCTGGGCCGGCCCGTGGTAGCAGTGCAGGCCCATGAAGCGAAGCTGCGGCGCGGCGTCCGCGACCTGCAGCGCGAGCCGCACCGCCTCTTCGCCGGGCGCCACGCCGCAGCGGTTGGCGCCGACGTTGACCTCCACGTACACATCCAGCGTCACGCCCTCCTCTTGAGCGACGGCGCGCAGCGCTTCGACCTGCTGCGGATGATCGACCAGCACGCCCATGCGCGCCTCGCGGGCCAGCGCAGCGAGGTGGCGCAGCTTGGTCTGGCCCATCACCTGGTTGGTGACCAGAACATCCTGGATGCCGGCTGCCACGAAAACCGCCGCTTCGCTGACCTTCTGGCAGCAGATGCCAGCCGCGCCCAGGGCCATTTGCCGCAAGGCGATTTCCGGTGTCTTGTGGCACTTGGCATGGGCGCGCAGGCGCACGCCGCTGCCGCGCAACGCCTCGGCCATGCGCGCGAGGTTGCGCTCGAACGCATCGAGGTCGAGCACGAGCGCGGGGGTGTCGATGGCGCCGACGAGGTCGCCTGGCCTTGCGGCTTTCCAGGGGGTCATTGGGAGCGTGCTTTCAGCCGGTTCAATCGATCTTGGCGCCGGAGTCCTTGATGATCTTTGCCCACTTGACCGTCTCGCGCCGCGACAACTCGAGGAACTGCTCGGCCGTGCCGAAATCGGTCTCGGCGCCCAGCAGCCTGAAGCGCTCGCGCAGGCCCGGGTTGGCCAGCGCGGTGCGGATCTCGGCATTGAGCCGCGTCACCACGTCCTTGGGCATGCGCGCCGGCCCGATGATCCCGCCCCAGGCCTCGACCTCGAAGCCCGGCACGCCGGCCTCGGCGATGGTGGGAACGTCCGGGTAGGTGGGCGAGCGCTGGCGCGAGGAGATGCCCAGCGCCCTCACCTTGCCCGACTGCGCGAGCGGGCCGGAGACGGGCGTGTTGACCATCATCAGTTGCACGCCGCCGCCGATGAGGTCGGTCACCGCCGCCGTCGCGGCCTTGTAGGGCACGTGCAGCATGTCCGTGCCGGTCATCGACTTGAAGAGCTCCACGCCCAGGTGCGCGGTGGTGCCGTTGCCGTCCGACGCGAAGGCCAGCTTGCCCGGGTTCTTCTTCGCGTAGGCGACCAGCTCGGTCACGTTCTTCACCGGCAGGTCGTTGTTGACGATCATCAGGTTCGACAGGCGCAGCGTGTTGGCGACCAGCGTCAGGTCTTTCTCCACGTCGTACGGCACGTTGGGCAGCAGCGACCGGTTGGTGGCCAGCGAGACGATGTTGCCGTAGGCCAGCGTGTAGCCATCGGGCGCGGCATGCACCAGGTCCATGGTGCCGATCGTGTAGGAGCCGCCGGGCTTGTTGTCGATCACGATGGGCACGCCCATCTGCTGCGACAGCTGCGCGCCCAGGGCGCGCATCAGCGAATCGGGCGCGCCGCCGGGGGCCGAAGGCACGATCAGGCGGATCGCCTTGTCGGGATAGGCCGCCAGGGCCGGCAGCGAGACCACCGCCATCGCGGCAGCGACGAAGGCACAAAGCAAGGCACGTGGACGCATGGCAGAGAACTCCGGCAGTGAAGAATCGGTGCGCCGATGATCAGTTCGCATGCCGCATTGGACAAGCCACGTTTTCTGGGATTAGCATGAGCTTTCCTCATGCACGGTGGAGGTGCGCCCAGGCAGCACCAACAGGTGCATGCACCAGACTTGTTCTTTTCTCATGACCCAGCACGTTCGCGCCCCTTCGACGATGTCCTTGATGTGCCTGGAGGCCAGCGCGCGGCTGCGCTCCTTCACCGCGGCCGCGCAGGAACTGCGCCTCACGCAGGGCGCCGTGAGCCGGCAGGTACAGACGCTGGAAGACCGGCTCGGCGTGAAGCTCTTCACGCGCCGGCGCGAGGCCCTGGCGCTGACGGACGCGGGCCGCTACTACCTGGGCGAAGTCGCACCGCTGCTGCAGCGGCTGGAGCGCGCCACGGCCAACGTGATGGCGCTCAAGGGGCGCGGCGGCGAACTGTCGCTGTCGTGCGGCGCCTCGGTCGGCAGCTACTGGCTGATTCCGCGCCTGCCGGGATTCACCCGCGACCACGGCGAGATCACGCTGAACCTGGGCACCCGCGTGGGACCGGTGGATTTCGCCGCCACGCCGGTCGATGCGTCGCTCGAATTCGGCGACGGCAAGCGCCCGGGCCTGCACAGCGAGTTCGTGCTGGCGCTGGACCTCTCGCCCTACGCGGCGCCCGCATGGATCGCCGCGCACGGCAAGACGGTCGATGCGAACACGCCGCGCTCGGCGCTGATCCACCACCAGACGCTGCCGGGTGCCTGGGACGAGTGGTTCGCGCGCGAAGGCATCGTGGGCGAAGCAGGACGCGAAGGGCCGCGCTACGACATCATGTCCATGGCCCTCAACGCGTCATTGGCCGGCATGGGCGTGGCGCTGCTGCCGCCCTACATGAGCGACGAGTCGGTGGCATCGGGGCGCCTGAGGCGGCTGTCGCGGCGCAAGTGGCGCTATGCCAAGGGCTATTACCTCGTGTACCCGGAGGAGTCGGCGCAGATGCAGTCGCTGCAGGTCTTCAGGCAGTGGCTCTTGGCGCAGGCGAACGACGCCTGACGGTCACAGCATCTGCACCGTCACCTGCGACATGCCGCGCAGATGGCGCGGGCCCAGGCGCGCATCGTTGGCGGAGATCAGGCACAGCGTGCCCAGGTGCGCCTCGAGCGGCCCCGCGTTCTTCTCGTACAGCACCAGCACCTTCTCGCCGATCGTGCCGTTGTAGAGCTCGTTCCAGCTGAAGACGGCTTCGTAGCCGTCGTCTCCGCGCACGCGGACGATGCAGCGCTTGAGCTCGGGGCGCGGCCTTTCCGAGAGGCCGCAGTGGTCGAGCACGTCGATGAGCCGGGCTCCCGCGTAGCTGTCCACCTGCGCGACGGGACGGCCTGAAAAGCACAGGACCTGCGTGGGCCCCAGTTCGTGCCGGCCCAGCTTCACGAGGTCTTCGATGGTGAAGATGCGCGGCCGGGGAACGCCGCCCAGGATCTTCAGCGGCTCGGTGTCTGCAATGGCAACAACGATGTTCATGGTCGCTCCCGGTCTTGAACAAATGCGACGGCAATCGCGACATCCATCTGCCGCGGTGGCTTCTCGAAAGGCGCGCCGGCGAGCGCGGCGCGCATCGCGCTCTCGTCGAGCACGGGGTACCCGCTGCTTTTCTGCACGGCGAGCGACCCGGAGAGGATGTCGCCGTTCTCGGTCAGGACGAAGCGGATGGTCGGCGCGCCGACATAGCCCGCTTCGCGCGCCTCGGCCGGATAGACCAGCCTGTTCTGGATCGCCCGCTTCAGGCTCGCGAGGTATTTGCGAAGGGCGTCGGCGTCGGCATTGCGCGGGCGCACGGTCTGCTGCACGCGCTCTTCCTCGGCACCGTTCGCCGCGGGCGGCGCGGCGGCCAATGGCGCAGGCAGGTCGGGCGTGCGCTGCGCGGGCGCCTCGGCGGGAACTTCCACCTGGACCGGGCTCGGCGCGGCCTGGCGCATTGCAGTCGGCCGTTCGCGCGCTTCCTTCCTGGTTGCGGACTTCGGCAATGCCGATGCCGGCGGCGCGGGCGCCACCCGCTGCTCCCGCGGTGGCTCGGCCACGGCGGACGCCGTGGGCCGCCCGGCGAGCTGCTGTTCGCTCTGGCGATTGCTCACCATCCCCAGGAGATCGACCCGCAGCTGCTCGTGCCGCGGCGGGCGCGCGGGCGCCCAATCGTTCATCAACCACGGCAACACCAGCCCCGCATGCAGCAGCACCGAAATGCCGAGCCCGACCGCGAACACCAGGCGCAGTCGCCGCTCGGGCAAGGCGCCTACGGCAGTCACTTCGTGCCCACCTCGGTCTGCACGGCCACCCTGGCGAAGCCGAGTTGCTTCAGCACATCGGCCACGTCGATGAAGCGCTGCAGCTGCACCGTCCTGTCGGCGCGCAGCAGGAAGGCGGTCTGCCTGTCCACGGCGGCGAGCCTTGCCTTCAGCCCGTCGGCATTCACGGTCTCCCCGCCGAAATGGATGACGCCCGCCGCATCGATGACGATCGTCTGCGTCTGCGAGGTGTCGGACCGGCTCGCGCTGGCCTGCGGCAGGTTCACCGGAATGCGCCCGCTCGCGATGAAGCTCGAGGTCGTCAGCACGATGGTGAGCAGCACCAGCATGATGTCCACGAACGGGAGCATGTTCATGCTGTCAATCGGCTTTTCGGTCACGCGCGATCTCCCATTCGAGGATCAACACCTGCACCTTGCGCAGCAGCGTGTTGTAGAGCACCACTGAGACCAGCGCCACCGCCAGCCCCACCGCGGTGGCCTTCAGCGCGAGCGCCAGGCCCACCATGATCTTGCCGGTGTCGATGGAGGCGTCCTGCCCCATGTTGTAGAAGGTCAGCATGATGCCGAACACGGTGCCCAGGAGGCCCAGGTACGGCGCGTTGCTCGCCACCGAGGCGATGACGAAGAGCTTGCGCGTCAGCGTCAGCTCCAGCGACTTGATGTCGCGGATGGCGTGCGTGTCGATGCGGCAAAAGAGCCAGGCGCGCTCGATGCCGATGGCCACGACGACCACGCTCAGCACCACCAGGAGGCCGATGACGCCGTAGTCGATGGCGCCGGCGAGCCAGTTCGTGTTCATTGAATTTCTCCTCTCTCGGTTCTTCAGAAAACCACGCCGGCCTGCACCAGCACGCGGGTGCGGCCGTCGCGCGCGATCTCCTGCGGCCGCGACCCGATGGCGCGCGCGACCTGCACGCGCCCGAACAACGAACCGTAGCGCGCCTGGTATCCCACGCCCACGTCCGACAGGCGCACGCCGTGGCTCGTGGCGGTGTAGGCGGCGTTCTGCAGCCAGGCGCGTCCGAGGTCGGCGAACACACCCACCGAATGCGTGAGCCCTTCCGGTGCGGGCAAGGCGTAGCGCACTTCCGCATTGAGCAGGTAGCCGTTGTCGCCGCTCACCCATTCGCGGTACGCCCGCACGCCGTTGGGGCCCGAGATGCTCATCTGCTCGCTGCCGTCCAGGTTCTTGTTGCGCAGCGCCTTCTGCAGGCTCAGTGCGGCGCTTGCGGTCCAGCCCTTGGCGACTTCCATGTTCGCGGCGAGCCGCAGGTTCAGGTGGGCGAAGTCGCCGGCCGTGTCGGCGCCGGCCTTGTTGATCGCCTGCTGCGCGGGGTCGGCGATGTCCAGATGGCCGTAGCTCACCCCGGCGCTGAGGTTCGTGTAGCCCGGCCGGCCCAGCAGGTCGCCCCAGCGTTCGTGCTGCACGCCGAAGGTGGCGACCTTCGCGGTCTTGTTGTCGATGCTCTCAGCCACGCCCACCTCGTCGCGCAAGTGCCGGGACGCGAGATTCAGGCTCAAGGAAAGGTTCTGCTCGCGGCTGCGCAGCAAGGGATAGCTGAAGGTGGCCTCCACGGTGCGCGCCCTGCCCTTCGCCTCGAGGTCGCTGTAGTCGCCGCCCAGGTGATAGGTCGTGCGTGCGGCGGCGAGCTCCAGGCGCAGGCCGCTGACGGTCAATGGAAAGCTGTAGGCCAGCCTGCCGTTGTCCAGGCCCCCGCCTTCGGTGCCCATGAGGTTGAGGCTCAGCTTGTCGGCGACGCCGAAGGGCGAATTGATGTCCAGCCCTGCGCTCAGCCGGTTCCTGCCTGTGTAACTGGAGCCCTGGTTGTCGCCCAGCACATAGCCGGTGAAGCGCTTGCTTTCTCCCACTTCGACATCGAAGTCCGAGGTGCCCGGTGCGTCGCCCGGAGAGATGGTGAGGCGCGGCAAGGCGGCGCCGGGCATGTCGCCGACGAGCAGCATCGCGCGCTCCAGGTCTTCGCGAGAGACGGCCTTGCCGGCCTGCAGCGGTGCGAACACGCCGCCTATCGTGCCGTCGCGCACCAGCGACCGGTTCTTGAACGCGAGCTTTCCGTAGGTGCCCACGAGGACACGGATCACCAGCGTGCCCGCGCTTGCGTCCTGTCTCGGCACATAGGCGCGCGCCACGAGGTAGCCGCGGCTGCGGTACAGCGCCGTGATCTTGCCGGCGGCCTGCTCGATCTCGGCCATCGACAGCGCGCGGCCGCGGTAGGGATCGAGCACGGCCTGCAGCTCGGCGGGCGGAATGGTTTCGGCACCTTCGACCCTGAATTCGCGGACCGCGAGCGTTTCGCCGGCGGGCAGGTTCATCGGCCGCTCGGGCTGCTCGACGATCACCGGCGCAGGCGGCTGGCTCGGGGCCGGTGGACGCGGAGGCTGGGCTTCCCTGAGCGCATCGCCGATGCCGTAGCTGGGCACAGGCTGAACCTGGGCATGGCTTGCGGCTGCGAATGTGCAGAGCACGGAGAAAGCGGCAAGCGCTGGATGCACTCGGCGTGAAGACGAGGCGGGACGGGCTGGGTTCATGTCGCAACGGAACGAAGAAAAGGAATGGAAGGCGGCGTCGGCGAAGGCGTCCCGCATGGGGATGGCGACCTCACCGCGGCGTCGATGGCTGCGCGGCAGGTGCTGCCTTGTTTTCTTCGTCTTCCAGTTCGAAGACCTTGCCGTCGATCTCGATGCGCTGGATGTTGGCGGAGAAGTTGCGCTTGTCGGCCAAGACGATGTTGTCCGCCAGCAAGGCCGCCCGTTGCGCGAGGCCTGCGGTCGCTTCGGCGGCGGGACGCTCCTGTTGTCTCTGTGTCTGGGCGGCGGCGTTCGACGCGAGACGGGTGCCGGTCTCGGCACGGGCCTGCAGCGCCGCAGCCTGGGCGGCGGCTTGGGTTGCGGCCTGTGCAGCGGCGTTGGCCGCAGCCTGTGCAGCAGCGGCGGCCGCGGCCTGTTCCTGCGCCGCCGCCTCGCTCGATGCCTGCGCCGCCGCCGCTGCGGCCGCTTGTGCCGCTTGTGCCGCTTGTGCCGCTTGTGCCGCTTGTGCCGCTTGTGCCGCTTGTGCCGCTTGTGCCGCGGCCTGCGCCGCCGCAGCAGCACGGGCGGCAGCCTCTGCCGCAGCTTGTGCCGCCGCCTCGGCTGCCGCGTCGCGATACGTGCTGTTGGTGATGGCGCCTGTGCCCGTGCCCCCTCCGACCAGGCGGCCCGTGCTGTCGTTCCCCTGCGTGACCGTTCCGGTCGCGTGCGAGTTGTCGATGTTGCCGCCCTCATTGCGGCCCACCAGTCCGCCGGCGAAGCCGGAGTCGGCGCCACCTGTCACGTTGCCGCTGGCTCGCGAGTTGGAGATGCTGCCGCCAGCCGTCTGCCCCACCAGGCCGCCGGCCGCATAGGAGCCAGACACGTTGCCGGTCGCATAGGAGTCCGTGATGACGCCTTGGTTGCCGCCCACCAGGCCGCCCGCGCTTTCGCCCGAGGCATTGCCGGAGGCATACGAGCCGGAGATGGCGCCGCTGTTCGAGCCGACCAGGCCGCCCACGCCGCTGCCGACCCCGCCCTTCACGTCACCGGTCGCGTAGGAGTCGGTGATGCTTGCGCCGTTGCCGCCGCTGTTCCCCACCAGGCCGCCGGCAATTCCGCTGGAAGTCGTCACCGTGCCGCTTGCATGCGAGCCTGAAATGCTGCCGCCGCTGTTGAAGCCCACCAGCCCGCCGTAGCTCTCGGCGCCAGGCAAGACGACCGGCCCACCGGTCACGTTGCCGGTGGCGTAGGAGTTGACGATGCGACCGCCCATGTTGCTGCCTGCCAGTCCACCCACGTTGCCCTGCCCGCCCGCGACGTCGCCCGTGGCATGGCTGTTGACGATGAGGCTGGTGGGGCCGTTGTTGATCCCGGTCAGGCCGCCGACGGAACTCGAGTTGTCCGATACCGTCACCTTGCCCGTGGCGTAGGAGTCGGCGATGGTGCCGCTGACGTTGCCGCCGACCAATCCGCCGATGTTCTGGTTGGTCTGGCCGGAGCTGGGATCACTCAAGGCCGCGACGTTGCCGGTAGCGTTGGAGCGAAGGACCTGGTAGGTGGCACCGAAGTTCCTGCCCAGCAGTCCGCCGATGTATTGGTAGGCCCCTGCGTAGCGGGAAGTTCCCGTCACCGTGGCGGTGGAATAAGAGTCCGAGATGATGCCGTCGCCAACGAAAAACTCGCCCGTCGGGATGTCGAACTTGCTCCCGTTGTAGCCCACCAGGCCGCCCACGTTGGTGAAGCCCTGCACCGCCCCCGTAACGTAGGCGTGGCTGATGCTGCCGCCGATGTTCTCCCCGACCAGTCCACCGACCCGGCCGTAGCCGCTCACGTTGACGTTGAGCAAACCGATGTCGCGGATCACACTGCCGATCTGGGCCGTGCCGACCAGGCCGGTCGGCGTCTGCATGGCGTCGTTGTGTATCGGCTCCAGGATCGTCAGGTTGCTGATCGTGTGGCCGAGCCCCGCCAGCGTTCCCGAAAGGGTGGACACCACCGTATTGCCGTAGGTCTTGCCCGATGCATCGAGGTCGCCCGCGAGTGCATAGCGCCCCGCCGCAACGCCGCCCGTGTCGTCGATAGCCTCCAGGTCGCTCATGCTGTGGATCAGCGTATAGGCCTGTCCATTCATCGCCAGGGTCGCATTGGCACCACTCAGCGTGACCGATGCGCCTTGCGCCGTGTTGATGCTGTAGTCCCTCGTGGAGCCGAAATTCAGGTTCAGCCCTGCGCTCAGTCCCGTCGCGGCGATTGGCGCATTGATGAGGATGTCGTTGGCCGCGGTCAGCGTGAGCGCGGTGCCGGCCGACCAGTTCACGGCCTGGTCAACGTGGATGTGGCCGTCGGCGCCGCTTGCCCCCGTCGAGGCGATCGTCACGTTGTTGTTGCCCAGTTGCGTGCCGAGTTGGGCGCCGCCGATGTTCGCACCCGCGCCAACGGTGAATCCGTCGGAGGTCAGCGTCCACGTGCCCGTGCTGCCGCTCGCCGCCTTGGTGGTGACGGCCGCGTCGTCCATCACCCTGACGCTGCGGCCCGAGGTCTCGATGGTTCCGCCGTCGCCGCCCAGGGGCGCCGATGCATCCAGCGTTCCGCCCACGTTGGCCGTGCCGCGATCCGCGCGCACGACGATGCCGCCCTTCAGGTCGTCCACCGTGCGCGCCTGCACGATGCCGGTGTTGTTCACCTGGCTGCTCAGCAGGTCGTAGGCCGCCTTCGCGGTGAGGATCACCTTGCCGCCGTCGGCATAGATCGCGCCCTTGTTCTCGACCAGCGCGCTCAGCGTGCCCTGGTCGATGCTCACGTTCACCAGTGAATCGCCGTTGAAGTTGAGGCTGATCTTCTCGCCGCTGCCCAGTGCCACCGTGCCCTTGGTCGCGACGATCACGCCCTGGTTCGACACAAGACTGCCCAGCAGCGCCACGTAGCCGCCGTTGACCGCGGTGAGCGTGCCCATGTTGATGACCGAGTTGCTGCCGCCGTTGCCGTTGAACACGTAGCGCCCGGCGTTGAAGTCGGCGTCGCTGATGTCCAGCGTGCTGGCCACGAGACCGGAGGTGTTCACGCTGCTGCCCCGGGTGAACAGCACGCCGTTCGAATTGATCAGGAAGACCTTGCCGTTGGCGTTCAGCACGCCGTCGATCACGCTGCGTTCGTTGCCGACGACGCGGTTGAGCGTGATCGCCGATGCATTGGGCTGACTGAAGTTGACGGTCTCGCCGGCGCCGATGCCAAAGCCCTGCCAGTTGATGGTCGCGCGCTGCGTGCTCTGGTCGATGCGGGTCACGCTGCCCGCCTGGCCGATGGTGGCACCGCCGCTGGTGACCACGCCGCCTTGCGGTGCGGCCATTCCCATCGATGAACAAAGAAGCGCGCAGATGGCTGCGCATACTTTTGAATTCAATCGGGGACGACGGCTTCTGGATTTCTTCGCGACCTGCGTCATTCGTTCACCTGTCTCGTTATATTTCTGAGAGTATAGCGACCGTGATTTTTCATGCGCTATCCGGATGAATCTTGAATCGCATTACCCTGCAATTCAATGCCGATGCATTACCTACATGCGATGCAATCTATATACAAACCTATATAGCGCTAAAGACTCACGCCCAATGCTTCATCCAATTCATCCAGGAGATACCGTGAGAAAACTTTCGATCAAGAAAATTGCGCTGGGCGTTTCCGCGTCCGCGCTGATGCTGGGTTCGTCCGCTACGTGGGCGCAGTCCATCAACGTGGCCGTGGCGGCGAATTTCCAGGGGGCGATGGTCCAGCTGGTCAATGCCTTCGGGGCCTCGGGCCTGCCGTTCTCGAGCAGCAGCTTCACCGTGACTTACGGCGCGACGGGCGATTTCCAGACGGCCATCGGCACCGCGCTGTCGGCACCCGGCGGCACCACGCCGTATGACCTGTTCTTTGCGGCGGACGACACCACGCCGGCCGCTCTGCGCGCGGCTTATTCCAGCGTGGTGCAGGTGCCGTTCCGCTATGCCGAAGGCAAATTGATCCTGTGGTCGAAATTCGGCCCGAACGTGAGCGCCAGCGGCTCGGCCGGTTTCCCCAACCCTGCGAGCTACGCCTATGCGAACGGCCAGGTTGCGATCGCCAACACGGTCACTGCACCGTATGGCACCGCGGCCAAGCAGGTGCTCAGCCGGGTCAACGGCATTGCCTATCCTGGCGGTGCCTATGACGCCAAGTTCAGCCAGTACACCACCATCGGTACCACCTATACGGCGGTGAATGCGAGCAGCAGCGCCACCACGTATCCCAACATGGGGTTCGTCGCCAAATCGCAGGTGTGCAATGGCTCCGGTGCAATCAACCCGCTGCTCACCGGCACGTACTTCGAGTACACGCCCGCCACGGTGAACGGCAATCCGCCGCATGACCGCCTGCTGCAGGATGCAGCGGCGATCCGCGGCCGGCCCGGCTCGACCAATGCCGCGGTCGATGCTTTCATTGCCTACGTGGGCAGCACGGCCGGCCGCACGATCATCCAGAACAACTGCTACATCCTCTGAGGACACGGAGGCAGGCAGCGTCATAAGCCACACCTATCAAGCCATCCGATCAAACGATTGGCACTGAAAAGCCCGTTCGGAAACCATCTCTCCCGGTGCAGCGTTTTGCTGCCACCTCACAACCAGGAGATGAAATTGGCAAAGACAGTGTGTGTGCTTTACGACGACCCGGTCACCGGCTACCCCAAGACCTGCGCCCGCGACGACCTGCCGCATCTGGAGCGCTATCCCGACGGGCAGACGCTCCCCACGCCCAGGCGCATCGACTTCAAGCCCGGCACCCTGCTGGGCAGCGTCTCTGGCGAACTGGGCCTTCGCTCGCGCGCCAGTGCGACGACGCAGTTCAGTTGCCTGATGAACATCGGCGCACCGGCGAGCCGGCCGCGCCGGGGAGGGAGATCAGTCGGTGCCGACCATCACGCTCGATGCCTTGATCACCGCATAGGCCGAGCCGCCCTCGGTGAGGTTGAGCGACTGCGCGGAGCTGCTGGTGATGGTGGAGACGACCTGCACGCCGGGTGCGATTTCCAGTGTGACTTCGGTCGTCACCGGACCGCGGACGATGGAGATGACCTTGCCGGACAGGACATTGCGGGCGCTGATCTTCATGGGGACTCCTTCGGGTTGAAGACCCGAGTCTATCGAGCGCACTCATCCGTGCCGGGGGCAGATCGGGCTGCTGGAGGCACCGGCCTGGCCCGCGTCTTCGACCGGCGGACTCGAGAATGCCGCGGCAAACGACGCGATGCCGGCGCTGCGCAGCGGCAGGTAGCGCACCTGCTGGCGCGTGCACAGGCGCTTGAGGTTGTCGACCGATTCGTGGTCGATGCAATCGACCGGGAAAACCACCACTTCCGCCCACGAGACCGCGGCCGCCAGGAGGCCGCTGCGGTCTTCGAGCGCACCGCCGTGCCGCCGGAGTTCGCCGCCGTGCCGCTGCACCAGGTCGCGGATCGCCGGCGCGGAACTGGGCCGGCCGCCGACGTAGAGAATGCGCCGGCCCTGCAGTTGCTGGTCGAGGCAGGCGTTGGACACGCCCTCGCCCGCATGCATCTTCAGCTGGGTCTCGGCCGCGCCGAGTTCGCGGCCCAGCGCCACCGCGTGCGCGCGAAGGTGCTCGAGCTCCTCGGTGAGCCGTGCCACTTCGGTGGCGGCAAACGCCGAGGCCTGCTCGGCGCGTTCCCGGCGTTCGGTTTGCACCGCGATCAGGACCGCGGCTCTTTCGGACTCCTCGAGACGGGTGCGCGCTGAAACGTCGCCCGGCGCGGAGGCCGGCGCCATTGCGCGGGCTTTCGCGGCGTCGATCAGCTCCTGCTTCAGGTGCAGGATGCTCTTGTCGCGCTCCTCGATCAGTTCCTGCGAGCGAAGCTGGTGGCGGTCCAGCCGGTCGCGCAACTCGACGTTGTCGCGCTCCAGGGCCGCGAGACGGCGGATGTCGGCGCGGTTGGCGGCGCCCACCAGGTGCGACAGCATGTGGATGTCGCCGAAGGCGCGGTTGCGCAACTCGGCCGTGCCCTTGCGGTGCATGAGCACGGCCCAGTACGCGCCCGGAATCTCGCCCTGGTGCAGCGCTTCTTCCCAGTACGCGGTGAGCGCCTGGGTGTCGTGCAGGGTCGACAGGCGCTGGATGGCGGCGGCATGCCGGTGGTCCAGCGCCTTCTGCAGCGCCTTGGTGACGACGGCGTTCTGCGTGGCCAGCCGGACCGCCTCATGGTGGATGTGCAGGTCGCTCGCGCCCTGCACGTCCGCGAAACGTGCGATGAGCTTGCGCAGCTCGGCGGTGGTGAGGCACGTGCCGATCACCGAGCAATAGAAGTTCGTGTCCAGGTCCGAGAGACGGATGCGGCCGTTCGGCGTTTCGTCGCCGCCTTCCGGGGGTTCGCAACAGCCCGCGGCGTGCTGCAGCGCGGGTGCGTCGAGCGTCGCGGGGGCCGTGTTGGCCGAGGCCAGGCGTCTGAAAGGCGGGTTTAGCATCACCGCAATATACGACGCGACATAGCGTGTGCCAAGTCACCTACATACTCAGGCAGATAATCCCCAAGGCAAATCAAGAATCGGCAATACGCTATATTTTTCAGGATATTGCGAAATGCAACTTGAGATCAGCCATGACACCATCTGAAGCCGGCCGCTCCGAAGCCACCGGCGCGAAATTCTCCCTGGCCGCCATGCGGCACGCGCGATCGCTCTCGCAACTCGCCGTCCGGCAGATCGCCTCGGGCATCCGCCCGGGCATGACGCACGCGCAGGCAACCCATCTCGCCATGGCCACGCTGCAGAAGCTGGAGATGGAGCGCAACTGGCACCCGGTCATCGTCCGTTTCGGCGAGGACACGCTCAATACGTTCAGGCAAACCTCCGATCCGGAGCGCGTGCTCGGCGCAGAGGACATCTTCTTCGTCGACATCGGCCCCGTCTGGGAAGGCCACGAAGGCGATGCCGGCGACACTTTCGTGGTCGGCGAAGACGCGCAGATGCAGGCTTGCGCCGAAGCCGCGCGCACGCTCTGGCACGCGGTCGGCGAACGCTGGCGCGCCGATGGCCTGAGCGGCCAGGCGCTGTATGCCTATGCGGCCGAGCGCGCGCAGGCCATGGGGTGGCGCCTGAACCTGGACATCAAGGGGCACCGGGTCTGCGACTTCCCGCATGCGATCTACCGGGCCGGAAACCTGGGCGACTTCGGGCTGTGCCCGGCCACCGGACTCTGGGTGCTGGAGATCCAGATCGCGCATCCCACGCGGCCATTCGGCGCGTTCTACGAAGACCTGCTCATCGCCGACGACGTGGTGCACGACGCCACCGAGCAGCTCTTTTCCTACGGCACGCTGCAGCTGCAGTCGGTGCAGATCGCGACCCTCGGACGAAAGCTCGGCGGCCAGCTCGACCGCCTGCCCGGCTATCGCCTCGACCAGCTGAAGATCGAGGATGCCGGCGTGGTCGCCACCAGCGGCAAGACGCATCACCCGATCATCGCGCCCACCGGCCGCGCCGAAGACGGCGTGGAAGGCGCGGTGTTCGCCCTCACGCCGGCCGAGCTGGCGCAGGCCGACGTCTACGAGGTCAAGGAATACCGGCGCGAGCGCGTGACGCTGGCCTCGGGGCTCCAGGCCTGGGCGTACGTCGATGCGCGTTCCGAATGAAAGGCCTCCTTGCCGGATGCGCAGCGCGGCGCCACGGCGGGCACCCGCAAGGACCTGTTCTCGCGTGCTTGCTTTTTGAAACAAAAGTTAATACTATTGTTTCAAATGATGAACTACGAACACATCCGAGCCAGGTACAACGTGCCCGCCAGGCGAGGTGCACGCGTCGAGTTCCAAGGGCAGCTGGGCACTGTCACATCGACCAGCTCCGCTGCCGTGAGGGTCCGCATGGACGGAATGACGCGCTCCCAGCCTTTCGCGCCGGACGAGCTCCATTGGCTCGACGTGGGCCTCATCCGGCCCGACATCCCTGCCAGCGGATCGGACCGGCTGGCGCGCTGAAACCGGTCAGCCGGCGAGCGTCTCCACCCGCAGCGTCGTCACCGCGCCGGCCACCGCCGCGCTCGCCTGCAGCGCATGCACGGCCAGGTCGATCGCGCCTTGCGCCGCCGGCCCTGTCAGCACCAGCACCTGCGGCGCTGTCTCCGGCTGCCCTGCCGCCAGCACCACCTGCTGCACCGGCACCCGATGGCCCGCCAGCAAGGCCGCGACCGATTCGATATCGCTCGCCGCGCGCACGGGGACCCGCAGGTAGTGCGATGTGTGCACCGCGGCGCGTGGCAGCGCCTTCAGCTCGTTCATCGCATGCGCATGGAAACCCAGGTGCGGCACGCGCTGCGCGGCATGGGTGCCATCGAGCCGCGCCACGTCCACCAGATCGGCGATCACCGCCGATGCCGTCTGCTCCGAGCCGGCGCCGGCACCGTAGTACATCGTCACGCCCGACGCGTCGCCCTTGACCATGATCCCGTTCATCGAGCCGTTCACATGCGCCATCAAGTGCGCGGCGGGCACGAGCGCGGGCTGCACGCGCAGCTCGACGCCCTCTTCCCTTCGGCGCGCGATGCCCAGCAGCTTGATGCGGTAGCCCAACTGCTCGGCGCAGGCCACGTCCGCGCCCTGCAGCGCGGTGATGCCCTCCACCTGCACATCGGCGAAGCGCACCGGCGTGCCGAACGCATTGGCCGCGAGCAGCGTCAGCTTGTGCGCGGCGTCGATGCCCTCGATGTCGAAGGCGGGGTCGGCCTCGGCGTAGCCCAGGGCTTGTGCCTGCGCGAGCGCGGCGGCGAAGTCCAGGCCCTCGTCGCGCATCTTGCTCAGGATGAAATTGGTGGTGCCGTTGATGATGCCCGCCACCCATTCGATGCGGTTCGCCGTGAGCCCTTCGCGCAGCGCCTTGACGATGGGAATGCTGACCGCCACCGCGCCTTCGTACGCCACCGCCACGCCATGCTGCCGGGCCGCCGCGAAGATCTCGGCGCCGTGCTCGGCCAGCAGCGCCTTGTTGGCCGTGACCACGTGCTTGCCATGCGCGATGGCCGCCAGCACCCAGCCGCGCGCCGGGCCGGTGCCGCCGGCCGCTTCGACCAGCACGTCGACGTCGGGGTGCGTGGCGACGCGCATCGGGTCATCGGTCAGCGGGACGCCATCGCCCACGATGCCGGCCGCCCGCGGCAGGTTGCGCGCGGCCACCATCACCACCTCGATCCCTCGCCCTGCCCGGCCGGCAATCTCGGCCTGGTTGCGGGCCAGCACGCGGAAGGTGCCCGAGCCCACGGTGCCGATGCCGATCATGCCCACGCGCAGCGGGCGCATGGCCGCGGGAACACCGGCAAGGGGCTGGAGGGACAGGACTGGATCGCGGTACATGGAGCTTCTCCGAACGAAAGAACAAACAAAAAACCCAGCTGCCAGAGCTGGGTTTCATTCGTTCGGGGAGAAGAGCGATTCACCAGGTGGCTGCCGGAACGGCCACCTGCGCGTGCTCAGGTGGCCGCGGAGGTAATGGAGGTAATCATTCGTGCACCCATTGCCTGCGGGAATGCAGGCGGCATCATCCGGCCCATGCGGGCGGCGGCGGATGCGGTGTGGAGTGGGAGGCACGACATGGAGCGCGGAGTGTACAGGAGCCATGCGGGCACTGACGACAGGGCCCGGGGATCGGGGCACACTAAGCCATGGACAAGCACTTCCTGACCCCGCTCTTCGCGCCCGCCTCCGCCGTGGCCTTCGTCGGCAACGCCAGTGATCCCGGCGGCCAGACCGCATCGGGCCGCCTGCTGCGCGAGGCCTTTCGCGCCGACCGCTTCGACGGCACGCTGCGCTTTCTCGATGTGCGCACCAAGGGCACGCTCGAAGAACTTTCGCAGACGCATGCCGACCTCGCCCTCATCGCACTCGCGCCGCAGGACGTGGCGGCCGCCCTGGAGATCGCCGGGCGCATCGGCTGCAAGGCCGCGGTGGTCATCTCCAACGGCATCGCGCCGGAGCAGGCAGACCAGTGGCGCAAGATCGCGCGCCGCGAAGGCGTGCACCTGCTCGGACCGAATTCGCTGGGTTTCCAGCGCCCGCTGCTGCATCTGAACGCCAGCGTCGCGGGGCCGCTGGCCAAGGCCGGGCCGCTCGCGCTGGTGTCGCAATCGGGCGCGCTCACTGCCTCGATGCTCGACTGGGCGCGGCAGAACGGCGTCGGTTTTTCGAGCGTGGTGTCGCTCGGCCCGCACACCTCGGTGGACATTCCGCAGGTGCTCGACTTCCTCGCCAACGACCAGGCCACGCACAGCATCATCGTGTACCTGGAAGGCATCTCGGACGCGCGCCGCTTCATGAGCGCGCTGCGTTCGGCCTCGCATGCCAAGCCCGTGGTGGTGCTCAAGGCCGGGCGCAAGCCGGCCGGCAACGCGGCGGCGCAGACGCACAGCGCGGCCATCGTCGGCAGCGACGACGTGTTCGATGCCGCCCTGCGCCGCGCGGGCGCCGTGCGGGTGCGCTCTTTCGTCGAGCTGTTCTCCGCCGCCAAGTGCCTGGCCTCGCGCTACCGGCCCGTGGGCAAGCGGCTCGCCGTGGTCACCAACGGCGGCGGCCCCGGCGTGCTGGCGGCCGACTGGATCAACGAGATCGGCCTGGACCTGGGCAAGCTCTCCACGCCCGCGCAAAAACTGCTGCACCCCACGCTGGCGCCGCTCGCATCGCTCACGGACCTGATCGACCTCTCCGAAGACGCCACCCCCGCGCACTTTCGCGCCGCCATCGACATCGCCTCGGCCGACAGCCAGGTCGATGGCGTGCTGGCCATCTTTTCCCCCAAAGCCGGCGCCGATGCAGCCGCCACCGCCCGCGCCCTGGCCGACATCCCGCGCCCCATGAACAAGCCGCTGTTGGCCTGCTGGATGGGCGACGCGTCCGTCGGCCCTGCGCGCACCGTACTGGCGGAGGCCACCATCCCGAGCTTTCGCACGCCCGAGGCGGCCGTGGGCGCGTTCGGCAACATCGCGGCCTTCTATCAGAACCAGCAGTTGCTGCAGCAGACGCCGCCGCCGCTCTCCGCGCTCGCCAAGCCCGACATCGAAGGTGCGCGCCTCATCATCGAAAGCGTGCTGGCAGAGCGGCGCAAGGTGCTGACCGAGATGGAATCGAAGTCGCTCCTGTCGTGCTTCCACATTCCGATCACCCGCACGCTGCTCGCGCGCAGCGCCAACGAGGCCATGATGATCGCGACGCAGCTGGGCTTTCCGGTGGCGCTGAAGATCGACTCGCCCGACATCAGCCACAAGTCCGATGTGGAAGGCGTGGCGCTCAACGTGCTCAACGGCACCAGCGCGCGCGACACCTACGTGGAGATGATGGAGCGCGTCGCCCGCCTTGCACCCGAGGCGCGCATCAACGGCGTGACGGTGCAGAAGATGGTGAAGGCGCGGCGCGGCCGCGAGATCTACGTGGGCCTGGTGACCGATGAGCCCTTCGGTCCGGTCATCGTGTTCGGTGCGGGCGGCACCATGATCGAGCTCATGAACGACCGCGCGATGGAGCTGCCGCCGCTCAACCAGTTTCTCGCGCACCGCCTCATCGAACGCTCGCGCGTGGCCCAGACGCTGGGCGAATGGCGCGGCGCGAACCCGGTGGACATGGAAGCGATCGAGGACGTGCTGCTGCGCGTCTCGGAAATGGTGTGCGAGCTGCCCGAGCTGCGCGAGATGGACATCAACCCCATCATCGTGGACGAGCATGGCGCGGTGTCGGTCGATGCGCGCATCGTGGTGGACAGCAGCCCGCAGGCGGTAGCCGGCCACGTGGGCAGCGGCTACCAGCACCTGGCCATCATGCCGTACCCTGCGCGCTACCGGCGCGAATGGCCGCTTCCGGGCACGGGCGGCGACATCTACACCGTGCGGCCGGTGCACCCGAACGACGCGCAGATGCTGCAGGCGCTGGTGCAGGGCCTCTCGCCCGAGAGCCGGTGGTTCCGCTTCGTCTCGCGCTTCCGCGAGCTCCCGCCCTCGATGCTCTCGCGCTTCACGCTGATCGACTACGACCGCGAGATGGCGCTGGTGGCCGTGGTGATGGAGCGCAGCAACGCGCCCGACGGCACGATTCTCGACAGCGAGCGCATCGTAGGCGTGTCGCGCTACGTCACCAACCCCGACCAGACCAGCTGCGAGTTCTCGCTGGTGGTGGCCGACGCGTTCAGCGGCAAGGGCATCGGCTCGCGGCTGCTGGAAAGCATCATCGACGTGGCGCGCGACCGGGGCCTGGCGGAGGTCGACGGCCTCGTGCTCGCCAACAACCCCGACATGCTCAAGCTGGTGCGCCGCATCGGCTTCACCGTGAAGCCGTTCCCCGAAGACCCGGACTTCAAGCTGGTGACCTACCAGCTGTAGCCAGGCAAGCAGCCAGGCAGGCAGGCCACCGGCGAGGCGCCGCGCTCAGTCCGCGTGGTTCATGTCCGCGCAGTCGTGCGGATCGGCGCGGCACAGCTTCTCGTACGCGACCACCGCCCTCCTGCGCTCGCTCAGGGCGGCCGGCGTGCGGAACGGCGCGAGGATCTCGCCGAGCGACATGCTCACGCCGTTCTTCACCACGTACTCGACGGCCGCCGCGGCCTTCAGGTCCTGCAGCGGATTGCCGCGAACGATCACCAGATCCGCCAGCTTGCCGACCTCCACCGTGCCCAGGTCCTGCTCGACGCGGCTCATCCGCGAGGCGTTGAGGGTCACGTCCTGCAGCGCCTGGTGGTTGGAGGTCGCCATGCCCGCCGCGCGCAGGTTGGTCTGCAGCGCGATGCCCGGCGCGACCAGCGGCGTGTCGGTGCCGATGGCCATGAGACCGCCCGCGCGCTGCACCTTGGCCGATTGCTCTGCGTCCTTGCGCGCGAGTTGCATCGCGGCAGGCGTCGGCGTCGCCGTATTGCGAAGGCCTGTGAGGAAGTTCGGCGGAATCAGCAGCTTGAAGCGGTCGTCGCTGGTCATCAGCGGGTCCTGCCCCACCAGCGCGAGCGAGGAGAACAGCGTGTCGACCAGGTGGAAATCCGCCTTCGCATGCAGGTCGTAGGCGTCCTGGTAGGTGAAGCCGCCGACCGACTTCGACCAGCCATAGCCCATGCGCTGCGTCGCCGACAGGTGCGTGGTGCCGCCGATGCCGGCGGCTGCGCCCGGCGCCAACATGTGCGTGCCGGTCGGCACCCCCATGTCGAGCCCGGCCTGCGCGATCTTCACCATGATCGGGATCGGCGCGCGCACGTACGACTTCAAGTAGTCGACGCCCATGGCCTTGGCCTTGGCGATCTCCAGGTCGGCGACCTCGGGCCTGCGCAGGGTCCGCGCAAAGCTGTAGAAAAGCCGGTTGCCCTCCCACAGCGGCGGCGAGACGAACAGGCGCGGGCCCACGAGGTTGCCCGCCTCCAGCGCCTCGCGCATCTCGATGCTCTGGTGCAGCGGCCCCGCGACCGATTGCGTGGAGGTGATGCCGTAGGCCAGCATCGACGCGGCCACCTGCCCGTACTGCCCGCCCTGGTACAGCGTGAGCGGGTGGAAGTGCGGGTCCCACAGGCCCGGCATCACGGTGAGCGCCGATGCGTCGATGTACTTGCGGGCACGCCGCGCAGCCGCCGGATCGTGCGGGCGGATCGCCGTGATGCGGTTGCCGTTGATGACGATGTCCACGTCGGTGCGCAAGGTCTCGCTGTTGCCGTCCCACAGGCGGCCCGCGCGCACGATCGTGGTTCCGTTCGACACGGCCTGCGTCCACGAGAGATCGAGCGGAATCTCCCTGGCGCCCGAGCCGTCGGCCGCGATGGTCTTGAGCTTGTCGGTCGCCTTGTAGAGGATGGTGCGCGAATCGCCCGCCCACGAAGGCATGTCCGCCGCCTCTGCCGCGAGCTTGATCGGCGCGCCGAAGGGCGAGCCGTCGGGGTTCAGCTGCATCACGTGCAGCACCGAATCCATGATGAAGGCCACCTTGGTGCCGTCGGGCGACACGACCGCGGCGCCTTCCTCGCGGTCGGAGATCTGCATCGGCTCCTTGGCCACCGGGTAGAAGGTGCCGGTCTTGCCCGCGATGTCGATCACGCGCAGCTTGTTGTAGCCCTCGCGGAAGCGGTTGTTGATGCGCTCGTTGTCCACCAGCACCACCCGCTTGCCGTCCGGCAGCCACGAGGGCGTGCTGACCTGCGAGCTCACCTGCGCGATCACCACCTGCGGCGTGCGCGAGGCGATGTCCCACACCTCCAGCTGGCCCGAGCCGGTGGTGTAGGCGATGCGGTCCCCGGTCGGCGACATCTTCGGCGTGACCATCGACTTGGCGGGGATCGCCGCGAGACGCGTGCGCCGCTTCGAGCCGATCTCCACCTGGTCGATGGCCAGCGCGCCGCCGTTGCCCTTCTCGGTCGAGAAGTACACGGCGCGCCCGTCGGGCGTGAACTGCGGGCTGCCGTCGCGCGCCTTGTCGTTGGTCAGGCGTACGGGCGCCTGGCCGATCTTCATCACCCACACGTCGTTCAGGGCCACGAAGGCCACGCTCTGCCCATCGGGCGAGATCACCGGTGCGCTGACGCCGCGCACCGGCTGCGGTCCCATGGTGTCGAAGCCGCGGTCCTTGCGCTTGTCGATGACGGGCCGGCGCACCGTCAGCGTCGCGCTGAACGGCACGTTGGCCGGCGCCTCGCCCGCGGCATTGCGGATCTTGATCTGGCCGTCCGCCGTGTACATGAAGCGGCCGTCCGCGAGATGGCGCACCGGGAACGGAAAGAAGTCCTCGTTCTGCGCGATGTCCTTGCCGCGCACGCTCAGTGTCTTGCGGTCGGTCTGGAACACCAGGCCCGAGCCGTCGGGCGCCCATGCGGGCATGGTGCCGGGAGCGATGAGCTTCGGTGCCTCGGTGCCGCCCACGGGCCGGATGAAGACGCGTGCCGTGTCCACGAAGGCAAGCTGCTTGCCGTCGGGCGAGAGGGCCGGGTTGCTTTCGGCGCCAGGGCCCGAGGTGAGCCTCGTGTAGACATCGTCCAGCGATACGCGCCATATCTTGTAGTTGCCGTCGTTGCTGCGGTCCGATGCGAAGACCAGGCCCTTGCCGTCCGGCGTCCATGCCGGTTCGCGGTCGTCGTAGGGGCCGGTGGTGACGCGCCGCAGGCCCGACCCGTCGGGGTTGACGACCCACAGGTGGTAGTTGCCTTCCGCGTCGTAGTTCTGGAACGCGACGAGGCTGCCATCGGGCGACCACACCGGCGCGGTCGGCTCCATGTCCCAGCTGGTGATGCGCGTGGCGATGCCACCGCGCAGCGGAAGCATCCAGAGCGCGCCCATCGCGGTGAAGGCGATGCGCCTGCCATCGGGCGACGGCGCGGCCGCCATGTTGGTGCCTTCGTGGAATTCCACCGACACGTCCCTGGTCGAGCCCTGCAGCGTGTTCACGCTGGTCACCGGCACGGCGGGCTTCGTGACACCCGTGGAATCGGTACGGGAAACGAGGCCGCTGCTACCGCCGGTTCCGCATCCGGCGATCAGCACCGAAACGGCCGCGGCAGAGGTCAGGGCAATGGCCAGGGCCGGCGCGTGTTTGCGCATCTTCATGAGGGAGGTCTCCTGTTGGTCTTCTTGTTCCGCACCTTCGCCTGCGGACGGGCGGCAGGCCGAGGGCGTGCCGGTTCACTCTGTGTGCGCTTTCTGACAGCGCGCTTACCCGTTACCGGTGGAGACCGGGCGCTCCCGCCGCGTCGTAAGCTTCGGCATTGCATTGCGCACCCGCGTAATGAATTCGTTGCACGTTTCCACCTCCCCTCCATGATCCGAATGCTCCTGCGTTTCTCCGGCCGCCTCGTGGCCTCGCTGGCCGTGCTGATCTCGGCCGCATGGGCCAGCGCGGCCCTGTGGTACCAGTTGCCGGCAACGCCTGCCATCAAGATCGCAGCCGGCGTGCTCTGGGCCGGCTTCGGCCTCGCGGCGATCGCGCTGCTGTGGCGCGGCAAGGCGGCGCGCGCCCTGCTCTCGTATGCCGTGGGCTTTGCCATGGTGCTGGCGTGGTGGGGCACCATCCTGCCGTCGCAGGACCGCCTCTGGGCCGACGACGTGGCGCGGCAGCTCGTCGCACGTGTCGACGGGAACATGGTCACGATGCAGAACGTGCGCAACTTCGACTGGCGCAGCGACACCGACTACACCCCGCGCTGGGAAACCCGCCGCTACGACCTGGACCGCCTTCGCTCGGTCGATGTATCGCTCTCGTACTGGAGCGGCCCGGCCATCGCCCACACGCTCGTTTCCTTCGGCTTCGACGACGGCCAGTTCGTCACCTTCTCCATCGAGATCCGCAAGGAGCGCGGCGAGAGCTTCTCGTCCATCGGCGGCTTCTTCAAGCAGTTCGAGACCAGCCTCGTCGCGGCCGACGAGCACGACATCCTGCGCGTGCGCACCAACGTGCGCGGCGAAGACGTCTACATGTACCGCGTGCGCCTGCCGCAACCGGAGATGCGCTCGCTGTTCCTCGGCTACCTCGGCGAAGGCGCGGCGCTGGTGCGCGCGCCGAGCTTCTACAACACGCTCACCGCCAACTGCACGACCATCGTCTACGCGCTTGCCAGGCACGTCGTGCCCGGCCTCCCGATGGACTGGCGGCTGCTGGCTTCGGGCTACCTGCCCGAGTACCTGCACGACGTCGGCGCCCTCACGCCGCGCCTCAACATGGAAGAGCTTCGCGCGGCCGGGCGCATCACCGAACGTGCGCGCGCCTACGACGCCGACCCCGGCACGGAAAGCTTCTCGCAAGCCATCCGGAACGACTTGCCCGGTGTCGAAATGGCGGTCGATGCCGGGGCCCGGCCATGACGGCTTCGCGCTTCCTCGCACTGCCGGCCCTGCTCTGCGCCGCCGTGCTGCTGTTACTGCTGACCGGCTGCGCGGGCGTCACCGTCGGCTCGATCTCGCCCGCCGAATACCTCGCGCAACGCCGCGGCGACGTGCTCACCACCGGCAAGCTCAGCACCTCGGCAGAGGAGGTGCTGCGGGTGATCGGCTCGGACGCCGACCTGTGCCGCAAGAGCGGCCAGGCCTGCCGCCAGGCCCTGGCCGACTCGGCCGGCATCACCGACGAGCAGCGCCTCTCCGCGCTCTCGGAGGTCTGGCTGCAGGTGGCGCTCGCGGCCGGCAAGACCGGCGGCGCAGGCGCCGGGCCCGCTGCGCCCGAGACCATCCAGGCGTGGCTGGAGACCGCGCGCCATGCCTACGCCTACCTGTTCTTCACCACGCGCAAGCCGCGCGACCGCGCCTTCGAAGACCGCCAGACGCAGGTGCGCGACTACTACAACTACGCGGTGCAGCAGGCCATCACCGGCCTCTTCAGCCGCTATCGCCAGGACGGCCGCCTGGACGATAGCGCGCTGCCCCGCGTGCCGCAGGTGGGCGACTGGCACATCGACGCCGACCAGTCCGCGCTCGAACTGCGCCCGGGCGACCCGGTGCCCCAGGAGCTGATTCCCGCCGCCTCGCTGACCTTCTCGGGCCTGCGCAACACCTACCGGCGCGACGGCTTCGGCGCCGAGCTGGTGGTGGCGACCAACCAGCCGGCTGTCGCGCCCCACCCGGCGACCACTGCGGCCACCACGGCCGAAGACCACACGCCGCCCTACAGCGAAATGCCCTTCCCCGCCCTCACCGCGCTCCTGCGCTTCGAAGGCACGGACCTGCGCGCGGTGCTCGCCACGCGCACCGCCCGCATCGTGGTGTTCGACCCCTACCGCACCTCGACCACGCGGCTGGCCGAGCAGGAGATTCCGCTCGCGGCCAACTTCACCTCCGGCTACGGCCTGTGGCTTGCCCGCTCCGACTTCGCGCGCCAGGCGCTGCGCAGCCTGTTCGGCAGCGCCGACGGGCTCACCCGGCCGCGCATCTACCTGATGCAGCCCTACGACCCGAACCGGCGCACGGTCATCATGCTGCACGGCCTGGCGAGCAGCCCCGAGGCGTGGATCAACGTGGCCAACGAGGTGCTCGGCGACGAAACCCTGCGCCACAGCTACCAGATCTGGCAGGTCTACTACCCGACCAACGCGCCGCTGGCGGTCAACAACCTCGCGATCCGCCAGGCCATCACCGAGACGCTGGCGCACTTTGACCCGGGCGGCCAGGCCGAGGCCTCGCGCAACATCACGCTGATCGGGCACAGCATGGGCGGCGTGCTGTCGCGCCTTCTGGTGTCCTCGTCGGGCGACAGGCTGTGGGACGGGCTCCTTTCCAGCTACCCCATGCAGGGCGCGCAGCAGCAGCGCATCGAGCAGCGGCTCGCGCCCTACCTGCGCTTCGAGCCGCTGCCGCAGGTGAGCGACGCGATCTTCATCGCCTCGCCGCACCGCGGCACGCCGTTTGCCAACAACCGCGTCGCACGCTGGCTGGCCAACCTCATCACGCTGCCGGTGGCGATGCTGGGGCAGCTGAACGACATCTCGCGCGAGCTGATGCGCATCGCGCCCGGCAAGCAGGACATCGGGCCGCTGCGCATTCCCAACAGCATCGACAACCTGAGCGACCGCGATGCCTTCGTGCAGATGTCCTCGGGCCTGCCGATGAACCCGCGCGTGCGCTTCCACTCGATCATCGGCAACGACACGCCGGGCGTCGTGCAGGCGTTGTCCAGCGACGGGGTCGTGCCCTACGAGAGCGCGCACCTGGAGGGCGCGGCCTCGGAGCTGGTGATTTCATCGGCGCACAGCGTGCAGGAGAACCCGCTGGCCATCCTGGAGATACGGCGAATCCTCAGGGAACAACTGCTGCTGACGCCAACTTGTCAGGACACCCCCGTCAAGCGTCCAGGAAGCTCAAGGTCGTCGGCTTCTTCGGTTCCCTGCGAGCGTAATACTGGCGTGCGCTAATAGCCCCCCATGGACAACTTGCAAGCATTGCAGTCGCTCGGCATCACGCTGCCGAGCCCGGCCTACATCTTCGGCGCCGTGCTGTTCGGCCTCGCCGGAATCGCGGCCTACCGGTGGGGCAAGCGCTCCGGCCGCCGGCGCAGCAAGTGGCTCGGCGTGGCGTTGATGCTCTATCCCTACGCGGTCCCGTGGACGTGGTTGCTCTACGTCGTGGGCATCGCGCTGTGCGCGGGCGTCTTCATCGACCGCGACTGAAGCTGGCAGCGCCCCCCCAAAAAAAACGGGCCCGAAGGCCCGTTAAAAGTCGTCCATCAGGCTGGCAGGAAGACAACCCGACTCCGACTCACCTCGAACTCATCCAGTCCGGCCTTCCAGATTTTCTTATCCGGCCTCCAGTGTTTCTTCGAGCGCCGCCGTCGCAACCGGCGACCGCCATCCGAGCTCCGGCGCAATGCGGCGCGCGATGTCGTCCAGGATCTGCTCGTACGCCTCGCCCGCGAAGTTGTAGGGCAGTTCCACGCGCAGCTCGCTCACCTGCGGCAGCACCGGGTCCTTGCGAAGTTGCTCCAGGATTTCGTCGGACGTGCCCACCAGGTCTGTCGCGAAGAGCGTTCGCCGCTCGCCCTGCGGCGTGAGCGTGCGCTCGATGCGGCCCGCGGCGAACTCGCGGTAGCGCCTTCGCGTGGCCGCATCGGCGCCATCCAGCGGCACGATCACGCGGCCCAGCGCCACACGTCCCGCGCGCGGTGCGGCTTCGCTCGCGCGGTAGCGCTCGATGAGCGCCGATTGCGCCTGCAGGAAGTCATCCGTGTGCTCGCCCGAAAGCACGTTGCCCAGCAGCAGGTTGAAGCCGTTGCGCCCCGCCCATTCGGCCGAGCGCAGCGATCCGCCGCCATACCAGAGCCGGTCGACCAGCCCGGGCGCATAGGGCTGCACGCGCGGACGCACGCGCCCGCCGGCCGATTCGACGAAGGTGTCCTCGTCGCCGAGCAGCACGTCCTCCAGGTTGGCCCTCAGGCGCGCCACGCGCTTGTGCGTGAAGTCGATGGTGTTCGGCGCCGCGTCGTAGAAGCGGCTGCCCAGGAGCGCGCCATGCGGCGGCACGCCCGCGCTCAGGCCCACCTGCAGCCGGCCGCGCGAGAGCACGTCGACGGTGGCCAGGTCTTCGGCCAGGCGAAATGGGTTCTCGTAGCCCATCTGGATCACCGCGGCGCCCAGTTCGATGCGGCGCGTGCGCTGCGTCGCGGCCGCCAGGATGGTCGTGGCCGACGACACGCCGCGCTCCAGGTGCCGCTGCCGCACCCAGGCGCTGTCGAAGCCGCGCCGCTCGCCGAATTCGAAGAGCGCGAGCGTCGCCTCGAGGCCGGCCAGCGGATTCGTCTCGGCGTAGTTGCCGGGCGTGAGAAAGCCGATGTGATGGATGGCCATCTTCAGAACTTGGGCAGACCGGGTGGATTGATCTCGGACCTGGGCAGCGCCTCTTCCGTGAGGCTCCAGCGCGCGAGTGCCTTGCCGTAGGTGCCGTTGCGGATCAGGTTGTTGGCCGCGACGCTCAGCGCCGTGGCCAGGCCGCTGCCCTTGCGCGTGGCAATCGCCACGTCCGACTTCAACGGCCAGCCCGCGTTCACCGTGCCGACCAGCCGCAGCTGCCCGTTCTTCGCCGCCTCGTAGGCCTGCGGCGCGTTGGGATTGAAGTTGGCATCGACGCGTTTCGTGGTCACCGCCAGCCAGCGCGTCACATCGTCGTCGTAGTACTGGATCGCGATCGGCTTGAGCCCCGCGGCCACGTTCTGCCGGTCCCATTCGAGCAGGATGCGTTCCTGGTTCGTGCCGGCGCCGGTCGTGAGCTTCAGGCCCGCCACGTCCTTCGGCGCCTTGATGGACTTGATGGTGCTGTCCGTGCGCACATAGAAGCCGTGCAGGCCGAGCCGGTAGGTGGAGAAATCGAACTTCTCCTTGCGCTGCTCGGTCACGCCCACGTTGGAGATCACCGCGTCGTACTTGCCCGAGGCCAGACCCAGCGGCCAGTCGGGCCAGGCGACCGGCTGCAGTTCGAGCTTCAGGCCCAGCGATTCGGCAATGAGGAGCGCGAAGTCGGGGTCGAAGCCCACGACCGTCTTCGCATCGGTGGCGTAGGTGGAGATGGGCGGCGCGAACGGCGCGATCGCGATGGTCAGCACGCCCTCCTTCACGAACTTGAAGCTGGGCGGAATGGCGTTGACCGCCTCCGCGTCCTTGCCCGTGTGCAGGCGCCCCTTCTGCTCGGGGCTGAAGTCGAATTTGTCGGCAGCGTGTGCCGCCGTCATCGCGATGAAACCGAAGGCGACCAGTGCGCCGGCTTTGCTGCTGAAAGACATGGTGGCGCGCCCTCAGTTCTTCGGCAGGCCGGGCGGGTTGGTGCGCGCCACCTCGATCGCCTCGGAGCCCAGGCTCCAGCGCGAGAGCGCCTTGGCGTAGTTGCCGTTCTTGATCTGCGCGTTCAGCGCCACCGTGATGGCCTCGGCGATGCCCGAGCCCTTGCGCGAGGTCACGGCGATCTCCGCATTCAGCGGCCAGCCGCCGGAGACCAGGCCCGCGAGCCGCGTCTTGCCGTCGCGCGCCTCGTAGGCCGCGATGGCGTTGGGGCCGACATACGCATCGGCGCGGCCCGACTGCAGGGCCAGGCGCTGCACCACATCGTCGTCGTAGTACTGGATCTCCACGGGCTTCAAGCCCGCGGCCACGTTCTGCTTGTTCCAGCGCAGGAGGATCTGCTCCTGGTTCGTGCTGGCTGCGACGATGAGCCTGAGGCCCGCGATGTCCTTCGGCTCCTTGATCGCGCCCAGCTTGCTGTCGGACTTCACGTAGATGCCCAGCTGGTCGTTGCGATAGGTGGAGAAATCGAACTTCTCCTTGCGCTCCTCGGTCACCGTCACGTTGGACACCACCACGTCGAACTTGCCCGACTGCAGGCCCAGCGGCCAGTCGGCCCAGGCGGTGGACACGAGCTCGAGCTTGCGCCCGAGGCTGTCGGCCACCAGCTGCGCGATGTCGGGCGCGTTGCCCACGGGCGTCTTGGTGTCGGTCGCGTAGGCGGCGAACGGCAGGCGGCCGGTGGTGGTGCCGACGACGAGAACGCCCTCCTTCTGGAACCTGAAATCCTTGGCGAGCTTGACGGCCTCGTCCAGCTTCTGCGCGCGCGGCCGGCCGGCCTGCTCGGGGCTCAGGTCGGTGGCGGGCTGCGCCGAGGCCGCCAAGGGAAGCAGCGGCAGCAGCATGGCGGCGCCCAGGAGCGCGGAGAGGATGTTCTTGCGATGGATCATTGGGAAGGACTTCAGTCGGGGGAAAAAAAGAATCAGAGAACCTTGGCCAGGAACTCGGCCGTGCGCGGATGCGAAGGCGCGTTGAACACCTTGTCGGGCGTGCCGGTTTCCAGGATGCGGCCCTGCTCCATGAAGACGATGGTGTCGGCCACCTCGCGGGCAAAGCCGATCTCGTGCGTCACGATGACCAGCGTGGTGCCCGAGCGCGCGAGCTCCTTGATGACCGCCAGCACCTCGCCCACCAGCTCGGGGTCCAGCGCGGAGGTGGGCTCGTCGAACAGCAGCACCTTGGGCTTGAGCGCGAGCGCGCGGGCGATGGCCACGCGCTGCTGCTGCCCGCCCGAGAGCTGGCGCGGATAGGCATGCGTCTTGTCGCCCAGGCCCACGCGAACGAGCAGCTCCGATGCCAGCGCCTCGGCCTCCGCACGCGCGAGGCCGTGCACCGACATCGGCGCCTCGACGATGTTCTCCAGCACCGTCAGGTGCGGGAACAGGTTGAAGTTCTGGAACACCATGCCGACATCGACACGGCGCTTGAGGATCTCTTTCTCGTGCAGTTCGTACAGCGTGTCCTCGTCGCGCCGGTAGCCGATGAGTTCGCCGTCGATGGCGATGAAGCCGTCGTCCACGCGCTCCAGGTGGTTGATGGCGCGCAGCAGCGTCGACTTGCCCGAGCCGGACTGCCCGAGGATCACCGTCACGCTGCCCCGCGGCACAGTGAGCGTCACCTCGTCGAGCACCTTGAGCGCGCCGAAGCTCTTGGAGACACCGTGGATCGTGACCTCGCCGCCCAGCGTGAGCGGGTCGGTCCAGCGCGGCACCAGCACCGGTGCGGGCGGCGCGGCCACCACCGCTTCGGCCGCCACCGGCGCCCTCGACCGCCAGAGCCCGCGCGCCACGCCAGCCAGCCGCGAGCGCGGCGGATTGCGCAGCGCGCCGCGCGAGAAATGCCGCTCGATGTAGTGCTGCGCGACCGACAGCACCGTGAGGATCACCAGGTACCAGACCGTGGCCACCATCAGGAGCGGAATCACTTCCAGGTTGCGCCGGTAGATGATCTGGATCGTGTAGAACAGCTCGGGCAGCGCGAGGATGTAGAGGTTCGACGTGCCCTTGGCCAGGCCGATGATGTCGTTGAACGCCGTCGGCAGGATGGTCCGCATCGCCTGCGGCAGCACGATGCGAAAGGCCTGGCGCCTGCGCGAAAGGCCCAGCGCCGCCGCCGCCTCGAGCTGCCCCTGCTCCACCGAAAGAATGCCGCCGCGCACGATCTCCGAGGCGAAGGCCGCCTGGTTCAGCGTAAGGCCCAGCAGCGCGGCGATGAACGGGCTGATCAGTTGCGTGGTCGGGTACGAGAAGAAGGTGATGTCGGTGCCCGGAATGCCCAGCGCCACCGTCTCGTAGAGATAGCCCAGGTTGTTGATGATCAACAGCAGCACGATGATCGGCACCGAGCGGAAGAGCCAGGTGAACACCCACGACAGCCGCGCCAGCAGCGGCGAGCGCGAGACGCGTGCGAGCGCGAGCCCGGTGCCCAGCACGAAGCCGGACACCGCGCCCAATGCCGTCAGCAGCAGCGTGCGGCCGAGCCCGGCGAGCACCGGCTCGGCGAAGAACCACCCGGCGAAAACGCCCCAGCCCCAGCGCGGATTGGTCAGCACCGAATGCAGCGCGATGCCGATGAGCAGCACCGCGAACACGGTGCCCACCGTGCGCGCCGGGTACTTCGCAGGCACCACGCGCAAGTGCGAGTAGTCGCCCTTGGCCGGCGCGGCCTGCTGCGGCGCCGAAGGCTCGGGCCGGGCCACGGGGCGGGTCGGTACCGGGTTTCTCGGCTCGGGGCCGACGTCCAGGAGCGTGGTCGTGTTCATCGCTGCACCGCCTCGCTCGACGCCGTGGCGCTCTGGCCGTGATGGCGCGGCACCACCAGGTGCTTTTCGAACGGCAGCTTGCGCGGAACCTCGGGGTCCGCCGCTTCTTCGAAGAGCGCGGTGTAGCCATGGCCGCGGTACAGGCCCACGGCCTCGGGCTGGCGAAATCCGGTCGTGAGGTAGATGCGCTCGTAGCCCTGGCGCCGCACCTGCGCCTCCAGCTCCAGCAGCACCTTGCTCGCCAGGCCCTGCCGGCGCAGGTCGGTGCGCGTCCATACGCGCTTGAGCTCGGCGGTGCGTTCGTCATGCCGCATGAAGGCACCGCCACCGATGGCGATGCCGTCTCGCAGCAGCAGCACGAAGTTGCCGTGCGGCGGTGCGAACACCTCGGGCGGATAGCGGTCGATCTCTCGCGGCGCGCCGGGCTCGCGCAGCACGTCGCCGTAGCGGCTGTCGTACTCGAAGCTCAGGCCTTCCAGCAGCGGTTGGGCGCGCGGGTCGAGCGGCGTGGTGTAGACGAACTGTTCGCTCATCACGCGGCCTTTCGCGTGGCGTCGATGGCGCTGTCTGCCACCGCATGGCGGCTCGCCTTGCGCGGCAGGCCGAGGTGGTCGCGCAGCGTCTGCCCGGGCAGCTCGCGCTGGTAGCGGCCGCGCGCCACCAGCACGGGCACGACGAACTCGATGAAGTCGTCCAGCCCCTGCCCCAGCACCGGGAAACCCAGGATGAAGCCGTCCGCCGCGCCCTCGTCCACCCAGCGGATGATCTCGTCGGCAATGCGCTCGCCGGTGCCCACGAACTGCGTGCGCGGCGTGGCGACTTCGAGCGCCACCTCGCGCAAGGTCTGGCCGCCGGCCTTCGCCTTGGCCTTGATGCGGTCGGTGGTCGAGCGGAAGCTGTTGCGGCCGATGTCGCCCAGTTCGGGAAAGGCCTCGTCCAGCGGGTACTGGCTGAAGTCGTGATGGTCGAAGAAGCGTCCCAGGTAGGCCAGCGCTTCCTCGATGGTCAGCAGTTCGCGAATGGCTCGGTACTTGGCCTCGGCCTCCTCTTCAGTGGCGGCGACAACGGGGCCGATGCCGGGAAAGATCTTCACGTCGTCGGCCTGCCGGCCTTGCGCCACCGCACTGGCCTTCACCTGTTTCAGGAAGGCGCGCGTTTCCTCGATCGAAGGCGAATGGGTGAACACCGCATCCGCGTACTTGCCCGCGAGGCCCACGCCTGCATCCGACGAGCCGGCCTGGAAGATCACCGGCTGCCCTTGGGGCGAACGCTGGATGTTCAGCGGCCCCGCCACCTGGAAGAAGCGCCCCTTGTGGTCCAGCGCGTGCAGCTTCTCGCGGTCGAAGAACTGGCCCGTCTCGCGGTTGCGCGTGAAGGCGTCTTCGTCCCAGCTGTCCCACAGGCCCTGCGTGACGGCAAGGTACTCATCGGCGATCTCGTAGCGCAGCGCGTGCTCGGGATGGTTGCGGCTGTAGTTCTTCGCGCTGCCTTCCAGCGGCGTGGTCACCACGTTCCAGCCCGCGCGTCCGCCGCTGATCAGGTCGAGCGAGGCGAACTGGCGCGCCACCGTGAACGGATCGCTGTACGAGCTGGAGACCGTGCCCGCCAGGCCGATCTTCGAGGTGACGGTCGCGAGCGCCGACAGGATCGAGATCGGTTCGAAGCGGTTGAGGAAGTGCGGGATCGATTTCTCGTTGATGTAGAGCCCGTCCGCCACGAAGGCGAAGGCGATGCCGTTGTCTTCGGCCTTCTTCGCGGTGCGCACGAAGAAGTCGAGGTTGACGCTGGCATCGGCCGGACCGCCCGGGTGCTTCCATGAATTCATGTGGCTGCCGGCCCCTTGCAGCATGACGCCGAACTTGAGGTTGCTCATCGCGATGTGTTCTTCTGGAGGTGGAAAGGAAACCGAGGTGAAAGCGCTCAGGCCAGCGCGGGTTCGCGTGCCCGAGCCAGCAATTCGACGGCGGTGGCGCGTTCGGCAAAACCGGCCACGGGGATGTCGATGACGAACTCCTCGATGCCGTAGCGCCCGCTCAGCGCATCGAGCTCGCCGCGCACTTCGTCGGCGGTGCCCGCGATCACGTGCGGACGGCGCTCCTCGGTGCGGTAGTCGGTCACGCCGGCCTGTCGCGCGAACTCGGCGGCGGCTTCCAGGCTCCCGAGGTTCACGCTCTGCCCGCCCGGCAGGTGCACCTTGAAGCTGCGCAGCGCACCGACGAGCTCGGCCGCCTTCTCGTGCGTCTCGGCCGCGAAGGCGAAGAGCGCGAGCAAAGGGGCGCGGCCGGTGGCCGAGCGGTAGGCCTCGATGGATTGCCCGATGTTCACCGGGTCGCCGTTGAAGTGGCCTGCATAGACGAACTCCCAGCCGAGACGCGCCGCGAGCGTCGCGCTCTCGGGCGTGCCGCCCAGCAGCACGCGCTGCGGCAGCTGCGGAGGGTTCGGCGTGGCGACCGCGCCGGCCAGTGCATGGTCCGCGGCGACACCGTCGTGCAGGAACGCATCGAGCTCGGCGAGGCGCACCGCGAAGTCCTCCTTCTGCTTCAGCGGATCGTGCAGCCACTGCAACGCCTTGCTGGTCAGCGGCAGGCCACCGGGCGCCTTGCCGACCCCCAGGTCCACGCGGCCCGGCGCGAGCGACGCGAGCACCCGGAAGGTCTCCGCGACCTTGAACGGGCTGTAGTGCTGAAGCATGACGCCGCCGGTGCCCACGCGGATGCGCGAGGTCTTGGCGAGCACGTGCGAGGCCAGCACCTCGGGCGCCGAGCCGGCATAGCCGCGGTTGCCGTGATGCTCCGCGAGCCAGTAGCGGCGGTAGCCCAGGCGCTCGGCGCTCTGGGCCAGCGCGATCGTGTGCTGGAATGCCTGGGCAGCGTCGGCGCCCTCGGGGATCAGGCTCTTGTCGAGCAGGGACAGCGAATAGGACACGGTGTGCAGCAATGACGCCTTTGAAAGAATTGCTGCGAATTCTCTTGGGCATCGCGCGCACCGCTTGCGCTGATTTCCTCTATCGATATCTGCAGAGTGTTCAGGGGCGGACCGCTGCCGCGATCCGCTGCACCGCATCGGCCGCGCCGACGGTGGCCGTGTCGATGACCAGGCGCTGCGTGGTCCACGGCGCGTAGTCGTGCCGCAGCACCGAAGCCCAGTCGGGCAGCACGTGGCCCGGAATGTCGGGCGCGCGCGACTCCACGCGCCGGCGGTGCTCCGCCGCATCCGAACAGACGATCTCCACCTCCAGCACGCGTGACGAAGTGCTCGCTGCGACCGCCCGCCACGCCTGGCGCGTGACCGGCAACGGGTTGACGCAGTCGGCCACCACCGCGAGGCCGAGCGCGAGGTTGGAGCGTGCCAGCGCATGGGCGATGTCGTAGCCCGCGGGCCCGACCTCCCCGATCAAGACCTTCGCCGACACCAGCGCCTGCTCGATGGCATCGATGCGCAGGTAGACGGCCGAAAGCCGCGCCGCGAGTTCGCGCGCGACCGTGGTCTTGCCCGTGCCGGGCAAGCCGGAGAAAACGATCAGCATCTCACCATGAGTGCGGCAGCAAGGCCAGGGCCGTTGCCGCATGGAAGCGCCGCAGGGCGCGAAGGGGCACATGGCCATGCGGCGCGCGCCGCGCCACCTCGTGCGGCGAGGACGGCGCGATGCGCCACGCCGCCGTGGTCAGCGCGAGAACGTGACGGGCCTGGGCCGCCGGGGAAACAGAGGGACTGCGCTGTGGCATGGACGACTTCCGGGTGAACACTGGGGGCGATTCTGCGCAAGCGCCGGTCTTTTTCAAAGAAGGATTGCGAGTTACATGATGCAGAAAATTTCACCGGCCACGCGACGCCGTGACTACGATGTCCGCACACCCATCACAGGAGCACAGACATGTCCAACCACGTCTACAAGTCCCTCGAGCTGACCGGCTCGTCGCCCGTCGGCATCGAGGACGCGGTGCAGACCGCCATCGCCAAGGCCCACGAGACGGTGCGCAACATCCAGTGGTTCACCGTCACCGAGACGCGCGGCCACGTGGTGGACGGCAAAATCGCGCACTGGCAGGTGACGGTGAAGATCGGCTTCACGCTGGAGTAGCCCGCCGCCGGCTTCGCGCGCCGGCCCTAGTCGGCGATCACGTGCAGGCTGTGGTTCTCGCGGTGCGTCCGCGCGCACATCCGCGAGAGCGCCAGCAGGAACTCGAACACCGCCGGCTTGCCCGACAAGGCCGGTGCGACCGCCATGATCTCCTTGCGAAACACAGCCACCTCGCGCCCTGCGATCACCATTTCGGCGGAGGCGCCGTAGTAGTGCTTCCAGAACGTCTGCAGCGTGCCGTTGTCCAGCTCGTCGATGACCAGCGAATAGCCGTCCTCCCAGACGGTCTCGTCCATCGAGAGGGTGTGCAGGCCCGGCATGTCGGGCCCGACGCCTTCGGGCACCTGGATGATTCGACGCATGCCCGGTGCTACTGGCAATTGCCGGGCGCGCCGGCGAGTTCGGGAAACTCGGTGACCACCGTGCCGTTGGCCGCGCCCTCGATGATGAGGCGGCCGCATTTCTCGCCGGCCGTCCCGACCACCTGGCCGAGGTTGGCGTCGTAGCGGATGCGGTTGTCGGGCTGGACCACGCGGGTCTTGTTCACTGCGCCCTGCACCATGCGGCAGAAGTTCTGCGCCGCGGCCGCGTCGGTGCAGTACTGCGGCAGCAGCTGGCTCGCGCCCGACGACGCGGTGCAATGGCGCGCGAAGATGTGCTGGTAGCCGGCCGGCGTGACGACGCACTGCGCATCGACGAGGGCGGCCTCCGGCGCCGGCGCCAGGCCCTGGCAGCCGGCCAGGAAGGCCAGCGCGGCGGCGCACAGCAAGGCAAGTGGGTTCGTTCTTTTCATGATCGTCGTCCTCAGCGAAATTTGATGATGTAGTTGATCGACAGGTTCTTCGGCCGCGTCTCCGAGGTGAGGCGCGCGGGCTTGTTGGGCACCGTGGTCTCCAGGTCGCCCGAGGACTGCCCTGCCGCATTGCCGCTTTGCGACACCGCGGCCAGCGTGACGGCCTTGTAGGTGTGGGTGTGCGTCTGCATGGCGTCGCACTGGTAGGAGCCCACGCCGTTGGCGGTGCCGCTGCCCGTGGGGCCGATGCGCGCTGCCGCATCCGGGTCCATGCCCGAGCCCGCGTCGTTGCCGCGCAGGAACAGGCCCCGGTAGTCGGGAATGCAGAAGTCTTCGCTGCCCCCGCCGTACAGGTTGCCCAGCGCGGCGAACAGCTCCGGATAGGCGCTCACCTTGAGCTTGCGCCCGTCGCACAGCATCCAGCCCTGCTGCTCGAGGTAGCTGATCGGGATGTCGTCGCGCCGGGGCGCGGTTACCGAGTTCTGGCTCGTGCATGCGGTGTTTTTCCAGATGTTGTTGGCGTCGCCCGAAACGGGGTTCACCTGTCCGGCAAAGCCGCAGACGCTGCCGATGAGGCATGCATCGAACATGTCGAGGTCCTTTCAGCCCGGCCCTGGGCGAACGGCGGCAACGCCGCTGCGCTTCGGGCCGGTGGGTGTGACAGGCTGGGCCTCAGGCTGCTTCGAGCAGCTGCAGGAGCTTCTGGTTGGACTGGGCCAGCGTGACCGGGTCGTCCCAGCTGCCGTTGACGTTGAGCGTCGTGGTCAGCGCGTAGACGCCGGTGGGGTACTCCAGGCGCAGCGGGTTGTTGACCGTGCTGACGTCGATCACGTCGCCTTCCATGTAGTCACCGTAGGCGATGAAGTACTCGGGGTGCGGCGAGAAGGTCAGGTTCTGGTTGGGTCGCGCCTGCACCGCGTACACGGTGCTGCCCGACATGGTCACGCCGACGGCGGCCTGCGACTTGAGCGGGATGTTCTTGGTCTCGGCCAGGTAGAAGCGGTCCTTGTCCGCACCCGAGGTCGGGTCGACGAACTGGTAGGCGCCGTTGTAGTCCAGCGTGATCTTGTTCAGCCCGCTGCTAGGGTCGTAGGTCTCGGTCGCGGCGAACTGGATGCCGGGCTTGAGCTCGCCCGTTTCGGCCCACGAGAAGCCGGTGTCCACGGTCCACTCGAACTTGACGCGCGCGGTCTTGCTCGGGTTGGAGTACTTGGCGAACCAGGCGAGCGACAGGGCGTTCGGCGACCAGCTCGTGGGGTCGTTTTGGAACACCATGAAAAAGGCCGAATGGCTTGCGCGGTTGTTGACGGTGACGGAATATTTCTTGCCCATGACGCTCTCCAGAAGAAGTGGTTGGTTGAACAGTTCGCGCCGCCATGGCTGCGAACTGGAACCGACTCTAGGGAGCCGTCGCCCTCAACGGAATTACAGGCAATTACATCAACCGCAGTCTGCGGAATTCACAGCCGTTCAGCCCTGCGCGGCACCGCCCTGGATGAGGAACGGGAAGCTGCCGAACCGCACGTCGCCGCGCCGCCGCTCGACCAGTTGCGCATCGGTTGGCTGCGCGGGCAGCGCATTGAGGATCTGGTGCTTCGCGCGAAAGATCTGGATGTTCACGTACGAGGGCTCCACGCCGAGCATGCGCGAGAGCTCGTCCAGCGCGATCCAGCCCTGGCTCTGCGGCGCGAGGCCGCGTTGCGCGTCCTGCGAGCGCACGCGCGCAAGGGTCACGAGGGTGTAGTGGTGGATGCGCTCGCCAAGCGAGACCGACTTGCCGCCCGTCACCAGGCTCAGGCTCGTGTGCTCCTCGTTCTGGCTCACGTTGAAGTGCAGCGCAACGTCCACGGGCTGCGCCGATGCCGTCGCGATCGTGTTCACCGCGGTCGATTCCAGGTCGTCGCACAGCACGAACTCCCAGGTGCTGCCCGAGGTGCGGACCATCGCGCCATCGCTCAGGCGATCGACACCGTGGATGTGCTCCAGCACCCATTGACCTTCGTGGAAACAGACGTTCGCCTCGGGCTGGTTCGCATCCGGCAGCAGGTTCTCGCGCAGGCTCAATGGCAGCGGAATGCCATGCCCTTCGGCCGAAAAAAGACAGGTGACCGGCGGCGCGAGATCCTCGGCGATCCACACCGATTCCTCGCCCAGGCCGAGGCGCACTTCGGCCCCTGGCGGCAGCACGGTCCAGCGGCCATTCGGCAGGCGCTCGCCGTTCAGCGTGGTGCCGTTGCGGCTCTGGTCGACGATCTCCCAGGCCTGCCGGTTCCAGCGGACGAGCGCGTGGATCTGCGACACGTCTGGCGCCTGCAGCACCGTCTGGCAGGCCGAAGGGCGACGGCCGAACGCATGCAAGGGACGCAACACGGTGCCGCGTTGGTCGAGCTTGTTCCTGAAGAGGGCCATCGTTGCTTTTTCCTTCGTCCCTGCGTCAGACGTAGAGCGCCTGGGGATTCAGCTCGCTCTCCTGCAAAGGGGTATCGCGCCATCCCATGGCGACCGGCACCCGGTACAGGCGCGGGTTGCCGAGTTCGGGCCAGATGTGGCACAGGCCCGGCACGACCACCTTCACGGTGCACAGCGGGATGTCGGGCCGCGTGTGGTCGAGCACCACGGTCTCCATGCCGAGGGCCGAGGCGATGCCGACGCACCGGGCGATCTCCTGCGCGATGTCCGCATGCGCGGTCTCTGCGGTGGGACGCATCGGCGCAGCGTCGCCCGGCAAGAGAAACCGGGGCACGCCGTTCGCATCGCCCGGATGCGAAACAACGAACTTCTTTTCGGCCGCGATCAACTGGCTCATTTCCGTGAGCGCGCGTTCGCAGGCCAGCACGCGATCCGGACTGCAGCCGAAGCCGATGGCCCAGTCGCCAGTTGTTCGGTGGCGACCGATGGCGGCCACCACCGGGATGCCGAAATCGTGGGTGATGTCGAGCGCCCAATAGCGCCACGACGGCCCGAGGCCGCGTGCGATCCGCGCGAGGCTGTCGGCGGACAGCATGCCGAGGTCGATGCCGGGCCGTTGGATTCGCCCATACCACCAGATGGCCGCGGCATCGCGCTCCACGAGTTCGAGGAAGCCTTGAAGGATGGCTTCTTCGCGCGTGTTGCCGGCGGCGCAGCCGTTCGATGTCCATACCGCGTGGCGTTGGCTCTCTGCGGGTGCGTTGGCGTAGCAGAAGGACAGCGGGAGGTAACAACGTTCGTTCGATGTCAGCGACCAGGCCGGTGCCCACCAGGCGGTGTCGTTCGCCGAAGCTGCCTGCGGGGCGACCGCGTGCGGTGGCCTGTGCCCCTCCTCGCGCTGCCGGTCGCTGAAGCGCGCGAGTTCGTGCGCCGGAATGCAACGCGCGTCCAGCGCCGATGCCGCCGCGACGACGGAGGCTTCGTCGCCTTGATGGAAGGCGGCATACCGTTCGATCGCCTCGCACATCGCGCTCGCGCGCGACTGGTCGATGGACATGCCCTTGCCGAGGCACACCTGCACCAGCGCGTTCGCAGAAGGCGTGCCGTGCGCGGCCGGCGTCCTGAAGATCTCGCTGCGGTAGACCGTCAACGCGTCTTCCACTTCGGCGCCCAGCGGCACGACCCGCGCGATGACGCCGCACAGCGGATCGACGTGCGGGGCGAGGCGCTCGAGCGTCGCCGACGCCGGCATCGTGCGCCAGCCGCCGTCGGGCCGCGCGCCGGAAAGACAAGGCGCGAGCGTGACTGGCTGGCGCTGAAGGCGTGCCATGAGCCCGGCGTCTGCGCAGTGCGGACACTGGGGCCGCGCCACGACCGCATGCGGCTGCGCAGGATCGAGCGTCCACAGTTGCTGGCCGCGCCGTGCGACGATGTCCTGCGCCAACGCAAGCGAGTCCTTCAATCGCGCTTCGACGAGTTCGCTGTCGGCCCGCACCGGCAGGCCGATGGCTTGGCCGCCGTGCCGGGTTTGCCACCAGGCCCGAGCGGGCTGGTTCCGGAGCAGCCGGTGCGCCAGGCAATGCCAGCAAGCCGTTGCTTCGTGCGGCGTGAACAACGGTCCGGCCATGGCTTGCTCTCCGCCCGGTTTGACCAGCAGCCAGGGCCTTTTGTCTGCCCGCTGCTGCGCGTCGATCTGGCCGAGCCTCGGATCGAGGTAGTCGTCGCAGAACACGATCGTCAGCGCACCACCGGCTGCCACCTCATGGCTCCAGCGCAAGGCCGCTTCTTCGTCCATCGCCTTCGACAGCACTACGACGTCAGCATGTTCCTTCAAACGCACACGCGTGCCCGGCGACGAGAAATCCGGAACCACGTACCGTGCCGCGCCATCGGCCCGCACCGGCCTCGCGAGGCCCTGCCGCACCAGCGCCTCCAGTGCATGCAGCATCTCCGCCAGCAGCGCGGGCGGCCCCTCGGTCCGGCAATGCGAAGCCAGGCTCACCCCCTCGCGCAGCACGCGCTCGACGGCCAGCACACCCGGCGAGCCGAGCGCGAGCAGTTCCGTCTCGCCCAGCAGCAGCAGGGCGTCCGGCTGCACCAGCGGCGGCAGGTACCTTTCATGCCACTGGAAGACGTCGGTGAAGAGGTCCGTCGGCGTTGGGCTACGCGTCATGCGGCGATCCCAGCGCGAAGCGGGCGACGGTGTAGGGCCATTGGCCGGTGGTTGCCTGGAAGGCGGTCTCGAAGAGCCGGTGCTGGTCGGAGAACTGCGCATACAGGTGGTCTTCGGAGAGCACGCGGATCGACGGATGAATGGCGGCGACGCGTGCCGAGTCTTCGAACCCCGACACCACCGGCAGGTGCATGCCGCCCACCTGCACCGGCATGCGCGCCAGGATCGGGTGGACGTAGTCCATCACCAGCACGCACGCCGCCGAACGCCGGTCGAACCATTCGGCCATGCAGCGCAGCATGGCCTCCAGCGGCGCCTGCGGCAGATAGGGGCACACGCCCTCCAGCACCAGCAGCACGGGCCGCTCGCCGTGCAGCGCCACGGCGTCCAGCCATGCGGGGTCCAGCACCGAGCACGCGAGGTTGCGCTCGCCTTCGCCGGGCGCCGCATGCGCCTCGCGCAGCCGGATGGCGTCCGGCAGGTCGACGTTGAGCCAGCCGACGCCGCCGCGTGCGCCCAGCCGGCTGCGGCGCGTGCACAGCCCCGCCCCCAGCGTGACGCCGATACCGCGCGGATGCGCAGCGAAGAACGCTGCCGCGAAGCGGTCGATCAATGCGGCCCGCAAGACCACGCCCCGCACGAACGCCGCATCTGCCGTGTAACCCGCGAGATCCAGCGCCATCGCCGCGGCGATGCGCTCCGCCTCGGGGTCAGAGAACACCGGCGCCGCGGCATCGTCGATGACGCCGCTCGCGCTGGCCCGTGCGGCCAGCGTCAGCAGCAGCGTCGCCGTGGCGCCTTGCAGCACAGGCGGTGGCGCCACCCCGGCCGGTCGTTCAGCAGGTGAACGGATAGGCACTGCCCGTGTTGTTGTACGCGGTGAGCGCGATCGCGCGCATGCCCTCCTCCACCGGTGGCTGCGGGTAGTTGAGCTTGATGGCGTTCTTGATCAGCGACCCGTCGCTCCCCTTCAAGTTCCACTCGCCGCGCTTGGCATCCCAGGTGAGCTGCGGGTTGGTGGCGATGCGGATCTCGAAGTTGAACGGATTGTTGTAGCCCAGCCATTGGCTCAGCACCGGGGCCTTGTCGGTGCCCGGCGCGCGCGTGAGGTCGGCCAGGAACTCCGGCGACTTCCAGGCGAGCGCAATGGCGCGCAGCACCACGCCACCGAAGGCCAGCAGCGAATCCGCGCCGCCGCCCGGAATGCCCAGGCCGGTGGGCAGTGCACCCTGCACCGGTCCGGGCGGCGTGGGCGGCGGATCGAACGCGGCCGCCGAGCCCATGAAATTCGGGAACACCTGGTAGTAGGCAGCAAGCGCTTCGGGCGCGAGCGCCGACGGCGCCTCCGGCAGCACGATGACGAAGGCATCGTCGGGGCCGATCCAGCCGGCCGTGAGCATCGGCTTCCACTCGGCCCACATCGCGGGATTGCTGTCCACGTGCAGGCTGATGTCCAGTTGCGGCCACAGCGTGGGCAGGCCGAAGTCGCGGTGCAGCAGGGGCTGGATGTCTTCCTGGTCGAGCAGTTCGCGGCGGTACGCATCGTCCTGCCACGATCGCGCGACGGCCCGAAGGTAGGCGAGGCGGAATTCGAGCAACGGCTCGGCACTTTGGCGTTGGGTCATGATGACTTCTTCCTTGTTCAAGAAAAGTGCGCAGGCGGTCGCTTGCGCGGGGACAACTCCGGCCGCATCGCGGCCAGATCTTTCAGGCGTTCGGTGACGTCGTGGCGCGCCCGCGCCGAGGCCTCCAGGGCCTGCAGCGTGGCCAGCGCATCGGACTCGGTGCGGTGCTTGCCGCCCTCGCGCGCCAGCGCGGCCGCGCGCGAGAGGCACTGGATCGCGGTGGCGCGGTCGCCGCCCGCGCCCAGCAGGTAGCGGGCCTTCTTCAGGTGCAGCTCGGCGCTGTAGAGCCCCTCGTTGAGCTGCGCCACCAGCTGCAGGCAGTCGTCGATCCGCGCGATCGCCTCGGCCCATCGCTGGTGGCTCGCAAGGGTCTCGGCTGCGAAGGCGCGGTAGTAGGTCTGGCAGTAGCGGCACCCCATGTTCCACAGCGCCTGCACGGTGCCGTCGGCCCGGGCGATGTCCGCCAGGTCGCCGGTCGACCAGCAGCGGATGATGTCCGCATAGCCCTGGAACGCCGGGAGGCCGTAGCGCGCGGTGATGTCCAGCAGTTCGGTCGTGCTCGCGAGCGCCGCCGCCCGGTCGCCGCGCGCCTGGTGGCCCAGGCTCTGGTAGAGCAGCGCCATGCTCAGCGAGGGAATGTGCGACATCTCGCGGGCCCACTGCACGGCCTGCGCGGCATCGGCGCGCGCGGCCTCGTCGTGGCCGGAGAACCAGCGCACCAGCGAGCGCCCCGTGGTCGCCCACACGCGCGTGTCGAAACCGAATTCGGCCGCATGGTGCGCATGCGCCTCGGGGCTGTAGCAATCGATGGCGTCCGAGAGCGACACCTCGGCCACGGCGAAGCGGCCATCGGAATAATGCGCCAGGCCCAGGTAGGTCTGCGCGGCGACGTACACGCCCTTGTCCTCCTGCTGCCGCGCGTGGCCCAGCAGCCGGTGGCTCAGCCGCCGCACCTCGTCGCGGTTGCTCGCGACGTGGTGGAAGGTGATCATGGTCCACAGGTGCTGCACCTGCTTCTCGCGCGCCACGGTGTCGTTCAGCAGTTCCTGCGACAGCGCGATGCGGTCCACCACCTGCGCATGGGCCCAGCCGTGCTTGTTCATCATCGCCTGCGTGACGTAGCTGTTCACGTCGAGCCGGGCCTCGCGCTGCGCATTGCCCTCCAGCCGCGCGACCCAGCCGTCGATGTGCTGCGCATAGGCGATGGTTTCGTCGTTGAGCGAGCGATGCTGCGTGAGGCGCAACTGCCGCACCGCATGCGCGACCGCCTGCGCGTGATCGCCCGCCTCCGCCCAGTGCTGCGCGACGCTGCCGGGTTCGCTGGCCACGCGCTGCGGGTAGCGGCGCATCAACGTCTGCGCCACCCGCTCGTGCTGCTGGCGGCGCTGCGCGACCAGCATGCATTCGTAGGCGGTGTCGCGGATCAGCGCATGCCGGAAGGTGAAGGCGCCGCTCTCCGCGGCGGAGGCCTCGGCCGGCATGACGAGCCCGGCCTCGCGCAGGGCCCGCAACTCCCAGTCCACCGACTCGCGGCTCCTGCCCGAGCAGGCGGACAGCAGTTCCGCATCGAACTGCCGCCCGACGGTGGCGGCCAGCTGGAGCAGGCTCTTGGCCGCGCCGAGCCGGTCGAAGCGGCTGACCAGCGAATCGCGCAGCGTGACGGGAATGGCCGCCGGCTGCACCGCGTCCTTGAAGACCCAGGTGCCGTCGACCTCCACCAGGTAGGTGTCCAGCAGCATGCGCGCCATCTCTTCCACGAAGAGCGGCACGCCGTCGGTGCGCGCGACGATGTTGCGGACCACCGCGGCATCGACCGTCCTCGGCGCGAGCACCTGGCGGGCCAGCTGGGTGGCCTGTGCATCATCGAGCCTTCGCACCTCGATGCACTCGGCCGCGAGGCCCGGCGGCTTGGTCCATTCGGGCCGCGCGGTCAGCACGAGCAGCACGCGCTGGTCCACGAGTTGCGCGACCAGGCTTTCGAGAAACTCGACGCTCGTCGGATCGGCCCAATGCACGTCTTCGACCACCAGCAGCAGCGGCGACGTCGCGGCCATATGCAGCAGCCATTGCGCGGTCGATTGCAGCAGCAGCGCCTTCTGCATCGCGGGCGACATCTGGCTCGCTTCGTGCGCACCCAGCGGCAGCGACAGCCACGCGCAGAAGATGGGGACCACGGCCTGGGCATCGCAGCCGGCGGCCTGCAACGCCTCTTGCAGGCGATCGCGGCGGCTGTCTGGCGACGCACTTGGTACTGCATCGAGCTGCTGGCGCAGCAGCGAGAGAAACGGCGTCAGCGCGTTGTTCTGGTGTTCGGGCTGGCACTGCGCGCCCACGGACCTTCGGCCCTCCTGTGCCACGTGCTCGCGCAGCACGTCGACGAGGCAGGACTTGCCGATGCCCGGCTCGCCGCGAATCCACACCGCCCGCCCCTGGCCTTGGCAGGCCTCGGCCCACTGGGTGCGCAGCAGCTCGAGTTCCGGGTCGCGCCCGATGCACCGGTGGCCCAATGCGCCCGCAACGGCGATGGGCGGCGAGAAGGACGGCCTCTGCGGGTTGAGCCGGTAGGTCTGGATGCCGGCCGATTGCCCCGGCAGGCTCACGCTGCCGGCCGCATCGAAATGCGCGTGGCGCGACAGCAGGCGGTAGCTGCTCTCGCTGGCCAGCAGCGTCCCCATGTCGGCCACGCCTTCCAGGCGCATCGCGACGCTCACGGCATGGCCCGAGGGAATCTCGCCCGCGGCCACCACGGCCATGCCGGTGTGCATGCCCATGCGGATGCCCAGGTGCGCGCCGTGCGCCTGGCGGATGGCCTCGGCCCGGCTGTGCCCGAGGGCCGTGAGCTCCAGCGCGGTCATGCTCGCCTGCCGCGCGTCGGTGTCGCTCGCATGCGGATAGCCGAAGAGCACGATCATCCGGTCGCCCAGCGTGCCCGCCAGCAGGCCGCCGCGCCGCGTGGCCACGTCGGAGAAGCGGCCGAGTTCCTCGCGCTGCAGCAGTTCCAGTTTCTCGATGTCCGACGGGGGCACGGCGCCTTCACCGTCCTCGCCGTTTTCGCTGTCTTCGCCCTCCCCGGCATCGGGCCAGACCGCGACGCTGCAGCACAGCACCGTCAGTTGCCGTTTCTCGGAGAAGGCCCGGGGCGAAGCCGCGGTGCGCGTGAGCGGATCGTTGTGCAGCTGTTGTTGTTGCTGCGCGGACCGCAGCGCGCCCACGAGGTTGTCCAGCCGCAGCCGCCCGAGTTCGGCCAGCAGCGTGGCCGCCGAGCCGCAACGCTCGTCGGCCTTCTTCTTGAGCGCATGCCGCAGGAGCGCCGCCACGGGATGCGCGGCGATTTCCGCCGGAAGCGGCACCTCCAGCGGACTGAGTTGCTGGTGAAAGATCTCGGCGGTCGATTCGCCGCGCACGGCGGGTGCGCCCGTCAGGCATTCGAGAAACATCAATCCCCAGGCATAGAGGTCCGAGCGCACGCTGGGTGGCTCGCCGCGCAGTTGCTCGGGCGCCGTGTACGACGGCGTGCCCAGGCACTCCTCGGCCATCGTGAGCGTTGGAAACTGAAGGCCCTTGTGCAGCGGGATCACGGTGCTGATGCCGAAGTCCAGCACCTTCGCATGCGGCATCGCGCCGGTGAAGGTGACCATCACGTTGTCGGGCTTCAAGTCGCGGTGCACGATGCCGGCGCGGTGCGCGCAGTCCAGCGCATCGAGCACCTCGGCCATGAGGTGCCCGGTTTCCGTCGCGGTCAGCGAGCCTCTGCGCCGCACCAGGCTGCGCAGCGTTTCCCCGGGCACGTATTCGAAGACGCCGTACACGCAGTCGCCCTGCTCGCCCTTGTCCAGCAACTGCACGATGTGCGGGTGATGCAGCGCGGCGCAGAGCCTGGTCTCGCGGTGAAAGCGCGCGACGCGCTGCTGGCCGTCCTGCACCTTCACGACCTTCACGGCGACGACGGTGCCCGTGTGGCGCTGCATCGCGCGATAGACCGTGCCGTAGCCGCCCGCGCCCAGCACGTCCAGCAAGTCGTAGCCGGGAATGTGCTGTGCGACCCCTTCGGTTGCGTCACCGAGGCCAATGACGGCGTCCTGCATTTCAGCCCCCATCTTCTTGTTGATCGGCAAACGCCATCCGACGGTCGCCGCAACAAGGATTGCCACGCAACACCATCGTTTGAAACACGATTTGTTACTGTAGCTGACGAGGGGATTTTTCCGGTCGAAAAATCTTTAAAAGAAGCCGCCGCGCAAGGGCTCTGGCGGTCTTTCTATTACGTGTGCGACTGCTATTACGCTGAAAGAATTCGTGCGCGCGGCCACCGCGTTCAGGCGAAGTCGGTCGACGGTTTTTCCCAGAGATTCACGCCGCCTTCCACCGCGTACTTGTCGATCTCCGCGAGCTCTTCGGTGCTCAGCGGCGGGTGGCGCAGCGCTGCGACGTTGTCCACGATCTGCTCGGGCCGGCTCGCGCCGATGAGCGCGGAGCTCACGCGCGGATCGCGCAGCGTCCACGTCAGCGCAAGCTGCGCGAGGCTCTGGCCGCGGCGCCTGGCGATCTCGTTGAGCGCGCGTGCGCGTTCCACGTTGTCATCGGACAGGTGCTCTTGCTTGAGCGAGCCGCCGCCGGGCCGATTGATGCGCGCATCGGCCGGAATTCCCTGGAGGTACTTGTCGGTGAGCAACCCCTGCGCGAGCGGCGTGAAGGCGATCACGCCCGCGCCGAGTTCGCCGGTGGCATCGAGCAGGTCCTTCTCGATCCAGCGGTTGAACAGGTTGTAGGCCGGCTGGTGAATGAGCAGCGGCACCTTCCACTCGCGCAGCAGCGCCGCGATCTCGCGCGTCTTGCCGGCGGAGTACGACGAGATGCCGATGTACAGCGCCTTGCCTTGCTGCACGGCCTGGGCCAGCGCGGAGGCGGTTTCTTCCAGCGGCGTGTGCGGATCGAAGCGGTGCGAATAGAAGATGTCGACGTAGTCCACGCCCAGGCGCTTCAGGCTCTGGTCGAGACTTGCGAGCACGTATTTGCGGGAGCCGCCGCCCTGTCCGTACGGGCCGGGCCACATGTCCCAGCCGGCCTTGCTGGAGATGATGAGTTCGTCGCGATAGGCCTTGAAGTCCTCGCGCAGCAGGCGCCCGAAATTGGTCTCGGCGCTGCCGTAGGGCGGGCCGTAGTTGTTGGCCAGGTCGAAGTGGTTGATGCCCAGGTCGAAGGCGGTGCGCAGCAGCTTGCGCTGCACGTCGATGGGCGTGCTGTCGCCGAAGTTGTGCCACAGGCCGAGCGAGATGGCGGGCAGCACGAGCCCGCTGCGCCCGACGCGGCGGTAGGGAATGGCGTCGTAGCGCCCGGGGGCGGCAAGGTAGGTCATGGAATGCGGAAGAGAGTGGGAAGGGAGCGACATGATGCCCGCGTGTTTGCGCATATGCATGCGCGGTTTTCTTCGTTGGTGACGCGGGCAGGGCTTTCTAGGATCGTCGCTTCCCAACCAGCCCCACCGCTCCCGTGCCGGAGCGCGCCGTCATGCCCAACGAGTCGCCCTCTTCCATTCCTTCGCGCCGCGTGGCGCTCAAGACCCTCGCATCGCTGGGCGCCATCGGCGGCCTGGCGCTCGCGGGCTGCTCCCGCGAAGACGGCAGCAAGGCCGCCGCCGCCAGCGGCCCGGCCGTGGTGAAGAAGACCGGCGACAAGGTGGCCTTCAAGTACCCCAACAACCCCTCGTTCGACCTCATCTACCTGGCCGACGAGCTCGGCTACTTCGAGGGCACCAACACCCGCCCCGAGTACGTCGGCAAGATCGCCGCGCCGCAGATCATTCCGCTCGTGGGCACGGGCGAGATCGATTTCGGCAGCCGCATGGTGCCGCTGGTGATCTCGGCCATTGCGTCGGGTGCGGACCTCAAGGTGGTGGCCGCGGGCGGCAAGACGCTGCAGGAAGCGCCGCACATGAAGTACTTCGTCCGCAAGGACTCGGGCATCCGCAACCCCAAGGACCTCGAAGGCAAGACCATCGGCTTCAACAGCTTCGGCGCCTGCGCCGAGTTCGTGACCAAGAAGTACCTGCGCCAGCACGACGTGGACGTGACGAAGATCAACTTCGTCGTCATTCCCGACGAGCAGGCCGAGCAGACGCTGGTGACGGGCAACACCGACCTGGCGATCATCCACGCGCCCTTCTCGGGCCGCGCCGACAACGCCGGGTCGCTGGTGCGCCTGTGGAGCGATTTCGACCTCGATGGGGGCCTGGGCGGCATGGCGCCGTACAGCGCGCACGGCCAGTTCATCCGCCAGCACCCCGAGGCGGTGCGCGACGTGGTCGCGGCGCTCGCCAAGGCCGGCAACTGGGTCAACGCCAACACCGAAGAGGCGCGCAAGCTGGTGGCCAAGCGCATCAACATGGACCTGAAGAACGTCGACCGCTACGCCTACGTCGACGACCTGGTGGTGACCGAGCCGCCGATCCAGTACTACATCGACATCCTGCAGTCCGAGGGCAAGCTCGCCGCGGGCAAGGTGGCGGTGAAGGACATCTACACCAACGAATTCAACCCCTTCGCGCAACAGGCCGCGAAGTCCTGATCCGCGCGCGCCATGAGCCTCAAGATCTCGGCCCGCGACGTGCGGATGGACTACGCCGCGCGCGGCGCGAGCGAGCGCGTCCGGGTGCTCGAAGGCTTCGACCTCGATGTGCGCGAGGGCGAATTCCTCTCGGTGCTCGGGCCCTCGGGCTGCGGCAAGTCGACGTTCCTCGGCATCCTGGCCGGGCTCACCGAACGCACCGGCGGGCGCATCGCCATCAACGGCCAGCCGCTCGCGGGCATCAACCGCAACCAGGGCGTCGTGTTCCAGGGCTACGCGCTTTTTCCGTGGCTCTCGGTGCTGGACAACATCGCGGTCGGGCTGGAGATTCGTGGCATCGGCAAGACAGAGCGCCGCCGCACCGCGCACGAATACCTCGAACTGGTCGGCCTGCACGGCTTTGCCGACCGTTACCCGCACGAGATATCGGGCGGCATGAAGCAGCGCGTGGCCATTGCCCGCTCGCTCGCCTACAAGCCCGACGTGCTGCTGATGGACGAGCCCTTCGCCGCGCTCGATGCGCAGACGCGCGAGATCCTGCAGGGCGAGCTGCTGCGCATCTGGGAGCAGTACCGCAAGACCATCGTCTTCATCACGCACAGCCTCGAAGAGGCGGTGTATCTGTCGGACCGGGTGGCGGTGATGACGCAGCGGCCCGGTCGCATCAAGGCCATCATCGACATCCCGCTCGCGCGCCCGCGCTCGGCGGAGATTCGCCACACGGCCGAATTCGCAGCCCTGCGCCAGCGCGCTTGGGAAGTGCTGAAGGACGAAGTGCAGGCCGGGCTGCGGCCGCGCTCGCTGGAAGGTGTGGTGTCATGAGCGCCGTACTCGACGCGCCCGCAGCGCGCACGCCCCATCGCTTCATCAAGCTCGCGCGCGGCTTCGCCCGCGTGGCCGAGCGCGGCATCGGCATCGTGATCTTCCTGGCGCTGTGGGAGGCGCTTCCGCGCCTGGGCATCGTGAGCGACGCCTACCTCAGCCCGCCCTCCGCCGTGATCGCGAGCATCGCGCAACTCGTGGACACCGGCCAGCTCTGGAAGCACCTGGCCGCAAGCCTGCAGCGCTCGCTGTGGGGCCTGCTGCTCGCGAGCTTCCTTGGCGTGGTGCTGGGCCTCTCGATCGGGAGTTCGAAGCGGCTGGCAGCCATCGTCGATCCGGTGCTGCAGCTGTTTCGCCAGACCTCGGCCTTCGCGCTGTTCCCGGTGTTCATCCTGTTCCTGGGCATCGGCGAGCTCTCGAAGGTGGCGATCATCTTCTGGGCCTCGTTCTGGCCGGTGCTGCTGAGCACGGTGAGCGGCGTGAAGCAGGTGGATCGCCTGCTCGTCAACTCGGCGCTGTCGATGGGCGCGTCGCAGCGCTTCATCTTCTTCAAGGTGGTGCTGCCGGCGTCGCTGCCGTCGATCTTCACCGGCGTGCGGCTGGCGGGGGCCTACAGCATCACCGCACTGGTCGCGGCTGAGATGATCGGCGCGCATTCGGGCCTGGGCTTTCTCACGCTCAATTCGCAGGAGACCTTCCAGATTCCGACGATGTACGCCGGCATCCTGCTCCTGGCCGTGCTCGGGCTGCTGCTCAACTACGTGCTCGCCTTGCTGGAGCGGCGGCTGCTGCGCTGGCGCAAGGGGCTGAGCCTCGATGACTGAACGCAAGCTGGCGCTGGCAGGCGCGGCGCTTGCCGCGGCCGTGGCCGTGGCGCTCGCGGGCATCGGCGGCGCATGGGTCTTCGCGAAGCCCTCGCTGTCGAGCCTGCCGAAAGGCCCGGTGCTCGCCCGCGCCATCGAACGCGGCAAGCTCATCGTCGGCGTGCGGCGCTACCCGCGCCCTGCCCCGCCCGAGGCGCCGACGCCGCCCGAACCCGACGGCTTCGACGCCACGCTGGCAAGGCAAGTGGCGGATTCGCTCGGTGTGCCCCTGGAACTGGTCGGGCTCGATGCGGTCGCGCAAGAAGCCGCGCTGCGCGAAGGCCGCATCGACCTGCTGGTCGCCGGCGTGCCCATGCAATCCGCGCAAGGCATCGCCGCCGCACCCGGCAGCTACGACATCGGCCAAGGCCTCGTGGTCGCGCTGCGGCGCGGCAAGGTGCAAGAGGCGTCCGCGCTTCGCGGTGCCACCGTGTGTGTCGGCGAAGGCTCGGGCTATGCGGGCGCGGTGTCGCAGCGCTACGGCGCCGAGCCACGCAGCTACCCTTCGTCCGTGCATGCGGCGTCGGCCTTCATGGCCGGTGAATGCGCAGCGCTCGCCGAGGACGGCGAGGTGCTCGAGCGGCTCATGCAGAACGAGGAATGGCGGTTCTACAAGCCGCTGGAGAGCGACCTGCGTCCGCCCTCGGATGCAGCCATCCGCCTGCCGCAGGGCGATAGCGTGTCACGCGATTACCTGGCGGCAGCACTGCGCCAATGGCGCGCCGACGGCACGCTGGCCAAGGCGCGCGGTGCACGGGCGGGTAACCTGCAGTTCGAGATCACGTTGCTCAAGGATGGCTTTGTCTGCCACTCCTAGGCTGAGGACCGCCGATATTCAGGCTCCGCGTGACGGCAGAATGGCCGCCATGGATGAACTCATCGGACTCCTCTTCGCCATCCTGCTGTGGCGCGTCGTGCTTGCCGCGCTGTTCGGGTTCGCGGCCGGCATGGCGCTGGTGCAGATCTTCCCCGGGTTCGGTGCAGGCGCCGTCGCCACAGTCACGCTGCTCGCGCTGTTCGGCGGTGTCATGTGGCATGCATCGGTGATTGCCGCGGCCGCGCCGGCGGGCGCGCCCAAGCCCGAGCAGCAGCCGATATCGCGCCCCATCGCCTTTCTGGGCATCGCGCTCGTCGGCCTTCTGGTCGGCGGCGTGTACGACTACCTGCTCTCGTCGGGCCTGATCGCGCTCTCGGTCCTGGTCGTCTCGTCGATCGTGCTGGTCTCGGTGGGCGGGGCGATCACGAAAACGCTCGTCTATCTCAAGGACCTGCTGTTCATGGTGACTGCCCTTGTCGCTGGCTTCGCGACGCCGTGGGCCATCGCCACGCTTCTGGGCTGAGTCGAAAGCCCTTCGCCTGCTACTTCTGCGCCGCCTTGGCTTCCCGCGCCGCCGAGCTTTCCAGCCCTTCCTTCGGCAGCCACAACGCCAGCGCCACCACGCCCAGGCTCACGACCAGCATCATGAGGAACGTGAGGTGCAGCGAACTGCCCAGCGCGAGGCGGATGCCCGCATCGCCCGCGGCGGAGCCGTGCACGCCTTGCAGCAGCAGGCGCAGTTCGTCGTCGGTGAACATCATGCTGCCGTCGCCGCGCGTCAGGCCGAAGTTGAAGACCGCGCCGAAGAACGCCGCGCCCAATGCGCTGCCCAGGTTGCGCGAGAACACGTTCGAGGCCGTGGCGATGCCGCGCTGCGAGAGCTCCACGCCCTCCTGGATCAGGATCAGCGAAGCCAGGCTCATCACGCCCATGCCCAGGCCGATGACGAACGAGCCGATGGCCGGCAGCACCGGCGAGCTGCCGGCACCGAGCAGTGCGAAGGTCGACGTGCCCACCGGAATCAGCGCGGCGCCCACGACCACCATGCGCCAGAGCCCGATGCGGTGAAAGGTGCGCGATGTCAGTGTCGCGCCGATGGGCCAGCCCAGCATCACCATCGTGAGCGTGAGGCCGGCCGTGACCGACGAGCGCTCCAGCACCACCTGCACGTACATCGGCAGGAAGGTCGTGATGCCGATCAGCACCATGCCGGCGAGCATCGCCGCGCCGTTGACGGTCGCGATCATCCGCGCGCCCCAGAGCTTGAGCGACACCATCGGGTCGGCCGCGCGGCGCTCCTGCGCGATGAACAGCGCGAGCGTGACCACGAAGAGCCCCGCCCATGCGAGCGCGACGCCCGAATTGCCCACGCCGAACTCGGTCAGCGCGATCATCAGCGACGCGATGCCGACGGTGAACAGCACGGCGCCCACCATGTCGATGGACGAGCGGCGCACCGTGGGCGCCTCGTGCAGGAAGAACCAGAAACCGGCAGCAGCGGCAAGGCCGATGGGCACGTTGACCCAGAAGATCCAGGCCCACGACAGCTTCTGCACGATCAGCGCGCCGATCATCGGCCCCACGACGGCCGACACGGCCCACACGCTGGCCAGGTAGCCCTGCACCTTGCCGCGCTCGCGCACCGGATAGAGGTCGCCCACGATGGTGAGCGACACGGGCTGGATCGCGCCCGCCCCGATGCCCTGGATGAGCCGAAAGCAGATCATGGCCGGCATCGACCACGAGAAGCCCGCCAGCACCGAGCCGATGATGAAGATGGCGATGCCCACGAGCATGATGGGCTTGCGGCCGTACAGGTCGGAGAGCTTGCCGAACACCACGGTCATCGCGGTCTGCGCGAGCAGGAACGAGGCGAAGACCCAGCTGTAGAGATGCAGCCCGCCGAGTTCGGAGGCGATCTGCGGCATGACGGTGGAGACGATGGTGGCTTCGATGGCGACCATGGCCATGGAGGCCATGATCGACGCGATGACGAGGGGGCGTTTCGTTGTTTTGGTGCTGGCGCTCATGGGGTGTCTCGGGCCCGAAGCTGCCCCGGACGGAGGTGTCCGGCAAGCTGAGGTGAGGTGGCGGGGCCGCGAGGCGTCGATGCTATCGGGGCGCGCGGATTCGTGCTGGCGCTCGGGCACTCGCGCTGTCTTGTTCGCGCGATTCATTGGGCGCGAGATATCGCCTTGGCGCCACGCAGCACTCACCGGCGTAGGCGCCTTCTTTCAGAACGATGCGCCGTGCGCCGCACCCGCCTCGGCATCCGCGAACGAACATGGCTCCTCAAAGGAGACAACCATGTTCGACCACGTCGGCTTTCGCGTGCGCGACCTGCACGCGTCACGGCGCTTCTACCAGGCGGTTGCTGCATCGTTGGGCCTGCAGGTCATCGACAACAGCGACACGTCGTTCCTCGTCATCCGCAGCACCGACCAGCGCATACCGTTCATATGGATCGGCACCGAGGAACCGAAGTTCTGGACACCGCGGCACCGGGTCTCGAACAGCCCGATCCACGTGGCCTTTTCGGCGCGCGGGAAGGCCGACGTCGATGCCTTCCACAAGGCGGCCCTGCAGGCCGGCGGCGCAGACAACGGCAAGCCCGGCCCGCGCGGCCCCGAAGAGGCCCATTACTACGGCGCCTACGTGCTCGATCCGGACGGCAACAACATCGAAGCCGGATTCCGCGGCCCGGCGTAACGCCCGGAGGAGCGCCGGTTCAGCCCGCGTTCAGCGCCGAGGTGCCGTCGTAGATGTAGCGGCGCGACCAGGGCAGCGTCTTCGCCGGCCGCCCGGCCTTGCGGCCCACGATCTGGTAGATCGCCACGTCGTCGTTCTCGAACGCATACGCGCAGCCCGCGAGGTACACGCGCCAGATGCGGAATTTCTCCTCGTCGACCATCGCGTGCAGCTTGTCGCTGTTGGCCTCGTAGCTGTCGCTCCAGTGGCGCAGCGTCTGCGCGTAGTGGCGGCGCAGGTTCTCGATGTCGAAGGCTTCCAGCCCGCCCTGCTGCATGGCCTGCAGCGCGAGGCTGATGTGCGGCAGCTCGCCGTTGGGGAACACGTAGCGGTCGATGAAGTCGCCGCCGCCGTAAGAGACGCCGCCGCCCTCGGGGTCGGACGAGGTGATGCCGTGGTTCATCACCACGCCGTCATCGGCCAGCAGTTCCTGCACCCGCTTGAAGTACGCGGGCAGGTTCTTGCGGCCCACGTGCTCGAACATGCCCACGCTGGTGATGCGGTCGAACTGGCCGGTCACGTCGCGGTAGTCCTGCAGGCGGATCTCGATGCGGTCTTGCAGGCCCGCGGCCTTCACGCGTTCGGTGGCCAGGTCGAACTGGTTCTGCGAGAGCGTCACGCCCAGGCAGCGCGCGCCGAACTTCTGCGCCGCGCGGATCGCGAGCGCGCCCCAGCCGCAGCCGATGTCCAGCAGCGTCTGGCCCGGGCGCAGGTCGATCTTGGTGAGGATGTGGTCGATCTTCTTGAGTTGCGCGGTGGCGAGGTCTTCGTCGCCGTTCTCGAAGTAGGCGCACGAATAGACCATGTTCGGATCCAGCCACTGCTGGTAGAACTCGTTGGACACGTCGTAGTGGTACTGGATGGATTTCTTGTCCGACGACTTGGTGTGCGTGAAGTAGCGCGCCATGTTCTGCAGCGCCCCGCCCTGCTTGTCGATCGATGTCTTTGCCAGGCCGTAGGCGATGTCGATCACGTCGCTGAGCTTGCCCTCGATGTCGATCTTGCTCTTGACGTAGGCCTCGCCCAGGTTGTCGAGCGTGGGCTGCAGCATCAGCGACAGCGCGGCGGGCGACTTGACGTGCAGCGTGACCGAGGGTCCGCTGAAGTTGCCGAAGTCATAGGACTGGCCGTCCCACAAGGTGAGCCGCGCCGGCAGGTTGGCGCGGTCACGAACGGCGGCGCTCCACTGCGCCAGTTTTTTTTCCCAAAGCATGCATCTCTCCGTGTTGTTTGGTTCACCCGGCGCCAGTGCGCCGGGGTGCTGCAGCGAGCAAAACAATAACGAAAAAATTTGAAACCTGCATGGTCGTGACGACGCAAGAAATTGCAGTAAGTGCTACAAGGCGGCGCCGTCTTTCGACGGCGCCGCGTCGGCCTGCGGTGCCTCGGTCGCCTCGATGAAGATGCGCTTGATCGTCGGGAAACGCGCGCGCACCTGGGCCTCGATGGCGGCGATGGCCTCGCCCGCCTCGCCCGTGGAAATGTCGTCCTTGAAGTTCACGTCGACGATCACCAGCGCCTCGTCGGCACCGATGTACATCGACAGCACGTGGCCCACGTCTTCGACGCTGGGCTCGCCCATCGCGATGGCGCGGATGGCGCGCGCCGTCTCGGGGCGGATGCCCTCGCCGATCAGCAGGCCCCGCGCCTGCGCGATGAGCAGCACCGCCACGCCGGCCAGCAGCACGCCGATGACCACCGAGGCCACGCCGTCCAGCGCGGGCATGTCGAGCGCGTGGCTGAAATAGATGCCCAGCGCGGCCACCAGCAGGCCCACCAGCGCGGCGGAATCCTCGGCCAGCACGGTGTAGGTGGTCGGGTCCTTGCTGCGGTCCAGCGCCTGCCAGAACGGCGTGCCCTTGGCTTGCGCGCGGAACTGCTTGAGCGCGATGAGAAAGCTCGTGCCTTCGAACACGAAGGCGGCCGCGAGCACGACGTAGTTCCATGTCGGATCGCGCATCGGCTCCGGTGCACGGATGTGCTGGATGCCTTCGTAGAACGACACGCCGCCACCCAGCCCGAAGATCAGCACCGCCACGATCAGGCTCCAGAAATAGAGCTCCTTGCCGTGGCCGAAGGGGTGCTCGGGCGTCGCGGGCCGCTTGCTGAGCTTCAGGCCCACGAGCAGCAGCACGCCGTTGAAGGTGTCGACCGCCGAGTGGATGCCCTCGGACAGCATCGCCGAGCTGCCGGTGACGCCCGCGACGATGAACTTGGTGATGGCGATCGCAACGTTGGCGCCGATGGCGCCGTAGATCGCGATCTTCGATTCGGCCATCCGGCTCAGGCCACCTAGGCCGCTTCCATCGACGCAGCGCCCATCGCGTCGTTGCCCGCCTCGGAGAGCCAACGCTGCTTGTCGCGCAGCGGCGGCGCACCGAACATGCGGCCGTACTCGCGCGCGAACTGCGACGGGCTTTCGTAGCCCACGCTGTGCGCCGCGCTCGCCACGTCGATGCCGGTCACCAGCATCTGGCGGCGCGCCTCCTGCAGGCGAAGCTGCTTCTGGTACTGCAACGGGCTCATCGCGGTCACGGCCTTGAAATGGTGGTGGAACGACGACACGCTCATGTGCACCGCGCGCGCCATGTCTTCCACCCGCAGCGACTGCGCATAGTTGATGCGCAGCGCGCTGATGGCCTTGGCGATGCGCTGGGTGTGGCTGTCCTGCAGCGCGATCTGGCGCAGGCGCGCGCCCTCGCCGTTCACCAGCAGGCGGTACATGATCTCGCGCTTGATGAGCGGCGCCATGATCGGCACGTCCTCCGGCGTCTCGACCAGCCGCAGCAGCCTCAGCACCGGCTCAAGCACCGGCATCGCGATGCGGTTGACGTACATGCCGCGGGACGCCGGCGCGTTGGCCTTGGCGGGCAGCTTCTCGTCGCCGATGAGCTCGCCGATCTCGTCGAGCGCCAGCTCCAGCCTGAGGCCCAGGTAGGGTTCGTTGTCGCTCGTGAGGCGCACCTGGCCACACACCGGCAGGTCCACCGAGGTCACCAGGTAGTGCATCGGGTCGTACACATAGATGTCGTCGCCCATGATGATTCGCTTGGAGCCCTGCGCGATCAGCCCGAGCGCCGGGGTGGCGAAGGCGTGCTTGGGGCGGTCGGGCTTGCTGATGCAATACACCTGCAGGCCGGCCACCGGCGTTTCCACGGTGCCGTCGCGCCCGCCGGTGATGCGGTTGATCAGCGCCACCAGTTCCTTCCTGGCTTCATCGAGTTCGGGCTCCAGCGGCATCGGCTGGGCAATGGCTGCAGCGATTTCGGGTGTTTCGTCGGACATGTAGAGGGCCTTGTCGCGGTGGGGAACACGGTGGCGCGCACCGTGGAGGATCGGGTGGTTTGCAGCTTAGCGCCGCTCCCATGAAACTGCACGCCCCTGGAGGAAGGTCTGGAGAAATAGGCAAAGACTTTGCAGGAACGCGCTCGCCGCGCCGGGGGCAGCGGGCGGATACTTTTTGCCAACGGCGCTCCCCACACCCTCCAACACCTCTTCCAACACAAAGGACCTCTCATGCAGTACCGCAAATTCGGCCGCACCGGCCTCCTGGTTTCCGAACTCTGCCTCGGCACGATGACCTTCGGCGGCGCCTCGGGCATCTGGGGCCAGATCGGCGATCTCCAGCAGGCCGAGGCCGAAGGCCTGATCGGCCGCTCGATCGACGCCGGCATCAACTTCATCGACACCGCCGATGTGTACTCCGAAGGCCAGTCGGAAGTCATCACCGGCCAGGCGCTCAAGAACCTCAAGATCCCGCGCGACAGCGTGGTGGTGGCCACCAAGGTGCTCGGCGAAACCGGCAGCAAGGGCCCCAACGCCAGTGGCGCCTCGCGCTTTCACATCATGGACGGCGTCAAGGCGAGCCTGAAGCGCCTGCAGCTGGACCACATCGACCTGTACCAGATCCATGGCTTCGATCCGCTCACGCCCATCGAGGAAACCGTGCATGCGCTGGACAACCTCGTGCAGCAGGGCCATGTGCGCTACGTGGGCGTGTCCAACTGGGCGGCCTGGCAGATCGCCAAGGCGCTGGGCATCGCCGAGCGCGACCGGCTCGCGCGCTTCGAATCGCTGCAGGCCTACTACACCATCGCCGGGCGCGACCTGGAGCGCGAGCTGGTGCCGATGCTGCGCAGCGAGAACGTCGGCCTCATGGTCTGGAGCCCGCTGGCCGGTGGCCTCCTGAGCGGCAAGTTCGACCGCCACACCGAAGCCGAAAAGGGCACCCGCCGCGCGAGCTTCGACTTCCCGCCGGTGAACCGGGACCGCGCCTACGACTGCATCGATGCGATGCGCGTGCTGGCCGATGCCCGCAAGGTGTCCGTCGCGCAGATCGCGCTGGCGTGGCTGCTGCACCAGCCGGTGGTGACCAGCGTGATCATCGGCGCCAAGCGCGTGGAACAGCTGGACGACAACATCGCGGCCACCACCATCAAGCTCTCAGCCGACGAGCTGGCCACGCTCGACAAGGCGAGCGCGCTGCCGGCCGAGTACCCGGGCTGGATGCTCGAGCGCCAGCGCGCGAACCGCGACAAGCACCTGGCCTGAGCGGTTCAGGCCAACGCCAGCGCGGCCGAGCGCCGCGCGGCGTGGGCCGCAGTCGCGCGCAGGGCGCGCAGGTCGAGGTGCCGGGCGGCGCCGGCCGCATCGGGCGCGGCCAGGTGCGGCACCACGCCGAGCAACGGCGCACCGAGCCGCTCGCGCAAGGTCTGCAGGTTGGCCTCGGGCGACAGCATCTGCGGCTCGATGACGCTCGCGACCCACCCCGCGAGCACGAGGCCGCGTGCGCGGACCGCCTCGGCGGTCAGCAGCGCATGGCTCAGGCAGCCCAGCCGCAGCCCGACCACGAGGATCACCGGCAGTTCGAGCGCCACCGCAAAGTGGGCGCTGTCCAGGTCGTCGCCGAACGGCACGCAGAACCCGCCCACGCCTTCGACGACCACGGCATCGGCACGCTGCGACAACGCCGCGAAGGCCGACAGCAGCGGCGGCAGTTCGATGCGCACGCCCTCTTCCCGCGCCGCGAGGTGCGGCGACATCGGCGCGCGCAGCAGGTACGGGCAGCGCAGGGCCAGCGGCGCATCGACATTGCCGGCCGCGCGCAGTTGCTCGACGTCTTCGTTCTGCCACGCACCATTCACCCGTTCCAGGCCCGCGGCCACCGGCTTCATGCCGACCGCGCGCAGGCCCGATGCGGCCAGCAGGCTCAGCATCGCGCTGCTCACCAGCGTCTTGCCGACACCCGTGTCGGTGCCCGTGACGAACCAGCGGCGCGGCGTCATGCGGCCTCCTTCCAGGGCTGCGCCAGGGCTTGGCCCAGCGCGTCGACCAGCCGCGCCACGTCGGCCTCGCCGTGGCTGGCCGACAGCGCGATGCGCAGGCGCGCGGTACCCACCGGCACGGTGGGCGGGCGGATCGCGCCGACGCGCAGGCCCTGGGCATCCAGCTGCGCCATCGTCCGCATCGCGCGCGCGTTGTCGCCGACGATCAGCGGCTGGATCGCCGTGGGTGAATCGGGCAGCCAGGCACTGCCATCCGGCGGGAGGATCGCCTTCAGGCCCCGGCGCAGCTGGGCGATGCGGGCCTTCAATTGCGCACGGCGCACGTCGCCCTCCTCGCCTTCGATCAGCGTGAGGCTTGCGAGCAGCGCATGCGCGATGGCCGGTGGCGCGGCCGTGGTGAAGATGTACGGCCGCGCGCGCTGCACGAGGTAGTCGATGACGGTGCGATGCGCCGCCACGAACGCGCCCGCGACGCCGGCCGCCTTGCCCAGCGTGCCGATGAGCACCAGCCGCTCCGAGCGCAGCCCCAGCGCCTGCAGCACGCCCCGGCCCGTGGCGCCCAGCACGCCGAAGCCGTGCGCATCGTCGAGCACCAGCCAGGCGTCGTGCCGCTCGGCCAGTGCGAGCAGCTCGGCCACGGGCGCGATATGGCCGTCCATGCTGAAGACCGCATCGCTCACGATCAGCTTGACCGGCGCATTGCACGCGCCGAGCTGCGCATCGAGCGCCGCCACGTCGCAATGCGGATAGCGCTCCACGCGCGCCTTGGCCAGCCGCGCGCCATCGATCAGCGAGGCATGGTTGAGCGACTCGGAAAAGATCACCGCCTCCGCAACGCCCAGCGCCGACAGCACCGCGAGGTTGGCCATGTAGCCCGTGCAGAAGAACAGGCTGCGCGCCTCGGGGATGAACGGCGCCATCCAGCCGGCCAGCCGCTCCTCGAGTTCGGCGTGCGCGCGCGAGTGGCCCAGGATCAGGTGCGAGCCGCCGCTGCCCGTGCCGTAGCGCGCCGCGCCTTCGGCCAGCGCCGCGGCCAGCGCCGGATGCGCGGCGAGGCCCAGGTAGTCGTTGCTGCTGAAGCCGAGCATGGCGCGCGGCGCGGCCGCGCCGGCCAGCGTCAGCGTCTGCGCGGGCGCGCAAGCCGTTTCGGCGATCTGCCGGCGGCGGCGCAGCGCCTCGGCATCGAGCGTGGCGATCTCGTCCTGCAGGCGTTCAAGCAAGCGCAGCATCGCGGACTCCTTCCTCTTGCGCGAGGCCTGGGACGGACACCGCCTGCAGCGTGGCCAGCGTGCCATCGACCAGCAGATCGATCTCGTCGTCGCCGATCGCATAGGGCGGCATGAGGTAGACGGTCGCACCGATGGGACGCATGAGCAGCCCGTTCGCACGCGCTGCAAGGTGGAAGCGCTCCGCGAACCGGGCGCCGGGTTCGCGCACGTCGAAGGCCGCGATCATTCCGCGCTGGCGCAGGTGGTCGACGGGCATGCCGCGCAGCCCTTCGCGCAGCCGGTCGATCAGCCGTTCGGCGCGGCCGTGGTTGCGCCGCAATGCGTCTTCGCGCTCGAACAGGTCGAGCGTCGTGAGCGCCGCGCGACAGGCCAGCGCATTGCCGGTGTAGGAATGCGAATGCAGGAAGCTGCGTGCCACGTCGTCGTCCACGAAGCCTTCGTAGATCGCATCGCGCGTCATCACCAGCGCAAGCGGCAGGTAGCCGCCGCTGATGCCTTTGGAAAGGCACAGGAAATCGGGCCAGATGCCCGCCTGCTCGCACGCGAAGAAACTGCCGGTGCGCCCACAGCCCACCGCGATCTCGTCGGCGATGAGGTGCACGCCGTAGCGGTCGCACAGCGCGCGCACGAGCCGCAGGTATTCGGGGTCGTGCATCGCCATGCCGGTGGCGCACTGCACCAGCGGCTCGACGATCACGGCCGCGATGGACGCATGCCTTTCGGCCAGCAGCGCTTCGAGTTCGCCGGCGGCACGCCGCGCGACCGCGCTTGCATCCTCGCCCGGCAACGCGGCTCGCGCATCCGGCGATGCCACGAGGTGCGCATTCGCGAGCAACGGCGCATAGGCATCGCGAAAGACCGGCACGTCGGTCACATGCAGCGCGCCCAACGTTTCGCCGTGGTAGCCCTGTCGCAGGGCGACGAAGTTCTGCTTGGCGCTGCGGCCCGCGTTGCGCCACGCGTGAAAGCTCATCTTCAACGCGATCTCCACCGCCGAGGCGCCATCGGAGGCATAGAAGCAATGGCCCAGCGCATGCCCGGTCAGCGCGGCAAGGCGCTCTGCCAGCTCGACGGCCGGCGCATGCGTGCAGCCGGCGAGCATCACGTGCGAGAGCGTGTCGAGCTGGTCCTTCAGCGCGGCGTTGATGGCCGGGTGCGCGTGGCCGAAGAGATTGACCCACCACGAACTCGTGGCATCGAGGTAGCGGCGGCCGTCGTGGTCGAAGAGCCAGACGCCCTCGCCCCGCGCGATCGGCAACGGCGGCACCGCTTCGAGGCGGATGCTCTGCGTGCACGGATGCCAGACGTGGCGCCGGCTGCGCTGCTGCCAGTCGGTGTTGGCGGAGGGTGAAAAAGCAGTCGATGGCGGCATCCGCGCATTCCTTTGTGGGAGCAAGGCGCGGGATCGTATCGACGCTTGCCAGGCGCGACAAACCACGTCGGCGCCTGTCGATTGCCACGTGCTTGGACGACGATGGATGGCGTAGCGCTCGCGTTGCGAACAAGCTCGCGCAACGCGACAGCAATGCGCCGAAGGGGTCCCCGCGTCCTGACTGCAAGTTGTCCGGTCGGCAACAAAGAAAACTGGCGAATGTCGGAGATGCGCCAGATATCAGGTCCACGGCACCTCATCGGACACGCCGATGTCCGATTGAGGCAACCGTCTTTCCAGCCTCTCAGGCCGTGCTCTTTTTCACCAGCGCCGTGATGTAGTCGCGCAGCGAAGTGGCCCCGCGCTCGGGCTTCTCGGGCTCTTCCTTGTTGTCCAGCGTGATGCGCGTCATCGCCGCATAGGACTTCGCCGCCGCCTCCGAAAACCCCAGCGACCGGTACGCCTGCTCCCATTGCTCGGGCGGCGTCACCGCCACTTCCACCGGCCGCCCCAGCGCGTCCGCAAAGGCTCGCGCTACATCGCCCGGCGAATAGCGCTCCGGCCCCTCGACGTAGTGCGGCCCCGAGGCTTCGGCCGCGCCCAGCATCAGCCGCGCAGCGAACTCGCCCAGGTCGCGCGGCGCCACCATCGGCAGCTTGAAGTCGGGCGGGTACATGCTGTGCACCTTGCCTTCCTTGCGCGCGGTTTCGAGCGAGGCATCCCAATTGCTCATGTAGTAGGCCGCGCGGAGGGGGCTGACCGGCACCTTGCCGGCCTGCAGCGCCTGCTCCATGTCGTACAGCACGCCGAGGTCGCCGATGCCGTTGCCCGGCTGCGCGCCGTAGGCCGATTCGCAGACGATCTTCTCCAGCTTGCAGCCCTCGAGCGCGTCCACGATGGCGTACAGGCTCCTGCGCTCTTCGGCGACCGTGTCGGTCGACGGCGGCGCCGGCGGATTGAGCGCAAAGAGCCGGTGCCCGCCCGCGATCACGCGGTGCAGCGCGGCCGTGTCGAACACGTCGACCTCGGCCACATGGGCGCCCTTGGTCTTCAGCGACTCGGCCTTGCGCGCATCGCGTGTGACCACGGTGACCGGCTCGTTGCGCGCCAGCAAGGCTTGCGCGAGTGCCGAGCCGACGTGGCCCGTTGCTCCCAGGATGATGTGCATGGCTGTTTTCCTAAGAGCGCTTCTCGGCGTTGCGCTTGCGCGTGGCAGCGCCCTTCTTCGCGGACGCCGAGCGTTCCGCGGCGGTACGCGATGCCGCAGCCGCGCCGCCCTTGTGGCCGCCCTTGCGCGAAGGCGCGTGGCTCTCGGCCTTGCCGCGGCCCGAGCCGCTCTTCTTGCCGCCGCCGGTCTCGGCATTCACCGTGGCCCAGGCGCGGCGCTCGGCCTCGCCTTTGCCGACACCGCGGTGTTCGTAGCCATCCTCGATGTGCTCGGCCTTGCGTTTCTGCTTGTCCGTATAGGACGACTTGTCACCTCTGGGCATGTTCATCGCTCCTTCAGGTTGAGAAGCTTCACATGCTGGGCGCCTGAACCGCGCCGCGGGTAAGAAGACGGACGCGATGCGCGTCAGCGTTGTCTGTCGCGAGACCGGCGAGACCGGTCAGCCACCGGACTTCATGCGCCGCAGGTGCGCCAGCATTTCCTCGCGGACCACGCTGGTGATGTGGCTGCGCTTGCCGTTCTCCAGCATGCCCAGGCTGCGCGCCACCGGCCGCCCCGGCAGCTGCAGCACGCACAGCGCGGGATCGCTTTCCCAGTCGAAGTTCTTCAATAGCGGCGCCATCGTGAAGCCCACGTTCTTGCGCACCAACTGCGCAATGGCGAGCAGCGAGTTGAGCTCCAGGAATTCCTTGGGCACGTACTGCAGCCGCCGCAGGACCTTGTCGATGCGCGCACCGGTGGGCGTGCGCCGGTCGAAGCGGATGAAGGGATGGTTCGCGAACAGGCTCGCGATGGGGGTGTCGGGCGAGGCGATGCTGGAGTGCGCGATGACGGTGAGCGCCTCGTCGTAGCAAGGCGTCCACAAGAGACCGGGCACCTCGGGCCATTGCCGCTCGACGACCACGGCCGCATCGAGCTCGCCGCTGATCACGTCCTGCATGAGTTGCGTCTGCTCGCGCACGCGCAGCTCGACCTCCAGGTTCGGGTGCAGCGACTTGAGCACCGCGAGCGTGCCCGACAGCAGCCCCATCGCCGAGATGAGCGAGCCCAGCTTGATGGTGCCGGCGATCTGCCGCTGGTCCTGCAGGTCGCGCCGCATCGACTCGTACTGCGCGATCAGTTCCTCGGCGCGCGGCAGCAGCAGGTGGCCGGCGGGGCTCAGCACCATGGTGCGGCCGGTCTTGTCGAACAGCGTTTTCTTCATTTCGGCTTCCAGCGCGCGCATCTGCTGGCCCACGGCCGCCTGCGTCAGCGCCACTTCGTCGGACGCCGCGGCAAAGGAGCCGCCACGGGCCGCGGCCACGAAGGTGCGAAGGAAACGGATGGAGCTCATGGCTGGAAGATAAATAAATCCTTTATCAACTCTAAATGATTTTTAAATTTATTTTTTCCCATTCTTGAAAAACAATGCGATCCATGACGGCGCACTACCGCGTTCCCGCGGCAGGCCGATGACAACCCGCAGCAGCCAATGACCACTCCCGAATACTTTCCCCTCGTCGATGTTTCCGGCACGCCGCATACGCGCGGCGTGCAGCACGGCCGTGCCGTGCCCGAGCGCGTGGCGGGGGGCGTCGCGCTCTACCGCGCCCAGCTGGGCCGCCGCGGCCTGGACGAAGCCACCATCCGCCAGCTCGCGCAGTCGATGCTGCCAATCATCGAGGCCTACGACGCGAGCTATCTCCAGGAGATGCGCGGCATCGCCGAGGGCGCGGGCGTATCGCTCGAAGACATCGTGATGATCAATTGCCGCACCGAGATGCTGTTCGGCTATGCCGACATGAAGCAGGCCGCCACGCCACCTGCCGAACCCGCATCGGGCGAAGACGGCGACTGCACCGGCCTCTTGGTGCTGCCCGCGCGCTCGGCCACCGGCCGCCTCATGCACGCCCACAACTGGGACTGGCGCCAGGAATGCGTGGACACCGGCATCGTGCTGCGCATCCGCGGCGAGCACGGCCCCGACATCCTCACCTTCACCGAAGCGGGCGCGCTCGCCCGCCATGGCTTCAACACGAACGGCGTGTCGCTGACCGGCAATTCGCTGACCTGCGACGAAGACTTCCGCAAGGGCGCCGGCGTGCCACTGGTGCTGCTGCGCCGCCGCGTGCTCGAAGCCGCCAACCTCGCCCAGGCGATGAAGACCATCTGGGCTTCCAAACGCTACTGCGCCAACAACATGATCCTGGCGCAGTCCACCGGCAACGACGGCTCGGGCATCAGCCTGGAGACCTCGCCCGGCGAGATCTTCTGGACGCTGCCCGAGAACGACCTGCTGGTGCATGCCAACCACTGGATGTCGCCTTCGGCCGTGATCAAGCTGCGCGACCCGGGCCTGCCGCAGCGGCCCGACAGCATCTACCGCCAGCACCGCGTGGAAAACGCGCTCGGCCGCATCGAGGGGCGCATCGACTGGACGCATGTGAAGGCCGCGCTGGCCGACGAGTTCGGCAAGCCCGACGGCGTGTTGCGCACGCCCAAGCCGGCGGACTTCAGCAGCATCTCGGCCACCGTGGCCACCACGCTCATGGATGCGGCCAACCGCGTGATGTGGGTGGCGCGCAAGCCCTACGAGGCGCGCAACTTCCAGGAATACACGCTGTAGTTCGCACCCCGACGCCCTTCCCTTTCATCCGCAGATTCCTTTTTCATGAACGCCCTCATCGAAGTCCCCGAAATTCCGCCGATCCAGGCCGAGCAGCGCGCCCGCGCCATCTACGACCTGGGCCACAGCACCATCTATTCGTCGCGCAGCGATGCACGCTTTTCGTACTGCACCTACGTGCCCGAGCACATCGGCCAGGCCGGTGCGCGGCCGATGCAGCTGGTGGTGGTGGTGCACGGCACCGGCCGCGCCTTCGTCAACTACCGCGAGGCCTTCAGCGGCTTTGCCAAGTGGAACGACTGCATCGTGCTGTGCCCGCTGTTCCCGGCCGGCGTGCGCGGCGACGGCAACCGCGACGGCTTCAAGCACCTCATCGAGGCGGACATCCGCTACGACCAGATCCTGCTGGACATGGTGGCCGAGGTGGGCGAGAAGTTCGACTGCGACTTCAGCCGCTTCGCGCTCTTCGGCTATTCGGGCGGCGGGCAGTTCGTCAACCGCTTCGCGATGCTGCATCCCGAGCGCCTGTGGGCCGCGTCGATCGGCGCGCCGGGCTCGGTCACGCTCATCGACCCCGAGCAAGGCTGGTGGGTCGGCACGAAGGATTTCGAAACGCGCTTCGGCAAGCCGATGGACCTCGCGGCCCTGCGCCGCCTGCCGGTGCACATGGTCGCGGGCAAGGCCGACATCGAGACCTGGGAGATCACGCACCGCGAAGACGGCAAGTTCTACATGCCCGGCGCCAACGACGCCGGCCGCACGCGGCCCGAGCGCCTGGAAACGCTGCGCCGCTCCTTCGAGGCGGCTGGCGTGAAGGTTGCGTTCGACCTGCTGGACAACGTGCCGCACAACGGGCTCGCCTGCGTAGGGCATGTGCAAGACTTCTTCGCGAAGGCCCTGCACGACCTGCGCGCCACGCCGTCGCCGGCCTGACGTCCACCACCTCACCAGGAAAGAAGACCCATGTTCCGTTTTGCAGCGGCCCGCATCGCGATGGCGATTCCGACACTGCTCATCGTGGCGGTTTCGGTGTTCGTGCTGATCCGGCTCATTCCCGGCGACCCCGCGCAGTTGCTGCTCGGCGACCTGGCCACGCCCGCGAGCCTGGCCGACCTGCGCGCCCGGCTCGGCCTGGACCGCTCGGTGCTGGCGCAGTTCGGCATCTGGTTCGGCCATGTGCTCCAAGGCGACCTGGGCACCTCGATCAACAGCGGGCAGGAAGTGCTGCCGCTCGTGGCCGACCGCTTCCTCATCAGCGGCCGCATCGTGCTGGTGGCGGTGGCTGCGGCCGCGATGGTGGCGGTGCCCGCCGGCATGATCGCCGCGTGGAAGCAGAACCGCGCGCCCGACCTCTTGCTGGTCGGCTCGGCCACGCTGCTGGTGTCGATCCCGACCTTCTGGCTCGGCCTGTTGCTGCTGCTGCTCTTCGGCCTGAAGCTGGGCTGGCTGCCGGTGGTGGGCTACGTGGGCATCGCCGAAGACTGGAAGAACGGCCTCCTGTACCTGGTGCTGCCGGTCCTCACGCTCTTCCTGCACGAGATCGGCGTGCTGATGCGCATGGCGCGCGCGAGCACGCTCGAGGTGCTGCGGCTGGACTACATCACGCATGCGCGCGCCAAGGGTCTGTCGGAGCGCGCGGTGCTGATGCGCCACGCCTTCAAGAACGCCTTCGGTCCCACATGGACGCTGATCGGCCTCGTGCTGGGCAACCTGCTGGGCGGCATCGCGGTGGTCGAGACGGTGTTCACCATTCCGGGCCTGGGCCGGCTGCTGGTCGATGCGATCTTTGCGCGCGACTATCCGGTGATCCAGGGCTGCCTGCTGTTCGTGGCGGTGATCTACGTGGTCGTGAATCTGGTGATCGATCTTTGCTACCCCTTGTTCGACCCCCGCGTCGCCGTCGAGTGAACACGATGACCCGCAAGAAACGCATTCCCCTCAACGCCCTGATCGGCATCGTCATCGTCGGCCTGATCGTGGCCGCGGCGCTCATCAGCCTCGCGTGGACGCCGCACGATCCGCTGCGCATCAACTTCGGCTCGCGCCTGAAGCTGCCGGGCGGCGCCTACCTGCTGGGCACCGACGAATTCGGCCGCGACGAGCTCTCGCGCCTCATGGCCGGCGCCGCCACCAGCGTGTGGATCGCCGTGCTCACGGTGACTTTCTCCATCGTGGTGGGCAGCATCGTCGGCGTGCTGACGGGCTTTTTGCGCGGCTGGACCGACCGCATCGTGATGGCCTTCAACAACGCCCTGCTGGCGTTCCCGGGCCTCTTGCTGGCGCTGGGGCTGCTCGCGGTGGTGGGCGCGAACCAGTACGGCATCGTGCTCGCGCTCGGCCTGGCCTACACGCCGTCGGTGACGCGCATCGTGCGCGGCACGGTGCTGTCGCTGCGCGAGAAGGAGTTCATCGAATCCTCGCGCGTGCTCGGCAACTCCGAGCTCTACACGATGGTGCGCCACGTGCTGCCCAACTGCACCGCGCCGCTCACGGTGCTGGCCACCTCGATGTTCGGCTGGGTCATATTGGCCGAGAGCGCGCTCTCGTTCCTCGGCCTGGGCGTGCCGCCGCCGGCGCCCACGTGGGGCAACATGCTCGCCTCGGCCCGCCCGTTCATGGCGCAGGCCAGCTACCTCTCCATTCTTCCGGGCCTGTGCATCGCGCTGACGCTGCTGGGCATCAACCTGCTGGGCGACGCGGTGCGCGACTGGCTCGACCCACGCATGAAGGGCGTGCAATGACGACCACCACGAACACCCCACTGGTCAGCGTGCAGGGCCTGACGCTCGCCGTGGGCCTCGGCGGCCGCGAGATCGTGCGCAACGTGTCCTTCGACATCGCGCCGGGCGAGATGGTCGGCATCGTCGGCGAATCGGGCAGCGGCAAGACGCAGGCCGCGCGCGCCCTCATGGGCCTCACGCCGCCGCCGCTGGTGCGCACGGCCGGCCGCATCCTTTTCGAAGGCGAAGACCTGGCGCTCGCCAAGCCATCGCGGCTGCGCGAGCTGCGCGGCGCGCGCGTGGGCATGGTGTTCCAGGAGCCGATGACCTCGCTGAATCCGTCGATGACCATCGGCAGGCAGCTGGGCGAAGCGCTCGCGCTGCACCGCCGCGACCTCTCGCAGTCCGCGCGCGACGCACGCATTCTCGACATGCTGGCGCGCGTCGGCATCCGCGACCCCAAGGGTGCGCTCGCGGCCTGGCCGCACGAGTTCTCGGGCGGCATGCGCCAGCGGATGATGCTGGCCTCGGTGATGCTGCTGGAGCCCGCACTGCTGATTGCGGACGAACCCACCACCGCGCTGGACGCCGTGGTGCAGCGCGACGTGCTGGAGCTGATGGTCGGCCTCACGCGCGAGCATCGGACGGCCGTGCTGATGATCAGCCACGACCTGCCGATGGTCGCGCGCTTCACGCAGCGCATGGTCGTGATGCGGCATGGCGAAGTGAAGGAAACCGGCAACACCGACGACCTGCTCGAACATCCGAAGCACCAATACACCCGCGAGCTGCTGCAGGCCATGCCGCGCCGCCTGCCCGCGCGCGAGGTGGTGGACGATGCGCCCGTCGTCCAGGTGCGCAACCTGGTCATCGACTACCCCGGCCACCGCCGGCTGTTCGCCAAGGCGGTGCCCAAGCGCGCGCTGCACGGCATCGATCTCGTGGTGCGGCCGCGCGAAGTGGTCGCGGTCGTCGGCGGCTCGGGTTCGGGCAAGACCACGCTGGGCCGCGCCATTGCCGGGCTGCTGAAGCCGAGCGGCGGCGAGATCCTTTTTCGCGGCCGCTCCATCGCACGCTCGGACGCGGGCTGGCTCGACTACCGGCTGCAATGCCAGATGGTGTTCCAGGACCCGTACGCCTCGCTCGATCCGCGCATGACCATCGGCCAGCTCGTGGGCGAAGGGCTGCGGCTGGTCAAGGGCATGTCTTCTGCCGACAAGGCCAAGCGCGTGGCCGAGGTGCTCGACGAAGTCGGGCTCGGCACGGCCTATTCGCCGCGCCATGCGCACGAGCTCTCCGGCGGCCAGCGGCAGCGCGTGGCGATTGCGCGGGCGCTCGTGCGCCGGCCCGCGTTCGTGATCGCCGATGAGCCCGTGTCGGCCCTGGACGTGACGGTTCGCGCGCAGGTGCTCGAACTGTTCGCGCAGCTGCAGAAACGCCACGGCTTCTCGTGCCTGTTCATCAGCCACGACCTGGGCGTGGTCGAGCAGGTGGCCGACCGCGTGATCGTGATGCAGGACGGCCGCATCGTCGAACAAGGCTCGCGCGACACCGTGTTCGATGCGCCGCAGCAGGACTACACGCGCAAGCTGCTCTCGGCCATTCCGGCGCTGGAGCCGACCGATACCGGCGGCGTGCGGCTGCGCTGGCGCTTCGGCGCCGAAGCCGCCCTCGCCTGACCGCCCATCTTTTCTTGATCGCAGGAGTTCCCCCATGCCTCGTCCCCTCTTCCGACTCGCAGCCCTCGCCGGCGCCGGCCTCGCATGCGCCACGGCACTGGCCCAGACCACCGTGACGGTCGCCCAGCCGGCCGACATCCGCTCCACCAACCCCGGCGTGAACCGCGACAACACCACCGACGGCATCGTGCTCAACATGGTCGAGGGGCTGGTGGGCTACAGGCAGGACGGCAGCGTGGGCCCGCTGCTCGCGCAGTCGGTCGATGTCTCCAAGGACGGCCTCACCTACACCTTCAAGTTGCGCCGGGGCGTGAAGTTCCACAACGACGCGCCGCTCACCTCGGCCGATGTCGCCTGGAGCTGGAAGCGCTACATGGACCCCAAGACCGACTGGCGCTGCCTGAGCGAATACGACGGGCGCGGCGGCCTGAAGGTGGTCGAGACCTCGACGCCCGACGACGCCACCTTCGTGATGAAGATCAACCGCCCCTCGGCCGTATTCCTGGACACGCTGGCGCGCGCGGACTGCGGCATGACCGCCGTGCTGCACAAGAGCTCGGTCAAGGCCGACGGCAGCTGGGACAAGCCCGTGGGCACCGGCCCCTTCAAGTTCGGCGAATGGAAGCGCGGCGAATACGTCACGGTGACGGCCTTCAAGGGCTACACCTCGTCGCCGGGCGCCACCAAGGCCGACGGTTACGTGGGCCTGAAGGCGCCGCTGGTGGACACGGTGCGCTTCCTGGTCGTGCCCGATGCGGCCACCGCCGCGGCGGGCCTGAAGTCCGGCGCCATCGACGCGGGACAGATCACCTCCAGCGACGCGCAGGAACTCAAGACCGACCGCAACCTCGTCGTGCAGGCACCCACCGAGGCCGTGAAGAACACCTTGCTGTTCCAGACGCGCGACCCGCTGCTCAAGAACGTGAAGCTGCGCCAGGCGATCGCGGCCTCGCTGGACATGGAGCAGATCGTGGCCGCCGCCTCCGAGGGCCTGGGCTCGGTCAACAACTCGGCGATCCACAAGGGCTCGGCCTTCTACGGCGCGGCCGAGAAGAAGGGCTACCACTACGACCCCGCGCTGGCCGCGAAGCTCTTGCGCGAGGCCGGCTACAAGAACGAGAAGATCACCATCCAGACCAACAAGCGCGCCCACGTGCCCAGCTACACGGTGGCGGTGCTGGCGCAGGCCATGATGCAGTCGGTGGGCATCAACGCGCAGATCGAGGTGCTCGAATGGGCCACGCAGCTGGACCGCTACAACAGCGGCAACTACCAGATGAGCTCGTTCAGCTACTCCTCGCGCCTGGACCCGTCGCTGAGCTTCGAGCAGTTCTCGGGCCCCAAGGACAAGCAGGCGCGCAAGGTCTGGGAAGACCCGCAGGCCCTGAAGCTGCTGGACGAGAGCTTCACCGAGACCGATCGGGCCAAGCGGCAGGCGCTGTTCGACCAGCTCCACGCGCTGATGATCCAGCAGGTGCCGATGGTCATGCTGTTCAACGGCATCGACGCCTGGGGCGTGCGCAAGCGCCTCAATGGCTTCTCGGTGTGGGAAGGCAAGCCGCGGCTGTGGGGCGTGTCGGTGGCCGCGGCTAAAGCGGGCTGAGCCCCGCCTCGGGCGGCTTCGCGAGCGACGCGACCATGGCCAGGATGGTGTCGCCGAAGCCGCCGCGGGCGCGTGCATCGGTTCTGGCACTGGTCGTCACGCGCGGCCCCGCGCTCCATGCGATGCGGGCGCCGGCGGCCTGCAGCGCCTCGACCAGCGCCACGTCTTCGCTGCAGGCGAGCGGCTGGAAACCGCCCACGCGGCAGTAGGCCTCGGCCGATACCCCCAGGTTGGCGCCGTGGATGTGCCGGTGGCCATCGGCATCGACATAGTGCCGCGCGAAATGCGCCTGCACCGCGCTGCCTTCCAGACCGCAGACGCCCCAGTCTTCCACGCCGATAGAGCCGCAGACGACGTCGGCGTCCTCGGCCAGCTGCTTCACGAGCCAGTCCGGCGAGACGAGCGTGTCGGCATCGGTGAAGGCGAGCCAGCGCGCGCCGCTGGCGATGAACAGCTCCGCACCGCGGGCCCGTGCGATGCCGACGTTGCGGGCATCGAGCGCGACGCCGACCACCGGGTACTGCGCGACCACGGCGTCCGTCGAATCGCTGCAGCTGTCGAGCACCACCGCCACGCCGACCGGCTCGCCCAGCAGCGCCGGATGCGCCGCCGCACGCAGCACCGCCTGGAGCGCCGCGCCGATCCGCTCGGCCTCGTTGTGCGCGGGAATGACGACGCCGATCACCGGATGCCCTCGCGTTCGGCCACCGAGCGGCTGTCGCGCGTCCAGACCTGCAGCACGAAATCGTCCTCTTCATGCAGCGCCAGCCGGGCAAGCCCGAGCGCGGCGAGCGCGCCGTGCACGTCCTTCGTGGACAGGCTGCGCTGCGCGAAATCGGGACGCCAGTCGCAGGCGACGAGCGTGCCGTCGGCCTCCAGCGTTTCTTCGCAGCACCGGGCCAGGCGTTGCATGTCGTTGCGGTCGAGAAAGTAGCCCAGTTCGCTCAGCACGATGAGGTCGAAGCGGCCGTCCTCGCGCGGCCAGTCGGCGGGCAGCACGTGCCGGGCGACGCGCACGTTGGCGCGGCCTTCGGTGCGCTTGCGCGCGATCTCCACGGCGTGCGTCGAGAAATCGCTCGCCAGCAACTGGTCGCAGCGGTGCGAGAGCGCCAGCGTGAGTTCGCCGATGCCGCAGCCCGGTTCGTACACCCGGCGGTAGCGCGCCTGCGGCAAGGCGGCCAGCAGCAATGCCCGCTTGCGCGCCTCGTACCAGCGCTGGCGCAGCGCATAGGGGTCTTCGCTGGCCGAATAGAGCGCATCGAAATAGGGCCGCTGGTCATTGCTGGTGTTGTTGGTACTCACAGGAAGATCACCTCGAAGGGACGCGCCGCGCGCTGGACGGTGGTGGCGCGAAGCACCGGCCCGGAGCCGGTGGATGCATCGCGCCGCAATTGGCTGGTGAACGCCTTGACCGCCGCGCGCTTGCGCCGCACGGCCTCTTCGCTGAGCGGCAGCCGGAAGGCGTGCTGCCAGGGCATGCGCACGTCGCCGGGGCGTGACCAATGCCAGCCCCACACGGGCACTTCCGCCAGCCGCGCGCCGGTGCTCGCGGCGGCCAGCGCGCAGGCCTCGCCGGTCGCCTCGTGATCGGGGTGGCCATCGCGGCGCCAGGTGGTGAACACCACATCGCCGGGCCGCAGCAATGAAACCAGCCGCGCCGCGAGCACGGCGCGCAGCGCTTTCAGGCCGCCATCGGGCAAGCCCAGGCGGATGGGCTCGATGGCCAGGCCCAGGCACTGCAGCGCCTTCAGGCTCTCGCGCGGCCGGGTGCGTGCGAGACGTTCGACGGGCCATTCGGTCGAACCCCGGTGGCTGGCGGTGCCGTCGGTGACCGCGATCACCTCGACGGCCCGGCCGCACGCGGCCAGTTGCGCGAGCAGGCCGCCGACCGAGAGCACCTCGTCGTCGGGGTGCGGCGCGACGACCACGGCGCGGGCGTTCTTCGGGACCAGGTCCTGCGGAGCGATGACGGGCAGGCGTGCAAGACCGGGCCAGCGGCTCCACTCGGCCTCGGTCGTGCCTTCTCCGCGGATTGCGCGTTGCGCTACAGCGTCCATGACGACGGCTCCTCTTGCTCGTTCGCGGCGAATTGGCCGAGCGCGGCGAGGTCGCGCTCGGCATGGCTCTGGCGCAGGAACACCGGCAGGTCCGCCATTGCGCGGGCAAAGCGCGGGTCGCGGCACAGCGGACCGGCACCGACCGCGCGGCCGGCGTGGTGCATCACCTCGTTGGCGGCCTGCTCGACGGCCAGGCGGGCGCGCAAGGCGACGCGTTGCGCGTTGTCCTCGGGATGGCGATCGATCCAGGCGGCGGCTTCGCGCAACTGCGCCGCCGCGGCGGTCAGGGCCACGTCGATGGCGCCCAGGTGCGCGAGGCGGTGGGCGTCGGGCTTGGGCCCCCTGCGCTGCCAGACCCCGCGCGCAATGCCGAGCGCGCCGCCGAACCAGCAGGCCGCGATGCCGGCGCCGCCCTGCCAGAAGCCGGCACGGTTCACGTAGTCGCCGGGCCGGCCGATCTGCGTGGCCACCGCGCGGTTGAACCGCACGTCGACGCTGCCGCTCGCGGCCATGCCGACGGCGTGCCAGCCGTTTTCAGTCACCCAGACAGTGGGCTGGTCCATCGCAACGGCGGCGAGGCAGGGCTCGCCAGCCGCGTTCCAGCAGCTGACGACGGCGTGCGACACGCTCGCAGCGCCCGAGCACCAGGCCTTGGTGCCGGTCAGGCGGACGCGGCGGCCTTCTTCGGCGTGGAGCGTGACGCGCGCATCGGGCGGCTCCGCACACCATGTGCCCCAGGATGCGCCTGCCGGGGTGTCCGGGGCGCCGCCGAGTTCGGCCAGGATCGCGAGCGCATCGGTGTGTCCTTCGAACAGCTTCACCAGCGAGAGGTCGTGCGCTGCCACTTCGGCCAGCACCCGCCAGCGCGACAGGGTCTGGCCGGCACCGGGTCGCGCGAGCGCATCGATGTGCGCATCGACCAGATGCTTCAGCGCCAGGTCACCGCCGTGGCGAAGCTGCAACTGCAGGAGGGCATCGTCGGGGACGCGTTGAAGCATGGGGATGTGGCCGCGTGAATCGAAAGAAAAAGAAACTTCGAGCCAAGGTAGGCAAGCCATGCAACGCGAATCGTCGGTGGGCGGCTTTCCACCGTGTAGGAGGAACTGCGGAACCCCGCCATGGCCGCGCGCAGCCCCACGCAACCACACGCGCGGCATGACCGACGCCCGGGGTCGGCCTCCTCCCACATGGCATGGCCCACAGCGGGAAGAGAAAGAAGTTTTTCACCCCCCGACGTCTACCCCCACAAGGAGCCCCGATGACAAAGCCCAGCACCATCGACACCCGCGACGACACGAACGAACGCGACGAGAGCGACACCACGCAACCCTCGGCGCACAACAAGGCCGGCCACCAGCAACCCACCTCCCGCAACGAACCGCGCCGCACGCCCGAGAGCCGCCACGACCGCGAAAGCCACGTGGGGGGCGGCAACCAGATCCAGTCCCGCCGAAGCGGGGGGACGCGATGACGCCCGCGGATTTCTCGCGCTGCATCGCACTGTGCGATGCCTGCGCGCTCGCGTGCAACCGCTGCGCCGCCGCGTGCATCGGCGAAGCATCGGACGCGATGACGCGCTGCATCGGCCTGGACCTGGATTGCGCCGCCATCTGCACCACTGCCGCGGGTGCCATGGCGCGAAACAGCGAGAACGCCGGCCTCATCTGCGGGCTGTGCGCCGATATCTGCCAGCTCTGCGGCAACGAATGCGCGACGCACGACATGGACCACTGCCAGCGCTGCGCCGAAGCCTGTAGGCAATGCGAGGCCGAATGCCGCCGCATGGCGACTGCCTGACGACGACAGCCTCGGCTGCCGACGGCGCGCGATGGTCTACCGGCGCGTGGGCACCGCTCAACTCCCGCCGCCGCCCTCGCGCAAGCGCCCGAGACCCAGCTTCTCCATCGCCTCGTGCGCCTCCACCACCATCAACGCCACTTCCGCCACCGTGACCCGCAGCGTGGTGGCGCGCGTGCGCATGTGTTCGTAGGCCTTGGCCTCGGTCAGTGCCTGCGTCTCGGCCAGCATGCGAACGGCCTTCTCGATCTGCCGGCGCGACTTGATCGTCTCTTCGAGCTTGCTGACTTTGCTCTGCAGCCGTTCCTGGTAGCCGCGCGACGAACGCGCGAGCACCAGCGTGCTCAGCACGCCCGACGAACGGAATGGCCGGGTCAGCACGCCGTGCGCGCTGGTGTCCAGCAGCAGCTTCAGCGTGGTCGGGCTCTCGTAGTCGGACAGTGCGATCAGCGTCGCCTCCACCGCGCTGGCGCACCAGCTGGTGCTGTCCTGCAGCTCTTGCGAGACCTGGAAGAAGATCACGTCGCACCCGGTGGGCGGCGCAGGGGGAAAGGGCCAGATGATCTTGAGCCGGCAGCCGATTCGCTTGAGCTGGTCGAGAAGGATGTCGCGGTCTTCGCCGGGCGGATACACCACCGCGACGCAGATGCTGCGCAGGTCATCGTAGAGGCGACGCAGGCTGCTCATCGGGCAACCTCCGCCTTCGGTTGCGGTGTTCGACGTGGAGCGGCCCGATGGCTCATGGCGTCAGCTCAGCCAGAACTCGGAAAAACCGAAGGTCGACAGGTACGGGTCGGGCTTGACCGGGCCCGCCCCCTCCCACAGCAGGTCGAACTGCCCGTCGCTGCGGCACACGCCGATGCGGGGGGTGAGGAAGGTGTGGTTGTTCTCGGCATCGATGGACAGCGGCCCCTCGGGCGACTCGAAGCGCACCGTGCGCACCGCGTTGACGAGCTTGCGCGTGTCCAGGCTGCCGCTGCGCTCCAGCGCCCGCGCGAACAGGTGGACCTGGCTGTAGGCCGCCGCGGACCACATGCTGGTGGGCCGGTCGCCGTAACGCTTGCGCCAGAGCGCGCTGAAGCGGTCGTTGTGCTCGTTCTTCAGCGAGCTGAAATAGGTGGCCGAGGTGATGTGGCCCGCGCAGGCCTGGGCGCCGGTCATGCGGACCTCTTCCTCCACCATCGACAGGCTGGCGATGGGCATGCGCTGCGGATCGAGCCCGTGCTCGCGGTAGATCTGGTACAGGCGCCGGGCCGACTGGCCGACGATGGTGCAGAAGATGACGTCGGGCTGCGCGTCGGCGATGTCGCGCATGACGTCCTGCAGCTGCGTCTCGGAGGCCTCCAGCGGCACGTAGACCTCGTCCAGGATCTCGCCGCCGTGCTGCTCGACCATCTCGCGCATCACGCGGTTCGACTCGCGCGGAAAGATGTAGTCGGCGCCGATGAGAAAGAAGCGCCGGCCCCGGTTCTTCAGCAGGTAGGCCGCCAGTTGCGCGCTGTTCTGGTTGGGCACCGCGCCGGTGTAGATGACGTTGGACGAGTATTCGAAGCCTTCGTAGAAGGAGCAATACCAAAGGAGCGCGTTGTTGCGCTCGATCACCGGCAGCACGGCCTTGCGGCTGGACGAGCGCGAGCAGCCGAAGATCACGTTGACCTCGTCCTCCAGCAGGAGCCGGGTCGCGAGCCGCCGGTATTCGTCGGCATCGCCCTTGGGGTCGTAGGCCACCGGCAGCAGCGGGCGGTCGAGCACGCCGCCGAGGCCGTTGATTTCCTCGATGGCCAGCACGGTCCCGAAAAAATGCTCCGACTCGGTCACGCCGGTCGCGCCCGAGCGCGAGTGCAGCACGCCGATGCGCCAGCCGTCTTCGGCCGGGGCGGGTTTGTCAGTGGTCATCGGCTTTCTCCATCGTCATTCAGGAAGGCACCAGCAGAATCCGTGCCTTCGTACCCCTCTCTCTGTCCATCTTCGGCACCCCGGGTTCAAAGTCAAACCCTCAGGTGGTCGAAAACGGATGCCGCGGCACCCGCGGCCTTGGCGTTGCCCTCGTCGACCAGCTCGCCCTGCTTGAGCACCACGTAGCGGTCTGCCACCTGGAGCGCGAACGGCACGTTCTGCTCCACGACCAGCATCGCGGTGCCGCGCCGGGCGCGTTCGTCCAGCAGCGCGCGGGCCAGCCGGTCGATGACCGAGGGCTGCAGCCCTTCGGTGATCTCGTCCAGCAGGATCATCGCGGGCCGCATCATCAGGGCGCGGGCGAGCAGCAGCATTTTCTGCTCGCCGCCCGACAGCGTGCCGGCGTCCTGCTTCAGCCGGGCCTTGAAGACCGGGAACAGCGGCTCGATGTCCGCAAAGCGCTCGTCGAACACCGACTCTTTCGCCAGGCCGAGCCGCAGGTTGTCGCGGATGCTCAGGTCGGCGAACAGCGCCTGCTCCTGCGCCGCATAGGCGATGCCCTGGCGCGCGATGCGGTGCGGCGGCTGCCGCGTGATGTCGTGTCCGTTCAGGTGGACGTGGCCGCCCTTCTTGGGCAGGTAGCCCATCACGGTCTTGAGCAGCGTGCTCTTGCCCATGCCGTTCTTGCCCAGGAGCGCCACGGCCTCGCCGGCCGCGACGTCCAGCGACAAACCGCGCAGCACCACGGAGGCCCCGTAGCCGCTGCTCAGGCGCTCCAGCCGCAGTGCCTGCCGGCTTTTTTCTTCGCTCATGCGGCCTCCTGCGGTGCATGCGCACTGCCGGCGTAGATGGTCTTCACAAGCGGCGAATTCACCACCTCCTCGAAGCTGCCCTGCATCACGATGGTTCCCTGGTGCAGCACCACGATGCGCGTGGCGATCTGTTCGACGAAATCGAGATCGTGTTCCACCAGCAGGCAGCACAGGCCATGCCGGTGTGCGAGCGACGAGAGCACGTCGCCGATCTGCGCGCGCTCGGCCTGGGTCAGGCCCGCGGTCGGCTCGTCGAGCAGCACGATGCGCGGCGCCAGCGCCAGCACCATCGCGAGTTCGAGCGCCTGCTGCTCGCCGTGCGAGAGATCGCGCGCGACGGTGGCCAGCTTGGCGTCCAGCCCGGTGGCGCGCACCACGTCCAGCGCATAGGCCGGCAGGCGCAGCGCGGCATCCTGGCGCACCAGCGAGGGCTTCTCCAGCAGGGTGCCCGCGATGCGAAGGCACTGCGCCACCGTCAGCGACTCGAAGATGTTGGCGTTCTGGAACTTGCGCCCGAGGCCGAAACGCACGCAGGCCTCGGGCGGCAGGTCGCGGACGTCGTGGCCGCACAGCCGCACGGTGCCGGCGCTGCGCTCGGCCCCATCGCTCATGCAGCGCATCAATGTGGTCTTGCCCGCGCCGTTCGGCCCGATCAGCCCGACCAGTTCGCCGGCGCGCGCTTCCAGGTCGATGCCCTGCAGCACCTTGAGCGCACCGTAGTGCTTGGCCACCTGCTGCATGGACAGGGCCGGCACGGTTGCCTGTGCGGCCGCGCTCCTGGCCTCGCGCACTTCGAGCACCGGAAGGCGCGCGGCGATGCGGCCCAGCCCGAAGGGCTTGAGCAGGAGCGGCACCAGCCCCTGGGGCAGCAGCACGATGACCCCCACGAAGGCCACCCCGACGATCAGCTGCCAGGCGAACGGCATGCTGCCGCTCAGGTAGGCGGTGGCCACGTTGATCAGCACCGCGCCGATCAGCGGTCCCCAGAGCGTGCCCCGCCCGCCCAGCGCGACCCAGATGATCAGCTCGGTGCCCAGCGCGAAGCCGGTGAGCTCGGGCGCCACCACGCCGCTGAACGCGCCGTAGCCGAAGCCCGCGACGCCCGCGACCATCGCCATGACGGTGAGCAGCGCGATCTTGACCGCTGCGGTCGGAATGCCCAGGTAGGTGCAGCGCGATTCGTTGTCGCGAATGGCGGCCAGCACGCGCCCGGCATCGCTGCGCACCAGCAGCCAGCCCAGGAGGCCGAACAGCACGAGCATGCCGCCGGCCACCCAGTACCAGGCCTCGATCGAGAGGTCGAAGCTCTCGTAGCCGGTCAGGCCCGAGCTGGAGCCCGTCCACTGGCCACCCGACAGCAGCAGTTGCGTCAGCACGATCGGCAGCACCAGCGAGATGACCGTCGCGAAGAACGGCGAGGCGCCCCGGTAGAACGACAGCCAGCCCACCAGCGCCCCGACCGCCGCGCTGACGGCGATGGCGGCGCCCAGCGCCAGCAGCGCCGTCGAGACGCTGAAACCGCTGTGCGTGAACACCAGCCCCGCCGCATACGCGCCGATGCCGAAGAAGGCCGACTGGCCGAAGCTCAGGTAGCCGGTGTAGCCCCACAGCACATCGACCGTGATCGCGGCGATGGCGAAGAAGAAGGCCTTCACCAGGATGTTGAGCAGGTAGGTGTCGAACACCCAGGGGCCGGCCACGATGAGCGCCAGGCCGATGCCGCCCAGCACCGAGAGCCCGCGCCCCGAATGCAGCGTGGCGCGCAGCGAAGAAGGCGCCGCGGCAGCCATTGCCATGCGCTCAGCCACGGGCAAACCCCTTCGGACGGATGCGCAGCGTGACCGCCGCGAGCACCGCGATGGTCAGCCCGCCGAGCACCGGGTTGGCATACGTGCTCACCAGCACCTGGCAGGCCCCGAACACCACGCAGGTCAGCAGCAGGCTGGCCATCGAATGGCCCGACACCATGACCAGCATGAAGGCGCTCACCAGCCAGGGCAGCCCCATGTTCGGATCGACGCTGGACAGCGGCGTGATCATCGTGCCCGCCAGCGTGCCCAATCCCGCACCCAGGCTGAAGGTGATGAAGCGCACGCGCCCCGCATGGATGCCCAGGCCGCTGGCCAGCGCCTCGTTCATGATCACCGCGCGCGTCCGGATGCCGAAGCGCGTGCCGTTCAGCAGCGCGGTGAGCAGCAGGCACAGCGCGACGGCCACCGGCACCAGCAGCAGGCGATAGGCCGAATAGTCCACGCCGCCGATCGACCAGGTGCCCGCGAGCGGGGCGTCGACGAACTGCACCTCGCGCCCGAACGCCATCACGACGAGTTGCCCGATGACGATGCCCAGCCCCCAGGTCGCCAGGATGGCGTCGAGCGGACGCTTGTAGAGCGGCTTCACGATCAGCCACTCCACCGCCATGCCCGCCACCACGCCGACCGCCAGCGCCAGAGGCCAGCTCAGCCATGGATCCAGCTTCAACTGGGTCACCACGTAGCTCGCATAGCCGCCCAGCGTGAGCAGCGCGCCGTGGGCGAAATTGACGATCTTCATGACCCCGAAGATCATCATCAGCCCGGCGGTGACGATGAAGAGCATCGCGGCGGTCGTGAGCAAATCCAGCAACAGCACCATGTAGCGGCCTTTGTGTGTCTCTGTGTCTGCGACGTTATTTCAGGTTCGGGCACTGGGCACCGGGATCGACGCTCGCGAAGGTCTCCAGGATCCTGATCGATCCGTCCGCCTGCACTTGGCCCAGGCGCATCGACAGCGGCGTGTGGCGGCTCTTGTTCATCGACACCGCACCGCGCGGGCCGGTGAACGACACCTCGCCCAGCGCCTTGACCACCTTGGCCGCATCGGTCGAGCCGGCCTTTTCGACTGCGGCCTTGTAGAGGAAGAAGGCCTCGTACTGCGGCTCCGACAATTCGTTGGGCGTCTTCAGGTCGGCGCCGAACTTCTTCTTCATCGCATCGAGGAATTTTTTGTTCTCGGGGATGTCGATGCCCGTGAGGTACGAAGCCGACATGTACATGCCGCTGGCCACGTCGCCCATGGTCTTTGCCGTGCCCTCGTCGATCGCCAGGTTGCCGTAGGGCAGCGCGAGGCCCGCGCCCTTGAGCTGCTTGGCCAGCGAGACGTTGGGCGCGCCGCCCGCGGTGGCGCTGACGAGCGCATCGGGCTTGGCGGCGCGCAGCTTGGAGATCACCGAGGTCCAGTCGCTGCCGTCGATCGGCAGGTATTCCTCGCCCACCACCTTGCCGCCCTTCTGCTCGATGTACTTGCGGGTGAAGTCGAGCATGCCGCGGCCGAAGGCGTAGTCGTTGCCGACCAGGAAGAAGGTCTTGGCGCCCTTGCTCTTCTGGAAGTAGTCGACCACCGGCGCGACCTGCTGCTCGGGCACCCAGCCGTTCACGTACATCCAGTTGTTGCACGAGCGCCCCTCGTAGAACGAGGTGTAGATGTAGGGCACCTTGCCCTTGCTCACCACCGGCAGCGCCGCATTGCGCGCCGCGCTGTTTTCCATGGCGATGATGGCCGCCACCTTCTTCTGGAACACCAGCGTGTCGAAGGCCTTCTGCGCGCCGACGGCGCCGGAGGCGTCGTCCACGATCTCCAGCTCGACCTGGCGCCCGAGGATGCCGCCGGCGGCATTGATCTCGTCCACGGCCAGCTGCGACGACTGCACCGCGGCCGGCGCCACGACGCTGTTGGCGCCCGACAGGCCCACCGCCACGCCGATGCGCAAAGGGTCGGCGGCCTGGGCGTGGGCGGCCAGCAAGGCGGCGGCCGTCATGGCGCCGAAGCGCAGGAGGGAAGCGATCTTCATGTTCAAGGTCCTCTCGGGGTCGATGGAAAAGTGTCTGGGGGAGTGACAGCGGAAAAAAACAGATTCAGTGCCGCGGAAGCGGCCAGCCGGTGCCCAGCATGGGGTCGTAGATGTCGTCGCGGCGGTCGCGCAGCACGTCGTTGAACGCGTTCAGGTGGCGCGCCTGGCGCGATGCCTTGAGGTTGATGCGGGCATAGAGAATTTCCTCGCCATCGTGCGAGGCGGGCCCCGCCAGCGGCCAGCCCTGCGCGCCCACGATCACGCTCTGCCCGACGAAGGGCTGGCCGCGCTCGGTGCCCGTGCGGTTGGCGCAGACGATGTTCATGCCGTTGCTGTGGGCGCTGGCCATGGCCAGCGTGGTGGCCATGGCCGGGCGGTCCGCGGGCTGCTCGGGCATGGGCACCCAATTGGTGGGCATGCAGACGATGTCGACGCCCTGCATCGCGAGCAGGCGATAGGCCTCGGGGAACCAGCCGTCGTAGCAGATCATCACGCCCAGCCGGCCGAGTTCGGTGTGGAACACCGGCAGCCCCTTGTTCCCCGGCTCGAAGAACAGGTGTTCGTCGCCCCAGAGGTGCAGCTTGCGGTAGGTGCCGAGCCAGCCGCGCGGACCGAGCACCGCGGCCGCGTTGTAGAGGCGGTCGTCCTCGCGCTCGGCGATGCCCGCGACCACGTGCACGTTGCAGCGCCGGGCCGCATCGGCCCAGGCCTGCGTGCTCGGCCCGCCCGGCACCGGCTCGGCCAGCGCGAAGGCCTCGGCGCGGCTGGCGAACACGTAGCCGCTGTTGGCCAGTTCGGGCAGCACCACGATCGATGCGCCCTGCGCGGCGGCCTGCTCGATCAATTGCACCGACCTCGCGACGTTGGCCGCCGTGTGGCCCACGTGCGGCTCCATCTGCACGCTCGCCACGACGAGGTCGGGAAAACCCAAGCCTTCTTCCTGCACTGTCATTCAAGCTCCAAAAAGCAAAAAGCCCTCGACCCCGCTTGCGCGTTGTTCGAGGGCTTTCATAGCCGGTATGTGAAGCAGCGATGTTGCTGCCCGACGCGCACTCAATGGCGAGTGCTGTCGTGGGGTCGGAGATTAGAAGAAGGTATTCGCGGTGTCAATTGGAATTTTCTACAGCGCGCAGAAAGCACGATGGCTCGCGCTCGCCGTGCCCGCACTCACCGTGCAAGCGATGCGCCCGTGTGCTGTCCCGGGCGCCTGCGGGACGGCGTGCGCAGCGTGATCGAATAACGCAAGGCTTCGGTCGGCGCAATGGCGTGCTGCCAGGCCCAGCGCGCCGGACCGCGCAGGAGATAGATCGAGCGCGGCTCGATCAGGAACTGCACGTTGCCCGCGTCGGAGCGCGACGCGCCATCCGGCCGGTACGGCCGGAACTGCATCACCGCGTCGTTGCACAGCGAGACGCCCACGATCTCCTGGAAATCGGGCACGTCGCGGTGCCAGCCGAGCGGCGTGCCGGGCTGGTATTCGGCGATCAGCACGTGGGTGAGTTCTTCGGACGCAACGCCCAGCCATGCCGCCGCCCTCGCCCGCAGCGGATGCAGCGCCTCGGGCAGCGGCGCGCCGGGCTTGAGGCGGTTCGTGTCGAAGTCGTAGCTGCCGCCGAAGCCGATGCCGCGGCGGCGCGCGGTGTATTCCTTGTAGCGCATCTCCTTGAGCGGCAAGGCCTGCACGATGCGCAAGAGCCCGGCCTCTTCGTCCCTCGACAGGAATTCGCGCTCGTAGCGCAGGCCCTCGATGACGGCCGTGGGCGTTCCGCCGAACAGGTCGTCCTGTCCGGCGTGTTCGAGGCGTCTAGCGGCGCGCATCGTCGGCCCTCTTCTCTTGCCCCACCTGCACATGCCACCAGCGCGGCAGCAGCTCGCGGATCTCCGTTCGTGCAAAACGATCGTCCAGCAGATGCAGCACGCCGCGGTCTTCCTCGGTGCGGATCACGCGCCCGGCCGCCTGCACCACCTTCTGCAGGCCGGGATAGAGATAGGTGTACTCGTAGCCCTTGCCGAAGCGCGACTGCATGCGCTCGCGCGTGATCTCGTTGAGCGCGTTGTACTGCGGCAGTCCCAGGCTCGCGACGAAGGCGCCGACCAGGCGGCTGCCCGGCAGGTCGATGCCCTCGCCGAACGCGCCGCCGAGCACGGCGAAGCCGATGCCCCGGCCGCCCTCCTCGAAGCGCGCGATGAAGCCGTGGCGGTCGGCTTCGAGCATGCCGCGCGTCTGCGTCCACACGGGCACGCCGGGGTGCCGCGCCGAGAAGGCGGCGCGCGCGTTCTCCAGGTACTCGAAGCTGCTGAAGAAGGCCAGGTAGTTGCCGGGCATGCGCTCGAACTGGGCGCCGATGATGCCCGCCACGTTGCCGAGCGATCCGGCGCGATCGCGAAAGCGTGTGGAGACATCCATCGCCACTTCCACGCGCAACTGCTGGCTGCTGAAGGGCGAGGCCACGTCGAGCAGCGCGGTGTCCGGCGGCAGGCCGAGTGCATCACGGTAGAAAGCGAACGGCGAGAGCGTGCCCGAGAAGCAGGTGACCGACACCGCATCCGCGAAGCGGCCTTCCAGGAACGGCGCGGGCACGAGGTTGCGGATGGCCAGGGTGCGGTCTTGCTGCGCGAGGCCGAGCGTGCGCTCGAACACCGAGTGGTCGTCGAACACCTCGGCGAGCCGGGCGAAGTGCAGCGCATCGAAGAAGAAGCGTTGCAGCGGACCCTGCGCCGCCTCGGGCTTGGCGGCGAAGTACTCGGCCATGGCCGTGTTGGCGGCCTGCAGTGCGCGCACGAAGCGCTCGGGAATCTCGTCGGCGGTTTCGTAGTTGTCGGTCTGCGATTGCTGCACGGTGTCCCACTCGCGGAAGAGCCGCGCGAGCGGGCCGCGCACCGGTGCGGGCGCGATGCGGTGCGCCTCTTCGAGCGCCCCGCCCTCCAGCTGCGCGGTGTACATGCCGCGCGCGCGCTCCAGCAGGTTGTGCGCTTCGTCCACGAGCACGGCGACGCGCCAGCCGGCGTCCTTCATGGTGGCGAAGAGGAAGGCGCTGCCGTCGAAGTAGTAGTTGTAGTCGCCCACGATCACGTCGCTCCAGTGGGCCATTTCCTGCGCGAGGAAATAGGGGCACACCGTGTGCCGCAGCGCGACCTGCCGCAGCGCCTGCCGGTCGAGCCAACGGACCTCTGCGGCTTCTGCGCGGGCGGCGGGCAGGCGGTCGTAGAAGCCCTTGGCGAGCGGGCACGAGTCGCCGTTGCAGGCGCGGTCGGGGTACTCGCAGACCTTCTCGCGCGCCGCGAGTTCGAGCACGCGCGGCTGCGCGCCGTCCGCTGCGCAGCCTTTGCCCAGCACCCGCAGCGCATCGAGCGCCACCGGGCGGCCGGAGGTCTTGGCGGTGAGGAAGAAGACCTTGTCCAGCTTCCCCGCCGCGCGGGCCTTGAAGAGCGGAAAGATGGTGGCCAGCGTCTTGCCGATGCCCGTGGGCGCCTGCGCCATGAGGCAGCGCCCGCCGGCGGCGGCGCGGTAGACGGCTTCGGCCAGTTCGCGCTGGCCGGTGCGAAAGGCCTGGTGCGGGAACGCGAGCTGCGCCAGCGTCCGGTCGAGCGCGCCGTGGTGGTCGGCTTCCTGTTGCGCCCACGCGGCGTAGCGATCGCACAGCGACTCGAAGTGCTCGCGCAGCGCGTCCCACGTGTGGCGTTCTTCGAGCACGGTTTCCTCGCCGGTGGCCAGGTCCAGGTAGACGAGCGCGACCGTCATCTGCGCATGCCCATGCTGCTCGCACAGCATCCAGCCGTAGGTGCGGGCCTGCGCCCAGTGCAGCGCGCGGTGGTTGCCGCGGATGGCGTCGAAGTCGCCGCGGAAGGTCTTGATTTCTTCCACGCGGGGTTCGCCGGGCTCGTAGCCATCGGCGCGGCCGCGAACGCGCAGCGCGCCGTGCCGGGATTCGAGCGACACCTCGCTCTGGTAGCTGCCGCCGCGCCGCCCCTGCACGAGCGCATGGCCGGCCATGCCTTCGAGCGCGCTGGGCGCGGGCACGAAGCGCAGGTCCAGGTCGCCCGCCTTCGCGCCGAAGGCGCAAAGCGCCTTGACGGAAACAACGTAAGCAGCGGGGGCCCGTTCGGGCGGAGTGGAGGAAGCCGGGGCCATCTCTCGGATCACTGTATGAAACTACAGTATAGCGAGCGACAAGGTGTTGCCGTTGAGGTTCAATCGACGGTCTCGGGGTCTTCTCCGACAGGACGACCCTCCCTTTTCGGCAAAACTTGACAAGTTTTGCTTACAAATGTGCCGATGAAAACTCCCTCCGCCATCGATCCCCACGACTTCGACCGTCTGCTCAGTCGCAACCTCAAGCTCCCGCTGCTGGGGGGACTGTTCGGCGCCGTGGTGTTCGTCGGGCTCATCCTGTTCCTGCTCTCGACCATCAGCTGGGTGGAGCACACCGACCGGGTCACCCGCTCGGCCAGCGAGCTGCAGCGCCGCAGCATCGACATGGAGACCGGCCTGCGCGGCTTCCTGCTCACCGGCGAAGAAAGCTTCCTGGAGCCCTACCAGAGCGCCCTGCCACGCCTGAAACCCGACACCGATGCGCTGCGCAAACTGGTGTCGGACAACCCGCAGCAGGTGGAACGCATCGACCGCATCGCCGGCCTGCAGGAAGCCTGGAACGACTTCGCCCGCGACATGATTGCCGCCCGCCGCGCCGGCGGCGACATCCAGGCCATCGTGCGCCTGGGCCGCGGCAAGCGGCTGACCGACGACATGCGCGCCGAATACACCGCGTTCATGGACACCGAGCAGGCCCTGCGCTTCCAGCGCAACAACGACGCCAACCGCACCAGCTGGTGGACGGTGGGCCTGTTCCTTTTCTTCACGCTGACGCTGACCGGGCTCATCGCCTACTTCGGCCGCCGCCAGCTGGTGCGGCTGTCGGACAGCTACGACGTCGTGCTCAAGGAGCAGGCGGCGCATTCGCAGCGGTTGTCCGAAGAGGCCTGGCTGCGCGGCGCGCAGACCGAGCTGGTGGGCGAACTGGTCGGCGAGCTGAGCGCGCCCGACATGGGCCGCAAGATCCTGGCCTTCTTCTCACGGCACCTGGGCAGCAGCGTCGGCGCGATGTATGTGCGGGAGCGCCACGGGCCGCTCCGCCGGGCCGCGAGCTACGGGTTCTCGGCCGATGCGGAGGCCTCGCCGCAGGTCTTCTCGCCCACCGAGAGCCTGGTGGGCCAGGCTGCGGCCGAGCGGCGCCGCATGCTGATCGACCCGATCGATGCCAGCTACCTGAAGGTCAACTCGGGCCTCGGCGCCATGGCACCCACTACCGTGCTGCTGATGCCGGTGATGAGCGACGGCGCGGTCAACGGCGTGGTCGAGCTCGGCCTGCCCGGCGCGCCCGACGAGCGCGCGAGCCAGCTGCTGGAGGTGGTGTGCGACGACATCGGCACCTCGCTCGCCGCCGCGCGCTACCGGGAGCAACTGCAGGACGTGCTGGCCGAGACCCAGCAGCTCAACGAGGAACTGCAGGTGCAGCAGGAAGAACTGCGCACCGCCAACGAAGAGCTCGAAGAGCAGTCGCGCGCGCTGCGCGCCTCGCAGGCCATGCTGGAGAACCAGCAGGCCGAGCTGGAGCAGACCAACAGCCAGCTTTCCGAGCGCACCGAGGCGCTGGACCAGCGCAATACGGCCCTGCGCCGCGTGCAGCGCGACCTGGAAGACCGCGCCGACGAACTGCAGCGCGCGAGCCGCTACAAGTCGGAGTTCCTCGCGAACATGTCGCACGAACTGCGCACGCCGCTCAACAGCGCGCTGATCCTGGCCAAGCTGCTGGGCGACAACCCGCAGGGCAACCTCACGCTGGAGCAGGTGAAGTTCGCCGAGTCGATCTATTCGTCGGGCAACGACCTCCTGGTGCTGATCAACGACATCCTGGACATCGCCAAGGTCGAGGCGGGCAAGCTCGAGGTGGTGCCCGAGGACGTGTCGCTCGCACGGCTCGCCCAGAGCCTGGAGAGCACCTTCAGCCCGCTCGCGATGCAAAAGAGCCTCGGCTTCCGGCTCGACGTGCAGCCCGGTGCGCCGGCCTCGCTGGTCACCGACCGGCAGCGGGTCGAGCAGATCCTGAAGAACCTGCTCTCGAACGCGCTGAAGTTCACCGACAAGGGCGAGGTGGCGCTGGCGGTGTCCGCCACGGCCGATGGCGGCGCGGCCTTTGCGGTGTCCGATTCGGGCATCGGCATCGACCCGCAACAGCACGAGCTGATCTTCGAGGCCTTCCGCCAGGCCGACGGCACCACCAGCCGGCGCTATGGGGGCACGGGGCTGGGCCTGTCGATCTCGCGCGACCTCACGCACCTCCTGGGCGGCACGCTCACCGTGCGGAGCGAGCCCGGCAAGGGCAGCACCTTCACCCTGTATCTGCCGGCGCTGGCGCCCCAGGCCTCTGCGCAGCAGGCCACGGCCCCCCGCAGCGTGCCGACCTATGTGCCGGGCAGCCGGAGCCCCGCCGCCGCCGTGCCGCTGGCCCCCGCGCCGAAGGCCGTGGTGCCGGCGCCGCAGTTCGACGACGACCGCGCGATCCCGCGCGACCAGGTGCGCCGCGTGCTGGTGATCGAGGACGAGCCGCAGTTCGCGCACATCCTCTACGACCTGGCGCACGAACTGGGCTACCGGTGCCTGGTGGCGCACGGCGCGGCCGACGGCTTCGAGCTGGCCACGCAGTTCGTGCCCGATGCGATCCTGCTGGACATGCGCCTGCCCGACAGCACCGGCCTGGACGTGCTGCAGAAGCTGAAGGACTCGCCGCACACGCGCCACATCCCCATCCACGTGGTCTCGGCCGCCGACAACGCGCAGGCCGCCGCGCTGCACATGGGCGCCATCGGCTTTGCGCTGAAGCCGGCCACGCGCGACGAACTGATGAAGGTGTTCGGCCGGCTCGAGGACAAGCTCACCCAGAAGGTCAAGGTCGTGCTGCTGGTGGAAGACGACGCGCTGCAGCGCGAAGCCGTGATCAAGCTGATCGGCGACGACGACATCGAGATCGTCGCCGTCGGCTCCGGCGAGGAGGCGCTGGAACTGCTGCGCACCCGCGTCTTCGACTGCATGATCACCGACCTCAGACTGCCGGACATGCAGGGCAGCGAACTGCTCAAGGCGATGGCGGCCGAAGAGATCGTGTCGTTCCCGCCGGTCATCGTCTACACCGGGCGCAACCTCACGCGCGACGAGGAAACCGAGCTGCAGCGCTACTCGCGCTCGATCATCATCAAGGGCGCCCGTTCGCCCGAGCGGCTGCTGGACGAGGTGACGCTGTTCCTGCACAAGGTGGAGGCCTCGCTCTCCACCGAGCGCCAGGGCATGCTGAAGACCGCGCGCGGACGCGACCGCATCTTCGAGGGCCGCACCATCCTCCTGGTGGACGACGACGTGCGCAACATCTTCGCCCTGACGAGTGCGCTGGAGCAGCGCGGCGCGGCGGTCGAGATCGGCCGCAACGGCCGCGAGGCGCTGGAGAAACTCGACCAGGTGCACGACATCGACCTGGTGCTGATGGACGTGATGATGCCGGAGATGGACGGCCTGGAAGCCACGCGGCGCCTGCGCGCCGACCCGCGCTTCGAGAAGATGCCGGTGATCGCCATCACCGCCAAGGCCATGAAGGACGACCGCGACCAGTGCCTGGCCGCCGGCGCCAACGACTACCTGGCCAAGCCGGTCGACCTGGAGCGGCTGTTCTCGCTGCTGCGCGTGTGGATGCCCAAGATGGAGCGCCTGTGACCGAAAAGCCGCCCTCGCCCCTGCAACCCCTGAGCGACACCGAGATCGAGCTGCGCCTGCTGATGGAGGCCATCTACCTGAAGTACAGCTACGACTTTCGCAACTACACGACGGCCTCGCAGAAGCGCCGCGTGCTCTATGCGCTGGACCAGCTCGGGCTGCCCAGCATCTCGGCGCTGCAGGAAAAGGTGCTGCGCGATGCGGGGCTCTTCGGGCGGCTGCTGCAGTTCTTGACGATCCCGGTGAGCGAGATGTTCCGCGACCCGTCGTACTTCCTCGCGCTGCGCGAGCACGTGGTGCCGATCCTGCACACCTACCCTTCGGTCAAGGTGTGGGTGGCGGGCTGCAGCACGGGAGAAGAGGTGTTCTCGCTCGCGATCCTGTTGCGCGAAGAAGGGCTCCTGGAGCGCACGCAGATCTACGCGACCGACATCAACCCGGCCTCGCTGGAGAAGGCGCGCCTGGGCATCTTTCCGCTGGAGGCGATTCGCGGCTACACCACCAACTACCAGCGCGCGGGCGGCCGGAGTGCCTTCTCGGACTACTACACCGCCGCGTATGACGCGGCGCGCTTCGACCCCACGCTGTGCGCCGACGTGATCTTCGCGGACCACAGCCTGGCCACCGACGCCGTGTTCGCCGAGACGCAGCTGGTGTCCTGCCGCAACGTGCTCATCTACTTCAACCGGCTGCTGCAGGACCGCGCGCTCGGGCTCTTTCACGAGTCGCTGTCGCACCGCGGCTTTCTGGGCCTCGGGTCGAAGGAGAGCATCGATTTCTCCGCGTACGCGGACCGCTTTGCGCCCCATGCCCGCGCCGAGCGCATCTACCGCAAGGCGACATGACCGAGCCGCTCAAGCCCCTGTCCCCTGCCCGCCCCTACACCCGCAAGCGCGTGGACGCCATCGTGCTCGGCGCCTCGGCCGGCGGCATCGATGCGCTGCTGTCGTTGCTGGCGGACCTGCCCGCGAGCTGGCGCATCCCGATGGCGGTGGTGCTGCACCTGCCCGAGAACCACGACAGCCACCTGGCCGAGATCTTCGCGCTGCGCCTGCCGATCACCGTGCGCGAGGCGGCCGACAAGATGCCGCTGGCCGCCGGCAGCCTGTACTTCGCGCCGCCCGGCTATCACCTGTCGATCGAGCGCGAGCGCTGCTTCTCGCTCAGCTGCGAGGCGCCGGTGCTGTTCTCGCGGCCCTCCATCGACGTGTTGATGGCCTCGGCCGCCGACGCCTACGGCCCCGCGCTGGCCGGATTTCTGCTGACCGGCGCCAACGACGACGGCGCCGAAGGCCTGTACCGCATCCACCTGGCCGGCGGGCTCACCGCCGTGCAGGACCCCAAAGAAGCCCTGATTCCCATCATGCCCAACGCCGCCATCGCGCGACACGCCCCCGACCACGTGCTACCGCTGCGCGAGCTTCGCGCCCTGCTCCTGCAACTGGAGGCCGCCCATGCCCATTGACGTCCAAAGCAAGCTGCTGATCGTCGATGACCTGCCGGAAAACCTGCTGGCACTCGAGGCGCTGATCCGCGCGCCGGACCGCGTCGTGTACCGCGCGGGCTCCGCCGAGGCGGCGCTCTCGCTGCTGCTGGAGCATGAATTCGCGCTCGCCATCGTCGACGTGCAGATGCCCGGCATGAACGGCTTCGAGCTGGCCGAGATGATGCGCGGCACCGAGCGCACGCGGCACATCCCGATCATCTTCGTGAGCGCCGCGGGGCGCGAGCTGAACTACGCCTTCCAGGGCTACGAGAGCGGCGCGGTCGACTTCCTGCACAAGCCGCTCGATCCGCACGCGGTGGTCAGCAAGGTGAACGTGTTCGTCGACCTGTACCAGCACCGAAAGGCGCTGCGCCACGAGATGGAACTGCTCGCCGCCGCGCACCGCAAGCAAGAGGAACTGGTGCAGCAGCTGCAGCACACCCAGCACGAGCTGGAGCGCGCGGTGCGCATGCGCGACGACTTCATGTCGATGGTCTCGCACGAGCTGCGCACGCCGCTCAACACGCTGTACCTGGAGGCGCAGCTGCGCCAACTGCATCTCTCCAAGGGCAACCTGGCCAACTTCTCGCCCGAGCGGCTGCCCGCGATGATCGAGCGCGACCAGCGGCAGATCCGCAACATGGTGCGGCTGATCGACGACATGCTCGACGTGACGCGCATGCGGCGCGATGCACTGTCGATCCAGACCAAGCCGGTCGACCTGGCGGTGCTCGCCCGCGCCGTGGTCGAGAACCTGCGGCAGCAGGCCGAGGCCGCGGGCTCGGCGATCACGCTCGAGGCGCCGGCCGAACTGCGCGGCGTGTGGGACGAGTTCCGCATCGAACAGGTGCTCACCAACCTCCTGACCAACGCGCTGCGCTACGGCGGCGGCAAGCCGGTCGAGATGGTGGTTGAGCAGGCCGGCAGCACGGCGCGCGTGCGCGTGCGGGACAACGGCATCGGCATTGCGCCCGAAGACCAGGGGCGCATCTTCGAGCAGTTCGAGCGCACCGAGCACAGCCGCCAGCATGCGGCGGGCCTGGGCCTCGGGCTCTACATCACGCGCAAGATCGTGGACCTGCACGCCGGACAGATCGGCGTGGAAAGCGCAGCCGGCCAGGGCGCGCGCTTCACTGTCGAGCTGCCGCTGCACAGCGATGCCGCGGCCCCGGGCCCGGCCGCGTAGGAACACCCCTACGGCGCCCAGGACACAATCCGTTGATACTGCTTCTTTCGCCTTACGAGAAAGACAAACCGCCGTGAACGTGCTGATCGTCGACGACAACGAAGCCGCTGCCGACCTCCTGCAGGAACTGCTCACGCTGCAGGACCACACGGCCCGCTGCACCTACACCGCGCAGCAGGCGATGGACGCGGCAGCCGCCGAGAGCTTCGATGCCGCGCTGATCGACCTCACCCTGCCCGACTTTCCGGGCACCGAGGTGGCGCGGCGGCTGCGTGCGAGCACCGCCGAAGGCACGCCGCGGCTCCTGGTCGCGATCTCGGGGTTCTCGGCGCAGGACGCGGCGGGCGAATCGGCCAAGGGCCTGTTCGACCACCACCTGCAAAAGCCGATCGACATCGCGCAGCTCGATCGCATCCTCGCGCAGCCGGCGCGCTAGGCGCCAACGGAGGCTCTGCCGATGCGCCGCCTCCTCCTTGTTCTCTCGCTTCTCATGCCGCTTGCATCGACGGCGGGATGGACCGATGGCGCCGGCAAGCCGATTCCGGATTCCGAGTCCATGCGAAGCGATGGCGAGTTTCTCGTCCAGCTGGTCATCACCCCGGACGAGGCCGAGCTTCGCAAGGCCTGGAACACCTCCAGCCGGGCGCCGGCATTGCGCACCATCGACAGCGTGAAGCGCGAGATCAGTTCCAGCGCGATGCTGATCCTGCGCGGCTGCGCGCCGAACGCGATCGGCCAGTGCGATGTGGTCGTCGAGTTCTTCGTGGTCACGCCCAGCGGAAAGCGCGTGCCTGCCGGGGGCGGGCCGCTCTGGACTTCCGAGCCGCCCCGGGCCACGCTGGTGCTGGGTTCGGCGAGCATGAACTTCGGCTTCGGCGCAACGGATGAAGCCGGGCCGTACAGCGTGCAGGCCAAGGTGACCGACCGGATCGGGCGCCGCACGCTCGAGCTTTCCAGGCCGCTTCGGCTGGAGTAGCGCGCGGGCCGCGCGTTGCCCGACGCGCCTTCAAAGCCTAGTGGTAAACCACGAAGGCAAAATTGGTGAACCACTTTTAGACTGGCTCACCAATCATGGCCACGCTCATCGAATCCCCCACCCCGCCGGCCGCCGATGCGGACACCGACCGCACCTACCAGAAGCTAGCAGCCAGCATTGCCGGCCTCATCACCGAGGGCGAATTCAAGGTAGGTGACCGCCTGCCGTCCGAGCGCGCGCTGGCCGATCGCTTCGGCGTGAGCCGCACGCTGGTGCGCGAGGCGATCATCGTTCTGGAGATCCAGGGCGCTGTCGAAGTGCGTGGTGGCTCGGGCATCTACATCTGCGCCCCGTCGCCGGGCGCCGTGCCCGCGGCCTCCGCCTACACGCTGTCGCCGGGCCCCGGCCCTTTCGAGCTGTTGCGCGCGCGCAGCCTGATCGAATCCGAAATCGCCTCCGTCGCGGCCGAGAACCGCAAGGACAGCGACATCGACCGCATCTACGCCGCGCTCGCCGCGATGCGCGAGCACATGCAGGACAAGGCAGCCAACGAAGCGGCCGACCGCCTCTTTCACCTGCGCATTGCCGAATCGACCGGCAACAGCGTGCTGCTGCAGATGGTGACCGCGCTGTGGGACCACACCAAGGCGCCCATCTGGTCGCAGATGGAAGCGCACTTCCACACGCCCGAGTTGCGCCGCGCCTCCCAGGACGACCACCAGCGCGTGTTCAACGCGCTGCTCGAGCGCGACCCGGCGGCCGCCCGCGCCGCGATGCGCGGCCACATCGATCGCGTGATCGCCGAGTTCGCGCAGGCCTGGCGCTGAACGGCCAGTCCGGCGGGCGGCCCCCTTTCCCCTCGCCCGATCCGGGCCATACCTAGAACTGGAGACTGAAGATGACAACGACGAAGACCCTGCTCGCAGCCCTCGTGGCCGCAGCATTTGTCGGCCACGCGGTGGCGCAGACCGTGCCCTTGCCGGCGCCTGGCACGAGTGCGCGCATCGACGCCATCAAGAAGTCCGGCGTGCTGCGCGCGGGCGTGCTGTCGAACCCGCCGTGGCTGGTCGAGAACACCACCGGTTCGGGCGATGCCTGGGCCGGCCCGGCCTGGCTGCTCGCCAATGAAGTGGCCAGGCAATTGGGCGTGAAGCTGCAGGCGGTTCCCGTCTCGCACGAGACCAAGGTGCCGGTGCTCGCATCGAACCAGGCCGACATGACGATCTCGCCGCTGTCGGTGACGCCCGAGCGCCTGAAGGTGGTCGACTTCGTGACCTATTCGCGCACCGCACTGTGCGTGTTCGGCCGGGCCGACAACCCCAAGGTGGCCAACGCCAAGTCGATCGACGACTTCAACAACCCGAACATCACGGTCGCCTACTTCACCGGCGGCGGCGAAGAGAACTGGGTCAAGAAGCGCTTTCCGAATGCCAAGCTGCGCGGCGTGTCCACCGCCGGCACCGCGGCGCCGGTGGAAGAAATCATGGCCAAGCGCGCCGACGTGACGCCGATCAACCGCGTGCCATGGCAGGCGCTCACCCGCAAGGTCAAGGGCCTGAAGGCACTGCCCGATGGCAACAACTGCCAGGACTCGACCGAGATGGCCACGCCCATCGGCCTGGCCATCGACAAGAACCAGCCCGAGTACCTGAACTGGCTCAAGGCCGTGAACGACCAGATGAAGCCCAAGCTGGACGCGGACGAGGCCCGGATCATCAACACGATGTGAGCTTCGGCTCCGGCCGGACCTTTGCGATTTCATGGACCTCGATTTCTCTCCCCTGCTCGACAGCTGGCAGTACCTGCTGGGCGGGCTGGGCATCACGCTGCTGCTGTCGGTGCTCACCGCCGCCGGCGCGCTGGTGCTGGGCACCGCGCTGGGGCTGGGCCGCGTCTACGGCGCGGCCTGGCTGCGCATTCCCATCGTCTTCTACATCGACACCCAGCGCGCGATTCCGGTGCTGGTGATCCTGGTGTGGTTCTATTTCGCGGTGCCCATCCTCACGGGCATCAGCTTTCATCCGTTCTGGGCGGCGCTGATGGCCCTCACGCTGCACATCGCGGCCTACGTGGCCGAGATCGTGCGCGCGGGCATCGAGTCGATCCGGCCCGGCCAGGTGCGCGCGGCGCTCGCGCTGGGCATGTCGCGCGCGCAGATCGTGCGCAAGGTGGTGCTGCCGCAGGCGCTGGTGCGCATGCTGCCGGCCTTCGGCTCGATCCTCTCGATCACCATCAAGGACACGGCCATCGCCACGGTGATCGCGGTGCCTGAACTCATGAAGCGCGCCGAGACCATCGCGGGCCAGAGCTACCGGCCGATCGAGGTGTTCACGGTGGTGATGTGCATCTACTTCATCATCCTGTTCCCCGGAACACGGCTGATCGATGCGCTCTACAAGCGCGTTGCGCACCTGGGGAGGTCGTGATGGCGCTGGACTGGAGCATCGTCTGGGACCACCGCCTGGACCTGTTGCACGGCGCGATGCTGACCGTGCTGCTCACGGTGCTGACCATGGTGGTGGCCGTGCCGGCGGGCATCCTGCTGGCGCTGATGCGGCTGTCCAGATCCAGGGTGTTGTCGGGCGCGAGCCAGGCCTTCGTGGAGTTCTTTCGCAACCTGCCGCTGATCCTGGTCGTGTACTGGGCGTTCTACGTGATGCCGGTGCTGCTGCACATCGAGTTCTCGGCCTTCACCACGGGCCTCGTCGCGTTGTGCCTGAACGTGTCGGCCTACAACGCCGAGACCTTCCGCGCGGGCATCAACTCCATCCGCAAGGGCCAGACCGAGGCCGCCATCGCGGTCGGCATGAGCCGCTGGCAGGCCATGCGCAAGGTGGTGATTCCGCAGGCCTGGCGGCGTGTGCTGCCGGTGCTGGCGAGCACCTGGGTGTCGCTCTTCAAGGACACCTCGCTGGTGTCGGTGATCGCGGTGGGCGAGCTCGCGCACGTGGCGCTGCAGATCCGCTCGTCGAGCTTTCGCGTGCTGGAGATGCTCACGGCCATGGCCGCCATCTACTGGCTCATGGGCTATCCGCAGGCCAAGCTGGTGGACTGGGTACAGAAGAAATTCGAGGTCAAGGAATGATGAGCGAACGCAAATCGGCGGGCCAGGCGCCGGTCGTCGTGTATGACAACGTGCGCAAGCTCTACGGCGACTTCGTCGCGCTCGACGGCATCACGGTGCAGGTCAACAAGGGCGAGGTCATGTGCCTCATCGGCCCCTCGGGCTCGGGCAAGTCGACGCTGCTGCGCTGCACGAACGCGCTGGAAACCATCGACGGCGGCCGCGTGCTGATCGACGGCGTGCCGCTGCCCACCGACGAGCGCCAGGCGCGCAAGGTGCGCCAGCGCATGGGCATGGTGTTCCAGAACTTCGAGCTCTTTCCGCACAAGAACGCGCTGGACAACGTGGCCATCGGCCCTGTCACCGTGCTGGGCATGAGCGAGGCGAAGGCGCGCGAGCGCGCGATGAAGCTGCTCGAGAAAGTGGGCCTGGCCAGCAAGGCGCTCAACTTTCCGAACGGCCTCTCGGGCGGCCAGCAGCAGCGCGTGGCCATTGCGCGCGCGCTGGCCATGGAGCCGGAGGTGATGCTGTTCGACGAGCCCACCTCCGCGCTGGACCCCGAGACCATCGGCGAAGTGCTCAACGTGATGAAGAAGCTGGCCGACGAAGGCATGACCATGGTCGTGGTGACCCACGAGATGGCCTTCGCCCGCAGCGTGGCCGACTGGGTCGTGGTGTTCGACCACGGCAAGGTCGTCGAGCAGGGGCCGCCCCGGCAGATCTTCGAAGCGCCGCACGCCGAGCGCACGCGCGACTTTCTCGGCCATCTCGGCTGGCAAGGCTAGTCCACCCCCTCCTCTTTCCTGAACCGCAATCTCATGAAAATCACCAACGCCCGCATCATCGTCTGCAGCCCGGGCCGCAACTTCGTCACCCTGAAGATCGAAACCGACGAGGGCCTGACCGGCATCGGCGACGCCACGCTCAACGGGCGCGAACTCTCGGTGGCGGCCTACCTCACCGAGCACGTCATTCCCTGCCTGATCGGCCGCGATGCGCACCAGATCGAAGACATCTGGCAGTACCTGTACAAGGGCGCCTACTGGCGCCGCGGCCCGGTGACGATGACCGCGATCGCCGCGGTCGACACGGCGCTGTGGGACCTGAAGGCCAAGGCCGCCAACATGCCGCTCTACCAGTTGCTCGGCGGCAAGAGCCGCACCGGCGTGATGGTGTACGGCCATGCCAACGGCCGCGACATCCAGGAGACCGTCGACGAGGTGCTGCGCTACAAGGAAGACGGCTACCTCGCGATCCGCGCGCAAAGCGGCGTGCCGGGCCTGGAGAAGGTCTACGGCGTGGGCGGCGGCACCATGTTCTACGAGCCGGCCGATGCCGACCTGCCGGGCGAGCACGACTGGTCCACGGCCAAGTACCTGGAGCACACGCCGAAGCTGTTCGAGGCGGTGCGCAGCGCGGTCGGGCCCGACACTCACCTGCTGCACGACGTGCACCACCGGCTCACGCCCATCGAGGCGGCGCGGCTGGGCAAGGCGCTGGAGCCTTTCCGCATGTTCTGGATCGAGGACGCCACGCCGGCCGAGAACCAGGAGGCCTTCAAGCTCATCCGCCAGCACACCACCACGCCACTGGCCGTGGGCGAGATCTTCAACAGCATCTGGGACTGCAAGGACCTGATCCAGAACCAGCTGATCGACTTCATCCGCACCACCGTGGTCCACGCGGGCGGCATCACGCAGCTGCGCCGCATCGCGGACCTCGCCTCGCTCTACCAGGTGCGCACCGGCTGCCATGGCGCGACCGACCTGTCGCCGGTGTGCATGGGCGCGGCGCTGCACTTCGACCTGTGGGTGCCCAACTTCGGCGTGCAGGAGTACATGCGCCACACCGACGAGACCGATGCGGTGTTTCCGCATTCCTACACCTTCGCCAACGGCATGCTGCATCCGGGCGAAGCGCCGGGCCACGGCGTGGACATCGACGAAGCGCTGGCCGCCAAGTACCCGTACCAGCGCGCCTACCTGCCGGTGAACCGGCTGCAGCACGACGGCACGCTCTGGAACTGGTGAGCATGAGCCGCCTGAACCCCGACGCTTTGCCCGGCCTTCCTTCGGACGTCGCGCGGCCTCGCTACCGCCGCGAGGCGCTGCAGGCCGGCATCGTCCACCTGGGCGTGGGTGCCTTTCATCGCGCGCACATCGCGGTCGTCAACGAGGCGGCGCTTCATGCGGACGGCGACCTGCGCTGGGGCACGGTCGGCGTGTCGCTGCGCGCCGGCGACACGCGCGATGCGCTGCGCCCGCAGGGCGGGCTCTACACGCTCGCGCTGCGCGATGCGGCCGAGGACGGCAGCCCGCGCGAGTCGCTGCAGGTCATCGGCAACCTGCGCGAGGTGCTGGTAGCGCCCGAAGACCCGCAGGCCGTGCTCGAACGCATCGCCCATCCGGACACGCGCATCGTCAGCCTGACGATCACCGAGAAGGGCTATCACCACGATCCGGCCACGGGCGCACTGCGGCTGGATGATGCCGGCATCGCGCACGACCTGGCGCACCCCGAGGCGCCGCGCACCATGCCCGGCTTCGTCGTGCATGCGCTGAACCTGCGCCGCGGCCGCGGGCTCGCGCCGCTCACGCTGCTGTCCTGCGACAACCTGCCCGCCAATGGCGAGACGACACGGGGCATCGTGCTGGCGTTCGCGCAGCAGGTGGACGCTGGCCTGCGCGAATGGATCGAGGCGCACTGCACCTTTCCCAATTCGATGGTCGACCGCATCGTGCCGCGCACCACCGACGCAGACCGCGCGCGCATCTCGGCGCGCCTGGGCGTCGAGGACGCGTGGCCGGTGATCGGCGAGCCCTTTCTCGAATGGGTGGTGGAAGACCGCTTCGCGAACGGCCGGCCGGATTGGACCGCGGGCGGTGCGCGCTTCGTCGAACACGCCGAGCCCTTCGAGCGCCTGAAGCTGCGCATGGTCAACGGCAGCCACTCGGCGCTCGCTTATCTCGGCGCGATGGCCGGGCTTCGCACGGTGGACCGCGCGATGGCCGAGCCGGCGCTGCGCAACTACATCGATGCGCTGATGCGGGAAGAAATCGCGCCGACGCTGCCCCAGATGCAGGGCATCGACCTGGACGGCTATCGCGCGCGGCTGCTGCAGCGCTTCGCGAACCCCGCGTTGCAGCACCAGACCAAGCAGATCGCGATGGACGGTTCGCAGAAGCTGCCGCAGCGCCTGCTCGGCACGGTGCGCGACCGGTTGCGCGCCGGACAACCCATCGACCGGCTCGCCCTGGCGGTGGCGGCATGGATCCACTACCTGCGCGGCGTCGACGAAACCGGCGCGCCGCACGAGATCCAGGACCCGCTGGCGGGCGCGTTGGCGGCACGGCGTGCAGAGGCCGGCACGGCCCGTTCGGTGCAGGACCGCGTCGCGTTCTTCACTGGCTTTGCGCCGGTCTTCGGCGAACTGGGCGGGGAACCGCGTTTTGTCTCGGCGGTGGCCCATCACATGCGCCTGCTCGAAGAGCGCGGCGTGATGGCGACGCTGGAGTCATGACCTGACGCATCGCCTCGCAGGCGTAGTTGCAGATCAGGGCGTCCCGAGCACCATCGTCCAGTAGTACGGGTAGGCATTGCCCGAGCCGCCGCGCACGCACGCGAGCGCCACGTGCTTGTAGTTCGCCCCCATCAGGTTGCGGCAGTGCCCTTCACTGCCCTGCCACGAATTCATGGCCGAGGCGACGCTGTTCTGCCCGGCCGCGATGTTCTCGCCGACGCCCGACCACTTGTAGCCCGCGTCGGTGGCACGGGTGCCCACGGTGCTGCCGTCCGAGCCGGTGTGGTCGAAGAAGTTCTTGGCGACCATGTCGCGCGAATGGCGTGCCGCGGCCGCATCGAGCTGCGCGTTCCATGCGACGGGCGCGGCCGCCGGGAACGAGGAGGCGCCGCAGGTCTGTGCCTGGCTGCGGAACTGGTTGACGCGGGTGATCGTGTCCTGCACGAAGTCCGGCAGGCCGCAGCTCTCCAGTGCGGTGGGGCCGGGCACCGGAGCCGGATCGGCCACCGGCGCAGGCGCAGGTGCCGGCACGGCTGCGGGTGGAATGCCCAAGCCGACCGGCACTGCGCCGCCACCGCCGCCGCCCCCTCCTCCACCGCAGGATGCAAGCAGCGCGATTGCGAGAGGGCCGAGAGTGCCGATGGCGGCGCAATGGAATTTCGAACGCATGGTTTCCGGGAATCCTTCTGAAAGAGAAAAAGACAAAGGCAACGGGTTCAGGCCCGGCGCATGGCCTTGAAGCGATAGCGCCGGAACCCGTTCTTCTGCATGAAGCTGATGGGCTCCCAGCCGCGCGCGAGCGCCCGGTCGGTGATCTGCGCCATCTGCACGCCCAGGTAGTCCTGCAGGTTGTCGGACACCGAGAGCTCGAACTCCCGCAGTCCGCGGTCCAGCGCGTCGATGGCCGCGATGGCGCCCTCGACGCTGGAGAACGGGTGCATGGGCGTCAGGTCCGCACCGTGAACGCGCAACGACGTCTTCCTGGCGCCATCGGACGGGAAGGACACGCGCGTGCCGCCGTCCTGCCCGTTCAAGCCCTTCATCCCCTTCATGCCGCTCGCGTCGTTCATGCCATGAACCCCACGTTGCGCGGATAGGCGATGCCGCTGGGCGCGGTCATGCCGAAGTTCCTGAGGTTCGGCAGGATGCCGTCGAGCTGGTCGTCCGGCACACCGAACCAGCGCGCGAGCGTGCCTGCGTACTGGTCGACCGAGGTGGTGGGCAAAAGGCGCCCCTGCCCCACGTGCCACTGGTCGATGTCGGAGGCGGTGTTGGTGATGCTCACCGGCGGCGCCGTGCCGTACAGCGCCTTGCCTTTCACCGCGCCGCCGACCACCAGGTGGTGGCTGCCCCAGCCGTGGTCGGAACCATTGCTGTTGCTGGAGAGCGTGCGGCCGAAGTCGGAGGCGGTGAACGCCGTGACCTTGTCGGCCACGCCGAGCACGCCCATCTGGTTGTGGAACGCGACCAGCGCCTCGGACAGCCCCTTCATGAGCCCGGGCTGGCGCGCGATCAGGTCGTCGTGCAGGTCGAAGCCGCCCATCGAGACGAAGAACACCTGGCGCTTGACGCCGAGCGCTTCGCGCCCGCGGATCAGGCGCGCCACCATCTTGAGCTGGTCGGCCAGGTTGTTCTGCGCCGGGAAGGTGCCGGACGGGAAGTCCGACTGGATCGCCTCGGTGATCTTTCCCTCGGCCGAGACCGCGCGCCGGATCACCTTGGTGTATTCGTTCTCCAGCGTGTGGCCGCTCTCGCGCTGCGCGATCTGCTGCATCGCGGCCTTCACCGTGGCCGAGCCGAAGAGATTGCCGCCCGTGCCGCTCACCGCGCCGATGCGCACCGCGCCGCCCGTGCCCACCTGGTACTGCAGCGCCTGGTCGCCCGAGAGAAACACCGCGTTGCCCGCGACCGACATGCAGGTGAAGAGCGAGCCCGAATTCGGCGCGAGCGCCAGGTCGCCCAGGTTGCCGCCCCAGCCGACGGTCGAGCCTTCGGGCGAGGACGACTGCCACACCGATTGCTGGTCGTTGTGCGAGAAGAGCTTGGGCGGAATCGGAAAGTCGCGGCGGTTGCTGCTGTTGTATTGCGCCCGCGTCAGCGGCTTGATGAGCGGGCCGACGTTCAGCTGCACCGCCACCTTGCCCTGGTTGTTGAAGAGGTCGGCCAGCCCCGTCATCGACGGGTGCAGTGCGTACACCCGGCCTCCCGGCAGCGCCTGCGTCGGCTTGAGCTCGGTCGCGGCCAGCGCGGCGCGCGCGATGGCGATGCCGCCGCCCGCCTCGCCGTCGCCGCCGCGGATCAGGCTGTACTGGCCGTAGCTGTCGGCGTCGTAGGTGACGACGGTGTTCGCATAGTCGTTGCCGCCGAAGAGAAACACGCACACCAGCGCGCGGTAGTCGTCGCCGGGCGCGGCCTGCGCGGCGGCCTCGCCCATGGCGGCGAGGTTCAGGGCGAACGGCAGCGCGGTGCCGGCCATCGCGAGCTGGCCGGTGCGGCGCAGGAACGCGCGGCGCGTGTGCTCGGCGGGATTGATCAGGTACATGGACGAAGGGCTCCCGCGTTATTTCTGGACAAGGTATTCGGGCGAACCCATCACCAGGAGGATGGCGGCACAGATGCGATTGAGCTTCGCGCCGTCGTTGCTCGCCGTCGTGAGGTTGGGCGTGGCGAGCGCGGTGGTGATGAGGGTGACGGTCGAGGGCAACAGCTGGTTGCCCGTCAAGACGAGGTTGAGCCGCCGCACCAGCGCCGCGGGGTCAAGCACCAGCGCCTTCTCGACCGCGTAGCTGGCCATCACGTCCTTGCCGTTGAAGCCGTTGGGCAGCACGCCCTGCATGAAGTTGAGGTAGCCGCCCACGCTGCTTTCGTTGACCAGCTGGAACTCGGGCGCGACCAGCTTGTTGCCGGCGATGGCGGTGGACGGCGGCACGTAGCCGGGCCGGAAGAAGTTGAAGACCGAGGGCGAGCGCAGCGGACTCTGGCCGAGGCCGAAGCTCGCGTCGCTGAGGATGCCGATCTTCCAGGCGTCGGTGGCCGAGGCGATGCCGCAGGTGCGGCCCCACTGCACGAAGCGCAGCATGGGCTCGCGCAGGCGTCCGAAGTTCGGGTCCGAAAGACCGGCCGGGCTGCGCGCGTCGTCGTCCAGGAGGATGGCCGCGAACACGCTCTTCATGTCGCCGCGCACGCCGGCGCCGTTGTTGGCGAAGACATCGGCCACGCGCTTGACGTAGCCCGGGCCCGGGTTGCTGGTCACCAGCCGCTGGATCAGCTGCTTGCCGATGAAGGGGCCGACGTTCGGATGGTTGAAGAGCGCATCGAGCGCGATCTTCAGCGCCGCCGGGCCGGGCGTGCCGCCGGGCACGGTGGTGCCCAGGAACTTCGCCTCCATCATGGAATGGTTCGCGGCCAGGTAGGCCATGGGGCGCGTGGTCCAGTCCTTGGTGTCGATGGCGCCGCCGCCGTTGGGCGGGGTGAAGCCGGTGCGCTCGGCGCCGCGGATGTCCAGCACGTAGCCGGTGAACACGCGCGCGAGATTCGTCACGTCGTCCTGCGTGTAGCTGTCCAGCGGCTGGCCGTCGGGGCCGGTCTTCACCGTGCCGTCGGCGTTGAGCTGCGACAGGCCGATGGTCATGAGCTGCATGACTTCGCGCGCGTAGTTCTCGTCGGGCTGCCGGCCGCGGCCGTCTTCCTTCCTGTTGTCGCGGGTGTTCAGGTAGAAGCCCATCGCGGGGTTGAGCGTCACGTCTTCCAGCAGGGTGCGGAAGTTGCCCGTGACGCCGGCCACCAGCGTGTCGAAGTACTGGGCCATCATGAAGTGAGACCAGTTCGAGCCGATCTCGTTGGCCGAGACCACGAAGATCTCGCTGAACGCGAGCGCCATGCGCTTGCGCACCGGATCGACCGATGCCATCAGCTGGCGCCAGACGGCGGCGTCGATCGCGGCGGTGTCGAAGGGCTTGCTGTCCAGCCACTCCCAGGCCGATTGCGCGCGCGGTGCGCCGAACTGCTCGCTGAGCCAGGGCAGGTAACCCTTGTTGCGCACGTCGGCGATCTCGGCGTCCGAGGCCGAGAACTGCGCCTGCAGCAGGAAGCGCGCGGCTTCGTCGTCGGTCTTGGCCTGCGGGTAGCGGTAAGGGCCTTCGTCCGTTCCGGTGCCGGAGCCCGGCGGGGGAAAGCCGCCGGCAAATCCGCCTGCGCCGCCGCCGCTTCCGCCGCCACCCCCACCGCAGGCCGCGAGCGCGGCTGCGATGGAGAACGTCGCCAGGGCCTTCAAGGGCACGGGCGCGGACGGGGTTTCGCTCGCGGCTGTGTCTGTTTTTGTCGGCGCATCGATGTACGCCAATTCGTCGGCCACGCTCGCGCAGCCGGCTTCGATCCGTTCCACCATGTTTCCTCGCTCCTGCGGCGTCCCGACGCCGGTAGCGCTGATCAAGGCAAGTGCCGTGCCCTGTGGATTTCGGTGGTGAGAACCTTTGACGACGGGGTCGTCAATCCAATATTTGTGACTTTATGTGACTTTTTCGTCACTTCTGAAACAAAATTGACAACCTCAGAGACCTATTTGAGCAAGTCTTAAGTTAACGCGGTGTTCGCGGCTTCAATCCCGCTCGTCGTCCCATTCATCGCCGTTCGGCGGACGGTACGGATAGCCGGGACCGTAATAGATGTGTCCGGGCGGCGGGCTATAGATCGGTGCCGGACGGTAATAAACCGGCGGCGGTGGCCGGTAATAGACCGGCGGTGCGGGCTGGTAATAGATCGGCGCCGGGTAATAAACCGGCGGCGGCGCGTAATACGGCGCCGGATAACCACCGTAGCCGCCGCCCGCATAACCGGGCGTGCCGATCTGCACCGACCAATGGCCGCGCGCATTGGCAGCGCCCGCGGCGAGCAAGGCGCCGGCAGCGATCGCGCCGAGGGTTGCCCATTTGAAAACAGAAGAATGTCGTTTGAAGTTCACAGCGGCTCCAGGACCAAGGGCGGACAGCGCCCGGGTCGACAAGCAACGCCCGACGCGCAGCGCCGGTGCACTCAGGGCCCCACCTCGCGGCGCGAGAGCATCACCTCGCCGCCGGTCGTGTTGAAGGCGATGGTCGGGGCGCTGAAGTCGCTCAGCGGCGCGCCCAGGCCGATTTCGCCGCGGCCGTGCAGCACGCATTCCTCGCGGCGCAAGGCGATCTCGGTGCTCGGGCCGCCGTTGCCGTGAAAGCGCACCCAGGTGCCGTAGGTGCTGATGTCGATCAGCACGCAACTGCCCTGCCGCATCTCGATGCGCGCATGCAGCCGCGAGACGCGCGGGTCGTTGACCACGAACTGCGCGTCGTCCACGCGGCCCAGGTGGATCGGCAGCTCCTCGCTGCTGAACATGGAGCGCACGTCGAGCCAGGACAGCTCGATCTGGCCGAACGACGAGTCCGGCATGCGCAGCGGCGCCAGCGCGGCCGGCACGGTGAGAAAGGAGGTCACGTCCTCCTGCCAGTCGATGCGGTGCACCACCGACATCTCGCTGCGCCCGCGGATGTTGATGAGCCCGAGGTCGCGGTGCTGCACCGCGCCTTCGCGCAGCTGCGAGATCACCGCATCGGTGACCCAGATCTGTCCCGGCCCGGCCAGGTCGCTCAGCCGCGACGCGAGGTTGACCGCATCGCCGAAGCAGTCGCCCTCCAGCTCGACCACCTCGCCGCTGGCCACGCCGATCTGCAGCGCCATGCGCAACGGCGCGGGCCAGACCTGCAGGCGTTTCTGGTGGTAGCGCTGCAACTCGATCACCGCGTGCGTGGCGGCCGCGCCGCTCGTGAAGATGGCGAACACGCCGTCTCCCAGCGACTTCACCACGCGGCCACCGTGCGCCTGGCAGACGCCGCCGATCCACTGGGTCAGGCGCGTCACCGTTTCGGTGGCTCGCGCATTTCCCATGGCTTCGAAGACCCGTGTGCTTCCCGTCAGGTCCGCGAAAACGACTGTGGCATTGACACCCATACTGTTCTGCATCTCGGTAGCGATCGCTGGTTGATTATGGTCAGGAAGCCTCGCGGACTCCCGTCGGTGTTTTGTTTGACATATGCCCAATCACTAGCGTGCTGGAAGATGTAGTACTTTTGATATCAAATTTCAATACACGCTTTAAGTGATACGTAAAGGTTGTTGTTTACAAACAAGAAACACTGTTTCATACCTTGTGCATTGATTAACGTGAGCTTAAGGTAGCGACCGTCCTGGCTTCCGGCAATACGCTATTCGTCTCATGGTGCTCCTCCGCCGCATTTTTCGTTTGCTGAACGTGCCCGGTTTCGGATCGCGCCAGGCGTCTGAAAGCCAATTGGGGCGAATTCGCACGGCCATGCTGTCGGTGCTCCAGGCCCATGGCGGCCATTCGATCCAGCGCGTCAGCCAGCGCGTGCGCTTCGCGGTCGACGTCGAAGCCCTCTGGTACCTGCGCCAGGACGTGATGACCGCGCTGAGCGCCATCGACGGCGAATCCGCCGCGCGCCGCCAGATGAAATCCATCAACAGCATGTTCAAGGGCGGCCTGCCCGGCTCGATGGGCCCGCGCGCCCATCAGCGTTTCACCAGCAACAGCTGAAGGCCGCGCGGCCTCCGAGGGCCGCGGCCGGCCAGGCTGCACTCAGTGCGCGTGGTCATGATCGTGCGAGTGGGCATGCCGATGCCCCCACACGAGGAACACGTCGCGCCCTTCGGCCGCCATCGCCACCTTCGCACCCACCGGCAGCAGCACCTTGGTTGGCACGTGGCCGAACGGCAGGCCCGTGAGCACGGTCACCTTCTTCAATGACGCGCGCAGCCGGTCGACCACCGTGTCCAGGCCGAAACCGCGGTCGTAGCCCGGCACCTTGCGAATGCCCGTGAACTGGCCGAACACGATCGCCTTCTGCCTGGCAAGCACGCCGGCCATCTTCAGCTGGTCGAGCATGCGTTCGATGCGGTAGGGATGCTCGTTGGTGTCCTCGATGAAGAGGATGCCCTTGTCGACCGCCGGAAAGTACGGCGTGCCGAGCAGGCTGGCGAGCACGCAGAGGTTGCCGCCCCAGAGCACGGCGTCCTCCACGGGCTTGACCTTCAGTTCGGCATCGCGCGCCGGCATGCGCCAGCCGGTGCCTTCGCCCTGCCCGCTCAACAGGTCGTCGAAGCAGGCTTCCATGATGTCGTCGGCGCCGGCTTCGGCACCGAAGTCCTCGCCGACCGCGGGGCCCGACCAGGTGACGCCGCCGGTCTTGGCGAGCAGTGCGTTCTGCAGCGCGGTGAAGTCGCTGCAGCCCACGAACTCGGTGCCGTGATGAATCGCCTTGGCCACGGCCTTGTACGGAATCTGATCGAGGATGCGCGTGAGCCCGTAGCCGCCGCGCGCGATGAGCGCGATGTTGGCGCCGCTCGCAGCGGCCCGCGAAATGGCGGCCAGCCGCGTGGCATCGTCGCCCGCGAAACGCTGGTGCACGGAGAGTGCATCGGCGTCGATCTCGACTTCGTGGCCCAGGGCCTGGAGCCTTTTCACGCCGCGCCGGAAGGCGGCCTTGTCGCGGATCGCGCTGGAGGGAGAGTAGATGTAGATGTGTTTGGTCACGAGGCCGAGTATCCCATTGCGTTGCGCGCCGACCGGGCAAGCGCCGTGGCCTGCGCTGGCGTCGGACCCGATGACCAAGCGAGGGGTCCGAGCGCGCGCAGTGCGGCTTCATACCCGCGGTCGGGGTAAGGCGCACGCCATGCGTCCTTGATGCGCTCGCCGCCATCGGGGGTCACGATCGCGGCTGCGAATCGACCGGCAGCCGCGGCCTGCAGCAACGATGCAAGCTCCGTGGCCGCGGCACTGTGCACCAGCACCACAGGCTGCGGCTGCACGCGGTCCAGCCATTCGAGCAGCACGTCGCGGTGCCATTCGAGCCGGTGCGCGGCTTCGCGCTTGGGCTTGTCGCTCTTGCCGAAGCCGATGAGGTCGGGCACCAGCGTGCGCACCCCCTGCGCACCGACGAGATGACGGAAGAAGTAGCCCCATTCGCCGGGGCCGTGCAGGCAGAGGCAGGAGGCCAGATGGCCGTCTTCGCCCGGTGCGCCCTCTTCGTCCACGTAATGCAGACGCCAGCCGTGCAGGCCCGGCAGGTCCTGCACGTGGTGCGGCGCAAAGGCATAGTCGCCGAGCGCGGCGAAGCGCTCGAGCGGCGTGCGCAGCGCGTCGTCGCGCAACGGCTCGGCCTGCTCGCGCGCCACGCTGCGCCGCTGCTGGAAGAAGCCTTGCAGCACACCAGCGCATTCCTCTGCGAGCACCCCGCCCTGCACCTGCGTGCGGTGGTTCAGCCGCGGCTCTGCGAAGAGATCGAGCACCGAGCCCGCCGCCCCGGTCTTCGGATCGGCCGCCCCGAACACCACCCGCGCCAGCCGCGAATGCAGCATCGCACCGGCACACATCGCACAGGGTTCGAGCGTGACGAACAGCTCGCAGCCATCGAGCCGGTAGTTGCCCAGCGCGGCGGCACCGGCGCGCAGCGCGTTGATCTCGGCATGCGCGCTCGGGTCGTGCTGCGCCACGGGCGTGTTGCGGCCGGTCGCGATGAGCTGGCCGTCCTTCACCAGCACCGCACCCACCGGCACTTCGCCCGCCTCGGCCGCGAGGCGCGCTTCGGCCAGCGCAAGGGCCATCCAGTGCGCGTCGTCCGTCTGCGAGGGCAACTCAGTTCTCATCCGGCATCTTGCGCGCCTGCGCCGCGGCGTCGAGCGCGTCCTTCACCTGCTGCTGGACCTGCTGGCTCTGCGTGCGCACATCGGCGGGTGCTTCGCCCGGTGCAGGCGCAGCGGCGCCGGGCACCGAAGGCAGCGGCGCCGCGGCCGTCGTCAGCTGCTTCTTCGCGATCAGCCCGACGATCACGAGCGCCAGCACGAGGCCGAGCAATCCGAACACGCGCATCTCAGTTTCCTTCTGCCACCGGCACTTCGGCGTTCATGCCAAGCCGGTCCATCCACACGGCCAGCGCCTGCTCGTCCGGCGTGCCGGCGCCGTACATGGCGCGCATGGCCGCATGCGATTCCTTGCGGTGCTGGTTGATCTTGACCTTGCATTGCAGCGCCGTCACGCGCAACTCGAAGCCGACGATGCCGTTCAGCATCTTGAGCTGAAACTCCTCGCCCAGATCGCGCCACTGCTGCGCATAGGCGGGCTCGTGCTCGCCGATGAGCTTCTTGAGCAGCACGTCCTTCTCGGTGGGCTCCTCGATGAGCCGGGCCTCGACCGTGCAATGCACCGCGAGGTAGTTCCACGTCGGCACGCGCGCGAGATCGGGATAGACCTGGGGCGACAGGTACGAGTGCGGCCCGAGAAAGGTCGCGACCGCCTGCGGCCGCGCCTGCAGGTAGCGCCAGTGCGGATTCGGCTTGGCGCAATGCCCCCACAACACCAGCTGATCGCCCTCGCCCGCTTCCGCCACCAGCGGCAGGTGCGTGACGAACGGCAGGCCGTCGTTGTCGTTCGAGATCAGGCTCGCGAACGGGTGCGAGCGCATCAACTCCAGCGCGATGGCCGGGTCCTTGGCATTGAACTGCGGGGGCATGTACATGGGGTGTTTTCCTCGTGGCGAACCCCGATTGTCCCCGAGCCGGCCTATCTTGCGCGCGGCGCTTCCAGGAGCCTGGCCATCGCGCCGTAGCCGCGCGCCTTCGCCAGCTGCAGCGGCGTGTGGCCCTGCCGGTCGGTGAGCTTCACGCTCGCACCCGCATCGAGCAGCGCGGCCAGCGTGCGCTGGTGGCGCGGTCCGCCGTCGCCGAGCACGATCGACTCGATCACCGCCGTCCAGTGCAGGTTGTTCACGTGGTCGAGCGGCGCGCCGGCCGAGATCAGGCGCCGCACCACTTCGTCGTGGCCCAGGTGCGCGGCGGCAATGAGCGCGGTGCCGTCGTAGCGGCTCGTCGTCTGCCCGGCCTTGGCGCCCAGCGAGAGCAGCAGCGTGAGCGTGGTCACGTCGTCGGCGACCGAGGCGATGGTCACCGCGTCATAGCGGTCGTCTTCGAGCAGGTCGAGGTTCGCGCCCGCCTTGGCGAGCAGCTTGATGGCCTCGCGCTGCCGCGCGTAGGTGGCCACATGGAGCGGCGTGCGGCCCTTCGCATCGCGCGCATCCAGGTTCGCGTCCGAGGCGACCAGCGCCTTCAGCTTCGGCAGATCGCCATGCCATGCCGCCTTGTGCAGCCCTTCATAGGCCAGCACCTCGGCCGCGAGCGGCGGCACCTGGGCCGACACGCCGGCCGATGCGCCCAAGCCGAGCGCACCTGCCAAGACGAAGGACCGGATCCCGCGCTTCATCATCAACCCAGCAGGCCCTTGACCTTCTCGATCGCCGCGTTCGCGCACTGGTCGTCCAGGTGACCGCCGGGCGCACCGCCCACGCCCACCGCACCGATCACTTCGTTGCCCGACTTCACCGGCACGCCGCCGCCCAGCAGCAGGAAGCCCGGCAGGTACACGAGGTTCGCGGCGCCGGGGTTCTTCTGGGCACCTTCCATCATGGCCTGCGTCGCGCTCTTGGCCGATGCCGAGGTCCAGGCCTTGCGTTCGCTCGATGCCAGCGTGTGCGGGCCGGCATTGTCGGCGCGCTGCACGGCGCGCACGGTGCCGGCTCGATCGACCACGGTCGCGGCCACGTTGTAGCCGTTGGCAGCGCAGGCGGCCACGGCTTCGGCCGCGATCTGGTTGGCGAGCGCGAGCGAGATGTTTTTTTCGGTGCGCACGGCGGAAGCCGGCGACTGGGCTTGAACGGCCGATGCGGCGAGCAGGACGGCGAGGCAAAGGGTGGAACGCATTTGTTGTTTCTCCAGTGGATGCAGGGTGACTGCGCCGGCCACTGTCTCTTGTTGCCGGCGGCTGCGCCACTGTAGAAAAAGCCGCGCGCCGCGACCATTCGTACGGCTACGCCCAACGCTCCGTAGAACTACGGAGCGCGCCCCTCACGCGTGCGGAGTCACCAGCACCGCATACCGCCGGATCAGCTGCGCGAGCGAATCGCAATCGAGCTTGGCGAACAGGTTGGCGCGATGCGTCTCCACGGTGCGCGGCGACAGTGCCAGCGTGCGCGCGATCTCCTTGTTGGTGAGCCCCTGCACGATGAACGCCAGCACCTCGCGCTCGCGCTCCGACAACTGCACCACCCGCTCGCGCGCGGCGTTGTCGGCCTGCGAGCGCTCGCGCGAACGCACGTGCTGGCGCACCGCCTGCTGCAGCGCTTCGAGCAGTTGCTCGTCGTCCACGGGCTTCTCCAGGAACTCGGCCGCGCCGGCCTTGAAGGCGCGGCGGCACATCTCGACCGTGCCGTGGCCGGTCAGCATGATCACCGGCTGGTCCACGCCCTGCGCCATCAGTCGGTCGAGCACCGTGAGCCCGCTGATGCCGGGCATGCGCACGTCCAGCACGATGGCGCCGACGCTCGCGCGGTCGAAGCCGTCGATGAAGGCCTGCGGATCGGCCCAGCCCTGCACGCGCAGGCCGACCGTGCCGATCAACAGCGAGAGGCTGTCGCGCACCGCCTGGTCGTCGTCGATCAGGTGGATCAGCGGGGACTGCGGTGGATGCGTGACGGGGGTGTTCATGCCGATGGCGCCACCAGCGGCAGCAGCAAGGTGAAGCGCGCGCCGCGCGGCGCCGCATGGGCCGCGCTCAGGCTGCCGCCCATGCCGCTCGCGAGCGTCTCGCTGAGGCTTAGGCCCAAGCCGAGGCCGCCTTCGCGCGTGCTGAAGAACGGTTCGAAGAGCCGCGGCATCGCCTCGGGCGAGATGCCGCGGCCGTTGTCGGTCACGGTCAGCACGCCCTCCTGGCCATTGCGCCCGACCGATATCACGAGGCGGCGCTCGGCGGCGGGCACGAGGTCCAGCGCCTGCAAGGCGTTCATCAGCAGGTTGTGCACGATCTGCTCCAGCGCCACCGCCTCGGCCTGCACGCGCACCGGCGCCTGCGCGCCCGCGTCGAACTGCGCCGCGACGCCGCGCTGCGCGAACTCGGGCGCCAGCAGGTGCATCGCGCTGCGCACCACCTCCTGCAGCACCAGCGGCTTCACATCGCCGCCGGCCTCGGGCCGCTCGATCACGCGGCGCAAACGGCCGACCACGCCGGCCGCGCGGCGGGCCTGTTCCACGGCCTGCCCCATCGCATCGCGCGCGGTGGCGAGATCGGGCGGATCGTCGTCGAGCAACCGGCGCGCGGCCTGTGCGTTGGCCAGCACGGCAGTGAGCGGCTGATTGAGTTCATGCGCCAGGCCTGCCGACAGCTCGCCCAATGCGTTGAGGCGCGCGACCTGGCCGAGCCGCAGCAATTCTTCGGCTCGCCGGCGTGCGATGCGCTGGCGCTGTGCCATCCAGAGGCCGGCCAGCAGCAGCGCCATCGCCACGGCCCATCCGGCGATGCTGCGCCATGGCAATTCACCCCAGCCGACCTGGCGCTCGGCCACCAGATCGAATGGCTGGCTCGGCGAAGCGAGTGCCTTGGTGAGACCGAAGCGCCAGCCGCCCTCGCCCAGCTGGCCGGGTTGCAGCACCAACTGCTGCCCATCGCGCTGCAGGCTCACGCGCACCGGGCTGCGCTGCGGATTCATCGGCCAGTCGCGCCACGGCACGGAGCCGGCCAGGTCGATTTCGAGCGCGTAGCTGAAGGGGGTGGCGCCCATCACGAGCTGGTAGCGGCCGTGCGCGAGGTCGAGCGATGCGAGTTCGGCGCGCTGCTGGCTGCGCGAGCGCGCCTCGGCGGCGACCAATGCGCCCGCCTGCTTTTCGTCGGGCCAGGGCTCGTCGCGCGCGCGGCGCTGCACCTTCAGGATCGACGAGTACACGGATGGCAAGCGCTGCTCCGGCTGCCCCGCATCGGCACCGGGCTCCAGCAGCGCGAGCGTGGCCAGCACCGCGTCGTACTGCACCACCTGCTGGCTCATGAGCCGGTGCGCGATGCGCGCGTCGGTCTCGAAGTCCTGGTGCAACTGTTCGAGCTCCGCGCGCGCCAGCCACACCGCGCCCGCCGCCGTGAGGACCAGCCATGCCAGCCACCAACCACCCTGCGAGCGCAACCACTGTTTCATGGCGCGGATTGTGCCCGCCGCTGTGGGGCGCCCCGATGTTGGCCGAGAATGCGGCCCCAGCATGAGCGAAGTACAGGACTCCCTTTTCCCCGATCTTCCGCGCCCGCAGGAGGCGCCAGCGGCCCCGCCGCCTCTCGAGGTTGAACCGCCCGCGAAGAAGAAGCCGCGCGGCGCCACCGTGGCCCCGATGCCCGCCGATCCGGCGCTCGTCGAGCTGGCCTCGGCGCTCTCGCCGAACCTGCGCCTGGGCACGTCGTCATGGAGCTACCCCGGGTGGGCCAACCTCGTGTGGGACGGCGAATACGCCGAGACCGTGCTCTCGAAGAACGGCCTCTCGGCCCTCGCACAGCACCCGCTCTTTCGCACCGTGAGCCTGGACCGCAACTTCTACCGCGCGCTCACCGCGAGCCAGTACGCGCGCTACGCGGCCATGGTGCCCGCCGACTTCCGCTTCGTGGTGAAGGCGCCCAGCCTCGTGGCCGATGCCACCGTGCGCGACGAAAGCGGCCGCGGCACGCAGGTCAACCCCGTGTTCCTCAACAGCGAGATCGCGATCCAGGAATTCGTGCAGCCCGCGCTCGACGGCCTGGGCGACCGCATCGGCGCGCTGGTGTTCCAGCTCAGCCCGATCCCTTCGCAACTGCTCGCCGACCAGCCCGCCCTGCTCACGCGCATCGGCGAAATGCTCGAAGCGCTGCCCGGCCTGAAGCAGACCGCGCCCGACGCCGTCATCGCCGTCGAGGTGCGCGACCCGCAACTGCTGTGCCCCGGCTTCGCCGACATGCTGCGCAGCGTGGGCGCGACCTTCTGCATGGGCCTGCACGCGAAGATGCCGCCGATCGAAGACCAGCTGCCGATGCTGCGCGCGCTCTGGCCCGGCCCGCTCGTGTGCCGCTGGAACCTGCACCGCCGGCACGGCCGCTTCGGCTACGAGGATGCCGAAAAACTCTACGGCCCGTTCGACAAGATCGTCGATCCCGACCCGGAGACGCGCGCGGCCCTGGCCAAGGTGATCGCCGGCACCACGCGCGCGGGCCAGAACGCCTTCGTCACCGTGAGCAACAACGCCGAGGGCTGCGCACCGCTGACGATCGCCTCGCTCGCGCGGGACATCGTCGAACTGCAACTGCGTTCGGGGTAGACAGGAAATCCTATTCACGTAGCATGACCGCGACGCCCCACAGGAACACCGGTCATGAGCTCCCTCTCATTGCTTCGCACCCTCTTCGGCTACCGCGCCTGGGCCAACGACGAGCTGCTCGAAAAGCTGGAAGGCTTCGATCCGGAACGCCACCAGGACGCGCGGCACGACGCCATCCGCCTGATGAATCAATGCCACGTGGTGGACCAGATCTTTGCGGCGCACCTCACCGGCAGGCCGCACGGTTTCGCAGCCGACAACACGCCCGACACGCCCACGCTGCAAGCGCTTCGCAGCTCGGTTGCCGCACTCGACCGCTGGTACCTCGGCTATGTGGAAACCGTGACACCGGAACAGCTTTCCGAATCCGTGCCCTTCTCCTTCACCGACGGCGACAAGGGCTTCATGACGCGCGAGGAAATGCTGGCCCACGTCGTCACCCATGGCGGCTACCACCGCGGCGAGATCGGTCGGCTCATGCGTCAGCATGCCGTCGGCCTGCCGTGGGACACCTTTGCGGTGTACCTGCACAGCACGGACCCGTCCCGCCGGCAACAAGGCCAGCTGCAGGCCGCTTAAGGCTCAGGCCTTGTCGCCCTTGGCCGCGACCGTCATCTCCAGCTCGACGCTCGCGTTCTTCGGCAGCTGATACACACCGACCGCCGTGCGCACATGCACGCCGGCCTCGCCGAAGACACGGTGCAGCAGATCGGACGCCGCATCGGCCACTTCGCTCTGCTGCGTGAAATCCGCTGTGCACTGGATGAAGACGCCCACGCGCAGCACCTTCTCCACGCCGTCGAGCGAACCGAGCTCGCGGCGCAGCAGCGTGAGGCAGCGCAGCGCGCAGATCTGCGCGGCCTCGCGCGCCTTCTCCAGCGACACCGCGTCGCCCACGCGGCCGGTGACCACCACCGTGCTGCCCACGCGCGGCACCTGCCCGCTGGTGTAGAGCGTGCGGCCGTCGCGCACGATGGGCACGTAGTGCCCGCCCGCAAGCATCTCGCCCGCGAAGCTGTGGCCCAGCTCGGTGGCAATCTGGTCGGCAATCTGGTCTCGGCTTTGCGCTGTCGTCATATGTGTTCCATGAAACGGAGGGCCATTGTCGCCAACCGCGCGCGGGGAAAACAGATACAGATCGCGTGGACCGGCGGCGGAACAGATCGCGGACTAAGCCTCGAACGCCAGAAACACCCGCCCGCCCTCGATCTTCACCGGATAGCTGCGCAGGTCTTCCGTGAGCGGCGCGCACATCGCCTTGCCCGTGCGCACGTCGAAGCGCCCCTGGTGCAGCGGGCATTCGATCTCGTGGCCTTCGAGAAACCCGTCGCACAGCCGCGCATGCCCGTGCGTGCAGATGTTGTCGGTCGCGTGGATGCCGTCCTCGGTGCCGTACAGGGCAATGTCCCGGCCCTGCACCTCGATGCCCACCACGTCGTCGGCGGGAACGTCATCGACTGCCGCGGCGTCGATCCATGTCATCGTGCTCATGTCTTTTTTCCTTCGCTTGTCAGTTGTCGGGCTTGAGGCCGGCGCGCTGGATCACCGGCTTCCAGCGGACCAGTTCCTCGCCCATGAACTTCGCCAGCGCCTCGGGCGTGCTGCCCACGGGGTCGAAGTACGCGGTCTGCAGGCGCTTGACCGTCTCGGGGTCTTTCAGCACCGCGGCAATCTCGCGGCTCATGCGCTGCACCACCTCGGGCGGCGTGCCCTTGGGCGCCATGTAGGCGAACCACGGCACGGCCTGGATGTCGGGCAGGCCCGATTCGCGCAGCGTGGGCAGCTCGGGCAGCAGGGCCGAGCGTTCGGCCGACGTCACGGCCAGCGCCTTCAGGCGGCCGGCCTTGGCCTGCGGCATCACGGTAACGGGCGGCAGGCACGCGTACTGCACATCGCCCTGGATGATCGCGGTGACCGCCTGCCCCGACGACGCATACGGAATGTGCACCGCGAACGAATTCGTCTTGAGCTTGATGAGCTCCACGCCCAGGTGCGAGATCGATCCGTTGCCCGTCGAGGCGAAGTTGAACTTGCCCGGGTTCTGCTTCATGGCCGCGAGCCAGCCCTTCACCGAATCGACGTTCATCGCATTGGAGACCGCGCACACGTTAGGCGTGGTCGCCGCGAGCGACACCGGCACGAGGTCCTTGAACGGGTCGTACGGCAGGTTCCTGTAGAGCACCGTGTTGTAGACCAGCGGCGCATTCACCGAAAGCAGGAAGGTGTAGCCATCGGGCGGCGACTTGCTCGCCTGGTCGGTGCCGGTGTTGCCGCCCGCGCCGGGCTTGTTGTCGACGATGAGCGGCTGGCCGATGCGTGCAGCAAGCTTGTCGTTGACGATGCGCGCGAGGATGTCGGGCGACGAGCCGGCCGCGAACGGCACGACGATGCGCACGGGGCGCTGCGGCCAGTCCTGTGCATGCGCGCCAGCCGCCAATGCCACCAGGGCGAAAGCGATGGCGCGCTTCACGGCTTCGCCTCCACATCGACCATGCCTTGGTGGTCCTTCTGCTCGCGCGCGATGAAGCCCGCGATGAGCGCGCGGTACGCTGCCTCGACCACCTCGGGATACGCGCCCTCCTTCTCGGCCAGCGCCCTCACCTTGTCGATCACCTCCTGCTGGCGCTGCGGCGCCGACACCTGGAAGGCATCGCGCTTGAAGCGCGCCGCGTCCTTCACATAGCGGCCGCGCTCGGCCAGCAGCGCGACGATCTGGCGGTCGAGCCGGTCGATGTTCTCGCGCACCTCGGCGAGGTTGCCGCACAGCGGCTGGTAGGCCGGATCGATGAAGCGGCGCAACGGCGCGCCGTGTGTCTCGGGTTCTTTTTCTTGCATGGCTCAGAGGGGGTAGATGATGGAGTTCGGGATCATTTCGCTGTCGAACACGCACAGGCGCGAGGCGAATTTCAGGCCTTCGGGCGTGGGCACGACCTTGTCGATGTAGCGGCCGACGTTGAAGACGGTCGAAGGGCCGTCGAGCTTCGTGCGAAACACCGCGTAGTTGGCTTCGCTGTGGATCGCGCCGTCGTCATCGACCTTGTGCACCACCGGCAACCCGACCACATGGCGCTGGTAATACGGGTCATGGAACAGCGTCTCCTGGATGCCGTACACGCGGTCTTCCAGCATGCCCCGGCTCTCGAACGACAGCGTCGCGAGCGGCAGGTTGCGCTCGTGGTTCTCGCGCGGCTGCAGACGGTAGCTGCACTCCTCGATGAAGAACGCGGGCCACAAATCCCATTGGCCCGAATCGACTGCATGCGCATAGGCCGCATAGAGGCCTGCCAGTTCGAGATAAGCGTCGGCATCGAGCTTCTTGGTCATGCCGCCTCCATCACTTCGCGCCAGTAGCGGTACATGCCGCGGATCAGCGTCTCGGTCACCATGTGGTCGGTGTTTTCCACCTCGCGCCCGCCCAGCTCGGCGAGCGTGCGGTGATAAGGCTTCTGCTCGAAGCCCTGCTGCGAGAACTCGATCACCTCGCCGTCGTCGGCCGAGACGAAGCCGGCCGGGCCGAACAGGTTGGCCTGCCGCAGACGCCGCTGCGTCATCTCCCCGGTGTCATCCTCGAAGCCGAAATGCGTCCACACGAAATCGAAGGCATCGTGCCCCACCGGCTGGATGTGCCGCGTCGACACGCTGTTGACCTGCTGCTGCAGGATGAGGCTCGGAAAGAGCGTCATCATCACGGCCGTCGGGCCGCCCCACCAGGGCTCGGGCACGATATCGAGGAAGCGCGGGTCCTTCAGCTGCATGCGCTCCTTGAAGCTGGAGACCTGCGTCACCTGCGCGGCCTTGCCTGCGTTGCCGCGCGTGGAAATCATCGCGGCGTGGCGGCTGCGGGCGTCCATCTTAAGCTCCGACTTGTTGTCCGCGCGCCAGAGCCCGAAGGTCACGAACCAGGTGTGCAGGAGGCCCGGGTGGTACGGGTCCTTGATGTTCTCCTGCATCAGCTTCCAGTTGCCCGGAATGCGCTGGCGGCTGTAGCCGAGGATGGTGAGCTTGCGCCCGTCGAACAGGCGATCGAAGTAGTGAAGGATGTCGGGGCCGAGAAACTCCTCGAACGATTCGACCTCATGGTCGAACGACGCGAACACCACACCGCCGCGTGAGGCCACCTTGAGCTTGTTCAGGCCGTTGTCCTCGGTCTTGAAATCGGCGGGCATGCCGCCGTGGACCTTGCCGTCCTGCTTCACGCCGCGTCGAAACGGCACGCCCTGCAGGTCGCCCTTGAGGGTGTAGTTCCACTGGTGGTAGGGGCAGACGAACTCCTTCTTGTTGCCATGGCGCTCGCGGCAGAACTGCATGCCGCGGTGCGCGCAGACGTTCTCGAACACGTGGATCGCGCCCTCCTCGTCGCGCGACATCACGACCGAGCGCTCGCCGATCGCTGTGCGCTTGAAGTCGCCCGAATTCGGGATCTCGGCCTCGAGGCCGACGTAGCACCAGTGCTTCTCGTAGAAGAAGCGCTGCAGCTCCTTCTTGTGCAGCGCCTCGTCGGTGTAGGCCATGAAGGGAATGCGGCTGGTCTTCTCGCTCTCCCAATGCAGTTCGATGGGGAACACGGGTTGCGTGGTCATCGCGGGTCTCCTTTTTCTGTCGGTTCTTCAGGTGCCTTGAAGGTAGAAGGCATCGGCATGCGTCTGCTCGGGCGCCAGGCCGCGTGCGCGCACCAGTTGCGTCACCGCCTCGACCATCGGCGGCGAGCCGCAGAGGTAAGCGCGCCAGCCGTCCAGGCTGCCGGGCCAGTCGGCGCGGATGGCATCGGTGATGAGGCCCAGGCGCTGGCCCTCGCGCGCCGGGCCGGTGACGACGACCACGTGCACCTTCAGGCCCGGGTGCTGCGCCTGCAGTTCGCGCAATTCGGCGAGGCCATACACGTCCGCATCGGAACGCACGCCCAGGTAGAGATGGATCGGCTGCATCAGCCCGCCCGCGATGGCGCCGCGCACGATCGAAAGAATCGGGGCGAGGCCGGTACCGCCCGCCGCGCAGAGCATCGGTCCGCGATGCTTCGTGCGCAGATAGGCCGTGCCGAGCGGCCCGCTCACGCGCACCGGATCGCCGACGCGCAACTGCTCGAAGATGTGCGCCGTCACGCGACCGCCCGGCACGCGGCGCACATGGAATTCGAGCTCCGCATCGCGGCTCAACCCGGCCATCGAATAGGGCCGCGCGAGATCGGGCGCGAACTGCAGTTGCGCATATTGCCCCGGCGAAAACTCCAGCGGCTTGTTCGGCCTGAGCCGCAGGCGCCGGATGTCGTGCGTGAGCACGTCGATGCCCGTGACCGTCGCCTTCAGGATGCGCGCCGGATGCACCACCACCTCGTCGGGCTCGGGGATCTCGATGGCGCAGCTTTCGGTCAGCGTGCTCTGGCAGGCCAGCACGTAGCGCTCGCCCTGGCCGTCGGGACGGATCGCGTCCTGTCCGCCATCGAGCACTTGCCCCGACACCACCTTGCAGCGGCAGGTGCCGCAGCGCCCCGACATGCAGCTGTACGACACCGGCACATGGTGCTCGCGCAGCACCTCCAGAAGGTTCGCGCCGGGGCGGACCTCGAGAGTGCGGGCAAGGGGGTGAATGTGCAGGTCCATCGGGGGGCTCTCTTTGCGCCAGCGTCGTGGCTGGCTTGTCTCTGGGAGCGGATGATGCGCGGCCGCTGCAGATTGACCAATAGAATCTCGTGAATCAACCCCATCACGGATATGAATAAAGGTCCGGCATGCACCTGAAGGACATCGACCTCAACCTGCTCCTGGTGTTCGACCGCATGCTGGCCGAGAAGCGCGTCTCGGCAGTGGCCGAATCGCTCGGGCTCTCGCAGCCCGCCATCAGCAACGCGCTGGCCCGGTTGCGCAAGCTCCTGGGCGACGAGCTGTTCCTGCGCACCGCGCGGGGCATGGAGCCCACGCCCTTCGCGCTGCAGCTGGCCGAACCGGTCGCCTACGCGATGGGCGCGCTGCACACCGCGCTCAACCAGCAGGTGGTGTTCGACCCCGCCACCAGCACGCGCAGCTTCACGCTCGCGATGACCGACATCGGCGAGATCTACTTCACGCCCCGCCTGATGGAGGCGCTGTCGGTCGCCGCGCCGGGCGTGACGATCAGCACGCTGCGCAACAACACCGCGACCCACCTGCGCGACGAGCTGGAGGCCGGGCATGTGGACATCGCCATCGGCCTCCTGCCGCAGCTGAAGGCAGGCGTGTTCCAGCGCCGGCTCTTTTTGCAGCGCTACGTGTGCCTGTTCTCGGGCACGCATCCGCTCGCGCGCAAGCGCAGCGTGTCGCTGAAAGACTTCAGCGCCGCCGACCACGTGCTGGTGCAGGCCGCCGGCACGGGCCACGGCAAGGCCGACGACGTGATGGCCGCGCAGGGCATTCACCGGCGCATTCGCCTGAAGGTGCCGCACTTCGTGGCGATCGGCCACATCCTGCGTTCGAGCGGAATGATCGCGACCGTGCCCGAGCGGCTCGCCCAGAGCATCGCCGAGCCCTTCGGCCTCGTGTGGCGCCCTCACCCGGTGGCGCTGCCGCAGATCGCGATCAACCTGTTCTGGCACGCGAAGGTGCACCGCGATCCGGGCAACCAGTGGCTGCGCGGGTTGCTGTTCGACAGCTTCGCGGACAAGGACTGACGACGGTCGCCCCGACCTGTCAGGCCGCAGCGCGCGCGCTCATCCGCGCACTCATCCGCGCCACGGCCACGCCGGACATGCCGGCCACGGCGTCCGCTCCCTCCGCCCCATCCGCCGGGTGCCGCGAGGCGTACCCCGTCATCTGCGCCAGCTGCTTTTGCCGCTCGGCGATGGCGAGCTCTTTCGCGCGCGGTCCGTAGCGGCCGACCGAGAAGGCCTTGCTCACGCTCTTCTCGGGACTCACGCGCGTCATCGCGATCCACATCGCGTTCTTGCCGCCCGTGCCTTCGCGGAAATACACGCCCGCCACGCCGCTCTTGTTGTCGCGCCGCACGCGCACGGCGATCTCGCGCTTGAGCGCCGGCGGGTGCGCCTGCACCAGCCGGTCGCGCCAGGCCTGGGCCTGCGCCAACGCGCCGCCGCGACCGCCGCAGGGGTTGAAGTAGAAGGCCTTGACCATGCGCACCTTGTCGCGGCGGATGTCGACGCTCCAGTGGTCGCCATAGCCGTAGATGCCGTACATCGGGTTCGGGTTGGGAATGCCTCTTGGCATGGCGGTTCGCTCCGGAAACTGCTCGGCCGTCACACCGTATTGATCTGCGCGTTGCGCAGTTCCATCTGCTCGAAATGGCTGCCCGTGAAATCGACCATTTCGCCGCGCAGCCCGTCGGCCCGGATCCGGTTGCCGTCGCAGTTCAGGATGTCGACCCGCGTCCAGCGTCCATCGTCGAAACCCAGGTCGTTCCAGGTGCACCGGTTGAAGGTGCAACCGCTCAGTTGCGCGGCGCTGAACTGCGAGTTGCCGAAGGTGCAGCCGGTGAAAGTGCAGCCCGTGATGGCAATGCCCTGGAAGTCGCACGCGGTGAAGGTGCAGGCGCTGAACTGGCAGGCCGTCCAGCCCGCGTTCTGGAACGTCGTGGCGGTGAAGCTGGTGCCTGTGAAAGCGGTGGCGGCGAACTGGGCGAGATTCAGGTCGAGGCCGGCGTAGGCGAAGGTGTCCGCCTGGCCGACGAGACCGGCGGGGGCGCCGCCCGCGCCTTTGCGCCAGAGGTTGTGGCTGAGGATGATGAGTTGGGAGGTCACGGGGTGGCTCGTCGATAACTCGAATTCATTGGATGGAAATACCGGAGATGCCCCGACCCATCCGGTCAATAAAAATATCCGTCACTCATTGGAGAAAACAACCAATTTCCCGGAAGGAAGATTTCCATTCCAGCCGCACGGAAATCCGTCGAGAAAATAGGTAGCCTGTATTTTTTTCCAGATCTCCGGGAAATGATCGTTCGCATAACAATGGAGCAGAATTCGCATATCCCTGTGCATGAGTTCCACGAGGAGGCACGCGCCTTCATCGGTCCATTTCGAATCGGCTCCGTGGAAATTTTTCTCGCTCAGACCGAAGTAATAGTTTTTCTGCAGGTTGTAGTCGATCCATCGTTTCCATTCGAATTCCTCCGGAAAAACAGAAGCCGAATCGCTGACGGTTTGCCATTCATCGAATTTGTCGAATGAATCATCCGTCGCGTACTCGATTCCCAGGGACGCATCGGCAACCACTAGGTTTTCATTTCTATCGCCTGAATATGCGCGATTGAAATAATCCTCGCGTTCGAGAAAAGCAATCAATGGCTGGGCTTTGGCCAGCAATTCATTCCAGTTATCCATGGTCATTGTCCCCTTAGGTAATCCTTGATGCTGTTCTTCCAGTCGGCCGTGACGCCTGGAACCTTGCCGGGATGCTGGTTTCCGTACATCGTCAGGCCGCCGGTTGCGAGCTGCGCCTTGAGGGCAGTCTGAACGATCTTCAATTTCATGCACCCGGGCTCTCCCTTTCCTTTGAAACGGACCGCCCCGGCCATGGCCACTTCGGCTGCAGCACTGTACCCGGCGTGATATCCCTTGTGCGTTGTTTTTCCGAATCCTGGGGAATTGATTTGACTTATCGATGAATTCTCAGGAAGTGCAATGAGATTGCTGGCGTCATTCACATCGAAATTCGGGCAGAGTTTTTTTGCTGCTTTCACGGACGATGCGCTTTTCGGAATGATGTGATGCACCTGGTAGCCTGCAGGCAGAGGGCGACCGTATTTTTCTTCCCAATTCGTCTGCCATATCGACTTCAATCCTATCGCATCCGTCCATTGAATTGGATTGGGCGCGTAGACATGGAGATTATTGCCGCCATATAGCGCAATGGGGTCCTTGCTCACGAACCGCCCGCTGTGCGGATCGTAATACCGGTGCCGGTTGTAATGCAGCCCGGTTTCCTCGTCGAAATACTGCCCCTGGAACCGGATCGGATTCCTGACGCCGGCGCCCTCGGCGCCCCCCGCTGCCTTGGCGATCACCTCCCGCGCCTCGCCCCACGCCCGGTACTGCGCGGACCACGCGATGCGGCCTTCGTCGTCCGTCAGTTCCTGCGGCGTTCCGAGGTGGTCGCATTGGTAGAAGCACAGGTCTTCCTTGGCGAAGGGCTGCGCCACCGGTTCGCTCGTCCAGAGCGGATCGCGCGCGACGTCGTAGTCGCCCTCCTCGGCCACCAGCGCCGCGTAGTCGGGCGTGGCGTGCAGCGCGATGGCCTCGCGTTTGCGGGCCTGCGCGAGCGGCCTGAAGCTGCCGGGCTCGTAGAGGTAGTGCACGGTGCGGGTCTGCGGCAATTGCTGCGGCTTCGCGGCGTCGGGCGCGTCGACCACGCTCTCGAAGGCGAGCACGTCGCCGTCCCAGCCGTACACGGTGTGGCCCCTGGGGCCGTGCTTGGCCACGCGGCGGCCGAGCGCGTCGTAGCGGAAGGTGGTGGTGCCCTGGTGGCTTTTGGCTGCGGTCATGCGGCCGAAGCCGTCCCACTCGAAGCTGCTGCGCTCGCCGTTGCGCACGCGCTCGACGAGGTTGCCCAGCGCGTCGTAGCGGTAACTGGTGCCCGCGTAGTCCTTGAGCAGGTTGTCCAGCAGCTTGTGCGTGGCGACGTGGCTCGCGCGCGATTCGAAAGGCTCATCGTGCAGGCCCGTGCCGCGCGTTGCCGTGGCCGGCTGGCCGGGCGCATCGGGTGAGCCGGGCGTGGCGATGTTGCCCGCGGGATCGAAGGCGAAGACTTCCCTGCCCAGTGCGCCGTTGGCCTGCAGCAGGCGCCCCACCGGGTCGTAGCGGTAGTCGATGCGGCCGCGCCGGCTGTCGCCGATGCCGGTGAGCTGGCCGGCCTTGTCGTAGGCGTAGGTGCGGCGGATCAGCGCGCCGCCGATGCCGGTGCCGCCGGCGGCAGCGGCCGTCGGCGTCGCCTGGGAAATCCGCTGCTCCAGCAGCCGCCCCATGGGGTCGTAGCTCTGGCTCTGCGCCAGCCCATTGGCCTGCTCGCGCGCGACTTCGCGGTGCAGGTCGTCGCGCTCGAAGGAAAGGATGTCCTGCCCGTCCAGCATCAGCCCGTGGACATGGCCCGAGCCGTAGGTCAAGAGGCGCACCTCGTGGCCGTCGGGCCGCGTGCTCACGGTGCGGTTGCCCAGTTCGTCGTACTGGTGGCGCCACACGGCGGTCATCGGCTTGCCCGACGCGCTCGCCTCGTAGTGAAGGTGTTCGCGCACCGCGTTGCCCACCGCGTCGTAGAACCACTGCAGCCGCGCATCGCGGTTGTTCGCCTGCACCATGCGCCCCGAGGCGTCGTAGCCGAAGGTCTCGCTCAGCGTGCCCGCGCTGCGCTCCAGGAGGCGGCCCATTGCATCGAAGCGCATGTCGATGGACTGCAGCGGCTGCTCGATCTTCTCCAGCACGCCGTTGAATTCGGCATACGCGTAGCCGGTCTTCTGGCCGTCGAAGGCGACCTCGGCGAGCAGGCGGCCGACGGGGTCGTAGGCGAAGGTGTAGCTGCTGCGGTTTTCGTTGTCCAGCTGCACCAGGCGCCCGAGCTTGTCCCAGCGGTAGCCGAGCTGGTGGCCCGCGGCGTCGGTGCGCCGCGCGATCAGGCCGGCGTCGCTGTAGCCGTAGCGGGTCGTGCGGCCGAGCACGTCGGTGTGGGCCAGGAGGCGCCCCTCGGCATCGTGGGCGAAGCGTTCGGTGCTCTGGTCGGGGTTGACGATGCTGTCGAGTTGCCCATGCGCATAGCGATAGTGCGTGGCCTGGCCGGCGGCATCGGTGCTTTGAATCAACCGGCCGCGCGCGTCGTAGGCCCAGGTGGTGGTCTTGCCCGAGCAGTCGGTGCGCGAGAGCAGCTGGCCCACGGCGTCGTAGGCCATGCGGGTGGTGCCGCCCTTGGCATCGGTGATGCGCACTGGCAGTCCGGCCTTGTCGTAGTCGTACGTGGTCTTGTGGCCCAGCGGATCGGTCTCCTCGACGAGGTTGCCCTGCACGTCGCAGGTCCGCAGCCAGAGCTGGCCCTCGGGGTCGCGGATCTTCACGAGATTGCCGCTGTCGTCCCAGTCCAGGTGGATCTCGCTGCCGTCGGGACGCGCCTGGCTCACGAGCCGGCCCTCGGCGTCGTAGCTGAAGTGCTCGACGCCGCCGCTGGGCTGGATGTGGCGCACGATGTTGCGCGCCTCGTCGCGAAAGAACCATTCCTCGCGCAGGTCGGGGTGGACCATGCGGTAGGTGTAGCCCAGCTCGTCGTAGTAGTAGCGCGTCTCGTGGCCCAGCGCATCGGTCACGGTCGCAAGGCGGATGTGCTCGGCCCAGCGCACGCGGGTGTCGAAGCTGCCGTCGTCCATCCACTCGCGCACGGCGCGGGCATCGAGGCCGGTGCCGTCGTAGGCGAGGTTCACGCCGCGGCCGGTGCGGTCTTCGTAGCGGGTCAGGAGGTGCCGGTCGTACCTGTAGTGCCAGGCGGTGGAGGTGCGCTGCGGCGCCTCGTCGACGAGCTCGTTCACCGCGGTGAGCGCAGTGAGCGCGATCGGCGCGGTGGGCGCGATCGGTGCGATCGGCCCGTTCTCGTCCTGCGCCTCGACAAGGTCGCCGTGCGCGTCGTAGGCATAGGCCGCCAGTTGCCGCACGAGCCGCCCTTCCTTGATCTCCCAGACGCCAGCAAAGCGCCCCTGCGCATCGATGCGCGTGCCCGCATGCGCGATGACCTTGTCGCCCTGCTTGACCATGACGTCGCTGAGCACCGTGTGATCGGGCCGCAGCGGATGCGCATGGTCGTAGCGCAATGCCACGCTCGCGCCGGCGCGCATCTGCATGAGCGCGAGCCGGAAGAACCCGCGCTCGCCGCCGAGCGCCGGAATGCGCTCGTAGGTCTGCATCCAGTCGCGGCCCTGGTTGAGGGTCAGCAGGTCGGGCGAGAGGCGCACGAGCGCGAGGTCTTCGATGGCGTCGTGGTGCGTCTGCCCCACGGCGAGCGCGGGGTAGCGCTTCGTGCGGCCGTCTTCCGCGTGATGAAGCAGCGCGCCCTCGCTGCCGTCGTCCAGCAGCTCGATGTCCAGCTGCGTCGTGTAGGGCGTGATCCACCGCGCGCCGAGCACGCCCTGGTCGTAGGCACCCAGGTCCGAGCGGTAGGTGCGGCTCCAGGTGATCGGCAGGGCACCGGGCAATTCGAAGTCGGTGTGCGTGAGCGTCTCGGCGCCCAGGCTCAGGGAGATGGAGCGCGCCGTCGCGGAGCCCGGGCACTTGCAGGGACGGCCATCGGCGGCGCCGCGCTTCTGGCGCCTGCGCGGCTCCAGCGTGCCGGGGCCGCGCTTGTCCTTGACGTTGTTGACCTTGCGCGGATGCACCGTGCCGCCGCGCTTGCGCTTGAGCTTGGGCGCAACCTCCAGGATCTTCACCAGCAGCCAGCCGATGCTGAACATGGTGCCGGGGTCCACGAGATCGAGCATCTTCCTGGCGGCCAGCTTGCCCAGGTCGCGCATGGCCTTGGCGAGCGACTGGATGTGCGTCCTGAATTCCGGCGAGATGTAGGTGGCCACGCTGGAGGCGCCGCCCACCGCGAGGTTGGCGGCCTCCTTGTTGCCCGCCACGAAGATGTTCTTGGCCGCGCGCAGCAGGTGGACCGATTTCCTCGGGTCCCACCACGAGGTCTTCTCCGCGGCCGCGAGCGCGACGTTGGCCGAGCGCACGCTGGTGTTGGGGTTGAACAGGTGCCCGTCGAGCGCCGAGAGCAGCGCATCGGCCAGCGCGTTGGCCAGCGTCTCGGCGAACTTGCCGCACTCCACCAGCATGTCGTGCAGCTTGGCCTGCGCGCTCTTGATGAACTCGTCCAGCTCGCCCGTGATGGAGGCCGCCAGGTGCCCCGCGATGAGGATGAGGAAATCTTCCGCAAGGTTCTTCACGCCCTGCTTGAGCTTCTGCTTGGCCAGCTGCAAGGGCGCGCGCAAGGCCACGCGCGCGGGCCCCGTGCCGGGCATCGGGACGACGCCGATGGCGTCGACGCCCAGGTTCACCCACGAGATGATCGACACCTCCTTGCCGGCCTGCTTCAGGTCGTTGATCTCGATGATGTCGTAGACCACATCGGAGAACGCGATGAGGTTGGAGACACCCGGAATGGCGTTGCCCACGGTCTTCAGGCGGTCGAGGGTAACGATGTCGTTGGTGTTGTCGCGCAGCCATTTGTCGAAGGCGTTGAAGCCCTCGGCGACCTCGGCGGCGTTGATCTGCTCGAGGGGTTCGATCGCGTATTCGTCTGATTCGGCGGATTCGGCCATGTCGTGGGGGTCCCTGGATATCGGTTGTCGTTGTCAGGAGGCTCGCGACGCGCTCAGCCCACGAAGCCGGGGATCTTCAGACCCGCGATCCGGGGCAGTGCCGTGGTGGTCGTCGCTGCAGTCGTTGCAGCGCGCGGCAGCAGATTGGCTGCGGCATCGGCCAGCTTGGGAGGCAGCAGGGAAGCCGCGGCCTGCGTCGCCGCACCCGTGAGCGAACTCACCGGGTTGCCCAGCAAGCTCGCGGCCCCGCCCGCCATGCCCACCACATCGCCCTTGCCCACCGCCTGCAGGGTGCGCGCGGCCTGGAGGCCCGACTGCACGGTCTGCGCGAGGCTGGCGAGGCCGCCTGCGTCCGCTGCGACGCCGCTTTTTCCGAGCACGCCGGCGACCTGTCCCATCGCGGCCTGGGCCGTCCCGGCGAGACCTGCTGCACCTTCGCCCGCGCCACCCGCCGCATCGCTCCTGGGCTTGCCGAAGAAGCTGCCCTCTTCCCACGTCTGGCTCGGGTCGTTCCCGAACGTGACGCTCGCAGGCCCCGGGAACAGTCCCGCGACGCTGGCGAATCCGTTCGCATCGAGCTTGCCGGTCTTCACGGTGCCCAGCGCATCGACGACCTCGTAGTCGCCGCCCTTCACGCCGCGCTGGGTGGCCACGTACTTGTTGAAGAGTTCGAGCGTGCCGTTGCCCGGCGCGGGCGGCGCGGGGAACGAGGCGGGCTGCGTATCGGGACCGATCAGCGAATGCGATGCCGCATGCGCGACCCACGCGCCGCTGGTGCCGCTGCGGATGCCCTCGGCCGTCCAGTGCGTGTAGCTGCCCGCGCCGACGATGGTGACCTTCTGCCTGGCGGTGATCACGATCTCGTCGGCGGTCTGCGTGATCTTCAGTTTCGCGAGCAGGTTGAGGTTGTCCTTGAGCGCCTGGATGTCGATGTCGCCGTTGGCCGCGACCAGCTTCATGCCCAGCTTGTAGGCGAACACGCGCACCGACTCGATGGCACTCGCGAGCAGCCGCTTGCCCACCGAGAAGCTCATGTGCTGTGCGCTGGTCAGCGCCACGTGCTCTTCGCTGTGCAGGTGCGTCGACTTGACCGAGGTCGCCGCGATGCCGGCCGGGCTCGCGAGCACCAGGTGCGGCTCCGTCAACTCGGGGAATTCGCCCTGCTGCGGATTGCCGCCCGAGCCCTTGACCGCATCGCTCTGGGCCTTCAGGGCCTTGCCGACTTCGTCCTGGTCGCCGCCCTTGTCCTGCGCCTGGTGCTGCTGCGCGAGGTCGGCCAGGCTCTCCTGCTGGTCGCCGGCGTTCTCCAGCCGCGCCACGGTCTCGCCCATGTCGGTGATGTGCGCCTGCGCATTGGGGCGCGGCTCGGTGCTGATGAGCAGGCCGCTCTTGGCGCGGACCGCGCCGTGGCCGTCGGTGCGCAGCTCGAAGCCGTGGCCGCGCTCGTCCTTGCGGCCCGCGTTGTCCTCGATGCGCGCAATGTGGCCGAGGCTCAGCTGGCTCGCGTCGTAGTCGCTTCGGAGCTGCGCCTGGATCTTGCCCTGCGTGTCGTCCAGCAGCAGGTGGTTGCTCTTGCCGCCGGGCTCGTTGCCCGAGCCCTCGGCGAGCTCGCGGCTGCGCAGGCCCATGAGCGCCTTCTGCCCGGGCAGCGCCCACGGCGGCATGCGCCGCGCGTTGTAGACCACGCCCATCACCACCGGATGGTCGGGGTTGCCGTCCAGGCACTGCACCACCACTTCGGAGCCCACGCGGGGGAACGACACCATGCCGGTCTCGCCGCCGGCCCAGGTGCTCAGCACGCGCACCCAGGCCGAGCTCTTCTCGTCGTTCCGGCCTTCGCGGTCCCAGTGGAACTGGACCCGGATGCGGCCGTACTCGTCGGTGTGGATGCTGCCCTCGCTGGCCGGCCCGACCACGGTGGCGGTCTGCGGCGCGAGCACGCGCTGCTCGACGCTGTGAAAGCCCCGGCCGGGCATCCACGCGACGAAGCGGCGGCTGCAGGTGAAGCTGTTGCGGTACTCGGCGCGCGAGCCCTTCGGCTTGCCTTCCGCCGTCGCGGGCTCCTGCAGGTAGTTGTTGGTCGCGCGGTGCTCGACCGAGAGGATGAGGAATTCGCTTTCGGAGCCATCGCCCTCGGTGCGCCCGAAGTGATCGACCAGCCGGAACCAGCGCCCGGGCAGCGCGAAGCGGTTGTTGCCCTCCGCCTCGAAGCGCTTGGCCTTGGCCTCGATCTCGCCGATGCGCCGCCGCGCCACGGCCTCGCCTTCGAGCGAGGTCTTGAAGTGGCGTGCGCCGCCGTACTCGTGCACCTCCAGCTGCGGCACCTCGCCCTGCAGGTTGTTGCTGGGCATCTCGGCGTGCTGCGGGCGCGGGCTCTTGAAGTCGTAGGCGCTGACGGCCGTTTGCGCCGAAACCAGTTCGCGCACCGCGCTCCACTGGCCGATGGCGTCTTCTTCCTGTGCGCCGCCTTCGTCCTGGAAGCGGATGCCGGGAGACGACCCATCCACCGCCTTGGCGAGCGTGCTGTCGTCGCACACATGCAGCGTGTGGCCCTCGGCCGAATGCTCGTACCAGTAGCTGTAGCCCGCGGCCTCCCAGCGGCGGTGCAGGTAGTTGTGGTCGGTTTCGCCGCCGGCCCCGCCGCCCTGCACGGCCATCGTGTGGGGCTGCTCCTCGGTGCGAACGAACCACTCCCACTTGGGCAGCACGCCGTAGTCGTTGAAGATGGCCTCGGTCTGCGCGCGCAGCGTCTGGCGATGGAAGAGACGGTTGTTCGCGCGCAGCCGCAGGTACTGGAGCCACGGGCCGAGCCGGGCTTCGTAGAAGGCCAGGTTGCCGTCGGTGCGCACGAGCCTGAACCCGAAGACGATGCCGGTGAAATGGCGCAGCGTGCCGTCGGGCCGCACGAGCTCGACGCAGAGCATCTTGCCCTGCAGGTCCTTCAGCGCCAGCCCCGCATTGCTGCTGAGAATCCCGACCGCGAAATCGAAATCGCGCGACAGGCCTTCCGATGCATGCAGGGTGTTGACCACGAGGTCGGCCGCGGCCGGCTCTCCGCCTTGCGGAAACGAAAGCCGCAGCAGCCGGTCGTGCTGGCGGTCTGCGACAAGCGCCGCGAGATGGCGGCCGGGCGGGCTGCTCATCGGATGCCGCGCCCGTGCAGGAACGATCTCGCCACGATGTGGTTCACGCTGACTCTCCCTCCGGCTGCTTTGAAAAATGCTGGCCTGCGGAGCTTCGGCGTTGAATGTGTCGTCCGCTTGACAACAGCTCGGCGATTGCGGGGAAGACAGCCTGCGTGAGGGAAGCAATCGCACGCGCGGCGCGGAGTTTTTCTATTCGCCCTGTCCGGTGCGACCGGGCATTTCCGAACGGCGCGCGAGCTGGTCGACCGCGCGCAGCAAGGTCGGCACGCGGTGCTCGCCGTGCATTCGCCTCACTTCGGCCGCCGCGGCGGCGAGGTCGATGCCGATGGCCGTCACGAAGAGCGGCGACGAACTCTGGCCGCGCAGCACCTCGACCACATCGCTTGCGCTGCGGTAGGCGGTCTTGGCGACGCCGACCACGGGCACCTTGCGATCCAGCGCGTCGTGCAGGTGCGCGCCCAGGCCCGGGTGCCCCGGCTCCAGCGACACGTAGCCATCGACGACGACAATGTCCGCCAGCGGCCCTTCGCGCAGCACGCCGAGCAGGCACGGCAACTCGCGGCGATAGAACGCGCCGGGCTCGTACCCGGCCACCTCGCGAAAGCCCGCGATGGCCTGCGTCTCTTCATGCGCTGCCGTCCATCCGCGAAACCAGAGGCCCGCGGCCACGGCGGTGTCGGCGCGGTAGTCGACGTCCAGGCAGGCGATCAGCGGCTCGCTCATGCGGGCCACCGCCCGAGCACTTCGTGCACGCCCTCCCCGACGCGGCTGTCGATGAGCGCGAAGGAGCCCGCGGTCCAGCGGACCGGATCGATCGTGTGCTTCTCGATCTTGCGCCGCGTGTACGCAAGGGTCATGTGCGGCGTGAAGCTGCGCTCGGGCCTGAGGCCCGCGTCGGCCAGCGCTTCGCCCAGGCGCTGCCTGAAGTCCGCGAGCGCACCGGTGCCCTCTTCACCGCACAGCACGAAGGCCTTGCTGTTCGCGTAGGTCATGGCGTGGTCGAAGACGACGTCGAACGCGGGTGGCGCGACGGCGGCGGCCGCCTCCAGCGCGGCCTGCACCTTCTTGAGCGGTACCGTGCCGTAGCCACCGAGATCGTGCAGCGTGACGTGAAGGCGATGCGGCTCGCTCAGCGTTGCCTTGAGCGAATGGTGCTCGTCCAGTTGCGCACCGAGCGCCGCAATCGATGCGGCGTCCCGGGCGTTCGGAAAGATCGCAAGGAAGAGCGTGTGCGGCAGCGGCTCCTTGCGGCGCGCCTTGGCTCGGGGTCGCGGCAGGGGCCGCGGCGGGGGATCGATTCCGGGGAGAAGAAGCTGTTCTGACATGCGTCGATCATCGCGCATGGTTCCGCCTCTTCGCGAGGCCGCCAGCGAGCACCTCGCCCGTGCATCGCGCGCGGTTCGACCGGCGCGATGGCGGGGTTGCGCGCGAACTTCTAGGCTTCGAGCCGCGAGGCCACAGCGTCCAGGTTCACCGAGATGTTGTCCTGGTTCACGGTGATGTTGACCAGCGCGACATTGCCATACACCTCCACCTTGATGGAGAGGTGCGTGGGGATGGTGGTCTTGAAGACGGTCAGGTCCCATATCCCTTCGGGCACGTTCTGCGCACTGCCCAGGGGCGCGGTGCCGTTGTTGCCCCACCGGACGGTGCCGATGGTCACGGCGGTCGTGTTGTCTTTGTCGGCTCCGCCGACGATATGGACGGTCACGCTGGTCATGTCGTTCTCCATGGTGTTGGGTCGTGGTGTGAATCCCTGCGTCGACCTGCCAGGTCGCCGGGGAGAAATCACTGTAGGGACGCACCTGCCGGAAATCCATTACGCGCCATTACAGCGCCTCGCCGGTCGCTCCCGGTGAGTTCCGCCTGCGACGGCATCGACATGACTGACTTGACAAATTAGATCGAACTTGTAAAGTAAGGTTTTTCGTCCTCACTAATCGGCATCCGGCATTCGCGTCGGTCTCACCGGAAAAAGCACCATGAACATCCGCCCTCCCCATCCCGCCGGAGCCATCCGCTGATGGCTGCCGCCGCACCAGCCGCCGCCCCCGACCGGCGCGTGGCCATCATGGAAGCCGCGCTCGGCGTCTTCCTGCGCTACGGCTTCAGGAAGACGTCGATGGACGACCTCGCGCGCGCCGCCGGCATTTCCCGCCAGGGCCTCTACCTGCACTTCGCGTCCAAGGACGAACTCTTCAAGGAAGCCGTCACCTGGTTCGCGCAGCAGGGCATCGCGGCCATGCGGGCCGCGCTGGCGCGCAAGGACCTGCCGATCGAGGAGCGGCTGGTCGGCGCCTTCGCGGCGCTGCATGCGCAGAACGACGGCTCGCAGATGTCGCTGGAACACATGAACGAAATCGTCGCAACCGCACGCGAACTCGTCGGACCGGTGCTGGAGGAGTTCGACAAGGTCGTCCCCAAGGAGCTCGCGCGGGCCATCCAGTCGAGCGAGCCCGCCGTCCCGTGGCGCGCTGCGGGCCTGACGGCCAAGTCGCTTGCACAGCACCTGTACGCGGCCTCGCACGGCCTCAAGCACTACGCCCGCACGCCGGCCGAGTACCAGGCCGGCATACGCACCGCGGTGCGCCTGGTGTGCGGCAGTCCATCGGCCGCCGCGCCTCGCGCGTGAGCTTCTTCGGATGAAGCGCACGCCCCGCACCTCCCGCACCGCCTTTCACGTTTTCATGATCGGAGTCATCGCCATGTCCACCTTCTCCTTGTGTGCCTGCAGCCCGCGTCTCGCGGCCAACCCCCAGTCGCCGCAACAACGCGACGGCCTCTACCGCAACGTCGTGCCGCGCGTGCCGCTGGGGTTCCTCAAGACGGTCGCGATCGGCTGGCAGTTCCTCACCGGCAAGAGCGACACGACCGTGCCGCACGTGCCGATCCCGGTGCGGCCCTTGACGGCCGCGGCGCTCCTCGCGGCGCCGGACGGCAGCCTGTACCGCCTGGGCCACTCGACCTTGCTGCTCAAGCTGGACGGCGAGTTCTGGCTCACCGACCCGGTCTTCTCCGAGCGCGCGTCACCGGTGCAGTGGGCCGGTCCGAAGCGATTCCATGCGCCACCGATCGACATCGACGACCTGCCGCCGATCAAGGGCGTGATCCTCTCGCACGACCACTTCGATCACCTGGACCGCGCCGCCATCGCCCGGCTTGCGCCGAAGGTCGAGGTGTTCATCACGCCGCTGGGCGTGGGCGAACGGTTGATCGCGTGGGGCGTCGATCCGGCGCGCGTGCGGCAGCTCGACTGGTGGGGCGAAACGAACGTCGGCAACGTCCGGTTGGCGGCGGTGCCCGCGCAGCACTTCTCGGGCCGGACCCTGCTCGACGAGGATCGCACGCTGTGGGCGTCGTGGGTGATCGTGGCGGGCGAACTGCGGATCTTTTTCAGCGGCGACACCGGCTACCACGCGGACTTCAAGACCATCGGCGAGCGCTACGGCCCCTTCGACATGACGATGATCGAGACCGGCGCCTACGACAAGCAATGGGTCGACGTCCACATGCAGCCGGAAGAGACGCTGCAGGCCCACCTCGACCTGCGGGGGCGCTGGCTGCTGCCGGTGCACAACGGCACGTTCGACCTGGCGCTGCACGCCTGGGACGAGCCCTTCGAACGCATTCAGGCGCTGGCGCAGGCACGTGATGTGAAGCTTGCGACACCGGTGATGGGCGAGCGCCTTTCACTGACCGCGCCGCATGCGGGCGACGCGTGGTGGGTGCGCGCCAAGGACTGAGCCTGCTTTCACTCGATCGTTGCGGGCGCTTGCTCGAGCGCACGATGCCTCTACAAGCTGTTCGTTCGATGCAGTCGATCACTCAGGAAGTGGACGATCTCTTGGAGCGGCAACGGAGCCAGCTGATTTTTCTTCAAGAACGCTGTCCACTGTTTTTGCTTGCCTGCGTCTTCTGCGAAGGAGCTTCCCAATCCGATCGGCAAAGACGTTGGCAAGGGCGTTTTCCTTCTGGCGAAGGTGGCCTCGATGGCGCGTCGCAGTTCCGCGCCGTCGAGTTCGTCTTCTCGAAGAAGAATCCACAGGTCGAAGTAGTCCTTCATCCGGCTGTTGGTCATGCCGAGCACGCACAGTGCATGGAATTTCTCGGCCACCACCGTGTACTTCGGATAGGCACGCAACGCTGGCGCCGGCAGGTCACTCAACAGGACCGGGTAGCTCACCGACACCGGCGCCGGTGTCACGACATCGCCGAAGCCCACGTCGATCTGAAGCGAAATGCGTGCACCGTCGAGTACCGCTCGCAGATCCACCCTGACGCCGCCATAGCCCGCCTCCTTGCGGATCTCCGTGCCCTTGATGGTGGAAAGATCGAACGCCATACCGTCCTCCACCTGGATTGCCGAGATCTCGCGAAAGGCTGTGACCACGGAATCGACGTCGTCGGGTCCGAATCCAAGAAGGTCCATGTCCCGCGTCGCGCGATGCGGCACTTCGTACCAGAGCGAGAAGAGCAAAGCGCCCTTCAGCAGAAAACTGCCCGCATGCCGCGAGAGCGACAGGCGATAGAGAAGCCGCTCCAGACCATAGTGCGTCAGGGTCAGGTTGAAATCTTGCCGGGTGGCATCGGCCTTCTGCTTCAGCCGTGCACGAATCGACGCTGCCACGTTGCGGCTCATGCAGTGAGGCTTTCCATGTAGGGGCGCATGATGTTCGCAACACGGTCAACGGTTGCGTAGTGCCAGAGCTTGTCCATGGACAACTTGTTCTGGCGCCAGCCGTCCTGCAACGCCTCGAGGGCCACGTCGAGGCCGATCTTGTTGCGAAACTTGAAGCAATCAGCCACCGTCTTTTCGGCATCGAACACAGGCACCGCAACACCATCGAACTGCACCTGCCGGACGCCCTCGGTCAGGGCCGCGCCAGACATCCGCACGATGCGCAATGCGGGCTGATCCAAGCGCGGGCTGGGCATGTTCGGCGGAATGGCCAGCCACACTTCAAACGGGGCCTGGGTTCCGATCTCGTGCACCCGCAATGCGGAGAGCAGGCAGACGACGCCTCGACCGACCCGCAACGACACCTCCGCCAGTGACCGGTGTTCGCTGGCGGAGCGGCCTGGCAGGCAGTAAATGCCTCGGGCCACCCGCTCCAGCCGGCCTGCGGCGACCAGTCGGCTCAGTATTACTGTTGGCAGTTGCTGATCGGCGACGTCGCGTGCGCGCAGCAGGGGGCGTGACTTGGCAAGTGCAAGAACAGCCTGCTCCTGAGTCGTGATTTGGGTGAGCGACGCCTTCATTGTCGAGTTGCAATATAAATGAAAAAGCGAAAAACCTCATCACTATTGCAACAGACTCTGTACTTGCTGATCGAGGCGCGTCGCAGCCGCTCCCTACCCCTTCATTTCACAGGGGCGAAGCTCCGGATCACTCCCACTCGATCGTCGCCGGCGGCTTGCTCGACACGTCGTAGGTCACGCGGTTGATGCCGCGCACTTCGTTGATGATGCGGCCCGACACTTTCTTCAGCAGCGCATACGGCAGTTCGGCCCAGTCGGCGGTCATGAAGTCGCTGGTCTGCACGGCGCGCAGCGCGACCACGTAGTCGTAGGTGCGGCCGTCGCCCATCACGCCCACGCTCTTGACGGGCAGGAACACAGTGAAGGCCTGGCTCGTGAGGTCGTACCAGCTCTTGCCGGTCTCGTCCTTGAAGTTGCGCAGCTCCTCGATGAAGATCGCGTCGGCGCGGCGCAGCAGGTCGGCGTATTCCTTCTTCACTTCGCCCAGGATGCGCACGCCCAGGCCCGGGCCGGGGAACGGATGGCGGTACACCATCTCGGGCGGCAGGCCGAGCGCCACGCCGAGTTCGCGCACTTCGTCCTTGAACAAGTCGCGCAGCGGCTCCAGCAGCTTGAGGCCCAGCTGCTCGGGCAGGCCGCCCACGTTGTGGTGGCTCTTGATGGTGACGGCCTTCTTGCTCTTGGCGCCGCCCGACTCGATGACGTCCGGATAGATGGTGCCTTGCGCGAGGAAGGTCGCGCCCTTGTGCCCACCGTCACCGGCCTTGAGCTTGGCGGCTTCCTGCTTGAACACGGTGACGAACTCGCCGCCGATGATCTTGCGCTTGGCTTCGGGCTCGCTCACGCCCGCGAGCTTGCCCAGGAACAGGTCGCTGGCATCGACGCGAATCACCTTCGCGTGCAGCTTGCCTTCGAACATCTCCATGACCATGTCGCCTTCGTTCAGGCGCAAGAGGCCGTGGTCGACGAACACGCAGGTCAGCTGGTCGCCGATGGCGCGGTGGATGAGCGCGGCCGCCACGCTCGAATCGACGCCGCCCGAGAGGCCGAGGATGACTTCTTCATCGCCCACCTGCTCGCGGATCTTCTGCACGGCTTCGGCGATGTGGTCGCGCATGACCCAGTCGGGCCTGGCCTCGCAGATGCCGAGCACGAAGCGCTCGATGATCGCCTTGCCCTGTACCGTGTGCGTGACTTCGGGGTGGAACTGCAGGCCGTAGTAGCGGCGCGCCTCGTCGGCCATGCCGGCGATGGGGCAGCTGTCGGTGCTGGCCATGAGCTTGAAGCCCGGGGGCAGCTCGGTGACCTTGTCGCCGTGGCTCATCCACACATTGAGCATGCCGTGGCCTTCGGGCGTGGTGAAGTCCGAGATGTCCTTCAGGAGCGCCGTGTGGCCATGCGCGCGCACGGCCGCGAAACCGAACTCGCGCTTGTGGCCGCCTTCGACCTTGCCGCCCAGCTGGTGCGCCATGGTCTGCATGCCGTAGCAGATGCCCAGCACGGGCACGCCGAGGTCGAACACGGCCTGCGGGGCCTTGTCGGTGGTCTCTTCGTACACGCTCGCATGGCTGCCCGAAAGGATCACGCCCTTCAGGTGGCCGTCGGCCGCGTATTCGCGCACCCATTCGTCGGTGACGTCGCAGGGATGCACTTCGCTCAGCACATGCGCCTCGCGCACGCGGCGTGCGATGAGTTGCGTGACTTGCGAGCCGAAGTCGAGGATGAGGATCTTGTCGTGTTGCATGGCGAGAGGACTCAGAGCGTTGAAATGTCGAACAGCTTCACGCCCGCCTTGGGCGCTGCCTGGATGAGGTGCTCGTCGAAGGTGGCGAGCGGGAGATCGAGCGATTTGGCGAGCCAGAGATAGCCCGCGTCGTAGATCGAGATGCCGGCGTCGATGGCCACCGCGAGCACGGCCTTGTGCTGGGCGGGCGCGAGTTCGTGCAGTTCGACGCGGTGGCGGATGGCATCGAGCACGCTCCACAGCCCTTCGACCGCGGAGGTCGGGATGCGGCCGCTGCGAACCCCATTGGCCAGGATGTTGGCGCACTCCCATTGCCAGGCGTTGGGCGCCTGCGGCTCGACCTCGTCGCGGCGGATGGCGGCGTAGAGCTTGCGGGTGTGTTCGCTGGCCTGGTCGGGCAAAAGCCAGGCGGCGGTGATGGAGGCGTCCATGACGAAGGCTGTCACGATCGGCGCCCTTCGTCGAGCAAGGCTCGAAGTGACAGGCCGGGCTGGATGGTGGCGTGCAGCGCGTCGATCTGGCCGAGTTCGCGCGCGATCTGCTCGTCGGTGATGACCGGCTTGCGCCGCACCGGCAGCATGCGCACGACTTCCTTGCCGTGGCGGGTGATGCGAACCTCCTCGCCCTTTTCGACCAGGTCGATCAGGGCAGAGAAGTTGTTCTTGGCTTCAGCGATGCCGATGGATTGCATTTGGGCCAGAAAAATTGAATCTGGCCCGAATTTTAAACCGAGTCTGGCCTGATTTTCAAGGTCTGGCCAGATTGTGCTTCAGGCCGGCGCCGGGCCGCCCCAAGGCGGCCTGCGGCCCCCTTGGGGGGGCAGCGCTCCCACACGCAGTGGGGGCGCGTGGGGGCCACATTACTCAGCCCGGTAGTTCGGCGCTTCCTTGGTGATCTGCACGTCGTGCACGTGGCTCTCGCGGATGCCGGCCGTGGTGATCTCGACGAACTCGGCCTTGTTCTGCATGTCCGCGATGGTGGCGCAGCCGCAGTAGCCCATGCTGGCGCGCACGCCGCCGGCCATCTGGTAGACGATGGAGACGATCGAGCCCTTGTAGGGCACGCGGCCTTCGATGCCTTCGGGCACGAGCTTGTCGGTGTTGGGGTTGCCGGTGGTCGATTCCTGGAAGTACCGGTCGGCACTGCCCTGCTGCATCGCGCCAATGGAACCCATGCCGCGGTAGCTCTTGTAGCTGCGGCCCTGGTACAGCACGATTTCGCCGGGTGCCTCTTCGGTGCCGGCGAACATGCTGCCCATCATCACGGTGCTGGCGCCTGCGGCGATGGCCTTGGCGATGTCGCCCGAATAGCGCACGCCGCCGTCGGAGATCAGCGGAACGCCCGAGCCCTGCAGCGCGGTGGCGACGCTGTCGACCGCCATGATCTGCGGCACGCCCACGCCCGCCACGATGCGGGTGGTGCAGATGGAGCCCGGGCCGATGCCGACCTTGACCGCATCGGCGCCCACATCGGCCAGCGCGCGTGCGGCGTCGCCGGTGGCGATGTTGCCGCCGATGACATCGACCTGCGGATAGTTGCGCTTGACCCAGCGCACGCGCTCGATCACGCCGGCGCTGTGGCCGTGCGCGGTGTCGACCACGATGGCGTCGACACCGGCCTTCACCAGCGCTTCGACGCGCTCCTCGGTGCCGTCGCCCACGCCGACCGCGGCGCCCACGCGCAGGCGCCCGCTCGCGTCGCGTGCGGCGTTGGGGAAGCTGGTCTGCTTGGTGATGTCCTTGACGGTGATCAGGCCCTTGAGCTCCCAGTCGCTGTTGATGACCAGGAGGCGCTCGAGCTTGTACTTGTTGAGCAGCGCCTTGGCATCGGCGAGCGTCGTGCCATCGGGCACGGTGATGAGCTTGTCGCGCTGCGTCATGATTTCGCTGACGGGCACGTCGTAGCGGGTTTCAAAGCGCAGGTCGCGCCCCGTCACGATGCCGACGACCTTGCCGCCGTCGATGACCGGGAAGCCGGAGATGCCCAGCTGGTCGGACAGCGCCATCACCTGGCGCACCGAGTGCGTCGGCGTGATCACCACCGGGTCGCGCAGCACGCCCGATTCATAGCGCTTCACGCGGGCCACTTCGGCGGCCTGCTGTTGCGCGGTGAGGTTCTTGTGCACGATCCCCATGCCGCCCTCCTGCGCGATGGCGATCGCGAGGCGGGCTTCAGTCACGGTGTCCATGGCCGCCGAGACGAGCGGCAGGTTCAGCGTGATGTTGCGGGAGAGTTTGGTGGCGAGGGAGGTGTCCTTGGGCAGGACCTGGGAGAACGCTGGCACCAACAACACGTCGTCGAAGGTGAGCGCTTTGCCGAGAAGGCGCATGGGTGAAGCTCCAAAAGACGGATTGTAACGAGGCTCCCGAGGCGTTCGCCGGCCCGGGCTTTTGCGGACCGTTGCAAAAGCACCGAATGAGGATGTTGCAAGAAGTAAGGCGCGGCTAAACTTCGGGCATGAAATTCATGCACTGGCTGCTGGTGGGATGTGTCGTGGCGCTGCCGCTCTCTGCGAGCGCGCAATGGCAATGGATCGACAAGGACGGCAAGAAGGTCTTCAGCGACCAGGCGCCGCCGCCCGATGTTCCCGAGAAGAACATCCTGCGCCGTTCGGGCACGCCGCCACCGCGGCCTTCCGCCGGCATCTCCTCGCCGGATGCGCCGGCCGCCGAGGGCACCGAAGCCGCTGCGGCCAAGCCGCGCGAAAGCGCCGCCGCGCCCAAGCCGAGCGGCGTCGACAAGGAGCTCGAGGAAAAGACCAAGAAGGCCGAGGCCGAAGAAAAGGCCAAGCGCGCCGCCGAAGAGGCGAAGGTCGCCAAGGCCAAGGTCGACAGCTGCTCCCGCGCCCGCGAAGGCAAGTCCACGCTGGACAGCGGCATCCGCATTGCCAAGGTGAATGCCAAGGGCGAGCGCGAGATCATGGACGACGGTGCCCGCGCCGCCGAGCAGAAGCGCATTCAGTCGGTCATCGACAGCGACTGCAAGTAAGCCGACAGCCTCAGTAGCCGGCCTTGCCGCCCTTGCGGCGGTTGGCGAAGAGGCCGGTGCCCTTGGCGCCCTGGCGCTTGAATCGTTCGCGGCGCGCCACCTTCGGGTCCACCGTGAGCGGGCGGCACAGCTCGATGCGATCGCCGTCCTTCAGCGCCTGGCCCCACTCGACCACCCGGCCCCAGACGCCCGGCGTCATGGCATGCCGCCAATCGAGGTCGGGAAAGCGTTGCGACAACCCGCTCGCCCGCACCGCTTCGCTCAAGGCGATGCCGTCTTCCAGCTGCAGGACCTGCTCGAACACCTCGCGCGCCGCGGGCGAGCAGCTCAGCGTGACCTGGATCATTCAGGGACTGCCGTAGACCTGTTCGGCGCGCTTGACGAAGGCTTCGACCAGGCTCGATGCGATGGTGTCGAACACCGGCCCGACGAGCGCCTGCAGGGCGAAGTTGCTGAAGCCGTAGCTCATGTGCAGCTCGACGCGACTGGCGCGTTCGCCCGCTTCGCCCACGGGTACGAACTTCCAGTTGCCGTCGAGGTTGGAGAACGGCCCGTCGACCAGTTTGAGTTGCACCTCGCGCCCCGGCACGTGGGTGTTGCGGGTGGTGAAGCTCTGGTGAAAGCCGCCGAAGGCGAGGCCGACTTCGGCGGTCATGCCGGCTTCGTCCTCTTCGATGATCCGGGCCTTGTCGCACCACGGAAGGAACTGCGGATACTTCGCCACATCGGTGACGAGCGCGTACATCTCTTCGGCGCTGTACCAGATGAGGACGGACTTGTTGACTGTTTTCATAGAATCGGTGCAGCGTGCGCGACGGATTGTATTGAAGCCATGCGCCCCCACCTTCCCGAGCCATGGCCACAAAGAAACAAGATACCTCCTCCCGCATCGCCGACAACAAGAAGGCCGCGTACAACTATTTCTTCGAAGAACGCTTCGAGGCCGGCATGGTGCTCGAAGGCTGGGAAGTCAAGTCGCTGCGCGAAGGCAAGGTGCAACTGACCGACGGCTACGTGGTGATCCGAGACGGCGAACTCTACGTCGTGGGCCTGCAGATCAACCCACTCAAGAGCGCTTCGACGCACGTCAGTCCTGATTCCATCCGCACCAAGAAGCTGCTGCTGCACAAGGAAGAGATCCGCCGGCTGGTCGGCAAGGTCGAGCAAAAGGGCTACACGCTGGTGCCGCTCAACCTGCACTGGAAGGCGGGCAAGGTCAAATGCGACATCGCCCTGGCCAAGGGCAAGGCCGAGCACGACAAGCGCGACACCATCAAGGACCGCGAAGGCAAGCGCGAGGTCGAGCGCGCGATGAAGAGCCGCAGCCGCTGATCGTTCTTTTTTTGCGCGCATGGAATAAAACGCGCTCTGCAGGCGTTTGTGCGGTGTCATCGGTCATCGATGCCATCAACCCAGGAGTCTTCCATGTCGCCATTTCGTGCTTCCCGCGCTTCTCGAATTTCCTCCGTCGGCATCGCCGCCGCGCTGCTCGGCAGCCTGCTCGCCCTCCCCGCGTTCGCCCAGCCCAAGCCCGCCGACGGCGCGCTGGTCGGTGCGACCGGCATGACCCTCTACACCTTCGACAAGGACACCGCCGGCAACGGCAAATCGGTCTGCAACGGCGGCTGCGCCACCAACTGGCCGCCCTTCATGGCCGCCGACGGCGACAAGGCCGCGGGCGACTTCACCATCGTCACGCGCGACGACGGCAAGAAGCAATGGGCCGCCAAGGGCTGGCCGCTGTATTACTGGGTGAAGGACGCCAAGCCGGGTGACAAGACCGGCGACGGCGTCAACGGCACCTGGAAGACAGCCAAGCCCTGATCATCCGGACGCGCATCCCGCCATCCACCCATGGACGCCCGCCTGCTGGTCGACCACATCCCGAGCCTGCGCCGCTACGCGCGCGCGCTCACGGGCAACACGTGGGCGGCCGACGACCTGGTGCAGGACACCCTTGAGCGGGCCTGCAGCAAGTGGCGCCTCTGGGTGGTGGGGAGCGACCTGCGCGCATGGCTCTTCACGGTCATGCACAACATCTTCGCAAGCCAGGTGCGGCGCACGCCGCCGCCGCACAGCGTGGTGCCGCTCGATGATGCCACCCACGAGCTGCATGGCGGCATCGATCCGGGCCGCGACCAGGGCGCGAGCCTCGATTTGCAGCGCTGTCTCATGCAACTGCCCGAGGCGCAGCGCGCCGTGCTGCTGCTGGTGACGCTCGAAGACCTGTCCTATGCCGAGGTGGCGAAGGTGCTCGGCATTCCCGCCGGCACCGTGATGTCGCGCCTCTCGCGCGCCCGCGTGCGGCTGCAGGAACTGCTGGACGGCGCCGCCGCCCCGAACCGCCCCGGCCTGCGCCGCCTCAAGTGAACCCCGCCGCCGCACCATGAACCGCCCCGCCCCGCCCTCCACCGACGCCACCGACGACGAACTGCACGCGCTGGTCGATGGCCAGCTCGCCCCGGATCGCCGGCCTGCGGTCGAGGAAGCCCTGGCGCGCGACCCGGCCATGGCAGCGAAGGTCGCGGCCTGGCACACGCAGCGCGACGCCCTGCGCCGCCTGCATGGCGAGCTGCTGGACGAACCCATCCCGGCGCCGCTGATGAGCGCGCTCGAGCGCAACGTGCCCCGGCAGGCGCAGCGCAGCAGCTGGATGCGCTGGGGCGGCATCGCGGCCGGCGTGCTCGTCGCCTTTGCGGCGGGCTGGCTCGGCAATGCGCAATGGTCGGCATCGCGCACCCCATCGACCCAACTGGCCAAGGCGCCCGCGATGCGCGAATTCGTGCACGACGCGTCGATCGCCCACGTCGTCTACGCCCCCGAGAAAAGGCACCCTGTCGAAGTGGCCGCCTCCGAGCAGCAGCACCTCGTGCAGTGGCTCTCCAAGCGCCTGGACAGGCCGCTCAAGGTGCCCGACCTGAGCACCCTGGGCTACACGCTCGTCGGCGGCCGCCTGCTGCCCGGGGAAACCGGTGCGCGCGCCCAGTTCATGTTCGAAGACGCGGCGGGCGAGCGCGTCACGCTCTACATCGGCACCCTGGACGCCCGGGCCCCGGATTCGCCCGCCGCGCGCGAAACCGCCTTCCGGTTCACCTCCGAGGGCCCGGTGCCGAGCTTCTACTGGGTCGACCAGGGCTTCGGCTATGCCGTTGCTGGCAAGCTACCGCGTGATGTTTTGCTGAAACTCGCGACCCTTGCCTACCGCGATTTGTCGTGAGCCCGGCATAAACTGCCGGGTCGCGCAACCACCTGCCTTGTTTTCGCGATTTTTCAACTGAAGGAGAAACTGCATGAAATTGCTCAGCGCCTCGATCCTCGCGGCGGCCCTGCTCGCCGGCTGCGGCGGCATGTCCAACAAGACCGCCAGCGCCCCCGACACGCCGACCCGCACCGCCGATGGCGTGCTGGTCGGACCCAACGGCATGACGCTCTACACCTTCACCAAGGACACGGCCGGCGCCGGCACCTCCGTCTGCAACGCCCAGTGCGCGACCAACTGGCCGCCGCTCCCCGTGGCCGAAACCGCCAAGCCCATTGGCGGCTACACCATCATCATTCGCGAAGACGGCAAGCGCCAATGGGCCTACAAGGGCTGGCCGCTGTACTACTGGGCCAAGGACGTGAAGGCCGGCGACAAGACCGGCGACGGCGTGGGTGGCAACTGGAAGATCGCGCGCCCCTGATCGGCACGGTGGTCATCTGATCGCAAAGGCTCCGGCGCACGCCGGGGCCTTTTTTGTTGGTGCACGCACCACGGCAGAATCGCCGCATGAATCCTGCAGCTGCGAATCCGGATGCGTTCCTCGCCCTTCTCTCCTACGGCCTGATCACCGACGCGCAGCACGACGCCGTGCTCGCCCATCTCGAAACGGCCACGCTCCCGCCGATTCCCGGCCCCGCGCACGCGCTGGCCTGGATGTGCGTGAAGGGCCTGGTCACCCAGGAAGAAATCGACGCCGCCGTCGAACGGCTCGAGGAGGCCTCGCCGCCGGTCGCCACCGCCGACGATGCAGCCGAACTCGCATACGAGGCCGAGGAGTTCGTGGAGCTTGGCGACCGCGGCATCACGCATGAAGCCGTGAACGCGCTCTTCAGCGACGGCCTCGTCGATGCCCAGACGCGGGACATGGCGCTCGAGGAAATGCCGTTGGTCGGCAGCGTGCCCGCCGCACCGGCCGCCACGCTGGCCTGGATGGTGATCGACGGCCCGCTCGAAAAAGAACGGTTCGAGGCCACGCGCGCCGAAGTCGCGGCCGAGCCGGCCTTCGCCATGGCGGCAGACCGGGCGCGCATCGTGGCCGAGGCGCAGCAAGAGATTGCGGCCGACGAAAAGACGTCAGGCGCGTGGCAGGCCGATGCGCAAGGCAAGCGCCGCCGGGGCGCCTGGCTCTCCCGGCTGGCCACGCTGGCGGTCGTGGGCGGCCTCGGCTGGTACTTCTTCGCGCCAGACGGCGTGCCGGCCTGCAACGCCGACGCCACGCGCAAGACGCTGCAGGGCCTGATGCTCCGCGTGTCGATCGATGCGCGCACCCAGGGCCTGCGCGAAGTCGGCATCCCGACCCTGAGCGGGCTGCGCGAAATCGGCTACCGCAAGGACGAGCGCACCCGCGGCTGCATGGCGACGATGATTCTGGAAGACGGGACCAAGTCGATCGCGTACACGATCGGCCCGGCCTCCGCCAAAAACGACAGCGATAGCGACAAGATGACGGTGCGCGGCGCCGACCCGGTCATCGTGGAGGCCCGCTTCGGCAATCTGGATGCCAAGGGCAAGCCGCTCTACAACGCCGAGCCCATCGGGCGCCCGGCAGCGGAGAAGGCCTTCCGTGACGGCGTGGCCGCGTTGCAGTCGAACTCGCCTGCCGCGGCAATGCTCCAGCGCCAGCTCGAGCGCCAGCGTTCCACCACCGGCCTCGTGGTCACCGACGCCGACCGCGAGCGCGAGATCGCCGACTTCGAGCCCGCCGGCCCCTGCCGTGTGCATGACGACGGCGTGAGCCGGGTCTGTCCGTTGGTCGTCGAATACAACGACAGCCTGCTGGTCACCATCGGCCGCGCGCAGTCGCTGCCGCTGCGCGGCGAATTCACTTTCGTGCAGGACAACGGCAACTGGCGCATGAGCGACGACTTCGCAAGGCGCTTTATCCGGGCAGTGACGGAAGCCCGGCTGATCGGCTTGGGCGTGACGGACGCCGCCGCGGTGCCCGAGTAGATCCTTGGGCGACTAGTGCGCGCCCGGCAATGCGGTGTCGGCCGCCGTGGTGCGGCGCCCGCGCAGCGCCAGCAGTTCGTTGAACACCAGCGCGCCGATGACCAGCGCACCGCCGGTCAGCACGCTGGCGGCGGGCTCTTCACCCGCGCCGATCCACGCCAGCGCGATGCCGAAGATCACTTCGAGCAAGGCCAGCAACGCGACCTCGGGCGCCTTCAATACCTGTGCGCACAGCACCGACAGCACACACGGAATCGCAAGCTGGAACACGCCCAGGAAAGCCAGCAAACCGAGATCGTGCGCACTCGCCTGGAACGGCAAGGCAAAGGGCAAGGTGAACAAGGCGGTGAGCACGGCGCCGATCAGCACCGCGGGCACCAGGTCGATGTCGTGCCCCTTGGCATGCGCATGCTGCACGACGGTCCAGTTGGTGGCCCCGGCGATCGGCACGCACAGCGCAACGAGCGTTCCGAGCAGCGAGCCGCCCAAACCGCCCGAGTCGCCCTGCATCAGCTGCGTGCCGTACATCCAGCCGATGCCCATCCCGGCCACCACGATCGCTCCCCACGTGCGTGCAGGCAGCCGATGACCGATGAAGACACGCGCGGCCAGCGCGGTGAGCAGCGGCCCGAGCGACATCGTGACCAGCACGCTCGCTGTCGAGGCCATCGTGAGCGCCACCATGAAGGCCGTGAACATCACGGCCCAGCAGACGCCCGAGATCCAGAGCTCGCGCCCGCCGCTGCGCAGTTGCGAGAACACGGCGCGCCCCCGCCAAAGCGGCAAGATCACCAGCAGCGCCAGCGTCGTGAAGAGGCTGCGCCAGAAGGTGATCTCGAAACTGTGCGCCTGCGCCAGGTGCCGTGTGACGACGCCCGCCGTGCCCCACATCAGGGTCACGACGACCATCAGCCACACAGCCCCGCCGTGCGTCAGGCGCATGGCACCCTCGGAGGGTCAGCCCATCGATGTGTCGCGGCCGGCCCGCTTGCGGTCGCTTTCCTTCAGGAAACGCTTGCGCAGGCGCACGCTCTTGGGCGTGATTTCGACCAGTTCGTCGTCCTCGATGAACTCGACGCCGTATTCCAGCGTGAGGTCGATCGGGGGGGTGATCTTGATCGCGTCTTCCTTGCCGCTCACGCGGAAGTTGGTCAGCTGCTTGGTGCGCGTGGCGTTCACCACCAGGTCGTTGTCGCGGCTGTGGATGCCGACGATCATGCCTTCGTACACCGGGTCGTTCGCCTTCACGAACATGCGGCCGCGGTCGTCCAGCTTGCCCAGGGCGTAGGTGAAGATTTCACCGTCGTCCATCGAGATCAGCACGCCGTTCTTGCGGCTTCCGATGTCACCCTTGTGCGCTTCGTAGCTGTCGAAGATGTTGCTGATGAGGCCCGAGCCGCGCGTCAGGTTCAGGAATTCGTTCGTGAAACCGATCAGGCCGCGTGCCGGAATGCGGTACTCGAGGCGCACGCGACCGCGGCCGTCCGGTTCCATGTTGACCAGTTCGCCCTTGCGTTCGCCCAGTGCCTGCATCACGCCGCCCTGGTGGGTTTCTTCGATGTCGGCCGTGACCAATTCGATGGGCTCGTGCTTTTCGCCGTTCACGGTGCGGAACACCACGCGCGGCTTCGATACGGCCATTTCATAGCCTTCGCGGCGCATGTTTTCCAACAGGATGGTCAGGTGCAGTTCGCCACGGCCCATGACTTCGAAGATACCTTCTTCGCCGGTCTCGCTCACGCGCAGCGCCACGTTGTGCTGCAGTTCCTTTTGCAGGCGGTCCCAGATCTGGCGGCTGGTAACGAACTTGCCTTCGCGGCCGGCCAGTGGGCTGGTGTTCACGCAGAAATTCATGGTCAGGGTCGGTTCGTCGACCTTGAGCATGGGCAGCGGCGCGGGCTTGTCCTTGTCGGTCACGGTGACGCCGATGCCGATGTCGGTGATGCCGTTGATCAGCACGATTTCGCCGGGGCCGGCTTCGGTCGATTGCACGCGGTCCAGGCCCTGGAAGGTCAGCACCTGGTTGACGCGGCCCTTGACGGTCTTGCCGTCCGGGCCTTCCATGACCAGCACGTCGGTCATGGGCCTGAGCGTGCCCTGGCTGATGCGGCCCACGCCGATGCGGCCGACGAAAGTCGAGAAGTCGAGTGCGGAAATCTGCAGTTGCAGCGGTGCGTTCGGGTCACCCTTTTGCGACGGCACGTGGTTCAGGATGGTGTTGAACAGGGCCGACATGTCGGGGCCCCACTGCTCGCCGGCTGCACCTTCTTCGAGCGACGACCAGCCGTTGATGCCCGAGGCGTACACCACGGGGAAGTCGAGCTGTTCGTCGGTTGCGCCGAGCTTGTCGAACAGGTCGAAGGCGGCGTTGACGACCTTGTCGGGGTTCGCACCCGGCTTGTCGACCTTGTTCACGACCAGGATGGGCTTCAGGCCCAGGGCCAGCGCCTTCTTGGTCACGAAGCGCGTCTGCGGCATCGGGCCTTCCTGCGCGTCGATCAGCAGCACCACGCCGTCGACCATCGACAGCGCGCGCTCCACTTCACCGCCGAAGTCCGCGTGGCCCGGGGTGTCGACGATGTTGATGTGCGTGCCTTCCCAGGTCACGGCGCAGTTCTTGGCCAGGATCGTGATGCCACGTTCCTTTTCGATGGCGTTGTTGTCCATCACCGTGTCGACGACCTTCTCGTGCTCGGCGAAGGTGCCCGACTGGCGCAGCAGCTGGTCGACCATGGTGGTCTTGCCATGGTCCACGTGGGCAATGATGGCGATATTGCGGATTTGCTTGGTACTCATGGTGTCGCTTCTGTCTGTTGTGCGTTCAAAAGAATTTGCTGAATTTCGATGGGGTTCAGCAAGCGCCCCGGGATCAGTTCGTTGGCGGCGATGTGCGCCGTGCCCAGGAAAGCGAGCGGCGTATCGCCAAAAACCGCCACGTGGTCGGCGTCGGGCCACGCGCCACGGCGGCGCAGGCCGGACAGAAAGCGCCCCGCATCTTCGCTGCCGAGCGTGACGATCACGTGGCCCTCGACCAGGGATTGCGCGGGCAACAACTGGGCCAGCCGCTCTTCCTCGTCCATGGCTTCGAGCGCTTCGAGTGTGATGCACTGCGCCACGCCAAAACCGCCGGTGGCCGTGCGACGCAGCGACGTGAGGTGCGCGCCGCAGCCCAGCGCCTCGCCGATGTCTTCGCCCAGCGTGCGGATGTAGGTGCCCTTGCTCACGGAAGCCACGATCCGGATGGCGTTGCCCGCGGATTCGGAGGCAGCCTGCGTGACCTTCAATGCGTGGATCACCACGTCGCGCGGTGCGCGCTCGATCTCGATGCCCTCGCGGGCGTATTCGTAGAGCGCCTTGCCGTCCTTCTTGAGGGCGCTGTGCATCGGCGGAATCTGGCGGATCGGGCCGCTGAACTGCGTCTCGGCGCGGGCCAGGTCTTCAGCGGTGACGTTCACCGGACGCTCGGCAATCACCTCGCCTTCGGCATCGCCGGTCGAGGTCTTGATGCCAAGGCGTGCCGTGGCTTCGTAGGTCTTGTCGGCATCCAGGTGCAGCTGGCTGAACTTGGTGGCCGCGCCGAAGCACAGCGGCAAGACGCCGGTGGCCAGCGGATCGAGCGTGCCGGTGTGGCCCGCTTTTTCGGCACGCAGCAACCACTTGGCCTTCTGCAAGGCCTGGTTGCTGGAGAGTCCCAGCGGTTTGTCGAGCAACAACACCCCATGCACAGGGCGCCGCTGCACCCTTGTGCGTGGCGCATTCATCGCTAGTCGTCTTTCGAGCGCGAAGCGACGGCCTGTGCAATGAGCGCATTCATGTCGGCCGCACGCTCGGTGGTGCGGTCGAACAGGAAGTGCAGCGTCGGCACGGTGTGGATATGCAGGCGCTTGAACAGGCCGTTGCGCAGGAACCCCGCAGCCTGGTTCAACGCTTCGGTGGTCTCGGTCACGTCGCCCGTGAGCATGCTGAAGTAGATCTTCGCGTGCGCATAGTCGGGCGTGACCTCGACCGCCTGGATCGTGACCATGCCCACGCGCGGGTCCTTCAACTCGCGCGCGATCAGCTCCGTCAGATCGCGCTGGATCTGGTCGGCAACCTTGAACGCGCGGTTGGGGGCGGCAGCTTTTCTTTTCGGCATGGACTCGGTCGCATCGAACGCTTACAGCGTCCGGGCGATTTCCTTGATTTCAAAGAATTCGAGCTGATCGCCTTCTTTGATGTCGTTGTAGTTCTTGAGCTTGATACCGCACTCAAAACCTTCGCGGACTTCGCGGACATCGTCCTTCATGCGCTTGATCGAGTCGACTTCGCCGGTGTAGATCACCACGTTGTCGCGCAGCAGGCGGAAATGCGCACTGCGGTTGACCGAGCCCGAGGTGATGTACGAACCTGCGACCGTGCCGATCTTCGACGCCACGAACACCGTGCGGATCTCGGCCGAGCCGATGATCTCTTCGCGGCGCTCCGGTGCCAGCATGCCCGACATCGCAACCTTGATCTCGTCCACAGCGTCGTAAATGATGCTGTAGTAGTTCAGTTGCACGCCGTTATTCTCGGCCAGCTTGCGCGCACCGGAATCGGCGCGAACGTTGAAACCGATCACGATGGCCTTGGAGGCGATGGCCAGGTTGATGTCGCTCTCGCTGATGCCGCCGACGCCGGCGTACACCATCTGGACCTTGACTTCCTCGGTCGCCAGCTTGAGCAGCGACTGGGCCAGCGCTTCCTGCGAGCCCTGCACGTCGGCCTTGATGATGATCCGCAGCGTCTGCACTTCGCCGGCCGAGAGGTCGGTGAACATGTTCTGCAGGTTCGCGGCCTGGGCCTTCGCCAGCTTCGTGTTGCGGAACTTGCCGGCACGGTAGGTGGCGATTTCGCGCGCACGGCGCTCGTCGGCCATCACCATGAACTCGTCGCCCGCCTGTGGCACTTCGGTCAGGCCCTGGATCTCGACCGGGATCGACGGACCCGCGGTCTTGATGGCCTTGCCGTCTTCGTCCAGCATGGCGCGCACGCGGCCATAGGTGGAACCGGCCAGCACCACGTCGCCGGTCTTCAGCGTGCCGGACTGCACCAGCACGGTGGCGACCGGGCCGCGGCCCTTGTCCAGCTGCGCTTCGATGACCAGGCCCTTGGCGGCGGCATCCACCGGCGCCTTGAGTTCCAGCACTTCGGCCTGCAGCAACACTTGTTCGAGCAGGTCGTCGATGCCCTGGCCGGTCTTGGCCGACACCGGCACGAACGGCACGTCGCCGCCGTATTCTTCAGGCACGACCTCTTCGGCCACCAGTTCCTGCTTCACGCGGTCCAGGTTGGCGTCGGGCTTGTCCACCTTGTTGATCGCAACCACGATCGGCACACCCGCCGCCTTCGCGTGCTTGATGGCTTCCTTGGTCTGGGGCATGACGCCGTCGTCGGCCGCCACCACCAGGATCACGATGTCGGTGGCCTGCGCACCGCGGGCACGCATGGCGGTGAACGCCTCGTGACCCGGGGTGTCGAGGAACGACACCATGCCGCGCGCCGTTTCGACGTGGTAGGCACCGATGTGCTGCGTGATGCCGCCGGCTTCGCCCGCTGCGACCTTGGCGCGGCGGATGTAGTCCAGCAGCGAGGTCTTGCCGTGGTCGACGTGACCCATGACGGTCACGACCGGTGCGCGCGGCAGGGCTTCGGCGGTTTGCGCCGACACGTCCTCGTCGGTGAAGGCTTCCGGATCGTCCAGCGCAGCAACTACCGCGTTGTGACCCATTTCCTCCACCAGGATCATGGCGGTATCTTGGTCCAGCGACTGGTTGATGGTCGCCATCTGGCCCAGCTTCATCAATTGCTTGATGACTTCGCCGGCCTTGACGGCCATCTTGTGCGCGAGCTCGGCCACCGTGATGGTTTCGGGCACGTGCACTTCCAGGATGCGCGCCTCGACCGGTGCGGCCGGTGCGTGCTCCTCGTGACCGCCGCGGTCGTTGCCGCGACGGCCGCGCGGGCCTCCGCGCCAGTTGCCGCGGCCGACACCACCGCTGGCATCGCCGCGGGTCTTGATTTCCTTCTTCTTGGCAGGATCGCCCGCCCAGCTCGAGGAGAGCTTGGCCGACTTGACTTCCTTGCCGGCGCCGGCTGCTGCGCCCGGGGCTGCAGCAGCACCCGGAGCGGCCGGTGCACCGGGACGCGCTGCGGGCGTGGCCGGCTTGTGCAGCGTGCCCTTGACCGCGGCCTTTTCGGGTTGCGGCTTCTCGGGCGCCTTGTGCGGCACCAGCACGCGGGCCGGTGCATTCATCATGGCGCGGATGGCTTCGGCCTCGGCGAGGGCCTTGCGGCGACGCTCGTCCAGGTCCTTGGCGCGGGCGGCCTCCTCGTCGGCACGGGCCTTCGATTCGGCGGCGGCCTTGGCCTTCGCGTCTTCCTTGGCTTGCGTGGCGGCGGTCTGGGCGGCCAGCTTGGTGTCGGCGGCCTGCTGTTCGGCAGCGGCGGCCGCGGCGACTGCAGCAGGCGCCTCGACTGGCTTGGCGGCTTCCTTCGCAGGCGTTGCGGCGGCAGCGGCAGCAGCCTTCTTTTCAGCGGCGATGCGTGCGGCTTCCTGCTCGGCCTGTTCGGCGCGCTCGGCCTTCTCGGCCTGCTCGCGTTCGCGGGCTTCGGCTTCTTCACGCAGGCGCCGCTTCTCGACCAGCTCTTCTTCCTGGCGGCGGATCAGCTCGGCCTGGCGACGCGCTTCTTCCTCGCGGCGGGCCAGTTCGGCTTCGTCCACGTGGGGCGCAGCCGGTGCGGCTGCCGGCGCTTCGGCGGCTTGCTGGGCGTGTTCAGGCGTGGCCGGGTGGCCTTCATCGCGCTGGATGAAGGTGCGCTTCTTGCGCACTTCGACCTGGATGGTGCGGGCGCGGCCGGTGGCGTCGGCCTGCTTGATCTCGCTGGTCGACTTCTTGGTCAGCGTGATCTTCTTGCGCTCGGGCTCGACGGTGCCATGGCTGGCTTTGAGGTGGCCGAGCAGGCGCTGCTTGTCAGCCTCGGTGAGCGCATCGGTGGCGGCCGCTTTGGGCACGCCTGCGCTCTTGAGCTGGTCAAGCAAGGTTTCGGGAGTCTTCTTGAGCTCGTTCGCGAACTCGGCGACAGTGGTACTGGACATATTGGTTTCGTGCCTCCATGACCATCACTCTTGGCCGGCGAACCAATGTTCGCGGGCTTTCAAGATGAGGGCTTTGGCGTCATCGGCGCTGTGGCCGGTGATCTCGGTGAGTTCATCGACCGCGAGGTCGGCGAGGTCGTCGCGGGTGTTCACACCCGCTTCGGCCAACTTGGGAATCAGCTCGGGGTCCAGGCCTTCGAGGTCGCGCAGATTCTGCGACACCGACGACTGGGTCTCCACGCCCTCTTCCTTGGCGATTTCCATGGTCAGCAGCGCATCCTTGGCACGCGAGCGCAGCTCATTGATGGTGTCTTCGTCGAACGCTTCGATCTCGAGCATTTCGGAGATCGGCACATACGCGACTTCTTCCAGGCTGTTGAAGCCTTCGGAGATCAGGATGTCGGCGATTTCCTCATCGACGTCGAGCTTTTCCATGAAGAGCTTGCGGCTGGCATCCGTTTCGGTCGCCTGCTTCTGGGCCGACTCGTTGGCATCCATGATGTTGATCTTCCAGCCGGTGAGGTCGGAAGCCAGGCGCACGTTCTGGCCGCCGCGGCCGATGGCGATGGCGAGGTTTTCCTCGTCGACCACCACGTCCATGGCGTGCTTTTCTTCGTCCACCACGATCGAGGACACGTTGGCCGGGGCCAGGGCGCCGATCACGAACTGGGCCGGGTCTTCGCTCCACAGCACGATGTCCACGCGCTCGCCGGCGAGTTCGTTCGTGACGGCGTTGACGCGGGTGCCGCGCACGCCGACGCAGGTGCCGATCGGATCGACGCGCTTGTCGTGCGAGAGCACGGCGATCTTGGCGCGCGAACCCGGGTCGCGGGCGCAGCTCTTGATTTCGAGGAGGCCCTGCTCGATCTCGGGCACTTCCTGGCGGAACAGCTCGATCATGAATTCAGGCGCCGAGCGCGACAGGATGATCGGCGCGCCGCGCAGCGTCAGGTCGACTTCCATGATCATGGCCCGCACGCGGTCGCCATTGCGCAGGTTCTCCTTGGCGATCATCTCGCTGCGGCGCAGGCGCCCTTCGACGCGGCCGGCCTCCACGATGATGTCGCCCTTGTCCAGGCGCTTGACGGTGCCCACGAAGATCTTGTCGCCGCGCGACATGAAATCGTTGAGCAGCATCTCGCGCTCGGCGTCGCGGATCTTCTGCAGGATCACCTGCTTGGCGGCCATGGCGCCGATGCGGCCGATCGGCACCGAGTCCACCGCTTCTTCGATGTACTCGCCGACTTCGATGTCCGACATTTCTTCCTTGGCTTCGAACAGGAGGATTTCCTGGTCGGGCAGTTGCAGGCCGGCCTCGTCGGGAACGACGTGCCAGCGGCGGAAGGTCTCGTAGTCGCCGCTGTCGCGATCGACTGCGACGCGGATGTCCACGTCGCCCTGATGGAGCTTCTTGGTGGCTTGCGCCAGTGCGGATTCGACCGCGCCGAAGACGACGTCGCGCTCGACGTTCTTCTCGCGCGAGATCGCATCCACCAACATCAACATTTCGCGATTCATGCCACCACTCCTCTGTTCAGTCCGGAACATTCGTTCCGTCGTCAATATCCGAAAAACCCGGTTGGGTTTTGGCCTTGCGGCCCTTGAAATCCACAATGGGCGCGAGCCGCGCATCGCGCAGCTCGTCCAGCACGAAGCCCAGCGCCCGCAACGGTGCAGGCAGGCGCTTCTTGCTCACTTTTTGACCCGGCTTGGGTTCGGGCGCATCGCTCCAGACGATTTGCCACCCCCGGGCGCCATCGGCGCCCTCGACACGCTCCAGCGTGCCGCGAAACTTCTTGCGCGTGGCCGACACCTGGCCCGCCGCCGCGGCACCCATGGGCGCCTTGAGCGTGAGGTCGATCACATGACCTTCGAAACGCCCGAAATCCTGCTCGTTGCGCAACGGCCTGTCGATACCGGGCGAGGACACCTCGAGCCGCTTGTAATCGACACCATCGACCTCGAGCGCGAACTGCAGTTGCCGCGTCACCTTCTCGCAATCTTCGACCGTCACGAAAGGTTCCGGCACGCCGGCAGCCACAGCTTCGGAAGTGGGGGCCGTCCAGGGCAAATCAATCGTCACGCGCAGCAATCCCCCGGCCGAGCGCTCGATCTCGACCAGGTCGTAGCCGAGACCGGCCACGGTTTGTTCCACTATTTGCTGCAATGCCACGTGTTCGAAAGTGCCTTTTAAATACTCAATTCGCCGAATTCGCGATATCCGCCATTGCGAGTGCAGCAAATGCGGCGAATGATCAAGAATGCATAGACCAAAAAAAACGGGCGGTTGGTACCCGCCCGTTTGGTCGTGAGCCTCGAATTATATGCTATTCGTGTGATAAATGAAGGGGCATTGCGGCTCAGACTGCCATTGAGCGACGAGATTTCGACCAGACCACCGCAAACAACACCGCGCCGAGCGCCAGTGCCGCCGCCGCGACCAGCAATGGCTGCTCGAAAGATCCGGTGCGCTGCGCCAGGGGCGCCGCGAACAGCGGTCCGATGATCTGCCCCACCCCATAGGACGCCGTGGCATAACCGATCAGCCCCGCCGCCGCATTGCCACGCAGCCGGCGCGCCTCCCGCATGGCGAAAAGCGTGATGGCGGTGAACGGCATGCCCAGCAGCAGGCTGCCCAGCGCGAAACCAACGATCGTCGGCCACGCCACGGAGAGCACCACGCCCAGCGCCTGCAATGCGTAGGCGGTCGCCAGCAGCAGCCTGTTGTCCCAGTGGACGGGCGCGCGGGCGCCGATCAACGCGCCCGGAATGATGGCCGCACCGAACAGCGGCCAGAAGAAATCGGGCCAGGACGATCCCGGCAGCGCCTGTCGCGCGATCACTGGAAGGAAGGTGGCCGTGATGATGTAGCCGAAGCCTGCCAGCCCATAGAGCGCGACCAGCCAGATCGCATCGCTGCGATCCGCGCCGGATGCCGTCACGCGGCTTGCGGCCACGGGGGCTTTCGTACTGCCGCCTTGCGCGGCCTCGCCGTCATCGAACACCCGCCAGATCGCCGCGATGAGCACCACGGCCAACAGGCCCAAACCGATCCATCCCACCTCGGAACCCCAGCGCCCCAGCGCCCCGCCGAGCAGCCCGGTCATGGCGATACCGATGCCAGGCCCGGTGTAGATCACCCCGGCCAGCGTCGGCGAATTCGTTTCGGCCAGCCGCCGCAGGCCCCAGCCCGAGGCGAAGACGAAGACCCAGGCGCTCATCACGCCGGCCGCCGCACGCAGGATGCCCCAGCCCGCAAAGCTGTGAAGCAGCCCCATTCCGATCAGCAAAGCCGCGGTCGCGGCCAGCCCGCCGCGGACCATGCTCGACGCCTTGATCCCGATGGCCGCGCAGCTCACCGCCCCGAGGAAATAACCCAGGTAATTGAGCGACGCCAGCACGCCGCCCCCGGCCAATTCCAGCTTTCCTTCGCCCAGCATGATGGGCAGCATGGGCGTGAAGGCAAAGCGCCCGAGGCCCATCGCCACAGCCAGCGTGACCATGCAGGCCAGCGCCGCGCGCCAGGCGCCGCGGCGGTCCTGTCCGTTTACCGACATTTCTTCGTCTCTTTTCGTTCTATTCCAGCAGCGCGGCGGCCACCAGCTTTTGCGTATAGGGATGCGCCGGCGCATCGAGCACGCGCTCGACCGACCCGGTTTCCAGGATGGCTCCGTCCTTCATCACGATGACCTGGTGCGCCATGGCGCGGATCACCTCGACGTCGTGAGTGATCAAGAGGTAGCTCAGCCCGCGCTCCCGCTGCAGGCGCTGCAGCAGGCCCAGCACCTGCTTCTGGATCGTCACGTCGAGCGCGCTGGTCGGCTCGTCGAGCACCAGCAGTTGCGGATCGACGATCAGGGCGCGCGCGATCGCCAGCCGCTGCCGCTGGCCGCCCGAGAATTCGTGCGGATAGCGGTCGAGCAGCGCGGGAAACTGCGCCTCGGTCAGCCCCACGTCCGCCAGCGCGGCGAGCGAACGGGCCCGGCGCGCCTTCGTATCGAGTTCCGGCGCGTGCACGCGCAGCCCCTCCCCCACGATCTGCTCGACCGTCATGCGCGGCGAGAGCGAGGAAAACGGGTCCTGGAACACCACCTGCATCGTGCGGCGAAGGGCCAGGTCCGAGGCCCGATCGACCGCCCAGCCCTTGCCGTCCACCTTCAGCTCGCCCTGGTGCTTCAGGAGCCCGAGCGCCGCGAGCGCCAGCGTCGACTTGCCAGAGCCCGATTCGCCGACCACGCCCAGCGTCTCGCCCGGCACGATGCGGAAATCGGCGCCCTGCACCGCGATGAATTCGCCCTTGCGGAACCAGCCGGCAAAGCCGGGCCTGGCCACGGGATAACTCACGCGCAAAGCCTTGGCCTCGAGCACCGGTGCAGCGTCGGCGCGCGCGGCCACCGCCGCCACGTCGCGCTCCGGGTGGCTGTCGATCAGCTTGCGGGTGTAGGCATGCTGCGGCGCGTCGAACACGGTCGCCACGGCGCCGTGCTCGACGATGTGGCCGTTCTCCATGACGGCCACGCGGTCGGCGAAGCGGCGCACGAGGTTCAGGTCATGGGTGATCAGCAGCACGGCCATGCCGTACTTGCGCTGCAGCTCGGCCAGCAGCTCCAGGATCTGCGCCCGCACCGTCACGTCCAGCGCGGTGGTCGGCTCGTCGGCCAACAGGAGGCGCGGCTTGCAGGCGAGCGCCATCGCGATCATGGCGCGCTGGCGCTGTCCGCCCGAGAGCTGGTGCGGGAACGACCTCGCCCGCCGCGCCGGCTCGGGAATGCCGGTGTCGGCCAGCAACTGGATCGCCGCTGCCTGTGCCGCGCGGGCAGAAAGCCCCTCGTGCAGCTCGAGCACTTCGGAGATCTGGTCGCCCACGCTGTAGAGCGCGTTGAGCGCGGTCATCGGCTCCTGGAAGATCATCGCGATCTCCTTGCCGCGGATGCCGCGCAGCTCGCGCTCAGGAATTGCCAGCAGGTCGCGCGCGCCCTGCGAAGGTTCGGGGCCGAAGAGCCTTGCGACGCCCGCGAGGTCGGCGTTCTGCACCAGGCGCAGCAGCGACAGCGCCGTGACGGTCTTGCCCGAACCCGATTCACCCACCAGCGCGAGCTTTTCGCCCGCGCCGATCTGGAAGTCGACGCCATGCACGACCTCCTTGCCGCTGAAGGAAATCCGCAGGCCCTTCACGTCGAGAAGCGGCTGTTTCGTTGTGGGATTCATGTCGCTCACTTGTCGGCCTTGCGCGGATCGAGCGCATCGCGCAGCGCGTCGCCCATGAAGGTCAGCAGCATCAGCGTGATGACCAGCACGCCGAAGGTGGAGAGCGAGATCCACCAGGCGTCGATGCTCGACTTGCCCTGGTTGAGCAATTCGCCCAGCGACGGGGTGCCCGGCGGCACCCCGAGGCCGAGAAAGTCGAGCGAGGTGAGCGCCAGGATCGCCGCGCTCATGCGGAACGGCAGGAAGGTGACGACGGGCACCATGCTGTTGGGCAGGATGTGGCGCCACATGATCTGCAGGTTGCTCACGCCCAGCGCGCGGGCGGCGCGCACATAGTCCATCTGGCGGTTGCGCAGGAACTCGGCGCGCACGTAGTCGGACAGGGCCATCCAGCCGAACAGGCTCAAGAGGATCAAGAGCAGCGTCACGCTCGGCTTGAAGATGGCGCTGAAGATGATCAAGAGGTAAAGCTCCGGCATCGAGCCCCAGATCTCGATGAAGCGCTGGAACGCCAGGTCGATCCTGCCGGCGAAGTAGCCTTGCACCGCGCCGGCCGCCACGCCCAGCACCGTGCCGATGACCGTGAGCGCGAGCGCGAACAGCACGCTCACGCGAAAGCCGTAGATCAGCTGGGCCAGCAGGTCGCGGCCGCGATCGTCGGTGCCGAGCCAGTTGTCGGCCGAGGGTGCCGCCGGACTCGGCGCCTTGGCGAAATAGTTCAGCGTCTTGGCGCCGTAGGTGTTGGGCGCGAAGACCGCCCAGTTGTCGCCCGCGGTGATCCGCTCGCGAATGAAGGGATCGAGGTAGTCGGCCGGCGTTTCGAAATCGCCGCCGAACGTCTTCTCGGAGTAGTCGCGCAGCACGGGGAAATAGGTTTGCCCCTGGTAGCGCACGACGAGCGGCTTGTCGGTGGACAGCACCTCGGCAAAGAGGCTCAGCACCACCATCAGCGTGAAGAGCACCAGGCTCCAGAAACCGAGCCGGTTGCGCTTGAAGCGCATCCAGGCGCGGCGGCCGGGCGAGATATGCGGGGCCGTCTCAGTCGAATTTGACACGCGGGTCCACCCAGACGTAGCAGAGATCGGAGATCAGCTTGGTCACCAGGCCGATCAGCGTAAAGATGTAGAGGGTGCCCAGCACCACGGGATAGTCGCGCCGGATCACGCTTTCGTAGCCCAGCAGGCCCAGTCCGTCGAGCGAGAACAGCGTCTCGATGAGCAGCGACCCGGCAAAGAAGGAGCCGATGAAAGCCGCCGGCAGCCCGGTGATGATCGGAATGAGCGCATTGCGGAATACGTGCTTCCAGAGCACCTGCCGCTCGCCCAGCCCCTTGGCGCGCGCGGTCAGCACGTACTGCTTGCGAATCTCCTCGAGGAACGAGTTCTTGGTCAGCATGGCCGTCACCGCGAAGCTGCCGAGCACCATGGCCGTGACCGGCAAGGTGATGTGCCAGAGGTAGTCGACGATGCGGGCACCCCAGCTGAGCTCATCCCAATTCGAGGAGGTCAGCCCGCGCAGCGGGAACCACTGCAGCTGCCCCCCGAAAATCACCAGCAGCGCCACGCCCAGCACGAAACCTGGAATGGCATAGCCGATCAGCACGATCAGCGTGGTGACGAGGTCGAAGCGTGAACCGGCGCGCACCGCCTTGGCCACGCCCAGCGGCACGGCCACGCCGTAGCTGATGAAGAAGGTCCAGAGGCCCAGGCTGATCGACACGGGCAGCTTCTCCAGGATGAGCGTCCACACGTCCTTGTTCTGGAAGAAGCTCTTGCCCAGGTCGAGACGCGCGAACTGCCCGAGCATCTGCCAGAGGCGTTCGTGCGGCGGCTTGTCGAAGCCGTACAGCGCCTTGATCTGCTCCAGGCGCTTGGGGTCCACCCCCTGGTTGCCCCGATAGGAACCGCCGCCGGACTCGAAGCCGCCGCCCCCGCCGCCGACGCCCGCGGTCTTGGCTTCGGCCAGGTACTGCTCCACCGGCCCGCCCGGCACGAACTGGACCACCGCGAAAGTGACCAGCAGCACGCCCAGCAGCGTGGGAATGAACAGCAGCAGCCGCTTGAGGACATAGGAGAGCATCGACGGGTTCCTTCTCTTCTATGGCTTGAGCGGCTTGGCCCACCAGGTGCCCATGATCCAGCCCTCGGCGGCGGCATACGGCGGCATCGGCGCCTTGAACGCCAGGCGCCAGTCGTCGTATACGACGCGATGCGAGCTCAGCGTCCACTGGGGAATCAGGTAGTGGCTGTGCATGATGACCCGGTCCAGCGCCCGGCAGGCCGGCAGCAGCTCGGCCTTGGTGTCGGCATCGACGACGTCCTTGAGCAAGGCATCGACCGCCGGCGTGGACACGCCCATGTAATTGCCCGAGCTCTCCGTCTTGGCGGCCTTGCTGCCGAAGATCTCGAGCAGTTGCTGGCCCGGGTTGTTGGTGCCGGGGAAGTTGATGGTGGTGATGTCGAATTCGAACCGATCGAGCCGCTCTTGGTAGAGCGCGAAATCGACGGACGAGAAATTGAGCGCAATGCCCAGCTTCTCCAGGTTGCGCACCCACGGCGACACCGTGCGCACGCCGCCTTCCCTGCTGTCCAGGTACTCCAGCGCCATGGCCTCGCCCTTGGCGTTGCGCAGCGCGCCGTCGCGGTACTCCCAGCCGGCTTCCTTGAGCAGCTCGCGCGCACGGCGCAGGTTGCTGCGCAGCGACTGGCCCGCGCCTTCGGTCGTGGGCGGCACGTACATCGGGCCGAAGCTGGCATCGGGAATCTTGCCGCGCCAGCGTTCGAGCAAGGCCTTTTCCTCTGCCGAAGGCAGGCCTTGCGCTTCGCAGTCGGTGTTGCCGAACAGGTCCTTCACGCGCGGATAGCCGCCGTAGAACATCTGGCGGTTCATCCACTCGTAGTCCAGCGCCAGCCCGAGCGCCTCGCGCACGCGCGGGTCCTTGAGCTTGTCGCGGCGGCTGTTGAGCACGTAGCTCTGGAAGCCCGCGGGCTTCCTGTGCTGGAACTCGTGCTTGATGAGCTCGCCGGTGTCAAAGCGCTTGCCGGTCACCCGCCGCGCCCAGTCGCCGGCCGAGTAAAAGCTCATCATGTCGAACTCGCCGGCCTTCAGCGCCTCCAGGCGGGCCGTGTTGTCCTTGTAGATCTTGACGGTGATGCGGTCGAAGTTGTAGCTGCCGCGGTTCACCGCAAGGTCGCGGCCCCAGTAGCCGGGGTCGCGCACGTAGGTGATGTCCTTGCCGAAGCGCACCGGCCCGATCTTGTAGGCGCCGCTGCCGATGGGGATGTCCATCACCACCTGGTCGAAGGGCTTGGCCTTGCCGTTCTCCACGCCCCACGCCCGGCTGAAGACCGGCAAGGCGCCGACGATCAGCGGCAACTCGCGGTTCGGCGTCTTGAAGCGAAAGCGGATGGTGCGCGCGTCGAGCACGTCAGCACCGTCGACCTCCTGAAGCAGCGTCTTGTAGCCCGGCGCCGCGAAGGGGCCGATCAGCGTGTCGTAGCTGTGCTTCACATCGGCCGCCTCGACCGGCTTGCCGTTGTGAAACTTCGCCTCGGGCCGCAGGCGGAAGGTCACGCTGCGCCGGTCGGGCGCGACCGCCACGTCTTCTGCCAGCAGGCCGTAGCCCGAGGCGGTTTCGTCCATCGAGCCGGTCAGCAGGGTCTCGAAGATCAGGCCGTCCAGGTAGGCCGGCGCGGTGCCCTTGATGGTGAACGGGTTGTACTTGTCGAAGGTGGAAACGCGCAGGTTGCTCACCAGGCGCAACTCGCCGCCCTTGGGCGCATCGGGGTTGACGTAGTCGAAGGCGGTGAAGCCGGGGGCGTACTTCAGGTCGTCCCAGAGTGCATATCCATGCGCCGCCCAAACAGGAGCCGCCCATACCAACAACCACCAGACCCGGAGAAACCGCATGCGAGAATTCTGCCCAAGATTTTCACGAGGCAACTTCATGGGCTTTCTTTCCGGCAAAAAACTGTTGATCACCGGTGTGTTGAGCAATCGCTCGATCGCTTACGGCATCGCCAAGGCGTGCCACGAACAAGGCGCGGAGCTCGCCTTCAGTTATGTCGGCGAACGATTCAAGGACCGTATCACCGAATATGCCGCAGACTTCGGCTCGAAACTGATTTTTGATTGCGACGTGAGCGACGACGCCCAGATCGACAAGCTCTTCGCCGACCTCGCCCAGACCTGGCCGAAGTTCGACGGCTTCGTCCACAGCATCGGCTTTGCGCAGCGCGAATCCATCTCGGGCGACTTCCTGGAAGGCCTCTCGCGCGAAGGCTTCAAGATCGCGCACGACATCAGCGCCTACAGCTTCCCGGCCATGGCCAAGGCGGCCCTGCCCTACCTCAACGACAAGTCGGCCCTGCTGACCCTGACCTACCTGGGCGCCGAGCGGGCACTCCCCAACTACAACACCATGGGCCTGGCCAAGGCCTCGCTCGAAGCCTCGGTGCGCTACACCGCCTCGTCGCTGGGCCCGAAGGGCATGCGCGTGAACGGCATCAGCGCCGGTCCGATCAAGACGCTGGCCGCGAGCGGCATCAAGGGCTTCGGCAAGATGCTGGCCGCCGTGGCCGACGCCTCGCCGATCCGCCGCAACGTGACGATCGAGGAAGTGGGCAACGTCGCCGCCTTCCTGCTGAGCGACCTGGCCAGCGGCGTGACGGCCGAGATCACCTACGTGGACGGCGGCTTCAGCAACGTCGTCGGGGGCATGGCGGAGTAAACCTGCCTTCTTCCCGAAGGCTTGCAGCGATCATCGAACGGTCGCTGCTCGCTACTTACTTCATGGCATCGTGCTGAATCGACGTTCCCTCCTGCTTGCCGCCCTGGGCGTGGCCCTGGCCTCCCCGGCGCTCGCGCGCAATGCCGCACCTTCGCTGATGCTGGCCGACATCTATCGTCCGGGCATGTCGCTGGCCGACTACTGGGTCAGCGAAAAATACGACGGCGTGCGCGGCTACTGGGACGGCAAGCAACTCTGGACACGCGGCGGCGAGCCCGTGGCGGCGCCCGCCTGGTTCATCGCGTCGCTGCCCAGGCAGCCGCTGGACGGTGAGTTATGGGCCGGCCGCGGCCGCTTTGCGCACGCGGTGTCCACCGTGCGCAGCCAGACGCCGAACGACGTCGCCTGGCGCGAGATGCGCTTCATGGTCTTCGACATGCCGGCCCAGCCCGGCGACTTCACCACGCGCCTGGCGGCACTGCGCAAGCTGCTGCCGATCACCGATGCGCCGTGGGTCACCCTCGTGCCGCAGGAGCGCGCCACCACGCAGGCCGAACTGCAGGCCCTGCTCGACAAGACGGTGAAGATGGGCGGCGAAGGCCTGGTGCTGCACCGCGGCGGCTCGCTCTACCGCGGCGAGCGCAACCACGACCTGCTCAAGTTCAAGCCCTACGACGATGCCGAAGCCCGCGTGGTCGGCCACGCGACCGGCAAGGGCCGCAACAGCACACGGCTGGGCGCATTGATCGTCGAGACGCCCGAGGGCAAGCGCTTTCGGATCGGCAGCGGCCTGACCGATGCCGAGCGCGAGAACCCGCCCGCCATCGGCACCTGGGTCACCTACCGCTTCAACGGCACCAACGCCAGCGGCCTGCCCCGGTTCGCGCGCTTCATGCGGGTGCGCGAAGACGCCCCGCACTCCTGAACAAGATCAGCCGGCCCTGCGAACGCAGTCGGCGTAGTAGCGCTTCTTGCCCGTTTCGTCGACGCGCGCCACGAGGCCGTGGATATCGGTCTCGAAGCCCGGGCACTGCAGGTTGAATTCGCGCGAGAACTTCAGGTAGTCGACGATCTTCTTGTTGAACACTTCGCCCGGAATCAGGAGCGGAATGCCCGGCGGGTACGGCGTGATCAGGCTGGTGGTGATGCGGCCCTCGAGTTCGTCGATCTCCACGCGCTCGGTCTTGCGGTGCGCGATGTGGGCGAAGGCGTCGCTGGGCTTCATGGCCGGCGTGAGGTCACTCAGGTACATCTCGGTCGTGAGGCGCGCCACGTCGAAGCGCGCATACAGCTTGTGGATGTGCTGGCACAGGTCGCGCAAACCGAGCTTCTCGTAGCCCGGGTGATGCTGGCAGAACTCGGGAAGGATCCGCCACATCGGCTGGTTGCGCGCGTAGTCGTCCTTGAACTGCTGCAGCGCCGTGAGCAGCGTGTTCCAGCGGCCCTTGGTGATGCCGATGGTGAACATGATGAAGAAGCTGTACAGGCCCGTCTTCTCCACGATCACGCCGTGCTCGGCGAGGAACTTGGTCACCACGCTCGCGGGGATGCCGGTCTCGGCGAAGTTGCCCTCCAGGTCCAGGCCTGGCGTCACGATGGTCGACTTGATCGGGTCGAGCATGTTGAAGCCGTCGGCCAGGTCGCCGAAGCCGTGCCAGTTGCGCGGCGACTTCTTGTTCTTGGGCTTTCCGTCCTTCTCGCCCTTCATGATCCAGTCCTCGGCGCGGCCGATGCCTTCGTCCACGAGCTTCTCGGGGCCCCAGACCTTGAACCACCACTCGTCCTTGCCGAACTCTTCCTCGACCTTGCGCATGGCGCGGCGGAAGTCCAGTGCCTCGAGGATGCTTTCTTCCACCAGCGCGGTGCCGCCGGGCGGCTCCATCATGGCGGCGGCCACGTCGCAGCTCGCGATGATCGCGTACTGCGGGCTGGTGGACGAGTGCATCAGGTAGGCCTCGTTGAAGAGGTCGCGGTCGAGCGCGCGATTCTGCGAGTCCTGCACCAGCACGTGGCTGGCCTGGCTGATGCCGGCCAGCAGCTTGTGGGTGGACTGGGTGGCGAACACCAGCGAATCCTTCGGCCGCACGCGGCGCTTGCCCATCGCGTGGTAGGCGCCGTAGAACGGGTGGAAGGCCGCATGCGGAAGCCACGCCTCGTCGAAGTGCAGCGTGTCGACGTAGCCGTCGAGCATGTTCTTGATGGTCTCGGTGTTGTAGATCACGCCGTCGTAGGTCGACTGGGTGAGCGTCATCACGCGCGGCTTGACCTTCTCGTGGTCCACGTCGGCCAGCAGCGGGTTGGCCTTGATCTTGGCCTTGATGGCGCTCTGCTCGAACTCGCTCTTGGGAATCGGGCCGATGATGCCGAAGTGGTTGCGCGTGGGCTTCATGAACACCGGAATCGCGCCAGTCATGATGATCGCGTGCAGGATCGACTTGTGGCAGTTGCGGTCGACCACCACCACGTCGTCGGGCGCCACCGTGTGGTGCCACACCATCTTGTTGCTGGTGCTGGTGCCGTTGGTCACGAAGAAGCAATGGTCGGCATTGAAGATGCGCGCAGCGTTGCGCTCGCTGGCCGCCACCGGGCCGGTGTGGTCGAGCAACTGGCCCAGTTCTTCGACCGCGTTGCAGACGTCGGCGCGCAGCATGTTCTCGCCGAAGAACTGGTGGAACATCCGGCCCACCGGGCTCTTGAGGAACGCCACGCCGCCCGAGTGGCCCGGGCAGTGCCAGGAGTACGAACCATCTTCCGCATAGTCGATCAGCGCCCTGAAGAACGGCGGCTGCACGCCTTCCAGATAGCTCTTGGCCTCGCGGATGATGTGGCGCGCCACGAACTCCGGCGTGTCCTCGAACATGTGGATGAAGCCATGCAGCTCGCGCAGGATGTCGTTCGGAATATGGCGCGCGGTCTTGGTCTCGCCGTAGATGTAGATGGGCACGTCCGCGTTCTTGCGCCGCACCTCGCCGATGAAGGTGCGCAGGTTCAGCACGGCCGGATCGAGGTCGGGGCCGACGGTGAACTCCTCGTCGTCGATCGACAGGATGAACGCGCTGGCGCGGCTTTGCTGCTGCGCGAACTGGCTCAGGTCGCCGTAGCTCGTGACGCCCAGCACCTCGAAGCCCTCGCTCTCGAAGGCCTGCGCGAGCGCGCGAATGCCGAGGCCCGAGGTGTTTTCGGAGCGGAAGTCCTCGTCGATGATGACGATGGGGAAGCGGAATTTCATGAGCGGGGCTCCGGACAGGCAATGAGGCGCGAAGTGTACGGAATTCAGATGAAGGATTTGGTCAGCCTCGCGCAAGACATTCGAGCGATGGCGGCATGAAGCACTCCCCTCGCACCAGTACCCCTACGCGTGGCAAGCGCTTGGCGTCTTATGCCTCAGAATGGCGCGCATCGAACAAGCAAGAAAGAGGAGTTGTCATGGCGAATTCCACCGTCTGGTGGCTGATCGCGGGAGCTGCCATCGTGGCCGAGTTGCTCTCGGGCACGGTGTACCTGCTTCTGCTGGCGGCCGGCTTCGCGGCTGCGGCCATCGCAGCGCACCTGGGCTTGGGCCCCATCACGCAATTGATCGTGGCCGCCGTGGTCGGCGTGGGTGCCGTGCTGGTCTGGTATTCGATCCAGCGCAAGCGCCCACGGGCAGCGGGCGCCGGCACCAACCGCGACGTGAACCTGGACATCGGCGAGAGCGTGCATGTCGATGCATGGAATCCCGACGGCACCGCCACTGTGCGCTATCGCGGCGCCCAATGGACCGTCGTGCAGCGCGCGGGGCACGCGCCTTCGACGGGCGAACACCGCGTGGTCGAGGTGATCGGCAGCCGCCTCGTCGTCGACAAGATCTAGTCAGCAGAGAACAGAACTCAGAAAAGGAAGAGCACCATGGAATTCTCGGTCCCCCTCATCATCCTGGTCATTGCGATCATCTTCATCAGCCAGTCGGTCAAGTTCGTGCCGCAGCAGAACGCCTGGGTGCGCGAGCGCCTGGGCAAGTACCACGGCACCATGACGCCCGGGCCCAACTTCCTGATCCCGTTCATCGACCGGGTGGCCTACAAGCACAGCCTGAAGGAAATCCCGCTCGACGTTCCGAGCCAGATCTGCATCACGCGCGACAACACGCAGCTGCAGGTTGACGGCATCCTGTACTTCCAGGTGACCGACCCGATGCGCGCGAGCTACGGCTCGTCGAACTACATCGTGGCGGTGACGCAGCTCGCACAAACATCGCTGCGCAGCGTGATCGGCAAGCTCGAGCTGGACAAGACCTTCGAGGAACGCGATGTCATCAACGCCCAGGTCGTGGCCGCGATCGACGAGGCCGCGCTCAACTGGGGCGTGAAGGTGCTGCGCTACGAAATCAAGGACCTGACGCCGCCCAAGGAAATCCTCTTGGCCATGCAGGCGCAGATCACCGCCGAGCGCGGCAAGCGCGCGCTGATCGCAGCCTCGGAAGGCCGCCGCCAGGAGCAGATCAACATCGCCACCGGCGAGCGCGAGGCCTTCATCGCCCGCTCCGAGGGTGAGAAGCAGGCCCAGATCAACAACGCCCAGGGCGAGGCCGCCGCCATCACCGCGGTGGCCACTGCGACGGCAGACGCCATCGAGCGCGTGGCCGCCGCCATCCAGCAACCTGGCGGCGAACAGGCCGTGCAGCTGAAGGTGGCCGAACGCGCGGTCGATGCCTACGGCAAGGTCGCGGCCGATTCCAAGACCACCCTGATCGTGCCGAGCAACATGAGCGAGACCGCGGCGCTCATCGCCTCGGCGATGCGCATGGTTCAGGCCGGCAAGCCGTCGAATCCGAGCTGAGCGACTGCTATAATCATGGGCTCAGGAGCGGTGGATGAGCGGTTTAAGTCGCACGCCTGGAAAGCGTGTGAGGGTTAATAGCCCTCCGCGGGTTCGAATCCCGCCTGCTCCGCCAGAGATTGATTGTTCGTAACCGTTCGCGAACATGCAGAGACAGCAAGAAGAAGCCCAAGTCGCCACAAGCACTTGGGCTTTTTTTCGTCCGGGCTGTTCTATGTGTTCTATGACACGTTGCTTTGCAACAACTGGGGGCAAGATCGCGGACGAATTCGTCTGGCGGTACGATTCAAAGGTTTTACTTTCAAGCCCGCAAGAACCGCAAAAGGAGCCTCGATGGCTGGACAGACCCAAACCGCACCGCGTGGCAAGACCTCCCTGGACAAGACGCTTCAAAAGAGCGAAGAAGTCGCTGCCGATGTGCAACGGGCATCGGACAACCTCGCCGTGGTGAGCACGGTGCTCGAGCAGGAGCTGCCCGACGAGATCCAGGTCGGTGAAGTGGCGCAGGCCATCGAGCACACGAGCCAGCTCGAAGAAAAGCTGGCCAAGTCGGCGGAAAAACTGGCCGAGGTGAACGCGGCGCTGAGCGAAGAAATCGAGAAGCGCATCGAGGTGACGGCCGAGCGCGACGAGAGCCAGGCGCTGGCCGAAAAGCTCAAGGCAAAGATCCGCGCCAACGGCTCGGACTGAACGGGCCCCGGAACAACGGTCCTTCGGTCCGTCTCCCTTCTCCTACGCTGCGACCGCGCCGGGCACGCTACGCTATTGGTTCTCAAAGCGAAACCAAGGCATGTCCCTCATCACGTTCCTCGTCGAGGACAACAAGACCATCAGAGACAACCTGGTCCCGGCCCTGGAAGATCTGGTCAACGGCCATGTGGTCGGCTTTGCCGAAACGGAGTCGGATGCACTGGCCTGGCTGGCAGCCCACCCCGCCGACTGGCAACTCCTGATCGTCGACCTGTTCCTCAAGGAAGGCTCCGGCCTGGGTGTGCTGGCCGGCTGCAAGGCTCGCTCGGCGGGCCAGCGCGTGGTGGTGCTGAGCAACTACGTGACCGTGGACATCCGGGCCCGCTGCGAAGCGCTGGGGGCCGACGCCGTGTTCGACAAATCACGCGACCTCGATGCCTTCATCGAGTACTGCAACACCGACCGCCCCTCGGGCCTCGCCGCACTCTAGCGCCGCTTGCACGGCGCATGAAAAAAGGGCCCGAAGGCCCTTTTCTCTTTAGCGGACAAGCCGCGCAGTTGCCAATGCGTTCAGCGCACCACGGCGATCTGCGTACGCACACCACCCTTGTAGGTGAACAAGGTCAGCGCGCCGTTCTTGATGTCGCCCTTTTCGTCGAAGGCGATCGGGCCGGTCACGCCCTTGTATTGCAGCTTGCTGATTTCAGGCAGGTACTTTTCCGGCTCCGACGAACCGGCCTTGACCATGGCTTCGGCCAGCACGTTGACCGCGTCATAGACGTACGGTGCGTAGATCTGCACTTCGACGCCGTTCTTGGTCTTGAAGCGGGCCTTGAAGTCTTCCAGCGGCTGCTTGAAGTCGCCATCGACACCGCCGGCTTCGGCGCACACCACCATGTCTTCGCCGATGGCATCGCCAGCCAGCTTGGGCAGTTCGCCGGTGCACAGGCCGTCGCCGCCCATGAACTTGACGTTCAGGCCGAGTTGCTTGACTTGCTTGAGCATCGGGCCGCCCACGGCATCCATGCCGCCGAAGAACAGGACGTCGGGCTTGGCAGCCTTCAGCTTGGTCAGGATGGCGTTGAAGTCGGTCGACTTGTCGGTGGTGAACTCGTGGCCCACGATGGTGCCGCCGGCAGCCTTGGCAGCCTTCTCGAATTCTTCGGCAACGCCTTGGCCGTAGGCCGTGCGGTCGTCGATCACGGCAATGTTCTTGCCCTTGAGCGTGTCGACGGCGTACTTGCCGAGCGTGCCGCCCAGTTGCGTGTCGTCAGCCACCACGCGGAACGTGGTCTTGAAGCCCTGGCGCGTGTACTTGGGGTTGGTTGCCGAAGGCGAGACCTGCGGAATGCCGGCGTCGCTGTAGAGCTTGGAAGCGGGAATGGTGGTGCCCGAATTCAGGTGACCGACCACGCCGTTGACCTTTTCGTCGACCAGCTTCTGGGCAACGGCCGTGCCTTGCTTCGGATCGCCGGCGTCGTCTTCAGGCACCAGCACGAACTTGGCAACCTTGTCGCCGATCTTGAGGCCCTTTGCATTCAGGTCTTCGATGGCCATCTTGGCGCCGAACTCGTTGTCCTTGCCGAGGTGGGCAATGGGACCGCTGGTCGGGCCGACGTGACCGATCTTGACGACCAGTGCATCGGCAGGAGGTGCTGCAGGTGCGGGAGCAGCCGCGGTGGGCGCCGGCGTTGCAGCGGGTGCGGCAGCTTCTTCTTTCTTGCCGCAAGCCACCAGCGTGAGTGCAGCCAGTGCGACCGCAGTCCATTTCAATTGCATGGGAAACCTCCAGAACTTGGATGAAAACAATAAAAAACCGGTCGTGTGATCCGGGCGCGCAGACCTCGCAAGTTTCGCGCCGCAGACCAGCGGCACCCTCACGCCATTCCGACCTGCGGCGCAGTTTAGCCGAGGATTTATGCGCCGGAAGCTGGCGTAGACCCTGTGTTTTCAGAGAGTTCGGCGGCCATCGATTCGATCACCAGCGCACGCAGAACGGCCTCGATTTCACCGCGCAGGCGCGGCACCATGTCGTCCAGTTGCTGCTGGACTGCGGCGGACACCGCATCGCTCAACCGCTCTTCCAGTGAGAGGTCGACGCGCTGCAGCACGCGATGCAAAAGCTGCTCCTCGAGGCTGACGATTTCCGCCTGCGTGAGCTGCGCCGCGGGCGGCAACGCGACCGCGCTGGCCGCATCGGGCTGTGGTGCTGGCGCCTCGCCCGGCTCGGCATCCGCGGGCTCCGCCGGGATATCGAGCACCGTGGTCAGCGTGGGAACGAACCGGGGCGGCGTGCGCAGCGTGCTGGCCATCAGGAAGCGCTCCTTGCGAAGTCGTGCGGCTGAATGGTGTAGCCGCGGTCGGCGTAGTGGCGCCAGCGCGAGCGGCCGATCTGCCGGTCGTTGGCCTCGTCGCTCACGATGTCGATCAGGCGCTCGAAGCGCTCGAAACCGGCGGGCACTTCGAGGCCCAGGTTCACCAGCATCTCGCGGTGCGGCAGCGATGCCGCGTCGGCACCTTCCGACGAAAGGATCACCGGCGAGCGGGCCACCACATGGGCCTGCGCATCGCCGCGGCAATGCGCGACGAAGTCGACGGGCGACAGCTGCCAGAGCGCGGCATCCACCGCGTCGAGCGCCTGCGCATCGCCGACCACCACCACCCGCAGGCCGCGTGCATTCACGGCCTTGCGAACGAGCCGGCAAGCGTAGTTCAGCTTGTCGGGCGCGTTGAAGTGAAAGCCGATTTCCGTCACTTGGAGGACCGGGCCTTCCGGGTCGGCGCCTTGAGCTCGGCCTTGGCCTTGGGTGAAGCGGGAGCGGCCTTGTCGGCCGCGCGGGTCGTCAGGTAGGACACCAGGAGCCCCACGGGCCGGCCCGTCGAGCCCTTGGCCGCCCCGCTCTTCCAGGCGGTGCCCGCGATGTCCAGGTGCGCCCACGCGAAGTCGCCGGCAAAGCGCTGCAGGAACTTGGCCGCGACGACCGCGCCCCCGGCGCGCCCCCCGATGTTGGCCACGTCGGCGAAGTTGCTCTTGAGGCCTTCGGCGTACTCGTCGTCCAGAGGCAGGCGCCAGCAGCGGTCCTGCGATTGCTCGCCGGCCGCCTGCAGCGCCGCAGCCAGCGTCTCGTCGCTCGCGAACAGGCCGCTGCGCACGCCGCCGAGCGCGATCACGCAGGCGCCCGTGAGCGTCGCGATGTCGATCACCGCGGCCGGATCGAAGCGCTTGGCATAGGTCAGCGCATCGCACAGGATGAGCCGGCCTTCGGCGTCGGTGTTGAGCACCTCGATGGTCTGCCCGCTCATGCTGGTGACCACGTCGCCCGGCTTGACGGCCTTGCCGTCGTTCATGTTCTCGCACGAGGGGATGAGACCGACCACGTTGATCGCCGGCCGGATCTCGCCGAGCGCGCGGAAGGTGCCCAGCACGCTCGCGGCGCCGCACATGTCGAACTTCATCTCGTCCATCTCGGCCGCGGGCTTGAGCGAAACGCCGCCGGTGTCGAAGGTGATGCCCTTGCCGACCAGCACCACCGGCGCCTGGTCCTTGGGCGCGCCCTGGTAGCGCAGCACGATGAATCGCAGCGGCTCGGCCGAGCCCTGCGCCACCGCGGCGAAAGAGCCCATGCCCAGTTTCTCGACTTCCTTGGGCCCGAGCACCTCGCACTTGACTCCGGGGAGCTTGGCCAGTTCCTTGGCGGCTTCGGCCAGCAGCGTGGGGGTGGCGTAGTTGGCGGGGCGGTTGCCCCACTCCTTGGCCAGTTCGATGCCCAGCACGGTGGCGCGGGCCTCGTCGAAAGCCTTGCTGGCGCCCGCCGCATCGGCCACGCCGACGGTCAGGTGGCGGATGCTGCGCGCCTCGGCCTTCGACTTGGTGGTGGTGTAGACATAGCTGGCATCGGCCGCGGCCGTGACCGCGCAGGCCACGGCTGCGCCGTCGGCCGGCTGGGCGAAGACGATGACGGCCCGCTTGGGCCGGTGGGCCTTGGCCGCATTGATTGCCGCGATCACCCCGCTGCGCACCGACGCGGGCTTGCCGTCGCCGATGGCCGCGAGCACCACGCGGGAGGCCACGACCTCGTCGGGGCGGTAGAGTGCGAGGAGCTTGCCGGCCTTGTCGGGCAGGTCGCCGGCCTTGCGGGCAGTGGCGGCCAGCACGGAAAGCGCATCTTTGGAGGTGATGGGAGCGCTGCCGACGAGCACGATGAGGACATCGGATTTTTCGGCTGCGGCCTGGGCGACGGTGAGGGGCTTGAGTTGAAAGTCCATAATCCTTTTTTTCCTCGAACGATGTTATTCCATTCTTCCCTACGCAAGGAGCTGTCCCGCAGCTTCGGAGCGACCCTCGTGGTTCTGGTCACCATCGTGATGACCATGATGCTCATCCGTACCCTGGGGCTCGCGTCCAAGGGCAGTGTGAACCCGCAAGAGGTGTTCCTCGTGATGGCCTACACGGTGCTCGGCTACATGCCGACCATCCTGAGCCTGAGCCTTTTCATCGCCATCGTGGGCACCCTCTCGCGCATGTACCGCGACAGCGAGATGGTCATCTGGTTCTCCAGCGGGCGCGGGCTGGCCGACTTCGTGGAGCCGCTGTTCCGCTTCGCCTGGCCGGTGCTGATCCTGATCGCCGTCATGGCGCTGGTGGGCTGGCCCTGGGCCAACTCGCAGACCGCGGGCATGCGCCAGCAATACGAGCAGCGCAGCGACATCGAGCGCGTCACGCCGGGCGAGTTCCGTGAATCGTCGGGCCGCATGCGCGTCTTCTTCATCGACAAGGACACGCCGGACGGCGCCACTGCCACCAACGTCTTCATCTGGGCGATCGAGCGCGGCCTGCAGATCACCACCTCGGCGCGCAGCGGCCGCATCGAGGACGTGGGCCCCAACCGCTTCCTCATGCTCAGCAACGGCCAGCGCCTGGAGCGCCCGCTGCTGCCGACCTCGGGCCTGAAGATCAGCGAGTTCAAGACCTACGGCACGCGCGCAGGCGGCAGCTCCGACGCCACGGCCAACCCCCCCCCGCCTCGGTCGCGCACCACCCTCTCGCTCCTGCGCGACCGCAGCAACGCGAGCCTGGGCGAGCTGGGCTGGCGCATCGGCATGCTGCTGGCGGCCATCAACTTCGTGCTGCTGGCGCTGACCGTCTCGAGCGTCAATCCGCGCGTGGGCCGCAGCGGCAACCTGCTGTTCGCGCTGTTCGCCTTCGTCATCTACTACAACCTGTTGAACCTGGGGCAGAGCTGGATCAGCTCGGGCCGCTACGGCATGGGCAGCTTCATGCTCCTGCTGCATGGCGGCGTGTTCCTCATCGGCGCAGCGTGGCTGTTCCTGCGCAACAACAACTGGGGCCAGCGCCGAAAGCCGGCGCGCGTGATCGCCGGCGGCCTGCCGTCCGTGCAACCCCACAAGATCGACCCGACCTCGTGAAAACCATCCGACGCCTGATCTATGTCGAGGCACTGAAGGCGGTGGCCTTCGTGACGCTCGGCTTCCTGAGCCTGTTCTTCTTCTTCGACTTCGTCGACGAGCTGCAGTCCGTCGGCAAGCCCGAAAGCCTCGCCTACGGACCGATGCAGGCGCTGATCTACGTGGCGCTGCTGATCCCCAGCCATCTTTATGAACTGCTCCCGATCACCGTGCTGATCGGCTGCATCTTCGTGATGGCGCGCCTCGCGCAGAGCTCCGAATACACCATCCTGCGCACGAGCGGCCTGGGCCCGTGGCGCGCGCTGCGCACGCTGCTGCTGCTGGGCGTGGGCTTTGTCATCCTGACCTTCGCCGTGGGCGACTACATCGCACCGATGTCCGAGCGCACCGGCCAGCTCCTGAAGTCGCGCTACCAGGGCACCTACTCGCTGGTGGGCAACACCGGCGCCTGGCTCAAGGAGAAGCGCGACAACGTGTCCTACGCCGTCAACGTGCTGTCGATCTCGCGCGACGGTTCGCTCAAGAACGCGCGCATCTTCGAATTCGACGCCAACGGCTACGTGAGCAAGCAGCTGGTCGCCAAGTCCGCGCGCATCCTGGACGGGCACTGGGCACTGGCGGACATCGAGAAGCAGGACTACGACACGCGCAGCGCCGCCGACAAGGCCCGCATCGTCACCACCGAAATCCCGCAGATGGACTGGCCCACCTCGCTGACCGCCGAAATGGTCTCGGTGGCCCTGCTGCGGCCAGACCGCATGAGCACGATCGACCTGTTCGACTACATCCGCCACCTGGATGCCAACGGCCAGACCGCGCAGCGCTACGAGATCGAGTTCTGGCGCAAGGTGTTCTATCCGCTGTCGTGCCTGGTGATGGTGGTGCTCGCCCTGCCCTTTGCCTACCTGCACTTCCGCCAGGCCGGCATCACGACCTACGTGTTCGGCGGCGTGATGATCGGCATCAGCTTCTTCCTGCTGAACAACGTGTTCGGCTACCTAGGCAACCTGAGCAACTGGTCGCCATGGCTCACGGCAGCGGCGCCGGGAATGATCTATTCGGTGATGTCGTTGACGGCCTTCAGCTGGCTGGTGCTTCGAAGATGACCGACGGCGTGCGGATGCGCAGCGTGCGAGGCACCGTGCTGCTGGCGCACGGTTCGCGCGACGAGCGCTGGCGCGAGCCCATCGAGGCGGTGGCCGCGCGGGTCCTGCAGGACGACCCCACGGCGCGCGTCGTGTGCGCGTACATGGAACTGGCCACGCCGGACCTCCATTCGGCCGCAGCCGGCCTGATCGCCGACGGCGCCACCGCCCTCCGCGTCGTTCCCCTGTTCCTCGGCATGGGCAAACACGCCCGCGAGGACCTCCCGCTGCAACTCGAAACCCTTCGCAAGACCTGGCCCGACATCGATTTCTCGCTCGCCCGCATCGTCGGCGAAGAGCCCGAACTGCTCGAATTGCTGGCCAGAATTGCGGTCAAATCCTGAGACCCGGCAATTTCGATAGATTGCGAAGGCATAATGAATTCCGCAATAAGACGGAATTTGATATGAATCTGCACCAATTCAAGTTTGTTCAGGAAGCCGTGCGGCGCAACCTGAACCTTACCGAGGCGGCCAAGGCGCTCCACACCTCGCAGCCGGGCGTCTCCAAGGCCATCATCGAACTCGAAGAAGAGCTGGGCGTCGAGATCTTCGCGCGCCATGGCAAGCGCCTCAAACGCGTGACCGAGCCGGGCCAGCACGTCATTGCCAGCATCGAGCTGATCATGCGGGAGGTGGGCAACCTGAAGCGCATCGGCGAACAGTTCAGCGCGCAGGACAGCGGCACCCTCTCCATCGCCACCACCCACACCCAGGCGCGCTACGTGCTGCCGGTGCCCGTGGCCAACCTGCGCGAGGCCTATCCGAAGGTCAACGTGAGCCTGCACCAGGGCTCGCCCGACCAGGTGGCGCGCATGGTGATCGACGAGATCGCCGAGATCGGCATCGCCACCGAATCGCTCGACGGCTACGCCGAGCTCGTGACCCTGCCCTGCTACGAATGGCAGCACGTGCTGGTGCTGCCCAAGGACCATCCGCTGGCCGCCAAGGAGCGCATCTCGCTCGAAGACCTGGCCAGCGAGCCGATCATCACCTACCACCCGTCGTTCACAGGCCGCACGCGCATCGACCACGCCTTCGCGCAGAAGAAGCTCTCACCGCGCATCGCGCTCGAAGCGATCGACTCCGACGTGATCAAGACCTACGTGCGCCTGGGCCTGGGCGTGGGCATCGTGGCCGAGATGGCGGTGCGCGACGAGTCGAACGCCGACCTCGTGGTGCGCCCGATGGGGCATGTGTTCGGCCAGAATATTGCCCGTGTCGCGTTCAAGCGCAGCGCCTACCTGCGCAACTTCGTCTTCAAGTTCGCCGAGCTGCTGAGCGACCGGCTCGACCGCAACCTGATCGCCAAGGCTCTGAGCGGCCATCAACAAGACTACGAACTATGAGTACTGTGCTTTCCCCCCGCACGCCCGAGATCACCACCAAGCTGCCGGCAGTCGGCACCACCATCTTCACCGTCATGTCGGCGCTGGCCGCCGAGAAGAACGCGGTCAACCTCGGGCAGGGCTTTCCGGATTTCCACTGCGATCCGAAGCTGCTCGAGGACGTGACGGCCGCCATGGCCGCGGGCCACAACCAGTACCCGCCGATGCCGGGCATCCCGGCGCTGCGCGATGCCATCGCCGCCAAGATCTCCGCGCTTTATGGCCACAGCTACAGCGCCGCTGCCGAGATCACCGTCACCGCGGGCGCGACGCAGGCCATCATCACCGCCATCCTGGCCATCGTGCGGCCGGGCGACGAAGTGATCGTGCTGGAGCCCTGCTACGACAGCTACGTGCCCAACGTCGACCTTGCAGGCGGCAGCGTGGTGCGCGTGCCGCTCGTGCCCGGCACCTTCCGCCCCGACTTCGACAAGATCGCCGCCGCGCTCACGCCGCGCACGCGCGCGATCATCATCAACACGCCGCACAACCCGAGCGCCACGGTCTGGACCGAGGCCGAGATGCGCAAGCTCGAAGCGCTGCTCGCCCCGACCGACGTGTTCGTGATCGCCGACGAGGTCTACGAGCACATGGTGTTCGATGCCGCACGGCACGAAAGCGTGGCCCGCTTCCCGGGTCTTGCGGCGCGCAGCTTCATCGTCAGCAGCTTCGGCAAGACCTACCACGTGACCGGTTGGAAGGTCGGCTACGTGGCCGCGCCCGCGCCGCTGATGGCCGAGTTCCGCAAGGTGCACCAGTTCAACGTGTTCACCGTGAACACGCCGATGCAGCATGCGCTCGCGCAGTACATGGCCGAGCCGAAGCCCTACCTCGAGCTGCCGGCTTTCTACCAGCGCAAGCGCGACCTGTTCGCCGCGGGCCTGGCCGAGAAGACGCGCTTCAGGCTGCTGCGCAGCGAAGGCAGCTACTTCCAGTGCGTCGACATCTCGGCCGTGAGCGATCTCTCCGAAGCCGACTTCTGCCTGTGGCTCACAGGCGAGATCGGCGTGGCGGCGATTCCGCTGTCGGCGTTCTATGGCAACGGCTTCGACCAGCGCGTGGTGCGCTTCTGCTTCGCCAAGAAGGACGAGACGCTCCTGGCGGCGCTGGACCGGCTCGCGAAGCTCTGACGACGGCCGCCAGGACCCGGGTGCCGCGATGACGATGAACCGGCCGCGCTGGATCCTGCTGGCCCTGGGCCTCTCGTTCCTCGTGGTGGGCGTGGCCGACGCCTTCATGCCACCCGTGCGCGGCAAGGACTACACCGTGCTCGACATGGCGCATGCGTTCCTGATCTCGGCGCTTTGCTACACATGGTGCCGGGCCGAAGGCCTCGCGCGCGGCGTGATCCCGCCCGGCCGCTCGGCGCTGTGGGCCGGGGTCTTTCCGCTGCTGGGCATTCCGGTCTATTTCTTTCGCACACGCCCCTGGCGACGCGCGCTGCTGTCCACCTTGGGAGCGGCGGGCTTCCTGGCCGTGGGCCTGGTGCTCGCGGCCGTCGGCACCCTGTTGACCGAACTGATGCGAAGCTGAAGGCCACCCGAATGAAATCCGCCCGCATCGTCAAGTTCGTCTTCGGTCTTGTCGGCGTGCTGATGCTCGCCGGCGCGTGGCTCCTGTACCAGAACACCACGAAGTTCATCGCCTCGGCCAGCCGGGCACAAGGTGAGGTGATCGAGCTGCTGCGTGTGGAGAGTTCGCGCCGCAACAGCTCGGACACATGGCGCCCGCTGGTGCATTTCAAGGTGCCGTCCGGCGAAACCATCGAGTTCGCGCCGTCGAGCAGCAGCAGCCCGCCCGCCTACGACAAGGGAGAGGTCGTGGGTGTGCTCTTCGATCCCGCCGATCCGAAAGACGCTCGGCTCGACGGCTTCTTCGATCTCTGGGGCGGTGCAACCATCATCGGCGGACTCGGCGCCGTGTTCCTGGCATTCGCCCTCGGCATGCACTTCCTGCTCTCCGACGAAGCAGGCGCCAAGCGCCGACGCCCACGGTAGGACAGTCCTGACCGCCGAAGGGGCGGCTCTCCGGCGCCTCGCGCGCCCCAGGACGATGAGCATCAAGGCTCGTTACAACAAACGTCCCAGGAGAAAACCATGTCCCTCTCGTTCATTCTGCTCATCGTCCTGATCCTGATATTGGTCGGCGCGCTGCCGAGTTGGGGTTACAGCCGCTCCTGGGGTTACGGGCCAAGCGGCGGCGTCGGCCTGATCGTGCTGATCGTCGTCATCCTGGTGCTGATGGGTCGCATATAGCGCATACGATGGCGCCTACGCCTCAATGAAAAAAGCCCGCTTCGCCGCGGGCTTTTTCATGCCTGCAACTGGGCCCAGGCCTTGTCGAGTCGCTTAACGCTCACCGGCTGCGGTGTGCGCAGCTCCTGGGCGAAAAAGCTCACGCGAAGCTCCTCGAGCAGCCAGCGGAATTCGAGCATGCGGTCGTCCACCACGCCCTTGCGCTCGGCCACCAGGCGCCAGTAGCGCTGCTCCTGCGGGCGCAGTTCGGCCAGCTTGGCGGTGTCGCGCGCGGGGTCGGCGCGCAGCTTGTCCAGGCGCAGCACGATGGCCTTCAGGTAGCGCGCGAAGTGCTGCAGCTGGGTCCACGGCGAATCGGCGATGAAGCGCTTGCCCACGAGCTTCTGCAATTGCTGCGCGGCGTCCTGTACGGCCTCGGGCTGGATCCTGGTGTCCTTGATCTTGCGCGCAGCCGCGGCGTACTCGATGAGGACGGTCGACGCGAGCCGCGCCACCTCGTTGGCGATCAGCGTGAGCCGCCCCCGCCCCTCTTCCAGCCGGCGCTTGAAGGCGAACTCGTCGGTGGGCAGCGGCTCCTGCAGGAACGCACGGTCGATGGCCACGTCGATGATTTGCGCGCGCAACTCCTCGGAGGTGCCCAGCGGCATGAAGGCCACGGCCATCTTCTGCAGGTCGGGGATGTTTTTCTCCAGGTACTTGAGCGCGTCCTTCAGCTGCAGCGCGAACAGCCGGCGCAGGCCCGCGCGATGCTTCGCGGCGGCGACGGCGGGCTCGTCGAACACCTCGATCGTCACCGCGTCGCCCTCGTCGCGCAGCGCGGGAAAGCCGATGAGCGATTGCGCGCCGCGGCGCACTTCCATCAACTCCGGCAACTCGCCGAAGGTCCAGGCCGTGTAGCGCTGGCCCGCGGGCAATGCGGGTGTCGCCTTTTCGGGCGCCGCGTTTTTCGCGGGCGCCTTGCCTTCATCGACGGCAGAAGCTTTCGGCGCCGGCGACGCTTTCACGTTGAGCCCCGCAAGCGCCTGGAAGGCCCCGCGCGCCTGCGCACCCAATTCGGCCTTCAGCGCACCGAGATTGCGCCCCATGCCCAGCTGGCGGCCATGCTCGTCGACGATGCGCAGGTTCATGAACAGGTGCGGCGCCAGCATGTCCAGCTTGAAGTCGGCGCGCTTCACGTCGATGCTGGTCATGTCGCGCACGCGCTTGAGCAGCACGTCGGTGAGCGAGCCGGAGCCGAACAGTTCGGGTTCCGAGAGCGCCTCGGCCAGCTTGGTCGCCGATTCGGGCAGCGGCACCAGCCGCGAGCGCGGGCGCTGCGGCAGGCTCTTGAGCAGCGCCTGGATCTTGTCCTTGAGCATGCCGGTCACCAGCCATTCGCAGCGCTCTTCGCTCACCTGGTTGAGCACGAACAGCGGCACGCTGACCGTGAGGCCGTCCCTCGCATCGCCGGGTTCGTGCAGGTACGCCGCGGCGCAATCGACACCGCCCAGGCGCAGCGTCGGCGGGAACGATTGGGTCGTGATGCCGGCCGCCTGGTGGCGCATCAGCTCGTCGCGTGTCAGGTACAGGAGGCGCGGCTGCTCCCTGGACGCATGGCGGTACCAGTTCTCGAAGCTGATGCCGCTGGCCACGTCGGCGGGCAGTTGCGCGTCGTAGAAGGCGAAGATCAGTTCCTCGTCGACCAGCACGTCCTGCCGGCGCGCCTTGTGCTCCAGCCCCTCGACTTCGCGCACCAGCTTGCGGTTGGCGGTGAGGAACGGGAACTTGCTTTCCCATTGCCCGGCGACCAGCGCTTCGCGGATGAATATTTCGCGCGCCGCGACTGGATCGACCTTGGTGAAATCGACGCGGCGCCCGCTGTACACCACCAGGCCGTACAAGGTCGCGCGCTCCAGCGCCGAGACCTGCGCGCCCTTCTTCTCCCAGTGCGGATCGAGCAGCTGCTTCTTCAGCAGATGCCCCGCCACCTGTTCGAGCCACTGCGGCTCGATGTTGGCGATGCCGCGTCCGAAGAGCCGCGTGGTCTCGACCAGCTCGGCCGCGACGATCCAGCGTCCGGGCTTCTTCTTCAGATGCGCGCCGGGGTGCTTGTAGAACTTGATGCCGCGCGCACCGAGGTACGCCTCGTCGTCTTCGAGCTTCCAGCCGACGTTGCCCAGGAGGCCGGCAAGCATCGACAGGTGCAGCGGCTCGTAGCCGGCCGCCTCGGCGTTGATGCGCCACTTGTGCTCGGTGACCACCGTGAGCAGCTGCGAGTGGATGTCGCGCCACTCGCGCACGCGGCGGATGTTGATGAAGTTCTGGCGCAGCAACTGCTCGTACTGGCGATTGCTGAGCTTGTGCGTGTCGCCGTGGCCGCCGCGAGCGTCGGCGATCCATTTCCACAGGCGCAGGTAGCCGCTGAACTCGCTCTTCTCGTCGTCGAACTTCGAATGGGCCTGGTCGGCTTGCTGCTGCGCTTCCATCGGCCGGTCGCGCACGTCCTGCACGCTGAGGGCGGATGCGATGACCAGCACTTCCTCGAGCGCGCCGCGCGTGCGGGCTTCCAGGATCATCCGGCCGACGCGCGGGTCGAGCGGCAGCTTGGCGAGTTCGGCGCCGGTGGCGGTGAGCTCGTTCGCGTCGTCGACCGCGCCGAGTTCGTTGAGCAGCTGGTAGCCATCGGCGATCGCGCGGGGCGACGGCGCTTCCAGGAACGGGAAACGCGCCACGTCGCCCAGCCGCAGCGACTTCATCCGCAGGATCACGCCCGCGAGCGAGGAGCGCAGGATTTCCGGATCGGTGAAGCGCGGGCGCCCGTCGAAATCCTTCTCGTCGTAGAGCCGGATGCAGATGCCGTTCGCCACGCGGCCGCAACGGCCCGCGCGCTGGTTGGCCGCGGCCTGGCTGATCGGCTCGACCAGCAGCTGCTCGACCTTGCTGCGGAAGCTGTAGCGTTTGACGCGGGCCGTGCCGGTATCGATCACGTAGCGGGTGCCCGGCACCGTCAGCGACGTCTCGGCCACGTTGGTGGCCAGCACGATGCGGCGGCCCGTGTGGCTGTCGAAGATGCGGTCCTGCTCGGGGCCCGAGAGCCGCGCGAACAGCGGCAGCACCTCGGCGTTGCGAAACAGCGGCTGGTGGCTCAGGTGGCGGCGCAGGTGGTCGGCCGCCTCGCGGATCTCGCGCTCGCCGGGCAGGAAGACGAGGATGTCGCCCGCGTTGTGCGGATCGCGCCAGAGCTCGTCGACGCCGTCGGCGATCGCATCGTTCAGGTCGTGCTCGCGCGATTCCTCGAAGGGGCGGTAGCGCTGCTCCACGGGGAAGGTGCGGCCCGACACGTAGATGATCGGCGCCGGGCCCTTGGCCGATGCGAAGTGCTGCGCGAAGCGGTCGGCGTCGATGGTGGCCGAGGTCACGATCACCTTCAGGTCGGGGCGGCGCGGGAGGATCTCGCGCAGGTAGCCGAGCAGGAAGTCGATGTTCAGCGAGCGCTCGTGGGCCTCGTCGATGATCAGCGTGTCGTAGGCCTTGAGCAGCGGATCGGTCTGCGTCTCGGCGAGCAGGATGCCGTCGGTCATGAGCTTGACCGAGGCATCGCGGCTCAGGTGGTCCTGAAAGCGCACCTTGAAGCCGACCACGTCGCCCAGCGGCGTCTTCAACTCTTCGGCGATGCGCTTGGCCACGGAGCTCGCGGCAATGCGCCGCGGCTGCGTGTGGCCGATGAGCCGGCCCTTGCCCGGCTCGGCGTTGATCTTGCCGCGGCCGAGCGCGAGCGCGATCTTGGGCAACTGCGTGGTCTTGCCCGAGCCGGTTTCACCGCAGACGATCACGACCTGGTTCGCCTGGATGGCGGCCATGATTTCGTCGCGCCGGCCGGAGACGGGAAGCGATTCGGGGAACTCGATGCGCAGGGGGGCGGAGGGTGTCGTGGTCGTCAAGGCAGAGCAGTCGTCGTCGGCACGCGGCGGGCAAACCGTCGATTATCGGCGCGCACCGGCTGTTGCACAGCTTCCACAGTACGGCGCCACGGTTGGATGTGTGACGTAAATAGTCTTTACTCTACCGCAACCCACCGATAGGATCGCGTCCATGTCCTTCCTTGCCCTCACCCCATTGCGCAGCCGCTGCGCACGCCATGCGCTCCCAACGCATGGCCGGGCCAGGTTGCTCCGCCCGGCCTGAGGCCCGCGCCACGTTTCGAGTCGCGCGCTTCAGGTCCAGAAGCGCAGCAACCGCCCCTTCACAGCGTCTGCCTGCCGCTCCTTCATTGCGAAGGGGTGGCCGCTTTTTCGTTCCTGTTTTTTTTCAAGAAATCAATCCATGTCCACCGACATCCATTCCGAACTGCATGCCGAGCTCGCCGAGCGCACGAAGCACCTGCAGAACGTCGCCCGATCGCTGAAGGAAGAACTCTTCGGCATCGACGACATCATCGATCGCGTGATCGAATCGCTGCGCGCCTGGTATGTGCTGCCGCAGCTCATCAGCCGCCCCGTCATCGTCTGCCTCTGGGGCCTCACCGGCACCGGCAAGACGCAGTTGGTGCGCAAGCTGGCCCAGCACCTGGGCTTCTACGACCGCTTCATCGAAGTGCAGATGGACGGCTTCAGCCACGGCTCGGGCCATGGCAGCCGCGGCTCGATCTCGGCCATGCTGGCCGAGTCGGGCATCGTGGAGGGCACGCCGGGCATCCTGGTGCTCGATGAGTTCCAGCGCTTTCGCACCGTGGACGGCAACGGCCACGACGCCAAGGTCGAGCGCTACCAGGACGTGTGGGCGCTGCTGTCCGACGGCCGCCTGCCGCCGGCGCTCTCGATGCTCGGCGAGATCGAGTCTTCGCTCGCCTATGCCGAATACGAGCAGGACCGCGACGGCCCCGCCGACAAGAAGAAGCTCAAGAAGCGCAAGCTGCACCTGGCGCCGTGGGAGGCACGCGAAATCAAGCGCTGCCTGAAGCTGCCCGAGACCCTGCTGCAGATCATGGCGTGGAAGCCCGCCGAGGTGCATGCGCGCCTGCGCGCCTTCCGCGACACGCAGCAGAGCTGGGAGACCGACTACAGCAAGCTGCTGGTGTTCGTCTCGGGCAACCTGGACGAGATGTACGCCGAGACGGCCCAGCGCGTCGAAGACTGCGACACCGACGCCGACATCTTCCATGCGCTCACGAAGAAGCTCTCGGTCATCGACGTGAAGAAGGCGCTCGTCAATCGCTTCCGCCCCGAGCAGATCGCGCGCCTGGGCAACAACCACGTGATCTACCCGTCGCTCAACCGCGCGACCTACGTGCAGTTGATCCTGTCGATCTGCGACCGCTACGTGAGCGAGATCCAGGAGAGCTCCGGCGTGCGCTTCGTGCTCGATGCCGTGGTGTACGAGCAGATCTACGCCAACGCCGTGTTCCCGGCGCAGGGCACGCGTCCGCTGTTCTCCTCGATCCACGCGATCCTGAGCGCGACGCTGGTCAACGCGGCGCTGTGGGCGCTGGAGCGCGGCGGGGATGGGAGCGAGCCCGTGTGGCTCACGCTGGACGCGAGCGTGCCCTGCATCGAGGCGAAGTACCGCAAGGCGCGCCGCCGGTTCCCGGTGGCGCTGGAGCTCAATCGCCTGAAGCAGCGTTCGAGCGAGGACTTCCGCGCGCTGCTCGCCGTGCACGAGGCGGGCCACGGCGTGGTCTACGGCGTGCTCTTCGGCCGCGCGCCGCAGGAGATCAAGATCAACGTGGCCTCGTTCGAGGGCGGCTACAACAGCTACGAGCAGCGCAAGACCTGGTCCAAGGAAAACCTGCGCGACCGCATCTGCGTCGGCCTGGCGGGCCGCGCCGCCGAGCAGATGGTGTTCGGCGGCGAGGCCTGCACCTCGGGCGCCTCGCAGGACTTCATGCAGGCCACGTCCCTTGCGGCGCAGTACGTGCGCCACTACGCCTTCGGCTCACGCTTGAGCCGCACCGACGTCGCCAACGACGCCGAGGACAACCTGAACACCGACCTCGCCGCGACGAACCCGGAGATCGAGGCGCTGCTCGCCCAGGAGCACGCACGCGCGCTCGCGCTGCTCGAGACGCACACCCCGGCGCTGATGGCGGTGGTCGATGCGCTCATGCGCGAAGGCTCGATCGCACCGGCCGAGCTGGCCGCGCTGCTGGACCTGCCCGCCACCCCGGCGGGCGAGTCGACCGACGCCTACGCGGCGCTGCTCGCGACCTTCCGTGCCCGCAAGGCGCAGTTGCTGCCACCTCCGGCGCCCGGCCGAGGCCGCGGCGCGGGTCCGCCCGCCGCCGCGGCCCGCGTGCTGCGCGCATTGGCCTGAGCCGTACGAAACCCCTTCCAAGAATGCACAATCACGCCCCATGTCCACCGTCTTCAATTTCACCTTCGTGCCCTGGTTCCGCTCGGTCGCGCCCTACATCCACACGCACCGCGGTAAGACTTTCGTGGTCGGCCTGGCGGGCGAGGCGATCGCGGCGGGCAAGCTGCAGAACATCGCGCAAGACCTGGCGCTGATCCAGAGCATGGGCGTGAAGATCGTGCTGGTGCACGGCTTCCGTCCACAGGTCAACGAGCAGTTGGCGGCCAAGGGCCACGAGGCGCGCTACTCGCACGGCATCCGCATCACCGACGAGGTGGCACTCGACTCCGCGCAGGAAGCCGCCGGCCAGTTGCGCTACGAGATCGAAGCGGCCTTCAGCCAGGGCCTGCCGAACACGCCGATGGCCGGCTCGACGGTGCGGGTGATCTCGGGCAACTTCATCACCGCGCGCCCCGTGGGCGTGGTCGACGGGGTCGACTTCAAGCATTCGGGCCTCGTGCGCAAGGTGGATGCCTCGGGCATCCGCCGCACGCTGGACTTCGGCGCGATGGTGCTCATGTCGCCCTTCGGTTTTTCGCCCACCGGCGAGGCCTTCAACCTCACGATGGAAGAAGTCGCCACGAGCGTGGCCATCTCGATCCAGGCCGACAAGCTGATCTTCCTGACCGAGATTCCCGGCATCCGCATGGACAGCGAACTGCCCGAGAGCGAAGACAACCCGATCGACACCGAACTGCCGCTGGACGCCGCCGAGAAGCTGCTCGCCTCCCTCCCCCCGGCGCAGAAACCCACCGACACCGCCTTCTACCTGCAGCACTGCGTGAAGGCCTGCAAGGGCGGCGTGGAGCGCAACCACATCCTGCCGTTCGCGCTGGACGGCTCGCTGCTGCTGGAGGTGTACGTGCACGACGGCGTCGGCACCATGGTGATCGACGAAAAACTCGAGAGCCTGCGCGAAGCCACCGTGGACGACATTGGCGGCATCCTGCAACTCATCGAGCCCTTCGAGCGCGATGGAACGCTGGTCAAGCGCGACCGCACCGAGATCGAGCGCGACGTGGGCCACTACACGGTGATCGAGCACGACGGCGTGATCTTCGGCTGCGCGGCGCTCTACCCGTACCCCGAGGCGAAGACGGCCGAGATGGCGGCGCTGACCGTGTCGCCGCTGTCGCAGTCGCAGGGCGACGGCGAACGCATCCTGAAGCGCATCGAGCACCGCGCCAAGTCCATGGGCCTGGAAAGCATCTTCGTGCTCACCACGCGCACGATGCATTGGTTCCTGAAGCGCGGCTTCCAGCAGGTCAACCCCGACTGGCTGCCCGAGGCCCGCAAGCGCAAGTACAACTGGGACCGCAAGAGCATGGTCCTGGTCAAGAAGATCTGAAACACGCCCAGACGGAGACACCACGATGACGCTCGCCACCGCCCTGTTGTTCGCCATCGTGGCCTTCGCGGCCATCGCCACGCCCGGTCCCACCGTGCTGCTGGCGCTGAGCAATGGGTCGCGCCACGGCGTGCGCCGGGCGCTGCCGGGCATGCTCGGTGCGGTGTTGTCTGACTTCGTGCTGGTCGGCGCGGTGGCGCTCGGGCTCGGCGCGCTGCTGGCGGCGTCGGAGTTCTGGTTCTCGATGTTGAAGTGGGTCGGCGCGGTCTACCTGGCGTGGCTCGGCCTGCGCATGCTGCGTTCCAAGGGCGGCTTCCAGCTGCCAACCGCGGACGGCGCCGCGACGGTCACGGCGGGCGAAAGCCGGCGCATCTTCTTCAAGTCGTTTCTCGTGGCGGTGACCAACCCCAAGGGCTACATCTTCTGCTCGGCCCTGCTGCCGCAGTTCATCGACCCGACGGCCGCGCAGACGCCGCAGTACCTGATCATCGCGTTCATCTTCGCGGGCCTGGACACGCTGGTGATGCTGGCCTACGCCTTCGTCGGCGCCCGCGCGATACGGCTTTTGACCATCTCGGCCACCCGCTGGATCGACCGCGCCTGCGGCGGCATGCTGCTGGCGCTGGCGGGCTCGCTCGCCTTCTACCGGCGCAGCGCCGCCTGACATCCGCCCGGGCGGGCGGTCTGGCGGGCGGTCTGGCAGGGGCAGGCAGGCCGCCAAACAGCGACGCCTGTCACCGTTTCGCCGAGTGCGGTAACAGGTGTCACCGATAATCCCGCCCATGAATCCCTTGCTTTCCAAGTTGCAGCCGTACCCCTTCGAGCGGCTGAAGCAACTGTTCGCGGGCGTCACGCCCGTCCCCGAATACGCACCCATCAGCCTCGGCATCGGCGAACCCAAGCACGCCACGCCGGCTTTCATCAAGGAAGCGCTGAGCGCCAGCCTCGGCGCGCTGGCCGCCTACCCTGCCACCGCCGGCGACCTGAAACTGCGCAGCGCCTTCACCGACTGGCTCCAGACCCGCTATGGCCTCGCGCTCGATCCGGCCACGCAGGTGCTGCCGGTCAACGGCTCGCGCGAGGCGCTGTTCTCGCTGGCGCAAACGGTGATCGATGCCACCGTCTCGCCGCAGCCGGTGGTGCTCTCGCCCAATCCGTTCTATCAAATCTACGAGGGCGCGGCCCTCCTCTCGGGCGCCGAGCCGTACTACGTGCCCAGCGTGCCGTCGCGCAATTTCGCGGTCGACTGGGACAGCGTGCCCGACGACATCTGGGCCCGCACGCAGCTGGTGTTCGTCTGCTCGCCGGGCAACCCGACCGGCGCGGTGATGGCGCTCGACGAATGGCAGAAGCTCTTCGCCCTGTCGGACCGCCACGGCTTCGTGATCGCGGCCGACGAGTGCTACAGCGAGATCTACTTCCGCGACGAGCCCCCGTTGAGCGGCCTCGAAGCCTCGGTGAAGCTGGGCCGGCCCGATTTCAGGAACCTGATCGCCCTCACCTCGCTGTCCAAGCGCAGCAACGTGCCGGGCCTGCGCAGCGGCTTCGTGGCGGGCGACGCGGCGATCATCAAGAAGTTTCTGCTCTACCGCACCTACCACGGCAGCGCCATGAGCGGCACCGTGGCGGCCGCCAGCATCGCGGCCTGGGGCGACGAAGCGCACGTGGTGGAGAACCGCGCCAAGTACCGCGCCAAGTTCGCCGCCGTCACGCCGCTGCTCGAACCCGTGCTCGACGTGCGCCTGCCCGACGCCAGTTTCTACCTCTGGGCCGGCGTGCCCGAAGTGTGGGCTGGCGACGACGAAGCCTTCGCCCGCGCGCTCTACGCTCAATACAATGTCACGGTTCTGCCGGGGAGCTATCTGGCGCGAAACACGGCCCACAGCGCCAACCCCGGCCGGGGCCGCATCCGAATGGCCCTGGTGGCCGAAACGGCCGAGTGCGTGGAAGCCGCCAAACGCATCGTCCGCTTCGTGCAAGACGGCCGGCGCTGACGCGCCGAGGCACCGCTTCCCAAGGCTCCTGGCCCCGATTTTTCACCCGAGACCCTCTCCATGACCCAGCAACTGCAACAAATCATCGACGCCGCGTGGGAAGACCGCGCCAACATCTCGTCTTCCGCCGCCTCCGCCGAAGTGCGCGACGCCGTGGAGCACGTGATCACCGAGCTCAACAACGGCAAGCTGCGCGTGGCCACCCGCGAAAGCGTCGGCAAGTGGACGGTGCACCAGTGGATCAAGAAGGCCGTGCTGCTGTCGTTCCGCCTGAAGGACAACGAACAGATGCAGGCCGGCTCGCTCGGCTTCTACGACAAGGTGCCCACCAAGTTCTCGCACCTGTCGGCCGGCGAACTGAAGGAATCGGGCGTGCGCATCGTGCCGCCGGCCGTGGCCCGCCGCGGCAGCTTCATCGCCAAGGGCGCGATCCTGATGCCCTCCTACGTGAACATCGGCGCCTACGTGGGCGAAGGCACCATGGTCGACACCTGGGCCACGGTGGGTTCGTGCGCGCAGATCGGCGCCAACGTGCACCTGTCGGGCGGCGTGGGCATCGGCGGCGTGCTGGAGCCGCTGCAGGCCGGCCCGACCATCATCGAGGACAACTGCTTCATCGGCGCGCGCTCCGAAGTGGTCGAAGGCGTGGTGATCGAAGAAAACTCGGTGCTCGGCATGGGCGTGTACATCGGCCAGAGCACCCCGATCTTCAACCGCGACACCGGCGAGACCTCCTTCGGCCGCGTGCCCTCGGGCAGCGTCGTCATCAGCGGCAACCTGCCCAAGAAGACCAAGTCGGGCCAGGACTACAGCACCTACGCCGCCATCATCGTGAAGACGGTCGATGCGCAAACGCGCTCCAAGACCAGCCTGAACGACCTGCTGCGCGACTGATCCCCCTGCTTTTGTCCCGTTAGAAAACAACAGACCCGAGGAGAGAGACCGATGAACATGATGGAGCGAATTCTTCGTTTGATGGCCGAGCGCAAGGCCTCCGACATCTACCTCTCGGCTCACTCCCCGGTGATGATCCGCATCAACGGCATCTGCGTGCCGATCAATGCGCAGGTCCTGCCCGCGACGGCGCCGCTCGCGCTCTTGTCCGAGGTGGTGCCCGAGGCCCGCATCCAGGAGCTGGAGAACACGGGCGAACTGAACATGGCCGTCGCCCTGGAAGGCGCCGGCAACTACCGCATCAGCGCCATGCGCCAGCGCGGCACCTATGCGGTGGTGGTGCGGCACATCGCCTCGGTCATCCCGAGCTTTGCCGACCTGAACCTGCCCGACATCCTGAAGACGCTGATCATGGACAAGCGCGGGCTGATCCTGATGGTCGGCGCGACCGGCGCGGGCAAGACCACCACCCTGGCCTCGATGCTGGACTACCGCAACGAGAACGCCAGCGGCCACATCCTCACGGTGGAAGAGCCGATCGAGTTCACCTACACCAACAAGAAATCGCTGGTGAACCAGCGCGACGTGGGCAGCGACACCACCTCGCTGCACATCGCGCTCAAGAACGCGCTGCGCCAGGCGCCCGACGTGATCCAGATCGGCGAAATCCGCGACCGCGAGACCATGACGGCCGCCATCGCCTACGCGCAGTCGGGGCACCTGTGCGTGGCCACGCTGCACGCCAACAACAGCTACCGCGCGCTGAACCGCATCCTGAGCTTCTTTCCGGTGGAAGTGCGCTCCACGCTGCTGGGCGACCTGGGCGGCGCGCTGCGCGCCATCGTGTCGCAGCGCCTGTTGCGCACGCCGGCCGGCGCGCGCGTGCCGGCGCTGGAAGTCATGCTGAACACCGCGCTCGTGGCCGACCTGATCGAAAAAGGCGACTTCTCCGCCGTCAAGGAGGCCATGCAGCAGTCGATGGCCGAAGGCTCGCAGACCTTCGAGGAAGACATCGCCCGCCTCATCACCGAGGAGCGCGTGACGCGCGAAGAGGGCCTGGCCCACTCCGACTCGCCCACCAACCTGCTGTGGCGCCTGCAGAACCGCGCTGCGCCCAAGCAGCAGATCGACGACCGCAATCTCACCGACCAAGTCGACGAACCCACCTTCACCGACATCACGCTCGACGTGAAGTTCTGAACGAACCCCTTTTCCCCGATGTCCCGCACGCTCCAGCTCGCCGAACAACTCATCTCGCGCCCCTCGGTCACCCCTGACGACGCGGGCTGCCAACAGATCCTGGGCGAACGGCTGGCGCAACTGGGCTTCGCGCTCGAAACCATCGAGAGCGGGCCGGCCGATTTCCGGGTGACCAACCTGTGGGCGGTGCGCCGCCCGGCAAACGCCACCGGCAGCAAGACGCTGGTGTTTGCCGGCCACACCGACGTGGTGCCCACCGGCCCGGTCGAGCAATGGACCAGCCACCCATTCACGCCCACGCACCGCGACGGCAAGCTGTACGGCCGCGGCGCGTGCGACATGAAGACCTCGGTGGCGGCGTTCGTGGTGTCCATCGAGGAATTTCTGCAGAGCACGCCCGACCCGAAGCTCACGCTGGCCCTGCTGCTCACGAGCGATGAAGAAGGCCCGGGCGTGGACGGCACCGTCATCGTCTGCAACACGCTGGCCGCGCGCGGCGAGGTCATCGACTACTGCATCGTCGGCGAGCCCACGGCCGTGGAACGCTGCGGCGACATGATCAAGAACGGCCGTCGCGGCACCATGAGCGGCAAGCTCACGGTCAAGGGCGTGCAGGGGCACATCGCCTACCCGCACCTGGCGAAGAACCCGGTGCATTCGGTGGCGCCGGCGCTGGCCGAACTGGTGGCTCTCAACGCGGCCGGCGGCTGGGATGCGGGCAACGGCTATTTCCAGCCGACCAGCTGGCAGATCAGCAATTTCCATTCGGGCACGGGCGCGAGCAACGTGATCCCGGGCAATGCGGTGATCGATTTCAACTTCCGCTTCTCGACCGAATCGACGCCCGAATCGCTGCAGCAGCGCGTGCATGCGGTGCTCGATGCGCATGGCGTGGACTACACGCTCGCGTGGACCGTCGGCGGCCTGCCCTTCCTGACCACGCCCGGCGAGCTCGTCGCCTCGGTGCAGGCGGCCATCGCCGACGAAACCGGCATCGCGACCGAACTCTCGACCAGCGGCGGCACGAGCGATGCGCGCTTCATCGCCAAGATCTGCAAGCAGGTGGTCGAGCTCGGCCCGGTCAACGCCAGCATCCACAAGATCGACGAGCACATCGACGTGGCCGAGATCGAGACGCTGAAGAACATCTACCGGCGCACGCTCGACAGGCTCGAAGCCTCGCTCGCGCGATGAGCGCAGCGCCGGGCCGCCCCAAGCAAGCTCGCACCGCAGCGCGAAGCGCGGAGGTCATCCTGTGAGCACGGTCATCCAACTCATCGAGGCCGGCGCGAAGCGGCTGGAAGAAGCCGGTGTCGCCTTCGGGCACGGCACGGCCAATGCCTTCGACGAAGCCGCGTGGCTGGTGCTGTGGCGCCTGAAGCTGCCGCTGGACGACATCGACGCGGTGGCCGACACCGCCGTCTCGCCGGCCGATGCCGGCAAGGTCGCCGCGCTGCTCGATGAACGCATCGCCTCGCGCAAGCCTGCCGCCTACCTCACCAAGGAAGCCTGGCTGCAGGGCGTGCCCTTCTACGTGGACGAGCGCGCCATCGTGCCGCGCAGCTTCGTCGCCGAACTGATCGCCGACGGCAGCATCGACTACTGGCTCGGCACGCACACCGAGCGCGTGCTCGACCTGTGCACCGGCAACGGCAGCCTGGCCGTGCTGGCGGCCATGACCTACCCGGACGTGACGGTGGATGCGGCCGACCTGTCCGTCGAGGCGCTCGAAGTCGCGGCAATCAATGTCACCCGGCACGAACTCGATGCGCGTGTGAAGCTGGTCGAGTCCGATGGCATGGCCAATCTGCCCGGCCCCTACGACCTGGTGCTGTGCAATCCGCCCTACGTGAACAGCGCCAGCATGGCCGCCCTGCCCGCCGAATACCGGGCCGAGCCCGAGCTGGCGCTGGCCGGTGGCGCCGATGGCATGGACTTCATCCGAAAGCTGTTCGCCGACGCGCCTTCCCGCATGCGCGAAGAGGCCGTGCTGGTGCTGGAAATCGGCAACGAGCGCGACTACTTCGAGGCGGCATTCCCGCAGCTGGAGGTGGTGTGGCTCGAAACCTCGGCGGGCGAGGACCAGGTCCTGCTCGTGACCCGGGCGGCGCTCGCGTCGCTCTCCCCGCCATGACGCAGCTTGCCGGCGCCGGCGCGCGTTAGCTGCGCCCGCCCAAGCCCCTTTTCGCCGCGCTCCGCCGCTTTTTCGCAGCCCTGGCTGCGGTCCCCTTGACCGGGTGATGCCCCTCTTTTGCCCCCTCGCGCCAGACCGTCGGGGCCGGACGGGATAATCGCCCCTACGGTTCCTATTTCATGATTACTCTCAAAAACGTCATTCTTCGCCGCAGCGCCAAGAAACTCCTCGACGGCGCCACCGTCAATCTCAACCCCGGCGAAAAGGTCGGCCTGGTGGGGCGCAACGGCGCCGGCAAGTCGTCGCTGTTCGCGCTGTTCAACGGTTCGCTGCACGAAGACGGCGGCGACTTCTACGTGCCCAAGCAGTGGCGCATGGCCCAGGTGGCGCAGGACATGCCCGAGACCGACGAATCGGCCACTGAATTCGTCGTCGGCGGCGACACCCGCCTCACCGAACTGCGCGCCACGCTGGCCGCCATCGAGGCCGCCTACGAAGCCAACCCCGACGACGCCGACATCGGCATGGAACTGGCCCACGCCTACACCGACCTGGCCGATGCCGGCGAGCACGACGCCGTGCCGCGCGCGCAGGCGCTGATCCTCGGCCTGGGCTTCAAGTCGCACGAGCTGGACGGTGCCGTCAACAGCTTCTCGGGCGGCTGGCGCATGCGCCTGCAACTGGCCCGCGCGCTGATGTGCCCGAGCGACCTGCTCCTGCTCGACGAACCCACCAATCACCTGGACCTGGACGCGCTCGTCTGGCTCGAAGCCTGGCTGCAGAAATACGCCGGCACCATGATCGTCATCAGCCACGACCGCGAGTTCTTGGACGCCGTGACCGATGTCACCCTGCACATCGCCAACGCCCAGCTCACGCGCTACGGCGGCAACTACAGCGCCTTCGAAACGCTGCGCGCCGAGCAGATGGCGCTGCAGCAGACGGCCTTCAGCAAGCAGCAGGACAAGATCGCCCATCTGCAGAAGTTCATCGACCGCTTCAAGGCCAAGGCCAGCAAGGCCAAGCAGGCGCAAAGCCGCGTGAAGGCGCTCGAGCGCATGGAAAAGGTCGCGCCGCTGCTGGCCGAAGCCGACTTCACCTTCGAGTTCAAGGAGCCGGGCAACATTCCTAACCCGATGCTCTCGATCAGCAACGCGAGCTTCGGCTACGAGATCGAGGACGAAGCGCCCAAGACCATCCTGCGTGGCGTGAGCCGCTCGGTGCTGGCGGGCCAGCGCATCGGCATCCTGGGCGCCAACGGCCAGGGCAAGTCGACGCTGGTGAAGACCATCGCGCGCGAAATGGGCGCGCTGGCCGGCGAAGTCACCGAGGGCAAGGGCCTGAACATCGGCTACTTCGCGCAGCAGGAACTGGACGTGCTGCGCCCGCAGGACAACCCGCTGGAGCACATGGTGCGCATGGCCCGCGAACTGGGCAGCGCCGTCAAGGAAAGCACCGGCGAGCAGGCGCTGCGCGGGTTCCTGGGCAGCTTCAACTTCAGCGGCGACATGGTCAAGCAGCCCGTAGGCACCATGAGCGGCGGCGAAAAGGCCCGCCTCGTGCTCGCGATGATGGTCTGGCAACGCCCCAACCTCCTGCTGCTGGACGAGCCCACCAACCACCTGGACCTGGCCACCCGCGAGGCCCTGGCCGTGGCGCTCAACGAGTTCGAAGGCACGCTGATGCTGGTGAGCCACGACCGTGCGCTGCTGCGCTCGGTGTGCGACGAGTTCTGGCTCGTGGGCCGCGGCGTCGTCACCGACTTCGATGGCGACCTGGACGACTACCAGCGCTACCTGCTGGACGAGGCCAAGCGCCTGCGCGAAGAGGCCAAGATCGCGGTGCGCGAGGCCGAGAGCGCCGTGGTGGCCGCAGCGGCGGCTGCAGCACCTGCCAAGCCCAACGCCCAGGACCGCCAGCAACGCAGCGACCAGGCCAAGCCGATCAAGCGCGAAATCGCCCAGATCGATGAACGCCTGGCCTCGGCCAACGCCGAACGCACGACGCTGGAGGCCCGCCTCGCCGAACCGCTCACACCGGCCGCGATCGCCGACGCGGGCAAGCGCCTGAAGGCCCTGAACGATGAAATCGCCAAGCTCGAGGAGCGCTGGCTGGCCCTCTCGGACCAGCTGGAGGCCCTGGCCGCCTGACCCCACCGGTCTCACCGGTCCCCCAAGGAGATACGCCGCATGCCGTCCGCGATCGAACTGGCCCATGGTGACGAGAAACTCATCGCGGCCATCCACCGCAGCCGGCGCCTGATCGGCCGCAAGGCCCTGATGGCGGCTGCGGCCAGCGCGATCCCGCTGCCCGGCATCGACTGGGCGGCCGATGCGGCGCTGCTCTCGCGGCTGGTGCCGCAGATCAGCGCCGAATTCGGGCTCTCGGTCACCCAGGTCGAGAAGCTCGCGCCGCACCAACGCGAGCGCATCCAGAAAGCCGCCACGACCGTGGGCGCGCTGCTGGTCGGCAGGCTCGTGACACGCGACCTGCTGATCAGGCTGGCCAAGCACGCCGGCGTGCGCCTGACGGCCAAGCAGGCCACCAAGTACGTGCCGATCGCGGGGCAGATCGTCTCCGCCGCGCTCGGCTACGCGGCCCTGCGCGCGCTCGGCGAGCAGCACATCAAGGACTGCGTGCGCGTCAGCGCCACACTCGGTCTAGAGCCTCCCGAACGGCACGTTCCCGTCGGCGCGTAGCGCCGTCGAACAGCACGCACGCGACCCAGGCGGCCCCGGTGAGGCCGAACACCGCCATGCCGACGAGGGACGGATCGCCCGTCAAGACCCCGCAGAGCAGCGCTGCGAAGGACAGCAGCACCAGCAGCGCGCACAGTGCGCGGTCGAGCCAGAGGCCCGACGGAACGGGACGGCGCACCGCTCAGTCATGGACGCGGGGCCAATGGAAGGCAGCCGGCAACGGCGCCGGCCCGGCCGCTTCGGCCTTGATCTGCTGCTCGTAGGCCGTCAACAACGCGACATAGTGCCGCGACATGACGTCGCGCACCCGGCCGAGGCCGATCTTGCTGACAGTGGGTTGCGGAATTCCGGTACGTTCCTGGATCTGCTTTTGCGTGAGGCCCATGGCCCTCAACGCCAGCACCAACTCGCGTGGCTTCATAAAAACTCCCATTTTTATAATTTTCAGTCTAACTATAATATTCATCCCGGCTTAAATATCGGTATGGAAACCATAGCTCAACGCGCGAAGGCGGCGCGCCTCTACGCCAACCTGACCCAGAAACAAGCCGAGGCCGCATCCGGCGTGAAACAAGGGAGCATTTCGAAGATCGAGCGCGGGGACACCACCCGCACGATGAGCCTGCTGGCGCTGGCGCGCATCTACCGCGCCGACCCGAATTGGCTCGACACCGGCGACGGCCCGGCGCCCTGGGACCCGATCCAGATCCGCAAGGCCCAGCACTATGCCAACGAGCCGGCGGCCATCTACCGGGTCGTGCGCGTGCCGCCGGAGCTGCCCTGCTTCGCGCCCGGCACGCCCGACACCGTGCCGCTCATTTCCTGGTCGCAGGCCGCCAGCTGGGAAAGCGCGGGCAAGCAAAGCGCCGATCGCTGGATTCCCTGCATCGCCCACCACGCCCCTGAAAAAACCTATGCGCTGCGGGTGGAGGGCGACAGCATGGCCGCGGCGAGCGGCGAGTTGAAGAGCTATCCCGAAGGCTCGATCATCTTCGTCGACACCAACCTCAAGACCCCCGACGAAGGCGAGCGCGTCATCGCCCTGCTCACCGAGAGCAACAAGCTCACGTTCAAGGAATTCAAGGAGCAGGACGGCCCCCGCTGGCTGCTGCCGCTGAACCCGAAGCACGAGCCGATCCGCACCGCCTTCGTGGTGCTCGGCACCGTCATCGGCAAGTGGGAAGACGAGGACTGATCAGGGCAGCCGCAGGGGCGGCACGTGGGGCCTGGCCCACTCTATTTCCGTGACACACGAAGGTGCAGGAAGCGAGGCAAGGTCAGGTTGTGTACAGCTTGGCCGCGCATAGTCAGGTCTCTCCCGTGGCCTGCATCCTCTCTGATCCTCCCTCCTCCAGCAGGTCACCTTCCAGCCCGCCTCGTGCGGGCTGTTTTTTTAGGGCTGTTGCTCGCCCCCAGGCTGCGCGCACTTCGTGTCGCTTCGCCTTCCCCCTACCGGGGGCAACACCTGCGGCCTGGCAAAGCCAGTTCCGCGGTGTTCGCTGGAAGAAGACAGGGGGCCTGGTGAGACTGGGGAGTTACTTGGGCAGCAGCACCTTGTCCACCACGTGGATCACGCCGTTCGACTGGTAGACATTCGGGATCGTGACGGTGGCGGTGCCGCCCTTCTCGTCGGTGAGCGTGATCTTGCCGCCCTTGCTCTTGGCAATCAGCGTGCCGCCGGCCACGGTCTTCAGTTCGGCGGAGCCCTTGCCGGCCTTGATCTCCTTCTTCAGCTCGGCCGCATCGAGCTTGCCCGACACCACGTGGTAGGTCAGCACGCCGGTCAGCGCATCCTTGCTCTCGGGCTTGAGCAGCGTATCGACCGTGCCGGCCGGCAGCTTCGCGAAGGCCGCGTTGGTTGGTGCGAACACGGTGAACGGACCCGGGCCCTTGAGCGTGTCGACGAGGCCCGCTGCTTTCACGGCTGCCACCAGCGTGGTGTGGTCCTTGGAGTTGACCGCGTTGTCGATGATGTCCTTGGTGGGTAGCATCGGCGCGCCGCCGACCATGACGCTGGCCGCCATGGCCGAATAGGCACCGGCTGAAAGCGCGACGGCGAGCGTGACGGCCGCGAGGCGATGAAATTTCTTGCTGTGCATGAAGGTGCTCCTGTTGTGTGACGGGGCACGCCGCGAAATGCGCGACGGCTGCCTTCAATACGGCGCACTGCGCACAGCAGATTCGTTCATCGACGAAAAAAGAAAACGGCGCCCGATCGCGCCGAAGCAAAGGTCAGAACCGGAACGAGCCCAACGTCCGCCAGTGCGCACGCAGTTCGGAACGCGGCGTCTTCTTCGCATACGCCAGCGCCAGGATCAGCCCGACGCCCGTCGCGGCCGCGCCGCCCAGCACCACGGGGTTCAAGAGGAAACGCCCGATGCGCGAGCGCGGCCGTTCATTGCCCTGCCCCTCACCGGACGCCGCGCGCTCCAGCGGCGTGACCGCACGCAGGGCGCTCGGGTTTTCTTCTCCTTCGAGAATGCCCTGGGAAATTTCCAGCGGCGTCAGTTCTTCTGCAATCGGGCCCGAAAGCCGGGTGTCGTTGGCGCGCATGGGAAAGCCTTTCCTCGTCGGTTGATCTTGCGACCAAGCCTCGCCCGCGAACCCCTCGGCCCCGCTCAGCGAGCGGCGGACATTCGCGTAGGCCGAAGGCGCACGCGCTGCGGCATCAGAAGGCCGGGATCACCGCGCCCTTGTACTTGTCCTGGATGAACCTACGCACCTGCGCCGTGTGCAGCGCCGCCACCAGCTTGGCGACGGCCGGCGATGCCGCGTTGTCCTTGCGCGAGGCGATGAAGTTGGCGTAGGGGGACTTGCGGCCGTCCTCGATGAAGAGCGCATCCTTGCTCGGGTCCAGCTTGGCTTCGAGCGCATAGTTGGTGTTGATGAGCGCCAGGTCCACATCGGGCAGCGCGCGCGGCAGCTGTGCCGATTCGAGCTCGCGGATCACCAGCTTCTTCGGGTTGGCGACGATGTCGCGCGCGGTCGACTTGATGTTGCTCGGGTCCTTGAGCGTGATGAGCCCTTCGCGCGCCAGCAGCGCCAGTGCGCGGCCCGAGTTCGACGGATCGCTCGGGATCGCGACGACCGCACCCTCGCGCAGCTCGGAAGCCTTCCTGATCTTCTGCGAGTACGCGCCGAAGGGCTCGATGTGCACGTCGCTGCCCGGCACTTCCACGATGTCGGTCTTGCGGTCCTTGTTGAAGGACTCCAGGTACGGGCGGTTCTGGAAGAAGTTCGCGTCCAGCTGCTTGTCGCTCACGGCCAGGTTCGGCTGCACGTAGTCGTTGAACACCTTGACCTGCAGGTCCACGCCCTGCGCCTTCAACTGCGGCCGGATGAATTCGAGGATCTCGGCGTGCGGCACCGGCGAGGCGGCCACGCGCAGCACTTCTTGCGCGTGCGCGGTGGCGGCGAGGCCGGCAGCGGCAAGCGCCACCACGGAAAGTGCGCGTCGGATTGAAAGCGACATGGTTCTGGGTTCCCTCAAGAGATCGATTGAAAAGTTCTGTTCACCCGCCCGCTCCGCAGCGAAGAAGGCATGGGCGTCGCAGGTTAGTCGCGCGCCCCGCGGACCCAAACAACGGATGGGCGCTTCGATATCTGTTTTTTGCATGGGGCGTTCTTCGGATCGCCTATATGCATGCAGCGGCTAAGCAATCCCGAAAGCCTTCTTTGGCGAGCGCACAGGCCGCGCGTAGCCTGCGCCGTTCCTTTTCCGCTCCTTTCCCCACCGAGGAATTCGCAGATGAACGATCGTTTGAACCGCGTGCACGCATCGCGCTCCGCCGCCGTGAAGGCCGGCCTCGACCATCCCGTGATCGACACGGATGTCCACGTCAACGACTACGCGCCCGTGCTCGAGGACTACGTGGCGCAATACGGCGGCAACAAGCTCGTCGATGCGCTGCGCAAGGCGCTGGGCGGGCGCTTCGTCACGCGCAGCAATGCCGGCAAGGACTGGTACCAGCAGACCCCCGAGGAGCGCCAGTTCCATCGCACGCTGCGCGCGCCCTGGTGGGCCCGCGTGACGCGCAACACCTACGACCTGGCCACCTACACGCTGCCCGCGCTGCTGCACGAACGCCTGGGCGAGCAAGGCTCGGACTACTCGATCCTGTTCCCCAACGACGTGCTCTCGCCCGCCGCGGCCGGCAGCGAATACCGCCAGCCGCTGCACCGCGCCATCAACCACTTCCACGCCGACCAGTACCGCCCCTATGCCGACCGCCTGACGCCGGTGGCAGGCATCCCGCTGCACACGCCCAAGGAAGGCATCGAGGAGCTGGAGTTCGCGGTCAAGACGCTGGGGCTGAAGGTCATCAACATCGCCGGCGGTGTGCGCCGTCCGATCCGCGCCATCGCCGAGAAGTACCCGGCCGCCGAGCACCCCGAGATCGCCAAGCAGGCGGGCTACATCGACTTCTACGGCATCGACAGCGAGCACGACTACGACCCGTTCTGGGCCAAGGTGGTCGAGCTGGGTGTGCCGGTTACCACGCACTACGGCAGCCAGGGCTGGACCGGCCGGCAGTCGATCAGCAACTACATGAACAACCACGTGGGCCACTTCGCCGACGGTTCGCAGGCCTTTGCCAAGGCGCTGTTCTTCGGCGGCGTGACGCGGCGCTTTCCCGGCCTGCGCGTGGGCCTGCTCGAAGGCGGCGCGGACTGGGGTTCGCACGTCTACACGCACCTGGTGGACCGCTGGGAAAAGCGCAACAAGAACGCGGTGCGCAACTACGACCCGGCCGAGGCCGACATCGAACTGCTCGCCTCGCTGTTCGAGCGCTACGGCGGCGACCTGCTGAAGGGCTGCACCATCGACAAGTCGAAGCTGCTGCGCGACAGCCTGGGCATCTCGGCGCTCCCGCACAGCCGCGAGCCCAACGACTCGGAGATCGACGACTTCGCGCTCGCCGGCATCGAGAAGGTCGAGGACATCCGCGACCGCTGGGTCGACAACTTCTACTTCGGCTCCGAGGCCGACGACCGCACCGTGGCGGCCGCCTTCAACACCAAGGTGAACCCGCTGGGCACGAAGATCAATGCGATCTGGTCGTCCGACGTGGGCCATTGGGACGTGCCCGAATTCACCGAGCCGCTGGCCGAAACCTGGGACCTCGTGGAACAGGGCGTGATCTCCGCCGCGGACTTCAAGGCCTTCGTCTTCGAGAACCCGCATCGCTTCTACACCGAGGCCAATCCGCGCTTCTTCGAAGGCACCGAAGTCGGCCGCAAGCTGGGCCTGAAAGGCGCGAAGTGAAAGGGGCTGTCTTCACGCTCCTGCGCCGTTGGACCGCGCCGCTCGGCGCTCTTGCGCTGATGGCCGCTGCCACGCTGCCCGCGCACGCAGCGCCCGACACCATCCGCATCGGCGTCGCCACCGCGGGCGGCGGCGATCCCGTCACCTGGGGCGGCTCGCCCGGCGGCGTGGCGCGCGCCAACCACTGGCTGGAGGACGAGTTCAAGGCTTCGGGCGTCAAGGTCGAGTGGCTCTTCTTCAAGGGCGCGGGCCCGGCGGTGAACGAGGCGCTCTCGAACAAGCAGATCGACTTCGCCTACCAGGGCGACCTGCCCGCGATCGTCGGGCGCTCCAACGGTCTGAAGACCAAGCTCCTGGTGGTGAGCGGGGCGCGCAACAACCTCTACCTGGTGACGCCGCCCAAGTCGGACATCCGTTCGATCAAGGACCTGAAGGACCGCAACGTCTCGATCTTCCGCGGCACCAACGGCCACATCGTCGCCATCAACCTGCTGGCCGCCAACGGTCTCGCCGAGCGCGACGTCAAGGGCGTGAACCTGGACACCGGCAGCGCGCAGGCGGCGCTGGTGTCCAACGGCGTGGACGCGGCCTTCGGCGGCTACGAGTGGTTCAAGGTGCGCGACCAGGGGCTGGCCAAGGTGGTGTATTCCACCCGGGGGCAAGACCCGTCGTACACGCGGCAGGCGGCGCTCCTGGTGCGCAGCGACTTCGAGCAGGCCAACCCGGCCGAAGTGCAGCGCGTGGTCGACGTGTTCGTGCGCGCGGCGCACTGGTCGTCGGACGAGAAGAACCGCGAGGAGCTCTTCCGCATCTGGGCGCGCAGCGGCACGCCGGTCGCGTCCTGGGTGTCGGAGTTCGACCAGCAGCAGCTCGCGCTGCGCAACTCGCCGCTGGCGGACGACTTCATCGTCGGGCGCTACAAGGCCGTGGTGGCCGATGCGCTCAAGCTCAAGCTGATCCGCCGCGAGGTGACGGTCGATGACTGGTTCGACACGCGCTACCTGAAGAACGCGCTGAAGAAGCAAGGGCTGGAGAACTACTGGACGGCCTACGACGCGAAGGGCAATCCCAAGGGCGGCCCGGCCGCATCGGTCGCGGCCCGATGAGTGCCGAAGCGGAGTTGACGGCCGTCCTGCGGCCCCGCGACGACGCGCCTGCGTCCGCTGAAGCGCGCACGTTCGCATCGTCTCTGGCGCAGTTGCCTTGGCGCCGCATCGGCGACGCGGCCCTCCCCTGGCTCCTGCCCGTCGCGCTCCTGGCGCTCTGGTTCACCGGCGCCGAGCAGGGCTGGATCTCGCCGCAGGTGCTGCCGCCGCCGCAGTTCGTGTGGGAAACCCTGCGCGACCTCGCCACCAGCGGCGATCTCTGGCTGCACGTGAGCACCAGTTTCACGCGCGTGGGCGTGGGCTTCGCGGCGGGCACGCTGCTCGGCCTGGTGCTCGGCTCGGCCATGGGCCTGTCGCGCAGCGTCGAGGCCTACCTGCTGCCCACCTTCAATGCGCTGGTGCAGATCCCGGTGCTGGCCTGGCTGCCCTTCGTGCTCTTGATCGTGGGCATCGGCGAGCCGCTGAAGTACATCCTCATCGCCAAGGCGGCGCTGGTGCCCGTGGCGCTGAACACGCTGCAGGGCTTTCGCCAGACCCCCGCCGCGCTGCGCGAGGTGGGCGACGTGTACGGCTACAGCCGGCGCCAGCAGGTGCTGGAGATCGTGCTGCCGCACGCCGTGCCGACGCTCTTCACCGGCGTGCGGCTGGGCTTCACCAAGGCCTGGCTCTCGCTGGTGGTGGTGGAGCTCGTGGCGTCGAGCGAGGGGCTGGGCTACCTCATCGTCTACGGCCGCCAGCTGTTCCAGCTCGACCTGGTGATGGCCGCCGTGATCGTGGTGGGCGCCATCGGCTACGCCATCGACCGGCTGCTCGACCGGCTCGAAGGCGCGGTGCACCGTCGCCGCCCCGGTGGAGCCGCGCCGTGACCGCAACACGTACCGCGACATGTACCGCGACACGCACCGCCCCGCGCGACGCGGCCGAGCTGGCCGCCGTGCAGCCGCTGCGGCCCGAGCAGCGCAGCCGCTGGCGCGGCTTCGTGCTGCCGGTGGCGGCCGTCGCGTTGTGGTGGCTGCTGTCGTCGCTCGATGTCGTCAACTCGGCGCTGCTGGTTTCTCCGGCCAAGGTGTTCGACACCGCGGTCGAGCAGGTCGCGAGCGGCCGCCTCTGGCGCGCGCTGAGCGCGAGCCTTGCGCGCGAGGCCACGGGCTTCTTGATCGGCACGGCATCGGGCCTCGTGCTCGGCGCGCTGCTGGGCCTGTCGCCCCTCTTCAACCGCGTGGTCGGCCCGAGCTTCAACACCTTCAAGCAGATCTCGCTGTTCGCGTGGATTCCGCTGATCTCGGTGTGGTTCGGCCTCGGCGACCTGGCCAAGGTGGTGTTCCTGTCGCTGGCCGCGCTGGTGCCGGTGGTGGTCAACACCTGCGACGGCATCCGCACCGCGCCGGCGGGCCTGCTGGAGGTGGCGCGCGTCTACGGCTACACGCGCTGGCAGACCGCGACGCAGGTGGTGCTGCCGTCCGCGCTGCCCTCGATCTTCACGGGCGTGTATCTCGCGCTCATCTATTCCTGGCTCGCGACCATCGGCGCCGAATACCTCCTGGTGGCTGGCCGGGGCATCGGCAACACGCTGATCGAGGGCAGCGAGCATTTCCAGATGGACCTGGTGATCTTCGGCATGTTCGTGATCGGCCTGGTCGGCTGGCTCATGAACGCGTCGGCCCGCGCACTGGAGCGCCGCTTGTCGCGCTGGACCGGGCGCAATTGAAACCGCACAAACGCATCGAACCCGTCGAACCCATCGAACCAATGAGCAACGCAACCCTCGCCGCCTCGAACGAGCTCGACATCCGCGCCCTCGGCAAGCGCTACGCCAACACGCAGTCCGACGGCGGCGAGCTGCAGGTGCTGGACCACATCGACCTGCATGTGCCCGCCGGCAGCTTCGTGAGCATCGTGGGCGCGAGCGGCTGCGGCAAGTCGACGCTGCTGCGCCTGGTCCTCGGCCTGGACGACCAGTACGAAGGGCAGATCCTGCTGGGCGGCCAACCCGTCTCGGGCACGGGGCGCGAACGCGGCATCGTGTTCCAGGACCACCGGCTCTTTCCGTGGCTCACGGTCGCGCAGAACATCGCCGTGGGCCTGCGCAACGCACCCCATACCGCGAAGGAAAAGGCCGAACTGGTGGCCGAGCACGTGGCGCTGGTGGGCCTGGGTGGCTTCGAGCGCTCGTGGCCGCACGAGATTTCCGGCGGCATGGCCCAGCGCGTGGCCATCGCGCGCGGGCTGGTCAACCGCCCGCGCGTGCTGCTGCTGGACGAGCCCTTCGGCGCGCTCGACGCGCTCACGCGTTCGCGGCTGCAGAACGAGCTGCAGCGCATCTGGCAGAAGGAGCAGATCACGATGCTGCTGGTGACCCACGACGTGGAAGAAGCCGTGTTCCTCGGCGACCGCGTGGTGGTGATGCAGCCGTCGCCGGGGCGCATCCGGCGCATCGTCGATGTCGACCTGCCGCATCCGCGCAACCGGAGCGACCCGGCGTTCATCCGGTTGCGGGACGATGTGCTGAGCGATTTCCTGGACACCGAAACGCAGCCGCGGGTGCCACCGCCACCGCGCGGAGGGCTTCCCGTCGGCGGTGTGCCGCAGCGGCTGCAGCTGGCCTGGTAGAGCGTCCTCGCTCAGGCGGCCGCGTTCTCCTGCGGCTCGCCCAGCGACAGCATCAACCGGTTGGCCCAGTTGAAAAAGGCCGCGCCGTGGATCACATCGGCAATCGCCAGGTCGTCCAGCCCCTGCGCGCGCAGGAGCTCGATGTGTTCCGGCCCGAACGCCGACGGCGTGGCCGACAGCGCGACCGAGGCCGCGACGATCGCACTCCATCGCTCGCCCAGGTCGGCCTTCACGCCCTCGTCGAGCAGGCGCTGCACGTCTTCCGTGCGCTGCGAGAAATGCGAGGCGAAGCGCGCATGCACCGAGGCGCAGTAGATGCACCCGTTGTAGCGCGATGCCGCAGCGGCCGAGAGCTCGCGCTCGGCGCGCGGCAGGCCGGCTTCGGGGTTGTAGAAGATGTCCTTGTCGGTGCGGGTGCGCGCGCCCAGGATGTCGGGATCGCGCGCCAGCAATCGGAAGTACGGCGACTTGGCGCGCGATGCGTCCACCAGCCCGGCGAAGTGCCGCTCGGTCAGCTCGGCCTCGGGCAATGGTTCCAGCCAGGGCAGCCATTCGAGCTGCGCCTGCGTGAAGACGGTCGGATGCGTGTCGTGGGAATGAGTCAGCGTGGATTCGGTGGTCATGGTGTGCCTCGCATCGGTCAATCGACAAGGGTGACGGGACGTTGCGCCAGCGCCTTCAGGCCGATGACCACGCGGATCTGGAAGGCGAGGAACGCCACGAGCTGCGACAGGGTCACGACCTCGGTGCTCGTCCATCCGGCATCGAGCAGCGCCTGCAGCGCGCCCGGGCTCGCGTCGCGCGGATGAAAGACCAGGAGGTGCGCATGCGCGAGGCCGGCCGACAGCCGCTCGCCGAGCACCGGCCGTTGCGCGGCGCCCACCGCATACGAAGGGCCGGGCGCATCCTCGGTGCTGAGCGGGCCGGCGGGATAGCGGCCGTAGGGCCCTTGCGCGGCGCCTCGCTGCGTTTCGATGGCGATGGCCTCGGCCACCCCGGTGCGCGCGCCCTGCCCGCCCAGCGCATCGGCATAGAAGCGCGCCACCTCGGGCTGGCCGTGCAGGGCAGCGACGAAGGCCGCGACGGCGAACCGGTCGGCGACTTCGAAGTTGCCGAACACGGGCGGGGCCGGCGCGAACAGCGAGAGATAGCTCTGCTGCGCGTTCGTGCGCGCCGCTTCGCGCTGCGCGCGGATCTGGTCGAGATGGCTGCCTGGCGCGATGCCGGCGAGCCGGTCGATGACGTCGGGCACGGAGGAAGAAGAAGCCGTGGCGTTCATGGATGAAGTCCAGCCTACAGAAGTGCAAGCGATTGAAGGTCCGACACGCCTTCGCCGCGCGCCCAGCCCAGGGCCGGCGCGACCACGGTGGCGGTCAGTTCGATGGAGCGCAGGATCGCCTCGTGCGGCGGATCGACCGAATGCACCTGGCACACCAGGTCGGTCACCCGCGCGAGCGTGCGGTCCGCGCGCAGCGAGGCGATCACGTCGTCGGGCGAACCGACGTGCACGTCGTACGCGGCGATCAGCTGTTCGAGCGAGGCATCCGGGCCGGCGCGGTCCGCGAGGCCGGCCTGTCCCGATGCGGCGAAACGGGCGGCCGAGCGGCGCAGCCCGATGTCCGCCAGGCGCAGTGCCTCCTTGCGCGTGTCCGCCACGAACACGCTGCGCGAGCCCACGATGCGCGGTGCGCGGCCGGGCGGCAGCGCGGCCAGGTAGGCATCGACGATCGGGTTCTGGATGTCGGCGAGCGACGCATCGGGCGCATGTTCGGGACGCGGCTGCGTGCGCGAGAGCATCAGCCCGTCGCCGGCCTCCCCCGCGCGCGTGCCGCCGCTCACCGAGAACGTGGCCTGCCAGATGCGGTCGAGCAGTTGGGAACCCGCGGGGTACAGCGTGTCGCCGCCGGCCAATGGTTTGCCGGCCCACGCCGCGCGCACCGCGGCGAGTTGGCGCGCGAAGAGGGCCGAGCGGTCGTTGCCGTCCAGCCCGAAGGCCGCGAACGATTCGGGCGTGCCGCCCGTGCCCACGCCCACTTCGAGCCGGCCGTTGGAAAGCAGGTCGAGCACGACCGCATCCTCGGCCACGCGCACCGCGTTTTCCAGCGGCAGCGTGACGATGCCCGTGCCCAGCCGAATGCGTTTCGTGCGCGAGGCCACGTAGGCGAGGAACACGAACGGCGACGGCAGCCCGCCCTCGTGTTCGTGAAAGTGATGCTGCGCCACCCAGGCCGAGTCGAAGCCGAAGGCCTCGGCATGGGCGATCTGCGCGGCGACGAGACGGTACCGCTCGGCGGCCATGGTGTCGTCGAGCAGGCGGCTGAAGAAGCCGAGGCGAAGGGGGCGCGAAGCGTTGTTGGAAATGCCGGGCATCCGGAAAAGACGAAGGTGGTCGCAGAGCCTTCGAGTCTTGCCTGCGGCTGGGCAGGAGGGAAATCCGGTTTTCGCGCTTGGTTATGCGAATTGCGCGCATACCGGCACGCAGTGCCTGTTCGTTCGATGGGCCATGCGATGCGGCGGGTTCAGCGGCAAGTCGCGCAGGCGGAACGAAAAAAAGCCCGCTGTCTGTTCGACAGCGGGCTTTTCGTATTCGGCGAGGTTCGGTGGTAGGACGTACTGGATTCGAACCAGTGACCAACGGATTAAAAGTCCGCTGCTCTACCAACTGAGCTAACGTCCCGGAACCATTTTTTGCTTCTTGCCGACGTTGAATCCGGCAAAGCCAAAGATTATAGCGTGGCGTTGCTCGCGATCTTGTCGAGAACCCAGCCTGCCGCACATTGTCCGAAGGTGGCCGTGACGCTCACCACCGATCCGTAGCCGTGGCAGTTGAGCGAACCGTCGCCTTCGATCGCGCAGGACGCATCGGGCGGCGCAACGCTTTCGCGGCTGAAGACGCAGGCGACGCCGATCTTGCGGCCCTCGCGCGGCGCACCGTGGTCCTTGCGCAGGCGCTGGCGAAGCTGGGCGAGCAGCGGGTCGTGCGTGACGAGCGAGAGATCGTCGATGTCGACCTTGTGCGCCTGCCGCTTGCCGCCTGCCGCACCCACCGTGATGAACGCCGCGCGCGATGCGCGGGCCCACGCGGCCATGGTCAGCTTGGCCTTTACCTGGTCGCAGGCGTCGATGACGGCGGTGGCCGGGCCGTTCGCGGCCTCAGCCGCATCGAGCAATGCGGTCCAGTTGCCGGGCTCCACGAACTCGTCGAGCGCGAGCACCTTGCAATCGGGGTTGATCTGCGCGATGCGATCGCGCATGGCCTCGACCTTGGCCTGCCCCACGGTCGCCTCGAGTGCGTGGATCTGCCGGTTGATGTTCGATTCGGACACGTGGTCCAGGTCGACCAGCGTCAGTCGCCCCACCCCACTGCGCGCCAGGGCCTCGACCGCCCAGGAGCCCACGCCGCCGATGCCGGCGACCAGCACATGCGCATTGCGGATGCGCGCAGCGCCGGCCACGCCATACAGACGCTCCAGGCCGCCGAAGCGGCGCGCAAAGTCGGGCGCCGCGGTGTCGGTGACGACATCCGCGGCAACCGGCGTGAACGCTGCTGGCGTGAGGGTGCTCAAGCGGAGGGCTCCGCTCGCATTAGCGCAGGCGCGAGAGACGCTCGCGACCCGCCTGCGCAGCCTCGGACTGCGGATAGGCCTTGGCGAGGTCTTCCAGCGTGCGGCGCGCCGAGCGCGTGTCCTTCAGTTCGATCTGGCAGTTCGCGATCGACAGCACGGCCTCGGGGGCCTTGGCGTGATCGGGCGCGAGGGAGAGCATCGAGCGGAAGTTCGCGATGGCCTCGTTGTAGTTGCGCGTGGCGTACTGCGCATTGCCAAGCCAGAACAGCGCCGAGGCGTTGTAGCCGCTCTGCGGGTAGCGCTTGACGAATTCGGCGAACGCCGTTTGCGACTGCGCGAACTGGCCGGCGCGGAAGATGCCGAGTGCAGCCTCGAAGTCGGCCTTTTCCTTGGGATCGGCATTGAACTCGCGGCCGTCGACCGTCACCTTGGACGGCTCGCTCTGCTTGAGCTTGTCGTCGATGGTGGACTGGCGCGACTGCATTTCGCTCAGCGTGCGCGTGAGCTGCTCGTTCTGGCCGGTCATGCGCGCCAGGTCGCCCCGCATCTGCTCGATCTGGTTCTGCAGATCGAGCAGGCTGCGGCGCAGCTGGCCGTTTTCGTCGGTCAGCCGCTGGTCGGTTTGCTGGCGCATGGCCTCGACACGCTGGCGCAGGTCGAGAATGGCCTTGCGGGCCTCGTCATCCTCGAACAGTGCGGCCTGCGATCCCATCGAGACGCAAAGCAGGGCGGCAGCCAGCGCCGCGCCCCGCAACAGGACGCGTGGCATCACCGGGAGTAGCGGATTTCAGCGCGGCGGTTCTGTGCCCACGCCTCTTCGCCCGAGCCCTGGACGGCCGGCTTTTCCTTGCCGAAGCTCACGGCTTCGATCTGGCTGTCGCTCACGCCCAGGAGGGTCAGCGCGCGACGCACGGCTTCGGAGCGCTTCTGGCCGAGGGCCAGGTTGTACTCACGGCCACCGCGTTCATCGGTATGACCTTCGATCGAGATGCGGCGCTGCGGAGCGCTCTTCAGGAAGCGCGCGTGGCCGTCGATGATCGACTGGAACTCGGGCTTGACCGTGTAGCTGTCGTAATCGAAGTACACGATGCGCGCCACGCCCACCGGGCCTTGTGCCGTGCCCGCGTTCGGGTCGGCATTGACCGGGGTCACGGCGCTGGCGCTGCCGCCTTGCTGGCCCGCAGTGCCACGGCCGTCGGTCACGGGCGTGTCGGTGAGCTTCGTGCCCGACGAGCAACCGGCGATGAGAGCCACGATGGCCAGCGAATAAATTGTGCGTTTCAACATTTCGAACTCCTCAAATAAACCTAATCATTGCTTTTGAAACGGACCCCAGTCCGGTTCCCTGATGTCTCCCGCCTGTCCCGCCAGTCGTGCCTTTATTTTTCCGTCGAGCGTGGTCGTCATGAGCGCTTCGCGGTCCTGCAGGCGCGTTGCGTAGACGATCAACTTGCTATTGGGGGCAAAACTCGGGCTCTCGTCGGCAGCGGTGTCGGTGATGGACGCAACTTTGCCGGTCGCCAACTCCATCACCTGGAGTTTGAAGGCACTGTCCACGCGCGCGATGTAGGCCAACCACCGGCCATCGCCGCTGACGGACGGAGAAATGTTGTAGGTGCCATTGACGGTGACCCGTGTCGGGTTGCCGCCGCTGACATTCATCTTGTAGATCTGGGGCGAGCCGTCACGGTCGCTCACGAAATAGAGGGTGCGGCCGTCGGCCGAGTACGCGGGCTCGGTGTCGATGCTCGCGCTCTGGGTCAGCCGGCGCGGTTCGCCGCCGCTGGCCGGCACCGTGTACAGCTGCGAGCCGCCGTCGCGGGTGAGCGTGACGGCCAGCGTGTTGCCGTCCGGCGCCCAGGCGGGTGCGCTGTTGGAACCCCTGAAGTTCGCCAGCAGGCGGCGCTGTCCGCTGCTCACGTTGTGCACGTAGACGACGGGCTTGCGCGACTCGAAGGACACGTAGGCCAGTTGCTGGCCGCTGGACGACCAGGTGGGCGAGATGATCGGCTCCGGGCTCGCGAGCGCAGCCTGCGCGTTCTCGCCGTCGGCATCGGCCACCCACAGCGTGTTGCGCTTGCTGCCCTTGGTGACGTAGGCGATGCGGGTCGAGAAGATGCCCTTGTCGCCGGTCAGCTTTTCGTAGACGAAGTCGGCGATGCGGTGCGAGGCGAGACGCAGGTCGCCCTGCGGCACGGTGTAGCGCTGGCCGCCCAGGTCCTGGCCCTTCACCACGTCCCAGAGGCGGAACCTCACATCGAAGCGGCCGTCGGCCAGCCGGGTGACGCTGCCCACGACCAGCGAACCGGCGGTGCGCTGGCGCCACAGCGAGAGGTCGGGACGCGAGGCCTCGTCCAGCGCCGGGCCCGAGGCATCGACGCCGCGGAACTGGCCGCTGCGTTCCAGGTCGGCCTGGACGATGTCGGAGATCTTCTGGGAGGAGCCGTCCTGGCCCTTGAAGGGAACGAGCGCAACCAGCAAGCCCGCGTCCACGGCGGCAGGCTTCGCCGCACTGGCGCTGTCTTGCGGGCGTGTGCTGCTGCTGCGATCGGGCACCGCCGTTTCATCGGGCTTGGTGTTCGACGCGCAACCGGCGATCAGGGCCACGACGACCAGCGAATAAATCGTGCGTTTCAACGTGTCGAACCTCTGGGGATGCATCTGGTTCTGGTCATTGCTTGCGGAACGGTCCCCAGTCGGGCTCTCTGATGTCGCCGGCCTGTCCCGCCAGGCGCGCCTTGATCTTTCCGTCGAGCGTGGTCGTCATGAGCGCTTCGCGGCCCTGCAGGTGCGTTGCGTAGACGATCAGCTTGCTGTTCGGGGCAAAGCTCGGGCTCTCGTCGGCGCTGGTGTCGGTGATCGACGCCACATTGCCGGTCGCCAGTTCCATCACCTGGAGCTTGAAGGCGCCACCCACGCGGGAGATATACGCCAGCCACCGGCCATCGCCGCTGATGGACGGGGAGATGTTGTAGGTGCCGCTGAAAGTCACCCGTGCCGGGTTGCCGCCGCCCGCGCCCATCTTGTAAATCTGGGGGGCGCCGCCGCGGTCGCTCACGAAGTAGATGGTGCCGCCGTCGGCCGAATACACCGGCTCGGTGTCGATGCTCGCGCTCTGCGTCAGCCGGCGCGGTTCGCCCCCGCCCGCCGGGATCGTGAACAGTTGCGAGCCGCCATCGCGGCTGAGCGTGACGGCCAGCGAACCGCCATCGGGCGACCAGGCCGGCGCACTGTTGGAGCCCTTGAAGTCGGCCACCTTGCGGCGCTGTCCGCTGGACACGTTGTGCACGTACACCACGGGCTTGCGCGATTCGAAGGACACATAGGCCAGTTGCTGCCCGTCGGCCGACCAGCGAGGCGAGATGATCGGCTCGGAACTGGCGAGCGCGGCCTGCGCGTTCTCGCCGTCGGCATCGGCCACCCACAGCGCATAGCGGCTGCCGCCCTTGGTGACGTAGGCGATGCGGGTCGAGAAGATGCCTTTTTCGCCGGTCAGCTTTTCATAGACGAAGTCGGCGATGCGGTGCGCCACCAGGCGAAGGTCGCCCTGGGGCACGGTGTAATTCTGGAAGCCCAGCTCCTGCCCCTTCACCACGTCCCACAGGCGGAACTTCACATCGAAGCGGCCGTCGGCCATCCGGGTGATGCTGCCGCCGACCAGCGAATCGGCGGTGCGCTGGCGCCAGAGCGACCAGTCGGGGCGGGAGGCGTCGTCCAGCGCCTGGCCTGAGGCATCGACGCCGCGGAACTGGCCGCTTCGCTCGAGGTCGGCCTGGACGATGTCGGAGATTTTCTGGGGCGAGGCGTCCTGGCCCCTGAAGGGAACGAGCGCGATCGGCAATTGCGTGAGGCCGACACCCGACACTTCGACCCGGAACTGCGCCAGCGCAGGAAGCATGGGGGTGGCAGCAAGGGCCGCAATGAGCGTGCGGCGTGCAATTAGCGATGAAGAAGGAGTTGGGATAGGAGCTGGCAACGGCTTGTTCATGCGGTTCGGAGAGGTTTTCGGACGAAAAGTTTCGGTCCGACACAACGGGCCACATGTTACACACTGGCCCGGCGCCCCCGTCACAAAACGTTTATCCATCGGTGCGGTCCTACACGACGCCTGCGAAAAGCCGTCCCCGGGGCGACCCGTAGAATCCGCCGCCATGCAAGCACCCCCTGGCAGCGAGAACGCGCGCCCTCCCCTGATGCGCCGCCTGGCGCGCCTGATGACCTGGTTCGGCAGTTCGCGCAAATGGTGGGCCGTGGGCCTGTCCGGGGCCATGCTGGCGGCGATCACCGAGCCGCTGATGGCTGCCCTTCTGAAGCCTTTGCTCGACCGCGGCTTCACCCGCGGCGAGATGCCGCTGTGGTTCGTGCCCGCCGCCGTGTTGATGCTGTTCGCCGTGCGCGGCATCGCGCAATTCATCTCCCAATATGCCCTCTCGCGCATCGCCAACGAAGGCATGCAGAAGCTGCGCCGGGTGCTGTTCGAGCGCCTGCTCGGTGCCGAACTCGCCCTCTTCACGCGCCAGTCGGCCAGCGCCCTGTCGAACACGGTGGTGTACGAAGTGCAGACCGGCGCGATGCTGCTGGTGCAGGCCCTGCTCGGGCTTTCGCGCGACGGCTTCACGCTGATCGCGCTGCTGGGCTACCTGGTCTACCTGAACTGGAAGCTGACACTGATCGTCGCCTTCCTGGTGCCCAGCATCTCCTGGATCATGAAGGTGTTCTCCAAGCGCCTCTACAAGCTCACCCAGCAGGGCCAGCAGGCGACCGACGAGCTGGCCTACGTGGTCGAGGAAAACGTGCTCGCCCACCGCGTCGTGCGGCTGCATGGCGCCGAGCAGGCCCAGGAGCGCCGCTTCGAGCAACTGAGCCAGAAACTCAACCGCCTGGCCTTGAAGTCCACCATCGCCCAGGCCGCCACCACGCCGCTCACGCAGATGATGGCTTCGCTCGCGCTGTCGATCGTGGTGATGATCGCCCTCTGGCAAAGCGGCAAGCAGGGCTTCACCGTGGGCGGATTCGTCGCCTACATCACGGCCATGCTGATGCTGATCGCGCCGATCCGGCGCCTGGCGGAAGTGGCCGGGCCCATCACGCGCGGCCTCGCCGCGCTCGAACGCGGCCTGATCCTGGTCGACGAAGTCGCGCCCGAGTCGCAGGGCAGTTTCGAACTGGCGCACGCCGCGGGCCGCATCGAGCTGCGCAACGTGCAGGTCAGCTACCGCGGCGACGACGAACAGCGCGCACTCGACGGCGTGAGCCTGACCATCGAGCCCGGCCAGGTGGTCGCCTTCGTCGGGCCCTCGGGATCGGGCAAGACCACGCTGGTCAACCTGCTGCCGCGCTTCGTGCAACCCAGCGGCGGGCAGGTGCTGCTCGACGGGCACGACACCAGCGAGTGGCAATTGAAGAGCCTGCGTGCCCAGTTCGCGATGGTGAGCCAGGACGTGGTCATGCTCAACGAGACGCTGGCCGCCAACGTGGCGCTGGGCTCGGAGATCGACCGCGAGCGCGTCAACGAATGCCTGGTCGCCGCCAACCTGAGCGCGCACGTCGAGAACCTGCCGCAGGGCATGGACACGGTGCTGGGCCACAACGCCACGCAGCTCTCGGGCGGCCAGCGCCAGCGGCTCGCGATTGCGCGCGCGCTCTACAAGAACGCGCCCGTGCTGCTGCTCGACGAAGCCACCTCGGCGCTCGACACCGAATCGGAACGGCTGGTGCAGGACGCGTTGCAGCGCCTGATGCAGAACCGCACCACGCTGATCGTGGCCCACCGCCTCTCGACCATCCAGCACGCCGACCGCATCATCGTGATGGAGCAAGGCCGCATTGCCGAGCAAGGCAGCCACGAACAGTTGATGGCGCTGGACGGGCTCTATGCCCGCCTGCAGACGCTGGCGGTGCGCAGCGCCACGCCGGGGCAGGACCCGACGCTCTGAGCCGCTCGCTCAGAGCAGCACGATGTCGTACTGCCCCTGCCCGATGGCAGGCTCGGACTGCAGCGAGATCGGCTTGCCGATGAAATCGCTCAGCCCCGCCAGGTGCTGGCTTTCCTCGTCGAGGAAGAGTTCGATGACCTGCGGCGACGACACGATGCGGAACTCGCGCGGCGTGAACTGCCGGGCTTCCCGCAGGATCTCGCGCATCACGTCGTAGGCCACGCTGCGCGCGGTCTTCACGATGCCCTGCCCGCCACAGGCCGCGCACGGCTCGCACAGCATGTGGGCCAGCGATTCGCGCGTGCGCTTGCGCGTCATCTCCACCAGCCCGAGCTGCGAGAAGCCGCCCGCCGTCGTCTTGACCCGGTCCCGCGCCAGTTGCTTCCTGAACTCCGCCAGCACCTGCTCGCGGTGGTCATCGCGGGCCATGTCGATGAAGTCGACGATGACGATTCCGCCCAGGTTGCGCAGCCGCAACTGCCTTGCGATGGCCTGCGCCGCCTCGAGGTTGGTCTTGAAGATCGTGTCGTCGAAATTGCGCGCCCCGACGAAGCCGCCGGTATTCACATCCACCGTGGTCAGCGCCTCGGTCTGGTCGACCACGAGGTAGCCGCCCGACTTGAGCTCGACGCGCCGGCCCAGCGCCTTGGCGATTTCCTCGTCCACCGAATACAGGTCGAAGATCGGCCGCTCGCCCTTGTAGTGCTGCAGCTTGCCCGCCGCCTGCGGCATGAATTCGAGGCCGAACTTGAGCAGCACCTCGAACTGCTCGCGCGAGTCGATGCGGATGGTCTGCGTCTCCTCGATGGTCATGTCGCGCAGCACGCGCTGCAGCAGGCTCAGGTCCTGGTGCAGCAGCGACATCGCGGGCAACTTGCTCGATGCGTCGCGGATGCGCGACCAGGTCTTGCGCAGGTAGGCGATGTCCTCGGCCAGCTCGGCGTCGGACGAATCTTCGCCGTTGGTGCGCAGGATGAAGCCGCCGGTATTGACCGGCACCACACCGCCGCTGTCGGCAGCCGCGGCCGCCTCGATCAGCGTCAGCATGCGCGTGCGCAGCGACTCGCGCTGCTCCGAAGGAATCTTCTGCGAGACGCCGATGTGGTTGTCCTGCGGCAGGAACACCAGCAGCCGGCCTGCAATGCTGATCTGCGTGGACAGCCGCGCGCCCTTGGTGCCGATCGGGTCCTTGATCACCTGCACCAGCAGCGACTGCCCTTCGAACACCTGCTTCTCGATCGGCACCATCGGGCCGCCATTGCGGTGGTCGCGCTCCGGTGCCGGCGCGCTCGGCCGCGAGCCCGGGGTGAACGGCGCGACGATGTCGGCCACGTGCAGGAAGGCCGTGCGCTCCAGGCCGATGTCGATGAAGGCCGACTGCATGCCCGGCAGCACGCGCGAGACCTTGCCCAGGTAGATGTTGCCGACCAGCCCGCGCTCCAGCGTGCGTTCGACGTGCAGTTCCTGCACCGCGCCGTGCTCGACCAGCGCCACACGGGTCTCTTGAGGGGACCAGTTGATCAGGATGTCTTGCATGGAATTCTTAAGTATTGAAACCGGCGCTGCGAAGCAGCTGCGCGGTCTCGAACATCGGGAGTCCCATGATGCCCGAATAGGACCCGCTGATGTGCTCGATGAAGGCGGCCGCGGCACCCTGGATCGCATAGGCGCCGGCCTTGCCGAGCGGCTCGCCGCTGGCGGCATAGCCGGCGAGCTGCTTCTTCGTGATCGTGGCAAAGCGCACGCGCGACACGCTGAGCGCCGCATGGCGGCGGCGGCCGTGCTGCAGCGCCACGGCAGTCAGCACGCGGTGGGTGCTGCCGGACAGGAGCGCGAGCATGCGCTCGGCATCGCGCGCGTCCTCGGGCTTGCCGAGGATGGTGCGGCCGAGCGCGACCGTGGTGTCGGCGCAGAGCACGGGCGCGTCGGCCAGGCCCAGGCGCTTGCGTCGCGCGACGGCGGCATCCAGCTTGAGGGCGGTCACGCGCTGCACATAGGCCGTCGGCGACTCGTTGGGCAGCACAACTTCGAGCGACTCTGCGTCTTCTTCGGGCGTGGCCAGCAGCAGTTCATGGCGAACGCCGAGTTGGCCCAGCAGTTGGGCGCGGCGCGGGCTTTGCGACGCGAGGTAGATGAAGTCGGGCAAGTTCAGGGCTCCGTGAGATTCCAGACCAGTCCATGCGGCAAGCGCGCGGGTCCGAACAGAAAGTGAAGGACGCGCCGGCGGACGGGCGCCCGGGCGCGAGAAGAGGCGTGCAGCAGCAACGGCCGCATGGCCAGGGCATCGCCGCGCGCGGCGGTACAGGTCACTTCGCCATGAAGATCGCGCAAGGCGCGCGCCTCCGCGTCGCCGAGCCGGCCCGCACGGTGGCTGCCCGGCACGACGCGCAGCGGGCCCGCGTCGACGCCGCAGTCGTCCAGATGCACGCGCACGGCGAGCAGCGATGCCAGCACTTCGACCGGGGGCTGGACATAGGGCTCGCCCTCTTTGATGGCGATGGGCATGACCGCATCGGGCGAGCGCGTCGATGCGGGAATCGATGTGTCCTGGTGCAGTGCGACGAGCCAGTTCTTGTCGGCCGTCTTGTCGAAGAGCGTGCATTGCACGGCCACCGATGCGGCGTCCAGCAGGCCGGCTTCGACGAGCCGGGCCTTGAGCCGCGCCGCCATGTCACGGCAGTGCGGCTGCATCAGCAGGTTCCTGCTGCCGACCGCATCCTGCAACCAGGGCTCCAGCGACTCTGCAACCTCGTCCAGGTGCCCGGTCTGCAGCAGTGCGGGCACAAGCGCGTAGCCCGCCTCATCGAGCAAGGCGACCGGCCCGGTCATTCCCGGTGGTACGGATGGCCCGCGTTGACCGACCACGCCCGGTACAGCTGCTCGACCAGCAGCACGCGTGCCATGGCATGCGGCAGGGTCAGGTCCGAGAGGCGGATGCGTTCGTGCGCCGCGGCCTTGAAGGCGGGGTCCAGGCCGTCGGGCCCGCCGATGACGAGGGCCACGTCGTCGCCCTCGCCTTGCCAGGCCTGCAGGCGCGCCGCGAGCGCCTTGGTGGTGAGTGCGGTGCCGCGCTCATCGAGCGCCACGATGCGCATGCCGCGGGCGATGGCGCCCTCGATGCGTTCGCGTTCGGCGGCGTAGAGCGTCTCCAATGACTTGGAGCCGCGGGGTTCGGTCTTGACGGCGCGCAGCTCGAGCTTGAGCTCGGGCGGGAAGCGCTTGGCGTAGTCGTCCCAGGCGGTCTGCGCCCAGTCGGGCATGCGCTGCCCGACGGCGACCACCAGCAGCTTCATGCGCGGCGGGCTGGCGCCTTCTTGGCAGGCGCCTTCTTTGCCGCGGGCTTGGCCGCAGTCTTCTTCGCGGCGGGCTTGCCGATGATCTTGACTGGCGTGCGTGCGGTGGTCGAGGTCTTCCTGGCGGGTGCCTTCTTGGCGGCAGTCTTTCTTGCGGGCGACCGGCGGGCCTTCTCGTCCCTGGCTTCCTGCTCGGCGGCCTTGATCGCCGTCTTGGCAGCGCTGGAGCGGCGCAGCGAAGGCTCCTTGGCGGCGGGCTTTTTCTTCTTGTCGCTCACGTCTTCCGTGCTCGACGAGGTGCTGGCGGCAGGCTTGGCGCCGCCGAGCTTGGCGCGCACCGGCTTGTCGCCCCAGATCTCTTCGAGGTGGTAGTACTGGCGGATGGCGGGCTGCATGATGTGCGCCACGGCCGCGCCGCAGTCCACGATGATCCACTCGCCGTTGTCTTCGCCCTCGATGCGCGGCTTGCCGAAGCCGGCCTCGCGCACCGCGTCGCGCACGCTGGCGGCGAGCGCCTTGGTCTGGCGGTTGGAGGTGCCCGAGGCGACGATCACGCGCTCGAACAGCGGCGACAAGTGCTCGGTGTCGAATACCTGGATGTCCTGCGCCTTGACGTCTTCGAGTCCATCGATGATGGCTCGCTGGAGTTTCTGGGTGTCTTTCTTGGCGGCGGCTTCAGTGGTCATCAGGCAGAGCGGTAGAGGTGGTGTTGGTCAATATAGCGTGCAACCGTGGGCGGAACCAGCGAGGAAATGTCCACGCCCAGTGCAGCGCGCCGCCGAATCTCGGTGGCGCTGGTGTCCATGGCAGGCAGTTCTAGCGCCTCGAAACGCGCGCCAGCCGGGAGGTTGGGCAGCATGTTCGGATCAAAACGGGCAATGTCGCCCGTCGATAGTGCGCGATACGCTACAGAAACGATAGCAATGCCGAGTATAGCCTGCCAGCCGTGCCAGCTCGGCAATGCGCTGGCCTGGTCGGCGCCCATGATCAAGACCAGTTGGGCGCCGGGCTGCTCTTTCTGCAACTCGTGCAGGGTGTCGAGGGTGTAGGTCGGGCCATCGCGCAACACTTCGCGGCTGTCGATGACGACCTTGCCCTTCAACTCGCCGAAGGCCAGCTGCGTCATCGCGAGGCGGTCTTCCTTCGACGTGAGCGTGCGGCTCTTGTGCCACGCCTGCCCTGTCGGAATGACATGAAGCTCGGCCAGATCGAGTTGCGCCAATGCGGCTTCGGCCAGTGCGACGTGCGCGTTGTGCGGCGGATCGAACGCGCCGCCGAAGACGCCGATGCGCGGGGCCGTGCCGGAAGAATTCACAACCAGTCGCGCCGCGGGAGGAAGTCGCTGTACAGCGCGGCTTCGGGGCTGCCCGCCTCGGGCTGCTGGCGATAGGCCCAGCTTGCGAGCGGCGGCATCGACAGCAGGATCGATTCGGTGCGCCCGCCCGACTGCAGCCCGAAGTGCGTGCCGCGATCCCACACCAGGTTGAACTCGACATAGCGCCCGCGCCGATAGAGCTGGAACTCGCGCTCGCGTTCGTCGTAGTGCGTGTGGCGGCGGCGCTCGACCAGCGGCAGGTACGCTGGCAGGAACGCATCGCCGACCGAGCGGACCAGCGCGAAGCCATTGTCGAAACCGCCCTCGGCGAAGTCGTCAAAGAAGATGCCGCCGATGCCGCGCTGCTCGTTGCGGTGCTTCAGGAAGAAATACTCGTCGCACCAGGTCTTGAAGCGCGGGTACTTGTCGTCGCCGAAGGGCGCGAGCGCATCGCGGCACACGGTATGGAAGTGCACCGCGTCTTCCTCGAAGCCGTAGCAGGGCGTCAAGTCCATGCCGCCGCCGAACCAGCAGACCGGCTCGCCGCCCTCGGGCAGCGCGGCCAGCATGCGCACGTTCATGTGGACGATCGGCACGTACGGATTGCGCGGATGGAACACCAGCGACACGCCCATCGCCTCGAATGGCGCGCCGGCCAGCTCAGGCCGGTTCTGCGTGGCCGAAGGCGGCAGCCTGGCCCCACGCACCTGCGAAAAGCCGCAGCCCGCGCGCTCGAACAACGCACCGCCTTCGAGGATGCAGGTCAGGCCATTGCCCTGCAGCTGCTCGCCCGGCGCCTTGTGCCAGGCATCGTGCAGGCAGGTGCCGCCGTCGGCCTTTTCGACCGCCGCGATGATCGACTGCTGCAGTCCGCGCAGGTAGGTGCCGACTGCCGCGGGGTTCGTTTGCTGCATCAAGCGTGGGGCGTGTTGCGCGCGTGGACCGCGCGGAATCCGATGTCCTTGCGGTATTGCGCGCCGTCGAAACGCACGCGCGCCGCGACCTCGTAGGCCCTCTGCTGCGCGAGCTTCACGCTGTCGGCCAGCACGGTCACGCAGAGCACGCGGCCGCCGCTGGTCTTCAGGTCGCCGTCCTGCATGGTCGTTCCGGCATGGAACACCACGGCATCGGGCGCTTCGGGCGGAATGCCGCCGATGCGGTCGCCCTTGCGCGGCGAGAGCGGATAGCCATGCGCCGCCATCACCACGCCGAGCGCGACACGGCGGTCCCACTGCAGGTCGACCTGGTCCAGCGTGCCGTCGGTGGCGTGCCAGAACACCTCGAAGAGGTCGGACTTCAGCCGCATCATGATCGGCTGCGTCTCGGGGTCGCCCATGCGGCAGTTGAATTCGAGCGTCTTCGGATGGCCGGCCGCATCGATCATGAGGCCCGCGTAGAGAAAGCCGGTGTACGGGATGCCGTCCTTTTCCATGCCGCGGATCGTCGGCAGGATGATCTCGCGCATCGCACGCGCATGCACCTCGGCCGTGACCACCGGTGCGGGCGAGTACGCGCCCATGCCGCCGGTGTTGGGGCCTTCGTCGCCGTCGAGCAGGCGCTTGTGGTCCTGGCTGGTGGCCAGTGCGGTGACGTTCTTGCCGTCGCACAGCACGATGAAGCTGGCTTCTTCGCCCTGCAGGAATTCCTCGATGACCACGCGCGCGCCGCCGTCGTTATGTGACACGCCGAACTTGTTGTCGACCAGCATGAAGTCGACCGCCTCGTGCGCCTCTTCTGCGGTCATGGCCACCACCACGCCCTTGCCGGCCGCCAGGCCGTCGGCCTTGACGACGATCGGCGCGCCCTTGGCGTCGATGTATGCGTGGGCAGCAGCCGCGTCGGTGAAGGCCTCGTATTCGGCGGTCGGGATCTTGTGGCGCTTCATGAACGCCTTGGAGAACGCCTTGGAGCTCTCCAGCTGCGCAGCCGCCTGCGTCGGGCCGAAGATGCGCAGCCCGTGCGCGCGGAACTCGTCGACCACGCCCGCGGCGAGCGGCGCCTCGGGGCCGACCACGGTCAGCGAGATCTTTTCCTGGATGGCCCACTCGCGCAGCGCGGCGGGCTCGGTGATGTCGATGCAGTCGTAGCGCTCGTCGCTCACGGTGCCGCCGTTGCCCGGCGCCACGTACACGCGGCTGACCCGGTTGGCCTGCGCCAATCGCCACGCCAAGGCGTGTTCACGGCCCCCTCCCCCAATAACCAGTACCTTCATTCGTGGGCCTTCTTCATTCGCTGTGGATCAATCATTCATTCGGATTCGGAGAGCAAGGCGTTGTGATAAACGGCCTGCACGTCATCCAGGTCCTCGATCACGTCGAGCAACCGTTGCATCTTGGCGGCGTCTTCGCCGGTGACGTCGATGGTGTTCTCGGCGCGCATGGTGACTTCGGCCACCTCGGGCTTCAGGCCCGCGGCTTCGAGCGCGTTCTTGACGGCTTCGAAATCGCCGACGGCGGTGATCACTTCGATGGCACCGTCGTCATCAGCAATGACGTCTTCGGCGCCCGCTTCGAGCGCCACTTCCATCACCTTGTCTTCATCGGTGCCGGGCGCAAAGACGATCTGGCCGCAGTGCTTGAACTGGAAGGCCACCGAGCCTTCGGTGCCCATGTTGCCGCCGTGCTTGGAGAAGGCGTGGCGCACTTCGGCCACGGTGCGCACGCGGTTGTCGGTCATGGTGTCCACGATGATCGCCGCGCCGCCGATGCCGTACCCCTCGTAACGAATTTCTTCGTAGTTGACGCCTTCCAGATTGCCGGTGGCCTTGTCGATGTTGCGCTTGACGGTGTCGATCGGCAGGTTGACCGCCTTGGCTTTTTCGACCGCCAGCCGCAGCCGCGGGTTGGCGCTGAGATCACCGCCACCGGCGCGCGCTGCCACGGTGATTTCACGGATGGCGCGGGTCCAGAGCTTGCCGCGCTTCTCGTCCTGGCGGCCCTTGCGGTGCTGAATGTTCGCCCATTTGCTGTGTCCGGCCATGGCTTTCTATCTCGCTGTCTTGTGTTTTCAAAGCAAGCCGCGAGTTTACTGTCCGGCGCGCACAACGCCCGCCGGCGCCCGGGAATTCGGGCCGGGGCTTTTGGCGATAATCTTTCGATGACGCCATCGCCTACCGTCGGAACCGGGAATCCCGACACCCTCGCGCCTCACGCGCCCCTTCCGCTGTATTACAACAATGAGGTAGAGCACCAGGCCTTCCTTCGCCGCATCTTCGACAGCACCGCCGCGGACTACGACCGCATCGAGGCCGTGCTCGCATTCGGCACCGGCCCCTCGTACCGCCGCGCTGCACTGCAGCAAGCCGGCCTGGCCGCCGGCGCAGAGGTGCTCGACGTGGGCATCGGCACCGGCCTGGTGGCACGCGAGGCGCTCAAGATCATCGGCCCCACGGGCCGGCTGACCGGCGTGGATCCCAGCGCCGGCATGATGGGGCAGGTCAAGCTGCCTGGCGTCCAGCTGCTGCAGGGCGTGGCCGAAGCCCTGCCCCGCCCCGACGCCAGCTGCGACTTCGTGAGCATGGGCTACGCCATGCGCCACATCAGCGACGTGGCGGCCGCCTTCGGCGAATTCCATCGCGTACTGCGGCCCGGCGGCCGCGTGATCGTGCTGGAAATCACCAAGCCCGAGGGCCGCATCGCGACGGCGCTGCTCAAGGGCTACATGCGCGCCGTGGTGCCGCTGATCGCCCGCGTGGTCGGCCGCCAGAGCAACACCTCCGAACTGTGGCGCTACTACTGGGACACCATCGAGGCCTGCATTCCGCCCGAACGGGTGATGCAGGCGCTGGGCGATGCGGGCTTCACCGACGTGCGCCGCTACCCGAGCCTGGGTGTCTTTTCTTCCTACACCGCCCGCAAACCAGAACAGACCGCTAAGGCCGCTTGACAGTGCGAGTTCAGGACGACAACTCTTCTTCCCACCTGCGCGTCGAGCGCCTTTCGCTGGCGGACAGCCTGGCGCTGGCCGCGAACGGCAAGGCGCCCTTCGCCGCCCTCGGCTACGGCACGCCGCACAGCGTGGCATGGATGCCGACCGTCAATGCGCGCGTGCTGTCGTCGCACGGCGCCATGGCCGACGTGTGGCAGGTGACGGGCGCGCACATCGAGTCGGGTACCACCGGCATCGCGCGCTGGCGCACCGACGGGCACTGGCTGCTTGGTGCCATCGACCTGGATGAAGCCGCCGAGAAGCAGGGTCTGGCCGAACTCGCGCACCGCGCCTACCGCGATCTCTTCAAGACGCTCGAGCAGGCCGGAACGCCCCACCTGCAGCGCATCTGGAACTACCTGCCGCAGATCAACGCCGATGGCGGCGGCCTGGAGCGCTACCGCCAGTTCAACCTCGGCCGGCAGGAGGCCTTCTTCGAAGCCGGCCGCGCCGCGTTCGAGGGCGCCCCCGCGGCGTGCGCGCTGGGCATCCACCAGGGCATGCTGTCGATCCGGTTCCTCGCGGGCCAGGCGGCGCCAGTGCCGGTCGAAAACCCGCGGCAGGTCTCGGCCTACCGCTATCCCGAAACCTACGGACCGCGCTCGCCGACCTTCTCGCGCGCGGCGCTCTCGGACATCGGCGACGGCAACGTCGCGCTCTTCATTTCCGGCACCGCGAGCATCGTCGGGCACGAAACGCAGCATCACGGCGACGTGCTGGAGCAAACGCGCGAAACGCTGCGGAACCTCGGCGCCGTGGTCGCCGCCGCCAACGAGCGGGTCACGGCGACCTTCTCGCTCGCCGGGCTGGATTGCGTGGTGTACGTGCGCCACCCTTCGGACACCGAGGCGGTGCGCGGCGTGATCGAAAGCGCGCTGGGCGCCGACGCCCCGATGGCACGCCATGCGGTGTACCTGGAAGCCGACATCTGCCGCAGCGATCTGCTGGTCGAGATCGAGGCCCACATGGTCGCAGCGGGCCGGCTGCACGCGGTTGCAGCCGACCGGCTGAACGCCGCTGCAGCCGACCGGCTGCGGGCCTGAGCCGCGGCTCGCTCGCTCGACCGACCGGGGCCGACCATTCATTCCTCCATGATCACCCGCGTGCTGCGCATTCTCTGGGCGATCCCGCTCGCGCTGATGCTCTACGCGCTCTTGCTGTTCCTCGGCCTCATCTCGCTGGTCTGGAATTTCGTCGCGATGCTGATCTACCCGGTGATGCCGGTCGCGCCCGCGCGCACGCTGGGCCGGATGACGATCGCCTTCGCCTACCGCATGTTCTGGTGGCTCGCCTCGGTGACCGGCATGATGCGCATCGACGCCACCTGCCTGGACCCGATGCGCGACGAGCCCGGCGTGATCTTCGTGGCCAACCATCCGACGATGCTCGATGCGCTGCTGCTGGTGGCGCGCCTGCCGCGCAGCGCCTGCATCATGAAGGCGGACCTGTTGCGCAACATCTTCCTCGGTGCGGGCGCCCGGCTGGCGCGCTACATCAGCAACGAATCGGCGCGCATGATGGTGCGGCTGGCGGTGAACGACCTGCGCAGCGGCGGCCAGCTGGTGATCTTTCCCGAAGGCACGCGCACCGTGACGCCGCCGCTCAACGCGTTTCGCCCCGGCGTGACGCTGATCGCCAAGCTGGCGCAGGCGCCGATCCAGACGGTGTTCATCGACACCGATTCGCCGTACCTCAGCAAGGGCTGGCCGCTGTGGCGCGTGCCTCCGCTGCCGATCGTCTTCACCCTGCGGCTGGGCCAGCGCTTCTCGCCGACGCCCGACAGCGACATCCTGCAGGCCGACCTCGAACAATACTTTCGCCAAAACATGGAGCAGCGCGCCACCGACGCGTCCCCCGAATGCCAGACGCCTCGCGCACCCACCTTGTCCTGATCCCCAGCTACAACGCGGGCGAACGCCTGTTCTCGACGGTCCAGGGCGCGCGGGCGCAGTGGAGCCCGGTGTGGGTGGTGGTGGACGGCAGCGACGACGGCACGGGCGAACGCCTGCAGCAGATGGCGGCCGGCGATCCGGGCCTGCGCGTGTGGGTGCTGCCGCAGAACCAGGGCAAGGGAGCCGCCGTGCTGCACGGGCTGCGCATGGCGAAGGAAGCCGGTTTCACGCATGCGCTGACGATGGATTCCGACGGGCAGCATCCGGCGGACCTCATCCCCTCCTTCATGCAGGCCTCGCTGGCCCGGCCCGAGACGATGGTGCTGGGAAGGCCGGTGTTCGATGCCAGCGCGCCGCTGCTGCGGGTGCGCGGGCGGCGCGTGTCGAACGGGTGGACGCAGCTGGAGACGCTCTTCGCGGGGATCGGCGATTCGCTCTACGGCTTCCGCGTGTACCCCGTCGCCGATCTGATCGCGGTGATGGCGCGCCAGCCGTGGATGCGGCGCTTCGACTTCGATACCGAGGCGGTCGTGCGGCTGGCCTGGCGCGGCGTCAAGCCCGTGAACATCGATGCGCCGGTGAAGTACCTGACGGCCGAGGAAGGCGGGGTTTCGCACTTTCGCTATGGGCGGGACAACGTGCTGCTGACGTGGATGCACGCGCGGTTGATGGTCGAGTTCGTCTTGCGGCTGCCCGCGTTGATTTTTCGCAAGCTGCGCGGGGCGCCGCCCTTTCAGAAGTAGCGCCTGTCGCGGCGCTGGTGCCATCGGCCCTCACCCCTCACTCCGCCCCTCTCCCGGAAGGATGGGGAGCAAGACGCGCTACTCGGCAGCCGCGCCACCCAGCGCCTTGTAGAGCGTCATCGTCGCGTTGAGCTGGTTCAACCGGTTGAGGGCCAGCGACACCTCGGCCGAACGGCGCCTGTCCTTGGCATCGAGCACCGGCTGCAACGCGGTGGCGCCGGCGCGGTAGCGCACTTCGGACAAGGTCTCCGCGCGCTGCGCCTGCTGCAGCGCCACGACCAGCTTTTCGCTCTCGCTGCGCAACTGCGTTCGCGACGACAAGGTGTTCTCCACCTCCGACAGGGCCGTGTAGAGCGATTGGCGGAAGCCGAGCACGGCCTCTTCGTACTGCGTCTGCGACACGGCCACGGTCAGCCGCGCGGTGTTCCATTGCAGGAAAGGCAGCACCAGTCCGGCACCGAGCGTGGCGACCGGGTTCTTCAGCAGTTCGCCCAGCGCAGTGCTCGACGTGCCGAGCGAACCGGTGAGGCTCAGCGCCGGATAGAAGCCGGTGCGCGTCGCATCGACATTCGCCAGCGATCCGCGCAGGCGCTGCTCCGCGGCACGCAGGTCGGGGCGGCGGCCGAGCAGGCTGGCAGGCAGGCCGGCGTCGATCGCGGGCAGGTCGATGTCCGGCAGTCGCGACGGCTCCTGCGCCGCGGCTTCGGGCGGACGGTCGAACAGGATCGCCAACGCATTGCGCGCCTCGACGCGCTGCTGCAGCAGCTGCGTGTGCGCCGCTTCCTGGCTTGCCAGGTTCTGGCCGGCCTGTGCAACGTCGAGTCCCGACACCGCGCCTGCCGCATATTTCGCGCGCACCAGCGCGAGGATGCGGCGCGCGTCTTCCATGCCCGCTTCGCTCAACGCGATCCGCTGGTTGAGGTAACCCACTTGCCAGTAGAGCCCCGCCGTGGTGCCCACCAGCGAAAGCGCCGTGGCCTGGCGGTCCGACTCGGTGGCTTTCAGCTCCCAGTCGGCCGCACTGCGCTGCGCCGACAAGCGGCCCCACAGGTCGAGCTCGTAGCTCAGCGTCACCAGCGACGTCGAACTCGAACCGGCCACGCCGCCGCGCTTCAGGTCGTAGCTGCGGCCGGTGCTGGCCTGCCCCACCACGCCGGGCGTGAGATTGGTGTTCGCGAGCCCCGCCTGCAACTGCGCGCGCTGCACGCGAATGCCGGCTGCGGCGAGGTCGTTGTTGGTTCGCAGCGCGTCGTCGATCAGCGCATCGAGCTGCGGATCGTTGAACGCGCCCCACCAGTGGGCCGGAAATGCCGCAGCCGCGCCCGGCGTGCCGGGCTGCGGTTGCTGCCACGTCTGCGGCACGTCCAGCGGCCGCTGCGCGCGCCGCTCCGGCTGGAACAGCGTGCAGCCGCCCAGCGCCAGCGCCGCGGCGAGCGCACCCAGGGCAAGACGGGGCTTACTCACGAGCCAGCGCCTCGATCGGGTCGAGCCGCGCCGCATTGCGCGCCGGCAGGTAGCCGAACAGCACGCCGATCAGCGACGCGCACAGAAATGCCGACACCACGGCGCCCATCGAAAAGATCATTTGCCATTGCGTCACGAAGAGCGAAAACAGAAAACTGATGCCATAGGACAGCAGCACCCCGATCAAGCCACCCACCAGGCACACCAGCACCGCCTCGGTCAAAAACTGCTGCAGCACGTCGCTCTGCCGCGCGCCCACGGCCATGCGGATGCCGATCTCGCGGGTGCGCTCGGTCACCGACACCAGCATGATGTTCATCACGCCGATGCCGCCCACCACCAGCGAGATCACCGCGATCAGCGACAGGAGCAGCGTGAGCGACTGGCTCGTGCGCTCGGCGGTCTTCACGATGCTGTCCATGTTGAAGGTGAAGAAATCCTTGGCGCCATGGCGCAGGGTGAGCAGCCGCACGATGCTGTCCTCGGCCGCCTTGGTCGGCTGGTCGTCGCGGATGCGCACCGTGATGCCGTCGAAGTGCTGCTGCCCGAAGATTCGGCTCGCACCGGTGCTGTAGGGCAGCCAGATGTTGAGCGACTTGTTCTCGCCGAACACGCTTTTTTTCTCCTGCGCCACGCCGATCACCGTGCACGGCAGGTTGCCCACCAGGATGACCTTGCCGACCGGCTCGGTGCCATCGGCAAAGAGCTTGCGCCGCGTGTTCTGGTCGATCACCACCACCTGCGACTGGTGGCGCACGTCCTCGGCGGTGAAGGCCGCGCCGCTGGCCATGCGCATGTCGCGCACGCGAAAGAACGCGTCGCTCACGCCGTTCACGTTGCCGTTGATGTCGGCGCTGCGGTAGCGCAGGCGAAGGCTGCGCATGGTGGCGGGCGTCACGCTGTGCACATAGGGCTGCGCGGCGATGGCCTGCAGGTCGGGTGGCGTCAGCGTGCGGATGCTCGCGGCCTTGTCGTCGCCGAAGTCGCGGCCCGGGTACACGTCCAGCGTGTTGGTGCCGATGGCGCGGATGTCCGAGAGCACGAAGCGCTTGGCGCCCTCCCCGATGGCCACGATCGACACCACCGAGGTGATGCCGATGACGATGCCCAGCATGGTGAGCGCGGTGCGCATGCGGTGCGCCATCATCGAGCGCCAGGCCATGCGGAAGGCCTCGGCGAAGCGGGCCCAGCCGGTGCTGAAGCGCGCGATGCCCAGCTTGGGCCTCGTCATCGCGGGGGGTGTCGACGCATCGGCGCCGACCGCCTGCGCGGGCGCCGCGACGGTCGGCACAGTCGGCACATTGGGCCGGTCGCCCACGATCACCCCGTCGGCGATCTCGATGATGCGTTCGGTGCAACTGGCCACCTGCATGTCGTGCGTCACGATGATGATCGTGTGGCCCTGCGCATGGAGTTCGCGCAGGATGCCGATGACCTCCTGCCCGCTCTTGCTGTCGAGTGCGCCCGTCGGCTCGTCGGCCAGGATGACCTGGCCGCCGTTCATCAGCGCGCGCGCGATGCTCACGCGCTGCTGCTGGCCGCCCGAGAGCTGGCTCGGCCGGTGCTCGGTGCGGTCTTCCAGGCCCAGGCGCGCGAGCAGCTGCCGCGCCCGCGCATCGCGCGCAACGCCCTCGGTGCCGGCATACACGGCGGGCACCTCGACGTTGCCCGCAGCCGTCAGGTGCTGCATCAGGTGGTAGCGCTGGAAGATGAAGCCGAAGTGCTCGCGGCGCAGCTGGGCGAGCGCGTCGCTGTCGAGCGTGCCGACGTCCTGGCCCGAGACGGTATAGGTGCCGCTGCTCGGCCGGTCGAGGCAGCCGAGGATGTTCATCAGCGTCGACTTGCCCGAGCCCGAGGCGCCGACGATGGCCAGCATTTCGCCGCTGCCGATGTCCAGGTCGACATCCTTGAGCACCTGCACCTCTTGCTCGCCCGAGGGAAAGCTGCGGCCGATGCCTCGCAGCTTCAGCAGCGGCTCGGTCACTGGCGCTTTCCTCTGTTGCCGCCGCCTTCGCTGCCGCTGGCCGGATCGAGCGCCGAGGCATCGCCGGTGATGACGGTGTCGCCCTCCTTCAGCCCCTCCAGCACCTGCGCCTGGAAGTTGTTGCTGATGCCCACGCGCACCTGGCGCTTTTCCACGCCCTGGTCGGGCTTGAGCACGCGCACTTCCTGGCGGCCGTCCTTGTCGCGCGCGCCGAGCGCGGTGAGCGGCACCGTGAGCGCCTGTTTCGCCTCGCCCAACAGGATCGCCACTTGCGCGGTCATGTCCACGCGCAGCGTGCGGTCGGGGTTCGGCACGTCGAACAGCGCGTTGAAGAACACCGCGTTGTTGATCTTCTCGGGCGAGGGCTGCACCGCGCGCAGCGTGCCGTGGTAGCGCTTGTCAGGATCGCCGAGGATGGTGAAGTACACCGGCAAGCCCGCCTTCACGCGCACCACGTCGGCCTCCGATACCTGCGCCTTCACCGTCATGGTGGACAGGTCGGCCAGCTTCATCAGCGTGGGCACCTGGAAGGCGGCCACCACGGTCTGGCCCTCGAGCGTGCTGATGGAGACCACGTCGCCATCGATGGGCGCGACGATGCGGGTGTACGAGAGATTGGTTTGCGCAGAAGCCAGGGCCAACCTCTGCTGGCGAATCTGCGCTTCCAGCGAAACCCCATCGGCACGCAGCGCACGCAGTTCGGTGTCGGCGCTTTCCATGTCCTGGCGCGGTGCGGCGTCCTGCGCCAGCATTTCGCGCTGGCGGGCCCAGGTGAGTTCGGCCTGCTTGACGCGCACTTCCTTGGCGAGCTTCTGGGCCTGCAGGTTCTCCAGCTTGGCCTGCTCCTGGGCCAGCGTGTTCTGCGAGATGACTGGATCGATCTCGGCGAGCCAGTCGCCCTTTTTCACCGTCTGCCCCAGCACCACCTTGAGCGACTTGAGCTGGCCGCTGACCTGCGCGCCCACCTCCACTTGCTTGAGCGCCTGCAGCACGCCGGTGGCGAGCACCGCGTTCTCCAGGTCGGTGCGCTGCACGGTGGCGGTGAGGTATTCGGTTTTCTTGGCGGGGCTCAGCCAGAAGAAAGCGATGACGGCCAGGACGACGAGCGCTGCAATGCCGAGAAGGAGCTTGCGCGATCGCCGCGGTGGGTTGTTTGGCATGCAATGAGGTGAAAGTGGAACACGCGGCAGGAGAGGGATCGGATCGATCCTAGCCCCGCTTTCTGAAGGCCGGCTAAAGAAGGAGTTCCCTTGAAAGGCTACTTCGTGCCATTGTTGCCGCCGGCGCCGCATGAAAAACGGCGTGGCTCACCGCCCCTTTTCAGGGCGGCGAGCCACGCCGTTTCGGATGCGAAGAAAGGGCTCAGCGTGCGCTGCGGCGGCGCAGGAGCAGCGTGATCAGCAGCAGCGAGAGCACCACGAACGCGACGAACGACCAGTTCGCCAGCGTCAGGCCGAACAGCGTCCAGTCGACCTTGGAGCAATCGCCGCCGCCGCGGAAGATGAGCGGCAGCGCGCGCTTGAGCGGAAAGGTCTCGATCATTCCGTAGAGGTCGCGCCCGCAGGACACGACTTCGGGCGGATACCACTGCAGCCAGCTCTGCGAGGCGGCCGTGTAGGCACCGCCCACCGCCGACACCAGCGCCAGCACCCCGCCCGTCACCTGCAGCGCGCGGTTGCGGAAGATGGCGGCCAGCCCCGTGAAGAGGGCCACCAGCACCAGCGCATACCGCTGCACGATGCACATGGGACAAGGCTCCAACCCCACCACGTGCTGCAGGTAGAGCCCGAAGGCCAGCATGAGGACACAGGCCAGGCAGATCAGCCCGAGCGCGCGGCGCGGCGCGCCGAAGTACCAATCGATCAAGGAGACACCCAATCTTCTTCTACGAACACCCTGGCCTTGCGCGGATTGGCAACGACGGTGTCGCCCTCCTTCAAGCCCAGGTCACGGAACTGTTGCGCAGGGAGTTGCGCCTCGATGATGGTTCCGGAGCCCGGATTATCTGGATTCGATTCGGTGGGCTCAAGTTCCAGCCGCGCGGTCGGTCCGACCACGATCGCGCGCGACAGCGTGGCGACGATGCCGGTGGCGCCCGGCACATAGCGTGTCACCTCCAGGTCATGCGGGCGCACATAGGCCATGGCCTTGGCGTCGCGCGCGCCGCTGTGCTCGGGCGATTCCAGGCGCATGCCGTCCAGCTGCACCTGGCCGTTGTCGGCGCGGCCGTGGAACAGGTTCACGTCGCCCAGGAACCCGTAGACGAAAGGACTCGCCGGCTTGTCCCACACGTCCTGCGGCGAGCCGACCTGTTCGATCTGCCCCTTGTTGATGACCACCACACGGTCGGCCACTTCCAGTGCCTCTTCCTGGTCGTGCGTGACGAAGATCGAGGTGACGTGCAGCTCGTCGTGCAGGCGGCGCAACCACCGGCGCAATTCCTTTCGGACCTTGGCGTCCAGCGCGCCGAAGGGCTCGTCCAGCAGCAGCACCTTGGGCTCCACCGCCAGCGCGCGGGCCAGCGCAATGCGCTGGCGCTGGCCGCCGGAGAGCTGCGACGGGTAGCGGTCGGCCAGCCAGTCCAGCTGCACGAGCTTGAGCAGGTCGGTCACCTTGGCCTTGATCTGCGCGTCGCTCGGGCGCTCTTTGCGCGGCTTCACGCGCAGGCCGAAGGCGACGTTCTCGAACACGGTCATGTGGCGGAACAGCGCGTAGTGCTGGAACACGAAGCCCACCTGGCGCTCGCGCACATGCACGTCGGTGGTGTCCTCGCCCGAGAAAAGGATGCTGCCGGTGTCGGCCGTCTCCAGCCCCGCGATGATGCGCAGCAGCGTGGTCTTGCCGCAGCCCGAGGGGCCGAGCAGCGCGACGAGTTCGCCCGATTCGACGTCCAGGTTCACGTTGCGCAGCGCGCGGAAGTCGCCGAACTGCTTGCTGATGTTGCGGATTTCGATGCTCATGATTTCTTCTCTCTCTCTCAAGCCGCCGTCGTTTCGGGCGGGCGCTCGGGGGGCAGTTCGGCAATGGCCTTCATCTCGCGCTCGTGGCGCCACTCGATCACCGACTTGATCACCAGCGTGACCAGCGCCAGGATCGCCAGCAGCGAGGCCACGGCGAAGGCGGCCACCGACTGGTATTCGTTGTAGAGCACTTCCACGTGCAGCGGCATGGTGTTGGTCTGGCCGCGGATGTGGCCCGACACCACCGACACCGCGCCGAACTCGCCCATGGCGCGCGCGTTGCAAAGGATCACGCCGTACAGGAGGCCCCACTTGATGTTGGGCAGCGTCACGCGCCAGAAGGTCTGCCAGCCGGTCGCGCCGAGCACGATGGCGGCCTGCTCCTCGTCGGTGCCCTGCGCCTGCATCAGCGGAATGAGCTCGCGCGCGATGAACGGGAAGGTCACGAACACGGTGGCCAGCACGATGCCGGGCACGGCGAAGATGATCTTGATGTCGTGGTCGGCCAGCCACGGGCCGATCCAGCCCTGCGCGCCGAACACCAGCACGTAGATCAGGCCCGCCACCACCGGCGACACCGCGAACGGCAGGTCGATCAGCGTGGTGAGGAAGGCCTTGCCGCGGAACTCGAACTTGGCGATGGCCCAGGCCGCAGCCACGCCGAACACGAGGTTCAGCGGCACGGTGATGGCGGCCGTGATCAGCGTGAGGCGGATCGCGCTCCAGGCATCGGGCTCCTTCAGCGCTTCGAGGTACGCCGAGACGCCCTTGCGCAACGCCTCGGTCGCCACGGCCGCCAGCGGCAGCACGAGGAACAGGAACATGAACGCGAGCGCAACGCCGATCAGCGTCCAGCGCACCCAGGGCGCTTCGGTGGTGCCGGCCTGTGCGCGGCGAATGATCTTGGAAGGTGCGCTCATGTCAGGCTCCAGACCTGCGGCGCTGCCACGCCTGCAGGCCGTTGATGACCAGCAGCAGCAGGAACGAGATGACCAGCATCACCAGCGCGACCGCCGTGGCGCCCGCGTAGTCGTACTGCTCCAGCTTGCCGATGATGATGAGCGGCGTGATCTCCGAGATCATCGGCATGTTGCCGGCGATGAAGATCACCGAGCCGTATTCGCCGATCGCACGCGCGAAGGCCATCGCAAAGCCGGTGAACAGCGCAGGCCCGATCGAGGGAAAGATCACCCTCGTGAAAGTCTGCAGCCGCGTCGCCCCCAGCGAGGTCGCGGCCTCCTCGAGTTCCTTCTCGGCGTCTTCCAGCACCGGCTGCACCGTGCGCACCACGAACGGCAGCCCGATGAAGATCAGCGCGATCACGATGCCCGCCGGCGTGAATGCCAGCTTGATGCCGTGCGGCTCGAGCAGTTGCCCGATCCAGCCGTTGCCCGCGAGCAGCGCGGTGAGCGAGATGCCGGCCACGGCCGTGGGCAGTGCGAACGGCAGATCGACCAGCGCGTCGACGATGCGCTTGCCCGGAAACTTGTAGCGCACCAGCACCCAGGCCACGAGCAGCCCGAACACCGCGTTCACGAGCGCGGCGATCAGCGAGGCGCCGAACGTCAGGCGGTAGGAGGCCATCACGCGCGGCGCGGTCACGGCCACCCAGAACTGGTCCCAGGTCAGCGTGAAGGTCCGGAAGACCAGCGCCGACAGCGGGATCAACACGATCAGGCTGAGATAAAGAATGGAGAAGCCGAGCGTGATGTGGAAACCCGGCAGCACGCGCTTGGCGCCCCCTGCCCGGTTGGCACGCGAAAAAGGCGCTCCCGCGGACGGGAGCGCCGAAGAGACTGCGCCGCTCATTTACTTTGCGCCGGGCGTATAGAGCTTGTCGAACTGGCCACCGTCGTTGAAGTGCACCTTCTGCGCTTCGCCGAGGCTGCCGAACAGTTCCTGCACCGTGAACAGCTGCAGCGGCTTGAACGTCGCGGCGTACTTCTTCAGCACGGTCTGCGAGCGCGGACGCAGCGCATGCCTGGCGGCGATTTCCTGCGCTTCTTCGGAATAGAGCCAATCCAGGTACGCCTTGGCAAGTTCGCCGGTGCCCTTCTTGGCCACGGTGCGCTCGACCACGGCCACCGGGTTCTCGGCCACGATGCTGATCGACGGGTAGACCGAATCGACCTTGCCGGTGCCGAATTCGCGATCGATAGACACCACTTCCGATTCGAAGGTGATCAGCGCATCGCCGATGTTGCGTTGCAGGAAGGCGGTGGTGGCGTCGCGGCCGCCGCGTGCCAGCACCGGCGTGTTCTTGAAGAGCTTGCCCACGAACTCGGCGGCCTGCGCATCGGTGCCGCCCTTCTTCTTGATGTAGCCCCAGGCTGCGAGGTAGGCGTAGCGCCCGTTGCCGCCGGTCTTGGGGTTGACGATCACGACCTGGATGCCGGGCTTGACCAGGTCGTCCCAGTCCTTGATGCCCTTGGGGTTGCCGTTGCGCACGAGGAACAGCATGGTCGAGGTGGTCGGCGATGCGTTCTCGGGAAATTTCCTGGTCCAGTCCTTGGCGACCACGCCGGCGTTGGCCAGGAAGTCGATGTCGGTCGAGGTGTTCATGGTCACCACGTCGGCATCGAGCCCGTCGGCCACCGAGCGCGCCTGTGCGCTGGAGCCGCCATGCGACTGGTCGATCTTCACGTCCTTGCCGGTGGCCTTCTTGTAGTGCGCCACGAACGCTGCGTTGTAGTCCTTGTAGAACTCGCGCGCCACGTCGTACGACGCGTTGAGCAGCGTCGTGCCTTGGGCAAAGGCGCTGCTGCCCGCGAGTGCGGAGGACGCCAGCGCGAGCACGGCGACGAAGGTCTTGATTTTGGAAGTCATGTGGTTGCCAAGGTTTCTGAAAAATCACGGCCCGCCGACCAGGCAGCGGGCTCGTCGGTCAACGATTGCAGCAGGGCCAGGCCGAGCGGCCAGTCTCCGTGCCCCGAATCGATGTTGATGTGGCCCGCATTCTGCATGCGCACGAACTCGCTGCCCCAGGCCCGCGAATATGCACCTGCCAGCCGGATGGGGCAGTAGGGGTCGTTGCTGCTGGCCACCACGATGCTGCGGTAGGGCAGCGCCGCATACGGCACGGGCGCGAAGTCGGAGAGCACCGCGCGGCGTTCGGGGTCGGCCGGGGCCACCAGGAGCGCCCCCCGGATGCGGGCGGCCGCCTCGGGCGGCAGGTGCGCCGTGGCGATGCAGCCCAGGCTGTGGGCCGCGATCACCACCGGGCCGGGGCTTTCGAGCACGAGCCTGGTGAGCGCGGGCACCCAGGCATCGCGCTTGGGCGAGGCCCAGTCGTCCTGCACCACCCGTGCGGCGCCCGGAATGCGCTCTTCCCACAGGCTTTGCCAGTGGCCGGGGCCGGAGTCGCGCCAACCAGGCACGATGACGACGCGCGTCAACACTGGCTCTCCCCCAGGGTTCGCGCACTTCGTGTCGCTTCGCCAACCCCCTCGCCGGGGGCAACACCAGCGGCCCGGCAAAGCCGGTTCCGCGGTGTTCCTGGAAGGAGCGTCAAAGCTTTCACGGGCGGCTCTTACTTGTTGGGCTGCGGCGTGATGCGCAGGTAAGGCTTCACGGCCTTGAAGCCCTTGGGAAAGCGCTCTGCCAGCTCGGCCGGGTCCTGGATGCTCGGCACGATGACCACGTCGTCGCCGTCTTTCCAGTTCACGGGCGTGGCCACCTTGTGGCTGTCGGTGAGCTGCAGCGAATCGATCACGCGCAGGATCTCGTCGAAGTTGCGGCCGGTCGATGCCGGGTAGGTGATGGTGGTGCGGATCACCTTCTTCGGATCGATGATGAACACGCTGCGCACCGTGGCCGTGGCCGAGGCGTTCGGGTGGATCAGGTCGTACAGGTCGGCCACCTTGCGGTCGGCGTCCGCAATGATCGGGAAGTTGACGGTGGTGTTCTGCGTTTCGTTGATGTCGCTGATCCAGTCCTTGTGCTTGGTGGCCGGATCGACGCTCAGCGCAATGGGCTTCACGCCGCGCTTGGCGAATTCGCCCGACAGCGCCGCGGTCTTGCCCAGTTCGGTGGTGCACACGGGCGTGAAGTCGGCCGGGTGCGAGAAGAACACGATCCACGAATCGCCGCCCCACTGGTAGAAGTCGAGGGGGCCTTCGCTGGAGTCCTGGGTGAAATTGGGGGCGGTGTCGCCGAGTCGCAGAGTAGCCATGGTCGCTCCTGGATGGATGGGAGCCTTGGATTGTGCGAACCGTTGCTTCAATGCCAAACGAATATCTGCTTGTTTGGATATGACGTTTTTCGCATAAGGCGACAGGAAAGGCGCGTTCGAGGCGCCCCTAGAACATGCGCATGTCCTCGCTTTGCAGGTGCTCCATCAGGAAATCGATCAGCCGCCGCACCGCCGGCACCAGCGCCCGCCGCGCGGGGAACACCATGTGCGCCACCACCGGCGCCGGCCCCCAGCCGGGCAGCAGCCGCACCAGGCGGCCGGCGTCGATGTCGGCGCGGCACATGTAGTCGGGCAGCATGGTCGCCCCGACGCCGGCCAGCGTGCCCTGCTGCAGCGTCACGAGGTCGTCCGCCACGTAGCGCGGCGTGTGGGAGTGGACGTGGCTCTGGCCTTCGGGGCCTTCCAGCCGCCAGTCGCTGCGCCCGTCCCCGTTGACCGACATCGCCGCCGTGGGCAGCTTGCCGAGGTCGGCCACGGTTTCTGCCGGCCCGTGGCGCGCCAGCAGCGCCGGGGTCGCCACCAGCACGCCACGGCTGTAGCCGAAGGTCTTGGCCACCAGCACCGTACTGTCCTCGATGGAATGCCGCACCCGCAGGGCGATGTCGATGCCCTCCTCGATCAGGTCGACCGGCCGGTTGATCACCCGCATGTCCACCCGCACCGCCGGATAGCGCGCCATGAAGAGCGGCATCAGCTGCCCCAGCCCGCTGTGCACGATGGTGACCGGGCAGCTGATGCGCACCAGGCCGCTGGGCTCGTTCTGCACCTGCGCCACCGCCTCGGCCGCCGCCTGGGCCGCGTCGCGCATCGCGGCCGAGTGCCGCAGGTAGATCTCGCCTGCGGGAGTCAGCGACAGGCGACGGGTGCTGCGCTGCATCAGCTGCACGCCCAGGCGCTCCTCCAGCTCCGCCACGCGGCGGGAAAGCCGCGACTTGGGAATGCCGAGCGCCCGGCTGGCGGCAGCAAAACCGCCGCGCTCGGCCACTTCGGCGAAAAAAACCATGTCATTGAGGTCTTGCATGGCGCTCATTGTCCTGCAATCAGGACGATCTATGCAAATTTTGGCTACTTATCAATCACTCGACTCAAAAATAGAATTCTCTCAACGCCGGCCACTTTTGAGCGCCGACACCATCCACACGAAAGTGATTGATATGAAGCTGCTCCACATCGACTCCAGCATCCTCGGTGCCTATTCGACCTCCCGCCTGCTGACGGCCGAGACCGTGGCCGCCTGGAAGGCCGCGCACCCCGACACCGTCGTCGAGTACCTCGACCTGGCCGTCGACGCCCCCGCGCACTTCGGCGCCGACGCCCTGGCCATCAAGACCGGCCCGCAGGCCGAGCCGACCGAAGCCCAGCAACGCGAGAACGCGTTGTCGGAAAAGCTGGTGAGCCAGTTCCTCGCGGCCGACGTGGTCGTGGTCGGCGCACCGCTGTACAACTTCTCGGTCCCGACCCAGCTGAAGGCCTGGATCGACCGCCTCGGGCAGGTCGGCCGCACCTTCAAGTACACCGAGACGGGCCCCGTGGGCCTGGCCGGCGGCAAGACCGTGATCGTGGCGTCCAGCCGCGGCGGCGTCTACTCGACCAGCGACTGGGGCCAGGGCGCCGAGCACCAGGAGAGCTACCTGAAGGTGGTCTTCGGCTTCTTCGGCATCACCGACGTGCGCATCGTGCGTGCCGAGGGCGTGGCGATGGGCGACGAGCCCAAGGCTGCCGCACTGACCGCGGCGCGCTCCGACATCCTGGTGGCGACGGCCGAAGCCGCGAACCAGAAGGACGTCGCCCAGGTTGCCTGAGCGCCTCGACGCCAAAAAAAAGCCGCCCCGTGGGGCGGCTTTTTTCATGGGCGCGGATCAGGCGGCCGAATGGCTCTTGATCCAGGCAACGTACTTGTCCATCCACCCCTGCAGGAACTTCTTGGAGCCTTCGTTGCCGATGTGGCCCTTGTCGTCGAACAGGTCGTCCTTGGTCTGCAGGAACACTTCGGGCGAGCCCAGCGTGGGCACGTCCAGATAAGCCAGGATGTTGCGCAGGTGCTGCTGCGCGAGCGCGGTGCCGATGGCGCCTACCGAGATGCCGACCACGCCGGCCGGCTTGCCGCCCCAGGCGTTCTGGCCATAGGGACGCGAGGCGTGGTCGATGGCGTTCTTCAGCACGCCGGGGATCGAGCGGTTGTATTCGGGCGTGACGAACAGCAGGCCCTGCGCGGCTGCGATCTCGCTCTTCAGGCGCTTGACTGCGGGCGCCTGGTTGCCGTCGTCGTCCTGGTTGTAGAGCGGCAGGTCGTCGATGCGCACGTGCTCGAAGGTGAAGTCCGACGGCGCGAGGTGCGCCAGCGCGAGCGCGAGCTTCTGGTTGAACGAATCCTTGCGAAGACTGCCGACAACGACGGCGATCCGGGTCTGGGCCATGGGTGACTCCTTGGTGTGAATGAAAGGTCTGGAGGAAGGTCCGAAAGACGAACGCGATTATGCGAATCGCCCATGACCTTTTCCGGAAAAGTTCTTGCGCCATCGCGCGCCCTGCCAGATGCTGGAGGCCATGCCTCTGTCCTCTTCCTCCTCCCAGTCGTCTCACTACGACGTCATCGTCGTCGGCCTCGGCGCCCTCGGCGCGGCCACGCTCTACCAACTCTCGCAGCGCGGCGCCCGCGTGCTGGGCATCGACCAGTTCGCGCCGCCGCACGACCAGGGCTCCTCGCACGGTGACTCCCGCATCACGCGGCTGGCGGTCGGCGAAGGCGACGAGTACGTGCCCTTCGTGCAGCGCTCGCACACCCTCTGGCGCGAACTCGAGGCCCGCACCGGCAAGCCGCTGATGACGACCACGAGCGGCCTCATCCTCGCGCCGCGCGACCGCGTGGCCGAGCACCACGGCAAAGCCGATTTCGTGCGCCGCACCATCGCCTGCGCCGAGCGCTTCGGCATCGCGCACGAGGTGCTCGATGCGGCCGGCATCCGCGCGCGTTTTCCGCAGTTCAAGCTGCAGGGCGACGAGATCGGCTACCACGAGCGCGATGCCGGCTTCGTGCGGCCCGAGGACGCCATCGGCGCACAGCTCGCGGTGGCCCGCGCCTCGGGCGCACAGACGCGCACCGGCGAGCGCGTGCAATCCGTGGAGCCCGTGGGCAACGGCGACACGGTCCGCGTGCGCACCGATTCGGCCAGCTTCACGGCAGACCGCGTCGTGGTCGCGGCGGGCGCGTGGCTGCCCGAATTCCTCGGGCGGCAGGCGCGCACCGACTGGCAGGCGAACTTTTCGGTACACCGGCAGGTGATGCATTGGTTCGATACCGGCAGCGCCGCCGCCGACTTCTCGCCCGGCCGCTTTCCCATCTTCATCTGGATGTTCGGCGACGGTCAGGAAGACTACATGTACGGTTTTCCGTCCTCCGACCCCGCGCAGCCCGCGCTCAAGGTCGCGACCGAGCAGTACGTGGCGGCCACCACGCCCGACACCATCGAGCGCAGCGTGAGCCCCGAGGAAACCGCCGCGATGTACCAGGGCCGCGTGGCCGGCCGCTTCCCGCAGATCGGTGGCCGCGCCCTGAAAGCGCGCGCCTGCATGTACACCGTGACGCCCGACCGCCGCTTCGTGATCGATGCTCTGGAGGGCCTGCCCCGCGTGCTGATCGCCTCGGCCTGCTCGGGCCACGGCTTCAAGCATTCGGCCGGCCTTGGCGAAGCCATTGCCGACCAGGTGCTGGGCCGCGCCATTTCTCACGGCCTCGACCTGCGCCCCTTTGCCCGCCAGCGGCTGCTGGAGAAGGAAACTGCCTAGAGCGGCCCGGCGCGAACGCGGGCATCATCGCTCCCGATCTTCTTGATTTCTGGAGCAATGCGCGATGAGATTCCTGGTGGTGGGTGCCGGTGCACTCGGTGGTTATTTCGGCGGCCGTTTGCTGGAGGCGGGGCGCGACGTGACCTTTCTTCTTCGTCCGCGCCGCGCAGCCCAGCTCGCGAAAACCGGGCTCGTGGTGCAGAGCCCTTTCGGCAACCTCGAATTGCCGGCGCCCAGGCATGTGCTGGCCGAGGACATCGACGGCCCCTATGACGTGGTCGTGGTCGGCAGCAAGGCCTACGACCTGGACGCGACGATGGACTCGTTCGCGCCCGCGATCGGCCCGAACACGGCGATCCTGCCGCTCCTCAATGGCATGAAGCACATCGACCAGCTGGTCGAGCGCTTCGGCGACGAGCGCGTGCTCGGCGGCCTCTGCATGATCTCGGCCACGCTGGACGACGAGGGCCGCGTGCTGCACCTGAACGACATGCACGGCCTGAGCTACGGCGAGCGCGCGGGCGGCCGCTCGGCGCGCGTCGATGCCATCGCGGCCCAGTTCGCCGGCGCGAAGTTCGACGCCACCGCGAGCGAGACCATCGCGCAGGACATGTGGGAGAAGTGGGTCTTCATCGCCTCCGCGGCGGGCCTCACCAGCCTGATGCGCGCCACCATCGGCGACATCGTCGCGGCCGGCGGCCAGGACGTGGCGCTCTCGATCTTCGACGAATGCTGCGCCATCGCCGCGCACAACGGCTTCGCGCCGCGCCCCGCCGCCATCCAGCGCGGCCGCGCGGTAGTGACCACGGCCGGCTCGCCGATGACGGCGTCGATGTACAAGGACATGGTGCGCGGCGCGGCCGTGGAAGCCGACCACATCGTGGGCGACCTCCTCGGCCGGGCGCCTCAAAGCGGTTCAGGCGATTCGCCGGTGCCCACGGTGCTGCGCACCGCCTACGTCCACCTCAAGGCCTACGAGGCCCGGCGCGCCCGCGAGGCCGGCTGACCCGCATGGCCGACGCGCTCGCATTCCTTCACACGGCGCAGCCGCATGTGCAGACCTTCGGGCGGCTGATGCGCGACATGGCGCCCGATCTCGACGTGCGCCACCTGGTGATGGAAGAGCTGCTGGCCGACGCACGCGTCGTGGGCGTGGACAACGCGGCGCTGGTCCAGCGCGTGCAGGAGGCCATGCGCGAGGCGGCATCGGACGGCGCCGCGGTGGTCGTGTGCACCTGCTCGACCATCGGCGGCATCGCCGAGAAAACCGCCACCGGCGGTGCCTTCTCGGCCCTGCGCATCGATCGCGCCATGGCCGACCGCGCGGTGCGCACCGGCCCGCGCGTGCTGATCGTCGCGGCCGTCGAAAGCACGCTGGAGCCGACGACGGCGCTGATCCTCTCGGCAGCGACGCAGGCCGGCGTTGGAACCCGGCCCAGTGCGCTGCTCGTCCAGGAGGCGTGGGCGCATTTCCAGGCCGGCGATACCGGCCGCTATGTGGAGACGCTGGCAGCAGCGATCCGCAGCGCGGTCGGCAAGGCCGACGTGGTCGTGCTCGCGCAAGCCTCGATGGCGCCGGTGACGCCGCTGCTTGCCGACCTGGGGATCGATGTGCTCAGCAGCCCGGGGCTGGGCGTTGCGCATGCGGTGGCGACGCTGCGGGCGTCGGGCAATGCGTGGAATGCCAGCGGCACGGGCATGCTGTACGGGCCACAGGGCTGAGCCCGTTGCGGCTCTTGCACCGAGGGGTCGAGTATCTATTCACGTAGATATTCAACAGCCCCTGCATTCCCAATGAGGACCGGGGAAATCTATCTATTCACGTTGCTATTCGGCGTCCTGCCCAATTACTCCGACTTGAGGATCGTCTCCCCCTTCACCACCCCCATGTCCCGCGTGTTGAAGCGATGCCGCTTCCACCCGGCCCAGGTGCGGCGGAAGTTCGCAAGCGAGATGCCGTAGTACAGCACCTTGAACATCCGCAGCGCGCCCCACATCGGCGTGCCCTTGTAGATGTCGCCGGCCAGGAGCGACATCAGCGCCTCCTTCACCCGGAACGGATTGCCCGGGTGCATGAACATGTCGCGGATGGTCGGGTTGGTCACGCGGTAGATGAACCACGAATACTCGCGCGGGCCCTTGCGCATCATGGCCTCGAAGCCCTGGCGCGCGGTGGCCAGCTCGGCCGGCTGGTCCAGCGCGGTGGCCACCAGCTGGGCCCCGTCGAAGGCGCTGTGCATCGCCAGGTACACGCCCGACGAGAACATCGGGTCGATGAAGGTGAAGGCATCGCCCAGCAGCAGGTAGCGCTCGCCCGTGGCGTGCGTGCTCGAATACGAGAAGTTGCCGGTGGCATGCACCGCGTCGTCGACCAGCGTGGCGTTTTTCAAGCGCTCCACCAGCACCGGGCAGGTGGCGATGGTGTCGTGGAAGAAGTCCTTCAGCGGCTTGTCGCGCGTCTTCAGGTAGTACGGCCAGCACACCGCGCCCACGCTGGTGGTGCCGTCGGCCAGCGGAATGAACCAGAACCAGCCGTGCGGAAACCAGCAGATGCTGATGTTGCCTTCCTTCTTGCCCTCGAGCCGCTCGGCGTTCGTGAAGTGCCCGAAGACGGCGGTGCTGTTGTGGTCGGGGTTCTTTTCCTTGCAGCGGAATTTGTTGGCCAGCAATGTGTCGCGCCCGGTGGCATCGACCACGAAGCGGGCACGCCAGCTGCGCCTGGCGCCATCGTCCATCTCGGCCTGGACGGTCGCGCCGTCGGCATCGAAAGCCACGTCGCGCACCTTGCAGCCTTCCAGCGTCTGCGCGCCGCGGGTGGCGGCGTTGCGGAACAGCAGTTCGTCCAGCTCCGAGCGGCGCACCTGCCAGGCGGAGTCGAGCGACTTGTCCCAGCCCTCGGCAAAGTCCACATAGCTGCGGTGCTCATGATCGGGCGAGACGAACTCGATGCCGAATTTCGGCATGCCGATCTTCTCGACCTGGTCGCGCACGCCGAGCCTGTCGAACAGTTCGACGTTCGCCGGCAGCAGCGATTCGCCGATGTGAAAGCGCGGGTGATGCGCCTTCTCGAGCAGCACCACGTGGCGGCCCTGTTGCGCCAGCAGCGCCGCGACGGTAGAGCCGGCGGGGCCGCCGCCGATCACGATCACATCGCAGGATTCGTGCGCGGCCGGGCTGGGTTCGATGGCTTCAGTCGGGAGAGACATTCAGGCTGTACAACATTGTTTGACAATGCTGCGCAGCATAACGCCCTCGGCACAGGCACGGTCCCTGTGCCGATCCGCATCCGCCGCAGATTGACGTTCGACCTTCACGCAGGATTCGCCATGCCTTTTCTTCGCTTTCTCGTCGCCGCCGCCTTCTGTCTCCTTGCCGCATTCGCGCACGCCGCGGGCTTCAGCACCTTCGAGATACCGGCCGACGCCGGGGGCCCGGCGCTGCGCGGCGCGGTGTGGACACCCTGCGCCGCGCCGGCCGGCGAAATCAGGCTCGGCCTCTACGCGATTGCCGGCGTGCGGGATTGCCCGGTCGCGGCAAGCGGCCCGCTGCCGCTGGTCGTGCTGTCGCATGGCTACGGCGGCTCCTTCCTCGGCCACCACGACACAGCGCAAGCGCTGGCCGATGCGGGCTTCGTCGTCGCGGCCATCAACCATTCGAACGACAACTTCCAGGTCCAAGGCACTCCGAACGACAAGCTCTCCGCGCTCGCGACGCGCACCACCGACATCCAGCGGCTCGTCGACTACATGCTCGTGCAATGGCCCGCGCACGACCGGCTGGCGGCCGGACAGATCGGCTTCTTCGGCTTCTCCAGAGGCGGCTTCACAGGCCTTGCGCTCGCCGGCGGCCGTCCGGATTTCGAGCGGCTTCCGTCCCGTGCCGCGGCGACCTGCATATCAGCGCCGGAAGGCGCGGCCTGCGTGCAGGCCCGGCAGCGGTTGCGCGAGCTTCTCGCCACGCCGGTGGTCCACGACGCCCGCATCAAGGCCGCGGTGATCGCCGATCCGCTCGCCATGGTCTTCGATGCCGAGCGCCTGAAGAACGTGACGATCCCGATCCAGCTCTGGGCCTCCGAGCGCGGTGGCGACGGCGTGCTGCCCCGCGACGTGGATGCCGCGCGGCGCGCCCTGCCCTCGCCGCCCGACTACCGCGTGCAGCCCGGCTCCGCGCACTTCGCCTTTCTTGCACCCTGTTCCGAGGCGATGGCCAGGACCTTGCCCGAGATCTGCAGCGACGCCTCCGGCTTCGACCGCGTGGCCTTCCACGCACAGCTGAACGCCGCAGTGCTCGCCTTCTTCAGGCAGCACCTCGCGCCGGCGTCCAAGCCCTAGCCGGCGCGCCGCTGACCGGCGAGGCGCCGCACCACGGCGACCAGGCGATCCACCTCGTCGAAGGTGTTGTAGAACGCGAGCGAAGGCCGCACCGTCGTCTCCACGCCGAAGCGCCGCAGGATCGGCTGCGCGCAGTGATGGCCCGTGCGCACCGCGATGCCTTCGTCGTTCAGCGCGTGGCCCACTTCCTCGGTGGTGTAGCCGTCGAGCACGAAGGACATCACGCTGGCCTTGTCGGCCGCCGTACCGATCAGCCGCACGCCCGGGATCGCACCGAGCTGCGCCATGCCGTACACGAGCAGGTCGTGCTCGTAGCGCGCGATGTTCTCGATGCCGACCTTGTTGACGTAGTCGATCGCGGCGCCCAGGCCCACCGCATCGGCGATGTTGCCGGTGCCGGCCTCGAACTTGTTCGGGATCGGCTGGAACACGGTCTTCTCGAAGGTCACGTCGGCAATCATGTTGCCGCCGCCCTGCCAGGGCGGCATGTCCTCGAGCACTTCGCGCTTGCCCCAGACCACGCCGATGCCGGTCGGGCCGAACACCTTGTGGCCGGAGAACACGAAGAAATCGGCACCGAGGTCCTGCACGTCCACGCGCATGTGCGAGACCGACTGCGCGCCGTCGACCAGCGCCTTGGCGCCGGCGCGATGCGCAAGCTCGACGATCTCCTTCACCGGCACCACGGTGCCCAGTGCGTTGGAGACCTGCGTGACCGCGACGATCTTCGTGCGGTCGTTCAAGAGCTTGCGGTATTCGTCGAGCAGCACCTGCCCGGAGTCGTCCACGGGGATCACGCGCAGCTTCGCGCCCTTGGCGGCGGCGAGCTGCTGCCACGGCACGATGTTGGCGTGATGCTCGAGGTTGGAGACGATGATCTCGTCGCCCTCGCCCACGTGCTGGCCGCCCCAGCTCTTGGCCACGAGGTTGATGGCCTCGGTGGTGCCGCGCACGAAGATCACCTCTTCGACTTCGGGCGCGTTGATGAACTTGCGCACGCGCTCGCGTGCTCCTTCATAGGCATCGGTCGCACGCGCGGCGAGCTCATGCGCCGCGCGATGGATGTTCGAGTTCTCGTGCGCGTAGAAATACGCGATGCGGTCGATGACCGACTGCGGCTTGTGCGTGGTGGCCGCGTTGTCGAACCACACGAGCTGCTTGCCGTTGACGCGCTCCTGCAGGATCGGGAAGTCGCGGCGCACGGCATGGACGTCGAACGGCGGATGCTGCCCGCTGCCGGCGAGCGGCACCGCGTCGGGACCGCGCGGATCGGCCTTCGCCGGCGTGACGAAGCCGTTGGGCAGGCGCACGGCATCGACGAAGTAGAACTGTGCATCGCGGCCAGCCGGCGCCGAAGGCGGGCTCGGCGGCAATGCCGGTTGAGCCGTCGGCGCCGCCAGGCCTGCGAACGGATCGTGAATCGCGAAGCCATCGCTGGCACCGGCCGTTGGATGTCCGTAGCTGTTGTTCAGGAAGTAGAACGGTGACGTGGCCGATTGCGGCGATGCGGGCGCACCGACCTGCTGCGGCACCCCCAGCACCGTGCCGCCCGAACGCGGCTCGAAGGCCGGCGCCACGGACAACACGTTGTCCGGCACGCCATTGCCCGCGACCGCATGCGGCAGCAGGGCCGGCGCGCGGTTCGCGAGCGAAGGCAACTGGGTTGGCGATGCCGGCAGCACATTGGCGCCCGGAATCTGCCCCTGCGGAATCGGCGTGCCCGGCACGCTGGGACCGAAGCCGGCGGGGCTCACCAGCGGCGAGCCCGGCGGCGCGATGTTGGACGGGAACTGCGCACCCGGCACCAGCCCGCTCGCCACGCCGGGCAGCGAGGTCGGCGGCGTGCCCGGAAAATAGGCGGGTGCCGTGCCCGGCAGGGCGGCGAACATGGCGCTCGCCATGCGCGCGAGGATCGCCGGATCGAACGGCGCCTCGCCCGGAATCGTTGGGTTGCTCACCGCGGCTTACTTGTAGGTGTCGGGATAGTCGTGGTACTTGCCGATCTCGACGTCGTCGAGCACCGCCAGCGCGTCGGTGGTCAGCACCGCGAGCGAGCAGTACAGCGAGATCAGGTACGACGCGATCGCATGGTTGTTGATGCCCATGAAGCGCACCGACAGCCCCGGGCTCTGCTCACCCGAGAGGCCCGGCTGGAACAGGCCCACCACGCCCTGGCGCTTGTCGCCCACGCGCAGCAAAAGGATCTTGCTCTTGCCGTCGGCCACCGGCACCTTGTTCGACGGAATCAGCGGAATGCCGCGCCAGGTGATGAACTGCGAACCGAACAGGCTCACGGTCGGCGGCGGCGTGCCGCGGCGCGTGGCCTCGCGGCCGAAGGCGGCAATGGCCAGCGGGTGCGTGAGGAAGAACGCGGGCTCCTTCCACACCTTGGTGAGCAGCTCGTCCAGGTCGTCCGGCGTGGGCGCACCGGTCAGCGGGAAGATGCGCTGCTCTTCGCTCACCTGGGCCAGCAGGCCGTAGTCGGGGTTGTTGATGAGCTCGCTCTCCTGGTTCTCCTTGATCGTCTCGATCGTGAGGCGCAGCTGCTCCTTGATCTGGTCGTGCGGGCTGCTGTACAGGTCGGAGATGCGGGTGTGCACGTCCAGCACGGTGCTCACGGCATTGAGGTAGTGCTCGCGCGGGTTCTCTTCGTAATCGACGAAGGTGCGCGGCAGCTGGTTTTCTTCTTCGCGCGAGGTGCAGGTGACCTTGATCGACTCGGGGTTCTTGACCTTGTTGACGCGGTAGATGCCCGCCTCCACCGGCACCCATTGCAGGAGGTGCGTCAGCCAGCGCGGGCTGATGGTCTCCAGCTGGGGGACTGTCTTGGTGGCATTGGCTAGCTGGCGTGCGGCGTTGTCGCCAAGGGCGGTGGTACCACCGACTGTTGCGCTCATGGATCAAGGCTCCGGGGTTGGAAAGAAAACGGGGACATCGACGCGGCGATCTGCATCGACGCACCGAGTGTCCGGTGGCCCCGGGTTTTCCCTCAACAGGCTATAGCCGCCAAGTTGATCCGCCTTGCAAGACGCGATTGCTCCAGCTGCTCGCAGCGCGCGAGCAGGTTCACGATGTTGATGCCCAGCGCCGTCGCGAGCTTCTGCGCGGTGACGATGGAGGGGATCACGCGGCCGCGTTCGACCTCGCCCACATAGGAGCGATTGAGGTCCGAGCGTTCCGCAAGCTGCTCTTGCGACCAGCCGTTCGCCTCGCGCAACTGGCGCACGGTCACGCCGAAATCTTCGACAAAGGCTTTCATGGCGCGCTCGCTTTCGGTGCGTTCTGCAAACTGGCCTGCGTCACGCTGGCACCCGGCTTCACGTCGTCGGTGATCCAGACGTTGCCGCCGATCACCGCGCCCTTGCCCAGCGTCACGCGGCCCAGGATGGTCGCGCCCGCGTAGATGACCACGTCGTCTTCCACCACCGGATGCCGCGGCAGGCCTTTCTGCAGGTTGCCCTCGGTGTCGGTGGGAAAGCGCTTGGCGCCCAGCGTCACGGCCTGGTAGAGCCGCACGCGCTTTCCGATGACGGCCGTCTCGCCGATCACGACGCCCGTGCCGTGGTCGATGAAGAAGCCCGCGTCGATCTGCGCACCGGGGTGGATGTCGATGCCGGTCTGCCCGTGCGCGAGCTCCGCGACGATGCGCGCGAGCAGCGGCAGCTCGAGCCTGTAGAGCGTGTGCGCGAGGCGGTGATGGATCATCGCAAGCACGCCCGGATAGCACAGCAGCACCTCGTCGACGCTGCGCGCGGCCGGGTCGCCCTGGTAGGCGGCGAGCACGTCGCTGTCGAGCAGGCGGCGAAGGTCGGGCAGCGCGTTGGCGAACTGGCGCACGGCCTCGGTGGCGAGGTCGTCGATCTCGCTGGCGGGGCGCGGCTGGAGGCGCGCGTTGAAATTGAGTTCCAGGCGCGCCTGCAGCAGCAGCGCCTGCAGGGCGGCGTCGAGCGTGTGGCCGACGTAGAAGTCCTCGCTCTCATGGCGCAGGTCCGGCGGGCCGAGCCGCATCGGAAAGAGCGCGCCCTTGAGCGATTCGACGATCTGCGCGAGCGCGTCGCGCGACGGAAACTCGCGCGCACCGGGCTCGCGCGAGCGCCGCTGCGAATCGCGCCATTCGTCGCGCACGCCGTGCAGCGCGCGCACGATGTCGCTTACCTCGAAGTGGGCCATTTGTTTTTTCTCCCGTGAACGTCTTGTGTAGGGGGTCTCAGTCCTGCACCCACGGCAGCTGGTGAAAGCGCCAGCCATCGGCACCACCGCGGTGCTGCTGCGCATCGATCTCGCCCTCGAAACCTTCGAGCACGTTGAAGACGTTGGTGAAGCCGGCCTTGGCAGCCGCCTCGGCCGCCAGCGCGGAACGCTTGCCGCTGCGGCACAGCAGCAGCGCCACGGCATCCTTGCCGCCCTCTTTCGCGAGCTTGGCCTCGAGTTCGCGAACGAAGCGCGGATTGCGCGTGAGCGCAGTGCCCGTGGCCCAGGCCACATGCAGGCTCTCGGGCACATGGCCGACGAACTTGCGTTCCTCGCCCGAGCGCACGTCGACCAGCACGGCCTGGCCTTTCTGCACGAGGTCCCAGGCCACCGTCGGCGTCACGCCGCCGGCATGGGGCCAGTTGTTTTCGGCGGCCTTGGCGCGCGCCTGTTCCAGTGCTTCGGGCAAGACGATTTCTTCAACTTCCACTGACATGCTGTGCGGCTCCTGTTGTGCGTTGGAATTCGCCTTTGATGGCGATAACCACCACTTTAGGAGCGTCGCCCGGAACCTCCAACGACTGAAAAGTCGATTTCTAACAACCGGACGTTGTATAGCGCAGCATTCAGGCGGCAGCCGCCTCCGCCGCGCGCACGGCCGGCGCGGTCAGGTCCACGCTTTTCGCACCGTCCACGCCATGCGGCACATCGCCCGCGATCGTCACGCGCCGCACCACCCGGTGCTGGTCCCCGTAGTCGTTGATCGCGTAGTGCTGCGTGGCCCGGTTGTCCCAGATGGCCACGTCGCCCTTCGTCCAGCGCCAGCTCACCGTGTTCTCCAGGCGGTGCACGTGGCTTTGCAGCACGCTCAGCAGATGGCCCGAGTCGTGCGTCGAATGGCCGGCCAGCCGCTTCACGAAATGGCCCAGCACCAGGCTGCGCTCCCCGGTCTCGGGGTGCACGCGCACCACCGGGTGCTCGGCTTCGAGAAGGCGCCGGGTGAACACCTCCTTGTAGCGCCTGACGCCCTCGTCGGCGAGATCTGCGGGCTGTCGCGAGGCGGCGTAGTCGTAGTCGTTGCCATGCACCGCGCGCAGCCGGTCGGCCAGCGCCTTCAGGTCGTCCGGGAGGCTCTCATAGGCGGCCACGGTGTTGGCCCAGACCGTGTCGCCGCCATAGGGCGGGATCACGACCGCGCGCAGGATCGACACCTGCGGATAGGCCACCTCGAAGGTCACGTCGGTGTGCCACGAGTTGGCGCGGCCGCCGTGGCGCGAGTCGAGTTCGAGCAGCTTCGTGCCGTCCTTGGAGGGCACGGTGGGATGCGGCACCAGTTCGCCCCAGAGGCGGCCGAAGGCCTGCTGCTGCGTGTCGTCCAGGTGCTGCTGTCCGCGGAAGAACAGCACCTTGTGCTTCAGGAGCGCCACCTTGATCGAGCGGAACACCTCCGGCTGCAGTTCGCCCGAGAGCCGCACGCCGCGCACCTCGGCGCCGATGTGGCCGGCCTGGCGGACGATGTCCAGGTCGCTGTCCCGCGTGTCCTGCAGCGGGGCCGGAGAAGAAAGAATGGCGCTCATCGAAGGTCCTCGTTGGGGTTGATTCCAAAGATTCTGCGAGGCGGCTTTCCAGGCCGGAAGGAAGCTGTTCGCAGTACCTCATGCCCCATTCGACTAAGCCATGCTGGATATATCGAACTGCGCGAAACAAAGGCACAGTGGCGCCATGGATCACAAAGTCATCACCCTCATCAAGTGGCTCTTCCTGGTCATCGGACTCTTGCTCCTGGTCGGCGCCATCTTCGTGGACCCCGAGGCCAAGCTGGCCTTGACGATCATGGGCGTGATCTTCGCGGGCGTCGGCGGCGGCATCATCGCCTTCGGCCGCTGGAGCGCGCAGAAGGAGGCCGACCTGCGGCAGAACGGCCAGCTCATCGAGGCCGAGTTCCAGGAGGTCGAGCAGAACGGCAGCATCGAGGTGAACGGGGAGCACCCGTATCGCATCGTCGCCCGCTGGCACGACGCGGGCAACAACCGCCTGCACGTCTTTCGCAGCGCCAACCTCTGGTTCGATCCGACCGACTATGTGCAGGAGTGGATTCCGGTCTATGTCGATATCAACAATCCGAAGCGCTATCACATGGACACCTCGTTCCTGCCCAGGCTGCAGTGAACGAAGCGCGAGCGCATCTTCACCAGGGAACGGCGTTCCCGTCGCGGTCCAGATACCGCAAGCCGGGCCGCCCCTGTTGCGCCACAAGCACATCCACGACCTTCGGAATGCTCTCCCCGATGCTCAGGGGTGCATCGGGGCCTCCCAGCTCGGTGCGTATCCAGCCCGGCGCAATCAGCGCCAGGGCGCGCGCCTCGCCGGCATGGCGGGCGGCGTAGCTTCGCATGTACATGTTCAGGGCCGCCTTGCTGCCTCTGTAGATCTCATGCCCTCCCTTCTCGTTGTTGCCGACGCTGCCCTGTCCCGATGACATGACGCCGATCACGCCGCTCCCGGAGACCAGGTCCTGCAAACCCTCGACGACACGCATCGGACTCAGCGCATTCGTGACCATCACGCGCACGAACTCTTCCGTCGAGACATCCGCGATGGTCTCGCCCTGGTTGTCGTTGGCGGTCCCGGCGTTCACGAACAGCATGTCGAAGCTGCGGCCGGACAGGCGTTCGCGCAGTGCCGCAATCTCGTTCGTTTGGGTGATGTCCAGAGATTCGATCTCGAGACGGCCCTTGTATTCGTCCGCCAGGTCGTGCAGCTTCGTCCTGCCGCTGCCGCGAACCGTGCCGACGACGCTCCACCCCCTGGCCAGAAATTCGACAGCCATCGCGAGGCCCAGACCGCGCGATGCGCCAACGAGGAGAAGCGCACCGGTGGCGCCGTGTGAAGTGAGTTTGTGCATGGGGAGTTCTTTCGGTTGCCTGAAGTGACGGTCAGTGTGATCCACCAGACCCGCAGGCGCCAGACGCATGGCACGCACAATGCAGTTGCATGGGACGCCACGCCAAGTCGGCAAACAACCAGGGCTCGCGAATGGATGATGTCGATCTGAACCTGCTTTTCGCGCTCGACGCGCTGCTTGTCGAAGGGAGCGTCACTGGCGCCGCCCGGCGCCTTGGCCTGAGTTCTTCTGCGATGAGTCGCACGCTGGCGCGCCTGCGGTCTGCAACCGGCGATCCACTGCTCGTGCGCGCGGGGCGCGGACTGGTGCCCACACCGCGCGCCGCCGAACTGGGCGACCATGTGCACCGGCTTGCCCGCGACGTGCGGGCGGTGTTCAGCCCGCAATCCGGCGATCTCGATCTCGCCTCGCTCGAGCGGACTTTCACGATCCGCGCCAACGAGGGGTTCGTGCAAGTGCGCTCTGGGAAACTGGTGGCTGCCGTCGCAGCGGCCGCTCCGCGCGTGCGCCTGCGCTTTGCCCCCAAGCCTCAGAAGGATGCCGGTCCGCTGCGGCAGGGAGACATCGACCTGGAGATCGGCGTGCTCGGGTCGTCTGCCCCGGAAATACGCATGCAGTCGCTCTTTCGAGAGCATTTTGTCGGCGTCGCGCGGCCGGGACATCCGCTGCTGACAGAAGGCCCCGTGACGCCCGAGCGCTATGCGGCGTGCCAGCATGTCGTGGCCTCGCGTCGCGGCAGCTTCACGGGCCCGGTCGACGACGCGCTCCAAGAGCTGGGACTTCGACGAACAATCGTCGCCGTGGTGCCTGGATTCCTGGATGCGATGCGCATTGCGCACCAATCGGACCTGGTCGCGCTCGTGCCACGCTCCTGCGCCGACAGCGCCCTGGCAAGTACCGCCCTGCCCGGGCAAGGCCTTGCAAGCTTCGACCTTCCGGTGCGCACGCCGGAGATCGTGGTCTCCATGATGTGGCATCCCCGCCTGCACGCCGACCCGGCGCATCGCTGGTTGCGCGCCACGGTGATGGCAGCGTGCCGTGAAGCGCAGGGGCCGATCGACCACTTGCCCTAGCGCTGCGCGCACCCACAAAAAAACCCGGCGCCGCGAGGACGCCGGGTTGTTCGCAATCGCCCGAGGGTCCGTCAGAGCTTCGCGATAGAAACCTCGGTCGACTTCACGAGCGCGACCACGTCGGAGCCGACCTTCAGCTGCAGCTCGTCGATCGAGCGCGTGGTGATGACCGAGGTCACGATGCCCCAGGCGGTTTCGACATCGACTTCGGAGACGACGTCGCCGCGGATGATTTCGCGGACCTTGCCCTTGAACTGGTTGCGCACGTTGATGGCTTGGATGGACATGATGGTTTCTCTTTCAGGTTGAAGAAATAAAGGATGGGATGGGGAGATCAGAGGATCTGCGCCACGTCGTCGAACCCGAGCCGCGGCCCGCGTTGGAAGGTGCCGGCGTGGTCGGCCACGCCGAGATTCACGAGGAAGTTGGCGCGATAGCGGCCGTCGGGAAAGAACGCCTTGTCGAGCAGCCCCGCGTTGAAGCCCGACTGCGGCCCCGCGTCCAGGCCGAGCGAGCGCGCGGCCAGGATCAGGTAGGCGCCCTGCAGGCTGCTGTTGCGAAAGGCCGTGGCCTCTGCGGCTTCGGCGCTCTTCTCGAAGAAGGGCTTGGCGTCGTAGGCCGGGAACTGCGTGGGCAGGTGTTCGTAGAAGCGCGTGTCGTGCGCCACGATCACCGTCACGCCGGCGGCCAGCGTCTGCGCCGCGTTGCCGGACGACACCGCGGGCTTCAGCCTGCCCTTGGCCTCTTCGCTGCGCACGAACACATAGCGCGCGGGCTGCGCGTTGTAGGCGGTCGGGCCCCACTTCACGAGGTCGTAGAGCTTGTGGATCAGCTCGTCGGTGACGGGCACCGGCTTGAAGGCGTGCACGGTGCGGGCCTTGCGGAACAGCTGGTCGAGCGCCGCTTCGGGAATGGCGTTGAGTGTTGTCATGGTTTTACGTTCGTCGAAGCGGTCAGGACGCGGCCGCGAGTGCCACGTCCAGGTCGGCGATCAGGTCGTCGATGTGCTCGATGCCGACCGACAGGCGCACGGTGTCTTCCGTCACGCCGGCCTTGGCGAGCTCTTCGGGCGAGAGTTGCCGGTGCGTGGTCGAGGCCGGGTGCGTGGCCAGCGAGCGCACGTCGCCGATGTTCACCAGGCGCGTGAAGAGCTTCAGCGCATCGAGAAACTTCGCGCCGCCTTCACGGCCGCTGCCGATGCCGAAGGTCAGCACGCCGCTGGACTTGCCGCCGAAGTACTTCTGCGCGAGCGCATGGTCGGGGTGGTCTTCGAGCGCCGCGTAGTTCACCCAGTTCACGGCCTTGTGCGTCTTCAGGTGCTGCGCCACCTTGAGCGCATTGCTGCTGATGCGGTCCATGCGCAATGCCAGCGTCTCGATGCCCTGCAGGATCAGGAAGGCGTTGAACGGCGAGATGGCCGCGCCGGTATTGCGCAGCGGCACCACGCGCGCGCGGCCGATGTAGGCGGCCGGGCCCAGCGCCTCGGTGTAGACCACGCCGTGGTAGCTCACGTCGGGCTCGTTCAGTCGCTTGAAGCGCGCCTTGTGCTCGGCCCACGGGAACTTGCCCGAGTCGACGATGGCCCCGCCGATGCTGGTGCCGTGGCCGCCCAGGTACTTGGTGAGCGAATGCACCACGATGTCCGCGCCGTGCTCGATGGGCCGGCTCAGGTACGGCGAAGGCACGGTGTTGTCCACGATCAGCGGCACGCCATGGCGGTGCGCGATCTCGGCGATGGCCGCGATGTCCGTCACGTTGCCCGCCGGGTTGCCCAGCGACTCGACGAACACCGCCTTGGTCTTGTCGTCGAAGAGCTTCTCGAAGCTCTTCGGATCGCGGTGGTCCGCAAAGCGCGTGGTGATGCCGAACTGCGGCAGCGTGTGCGCAAAGAGGTTGTAGGTGCCGCCATAGAGCGCGGTGCTGCTCACGATGTTGTCGCCGGCCTCCGCGATGGTCTGGATCGCATAGGTCACGGCCGCCTGGCCCGAGGCCAGCGCGAGCGCCGCGATGCCGCCTTCGAGCGCGGCCACGCGCTGCTCCAGCACATCCTGCGTCGGGTTGTTGATGCGGGTGTAGATGTTGCCCGGCACCTTCAGGTCGAACAGGTCGGCGCCGTGCTGCGCACTGTCGAACGCGTAGGCCACCGTCTGGTAGATCGGCGGCGCGACGGCGCGCGTGGTCGGCTCGGGCGAATAGCCGGCGTGCACCGAGAGGGTTTCGAATTTCCAGTTCTGCGACATGGGGACTGCCTTTCAGGGACGGATGAAGGAAGGCTCAGATGGCCCAGCGCAGCGCATGCGCGGGTCGGCCAAGCCAGTTGGCGTCGGTGCTGCCGTCAGCCTCTTCGGAAGTTCCGGGCTTTTGCAGCACCCTGTCGAGGATGCGTTTTTCGATGGCCGCGAAGGCCGGGTCGCCCTGCGAGCGCGGGCGGGCCAGGGCGATGTTTTCGTCCAGCGCGATGCGGCCGTCTTCAATGAGGATCACGCGGTCCGCCAGGGCCACGGCTTCCTGCACGTCGTGCGTCACCAGCAAGGCGGTGAAGCGGTGGCGCTGCCAGAGGTTCTCGATGAGCCGGTGCATCTCGATGCGGGTGAGCGCGTCCAGCGCGCCCAGCGGTTCGTCCAGCAGCAAGAGGCGCGGGTGATGCACCAGTGCGCGGGCGAGCGACACGCGCTGGCGCTGTCCGCCCGACAGGCGCGCCGGCCATTCGTTCTCGCGGTCGGCCAGGCCCACCTGCGCGAGCACTTCCTTGCCGCGCGGCTTGGCGTCGTTCGCCAGGCCCAGCGTCACGTTGTCGAGCACGCGGCGCCAGGGCAGGAGGCGCGCCTCCTGGAACATGATGCGGGTGTCGTCGTGCAGGCCGTTCACGGCCTTGCCGTCGGTGTAGAGGCCGCCGGAGGTCGCCTCTTCGAGCCCCGCGATCAGCCGCAGCAGCGTGCTCTTGCCGCAGCCGCTGCGCCCCACGATGGCGATGAACTGGCCCGGCTCGATGGTCAGCTTGGTGTTGCGCAGCACGTCGCGCGTGCCGTAGCGCTTGTGCAGGCCGCGCGCTTCCAGGCGCACGCCACCGGCGATGGCCTGGGGTTGGATGTCTTTCAGAACGGCACTCATGAACTCAGGCTCCGGGTTTGAATAGCGCTACGTCGAGCGCATTGAGTTTTCGGGGCAGCAGCTTCTCGCCGAAGAAGGCGTCGGCAATGCGCTGCTGCTCGGTCAGGCCCTCGGCCACGACCGGGCGCACCGCGTAGCTGCGGCGGCTGTTGGCTTGTTCGATGGTCGCGGCGTCCAGGCCCCACACGGGCGACAGCAGCGCGGCGGCCTCCCTGGGGTTCTGCTTGACCCACTTGCCGGTCTTCTCGAGCTCGGCGTAGATGACGCGCAGCACGTCGGGCCGCGCCTTCGCGAACTTGGTGCTCGCGAGGTAGTAGCGCTGGTACGACGCGATGCCCGCGCCGTCGGCCAGCACGCGCACCTTCGACTGGCGCTGCGCGGCGGCCAGGAACGGGTCCCACACCACCCACGCGTCGATGGCGCCCTTCTCGAAGGCGGCGCGGCCATCGGCCGGCGTGAGGTAGGCGGGCTCGATGTCCTTGAACGAGAGCCCGGCCTTCTCCAGCGCGGCGATCAGCAGGTAGTGCGCGCCGGCCGCTTTCGCGAAGCCGACCTTCTTGCCCTTCAGGTCGGCCACGGTCTTGAGCGGCGAGTCGTCTTTCACGACGATGGCTTGCGCGGCGGGCGACGGCGCTTCCTGTGCGATGAAGGTCAGCTCGGCACCGGCCGCCTGCGCGAACACGGGCACCGTGTCGGCCACGTCGGCGCTGAGGTCCAGGTTGTCCAGGTTCAGCGCCTCCAGCAGCGGCAGGCCACTGGTGAACTCGTGCCAGCTCAGCGTGGCGTTGAGCGGCGCGAGTTGCTTTTCGAGCGTGCCCTGCGCCTTGAGCAGGGCCGTGAGCGTCGACGACTTCTGGTAGCCGAAGCGCACGGTGACGGGTCGCGGCGCGACGCCCTGTGCCAGCACGGCACCGGCGCTCCATGCGCCCAGCGTGGCGATGGCCGCGCGTCGGGAGATGGTGTGGTTCATGTGCCCTGCCCTCACTTCGGCTTCTTCTGATAGCCCGGGTGCCAGCGCAGCCACCACTGCTCCAGGCCGCGCGCGAACAGGTCGGCCAGCTTGCCCAGCAGCGCATACAAGAGGATGCCCACGAGCACGATGTCGGTCTGCAGGAATTCGCGGGCATTCATCGTGAGGTACCCGATGCCGGCCTGCGCCGAGATCGTCTCGGCCACGATCAGGATCACCCACATGAGGCCCAGCGAAAAGCGCAGCCCCACGAGGATCGACGACAGCGCGCCCGGCAGGATCACCTCGCGGTACAGCTGCCAGCGCGTGAGGCCGTAGGTGCGGCCCATCTCGATGAGCTGCGGATCGACGTTGCGGATGCCGTGGAAGGTATTGAGGTAAATCGGGAAGAACACCGACACCGAGATCAAAAACAGCTTGGCCGATTCATCGATGCCGAACCAGAGGATCACCAGTGGAATCAGCGCGAGCGCGGGAATGTTGCGCACCATCTGGATGGTCGAGTCGAGCAGCGTCTCGGCGAACTTCACCGAGCCCGTGAGCAGGCCCAGCGCCAGCCCCGCGCCGCCGCCGATGGCCAGGCCCGCGAGCGCGCGGCCCGCGCTCACCTTCACGTGCGTCCAGAGTTCGCCGGACACCGTGAGCGACCACGCGGCCTTGACCACGTCGACCGGTGCCGGCAGCACGCGCGTGGAGAGCCAGCCGAGCGACGAGGCGATCTGCCAGAACACGATGAGCCCCACCGGCACGAGCCAGGGAACGAGGCGGCCCGCCACATTGAGGCCGAAGGCCTTGAACGCGTTGCCGGTGCCTGCGCCTTCGTCGGTCGAAGCCACCGGAAGCTCCTGTACTTGTTCAGTCATGGAATTCCTTGTTCAACTCTGGGAGACGAGGCGCGACGGCGCGTCGAGGTTGGCGACGACCTCGCCGAACGGTCCGCTCAGCGAGCCGCCGGCCAGTCGCGACTGCGCCTTGCGCGAGAGCAGCGGGAACACCAGCTCGGCGAAGCGGTACGCCTCTTCCAGGTGCGGGTAGCCCGAGAGAATGAATTTGTCGAGGCCGAGCGCCGCGTATTCCTCGATGCGCGCCGCGACGGTCTTCGCGTCGCCCACGAGGGCCGTGCCCGCGCCGCCGCGCACGAGGCCCACGCCGGCCCAGAGGTTCGGCGAAATCTCCAACTCGGCGCGCGAGCGCTTGGCACCGCCCGCATGCAGCGCGGCCATGCGGCGCTGGCCTTCGGAATCCATGCGCGCAAAGGCGGCCTGGGCGCGGATGACGGTGTCGTCGTCCACGCGGCTGATCAGTTCTTCGGCGGCCTTCCATGCGGCGTCTTCGGTCTCGCGCACGATCACGTGCAGGCGAATGCCGAACTCGACGCGGCGGCCCTGTTTCTCAGCGCGGGTGCGCACGTCAGCGATCTTCCTGGCGACTTCGGCGGGCGGCTCGCCCCATGTCAGGTACGCATCGACCTGCTCTGCGGCAAGGTCGTGTGCGGCGGCCGACGAGCCGCCGAACCACACCGGCGGGTACGGCGTCTGCACCGGCGGATACAGCAGCTTGGCGCCCTTCACGCTCAGGTGCTTGCCTTCGAAGTCGTAGCCCTGGCCGTCGTGGCTGCGCGTGAGGATCTCGCGCCAGATGCGGATGAACTCGGCCGACTGTTCGTAGCGCGAGGCGTGGTCCAGGTACACGCCATCGCCTTCGAGCTCGGCCTGGTCGCCCCCGGTCACGAGGTTCACGAGCAGGCGCCCGCCCGAGAGCCGGTCGAAGGTCGCGGCCATGCGCGCGGCGAGGCTGGGCTGGTGCAGGCCCGGGCGCACGGCGACCAGGAACTTGAGATTCTTGGTCGAGCCGATCAGGCTGGAGGCGATCACCCACGGGTCCTCGCACGAGCGGCCGGTGGGAATCAGCACGCCTTCGTAGCCGAGGTTGTCGGCCGCGCCCGCGATCTGCTGCAGGTAGGCCAGGTCGATGGGGCGTGCGCCCTCGCTGGTGCCGAGGTAGCGGCTGTCGCCGTGCGTCGGGAGAAACCAGAAGATCTGCATCACGCGACTCCCGCGCCGGCGGCTTCGAGCACGTTGATCTTTTTCGGGATCAGCTTCAGATCGAAGAAGGTGTCGGCGATCTTCTGCTGCTCGGCCAGGATGGCCCTGGTGATCGGCGTGATGCCATAGGCCGTGCGCGCCACGGTGACGTCGGCCACGGGCTTGGGCAAACCCCACAGCGCGGCCAGCTCGGCGGCCAGGTCGCCCTTGTTCGCCGCGCCCCAAGCGTCGACCTTGTTGAGTTCTTCGACGGCGATGGCCAGCACGTCGGCGTTCTTGGCCACGTAGTCGAGCGACGAGAAGTAGTAGGCGCGGTTGCCCACCACGCCCGTGGCGTCGGCGAGGATGCGCGCGTCCAGCGTTTTCTCTGCAGCGGCCAGGAACGGATCCCAGATCACCCAGGCGTCGACCGAGCCTTTCTCGAACGCGGCGCGCGCATCGGCCGGCGGCAGGTAGGCCGGGTTCAGGTCGGCATACGACAGGCCGTGCTTCTCGAACAGCTTGACGATGAAATAGTGGACGTTGGAGCCCTTGTTGAGCGCGATCTTCTTGCCCTTGAGATCGGCCACCGTCTTGATGGCGGAGCCCTTGGGCACCAGCACGGCCTCGGTCTGCGGGCGGTGCTGCGTGGCGGCCACATAGGCCAGCGGAGCCCCGGCGGCCTGCGCGAAGATGGGCGGCGCTTCGCCGACATCGCCGAAGTCGATCGAGCCGACGTTCAGCGCTTCCAGCTGCACCGGCCCGGCGGTGAACTCGGTCCACTTGACCGTGACGCCCAGCGGCGCGAGCCGCTTCTCCAGCGTGCCGCGGCCCTTGAGGATGTTCAGCGTGCCCTTCTGGTTGCCGACACGGAACTGGCGCGCGGGCGCCTGGGCCAGTGCGGCGAACGAAGGCAGTGCGATGGCGGCTGCGGCTGCGCCCTGAATCAGGCGGCGGCGGGGAATGGAGAGGCGGTTCATGGCGTGTGCTTGAAAGAGATTCAGGGCTGCGCGGCGACCACCGCGTCGCTGACCTTGATGGGCTTGGGAATGAGCTTCAGCGCGAAGAAGGTGTCGGCGATCTGCTGCTGGCCGGCCGCGACGGCGGGCGTGATCGGCTTCACGTTGAACTCGTAGCGGCGCAGCGCCAGCTCGACCACGTCGACCGGCAGGCCCTGCAGCGGCGCGATCTGCTCGGCCGCCTGGCGCAGGTTCTTCTTGAGCCAGATGCCCTGCTCCACCGAATCGGCGAAGAGCGCGTCGATGACCTTCGGGTTGTTCTTCACGAAGCTGCGCTCGCCCAGGTAGAACTGGTAGTTGTTGACCACGTCGGTGGTGCCGTCGGCGAGCACCCGGGCGCCGGTGGCCTTCTCGGCGGCGGCCTGGAACGGGTCCCAGATCACCCAGGCATCCACGTTCTTGCTCTCGAAGGCGGCGCGGCCGTCGGCGGGGGCCAGGTACACGGGCTGGATGTCGGAGAACTTCAGGCCGTTCTTCTCGAGTTGCTTCACGAGCAGGTAGTGCACGTTGCTGCCCTTGTTGAGCGCGACCTTCTTGCCCTTGAGTTCCGCGACGGACTTGATCGGCGAATCTTTCGTGACCAGGATCGCCTCGGCGCGCGGCGCAGCCGGGTCGTAGCCGACGTAGACGAACTTCGCACCCGCGGCCTGCGCGAAGATGGGCGGCGCCTCGCCTACATAGCCCACGTCGACCGCGCCGACGTTCAGCCCTTCGAGCAGTTGCGGGCCGGCCGGAAACTCGACCCACTTGACGCCGAAGCCCAGCGGCGCGAGCTTCTTCTCGAGCGTGCCCTGCGCCTTCTGCAGCACGAAGAGGCTGGCCGATTTCTGGTAGCCGATGCGCAACTCGCCCTTGCCCTGGGCATGGGCGGATGCGGCGGAGATGAAGCTCACGATCAGCGCGACGGCGGCGACCACGATCGTGCTGATCGCCAGGTCGCGCAGCGCCTGCCAGATCGAGCGCGGCGGCGCTTCGAACGCGGAGTCTTCGGTGGCAACGGGGTTCATGCGGGGATTCCTTGGTGCAAAAACTTTGGGCAAAGCTGTCCCCTTGCCACGCACAGGCGGCTTTGAAAAACGGGGACGGGGATGGGTCTGGCGACGCCGGGTTCTACGAGGAACCCCGCGCTCAGACGCTACATCGCACGCGGGAGAACGGCACCGGTTCGAAGCCGTGTGTCGCGGGCAATTTGAGGCCCTCTGTCGCAAGCACCTCGACGGCCTCGTTGAGTCGCTCGGCCAGGTCGTTGTGCACCTGGTAGGCGTTCTCGGGCGTCAGCGCGATCTGCGAGTCGCTCGCATAGACGCCCGGCAGGATGTGGCGCGCCGCCAGCGACTGCAGCACGGGCCGCAGCGCGTAGTCGAGCGCGAGCATGTGATGGGGGCTGCCGCCCGTGGCCAACGGCAGCACGGTCTTGCCCTTGAGGGCGTTCTGCGCGAGCAGGTCGAGAAAGACCTTCAGCACGCCGCTGTAGGCCGCCTTGTAGACCGGCGTGGCCACCACGATCACGCGGGCCGCCGCCACCTGGGCGATGGCGCGCTCGATGGCCGGATGGGTCCACTCGGCCAGCAGCAGCGCCTGTGCGGGCAGGTCGCGGATCGAGAGCCGCTCGATGCGGGCATTGCGTTTGGCCAGCCGCTCGCCCACGGCCTCTAGCAAGGCGGTGGAACGGGACGGGGCCGAGGGGCTGCCGGCAATCAGGAGAACGGACACAGGAGGCTTTCGGTTTTCTTCGGGGATTCAAGGCGTGCCGGGTCGCGGCGCCCGCGGAACGGGCGCCCTGAGAACCGGCCTGGCAGCGCGGATTACTTTTGCTTCGTGGTGTAGATCTGGTCGAACGAAGCACCGTCTGCGAAGTGCTCCTTGTCCGCCTTCGCCCAGCCGCCGAAGGCCTGGTCGATGGTCACCAGCGTGAGCTTGGGGAACTGCTTGTCGTACTTGGCCTTGGCCTTCTCGGAGGTCGGGCGGTAGAAGTTGCGGCCCGCGATGTCCTGGCCTTCGTCGGAGTAGAGGTACTTCAGGTATTCCTCGGCCACGGCACGGGTGCCCTTCTTGTCGACGACCTTGTCGACGACGGCCACGCTGGGCTCGGCCAGGATGGAGATGGACGGCACCACGATCTCGAACTTCTCGGGGCCGAATTCCTTCAGCGCCAGGAAGGCTTCGTTTTCCCAGGCCAGCAGCACGTCGCCCACGCCGCGCTGCACGAAAGTGATGGTCGATCCGCGCGCGCCGGTGTCCAGCACGGGCACGTTCTTGTACAGGTTGCCCACGTATTCCTTGGCCTTGGCGTCGCTGCCGTACTTGCGCTTGGCGAATTCCCAGGCGGCCAGGTAGTTCCAGCGGGCGCCGCCCGAGGTCTTGGGGTTGGGGGTGATCACCTGCACGCCGGGCTTGACCAGGTCGTCCCAGTCCTTCAGGCCCTTGGGGTTGCCCTTCTTCACCAGGAACACGATGGTCGAGGTGTAGGGAGCCGAATTGAGCGGCAGGTGCTTCTGCCAGTCGGCCTTGACCAGGCCGCCGTGGGTGACGAGCGCATCGATGTCGCCGCCCAGGGCCAGCGTGGCCACGTCGGCGTCGATGCCGTCGATGATCGAGCGGGCCTGCTTGCCCGAGCCGCCGTGCGACTGCTTGACGGTCACGTCCTGGCCGGTCTTGCCCTTCCAGTACTTCGCGAAGGCCTGGTTGTAGTCCACGTAGAGCTCGCGCGTCGGGTCGTACGACACGTTCAGCAGCGTCACGGGGCCCTTGGCGGCGGCCGCACCCTGGGCGAACGTCGGCAACGCCGAGAGGGCCAAGGCACCGGCCACGCCGGCACCCAGGGAAAGCTTGATAAAGTCGCGGCGAAGGCTCATGGTGTCTTGCTCTAAAAAGGCATATCAATGAAGCTGCGTATTCTCAATACGACATATAGAAACTGGAACGACCAAGTTTTCAGTTCTAAATAGCCAAATCAACTAAGCGACACGCTTACCCCACCCAAGAGGCAAAAAAATGGCACGCATGATCCAGTGCATCAAGCTCGGCAAAGAGGCCGAAGGGCTCGACTTCCCGCCCTATCCCGGCGACCTGGGCAAGCGCCTGTGGGAAAACGTCAGCAAGGAAGCCTGGGCCGCCTGGCTCAAGCAGCAGACCATGCTGGTCAATGAAAACCGGCTGAACCTGGCCGATCTGCGCGCCCGCCAGTACCTGGCGCGGCAAATGGAAAAGCATTTCTTCGGCGAAGGCGCCGACGTCGCCCAGGGCTACGTGCCCCCACCGGCGGCCTGAACGTCGCTGCCCGCCGTGACCGCTGAGCCAGTGGCCTGGCGCGCCGACGGCGTCCCTCGCAGCGAACGCTTCGACGACATCTATCACACCGAAACCGGAGCGCTGGCGCAATCGCGCCATGTGTTCCTGGGCGGCTGCGGCCTGCCAGCGGCCTGGGCCGGGCAACCGCAATGGCGGATTCTGGAAACCGGCTTCGGGCTGGGCCTCAATTTCCTGACAACCTGGCAGGCATGGCGCTCCGATGCGAACCGGCCGCGGATGCTGCATTTCGTCTCGGTGGAGGCGCATCCGGTCGGGGCGGACGATCTCTTGCGGGCTGTAGAGGCGTATCCCGAACTGGCGTCGCTGGCCCGGGAACTGGTCGCGCAGTGGCAGGGGCTGCTGCCAGGCTTTCACCGGCTCGCTTTCGACGAAGGCCGCGTCCTGCTCACGCTGTGCATCGGCGATGTGCAGGCCATGCTGCGCTCCCAGCGCTTCGAGGCCGACAGCCTCTTTCTCGATGGTTTCAGCCCGCAGCAGAACCCGGCGATGTGGTCGGCCGAGACGCTGAAGGCCGTGTCGCGATTCGCCCGGCAAGGCACCGGTCTTGCCACCTGGACCTGTGCGCGCGCGGTATGGGATGCGCTCTCGCAGAACGGCTTCCAGCTCGAAAGGCGCCCGGGCCTGCCGCCCAGGCGCGACGGCCTCGGCGGCGTGTTCGCGCCGGCCTGGACGGTGCGGCGCCGCGGCCCGGTGCCCGCGCGGATCGACGCGCCGGGGCGTTGCGCAGTGATCGGCGCCGGCCTGGCGGGCTCGGCCGTCGCCGCGAGCCTCGCGCGGCGCGGGTGGCAGGTCACGGTGCTTGATGCGGCCTCGCGCCCTGCCTCGGGCGCCTCCGGGCTGCCGGTCGGCGTGCTGGCGCCCCATGTGTCGCCCGACGACGCCCTGCTCTCGCGTCTCACGCGCGCGGGCATTCGCGCCACTTGGTTCGAACTGCAGCGCCTCCTCGAAGAAGGCCGCGACTGGCGTGCCAGCGGGGTGCTGGAACGGCGGCCCGAGGGCGACACGCGCGTGCCTGCCGGCTGGAGCGACAGCGGCCCCAACGAATCGTGGCCTGCGAGCGCGGAGCAGTTGGAAGCGGCCGGCCTGCCAGCCGGCGCCGCCGCGCTCTGGCACGCGCGTGCCGGTTGGGTGCGCCCGTCGCGCCTGATCGAGGCGTGGTTGCGCCAGCCGGGTGTCGAATTCCGTGGCAACGCCGCCGTGGCGCGACTTGCGCGAAACACCGACGGCTGGCAGCTGTTCGACGCAGCGGACCGGTTGTTGATCGCAGCAGACCGCGTGGTCGTCGCCGCCGGTTTCGAATCAGGCCGCTTCGCCCCGGGACTGCCGCTACAGCCGGTGCGCGGCCAGGTCGCATGGGGCCACGCCAACGACCGCGTCCTTCCGGCCACGCCGCTCAACGGCGACGGCCACCTGATCGCCCATGTGCCCGACGCCGACGGCGCCCCGCTCTGGCTGGCCGGTGCCACCTTCGAGCGCGACAGCACGGACCTCGCTCCGAACGCTGCCGACGGCGCCTCGAACCGCGACCGCCTCGCCCGGCTGCACCCCACCGCCGCCGCGGCACTGGCCCCGGCTTTCGAGCGCGGCGAAGTCAACGCCTGGGTCGGCGTGCGCTGCGCCTCGGGCGATCGGCGGCCGCTGGTCGGCCCGCTGGACGAGGACACCGCCGGCCTCTGGACCTGCACCGCGCTGGGCTCGCGCGGCCTCAGCTTCGCGGCCCTGTGCGCCGAACTGCTGGCCGCGCAATGGCATGGCGAACCGCTGCCATTGCCCGCCACGCTGGCCAAGGCGCTCGGCACGCAGCGGCTCTGAATGAATCGCTTCCCCTGGGTCGGCGCGAACACGTGAGAATGCCCCATGGCCATCCAGTACGACATCACGCACACCACCATCTACCGCTACAACAAGCCGGTCACCTTCGGTTTGCACCGTGTGATGTTCCGGCCCCGCGACAGCCACGACCTGCGCGTGCTGGCCACCGACCTGCAGGTGAGCCCCCAGGCCTTCACGCGATTGATCCAGGACCCGCACTCCAACTCCGTCGCGCTGGTGCAGCCGATGGGCGAGGCCACCGAGCTGCGCATCGTGTGCTCCTTCACCATCGAGCACGTGCCGGCGCAGCAGGACCAACTGGCGCTCGACCCGGCCGCCGAATTCCTGCCCTTCGCCTACTCGGTGCAGGAGCGCCTGGACCTGGAGCACTACCTGCGCCCGCACCACGACGACGACACCAACGGCACGCTGATCCGCTGGGCCCACCAGTTCCTGCACACCGACAAGCCCAACAGCACGCGCGAGGTGCTCGCGCGCATGAACGCGCACATCGGCCAGAGCCTCGAATACAAGGCGCGCGACGAGGAAGGCACGCAGACGCCGCTGGCCACGCTGGCGTTGGGCAGCGGCAGCTGCCGCGACTACGCGCTGCTGATGATGGAGGCCGCGCGGCGCCTGGGCATCGCGACCCGCTTCGTCTCGGGCTACCTCTACGACGCCGCGCTCGACCGCGCGGCCCAGGCACCCGGCGAATCGATGACCGGCGCAGGCACCACCCACGCCTGGCTGCAGGCGTACCTCCCGGGCATCGGCTGGCTGGCGTTCGATCCGACCAACAACCTCATGGGCAGCGGGCAGCTGATCCGCGTGGGCGTCACGCGCGACCCGGCGCAGGCCGCGCCGATCTCGGGCAGCTGGTATGGCGATGCCGAGGCGTACGAAGGCCTGGACGCCACGGTGGTGGTGACGCGCCGCAAGGGCTGACCCCACCCGCGCAGGCAGTGCGCAGATAGCGCGCAAATGTCGCGCAGACATCGAGCAGGTGTCGCGCAGGAGATAGCAGGTACGGGAAAGCCCGGGCCGACGCGCCCGGCAACGCCCCTACGCTGCGCCGCCGGTCCAGTGAAATAGCACGATCGTTCTCAATGGTCGTTCGGGCAGCGCTGCGCCGGGCATCTTCCAAAACCCATAAGAACGGAGAGAGACATCCCATGCATTCCGCGCGCCTGACACTCCTTGCCCTGGCCGCCAGCCTCGCCGTCGCATCCTGCGGCGGTGGTGGCGGTGGAAACGGTTTTGCCTTCACGCCGCTGCCGCCGGCTCCGGCGCCTGCGCCACCTGCGCCGCCCCCTCCCCCGCCGCCGCCGGCTCCGCCCGAAGAGACGCGCGTGCAGGACAGCCGCAATTCCTTCGCGCCCGCCGACCCCACTGCCACCACCTTCGCGGCGCTGAAGCTCGATGCCGGCGACACCGTCGACAACGCCACCACCAGCCGCTGGGCCGGCGTGCTCGGCGGCGCGCAGTACCACGTCGAAGTGCCGGCCAACTGGAACGGCAAGCTCGTGATGTACGCGCACGGCTACGCGGGTGAAGTCAACGCGCTGTCGGTCACCGACCCGTCGATCCGCCGCTACCTGATCCAGAACGGCTACGCCTGGGCCGCCTCGAGCTACAGCAAGAACTTCTACGACGTGCGGGCCGGGGTGGAAGACACCAACGCGCTGGCGCTGGAGTTCAACAAGATCGCCAAGGCCAACGGCCGCGAGCTCGCTGCGCCGACGAAGACCTACATCACCGGCCACTCGATGGGCGGCCACATCACCGCGGCGGCCATCGAGGACGAGGCCTTTGCCACCGCCAATCACAAGGTGAAGTACAACGGCGCGGTGCCCATGTGCGGCGTGGTCGGCGACACGGAGCTGTTCGACTACTTTGCCGGCGCGCAGGTCACGGCGCAGGCGCTGGCGGGCCTTCCGAAATACCCGACGCCGAACTGGGCGGACATCTCCGCGCAGGTCACGGCCACGCTGTTCACCACCTTCCCTACCGCGCCCACGGCCACGGGCCTGAAGTTCGCCTCGGTGGTGAAGAACCTGACCGGCGGCGAGCGCCCGATGTTCGACCTCGGCCTGGCGGCGGGCGGTTCATTCGCGGCGGTGTGGGGGGTGTTCGGCAGCGACGGCACGGTCAACGGCATCCTGAACAAGAACACGCTGGACACCAACCGCTTCACCTACACCATCGACGGCGACGTGCCGGGCTCGACGGCGTTGAACGGTTCGGTGATCAAGCTCACTGCGGCCGCCGATGCCAACCGCCTGCGCACCGACGGGCTGCGCTGGATTCCCAAGACCAACGGCGAGTTCAAGATCCCGGTGGTCACGCTGCACACGCTGGGCGACCTGTACGTGCCCTTCAGCATGGAACAGATCTACAACAAGCGGGTGGCCGCCAAGGGCAACGGCGGCTGGCTGGTGCAGCGCGCGGTACGCGGCATCTCGCATTGCGACTTCACCATCGCCGAGCAGGTCGAGGCCTTCGACGCGATGATCAAGTGGGAGCGCGACGGCGTGAAGCCGGCGGGCGACGACGTGGTCACGGCCGCGACGGTGGCGGCGCCCACCTACGGATGCACGTTCACGCGGCCGCTGAGCACGCTGGATGAAAGCGGCACGAGCAAGCTGACGCGTCCGGGCGCCGCACTGGCACGCCCCTGCCCGCCCTGAGCGACGAGCGAGCGGTCAGCGCGCGGGCGGCACCGCCGCCCGCGCCGCCGCCAGCTTTGCCTCCAGTTCAGCGACGAGCGCCCTCGCCTCGTCGCCCTCCGGAATGTCCCGGCCGCTGTCGCGCCATGCGACAGCGCTCTTGAACCCTTCGGCCTCCGCCTGCCTGCGAAACCACATCCCCTCCGGGTTGTGCCGCGTGATCCCGTCGAACACGGTCGCGAACATCTGCGTCTGCTCCAGCCCCATCGAATGCCACACCTGGTTCACGACCAGCTTGTGCATCATCAGATGCGAACGCGGCACGCCCGCGATGCGCTGCGCGAGCTTCAGCGTGGCGTCGTCCAGCCGGTCGGGCGGCACCGAGAAATTCGCGAGGCCCCATTCGGCCGCCTGCGTGCCATCGATGGTGTCGCCGGTGAACATGAGTTGCTTGGCGCGCATCGCGCCGAGCCGGTAGGTCCACATCGCCGTCGTGGGGCAGCCCCACACGCGCGTGGGCATGTAGCCGATGCGCGCGTCGTCGGCCATGGTGAGCAGGTCGCAGCACAGCGCGATGTCGCTGCCGCCGGCCACCGCGTAGCCGTGCACCTTGGCGATGGTGGGCTTGCGGCAGCGCCACAGGGCCATGAAGTCGTCGGTGTTGCGCTTCATGGCGGCGTAGTCGAGCATCGGGTCCCAGGGCGTTTTCTCCTGCCGGCAGGGGTGGTCGCCCTGGCCTTCGCGGCCGTGGCCTTCGGCGTAGTCGCCCAGGTCGTAGCCGGCGCAGAACGCGCGGCCCGCGCCCTCGACCACGATCACGTGCACCTCGTCGTCGGCCTCGGCCCACTCGACCGCCCGGCGGATTTCCGAGGGCGTGGTGTCGCCGATGGCGTTGAGCTTCTCGGGACGGTTGAGCACCAGGCGCGCGATGCGCGGATGCTGCGGGTCCTTGTCGATCAGGACGGTCTTGAAGGCGGGCATGGTCTTGTGTCTCCTTGGGTTGGGTCGCCATGCTCTTGTAGCATCGCCCCCAGGCCGACCGGCACAGGCAAACCACGGGGGGGACCACGCGATGACCGCGACATTCAGGCTTTCGGAAGATGACTACGTCGATGCGATGCGGCTCTACGGCCGGCTACCGCGCCTGGCGCGATGGATGGTGATCGCGATCGCCGTCGGGCTGCTGCTGACGGCGATCTTCGGTTCGCGACAGATCCAGTCGGGCGCGCTGGGCGGTCTCGTCGGCGGCACGGGGGTGCTGCTGGCCCTGCGCTACGTAGCCCTGCCGATGAGCGCACGCCGCCATTACCGCAAGTACAAGGCGATCCAGGACGAGTTCTCGGTCGAGCTGCAGGACGACGTCCTGCGCCTCTGGGCCCCGCACGGCGAGAGCCGGATCATCTGGACGAACCTGCTCAAGTGGCGCCAGGACGACCGCTTCGTGCTGCTCTACCTGATGCCGCGCCTTTTTCACGTGCTGCCCAAGTCGGTGGCCTCGCAAGGCTTCGATGTGGCCGCGCTCGTCGAGCGGTTGAACTGCCACGTCGGCCCGGAGGCCTGACGCGCTTCAGGCGCCCTGCGCACAGCCCGATCAGGCGCCTTGGGCACCACCCAGCTGAAAGCGGAACACCGCGCCCTTGCCCGCCTGCGGCACCAGCCGGATGTCGCTGCCGTGCAGCTGCAGGATGCGCTGCACGATCACCAGCCCCAGCCCGCCGCTGCCCGAGCCGTCGCTGCGCGCACCGCTCATGAACACCGGCCGCACGAAAAGCCCCTTCTGCAGCTCGCCCGGAATGCCCGGACCCGTGTCGCTCACCTGCACCGCCACGCCGGCCACACCGGCCACACCGGTATTGGCGGGCCGCAGCTGCACCTCGATTTCTCCGCCGGCCGGCGTGTGGCGGATGGCGTTGTCCAGCAGGTTGGTCAGCACGCGCTCGATCATCCCCAGGTCGGCCGACACCACCGGCAGGCCCGGCGCGATGTCGGGCCTGAGCTGCTGGTGGCGCGCCTCGGCCGCCAGTTCGAATTTCTGGAACACGTCCTGCACCAGGTCGGCGAGCGCGAAGTTCTCCTTCTCGGGCTTCACCACGCCGTACTCGAGCCGCGCCAGCTCGAACAGCTCCTGCGCGAGCCGGCCCACCTTGCGGCTCTGGCCGAGCGCGATCTCCAGGTAGCGCCGGCGCTCTTCGTCGCTGAGCGTGCCGGCCTTGAGCAACAGGGTTTCGAGATAACCGTGCAGCGACGTGAGCGGCGTGCGCAGGTCGTGCGAGATGTTGGCGAAGAGTTCGCGGCGCTGCTGGTCCTGCAGCGTGAGCTCGCGCCATTGCTCGGCGATGCGGCGCGTCATCTGCGTGAAGGCCTGGCCCAGCAAGGCGATTTCGTCGCTGCCGTGCGAAAGCCTTTCCAGCGTGGGCGTTTCACTTTCGAGCGAGGCCATGCCCTCGGTCTCGAAGCGCTTGACCGCCTTCGTCAGCTCGCGCAGCGGCCGCGTGATGAGCCGGAACGCCGCCAGCCCCGCGATCAGCCCGAGCAGCGCGACCAGCGCCATCGACCAGAGCGTGGTGCGCAGCACGTTGTCGGTCGCGACGTTGGCCGCGAGCGCGTCGTAGTCCTCGCCCTGCAGCACCACGTACACGTAGCCCGCATCGCGCCCGCCCATCTTCAGCGGCGCGGCGCTGAACACCTTGGCCGCGTCGGCGCTGCGCGGGTCGTCGCCCAGGATGGGCAGCGGCGCGCCCGACAGGAGCTTGCGGATCGGCGCCAGCGCGACGCGCTCGCGCTTCATGTGCCCGGGCGGCGCGGCCTGCGCTTCGATGCGGCCGTCCAGGCCCAGCAGGTAGACCTCCACGCTGGGGTTGACGGCCATCAGCTTGTCGAAGAGGTCCTTCACCGCGGCCTGGTTGAGGCCACCGGGTTGCATCAGCTCGGAGTTCTCGGCGATGTGCGCGGCGAGCCCGCCCGAGAGGCGCTGCACCACCTCCTGCTCGTGCAGCCCGCTCGATCGCATCTGCAGCCAGGCCGAGGCGCCGCAGCAGGCCAGCAGCAGCACCGCGAACACCATCGAGAGACGGCGCGAGAGCGTGGCCCAGGTGATCATCGGCGCACCCTTGGCGCTTCGCGCCTTCCCGCCAGGCGGGAGCGAGCTTGCTTGGGGCGGCCCGGCGCGGCGCTCATGCGCCCCCCTCGTCACCTGCACCGGTGGGCGAGAGCTTGTAGCCCCGGCCCCAGACCGTCAGGATGCGCCGCGGCTCGGCCGGATCGGCCTCGACCTTGGTGCGCAGCCGGTTGATGTGCGTGTTGACCGTGTGCTCGTACCCATCGTGCTGGTAGCCCCACACCTGGTTGAGCAGATCGAGCCGCGAGAACACCTTGCCGGGGTTGCGCGCAAAGAAATACAGCAGGTCGAACTCGCGCGGCGTGAGCTCGATGAGCTTGCCATCCACGCGCACCTCGCGCGCCAGCGGCTCGATGTCCAGGTTGCCCAGCGTGAGGCTGCCCGACTCCATGCGCGCATTGCGCGCCAGCGCGTCGGTGCGGCGCATCAGCGCCTTCACGCGCGCCACCAGCTCCAGCACCGAGAAAGGCTTGGCCAGGTAGTCGTCGGCGCCCAGTTCCAGCCCGAGGATGCGGTGCACTTCGCTCGACCGGGCGCTGATGATGATGATCGGCGTGTAGCGCGCCATGGCCCGCGCGCGGCGGCAGATCTCCAGGCCGTCGACGCCGGGCAGCATCAGGTCGAGCACCAGCGCGTCCCAGTTGCCGCGCTCCAGTTCGCGCAGGCCCGCATGGCCGTCGGCGGCGTGTTCGATCGCATAGCCCTCGTCGCGCAGGTGCATGCGCAGCAGTTCGGCGATGTGGGCGTCGTCCTCGACGATCAGCACGCGTTTGGGGGTGTCCATGCGCCGATTGTCCCGCGATACGGGTTCCCCAGTTATCACGATTAATTGAACTTTGCGTGATGAATCGGCCATGGGGTGCGCCCAAGAATCCATCCCATGAACAGCACAGCCCTCGCAAGCATTGCCCCCGATGCCCGGCCCATCCACCCGCTGTGGATGCGCATCACGCACTGGCTCAACGCCCTGGCCGTGCTCGTGCTGGTGACCAGCGGCTGGCGCATCTACAACGCGGCGCCGTTCTTCCCCTTCAGCTTTCCGAACGGAATCACGCTGGGCGGCTGGCTCGGTGGCGCGCTGCAGTGGCACTTCGCGGCGATGTGGCTGCTGGTGTTCAACGGCTTCGTTTACCTGGCTACCAATATCGCCAGCGGTCGGCTGGCCGCCAAGTTCTTCCCGGTCACGCCGGCCGGCATCTGGCACGACGCGCTCGCAGCGCTCAAGGGCAAGCTCTCGCACGCCGACCCGCGCCGCTACAACAGCGTGCAGCGCCTGGCCTACCTGTTCGTGATGCTCGACATCGTGGTGATCGTGCTCTCGGGCCTGGTGCTGTGGAAGTCGGTGCAGTTCGCCGTGCTGCGCGACCTCCTGGGCGGCTACGAGTTCGCGCGCCGCATCCACTTCCTCGGCATGGCCTCGCTGGTCGCCTTCGTGGCCCTGCACCTGGTGATGGTGGCGCTCGTGCCCCGCACCCTTCTCACCATGATCCGCGGCCGTGCGCCCAAAGCCTGACATGAGAATCTTCAAAGCCCCCAAGATGACCGGCGTCGACGGCGATGCCGTGGTGCGCGAGGCCCGCACGCTGATCGCCAGGAACCTCGACCAGCCCGCGCGCCGCGCCTTCCTGCAGCGCTCGCTCACGCTGGGCGGCCTCTCGCTGCTCACGGGCTGCAGCATCAGCGACGACAGCCATGTCGAAGCCGCGCTCTCGAAGATCTCGCGCTTCAACGACAAGGTGCAGGGCCTGATCTTCAGCCCGACGCAACTGGCCGAGACCTTCCCCGAGTCGATGATCACGCGGCCCTTTCCGTTCAACGCCTACTACGGCGAGGACGAGATCCGCGAGGTCGACGAAGCCACCTACAAGCTCGAAGTGACCGGCATGGTCGCCGACAAGCGCAGCTGGACCTTGCCCGAGCTGCGCGCCATGCCGCAGCACGACCAGGTGACGCGGCACATCTGCGTCGAAGGCTGGAGCGCCATCGGCAAGTGGGGCGGCGTGCGCTTTGCCGATTTCCTGCGCCACATCGGCGCGGACACCACCGCCAAGTACGTCGGCTTCAAGTGCGCCGACGACTACTACACCAGCATCGACATGCCTACCGCGCTGCACCCGCAGACGCTGCTCACGCTCACCTACGACGGCCAGCCGCTGCCGCCGAAGTACGGCTTCCCGATGAAGCTGCGCATGCCCACCAAGCTTGGCTACAAGAACCCCAAGCACATCAAGGCGATGTTCGTCACCAACACCTATTCCGGTGGCTACTGGGAAGACCAGGGCTACAACTGGTTCGGAGGGAGCTGAGCGTCTTTTGCGACGACTCGACTACCGATGAAAGCGCGAAAGCGAAAGCAAAAAACCTCAACCTCAACTCAAGGACTTCCAATGAACAAGCTCACCGCAACCCTGCTCGCAACCTGCATGGCTTTTGCCGGCGCCTCGGCGTTCGCCGCGGACGAAATGGCCAAGGACGGCATGGCCAAGGATTCGATGTCGAAAGACGCGATGAAGAAAGACTCGATGGCCAAGGACTCCATGTCCAAGGACGGGATGAAGAAAGACTCCATGGCCAAGGATTCCATGTCGAAAGACGGGATGAAGAAGGATTCGATGGCCAAGGACTCCATGTCCAAGGACGCCATGAAGAAAGACTCGATGGGCAAGGACGAGATGAAGAAGTAAGCGGCGCGCCATTGACGGCCGGTGGATTCGGCGGCAATGTCGCCGCCATCGGCTTGCTTCTTCCTGCCTCCACGCGCAAAACCTGCTTTCAAGGACACCCCATGAAATCCCTCGCACTCACCGCCGGCGCATTGGCTGCCGCAGCCCTGGTCTGGTATGGCGTGCCCTCTTTCGCCGAACCGGCCCGGCGCGTGCCGGCCCCCACCGCCGACCTGGCCGCCCCGGCCACCGCGAAAACCGAAACCGCCGTGTTCGCCGGCGGCTGCTTCTGGGGCGTGCAGGGTGTGTTCCAGCGCGTCAAGGGCGTGAGCAACGCGGTGTCGGGCTATGCCGGCGGCGACGCCAAGACCGCGCGCTACGACCAGGTGGGTTCGGGCCGCACCGGCCATGCCGAATCGGTGCGCATCACCTACGACCCGCAGCAGGTGAGCTACGGCAAGCTGCTGCAGATCTACTTCTCGGTGGCGCACGACCCGACCGAGCTGAATCGCCAGGGCCCCGACACCGGCACGCAATACCGCTCCACCGTGTTCGCGGAAAACGCCGAGCAGGCCCGCATCGCCAAGGACTACATCGCGCAGCTGAACCAGGCCAAGACCTTCGGCAAGCCGCTCGCCACCACCATCGAGACGGCCAAGCCCTTCTATGCGGCCGAGGACTACCACCAGGACTACCTCACGCTCAACCCGAGCCAGCCTTACATCGCGATCAACGACATGCCCAAGATCGACGACCTGAAGAAGCTGTTCCCCGAGAGCTACAAGGCCACGCCGTCGCTGGTGCGCACGGCGAAGGCCGGTTGATCAGAGCAGCTTCGCGCGCTTCGCCTGCCCGGTGAGCTCCGCCCGGAAATCCGGGTGGGCGATCGCGATCAGTTCCAGCGCGCGCTGCTTCGCTGACTTGCCGCGCAGCTGCGCCACGCCGTACTCGGTGACCACATAGTCGATGTCGTTCTTGCTCGTGCTCACGTGCGTGCCGGGCGAGAGCGAGGGCACGATGCGCGAGATGGTGTCGCCCTTGGCCGTCGAAGGCAGCACGATGAAGGCCTTGCCGCCGCGCGAACGGTTGGCCGCCCGCACGAAGTCCGACTGCCCGCCCGTGCCCGAGTACGGCGCATGCCCCAGGCTCTCGGAGCCGCACTGGCCCAGCAGGTCGATCTGCATGGTCGCGTTGATCGCGATGAGGTTGTCGTTGAGCCCGGCCAGCGCGGGGTCGTTGGTGAAGTTCACCGGATGCATCTCCAGCGACGGATTGCGGTCCATGAAGCGGTAGAGCTTGGCCGAGCCCAGCGCGAAGGTGGCGACGGATTTGCCCGGCAGGTAGTTCTTGCGCCGGTTGGTGACCGCGCCGCTTTCCACCAGCGTGAGGATGCCGTCGCCGATCATCTCGGTGTGAATGCCCAGGTCGTGCTTGTGCGTGAGCTGCATCACCACCGCATCGGGAATGCCGCCGTAGCCGATCTGCAGCGTGGAGCCGTCGTCGATCAGGTCGGCCACGTGCTTGCCGATGGCCTCCTGCACGGGGCCGATTTTCGGAAGGCCCACTTCCATGACCGGCGCATCGCTTTCGACGAACGCCGCCACCTGCGAGATGTGCACGTGGCAGTTGCCGTGCGCGAAGGGCACGTTCGGGTTCACTTCGAGCACCACGGCGCGCGCCTTGGCAATGGCGGCCATCGTGTAGTCGGCGCCCAGGCTCACGGCGAAGTAGCCGTGCGCGTCCATCGGCGAGGCCATGCTGAAGACCACCTCGGCGGGGATCTGCCCACGTTCGATCTGCGCGGGAATCTCAGAGAAGTAGTTGGGGATGAAATCGATCCAGCCCTCCTGCCCGCCCGCGCGCGTGGCGCCGCCGAAGAACAGCGCGACGTGGCGCACATGCTCCACGGTCTCGGGATCGATGTAGGCGTACTTGCGCATCGCGAGGATCTGCGCGACCTTGACGTCGCGGAAATCGCGGCGCTGTTCCGACAGGGCCGTGAGCAACGATGGCGGTTCGCCGACGCCGGTCGGCACGATGATGAGATCGCCGTTGCGCACGAGGCGCACGGCATCGGCGGCGGAGACGCGCTTCTGCGCGTAGAGGTCCTGGACGGTCATTCGCTCTTTCTGGCTTTCTGGCTTTCTGGCTTCTTGGCTTTTGGGTTACTGCGGCGCGTCGGCCCGTGCGTCGTAGCGGCCGCTGCGCGCGGCCTTGTTGCAGCCCGTGCGGACCACGAGCGCCTTTTGCGCCTGCGCGACGTTGGCGGCCTGGCCTTTCCAGAGATCGAGTGCCGGCTGCTGAACGGCGCGCGAGAACGAGAAGGTCAGCGCCCACGGCATGCGCGACTTGAACTTCACGTTCATCGCATGGAGCCGCGCGGAGGCCAACTGCGCCGATTGCCCGCCCGAGAGAAACGCCACGCCCGGCACGGCGGCAGGCACGGTGCGCAAGAGACAGGCCACCGTCGCATCGGCCACCGCTTCAACGCTGTCCTGCGTCTTGCTGCCCTGCCCCGGCAGCACCATGTTCGGCTTGAGCAGCATGCCTTCGAGCAGCACGCCCTGCGCGTTCAGTTGAACGAACACTTCGCGCAAGACCTCTTCGGTCACCTCTGCGCACCGTGCCAGGGAATGGCCGCCGTCCATCAGCACCTCGGGCTCGACGATGGGCACCACGCCGGCCTCCTGGCACAGCGCCGCATAGCGTGCGAGCGCGTGGGCGTTGACCTCGATGCAGGCCCGACTCGGCAAGCCGTCGCCAATGGCGATCACCCCGCGCCACTTCGCGAAACGGGCGCCCATGCCGACGTATTCGGCCAGTCGCTCGCGCAGGCCGTCGAGGCCTTCGGTGACCGTCTCGCCGGGATGGCCGGGCAACGCCTTCGCGCCCATGTCGACCTTGATGCCGGGGATGATGCCCGCGTCGGCCAGCGCCTTGGCGAATGGCTTTCCGGCGTTGGTCGTCTGCCGGATGGTCTCGTCGAACAGGATCGCGCCGCTGATGCTGTCGGCGAGGCCGGGCGCGGTGACGATCAGCTCGCGCCAGTCGCGCCGCGCGCTCTCGGTTTGCGGGATGTTCAGCGCGGCGAAGCGCTTGTTGCAGGTGGCGTTGCTCTCGTCCATGGCGAGCAGGCCCTTGTCGCCGGCGACCAGCGCCTGTGCGGTATCGATCAATGTCTGTGCAGTCATTGGGGCACCTTTCTGGCGGGCATGGTACGCCCGCGCCCCGCCCGCAGCTAGATCACGTTCTTCTCGAGCAAGGGCTTGTTGTCCAGGATGCGCGCAAACGAGACCGGCGAGAGATCCAGGCTGCGGTATTCGCCGAAGCGGATCAGCTCCGCGATGCCGCGTCCCGCCGCGGGACATTGCTGCAGCCCGTGGCCCGAGAAGCCGTTGGCGAAGAACAGGTTCTCGCAGTCCGGGTGCAGGCCGAGGATCGCGTTGTGGTCGAACACGTTCATCTCGTAGTAGCCGGCCCAGGCGCCAGTCATTCGGATGGCTTCGAAGGCGGGGATTCGCTCGGCGAGCGCGGGCCAGATGAGTTCGTCGAAGGCGCCGTACTCGACGTCGAGCGGCGCGTCGTCGTGGTCCTGGTCTTCGGGCGGCGCGAAGCCGCAGATGAACTGGCGGCCCTCGGGGCGCAGCCAGATGCCCGAGGTGTCGATGACCAGCGGGCAGCCGGGCAAGGTCTCGGGGCACGAGAAGCTGAACACGCTGCGGCGCCGGCCGCGCACCGGCAGATCGATGCCGGCCCACCCGGCCACCTTCGCGGCCCAGGCGCCGCCGGCGTTGACGGCGATGTCGGCATCGAGCGTGTCGCCGTTGTCCAGCTGCACGCCGGTCACGGTGCTGCCCTTGCGCCGCAGTCCCGCGGCATGCGCCTGCACGTAGCGCGCGCCCTGCGATGCGGCCTTCTTGCGGAAGGCCTGGAGCAGGCTGTAGCCGTCGTACCAGCCCTCGCCCGAAAGGCCCAGCGATGCGAGTTCGACGCCCTCGGTCGATATCCACGGAAAGCGCGCCTTCAGTTCATCGGGCGTCATCAGCGCCACGTCCACCGCGTGCGCCTTCTGCATCGCATGGTTCTCGCGCAGCACATCGACGCCCGCCGCCGAGGCCAGGTACAGGTAGCCGGGCTCCACGAGACCGATGTCCGGCACGTCGTCGCCGACGCGCAAGGTCTCGCCCAGGTGCCGGAAGAAATCGATGCCGTAGAGCGACATCTCGATGTTGATGGCGGTGGAGAACTGCTGCCGGATCGAACTGGCCGACAGCGCCGACGACGCCTGCTTGTACGAGAAGTCGCGCTCGACCACCGTGACCTCGAAGGGCTCCGCCTCCGGGTCCCGGGTCAGGAAGTACGCGATGGCCGAGCCGATGGCCCCGCCGCCGATGATCACCACTCGACGCATGAATGCTTTCCGTTCATCGTTGCTGTTGCGTGTACGCCAGTTGCGCGGCTGCCAGGTCCCACAGCGCATGGCCCACGGTCTTGATCAGCACCGGCCGGTCTGGCGTTGCCAACCCCGCCTTCGCGTTCGCGAAGGCCTGCACGGTGGACCAGTCGATGCCCGCCTGGATCAGGTCGCCCGCCTCGTTGCGCGCACCCTCCAGCGTATCCACAAACACGGCGCAGCGGCGCACGAGTTCGGGCGGCACCTCGGCCATGTCGGCGCGGTAGGCGCCGACGGCGATGACGGTGGCGTCCAGCCGCACCTTCGGCGGGATCACGGGCGTCGAAGAGTTGGTCGTCGCGACGATCACGTCGGCTTCTTCGGAAACCTGCGCCGGGTCGTCGATCGCGCTGGCGTCCACGCCGAGCGTTCGCATGTGCTGCGCCAGCTGTTCGGCATGGGCCTGCGTGCGCGCATGAATCCACAGATGGCGCACGCCTGCGACTTCCGCAAAGGCCTCGGCATGCGAACGCGCTTGCACGCCCGCACCGATCAGCAGCATGCGGCCACCGACAGGGCGTCCTGCCCTTGCAGCCCCGGCCAGCGACAGCGCCGCGGTACGTCGCGCGGTCAGCACGTTGCCATCCATCGCGAGCAGCCGGGTGCCGTTGACGGCATCCATCAGCGTGACCTCGCCCTGCACCACCGGCAACCCGAGCCCGGCGTTGCCGGCATGCACGGTCACGGTCTTGAGCGCTGCGAAGCGCGCATCCGCCGCGGGCATCAGCAGCAGCACGCCGCCGCCCGCGAGCGGCACCGAGGTGCGCGTGGCCGCATGCGCCTCGCCCCGGCGCTCCCGCTCGAACATCTGCAGCAGCGCCTCGACCAGCGCGCCATAAGGCAGCGCGGCTGCCGTCTCCGCCGCGTTCAGCGTCCGCATGCGTGCCGCGCGTTCGGAGTTCAGGAGCCGGCCACGCGGACGCGCTTGCCGTCCTTGTAGGTGAAGACGGTGAAGTCGGGCTTCTGCAGGTTGCCCTTGGCGTCGAAGCTGATGGCGCCGGTGACGCCATCGAACTTCACCTTGCGCATCGCCGGCAGGTAGGCCTCGGGCTCGACCGAGTTGGCCGCGCGCATGCCGGCGGCCAGCGCCATCATGGCGTCGTAGAGGTACGGCGCATAGGTCAGCACCTCGACGCCGAAGCGGGCCTTGTAGCGCTGCTCGAACTCGGCGCCCTTGCTGGTCTTCTCGATCTCCTTGCCGCCGCGCGTGCAGTACAGCAGGTCGTCGACCGCGCCGCCGCTGATCTTGGCGACCTCGTTGGTGCAGAGGCCGTCGGTGCCCAGCAGCTTGGCCGTGATGCCCAGCTGCTTCATCTGCCGCGCGATGAGGCCGCCCTGCGCGTCCATGCCGCCGTAGAACACCACGTCGGGCTGCTTGGCCTTGATGCTGGTGAGGATGGCCATGAAGTCGGTGGCCTTGTCGCTCCCGAACTCCTGCGCGACGATGGTGCCGCCCAGGCCCTTCACGCCCCGCGTGAACACCTCGGCCGCGCCCTGGCCGTAGGCGGTGCGGTCGTCGATCACCGCGATCTTTTTCGCCTTGAGGTCCTTCACCGTGAAATCGGCGATGGCCATGCCCACGTCGTCGTCGCTCGCCAGGATGCGAAAGACGTTGTTGTAGCCCTGCTTGGTGAAGGTCGGGTTGGTGGCGGTCGACACGTCGGGCAGGCCCGCGCGGCTGTAGACGGCCGAGGCCGGAATGGCGGCGCCCGAGTTGAAGTGGCCCAGCATGCCCTTCACGCCCATGTCGGCCAGCTTGTTGGCCACCACCATGGCCTGTTTCGGATCGGCCTGGTCGTCTTCGGACTGCAGCACGAACTTGATCTTCTTGCCGCCGATGACCAGGCCCTGCTTGTTTAGGTCTTCGAGCGCGAGCCGTGCGCCGTTGTCGTTGTCCTTGCCCCAGTGGGCCGCGCCGCCGGTGAGCGGGCCGGCGTGGCCGATGGTGACGATCTGCTCGGCCTGCGCGAGCGCGGCGGTGGGCAGGCCGAGAACGGAAGCCAGTGCAATACCTACGGCAGTGCGACGGGTGCGCAAGACAATCATCGGAAGTCTCCTCATATCGTTGCAGGGGTCGAGACGCAGAATAGGGTCGCGGCGGCATGCGAAACAAACGCTAAATACTCACAACGTTGTGCAGCGCCGGAAGGACCGAGACACCGGGCACGACAGGTGCTTGCGGCAGGAAGACACAGAGACAACAGGCATTCGATGAGAAAAGACATTCCCAACCTGGGCGCGCTGCAGGCCTTCGAGGCCTCGGCGCGACTGGGGAGCTTCACCCGCGCCGCGGCCGAATTGGCGCTCACGCAGAGCGCGGTCGGGCGGCAGGTGGCGATGCTGGAGCAGCGGCTGGGCGTGCCGCTCTTCTCGCGCGTGCGCAGGCGCCTGACGCTCACCGACGTGGGGCGCGAGTACGCCGCGCGCATCCGCCGGCACCTCGACCAGATTCGCCGCGACACGCTGGAGATCAGTGCGGGCCACGACATGGGTTTCGTGCTGGAGCTGGCCGTGGTGCCCACCTTCGCGACGCAGTGGCTGATTCCGCGGCTGCCCGATTTCAGCCGGCTGCATCCGAACATCACAGTGAATCTCTCGGCGCGTTCGCAGCCCTTCTCGTTCCAGGAAAACGCCTACGACGCGGCCATCTATTTCGGCGACCAGTTCTGGCCCAACACGCGCGGCGGACTGATCTTTTCAGAGGGCGAGATGGTGCCGATCTGCAGCCCCGCCTTTCGCGACGCCAACGGCCCGTGGGACGAAGCGGGCTTCGAGCGTTGCCGCCACGTGCACCTGAGCACGCGCGCGCATGCATGGCGCGACTGGTATGCGCAGCAGGGCTGGGACTACACGGTGCATGCCTCGCGCGGACCGCGCTACGAGCTCTTCACGATGGTGGTTGCGGCGACGGCGGCCGGGATGGGCGTCGGCCTCGCGCCGCGCATCCTCATCGAGCACGAACTGCGCACCGGCGAATTGGTGATTCCCGTGGATCGCCACCTCGACGTGCCGCAGGGCTACTACTTCGCGTACCCCGAAGGCCGTCCGGCCTCCGGGGCGCTGGAGCACTTCAAGCAGTGGGTGCTTGGTTTGACACCTGCTTAGACCGGGTTCGGGTTGCGCTCCAGAAAACCCTGCTGGTGCCAGTAGGGATAGGTCCGCGTCACCGCGCTGGCCGCATCGAGTTCGGCGATCTGCGCCGGTGTGAGATTCCAGCCCACCGCGCCGAGGTTCTGCCGCAGTTGCGTTTCGTCGCGCGCACCGACGACCACGCTGGACACCGTCGGCCGCTGCAAGAGCCAGTTGAGCGCGACCTGCGGCACGGTCTTGTCGATTTCTCCGGCGACCTTCTCCAGCGCATCGACCACGCGGTACAGCAGCTCGTCGGCCACCGGCGGGCCCATGTCGGCCGTCACGTGCAGGCGGCTGTTGGCGGGCAGCGGCTGGCCGCGGCGGATCTTGCCCGTGAGCCGGCCCCATCCCAGCGGGCTCCAGACCACGGCGCCCACGCCCTGGTCCTGCGCGAGCGGCATCAGCTCCCACTCGTACTCGCGCCCGACGAGCGAGTAGTACGCCTGGTGCGCCACATAGCGCGCGTAGCCGTAGCGCTCCGACACGGCCAGCGACTTCATCAGGTGCCAGCCCGAGAAGTTCGACGCGCCCACATAGCGCAGCTTGCCCGCGCGCACCAGGTCGTCGAGCGTGGACACGGTTTCCTCGACGGGCGTGCTCGCATCGAAGCCATGGAGCTGGAAGAGATCGATGTAGTCGGTGCCCAGGCGCTTGAGCGCGCTGTCGACCGCCTGCACGAGATGGTGGCGCGACGACCCCACTTCGTTCGCCCCCGGACCGCTGCGGAACGTGGCCTTGGTCGAGATGATGAGCTTGTCGCGCGGCCGGCCCTTGATGGCCTCGCCGAGCACCGATTCGGCGGCGCCGTCGGAGTAGATGTCGGCGCTGTCGAACATGTTGACGCCCGCGTCGATGCAGATGTCGATGAGCTTGCGCGCCTCGGCCACGTCGGTGCTGCCCCAGGCGCTGAAGAACTCGCCCTTGCCGCCGAAGGTGCCGGTGCCAAAACTCAACACGGGGACCTTGAGGCCTGATTTGCCCAGATGACGGTATTCCAAAGTGCTACTCCTTCGAACAATGAAGCGGCGGGCCGACCGGCGCGCCGTTGCGGCATTGTTGGCCGGGGCGTTGAACCCCTTCGCGAGTCGGGCTTTGCGGGGGCGCTGGGTAATATCGGCCGGATGCAGATCGCCATCGAAAACCCCGGCCAGCCCGACGTCGTCCAGCTCATCGACGACCTCGACGCGTACCAGAAGCCGCTCTACCCGCCCGAGAGCCACTACGGCATCGACATCGCGGCGCTGTCTGCCGCGAATGTGCTTTTCGCCGTTGCGCGCGACGAGGCCGGCACGGCGGTCGGCTGCGGGGCCATCGTCATGGAAACCGGGTACGGCGAACTCAAGCGGATGTATGTGCGGCCGGAGCATCGCGGACAAGGCGTTGCGGCCAAGGTGCTGGCCTTTCTCGAAGGCGAGGCGATGTCGCGGGGCTGCGCGATGTTCAGGCTGGAGACGGGCGTGAGCCAGCCCGAGGCGCTGTCGTTCTATGCGCGCTCGGGGTACGCGCGGCGCGAACGCTTCGGGCGGTACCCGGAAGATCCGCTGAGTGTCTTCATGCAGAAGGACGCGGGCTGAAGCCGGCGATGCCGCGACTAGGCCGCGTCTGAGCGCAGCGCGATGACCCCGACTTCTGCTGCGTCATCGCGCCGCGGCCTTTGGGTCAGCCTCGCGTTTTGCGCAGCGCTCGCCGCGGGCGCATGGGCCGTGATCAGCGGCACCGTCGAAGTGCCGGAGCGCTTCAATCCATGGGCACCGCTCGACGTGATGGCCGAGCCCAATTGGCTCACCGGCTTCAAGCTCGCCCGCGCCCGCCGCGAGCCGACGCGCTGCCTCGCAGCGCTCGCGCAAACGGGCATGCAATACGACCTGATGCCCGACCGAATGACCGGCGAAGGCTGCGGCTTCGAGAACGCGGTGCTGCTGCGCTCGGCCGGTGTGCGCCTGGGCACGGCGCCTTCATTGAGTTGCCCGATGGCGCTGTCCTTCTTCATGTGGGAGACGCACGCGCTGCAGCCGGCCGCGAAGCAGCACTTCGGCGAGCCGGTCGTGGCCATCGCGCATCTGGGCAGCTATGCGTGCCGCAACGTGAACCGCGGCGAAGGCGCAGTGCCGGGCGCCTCCCGCAGCCGGCACGCGACGGCCGATGCATTCGACATCGCGAGCCTGACGCTCGCCGGTGGCCAGCGCATCACGGTGCGGAAGGATTGGTCCGGCAAAGGCGATCCGGCAGACCTGCTGCTGCGCGACGCGCATCGCGGGGCCTGCCGGTTCTTCGATGGGGTGCTGGGTCCCGACTACAACGCGGTGCACCGGGACCACTTTCATCTGGAGACGGGCGGCTATTCGATGTGCCGCTAGCGCTGCGCCCTATGCGCCGGAGGGGCTCGGCGCGAACACGCTCGGCACCATGGCCGCTCGCATCGCCTGCACGGCCTTGTCGACCGACTCGATGCGGCGACTCAGTTCTTCGTTGACCACGCGCACCAATGCACTGAGTTCATTGCGCGTCGGATTCAGTTCGTCGGCGTCGCCCAGTTCGAGCGGAACGATGAGCTTCTCGATGCACGCGTAGGCGCGATGCACTTCGCGAAGACTGTCGGTGTCCTCGCAGACTTGCAGCGCCAGCGCGTTGGGATCGGTATCGAGAAATGCGGCAGACGATGCCGTGCGGGAACAAGAGGTCCTGACCATGATTGGCTTCCATAAAAAACGCAGGGGTGCTTAGGGACGCCAATCCCATGCACGCCATTTCTTGACGTGCGCGGGCAGTGTATCTCTGGCCTTTCTTGGCGCGTGTTGCAGATTTCGCGTTTTCGTCAAAGACGCATCCCCAGCCATATGACAGTCTCCGTCGACAGCGCGACCACAGGACTCAATATGCGCGACCAGACATGGCTCTCGCGCACGTGCGATGCCGACTGGTCATGGTGGAGTTGCTCTTCCTCGACGATCTGCGAGATGACGTGTACGGCCGCTTCATCCTTCCCGGCCAGTTCGCGCAGTTGAGTCTTCAGATGCCTGAGCACCACTCGCTCGACAGCAACGGTGGTTGCCGAAATCGCATGCCGCCCCATCAGCCCGTCAGCAAGCCCAGCATCCAGCCGCCGATGCCGCACAGCCAGTAGCTGCGGCAGCGGCGAACGCCACGGCGTTGCAGTTCGGCCCAGAACAACGCGCGGTGCCGTTCTTCGTGCGACTTGAACTCTCGCAGCTCAGGCACCAGCGAGGGCGCGGTCCATCGCGCCATCAGGATCTGTGCCCTGTAGATGTTCACCGCGCCTTGCTCGCCCGCGTGATCGACTTTCAGGATTCGCCCACCGAGTGCCGAGCCGCGATCGGGTGTCTGCTCTGTTGTCATCGCTCTCCTCTTTTTCTCTGATTCTCATGGCCCGCCGCGCGAGCCAGTCTCGGGCCGCGCATTCGCCGGGCATCGACAAGCCTCGGACAACAGCGATTCCGGGAAAACACCTAGACGAAGCACTGAAGCAACGGCGAACCCGCGTCTTCACAGGCGAGCCATCGACCGCCGCTTCTTTTTCAACCCCTTCGCCGCTGGCCCGCTCCTTGCAACCTCGTTCAAAAATGACAGAAAATTTTCAGAATTGACTTATATTTGAAAACTGGTTTTCACAAAACGCACACTTTCAGGTTCCTCCGCACCATCCATGAGCACCCCCGTCGACACCCCAGGCACCACCGTGGCCCAGCGCATTGCGCAGGCGCTGCCGCGGCTGACGCGTTCGCACCGGCAGGTCGCCGACTACGTGCTGGAGCATCCGCTGCAGGTCGCCACGCTGCCGATCGATGAGCTCGCGGCCGCGGCGGGCGTCTCGGTCGCGACGGCCAACCGCTTCGCGCGCGCGCTGGAATTCGACGGCTACGCCACCTTCCGCGCCGAGCTCGTGCGCGGCTTCGAGTCGCTCGTGGCGCCGGTGGAGCGCCTGCGCGGCAACCTGGAGCACCCGACCACGGTGGCCGAGGTGTTCGCGACCGCCCTGGACGAGAGCCGCCGCAACATCGAGGCCACGCGCCAGTCGCTCGACTACGCCGCCTGCGAGGCCGCGGTGCAGCGCATCGGCAAGGCGCGCTCGGTCTACATCGCGGGCTTCGGCGCGAGCGGCTGGCTCGCGGGCCTGTTGCAGCACGGGCTGGACAGCAGCTGCAGCGACGTGCGCCTGCTGCCCGGCGTGAGCGGCGTCACGCATGCGGCCCGCTCGCTGATGCACGCGGGCCCGAAGGACGTGTTCATCGGCCTCACCTTTCCGCGCTACCTCACCGACACCGTGCTGCTCGCGCAGATCGCGCGCGAACAAGGCTGCGGCGTGATCGCGCTCACCGACCGGCCGACCTCGCCGATGGCGCCGCTCGCCGACATCGCGCTCTACTGCCAGACCGAAACCAACTACCGCCCGAACTGCGAGACCAGCGTGCTCGCGCTGGTCGAGGCGCTCACCAGCGCCGTGGCGCTGCGGGCGCCCGACCCGGTGCAGTCCGCCCGCCGCACGCTGCAGGTGCTGCGGCCCTGGCTGCACGGTGCGAACGGGCTGCCGCGCATCGACGGCATGGCCGCCCGGACTGCCGGTGCCGCCGGTACATCCAATGCCGCCGCCCTGAACGGCGCCGGCAAGAAGAAAAAGGAAGCTCCCCGATGAAGAACACCACGCCCGTCATCGCCATCCACGGCGGTGCCGGCACCATCAGCGCCGCCACGACCAGCACCGCGCAGGCGCAGGCCTATCACGACGCATTGCAGAACATCGTGCGTGCCGCGCAGGCGGCGCTGCTCAAGGGCGCGTCCGCGCTCGACGCCACCTGCCTGGCGGTCGAACTGCTCGAAGAGTGCCCGCTCTTCAACGCGGGCCACGGCGCGGTCTTCACGCACGAAGAAACCCACGAGCTCGATGCCGCCGTGATGGACGGCGCCACGCTCGCCGCCGGCGCCATTGCCGGGGTCTGCCACGTTCGCCGCCCCGTGCGCGCCGCGCGTGCCGTGCTCGAAGACGGCGCGCACGTGCTGCTGGCCGGTGCGGGCGCCGAGGCCTTTGCGCGCGATCGCGGGCTCGAAATGGTCGAGCCCTTTTTCTTCTCCACCGAAGCGCGCCGCCAGCAGCTCTACCGCGTGCGCGACACCGGCCGCGTGGTCACCGACCACGAAGGCGCCGCAATGACGCCGCCGCTGGACGAAGACAAGAAGTTCGGCACCGTCGGCGCGGTCGCGCTCGACATGCACGGCCATCTCGCCGCCGCCACCTCGACCGGCGGCATGACCAACAAGCGCGTCGGCCGCATCGGCGATTCGCCGCTTATCGGTTCGGGCACCTATGCCGACGACCGCACGGCTGCCATCTCCTGCACCGGCAGCGGCGAAATGTTCATCCGCGTCGCAGCCGCCCACGACATCTGCGCGCGCATGGCCTACGGCGGCGCGACGCTCGAAGCGGCCACGCACGCCGTGGTGCACCAGTCGCTGCCCGCCATCGGCGGCACCGGCGGGCTGATCGCCGTCGACCGCCACGGCAACCTGAGCCTCGCCTTCAACACCGAAGGCATGTACCGCGGCCACGCGCGCGGCGACGAAGCACCCATCACGGCCATCTTCGCCTGACCCCTACGCCCTTTTTCTTTCGCATCGCCATGTCCTCCCCTGCCCTCAACCTGCCGGACGGCCGCGTTCTCGCCGTCGACGACCTCACCGTGCGCTTCTCGACGTCCGAGCGCACCGTCGATGCCGTCAAGCACCTGTCCTTCCACGTCGACCATGGCGAAACGCTCGCGGTGGTCGGTGAATCGGGCTCGGGCAAATCGGTCACCTCGCTCGCGCTGATGCGGCTGGTGGAGCACGGCGGCGGGCGCATCCTGGGCGGCAGCATGGCGTTTCGCCGCCGCAACGGCGAGGTGCTCGACCTCGCGCAGGCGCGCGACGGCACGATGCGCGGCATCCGCGGTGCGGACATCGCGATGATCTTCCAGGAGCCGATGACGTCGCTGAACCCGGTGTTCACCGCCGGCGAACAGATCGCCGAGGCCATCCGCATCCACCAGCACAAGGACAACGCGGCCGCGCGCGCCGAGGCGCTGCGCATGCTCGAACTCGTGCGCATTCCCGAAGCGCGCAACGTGCTCGACCGCTTTCCGCACCAGCTCTCGGGCGGCATGCGCCAGCGCGTGATGATCGCGATGGCGCTGTCGTGCAAGCCGCAGTTGCTGATTGCCGACGAGCCCACCACGGCGCTCGACGTGACGATCCAGGCGCAGATCCTCCAGCTCATCCGCGAGCTGCAGAAGGAGATGCGCATGGGCGTGCTCTTCATCACGCACGACATGGGCGTGGTGGCCGAAATTGCCGACCGCGTGCTCGTGATGTATCGCGGCGACAAGGTGGAAGCGGGCACTTCCGACGCCGTGTTCGCAGCGCCGCAGCACCCTTACACGAAGGCGCTGCTGTCGGCCGTGCCGAAGCTGGGCGCGATGCAGGGCACGGACCTCCCGGCCAAGTTCGAGCTGCTGCGCACCGAGGGCAGCCCCGATACCGTGCCGTGCACCAACACCACGCCGCAGACCACCGTGCGCGAAGAGGCCGGGCCGATCCTGCGCGTGCGCGATCTGGTCACGCGCTTCGACGTGCGCAGCGGCATCTTCGGCCGCGTGAAGCGCCGCGTGCATGCGGTCGAGAAGATCAGCTTCGATCTCTATCCCGGCGAAACACTGGCGCTGGTCGGCGAATCGGGTTGCGGCAAGTCGACCACGGGCCGCTCGCTGCTGCGCCTGGTCGAAAGCCAGAGCGGTGCCATCGAGTTCGGCGGCAAGAACATCCGCGAGCTGCCCACGCGCGAACTGCAGGCGCTGCGCCGGAACATCCAGTTCATCTTCCAGGACCCGTTCGCCTCGCTCGATCCGCGCGTGACGGTGGGCTTCTCGATCATGGAGCCGCTGCTGATCCACAACATCGCCAAGGGCGCCGAGGCGCAGAAGCGCGTCGACTGGCTGCTGCAGAAGGTCGGGCTGCCGCCTGAAGTCGCGCAGCGCTATCCGCACGAGTTCTCGGGCGGGCAACGGCAGCGCATCGCGATTGCGCGCGCGCTCGCCTTGAACCCCAAGGTCGTGGTGGCCGACGAATCGGTGTCCGCGCTCGACGTGTCCATCCAGGCGCAGATCGTCAACCTCATGCTCGACCTGCAGCGCGAGCTGGGCGTGTCGTTCCTGTTCATCTCGCACGACATGGCGGTGGTGGAGCGCATCAGCCATCGCGTGGCGGTGATGTATCTGGGCCAGATCGTGGAGATCGGCCCGCGCCGCGCGGTGTTCGAAGCCCCGCAGCACGCCTACACCCGCAAGCTGATGGCGGCCGTGCCGGTGGCCGACCCGTCGCGCCGCCACAAGCCGCGCGCGCTGCTCGAAGGCGAGATCCCGAGCCCGATCCGCGCGGTGGGCGACGAGCCCGACGTGCCGCCGCTGGTGCAGGTCGCGCCGGGCCATTTCGTTGCACGCCACGCCATTGGCGGCGCGTTCTGATTTCCGATTTTTCATCCCGCAGGCCCTCCTGCTTTTTTCCTCGAACCGACTGGAGTTCTCCCATGAAGCAATCTTCTTCCTCCCTGCGATGGGCATCCGCACTGCTGGGCCTGGCCGCGTTGGCCGCATCGGGCGCGGCGCTGGCATCCAAAGACGTGGTGCTGTCGATCGGCTACCAGCCGGAAACGCTGGACCCATACAACACCAACACCACCATCACCACCGCCGTCACCAAGACCTTCTATGAAGGTCTCTTCCAGTTCGACAAGGACCTGAAGGTGCAGAACGTGCTCGCCGAGGGCTACGAAGTTTCGAAGGACGGCCTGGTCTACACCATCAAGCTGCGCAGCGGCGTCAAGTTCCACGACGGCACCGACTTCAACGCCGAAGCCGTGAAGGTCACGCTCGATCGCGTGCTGAACCAGGACAACAAGCTGCTGCGCTACAACCAGTTCAACCGCGTGGGCAAGGTCGAGACGCTGAACCCGACCACCGTGCGCATCACGCTGAAGGAGCCCTTCGGCCCCTTCATCAACTCGCTGGCCCACGCCTCGGCCGCGATGATTTCGCCCGCCGCGCTCAAGAAGTGGGGCAACAAGGACATCGCCTTCCACCCCGTGGGCACCGGCCCCTTCGAGTTCGTCGAGTGGAAGCAGACCGATGCGGTGAAGGCCAAGAAGTTCGACGGCTACTGGAAGAAGGGCTTCCCCAAGATCGACAACCTGCAATGGAAGCCGGTGCTGGAGAACAACACCCGCGCCGCGATGCTGCAGACCGGCGAAGCCGACTTCGCGTTCCCCATTCCCTACGAACAGGCCGAGCTGCTGAAGAAGAGCGACAAGCTCGAAGTGGTGGCCTCGCCCTCGATCATCACGCGCTTCCTGGCCTTCAACATGCTGGTGAAGCCTTACGACAACCCGAAGGTGCGCGAAGCCATCGGCTACGCGATCAACAAGGAAGCGCTGTCGAAGGTCGCCTTCGGCGGCTATGCCTTCCCCGCACAGGGCGTGATGCCCCAGGGCGTGAAGTTCGCCGAGAAGATGGCGCCGATTCCCTACGACGTGAAGAAGGCCAAGGAACTGCTGGCCGAAGCCGGCTACCCGAATGGTTTCGAGTCGGTGCTGTGGAGCGCGTACAACAACACGACCAGCCAGAAGACCATCCAGTTCGTGCAGCAGCAGCTCGCGCAGGTGGGCATCAAGCTGCAGGTGCAGGCGCTCGAAGTGGGCCAGCGCACCGAGCTGGTGGATGCATGGCCCGATCCGAAGACGGCCAAGGTGCGCATGTACTACACGGGCTGGTCGTCGTCCACGGGTGAGGCCGACTGGGGCCTGCGTCCGCTGTTCGCATCCGAATCGTGGGCACCGAAGTTGAACAACATGTCGTTCTACAAGAGCGACGTGGTGGACAACGCGCTCGCCAAGGCGCTGATCACGGTGGACGACAAAGAAAAGGCCGCGCTCTACAAGACCGCGCAGGACGAGATCCGCAAGGACCTGCCGCGCGTGCCGCTGGTGACCGAGCAGAACCTGTCGGCGCACGCCAAGCGTCTTTCCGGTGTGTTCGTGATGCCCGACGCGAACATCAACATCGACGCGATCGCTGTCTCGAACTGATTGAGCGCGCACCGGGCGATGGCACCGCGCCATCGCCCGTTCGCGACACCCGCACCCCATGCTGAATTACTTTCTCAAACGCCTGTTGGGCCTGATCCCCACGCTGCTCATCGTGGCCGTGCTGGTGTTCCTGTTCGTCCACATGCTGCCCGGCGACCCGGCGCGACTTGCCGCCGGCCAGGAGGCCGACGAGCAGACCGTGGCCATGGTCCGCGCCGAGCTCGGCCTGGACAAGCCGCTGCCGCAGCAGTTCGTGAGCTTCTTCACCCACATGCTGCAAGGCGACTTCGGCACCTCGATCCGCACGCGGCGGCCGGTGTCGACGGAAATCGGCGAGCGTTTCTTTCCGACGGTGATGCTGACCATCACCAGCATGGTGTGGGCGGTGATCTTCGGCATGGGCATCGGCATCGTCTCGGCGGTGTACCGCAACAAGTGGCCGGACCGGCTGGGCATGACGCTCGCCGTGTCGGGCATTTCATTTCCCGCATTTGCACTGGGCATGCTGCTGATGCAGATCTTCTCGGTGCAACTGGGCTGGCTCCCCACGGTGGGCGCCGCGACCTGGAAGCACTACATCCTGCCCTCGATCACCTTGGGTGCGGCCGTGGCGGCCGTGATGGCGCGCTTCACGCGGGCCTCGTTCGTCGAGGTGATCCAGGAAGATTTCGTTCGCACCGCGCGCGCCAAGGGCGTGCACGAATCCCGGGTGATCTTCAAGCACACGCTGCGCAACGCGCTGATCCCCGTGGTGACGATGATGGGCCTGCAGTTCGGCTTCCTGCTCGGCGGCTCCATCCTTGTGGAGGCGGTGTTCAACTGGCCGGGCCTGGGCCGCCTGCTGGTCGATGCCGTGCAGATGCGCGACTACCCCGTCATCCAGACGCTGGTGCTGCTGTTCTCGCTCGAATTCATCCTGATCAACCTCGTGGTCGATGTGCTCTATGGCTACATCAACCCGACCATCCGCTACAAGTGAGCAAGCAGCCATGACGCAAGCTTCCGGCGTGCCTGCCGAAACCCTCATTCCAACGACACCGGTCGCGGCCGTCCAGATCGCGGGCAAGGTCCGCACGCCCTGGGGCGAATGCTGGCGCCGCTTCAAGAAGCAGCCCGTGGGCATCGTGGCCGCGATCTTCGTGTTGCTGCTGGTGTTCGTCGCGGTGTTCGCGCCGTGGATCGTGCCTTTCGATCCGGAGAACTTCTTCGACTACGACATGCTGAACAGCGGCCCCTCGGCCACGCACTGGTTCGGCGTCGACCCGCTGGGCCGCGACATCTTCAGCCGCATCCTGGCGGGCGCGCGCATCTCGCTGATGGCGGGCTTTCTGTCGGTGCTGGTGGGCGGCTTCATCGGCACGGCCTTCGGGCTGCTGGCGGGCTACTACGAAGGCTGGTGGGACCGCATCGTGATGCGCATCTCGGACGTGCTGTTCGCCTTTCCCGGCATCCTGCTGGCACTGGGCGTGGTCGCCATTTTGGGCAGCAGCATGACCAACGTGGTGGTCGCGGTGTCGGTGTTCAGCGTGCCGGCCTTCGCGCGGCTCGTGCGCGGCAACACGCTGGTGTTGAAGCAGCAGACCTACATCGAGGCCGAGCGCAGCATCGGCGCGTCGGACTGGACCATCATCGTGCGGCACATCCTGCCGGGCACGATCTCCTCGATCGTGGTGTATTTCTCGATGCGCGTGGGCACCTCGATCATCACGGCGGCCAGCCTCTCGTTCCTGGGCATGGGCGCGCAGCCGCCAACGCCCGAGTGGGGCGCGATGCTCAGCGAAGCGCGCGCGGACATGGTGACCTCGCCGCACGTGGCGTTGTTCCCGAGCCTGGCCATCTTCTTCACCGTGCTCGCCTTCAACCTGCTGGGCGATGCCCTGCGCGATGCGCTCGATCCGAAGATCGACCGCGAGTAATCCGCTTTCTTCATGTCATCGACTCCCCTGCCCTACATCGGCACCCTCATCCAGGGCCCGCGCAACGCCATCACCGACGTCGAAGGCGTCACGGTCGGCCACCGGACGCTGGACGACGGCGGCGTGCAGACGGGCGTGACGGTGATCCGCCCACATGCGGGCGATCCGTTCCGCGACAAGGTGCCGGCCGCGGCCGTGGTGCTCAACGGCTTCGGCAAGAGCGTGGGGCTGGTGCAGCTCGCGGAGCTCGGCGTGCTGGAGACGCCGATTGCGCTGACCAACACCTTCTCGGTCGGCACGGTGGGCACGGCGCAGATCCGGCATTGCGTGGCCGCCAACCCCGAGAGCGGCCGGTCGCTGCCCACGGTGAACCCGCTGGTCTTCGAGTGCAACGACGGCTTCTTGAACGACATCCAGCGGCTGGCCGTGACGGAGGCCGATTACCTGCAGGCGCACGATGCCGCCACTAGCGACTTCGCGCAAGGCTCGGTCGGCGCGGGGCGCGGCATGTCCAGCTTCCAGCTCAAGGGCGGCATCGGCAGCGCCTCGCGGCGCGTGTCCTCGCCCTGCGGCGAGGTGCATACGGTGGGCACGCTCGTGCTGGCGAACTACGGGCGCCAGCCGCAGCTGGTGCTGGCCGGGCATGCGGTCGGCGAGCGATTGGCGGCGCCAGGCACGCCCGAATGCAAGGAGCCCGAAAAGGGCTCGATCATCATCGTCGTCGCCACCGATGCACCGCTCGACGCGCGCCAACTGCGCCGCCTCGCGCTGCGCGCGGGCGCGGGGCTGGCGCGCACGGGCTCGGTCTTCGGGCATGGCAGCGGCGACATCGTGCTGGCCTTCTCGACCGCCTACACCGTGCCCGACCGCGTCGACCGCCCGATGCCGACGATCGCGATGGTGCACGACGGGCTGCTCGACGGCCTCTTCCAGGCCGCGGCCGACAGCACCGAGCAGGCCATTCTTCATGCGCTCTGGCGCGCGACGGCCGTGACGGGCCGCGACGGCAATCACCGGGCGGCGCTGTCCGAAGTGCTGCCACCCTCTTCCCTTTCTTCTTTCGCCGAATCGCGGGTCCCCTCATGAAAGTCCTGATCTCCACCGACATCGAAGGCGTTGCGGGCGTCTACCACCACGAGCAGGCACGGCAAGGCAACCCCGAGTACGAACGCGCGCGCCTCTTGATGGCGCACGAGGCCAACGCGGCGATTGCCGGCGCCTTCGACGCGGGCGCCACCGAGGTGCTGGTGAACGACTCGCACGGCGGCTTTCGCAACATGCCGCCGGACGTGCTCGATGCGCGCGCCCGCGTCGTGCAGGGCAAGCCGCGCTACCTGAGCATGGTGGCGGGCGTGGAGGAAGACGGCGTCGAGGCGGTCTGCATGGTCGGCTACCACTCGCGCGCGCAGGGCCGCGGCATCCTTGCGCACACGATCAACGGCTTTGCCTTCGCGGGCATCCGGTTTGGGGATCAGGAGTTGGGCGAGGCCGGGATCTACGGCGCGCTGGCCGGCGAATACGGCGTGCCCGTGGTGATGGGCAGCGGCGACGATGCGTTCATCGCCGAGAACCGCGCGCTCTTTCCGCACGCGACCTTCGTGGAAACCAAGAAGGCGACCGGCTTCAACAGCGGCGTGTCGCTCTCGCCGGAGCAATCGCGCAAGGCGATCCGAGCCGGCGTGGCCGAGGCGCTGGCTGCGCGTGGCAATGCGAGTCCGCTGGTCTTCGACGGCCCGCAGGTGGTCACGCTGCGCACCCAGTCGCCGATGATGGCCGACCTGTTCTGCCAGTGGCCGACCTTCGAGCGTGTCGATGGCGTCACGTTGCGTTTTACTGCCGACACGGTGGAAGCGGCAGTGCGCATGCTGAACTGCTGCTCGGCCATGTCGTCGATGCTGCGCTGAGGCGCAGCCGCTGCTTCAGGCCAGCACGTCGAAGCCGCGCAGGATCCAGGACAACTGGTAGAGCACGTTGCCCACCGCCAGGCTGGCGTGAAAGCGCCGGTTCGCGGTCCAGGCGGCCACGCCGGCCAGCACGAAGTACGCCGTGATCCGCAGCGGGTACTCGATGCCGAAGGCCGCGAAATGGTCGCGCCCTTTCAGCAGCGAATCGATGCCGTCGAAGGCGACCGACACGGCCAGCAGCGCGAAGAACCAACGCCGGCGCGACATGAAGTAATCGCCGTAGCCGTCGTACTCGGCGATGTCCGAGGGAAACAGCACCGCGCACATCAGGTAGTAGAGGATGGCGAAGCACATCACGAACAGGTAGAGCTCGAAGCGCCAGCTCAAGGCCGACAGCCGGTACTCCCACCACCAGAAGTGCAGCATCGACAGCAGCATGGACAGCGCCCATGCGAGGTGGATCCAGTCGGGCTTGTGGCGATGCGGGTGCTGGACGAAGCGCGCCACGCCAGTCAGCACGCTGGCGATGGCCAGGCTGACCACCATGCCGATGGCCACCTTGATGTGGATGAAGACGGCGGGATCGGGTGGGGTGGGCTCCATCGGCGGACGATAGCAAAGCCAGGCGCCCTGCCACAAGAACAAAGGGCCCGGGCACTCCCGTGCGCCCGCGCGGGCTTCTTTCCATTCCTAGAATCCTTGGGTCCGGCAACCGGTTTCCGGCCCGCCGGCCTTATCCGGAATAAGCATTCAACCGTCCCGAAACCCGCATGGATACTGGTGAATAAGCTTATCCGCATAAAGCGCGAACCAAAAAATAGTTTGTTTCCATAAGGCGCGCTTTCAGAATCTCGGCTTCTTGCTGGGGCGCTGGACGCACCGCACTTCAAGACACATACGCACGATGTACCAATACACAGAATTCGATCGCCAGTTCGTTCACCAACGGGCCGCCCAGTTCAGAGACCAGCTCGAGCGCTGGCAAAAGGGCCGCCTGCACGAGGACGAGTTCCGCCCGCTGCGGCTGCAAAACGGCTGGTACGTCCAGCGCTACGCGCCGATGCTGCGCGTCGCGGTGCCCTACGGCGAGCTCTCGAGCCGCCAATTGCGCGTGCTGGCAAAGATCGCCCGCGAATACGACGAGCCCGAGGCCGAGGTCTACCGGAAGGCCATCGAGACGCAGGGCCTGCTCGGCAGCCACAAGCTCCCGACCCACTACGCCCACTTCTCGACACGCCAGAACGTCCAGTACAACTGGATTCCGCTGGCCAAGTCGGCCGACGTGATGGACCTGTTGGCCTCGGTGGACATGCACGGCATCCAGACCAGCGGCAACTGCATCCGCAACATCACCAGCGACGAGCGCGCCGGCATCGCCGTCGACGAGATCGCCGATCCGCGTCCGTTCGCGGAAATCATGCGCCAGTGGAGCACGCTGCACCCTGAATTCGCCTTCCTGCCGCGCAAGTTCAAGATCGCCATCACCGGCGCCACCGAAGACCGCGCCGCCACCGGCTGGCACGACGTGGGCCTGCACGTGGTGAAGAACGAAGCGGGCGAAATCGGCTTCCGCGTGCAGGTAGGTGGCGGCATGGGCCGCACGCCCATCATCGGCACCGTGCTGCGCGAGTTCCTGCCGTGGCAGCAGATCATGAATTACCTCGAAGCGGTGATCCGTGTCTACAACCGCTATGGCCGCCGCGACAACATCTACAAGGCGCGCATCAAGATCCTGGTGAAGGCCGAAGGCCAGCGCTACATCGACGACGTGGACGCCGAGTACAAGCAGATCCTCGAACACGACGGCGCACCGCACACCATCACGCAGGAAGAGTACGACCGCGTGGCCGCCTCCTTCGTGCCGCCGACGCTGGCCACCCGCGTGCTGCAAAGCGCCGAGAAGACCGACGCCGAGCTGCGCGCCCAGGCCGCCGACGACGTGCAGTTCGCGCGCTGGCTCGCCCGCAACGTCGCGCCGCACAAGAACCCTGCGCTGCGCGCCGTCACGCTGTCGTTCAAGCGCCTGAAGCAGGCGCCCGGCGATGCATCGGCCGACCAGCTGGACACGCTCGCGCTGCTGGCCGACCGCTTCTCGGCCGGCGAAGCCCGCGTGACGCACGACCAGAACGTGGTGCTGCCCTGGGTGCATGCCGAAGACCTGCACGCGCTGTGGCTCGCCGCCCGCGCCGCAGGCCTGGCCAGCGCCAACGTGCACCTGCTGACCGACATGATCGCCTGCCCCGGCGGCGACTTCTGCGCGCTGGCCAACGCGCGCTCCATCCCGATCGCCGAAGCCATCACCGAGCGCTACCAGGACCTCGACGAGCTCGACGACCTGGGCGAGATCGACCTGCACATCAGCGGCTGCATCAACTCCTGCGGCCACCACCACAGCGGCCACATCGGCATCCTGGGCGTCGACAAGGACGGCAAGGAGTGGTACCAGGTGTCGCTGGGCGGCTCCGACGGTTCCGCGCTCAGCGGCGCGCCGGTGGCCGGCAAGGCCGTGGGCCCCTCGTTCTCCGCGGCCGAAGTGCCGGGCGTCATCGAAGCCGTGCTCACCACCTACCGCGACACGCGCGTGTCGGGCGAGACCTTCATCGACACGCTGCGCCGCGTGGGCCCCGACCCGTTCAAGGCCGCGGCCAACGGTGCGCGATTCAAGGTGGAGGAAGCAGCATGAACAGGACGCTGAACATCCTGGCCGCCGAAGACCACATCGACGACGGCGATCCGAAGGTGCTGCAACTGGCCAACGATGCCGACCCGCTCGCCATCGAGGTGTGCCTGGCCGACATCGAGCGCATCGACCTGAGCTTTCCGAAGTTCACCGACGGCCGCGCGTACAGCCAGGCCTTCCTGCTGCGTCGCCGGCTGGGCTTCACGGGCGACATCCGCGCCACGGGCGACGTGCTGATCGACCAGCTGGTGCAGATGGAACGCACCGGCTTCTCCAGCGCCGTGCTGAAAGAAGGCGTGGACGCCTCCGACGCGCAGCGCCAGTTCGACCGCTTTGCCGCCTTCTACCAGGGCGATGCGGTCAAGACCGCGCCGCACTTCGTGGCCGGCAACTGAGAAGGCTTTCGACATGAGCATCGCCACCGACATCGACTTCGACTTCGCGCGCATCAACACCGACCTCGGCCGCAACGCCGAAGGCCTGGTGGACTGGGCGATCGGCCTCGGCCAGCCTTCGATCATCACCACCAACTTCCGCCCGTTCGAGGCTGTGATCCTGCACATGGTCACGCGCGCCAGGCGCGATGTGCCGGTGGTCTGGATGGACAACGGCTACAACACCGAGGCCACCTACCGCTTTGCCGACGAGGTGACCAAGCAGCTGGGCCTGGACCTGCACATCTACCTGCCGCGCCGCTCGCGTGCGCATCGCGAAGCGGTGGAAGGCCCGACGCCGGCACTGGACGATCCGCGCCACGCCGCCTTCACCGAAGAGGTGAAGCTGGAGCCCTTTGCCCGCGCGCTGCGGGAGACGGCGCCCAAGGTGTGGTTCACCGCGCTGCGGGCCACCGACACGGCCGTGCGCGCGCAGATGGACCCGGTGAGCGTCAACCCGGACGGCCTCATCAAGGTCGCGCCGCTCCTGCACTGGTCGTCCAAGGAGTTGTACGAGTACTGCACGGCACACGGCCTGCCCAACAACTTCGACTACGTGGACCCGACCAAGGGCGAAGACAACCGCGAGTGCGGATTGCATATCGCGCACTGAGCGCCAACGCCTCACCGATCCTCTGAATCCAGCTCCCACCCGATGAACGCCCGTACCGAAACCGAACTGCTGCTGTCGCCGGCGGACCTGTCCCACCTGTCCAATACGCACCTCGATGCGCTGGAGGAAGAAACCATCTTCATCCTGCGCGAAGTGGCGGCCGCTTTCGAGCGCCCCACCCTGCTGTTCTCGGGCGGCAAGGACTCGCTGGTGCTGCTGAAGTGCGCGGAGAAGGCGTTCGGCGTCGGCCGCATTCCCTATCCGCTGCTGATGATCGACACGGGCCACAACTTCCCCGAAGTGACGGCCTACCGCGACCAGCGCGCCAAGGAACTGGGCGCCGAACTCATCGTGCGCAGCGTCGAGGATTCGATGGCGCGTGGCACCGTGCGCCTGGCGCACCCCGGCGAATCGCGCAACGCGCACCAGTCGGTGACGCTGCTCGAGGCGATTGAAGAATTCCGCTTCGACGCGCTGATCGGCGGTGCCCGCCGCGACGAGGAAAAGGCGCGCGCCAAGGAGCGCATCTTTTCTCACCGCGATTCCTTCGGCCAATGGCAACCCAAGGACCAGCGCCCCGAGCTGTGGACGCTGTTCAACACGCGCCTGGCTCCCGGCGAACACTTCCGCGTGTTCCCGATCTCCAACTGGACCGAGCTGGACGTGTGGCAGTACATCGAGCGCGAGCACGTCGGCCTGCCCTCCATCTACTACACGCACAAGCGTGAAGTGGTCGAGCGCCGCGGCCTCCTGGTGCCGGTGACCGAGCTCACCCCGCCGCGCGACGGCGAAACGGTGCAGGTGCGCGACGTGCGCTTTCGCACCGTGGGCGACATCACGACCACCTGCCCCGTCGAAAGCCTTGCGGCCGATGCGGGCGACGTGGTGATCGAAACGCTCACGGTCGACGTCAGCGAACGCGGCGCCACCCGGATGGACGACATGACCTCCGAAGCCTCGATGGAAAAACGAAAGAAAGACGGTTACTTCTGATGAGCGCGACGACAGCCACCCCCAACGAACTCGCCGTGCACGGCGACACCGGCACCGCCCTGCGCTTCATCACCTGCGGCTCGGTCGACGACGGCAAGAGCACGCTGATCGGCCGCCTGCTGGTGGACAGCAAGACCGTGCTGCAAGACCAGCTGGCCGGCGTGCAGCGCGGCGGCGAAACCGATCTGGCCTTGCTCACCGACGGCCTCTCGGCCGAGCGCGAACAGGGCATCACGATCGACGTGGCGTACCGCTACTTCTCGACCGCCAAGCGCAAGTTCATCATCGGCGACGCGCCGGGCCACGAGCAGTACACCCGCAACATGGTCACCGCCGCCTCGGCCGCCGATGCCGCCGTGGTGCTGGTCGATGCGACCAAGCTGGCCTGGGCCGCCGAAGTGGAAGACGGTACCGTGGTCAAGCGCGAGCTGCTGCCGCAAACGCGCCGCCACACGCTCTTGTGCCACCTGCTGCGCGTGCAGTCGATCGTGTTCGCGGTCAACAAGCTCGATGCCATCGACGACGCGGGCCTGGCCTTCGAGCGCATCTCGACCGCGCTCAATGCCTTTGCCGAAGCGGCCGGCGTGCAGGTCGCGGGCATCGTGCCGATCTCCGCCCTCAAGGGCTGGAACGTGGCCACGCGCCATGCCGACTGGGTGGGCTACGAAGGCCCGAGCCTGCTCGCGCTGCTCGAAGACCTGCCGGTCACCGTGCAGGACGAAGCCGTGCCCTTCGCCTTCCCGGTGCAATGGGTCGAGAAGTTCTCGGCCTCGGCCGATACCTCGCAAGGCCGCCGCGTGTTCTGGGGCCGCGTGGCCTCGGGCCATGTGGAGCCCGGCCAGCGCGTGACGGTGCTCCCGAGCAACCAGACCGCCACCGTCGCGCAGGTCTTGAGCCACACGCGCCAGCCGAAATCGGTGCACGCGGGCCACAGCGCCGGCATCGTGCTCGACCGCGAGGTGGACGTGTCGCGCGGCGACTGGTTGCTGGCACCCGGCGCCTTCGAGCCGGTGCGCGAGATTACCGCCACCGTGGCCTGGCTGGACGACGAGCCGCTGGTCGCGGGCCGCGTGTACTGGGCGCTGCAGGGCCACCGCTGGGTCAAGGCCAAGGTGGCGCGCATCGTCGATCGGGTGAACATCACCACCCTCGAATCGGAGCCGGCGACGCAGCTGGAAGCCAACTCGATCGGCGATGTGGTGCTCGCGCTGCAGCAGCCGCTGGCCGTGCTGCCCTTCACGCAATCGCGCGCCCTGGGCTCGCTGGTGCTGGTCGATACGGCCTCGCACAAGACCGCTGCTGCCGTTCTCGTGCAGCCCGCCGCCGCAAAGGCCTAAAATCTGGGGTTTTCCCCGATCAAACTGACGTTAAAAGACAAATGACTCACGTCGTCTCCGAAGCCTGCATCCGTTGCAAATACACCGACTGTGTGGACGTCTGCCCCGTGGACTGCTTCCGCGAAGGTCCCAACATGCTGGTGATCGATCCGGACGAGTGCATCGATTGCGCGGTCTGCATCCCCGAATGCCCGGTCAATGCGATCTACGCCGAGGAAGACCTCCCGGCCAACCAGATCGCCTTCATCAAGATCAATGCCGAGCTGGCCCTGGCCGACGGCTGGAAGAGCATCACCAAGCGCAAGCCCGCGCTGCCCGATGCGGATGACTGGAAAGACAAGACGGACAAGGTCGGGGAGCTGGTGCGCTGAGCGCCCTGCCCGTCCCCATCGAAACCGACGCGCTCGTCGTCGGTGCCGGCCCTGTCGGGCTGTTCCAGGCCTTCCAGCTGGGCCTGCTTGAAATCTCCTGCCACATCGTCGATGCACTGCCCGCCGCGGGCGGCCAGTGCGTGGCGCTCTATGGCGACAAGCCGATCTACGACATTCCCGGCACGCCGGTGACCAGCGGGCGCGAGCTGGCGCAGTCGCTGCTCGCGCAGGTGGCGCCGTTCAAGCCGCAGTTTCATTTCGGCGAGCAGGTCGCCACCCTCGCCCGCCAGGCCGACGGGCGCCTGCTGCTGACGACCTCGGCCGGCAAGGCGTTCCTCGCGAAGACGGTGTTCATCGCGGCCGGCGTCGGTGCCTTCGTGCCCAAGCGCATCACCATCGACGGGATCGCGCAGTTCGAAGGCACTTCGCTTTTCTATCACCCCGAATCGCTGGACCGCTTTGCGGGGCAGGCGGTGGTGGTGAATGGCGGCGACGACATCGCGCTCGAAACCGCCGTGGCGCTCACGGCCATCGCGAAACAGGTCACGCTGGTCCATCGCCGCGACGGCTTCCAGGCCGATGAGGCGAACATCGCCGCGATGCGCGCCCTCGTGGCCGCCGGCAAGCTGGCCTTCAAGGTCGGCCAGCCGACCGCGTTCGACGGCAAGCAACTGCAGATCACCACGCCCGATGCCACGACCGTCGACCTGCCGCTCGATGCGCTGATCGCCTGCCTGGGCATCTCGCCGCGCCTCGGCCCCATCGCCGACTGGGGCCTGGAACTCGAGCGCAAGCAGGTGCCCGTGGACACCGAGAAGTACGAAACCCGCGAGCGCGGCGTGTTCGCGGTGGGCGACATCAACACCTACCCGGGCAAGAAGAAGCTCATCGTCTGCGGCTTCCACGAAGCCACGCTGGCCGCCTGGGGCGCCACCGCCATCGTGTTCCCTGGCAAGGCGATTCCGCTGCAGTACACGACCACCAGCACGCGCCTGCACGAGCTGCTGGGCGTGGCTACTTCGCGCCAGGCATAAGCGCCCGGTACTCGCCGATGAAGCTGCCGATGGCGGCGATGTAGCCGTCGATGTCCGCATCGGACAACGGCAGCGAGAGCACGACGAAGCCGCGCGGCGACGTATAGATGCCCTGGCTCAGCAGGTGGAAGAACAGCAGCTGGCGCAGGCGCCCGTCGACCACTGCCAGATCGTCCACGCGCCGCACCTCCCCCTCGAGGAAATGCGCGTTCATCAGCGAACCCACGCCGGTGAACTGCATGGCTACGCCCTCTTTCGCGCACAGCGCATTGAGCCGCGCACGCATTGCCTCGCCACGTTCGGCCAGCGCGCCAGCCGCCTCGGGCGTGAAGAGCTTCGTGAGCCCCGCATACCCGGCCGCCATCGTCATCACGTTGTTGTTGAAGGTGCCCGAGTGCGCGAGCGCGCCGGTGCGCGGATCGAACTGCGCCATCACGTCCGCACGCCCGCCGAAGGCGCCGAAGGACATGCCCCCGCCGATGTACTTGCCCAGCGTGGTCAGGTCCGACTGGATGCCCAGCTTGTTGGCCAGGCCGTGCGGCGCGAGGCGCGAGGTCATGACCTCGTCCAGGACCAGCAGAGCGCCGACCTGCGTGGCGCCATCGCGCAGCGCCTGTAAAAAGTCGAGACGCCCCGGAATGCATCCGCTCGCGCCCTGCATCGGCTCGACCAGGATGGCGGCGATCTGCGGCCCGTGCCTGGCGATCTCCTCGCTCGCGCGCTGCGCGTCGTTGTAGGGCAGCACGAGGAAATCGAAGGGCACGGTCGTGGGCGAAGGCTTGTCGCCGAAGCCCAGCACGCCGCCGTGATAGCCACCCGAGAACACCACGATCTTTCGCCGCCCCGTGAAATGCAGCGCGGCCGTGAGCGCCATCAGGTTCGCCTCGGTGCCCGAGTTGGTGAAGCGCAATTGCTCGATCTGCGGAAAGCGCTCGCAGATCGTCTTTGCCAGCCGCCCTTCGAGCAGGTTGTGGCCCGTGAGGTTGATGCCGCTCTTCATCGCCTCGATGACGGCATCGCGGATCTCGGGCGCCGAGTGGCCGTAGACGCCGGCCGTGTACTCGGCGATGAAGTCGGCATGGCGATGGCCATCGGCATCCCACAGCGCAGCGCCTTCACCCCTGGCGATGGTGAGCGGGAACGGCGCATAGAACAGCACCGATCGCGTATTGGCGCCCGGCATGTAGCGCGTCTGCTCCTCGAACAGGCGCCGGCTCACGGGGTTGGCCTCGGTGAAGCGTTGATGCGCCCCGGCGAGGGCTTGGTCGATGGCGGCGTCGGTCATGGAACGGTCCTTGAAAGATGGATGGCCTCTTCGGCGCGATTAATTGATCACTGCTCAATTAATAATATTTATACAATCAATTCGCCCGCCGCACAACGCCCACCTCCATGAAAAAGCCCGCTCCCGAGCCGAAACCCAAACCCAAACCCAAGACCGCCGGCCGCCCCACCGGCGGCGGCGCGCTGTCCAAGAGCCTCATCGCCGAGGCCGCCCTCGCGCACATCGATGAATTCGGCCTGGGCGCGTTCAGCATGCGCGAGATCGCGTCGCAGCTCGGTGTGTACCCGGCCACGGTGCACTGGCACGTCAGCACGCGCGAGGCGCTGCTGGCCGAAGTGGCCGCGACCGTCATGGCGCAGGTCACGCCCCCGGCGGGCACTCTCGCATGGCAGGCCTGGATCACCGAGCTCTTCCACCGCTGCCGCGCCGCGGTGCGCCGCCACCCGAACGTGGCGCAGTTGCTGGGTGCGCAGTTGGTATCGAACGGCAGCCTGCCGACCGAGCTGGTCGAAGGCGTGCTCGCTGCACTGGCCGAGGCCGGCTTCGAGGGGCAGTCGCTGCTGGAGGCCTACAACTGCGTGATCGCGGCGATGCTGGGGTTCCTCACGATGGAGTTCTCGCCCCTGCCCGCCGACAACACCCAGGCCTGGGCCGAGGAGCTGCGCGAGCGCGTCCACACCATCCGCCCGCTCGACCACCCGGTGCTCGCGCGCAACCTGCCACTGCTGGCCAACAAGGCCTTCATCGTGCGCTGGGACAACGGCACCACCGTACCGCTGGACAGCAGCTTCGAGCGGCACATCCGGATCACCATCGACGGGCTGGAGGCGTTCGCGCGCAGGGTCAAGGGCGTCTAGACGGGGCCCAGCAGCTCGTACAGCACCATGCGCGTCTGGCGGCCGCGCAGCTCCACCAGTTCCTCGATGCGCCGCGTGGCGAGCCGCCCGCCCAGCCCTTGGAAGGTGGCCTCCGAGATCAAGGTGCGCGTGCCCAGTTGCTTGTTCGTGCTCTCGATGCGGCTCGCCACGTTGATCACGTCGCCCAGCGCGGTGTAGGACAGCCGGTCGCTCGAGCCGAGCACCCCCGCGATCACGATGCCGGTGTGGATGCCGATGCGCGTGCGGAACGCTTGCAGGCCCTGCTCCTGCCACTTGCGGTTGAGCGCCTTCATTTCTTCATGCAGTTCGAGCGAGGCGATGCAGGCCCGGTGCTCCGCATCCGGCAGGTCCGCCGGCGCGCCCCAGAGCACCATGATCCCGTCGCCCATGAACTTGTCGACCACGCCACCGTGCCGCGCGAACACGCGCGTGGCCAGGTTGAAGTACTCGGTCAGCTGGCGCATCAGCACGTCGGCCTCCATCGATTCGGAGATGCTGGTGAAGCCTTCCACGTCGGTGAACATCGCGGTCACGCGCCGCGGCGAACCGTTGGGCGCGAGCGCATGGCCTTCGGCGACCAGCTGCTTGATCACGTCCACCGGCACGAACTTGCTGAAGGCCTGCAGGCTGCGCGCCGAGTCGTCCAGCGCCTGGCTCAGGTTCTGGATCTCGAACACCCGGCTCGGCTCGCGCGGCAGGTCGTCCAGCTCCAGCCGCCCGATGCGTCGCGCCGTGCGCGAGAGGCTCTCGATCGGCGCGGTCACCAGCTTGGACAGGCGCAGCGAGATGAACAGCGCCACGGCCAGGAAGCCGAGCGTCAGCAGCAGCGACCAGAGCACGTTGCGGTGCAGCCCGCCCAGCAGCGCGTCCTCGGGCTCCCAGCTCACCAGCCGCCAGCCCGTGGACGGGATGTGCGAGGTCTGCACCTTGTAGCGCTCCCCCTCGTGGTCGAGCGTGAAGGCCATGTCTTCGGTCCAGCCCCGGCTGCCGTTGGCCAGCATGTGCGCGTGCAGCGCGCCGAGCACGCCGCCTTCGGGATTTTCCAGCGCACGCACGACGTGGGGCTGGTCGCTGCGCGCGATCACGTGGTGGTCCGCGCTCAGCAAGGCGCTGTGGCCATGGCCCGTGCCGCCGAACACGCGCACCAGGTTCGACAGGTGCCCGAGCGACACGCCGCCCGCCACCACCAGCGTCCGCATCGCCCCTTCGTCGTCGCGCCGCCGGCTGGGCCGCGCATGGCCGATGCCCAGCTCCTTCGCAGAGCCGAGCACGAAGGGCGCGGTCCAGACCGGGTGCTGCGCTTTCTGCGCCTGGACGAACCAGTCGTCGTGCACCGGATCGTCGTCGCTGCGAAAGGCCTCGATGCGGCGGGTGGCGTAGCGCTGGCGCGGGTCGTCGTCGCCTTCACCGTCGGGCGGCTGCTTGTATTCCCAGGTCTCGGTGCTGAACCCTGCATCGCGCAGCACCTGGCGCACCACCGGCTCGGGATAGCGCATCGCCATCAGCACATGGCCGTCGTCGCTGGCCACGCCGATGCTGTCCAGCTCGGGGGTCTGCTCCAGCGCGGCCCAGAGCAGCTCGGCGGTCTGCTCGCCGTCTTCGCCGGCCGGATGCAGGCTGGGCGTGTGCGCGACGGCGCGCACCAGCGCCTCGGTCTTGGCGAGGAAGGCCAGCACGTTGTCTTCGACGCGGTCGTGGTTGACCTTGTGCGCCGACTCGCCGACCCGCGACACCAGCTGCTCCGCGCCCCAGTAGCCGAAGGCCACCAGCAGCAGCGACTGCAGCAGCGCGACCGCGCAGATGATGGTGCCGACATCGACCCGGAAACGGCGCAGGCGGGCGCGCGCGGAAGGCGTGGAAGGCGCAGGTGGGGCCTGCGCCAGGTCGGGATGCCTGGAATCGTCTGTCATGTGCGCGGTCCTCTCTCTCGCGCCGATTCTCGCCCTGCTTCAGCGCGCGGCCTGCAGCTCCCGGTACTTCACAGGCGGTACTCCTTCAGGCGGTTGTAGAGCGTCTTCATGCTGATGCCCAGCACCGCGGCCGTCCGCTCCTTGTTCCGGCCGCAGCTCTCGTAGGTCGCGAGGATCACGCGCCGCTCCACGTCGGCCAGCTGGGTGCCGACCTCCACGAGCAGCTCGTTGCCGCCCGGCTCCAGCGCACCAGGCACGGTGTCGTCGAAACCGGCCATCGTCGCGCGCGCCGTCGACGCGTCGCGCCGCGGCAGTGCGCGGGCTGCTCCTGCGGGCGCGACGGCCGCAACCGTCGGCGGCGGCAGCCATTCGTCGCCCACCTCGGGCCCCGTGGCCATGACCCAGGTGCGCTGCACGATGTTGCGCAGTTCGCGCACGTTGCCGGGCCAGTGGTAGGCGGACAGCCGGGACAGCGCCGCGGGGCTGAAGCGCTCCGCGCCGCCGTCCGCGTGGTGCAGGTCCTGAAGAAAGCTGCGCGCGATCAGCTGGATGTCGTCGCCGCGCTCGCGCAGCGGCGGCAGCCCGATCGGAAAGACGTGCAGGCGATACAGCAGGTCTTCGCGCAGCTTGCCGCTGGTCACCGCCTGGGCGGCGTCGCGGTTGGTGGCCGCGATGATGCGCACGTCGGTCTGCTGCAACTGCACCGACCCGACCCGCATGAAGATGCCGCTCTCCAGCACGCGCAGCAATTTCGCCTGCAGCTCCAGCGGCATTTCCGTCACTTCGTCCAGGAACAGCGTGCCCCCGTGCGCCCGCTCGAAGAAGCCGCGGTATTGGTGCTCCGCGCCCGAGAAGCTGCCGCGCTCGTGGCCGAAGATCTCGCTCTCGATCAGGTGCGGCGAGAGCGCCGCGCAGTTGACCGCCAGGAAGGGTTGGTCGCGCCGGCCGCTCAGGTCGTGCACCCCGCGCGCCACCAGTTCCTTGCCCGTGCCGCTCTCGCCATGGACGAACACGCTCACGGCCGTGTCGGCCACCCTGGACATCTGGCGGTACACGCGCTGCATCGGGGGCGAGCGTCCGATGAGGTGGCCGAACCGGCCGGTTCCGCGCCAGCGCTCCTGCACCTCGTCCAGTTCCAGGCGCAGCTGCGATGGCTCGACCAGGCGCGAGAGCAGCTTCTTCAGCTGCTGCGGGTTGATCGGCTTGGGAAGGTAGTCGGTCGCCTGCAGGCCCGGCGGGCCGGTGGATGTTTCGGGGATCGCCTGGGCGCTCATGAGCACCAGCACCGTGTCGCCCAGGGTGTCCAGGTCGGCCAGCAGGTCGAAACCGCTGCCGTCGCGCAGGTGCAGGTCCAGCAGCAGCAGGTCGGGCCGCCGCGTGGCGATGAGGCGGCGGGCCGCGCCGATCGAATGGGCGCACGCGGCCGTGTGGCCCTCGCGCACGACCAGGGCGGCGATCATTCGCGCCGACTCCTCGTCGTCTTCAACAATCAGTGCATGGCCCAATCGTGACTCCCTTGGCTCCGGCATCGCACGGCGACGCCCGAGCCCGCCGCTGGCGGCAGTTTGTTCACCCGAGACAGCGCACGGCAGGTGCACATCACGCCTCGGTCTGCGATGTAGTACGCAAGACCTCAGGCGCCGGATTCACACCATTTGACGTTGTTTCAAGAGGTTTGGGAATATAACGATCGAAAGCTGCAGGATGGTCATCGGGTCGTCCAAACGGCCATGAACCTACGCCTTTACGCGATTCCGTCCGACGCAGCGGCCCTTTGCGCGCTTCGTCGCGCGATGCACATGAGCGACAACGCGCTCGCCGGCGCCGCCGGATCGCGGCCCGAGAGCAGGTTGCCGATGCGGTACTTCCATTGCGCCGGGCCGACGTCGCCGCGCAATGCCGCGGCCCCGACCTGGTGGTTGTGCGGGTGGACCGCGACCTCGAACCCCAGCGGCTCGAGCGTCGCGGTGAAGAATTCCCGCGTGACGCCGTCGCCGGGCCGGTGGTGCAGTTCGGTCTTCAGGCCCCATGACTGCTGGTTGCCGGTTTTGTGAAATCCATGCCGGATCACGCGGTAAATACCCAGCCGCGCATTCCAAAGCAGCCGGGCCACGCCTTTGTAGTCCCAGGCGGTCAATTGCGGGTCGTGATCGGTGATAAGCAAACCATTTGACTTAACCAGGCGCGCACCTTCACGCAACACCGCTTGCATATCGTCGCAATGGTGCAGTGAAGCATTGATGACGACGATATCGGCAATCTGCGATCGAAACGGCGTGTTCGCCGCATCGGCCTGCACGGCCGTATAGCCGATTCCGGCCGCCATTTCCAGCGACCCGCCCGCCACGTCGACGCCCACCAGCAGCCGGGGCTTTCCGCCCAGCGTGGCAAAGACATTGCCGGGACCGCAGCCCAGATCGACGACGACCTTGTCCGTCCAATCTCCGCCTGCGGCCAGCCATCTGTTTCGGAAATGCACATCGCGATGGCAAAAGGCGAAATACTCCCGCGCCCATTCCTTATTCCCGAAATAGAAGGCATTGGCCGATCTTCCATCGGAATTTCCTTCCATTTTCGATTTCCAATAACCATCGGAATAATTCAGAACAACGCCGGGTAACAGGATGTCGTCGAGCATATTCAGCCTTTCGTTGAATTACAGGAGTCCCTGGAGTATTTTTCTGATGAAATCTTCATTCAACTCCCGCACCATTGATTCTTTTACGCCGAAGAAAAGAGAATCGCGCAGGAAATGTTTTCAATCCGAATCCTGATGTTTGCAAGATTGCCAAACTTGACAACTGTCAAGACGGTACGGCCTGTCCCGCCTTCACCGAACATTCTCCTCTCGGGAGGTCGCCATATGCCTCCTGCAGGGCGCCCGCCCAACCTTTCTTGAAACCGGATTCCACGTCCGTCCGTAAATTCGGCAGTCAATCGGACGGCAAATTATTCAAAATCATGAATTGGGTACCCCAAACACCATAAATTGGGTAGTTGAATCCAGAAATATGTATATCTCGATGTAACACCACCCCCAAACACCCACACGGACAGTTCACCAAGCTCCTAGGATCGCGACAAGCCGATCCCGACTTGAATTTCAATTGATGCGTCGATTTTAATTCAGGAATTATCCATTGCAATTGAGCTTGGTAATTAAATGGAAACTCAGACTGTTCCGCTGGCGCCAACGCCCGCTGCTTCCGGGCCTTCGCTGGACGACCTGTTCGTCGCGCAGCCCTCGCTGGAAGCGGCAGGCGGACAGCGCACCGCCACCCTGGCGCTCCAGGCGGGTTTGGGGCAGCGCTGGCTGGCTGCCCTCGGTTCCACGGGCCATCTGCCGGACACGCTCTTCGCCGGCGCCCGGCAACTGCTGCAGGCGTGCTGGCTGGGCCAGTCGCTGCCGTCCGCCACGGCGAGCGCGTGGCTGGCGCAACTGGACCGCGACCGCCGCACAGCCGCCGAGCCTTCCGACAGTCCGCTGCACCTGCGCCTCGACGCCCGCGCCGGGCACCCGGCCTGCCTGCACCTGGATTTCGCGCCGGGGCTGATGGACGCGCCCTCCGCCGACCGGCTGCTCGCCGCCATCGCCGACACCGCCGCCGACCTGCTGGACCGCCCCGATGCCGCGCTCCACGACATCCGCACCCTGTCCGACGCCGATCGCCACGACCAGCTCGCCGCATGGAACACGGCGCCCTCCACGCTGGACCGCGCGCTCACCGTGCCGGCCCTCTTCAGCCGCCAGGCTGCCGCCGCGCCCGATGCGGTGGCGCTGGAGGAAGGCGACGCGGCGATGCGCTACGGCGAGCTGGACGAACGCACCGACCGGCTCGCGCAGCGCCTGCAGCAACTGGGCGTGCGCGCTGGCGACAACGTCGGCGTGATGCTGGAGCGCTCGATGGCCGCCATCGTCGCCATGCTGGGCATCCTCAAGGCGGGCGCCGCCTACGTGCCGGTGCCGACGGACTTTCCGCCCGAGCGCATCGCGAACATGCTCGGCCAGGCCGGCGCCACGCTGGTGGTGACGACTGAAGCGCTCCGCCACCTCGTGCCGGCCGACCGCACCGCCGTGCTGCTCGACGGGTCTGATGACGACTTGCATCGCGCTCTCCGGAACGCACCGGACATCGACGGCGAATCGGCGGCGTACCTCATGTACACCTCGGGCTCGACCGGGATACCCAAGGGTACGGCGATCAGCCATCGCGCGATCCTGCGGCTGGTGGTCGGCGTCGATTACGCCGAGTTCGCGCCCGGTCGCGGGGTACTGCACGCGGCGCCGCTCGCCTTCGACGCCTCGACGCTGGAGATCTGGGGGCCGCTGCTGAACGGCGGCCGCTGCGTGATCCACGACGAACGGGTACCCACCGGCGCCGGCCTCGCACGCACCATCGCCCGGCACGACGTGCACACCGCCTGGCTCACGGCGGCGCTCTTCAACGCGGTGGTCGACGGCGATCCGCGGCACCTGGCAGGCCTTGCGCACCTGTTCACGGGCGGCGAGGCGCTCTCGGTGGCGCATGTGCGCCGCGCGCTCGACGCACTTCCCGGCCTCGTGCTCAGCAACGGCTATGGCCCGACCGAGTGCACGACCTTCGCGGCCACGCACCGCATCGAGCGCGCGAGCCTCGTGGCGGGCCTGTGCTCGGTGCCGCTCGGGCGGCCTATCAAGGACACGGTGCTGCGCGTGCTGAGCCCGTCGCTGGCGCTGCTGCCCAGCGGTCTGGTGGGCGAGCTGTGCATCGGCGGGCATGGCCTCGCGCACGGGTACCTGGGGCAACCCGAGCTCACCGCCGCGCGCTTCGTGCCCGATCCCTTCGGCGGGCCCGGCGACCGGCTCTACCGCACCGGCGACCTCGCGCGCTGGCTGCCCGATGGCACCGTCGAATTCATCGGCCGCATCGACGGGCAGGTGAAGATCCACGGGCATCGCATCGAGACCGGCGAGGTCGAGGCGGCGATCCTCGCGCACCCCGCGATCCAGTCGTGCGCGGTGGTGGCGCGGCCCGGCGGCGATGGCGCCTTGCGCCTCATCGCCTACCTGGTCGCGCGCTCGCAGCCGCTGCCCTGGGACGTGCTGCGCGCGCACCTCGCGGCGCGCCTGCCCGCGGCGATGCTGCCCTCGGCCCCGGTGTGGCTCGCGCAGTTGCCCGTCACGCCCAACGGCAAGCTCGATCGCAAGGCGCTGCCCGAACCCGCGGGCGAGCGGCCCGAACTCGCGCAGCCCTACGAGGAGCCGCGCGACGCGCTCGAGCAGCAGGTGTGCGATGCCTTCGCGCGCGCCCTCTGCATCGACAGGGCCGGGCGCAACGACAACTTCTTCGACCTGGGCGGCAACTCGCTGCTGGTGCTGCAGGTGCTGGCCGACCTGCAGCGCGCCGACGCGACGACGCTGTCGACCAACCTGTTCTTCCGGCATCCGACGCCGGCCGCCATCGCGGCGCAATTGCAGCCGGTCGAAAAGACGGAGAGCGCGCAGCCCGCGCCCGCGCCCGTTCGCACCACCGCGCACCGCGCACCGGCCGACGCCCCCGAGGCCGTCGCCCTCATCGCCACCGCCGGCCGCTTCCCCGGCGCGGGCGACGTCGAGCAGTTCTGGGACAACCTGGTCGCCGGCCGCGACACCGTGAGCTTCTTCGACGACGCGACGCTGGACGCCGGCGTGAGCCAGGCCCTGCGCAGCGACCCGGCCTACGTGAGGGCCCGCGGCGTGATCGAAGGCATCGAGAACTTCGACGCCGCCTTCTTCGGCATCGGCCCGAAGGAAGCCACGCTCATGGACCCGCAGCACCGCGTGTTCCTGGAGATCTGCTGGGAGTGCCTGGAGCGCGCGGGCTACGTGCCCGACGAGGCGCCGGGCCCCGTGGGTGTGTACGCGGGCACGTACAACGCCACCTACTTCCAGCGCCACGTGGCCTCGCGGCCAGATCTCGTGGAAGCCGTCGGCGAATTCCAGGTGATGCTGGCCAACGAGAAGGACTACATCACCACCCGCGTGGCCAACCGCCTGAACCTGCGCGGGCCGGCCGTGAGCGTGAACACCGCCTGCTCGACCTCGCTGGTCGCGGTGGCGCAGGCCTTTCACGCGCTGCGCACGGGCCAGTGCTACATGGCGCTGGCGGGCGGTGCCTCGGTCACCTGCCCGCCGAGGAGCGGCTACCTCTACAACGAGGGCTCGATGCTCTCGCCCGACGGCCACACGCGCAGCTTCGACGCCGAGGCCAAGGGCACCGTGTTCAGCGACGGCGCGGCCGTGGTGCTGCTCAAGCGCCTGTCGGATGCGCAGGCCGATGGCGACACCATCTACGCGGTGCTGCGCAGCGCGTGCGTGAACAACGACGGCGGCGCCAAGGCCAGCTTCACCGCCCCCAGCGTGGACGGCCAGGCCGCGGTGATCCGCGCCGCGCTGGCCGCGGCCGACGTGGACGCGCAGAGCATCGGCTACGTCGAGGCGCACGGCACCGCCACGCCGATGGGCGACCCGATCGAGGTCGAGGCGCTGGCCGTCGCCTACGCCGAGCACACCGATGCGCGCGGCTACTGCACGCTGGGTTCGCTCAAGAGCAACGTGGGGCACATGGTCACGGCCGCGGGCGCCGCGGGGCTCATCAAGACCGCGCTGTCGCTGCACCACGAACTGATTCCACCCACCGCGCATTTCACCGCGCCGAACCCGGCGATCGATTTCGCGCGCACGCCGTTCTTCGTGAGCAGCCAGCTGCAGCCCTGGCCGCGCGCCGACCTGCCGCGCCGCGCGGGGGTCAGCTCCTTCGGCGTCGGCGGCACGAATGCGCACGTCGTGCTGGAAGAGGCGCCGGCGCGTCCTGTTGCGCCATCGTCCGCGGCCGGCATCCACGTGCTCCCGCTGTCGGCCCGCTCGGAGGCCGCGCTCGCAGTGGCCACGCAGCAGCTCGCGGCGCACCTCGAAGCGCACCCCGGCCTCGCGCTCGCCGACGCGGCCTTCACGCTCGCGGTCGGCCGCAAGGCGCACGCCTTCCGCCGCGCCGTGGTGGCCGCCGATGCGACAGAAGCCATCGCCGCATTGCGAATGGACGACGCCCCGTGGCGCACGAGCGGCAGCATCGCCGCGCGCGCCCCGCAACCCGTGCTGATGTTCCCGGGCCAGGGCGCGCAGTACGCCGGCATGGGCCGCGCGCTGCATGCGAGCGACGCGGTGTTCGCGGCCGCGTTCGACGATTGCCTGCGCGCGCTCGAAGGCACCACCGATTTCGACCTGCGCGAGCGCATGTTCAGCGACGATGCGGGCGCGCTGGCCCCCACGGCCGTCACGCAACCCGCGCTCTTCACGCTCGAATACGCGCTCGCGCGGCGTCTTCTCTCGCTGGGCCTGCGGCCGCATGCGCTCATCGGCCACAGCGTCGGCGAATTCGTCGCGGCCGTCATCGCGGGCGTGATGCGGCTCGAAGACGCCGCCCGCCTCGTCGCCCGCCGCGGTGCGCTGATGCAAGCGATGCCCGCGGGAACGATGCTCTCGGTGCGGCTAGGCGCGGACGATCTCGCCGCGCGGCTCGCGTCTTCTCCCACCGTCTCGCTCGCGGCGGAAAACGGACCGACCGCCTGCGTGGCCGCCGGCCCCACCGAGGCCATCGCCGCGCTGCAAGCCGCGCTCGAAGCTGAAGGCATCGCCTGCCGCGCGCTGCAGACCTCGCACGCCTTTCACTCTTCGATGATGGACGGCGCGGTCGCGCCCTTCGAGGCGCTCGTCGCCGAGGTGGCGCTGCACGCACCGGCGATCCCGATCTTCTCGACGCTCACCGGCCGGCTGCTCGAAGACGCCGAGGCCACCAGTCCCGCGTACTGGGCGAAGCACCTGCGCGGCACGGTCCGCTTCTCCTCCGCCCTGCAAAGCGCGGCGGCTGCGGCTGCGAACCCGGTCTTCGTGGAAGCCGGCCCGCGCAACACGCTGGCCACGCTGGTGCGCCAGCACGGCGCGAAGACGCTCGCCCCCACGTCGAAAGCAGGCGTCACCGCCGTCTCGCTGCTGCACGGCGAGCCGGCCGACGAGGCCCGCACGCTGCGCTTGGCCGCCGCGCGCCTGTGGACCTGCGGCGCCGATGTCGAGCTCGCCCGCCTGGCCGCGCGTGCCGGCGCGCGGCGCGTGTGTTTGCCCACCTATCCGTTCGAACGCAAGCGCCTCTGGGTCGACATCGCGCCCATCGCTTCCACCACGTCCACCGCGCCCGCTGCATCGGCCCAGCCGATGCCGACCGCCCTTCTTCCCGCTCTTCCCGCTCTTTCCGTCCCAACCGTTTCATTGGAGCCGACCGTGACCGCTGCAGTGCCTTCGACCTCATCGACCCCTCCGCCCCAGCCCTCCGCGTCGTCCGCGGCATCGGTGGGCGTGCGATTGCGAACGCTCTTCGAGGACATCTCGGGCATCGACATGGCCGAGGCCGAAGGCCACGCCGCGTTCGCCGAGCTCGGGCTCGATTCGCTCACGCTCACCCAGGCGGCCACGCAGATCAAGAAGACCTTCAAGGTCAATGTGAGCTTTCGCCAGCTGATGGAGAACTACCGCAGCTTCGACGCGCTCACGGCGTTCCTGCAGCAGAGCCTGCCGCCCGAAGCCGCGCCGGTGCAGCAGCCCGCGGCCGCGACCGCGACCACGCTGGTGGCCGTGCAGGAAACGGTGCAACAGCCCATGGTCCAGGTGATGCAGGCGGCCAGCCAATTGCCGCAATTGCCGGCCGGTGCCGTCAACCAGCTGATTGCGCAGCAAATGGAATTGATGCGCCAGCAGCTCGCCCTGCTCTCCGGCACGACCGCCGCCGTGGCGATGTCCGTGCCGGCGACGGCGTCGTTGCCTCTCGCCGTGCAGGCCACGCCCGCACCGCAAGCACAGGCGCAGGCGCAACCGCTGGAGCCATCGCCCGACGCGCCCCGCGAACCCCTGCGCTACGACGTCGCCAAGGCCTTCGGCGCCATCGCCCGCATCCACACCAAGCCCACCGCCGAACCCAGCGCGCGGCAGAAGGCGCGGCTTTCCGCGTTCGTGCGCCGCTACGTGGAGCGCACGCGGAACAGCAAGCGCTTCACCGAGGACAACCGCGCCCACATGGCCGACCCGCGCGTGGTCAACGGCTTTCGCCCGATCACCAAGGAGATCACCTACCAGATCGTGATCGAGCGCTCCAAGGGTTCGAAGATGTGGGACATCGACGGCAACGAGTACGTCGACGCGCTCAACGGCTTCGGCCTCAACCTGTTCGGCTGGCAGCCCGACTTCGTGCAGGAGGCCGTGAGGAAGCAGCTGGACGCGGGCTACGAGATCGGGCCGCAGCATCCGCTGGCGGCCGACGTGACGCGCCTCTTGTGCGAGCTCACCGGCTGCGAGCGCGCGGGCCTGTGCAACACGGGCTCCGAGGCCGTGATGGCGGCGCTGCGCATTGCGCGCACCGTTACCGGCCGCAGCACCGTGGCGGTGTTCACCGGCTCCTACCACGGCACCTTCGACGAAGTGCTGGTGCGCGCCGGCAAGGGCGGCAAGGGCCTGTCGGCCGCGCCGGGCGTGATGAGCGGCATGTTCGGCGACGTGCGCGTGCTGGACTACGGCACGCCCGAGGCGCTGGCCTTCATCCGCGAGAACGCGGAGGACCTGGCGGCCGTGCTGGTCGAGCCGGTGCAGAGCCGCCGCCCCGACTTCCAGCCGCGCGAGTTCCTGCACGCGGTGCGCGACATCACCACGCAAAGCGGCACCTGCCTCATCTTCGACGAGGTCATCACGGGCTTTCGCACGGGGCTGGGCGGCGCGCAGGAACTGTTCGGCGTGCGCGCCGACCTCGCCACCTACGGCAAGGTGATCGGCGGCGGCTTTCCGGTCGGTGTCGTCGCGGGCAAGCGCCCGTTCATGGACGCGCTGGACGGCGGTGCCTGGCAGTACGGCGACGACTCCATTCCGGGCGTGGGCGTGACCTACTTCGCCGGCACCTTCGTGCGGCACCCGCTCGCGCTGGCCGCGGCCAAGGCCTCGCTGGAACACCTGAAGGCGGCGGGCCCCGCGCTGCAGGCCGCGCTCAACACCAGCACCGCCGCGATGGCCGGCGAGCTCACGGCCTGGTGCGCCGAGGTGGGCGCGCCGATCGCCATTCGCCACTTCGCCTCGCTATGGCGCGTGAACTGGCTGGAGGACCACCCGTTGCAGGACCTGCTCTTTGCCATGATGCGCAGCCGCGGCGTGCACATCCTGGACAACTTCCCGTGCTTTCTCACGACGGCGCACAGCCAGGAAGACATCGCCACGATCCAGCGGGCGTTCAAGGAATCGGTGGCCGAGCTGCAGGAGTCGGGGTTCCTGCCGCGCCGCACGCCTGCCGTCCAGGCCTTCGATGTACGCAAGCCTTCGCAGGAAGGCTCGGTGCTGGGCCGCGACGTGGACGGCCAGCCCTTCTGGTACGTGCCGGGCACGAGCGAAGCGATCCAGATCCCCAACGGGCACGCCGCATGAACGCCGTCCTTCGCCCCACCCCGGCCGCGATGGGCTCGGCCGCCAACTCCGGCACGCTGGTCGGCGCCTTCGTCGAATGCGTCATTCCCACCACCGAATCGCAGCGCGAGGTCTGGCTGGGCGCCATGCTCAGCCCCGAGGCCTCGCTGGCCTACAACGAGTCGGTGCTGCTGCGCCTGCGCGGCCCGCTGGACCGGCCCGCCATGGCGCGCGCCGTGGCCCGGCTGGTGGAGCGCCACCAGTCGCTGCGCGCGACGATCTCGCCCGACGGCACCTGCATGCTGGTCGGCCAGGCCGAGGCCGATCCGCTCGTGCAGCAGGACCTCGGCATGCTCGATGCCGCGGCCCGCGCCCTGGCGCTGGACGACGCGCACGACGCGGCGGTGAGCACGCCGTTCTCGCTGGAGCACGGCCCCCTCTTTCGGGCGGTGCTCTATCGGCTCGGCGAGGCCGAGCACGAGCTCCTCATGTCGGCCCATCACGTGGTGTGCGACGGCTGGTCGTGGGCGGTCATCACCGAGCAGCTGGGCCATCTGTACGCCGAGCAGACCGGCGACGGCCTGCCGCTCAAGCCGGCGCCCACCTTCGATGCCTTCGCCACAGAGGAAGCCACCGACGCGGCGGGACCCGGCATGCAGCTGCACGTGGACTACTGGCTCGAACGCTTCTCGGGCGGCACGCTGCCCGTGCTCGACCTGCCGCCCGACCATCCGCGCCCCGCGGTGCGCACCTTCGCCTCGCGGCGCACCGAGCGGCTGCTCGAGCGGCGCCTGGTGACTGCGCTGCGCGCCATGAGCGCCAGGACCGGCGCGAGCCTGTTCGTGGGCCTGCTCAGCGGCTTCGTCGCGACGCTGCATCGCCTCACGGGGCAGGACGACATCGTGGTCGGCATCCCGGCCTCGGGGCAGATGGCGCGCGACATGCCGGGCCTGGTGGGCCACTGCGTGAACCTGCTGCCGCTGCGCATCGCGGCGCACGCCAAGCTGCGCTTCGACGCGCTCATGGGCGAATGCAGCACCGCCGTGCTGGACGCCTTCGACCACCAGGCGCTCACCTACGGCGCGCTCCTTGGCAAGCTCGCGCTGCAGCGCGATGCGAGCCGCCAGCCGCTGGTGAGCGTGATGTTCAACGTGGACCCCGACGTGGCCGGCAGCGCGCAGACCTTCTCGGGCCTGCACGTCGAGCAGGACACGGTGGCGCGCCGCTGCGAGAACTTCGAGCTCTTTCTCAACCTGCGGCCGCTGGACGGCGGGCTGCAGATCGAGGCCCAGTACAACACCGACCTCTACGACGAGGAGAGCGTGCAGCGCTGGCTGGACATGTTCGAGTGCGTGCTGCGCTCGGCCGTGCGCAGCCCCGCCGACGCCATCGGCCGGCTGGAGGTGCTCTCGCCCGAAGCGGCGCACGCGCTGGCCGCGCTGCAGCCGCCGCCCACCGCGCTGCAAGGCGCGCCGCTCGCGCACGCCGGCTTCATGGCGCGCGCGCTGCTGCAGCCCGAACGCCCCGCGGTGCGCGACGGCGCGCGCACCTGCAGCTACGGCGATCTGGATGCGCGCTCCAACCGCCTGGCCCATGCATTGCGCGCGCGCGGCATCGGCCGCGGCGAATACGTGGGCCTGTGCCTGGAGCGCGGCCTGGACATGGTCGTGGCGCTGCTCGCGGTGCTCAAGTCGGGCGCGGCCTACGTGCCGCTGGACCCGGCCTTTCCGCAGGCGCGGCTGGACCACTACGCCGCGGACGCGAGCCTGCGCCTCTTGGTGACCACCTCGGACATCGCCGCCGCGCCGCGCAAGTGGAACGCCGATGCGGGCGCGCGCCTGTTCGAGATCGACCGCGACACCGACTGGCTGCAGGCCTCGGCCGACGCGCTCGCGCCGGGCCTGGGCGATGCCGGCCCGGACGACGCCGCCTACGTGATCTACACCTCGGGCTCCACGGGCCTGCCCAAGGGCGTGTGCGTGCCGCACGGCGCGGTGGCCAACCTGATCGCCTCGATGCAGAAGGCCCCGGGCATCGGCGCGAACGACCGGATCGCCGCGGTGACCACGCTGTCGTTCGACATCCATGTGGCCGAGATCCTGCTGCCGCTGGCGGCCGGTGCCGAAGTGGTGATGGTCCAGCGCGAGACCGCGATGGACGGCAACCGGCTGCGCGCGCTGCTGGAGACCGAAGAGATCACCGTGCTGCAGGCCACGCCCGGCATGTGGCAGCTCTTGCTCGATGCGCAGTGGGCCGGCGCCAAAAACTTCCGCGGCTGGATCGGCGGCGAGCCCGTGCGCGGCCGCCTCGCGTTCGACCTGCTGGACCGCGCTGCCGAGATCTGGAACGTCTACGGCCCCACCGAGACCACCGTGTGGTCCACCGCATGGAACATGCAGCGCGACATCGTCGCCGCGCGCGGCATGTCCGTCGGCACGCCCATCGACAACACCGAGGTCTGGATCCTGGACGCCGACCTGCAGCCCTGCCCCATCGGCGTGCCCGGCGAGATCTGCATCGCGGGCGCCGGCCTCACGCTGGGCTACCACGAACGGCCCGAACTCACGGCCGAGCGCTTCGTCACGGCGCGCGTGCTGGGCCACAACCGCGCGGTGTACCGCACCGGCGACCGCGGTCGCTGGCGCAACGACGGCCTGCTCGAACACCTGGGGCGCCTGGACTTCCAGGTGAAGGTGCGCGGCTACCGCATCGAGCCCGGCGAGATCGAGGCGCGCTGCAACGAGGTGGCCGGCGTCTCGCGCAGCGTGGTGGTGGCGCGCGAAGACCATCCGGGCGACGTGCGGCTGGTGGCCTACCTGGCACTGGTGCCGGGCGCCGCGTTCGAGCCCGATGCACTGATGCAGCACCTGCGCGAGCGCCTGCCGGCCTTCATGCTGCCGCAGCACGTGGTCACGCTCAAGAGCCTGCCCACGCTGCCCAACGGCAAGCTCGATCGCGTCTCGCTGCCCGCGCCGCAGGCCCTGCCGCGCGACGAGGTGCGGCGCGGCGCGGGCCCCCGCAACGACGCCGAGCGCACCGTGCTCGCGGCCATGGAGCAGGTGCTGAGCCTGCCGGGCCTGGACATGCACGACGACTTCTTCACGATGGGCGGCCACTCGCTGCTGGCCGCGCGGCTGGCAACACTCCTGAGCCGCGAGTTCCAGGTCACGCTGCCGCTGCGCGCGCTGTTCGAGGCGCCCACGGCCGAGCGGCTGGCCGCGGCGATCGCGGTGCTGCAGGGCGCCGGCGTCGGCATGCAGGCGGCGCTCCCGTGCCGGCCCGATCGCGTGGCCGCGCCGATGACGCCCTCGCAGGAACGCATCCGTTTCATGGAAGAGCTGCACCCGGGCCGCTCGGTCTACAACGTGCCCTCGGCACAGCGGCTGGTGGGGCCGCTGGACGTGGCGCGCTTCCAGGCGGCGCTCGCGGAAATCATTCGCCGCCAGCCCGCGCTGCGCACCTCGGTGGGCACCGAACCGACGTCCGGACAGCCCGTGCAATCGATATCGCGACGTGTGGAATTCTCGTTGCCGCTGATCGACCTGCGCGGCCTGCCCGCGGACCAGCGCGAGGCCGAGCTGGCCGAGCGCATGCAGGAGCTGGCGGACCGCCCCATCGACCTGCAGCGCGCACCGATGATCCACGCGGCGCTGTTCCAGGTCGACGACGACGACCACGCCTTCGTGTTCGTGCCGCACCACCTCATCTGGGACGGCTGGTGCTTCGATCTCTTCCAGCGCGAGCTCACCGCGATCTACGACGCCGCCGAGCGCGGCCGCCCGCATGGGCTGGCACCGCTGGCCACCACGCACGGCGACTACGCCGAGTGGCTCGCGCAATGGATGCGCGAGCCCGAGTTCCGGCAGCAGCTGGACTTCTGGCGCCGCCGCTTCGAGAGCGTGCCCGCGCCGCGCGCCCCCCGCACCGACATGCCGCGGCGCGCGGGCAAGAGCGGCCAGGGCGGCACGCAGTGGATCCACATCGACCTGGCGACCACCGGCCGGCTGCGCGAGATCGCGCGCGGCATGGAGGTGACGCTGAGCATGCTCACCTTCGGCCTGTACGCGCTCACCATGAGCCAGGTCATCGGCAGCGACTCCATCGTCATCGCGAACCCGGTGCGCGGCCGCCAGCAGCCCGAGACCGAGGACGTGATGGGCGTCTTCAACAACGTGCTGCCGGTGTCGCTGCAGATCGACACGGCGCAATCGCTGCCGGACTTCATGCGCTACGTGAAGCAGGAGCTGCTCACGCTCATGAACTACCAGCAGGTGCCGTTCGAGCGGATGGTGGCCGACGGCGGCCTGGGCGGCCAGAACAGGAACGCGGGGCCCTACCAGTCGATGTTCTCGTTCCAGGATGCGCGCGAACGCGCGCGCCACCTGGGCAGCCTGCAGACGCGCCAGATGCACCTGATGCAGCGCGGCGCGACCGACGACATCGGCGTGTGGCTGATGGACAAGCCGCACGGCCTGGAAGGCGCGCTGATCTACAACGCCGACATCTACCTGCGCGAGACCGGCGCGCAGCTGCGCGACCGCTACCTCGAACTGCTGCACCGCGCGGCCGACCGCCCCGCGGCCACGCTCGCCTACCTGGCCACCGACGAAGGCTCGGCGAGCGCGGCCTACCTGCGCAAGCTCGCGGCGGTCGAACCCGACAAGGCCAGGGAGGCGCCGGCCATCGTCGTGCCCGGTGCAACCGATGCGACCGGTGCGAACGGCGCAACCGGTGCAACAGGCGCGCGCTCCCCGGTGCAAAGCCTGCTCACGCCCGAGCAGGCCCCGCTCGCGCAGATCTGGGCGGGCGTGCTGGGCATCGACGTCAACGAGATCCGCGCGAGCGACAACTTCTTCGACCTGGGCGGCGATTCGCTGATGGTGCTGCGCGCGGTGGAGCAGACGGCGCAGACGCTGGGCGTGCGCGTGGCGTCGCGGCGCTACCTGTTCGAGAACCTGGGCCAGATCGCGTCCTCCTCCTCCCCGCGCGCCGGCGCGGCCGACACCGAGCCGGGCGAGCTGCCGCAGGTGCCGCTCGGCCAGGTCAAGAGCGCGTCGCACGAAGGCCTGCTGGGCCGCGCGTTCGGCGTGGGCGGCTGGCTGCGCAAGGGCTGATGCCATGACCGCCATCGCCTTCGCCACCACCGCCGCGCAGCGCACCGCGGCGCAGCCGATCATGTTCGGCCCGGCCTCGCGCCAACTCTTCGGCCTCTTCCATCCGGCCGAGGACAACCGCACCGAGGACAGCGCGGTGCTGGTCTGCCCGCCGTTCGGCCAGGAGGGCCTGCGCACCCACCGCTTCTTCAAGGTGCTGGCCGAGCGCTTCGCCCGCACCGGCGTCCCGACGCTGCGCTTCGATTTCCACGGCACGGGCGACTCCCCCGGCGACGAGCGCCTGGGCGAGCTGGACGGCTGGCGGCGCGACCTGTGCGCGGCGCACGAAGAGCTGCGCCGGCGCGCGCCGGACAAGCGCATCGTCTGGGTCGGCGCGCGGCTGGGCGCCACGCTGGCGGTGCTGGCGGCGCGCAACGGGCGCTGCGACCCGGTGCGGCTGGTGCTGTGGGAGCCGGTGATCGACGGCCGCCGCTATGCGCGCTTCCTGCGGGAGCAACACGTGGCCGCGATCGATGCGACCTTCTGCATCCCCGACCTGGCATGGCGCCGCGAGCTCGCCCGCGAGCCCGCCGCGCTGCCCGACGAGGCGCTGGGCACGGCCCTCTCGCCCGCGCTGCGCGCGCAGCTGGAGGCGCTCGTGCCCGACGCGCTGCCGCTCACGGCGCTGCACGACACGCTGGTGCTCGTGCCGCCGGACGACGCGCACACACCGCAGTGGGCGGCCGAGCAGCAGTCGCGCCACATGCCGGTGCGCCTGGCGTACTTCCAGCACCGCCTGGACTGGACCGCGGACCCCTACCCCAACAGCGCGATGGTCCCGGCCGATGCGCTCAGCCGTCTTCAAGGGGCGCTTCATGAATGACACGACGCGGGTCAGCCAGACGCCACAGGCCATCCAGGCGCCGCAGCTCCTGCAGGCCACGCAGGTCATCCAGATGCCGCACGCCGCCCGCATGGCGCAGCAGCCGGTGCGCTTCGGCGCGGACGACGCGCTGGTCGGCATGATCACCACGCCCGCCGGCCAGGCACCCGCGGCCGTCGCCTGCCTCATGTTCAACATGGGCGCCAACCACCGGGTCGGGCCGCGCCGCATCAACGTCAAGCTGGCGCATGCGCTGGCCGCACGCGGCGTGGGGAGCCTGCGCCTGGACCTGGGCGGCATCGGCGACAGCGACGCGCCGGCCACGGCCGACGACCTGCCCTCGCGCGCCGTGCGCGACCTGCGAGCGGGCATGGACCTGCTCGAAGAGACGCTGGGCATCCGCGAGTTCGTGATCGTGGGCATGTGCTCGGGCGCGGAGCACGCCATGTCCACCGCCGCGGCCGATGCCCGCGTGGTCGGGCTCTCGCTGTTCGACGGCTACGCCTTTCCGCAGCGGCGCACGCGCTGGGAACGGACGCTGCGGCGCGCGCTCGCGGCGCCCGCCCACCCCTCGTTCGCGGGCAAGACGCGGCGCTGGCTCAAGCGCCATGTGCTGCGCAGCGAAGCGGCCAGGCCGATGCCCGGCTTCTTCACGCAGGAGATCTCGCCCGAAGCCACGGCCGCCTGGTTCGGCCGGACCATGGCGCTGCTGGCCGAGCGCAACGTCGCCATGCAGCTTCTCTACTCGGGCTCGCTGCACGTCTGCGACCGCGACCGCGACCAGCTCGGCGCCTTCCGCAGCGAGCCGTTCGCACAGGCGCTGCACTACGAATTCATGCGCGAGGTGGACCACACGGTCTGCACGGCCGAGGGACAGCAGCTGTTCCTGGAAGCCGTGGGCGACTGGGTCGCCGAGCGCTGCATGGGCGCCAACGCCAGCACTGGACGGCGCGGCGCCGGCCGCCCGGCCGCGAACGCCCCCCGCCCCATGCCGGCCAGGCGGGCCGCGCCCTGACCACCGACTGCAGACAACAGACCACCGACCACCGACAGCCAAGGAGAACCTCATGATCCGCATCGATCCAGCGAGCACGCCGCAGGGCGCCCGCGTTCCGTTCTTCACCGGGTGTGCCGACCTCGGCGCACGCGCCTCGTTCGCGGCCGAACGGGTCCGATGGCTGGGCATGGCGATGCTGCTGTCGCTCGGCCTGTGCGGCTGCGTGCCGGGCTTCGGCACGCCGGGCGTGCTGCGCAACGAGGACGGCTCCGCGGGCACCGGCAAGGTCAAGACCATCACGCCCGAGCTGATCCGCGCGCAGAACGCGGGGAACACGGGCCTGGCGCCCGAGGTGAAGGCGCTGTTCGGCCGGGCCTCGGCCTACACCATCGGGCCGGGCGACGTGGTGGGCATCATCGTGTACGACCACCCCGAGCTCCTGCCCAACGCGGGCGCGGTGATCTCCCAGCAGAGCGACCCGACCGGCGTCACCGTCGCGCCCGGCTTCATCGTCGATGCGGCGGGCGAGATCAGCTTTCCCTACATCGGCCGCACCAAGCTGCAGGGGCTCACGGAGAGCAGCGCGTCGGAGCTGATCGCCAAGCGCATCCGCGCCTACATCAAGGCGCCGCAGGTGAGCGTGCGCATCCAGTCGTTCCGCAGCCAGCGCGCCTACGTGGAGGGCGAAGTGCGCACGCCCGGGCTGCAGATCTTCACCGACGTGCCGATGACGCTGGCCGAGGCGCTGAACCGCGCGGGCAGCATCACCGCCGCGGGCGACCGCTCGCAGGTGGTGCTCTCGCGCGGCGACCGCTCGGTGGCCATCGACCTGCTGCAGCTCAAGCGCTTCGGCGCCGACCCCAACAACATCCCGCTGCGCAACGGCGACATCGTGTACGTCGGCGCGCGCGACGACAGCCGGGTCTACGTGATGGGCGAGATCCTGCGGCCCTCGGCGCTCCTGATGCGCAACGGGCGCCTGAGCCTGAACGAGGCGCTGGGCGATGCGGGCGGGCCCGACCTTTTCTCGTCGGACCCCGGGCAGATCTACGTGATCCGCAGCTCGCCGCAGTCGCCTGACACGCCCGAGATCTTCAACATCAACGCGAAGAACCCGGCCGCCCTCGCGCTGGCCGACCGCTTCGAGCTGAAGCCGCGCGACGTGGTCTACGTGGACCGCGTGCCGCTGGTCTCGTGGAACCGCGTGGCCAGCCTGATCCTGCCCGCCGCGCAGGTCATGAACCTCACGCGCGACACCGCGCGCAGCCGGTAGGCCGCGCCGCGACCGCACGCACACCGCACCCGCCCCGCCCCCGCAACACGGAACAAAGGTGAACCCCATGAACGCGCGCTGGTACCCCCCGCTTCCCGCCCCCCAGGGCGCGGAACCCGACATGCCCCGCTCGGGGCTGAAGGAATACGTCGACATCCTCATGGACCACCGATGGCTGATCGCGGCGGTCACCGCCGTGGCGCTGGTGCTGGGCGCCTGCTACGCGCTCTTCGGGCCGCGGGTGTACGAGGCGAACGTGCTGATCCAGGTGGAAGACGCCGAGCGCTCGGGCAGCCCCGGCGATGCGGTGGTCAACGGCGTGAACGTGAAGACGCCGACATCGGGCGAGGCCGAGATCCTGAAGTCGCGGCTGGTGCTGGGCCAGGCGATCGAGAACACCAAGCTGTACATCAGCGCGCAGCCGCACTACCTGCCGGTGGTGGGCGCGTTCATGGCGCGGCACTCCAAGGGGCTCTCGACGCCGGGCTTCTTCGGCATGGGCGGCTATGTGTCGGGCACCGAGCGGATCGCGGTCGCGCAGATGGACGTGCCGCCGCCCTTCGAGGGCGAGCGCTTCATGCTGACCGCGGGCGCGGACGGCACCTACACGCTCGCGCACCCCGACCTGGGCGCGCCGCTGCAGGGCCGAGTCGGCGTGCCGCTGGACGCCTCCGTGCCGGGCGGCGCGATCCACCTGCTGGTGGGCGCCATCGACGCCCGGCCCGGCGCCGCCTTCGAGCTGACGCGGCGCTCCATGCAGCTGGCCCTGCTCGAGCTGCAGCGCGACCTGCGCGTGATCGAGAAAGGCAAGCAGTCCGGCGTGATGGACGTGAGCTGGCAGACCGGCGACCGCGCGCAGCTGCCCGAACTGCTCAACGAAGTCTCGCGCCTCTACGTGCGGCAGAACATCGACCAGAAGACGGCGCAGGCCGAGCGCACGGTGAACTTCCTGGGCACCGAGCTGCCGAAGTTCAGGCAGCAGCTGGAACAGTCGGAAGACGTCTACAACCAGTACCGCAACCAGAACGGCACGATCAACCTGGACGACGAGGCGCGCAACGCGCTCACGCAGAACCTCGACCTGCAGTCCAAGCTCTTCGATGCGCGCCTGAAGCGCCTGGACCTCACCAGCCGCTTCACCCCGCTGCACCCGATGGTGGTCACGCTGGATGCGCAGATCGCCTCGCTCAAGAAGGAACTGGGCAACGTGGACGCGCGCATCCGCCGCATGCCGATGCTGCAGCAGAACTCGCTGCGCATGCAGCGCGACATCAAGGTCAACACCGACCTCTATGCGTCGCTCCTGAACAGCTCGCTGCAGGCGCGGCTGGCGCGCGAAGGCCGCATCGGCAACGTGCGCGTGCTCGACGCCGCGCTCCTGCCCGAGAAGCCGGTGCGGCCCAAGGCGGCCATCGTGATGGCGCTGGCGCTGGCCGCGGGCCTCTTCGTGGGCGCGGCCACGGCGATCCTGCGCAAGACGCTCAAGAGCACGGTGGCCAACCCCGACGAGATCGAGGCGCACACGGGCCTGGACGTGTACAGCACCATCGCGCTGAGCACGCACCAGGGGGCGCTGGACCGCGCCATTCGCCTGGGCCGGCCGGGCCTGAAAGTGCTCGCGGCGCTGCACCCGGAAGACCAGGCGCTGGAAGGCGTGCGGCGCCTGCGCACCACGCTCGGCTTCGCAATGCTCGGCGCGCCGAACAACCGCATCCTGCTGACCAGCGCCACGCCCGGCGCGGGCAAGAGCTTCGTCTCGGCCAACCTCGCCGCGGCGCTCGCGGCCTCGGGCAAGCGCGTGCTGCTGATCGATGCCGACATGCGCCGCGGCAGCCTGGCGGCCCAGTTCGGGCTGGAGCAGGACACGGGCCTGGCCGAGCTGATCGCGGGCAGCGCGACGCTCATGCGCACGATCCAGACGCACGTGCTGCCCAACCTGGACGTGATCGCCAGCGGCACGCTGCCGCAGGACCCGGCCACGGCGCTGGCCAGCGAAGCCTTCGCCAAGCTGCTGGAGACGCTCTCGGCGCGCTACGACACGGTGCTGATCGACGCGCCGCCCGTTCTTCTCGCGACCGAGTCCGTCGCGATGGCGCCGGCCATGGGCACGCTGCTGCTGGTGGCCCGCGCGGGCGACAGCCAGCTGGGCGACCTGATGGAAAGCGCCAAGCGGCTCGCGCACGTGGGGGCGTCGTTCCACGGCGTGGTGCTCAACGGGCTGGACATGCGCCAGCGCCACTACGGCAGCTACGGCTACGGGTACGGCCTGTACCGCTTCCGCCCGCACAGCTATCCCGCGCTGGGCCATACGCCGGCCGCGCCGCAGGCCGCCCGCAACGAACCGGAGCGCGCCACATCATGAACACGCTTCGCCCGGGCACGCAGGGCCGCTCCCCGGCCAACCCCGGCACCACGGCGCCGGCACCGGCGCCGCTGGGCGGCTCGCCGGCCCTGCAGGCGGCCAAGCGCGTCATCGACATCCTCATGGCGGGCAGCTTCTTCGTCTTCTTCGGCTGGGCCTACGCGCTCATCTGGGCGGGCGTGCTGCTCACCTCGGGCAGCCCCGCCATCTACATGCAGCCGCGCTACGGCAAGGACGGCAAGGTCTTTCGCTTCCTCAAGTTCCGCACCATGGTGCCGGACGCCGAGGCGGTGCTGGCGCGGCATCTGCGGGACAACGAGGCGGCCTGGCGCGAATGGCAGGTGTTCCAGAAGCTGGAGCACGACCCGCGCATCACCCGCTTCGGCGCGTTCCTGCGCAAGTACAGCATCGACGAGTTCCCGCAGTTCTGGAACGTGCTCAGGGGCGACATGAGCATGGTCGGCCCGCGCCCCTGCATGTTCGCGCAGAAGGACCTGTACGGCCCCTACTGGCAGCACTACTGCGCGGTGCGCCCGGGCATCACGGGCCTGTGGCAGATCAGCGGACGCAACGAAGTGAGCTACCGCCGCCGCGCGGCGATGGACGCCGAGTACGTGGCCACGCTGTCGGTGCTGCACGACATCCAGATCGTGCTCAAGACCTTCCGCGTCGTGATGGGGGCGCGCGGCTCGCGCTGAACCGCGCCGAACCGCGAACACCCGTTTCCTCTTCCCGAATTCATCAACTCCTTTCACCGAAAGAACGATATGCGTATCTATGTTGCAGGTCATCGCGGGATGGTGGGCCAGACGCTCACGAGGCGCCTTGTCGAACTGGGCCACGAGGTGGTGACGCGAACGCGCGCGGAGCTCGACCTGCTGGACCAGGCGGCGGTCGCGCGCTTCTTCGCGAGCGAGCCGATCGACCAGGTGTACGTGGCCGCAGCCAAGGTCGGCGGCATCCACGCCAACATGACCTACCCCGCGCAGTTCATCTACGAGAACCTGCTGATCGCGGCGAACATCACGCACCAGGCGTTCGTGGCCGACGTGAAGCGCCTCCTGTTCCTGGGTTCCAGCTGCATCTACCCGCGGCTGGCGGACCAGCCGATCCGCGAGGACGCGCTGCTCACCGGCAAGCTGGAGCCGACCAACGAGCCCTACGCGATCGCCAAGATCGCGGGCATCAAGCTGTGCGAAAGCTACAACCGGCAGTACGGCGCCACGCACGGCATCGACTACCGCAGCGTGATGCCGAGCAACCTGTACGGCCCCGGCGACAACTACCACCTGGAGAACAGCCACGTGGTGCCCGCGCTGATCCAGCGCTTTCACCTGGCAAAGATCAGCCGCGCGCCGAGCGTGCTGATCTGGGGCAGCGGCCGCGCGCGGCGCGAGTTCCTGTACGTGGACGACATGGTCGAGGGGTGCCTGGATGTGATGGCCCTGCCGCGCGCGGCCTACGACGAGCACACCGACCCGATGCGCGGGCACATCAACCTGGGCACCGGCGAAGACGTGTCGATCGCCGAGCTGGTCGAGCAGATCCGCGAGACCGTGGGCTACGAGGGGAGCATCCGCTACGACCTCGCGCAGCCCGACGGCGCGCCGCGAAAACTGCTGGACGTCTCGCGCGCAGCCACCTTCGGCTGGCGCGCCACGGTGCCGCTGGCCGAAGGCCTGCAGCGCACCTACGCGGACTACCAGAAGGCCGTCCGGCCGGTCGAAGCCACCGTCGAGCACGCCTGAGAAGTTCCCACAGAACGAAACGGAAAGCTGCCATGAGAACCCTCGTCTTCTGGTTCGGCATCGCCTGCACCGTGCTGTGCGGACTGGTCGACCCCGTCTGGGGCTATGCGGCCGTGTTCGTGCTCGCGGCGGTGCAGCTGTCGATGCTCGGCGCCGCCGGCGACAGCGTGTTCCTGCTGATCCACTACACGGTGGTTCTCATCTATTTTTCGATCGCCCCGGCGATGCAGATCGCCGCCGATGTCGACTTCTGGGAGGTCGGCATCCTCACCAGCGCCGCGCACACGCAGGCGCTGATGCTCCTGCTGCTGTACATGGCCGGCGTGGAGGCCGCGCGCCTGGGCATGCCCGTGCGGCCGGCCGCGCGGGGGCTGCGCCCCGCCGAGCGCGGCGCGGGCGTGGCCCACCCGTTCCTCCTGCTCCTGAGCTGCTCGCTCGCGGCCTTCGCGGCGCTCTTCATCCGGCCCGACCTGAACTTCGTGGCGCGCGGCGTGATCGCCGACGACGACAGCCTGCCGATCGAGTTCATCGTCTATTCCACGATCCCCAAGCTGGTGGTGCTGATGTGCTTCGTGGCGCTGGCGATCCACGCGGTGCGCCAGCGCACGCTGTGGGCATGGTGCGCCGCGGCCATGGCGTTCGCGCTGGCCGCGCTGGCCGCCAATCCCGTCAACACGGCGCGCCAGATCATCCTCATCGGGCTCTTGCCGCTGCTCATCCATGCCATTGCGCGCAGCCACCGCTGGACGCTGGCCACGGTGATCTTCGGCGCCATCGCGGGCGTGGGGCCGGTGCTGAACCTGATCTCCAGGGACAGCATGTGGGGCGCGGGGCTGGAGACCTTTCCGTTCAGCCAGGACTTCGACGCGATGTTCGTCATCGCGGGCCTCCTGGAGCGCGCGCCCTCCCCCGACGCCGGCTTCGGGCGCTACCTGCTGTCGGCCATGTCGTTCTTCCTGCCGCGCGACCTGAAGATGTTCCCGGGGTTCGACCCGCTCGGCTGGTCGGCCGTGGCGGCCAATTTCTCGCAGAGCAACCTGTCGCTGCCGCCGTTCGCCACCGCGTACTTCGACTTCGGACTGCTGGGCCCGGCGATGCTGGGCTTCGTGATCTCGGCGGGCTTTCGCGTGGTCGACCGCATCGTGGATCCGCGCCGCGCGCTGACGGCCACGTATCTCTGCGCGCTGGTGCTGCTGGCGGCCTACGTGCCGTTCATGCGCGGCCCGATCCTGGGCTGGGGACCGTTCGCCGCGTCGGGGCTGATCGCGGCCGTGGTGGCGGGCAGCCTGAGTTCGTGGTTCCGGCGCGCGGCGCGAAGGCCTGCGCCGCAGCCGGCCCATGAACCCGTGCGCGCCGGCTTGCCCACCGCGTGAACGAGACAAAGAAAACGCCCATGGCCACCTATCTCTTCTACGACACCATTCGGCTGAACCCGTCGGCCGGCGGCGTGCTGAACGTGTCGGAAGTGCTGCTCCAGAGCATGCGCCGTTCGACCGACCATCAGGTGCAGCCGATCAGCGAGCGCCATCCGCGTCTCTACGAGGCCGCGCGCCGGCTGGGCGTGAGCCGCTTCGTGCTCGACGTTCTGCTCTACAACTTTCACCGCGTGCGCGCGTGGCTCTCGGGCGAGCGGGCGTTCTCTCTCTTTCCGAACTACTTCCTGCCGTTCTCGCCTTTCGGGCGCCACGCCGATTCGATCGTGGTGGTGCACGACCTGCAGTACAAGACGTACCCGCAGTACTTCACGCCGGCCAAGCGCCGGTGGCTCGACTGGAACCTCGCCCGCATTGCGCAGAGCGCAGCCGACGTGGTGTTCATCAGCCGCAGCAGCCAGGAAGATTTCGAGCGGCACTTCGGGCGCTGCGAGCGGCCGGCGGTGATCTTCAATCCGGTGGACGCGGGCACGACGGGGCGCGCGATGGAGAGCGGCGCGGAAGAACCGAAAGACGCGAACGACGCGCAAGAGGCGCAAGAGGCGCAAGGCAGCCGCTACCTGATCGCGTCCTACCACTACTACCCGCACAAGAATTTCGGCGGCATCCTGAAGCTGTTCGAGCGCATGAAGCGCGAGGGCCTGGTCGACTACCTGGACATCACGGGCAACGGCGCGCGCGAGGTCCAACGCATGCTCGCGGCCGAGACGCCCGCGCTGCGCGCGAGCGTGCGGCACCGCGGGCTGGTGTCGCGCGACGAGCTGTTCCGGCTGTACCGCGGGGCGACGGCGTTCATCTCGCTGTCCACGTCGGAGGGCTTCAACCTGTCCGCGGCCGAGGCGGCCACGCTGGGCGTTGCGCTGCTGCTCTCGGACATCCCGGTGCACCGCGAGCTCTTCGCCGGCTACGGGCTCTTCGTGGGCAGCGAGGCCTGCGATCTCGGCGAGATCACGCACTACCTGGCCAGGCACCAGCGTGCACGGCCGGTGTGGACGCACTCGCGCGACTGCGCGCCCAGCGCGGTGGCAGCGAGCTACTTCACGCTCAAGCGCAACCGCGCTTCGCTGGCGGAGGCCGTGCAATGACCCATCGCGCCCTTCCTGCCGCGCTTTTTCGCACGCTCGCAGCGCTGGTGTTCGCGCTGCTCGCATGGCCTGCCGTTGCGGCGGTTCCGGTCGCGCCGCCTCCGCCGGGCTTCGGCGTGATGGTCCACTACCTGCCCGCAAAGCAGTCCATCGGCGAGGTCACGCGCTTCGACGCGGAGGCCTTCGCCGCGTCGCTCGCCCAGATGCGCGCCACCTACCTCATCCTCACGCTCGGGCAGAACAACGGCCAGTTCATCGCGCCGAACGCGGCACTCGAGGCGCTGTGCCCGCGCAGCGCGATGAACCGCCCGCCGCGCGACCTGCCGCTGGCGATCGGCCAGGCGCTGCAACGCCGAGACATCGCGCTGATCCTGTATCTGCCGTTCCGCGCGCCGCAGGCGGACCCGTACCTCATGGAATGCCTGGGCGACATCTCCGAGCAGCTGCCGCCGCCGCCGCGCTTCATCGCCGCCTGGTCGGCGGTGATCAAGGACTGGTCGGACCACTACGGCCCGCTCGCCAAGGGCTGGTGGTTCGACGGCGTCTACAACACGACCGGCATGACGCCGGACGACTGGAACAAGCTGTGCGGCGCCGCCCGCAGCGGCGCATCGAACCGGTGGCTGGCCTTCAACGCCGGCGAGGGTGCGGCGCGCTTCAGCCTGAAGAGCGCACCGTGCCAGAACCTCATGGCGGGCGAGTTGCTGCAGCCCGCCGCGCACCTGGCCTCGCCGCCCTCGGAACTGCGGCTGCACGTGCTGACGCCGCTGGGCGCGTCCTGGGCCCGGCCGACCGCGCCGCGCTTCTCGGCGGCGCAGCTGCGCGGCTGGATCGCCGATGCGAATGCCGCGGGCGGAATGCTCACGCTGGACATGCCGCTGGACAACGACTTCCGCTTTCTCCCCGCGCACGTGGCGCTGGTGCGCAGCGCCACCGCGCCGCAGCGTTGACCCGCCCGCTCCCCATACACCCGTATCTCACACGCCCGCACCCATGAACAACGCCCTCGCCTTCATCGTGGTGGAAGACCGCCGCAACAAGACGCTGCTGCTGTGCCGCAAGGCCGCGGCGCGGGCCGGGGAGCAGCTGCTCGTGCTGGCCGGCACGGAGGCGGGCTTCGCGTACCGGCGCTTCTGCGAGGTCTACGTGCACCTCTCGAGCAACACGCCGGCGTTCGAGAAGATCTGCTTTCGGCGCTACTTTCTTCTGGCCGACTACCTGGCGGCGCACCCCGAGTGCCGCGAGTTCGTGCTGATCGACAGCGACGTGCTGCTGTTTCGCGGCGCCGGCGCGCACATCGCGCAGCTCGTGGGGAACGCCGCGTTCTCGGGCTCCTTCATCCGTCCCGCCGCGGGCTGGAACCCCTGCCAGATTTCGCCGCACGTGAGCTACTGGACGGCCGCGGGCCTGCGCGATTTCGTCGCCAGCGTGATCGAGGCGTACAGCACGCCGGCGGGCGTGCAGCAGCTGCGCGACATCGCCGACCGGTTCGCCGCACGCGGCGTGCGCGGCGGCGTGTCCGACATGACGCTGCTGTACCTCTGGGCGGAGGCTTCGGGCAATGCCGCGCCGATCAACCGGGTGCAGGACGGCCAGGTGATCGACCACAACATCAACGGCGGCACCAACCATCTCGTGCGCGAGTTCCGCGTGCGCGGCGGCGCCAAGCGCCTGGAACTCATCGACGGGCAGCCGTGCCTCTGCACGCCCGCAGGCGATGCGGTGCGCGTGCTCGCGCTGCACTTCCAGGGCTCGGCCAAGAAGGCGATGGCGCATGCGCTCCAGGGCCGGATGCGCACCGTCGCGGCGCTCACCTGGGCGCTGCAGATCGCGCGCAGGGCGAAGAACGGCGCGCACCGCATCGCCTCGCGCGCGCGCCGCATGGCCGAAGCACTGCGCCTGGCGCATGCACCGACGGCAAAGCACCCGGCGGATGGAAGCACCCCATGAAGCTGCCCGCCGCCCCCTCGTTCGCCCTGCCCGGCGCCCGCCTCGCGCAGCGCTTCGGCCTGGGTGCGCTCGCCTCGCGGTTGTATGTGTACCTGTCGGGCTTTCTGGCCATCTTTCTCATGGCGGCCGAGGTCGCGCCCGCGCGCTTCGGCGAGTACTCGATCTACCAGTCGGTGCTCGAAGTGGCGCTGGTGGTGGGCACGCTGGGGAGTTCGCTGCTGTTCTCGCGCAACGCTGCGAGCGTGCCCCCGGGCGTGACCCGCGGCGACCTCGCGCGCACGCTGGCGATCGGGCTTCCGCTGGCCACGCTGCTGGCGGCCGCCATCGTGGGCGCGCAGCGCCTGCCGGTGATCGGCACGCCGCTGGCGCTGATCGTGGCGACGCTGGCGGTCTTCGCCTTCAACAGCCTGCGCCTGTCGTACAGCCGGGGCCTGGGTTTTGCGGGCCTGCTCAACCTGGAGTCGGGCCTGCGCTCGACGCTGCTGGTGCTGGGCGTGGCGGCGCTGGCTTCGTTGGGCCTCGAGATCGGCGTGACACACCTGCTGGCCATCAACCTGCTGGCGTTCGTGCTGGTGTGCGCGGCCATCGGCCTGCCGTCCAACGGCCCGGCGCCGCCCGCCGGCAAGCCCGCGCTGGATCTCGCCTCGCAGGCCCATGCCACGGTGTATTCGCTGCTCACGTTCCTGCTGCGCAAGTCCGACCTGCTCGTGGTGGCGCTCTTCATGCCGCTCAGCTACGTGGGCGCGTTCAAGCTGGCCTTCCTGCTCGCGGAGGCGCCCTCGCAGTTCGTGCAGGCCTTTCTCTTCACCAAGACGCCCGCGATGCTGAACGCCAACGCCGGCAACTTCACGGCCGCCAAGCTGCAGCTGGCGCGCCATGCGTTCCTGCTGGGCTGCGCGCTCTTCGCGGCGCTGGCGGGCCTGCTGGCGGTGGCCTCGCCGCTCCTGAAGGTGGGCAGCGAGGCGCTGGAGATCTTCGTGTGCATCGCGCCGTACTTCCTGCTGCGCACCTACACGGTCCACCACGAGATGCTGCTCTCGCTGAACGTGCCGATGGGCACGCTCGGGCGCTGGGCGCTGCTGGAGGTGGCGCTGCGGATGGCCTCCTACGGCGTGGTGATCGCGCTGTTTCCCGACCGGCCGCACTACGTGTTCTTGGTCGCCTTCTTCTCCGATTTCCTGTTGTACGAGCTGCGCATGCGCGCGCTGTTCGGTTTCTTTCCGCTGGTTCGCCTGCTGCGCCCGGTCCATTGAGAGGGTCCCCGTGAAAATCCTTCTGTATTCGATGAACTTCACGCCCGAGCTCGCGGGCATCGGCAAGTACTCCGGCGAGATGGCCGAATGGCTCGCCGCGCGGGGCCACGAGGTCCGCGTGATCGCGGCGCCGCCTTTCTTTCCGCAATGGGCGGTGTTCGAGGGGCACTCGGCCTGGGCCTATCGCAAGAGCGAGGCCAACGGCATCACGGTCTGGCGCGCACCCACCTGGGTGCCCGCGAAGCCGCGCACGCTGGCGCGCGTGGCGCACCTGTTCTCCTTCATGCTCTCCAGCATGCCGCTGCTGCTGGCGCAGGCGCGCTGGAAGCCCGACCTCGTGTTCGTCGTGGAGCCGCCGCTTTTCTGCGCGCCCGCGGTGCTGCTGTTCTCGAAGATGCTGGGCATCAAGTCGTGGCTGCACATCCAGGACTACGAAGTCGATGCCGCGTTCGGCCTGGGCTGGGTGCGCGGCGCGGGGGTGCGGCGCTTCGCGCTCGCGGCCGAGCGGTGGCTGCTGGGCAAGTTCAACCGCGTCTCGACCATCTCGGGCGCGATGCTGGAGAAGGCCAGGGGCAAGGGCGTCGGCGAAGCCCGGCTCGTGCTGTTTCCGAACTGGGTGGACGTGTCGGCGATCCGGCCCGCCACGGGCGCGGCGGCACGCCCCACCGACGACGACACGGGCTTCAGGGCCGAGCTGGGCATCCCGGCCGATGCCCTGGTGGTGCTCTATTCGGGCAGCCTGGGCAGCAAGCAGGGCATCGAACTCCTGGCCGAGGCGGCGCGCCTCTTGGTCTACGCGCGGGACATCCACTTCGTGATCTGCGGCAACGGCCCGAGCCGCGAGGCGCTGATGTCGGCCTGCATGCGCCTTCGCAACGTGCACTTTCTCGACCTGCAACCAGCCGCGCGGCTCAACGAACTGCTGGGCATGGCCGACATCCACGTGCTGCCGCAGCGCGCCGATGCAGAGGACCTGGTGATGCCCTCCAAGCTGGCCGGCATGCTCGCCAGCGGCAAGGCCGTGATCGTGACCGCCAACCCCGGCACCGAGCTCGGCCGCGTGATGACGAACCGGGGCCTGGTGGTGCCGCCCGGCGATGCGGCGGTGCTGGCCGACGCCATCGAGCAGCTGGCGCTCTCGCCGACGGTGCGCGAGGCGCTGGGCGCGGCGGGCCGGGCGTTCGCGCAGGCCGAGCTGGACCAGAACGCGATCCTCTCGCGCTTCGAACAAGAGCTGTTTCGCTGCGTCGCAGGCGCGCAGACGGCACCCTGCACGCCCACCATCGAGTCCAAGGCATGACCCTTCCAAAGATCCTGGTGACGGGGGGCGCGGGCTTCATCGGAAGCCACGCCTGCGTGGCGTTGATCGCGGCCGGCTACCAGCCGGTGGTGCTGGACACGCTGGTCAACAGCGACCCGCGCTCGCTGCTGCGCGTGGCGCGCATCACCGGGGTGGAGCCGGTGCTGGTGCGCGGGGACGTGCGCGACGCGGTGGCGCTGGACCGCGCGTTCGCCGAACACGGGTTCGACGCGGTGCTGCACCTGGCGGGGCTCAAGGCGGTGGGCCATTCGGTGGGCGATCCGATCGGCTACTACGACGTCAACGTGGCGGGCAGCCTCGCGCTGGTGCGCGCCATGGAGCGCGCCGGGGTGCGCACGCTGATCTTCTCGTCGTCGGCCACGGTCTACGGCGACCTGCAGCGCTCGCCGATCCGGGAGAGCGCGCCCTATGCGGCCGTCAACCCCTATGGACGGACCAAGGTGATGGTCGAGCGCATGCTCGCGGACCTCGCCCGGGCCGACAAGCGTTGGGGCATCGCGTGCCTGCGCTTCTTCAACCCCATCGGGGCGCACGAGAGCGGCCTCCTGGGCGAGCACCCGCACGGGCCGCCCGACAACCTGCTGCCGTATGTCTCGCAGGTCGCGGTGGGCGAGCGCACCCACGTGGTCGTGCACGGCGACGACTACGAGACGCCCGACGGCACCGGCGTGCGCGACTACGTGCACGTGATGGACGTGGCCGAGGGCCACGTGGCGGCGCTGCGGCATGCCACGAGCCACCGGGGGCTGCTCACGGTCAACCTGGGCACGGGCCGCGGCGCCTCGGTGCTCGAGGTGATCTCGGCCTTCGAGCGGGCGTGCGGGCGGGCCATTTCCGTGCACGTCGGGCCGCGCCGCACCGGCGATGCCCCGGCCTATTGGGCCGACGTGCGGCATGCCCGCGACCGGCTCGGCTGGCGCGCGCGCAGGAGCCTGGACCAGATGTGCGCGGACTGCTGGCGCTGGCAACTGGCGAACCCGCGCGGTTTCGACGAACCCGAGCCCGAGCCGGCGCCCCCCGCACCGCCGGCCCCGGCCGTCACCGCCGAATGAAAACCGCAGAGGACAAACCGACACCGCCGCCCCCGCCCCCGTCCTACAGCCAAGGAAGTACGCCAAATGCCGAATGAACCAAAGCTCTATCTTTTACAAACGTAAGACATTTGTTATCTTTTAGTTGCTAAAAACGTTAACAGTCCAAATACCAAGAACCGAGGGCATTCCCATGCTTGACAACACGCTTCACTTTTCCGGAGAGCGGCCTTCCGGCACGATGGCCGAGCGCCGCGCGGTGTACGCCGCCGGCGTATGCATGCCCGCGGCGATGCCCTGGCCGGACTTCCTCACGGGACAGGAGACAGCGCCGGTGCGCGTGCTGCTCATCGACGACGACGAGTTCGTGCGCCGGGTGATCGCCCAGGAGCTGTTGTCGGACCTGCGCATCCAGCTGGAGGGCCAGGCCGACAGCATCCGCGAGGGACGCAAGCTCCTGGCCACGCACGAGTTCGACGTGCTGATGGTCGACCTGCGCCTGAGCGACGGCATGGGCTTCGAGCTGATCGACGAGGCGCGCAACCACCACAGCAACGGCGAGATCATCGTGATCTCGGCGCTGGAGGACGACTCGCACGTGCTGCGCGCCTTCGAGCTGGGCGCCACGGGCTATCTGCTGAAGAACGCGTGGCTGCAGAGCTTTGCCGAAGCCGTGCTGCACGTGGTGAACGGCGGCGCGGCCATCACCCCCCGGCTCGCGCGGCGGCTTTTGCACCGCATGAACCAGAACAACCACCATCACACTCATCAGGATGAACCGGCCGGCGACGCCTCGCCGATGCTGCGTGCGCCCTCGCGCGATGCGACGCTCACGCCGCGCGAGAGCGAGATCCTGCGCTTCGTGGCGTGCGGCTACGTCTCGGCCGAGATCGGTTCCAGGCTCGGCATCACGGGGCAGACGGTCAACGTGCACATCAAGAGCATCTACAAGAAGCTGCATGTGCATTCGCGTGCGCAGGCCGTGAACTTCGCGGTTCACTCGGGCCTGATCTGAACGGCGGAAATTCCCGCCCGCCAACGACCGGGGGAGATCCCTTTCATGCCATCCGAAGCCTGTGACCCCAGCCTCTCGGCCATGCTCGCCGAGCGCCAGCGGATCGCCAACGACCTGCACGACGGCGTTGCCACGCGCCTGGTGATGCTGCTGGCCAGCATTCCGGTTCACAACCGCCTGAACGCGGAGATCGCGCGCGGCCTGCAGGAGTGCCTGCTCGAGCTGCAGATGACCGTGGACGGCCTGGGCGCCGAGCACATGTCGCTGGGCGAGATGCTGGGCAACCTGCGCTACCGGTTCGAACCGGCCTTCCGGCGCAGCGGCATCGACTTCCAGTGGGACGTGTCGGACCTGGAGACCGGGTCGCTGGACGACGTGCGGGTCCACCGCGAGCTCTGCAAGATCGTGCAGGAGGCGCTCGCCAATGCGCTGCGCCATTCGGGCGCCCGCCGCGTGCAGGTGCGCGTGCGGCTCGCGCACAGCCGCGGCAACGAACTGCTGACGCTGGAGGTGAGCGACGATGGCCGCGGGCTTCCCCATTCCACCGATGGCGGCGATGCCGGCGATGGCGGCGACCGCGCGGCCGGGGCGCAGCGCAGCCGCGGCCGGGGCCTTCGCAACATGCGCGCGCGCGCCGAGGCCATCGGCGCGGGCATCGGCATCTCGAACCTGTCGCCGCGCGGCTTGCGGGTGGGCGTGATCCTGCCGCTCGGGGGCCATGCGGGCCGCGCGGTCCATGCGAGCCGCCCCGCCCGTGCGGGCCACGCGGTCGCGCCCGGGGCCGTCCTGGCGTCGCCCCGCCGGTAAGCCCGCTTTCCATCCACTCCACAAAGATTGGTCACCATGAACGCATCCACCATTCATCCCGTGCTCCTGTGCGGCGGCAGCGGCACGCGCCTGTGGCCGCTCTCGCGCAAGGCGCTGCCCAAGCAGTTCGCCCCGCTCGTGGGCAACAAGAGCCTGCTGCAGCTCACGCTGGAACGCCTGTCGGGCCTGAACCGGACCATCACCTGCGTGGCCTCGGAAGACCATCGCTTCCTGGTGCGCGAAGCGATGGACAACGCGCAGGCGCAGGGCCGGCAGATCCTGGAGCCGATGCCGCGCAACACCGCTGGCGCGATGGCCGCGGCCGCCCTGCTGGCCGACCCGGACGACCTCCTGCTGTTCGCGCCCGCCGACCACCACATCCCCGACGCCGCGCTGTTCGCGGCCACGGTGCGCAGCGGCGTCGAAGCGGCGCTGGCCGGGCGCATCGTCACCTTCGGCGTGACGCCCAGCTTTCCGAGCACGGCCTACGGGTACATCGAGGCAGCCGGGCCCACGGGCCACGGCGCGAGCCATGCGGTGGCGCGCTTCGTGGAGAAGCCGACGGCGGCGGTGGCCGAATCACTGATCCTGCAAGGCAGCTATTGCTGGAACGCGGGCATCTTTCTCGTGCAGGCGCGCGCGCTGGTCGCGGCGCTGCGCACGCATGCGCCCGACATCCTGGCCGCCTGCGAACGCGCGACCGCGGCGCACTCGGTCGACGGCAGCTTCGTGCGCCTGGGCCGCGAGGCCTTCGAGGGCTGCCGCAGCGAGAGCATCGACTACGCGGTGCTCGAAAAGCACACGGACGTGGCGGTCGTGCGCTTCGAGGGCGCCTGGAGCGACGTGGGCAGCTGGAACGCCGTGGCCCAGCTGCACCCGGCCGACGACGCGGGCAACCGCCTGAGCGGCGGCATGGCGAGCGTCCTGCGTTCGCGCAACACCTTCGTGCATGCGCCGCACCGGCCGGTGGTGGCGCTGGGCACCGAGGACCTGATCATCGTGGACACGCCGGACGCCGTGCTGGTAGCCGGCGCGGGCTGCGCCGAGCAGGTGGCCGAGGTGGTACGCATGCTCGCGTGCGAGGGCAAGGCCGTGGCCACCGAGCACCGCCGCGTGGTGCGGCCCTGGGGTGCCTACGACAGCGTGGACACGGGCGAGCGCTTCCAGGTGAAGCACCTGACCGTCAAGCCCGGCGGCACGCTGTCGCTGCAGATGCACCACCACCGCGCCGAGCACTGGATCGTCGTCAAGGGCACGGCCAAGGCCACGCGCGGCGGCGAAGTGCTGCTGGTGCGGGAGAACGAATCGATCTACCTGCCCTCGGGCACCATCCACCGGCTGGAGAACCCCGGCAAGACGATGCTGGAGGTGATCGAGGTGCAGACCGGCGGGTACCTGGGCGAAGACGACATCGTGCGTTTCGACGACACGTATGGGCGCTGCGCGCCGATCGAGGTGCGGGGCGGGGCCGAGCGGGCCGCCACGCCGCCGGCCCATCAGCCGGTGATGCCCCCGGTGGCCGAGGCCGGCGTCGGCGCGGCCGCCTGAGCGGGCGGCGGCTCGATCGCGGGAAGATCGAAGGCGCTGACCCTGGGCGGGTTCACGCACTTCTCGATCTGCACCAGCACCGTCTGCGCGACCGAGGACTGCGTGAGGCGCGAGGTGCCCTTGTCCATCGTCACCACGTTGGGGTTGCCGTGCTTCTCGACGGAGCATGGTGCCGCGGGGTCCTCGGGATCGAACCATGCGCCGGTCGCCACCTGCAGCACGCCGGGCATGAGGTCGCACGAGATCACGGCCGATGCGAGGAAGGCGCCGCGGTCGTTGAAGACCTTCACCACATCGCCGGCGACGATGCTGTAGCGCTGCGCATCCGATGCATGCAGGGTCAGGGGCTCGCGGCCATCGACCTTCGTCGCGCGGCTGACGGCGCCTGCGTCCATCTGGCTGTGCAGCCGCCCCTTGGGCTGGTTGGACAGCAGGTGAAACGGAAACCGCGCCGCGCTTTCGCCTCCGAGCCATTCGGCCGGTTCGAGCCACGTGGGGTGCGGCGGGCAGTCGTCGTAGCCGAAGGCTTCGATGCGGCGCGAGAAGAGTTCGATCTTTCCCGAAGGCGTGGCCAGCCTGTTCGCCACCGGATCGTCGCGAAAGGCCGAGAGAAAGAGCGGCGGCTCCGCGGCCATCGGGAATTCGTAGCTGCCCGCCGCCCAGAATTCATCGAACGCCGGCGGCGAGAAACCCAGCTCGAAGGCGCGTTCGCGGGCCTGCCCGTACATGTGGCGCAGCCACCCCATCTCGTCGCGCCCCTCGGTGTAGGCCTGCCTGAACCCCAGCCGCTCCGAGAGCTCCGCAAAGATGTCCATGTCGTTACGCGCCCCGCCCACCGGATCGATGACCTGGCGCATCGCGATGTAGTGGCGCTGCAGGTCCGTCGCCAGGATGTCGTTGCGCTCCATCGTGGTCGTGGCCGGCAGCACGATGTCGGCGTACTTCGCAGGCGGGTTCCACCAGGGCTCGTGCACCACCACCATCTCGGGCTTGCGCCAGGCCTGCACGAAGCGGTTCAGGTGCGTGTTGTGGTGAAACGGGTTGCCGCCCACGGAGTAGATGAGCCGGATGTCCGGCATGCGGATCGTGGTGCCGTTGAATTCGAGTTCGCTGCCGGGGTTGAGCAGCATGTCGGCCACGCGCCCCACGGGCACGAAGCTGCGCACAGGGTTCTTTCCCAGCGAAAGGGTCGGGCGCGGAATGCCGTCGGGCCGGCTCGTCGTGATGCCGTTGACCGCGCCGAACCCGAGGCTGAAGCCGCCGCCGGGCAGGCCGATCTGCCCGAGCATCGAGGCGAGCGCCACGGTCGCCCACACCGGCTGCTCGCCATGGTCGGCGCGCTGGATCGACCAGGTGGTGGTCACCAGCGTGCGGCAACGCGCCATCCGCAATGCGAGGTCTTCGATGGTCTGTGCCGGCACGCCGGTGATGGCCGAGGCCCAGGCGGCGCTCTTGGCCACGCCGTCGTCCTGTCCGAGCAGGTAGCGCTCGAAGGCGCCATAGCCTTCGCAGTGCGTCGCGAGAAATCCGGTGTCGTGCAGGCCCTGCGCGACCAGCGAATGCGCCATGCCGAGCATCATCGCGACGTCGGTGTTGGGGCGGATCGGAATCCAGTCCGCCCGAAGGCCCTCGGTCATGTCCCCGCGCGACGGGCTGATGTTGACGAAGCGCACGCGCGATGCGGCGGCGCGTTCGATCCAGTGGGCGTTGTCGTGCGTCACCGCGCCGCCGGCGTCGATCTGCATGTTCTTCGTGTGCGCGCCGCCGAACATCACCACGAGTTCGGAGTGCGCGACGATCGACGGCCAGGGCACGACCATCGCGGTGATGTCGTTGTCGCCGGTGACGTAGGGCATCACGCCCAGCGCGGCGCCGAAGCTGTGGTTGCCGCGCTTGTCGACGTAGCCGCCGAAGAGGCCGAGAAAGCGCTTGAGCACGCTGGGCGAATGGTGCAGGCGCCCCGCACTTGCCCAGCCGTAGGAGCCGCCGTAGATCGACTCGTTGCCGTGTTCGGACTTGATGCGCTGCATGCCGTCCACGATGAGGCCGAGCGCGGTGTCCCAGGACACCGGCACGAAGGCTTCCGAGCCCCGGCCCTGCGCCGACCGCTCCCGGTTTTTCAGGTACCCCGAGCGAACGTAGGGCCGGTCGATACGCAGCGGGCTGCGCACCATGTCGGGCAGGCTGCGGATGAGCGCGGTGGGCGCCGGATCGCTGGCGAAGGGAACGGTCGAGACGATCTCGCCGGACGCCGACACCTCCACCGAATACACGCCCCAGTGCGAGGCCGTCTGGATGGTTCTGTTCGCAGCGGTCGTCATGGCGCGCGCTCGTTTTGCATGCCTTACTCCTGGCGCACGAGGTAGTCGCGCAGCCACTGGCTGCAATGGCTCGCGCCCTCGACCGGCCACAGCACCTTGACCACCGTGTCGCCGCGATGGATCTCGATGCAGATGTCCGTCGATTCGCGCCGGGGCGAACGGCCGAACCAGCGCGACCACCAGGTGCCGGCCGGCACCGCAGCTTCGTGCTGCACGACGACCGGCGGTGCGGGCCGCGGCACCTCGATCGGCGCGTCGATCGGCGCTGCAACGGGCGGGCGGGCAACCGGGTGCGAGGCAGGCGCCGCCACCGGCGCCCTGGCTGCCACCGGCGGCTTCGCCGGCGCCTGCGTGACCTTGACGCCGCTTGCCGCCGCATCGCCGGTGCCCGTGATCCGCGCCACGAGCTTCTCGGTGAACTCGTCCCACATGCGGTCGGCCTTGGTCTTCATCGCGCTCAGCCCGAAGGTGCCCAGGCGCCCCAGCACATCGACCTTCACGAGGATGCGCAGCTCGGTCTGGCCGTCCGCCTGTTCCGTGAGGAAGATCTCGCTGGTCTGCTTGAGCGAGCTGGCGACGGACGTGTCCTCGCCCGTGCCCTCGGTTCGCAGGTAGTGCGGCGCCCGCTGCTCGACGATGGTGGTCCTGAGCTTGAACTTCGCACTGATGAACGACACCTTCACCTTGATCTCGGCGACGTACTCCAGGTCGCTGATGACCTGGATGGACTGCATGCCGGGCACGCAGCCGCCCATCACCTGGGGGTCGAGCAAGAGTTCCCACACGCGGTTCGCGGGGGCGGGAACGACAACGGTTTTTTCAATTTCCACGCATCTTCTCCGCGGCAACAAGAATGGATTCGACGATCTGGGTGTAGCCGGTGCAGCGGCAGAGATTGCCGTTCAGGCCGTGCCGCACCTCGTGTTCGGATGGCGAGGGGTTGTGCGCCAGCATGGCGCACGAGGTCATGAGGAAGCCGGGCGTGCAGTAGCCGCATTGCAGCCCGCCGCACGCCATGAAGCTTTCCTGCAGCGGGTGCAGGTTCTCGCCCTCCGACAGGCCTTCGACCGTGGTGATGCTGCGGCCATCGACCTGCACCGCCAGCATCAGGCAGGACTTCACGACCTCGCCGTCCAGGTGCACGGAGCATGCGCCGCAGATGCCGGTTTCGCAGCCGCGCTTGGTCCCCGTCAGGTGCAGGTCGTCGCGCAGGAAATCGCTCAGCAGCCGCCGGGAGGAAACCTGCGCAGCGTGGACTTCACCGTTCACGGTGATCTCGATGTCGTGTTGACTCACGGCCTGTCTCCTTCTTCCTTGTCCAGCCCGAACACTTCGAGCAGGGTGCGCCGGGCGATGACGCGCACCATGTCGCGGCGGTACTCGGCGGCGCCGCGCAGGTCGGACACGGGCTCGATGTCGGCGGCCACGATGTCGGCGGCCTCGCCGATGCGCTCCAGCGTTGCTTCGCTTTCCGCGAGAAAGGCTTCCGCCCTTCTCAACCGCAACGGGATCGGTGTCGATGCACCGACGGCGATCCGCACCGCATGGCAGCGCGCGCCGCTGCGGCGCGCCGAGACGGCCACGCTCGCGAGGGGCCGGTGTTCGGCCGCGGTGCGCAGGAACCGCGAATACACGCCGGTGGTGCCCGGCTCCGGTGGTGCGATGCGGATCTCGGACAGGAGCTCGTCCGGTGCGAGTGCCGTCGTGTAGTAGTCGATGAGGAACGCCTCGATGCCCATCACCCGGTCGCCCTGTGTGCCGGTGACGACCACCTGGGCGTCCAGCGCCATAAGGCAGCCGGGCGGGTCGGTCGCGGGATCGGCGTAGCAGAGGTTCCCGCCGATGGTCCCCTGGTTGCGCACCTGCGGGTTGGCCACGCGCGAGGCCATGCTCGCGAGCATCGGGTAGTGCGCCTGCACGAGCGGCGAGCGCGCGACTTCGGCGTGCAGCGTGAGCGCGCCGATGCGCAGGCCGTTGGTCTCGTCATAGGCAATGCCCTTCAGGCCGGGCAGCGTGCCCAGCGACACGAGGTGCGTGGGCGTCAGCATGCGCTGGCGCATCGCCAGCATCAGCGCAGTGCCGCCCGCGATGACGCGGCATTCGTCGCCAAGATCGGCCAGCATGTGGGTCGCCTCGGACACCGACACGGGCTGCAGGAAATCGAAATCACGCACCGGCGGCCTCCTTCTGCACGCGCAAGGCGGCGAGTATTTTTTCGGGCGTGATCGGCAGGTCGACGATGCGCACGCCGATGGCGTCGTACACCGCATTCGCGATCGCAGGCGCCCCTGGAAGAATCGCCGTCTCGCTCGCGCCCTTGGCGCCGTAGGGACCGTTCGGGTCGTTCGATTCGACGAAGCCGCCGCGCAGCATGGGCACGGCATCGGCCGTGGGCATCGTGTAGTCGGCGAGGTTGCCGTTGACGATGCGGCCCGCCTCCAGGTGCAGTTGCTCGTACAGCGCCCAGCCGAAGGCCTGCACCGTCGCACCGTTGGTCTGGCCGTGGATCGCCATCGGGTTGAGCGCCTTGCCGCAGTCGTCCGACACGAAGCTGTCGATGACAGTGACCTGCCCCGTGTCGATGTCGACTTCGACCTCGACCGCCTGTGCCGCGAACGAGTAGGACGGCGCGATGTTGCCGTAGACCTTGTCGTCGTGCATCACGGTTTTCGCGTCCCACGTCGCACTCACCTGGATGGCCTCGCCACCGTGGCGCCACACGTGCTGCCGCGCGAGGTCGCCGATGGTGAGCCGGCGGTCGGCCGCCTCGCGCACGTGGACGGCACCGTCGGCCATGTCGAGCCGCTCGACCGGCACTTCGAGCAGTTCGGCGGCCAGGGCGAAGAGCTTCGCCTTCGCCTTGCGGGCCGCCTCGATGGCGGCATTGCCCGCGACGATGGTCACGCGCGATGCGAGCGAGCCGATGGCGAACGGCGCAACGTCGGTGTCGGGCGCTATCACGTGCACGTGCGAGAGCGGAATGGCCAGCTCGTGCGCGACGATCTGGCTGAGCATGGTCATCGCGCCCTGGCCCATGTCGCATTCGCCGCTGTGCACGACGACGCGGCCGTCTTCGTTGATCTTCACGACCACGGTCGAGCCGTCCCAGTTGCCGATGGTGCGGTTGCCGCTGACGTGCATGGCCGCGGCCATGCCCACGCCGCGGCGCCTGGAGCCGCCCGGTGCGCCGCTCTTCCTGGGCTCGCCCCAGCGCAGCGCGCGCGTCGCCTGGTCGATGCATTCGACCAGCCCGGTGCTCGCGACCTTCCAGCCGTGAACCGACACCTCGCCCGCGCCGATGGCGTTTTTCTTGTGGACCTCGGCCGGGTCCAGGCCCAGCTGCTCGGCCATCATGTGGATATGGCTGTTCAGCGCGAACAGCATCTGCGTGCCGCCGAAGCCGCGGAAAGCGCCGTGCGGCGGCGTGTGCGTGTAGACCATGGTGGCGTGCGAGCGCACGTTCTTCAGGCGATGCATGTTGTCGCTGCGCATGGCGCTCACGTGCATCACCTCCGAGGCCAGGCCCGCGTAGGCGCCGCAATCCGCGACGATGCGCACGTCCTTGGCCACGATGAGGCCGTCCCGCGTCATGCCCAGCTTGAGCGTGATGCGCTCGGGCAGGCTCGTGGGGCACGCCAGGAAGTCTTCGAGCCGGTTGTTGACCAGCCGCACCGGCTTGCCGGTCTTCACCGCGAGCAGGCCGGCGACCAGCTGGTTCGCGTCCTCGACGATCTTGCCGCCGAAGCCGCCCCCGGTCGTCGCCTGGATCACGCGAACGGTGGACACGGGCCGCTCCAGCGCCGCGGCCAGGCGCGCGCGGGCGAGGAAGGCGGATTGCGTGGACGTCCACACGACCAGGCGCCCTTCGGCATCGAGCATGGCGACCGAACCCATCGGCTCCAGGTATCCCGGGTACTGGGCGTGCGTCGTGTAGGTGGCCTCGTGAACGAGGTCGGCCTGGGCAAAGCCCTCGTCGACGCTGCCGCGCTCGAAGCGGATCTCGTGCGCGATGTTGTCGGCGCGCCCGTCGTGGATGTTCGGCGCTTCTTCGTCGAGCGACTCCTCGGGCAGCAGAACGGCCGGAAGCTCTTCGTATTCGATGCGGATCAGGTCGAGCGCGTCTCGTGCGATCTCATCCGAGATCGCGGCAACCGCGGCAACCTCTTCGCCGCAGAAACGCACCACGCCCTCCGCAAGAATGCGCCGCTCCTTGTGGCTGACGCCCCAGAGCGCGCGCGGGGCGTCGGCGCCGGTCAGCACCGCCTTGACGCCGGGCAGCGCCAGTGCGTCGGAGGTGTCCACCGAGACGATGCGCGCGTGCGGGTAGGGACTGCGCAGGACCTTGCCATGCAGCATGCCCGCGACCTTGATGTCGCCCGCGTACTGCGCCTTGCCGAGCACCTTGGCGCGCGCCGTGACCTGCGGCGTGTCGCGTCCCAAGGTCGATTGCGTCGTCGTCATGGGCACTCAGTCGGCCTGGATGTTCAGGTCTTTGATGACTTTGCCGAGCCGCTCGTAGTCCGACGCATTGACCTTGGCCATCGCGGAGGGCGGCCCGCCGACCGGCGCCGCGCCGAAGGTGCCCATCTTCGCGATCACGTCGGGCATCTTGAGGATCTCGTTGAGGTTGGCGTTCAACACGTTCACCACCGCGGCCGGCGTATTGCGAGGCGCGAAGAGCCCGTTCCATGCGCCCGAGTCGATGTCCTTGTAGCCAAGCTCGGCGAGCGTGGGAACGTTGGGCAGCAGCGGGGAGCGCTTGGCGTCCGAGATGGCGAGCGCGACCAGCTTGCCGGAAGCCACGTACTGGGCGACCGGGCCGAGCGTCACGTAGGCCAGCGGGATGTGTCCCGCGACCACGTCGGTGACCGATGGCGCGACCCCGCGGTAAGGCACGTGCTGAACCTGGATTCCGGCTTCCCGGTTGAGCCACTCGCCTGCAATGTGCATCGGCGAGCCGGCGCCGGGCGTTCCGTACGACAAGGGCTTGCCCGCCTTGGCCTGCGCCACCAGATCGGCCACGCTCCTGATGCCGGACGACGGATTCGCGACCAGCAGGACCGCCTGGTTGGCCGAATGAATCACAGGGGTGAAACCGTTGACCACGTCGTACGAAGCCGATGCCCCGAGCTTCATCACCAGCGGCGCGGTCGTGAACGGGTTGGGCGTGAACAGCAGCGTGTAGCCGTCCGGCGCCGCGCGGCCCACGTAGGTGTTGCCGACCGTGCCGCCCGCGCCGGGCCGGTTGTCCACGATGACGGACTGGCCCAGGCGCGCCTGCAGCTTCTCGGCGAACAGCCGCGCCATGGCGTCGGTGTCGCCGCCGGCCGGGTACGAGACGACGATGGTGATGGGCTTGGTCGGGTAGGCTGGCGGCTGAGCCTGGGCGTGCACCGCACTGGCCCAGAGTCCTCCCGCAAGAACACCCAGAGCAAGGAACAACGGACGGCTGACTTTCATCTTGGAGCTTTCATAGGGAGCGCGCGCCGGGACGATCGAGGCGGAACGGCACAACACCCGGGCCAACATCTGGACTGCGTTGACGTTTCATATATGGAACATCGAACCGTATTTGAAACGTTGACGCATCGTAAAATGAAGCTGTTGATCAATCAACCAAGTGAAACTTCGAATTGACATTCGAAATTTTTCTTCTAGCAAAGTAATAAATAAGTGTGATCACGGACGAAAGTCCGCCTCATCGACGAGACAAGCCATGCAAGACGACGCCCTGACCGAGCGCTCCACCCTCCCATCCGCCGTGCCCACCGATCCGTGGTCGGGACTCAACGAATCGGGCGACAACCTCACCGTCGACAACTTCATCACCACCGTGATGAGCCAGACCGTGAATGCGCTGCGCCGCGTGACGACGCTGCCCTACGCCAGGCGCTTCGGGCTCACGGTGTCGGAGTGGCGCATCCTGTCCCTGATGGCGCATGCGCGCTCGATGCCGTTCGCGGAGCTGGTCGTGCAATCGACCTCGGACAAGGCGCTCGTGAGCCGCACGCTGCGCCTGCTCGAGCAGCGCGGCCTGGTGTCGCTCCAGGCCGAAGGCCCCACGCCGAGAAAGCGGCTCACCTGCAACATCACGCCCGCCGGCCAGGCGCTGCATGCAGAGGTCATTCCGGTCGCGCGCAAGGCGCAGGCATCGATGATCCAACTCATGACGCCGGAGGAGCGCCGCGTGATGTACGTCGCCCTCAAGCGCATTCATCGCCAGTGCCTGGAAGCCGACGCTTCGGCCGGCGAAGACGAAGACAGCTAGGGCAATTCCCGCCGCCGACAGCTCTGGAAGCCGCCGCGGCAGGCTCGTACAATGACGGCCGCTCTGCGCTCAGGCGCGGAGCACACGCTAGGGGTGTCGAACCGGAATCCGTTCCGGGGCTGACTGAGAGAGTCCCTTTGAACCTGACTGAGGTAATCCTCGCGCAGGGAAGCTGGTCCGGCGGCCTGTCACGTTGTCTCGCGTGGCGGCAGCGCTGCCGGAGCCTCGCCCACCTGCCAAACCTTTTGCACTGGAGCAAACGGATGGCACACGACGACGACGACAACGGAATTTCCTCCGGCAACGAGGCGCTGACGCCCTTGCCCGCCTCCCGCCGCGTGTTCGGCTGGACCGACCACGCCTCGCTCTGGTTCAGCCTGGGCGTCGGGCTGCTGGTGATGCAGATCGGCGCCTACCTCGTGCCGGCCGTGGGCACGCGCGACGCGGCGCTGGCCATCGCACTGGGCTCGGTCATCGGTGCCGGCCTCCTGGCCTGGACCGCGCGCCTGGGCTGCGAAACCGGCCTCGCGAGCGCAGGCCTCATGCACGCGACCTACGGCAGCGCCTTCGCGCGGCTGCCGGTGCTGCTCAACATCGTTCAGCTGGTGGGCTGGACCACCTTCGAACTGGTGATCATGCGGGAGGGCACGCAGGCGATCGGCCAGGTCGCCTTCGGTGCATCGCTCGGTAGCTTCTGGGGCGGCATGCTGACCACGCTGCTCTGGGGCGCGGTGCTGCTGGCGCTGCTCGCGGGCTCGATGGTCAAGCTGGTGCGGCGCTTCGTGAGCCGCTTCGGGCTGCCGCTGGTGGTGCTCTCTTTGCTCTGGTTGACCTGGCAGTTCGCCACGCGCCTGCACGCCAAGGGCCTGGACGCCTTCTGGGCGCGCCCCGGCGACGGCAGCATGGGCATGTTCGGCGCACTCGATCTCGTGATCGCGATGCCGGTGTCGTGGCTGCCGCTGGTGGCCGACTACGCGCGCCACGGCAAGCGCAGCGCGGGAGGTCTCGGCAGCGCGTTCAGCGGCACCTGGATCGGCTACGCGCTCGCCAACATCTGGTGCTACGCGCTCGGCGTGATGGTGGTGAGCGTGGCCGAGCCGGGCACGGGCCTGGTCACCGCGCTGCTGCTCGCGCAGGGCGGGCTGGTGGCGCTGGGCCTCATCCTCGTCGACGAACTCGACAACGCGTATGGCGATGTCTATTCGGGCTCGGTCTCCACGCACAGCCTCTTGCCGCGCTGGAGCGTGAAGCGCTGGGGCCTGCTGCTCGCTGCGCTGTGCATCGCGCTCGCGCTGGTGCTGCCGATGCACACGCTGGAGCCCTTCTTGCTGCTGTTGAGCTCGGTGTTCGTGCCGCTCTACGGCGTGATCCTCGGACGGCTCGGCAGCGGCCAGACGCCGGTGCAGGCCGGCACGCGCCAGATCGACTGGGCCGCCGCGCTGATCTGGATCGCGGGCATCGCCGCCTACCACGCGCTTGCCAAATGGGCACCGCAGTTCGGCTCCGCGCTGCCGACGCTGGCAGCGACCTTCGTGCTGGCGTGGATCAGCAGGCCGTCGGCCGCAGGCGATGCATCGGCACTGGCGCAAAGCCGTGGTTGAGCGGACCGTGGCCCGCGCCAATCTTCACATCCGCACCGGCCGCCATCGCGCCGAGGATGTAGGCGCGTGCGCGTTCGACGGCCTCGGGCAGCTTCAGCCCCAGTGCGAGGTGCGCCGCGATGGCGGACGACAGCGTGCAGCCGGTGCCATGCAGGTTGCGGCTCGCGATGCGCTGCGAAGCCAGGCGCTTGCGCGTGCCGTCCGCCTGCAGCAGCACGTCGACCACTTCATTGCCCGGCAGATGGCCGCCCTTGAGCAGCACGGCCTTCGCGCCGAGCGCCAGCAGTTCGTCGGCCGCGCCGTCGAGCGCGTCGATGCCGTCGATGGCATGGCCGATCAGCAACGCGGCTTCATCGAGATTGGGCGTGACCACCACGGCGCGCGGGAAGAGTTCGCGCACCAGCACCTGCACGGTCTCGGAGGCGATCAGGCGATCGCCGCTGGTGGCGACCATTACCGGGTCGAGCACCACGTTCGGCAACTTGTAGTGGTCGATGGCCCAGGCCACCACCTCGACCACCTCGGGCGCATGCAGCATGCCGAGCTTGACCGCGTCGACGCCGATGTCCTCCACCACCGCCTGGATCTGCGCCTTGAGAAAAGCGGGCGGCACGCCGTGGATGCCCGAGACGCCGAGCGTGTTCTGCGCGGTGAGCGCGGTGATGGCCGTCATGCCGTAGCAGCCCAGGGCCGCGAAGGTCTTGAGATCGGCCTGGATGCCGGCGCCGCCGCCGCTGTCGGAGCCTGCGATGGAGAGCACGCGTGCGTAGCGCATGGGCGCTTGCAGCGCGGGGGAAGGTCCTTGGGTCATGCCGAAAATTATCGGCGACGCACGCAGGCTGCGGGAGCGACGACATGAGCGTGCCGTTTCAATCGGCGGCCGTCATCGGCGCGGGCCTCATGGGGCGCCTCGTGGCGGTCACGCTCGCACAGGCAGGCTGCAAGGTCGCGCTGTATGAAGCCGGCACCTCCGAAGCCGAAGGCGCAGCAGCCCGCGTCGCGGCTGCGATGCTCGCGCCGCTGGCCGAATCGGCGGTGGCGCCGGTGTCGGTCGTGCGCATGGGGCACTACGCGCTGTCGCGCTGGCCGGAGCTGCTCGCACCGCTGGCGCAGCCCGTGTTCTTCCAGCGCGAAGGCACGCTGGTGCTGTGGCACCGGCAGGACGCGACCGAAGCCGCGCGGCTGGAACGCGTGCTGGCGCACACCGGCATGCAGGTGCCCGAGCTGGCGCCGATGCAAGCGCTCGACGGCGCAGGCATCGCCGCGCTGGAGCCATCGCTCGGCCAGCGCTTCGCCAAGGGCCTGTTCCTTCCGGGCGAAGGCCAGCTCGACAACCGCGCGCTGCTCGCCTCGCTGCTCGCGACGCTGCAGGCCGACGCGAACGTCACGCTGCACTGGCAATCGCCGCACGTGCCCGAAGACTTCACACCCGGCAAATCCGGCCAGCCCGACTGGGTGATCGATTGCCGCGGCCTCGGTGCCCGTCCGCAATGGAACGCATTGCGCGGCGTGCGTGGCGAGGTGATCCGCGTGCACGCGCCCGAGGTCACGCTGCAGCGGCCGACGAGGCTGGTGCATCCGCGCTATCCGCTCTACATCGCGCCCAAGCCCGGAAACCTGTTCGTGATCGGCGCGACCGAGATCGAGTCGGAGGACATGTCGCCCGCCAGCGTGCGCTCCACGCTCGAACTGCTGAGCGCGGCCTATGCGGTGCACAGCGGTTTCGCCGAGGCACGCATCGTGGAGATCGCCACGCAGTGCCGCCCGACGCTGCCCGACAACCTGCCCGCCATCCGCCAGCCGCAGCCGCGCGTGCTGCAGATCAATGGCCTCTACCGGCACGGCTTCATGATCGCGCCGGCCCTGCTCGACGCGGCGATGGAGTTGCTCGTGCACGGGCACTCGGCACTCGCGCAGGGCTTCGGCATGGCCCCCCCGACATCCGACGACGCATGATGATGAACATCCTGATCAACGACAAGCCCTACACGCTGCCCGACGGGGCCACCCTCCCCGACGCGCTGGCCGCGCTGGAGGCCGTGCCGCCTTTCGCGGTGGCGGTGAACCGCGAGTTCGTGCCGCGCTCGGCCTACGCCGCGCGCGCGCTGCAGCCCGACGACCGCATCGAAGTGATCCGCCCCGTGACGGGCGGCTGAAAAAAGAGATTGGAGACGACACCCATGACCACCCCGAACGACCCGCTGGTTCTCTACGGAGAAACCTTCCAGAGCCGCCTGCTGCTGGGCACCGCGCGCTACCCCTCGCCCGACCTGCTCGAAGCAGCCGTCAAGCGCGCGAAGCCCGCGATGCTGACCGCGTCGCTGCGCCGCCAGACCGCGAGCCAAGGCCCCCAGGGCTCGGGCGGCAACGACACGAGCAACGGTTTCTGGGCGCTGCTGCGCCAGCTCGCCGTGCCGGTGCTGCCCAACACGGCCGGCTGCCACAGCGTGCAGGAGGTGATCGCCACCGCGCAGATGGCGCGCGAGCTCTTCGACACGCCCTGGATCAAGCTCGAACTGATCGGCGACGACTACACGCTGCAGCCCGACACGCTGAACCTGGTCGATGCCGCCTCGCAGTTGATCCGCGACGGCTTCAAGGTGCTGCCCTACTGCACCGAGGACCTCGTGGTGTGCCAGCGGCTGGTCGACGTGGGCTGCCAGGCCGTGATGCCGTGGGCCGCGCCCATCGGCAGCGGCCGCGGGCCGGTCAATCCGTATGCGCTGCAGGTGCTGCGCGAGCGGCTCAACGTGCCGATGCTGGTCGATGCGGGCCTGGGCCTTCCGTCGCACGCCTGCCAGGTGATGGAGTGGGGCTACGACGGCGTGCTGCTCAACACCGCGGTCGCGCTCGCGCAGGAGCCGGTCGCGATGGCCGGCGCCTTTGCCGATGCGGTGCAGGCCGGCCGCACCGCTTACCGCGCCGGCGCGATGGCCGCGCAAGACTCCGCGCAGCCGAGCACCCCAGTGCTCGGCACACCCTTCTGGCACCACACCGCATGAACGCCACGAGCCAAGTGACCGACGCCCGTTCCATCGCCCACGCCATCGTCGCGGCGCACGGGTTGCGCTTCGGCGCCATCACCGCATCGGCCGTGGGTGCCACCACTTTTTCTTCGGACGACGCGGTCTACCGCGGTGCCAAGCAGGCGTGCACGGCGCTCGGCTTCATCGAAGTCGATGCCGAATGCCTCGCGCTTGCCTGGCATGCGCAGACCGAACGCATCGGCCATTTCGACGCCGCCCGATGGCCCGACGCGCCCGCCGACTTCGGCATGCGTTCGTTCCCGCCTGCGTCGCGCGACGACGCCTTCCTGCCCTGCCCCGAACGGCTGGGCCTCTACGCCGTGCTGCCCGATGCGGCATGGGTCGGCCGCATGGCGCGCGCCGGTGTGCCGACGGTGCAACTGCGCTTCAAGTCCGACGATGCGGCGGCCGTCGAGCGCGAAGTGCAGGCGGCCGTCCAGGCCGTACAGGGCACGGGCGCCCTGCTCTTCGTCAACGACCACTGGCAGGTTGCCATCGCCGCGAGCGCCTATGGCATCCACCTCGGCCAGGAAGACCTCGATGCGCTGTCGCCCCATGAACTGCAGCAGCTGCGCGCCTCGGGCCTGCGGCTGGGCGTCAGCACGCACGGCTACGCCGAGATGGTGCGCGCCGATGCGGTGAGCCCCAGCTACATCGCGATGGGCGCGGTCTACCCGACCACGCTCAAGAAGATGGCGACCGCGCCGCAGGGCGTGGCCCGGCTCGCGGCCTATGCGCGCCTCTTGCGCGGCTATCCGCAGGTGGGCATCGGCGGCATCGACGCGGTGCGGCTGCCCGAGGTGCTCGCCACCGGCGTGGGCTCCGTCGCGGTGGTGCGCGCGCTGGTGACGGCCACCGACCCCGAGGCCACGGCCGCGCAATGGATGACGGCCATGGGCGCCGCGAACGGCAACTGAATACATCGATGACTCCACAACGCTTTCCCTCTTCTCCAGCCCTGAAGCCCTCGCCTGTTTCGCATGCCATCGCCATCGTGCTTTTTGCAGCCGCCTGCAGCGCGCACGCGCAGCAGGGCGCGCTCCCCGCGGTCGTCGTCAACCAGGGCCCGGCCGCGCCGCAGGCCGACGTCAGCGGCTTCGGCGACGTGCCGCTGCGCGAACTGCCGCTCTCGGCCACGGTGATCGACAGCAAGCAGCTGAGCGCCAGCGGTGCGCGCCGGCTCGCCGACCTCACGCAGTTCGATTCGTCGGTCACCGACGCCTACAACTCCGCCGGCTACTGGGACTACCTGACGGTGCGCGGCTTCGTGCTGGACAACCGCTTCAACTACCGGCGCGAAGGCCTGCCGATCAGCGCCGAGACATCGATCCCGCTCGACAACAAGGAGCGCGTGGAGATCCTGCGCGGCACCAGCGGCATCCAGGCCGGCACCAGCGCGCCGGGCGGGCTTGTCAACTACGTCGTGAAGCGCCCCACCGAACAGGACCTGCGCACGGTGGGCATCGAGACCGCGAGCCGCGGCAGCGTGCTCGGCGCGCTCGACCTGGGCGGGCGCTTCGGCGAAGACCGCCAGTTCGGCTACCGGCTCAACGTGGCGAGCGAAAACCTGAAGCCGCTCACCCACGACCTGGACGGCAACCGCAACATGTTCTCGCTGGCGGCCGACTGGCGCATCACGCGCGACTCGGTGCTGGAGTTCGAGGTCGAGCAAAGCAGGAAGACCCAGCCCAGCCAGAACGGCTACAGCCTGCTCGGGAGCGTGCTGCCCGCGCCGGTCGATCCGCGCATCAACCTGAACAACCAGCCGTGGTCGCAGCCCTCGGTGTTCAAGGCGCTGACCGGCACGGTGCGCTTCAGCCAGGCGCTGAACGCCGACTGGCGCTGGAGCGCGCAGATCGGCCAGCAGCGCCTCAAAAGCGACGACCGCCTGGCCTACGCCTTCGGCTGCGGCGCGGAGGGCAACTACGACCGCTACTGTTCGGACGGCACCTTCGACGTCTACGACTTCCGCAGCGAGAACGAACGCCGCACGCAGACCGCGGGCAGCATCAATCTCAAGGGCAACGTGATGACCGGCAGCGTGCGCCACGAACTGGGCTTCGGCCTCTTGCAAAGCCGCGTGCGCAACCGCTTCCAGAACCAGGCCTACAACTATGCGGGCACCGGCAACATCTGGGCCACGGCCATGGTGCCGCCGAGCCCCGACGCCACCACGCCGCAGACCAACCGCGACGAGCGCTCGACCGAGCTCTCGGTGCAGGACGCGATCCGCTGGAACGACCGCTTCACCACCTGGCTCGGCGCGCGCCACACGCGCATGGACCGCAGCAGCATCGGCAACGACGGCTCGAACCCGACGGGCTACAAGCAGGGTGTGACCACGCCGTGGATCGCCGCGAGCTACGCCATCCAGCCGGGCCTCCTGGCTTATGCGAGTTGGGGCAAGGGCGTCGAGTCGCAGGTCGTGCCGAACCGCAGCGACCAGTACAGCAACGCGGGCCAGGCACTGCCCGCGCTGAAGTCGCGCCAGTGGGAACTGGGCATCAAGGGCGGCAACGATGCGTTCAACTGGCAGCTCGCATGGTTCGATATCCAGCGTCCGATGACCAACCTGGATGCGTGCAACCGCTTGGGGCTCACGCCGTGCGAGGCGAAGTACGACGGCCGCGCCGTGCACCGCGGCCTCGAAGCCGGCGCGCAGTGGACCGAAGGCCCCTGGCGCATCGGCGGCAGCATGACGCTGATGGATGCCAAGCGCCGCGGCAGCACCGTCGAACCCGCCAGCAACGGACAGTGGCCGACCAACGTGCCCAAGCAGGTGCTGCGTGCGCAGGCGGCGTATCGGGTGCCATCGGTGCCGGGTCTCGAAGTGGCGGGCCAGCTGTCGCACGAAGGGCGTCGCAACGTGCTCGCCGACGGCTCGATCACGCTGCCCTCGTGGACGCGCGTCGATGCGGTGCTGCGCTACGACACGAAACTGCGCGGCGTGAACACGAGCTGGACACTGGCCATCGACAACCTGTTAGACCGCCGCTACTGGAAGGAATCGCCCTACCAGTTCGGCCACGTCTACCTGTTCCCCGGCGCGCCTCGAACGCTGCGCCTGGGCCTGAGCGTCGCGCTGTGAAGATGCACGAGCGAAAGTTTTTGGTGCAAAAGTTTCGAGGCCTTGAGAAGGCCCAAAAAACCACGCTATAATTTGAGGCTTGTTCCTCGATAGCTCAGTTGGTAGAGCGCCGGACTGTTAATCCGTAGGTCCCTGGTTCGAGCCCAGGTCGAGGAGCCACTACAAGCCGCAAGGCAACTGGATGCCCCGCTACTCAAAAGGTAGCGGGGCATTTTCAATTGTGGGTCGATATTGGAAGCTTCCAATACCCAGTACTCGGGGGTCACCTCTTGAAGGCCGCACCGCGCGGCCCCATGATCGTTCCGGACCATCAATATCTCGACACACTCATGCCTACTTCACCCGAATCTCGCGCCATCGCGAAGCTCGCATGGGAAGCCGCGTGGGAGCGGCTCGGCAACGCTCTGCGTCCGCCGGAGGGTTACCCCGAGCCAACCCCGGAGGAACTCGCGCAGTGCTACTGGAATGCGCAATCGCGACTGGACGAAGTGCGCGTCGCGTTCAACGTCCAACCGCCGCAGTGACTCTGCATTGCTGCTCCACTTCGCCGCATTGCGGTCTGCGTCGATGAGTCGGATGGTTCGCCTGAACTCTCGCCGGGGATGACGAAAGCGCGTCGAATCGGACGTGATCGAGCCAGCCAAAAAAGATGGATGGCAGCCAATGTTGCTCACCGAGCCACGCTTCGCGAGCGCAATCAGATGAGCGCCCGCGCCAGCGCGGCATGCGCTTCGACAAGGCGTGCGCGCTGGCCCCGGATACACGCGCTTGCGCATTCAGACCTCGTTCAGGTCCGCAATGCACATTTCGCCGCCATGACCCTCAAGAACGGGAAGCGCACCATCGTCGCCGATACCCTTGCAGCGGTGCCGAAGGGCCCCGGTCCCGAGAACCAGTTCATCCAGTTGCGCCCGGCATTGCACGGACGTGAGGTGGATGTGTTGAAAGCGGTCGCAGCGCTGCCAGCGGAAATCCGCACGCCCAGTGCGGCGGCGTCCGAACTCGTTCGCAGGGGGATTGGCATTCCCTACTCGACGGTGGGTTCGATCCTCCGACGACTGGAGCGAAAAGGCGCGCTGCGCCTGGGGCGCGTCAAGCCTTGAAGTCCTCTCTCTTGGTCCAGCGGCGACGCTCGATACGGACGCCGAACCGAGTACAAGCGGTTTCAAACAAACGCAACCTGGTGTGACGTAAAGTTCGTTGATTCGAGGCTTGTTACGAACGGCCGGATTCGCCCCCCCGCGCAGCAGCCACTAGACTGGCACCTCGTCCACTGAATCGAGGTCTTGAATGAAAAGCACGAGTCAATACGAATTCAGCCTGCCTCTTTGCAACGAAGAGCAGCAGTTCCAGGTCCAGAAAGCGCTCATGTTCCCCGGTGCGATCACGACAGCCACGGTCGATCGCACCTTCGGCGCGGCCGGCGTGATCGTGCAGGCCAGCTTCACGCCGGCGCAGTCCCTCGGGCTCATGCATGCAGAAATCATTTCGCGCATCGCCCCCCTGGGTCTCGTGCCGATGCGGGTCCCTTCCGTTGCGGCCTGATCGGGAAACCGGACAAGCCTTTCGCGGTTCCTGAATGCCTCGCCGCTCGAACGGCGGCGAGGCATTTTTCAATAGGGCCGCCTGCTCCGGCGTTCCGATCATGGACAGCACCGGCACGCTGTCCGGGTCGCTCAGTGACTTCGGCGCGCATGAGCAGCCGCTGGCGCTCTCGGCTTCGAACACCTCAAGGCCATCGCCCGGGTCATCTGGCCATTGCCCGGCGGCGCGCCTGGGTTGCAATCGGCACGGGGGAAATTCCTACCTGCAATTCCCCAAGACGACTATCCATCGACCTGCGGGGACTCGTCAGACTCCGGCCACCGAAGGAGACGAAGCGGATGACCAGAAGCGAGTTCAAGGCGCTGTCCAGGCGCGCCCGGTTGCGAGAAACCCCCTCTCGCGATGCCGCATACATGGTTCTGGTCGGTGGTGTGCGCCCCGGCGTCGCGGCGCGGGAAGTCGGCACGAGCCCCCAGGCGCTGACCAATATTCTTCGCAAGTTGAGAGACGCGATGGACGAGCCCGCCCATCGCGGCCGCCCACACGCCATCGCAGACCTGCACATCCGGAAATGAGGCACAACCTCACGGCCTGAACGCGGCTGCGCAGCGATTCGGCCAGCAGATTCCAATACAGTCCTGACCATGCATTCCAAGCCGCAAGCTGAACCCGGATTTCCGAACCTCCCCGCACCCCGATCACTCATCCCTCGCCGGATCGCACTCGCCCTCGCCTCGGGCGCACTGGGCGTCCTGCTCATCGGCTGCGCCACCAAGCCGGCCCCGGCGCCCGCACCCAGGAAACCGGCAAGCACCAAGCCGGCGCCCTCCGCCCGCAACGACGCCCGCCCCGCACCGGATCGCCGTGCGCGAAGCAGCGAGCCGGCGCCCGCAACACCGTCGGCCCCCGTGGCCAAGGCGGAGCGAAATTTCCTCCGCCCGTCGAGTGGCACCGTCATCAAGCGATTCGATGGCCGCAACAGCAAGGGCGTCGACTTCGCGGGATCGGAGGGCGATCCCGTCGTCGCCGCGCGCGACGGCAAGGTCGTCTATTCGGCCGTGGGCCCACGTGGCTATGGCCAGCTCGTCATGATCAAGCACGACGCGGTCTTCGTGACCGCCTACGCACACAACAGCAAGCTGCTGGTCAAGGAAGGACAGTCCGTCAAGCGCGGCCAGGTGATCGCGCACATGGGCCGCACCGAGGCCGATCGCGTCAAGCTGCACTTCGAGTTGCGCAGGAACGGCAACGCGGTCGATCCCGTTCCGTACTTCGTGTCCGACTAGGGCCCTTTTCAGGCATCGATCCGGTCGCTTTGGCGCAACTTCAAACCGGTTGAATCCAGACCGGTTGCTTCCGCGTAGACACTTGCATGGCAAGTACGAACGAAGAATGCAAGACGACGCCGCGCCCGGGTTTCGAGGGCATCTGCGCGCACTTCAACGTGCCCGCGAAGAAGGGCGCCCGCGTCAGTTTCCAGGGCCAGCCGGGAACGGTCACCACCGCCCGGGGCTTGACGGTGCGCGTTCGCCTCGATGGAATGTCCTGGTCCCGCCCCTACTTGCCGGACGAGCTGCAGTGGCTCGACGAGACGCCGAAGGCGAAAGAGGATGGCGCCTCGTCGTGCACGGCGCACGCACCGAAGACCCCCGCGCTTATCGGCAAGGCGCGTGAGGCCATTGCTTGACGGACCTCATCGCCTCCCTACACTCGAGCGATGGTCCCCTCGCCCGCGTCCCGCCAACATCCTGCATGCGCAGCCCTGCCTTGGGCAGCGGCTCGCCGCCGCACGGATGTCGTTGCGGCGATTTCGGCAGTGTTCCGACGCACTTGCGCACTTTCCTGAGCCCGGTGGTCCGCTACTTTTCCTGATGCGCAAACCATAGACCGCCGGGCACCGCTTCCGCGCGTTCCATTGGAGTGCTTCATTCATGCTTGCAACGATTCACGGAGAGCGCACGCTCACCGAACTGGACTTCGTCCGTCTTCAGAAACTGACGGGCAATCACCCTCCCCCGGCGCTCGCCGACCTTCTGGACATGGCGGACGTTCTTGCGTCGCGGGAGGTGCCTGCGGACATCGTCACGATGTACACGCAGGTCGAAATCGAAGACCTGCCCACGCGCCAGCGGCAGAAGCTGGTCGTCTGCTACCCGGACGATGCGCAACCGAACGCCGGCTTCATCTCGGTGCTGTCGCCCGCGGGCATCGGGCTGCTCGGCCTGAAGGCCGGGGCAACGGCACGCTGGCGCATGCCGGGCGGCCAGGAGAGCGCCGCGCGCGTGGTGGCGGTGCTCTTCCAGCCCGAGGCCAGCGGCGACTACACGACCTGACGGATTTGACGGTCGAGGTCAGTGCTGGACGACGGGGGTGCGGCCTTTCGCGCTGTCGATGGTCGCGCTGACGGAGCTGGTGTTGACGGCCAGGGCCACCAGGATGGAGCCGACGAAGGAGGGATCGGAAGCGCCGCTGAAATTCGAGGCGCCGGCGATGGCCAGGGCCTGCGCGACTTGTTGACGGGTCAGTTCCGCTGCTGCTTCGCCAACGACATTCTTCTTGGTGGTTGCCATCTGAAAACTCCTCGTGTTGAAGGCCCGACTGTAACTGCGCCGCACCGGGCGCCGGACCATCTCCCTGCGCCTTCCGGGGAGCCTTGAGACCGCCTGTCCGCGGGTGCGCGCTGGGTCATGATCCCGCCCGCTTCGCTGCGCGCGGACCATGACTTTCGGCACTGGCATGCCGATGCGCCAGGTCGTATCGTCGCGCGGTCGCTGGCGGCGCGACGAATCGGGGGAGGTCATACAGGCCACGCGGTCCCACTTCGGTACCCGATGAGTGGCGCTTCCCGGCGGGGCGCTTCTTCATTCCTTACCTGTTGATCCGGACATGGCTTCTTCCAAATTTTCTTTCGCAAGCGCCAGCGCGCTTGCCGGCGCGCTGGTTCTCTCCGGCTGCGCGACCACCGACATGCAAATGGGCAGCCAGTCGGCCAAGACCGTGGCCACCGGCAGCGCCGCCGGTTCGGCCACCGCCGGTGAAAGCAGCGCGCTCGAACGCTGCGATTCGCCGCTGGGCACCGTCTCCCTCATCGAGAACGTCAACGCCGGCTGGTACACCGTCCTCACCGGCGAATACAAGCTCCCGCCGACGGCCAACCTGCTGCGCCTCTTGGTGCAGCAATCGAACTGCTTCGTGGTGGTCGAGCGCGGCGCGGCCGGCATGAACGCCATGACGCGCGAGCGCGCGCTCATGCAGTCGGGCGAAATGCGCGGCGGCAGCAACTTCGGCCGCGGCCAGATGGTGGCTTCCGACTACGGCCTGTCGCCCGAGATCGTGTTCAGCAACAACGACGCCGGCGGCCTCGGTGGCGCGCTGGGCGGCCTGGTGGGCGGCGGCCGTGGCCGCGCCATCGCCAGCATCGGCGCGAGCCTGCAGACCAAGGAAGCCAGCGCGCTCCTGACCCTCATCGACAACCGCTCGGGCGTGCAGGTCGCGGCCGCCGAAGGCAGCGCCTCCAAGACCGACTTCGCGGGCTTCGCCGGCCTGGGCGGCCACTCGGGCGCGGGCGGCATCGGCGGCTACACGCGCACGCCGCAGGGCAAGGTGATTGCGGCGGCCTTCATGGACGCCTTCAACCAGATGGTCCGGTCGCTGCGCAACTACAAGGCGCAGACGGTGCGCGGCCAGGGCTTGGGCGGCGGCGGCCGTTTGGGTGTGGATGGCGGCGCTGCACCGTCGCAAACCTCGGCACCAGCCGCCCGCAACCGGCGCAAGTAAGCGCGCAAGTCCGTCGGACCCGGTCTGAATTTCGCCCGGGTTCACAATTCACCCCTCTGGAGGTGAACACGATGGATGGTTTGGAAGAGACAGCGGAAGCGGCCAAGGGCAAGCTCGTCTACCCCTTTGCGGAGCTCCCGCCACGCGGCAAGTCGATCGAGGTCGCCGCGGGCGTGCACTGGATCCGCATGCCGCTGCCCTACTCGCTGGACCACATCAACCTGTGGGCGCTCGACGACGGCGCAGGCTGGGCCGTCGTCGATACAGGCGTGCGCACCGAGGAAACGGCCGCCGTCTGGCGCGAACTCTTCGCCAATTCGCCGGACACGCGCGGCCTCACCCGCGTCTTCGTGACGCACATGCACCCCGACCACGTGGGCATGGCCGGCTGGCTCACGCGCAAGTTCGGCGTGCGGCTGTGGATGACCCGCTCCGAATACCTCATGTGCCGCGTGATGGTGTCCGACACCGGCCGCGAGGCGCCGGACGACGCCATCGCCTTCTACCGCCGCGCCGGCTGGAGCGATGCCGCCATCGAGACCTACCGCACGCGCTTCGGCAATTTCGGCAAGCACATCCATCCGCTGCCCGACAGCTTCCGGCGCCTGCGCGACGGCGAGGTGCTGCGCATCGGCGCGCACGACTGGCGTATCGTCACAGGCAACGGCCATTCGCCCGAACATGCGTGCCTGTACTGTCCCGATCTCAAGGTGCTGATCTCGGGCGACCAGATCCTGCCGCGCATCTCGTCCAATGTCTCGGTCTCGCCGGTCGAGCCCGACGCCGACCCGATGGCCGACTGGCTCGCATCGCTGGCCAAGCTCCGGCACGAGGTGCCCGACGACGTGCTCGTGCTGCCCTCGCACAACGAGTGCTTTCGCGGCCTGCATGCGCGCATCGACCGGCTCCAGCAGGGGCAGGACCGCGCACTCGACCGGTTGCGGAATGCCTTGAAGACGCCCAAGCGCGCGGTCGACGTGTTCGCGAGCCTCTTCGCGCGCAGCATCGCCGAGTCCGATGTGCAGCTGCTGGGCATGGCGACGGGAGAGAGCCTCGCGTGCCTGAACTACCTGCTGCACCGGGGCGAGGTCGCGTGCGATATCGCCGAAGACGGCATCGGCTGGTACCGCCTCGTCGGCTAGGCGCCGAACCAGTCCCGCGCCGATCGCCCCTGGTCCGGCCCCAGCATCGAGAAGCCGCCATCGACCGGAATGTCCGCGCCGGTCACGAAGCGCGCGGCATCCGAGCACAGGAACAGCACCACCTGCGCCACGTCGTCGCCATCGCCCGCGCGGCCCAGCGGATGCATCGGCGCTGCCATGCGGTCCGCGTGCGCGCGGTCACCGCCCGACATGCGGGACAACGCGTCCGACCACGTCCACCCGGGCGACACCGAGTTCACGCGCACGCGCCGGTGCGCCAGGCTCGCGGCCTGGTTGCGCGTGAGCTGCAGGATGGCCGCCTTGGCCGCCGGATAGAGCGCCCGCCCCGCCGTGCCGAACTTGCCGCCCACGCTGCCCATGTTCACGACCGCCCCGCCCTGCGCCGCCAGCGCGTCGGCGGTCTTGTGCACCAGCAGCGCGCCGGAGACCAGGTTGACGTCGAGCGCATGCAGCCATTCGCCGCGCGAAGCTTCCAGCCCGTTGTCGCCGTACACCACCGCGTTGTTGACGAGGAAGTCGATGCGCCCCTCGCTGGCGAGCGCATCGGCCACCAGCGCATCGAGCGCCGTGTCCGAGGCGATGTCGCACGCAATGAAGCGGCAGCGCGGACCCAGCTCGGCCGCCAGCGCCTCGCCGCGCGTGGCATCGATGTCCACTGCCAGCACTTGCGCACCGGCCTTCACGAAAGCACGGACGATGGCGGCGCCCAGCATCGCCGCCGCGCCGGTGACGATGGCGACTTTTCCTTCGAAGTTCATGGCGTGGCCTCCATCTGCATGATCGCATCGTCGACATTCATCACATCCGCGAGCATCGCCAGCGTCTCCAGGCTGGCCGCATGCAGGTGCGCTTGCGCGGTGCTGCAGGCATCGGCAACGACCGCCACCTCGTAGCCCAGGTCGCTCGCATGTCGCGCGCCATGCTCGACCACGTGGTTCGTCGCGATGCCCGCGACGAAGAGCCGCGATGCGCCAGTGCTGCGCACAACGTCTTCGAGCCCGCTGGCCCAGAACGGGTTGTTGCGCTTGTGGGTGACGATGGCTTCGCCCGGCAACGGCGCGAGCTCTTCGTAGAACTCCGCGCCCCACTCGCCGTCGAGCACCGCACCCGTTTCGGCGACACGCCGGAACAGCGCGCAGTTGTGGAGGCAATCGGCGTACCCGGGTGCGAAGGCGATGCGCACGAAGATCACCGGCACCCCGTTCGCACGCGCACCGGCGATCAGGCGCGCGGCCGAGGCGATGAGCCGCGGGCGCGCCGGGTCGTCGGCCGCCACGCCCACGCGCACCTTGCCATCGACATGCAGCACGTCGTTCTGGTAGTGCATGGCCAACAGCGCGGCCGTCACATGAACACCTGCAAGGCTTCGTGCGGCGCGTCGCAATTGACGAGCTCGACGCGCTTCATCCGGATGCGGAATCCGTCGCCCGCGCGCTGCAGGGTGTGCAGCACGCTGCCGCCGAAGGTGCGCTGCTCGGTCTTGCGCCATTCGAGGAGCAGGAATGCCGAGCGCACCACACAGCCTTCTTCATCGCGCGATTCGAGCGCGATGTTGCCCACCACATGCACCGTGCGCGTGGGCGGCTGCTGCGAATAGGCGCGCGCCTGCTCGAGCCGCCGCGCCCGCATCGAGCGCAGCAAGGCGTCCTCGCAGAACAGCGAGGCATGGTTGATAGGGTCCGTCTGCCCGTGCACCAGCGGCACCCAGTAGAGCCCCTCGGGCGTGAAGAGCCGCTGCCATTCGTCCCAGCGGTGCTCGTCCAGGAGGCGCGCCTCGTGGTGCAGGAACTGGGTGATCGCCTGCTGCTCGTGCCAGTCGTTGAAGTTCATTCGGCGCTCCCGGCCTGCGCGCCCATGTACGAGGCCCACGCCGCGAACATGTTGCGGGACGGCATCTCGCTGTTGCCGTTGGAAGCCCGTCCGCCCGGCAGCGGCTGGTCGCGCCCGGCCGCGCGGTGCATGCTGACCCAGTCGCCGCCGTCGGAGGCCAGCCCCTCCTGCACGCGGTTGTAGGCCTCCAGGTCGTCGGGCATCACGTTCGACGAGGGCGAGTTGACGATGTTGGTGTACTTCAGCGTGCGCTGGAAGGTCGCCTCCGGCGCGCCCTTCAGGCGGAAGCTGAAGATCTCCACCAGCGTGCGGTCCACCGACAGCGGCCGGATCACGCGGATCTGCTGGAACGAGGTGTGCGGCGAACAGCTCGGGTAGACGATGGTGTTGTGCCGGTTCACACGCAGGATCTCGTCGGCGCGCTCGGCGCCCTGGCTGGCTTGGAGCGCCGCCACGTAGGCCAGGCTCACCGGGTCGGTGGGCGGCACGAAGATGCCCTCCATGAAGCCGTGGCCGTTGTCGTAGCCCTTGAGCTCCAGGTTCTCCCAGAACTCCAGCGGCTCGCCGTTGCCGTCGACGATCACCACCTCGAAGGGCTTGGGCGTGCCCGCAGGCATGGCTTCGAACTCTTCCTTGGCCGCGCGCCACGACGACTCGTGCGTGGCCACCGCGTGGATCGTGTCGTGCAGGTTCTCGAAGAAGATCTTCCAGTTGTTGCGCTGGATCACGCGCTGCACGCCGCCGGCCACTTCCACCTCGCCCTCGGGTGCGCGGTCGCAGAAGTTGTCGAGCGACGTGGCCACGCCGCCGAGGAAGTCGATGAGCTCGGGCCCGTCTTCGGAAAGGCTCGCGAACACGAAGCCGCGATGGCTCGCCACGCGCGCCACCTTGCGCACCGAGTGCGACCCGCTCTTGAGGTCGAGCGCCGTGTCCTCGTAGCCGCTGCGCAGTGGCACCGACAAGAGGCTGCCGTCGCACTTGAAGGTCCAGCCGTGGTACAGGCAACGCAGGAATTTTCCGGCGCTGCCGCTGCCGTCGGGCACGATCCTGGCGCCCTTGTGCGGGCAGCGGTTGTACAGCACGTTCACCGCACCGTCGGTGTGGCGCACCATCACCACGGGTTCGCGGCCCAGGCGCGTGGTGAAGTAGTCGCCGACGTTCGGCACCTGGCTCTCGTGGCCCACGTACAGCCAGGCCTGGCCGAAGACGCGGTCCATCTCCAGCTCGAAGATGGCGGGGTCGGTGTAGACGCGCTTGTGCACGCGGTCGGGCTGCACGAGCGACTGGATGTCGATCGGGTTTGTCGCTGCCATAGGGATGATGGGGATGATGGGGATCACGGAATTCATCGGGTCGGTCTCCTGAAGCGTCATCAGATGTCGAGCACCAGGTGCGGCGTCTTGGCGCGCGACACGCAGGTGCACAGGGTCTTGCCGCCCGCCTTCTCGCGCGGGCTCAGGTTGTGGTCTCGGTGGTCGGGCACGCCCTCCACCACGTCGACGGCGCACACGCCGCAATCGCCCTGGCGGCAGTCGTACATCGGGTCGAGCCCGGCGGCGATCAGCACGTCCAGCAAGCTCTGGCCGGGCGGCACCGTCAGCGTCTTGCCCGAGCGCAGCGTGCGCACCTCGAAGGGCGCGTCACCGGTCTGCGCGATCGCGCCGGCGAAGAGTTCGAAGTGCACGTGGTCGTCGGGCCAGTCCTGCGCGCGGGCGGTGTCGACCACCGCCTGCACCATGCCGCGCGGGCCGCAGAGATGCACGTGACGGCCCGGCTGCGGATGGGCCAGCACCGCGCGCAGGTCCAGCCCTCGCGAAGGGTCGCCGCCGTCGTGAACGACCGTCGCGCCCAGTGCGCGCGCTTCGTGCAGGTACGCGGTGGACGCTTCGCTGCGCGTGGCATAGAAGAAATCGAAGGGCTTGCCTTGCGCCGCCAATGCCCTCGCCATGCACAGCAAGGGCGTGATGCCGATGCCGCCGGCGATCAGCAACGGTGCGGCATCGCCTTCACGCAAGGCGAAGTCGTTGCGCGGAGCGTGCGCCGTCAGGGCATCGCCGGGCGCCAGCGCATGCATCCACGCGGAGCCGCCCGCGCCCTGCGGTTCGCATTGCACGGCGATCTCGTAGGCGTCGTCGCCGGCCGCGTGCGGCCTCGCCAGCGAATAGGCGCGCAGCCCGGCGCTCCCGCCCGGCTGCACCACCTGCACGCCGAGATGCGCACCCGGCGCGAAAGGCGGCAGCGCGCCGCCCTCCGCGTTGCGCAACACGAAGGACCTGATGGCCGGCGTGAGTTGCAGCACCTGCGCCACCGCGAGCTGCAACAGGGTCGGCTCGCGCATCATCCCAGCGGCAAGGCCGAGTCGGCGATCGTGAGGCCGTTCGATTTCGACCAGCGCGGCATCAGCGTGTTCGAAGGCAAGGTCTCGTCCACCAGCTTGCGCGAGGTTTCCACGCCCGCCACGGGCAGCCCCTTGGCATCGAGCAGGCCGATCTGCACCAGCACGCTGGCCTGGTCCCAGTAGATGTGCTCGTGGTAGAGCTTGTCGCCGCGGAACTTCACGATGGCCACCAGCGGAATCTCCACCGGCTTTCCGGTCGGCGCGACACCCGGCAGCATCCAGTCGATCTCCACCGTGTGGGTGAAGCGAAAGAGCATCTCGTCCACGATCTGCGTTGCGCCCACGGTGCGCGAGATCGGCGTGAGCTGCGTGTCGGGCGGCGTGGTCGGAATGAAGTGGTGCTTGTAGAAGCGCGACAGCTCCCCGGCGCCCACCCCGCCGGTCATCGTCGGGATGTGGTTGACATAGGGCTCACTCACCATCGTGCCCATGGTGGCGACCACGTCGCGCGTTGCGAACTCGTATTCGCAGTGCTTGTCCCAGAGCGCCGAGAGGTCGTAGACCGGCCCGATGGCCGCCTTGAACAGCGCCATCGAGCGCTGGTGCGCCATCAGCGTGGAAGGCTTGTCGAAGTGGTCGCCGCCGGTGCGCGCGAAGGCGTGGTCCACGCCGGGGTAGACGTACATCTGCGCGTCCGGCTTGCCGGCAAAGGCCTGCAGCACCTGGGCGCGGGCCTCGGGTGGGCAGAACTGGTCGAGCTCGGCGAAATGCAGTGCGATCGGGCATTCGATCTTCGGCACCAGGTCGAGCGCGGATTCGATGCCGACGCCGTAGTAGCCCACCGCCGCATCCACGCCCGAATGCGCGGCCGCAAGGTATGCGAGCTTGCCGCCGAGGCAGTAGCCCAGCGCGCCCACCTTGCCGGTGCAGGCCGGGTGCGCACGCAGCGCCTTCACGCTGGCGGTGACATCCGAGATGCCGGCCTCGATGTCGAACTTCTGGAAGAAGCCGAATGCGCGTTGCCAGTCTTCCGGCGAATAGCCCAGGTCGACGTCGGGCTCCATGCGCCAGAAGAGATCGGGCGCCAGCACCACGTAGCCTTCCTCGGCATAGAGGTCGGCCACCTCGCGCACGTAGCCGTTGATGCCGAAGATCTCCTGGCACAGCACGATGCCGGGGCCGCTGCCCGAGGCCGGCAGTGCGAGGTAGCCGCGAAAGCTGCGGCCATCGCCGGCCGGGATGTCGATGTACTGACTCATCGTGGATGTCTCTCGAAGTGGTGGGGTTTTGGAGAATTCTGGGCAGCGCCCCTGCCGCTGTCTGTCCACTTCTTGCAAGCAACGTCGCTGCAAGAAACGGATAGCCCGCCGCCACGGCGGCACGCAGACTCCGACCCGCATTGCATCCACCCCACGCAACCGAATCCCTCCAGAGGAGATCTCCCATGTCGCAGGCAAGCATCAGAACGGCCTTGTTGGCCCTCACCGTCGTCACCGGCGCATCGTTATCGCTGTCACCGGCACAGGCCCAGCCCGTCAAGGTCGGCCTCGCGATGGACCTCTCGGGCCCCTTCGCCGTCGGCGGGGCCGAGTCCAAGGCCGGCTTCGCCGTGGCGATGAAGCAGCTCAACGGCAAGCTGGGCGGCGTGCCGGTCGAGTTCGTCGAGGCCGACACGGCCGGCAACCCCGACCTCGCCCGCCAGGTGGTGGAGCGCATGCTGCTGCGCGACAAGATCGACCTGTTCACCGGCCCCGTCGGCTCGTCCGTCGCGCTGGCCGTCGGCCCGCCGCTCTTCGCCGCCAAGGTGCCCTACCTGTCGAGCAACACCGGCCCGAGCGACTACTCGGGCGCCAAATGCAACCCCTACTTCTTCGGCGCGTCGTACCCGAACGATGCGTACCACGAGGCTGCGGGCAAGTTCGCCTCCGACAAGGGGTTCAAGAAAGTCGCGCTCATCGCACCCAGCTACCCCGGCGGCAAGGACGCGGTCAACGGCTTCAAGCGCAACTTCAAGGGCGGCGTGGGCGACGAGCTCTACACCAAGCTCGGCCAGCTCGACTACTCGGCCGAGCTCGCGCAGATCCGCGCGAGCAAGCCCGACGCGCTCTACTTCTTCTTGCCCGGCGCGATGGGCGTGAGCTTCATCAAGCAGTTCGTCGGCGCGGGGCTCTCGAAAGACGTGGCGCTGATCTCGACCGCCTTCTCGGCCGACGAGGACATGATCCCCGCCGTGGGCGAACCGATGCTGGGCCTGTTCAACACCGCGCATTGGTCCTACGACCTGGACAACCCCGCCAACCAGCGCTTCGTGGCCGAGTTCCGCCAGCAGAACAACGGGCGCAACCCGTCCTTCTATGCCGGCCAGGCCTACGACGTGCTGATGGCCATGGATGCGGCCGTGCGCGATGCCGGCGGCAAGGTGGCCGACAAGCCCGCGCTGCTCAAAGCCATCAAGGCGGCGAAGTACAAGTCGGTGCGCGGCGATTTCAGCTACGGCGCCAACAACTTCCCCATCCAGAACTACTACCTGCGCGTGATCGGCAAGGACGCCAGCGGCCGCATCACCAACAAGGTGATCGGCACCGTGCTGCAGAACTACCAGGACAGCTCGGCCGCCAAGTGCGCGATGAAGTCCTAGTGCAGCCTCAGTGTCTGGAGGTATCGCGCGGGAGCTGCCCGAAGCGCTCCCGGTAGCAGGCGGCGAAGCGGCTCAGGTGCGAGAAGCCGCAGTCCAAGGCGATCTGCGTCACGCTCGCGCCGTCGTGGCGCGCGAGCTGCGCATGCGCGGCATCCAGCCGCATGTTGCGCAGCACCTCCATCGGCGACAGGTCGCGGTGGCGGCGAAACAGCAGCGCGAGCGTGCGACGCGTCACGCCCGCGGCATCTGCCACCGCTTCGAGCGACAGGGCCGTGTCGAGCCGGCTGCGCATGAACTCCTCGGCGCGCCGCAACTGCCCGAGGCTGGCCGCCTCCGAGCCGAGGCGCTGCGCATCGTGCTGGCGCCGCACCGAGTTGGGCCGGTGGCACAGCAGGTAGAGCATGAGGTTGTCTTCGCAGTGGGCGAGCCAGCGCGGGTCGTACGAAGGACTGTCGCCCGCTGCAGGCAGCAACGACGCGAGGTTGGCCACCATGCGGCACCACTGCGTGCCGGCGGCGTCGTCCAGCCGCAGCGGCATGTCGAAATCGATCTCGCCTACCTCTTCGCCATGGCGCGCGGCGAAGGCGCGGCGCGCCACTTCCTGCAGGCGGCCCAGTTCGATCTTGAGCATCAGCTGCTCGCAGTCGGCATGCCAGCGCAGCCGCACCGGCTTGTGCGCGGACACCACCGCGCCCTGGCCCGGATGGATGTGCAACGTCTGGCCGCCCGAGCGGATTTCGGCGTGGCCGCGCAGCGGCATCTGCACCAGCACGAAGTTGCCGAGTGCATCGGGCTCGATGTCCACGTCGCAGCCATAGCGCAGGATGCACAGCGACAGTGCGCTCAGCTCGGCGCGGCAGAAGATCGCATCGACCTTGCCGCGGCCCCAGACGCTGCGGTGGTCTTTCAGTTCATTGGCGACCAGCGCGTGGGTCTCGTCCGCCTCGCGCGAGCGGAACACCTCGCGTCCGTACAAGGGAGAAAGCTGCTGGCTCGACCATGCGTCCACGGGCACTCCTGGGGGGTCAGGGGGTTGGAAACCATTGTTTGTCACCCGTACGCCGCCCCTGAGATTTCGAAACATAACGAAAGCGATGGATTCGCGCCGAGGGCAAGGCGCAAACCGCAGCGATACCTGTAGGTATCGCGAGGATTTGCAACGCCGCCATCGGGGCGAAGACGCGCTTTCGTGTTTCGAAATCTCAGGGGCGGCGTACCAGGGGCGTGCCCGCAATTTACTGCCGGGTCGCGCTTGCCGCCATGGGGCTTGCCCCGACGTGCAAGAAGCTTGCCCGGCCTTCGCCCCGGCGAGCGCCCGTCAGACCGTGAGCACGACCTTGCCGATGTGCCCGGCGCGCTCCAGGTACCGGTGGGCCTGCACCACATCGTCGAGCGCGAAGGCCCGGTCGATGCGCACCTGCAGCGTGCCGCTCTCGAGGCCCGCGTCGATGAAGGCCAGCGCACGGCCGAGCGCCCCCTCGTCGCGCGGCAATCCCATCGTGGCCGCACCGGTGTGCTCGAGCACCTTGTAGACGTGGAAGCGCCAGCTCCCGCGGAACTGCGCGATCGCCGGGTACTTGAATTCGGCGCCGCCGGAGAGGCCGTACAGCACGTACCAGCCACGGTGCGCCACCACGTCGCCCAGCCGCTCGACCTGCGCGCCGCCCACGCCGTCGTACACCAGGTCGACGCCGCGGCCCTCGGTGAGTTTCGACACGCGCTCGACCACGTCTTCATCGTCCGTCACGACCACATGCGTCGCACCCGCCTCGCGCAACGCATCGCGCTTGGCGGCCGTGCGCGTGACGGCGATGGCGACGATGCCCGCCGCGCGCGCCATCTGCAGCGCCGCGATGCCAGTGCCCGATGAAGCGCCGGTCACGAGCACCGTCTGCCCGCGCTGCAGCCGCGCCATCTCGAACATTGGGAAATAGCCCGTGAGGTAGGCCATGTACGCACCCGCGGCCTGCGCGGCCGACAGGTTGCCCGGGTAGCGCACCACGTGCGTCGCAGGCAGGAGGATGTTCTCGCCATAGGTGGGATACCGGCCTTGGCCGGCGCCCGGCAGCACCGCGACCCTGTCTCCGACCTTCAGCCCCTCGACGCCCCTACCCACCGCCTCGACGACGCCGGCCGCCTCGTTGCCCAACCCTGCCGGCAGCGTCGCCTCTTCGATGTACAGGTTCTCGCGCCACAGCGCATCGGCCCGGTTCAGGCCGATGGCCTCAACCGCGATGCGCACTTCGCCGGCGCCGGGTGCCGGTGTCTGGGCCTCCTCGAGTTGCAGGACTTCGGCACCGCCGAACGCGTGGAAGCGAACCATCTTGCCCATGAAAAATCTCCTTCTTGAATGACCGATGGCTTGAATCTAGAAGCCGCCGGACAATCAAGCAAATCGATTCGCGGGATATTGGCTATGCGCGCAATCGATAACGCCAGGACCCGGATGAAACCCATCGAACTCAACCGCATCGACCTGAACCTGCTCACGGTGCTCGCCGCGCTCATGCGCGAGCGCCACGTCAGCCGCGCCGCGGAGCGGCTGAACCTGGGCCAGCCCGCGGTGAGCCATGCGCTGGCGCGACTGCGCGAGCTCACCGGCGACCCGCTGCTGGTGCGCCAGGGCCGCGTCATGGAGCCGACCGAACGGGCGCTGGCGTTGATGCAGGGCCTGGGCCCCGCGCTCGCGCAGATCGAAGCCACGTTCCGCGCGCAGGCGGACTTCGAGCCGGCGCGCGCCGCACCGGTATTCCGCATCGGCCTGACCGACGACCTGCAGATCGCGATGCTGCCCCGGCTGCTGCGCGCCCTCAGCGCCGAGGTGCCCGGCGCCAAGCTGGTGACGCTGACCGTCTGCTACCGCAACGCCATGCGCTACCTGGAGCAGGGACGCGTCACCGCGGTGATGTCGTTCCTGAAGGAACTGCCCGCCGATGCAAAGGTGCGCAAGGTCCGCACGGCGCGCTTCGCCATGCTGCGTGCCGATGCCGTGCCTGGAAAGCTGTCGCTGGACGACTACTGCCGGCGACGCCATGTGCTCGTGACCTACGCGGGCGATTTGTGCGGCACCGTCGATGAAACGCTGGGCGAGTCGGGGCGCCAGCGCGATGTCGCCTTCTCGGTGCCGCAGTTCGGCAGCCTCCCCGCCGTGCTCGCCGGCACCGACCTGCTGGCCACGGTGCCCGAGCACGTGGCGCTGGCGCTGTCGGCGCAAGGCGGTCTTCGTTTCGAGGCCCTGCCCTTCGAAAGCCCGGACTACCAGATCCGCATGGCCTGGCGCGCGGTGACGGACAAGGACCTGGCAGAGACGTGGCTGCGCAAGGCCATGCTGCGCGCCTTCAACGATTAGGATGGCAACCCCCTTCCCTGGACGCCCTGGAGGACACCGCATGCCGAGCACCGAGACGAACTTCGAACTGGCCGCCAACGACGGCCATGCGGTGGAAGCCCACCGCTGGCAAGGCCCCGAACCACGGGCCATCGTGCAGCTGGCGCACGGCATGGGCGAACATTCGCGGCGCTATCGGCCGCTGGCCGATGCACTCACGCAAGCCGGCTGCGTGGTCTACGCGAACGAGCACCGCGGCCATGGCCAGGGCGCCTCGGCGCGCGGCGAGCTCGGCGAATTCGGTCCACGCGGATTCGCCGGCCTCGTGGACGACATGGCACTGCTGAGCCGCCACGCGCGCGCCGCGCACCCCGGCCTGCCGCTCATCCTCGTGGGCCACAGCATGGGCTCGTTCGCCACGCAGTACTACCTGGTGCGACACAGCGAGCTGTTGTCCGGCGCGGTGCTCTCAGGCACCGCGGCCCTCGACCTGCTCGGTGCCGCGCTGCAGAGCGGCTTTCGCCTGGAAGACATGAACGCCGCCCTGCCCGACGTGCGCACCCCGTTCGACTGGCTCAGCCGCGATGCGGCGCAGGTCGATGCGTACATCGCCGATCCACTGTGCGGGTTCACGGTCTCGGCCGAGGGCCTGGGTTCGATGTTCGCGAACCTCGACGAGCTGGCGCCCGCGGCCATGCAATCGCGCATCCGGCCCGAACTGCCGCTGTACCTCTTCATCGGCGACCTGGACCCGGTCAGCAACAAGGCCGAATGGTTCTACCCGCTGGTGCAGCGCTACCGCGACGCGGGCCTCTGCGATGTGTCGTGCCATGTGTTCGGCGGCGCGCGCCACGAGACGCTGAACGAGACCAACCGCGATGAAGTCGTGGCCGTGCTGCTAGCGTGGATTGCGCGGGTCGTGGGCACAAAAATCTGAGGGCTGCATCGCCATGACCGACACCAACGTTCCGACGCTCTACCAATGGCTTGGCGGCAGCGAGGCGCTGCTTCGCCTGACGACGCGTTTCTATGAACACGTCAAGGCCGATCCGCTGTTGGCCCCGGTCTTCGCACACATGGACGGCGAGCATCCGGCGCACGTTGCCGCGTTCCTCGCCGAAGTGCTGGGCGGCCCGACCGACTATTCGCAGAGCCATGGCGGCCATCCGCACATGATCCGCCAGCACCTGAACCGCCACCTGCAGCAGGAACAGCGCCGCCGCTGGGTCGCGTTGCTCTTGGAGACCGCCGACGAACTGGCGATGCCGGACGATCCCGAGTTCCGCTCGGCGCTGGTCGGCTATCTCGAATGGGGTTCGCGGCTCGCCGTCATCAACTCGCAGGCTGGCGCGACCGTGGACGCCGAGGCACCGATGCCCAGATGGGGATGGGGCGAGGTCAAGGGGCCCTACGCGGGATGAGAGCGGACTAAGCCGTTCGTCGGGTTGCCTGGCCTGTCGCGCAAGACTACATTGCGCGACACCAACAACCGAGGAGCGCGCCATGGGGACCAAGTACGTCATCAACGTGGACCTGGCAGACATCTGGGCCGCTCCCGATCGGAAGAAGCTGCTGCGCACCATCGCGTGGGGCGACGAGATCGCCGTCACGAAAATCACGTCGGCGGCGATCGAGGTGGAAGCCGTGGTGTACGTCGCGCAGCCCGAGGGCAGCGTGGTGACAGAGAAGACCACCGGGTACATCGTGCCGCGCAAGGGCATGAAGATCAAACCGGCGGACGTGGTGGTGAAGCCGGCGCAGAACGACGTGCTGCGCGTCAACTTCGTCGACGTGCAACAAGGCGACGGCGCAGTGATCGAATCGCCGGACGGCAAGGTGATCCTGGTGGACGGCGGTGACAACCAGATGTTCGCGCGCTATCTGGCGGGGCGCTTTCGCAACACGTCGGCCGCCAAGCCCAAGGACATCGACTGCATCCTGGTGACCCACGGCGATGCCGACCACTTCGCCGGGCTGGTGGAGATCTTCAAGTCCGAAGAACACTCCGAACCTCGCAAGCGCCTGTTCATGCGCCCGCATCGCGTGTTCCACAACGGCATCGTCAAGCGGCCGAGCAAGAAGAACAAGAAGACGGTGCCGGACCGCGAACTGCTGGGCGCTACCAGGGAGACAGCGGATGGCCTCTACATCACCGGGCTGGAAGACAACCTGCTCAAGGTCACCGATGCGCAGATGAACGAACCCTTCCTCGAATGGAAGACCGCGCTGGCGCAGTACAACAAGCGGCAGAAGATCGACTTTCGCCGCCTGCAGTTCGGCGACGACAAGGCATTCGAGTTCTTCAACGACGGCGCGCTGAACATCGAGGTGCTCGGGCCGAACACGGTCCAGGTCGCGGGCAAGCCCGCGCTCAAGTTTCTCGGCAAGCCACCCGAAGGGCCGCGCATCGGACACGAGTCGCTGGAGGACACCGACCTGCGGTCCAGCGGCGCTTCCGCCTCCCACACGATCAATGGCCACTCGGTGGTGTTCAAGCTCAACTACGGCGGCTTCAGCTATCTGTTCTGTGGCGATCTCAACGACGAGGCCAGCCGCTTTCTCGCACGCGAGAGCAACAAGGGCACGATCAACCTGCGCTCGGAGATCTTCAAGGTGCCGCACCACGGGTCGGCCGACTTCTCAGGCGCGTTCGTGCAGGCCGTCTCGCCCATCGTGAGCGTGGTGTCCAGCGGCGACGAGAGCGCGCGCAAGGAATATATCCATCCGCGCGCCACGCTCATGGGTGCGCTGGGCAAGTACTCGCGCGTGCCGGAGCCGCTGGTGCTGGTCACGGAGCTGGTGGCCTTCTTTACCTACGAGGGCGCGGTTCTCCCTGCGGACCCGCGCAAGGCCCAGAAGCGCGGCGCCTTCATCGGCTTCAGCCGCGCGGCCTTCGGCATGGTCAAGACCCGCACCAACGGCTCTCGCCTGCTGGTCTACACCGACAGCGCCAACGTCGAGCTCAAGGAAGCGTATGCCTACGAGCTGGACGAGTCAGGCCAACCGCAGCCGGCGCCGGTGATCCGCGTCTAGCCTTCAGGCACTGCTCACCGCGACCGGCCATCAAAGTGCGTGACCGGCACCGCCTCCAGGTCGATGCCTTCGATGCAGCGGATGTTGATGGCCGCCATCGGCTCGCCCTTCGGGCCGGTGGCCTCGCTGTAGGGCTGGATGCCGCAGGCCAGACAGAAGCGGTGCTTGATCACGTGCTTGTTGAACAGGTAGGTGCCCGCGTTCTCGTCGGGTGTGAGCAGGTGCATGGCGCTGCGCGGCACGAACCACAGCAGCGAACCCCGGCGCTGGCACATGGAGCAGTTGCAGGCCATGGCCGAGGCGATGTCGCCCTCCGCTTCGAACTTCACGCGGCCGCAGTGGCAGCTTCCTTCGTGCTTCATGTCGTGTCTCCAGCATAGGGGGACGACAAGAATGGCAGCCGGCCGCGCGCATGGCAAGCGCGAACTGCGTGGCTGTGCGGCTCAACGCGCTGGCACACGGAAATCTGGCGATCGCGCCACCACCGCCGCGATCTCCGCCATCAGCGCCCGCGCGCCCGGCGACGGGAACGCGCCCTGCCGCTGCGTCAACCCGATTTCGCGCCGCGTCTGGTCCAGCGGAAAGTCCAGCACGACCAGGCTGCCGTCGCGAATCTCGTAGCGCAGCTGATGCGGCGAAATCGCGGTCAGCATGTCGCTCTCCAGCAGCAGGCCGCGCAGCACGGCGAGGTCGCCCGTTTCCACCGCGGGAATCGGCGGTGCCTCGCGCGCCGACGAGAAGAACCGTTCGAGCAACTCGCGCGATGGCGTGCTTTGGCGCGAGAGCGCCCAGGTCGCCTGCCGCAACGCATCGAAGTCGATGCGCTTCGCATGTTCCAGCGGATGGCCGGCGCGTGCGATGACCGAGATGCGGTCCTCGAAGAGCGCCTCCTGCTGCAGGTCTTTCGCCTCGGCGGGGCTGCGCAGTGCGCCGAGGATGAAGTCGATGTCGCCGCTGCGCAGCGATGCGGCCAGCGCGTCGTACGGGCTCTCCACCGTTGCCACGTGCAGCCCCGGATGCCGCGCGAGCAGCGAGGCAATCGCGAGCGGCAGGATCTGCGTGCGGCCGAGCGGCAGCGCCCCGACGGTCACGCTTCCCTGCAGCGTGCCCTCGCTCGCGGCAATGTCCGGTCCGACGTGGCGCAGCTCCGCGAGCACGCGCTTGAAGTGAAAGGCCACGATCTCGCCGGCCAATGTAGGCACGAGGCCGCGCGCCTTGCGCTCGAGCAGCGCGGCGCCGAGCCCGCCCTCCAGGTCCTTCAGCGCGCTGCTGATGGCCGGCTGCGTGATGCCGAATTCGCGCGCGACCGCCGGCATGTTGCGCTTCTCGACCAAGCTCGCGATGACGGCGAGCCGCCGGCCGTTGAGGATCGAGGCGAAGAGCGATGGCACGTCGGCGGTCGCGCCGATGCCACCGCGCGCGACGAGCTGCGCGCGCGCATCCTCGAACTCGCGCTCGATGCGGCGCGCGCGCACCAGCACCAGTTCGCCGTATGAATTGAGCGCCATGCCGCGCGCGCGGCGATCGAACAGCGGCCGGCCCAGCACGCCTTCGAGCTCCGAGACGGAACGCGTGACACCCGAGGCGACGCGGTACAGGCGCTCGTCCGCGGCTCTGGCGATGCTGCCGGCGGCAGCCACAGCCGAGAACGCGCGCAGGTGGCGCAGGTTGATGGCCAGCGCGCTGCCGATCACTTTGTCTTGCTGGTTCGCCGGAGTCATTTCAATTCTTGGGGTAAACCCCATCGATAAGAAAGTCTGATGGTAGGGCAACCCGAACTCACCCCACGCGAAGGCACGCGCCACCACACTCGAATGCATCCGAACCAACAACCGATCGGGTTGCCAAAAGATGATCATCGACTGCCACGGCCACTACACCACCGCGCCCAAGGCGCTGGAGAACTGGCGCAACCAGCAGATCGCGGGATTGAAAGACCCCGCGCTCAAACCCCGCGTCGCCGACCTGAAGATCAGCGACGACGAGCTGCGCGAATCGATCGAGGGCAACCAGCTGCGCCTCATGAAGGAGCGCGGCAGCGACCTCACGATCTTCAGCCCGCGCGCAAGCTTCATGGCGCACCACATCGGCGACTTCGAGACCTCCTCGACCTGGGCGGCGATCTGCAACGAGCTGTGCTTTCGGGTGAGCGAACTGTTCCCCGATCACTTCATCGGCGCTGCGATGCTGCCGCAATCGCCCGGCGTGGACCCGCGCAGCTGCATCCCCGAGCTGGAGCGCTGCGTGCGCGAGTACGGTTTCGTTGCGATCAACCTCAACCCCGATCCGTCGGGCGGGCACTGGACCTCGCCGCCGCTGTCGGACCGCCAGTGGTATCCGCTCTACGAGAAGATGGTCGAGCACGACATCCCGGCGATGGTGCACGTCAGCACGAGCTGCAATGCGTGCTTTCACACCACGGGCGCGCACTACCTGAACGCGGACACCACGGCGTTCATGCAGTGCCTCACCTCCGACCTCTTCATCGACTTTCCGACGCTGCGCTTCGTGATTCCGCACGGCGGTGGCGCGGTGCCCTACCACTGGGGGCGCTTTCGCGGCCTGGCGCAAGAGATGAAGAAGCCGCTGCTGAAAGACCACCTGCTCAACAACATCTTCTTCGACACCTGCGTGTATCACCAGCCGGGCATCGACCTGCTCACCCGTGTGATTCCCGTGGACAACATCCTCTTCGCGAGCGAGATGATCGGCGCGGTGCGCGGCATCGATCCGGAGACCGGCTTCTTCTACGACGACACGCGCCGCTACATCGACCAGACCCCCATGCTGGACGCCGACGCGCGCCACAAGGTGTTCGAAGGCAACGCACGCCGCGTTTATCCGCGCCTCGACCGCGCACTCATTGCCAAAGGCCTCTGACCATGTCCAGCACCATCCAACAACTCGGCGTCGTCCATCGCAACATCGTGCGCGCCGACCCGGCCGCCGTCGAAAAGCTCTCCCGCTTCGGCGTCTCGACCGTGCACGAGGCGCTGGGCCGCCTGGGGCTGATGCAGCCGCGCATCCGTCCCATCCACCCCGATGCGCGCTTCTGCGGCACCGCCATCACCGTGCTGCTGCAGCCCGGCGACAACTGGATGCTGCATGTCGCGGCCGAGCAGATCCAGCCCGGCGACGTCGTCGTGGCCGCGTGCACCAGCGACAGCACCGACGGCTTCTTCGGCGACCTGCTGGCCACCTCGTTCAAGGCGCGCGGCTGCAAGGGCCTGGTGATCGACGGCGGCGTGCGCGACGTGCGCGACCTCAACGCGATGAACTTCCCCGTGTTCAGCCGCGCGATCCATTCGAAGGGCACCATCAAGGCAACGCTCGGTTCGGTCAACGTGCCGGTGGTGTGCGCGGGCGCGCTGGTGAACCCGGGCGACGTGATCGTCGCCGACATCGACGGCGTGGTGGTGGTGCCGGCATCGCGTGCACAGCAGGTGGCCGATGCGGCCGAGGCCCGCGAAGCCAACGAGACCGCCAAGCGCGAGCGCTTCGCCGCAGGCGAACTGGGCCTGGACATGTACGCGATGCGCGAGCCGCTGGCCAAGGCGGGCCTGCGCTATATCGATTGAGCGGCGCCCGCAGATCTGGGACGCCCCCTCCTCTTCCCCCTGAAACCATGAACACACGCTCCCTTCGCCGCCGACTGCTGACCCTGGCCCTGGCCACCCCTCTGGCGCTCGGCGCCTGGACTTCCGCAACCGCCGCCGACGCCTATCCCTCCAGGCCCGTGAAGATCCTCGTCGGCTACAGCGCCGGCGGCGCGGTCGATGCCATCGCGCGTTCCGTCGGCCAGCGCATGGCGGGCATCCTCGGCCAGCCGGTGGTCGTGGAGAACAAGCCGGGCGCCGGCACCAACATCGCGATCAAGTCGCTGACCTCGAGCGCGCCCGATGGCTACACGCTGCTGCTGGCGGCCAATGCGCTCGCGGTGAACCCGTCGATGTACCAGCCCGCGCCCTACGACCTGGACCACGACTTCACGCCCATCTCGATGGTCGGCCGCGTGCCCGTGGTGTTCGCGGTGCGCGAAGGCTCGCCGATCAAGACGCTGCCCGAGTTCGTGGCCGCCGCCAAGGCCAAGCCGGGCGGCGTGACGGTCGCGACCCCGGGCAACGGCGCCACGCCGCACCTGGCGATGGAACTGTTCCAGCACACCGCCGGCCTCAAGCTGAGCCACGTGCCCTACAAGGGCGGCGCGCAGGCGATCACCGACGTGCTCGGCGGCCACGTCGACGTGGTGGCGGTCAATGCGCTCGAAGTGCTGCCGCTCGTGAAGGGCGGCAAGCTGAAGGTGCTGGCGGTGATGAGCACCGAGCGTTCCGCCGTGCTGCCCGGCGTGCCGACGGTGGCCGAGTCGGGCTATCCGGGGTTCGAGGCCAGCGTCTGGTATGGCTTCGTGGCGCCGGCGGGACTGCCGAAGCCGGTGCTGGAGAAGCTGCACGATGCCGTGCAGAAGGCGATCGATTCGAAAGAGGTGCGCGAACAGCTCGCGGCGGCCGGTGGCGTGCCGCTGCCGGGGCCGACGGCGCAGTTCGAGACACTGCTCAAGAGCGACGCGGCGCGCTACGGCAAGCTGATTCGCGAAGCCAACATCAAGCCGGACTGATCCCATGGCGACGCCGCTTCGGGGAATCTGCTCGATGGCAACGCGCGGGTTGCTGGACGAACTCGCGGCCGCGCATGCGCAGCGCATCGGGGTGTCGGTTTCGTTCCTCGCGGTGGGCGGCGTCGATGCCGCGCGGCGCGTGTCCGATGGCGAGCATTTCGACGTGGTGGCCCTGGCCTCGGACGCGATCGACAAGCTCATCGCCGCGGGCAAGCTCGACGCGGCTGGCAAGGTCGATATCGTCCGGTCGGGCGTCGGTGTGGCGGTGCCCGCCGGTGCTCAGCGGCCCGACGTCTCCACCGGCGATGCGGTCCGCACCGCCGTGCGGGCGGCGGCCAGCATCGCCTATTCGACGGGCCCGAGCGGCGTCGCGTTGATCGCCTTGTTCGAGCGCTGGGGCATGGCCGATGAACTGCGCGACCGGCTGGTCCTGGCCCCGCCCGGCGTGCCGGTCGGGTCGCTGGTCGCGCGCGGCGATGCCGCGCTGGGGTTCCAGCAGATGAGCGAGCTGATCGGCGTCGAAGGCATCGAGTTGCTCGGCCCCCTGCCGCCGGAGATCCAGATCGTCACGACCTTCTCGGCGGCGCCGGCCATCGGCTCGGAGCAGCCGGATGCGGTGCGTGCCCTGCTCGACTTCATGGTCTCGGCGGGCAGCGTCGAATCGAAGCGCCGCCACGGCATGGAGCCGGCCTGAAGGCAGCGACGAGCCGGGTCGCCACTTCACGCGCACGCCCAGCGAACCGTTGATCGAGCGCTTCACCTTCGCATCGCCGCCCCGAGGACCGGAGCCGCCGAACATTGCGAACTCGTTCTGCGTCCAGCCCGCGTTGACATCCGTTCCGATGCGCGGCTGCGGGCAATCCGGGATGCCCCGGCGGCGGATTCAGGAAAGAAAGAGGCGACCCCAACCCGCCAACGGCCGGGTGTCCACACCCGCCAGGCGCAACGCCTTCCACACCACCGTGGCAACGGTGTCGTAGACGGGCACGCCGAACTCGGCCTCCAGCTCGGCCACGAGCGGCGCGCCGAAGAGATTGGTGCAGAAGATCGCCACGGCCTCGGGCCGGCCGTCCAGAGGCGAGGTCATCACGGCGCGCACCATGTCCCGGATCTCCTCTGCGCTCACCTCGGAGAAAGAAAAGTTGTCCTGCAGCCCGAGATGGCGTTCGGCCACCACCTGGATGCCCGACGCGGCGTAGTTGCGCACGATGGCCGCCTGCACGTCGGCGCGGTAAGGCGACACCAGGCCCAGGCGCCGCACGCCGGTGGCCTTCAGCGCCTCGTTGAGCGCGAGCACCGAAGTGCACGCCAGCGCACCCGTTTCACGCGCGATGGCGGCGCACAGCCGCTCGTCGGCCTCGAAGCCCAGCCAGCCCGCCGAGGTGCCGTTCCACCCGATCACCTGGCAGCGGGCATGCGACAGCAGTTCGGCGGCGGCGAGGATCTCGCGGTCGTCGAACTGCGAGAGCGCCCCGCTGGACAACGCGATCTCCGTGACGCGAAAGCGGCCGTAGTGCGCGCTGACGTTGGGCAGCCCCGCCAGCATCGCGCTGGTCACCGGCTCCAGCGCGGTATTGGACGAGGGCGTCAGCATTCCGATCAGCGTGCGCGACATGGTTCTTCTCCGTTGGGGATGGCAGGCCTGCAAGCCAGAATCGTGCCGAATCTCTAACGATTGGATACGATCCAACTTCTAAATTGTATCCACCCCTTTCGGGCGGGCCGAACTTTTGCTTGCATGATGGCGAGAACTGTTGTCAGCCAATGAACAAATCCAAATCCACCACCTCCAAGACCACGTTGCCCGCAACGCGCAGCGTCGCGAGCCAGGCCGATATCCACCAGAGCGTCTACAACGCCATCGTGGAACACCGGCTCCTGCCCGGCACCAAGCTCTCGGAGGAACGCGTGGCCGAACTCTTCGCGGTGAGCCGCACGCAGGTACGCGGGGCGCTGCAAAGGCTGGCCGTGGAGCAGCTGGTCACGCTCATTCCCAACCGGGGCGCTTTCGTGACCATGCCCAGCGCCGACGAGGCGCGTGACGTGCTCGGCGTGCGCCGCACGCTGGAGCCGGCGGTGGTGGCGCGGCTGATCGAGCGCATCGAAGCCGGCAAGGCGCCGACCGCCGTCAAGCAGTTGCGCGCACTGGTCAAGCGCGAACAGCAGGCGCATGCGCGCGACGACCGTCGGCAGGCCGTGCGCCTTTCGGGCGATTTCCATGTGCTGCTCGCCGAGCTGTCGGGCAGCAGCATCCTCTCGCGGCTGATGCGCGAGCTCACGCCGCTCACCTGCCTGGCGATCCTCACCTTCGAGGCGCCGACGGCCGTCGCCTGCCCGAACGACGAGCACGCGCTGCTGATCGACGCCATCGAGGCACGCGACCCGAAGACCGCGGCGCAGCTCATGGTCGAGCATCTGAGGCACATCGAGAACGCGCTCAAGCTCGATGCGCAGGCGGTGCAGGAAGTCGATCTGGCGGACGTGCTGTTCGGCTGAACGCACGCGCCTTCAGGTACCTCAGTCCATCAGCGGAGACGCAGGCCCGACGCCCAGGATCTGTTCGGCGTGCCACGCCAGTTGCAGCACGCGCGCATCGGCGAAGCGCGGCCCCGAGATCTGCAAGCCGACCGGCAGGCCCTGGCGGCCAGTGCCGCAGGGCAATGACAGCGCGGGCACACCGCCGTAGTTGAAGAGCGGCGTGAAGGCCGCATGGCCGCGCGGCCCCGCGGGCAGGCCACCGATTTCCGAAGGGCCCAGGCTGCCGAGCGGCCAGGCTTCGACCGGACTCGTGGGGCAGAGCAAGGCGTCGAAGCGCGAGAAGAATCGCGTGAAGCTGGCGTGGAAGTCTTCGCGCAGCTTCAGCAGTTCCGTCACCCGTGTGCCGGAGATCGCGAAGCCCAGTTCGATCTGCGCGCCGATGTCCGGATCGAGGCGCTCCGGCGTCCGGCGCCACACGGCGCCAAAGCGCTGCGCCAGGCCCGCCTGCTGCAGCGCGATGAGCGGGTACTCGTTCGCCTCGGCGGGCCATGCGGGATCGGCGCGTTCGATCTGCCAGCCCGCGCGCTGCAGGCGGTCGATGGCCACTTCCATCGTGGCGAGCACGTCGGCATCGATTGCCAGCCCGCAACCGAGCTGAGGCGACCACGCAAGGCGCAGCGGCCCCAGCGGTTCGCGCAACGATGCCATCGCATCGGGCACCGAGAAGGTCGGCGACGACAAGGTGTCTGCCGGCTCCCACGCCGTGAGCGCGTCCAGCATGAAGGCCACGTCCTCGACGTTGCGCCCGATCTGCCCGATGACGGACAGCAGGTGGTTGGGGTCGTCGAAACCCCACGGATTGGGCACGCGGCCCAGCGTGGGCTTCATGCCCACCAGCCCCGCATGCGCCGCGGGCCGGCGCACCGATCCGCCGGCGTCGGTGGCCAGCGCGATCGGGCCGAGCCCTGCCGCCACAGCCGCCACCGCGCCGCCCGAAGAGCCGCCGGGCGTGCGCTGCAGGTCCCACGGATTGCGCGTTTCGCCGTGCAACGGCGTGGCCGTGATGCCCTTGCAGGCGAACTCGGAGCAGTTGGTGACGGCCAGCGGCACCGCGCCCAGCGCGCACAGCCGCTCCACGCACCACGAGTCGCGCGGCGCCACGAAATCGGCGAACACCCGGGAGCCGAATGTCGCGGGGCGACCGCCGAGCCAGAGGTTGTCCTTGACGGTGAACGGCACGCCCGCGAGCGGGAGCTGCTCGCCGGCGGCGATGCGCGCATCAACCGACTGCGCCGCGGCCAATGTCAGCCCCGGTTCGAAATCCGCAAAGGCGTTGAGCAAGGGGTCGAGCCGCTCCGCCCGCTCGATGAAGGTCCTGGCGACCTCCGTCGCGGACAGCTTCTTGTCCCTGACGTCCCGGGCGATGCGCAATGCGCTCTGGCGGTGCAGGTCTTCATGCATGTTCGACGCTCTCTTTTCAGTTTTTGGATGCACCATAACATTTAGTTTGTATCCAATCTGGTGCGACATTCATCGTGGATTGGCGAATGCCGACCGATCGCACGTGGGCATGCAAGTCCGGTTCCAGCAGGAGATTTCACTGCAATACCGCGGGAACATCCGGCCTCGCCAGATTGGATACAAAGTTGGCACAGTGATTGCGTAAGGCAAGCGTATGGACTCGAACGCCGGACAAAGCCTCACCCTCGATGACATCGTGCACCGCTACGGTGGATCGCTCGCGGTCGACCACGTGACGCTCGAGGTCGCCGCCGGCGAGCTGGTGGCGCTGCTGGGCCCCAGCGGCTGCGGCAAGACCACCCTGCTGCGGATCATCGCGGGCTTCATTGCGCAGACCTCGGGCAAGGTCGTGGTCGGCGGCCGCCGCATCGACGAACTGCCGCCGGCGCGGCGCAACGTGGGCATCGTGTTCCAGAACTACGCGCTGTTCCCGCACATGACCGTGGCCGAGAACGTGGGCTACGGCCTGGCCGCACGCGGCACCGACCGCAATGCGGCTGCAAGGCGCACGACCGAGATGCTCGACATGGTGCAGCTCGGCCACCTGGCAGGACGGCTCACGCGCCAGCTCTCGGGCGGCCAGCAGCAGCGCGTGGCGCTGGCGCGCGCACTGGCCATCGAGCCGCGCGTGCTGCTGCTCGACGAGCCCTTCTCCGCGCTCGACAAGAGCCTGCGGCTGGACATGCAGATCGAGATCAAGCGCATCCAGCGCGCCGCCGGAACCACCGCCATCATCGTCACCCACGACCAGGAAGAAGCGCTGGGCATGGCCGACCGCGTGGCCGTGCTGAGCCAGGGGCGGCTGGAGCAGTTCGCGCCGCCCTCGCAGGTGTACGACACGCCGGCCAGCTACTTCGTCAACCAGTTCGTGGGCACGGCCAATGTGCTGCCGGGCACGCTGGAAGCCTCCGCCGCCGAGGGCGCGACGGTGCGCCTGGACAACGGCACGCTGCTGAGCACGCGCCCGGTCGGCGCTTCCACTTCCACTTCCACTTCCACTTCCACTTCCACTTCCACTTCCGCTTCGGCCAGCCCTTCTGCCGGCAGCAAGGTGATGGCCTGCGTGCGCCCCGAAAACATGCGGCTGTGCGACGAGGTCGCTGGCGCGCTGGAAGGCGTCGTCGAACTTGGCATGCCGCTGGGCGCGACCATCGTCCATGAGATCCGCACCGCCGGTGGGCTGCGGCTGAAGCTCTCCGAACCGCGCGCGCCGGGCACCGGCCCGCGCGAGACCGGCGCCCGCGTCTGGATCCGCCCCGTCTCGCCCGCCAGCGTGATGGTGTTCGCCGCCCCCTGAATCCGCCTTCGCGTCTTCTTCATCCCGCTCTTGTCCTTCACCTCACAAGGAACGCCATGCAACTCACCCGTCGTCACCTGCTCGGCAGCGCGCTCACCCTGAGCGCCATGGAGCTCTTCCCCGGCATCAGCCATGCGCAGGCGCGCAAGCTGGTGTTCGCCACCTTCACCGGCAGCTGGGAGGAAGCCCACCGCGACGTGCTGGTGCCCGCCTTCAAGAAGGCCAGCGGCCAGGACATGCTGCTCGACGCGATGCTGTCGGTCGACCAGATCGCCAAGGTCTCGGCAGCGCGCACCAACCCGCCGATCGACGTGATGCTGCACGACCCGGGTCCGGCCCTGGTCGCCATCGGCCAGGACCTGGTCGAGCCCTTCCCGGTTGCAGCGAGCAAGAACTACAAGGACCTGATTCCCGAAGCCCAGGACCCGATGGGCCCCTCGATGTTCTTCCAGGTCGTGGGCATCACCTACAACCCCGAGACGGTGAAGACACCGCCGACCTCGTGGGCCGACTTGTGGAAGCCCGAGTACAAGGGCCGCGTCGGCATCACCAACCTCAATTCGACGCTGGGCACCGGCTTCCTGGTCGAAGTGGCGCGCATGCACGGCGGCAACGAAGGCAACGTCGAGGAAGGCTTCAAGGCCATCGAGAAGCTCAAGCCCAACCTCGCGGCCGTGGCGGCCAACCCGGGCGCGCTCGCGGCGCTGTTCCAGCAGGGGCAGGTGGACATCAGCCCCGGCAACTTCAACGCCATTCAGATCCTGAAGGCGCGTGGCGTGCCGGTCGAGTTCGTCGCCCCGAAGGAAGGCGCCATCGCCTTCAAGACCAGCATTCACATCGTGAAGAACTCGCCCAACAAGGCGCTCGCGGCGCAGTTGATCGACGTGGCGCTGTCGCCCGAGGTGCAGGGCAAGCTGATGCGCAGCCCCTACCTGGTCGTTCCGACCAACGGCAAGGTCAAGATGGAAGGCGAGATCGCCAAGGTGCTGGCCAAGGACACGGCCGAGATGAAGAAGAAGTTCGTGTTCCAGGACTGGAAGAAGATCAACGAGCACCGCTCGGCCTGGATCGATCGCTTCAACCGCGAGATCAAGCTCTGATCCGCCGCTGAATCACGCCGCACGATGAACACCGCCGCCATCAAGGGCCCGCCCGCCACGGGCTACAGCCTGGCCTTCGCCTCGCCGCTCGCGGCGTTCTTCGTGCTCTTCTTCCTGGCGCCGCTGCTGCTGCTCGTCGTCATCAGCTTCTACGCCACGCCCGATCTCAAGTCGTTCGGCCTGGACCAGTACATCAAGATCGCCACCGACGGCTTCACGCTGCCCGTGCTGGCCGACACGCTCTGGCTGGGCGTGCAGACCACGCTGCTGTGCCTGGTGCTGGGCTATGCGCTGGCATGGAGCTACGTGCGCAGCCCGCGCACGATGCAGAAGGTGCTGATGCTGATCATCGTCATGCCGCTGCTCACCAGCGTGGTGGTGCGCACCTTCGCATGGGTGGTGATCCTCGGGCGGCAGGGCATCGTGAATTCGATGCTGATGGAAATGGGCTGGATCCCGGGGCCGCTCAAGCTGCTCTACACGCGCGGCGGGCTGATCGTGGCGCTGGCCAACGTGCAGCTTCCGCTGATGGCGCTGCCGCTCATCACCGCGCTGCAAAAGCTCGACCCGAACCTGGAAGACGCCTCGTCGGCGCTCGGCGCGAGCGCGCTGCGCACCTTCGTTCGCATCACCCTGCCCCTCACGCTGCCCGGAATTCTTGCGGGGTGCCTGCTGACCTTCGCGGCCAGCATCACGGCCTTCATCTCGCAGTCGCTCATCGGCGGCGGCCAGATGCTCTTCATGCCCATGTACATCTACCAGCAGGCATCGTCGCTGCAGAACTGGCCGTTTGCAGCCGCCATCTCGCTCGTGTTCCTCGTCGCCGTGATGGCGTGCGTGACCCTTCTCAACGCGCTCGGCCGGCTGAGCCGCGGCCACATCGCGGACTGACAGCCTCATGAGCGCAGGCCGCCGCCACGAACCCGCCACCATCGCGCTGACCGCCGTGCTCGGCGCCATCGCGACCATTGCAACGCTGCTGCTGCTCGCGCCCACGGTCGTGGTGATCGTGCTGTCGTTCACCAATGGCTTCTCGCTCAAGTTTCCGCCGCCGGGCTATTCGCTGCGCTGGTACGAATCGCTGCCCGACGCCTTTCAGCTGCAGTACGCGGTGATCAACAGCCTGAAGGTCGCATCGGCCTCGACGCTGCTGGCGGTCGTGCTGGGCGTGGCGGCCGCCATGGCCATCGCGCGCTCCGAGAAAACGATGGCGCGCGTGCTCGACTCGTTCTTCATGTCGCCGCTGATCCTGCCCGCCCTCGCTTTCGGCCTGGCCTCGCTGATCTACTTTTCGCGCATCGGCATCGAGCTCTCGCTGTGGACGCTGGTCATCGGCCACACGGTGGTGGGCGTGCCCTATGTGATCCGCACCACGGTGGCGGCGCTGTCGCAACTGCCGCCCGCGCTGCTCGAGAGCTCCGCAAGCCTGGGCGCGAGCCGCGCCTACACCTTTCGCCGCGTGACCCTGCCGCTCATTGCGCCGGGCATTGCGGCGGGTGCGTTCATCAGCTTCATGTCGTCGTTCGACAACGTGCCGGTGTCGCTCTTCCTGCGCGACGCATCGACCGACATGCTGCCGATCCGCATGTGGCAAGACCTCGAAGGCCGCCTCGACGTGAGCATTGCCGCCGTGTCCAGCCTCATGGTGCTGGCGACGCTGGTGCTCATGATCGTGATGGAGCGGCTCACGGGCATCAGCAAGCGCATGCGCTGAACTCCTCTCTCATTTCCCCTCGATACATGACCCCTGATTTCGACCTCGTGGTGCGCAACGCGCGCGCCATCACGGCCTCCGACGAGATGCATTGCGACATCGGCATCCGCGACGGCCGCATCGTGCAGCTCGGCCTCGCCCTGGGCCCCGGCGCGCGCGAGATCGACGCGGCGGGCCGCGCGGTAACGCCCGGCGGCGTCGATGCGCATTGCCACCTCGACCAGCCGATGCCGCCGCCCACGCGCACCGCCGACGGCTTCGACTCGGGCACGCGCTCGGCGGCCTGCGGCGGCACGACCACGGTCATTCCTTTCGCGGCCCAGCAAAAGGGCCAGTCGCTGCGCGCCGCGGTCGAGGACTATCGCCAGCGCGCCGAAGGCAAGGCGCACGTGGACTACGCCTTCCACCTCATCGTGAGCGACCCCACGCCCACGGTGCTGAAGGACGAGTTGCCCGCGCTGATCCGCGAGGGCTTCACCTCGTTCAAGATCTACATGACCTACGACGACATGAAGCTCGACGACGGCCAGATCCTGGACGTGCTCGACGTGGCGCGCCAGCACGGCGCAATGGCCATGGTGCATGCCGAGAACGCCGACTGCATCGAATGGCTGACCCGTCGGCTCGAAGCCGCGGGCCGCACCGCGCCGCGCTTTCATGCCCACGCGCGGCCGATGCTGGTGGAGCGCGAAGCCACGCACCGCGCCATCGCGCTGGCCGAGCTGGTCGACGTGCCGATCCTGATCGTGCACGTGTCGGGCCGCGAGGCCGTCGAGCAGATCCGCTGGGCGCGCGCGCACGGCCTCAATGTGTTCGCCGAGACCTGCCCGCAGTACTTGTTTCTCACCGCTGAAGACCTGGGCATCGACGACAGCTACAAGGGCGCCCGCTGCGTGTGCAGCCCGCCGCCGCGCGACAAGGCCAACCAGCAGGTGATCTGGGACGGGCTCAACGACGGGCTGTTCACGGTGTTCTCGTCCGACCACGCGCCCTTCAGGTATGACGCGCCCGAGGGAAAGAAGCCGCATGGCGAAGAGGTGGCCTTCCGCCACATTCCCAATGGCATTCCGGGCCTGGAGACGCGCATGCCGCTGCTGTGGTCCGAAGGCGTGCTCGCGGGGCGCATGACGCCGCACCGCTTCGTCGAGCTCACCGCGACCGGACCGGCCAAGGCCTACGGACTGCACCCGCGCAAGGGCACGATCGCCATCGGCGCCGACGCCGACCTCGTGATCTGGGACGAGCGCGACGTCGTGGTGACGAACGCGCAACTGCACCACGAGGTCGACTACACGCCCTACGAAGGCATGCGGCTCAAGGCCTGGCCAGGCGTCACGCTCAGCCGCGGCGAAGTGGTGTGGGACGGCACGGACTTTCACCCGCAGCCGGGACGCGGCCAACTGCTGGCCTGCGGTGCGCCCACGCTGATGCCCGCGCGCCGCTGAACGACAGCCGCAGAACGACGGCCCCCGATGCGCCTGCTGGTCATCAACCCCAATATTTCCGAAAGCGTCACGGCGCTGATCGAGGCCGAGGCGCGGCGCACGGCATCGCCCGCCACGCAGATCACGATGCAGACGGCCGCCTTCGGCGTGGCCTACATCGAGACCCGCTTCGAAGCGCTCGTCGGCGCCTACGCCGCCGCGCAACTCGCGGCCGAGCACCATGCGGGCCACGACGCGGTAGTGGTCGCGGCCTTCGGCGATCCGGGCCTTGCCGCCCTGCGCGAGGTGATGCCGGTGCCCGTGCTCGGCATGACCGAATCGGCACTGGCCACGGCCTGCATGCTGGGGCACCGCTTCTCGATCGTCGCGATTTCGCAGCGCATCCAGGCCTGGTACCGCGAGGTGGTCGAGGCCAACGGGCTCATCGGCCGGCTCGCGAGCATTCGCGCGCTCGACCGGCCGCTGGCCAGCATCGGCAACGTGCAGGCGGACCATGCCGAAGCCCTGCACGAACTCTGCGAGCGCGCGGTGCGCGAAGACGGCGCCGAAGTCATCGTGCTGGCCGGCGCGCCGCTGGCGGGGCTGGCGCGCGCGCTGCACGGCCAGTTGCCGGTGCCCGTGGTCGATGGCGTTTCGAGCGCGGTGCGCCATGCCGAAACACTGGTGGCGCTGCAACCGGGCAAGGCCGCGATGGGAAGCTTCGCACCGCCGCCGGCCAAACCCCATCGCGGCTTGCCGGAAGCCATCGCCCGCCTGCTCGAAGGCAACGCCGCGCGGTGAGTACGGCCGTCGCCCGCACGCTGCCGGCCCTGACGGCGGTACAGGCCCTGGTGGCGACGGGCACTTTCGCGCTGTCGGTGCTCGCGCCGCAGCTGGGCCTGGAAGTGCAGCAGCTGGGGTTGCTCGGCAGCGCACTGTTCGCGGTCGGCGCCTTTTCCTCGTTGATGGCCGGGCGGCTGATCCGCCGCTTCGGCGATCTGCAATTGGCGGCGCTGTGCATGGCGGCCGTCATGCTGGCCATGCTGTGCCTGGCTTGCGACGCTGCGGGCATCGGCCCCTCGCGCTGGGCACTGTGGCCTGCCGTGCTGTTTCTGGGCCTGGCGTTCGGCCCGGAGACGCCCGCCAGCGCATCGGTGCTGGCGCGCGTCACGCCGCTGGCGCGCCGACCGTGGGTGTTCTCGATCCGGCAGACCGGCAACCAGATCGGCGCGATGGCCGGTTCGTTGCTGCTGCCTTTGCTGCTCTTCCGGCACGCCGCGCTGCCCTTTGCGCTGGTCGCGTCGCTTGCGCTGTGCGTCGGGCTCTGGTGCCTTCGGCTCGTGGGGCGCGATGGTGGCGCGGTCGCTGCGCTGTCGCAGAGCGGCCAGGGTGAAGCGGGCGCGGGACGTTCGAACAGTGCAGGAAGCGGCCTGCATGAGCTGGCCACCTCCGCGCCCCTGCGCCTGCTGACGGCCACCATGCTGGTCTACATGGTCACGCAGGTGTGCCTCAATCTTTTCGTGATGAGCCATGCGGTGCGCCACTGGCAATTGCCCATCGCCCTGGCTGCATCGCTGGTCGCGCTCATGCAGGGCGCGGGCCTGGTGGGGCGCCTGCTGTGGGGCTGGATCGCGCAGCGCCCCGGCCTTTCGACCGGTCGCCTGCTGGGCGCGCTCGGGCTGTCGATGGCGGCCTCGGGCCTGCCGCTGTTCCTGTGGCCCGCGACCCCGCCCGCGTGGGTGCTCGGCACGCTGCTCGCGCTGGTGGGCCTGAGCGCCAGCGGCTGGAACGGCGTGATGATGGCCGAGGTCGCGCGCATCGCCGGGCCCGCGCGTGCGGGCGCAGTGACCGGTGCGGTGCTGCTGTTCGGCTATTCGGGGCTGGCGCTGGCGCCGATTGCATTCGCGGCGCTCGGCGCCCGGACGGGCACCGACGTTTCGTACGCCGTCCTGCTGGTTGCGGCCGGCCTCCTGGGCGCAGTGGTGCTCTGGCGCTTCCGCGTCGAATGAATCCCCGGCGAACCAAATCTCGTGCCGCGGCGCGGAACACGCCCCACGGACGGTAGACAGGCGCCAGGAATTCAGCGCAACGCGAACGCCAGCGCGACCGCGCCCAGCGCCAGCAACCCGAGACCGACGATGAACACCGTCTCGCCCCAGGCTTCCAGCCGCGCACCCGAGCGGCGCGAACGCATGGAGATGAAAGACAACAGCGCGCTGGCCAGGAAGACCAGCGCGCCCAGGGCGAGCAGCCGGTCGATCAGAAGCCGCGCGCCATCGTGCGGCCCGAGATGGCCGATCGACATGACGGTCATGCACACGCCGATCATCGTGGCCGACGTGGGCAGGATGTGCGCGGAGAGGCCGCTGGCCGCCGCGCGCTCCTGGACCACGACGAGGGGCAGTTGGCCTGGCGGCTTCATCCGCTTGCGCCCCGCGGTCAGCCGATGCGGACGGGCACGAAGATCTTGTCTTCGCCGCGCTGGATCAGGAGCGCCACCGACTTGTTGGTCGCCTTCGCCACCACCTCGCGCACCTGCTCCAGGCTCTGGGCCGGGGTGCCGTTGATGGCCAGCAGCACGTCGCCCGCCTGCACGCCGGCCAGCGCCGAGGGGCCTGCCGCGTCTTCGATCAGGAGGCCGGTGTCGATGCCTGCCTCGCGCTTTTCCTGGGGCTGCAGGGGGCGCAGCGCCAGGCCCAGCTTGCCCTGGCCCGCGCCGGTGTCGGCCTTGGCGACCTGGGCCGGCTTGTCGCTGGCATCGCCGAGCCTGGCCTGCAGCTCCTGGCGTTCGCCCTGGCGCCACACTTCGAGCGTGACCTTCTTGCCCGGCGCCTGCTGGCCGATCACCGCGGGCAGGTCGCCCGAGGAGACGATGGCCTGGCCGTCGACCTTGCGGATCACGTCGCCCGCCTTCAGGCCGGCCTTGTCGCCGGGGCCGCCCTTCTCGATGTTGGAGACCAGCGCGCCTTCGGGCTTGTCCAGCTTGAACGAATCGGCGAAGGCCTGGTTCACTTCCTGCACCGCGACGCCCAGGCGCGCGTGCGAGGCCTTGCCGGTCGCGACGATCTGGTCCTTCACCTGCACGGCGACGTCGATCGGGATCGCGAACGACACGCCCTGGTAGCCGCCGCTGCGGCTGTAGATCTGCGAGTTGATGCCCACCACCTCGCCGCGCGTATTGAGCAGCGGGCCACCCGAGTTGCCGGGGTTCACCGCGACGTCGGTCTGAATGAAGGGCACGTAGCTGTCGTCGGGGAGCGAGCGGCCCTTGGCGCTCACCACGCCGGCCGTCACCGTGTTCTCGAAACCGAAGGGCGAGCCGATGGCCAGCACCCATTCGCCGACCTTCAGGTCCTTGGTGTTGCCCAGCGCGAGCACGGGCAGGTTCTTCGCATCGATCTTCAGCACGGCGATGTCGGTCTTGGCATCGGCGCCGAGCACCTTGGCGCGGTATTCGCGGCGGTCGGTCAGCTTGACGGTGACTTCCTTCGCGTCCTTCACGACGTGGGCGTTGGTGATGATGATGCCGCTGGGGTCGACGATGAAGCCAGAGCCCTGCGCACGCACAGGAACGTCGCGTTGTTGCTGCTTCTGGCCGCGCGGGCCCATCTGGCCCTGGAAGCGGCGGAAGAACTGGAACATCGGATCGTCCGGATCGATGCCCTGGATCTCGGCCGCGGCTTCGTCGTCCGAGGCCTTCATGGTGCCGGTCACGCTGATGTTGACCACGGCGGGGCCGTCGCGCGAGGTGATGGTGGAGAAATCGGGCAGCGTGACCATCGCGGGGGCTGCGGCGATGGGGGTGGCGTTGGTCGGCGCGCTCACGGCGCTGGTGTAGGCGCCGGCACCAACGGCGCCGATGACGCCGGCGCTTGCCAGTGCAATCACCAGGGCGCGGGGGGAAGTCAGGCGGGTGTTCATGGCTCGGTTCCTTTCAATTGCGTATGACGCAAAACACGATGAAAGGAATGTCGTTGCGCTGACTTAAGCGCCGCTTAAACGGCGCTGCCGCCCTGCGGCGCTCAGGCCGGCACGGGAAAACGCACCGTTGCCCGCAGCCCGCCGAGACTCGGCGATGCATCGAGCGCCACTGTGGCACCGTGCAGATCGGCAATCGACTTGACGATGGCCAGCCCCAGGCCGCTGCCCGGCGCCTGCGGTTCGCCCGAGCGGTAGAAGCGATCGAGCACGCGCTCGCGCTCCACCTCGGGCAGGCCGGGGCCGCTGTCGTCCACGCTGAGTTCGACCGCATCGCCGAGCTTGGCGATGCCGATGTCCACGCGCCCTTCCTCGGGCGTGTACTTGACCGCGTTGTCCAGCAGGTTGCGCAGCAACATGCGCAGCGCCTCGGGCTGGCCTTCGACCACCGCGTCGTCGGCATGCGCGACGCCGATGTCGATGCGCCGCGCCTGCGCGGCGGCCACGGCGTCCGAGATGGCCAGGCGCGCGACCTCGGCCAGATCGACCGGCTCGGGCTTCGCGCCGGCCGCCATGCTGGCCTCGTGCCGGGCCAGCGCGAGCATCTGCTCGACCAGCCGTGTCGAGCGGTCGATGCCCGCGACCAGCCGGCTCACCGCCAGGTCGCGCGTCGCATCGTCGGGCGCGCGCTGCAGGCCCTGCACCTGCAGCTTCAAGGCTGCGAGCGGCGAACGCAACTCGTGCGCGGCATCGGCGACGAAGTGCTTCTGCGCATCGAAGGCATGGCGCACGCGGCCGAACAGCAGGTTGAGTTCCTGCACCAGCGGGCGCACCTCCTCGGGCAGGCCTTCCTCGCTCACCGGCGACAGGTCGTCGGCCTGCCGCGACGCCACCTGCTTCCTCACGCGGGCCACCGGCGCGAGCGACCGGCTCACGACCCACCACACGACCAGCATCAGGAGCGGCGCCATCAGCGCCACCGGCGCGATGGTGCGCAGCGCCAGCGTGCCGGCCATGCTGCGCCGCGCCGCCATGTCCTGCGCCACCTGGATCACGAGGCCGCGCGTCTGCATCGAGAACACGCGGTAGGTGGTGCCGCGCGCGCGCACGTCGGCAAAGCCCAGCACCGCCAACTGCGGCAGCGCCGCCTGGTCGGCGGACTCGAAGACGCGCACGCCGTCGGCGGTCCACACCTGCACCACGAAGTCGAAGTTCTGCTCGCCGCCGCCGATGCCGCCGACGGCCGCGCTGGGCGGCAGGCCCGAGCGCAGCGACATCGCCATCTGCTGCATGTGGTAATCGAAGATGTCGTCGGCCTCGTGCAGCACCGTGCGGTAGGCCACCAGCGCCTGCGCGCCCGCGGCCAGCACGATGGCCGCGAGCAGGAACCACAAGAGGCGCGCGCGCAGCGATCCGGTCAACGAGCCCATGGTCCTGCTCATGCGCACTCCCTCCGTGGGACGACACGGAACCGGCTTTGCCGGGCCGCAGGCGTCGCCCCCGGCAGGGGGTGGGCGAAGCGACACGACGTGCGCGAAGCCTGGGGGCGAGTCATAGTTTCGGCACCATGTAGCCGACGCCGCGGACGTTGCGGATGAACTCGGCGCCCAGCTTCTTGCGCAGGCCGTGCACGTACACCTCGACCGCGTTGCTGCTGATCTCATCTTTCCAGCTGTAGAGCTTTTCCTCGAGCTGGGCGCGCGAGAGCACCATGCCCGGACGCGCCAGCAGCGGCTCGAGCACCGCCCATTCGCGCGCCGACAGCACCACCGGCTGGCCCGCCACCGTGACCTCGCGCGTGGCGGGGTTGATGCTCACGCCCATGTGCTCGTACACCGGCTCGGCGCGCCCCGCAGCGCGGCGCAGCAAAGCGCGGATGCGGGCCAGCAGCTCGTCCAGGTCGTAGGGCTTGAGCACGTAGTCGTCGGCGCCGGCATCCAGGCCTTCGATGCGCTGCTGCACCGAATCGCGCGCGGTGGCGATCAGCACCGGCATGCGCTGCTTGCGGGCGCGCAGGCTGCGCAGCACCTCCAGGCCGTCGCGGCGCGGCACGCCCAGGTCGAGCAGCACCAGGTCGTATTGCTGGGTGCGCAAGGCGGACTCGGCCGCCTCGCCGTCTTTCACCCAGTCCACCGCGTATTGCTCGGCGCGCAGCAGGTCGAGCACGGCCTCGCCGATCATCACGTCGTCTTCGAGAAGGAGGAGTCGCATGGTTGTTTCCGTTTCGAGATTTCGAGGCAGTGGCTGCGGCGAAGTTCAGTTCAGAGCAGCGACCGGACCTCGCGCGCGGCCTCGAACAGCAGCGGCAGCATCTCGCGCTGCAAGGCTTCTTCCTGGTAGCGCGTGCCCGACAGCACCATGTTGAGCGCGGCCACCGTGTGGCCCTGCATGTCGCGCAGCGGCACCGCGAGCGCCTGCACGCCGAGCTCGTGCTCCTCGCTGGCGAAACAATAGTCGTCCTTGCGCGTGCGGGCAATGAGTTGGCGAAGGCCGCGCGCCTGCGTGACGGTGTGCGGTGTCAGCCGTGCCAGGTGCCGGCCCTTGAGCCACTGCGTGAGCTGGGTGGAGGCCATGGCCGCCAGCAGCACGCGCCCGGTGGAGGTCGCATGCGCCGGCAGCCGCGCCCCGAGATGCAGGCCGTAGGCCAGCACGCGCGTCGGCGTGCCGTAGCTGCCGCTGCGCGCGACGATGACCACTTCTTCGCCATCGAGCACCACCGCGGAGAACGATTCGCCGGTCTGCGCCGCGAGCCGGTTCAGCGTGGGCTGCAGCGCGCGCGGCAGGCGCGACGAGGCGAGGTAGCTCCCCGAGAAGCGCAGCACCTTGGGCGCCATCCAGAAATAGCTGCCGTCGGTCTCCAGGTAGCCAAGGTGGGCCAGCGTGAGCAGGTGGCGGCGGGCGGCGGCGCGCGTGAGGCCGGCGCGCTCGGCGGCCAGCGTGGCATTGAGGCGCTGGCGCTCGGTGTCGAAGCTTTCGAGCACCGCCATTCCCTTGGCGATGCCTTCGATGAAATCGGCCTTGGCGATGGTCATTCGGGGTACAGATGGAAGTGTTGCGCGATCATCGCGCACGCGTTCGCATGATCGCACAGTGCCTCGGAATGCCGTGAACCAAGCGGCCGGCCGCGCCCTACGCTTGGCAAAATACCTCTTGGAGACACGAACATGCGCACCCAGGTCGCGATCATCGGCGGGGGCCCCGCCGGCCTTCTGCTCGGTCAGCTGCTTTTCAAGGCAGGCATCGACAACGTCATCGTCGAACGCCAGAGCGGCGACTACGTGCTCGGCCGCATCCGCGCCGGCGTGCTCGAACAGGTGACGATGGACCTGCTGGCGCGTGCCGGCGTCGATGCGCGCGCCCGCACCGAAGGGCTGCCGCACGAAGGCATCGAGTTGCTGTTCAAGGGCGCGCGGCACCGCATCGACATGCACGGCCTCACCGGCGGCAAGCAGGTCACCGTCTACGGCCAGACCGAAGTGACGCGCGACCTCATGGAAGCACGCGCCGCCGAAGGCCTCACGACCATCTACAGCGCGGCGAACGTCAGCCTGCACGACTTCGATTCGGCCCAACCGCGCGTGCGCTACGAGAAGGACGGCCAGACGCACGAGATCGAATGCGACTTCATCGCCGGCTGCGACGGCTACCACGGCGTGAGCCGCGCGAGCGTGCCGGCCGATGCGATCCAGACCTACGAGAAGGTCTACCCCTTCGGCTGGCTCGGCGTGCTGGCCGATGTGCCGCCGGTGTCACACGAACTCATCTATGCGAACACCGAACGCGGCTTCGCGCTGTGCAGCATGCGCAGCGCCACGCGGTCGCGCTACTACGTGCAGGTGCCGACCGAGGAGCGTGTCGAGAACTGGAGCGACGAGGCCTTCTGGAACGAACTGCGCGCGCGGCTCGACCCCGAGGCGCGCGAGCGGCTGGTGACCGGTCCGTCGCTGGAGAAAAGCATCGCGCCGCTGCGCAGCTTCGTGGCCGAGCCGATGCGCTTCGGCGCGCTGTTCCTTGCGGGCGACGCGGCGCACATCGTGCCGCCGACCGGCGCCAAGGGGCTGAACCTTGCGACGGCCGATGTGGGTTATCTCTCGCGTGCGTTCGAGATCTTCTATGGCGAGAAGTCGGCCTCGGCGCTCGATCGCTATTCGGACCTGTGCCTGCGCCGCGTGTGGAAGGCCGAACGCTTCTCGTGGTGGTTCACCTCGCTGATGCACCGCTTTCCCGAGACGGGTGCCTTCGGCCAGAAGATCCAGGAAGCCGAGCTCGACTACCTCGTGCATTCGCACGCGGCTTCCACCGCGCTGGCGGAAAACTACGTGGGGTTGCCGCTCGAGGATTTCTGAGCGGCGAGGCCCAGCACCGCGTCGACGCGCCGCTGGTCTTCGTCGTAGATCCAGCACTCGGAGAGCTTGCCGTCCCTCACCGCGTAGCGCAGTTGGCGCTCCAGTTCGAAGGCCTGGCCTTCGTGCTCGAACCGCTCGATGGCGACGATAAGCCCGAAGTGTTCGCCGGCCAGCACGTCGCGGATCGCGACCAGCCGGCGGTTCGTCTTCTCCTTCACCTGCTTGAGCACGGCCAGGCAGGCGGCCTTGCCGCGGTGCGTGCCCGCGAGCGGGCTCTGCCCGAAATAGTGGAAGACGACCTCGTCGTGGTAGCAGTCGAAGATCGCCTTCAGGTCGTTCGCCGCCCAGGCGTCCGCATAGCGCTGGACGACGGCGTGGATCTCGCTCGAAGCGGGTGACGCGCTGCTCATTCGCGTTGTTTCTCCAGCGTCTTTTTCATCGCCTCGCCCCCCTTCTCCATCATCGGCTCGACGTAGGCGGCGAATTCGTCGGGCAGCACGTCGGTGATCCACACGAAGCGGGAGCGCCCTTCGCCGTCGGCGAACACCTGCGCGGAAGCGTGATGGTGGCTCGCCTTGCCATCGGTGATGGTGTAGGCGAGGCGGCGGTTCGCCTCGTCGATGCCCATCAGCAGTTCGCGCGCGACGAGTCCGTTGGCAAAGCTCACGATGCGGGCGCCCTGCCCGTCCAGCTTGCAGTCCGTGAGGAAGCCGGGCGCGAGGCGCGTGTGCACGGCGCCGAAGTCGCGCAGCGCCTCCCACACCTGCGCCGCATCGGCCTCGACGGTGAATTCCTTGTAGATGGTTGCCATGGTGTGTCTCCGTACCTCAGGGGCAGACCGCCTCGACGTTGTTGCCGTCGGGGTCGATCAGGAAGGCCGCAAAGTAGGTCGGGCTGTAGTCGGCGCGCGGACCGGCGCCGCCGTTGTCGGTGCCGCCGGCCTTCAGGCCCGCCTTGTGGAAGGCCGCGACGGCCTGGTGATCGGGTGCGCGGAACGCGAGGTGGGTGCCCGGTCCCTTCGCGCCTTTGGCCGCATAGAGCCACAGGGCCGGCGCGTCGGCCGGGCCGATGCCGGCATAGCTGTCGTCGTGGCTGCCCAGCACATGGCCGAGCGGTGCGAGTGCCGCTTCGTAGAAGCGCCGGCTCGCGGCGAGGTCTTTGACTTTCAATCCGATGTGGTCGTACATGGCGATGACTTCCTGCTTGATGAATGAACCAGGCGGTCATCATTGAGCAGGGCGGCCATGCGGACTTGGAGAATCTTGCGATCGCCCCTGGCGGCCTGGCGGAAGCCGCGCGGCGAGACGCCGGCCGCGCGATGGAAGGTGCGAGTGAAGTTGCTGAGATCGGCAAAGCCCACGTCCAGGGCCACCTCGGTGACGGGCCGGTCGTCGTCCGCCAGCAGGCGCGCCGCGTGGCGCAGGCGCGAGCGGACCAGGTACTGGTGCGGCGTCACGCCGAGCACCTGCGAGAACAGGCGCAGGAAATGGAAGGAACTGAGGCCCGCTTCGAAGGCTGCACCTTCGAGCCCGATGTCGTCGTGCGAGTTGGCGTCGATCCACATCGCGGCATCGACGGCGCGGCGCCTGTCGCGCGGGGCGGCGGACTGCGGCGACGGCTTGCCGCGGCCGCCCACCACTTCGACGAAACGGCTCGCGAACCACATGCCCAGCTCGTCCAGGCCGACGTCGCTCTCGCCCTCGGCGGCGACCTGCGCGAGCTCGCCGAGCACCATGAGTTCGGGCAATGGCGGAAGCCCCGCGGTGCGCCAGGTCTGCCTGTCGCCGCCGACCAGGTCGACGAAGCCGGGCGAGAGGTGGAATGCCAGGCACTCGTCGCCGCAGATGTGGTGGTCATGGGTGCAGACGTATTCGTCGCCCGGGCAGCCCACCAGCACCGAGCCGGCCACCAACTCGTAGGCATTGCCGCGCGTGCGGTAGCCGAAGCTGCCCTTGCGCACATACGAGACCGAGTAGTCCTCGTGCATCTCGGTGAACGACGGCGCGCCCGGCCCCGCGTCGCAGCGGTAGCTGGACACGCGGATCGGGTCGGTCTGCAGTTCGGTGGTGATGCGCATGGTGCCTGTACCCTTCGAACACCCCGTCGTGAAAGGCGCTCAGTCCACAGTGTGCATCGCCGCCCATACCCGCGACGGGCTCAGCGGCATATGCAGGCGCGGCGCGGTCGCGGCGAGCCCGTTGCGCGCGAAGGCATCGGCCACCGCGTTCACGATGGCCGGCGTGGCGCCGATGGTGCCCAGCTCGCCCACGCCCTTCACGCCCAGCGGGTTGTTCGTGCAGGGCGTCGATTCGTCCATCTCCATGTGGAACATGGTGTCCACGATGTCGGCGCGCGGCGCGGCGTAGTCCATCAGGCTGCCGGTCACGGGCTGGCCGGTTTCGTGGTCGTACACCACCTGCTCGTACAGCGCCTGGCCGATGCCCTGCACCGCACCGCCTTCGAGCTGGCCGCGCACGATCATCGGGTTGATCACGCGGCCCACGTCGTTGACCGAGCTGTAGGCCACCACGCTGATTTCGCCGGTCGGCGGATCGAGCTCGATCTCGCAGATGTGGCAGCCGTTGGGCCAGGTCGGGCCGGCCACGGTGCTGGTGGAGTCCACGAAGATCTCGCGCTCGGGCTGCTTGCCCGCGAGCGTGAACAGGTCGAGTTCCAGGTCGGTGCCGGCCACCGAGAAGCTGCCGCGGCTGTAGATGATGTCGTCGATGGCCGCCTCGAACTCCTGCGCCGCGAGTTCGCGCGCCTTGTCGATGGTGCGCTCCGCGCCGATGCGCACGGCCGAGCCGCCGGTGAAGAGGGAGCGGGAACCTGCGCTGCCGAAGCCGTCGCCGCGGTCGGTGTCGCCCAGCACCACACGCACCTTCTCGATGGGCACGCCGAAGGCATCGACCGCCAGCTGCGCGAGCGAGGTGGCGATGCCCTGCCCCATGGCGTTGACGGCGGAGAACACCTCGATCACGCCGTCGGCCTGCACCGACACCGTGACGCGCTCTTCGAACACGTTGCCGCCGGTCCATTCGAGGAAGGTGGCGATACCAAGGCCCCGGTGCTTGCCGTTCTTCGCGGACTCCGCGGCGCGGGCCTCGAAGCCCTGCCAGTCGGCCAGCGCGAGCGCCTGGTCCATCACCGACTCGAAATTGCCGGTGTCGTAGACCTGCGCCATCGGGTTCTTGTAGGGCATCTGGTCGGGCTGGATGAAGTTCATCCGGCGCAGGATGATGCGGTCGATGCCGGTCTGGCGCGCGGCCTCGTCCATCAACCGTTCGATGGTGAAGATGGCTTCGGGCCGGCCCGCGCCGCGGTAGGCGCCGGTGGGCGCGGTGTTGGTGAGCACCGCCTTGAAATGGAAGTCGATGGTCTGGATGTCGTAGACGCTGGTCTGCACCCAGGGGCCGATGAGCAGCTGGATCGCGACGCCGGTACCGGTGGCGTAGGCGCCCACGTTGGCCAGTGTCTTGATGCGCAGCGCGAGGATCTTTCCCTCGGCATCGAGCGCGAGTTCGGCCCGTGCCTCGATGTCGCGGCCGTGCGCGCTGGAGAGGAATTCTTCGCTGCGGTCGGCCACCCACTTCACGGGGCGCTGGACCTGCAGCGCGGCGAACGCCACCGCGATGTCTTCGGGATAGGCGCCGGTCTTCATGCCGAAACCGCCGCCCACATCGCCCACCACCACGCGCACCTTTTCCTTGGCAAGACCGATGGCGGCGCACACGGAATCGCGCACGCCCGAAGGCATTTGCGTGCTCATGCGGATCGTGAGGCGATCGGTCTTGGCATCGTGCGCGGCGAGCACCGAGCGCGGCTCGATGGTGAGCGCGACCACGCGCTGGTTGATCACGTCGAGCGCCACCACGTGGCTCGCCTTGGCGAAGGCGGCGGTCGCGGCCTCGCTGCTGCCGTGGCGCATTTCGGCGGCGATGTTGCCGGAGGCCTCTTCGCACAGCTGCGGCGCGCCTTCGGCGGTGGCGCTGGCGAGATCGACCACCATCGGCAGGTCTTCGTAGTCGACCATCACGGCCTCGGCGGCATCGCGCGCCTGCTGGACCGTCTCGGCAATCACGGCAGCCACCGCCTCGCCCACGAAGCGCGTGCGTTCGTTCGCCATGGCGTAGCGCGGCGGGCTGGCGCTGTCGCTGCCGTCCGCGCGCTTGAACCCGGCGGCACCCGGCATCGGCTTGACCCCTGCGGCTGCCATCTCGGCGCCGGTGACCACGCGCAGCACGCCGGGCATGGCGGCGGCCGTGCTCGTGTCGATGGAAACGATGCGCGCGTGCGGATAGGGAGAGCGAAGAAAGACGAGATGCGCCTGGTCGGGGAGCGTGACGTCGTCCGTGTAGCGTCCGGCGCCTGCCAGCAGGCTTTCGTCCTCGAGGCGGCGCACCGCCTGGCCGCTGCCAAAGCGGGTGGGATTGGGTTCAGTGGTCAACGTGGTCCTCTTGTGCTGATCCCCGGCGGGCAACGCTGGCCCACTGGATCCGCTTTATGGGGGGCAAATAGAAGCAGCACTATATGGGCTTCGGAGCTTCTTGTCCGCTACGACGGCGGCCTGTGGCGCATGGACCGTAATCGTTTGCGACACCTGGCGGCCGGGCGCCATTTTCCCTCATCCCACAGGGGATGCAGGCGAAGCCGTGTATACCTACGGCCATGCGACAACTGCCCTGGCTCGAACCCGGAGACACCCTGCCCGACCCGGCATCGGCGTGGGGTGTGGCCGACCCCGTGCCGGGCCTTCTTGCGGCGGGCGGCGCACTCGACGTCGATACTCTGGTGCAGGCCTACAGCCACTGCGTCTTCCCGTGGTTCAGCGAAGACCAGCCGATCCTGTGGTGGAGCCCCGACCCGCGCATGGTGCTGCAGGTGGCCGATTTCAAGCTGCACCGGTCGCTTCGCAAGACGCTGGTGCGATTCGCGGAAACCCCCGGCTGCGAGGTGCGCATCGACCATGATTTCGCGGCGGTGATCAAGGCCTGTTCGCTCTCGCCGCGCGTGGGCCAGTCGGGCACGTGGATCGTGCCGGACATGGTGGAGGCCTATACGCAATTGCACGCGGCGGGTCATGCGCACAGCGTGGAAACCTGGATCGACGGCAAGCTCGCGGGCGGCCTCTACTGCGTAGCGCTCGGCCGCGCGGTGTTCGGCGAATCGATGTTCACCCGCCGGCCGGACGCCTCGAAGATCGCGCTGGCCGCGCTGGTGAGCCTGTGCCGGCGCGCCGGCGTGCAAATGATCGACTGCCAGCAGAACACCGCCCACCTCGCCAGCCTCGGCGCCCACGAGATGCCGCGCAAGCGTTTCGTCGCCCACGTGGCCAAGGCCCGGGAACAGGAGGGGCCACGGTGGCAATTCGAGCCCGTATACTGGACTGAACTCCTTTCCGCGCGACCTCTTTCACCGACGTGACGCACCTCAAGGATCTCCCGCTTCACACGCTGCAGTTCTATGCGACGGCGCCCTATCCCTGCAGCTACCTGCCGGATCGCCAGGCCCGGTCGCAGGTGGCCACGCCCAGCCACCTGATCCACAACGACGCTTACTCCGACCTCGTGCTCAGCGGGTTCCGGCGCAGCGGCATGTTCACCTACCGCCCGTATTGCGACGGCTGCCGCGCCTGCATTCCGCTGCGCGTGCTGGCCAACAGCTTCCAGCCCACGCGCAGCCAGCGGCGGGCGGTGAAGCAGCATTCCGATCTGCAGGCCCGCGTGCTCAAGCTCTGCTTCGTGCCCGAGCACTACCAGCTCTATTTGCGCTACCAGAACGGTCGCCACGCCGGCGGCGGCATGGACCACGACAGCATCGACCAGTACACCCAGTTCCTGCTGCAGAGCCGGGTCAACTCGCGACTGGTCGAATTCCGCGAGACGCTGGCCGATGGCAGCGCGGGCACGCTCAAGATGGTGTCGATCCTGGACGTGCTGAACGACGGCATCTCGGCCGTCTACACCTTCTACGAACCCGACACGAGCGCCGGCTACGGCACCTACAGCGTGCTCTGGCAGATCGAACAGGCGCGCAAGCTGGGCCTGCCGCACGTCTACCTCGGCTACTGGATCGAGCGCAGCCCCAAGATGCACTACAAGGCGCGCTTTTCCCCGCACGAAGTGCTGGTGGATGGACATTGGCAGCCATCCGGCGATTTCACAAGGTAAAATGGGCGCTCGGTCATCACCGCACAGCGCCATGAGAAAAAACCAATCCGACGTTCCTGCCGTTCCCGTGATCCAGGTGATCGAGCGCATGTTTTCGCTCATCGACGTCCTGGCGTCGCGCGAGGAGGCCATCTCCCTGAAGGAAATCAGCGAGAAGACCGGGCTGCATCCTTCGACCACGCACCGCATCCTCAACGACCTGGCGGTCGGTCGCTTTGTCGACCGGCCCGAGGCGGGCAGCTACCGGTTGGGCATGCGGCTGCTGGAACTGGGCAACCTGGTGAAGGGCCGGCTCAACGTGCGCGACGCCGCGCTGGGCCCGATGCGCGAGCTGCACAAGCTCACGCAGCAGCCGGTGAACCTCAGCATGCGCCAGGGCGACGAGATCGTCTACATCGAGCGCTCCTACAGCGAACGCTCGGGCATGCAGGTGGTGCGCGCCATCGGCGGCCGCGCGGCGCTGCACCTCACGTCCACCGGCAAGCTTTTCCTGGCGGCGGATGACCCGGCGCGGGTGCGCAGCTACGCCACCCGCACGGGCCTGGCGGGCCACACCCGCAACAGCATCACGCAGTTGCCCGCGCTCGAGCGCGAACTGTCGAAGGCGCGCCAGTACGGCATCGCGCGCGACAACGAGGAGCTCGAGCTGGGCGTGCGCTGCATGGCCGCCGGTATCTACGACGACCAGGGCAAGCTGGTGGCCGGGCTGTCGATTTCGGCGCCGGCGGATCGGCTGGACGAAGGCTGGCTGCCCAAGCTGCAGGCAACGGCCAACGAAATCTCGGGCGCGCTGGGGTTCAAGGACGGCGTGGCCGCCACGCCGCCCCCCTCCCCGGCAGGCAACGCGCCTTCAGCGAGCGCCTGACCCTCCTTGCGAGGGCTCTGAAAGACAAAGCGGGCCCGTGAGGCCCGCTTTCTTTTGTCGGCCGCTATCGCGGCGTTGTTGTTGCTCAGCCCGCGACCTGGTAGCTCACGTTGCGCGAAGCGGCCGGCGAGCCCGGCATGGCATGCGTCGCCTCGACCCAGCGGCGAACACGCTCTGCATCGGCAATGCGGCTGAACTTGCCCGCCGAATCCAGGAACACCATGATCAGCTTGCGCCCGGCCACCTTGGCCTGCATCACGAGGCACTGGCCGGCTTCATTGATGAAGCCCGTCTTCTGCACGCCGATTTCCCAATCGGGGCTCTTCACCAGGCGGTTGGTGGTGTTGAACTGCAGCACGCGGTTGCCGACCTCGACCTGGTATTCAGGCGACGTGGAGAGCGAGCGCACCGTGGCGTCGGAATAGGCGGCGTTGACCAGCAGCGCCAGGTCTTGCGCGCTCGACTGGTTGCGGCTGGACAGGCCCGTGGGCTCCACGTAGCGCGTGTCCTTCATGCCGAGCATCTTGGCCTTGGCATTCATGATGCTCACGAAGGTCGTGAGGCCACCCGGGTAGGTGCGGCCCAGCGCGTGCGCGGCGCGGTTTTCGCTCGACATCAGCGCCAGGTGCAGCAGTTCGCCGCGCGACAGCGTCGTGCCGATGGTCAGGCGCGAACGGCTGCCCTTTTCGGTGTCGACGTCGTCCTGGGTGATGGTGATGAGTTCGTCGTTCGGCAGATGGGCTTCGCTGATGAGCAGGCCGGTCATGAGCTTGGTGAGCGAGGCGATCGGCAGCACGGCGTGGTCGTTCTTGCTGAACAGCACTTCGTGCGTGTCCTGGTCGATCACGAGGGCGACACTCGACTTCAGGTCGAGCGCGTCGTCGGTGCCGTGCAGGCCGGCCATCTGGCCGAAGGACTGGCGCGGAGGCGCCTCGACGCGTACCACCGAGCGGCGCTGGACGGCCACCACGGTCTTGCCGTTCTTCTTGCGGATGGTGGCCACCACGTTGCGGCCACCGCGAACGACCTTCTCTGCTTTTTCGCTTCGCTCGGCACGGCCGCCGCGCTGGGCAACGGCAACGCGCGGTCCCTTGGCAGAGGCATTGCGCTTGACTTCGACCGGCACCGGACCCTTCGCCTTCTTGGCGACAGCGGTCTTGGCGGCGGTGGGCTTTTCCTTCTTCGCGGCCTGGGCGCCAGGCAGCAAAAACGCCGTGGCGCAGAGCGCGACGGCGATGAATTTGAATGCGGGTAGGAACCGCTGGCTGGAAACTCGGCGGAGACGGGCTTCAGGCATTAATAAATCTCCAGCGGCGACAAACGAGGACCGCAGTGTATCGAATTCAAAAAAGACACGCAATATCAGTTACTTGCATCCTCTTCTTCATTCGAATACCAAGGAACGCCTGAAAACCTAACCTTGCGCTGCAACTCTCTCAGCTTGGCTCTGTAACTTATTGAGAGCACTCAAATAAGCCTTTGCCGAAGCGACCACGATGTCCGGATCTGCACCCACACCGTTGACCACCCGCCCTGCGTTTTGTAACCGAACTGTAACTTCACCTTGGCTCTCTGTCGAGCCGCTGATCGCGTTCACCGAGTAAAGAACCATCTCGGCGCCGCTCTTGACGTGCGACTCGATGGCTTTCAGGGAAGCATCAACCGGGCCATTCCCGTCGGATTCTCCGGTCACTTCCTTGCCCTGGACGGTGAAGACGACCTTCGCCTGGGGGCGCTCGCCGGTTTCGCTGTGCTGGGAGAGAGAGACAAATGCAAACTGTTCGTCAACGTTCGACAGCTCCTCCGCGCTGACGAGCGCGAGGATGTCCTCGTCGAAAATTTCGGACTTGCGATCGGCCAGCTCCTTGAAGCGCAGGAAGGCGGCGTTGATGTCGGCTTCACTGGCCATCGTCACGCCCAGTTCCTGCAGCCGCTGCTTGAACGCATTGCGGCCGCTGAGCTTGCCCAGCACGATCTTGTTGGCGGCCCAGCCCACGTCCTCGGCCCGCATGATCTCGTAGGTGTCGCGCGCCTTGAGCACGCCATCCTGGTGAATGCCCGAGGCGTGCGCGAAGGCGTTGGCGCCCACCACGGCCTTGTTGGGCTGCACCACGAAGCCGGTGGTCTGGCTCACCATGCGGCTCGCGGCCACGATGTGCTGGGTGTCGATGTTCAGGTCGAGCCCGAAGTAGTCGCGGCGGGTCTTGACCGCCATCACCACTTCCTCGAGCGAGCAATTGCCCGCGCGCTCGCCCAGGCCGTTGATGGTGCACTCCACCTGCCGCGCGCCGCCGATCTTCACGCCGGCCAGCGAATTGGCCACCGCCATGCCCAGGTCGTTGTGGCAATGCACCGACCAGATCGCCTTGTCGCTGTTGGGAACGCGCTCGCGCAACATCTTGATGAAGTTGCCGTAGAGCTCGGGGATGGCGTAGCCGACGGTGTCGGGCACGTTGATGGTGGTGGCGCCCTCGTTGATCACGGTTTCCAGCACGCGGCACAGGAAGTCCGGGTCGCTGCGGTAGCCGTCTTCGGGGCTGAACTCCACGTCGCTCACGAGGTTGCGCGCAAAGCGCACGGCGAGCTTGGCCTGTTCATGCACCTCGTCGGGCGACATGCGCAGCTTCTTTTCCATGTGCAGCGGCGAGGTCGCGATGAAGGTGTGGATGCGGCCGCGCGCCGCGCCCTTGAGGGCTTCCGCAGCACGCGAGATGTCGCGGTCGTTGGCGCGCGAGAGGCCGCACACGGTCGAGTCCTTGATGGCGTTGGCGATCGCCTTCACTGCCTCGAAGTCGCCGTTCGAACTGGCCGGAAAACCGGCTTCGATGATGTCGACCTTCAGCCGCTCGAGTTGCTTGGCGATGCGCATCTTCTCGTCGCGCGTCATGGAGGCGCCGGGCGATTGCTCGCCGTCGCGCAAGGTGGTGTCGAAAATAATGAGTTGGTCAGCCATCGTGAATCTCCTTTTTGTTCGTTTCCACCTTGCGCGTCCCGCAGGACGACGTCAGGCGACTTCAACCACCGATTGTGCGCTGTGCGCGCCCCGGGTCCGCGCGCGCTGCACGCCCGAGACGATGGCCTTCAGCGACGCCGAGATCACGTTCGCGTCGATGCCCACGCCGAACAGCGTCTGGGTCTCGTCGACGCGCAGTTCGAGGTACGCCACCGACTTGGCATCGGCACCGGCGCCGATGGCGTGCTGGTGGTAGTCCATCACGCGCACGGTATGGCCGGTGGCCTTGCTCAGCGCTTGCGTGAAGGCATCGATCGGGCCGTTGCCGCGCCCTTCGATGGCGCGGATTTCACCGTCCCAGGGCAGGTCGCCGCGCAGGACCACGGAGGCATTGGCGCCCTCGCCCTCTTCTTCGATCACGCGCTGCTGCAACGAGTGGGCGGCTTCGATCCCATATTCGCGAACGAAGAGCTGCCAGAGGTCGGCAGCGGTGAGTTCCTTGCCGGCCACGTCCATCACGCCCTGCACCGTCTGCATGAATTCCATCTGCAGGCGGCGCGGCATCTCAAGGCCGTACTCGCTCTCGAGCAGGTAGGCCATGCCGCCCTTGCCGGACTGGCTGTTCACGCGGATCACGGCCTCGTAGCTGCGGCCCACGTCCTTCGGATCGATGGGGAGGTAGGGCATGTCCCAGATGTCGCCTTCCTTGCGCGCGGCGAAGGCCTTCTTGATCGCGTCCTGGTGCGAGCCCGAGAACGAGGTGTAGACGAGGTCGCCGACGTACGGATGGCGAGGGTGCACGGGGATCTGGTTGCAGTGCTCGACCGTTGCGCGGATTTCGTCGATGTTCGAGAAGTCCAGCTCGGGCGAGACGCCTTGCGTGTAGAGGTTGAGCGCGACGTTCACGAGATCGAGATTGCCGGTGCGCTCGCCGTTGCCGAAGAGGCAGCCTTCGATGCGCTCGGCGCCGGCCATCAAGGCCAGCTCGCCGGCAGCGGTGCCGGTGCCGCGGTCGTTGTGCGGGTGCACGCACAGCACGATGGCGTCGCGACGCGCCAGGTTGCGGTGCATCCACTCGATCATGTCGGCAAAGATGTTCGGCGTGGAATGCTCGACCGTCGTGGGCAGGTTGACGATGCACTTGCGCTCGGGCGTCGGCGCCCAGACTTCGGTGACCGCATCGACCACGCGCTTGGAGAACACGACGTCGGTACCCGAGAACATTTCAGGCGAGTACTGGAAGGTCCACTTCGTGCCCGGCTGCTTGGCGGCGAAGTCGTTGAACATGCGTGCATGGCTGCTGGCGAGTTCGACAATCTGGTCTTCGTCCATGCCGAGCACGACGCGGCGCATCACCGGGGCGACAGCGTTGTAGAGGTGAACGATGGCGCGTGGCGCGCCTTGCAGCGATTCGAAGGTGCGGGCGATGAGGTGGTCACGCGCCTGCGTCAGCACCTGGATCGTCACGTCGTCGGGGATGCGGTTTTCCTCGATGAGCTTGCGAACGAAGTCGAATTCGATCTGCGATGCGGAGGGAAAACCAACTTCGATTTCCTTGAAGCCGATGGCCACCAGGGTCTCGAACATACGCATCTTGCGCGCGATGTCCATGGGCTCGACCAAGGCCTGGTTGCCATCGCGCAGGTCGGTCGACAGCCAGATCGGGGCCTTGGTCAGCACGGCATCGGGCCAGGTACGGTCCTTGAGGCCGATCGGGGCGAATGCGCGGTATTTGGCTTGAGGTTGCTTGAGCATGTCGATTTCTCTGTGATGGTTGGTAATCAACCAGCAACCCCAAAAACAAACGGCCCGTTGCTGGTGCGAACGGGCCGTGGTGAGGGATTTGCGCGTGCGCTACCGTCTCCGCCCGTGAGGGAGGGCTAGTAGGGCCAGCAGCGAAATCTTGGTCATGAGGGTTGCGAATGTAGCACAAGCGACATTCAGTTATGCAAGCCCCGCTCGTCGGGCTCTTCGGTCGAGGTGCTGATCACGCTGACCGGTTGGCCCTTGGCCCGGCGCCACGCGTAGACCACGTAGCCGCTCAAACCGTAAGCCACGAAGAGGCCGAACAGCACCGTCGGCGGATGGATGTTGATGACTGCGATGCCGAGCGCGATGAGCACGATCACGACGAAAGGCACGCTCTTCTTCATCTGCACGTCCTTGAAGCTGTAGAACGGCGCGTTCGTCACCATCGAGAGACCCGCATAGAGCGTGAACGCGAAGGTGACCCAGGTGATCTGGGTCCACGAGAGGTACAGCACCTCGCCGCCGCGCTTGCCCCATTCGTTCACCAGCCAGATGAAGCCTGCCACGAGCGCTGCCGCGGCGGGCGATGGCAGCCCCTGGAACCAGCGCTTGTCGACCACGCCGGTGTTCACGTTGAAGCGCGCGAGCCGCAGGGCTGCACAGGCGCAGTACACGAAGGCCGCGATCCAGCCCCAGCGGCCCAGGCCCTTGAGGGACCATTCGTAGGCGATGAGCGCCGGCGCGGCGCCGAACGACACCATGTCGGACAGCGAATCCATCTGCTCGCCGAACGCGCTTTGCGTGTTGGTCATGCGCGCGACGCGCCCGTCCAGGCTGTCCAGGATCATCGCGGCGAACACACCGAGTGCCGCAAGGTCGAAACGCGCGTTCATGGCCATCACGACCGAGTAGAAGCCGCCGAACAACGCAGCCAGCGTGAACAGGTTCGGCAGGATGTAGATGCCCTTGCGACGCTTGCGCGGCTGCACATCGTCGGGGAGCGTGTCGTCATGCATTGAAATTGCCTCCATCCCTCATGGGCACTGCGCGAGCAGCTATCCAATCGATAGCATTTTGATCTGTGAGTCGCATGGTTCGCAGTGTAGTTCAGGGGGCGCTGCGCCCCCGACAAACAAAAGGGCCACCGCAACGGGTGGCCCTTTGACCTGCGTGCTTCAAAGGCCACCGAGGCGGCCGCCGCCGGGCCGCCCCAAGGCGAGCCGCGCCTCCCCCCCTTTGGGGGGGTGGCAAATTACACGCAGCGAAGCGAAGTGAAAAGCCGGGGGGCTTCAGTTGCGGGTCTGGTCGACCAGCTTGTTCTTCTTGATCCAGGGCATCATCGCGCGCAGCTTTTCGCCGACGACTTCGATCTGATGCTCGGAATTCAGGCGGCGGCGGCTGATCAGCGCAGGCTGGCCGGCGGCGGCTTCGAGCACGAAGCTCTTGGCGTATTCGCCGGTCTGGATGTCCTTGAGCACTTGCTTCATGACCTTCTTGGTCTCGTCGGTCACGATGCGCGGGCCCGTGACGTACTCGCCGTATTCGGCGTTGTTCGAGATCGAGTAGTTCATGTTGGCGATACCGCCTTCATAGATCAGGTCGACGATCAGCTTGAGCTCATGCAGGCATTCGAAGTACGCCATTTCGGGCGCGTAGCCGGCTTCCACCAGCGTTTCGAAACCAGCCTTGATCAACTCGACCGTGCCGCCGCACAGAACCGCTTGTTCGCCGAACAGGTCGGTCTCGGTTTCTTCGCGGAAGTTGGTCTCGATGATGCCGGCCTTGCCGCCGCCGTTGGCGGTGGCGTAGCTCAGCGCGAGGTCACGCGCCTTGCCGGTCTTGTCCTGGTGCACGGCCACGAGGTGGGGCACGCCGCCGCCTTGCGTGTAGGTGCTGCGCACGGTGTGGCCCGGGGCCTTGGGGGCAACCATCCACACGTCCAGGTCGGCGCGCGGCTGCACGAAGCCGTAGTGCACGTTGAAGCCGTGTGCGAAGACGAGCGAGGCGCCTTCCTTGATGTGCGGGGCCACGTCGTTCTTGTAGACGTTGGCGATCTGCTCGTCTGGCAGCAGGATCATGACGACGTCGGCCGATTTCACGGCGTCGGCCACTTCGGCGACCTGCAGGCCGGCCTTGCCGACCTTGTCCCACGAAGCGCCACCCTTGCGCAGGCCGACCACGACCTTGACGCCGCTGTCGTTCAGGTTCTGCGCGTGCGCATGACCTTGCGACCCGTAACCGATGATTGCGACCGTCTTGCCCTTGATGAGGCTGAGGTCGGCGTCCTTGTCGTAGTAAACCTTCATATGCGTCTTTCCTAATTAATCTCGAGCACCCCCTCAAGCGGGGGTGCGTTCACTCACAGTTGGCCGGAGGGATTCCGGTCCTTCATTTGCTGGTTGATGGACACGAGGTTGTCGTGAATGCGGAACAGCAGGATCAGCAATTCGCTGTAGACGCGAACCATGATCGCGCCGAAAACAAGAATACCGATGGCAGCCAGGATGCGGCCCTGGAACAACGAGATGACCGTTGCCGCGAGCACACCCAGCAGTCCGAGGAAGTACAGAATCCGAATGATGATCGGGGTCACCATCTTCTCGAAACCCAGCAAGTCTTGCATTACCTTCTCCTCATGTTGATTTGAAACATTGAAACTGAGGGGATCTTCACCCCCTACACGCGCAGGATGCGCTCGCCGCGCCCAATGCCGCTGGCACCGGTGCGGACAGTCTCGAGGATAGCGCTACGGTCGATCGCTTCCAAAAAAGCGTCATTTTTGCCGTGATCGCCGGTGAGTTCGATGGTGTAGCTCTTGTCGGTGACGTCGATGATGCGGCCGCGAAAGATCTCGGCCATGCGCATCATTTCTTCCCGCTCCTTGCCCACGGCGCGCACCTTCACCATCATGAGCTCGCGCTCGGTGTAGGCGCCTTCGGTCAGGTCGACGACCTTCACGACCTCGATCAGGCGGTTCAGGTGCTTGGTGATCTGCTCGATCACCTCGTCCGAACCGGTCGTGACGATGGTCATGCGCGAGAGGCTCGCGTCCTCGGTCGGCGCGACGGTCAGCGATTCGATGTTGTAGCCACGGGCCGAGAACAGGCCCACCACGCGGGAAAGAGCACCCGGCTCGTTTTCCAGCAGCACTGCAATGATGTGTTTCATGTTTGCGCGACTCCTCTTTTCGCCGCCCTCCCCCGCGCACGGTAATGCGCGGGCTTGGCGGGCAATAGATTCGTCAGTAAAGAGTTAAGCGAATGCGCCGCAGATCGATCAGAGATCTTCGGAACCCAACAGCATCTCGGTGATGCCCATGCCGGCCTTCACCATCGGGAACACGTTCTCGGTGGGGTCGGTGCGGAAATCCATGAACACCGTGCGGTCCTTGAGCTTGCGCGCTTCACGCAGCGCGGGCTCCACGTCTTGTGGACGCTCGATCAGCATGCCGACGTGGCCGTAGGCCTCGGCGAGCTTCACGAAGTTGGGCAGCGCGTCCATGTAGCTGTGGCTGTAGCGGCCGGAGTATTCGATCTCCTGCCACTGGCGCACCATGCCCAGGTAGCGGTTGTTGAGCGAGCAGATCTTGATCGGCGTGTTGTATTGCAGGCAGGTGGAGAGTTCCTGGATGCACATCTGCACCGAGCCTTCGCCGGTGATGGTGAACACTTCCGAATCGGGCTTGGCGAGCTTGATGCCCATGGCGTAGGGAATGCCCACGCCCATGGTGCCCAAGCCACCCGAGTTGATCCAGCGGCGCGGCTCGTCGAAGCGGTAGTACTGCGCGGCCCACATCTGGTGCTGGCCCACGTCCGACGTGATGTACGCGTCGGCGTCCTTGGTCATGTTCCAGAGCGTCTCGACCACGTACTGCGGCTTGATCACGTCCTTGTTGCCGCGGTCGTACTTGAGGCAGTCGCGCGAGCGCCAGGCTTCGATGGTCTTCCACCAGTCGGCCAGTGCGCCGGCGTCGGGCTTGGTGGTGCTCTCGCGGATCATCGAGATCAACTCGGTGAGCACATCCTTCACGTCGCCGACGATCGGGATGTCGACCTTCACGCGCTTGGAGATGCTCGACGGGTCGATGTCGACGTGGATGATCTTGCGTTCGTTCGTCGCGAAGTGTTTGGGGTTGCCGATCACGCGGTCGTCGAAGCGCGCGCCCACGGCCAGCAGCACGTCGCAGTTCTGCATCGCGTTGTTGGCCTCGATGGTGCCGTGCATGCCCAGCATGCCGAGGAACTTTCGGTCGCTCGCCGGGTAGGCGCCCAGGCCCATCAGCGTGTTGGTGACCGGGTAGCCCAGCATGTCGACCAGCGTGCGCAGTTCGTTGCAGGCGTTGCCCAGGAGCACGCCGCCGCCGGTGTAGATGTACGGGCGCTTGGCCGCCAGCAACAACTGCAGCGCCTTGCGGATCTGGCCGCCGTGGCCCTTGCGCACCGGGTTGTACGAACGCATCTCGACCTTGTCGGGATAGCCGGCGTAAGGCGTCTTCTTGAAGGAAACGTCCTTGGGCACGTCCACCACCACGGGGCCCGGGCGGCCGCTGCGTGCGATGTGGAAGGCCTTCTTCATCGTCATGGCCAGATCCTTCGGATCCTTGACGAGGAAGTTGTGCTTGACGATGGGGCGGGTGATACCGACCGTGTCGCATTCCTGGAAGGCATCCAGACCGATGGCGGCTGTCGGCACCTGGCCCGAGATGATCACCATCGGAATGGAGTCCATGTACGCCGTGGCGATGCCGGTGACCGCGTTGGTCAGGCCAGGGCCCGAGGTGACCAGTGCCACGCCCACTTCGCCGGTGGCGCGCGCATAGCCATCGGCCGCGTGCACGGCTGCCTGCTCGTGGCGCACCAGAACGTGCTGGATGGTGTCCTGCTTGTAGAACGCGTCGTAGATGTACAGAACCGCGCCGCCGGGGTAGCCCCAGATGTACTGGACGCCTTCGGCCTGCAGTGCCTTGACCAGCACTTCAGCGCCCATGAGTTCTTGCGTTGGGTTGCCGGCGCCAGAGGACGCGGCTGCTGCGGAGATGATCTCCGCCTTCGAGATTTCCATGATCAACCTTTGTGTTTTTTCGGGAACGAAAAACCTTGGGTGCCCCTTGCCAACCCTTGTGAGGTCGCGCCAGGACTTGAGGCCATGGCCATGAGCGGACTGATGTTCCGCCGGACCTTGACCCGTTTGCCTTTTGACTTGCAGCGCGGATTATGACATTACCGGCCGTTCAGATTCGCTTCAGGTCGTCTGTAAAGGCGCCGGGGCATAATCCGCGGCGGAAAACCATAAGCGTTCGCTAGACATCCCTTCCCACGCGGCGCACCTTTGCGCGCCCCTCTCGCTTGGCCACTGAACAAGAACTCTCCGACTTCCTGAAAAGCGTCGAACGGCGCGCTTTCAAGCGCTCGGTCTACCACGTGCGGGACGAAGAAGCGGCGCTCGACATCGTGCAGGACAGCATGATGAAGCTGGCGCAGCACTATGGCGACAAGCCAGCCAACGAGTTGCCGATGCTGTTCCAGCGCATCCTGTCGAACTGCACGCTCGACTGGTTCCGCCGCCGGAAAACCCGCCGCGCCCTTTTCTCCAATCTCAGTGATTTCGAATCGGTCGACGATGACGGAGATTTCGACCTTCTGGAGAACTTCGTCTCGCCAACCGACTCCAGAGAGACGGAAAGTGCCGAAGACACGACCCGCCGCGCCCAGGTCTTCCACGAGATCGAGGAGCAGATCGCCGCATTGCCGGGCCGTCAACGCGAGGCTTTCCTGATGCGTTACTGGGAGGAAATGGACGTCGCAGAGACGGCCGCCGCAATGGGCTGCTCCGAGGGCAGCGTCAAAACCCATTGTTCGCGAGCCGTTCACGCTCTGAGCAAGGCGCTCAAGGCCAAGGGAATATCGCTATGAACACTAAGGTTCCAACCTCTTCTATCGCCGCCGAAGATCAGTTCGGTCAGCGTCTGGCTGCCCGGCTGTCCGCCGGCAACCAGGAGCTGTCGCACGACATCGGCGAGCGGCTGCGCGTTGCGCGCGCCCAGGCCGTGGCCGCGCGCAAGCAGGCTCCGCAATTGCGGACCGCGCCAGCGGTGGTGCAGTCCGGCAGCACGCTCACGCTGGGCGGTGGCTGGTGGACCCGCATCGGGTCGGTGGTGCCGCTGATCGCCCTCGTGGCCGGCCTCATCACCATCAGCGTGATGCAGGACGACGACCGCGCCAGCGAACTGGCCGAGGTCGATTCCGCCTTGCTCACCGGCGACCTGCCCCCCGCCGCCTACACCGACCCGGGCTTCGCCCAATTCCTGAAGGCCGACGGCGCCTCCGACTGACCCCCACCGACCGAATGCGACGCCGTTCCAACTCCAGCGCGAACACATCCCGTCCCTTGCGCCCGCTCACGGCGGGCGCATTCGTTTGGGCGGGCGCGTTTGCCGTCGCAGCCTTCGGCCTGACGCTCGCCTGCGCCCAGCCCCCCTCCGAGGCCAACAAGTCCGGGCAGACGGGCGTTGCGAATTCAGCGGCGGCGGGCGCCGCCAAGGCAGTTCCCGCGACCAAGCCGCTCTGGAGCGAACTCACCGCCGAACAGCAGCAGGCCCTCAAGCCCCTGGTCCCGCACTGGACCACGATGAACACCGGGCAAAAGCGCAAATGGCTGGCGCTGTCACGAAACTTCGCGAACATGTCGGCAGATGACCAAGTCACCTTGCACAGCCGCATGATCGAGTGGGCCGCCCTGAGCAACCAGCAGCGCGCCCAGGCGCGCCTGAATTTCGCCGAGGTCAAGCGTGTGCCGGCCGACGAGCGCAAGGCCAAGTGGGAGCAATACCAGGCCTTGAGCGAAGAAGAAAAGCGCAAGCTCGCCGAACGCGCCCCGGCCAAGCCCCGCGGCGCGGCCATTCCGGTACGCCCTGTCTCGTCGCAGAAGCTCGTGCCGGTGCCGGCCGTCACGCCGCCCGGCCAGCACACGCCCAGGATCGTGCTGGCCCCATCGCCGTCCGCACCGGCCGCCATCCTGGTGGCGACGCCGCTGGAGCGGGCGCCTGCTGCAGCCAGCATCGTCCCTGCCACGGCACCTGCACCCGTCTACGTCGCATCGCCGCCGGTTCCCGCCGAGGCCCAGGTCCCGCCGCCAACGCCGACACCCGCAGCGACCGAGCAGCTTCCCTCCGCCCCCTGACACCAAGGTTTCGATGGTTTCCAGTTCTCCCGAGGCTTCGGGGCCCGATCAGTCCGCCTCGCCTGTTTCCCCGGCAACCAGCGCCCCTCCCTCGACGGTACCCGGCCTCTGGCCCCGGATGGCCTGCTGGCTCTACGAGGGCATGCTGCTGTTCGCGGTCGTGTTCGTCTCGGGCTGGCTGTTCAGCACGCTGGGCCAGATGCGCGACGCCATGGACTCGCGCCGGCACCTGTTCCAGGCCTTCCTTTTCGTGGTGTTCGGCGTGTATTTCGTCTGGTTCTGGACCAAGGGCCAGACGCTTGCGATGAAGACCTGGAACATCCGCATCGTCGACGTCCACGGCCAGCCCGTCAGCCAGCGCCGGGCGTTGGCCCGGTATCTTCTGAGCTGGATCTGGTTCCTGCCGCCGCTGGCCGCCATTGCGCCCTTCAGGCTCTCGGGCGGCGAATCGACCGTCCTGATCTTCGGCTGGGTCGCAGTCTGGGCGGTTCTTGCACGTTTTCACCCCGATCGCCAGTTCTGGCACGACGCCTGGGCCGGTACGCGGCTCATCACCTCCAAGCCCATGAGCCGCCGATGAGTGCCCTGCCCGAGCTTCCCGACCCCGCCGTCAATCCGCAGAAGGCCCGCAAGGGCTTGGAGCGCGTCTTTCATGCCACGCTGATTTCGCTCCAGGGCCTGCGCGCCGGCTGGAGCGAGCCTGCCTTCCGGCAGGAAGCGATCCTCTCGATCGTGATGATCCCGGTGTCCTTCTGGCTCGGGCGCAGCTGGGTCGAGGTGGCGCTGCTCGCCGGCAGCGCGATCCTGGTGATGATCGTGGAGCTGCTCAACACCGCCGTGGAGGCTGCCATCGACCGCATCGGCCCCGAATGGCACGACCTCTCCAAGCGCGCCAAGGACATGGGCAGCGCCGCGGTGCTGCTCTCGCTCACGTTGTGCGGTGGCATCTGGGCGGCGGCATTGTGGGCGCGCTTCGTGTCATGAGCGGGCCGGCATCCCGAGGCATGATGGCGGGATGAATCCTGAATTTTCGATCTGTGTGTATTGCGGCTCGCGCCCCGGCGAGCGCCCCGAGTTTTCCGAGGCCGCCAAGGCCGTCGGCCAGTGGATCGGCCAGCACGGCGGGCAACTGGTCTACGGTGGCGGCCGCACCGGCCTGATGGGCACGGTGGCCGAAGCCACGCGCCTGGCCGGCGGCCGCGTCGTCGGCATCATTCCCAAGGCCCTGGTCGACAAGGAACTGGCCAACCCGCTGTGCGACGAACTGCACGTGGTGGACACCATGCACGAGCGCAAGGCCATGATGGGCGAGCGCGCCGACGCCTTCATCGCCCTGCCGGGCGGCATCGGCACCTTCGAGGAACTGTTCGAGATCTGGACCTGGCGCCAACTGGGCTACCACGACAAGCCGACGGGCATCCTCAACACCGCCGGCTACTACGACAAGCTGCTCGACTTTCTCGCCCACAGCGTGCGCGAAGGCTTCATGGGTGACTGGCAGATGCAGTTGATCCGCACCGGCACCGACGCCACCGAACTGCTCACCACGCTGCGCGCCGAAGTGCCGCTCCATCCGCGCGAAGACAGGCTGTCGGAAAACCTCTGACGCCCGCTCGACACCAGGCGACACCAGGGGCCGGGCCCTTCCAGAAACACCGAGGAACCGGCTCTGCCGGGCCTCAGGTGTTGCCCCCTGCAGGGGGTTGGCGACGCGACACGAAGTGCGCGCAGCCTGGGGGCGAGCTCTTAGACGGCGTTTTCGTTTTCCTCGCCGGTACGGATGCGCACGATGCGCTCCACGGCGGTGACGAAGATCTTGCCGTCGCCGATCTTCCCGGTGCGCGCCGAGTTGACGATGGCCTCGATGCAGCGCTCCACGTCGCCCTCGTTGACGACCACTTCGACCTTCATCTTGGGCAGGAAGTCGACCACGTATTCGGCACCGCGGTAGAGCTCGGTGTGGCCCTTCTGGCGGCCGAAGCCCTTGACCTCGGTCACGGTCAGGCCGGTGACGCCCACTTCGGCCAAGGCCTCGCGCACGTCCTCGAGCTTGAAGGGTTTGACGATGGCGGTGATCTGCTTCATGGTTTTTGTGCTCCGGCGGTTTCGTTGAATTTGCTGGTGATAGGGTAACGCCAATCCTTGCCGAAGCTGCGGTGGGTCACCCGGATGCCTACCGGCGCCTGGCGCCGCTTGTATTCATTGATCTTGATGAGCCGCGCAACCCGCTCGACCACCGCGCGTTCGTAGCCCGCGGCAATGATCTCGTCGATGCTCTCGTCGTCCTGCATGTAGCGTGCCAGGATTCCATCCAGGATGTCGTAGGGCGGCAGGCTGTCCTGGTCGGTCTGGTCGGGCCGCAGTTCCGCGCTCGGGGGGCGCGTGATGATCCGCTCGGGGATCGGCTCGGTGCCCGTGCCGTACGGGTCATGGGCGTTGCGCCAGCGCGCCAGCGCGAACACCGTGGTCTTGAGCAGGTCCTTGATGACCGCGAAGCCGCCCGCCATGTCGCCATAGAGCGTGCAATAGCCCGTGGCCATTTCGCTCTTGTTGCCCGTGGTGAGCACGATCGAGCCGAACTTGTTCGACAGCGCCATCAGCAGCGTGCCGCGGATGCGGGCCTGGATGTTCTCCTCGGCCGTGTCCTCGGGGCGGCCCTTGAATTCCTCGGCCAGGGCGTTCTTGAAGGATTCGAAGGTGTGCGCGATCGAGATCTCGTCGTAGCGCACGCCCAGGCGCATCGCCATCTCACGCGCATCGATCCAGCTGATGTCTGCCGTGTAAGGCGAAGGCATCATCACCGCGCGCACCTTGTCCTTGCCGAGTGCATCGACCGCGATGGCGAGCACCAATGCGGAGTCGATGCCGCCCGAGAGCCCCAGGATGGCGCCCGGAAAGCCGTTCTTGCCGATGTAGTCGCGCACGCCGAGCACCAGGGCGTCCCACAGCTGGGCTTCGGCGTCGCGCGGGCCGGCCACTGCATCGGGCTCGATCACGAAGCCGATGCGGCCCTGCGGTGCGCGCTCCAACTGCGCGAAGACCAATCGCTCCTGGAAGCTCTCGGCCTGCATGGCGAGCGCGCCATCGGCCTGCACCGCGAACGAAGCCCCGTCGAACACCACTTCGTCCTGCCCGCCGACCAGGTGCGCATAGACCAGCGGCAACCCCACGGCGCGTGCGCGATCGGCCATGCGTGCGACGCGCTCGCCCTCTTTGCCCACGTGATAGGGCGACGCGTTGATCACGGCGAGCACCTCGGCGCCGGCCTCCCGGGCCAGCTCGGCCGGCTGGTCGAACCACGCGTCTTCGCAGATCAGCAGCCCGACAGAGACCCCACCCGCCTCGAACACGCAAGTGCCCTGCCCCGGCGTGAAATACCGGCGCTCGTCGAACACCTGGTAGTTCGGCAGTTCGCGCTTGGCATAGGTCTCCAGGACGCGTCCTTCCTTGATGACGCTGGCCGCGTTGTGCCGCATCTGCACTGCCACGGAGCGGCTGCGCAGACTGCTGCCGGTCGGATGGCCCACCACCACGACCATGTCTTTGAGGTCGGCCAGCGCGGCGGCAATGCCTTTCACGGCATCATCACAGGCTTCGGTGAAGGCGGGACGGAGGAGCAGGTCCTCCGCCGCGTAGCCGGCAATCGAGAGTTCGGGCGTCAGGAGCAGGCGCGCGCCCTGCGCATGGGCGTCGCGTGCGGCATCGACGATCTTTCTTGCGTTGCCGGCGAGGTCGCCCACCACAAAATTGAGTTGCGCGATGGCGAGCTTGAGCGTCATACAGAAGGAAGAAAAAGGCTTGAACGATTATGTCATTCGGGTTCTGGCGTCGCCGTCGGACGTGAGCCCGAAAGCCTGGAACGCGCTGCTCGCCGCGCAGGCCGAGCCCTCGCCTTTCATGCGCCACGAATACCTCGCGGCGCTGCACGAAAGCGACAGCGCATCGCCCGCGAGCGGATGGACGGCACAGTTCATCACGCTGTGGCGCGGCAAGCAGCTCGAAGCCGCCTGCCCGGTCTACATCAAGGACCATTCGTACGGCGAGTACGTCTTCGACTGGGCCTGGGCCAACGCCTACGAGCAGCACGGGCTTGCCTACTACCCCAAGGCCGTGGTCGCCGTGCCGTTCACACCGGTGCCGGGCACGCGCCTCCTGGCGCGCGATGCGCAAAGCCGCACGCTGCTGGTGCAGGCGCTGGTTGCCTGGTGCAAGCAGGAAGAACTTTCTTCTCTGCACCTCTTGTTCGGCGCCGACGATGACATCGCCGCGTGCACCGAAGCCGGGCTGATGCTGCGCAACACGGTGCAGTTCCACTGGACGAATGTGGCGCCGGCGCCCGGCACCGACATGCCCTCGCCGCCCTCCGATGGGGAGCGCTCCACCCTGGAGCCGCCCGGCTACCCCGACTTCGAGGCCTTCCTCGCCAGCCTTGCGCACGACAAGCGCAAGAAGATCCGCCAGGAGCGCCGCAAGGTCGCCGACGCGGGCGTGAGCTTCCGCTGGTCGCGCGGCAAGGACATCTCGAAGGCCGACTGGGATTTCTTCTACCGCTGCTACGAGCGCACCTACCGCGAGCACGGCAACCCGCCCTATCTCACGCGCGATTTCTTCCAGCGCATGGCCGACACCCTGCCCGAGGCCTGGCTGCTGTTCGTCGCCGAGCGCAACGGCAAGCCCATGGCGACCAGCCTGATCGCGCTCTCCACGCAGCCGGACGAACCGCTCGTCGCCTACGGCCGCTACTGGGGCGCGCTGGAGCGCGTCGACTGCCTGCATTTCGAGGCCTGCTACTACCAGCCCCTTGCCTGGTGCATCGAACACGGCGCACGGCGCTTCGAGGGCGGCGCGCAGGGCGAGCACAAGATGGCGCGCGCGCTGATGCCGGTGAAGACCACCAGCGCCCACTGGCTCGCGCACCCGGCGTTCTCGGACGCGGTCGAGCGCTTTCTCGAGCGCGAGGGTGCCGGCATCGGGAACTACATGGACCACCTGGGCGAGCGCAGCCCGTTCAAGGCGGCAGGCTGAAACACAGCCCTCTGCACAGCCTCTGTCCAAGGGCATAGCGCCCTTGACCGTTTGGCACATCGACGGCGCACGGCGCCTCTCCTAGCATGCGGGCCAGAAAAGCCCCGTTCCCGCATTCCCGTGTTCCCGTGTTCCCGAGGAGATACCGCATGCGCCCATCGACCCGCTTCGCCCTTGCGGCGCTCTGCTTCGCGAGCGCCGGCCTCACCTCTGCTGCGAGCTTCGATTGCGCCAAGGCCGGCAACGCGACCGAGAAAGCTATCTGCGCCGACCCCGGCCTGTCGCGGCAGGACGAGGCCCTGGCCGCGCTCTACCAGCGCCAGCTCGAGATGCCCGACGCGGGCCAATGGGGAACGATCCTGCGACGCGACCAGCGCGACTGGATCGCGGTGCGCAACCGCGAATGCAAGGGCAACGCCGAATGCCTGAAGCAGGACTACCAGCGCCGCATCGCCTACCTCAGCCATCCGCTGCTGCAATGGATGGGCCGCTACGTGCAGGGCAAATGCCCGCACGAAGGCCGCTTCCTCGACGTCACGCCCGGCGACGCCGGGCAGCTCGATGTGGAGATCTACATCTGCCCCAACCCGCGCGGCAACATGCTGCTGCAGGGCAGGAACGTGCTCGAAGCCGGGCAGCGCCTGAGGGTGGCGGAAGGCGGGCGTTGCACCCGCACCTTCCAGTTCGCCGCCGACCGCATCACGGTCGCCGACGGGGCCGAATGCACGCCTGCGCTGAAGGGCGTCTACGTGCGCGACCCGCGCCGCTCGCCCTTCGAGCTCGAGGGCGTGAAGTGAGTTACTTCTTGTACGCGGCGATGCCGTCGATGACTTCCTTCTTCGCCGCATCGATGCCTTCCCAGCCCAGCACCTTGACCCACTTGCCTTCTTCCAGGTCCTTGTAGTGCTCGAAGAAATGGCTGATGGCCTTCAGGCGCATCGGGTTCACGTCGTCCACCGACTTCCAGTGGCTGTAGATCGGCAGCACCTTGTCGGTGGGCACGGCCAGCACCTTGCCGTCGACGCCGGCTTCGTCTTCCATCAGCAGGATGCCCAGGGGGCGGCAGGGCACGACCACGCCGGGCAGCAGCGGGTACGGCGCGATCACCAGCACGTCGACCGGGTCGCCGTCGCCCGAGAGGGTCTGCGGCACGTAGCCGTAGTTGGCGGGGTAGTACATGGCCGTCGTCATGAAGCGGTCCACGAAGATTGCGCCCGATTCCTTGTCGACTTCGTACTTGATCGGGTCGGCATTCATCGGGATTTCGATCACGACGTTGAAGGCATCGGGGACGTTCTTGCCGGGGGAGACTTTGTCGAAGGACATGACGTTTTTCGAGTAGTTGAAAAGTATTGGGGAGACGGGGACAAACCCTGAGTTTACTTTCCGTGTCACCGCACGGTCGCACGCGCCCGCGTTTTTGCCTGTAAATTGCAGCCGTTGGCCAATCGGCTCCTCACCTTTTCGGTGCAGCGAGCTTCGAGGAAGCAACGCGACGGAAAACCTGGGTCCCGTACGCGTTGCGCGCAGGATCCATGCTGTCCGTCTCCACAAGTCACATCGAACGAATGGAGAAGCAAAGCATGATCGGCAACACCCCCCTGATACTCGCCATCGTCTGCGGCCTCGTGGCCGTCGGCTACGGTTTCTGGGCCCGAAGTTGGATTCTCGCCAAGGACCCGGGCAACGCCCGGATGCAGGAAATCGCCGCCGCCATCCAGGCCGGCGCCTCGGCCTACCTTGCCAAGCAGTACACCACCATCGCGGTGGTCGGCATCGTCCTGGCGGTCCTGATCGCCCTCTTCCTGGACCTCACCACGGCCGTCGGCTTCGTGGTCGGCGCGGTGCTCTCGGGCGCCTGCGGCTTCATCGGCATGAACGTGTCGGTGCGCGCCAACGTGCGTACCGCGCAAGCGGCCACCAAGGGCATCGGCCCGGCGCTGGACGTGGCGTTCCGCGGCGGCGCCATCACCGGCATGCTGGTGGTCGGGCTGGGCCTGCTGGGCGTGACCGGCTTCTACTGGTTCCTGGCCGGCAGCGCGCCCAAGTCGGACCACACCCTGGCGGCCATCCTCAATCCGCTGATCGGCTTTGCCTTCGGCTCCTCGCTGATCTCGATCTTCGCGCGGCTGGGCGGCGGCATCTTCACCAAGGGCGCCGACGTCGGCGCCGACCTGGTGGGCAAGGTCGAGGCCGGCATTCCGGAAGACGATCCGCGCAACCCGGCAGTCATCGCCGACAACGTGGGCGACAACGTCGGCGACTGCGCCGGCATGGCGGCCGACCTGTTCGAGACCTACGCGGTGACGCTGATCGCCACCATGGTGCTCGGCGCGCTGATGGTCACCACGGCGCCCGGCAATGCGGTGCTGTACCCGCTCGCGCTGGGCGGCGTGTCGATCATCGCGTCGATCATCGGCTGCTTCTTCGTGAAGGCGTCGCCGGGCATGGTCAACGTGATGCCGGCGCTCTACAAGGGCCTGGCCGTCGCGGGCATCCTGTCGCTGATCGCGTTCTGGTTCGTCACGGCCTGGATCATTCCGGACAACGCCATCGCAGCGAGCGGCAGCCAGCTGAAGCTCTTCGGCGCCTGCTTCGTGGGCCTGGCGCTCACGGCCGCACTGGTGTGGGTCACCGAGTACTACACCGGCACGCAGTACAAGCCGGTGCAGCACATCGCGCAGGCCTCGACCACGGGCCACGGCACGAACATCATCGCGGGCCTGGGCGTCTCGATGCGTTCCACCGCCTGGCCGGTGATCTTCGTGTGCATCGCGATCCTGGCTTCGTACTCGCTGGCCGGCCTGTTCGGCATTGCGGTCGCGGCGACGTCCATGCTGAGCATGGCGGGCATCGTGGTCGCGCTGGACGCCTACGGCCCCATCACCGACAACGCCGGCGGCATCGCCGAGATGAGCGACCTGCCCGCCAGCGTGCGCGCCGTGACCGACCCGCTCGATGCGGTCGGCAACACGACCAAAGCCGTGACCAAGGGCTACGCCATCGGCTCGGCGGGCCTTGCCTCGCTGGTGCTTTTTGCCGACTACACCCACAAGCTGGAGAGCTTCGGGCTGAACATCAGCTTCAACCTGAGCGACCCGATGGTGATCGTGGGCCTGTTCATCGGCGGGCTGATTCCGTACCTCTTCGGCGCGATGGCCATGGAAGCCGTGGGCCGCGCGGCCGGTGCGGTGGTGGAAGAAGTGCGCCGCCAGTTCCGCGAGATCCCCGGGATCATGGAAGGCACCGGCAAGCCCGAGTACGGCAAGGCCGTGGGCATGCTGACCGGCGCGGCCATCAAGGAAATGATGATCCCCTCGCTGCTGCCGGTGGTGGTGCCGATCGTCGTGGGCCTCGTGCTCGGGCCGAAGGCGCTGGGCGGCCTCCTGATGGGCACGATCGTCACGGGCCTGTTCGTCGCGATCTCGATGTGCACCGGTGGCGGTGCATGGGACAACGCCAAGAAGTACATCGAGGACGGCCACCACGGCGGCAAGGGCTCCGAGGCGCACAAGGCGGCCGTCACCGGCGACACCGTGGGCGACCCCTACAAGGACACCGCCGGCCCGGCCGTGAACCCGCTGATCAAGATCATCAACATCGTCGCGCTGCTCATCGTGCCGCTGGTGGTGAAGTTCCATGCCGGCGATGCCGCCGCGATGGCGCCCGCCAAGGTCGAGACGCCGACCGCCGTGACGGCGCCCGCGCCGGCCCCCGCAGCCATGGCCCCGGCCACGCCGGCTGCAGCGGTTGCTGCGGGCGCCGTGACGGCGGCCGAAGCCGCCGCGGTGAAGGTCGAGAACGGCGTCGTGAAGTTCTACTTCGCGAGCGCCAGCTCCGAAGTCGCGCCCAACGCCAAGGAGGCGCTGGCCGATGTCATCAAGGCAGTGCAGAGCGGCAGCACGGTGCTGGTGAGCGGCTACCACGATGCGAGCGGCGACCCGGCCAAGAACGCCGAGCTGGCCAAGCAGCGCGCCATGGCCGTGAGCGACGCGCTCAAGGCCGCGGGGGCGCCCGAAGACAAGATCGAACTGGCCAAGCCCGAGCAGTCGCAGGCCGACGGGCCGGCGTCGGAAGCGCGTCGGGTCGAGGTCAAGGTCAAGTCCTGAGATGCCCACGCCCGCACGGCTGGAAGCCTTCATCGCCGCCGTGGAAGGCGGCGCGCATGCGCAGGCCATCGAGGACTACTACACCGAAGACGCCACCATGCGCGAGAACCAGGCCGAGCCCCGGCGGGGGCGCAGCACGCTGGTCGCGCAGGAGAGCGCCGTGCTCGCCCGCACCGACTCGGTCACCTCCACCTGCGTGCGGCCCGTGCTGGTGAACGGCGACCGCGTGGCGATCCACTGGATCTTCGAGTTCGCCTTCAAGGGCGGCGCCACCATGCGCATGGAAGAGATCGCCTGGCAGCGCTGGGACGGCGAGCGCATCGCCGAAGAACAGTTCTTCTACGACCCGGCGCAGAAAAAGCCGGGCTGAAGAATGCGCTGACCTTTTCACACCGCCGGCCGGGCACTGGAGTCATTCCAACGAGACCTCCTGAACCGATGAAAAGCCTTCGCCGACCTTTCCTGCATTTCTTGCATTCCTTGCATGCCTTGGCCTTGCTGTTGCTTCCGGCCATGGCGGCAACCACCGCCCTCGCGCAGGCCCGCCCGGACGCCCTGCCGCTGAGCTTCGACGCAGCGCGCGCCCGCATGGTCGAGCGCTCCGACAAGCTGGCCGCTGCGCGCTCGGCCGTGGAGTCCAAGGAACTGCAGGGCGAAGGCCTGAAGCGCCTGGGCGGCCCGGTCGTGAGCGTCTCGGGGCTGGCCTACGCGTACAACGCCAACCTGAACCTGGACCTGGACCCGCTCAACCAGAAGCTCGGGCAGATCGGCCAGTCGCTGCCGCCGTCGATCCAGAGCTTCATCTCGCGCGTGCCGATTCCGCAACTGCCCAACAGCTACACGCTCAACCGGCACGACACGGGCACCAACACCTCGATCTCGGCGGTCTGGCCGATCTACCTGGGCGGGGCGACCGATGCGGTGCGCGGCTTCGTCTCGGCGCAGACGCGCGAGGCGCAGGCCGATGCCGAGCAGGCCGGCCACGAGGTCGACACGCTGCTGGTGCAGCGCTACTTCGGCGCCCAGCTCGCGCAGCGCGCGGCCACGCTGCGCGCGCAGGCCGAGCGCACCATCGCCCAACACGATGCGGCCGCGCAGAAGATGCTCGCGGCCGGCGTGATCTCGCGCGTCGAGCGGCTGCAGGCGAGCGCCGCCTACGAAGAGGCCCGGCGCAATGCGCGCAAGGCCGAGGACGACGCGGCGCTGGCGGCAGTCGCCCTCGCCCGCACGGTGCGCGCCGAGGGCAGCGTGACGCCGCAGACGCCGCTGTTCCTCATCAGCGCCCCCATCGAGCCGCTCACCTACTTCATCGATTCGGCGCTCACGCGGCATCCGGGCCTCGGCAAGGTCGCGGCCAAGAAGTCGCAGGCCGAGCAGTTGCACGAAGGCGAAGAGGCGCTGCGCCGCCCGCAGGTCATCGCCTTCGGCACGCGGCAGCTCAAGAGCGGCAATGCCGACTGGGTGGCGGGCCTGGGCGTGCGCTGGACGCTGTACGACTCGGTCGACCGCGATGCGCTCTCCGCCTCCTCGCAAAAGCAGGTCGAACAGGCCGAGCACACCGACGCACAGGCGCGCAGCGACATCTCGCTCCTGGTCGAGCGCAACTGGCGCGCGCTGGAAAACGCCCGCCGCCAGTACCTGGACATGAAGGCCTCGGTCGCGCTCTCGGAAGAGGTGGTGAGGCTGCGCGTGGCGGGCCTGCGCGAAGGCACGAGCACCACGCTGGACCTGATCGACGCCGAGACCAACCGCGCCAAGGTGCTGACCGAGCGCGCGCAGGCAGCCAACGAGTACGTGCAGGCGCTCGCGCAGTTGCTCGAGAGCGCGGGCCTCTCCGAGAAGTTTTCCGACTACATCGCGCGTGCCGACGTGAAGGTGAATTGATGATGAGTGCCAAGACCCGACAACTGATCGCCATCGCCGCGGCGCTGCTCGTGCTGGCGCTGCTCGCGTGGGGCTTCTGGCGCGCCTCGCAGCCCGCCGCCGAGGTGTTCCAGGGCCAGATGGAGGCGCGCGAGACCGATGTCGCCGGCAAGGTCACCGCGCGCATCGCCGAAGTGGCGGTGAAGGAAGGCGACCGCATCCAGGCCGGCGCGCTGCTGGTGCGCATGGACAGCCCCGAGGTGCGCGCCAAGCTCGCACAGGCCACGGCCGCCGAGCAGGCCGCGCAGGCCGTCGCCGACAAGGCGCAGAACGGCGCGCGTCCGCAGGAAGTGGAGATGGCGCGCATGCAGTGGCAGCGCGCCGAAACCGCCGCACAACTCGCGCAGACCTCGTTCCGCCGCGTCGATGGCCTCGCGCGCGAAGGCCTGGTCGCCGACCAGAAGCGCGACGAGGCCGAAGCCAACTGGAAGGCCTCGCGCGACGCGGCCATCGCCGCGAAGGCGCAGTTCGACATGGCACGCATCGGCGCCCGCCCCGAGGACCAGGCCGCGGCCAGCGCGCAGGCGCGCCAGGTCGCCGGCGTGGTCGCCGAGGCGGAAGCGGCCAAGGCCGAGACCGAACTGCGCAGCCCCGTGGGCGGCGAAGTGGCCAAGGTGCTCGCCAAGGTCGGCGAGCTGTCGCCGCAGGGCGTGGCGGTGGTCACAGTGGTCGATCTGAACGACCAGTGGGTGGTACTGAACGTGCGCGAAGACCGGCTCGCGCGCTTCGCGGTCGGCAGCGAGTTCGATGCCCGCCTGCCGGCGCTGGTGAATGACAGGGACAAGTCCGATGCACACCGCGCGGCCCGCTTCAAGGTCTACTACAGCGCCGCCCTGCCCGACTTCGCGACCTGGCGCGCAACACGCGGCGGCAATGGCTTCGACGTGCGCACCTTCGAAGTCCGCGCGCGGCCGCTCCAGCCCATCGAAGGCGCGCGGCCGGGCATGAGCGTGCTGGTCGACTGAAGATCGGCGCAGGACGGCAATGAGCCTCCGAGGCTTTTCCGCAGCCAGCGCACGGCGCGAATTCGCGCTGCTGCGCACCCGCCCCTGGGACCTGGCCATGGTCTCGTGGGTGCCGCTGCTCGCGGTGTTCCTGATCTGGTGGATCTTTTCGGCGGGGCTGCCCGAGCGCCTGCCGATCGGCGTGCTCGACCAGGACCGCACGGCGCTCTCGCGCCAGCTGGTGCGCTTCCTGGATGCCACGCCCGGCCTGCGCGTCGTGCAGTACTACGCGGACGAAGGCGCCATGGCGCGCGCGCTCACCAGCGGCGCGGTCGACGCCGCGGTGCAACTGCCGCGCGACCTCAGCCGCGATGTGAAGCGGGGGCGCGTCGGCCAGGTCGTGCTGCTGCACAACGCGCAGCTCGGCACGCACTCGAGCCTGATCCAGCGCGATGTGCGCACCGCCGTGGCCACTGTCTCGGGGGGCGTCGAGCTCGCGGTGCGCAACAAGCGCGGCGAGTCGATGACGTCCGCGCGCGTGAGCATGGAGCCGATCAAGGCGAGCATGGTGGCGCTGTTCAACACCTCGACGGACTACGAGCAGTTCCTGGGCGCCGCGCTCATTCCGGCGCTGCTGCACATCCTGGCGATGACGGCGGGCGCATGGGCCGTGGGACGCGAGTTGCGCGACCGCACCATCGCCGAATGGCTGGGTGCCGCGCCGCGCTGGCACGAGGCACTGGCCGCGCTGGCGGGCAAGCTCGCGCTGCCGTTCGCCAGCCTGTCGGCGGTCGGCATCGCGGCGATGCTGTGGATCGCGGCCGGACGGGGCTGGCACCCGGTCGGCTCGGTGGGCTGGACGCTCTTCGCGCTCGTGGTGTTCCTCGCGCTCTCCATCGCGCTCGGCGCGTTCGTCTCGGCGCTCACGCGGTCGCTGCGCACGGCGCTGTCGGCCACGGGCTTCATCACGGCGCCCGCGTTCGCATTCGGCGGCGTGGGCTTTCCGCTGGTCGCGATGCCGCTCCTTGCCCAGATGTGGGCGAGCCTGCTGCCCTACACGCACTACATCCGCGTGCAGATGGAGCAATTGCAGATGGGTGCGCCGCTGGCCTATTCGGCCGCCACGCCGCTGTGGATGGTGCTGGGTACGGCGTTGCTTCTGGCCGCGTCGGCCGCGGCGCTGGTGCGCGCCGCCGCCGCACCCGACAGCTGGGGAGGCCGCTGATGGACCTCGACCCCACGCGCTCCCGCTTCGCCGCCGCCTGGCGCGACACCGCGCTCGCCGTGCTGCGCGACAAGGGCGTGCTGCTGATCATGCTGCTCGCGCCCATCATCTATGGCTTCTTCTACCCGTGGCCCTATGGCACGCAGGCCGTGACGCGCGTGCCGGTGGCGGTGGTGGACGAGGACCACAGCGGGCTGTCGCGGCAGATCGCGCGCTTCGCGATGGCCAATCCGCGGCTGGACGTGCGCCTGGTCACCTCCGACGTGCACGAGGCGCAGCAGGCGCTCTGGCGCGGCGAGATCGAGGGCTACGCGCTGCTGCCATCGGACCTCAAGCGCAACGTCATCCGCGGACGCTCGGCAGTGGTGACGATCGAGGGCAACGGCGCCTATGCGCTGCTGAACAAGGCGGTGCTGTACGGCTTCTCGGAGGCAGTGGGCACGGTGTCGGCCGGGGTCGAGATCCGCAAGCTGCAGGCCGGCGGACAGGGCGCGGTGCAGGCGGCGCGCAGCCGCAGTCCGCTCAACACGCAGCTGGTGGCGCTGTTCAATCCGACCGAGGGCTACGGAAGCTACGTGGTGCCGGCGGTGGCGCTGCTGATCCTGCAGCAGACCCTGCTGATGGGCGCCGCAATGCTGGCCGGCACCTGGGCCGAGGCCGGGCGATTGCGCGCAGGCATGGGCGCGTGGTTCGGCCGGCTCGCGGCGCTGTCGGCCTTCGGCTTCCTGAGCGGCCTCTTTTATTTCGGCTGGGTGTTTTTCCTGCAGGACTATCCGCGGGGTGGCAACCCGTTCGGCGCGCTGGTGCTGCTGTTTTTCTACGTGCCGGCGATCTGCACGGTCGGGCTGTTGCTCGGGTGCTGGTTCCGCGACCGCGAGCGGGCGTTGCAGGTGCTGCTGTTCACTGCGTTGCCGATGGCGTTTGTCTCGGGCTTCTCGTGGCCCGTGGAGGCCTTGCCGGGGCCGCTGCAAGTCTTGCGATGGGTGTTCCCGAGCACGGCGGGCATCCAGGCGTCGCTCAGGCTCAACCAGATGGGCGCGCCGCTGCACGACGTGCTGCCGTATCTCGGCGTGCTGCTGTCGCTCGCCGTTGCCGGGCTGATGGCTCTTTGGGTCGCCGCGACGCCGCGCCGAGCGGTCCGCGAAGCCGCCTAGCGCCGGCTCTCGGCCGCCACGGCACGCACGAGGCGCGTGGCGGGCGCCACCAGTTCGCGCAGATCGCCGGCGCGGTTCTGCTCGATGGCCTGCAGCACCAGTTCATTGATGCCGCCGACCACCGTCATCGCCATTTCGCTGGTCAGGTGGGCCGCGGGGCCGCATTCCACGTCGCTGCTGTTGATGGCCACCTGGATGAAGTTGGCGATCTCGTCATTGACGCGGCGGCGCGCCACGAGGCCCGGCATGCCCAGGCCCAGGATCTCGACGAAGAGCGTGCGCAGCAGCACCGGGTCCTGCGCCAGGTAGTCGAAGTACGCGGTCATCGCCTGCTCGACCTGCGCGTGCCAGGGCTGCGCGGGGTCGAAGGCCTCGCTCACGGCTTGCAGCGCGAGGCGGCTGGCGGTTTCGTACAGCGCGATCAGGCACTCGGTCTTGGTGCTGAAGTGCTCGTAGAACGTGCGGCGCGAGACGGCGGCCTCGCGCACGATGTCGGCGATGGTCGTGTCGGCGTAGCCCTTGGCCGCCACGGCGTGCGCCATGCCCTGGAGAAGGCGCGCATAGTGCTCGCTTTCCGTGCCCTCGGTGGACTTGGAGGCCACGGTTTTTTCGATGGTGTCGCTCATGGATGGCACATTTTCCTACGTCTCGGTACTTGACAGTACCAGCATCGACCCGCACCATGGAGGCATGCGGTACGAACCTGTACCAGCCTTTCTTCCCACGATCTTCCGAGGATTGTTTTCATGACTGAACTCGTTGTCCGCCGCCTGCTGATCGACCTGCAATCGCCCTTTGCCCGCAACTGGTGCGGCGGCGATGCATTCTCCAGCGCCTTCTTCAATGCCTTGTCGATGAGCTTCCCCTTCGGCGAGCAATTCTTCATCGACGCCGTGCGCGATGCGGTGGCCACGCTGCCGACCGAGGTGCAGGAAAAGTACCGCGCCGACGTGCGCGGCTTCATCGGCCAGGAGGCCACGCACCGACGCATCCACTCGCTCTTCAACAACCATCTCGAGGAACAGGGACTGGTCGACGGCTGGACGGCGCGTGCCAACAAGCGCATGGCGCTGATGGAAGAAGCCGATCCGCGCCACGCGCTGGCGGTCACGGCCGCCACCGAGCACTTCACCGCGATGTTCGCCGAATGGCTGCTGGCCCGCCCCGAAATCCTCGACGGCGCGGAGCCGCGGCTGCGCACCATGTGGCTGTGGCACAGCGCCGAAGAGCTGGAGCACAAGTCGGTCGCCTTCGACATCTACAAGGCCACGGGCGGCTCCGACGAATGGCGCAGGCGCTGGTTCCGCCGCGTGACCGTGATGTTCCTCGGCGACCTGATGCACCAGACCATCGACAACCTGCGCCACGAAAAACAGCTGTGGAAGTGGGCGACCTGGACAAGCGCGGCGCGCATCCTGCTGGGCAAGGACGGCCTGCTGCGCGGCAACCTGCGCGGCTGGCGCGACTACCTGCATGCGGACTTCCATCCGGCACAGCAGGACAGCAGCCTGTCCACGCGCTGGCTGGCCGACAACCGCGCGCAGTACACGCCCGTGGGCGTTGCGCCCGAAGCGGCTGCTGCGTCTTAGTACATGCTGGCGCGGTGTGCGCCGCCGCCGCTGCCCGCTTGCTGCTGCTCGGGGCGCAGCGACAGGTCGTGCAGGGTGTCGAAATCCGAGGGCGCGTCGGGAATGCGCATCACCACTTCGAGCTCGTGCATCGACGCGACCCAGCGGCCGGCGGCCGAATCGGCCGGCTCGTCGTTGGCGAAGGTGCCGTCGCGGATGTAGAGGGTCTCGCCCTCGGGACGCTCGGCGTGGAGTTCGACCAGGCGCGAGATCGAAAAGTTGTACGTCACGAGCTTCTCGCGCGTCTTGCGGTCCTTGCCGCCGCAGTTGAAGGAGCCTTCCGCCGCGATGACGATGCAGGAGCCCTCGACGCCCCCGTCCATGTCGATTTCGTTGCCGGAACGCCAGATGGCGTTGGGCAGGCGCACCCGGACCTTGTCGATCACCAGATCGCGCTGCTTGTTGAGACTGCCCAGGGGCGGCACCAGCGAACGCAACTGACGCAGGCGTTCCGCAAAGTTGTCGTCCATGAGGAATTCGACGTGGTGCGTGGCGCTGCCCGAGGAGCGCTTGACCACCTGCATGACGACATGGCGTGGCTTGCTCACGGCAGGCCCCTTTCGCACGCGTCAACGTCAACGTCCACGCCCGATGCCGGGCAGCCACGGCCTTGCTGGAATTGATTTGTCATCGGCTACAGATTAGAACTTTTGAATGAATGCAATTACATGCATCAATTGTGTCTAACTGTATATCGATTAAGTCCGTTGTGGAAGGAAATCTGCGACATGTTCACGCGGGCATGTCGCCAAAACGTCGCCGCTTCGTGCTAGCTGAAACTAGCCCGACGACGCTTCCGATTGCTCCAGCGCCTCGTCCAGCGCCTTGCACGAAGGCGCGCAGACGGTTTGCGACTTGCCCAGCACCTGGCGCGTGCGCAATTGCGAGCGCACGCGGTGCTTGCCGCACATGAAGCAGGACATGGTCGCCCCGCTGAAAGACGCCGAAGCGCGGAACGGGGAACCCGGTGTCTTGGTCTTGTAGCGCAGGCCGTCCGCCACCACTGCCGTCTTCACTTCACCCTTCGCCATGCGTCTTGTCCTTGTTCGTTTTGGCACCGCCCATGGCGCGTGCAATGGCTTCCCTGGCGCTGACTTCAGCCGCAAGGGAAGCGTCCAATGCCGAGCGGCAAAGCCCGGCGTGCTGATAGTTGAGGTTCTCATAAACCTCGGATGCGGCCGGATAGGCATCCAGCAGGCGGCCCAGATCGGCGCCTGGCGCGACATCCTCGAACTCATGCACCAGGTGCTCGACCACCGAGCGGTACTGCTCGGCGCCTACGGGCACGGCGCTGTGTTCGAGCCGTTCCAGCAGTTGCGCCAGCACCTGGGTCACTGCCAGATCGGTCTTGGGGGACGGATTGTGGGTCGTGTTCATGGTTCGCATCTGGGGGCAGCATACGCCTATGCAAGTGGCTGATCGTAGAGGGCCGTCTCCGGCTCCCCCGCTTTCTGGGCTGCCTGCATGCGCTGGAGCAGGCTGTGGAGCATTTCCGTGGACAGCCCGTGGATCACCAGCCGGTGCCCCGCCCGCAGGGTCGACAGGGGCACCAGCGGGTGCTTGTTGTTGACCAGGATCAGGTGCTCGGGCGCGTTCAGGATCGTCGCCGTGTAGATGCCTATGGTTTCGTCCAGTTGCAATGAATTGGCCGCGCGCCAGAAATCGTTGTCGGTCAGCATCAGTTGGTAGAGCGGCGTGAACAGCTCGATCGCGCTCTGCAGGTCGAGGAAATTGAGCTTGCCGTGCGGCATGTCCTCCAGCCGCAGCCCCGGCTCCTTGATCATCGAAAAATCGACCTGCTCCGCCTTGCACAGCGCAATGCCCTTCTCGCGCAGCGCGGTGTTCAGGCGGATCACGAAGTTGAAGAGGTTCAGGTCGTGCTTGAGGAACATCTCGTCCTTCAGCGCGTCGATGTCTGCCGGCTCCAGCGGGTTGGTGGCCACGGGCGCGGGCGAATTGCGCCCGATGAACGCCAGCACCTGCGACCCCAGGTGGAAGTGCCGCAGGATCAGCCAGTTGGCCTCCGGCGACACGAAGCGCTTGAGCCCCCACGCGAGAAAGCGGTGCAGCAGCATCGAGTGCGACCAGTTGCGCGGCACGAACACCTTCACGATCTGGATCAGGATGATCGTCAGCCGTGCAATGGGCCGCAGAAACGGCAGCAGGTACTGCCGCGACCCCGAACTCGAATCGGCGAGCCACGCCGACTTGACGTTGTCCGGCAGCGGCGTGCTCTGGTCCAGGTAGAGCGCGAGCCATGGGCTCGGGTCGCGCTCGTCGTGAGCTTGCGTCAGGAATTCAGGCGTTCGGCTCATTGGAAGCCTCCGCCTGCGGCTGCGGTATTCGCCTTGGGGCGGCCCGGCGGCTCATGTGGCATTCGCTCCGTGATGTGCTGGAACTGCATCAGGTACAGCGCGGCCGTGTGGCGCGCGGTGTCGATGATCTGGCGGGCCGCGCGGGCCTGGCCTTCCACGGCCATGACCATCTCGACCGCGGCGAGCCAGCGGTTCAGATGGTTCTCATCGTTGTGGCCGTGGTATTCGAGAAAGCGGAAGGCATCGGGCGGCAGCTTCACGCTCGCCTTGATGAGCGGCAGCAGCGCCGGCACGATCCGCTGGCCCGTGCCTTCGATGATGTAGATCGCGCCCAAAAGGCCGATCGGGTCGCGCGTGGCGGCCAGGCCGTGCAGGTAGGCGTTGAGCGCCTCGCCGCCGGGGTTGCGGCGCAGGTCGTCGATCTGCGCCACCGTGCCGCCGGCCTTCTGGTAGTCGCTGAAAAGGATGTTGAAGTCGTTCTGCTCTTCACCCGCATGCACGTCGATCAGCGAGGCCAGCATCTTGTACGGTCCGCTCAGCGAAGCAGCGCCTTCGCGCATCCACTTGCTGCCCTCGCGCACCTGCGGCACCCATTGCTCCATCCAGTTCAGGTAGTCGGGCAAGGCGAAGCGGCGCTCGCGGATCTGGCGGATCAGCGGCGTGCGCCAGACGCGGGAGCGGTAGTCGTGCCAGATGGAGGCCAGTTCCGTCAACAGCGCACCCAGGCCGTCAGGGGCGGCGGCGGGATCGTGCGGGGGCGCGATGACGAAATCGTCGTCCGGCACGGCGGCGGCACGGGGCGCCACCGTTGTCGCAGGCACCGCATCGGTCGCTTCGACTTCCAGCAGCATGTACGCCGCCATGAAACGCCCCGACTCGGGCACGTAGCAGAAGATCTGCTCGCCCGGCTTCAACGTCTTCGTATGAAGGAATTCGGCCAGCATGACCAGGATTGACGCAGCCCCCGTGTTGCCGCGCCACGCGAGGTTGCTCCACCAACGCTCGCGCGGAATCGACAGGTCGGCCTTGTTCATCAGGTCCTCGACCACCGGGATGAATTTTTCCGACGAGTAGTGGCACAGGAAGTGATCGACCCGCTTCGGATCGACCCAACCGTCGCGCACGAGTCCCGCGTATTCGTGGATACCGATGTCGAACAGGTGCGGCAGCAGGCGGATGTCCTGCCGCAGCGACAGCGCACCGGCGGCTTCGGCCTCGGCCCACGAACCGAAGTCGAGATGACCGCGCGCACGGTCCTCGGTCAGGCCCAACTGCATGCAGACGGGATAGTCCCCCGAGAACGCGCGCTGGTGCACCCATTTCAGCTTCAGACGGAGACCGGGCGCCCCCGCCAGCGCAGGTGCGCCGTCGGACAGCAGCAGGGCCCCTGCACCATCGGACAGCATCCAGCGCAGGAAGTGCGAGTCGAAGTCGGTTTCATACCCACGCGCCGCGAAACGCGAGCGCTTGAAAAGCCGCGACGGCATCTCGCTGGCCACCGCGATTGCCGAGCGATGCGCACCCAGCTCGATGCCCTGCGCCGCCGTCTGGATCGCCGAGACGCCGGCCGCGCAGATGCCGTGCACCGAATGCGTCTCCATCGGCTGCGCCGCGAGCTCGCCCTGGATCATGTTGGCGAACCCCGGCATCAGCGTGTCGCCACCCGAGGAACCGCTGGCCAGCAGCGACACGCGCGACAGCTCCGCGCCGCCGCGCTGCAGGCAATCGCGGATCGCACCGGCGGCGAGCTGCGCATTGGTGTGCTGCGTCACGCCTTCCGCATCGATGGCGTAGTGTCGCGTGAGGATGCCGTTCTCCGCCAGGATGCGCCGCTTGATGCGCTCGGACATGCGGTTGAGCGGTGCGATGTACGCGTCCATGCGGTCGTTGGGAATGGGCTCGCCTGGCATGAAATAGCCGGCGCTCTCGAGGTACACGCGTTGGAATGAAACAGGCATGGTTCAGTGAGTGGAGGAATCGGGAGGCATCAGCGAGCGGCTGCGAAAACGCGGCCACACGGTCCCCAGCACGAAGACCCGCACCATGTAGGGAACCAGCCCGCCCTCGTTGAGCACGGGATCGACCTCGGCGCGGTAGCGCGTGCGGTGCAGGTGCGTGAGCTCGGACCAATGGGCATGCGGGTTCTCGTGATGTGCGGTGTGCAGGCCGATGTTGAACAGCAACGGGTTCACCAGCCCTTCGAAATTGCGTGCGTAGTTCAGCCTGCCCCCAGGGGTATCGCCCAACGCCTCCTTGCGCAGCGCCTTGCGGCCGTCGGCGTGCGCATGCTGCAGGTAGTTCGTGGCCAGCAGCCAGTGCAGGCCGTGCAGCTGCGGCACGATCACGAACACCAGGGCCTTGCGCCAGTCGAGCGCGAGCAGCACGGCCCAGCTCGCGAGCCACAGCACGTACTGCGCGATGCAATAGCGCCAGGCGCCACGCCGATGCGCCCGCAACCGCGCGAGCCAGCCGACGAAGACCGGCATCAGCACCCACACCGCTTGGAACGGATGCAGCAGGTAGCCCCACAGGTGGTTGGTGTCGCCACCGAATCGATAGGTGCGCGCCACGTCCTTCGGCCCATGCCGGTGCCGATGGTGGTTGGCCACGTGCGCGGGCCAGAACACGAAGGTCGGATGGCCTTGCAGCAGCGTGATCCAGAAGTCGGTCAGCCGGTTCATGCGCCGCCCGCGCCACATGCGCAGGTGCACATGGTTGTGATGGATCACGCCGATGCCGAGCGTGAGGAAAAGCATCAGCGCATAGAGCAGCAGATTCAAGCCATTCACCCATTGCCATGCCGCCAGCGCAGGCAGCGCGACGAGGTACGCCAGGCTCTGCCAGTCACGCCAATGCCGCAGGCGCGGCAGGCGGCGCGACGCGTCAGGCGGGGGCGCCATGCTGCCCGGGTTGTTGCTGCTGCTGCCGCGCCTGCTTCTCGCGAAAGGCCTGGAAGTGCGGCTCGGCTGCATCCGCTGCGATGCGCGTGCCGAACAGCCGGTCCATGAAGGTGAACTGGAAGCCGTAGTTGCCGTTGTGGCAGGCATGGTGCAGGTGGTGCCGGCGGCTCGCGGCGAACCAGTGGCTGTACGACACCCCGGTGAAGAAGTCGTAGTTCGAATGCCCGACGCAGTTGAAGAACAGGCTGAACACCGGCACCGCCGCCAGCGACCAGAAGCTGAAGTCGTGCACCACCATCGGCAGCAGGATCACGTTGCCCAGCATCAGCGCCTCGATCGGGTGAAAGCTGTAGGTGGCCCACGGCGTGGTGACGAACGAGCGGTGATGCGGCCCGTGAAAGCGGCGCAGCAGGCGCGTGTGCAAGAGGCGATGGTTGATCCAGAAATGCACGTCGTTCCAGACCGCGAGCACGAGGATCTCGACGGCGATCTGCCGCCAGCCCGCGTCCGGGTCGAGCCTTGCCCAGCCCAACTGCAGCAAGCCCCACGGAAACACCATGCCCAGCCCGAAGATCAGCACCGAGATGCCCGACTGCCCGAGCTCCCGCCGCAACTGCCCCGGCTGCAGCGGCCGCGGATCGAGCACGCGCCCGATGCCCATTGCCGGCAGCAGCCGCCTGGTCAGCAGCCAGGTGATGGCGCCGAATCCCAGGTAGATGCCGCCGAAGAAAAGCACGCCCCACAGCATGACCTGCAGGGCGGGCAGTGAAGTGAAGGTCTGCGCCATCCCCCGAGGCTACAACAGCATCTCGGGAACGATCGGCGCAATGAGCATGTTGTAGAAGCGCTGGAAGAAGCCCGACTCGGGCTCGGAGGTGAGGATCACTTCCTTCTCGCCATCGTTGGTGAGCCACTGCAGCGTGCCGGTGTCCTTGGCCAGCCGCAGCCGGTAGGAGTTCTGCAGCTTGCTGATGTTGATGATGCGCAGCATCTCGCGCGCCAGCTGCGGGCTGTCCACCACCAGCCCCATCTCGGTGTTCTGGCTGGCCGAGCGCGGATCCAGGTTCATCGAGCCGATGAAGATGCGCGTCTTGTCGATGGCCGCGGTCTTGGCGTGCAGCCGGCCGAGCGACTTGCCGAACATGCCGAAGCGCTCGCCCTTGCTGGTGCGCTGCGGGCTCAGCTCATACAGGTCGGCGCCGCCTTCGAGCAGCCGCTGGCGATAGCGCGCATAGCCGGTGTGCACCAGCGGTTCGTCGTTGGCGGCCAGCGAATTGGTCAGCAGCGTGAGCTTGACGTTGCGCCTGGCCAGGTCGGCGAAGGCCTCCATGCCGCGCTCGCCCGGCACGAGGTACGGCGAGGTCAGGTCGACCTCGGTCTTGGCGTCCATCAGGAGGCCCCAGACCTTCATCGTCACGCTGGTGGAGATGGCTTCCTCGGCCGTCATGGTCGCGGGCTTGGTCGGCGGGTCGGCGATGGCGCGCGCCTCGCCCCACAGGAGGCCCATGCGGCCACCGTCCAGTTCCTCGGCGATCGGGCCGTAGCCCAGGATGTCGGACGGCGGCAGCACGATCCTGGGCGGCGGCGCGGCCATGCCGATCCAGTCGTCGAACTCGGCGCTGCCGGGCATGCGGCCGCCCTCGCCCTTCACGATGTCGGCAATGGGCCAGACCTGCACGCTGTTCCAGTAGGCGTCGAAGATGGACTCGAGTTGCGGCACCACCTTGCCGACCACCAGCGCGTCCATGTCGATGAAGTTCTGCGCTTCGCTCAGCACGAAATACTCGTCGGCGATGTTGCGGCCGCCCACCACCGCCATCACGCCGTCGGCGATGAAAAGCTTGTTGTGCATGCGGTGGTTGAGCCGCACGATCTCCCAGGGCGAGGCCGCGAAGCGCGAGAGAAAGCCGTTGCGGCCGCAGCAGAAGGGGTTGTAGAGCCGCACCTGCACGTTGGGCGTTTCCGACAACGCCAGCAGCAGCTGCTGGCTCTTGACGGTGTAGAGGTCGTCCACCAGCACCCGCACCTTCACGCCGCGCGCCGCCGCTTCCCGCAGCGTGCGCAGCAGCAGGCGGCCGACGGCGTCGTTCTCCAACTGGTAGTACTGCACCACCAGCGATTGCTGGGCGCGCTGCGCGAGCTGGATGCGCGCGTCCAGCGAATAGACGCCCAGCGGCATCAGCCGGAAGCCGGAATGCTCGCCGGGCGGAGTGGAGGCCACGGCGATCTTCGCGAGCCGGGTCGACGGATCGGCCGAGGTCGCGTGCTCGGCGGACCGCTCTTTCGCCGGCGGCAGCGAGCCGCAGGCAGCAAGCACCGCCAGCAGAAAGCCTGCGAGCGCCATGCGCAGAAGTCGATCCCAGCCGTTCATGATGATGATTTCCGTCTTTCGTTTTTCAGTCGCTGCCATGAATACGCCGGCCGGGGTGCGCCGGTTTCATTTCGCTCCTGCGAGAGGTGCGCCGTCCTAGAATTCGCGTCACACCTGCACGGAGTTACACCATGGCCCGACCGATCCTCTCACGCATCGCGCTGATGACGGCCCTTGCCGGCCTTTGCGCTCTTGCACACCCCGCCTGGGCCGCCCTGGACATCGGCGATCCCGTGCCCAGATTCACCGCCAACGCCGCGCTGGGCGGCAAGACCTTCCGCTACTCGCTGGCCGAGGCGCTCGCCAAGGGACCGGTGGTGTTGTACTTCTTTCCGGCGGCCGACTCCAACGATTGTTCGATCGAGGCCCATGCCTTCGCCGAGGCGGTCGACCAGTTCGCGGCATTGGGCGCCACCGTGATCGGCGTCTCGGCCGACGACATCGACACCCTCTCGAAGTTCTCGGTCAAGTCCTGCCAGAACCGATTTCCGGTGGCGTCGGACGAAGCCAAGACCGTGATCAACGGCTTCGACGCGCTGATGCAGACCCGGCCGGATTTCGCCAACCGGCTGTCCTACGTCATCTCGCCGGACGGCAAGGTCGCCTACTACTACCAGAACCTGAATCCGGACAAGCATGTGGAGCGCACGCTGAGTGCGGTGCGGGCGCTGCCCAAAGCCACCGCAGCCAAGTAAGGCGGACGGGCGCGGGCGCCACCGGTTTGGGCCGCTTCGCGCAAAATCCCGCCCCATGCAGCTCAACTACATCGCCAACGCCGACGTCCCCTCCGCCTCCGGCCGCACCCTCCCCGTCATCGACCCTTCCGACGGCCAGCCCTTCGACGACATCCAGCGCAGCAACGCCGCCGACATCGATACCGCCGTGCGCGCCGCGCGCGACTGCTTCGAGGGTGTGTGGCACAAGGTCAGCGCCGCCGACCGCAGCCGCCTGCTCTACAAGCTCTCGCTGAAGATCGCCGAGCACGTCGACGAGCTCGCGCTGATCGAACAGCGCGATTGCGGCAAGCCCGTCAAGCAGGCGCGCGCCGACGCGGTGGCGCTGGTGCGCTACTTCGAGTTCTACGCCGGCGCCTGCGACAAGCTGCACGGCGAGACCATCCCCTACCAGGACGGCTACAGCGTCTTCACCTGGCGGGAACCACACGGCGTCACCGGCCACATCATTCCCTGGAACTACCCGATGCAGATCTTCGGGCGCAGCGTGGGCGGCGCGCTGGCGGCGGGCAACGTGTGCGTGGTCAAGCCGGCCGAAGACGCGTGCCTTTCGCTGATCCGCGTGGCGCAGCTCGCGGCCGAGGTCGGCTTTCCGGCCGGCGCGCTCAACATCGTGACGGGCTACGGCCATGAGGTGGGCGACGCACTCGCGCGGCACGAAGGCATCGACCACATCAGCTTCACCGGCAGCCCCAAGATCGGCACGCTGATCCAGCAGGTGGCGGCCGAGCGGCATTGCCCGGTCACGCTCGAGCTGGGCGGCAAGAGCCCGCAGATCATCTTCGCGGACGCCGACCTGGATGCGGCGATTCCCGTGGTCATCAACGCCATCGTGCAGAACGCCGGCCAGACCTGTTCGGCGGGCTCGCGCGTGCTGATCCAGCGCGCCATCTACGAGCCATTGCTCGAACGCCTGGGCCACGCCTTCGAGGCCCTGCGCGTCGGCCCTGCCGCGATGGACCTCGACGTGGGCCCGCTGATCCGCCAGACGCAGCAGCAGCGCGTGTGGGATTTCCTGAGCGACGCCCAACATGCCGGCATCCCGATGGTGGCGCAGGGCATCGTGGTCGACGAAGCGCCCGAAACCGGCTTCTATCAAGCCCCGACGCTGTTGCGCGACGTGCCGGTCGGCCACCGTCTTGCACAGGAAGAAGTGTTCGGTCCGGTGCTGGCAGCCATGCAGTTCGCCGACGAAGACGAAGCGGTGGCGCTGGCCAACGCCACGCAGTTCGGCCTCGTCGCCGGCGTGTGGACGGCCGACGGTGCGCGCCAGTTCCGCATGGCCCGGCGCGTGCGCAGCGGGCAGGTGTTCATCAACAACTACGGCGCGGGCGGCGGGGTCGAGCTGCCTTTCGGCGGCGTGAAGTCATCGGGCTACGGCCGTGAAAAGGGCTTCGAAGCGCTGTACGGCTTCACGACGCTGAAGACCGTGGCCGTCAAGCACGGCTAGCAATAGGCTCTCCCCCCAGGCTACGCGCACTTCGTGTCGCTTCGCCACCCCCCTCGCCGGGGGCGACACCAGCGGCCCGGCAAAGCCGGTTCCGCGGTGTCCCACGAAGGAGACGGGGAAAAGTATTACCCCAGCGCGGTGTCCAGCAGCATCATCAGCACGAAGCCGATCATCAGCCCGCTGGTGGCAAAGGCTTCGTGCCCCTTGCGGTGCGACTCGGGAATGATCTCGTGGCTGATGACGAACAGCATCGCGCCCGCCGCAAAGCCCAGCCCCCACGGCAGCAGGAGCGCCGAATGGCCGACGACCGCAGCGCCCAGCACCGCGCCCAGCGGCTCGACCAGGCCCGACGCCATGCCGATCGCCACCGCGAACCAGCGCTTGTAGCCGGCCGCCAGCAACGCCACCGCAACGACCAGCCCCTCCGGCACGTCCTGGATCGCAATGCCTGTGGCCAGCGCGTCGGCGCGCAGACCGTTGTTGCCCGCGTAGCCCACCCCGATGGCCAGGCCTTCGGGCACGTTGTGCAGCGCGATCGCGAACACGAAGAGCCAGGTGCGCCGCAGCTGCTTTGCCGACTGCCCTTCGCGCCCCTTGATGAAGTGCTCGTGCGGCAGCACGCGGTCCATCACCATGAGCACGATGCCGCCCAGCAGGATGGCTGCGCCGATCACGCTGCCCGCAGCCCAATTGCCGCCGCCGAAGACGCCGATGTTCTTTGCCGCGTCGAGCCCGGGAGTGATCAGCGAAAAGGCGCAGGCCGCCAGCATCACGCCGGCGCCGAAGCCGAAGAGCGTGTCCTGCAGCCGCTCGGGCAGCTTCTGCGAGAACACCACCGGGAGCGTGCCCAGCGCCGTTGCCAGCGCCGCCACCGAACCGCCGAGCCACGCGTTCCACACCACCGGGTCGGCCCGCACGAACTGCCAGAACTGCGACACCAGCGCCAACGCGCCGGCCGTGACGATGACCAGGCCGATCCATTCGCGCACCGAGGGCGTGGTCCTCGAGCGCGCCGTCGCGATCGTGCCCTGGGGGTGTTGCGGCTCGTCGTTCATGGCAATGTCCTCAGCCGCCGGTGGCGGTAGCGGCGGCATGGCGCCGGGCCACCTCGGCCCAGTTCACCACGTTGTAGAACGCCGCGATGTAGTCGGGGCGGCGGTTCTGGTACTTCAGGTAGTAGGCGTGCTCCCACACGTCCAGGCCGAGGATCGGCGTGTTGCCCGAACCGGTGCCACGCATGAGCGGGCTGTCCTGGTTGCCGCTGCTTTCCACCGCGAGCCTGCCGTCCTTGGCGACCGCGAGCCACGCCCAGCCGCTGCCGAAGCGCGTGAGAGCGGCCTTGGTGAAGGCTTCCTTGAAGGCGTCGAAGCCGCCGAGGTCGGCATCGATGGCCTTGGCGAGGTCGCCCGTGGGCGCGCCGCCACCGCCCTGGCCGGCCGGCGCCATCACGGTCCAGAACAGGCTGTGGTTGGCATGGCCGCCGCCGTTGTTGCGCACCGGTGCGCGCAGCGCCTCGGGCAGCCGGTCGATATCGACGATCAGTTGCTCGACCGGCATGCCTTCGTGCGGCGTGTCCTTGACGGCCGCATTGAGGTTGTTCACATAGGTCTGGTGGTGCTTGCCGTGGTGGATTTCCATCGTCTGCGCGTCGATGTGCGGCTCGAGCGCATCGAAGGCATAGGGCAAGGCTGGCAGGGTGTACGGCACGGTCGGAGGCTCCTTGGTCAAGAGCCCTTTGCGTCGTCGACGTGCTGCGTATTCAGGCGCTCAGATGATAGTAATTCTCATTGGCTGCGTCAAGATATCGCTCACGAGATGGCGTAAACAAGCCAAACGGTCACATGACGAAACGACCCCGATACACTGCCCCGCGTCTCCCTGAAGGCTTTGCACCGATGAAATTGCACCGCATCCTGCCTCTCGTGCCAGCGTTCCTGCTGCTGCTCGGCGCCGGCATCGCCAGCGCACAGATCGCCACCCCGCCGGCCGGCGACTACATCTACGAGGGCGGCGCGGGCTCGCTGCGCGTCAAGCCCAATGGGCACTTCGACATCTCCACCGTCGGCGCCAACGCCCACGTCTGCTCGCTCGACGGCACCATCGTTCGCGGCAAATCCAAGATCGAAGACACCGGCTGCGTGGTGAATTTCACCCTCAAGGGCGGCACGGTCGAGGTCAGCTCCAACGGCTCGGACGACTGCCGCCAGAGTTGCGGCGCTCGGGCCTCGTTCGAAGGCACCTACCTCAAGCCCAGCCCCGCCTGCACCGACAAGGCCGTGGCCGCCTCGCGCAAGACCTTCAAGCGCCAGTACGACGCCAAGGATTTCGCCGCCGCCCAGGCCACCCTCGCCCCCGTGCTGGGTGACTGCAGCAAGACGCTCGACTGGATCACCACCGGCCGCGTGCGCAACGACCTGGCGATCACGCAGTTCAGGCTCGGCGACCGCGCGGGGTGCCTCAAGACGCTGGAGCCACTGGCCGAAGACGCCGCGAAGACCGACCAGGGCGTGAAGGACTCCTACCCACCCGCCGACGCCGAGGACATCTTGCCGGTGGCCCGCGCCGCCCGCACGAACCTCAAGCTCTGCAAGGGATAGCCCCCGCACACTGAAACACCAGGCGGCGCCAAGACCGTCATGCCGACTTTCCATCAACGACAGGACGGAGACAACACCATGAAGTTCTTCCAGCGCACCCTGCGCACGGCCGTGCTCGGCCTGAGCCTGGCCGCGCCGCTGCTGGCCGCGGCGCAATCGCTGCCGACCGCCACCCCGGAGCGGGTCGGGCTCTCGACCGAGCGGCTGCAGATGCTCACCGATGTGCTCAAGGCCGACGTGGCCAGCGGCAAGATCCCCGGCGCGGTGCTGCTGGTGGCAAGGCAGGGCAAGGTGGCGTGGTTCGAGCCGGTCGGCAAGCTCGACCCCGCGGCGGGCACGCCGATGCAGCGCGACGGCATCTTCCGCATCTACTCGATGAGCAAGCCCATCACCACGGTGGCCGCGATGATGCTGGTGGAAGACGGCCGCCTGAAGCTCGACGACCCCGTCTCGACCTACCTGCCCGAGTACGCCAGCATGACCGTCGGCGTGGAGAAGCCAGGTGCCGACGGCAAGCCGGTGCTCGAGACCGTGCCCGCGCGCCGCCCGATCACCGTGCAGGACCTGATGCGCCACACCTCGGGCCTGACCTACGGCTTCTTCGGGCCGGGCCTGGTCAAGCAGGCCTACAACGCGGCGGGCCTCGGCGCCAACGACCCGACCCTGGCCGAGTTCTCGCAGCGCCTGGCCAAGCTGCCGCTGGCTTACCAGCCGGGCACGACCTGGGACTACAGCCAGTCGACCGACATCCTGGGCCGCGTGATCGAGGTCGTCTCGGGCCAGTCGCTCTACGCGTTCGAGAAGGCGCGCCTCTTCGATCCACTGGGCATGAAGGACACCACCTATTACGTGCCCGAGCCGACGCGCCAGCCGCGCATCGCCGAGCCGCTCCCCACCGACCGCAGCTTCGGCGTGGGCGCCGACCTGAACGATCCGCGCATCGTGCGCAAGCTCGAGTCGGGCGGCGGCGGGCTGGTGTCCACGGCCGGCGATTACGCGCGCTTTCTGCAGATGCTGCTGAACGGCGGCTCGCTCGAAGGCAAGCGCTACCTCGGTCCGCGCACCATCGCGCTGATGACCGCCGACCATTCCAACGCCGGCGCCGGCATCGTGCCCGGCCCGCTGTACCTGCCGGGTCCGGGCTACGGATTCGGCCTCGGCTTCGCGGTGCGCCGCAACGACGGCGAGGCGCCCTACCCCGCGGCCGGCGGCGAATACAACTGGGGCGGCGCGGGCGGCACCTACATGTGGGTGGACCCGAAGAACGAGATGTTCGTCGTGCTGATGCTGCAGTCGCCGAAATACCGGACACATTACAGATCCTTGACCCGGGACATGATTTATGCGGCCGTGATCAAGTAGCCTGCCGTATAGCCTGCGTTTCGCGGGCCCTTGAGGCCTGGCGCAAAATCGGGCCTTCCCACCACGCCATGAAGAACAGCAGCAGCAGCACCGTCATTCCGATCTCGCAGATCGGCCGCACGCCACCCGCCGTGGCCGTGCCGGACATCGCCGTGCCCGCCACGGGCCTGCTGCTCGACCGCCTGGGCCGTCCGCTGACCGACCTGCGCATCAGCGTGACCGACCGCTGCAACTTCCGCTGCAGCTACTGCATGCCCAAGGACGTGTTCGACAAGGACTACAAGTACCTGCCGCACAGCGCGCTCCTGAGTTTCGAGGAAATGACGCGCCTCGCGCGCCTGTTCGCAGCGCACGGCGTGCGCAAGATCCGGCTCACCGGCGGCGAGCCGCTCTTGCGCAAGAACATCGAGGGGCTGATCGAGCAGCTCGCCGAGATCCGCACACCCGACGGCCAGCCGCTGGCCCTCACCCTCACCACCAATGGCTCGCTGCTCGCACGCAAGGCCGCAGCGCTCAAGGCCGCCGGCCTGCAGCGCGTGACGGTGAGCCTGGACAGCCTGGACGACGCGGTCTTTCGCCACATGAACGACGTCGATTTCCCGGTGGCCGACGTGCTGGCCGGCATCGACGCGGCGCAGGCCGCGGGCCTTGGGCCCCTCAAGGTCAACATGGTGGTCAAGCGCGGCACCAACGAGCAGGAGATCCTGCCGATGGCGCGCTACTTCCGCGAGCACCATGGCGGCAACGTGGTGCTTCGCTTCATCGAATACATGGACGTGGGCGCCACCAACGGCTGGCGCATGGACGAGGTGCTGCCCTCGGCCGACGTCATCGCGCGCATCGCCGAAGAATTTCCGCTGGTGCCGCTCGAAGCCACCACGCCCGGCGAAACGGCCCAGCGCTGGGCCTATGCCGATGGCGGCGGCGAGATCGGCGTGATCAGCAGCGTGACCCAGGCCTTCTGCCACGACTGCAGCCGCGCACGCCTGTCGACCGAGGGCAAGCTGTACCTGTGCCTCTTCGCGAGCGCCGGCCACGACCTGCGCCCGCTGCTGCGCGGCGCCGCCAGCGACGACGACATCTCCTCGGCCATCGGCCACATCTGGCAGGGCCGGGCCGACCGCTACTCCGAGCTGCGCGCCCTGCGCGGCCCCGACCACGCCGCCGATCGCGGCGACGCCAACGACAAGGCGCCGCGCCGCGTCGAGATGAGCTACATCGGCGGATGACGCGGGCTGCCGCCATGCCCGCGCACCCCGCCATCGCGCCTGCCGACATCACCGGCTTGTTGCTGGCCGGTGGACGCGGCTCCCGCATGGGCGGTGTCGACAAGGGCCTGCAGAATTTCAACGGCGAGCCGCTCGCCCTGCATGCGATACGGCGGCTCGGCGCGCAGGTCGGCCAGGTGCTGGTCAATGCCAATCGGAATCTCGCGGCCTACGAAGCCTTCGGCGTTCCGGTCCTGGCCGACACCCTGGCGGACTACCCGGGGCCGCTCGCGGGTTTTCTCACGGGGCTTGCGCATTGCGCCACGCCCTTCCTGCTCACCGTGCCGTGCGACACGCCGCTGTTCCCGCTCGACCTGGCAGCACGCCTGTCCGAAGCGCTTGCCGCTGACGACGCAGAAATCGCCATGGTCAGCGCGCCGGATTCCGAAGGCGACGGTGGCCCCACGCTGCGCCCGCAACCCGTGTTCTGCCTCCTGCGCACCCACCTGCGCGAAAGCCTGCTGTGCTTCACCGATACCGGCGGCCGCAAGGTGCAGGCATGGACCGCGCAACACCGCACCGTGCTTGTCCCCTTCGATCGGCCCGGCGATGCGCCCGATGCCTTCTTCAACGCCAACACGCTCGCCGAATTGCAAGCACTCCAAAACCGATGAGCCCGATGAGCAGCCTCGCCGACATCGCCGCCGCCCTCCCGGGCCATGACACCGACGCACTGAGCGTCGATGCCGTCCAGGCCTTCCTGGCCCGGCTGGTCGCGCCCCTTGTCGTCACTGAGCGCGAGAGCGTGTCGCTGCGCGACGCGCTCGGCCGCGTGCTGGCCGAAGACATCGTCTCGCCGGTGAGCGTGCCGCCCCACGACAACTCGGCGATGGACGGCTACGCATTCGATGGCGCGATCCTTCCAACCGACGCCCCCGCCGACCACTCCATCCAGCTGCGCGTGGTGGGCACCGCGCTCGCCGGCGCGGCCTGGCGCGGCGCGCTGGCCCCGGGCGATGCGGTGCGCATCATGACCGGCGCGATGATGCCGGCCGGCCTGGACACCGTGATCCCGCAGGAGTTCTGCCAGGTCGAAGGCGACGTCGTGCGCTTTCCCGACCGCGTGCTGCGCCGCGGCGACAACCGCCGCTTCGCGGGCGAAGATTTGATGAAAGGCCAGCCGGCCCTCAGGCGCGGCGAGCGGCTCTCACCGGCCGCCCTCGGCATGGTCGCGAGCCTCGGGCTGCCGGGCGTGCCGGCGCTTCGGAAATTGCGCGTTGCGTACTTCTCGACCGGCGACGAGATCCTGTGCATCGGCGAGCCGCCGCGCGAAGGCGCGGTGTACGACTCCAACCGCTACACCGTGTTCGGCCTGCTCGCGCGCCTGGGCTGCGAGGTGATCGACCTGGGCCTCGTGCACGACGACCCCGCCACGCTGGCGGCGACGCTGCAACGCGCCGCGCGCGAAGCCGACGCGATCGTCACCAGCGGTGGCGTGAGCGTCGGCGCGGCCGACCACACGCGCGACGTGATGCAGCAGGTCGGCGAGATGGCCTTCTGGCATGTCGCGATGCGCCCCGGCCGTCCGCTGGCCGTGGGCCTGATTCCGCGCGATAGTGGCGAAGCCGCGGGCCCCGCCGTGCTGTTCGGCCTGCCCGGCAATCCGGTGGCCGTGATGGTCACCTTCCTCGCCTTCGTGCGGCCCGCGCTGCTGCGCATGATGGGTTGCCACGACGCGGCCTCGGCGCCGCCGCCGCTGCTGCGCGCACGCAGCGCCGGCCCCATCCGCAAGAAGCCCGGGCGCACCGAATACCAGCGTGGGTTCGTCAAGGCCGTGGCGGGTTCGTTGCCCGAGGTCTGCGTCGCCACCAACCAGGGCTCGGGCGTGCTGAGTTCGATGGTCGAGGCCAACGGGCTCGTGGTGCTGCATCACGACCAGGGCCACGTCGCCGCGGGCGAAGAGGTCGACGTGATGATGTTCGACGGCGCGATCTAGCGGCTCAGGGCGCCAGGTACTGCTTCGAGATTCCTGCGCCCACCGTGTACTTCGGGTCCACGAAATTCCCGAGCCGCACTTTGCCGCACTGGCTCAGCATCATGTAGGCGTCCCAGCGGTCATAGCCGTACTCCGCCTCCATCCAGAGGATGAGTTCCTTGTAGGCGATGCGGGTCGCGTCCTCCAGCGGCCGCGCGCTGCCGATCGCCATGATCATGTCCTGGGTCTCCAGCCGCGGCCATTCGAGCTTCCAGCCCTTGATGAGATCGACGCGGATGGTCGTGAGGCTCGGGTACTCCACCGCCGTGCCGCACACCTCGCCGTCGCCCTGGCAGGCGTGCGCATCGCCGATGAACAGGCGCCCGCCTTGCGTGCGCACCGGCAGGTAGGTGATGCTGCCGGGCCCCATGTCGGGCAGGTCCATGTTGCCGCCGTGCTGGTCGGGCGTGAGGCTGTTGATCGAGTCGATCTCGGGCGAGCAGCTCAGCGTGCCGATGTGCGGCTTGTAAGGCAAGGTGACGCGCTTGCTCCAATAGACGCCCTCTTCATCCACGTCGATCTTGCGCACCGTCTCGGGCAGCGGCTGGTTCAGCAGCGCGGTGAAGGCCGTGCCGCTGAGCGCGCCGAAGTCCGGAATCATGCAGCAGGTGCCGCGCGGATTGGGCCCGCGCGGCGCCATCGATTCGATGTGCACCGCGATCGTGTCGCCGGGCTCGGCGCCCTCGATCATGATCGGCCCGTTCTGCGGATTCACGAAGGGCATGGTCAGCACCTTGGAGGGCAGGTCCTGCTCGGTCTTGACCTTGCCGTCGAAGGCGTCGCGCGTCTCCACCACGATGCGGTCGCCGGGCTTCACCGTCATCACGGGCTCGGTGTAGGGACCGATGGTGAAGTGGAACTTGCCCTGCTTCGCTTCGGTGAGTTCGTGCGTGTCCACGCTGCGCCCACGGCCGAGGCCTCGCGTGTGCATGATCGATTGGTCGAGCCAGTTCATCGGGTGTTCTCCTTGATCGGTTTTGTTCAGAGCATCAGGTGCGCGCGCACCGCCTGCGCGTTCATCTGGCCGGGCTCGATGCGCCCGACGATGCGGCCCTTCTCCATGACGTAGGCGCGCTCGCCCACGTCCAGGATCGTGTCCAGGTTCTGCTCCACGAAAAGAATGGTGGTGCCCAGGTCGCGCCGTATCGCGCGGAGCACGTCGCAGATCAGCTGCACGATCGAGGGCTGAATGCCCTCCGAGGGCTCGTCCAGCAGCATCAGCGCGGGGTTCCCCACCAGCGCGCGGCCGATGGCCAGCTGCTGCTGCTCGCCGCCCGACATGGTGCCGGCCTGCTGGTTGCGGCGCTCCGCCAGGCGCGGGAAATACTGGTAGACCAAGTCGGGCTGCTTCTTGCCGCGCGGACCGCCGACCAGCTCGCCCACCATCAGGTTCTCGGCCACCGTCATGCGCGCGAACACCTCGCGCCCTTGCGGCACGTAGCCGATGCCCAGGCGCGCGCGCGCATCGCTCGACAGCGCCGCGATGTCCTGCCCCTGCAGCCGCACGCTGCCCCCGCGCGTGCGCAAAAGGCCCATCAGGCAGCGCATGGTGGTCGTCTTGCCGACGCCGTTGCGGCCGATGAGGCTCACGATCTCACCCTTGCGCACCTTCATGTCCACGCCCTGCAGGATGGGCGTCGCGCCATAGCTGGCCTGCAGCCCTTGAAGTTCGAGGATCGTCTCAGTGCTCATGCGTCTTCCCCAGGTAGATCTCGGCCACGCGCGGGTCCGCGATGATTTCGCCGATCGAGCCTTCGGCAAACACCTTGCCGAAGTGCAGCACCGTCACGCGCTGCGCGATCTGGCGGATGAAGGCCATGTCGTGCTCGACCACCAGCACCGTCATGCCCTCCGCGTTGAGCTTCTGGATCAGCTCGCCGGTCTTGAAGGTTTCCTCGGGCGAGAGTCCCGCCGTGGGCTCGTCCATGAGCAGCAGCACCGGCTTGAGCGCGAGTGCCATGCCGATCTCCAGCCACTGCTGCTGGCCGTGGGCGAGTTCACCGGCGAGCTTGCCGGCGTCCTGCGCGAGATCCAGCAATTCGAGCAGCCGGTCTTCCTCGCGCTTGAGGTCCGCCAGGCGCGTGTGGTGCTGCAGCGCGATGTGGATGTTCTGCCGCACCGGGAGCTCCTTGAACACGCTGGGCGCCTGCATCTTGATGCTCATGCCCTGCTGCACGCGCCGGAACGGACGCTCGCGCGTCACGTCGCGCCCCTGGAACGCGATGCTTCCCTCCGAGGCCTCGTGCGTGCCCACGATGAGCTTGAACAGCGTGCTCTTGCCCGCGCCGTTGGGCCCGATGAGGCAATGGATCTCGCCCTGGCGCACCGACAGGTCGACCTCCGACACCGCCGCGTGGCCGCCGAAGCGCTTGGAGAGCGCCCGCGTTTCGAGCAAGGCGTTCATGCGCGGGCCTCCTCTTGGGAGGTGGGCACGGTGGGCACGGCGGACACCGTGGACTCCTTCGGACGGCGGCGCACGAACAGCCGCCGCACCGCCTGCACCACGCCGATCACGAAGCCCTGCGGCGCCACCATCACCGTGCACAGCAGCATCGCGCCCATCAACAGCAGCGCCGCCTGCTGGCTGTAGACCGTGATCGTCTGGAAGGCCCAGAGCACCAGGAACGAACCCACCAGCGTGGCGGTGATGTCGCCCCGCCCCGAGAACGCGACCCACACGATCGGCATCGCCGCGGCCGGCAGCCCCACGCTGGCCGGCGTGATGAACTGGCCCCACGAGGTGTAGAGCACGCCGCTCAGGCCCGCCAACGTGGAGCCGATCACGAAGGTGGCGAGCTGGTATTTGCGCACGTCGTAGCCCAGCAGCTCGGCGCGCTGCGGGTCTTCGCGCACGGCGACGATCACGTTGCCGAAGCGCGAGTTCAGCATCATGCGAAGGCCCAGGTACACCACGAGGATCAGCGCCACCACCAGGTAGTACAGCGCGATGCCGTCGAACACCAACGGATCGTCGCCGGACCACGGGATGTTCAGCGGCGCCATGTCCTTCATGCCGTTGAAGCCGTTCAGCCGCGCGCTGCCGATGTGCCATTCGGGCCCGGCCGTCTGCCCTAGGAAGAAGGCCAGCACCAGCGTGGCCGAGAGCGTGACGATGCCGAAGAATACGCCGCCCACGCGCCCCCAGATCATGAAGTAGCCCAGCACCGCCGCGGCCGCCGCCGCCAGGCACAGCGCGATCGCCAGCGCGAGGAAGGTGGTGCCCGCGTCGCCGCCGAGGTTGACCGCAGCCACGCCATAGCCGTAGCCCGCGATGCCGAAGAAGAAGGTCTGGCCGAACGACAGCATGCCGCCGTAGCCCCAGACCACGCACAGGCCCATGGCCATGAACACCCAGGTCAGCAGGTAGGCCATGTTGCCCACGTCGTAGCCGTCGGCGAAGGCCGGGTACAACAGCACCGCCGCGAGCACCGCGATGAAGGGAAGCCAGAAGACGCGGGTGGCACCCAGCGTCTGCGGTCCGTTGATGAGTTGGAACATTCGTGTGACTCCGTGCAGGTTCAGCGCGTCTTGCGGGCCAGCCATCCGGACACCCCTTCGGGCAGGATGCGGATCACCACGATCACGGCCAGCAGCATGCCGATCTGCCCCACGATCTGCCCGCCCCAGCCATTGAGGCCGGTGCGGATCACCGCGAGCAAAATGCCGGCGGGCGCGGTGCCCAGCAGCACGTTGGCGCCGCCCACCACCACCGTGACGAAAGCCTCGACCAGGAAGGCCGCGCCCATCGTCGGTATCAGCGTCATGGTGGGCGCATAGAGCGCCCCGCACAGGCCCGCCAGCGCCGCGCCGATGCCGAAGCTCAGCGCATACACCCGGCCCACGCGCACGCCGGTGGCCTGCGCGATCGAGGCGTTCTGCATCGTGGCGCGCGCATGCACGCCGAAGCGGGTGCGCATGAAGATGAAGTAGATGCCGCCCAGCACCGCCACGGCCGCTGCGAACAGCACCATGCGGTAGACCGAGAAGGTGTAGTCGCCCACCACGAAGCTGCCCTCGGGCGTGCCCACGCCGGTGAGCGTGGAGCCGAAGACCAGCAGCATGCCCTGCGTCACGATGAGGCTCAGGCCCCAGGTGGCCAGCAGCGAATCGAGCGGCCGCTTGTAGAGCTTGCGCACCAGGCTCCACTCCACGGCCACGCCGATCAGCCCCGCGGCGAGCGTGCCGCACAGTTGCGCGAGCGGCAGCGGAAAGCCCGCGTGCACCAGGCCCACGGTGACGTAGGCGCCGCACATGATGAATTCGCCATGCGCCATGTTGATCACGCCCATCATCCCGAACACGATGGCCAGGCCGGCCGCCGAGAGGATGAGGAACGCGAACACGTCGGCGAACTGGTAGAAGAACGAGAAGATTTCGGCGAACACCGCTGCTCCCTGCTGGACCGGTCGATCGGATGGGTCAGAGCTTCTTGGGCAGGTCCGACGGCGTGTACTGCTTGCGGTCGTTCTTCTTGGTGAGGTCGCAGCCGATCTTGCCGAGCCAGTACGGCTGGATCGTTCCGTAGTCCTTGAGCACCTTCACGTTGTGCTTCTCGTCCACCGCGATCAGGCGCATCTCGTGCGAGGCGTGCTGGCTCTTGGGGTCGATGCAGACCTTGCCTTCGGCCGCCTCGATGCAGGCCTCGCCCGAGGCGATCACCTTGCGCAGGTCCGCCAGCTTGGTCGACTTGGCCTTCTCGGCCATCGTCTTGTACATGTAGAGCGCGTTGTAGGCGTTGTAGCCCATGTCGTTGATGTAGGGCTCATCCGGGAACTTGGCGTGCCAGCGCTTCTTGAACTCGTTGGCCGCGGGCGTGTCGATTTCCTCGAACCAGTTGGCCGTGGCGTGCATGCGGTTGAGCGCGGGCGGCGCGAAGCGCTTGTGCTCGAAGCCCAGCATGACCTTCACCGACGAGCCCATCGGCAGGTTCAGCTTGGCGGCCGCGGCCTGCTCGAAGAACGAGTCCTGCGCGGCGCCCACGTTGAGCATCAGGAGCCAGTCGGGCTTGGCCTTCTGGATGTTCTGGATGGTCTGCGCGAACTGCGAGACGCCCAGCGGAATGAATTCCTCGCCGACCACCGTGCCGCCCACGTCTTTCAGGATCGTGCGGTTCCACTCGGCGGAGATCTGGCCGAAGTTGTAGTCGGCCGCGACCACGTAGACCTTCTTGCCGAACTTCTCGACCATGTAGGGAATGAGCGTGGAGAACTGCTGCTCGGGCACCGCGCCCATGCTGATCATGTTGGCATCGCACACGCCGCCTTCGTACTGGTTGGTATAGAAGTACGGCGTCTGCGTGCGGTCGACGATCGGGCGAATGGCTTCACGCGAGGCCGAGGTGATGCCGCCGATCAGCACGTCCACCTTGTCCTTGCTCAAGAGGCGCCGCGTGAACTCCTGGTAGCGCGCGTTGTCGCCCTGCGGGTCCAGGTGGATGAGCTCGATCTGCCGGCCCAGGATGCCGCCGGCCTTGTTGATCTCTTCCACCGCCAGTTGCGAGCCATCGAGCTTGGGCTTGCCCAGCACGGCGAGGTCGCCCGAGACGTCTTCCATCAAGCCGATCTTCAGCGGCTCGGCGGCCATGGCAGCGGCCGCAGCGGTGGCCAGCACCATCGTGCAGCCCAGGGAGAAAAGCGCGTGACGTAGTTTCATGGTGATGTGCTTTCAGGGGGAGAAAAAAGAAAAGGAAGTGGCGGCGGCTCAGAGCGCCGGATGCCGGCGGTGCCAGTCGGTGACCTCTTGGAAGGCCGCCCCCGCGCGCACCAGCAGTGCCTCGTCGAAATGCCGCGCGACGAACTGGAACGCCACCGGCATGCCGCCCGCGGTGAAGCCGCCGGGCAGCGTGATGGTCGGGCTGCCGGTCATGTCGAAGGGGCAGGTGTAGCGCAGCATCGCGGCCATGAGGTCGGCATCGACGCCCATCTGCGCCATGCGCTCCATGGTCGGCGAGGCGATGCCCGTGGCGGGGATCAGCAGCAGGTCGATGTCCTCGAACATCGCGCGCACCTTGCCGCTGAAGTCGTGGCGGCGCAGCACGATCTTCTGGTAGTCCACGCCGCGCTGGGCGAGGCCCAGGTCGATGAGACCTGCGACCGCGGGGCCGTACATGTCCTTGCGCGACGGATAGGTCTTCTCGTGCACCACGGCCGCCTCGATGCCGCACAGCGGAAACCAGTCCTCGATGGCCTGCGCGGGATCGGGAAAGCGCACCTCGCGCAGATCGCCGCCGAGCGCGCGCACCGCGGCGATGGCGGCGTCCAGCACCTCGCGCGTCGGCGCATCGACGCCCTCGGTGGTCCAGCGCGTGTCGATGCCGATGCGAAGGCCCGCAATGCCCTTGCCGATATCGGCGAGGTAGTCGGGCACCGGCGCGAGGCTGGCCGTCGGGTCGTTCACGTCGGCGCCGGCAATCGCGCCGAGCATCGCACCCGCATCGGCCGCGCTGCGTGTCATCGGGCCGATGTGGTCGAGCGTCGCGGCCAGTTCGAACGCGCCGTAGCGGCTCACGCGGCCCCAGGTCGGCTTCAAGCCCGTGAGGCCGTTGGCGGCAGAGGGAAAGCGGATGGAGCCGCCGGTGTCGGTGCCCAGCGAGCCGTAGCACAGGCCCGCCGCGGTCGCGACGCCCGAGCCGCTGGACGACACGCCCGGCCAGTGCGCCGCGTTCCACGGATTGACCGGCGGCGCGACCGAAGGATGGTGGTCCGCATAGGCGCTCTCGGTGAGCTGCAGCTTGCCCAGGATGACGGCGCCCGCCTCGCGCAGCTTGCGCACCACGGTGCCATCGGCGGTGGGCACGAAGTCCTTGTAGAGCGTCATGCCGGCGGCGGTCGGCACGCCTTCGGTCCAGCACAGGTCCTTGATGGCGATCGGCACGCCGTGCAGCGGGCCGCGGATCTCGCCCTTGGCGATTTCCGCTTCGGCGCGCGCCGCCTCGGCGAGCGCGGAGTCGCCGAGCACCCGCACATAGCTCTTGAGCTTTCCATCGAGCGCGTCGATGCGCTCGAGCTGCGCCTTCGTCACCTCCACGGGCGAGAGTTCCTTGGCCTGGATGCGGCGGCCGACTTCCAGAAGTTCGAGGTAGTGCAGATCGTTGTCCGGCATGGCTGGGAGACTCCGTTTCGTTGTGGATCAGGGCGAGGAACAGGCTTGTCTGAAGCTGCCCATCGAAGGTATCGAAGGGCCGCCGCGAACGCTTGGCTCGCAGCGCCATCTCGATGTGCTGGAGCGGCCAGCAACGCTTTTTTCAGCGCAGCACGGGCGCGCGCTTGTGGAAGTGCGTGGCCTGCTGGAAGGCATGGCCCACGCGCAGCAGCGTGGCCTCGGCGAAGGGCCGGCCGATGATCTGCATGCCGATGGGCAGCCCGTCCGGATCGAACCCGCAGGGCACGTTCAGCGAAGGCAGCCCCGTGAGGCTGGCCACGCCGGTGAACTGCATGATCGCGGAGAGCATGTCTTCCTCCTGCCCGGGCTCGATCTCCACGCGCGTCTCGCCGATGCGGGTGGCGACGAAGGGCAGCGACGGGCAGACGAACACGTCCACCCGCTTGAAGGCCTCCAGGAATTCGGCGCGCAGCAGCGCGCGGTAGCGCTGGGCCTGCAGGTACTGCGTGGCGAGCAGCAGTTCGCCGACCTCCAGCAGGGTGCGCACGTCGTCGCCGTAGTCTTCGGGGCGCTCCCGAAGGTTGCGCTGGTGGTAGGTGCTGGGCTCGGCCGATTCGATGGTGAGCTGCGCGGAGATGTTGCCGTGGATGTTGCGGATGTCGATGTCGACCAGCTCGGCGCCCAGGTCGACGAAGCCGGCCAGCGCCTCCTTCACCGCGTCGTGCACCGGCGCCTGCAGGTGCTCGAAGAAGTAGCCGGGCACGATGCCGATGCGCAGGCCGCGGCAGCCGCCGCCCAGGTCCTGCAGGTAGTCGTCGCAGGCGCGTTGCGCGCTGCCCGCGTCCTTCGGATCGAAGCCCGCGATGGCGCCGAACATCAGCGCGCAGTCTTCGACGGTGCGCGTCATCGGGCCCACCGTGTCCATGCTCCACGCGAGCGGGACCACGCCGTGGTTGCTGACCCGCCCGTAGGTCGGTCGCAGGCCCACGATGCCGTTGATGGCCGACGGCAGGCGGATCGAGCCGCCCGTGTCGGTGCCGATCGCGCCGAAGCAGAAACGCGCCGCCACCGCCACCGCCGAGCCGCCGCTGGAGCCGGCCGGAAAACGCGCCGGGTCCCAGGGGTTGCGCACCGCGCCGTAGTGCGGATTGGCCGAGGTGCCGCCCCAGGCGAACTCGTGCATGTTGGTCTTGCCGATGAAGATCGCGCCGGCCTGGCGCAGCCGCGTGGTCACGGTGGCGTCGGCCTCGGGCACCCAGTCGGCCAGGATCTTGCTGCCCGCCGTGGTGCGGCTGCCGCGCACCGCCACGTTGTCTTTCAGCGCGAGCGGAATGCCCTGCAGCGGGCCGAGTTCATGGCCCGCGCCCGAGAGCAGTTCGGCCGCGCGCGCCACCTGCATCGCCTGCTCCTCGAACACGGTGATGAACGACCGGAGCACGCCGTCGTGCGCGCGGATGCGTGCGAGCGATGCCTCCACCAGCTCCACGGGCGAGACCTTGCGCGCGCGCACCAGGCGCGCGGCTTCGGCCAGGCCGAGTTCGAGCAGTTCGCTCATGCCGCGTCCTCGGGCAGTTCGTGCGCATGCGCGAAGGCGGTGACCGGCATCAGCTGGCGGTAGGCCGCATCGCTCATCTTGCGGCTCAGTTCGTTGGCCGCGGGAATCCAGGCGGACAGCACCGCCTGGACCGCGGCGCGGCGCTCGGGGCTCAGGTCCAGGGCCGCGCAGCGGGCGAGCGCACCGACATCGACCGCATCTGCGGGCGGGGAAGCATTCATCGTCGTCTCCGTTCGTGAAGGAAGCTGGTGGACTTCACGATAGGGAGCAACGCCGCGCGCGGCTTGGCTGCAAAGGCCAGCGCGATGGGCTGGAACCGCCAACCTCCCCGCGCGCGGCGGAAAGCCGGCTGTGGTGACGCGCTCAGTGCCCGCGCAGCAGCGTCTGCGGCGTCACGCCATAGGCCTTCTTGAAGACCCGGCAGAAATGCGAGAGATCGCTGAAGCCGTACTGGAACGCCGCCTGCGTGACCTGCCGCACGCGGCCTTCGCGCAGCGCGCTGTGGCTCGCCTCCAGCCGCTGCTTCCAGAGCCACTGGATCGGCGTGGTGCCATGCTCGGCGAACACGCGCGCGAGCGTGCGGGCGGACACGTGCTGCGCGGAGGCGATCTGCTCGACATCGAGTTCGCAATCGTCCAGGTGCGCGGCGATGTAGTCGCGCGTCTTCTGGAACAGCACGTTGTGCGAGGACTGCACGGCGTCGGTGCATCCGACCTGGAACTGCAGCACCGCCGAGAGCATGTCCAGCAGCGAACTCGCAAGACTCGCCTGCATGCCCTCCTGCCCCGACAACTCGAGCACCGCGGCTTCGCGGATCATGCTGCCCAGCAGCCTGGCGATGGGATGGCCGTTGGCCAGGTGCATGGCCGTCAGGTTCTGGGCCTCGGGAAACCTGCAGAGCAGTTGCAAGCGGGGAATGCGCACGAGCAGGTTCGACTCGGGCAAGAGATCGAAGGTGAAGGGGCGCGCGGCGTCGTAGAGAATGATGTCGCCGTTGCGCTGCACCACCTCGCGGCCCGACTGCGACAGCACGCCGTGCCCGGACACCATGAGGCTCAGCATGAAGTCTTCGTTCGGCCCGCTGCGCAGGTGCTGCGCGTCGCGCTCCCAGTAGTGGCGCGGCGAGGACATCTCGGCGAGCGTGAGGTTGCCGAGCGAACGGACGGAGAAGTGCGCGTTGAAATGCTCGCGGTCCGGCACGCGGCTCGCGGCGGGTATGAAGTGCTTGCGCACCACATCGCTCCAGTAGTCGAAGCGCTGGCTGCGTTCGACCGTGTCCGTTGAGTAGTCGAGGTTCATGCTGCGAACGAATGGACGGTGCCACCGGCGGGTGGAATCTCAAAACCCAAGCAACAATCGTGCCCCTGCGTCGGCCGGCTTCGCTGCGTTGGGGCACTCTAGCAAGCGCCCGCCCCGGCAGCGTCGGGGCTGACCCTAGGTCAGATTCGCCCCAGCGCCTTGTCCACGCCCTTGTTGGCCAGCATGTCGGCCCGCTCGTTCCCCGGGTCGCCCGAGTGGCCCTTGACCCAGCGCCATTCGATCGTGTGGCCCCCCTCGGCCACCAGCTTGTCCAGCCGCTGCCAGAGCTCGACGTTCTTCACCGGCTGCTTGCTGGCGGTCATCCAGCCCTTGGCCTTCCAGCCGCGGATCCACTCGGTGATGCCCATGCGCACGTACTGGCTGTCCAGGTAGAGCAGCACCTTGCAGGGGCGCTTGAGCGCGGCCAGGCCCTCGATGACGGCGGTCAGTTCCATGCGGTTGTTGGTGGTGGCCAGTTCACCGCCGAACAGTTCCTTTTCGGTGGCGCCCGACTTGAGCCACGCGCCCCAGCCCCCGGGTCCGGGATTGCCCTTGCATGCACCATCGGTGTAGATCACGACTTCGTTCAAGCTCTCTTTTCCTTTTTTCTCTGTTCGATTCAATCCGCTCGGTCAATCCGTCCGGTCCGGCCGGTGCCGGTGCACCTTGCCCGCGATCGACACCGGCGCCGTGGCCCGCGCCGCGGCGCGCCGCCAGTCAGCGCTCAGGAGGCGCATGCCGCGCACCCGCTTGACCGCCACCAGGAAATACGCCGCGCCGAAGATCGGCCACCAGCGCTCGCCGGCCTTGTCCATCCAGCGGCAGCGTTCCAGCCATGCCTCGCTGCGCACCGCAGGCCGGTAGACGCCGAAGCGCCCCGACTCCACCTCGAAGCTCAAGAGCCGCAGCCAGTCGCGCATGCGCCAGTAGCCGATGAACTCGCCGCCTTCGGGCAGGTAGAGATCGCCGACCCCCAGCTTGCGGTACAGGTGCGCGCGCCGCTGGCGCATGCCCCAGAGGCTGGCCGGGTTCAGGCCGCAGATCACCACGCGGCCCTCGGGCACCAGCACCCGCTCGACCTCGCGCAGGGTGGCGTGCGGGTCGGGGCTGAGTTCCAGCGCATGCGGCATCACCACCAGATCGAGGCTGTTGGCCGCGAACGGCAGCGCCGTGAAGTCGGTCAGCAGCGTCGCCTTGGCGGGCCGCATCGGGTCGCTCAGGGCCAGCCAGCGGTGCGGCATGCGGTTGGTGCGCAGGCCCTCCACTTCGGCCGCGCCCAGCTGCAGCGCGTGGTAGCCGAATACATCGGCCACCGCCTGATCGAACTGGGCCTGCTCCCACGCGAGGAGGTAGCGTCCCGGGGGGGTCGCGAACCAATCCTGCAAACCTATAATTTGACCGCTCATGACCCTCGTTCCGCTGCCCGCCTTCGCCGACAACTACATCTGGATGCTGCACGACGGGTCCAGCGCCATCGTCGTGGACCCGGGCGACGCTCAACCGGTGTTCGATGCGCTGGCGCACCACAAGCTGCAACTGGCCGCGATTCTAGTCACGCACCACCACGCCGATCACACGGGCGGCGTGGCCGCGCTGCACGCCGCCACGGGCGCACCGGTGCACGGTCCCGCCCGCGAACGCATCCCCGAGCCCTTCACGCCGTACGTGCAAGGCGACGTCGCCGAAACGCTCGGCCTGCGCTTCCAGGTCATCGACGTGCCGGGCCACACGGCCGGGCACATCGCCTACTTTCTTCCGGCCGCAGAAGGCCGCGCGCCGCTGCTCTTTTGCGGCGACACGCTCTTCTCCGGCGGATGCGGCCGTCTCTTCGAGGGCACGCCCGCACAGATGCTGGCCTCGCTCGACGCGCTGGCCGCGCTGCCCGGCGACACACGCGTCTGCTGTGCGCACGAATACACACTTGCTAACCTGCGTTTCGCCCGCGCGGTGGAACCGGGCAACGCCGATCTGACTCAGTACAACGCGCACTGCGAAAGCCTGCGCGCACAAGGGCAGCCCACGCTGCCCGCCCAACTGGCGACCGAACGCCTGATCAACCCCTTTCTTCGCAGCCGCGAAGCCACTGTCCTTCGAGCGGTGCGTGACCACGCCGAGCTTTCCGCCGACGCGGCCGAAGCCGATGTGTTTGCCGCGCTGCGCCAATGGAAAAACGACTTCCGATGAAATTTCTCGCTGCCACCTGCCTTGCAGGTTCTCTGGTGCTCGCAGGCTGCGCGGCACCGACCGACAACTCCTCATCCTCCTCCCCCACTTCTCCCAAGGCCGGCACCACCGCCGGCGGCACCGGCACCAGGGCCGCCGGCAGCGCGGCCCCCGTCTATCCGCGCGACGCCCTCTCGCCCCTGTCCAGCAGCGAGGCCCAATCGCAGAGCGTGGTCACGCTGGCCCCGCCGGCCGACATGTGGGACCGCATCCGCCGCGGCTTCAAGATGCCCAACCTGGAGAGCGACCTGGTGCGCGACCGCGAGCAGTGGTATGCCAGCCGGCCCGACTACATCCAGCGCATGACCGAGCGCTCGAACAAGTACATGTTCTACATCGTGGAGGAGCTCGAGCGGCGCAACATGCCGACCGAGCTCGCGCTGCTGCCGTACATCGAGAGCGCCTTCAACCCGCAGGCCGTCTCCAGCGCGCGCGCCGCGGGCATGTGGCAGTTCATGCCGGCCACCGGCACCGACTTCGACCTGAAGCAGAACATCTTTCGCGACGACCGCCGCGACGTGGTGGCCTCCACCCGCGCCGCCCTGGACTACCTGCAAAAGCTCTACGGCATGTTCGGCGACTGGCAGCTCGCGCTGGCCGCCTACAACTGGGGCGAAGGCAGCGTGGGCCGCGCCATCGCCAAGAACCAGCGCGCGGGCCTGCCCACCACCTACAGCGACCTCAACATGCCGGCCGAAACGCGCCTGTACGTGCCCAAGCTGCAGGCGGTGAAGAACATCGTGGCCAATCCACAAGCCTTCAACGCCGAGCTGCCGCTGATCGCCAACCACCCGTACTTCCAGACCGTCACGCTCACGCGCGACCTGGACGTGGAGCTGGCGGCCAAGCTGGCCGACGTGCGCATCGAAGACTTCCGCGCGCTCAACCCTGCCGCGCACAAGCCGGTGCTGATCGCCGCAGGCACGCCGCAGATCCTGCTGCCCTGGGACAACGCGGCCGTGTTCCAGCGCAACTTCGACGCCTATGCGCAAGGCCAGTACGCCAGCTGGACCGCCTGGGTCGTGCCCAACACCATGACGGTGGCCGATGCCGCCCAGCGCTCGGGCATGAGCGAGAGCGACCTGCGCGCGCTGAACAACGTGCCGCCGCGCATGCTCATCAAGGCCGGCTCGACGCTCATCGTGCCGCGCGGCGCGCGCGTCAAGGAAGACGTCGCGGCGGTGGTGGCCGATGGCGGCCACCTGAGCTTCCAGCCCGAGATCGTCAATCGCCGCACCACCGTCAAGGCCGGGCGCAACGACAGCGTGACGAGCATCGCGCGCCGCTACAGGCTCGCCCCCTCCAACGTGGCCGAATGGAACGACGTGAAGCCCAACCACGCGTTCAAGCGCGGCTTCAGCGTGGTGGTGTACCTGCCGGTTCGCGCGGCGCCTGCGGCCCGTGTCGGCGCGGGCGTGGCGGTGGCGCGCGGCCATGCGGCGACGGCGCCCGCCAAGCGCGGCGGCGCCCCGGCCCAGGCCAGCACGGCCCGGGGCAAGAACGTCGTCAAGGTGCCCGCGGGCAAGCAGGTCGTGCGCGAGAAGCGCGGCGGCACGCCCGCCAAAAAGAAGCGCTGACGCCGGCGGCGCTTGCTCAGTGCGCCGCCTGGGCGGCCCACGCCCGGCGCCGCACCACGGCTTCGAGCGCGGCCACGGCAATCATCACCACCGTGGTCAGCGTGCCCACCACCAGCACCGTCAGGTGCGACGCGAACACCCCCAGCACCGCGAGCCCGGCCAGCCCGAAGAGGTGCGACTGCGGCAGGAAGCCGCGCACCACCCGCTTGAACAGCGCATTGCCGAAGAGGTAGATGGCCGGCCCGCCCAAGAGCGGCCCGAGGTACTTGAGCTCGGCGTGGTGCGAGCCTTCCCCGATCACCAGTTCGTCCGCGACGGCGCACACGATGATGCCGGCCACCAGGATCACGTGCGTGTAGTGGAAGTTGGCGCCCATGCGGCCGGCGTCATTCGCATGCTCGATCGTGTGCGTGGCTTCCTTGGCACTGGTGTCGAAGTACATCCACCACATGGCCAGGCTGCCCGCAAAGCCCACGAGCAGCGCATACACGTCCACCGGGTGCCACTCGGCGTGATGGCCGAACGCGATGCCGCTGGCCAGGATGGATTCGCCCAGCGCCACGATCACGAAGAGCTGGCAGCGCTCGGCGACATGACCGCCGTCGATCGTCCACTCGGCTGTGCTCGAGCGGCCGAGTCCCGGAAAGGCCAGGCCGATCATCGGCGCGACGTATTCGCACAGCACGCCGATGAACCAGAACCCGATGCGCCACGGTCCCTCGGAGAGGCCGCCCGCGATCCAGAACACCGCCGCCACGCAGTTCCACGCCAGGAGGCGCCGGAAGTTGGGCGCCAGCGGGCTCTTGCTGCCGACCGCGATCAGCATGCACAAGGTGCGCCCCACCTGGATGGCCGCAAAGCACGATGCGAACACCAGCCCTCGCTCGGCAAACGCGCCGGGCAGCGCCGACGCCATCACCATGGCCAGCAGCATCACCCCGAACAGCATGCCCCGGATGCGCAGCGACCCCGGGTTGAACCAGTTGGTGGCCCAGGCGGTGTACTGCCAGCCGAGCCAGACGGCGAACCACATCACCAGCGTCTGCAGCGCGCCAAGGAGGCTCAGGTGGTCCAGCAGATAGTGCGACAGCTGCGTGACCGAGAACGCATAGACCAGGTCGAAGAACAGTTCCTCGTTCGAGACCCTGGCAGCCTCGTTGCGCGATCGCAAAGTCGTTGGCAGTCCGTTTTTCTTGCTCAACATGACTCTCTCTCCCTTTCAGTTTTCGAAATTCAAAGATAGCTAGAGTTTTTCGGTTTCCCCGCTGCGCGGCTGCCATTTCATGAGGCGCTTCTCGATCAGGCCGACCAGCCCGTCCAGCAGCAGCGCAAAGGCCGTGAGCACGACGATACCGGCAAAGACGGTGTTGACGTCGAACGTGCCTTCGGCCTGCAGGATCAGGTACCCCACGCCGCGCGCCGAGCCCAGGTACTCCCCCACCACCGCCCCGACGAAGGCCAGCCCCACCGACGTATGCAGGCTGGAGAATACCCAGCTCGTGGCGCTGGGCAGGTACACGGTACGCAGCAGCTGCCGCTGGTTGGCACCCAGCATCTTCGCGTTGGCCAGCACCACCGGGCTCACCTCGCGCACGCCCTGGTAGACGTTGAAGAACACGATGAAGAACACCAGCGTGACCGCCAGCGCCACCTTGCTCCAGATGCCCAGGCCAAACCACAGCGCGAAGATGGGCGCAAGGATCACGCGCGGCATCGAGTTGGCGGCCTTGATGTACGGATCGAGGATCAGGCTCGCCGTCGGCGCGAGCGCCAGCCAGAGCCCGCATGCCAGGCCCACCGCGGTACCGATGCCGAAGGCTAGCACCGTCTCCAGCAGCGTGGTGCCCAGGTGCAGGTAGATGTCGGCGTTGCCCTTGAGCCCCTCGGGGAACAGCAGGTTCGGCGGCACCTCGAAGGGCAGGAACCAGCTCCAGATGCGCCCGGCCACCTGGATCGGTTCGCCGACGAAGAAGGCGAACTGCTGGTTGCGCGACGCCAGGTGCCAGCCCACCAGGATGATCACCAGCAGCACCAGCTGCCAGAAGCGCGCGTTGCGCTCATTGAGGCGGGGCATCATGCCGCCTTCCTCAGCTGCTGCGCGTAGCCCTTGAGCACCTCGTCGCGCAGCACCTCCCAGATCTGGGTGTGCAGCTCGACGAAGCGTGGCTGCGTGCGCACCTCGGCCACGTCGCGCGGGCGCGCCAGGTCGATGGCGAATTCGCCGATGGGGTGCGTGGCCGGCCCGGCCGACAGCACCACCACGCGGTCGCTCATCGCAATGGCTTCATCCAGGTCGTGCGTGATGAAGAGCACCGCCTTCTTCTTCGCGCTCCAGATGTCGAGCACTTCGTTTTCCATCAGCTGCCGCGTCTGGATGTCGAGCGCGCTGAAGGGCTCGTCCATGAGGATGATGTCGGGGTCCAGCACCAGCGTCTGGGCCAGCGCCACGCGCTTGCGCATGCCGCCGGACAGCTGGTGCGGATAGCGGTCGCCGAAACCCGAAAGCCCCACGCGCGAGAGCCAGGCCTCGGCCTGCTCGCGCGCATCCGCATCGGAGACGCCGCGGTATTGCAGGCCCACCATCACGTTGGCGACGGCGCTGCGCCAGGGCATCAGCGCCTCGGTCTGGAACATGTAGCCCGCGCGCGCGTTGACGCCCGCGAGCGTCTCCCCGAAAACCTTGACCGTGCCCGACGACGGCTCCAGCAGCCCGGCGCCCACGTTCAACAGCGTCGACTTGCCGCATCCCGTGGGCCCGACCACCGAGACGAACTCCCCGGCCTTGATGCGCAGCGTGGTGTCGGCGACGGCGGTGTAGCGCTGGCCCGGGTCGTCCTTCGAATGGAAGGTGCAGCTGATGGAGAGAAGTTCGAGTGCGTAGTCGGACATATCGGTTGCGGCCAGCATACGCAACGAAACCCATTCGGGAAACACCGCCGAACCGGCTTCGCCGGGCCGCAGGTGTTGCCCCCGGCAGGGGGTTGGCGAAGCGACACGAAGTGCGCGAAGCCTGGGGGCGAGCTTTGGACTATAAAAAACCCGGCCGAAGCCGGGTCGCGGGACGCTCGGAGTCAGGCTTTGAACCTGTCTTTCGCTCGCCTTGCAAAATCGTTGGTGTAGGTCTTGGTGAGGTCGATCTTGTCGGCCTTCACGCTGGTGTCGAAGCTCGCGATGGCGGTGAGCGCCGTCTTGGGACCGTCGACCGGCACCAGCCCGTCGGTGGCAATGGATTCGCGCACCTTGTCGAAAGACGCCAGGTACAGCGCGCGGTCGCCAAGGAGGTAGGTCTCGGGCACCGTCTTGATGATGTCGCCGGGCCCTGCCGTCTGCAGCCACTTGAGCCCGTGCACGATGGCATTGGCCAGCGCCTGGCAGGTGTTGGGGTTCTTCTGGATGAACTCGCTCGACGCGTAGAGACAGGCCGCCGGCATGGTGCCGCCGAACACCTGCAGCGTGCCCTTGAGCGTGCGGGTGTCGCTGATGATCTTCACGTCGCCCTTCTGCTCGAGCATCGTCATCACCGGGTCGGTGTTGCTGATGGCGTCGATCTGGCCCGAGCGCAGCGCGGTGAGCGCGCCGGCCGCGACGCCCACGCCGATGTAGCTCACGTCGCTCGCCTTCAGGCCGCCGCGCGAGAGCACGAGGTTGGCCACCATGTTGGTCGACGAGCCCGGTGCGGAAACGCCGATCTTCTTGCCCTTGAGATCCTGGATGCCGGTGTAGCCCGCCATGTTCTTGGTCGACACGCCCACCGCGATCTGCGGCGCACGGCCCTGCAGCACGAAGGCCTGGAAGAACTGGTTCTTGGCCTGCAGGTTGATGGTGTGTTCGTAGGCGCCGGAGCAGACATCGGCCGAGCCGCCCACCACGGCCTGCAGCGCACGCGCACCGCCGGCGAAATCGGAAATCTCCACGTCGAGGCCTTCGGCCTTGAAGTAGCCGAGTTGTTCGGAGATCGTGAGAGGCAGGTAGTAGAACGCGGCCTTGCCGCCGACCGCGATGGAGATCTTGGTTTTCTCCAGCTTGGCTTGCGCAAAAACCCGCGGCAGCGCAATCGCTGCGGCGGCGACTGCGGAGGCGGAAATGAGGGTTCTGCGATGAAGCATGAAGCGGTCCTGCGGGCTCTTTGATTCTTGTAAAGTGAATCGAGCTTAGGGGTGCGCGCCCGTTGCCTGCATCGGGGTCATCCCGTGCGGGTTTCCACGTAAGCATGAAGGCCTCCCCGAGGGCCTGCACGGCGCCTTTGCCGAACGGCCTGCGGCGGTCTATTTCGCGAGGAAAAGAATCGCGATGTTGACGAGGAACGCGAGCGCCCAGACCGCGCTGCGCACACCGCCCAGACCCTTGATGTAGATCGCAAGGTAGATCGCGCGCAGCACGACATAGGCCACCGCCAGCATGTCCAGCCGCGCCTGGTTGGCGCCCAGCTGGTGCGCAATGATCACCGCGCCGATGAAGAAAGGCAGCCCTTCGAAGGTGTTGGCCTGCGCGCTGTTGGCGCGTGCGCGCCAGCCGTTTTGCCTGGCAGCCCAGTCGCGCGGATGCACGTTGTCGCGCGGGCCGAAGTTGCCGGCCTTCGCGATCCATGCCGCAAGGTACGGCAGGCCGCAGGCGATGAACACGCACCAGTAGGCGATGGTGAGGAGGGAAAGGGTCATGGCGGGTTGGTTGCGCGCTAGCTTGGGCGATCGCCTGGGCTGTCGCTCGGGCTATCGACGGTCGACCAGCGCGTGCGCGATGGTGCCGAGGTCCACGTACTCGAGCTCGCTGCCGGCCGGCACGCCGCGCGCGAGACGCGTGACGGTGAGGCCGCGCTGCCTGAGTGCTTCGCCGATCACGTGCGCTGTGGCTTCGCCCTCCGCAGTGAAGTTGGTGGCCAGGATGACTTCGCTCACCGTACCGTCCAGCGCACGGTCGAACAGCTTCTGCAAGCCGATGTCCTTGGGCCCGATGCCGTCGAGCGGACTGAGCTTGCCCATCAGCACGAAGTAGTAGCCGCGAAACGCACCAGTGCGCTCCAGCGCAGCCTGGTCGGCGGGCGTCTCGACCACGCAGAGCTTGGTCCCATCGCGGCGCGAGTCCATGCACACGCTGCAGATCGGTGCTTCGGTGAAGGTGTTGCAGAGTTCGCAGTGCCGCACATTGCCCGCCGCCTGCTGCAATGCGCGCGACAGCAACTGGGCGCCGTCGCGGTCGTGCTGCAGCAGGTGAAATGCCATGCGCGAGGCCGACTTCACGCCGACGCCGGGCAAGCGGCGCAGCGCATCGACCAATGCGTCGAGCGAACTGGCGTCGGCCATCAATCGCTCAGAACGGCAGCTTCATGCCGGGTGGGAGCCCTGGCATGCCTGCAGTGAGCTTGCCCATCTTCTGCTCGCTGGTTTCCTCGGCCTTGCGCACGGCCGCATTGAAGGCCGCGGCCACGAGGTCTTCGAGCATGTCCTTGTCGTCGGCCAGGAGGCTCGGGTCGATGGTGATGCGCTTCACGTCGTGCTTGCAGGTCATGACGACCTTCACGAGGCCGGCACCCGATTCGCCTTCGACCTCGATATGGGCCAGTTCTTCCTGGGCCTTCTTGAGGTTGTCCTGCATTGCCTGCGCCTGCTTCATGAGGCCGGCCAGTTGTCCTTTGTTGAACATCGTTGGTCCTGTATGTGTGGTGAAGAAAATGGATGAAGGATAAGAGACGCGGCTGCCCTGCCCGGCTCAGAGGCTGAGAGGCAATTCGGCGTGACCGAGCAGCCGCCGCAAATGGCCCCAATCAAGGCGCAAAGCGCAGCCATAGCTTGGGCTATGGCGAGCATTTGCAACGCGGAGTGGGGCCATTTGCGGGGGATGAGCGGTCATGTCGGATTGCCTCTCGGCCTCTCAGGCCGGCCGCAGCGTTCCGGGGACGATCTTCGCATCGAAGTCGCGCATCAGCATCTGGACCTCGGGGTCGCCGTGGATGGCCTCCTCGGCCACGCGCTGGCGCGCCTCGGCCGCGTGCCGGTTGCGGCGCGCGGGGCTGTCGACCACGCCGCCGATCTCGATCGCGAGCTTGATGTCGTGGCCGAGCGCGTTGAGCGCCGCGGTCAGCTTCTCGCGGCTGGACGGCTGGTTGAGCGTTTCGCGCTCGATGCGCAGGATCCACTGGTCGGTGTCGCGTCCCACCAACTGCGACTGCAGCGCGAGTTCGCGCGAGAGGGCGGTGATGCTTTCGGCCGCGACCAGTTGGGTGACCGTGGCGTACCAGAAGTCGCCGTCTTCGCTGGGCGGGATCGGTGCAACCGGGCCGCGCTGCTCTTCGGTGCGCGGCGCATCGCGCTGTCCGGGAGGCGGCTGCACGCGGATCGGCATGCCCACGACCTTGGCGGGGGCGTCCGTGGGAGAAGGCCTGTGGTCCGAGGGACGCAGGGACTCGTCGACCACCGCCAGACGATGACCCGCGGGGGCCGATGCCGGTGCATTCGATGCTGCAGCGGGTGCCGGAACGGGCGGCGTGGGAGCCGTCGGAGGCGCCGTTTCGGCCACGGGCCTGACCACGGGGGCCGGGGCCGGCACAGGCGCAGCGACGGGGGCCTGGGCCCTTTGCGCTGCGCCCTGCGCTTCATTCAGAGTTTTTTTTTCCGGGGTAGCCGTGGAGGCAGCCGCGCTGGAAGGCTTGAAGGCCAGCAGCCGCAGCAGCACCATGGTCAGCGCCGCGTACTCGTCGGGCGCCAGGCCCAGTTCGCCGCGGCCGTGCAGGCAGAGGCTGTAGAGCAGTTGCGTTTCGTCGGCCGGCATCAGCGATGCGAGGCGCGCGGTGTCGGCGGCGTCCGGGTCGGTGGCCGAATCGGCGGACTCCGCCCGCGAGGGCACCGCCTGCAGCACGGCCATGGCCTGCAGCACCGAGGTCATTTCCTCGAGCGTCGAAGCGGCGGACATGCCATCGCGACGCAGCGCCTCGGAGGTATCGACCACCGTCTTGCCGTCGCCCTGCGCGAGTGCCTCGATCAGCTTGAACACATGGCCGCGGTCCACGCTGCCGAGCATCTGGCGCACGCCGGTTTCGACGAGCTCGCCGTTGCCGAAGGCGATGGCCTGGTCGGTGAGCGAGAGTGCATCGCGCATCGAACCGCGCGCCGCCCGCGCCAGGAGGCGCAGCGCCTGCGGCTCGGCTGGCACCTGCTCGGTCTGCAGCACGCCTGTCAGGTGTTCGAGGATCGTCTCGGGCGCCATCGGCCGCAGGTTGAACTGCAGGCAGCGCGAGAGCACCGTGACCGGCACCTTCTGCGGATCGGTCGTGGCCAGCACGAACTTGAGGTACTCGGGCGGCTCTTCGAGCGTCTTCAACATCGCGTTGAACGCGGTGTTGGTGAGCATGTGCACTTCGTCGATCATGAAGACCTTGAAGCGCCCCTGCACCGGCTTGTAGACGGCTTGCTCGAGCAGCGACTGCACTTCGTCGACGCCGCGGTTCGAGGCCGCATCGAGCTCGGTGTAGTCGACGAAGCGGCCCGAATCGATGTCGCGGCACGCCTGGCAGACGCCGCACGGCGTGGCGGTGATGCCGCCCTGCCCGTCCGGCCCCTGGCAATTGAGCGACTTGGCCAGGATGCGCGAGACCGTGGTCTTGCCCACGCCCCGCGTACCGGTGAAAAGATAGGCGTGATGCAGGCGCTGCGTGGTCAGTGCGTTCTCGAGCGCCTGCACCACATGCCCCTGGCCGACCATCTCACCGAAGGTTTTCGGACGGAACTTGCGAGCGAGCACGAGATAAGACATTGCGGGCATTCTAAAAGGCGCGGAGAGGCGACTTCACGCTTGTTTCCCCACCGCCCCGGAAATCATTCACGCCCCGGCGAAGGGGGCAAATCCTCGCGGTTAGAATCCAGGCTGACGGGCCTCCCTGCATGGTGAAGTGGCCAACCGGGTCAGGTGGGGAACCAAGCAGCCCTAACTGCGTAGTCAGTGCCAGGGGTAAGGCTCGTCAACCTCTTCAGCCGCTCGTTTCACTCCATGCAAAGTGAAACGCAGCTTGCAAAATCTCTCAGCGAAAAACCCTCGGGCGCGAGGTCTTCACAGGCCCAGCCTCTGGATTGCGCCGCGCGCGGCGGCCGCACCGCTGGCCATCGACGCGGTCAGCAGGTAGCCGCCGGTCGGCGCCTCCCAGTCGAGCATCTCCCCCGCTGCGAACACGCCCGGCAGTGCGCTCGCCATGAGCCGTTCGTCGAGCGCATCGAAACGCACGCCGCCCGCAGTGCTGATGGCCTCGTCGATGGGTCGTGTCGCGACCAGTTTCAACGGCACCGCCTTGATCGTCGCTGCCAGTTGCACCGGGTCCTGCATCGCCTCGCGGCTCAGCGCCTCGTGCAGCACGCCGGCCTTGATGCCTTCGATCCCGAGCCGGCTCTTGAGGTGACTGCTGAGCGAGCGGGCACCGCGCGGATGCTTGACCGCCGCCAGCACCTGTTCCGCACTGCGGTCGGGCAACAGGTCCAGCAACAGCGTGGCACTGCCATGCGCGGCGATCTCGTCGCGCAGCAAGGCCGACGCTGCATAGATCAGGCTGCCCTCGATGCCCGTGGCCGTCGCAACGAACTCACCCTTGCGCGTGAAGCTGCGCCCTTGGCTGTCGGTGAACGAAATCGCCACCGATTTGAACGGCTGTCCCGCAAAGCGGCCGGAGAAATGCTCGCTCCACCCTGCCCCGTCGAAGCCGCAGTTGGCAGGCAGCAGCGGCGCGACTTCGATGCCGCGCCCTTGCAGCCACGGCGCCCACGCGCCGTCGGACCCCAGCCGCGCCCAGCTCGCACCGCCCAGCGCCAGCACCACCGCATCCGCCTTCACCGAGGTCTCGCCGGTCGGCGTGGCGAACCGCAGCGCGCCCGCATCGAACGATGCATCGCCCCGCCAGCGATGACGCATATGAAACTGCACCCCTGCCGAGCGCAGCCGATGCAGCCACGCGCGCAGCAGCGGCGCAGCCTTCATGTCCGTTGGAAATACGCGCCCCGAGGTGCCCACGAAAGTCTCGATGCCCAGGCCCGTCGCCCATTCGCGCACCTGCTGCGGCCCGAACTGCGCCAGCATCGGCTCGAGCTGCGCACGGCGCTCGCCGAACCGGCTCATGAAGACATCGAAGGGCTCCGAATGCGTGAGGTTCAGCCCGCCGCGGCCGGCCAGCAGGAACTTGCGGCCCACCGAGGGCATGGCGTCGTAGACGTGCACTTGCGCGCCGGACGCGCCGAGGACTTCAGCCGCCATCAGGCCGGCAGGTCCGCCGCCGATCACGGCGACGGTTGGGGAAAGGGTCATTCGAGATTTACCAGTTCGCCCTGCCCGGTGAGGAACGCGACGCGGACCGTGGCACCGGGATAGGCATGTTGCACGGCCGCGCGGTAGCGCTGCATCTGTGCGATCAACGTCGCGTCCCGTTCGGGGCGCGCTGCGGATTTGTAGTCGAGGATCCACCAGGCGCCACCGTCGCGCTCTCGCACCAGCCGGTCGATGCGCAAGGTCTCGCCTTCGTGGACCAGCGTGACTTCGTTGCCATGCCAGTCGACCCTGCGATCGTCCCACACCCAGGCGCCCGCCCCGGCACGGATGCGTTCGGCCAGCGTTGCGGCACCGCGCGCCTGCTGCGGATCGAGCATGAATTCGCGGGCCGCGGCGCGCACATGGGCCGAGGGCAACGCCTCGCCCGGCACCGCCCATTCGAGCAGCCGGTGCATGGCCTGGCCGAAGGCGGCGGCACGCGCATCGACCGTGGCATCGGCGGCCTTCTTGGCGGAAGGCTGATCGATGGCGGCAGGTGCTGCAGGCATCTGCTTCATCGAAAAACTGGCCACGCCGGTTTCGGTGGTCAGCGCCACCAGCGGCTCGTCGGCCTCGGTCGGCTCGCACGCCGATTCCAGCCGGGCCCACCAGCTGCCCTCATTGGCACGCGCCGGCTTCACCGACGACAGCACCAGCCGCTCGCGCGCCCGCGTGGTCGCGACGTAGAGGCCATTGAGTTCTTCGCGATGACGCGCGCGCTGCTCTTCTTCCAGCAGCGCGGCCGCGCAGGCTGGCGGCGTCTTCTCGCTCGCGAGGAACACGAAGCGCGTCGGCGCGCTGTCGCTGCCCTTCCACTCGACCAGCACGCCCATGGTTTGCGCGCGCGGCGGTGCGGCATCGCAGTCGAGCATCAGCACGGTGTCGGCTTCCAGCCCCTTGGCGCCGTGCACGGTCAGCAGTTGCACCGCATCGGGCGCGGCCACCGACGGCGCGCGCACGCCGCCGGCACGCAGCGCGCGCACCAACGCATAGGGCGTGGCGAAGCGCGCACCTTCGATCTCGAGCGACGCCGACATCAGTCCCCGCAGGTTGGCCAGCGCGCTCTGGCGCATCGCGGCGGGCACGGCAGCGCCGAACTTCGCGAGTACGTCGCCATCGTGAAAGATGGCGTCGATGGCATCGTGCGGCGGCAGCGTCACGAGCCAGCGCTGCCATTTCTTGAGGCTCGCGCCCGCCTCGACCAACACCGGCGGAAGGCCCTCGCCTTTCTGGATCAGCGCGAACCAGCTCGACGACGGGTGCTCCCGCTGCCGCAGCGCCAGTTGCACCAGCACCTCGTCGCCGATGCTGAAGAGCGGGGACTTCAGCGCCCGCGCCAGCGAAAGATCGTGCGCGGGCGACACCAGCGCGTCGATCAGCGCGACCATGTCCTGCACCTCGGGCGCATCGTGCAGCTCGTTCTTCTCGGGCTGTTGCACGGGAATGTGGCGCTGGCGCAGTGCGTCTTGCATCGCGGAGAGGCGGTTGCGCCGGCGCGCCAGCACCATGATCTGCCGGGGCGGTATGCCATCGGCGATGCGCTGCGCCACCCAGCGCGCGGCCTGCTCGCATTCCTTCTGCAGCAGTTGCTCTTCGGGCAGCACGCGCGGCGTGGCGAGGCTGTCGCGCCAGTGCAGCATGCCGTCGTCGGCCGGCGCAGCCTCGGCCGTGTCGCCGAGCGCATCGCGGTCGATGGCCGGCAGCTTGAGCAATTCGCCTTCGTCGCCTCGCTCGGTGGTGTGGGCGCGGTAGCCGTCGAACTCGCCCGCGTCCTGCGCGGCCAGCATGGCCTGGTTGACCAGCCCGACCACGGCGCGCGCGTTGCGGTGCGTGTGGTCGCAGTTGAGCAGTTCGCCATCGAGCCCTTCGCGCACGAACTTCTGCGCGGCGATGAACACCTGCGGCTCGGCGCGGCGGAAGCGGTAGATGCTCTGCTTGGGGTCGCCCACGATGAACACGCGCGGCGCGCTGCCGCCCGCGCCGGTGTAGGCGCTGAGCCAGCCGTAGAGCGCCTGCCACTGCAGCGGGTTGGTGTCCTGGAACTCGTCGATCAGGAGGTGCGCGATGCGCGCGTCGAGCCGCTCCTGCACCCAACCCGACAACGCGGACTGGCCGAGCAGCAGCTGCGCGGCCTGCTCGACGTCGTTCATGTCGACCCAGCCGTGGGCGCGCTTGACGTCGGCGAAGGCGGCGATCAAAAGGCGCGTGAGCCGCGTCATGCGCTGCTGGTAGAGCCATGCGGCGTGCTGGGCCTGCGCGGCGCACAGCACCTGGAGCTCGGCCTCGGCCTCCTGCGCGGCGGGGAATTTCTGCAGGTTCTTGGTGAGACGGTCTTCGCTCGCGACGAAGAAGTTCTTTCTCAGGTGCGCGAGCGCCGCCGATAGCGATTCGGCCGGCGGCTCGCCGACGCCGAACACGTCGATGATGGCCTCGGCGGTCTTCTGCGGCGTCTTGTTGCTTTCCTTGCCGAGCGCCGCGGCGCGATCGAGCCACCGGCGGCGGACCGGTTCGCCGCGCAGCGCATCGGTCGGCTGGTCCAGACCTTCGAGCGACGGGTAGAGCGCACTGAAATGCTGGACGGCGTTTTCCGCATCGGCCAGCGAGAACTCGACGCGCTTGGTCAGCGCCTCGCCCAGCGCCTTGGCCGTCTGCGAGCGGCCGTGCGTCGCGACGACGGCGTAGTAGTCGGCCAGTGCGTGCCTGTCGGCCGTGACCGCTTCGAAGAATGGCCGCCAGGTGTGGCCGCGTGCCTCGGCATCGTCTTCGAGCAGTTCGTAGTTGGACGGCAGGCCCAGCTCGCGCAGCACCGCGAGCGGCGCGTTGCGCAGCAGGCCCGCGAACCAGGCGTGGAAGGTGCGGAACTGCACCGGGCGGCCGCCTTCGAGCAGGCGCCTGTAGAGGCCCTTCAGTCGTGGCACGGCAGCGAGCGCAGCAGCAGGTTCGACACCGCGCATCACGAGCTGCTTCACCAGATCCTCGGGGCTCTGCTCCGCGAATTGCTCGAGCCATTGGTCTAGGCGCTCGCGCATCTCGCCGGCCGCCTTCTTGGTGAAAGTGATCGCGAGAATCTCGTGCGGCTCGCAGGCGGAGTCGCCCTCTTCGAGCAACGCGCGAACGATGCGCGACACCAGCATCCAGGTCTTGCCCGCGCCCGCGCAGGCTTCGACGGCCACCGACCGACGCGGATCGCAGGCGACGGTGTAGAAGGCCTCGCGCGTGACGTGCCGGCCGTTGTGTTCGTAGGCTGCGCCGTTCATTTCGTATCGCCTCCGACCGCCGGGCCGCCCCAAGGGGGAGGCGCCTCCCCCTCGGGGGGTGGCGAAGCACGCGCAGTGGCAAGCCGGGGAGCTTCATCGCCCCAGAAGTCCTTGCGGCACAGGCCGCGGGCCGCGCAGTAGTCGCAGACGGCGCCCTCGCCCAGCGGCGGCAGTGCCGCGCCCTCGGCGATGCGCGTGAAGTCGCTCATGATGCCGGCCACCAGCGCATCCCTCGCCTCGACCACGGCGGGCTGCTCGACGGTCTGCGTGCCGGAGGACTTTTCGCCCACGTTGACGTAGGCCGCGCGCAAGGTGTCGTCGGCCACCAGGGCTGCGTAGAAGGCGAGCTGCGTGTCCTCGGTCGGGTCTTTCACGCGCTCCTTGGTGACGCTGGCGGACTCGGTCTTGTAGTCGATCACGAAGGCCTGGCCATCGGAGGTGCGATCGATCCGGTCGAGGCGGCCGACCAGGCGCAGGCCACCCAGCGGCTGCTCTTTCCAGGGTTCGGATTCGACGAACACCGCGCCGCTCGCCTCGTGTCCCGCGAGCCATTCGAGATAGCCGTCGCGCACCGCGGGCCATGCCGCGGCAAAAGGCAGGAACTCGGCGTCGGAGAGGCCGTACTCGCGCGTGGCGCGCTGCGCGGCTTCTTCGATGCTTGCCACGCGCTCCTGCGCATCCTGCGTCGGCGTTTCGATCAGCGCCTCGTGGAAATGGCCGAGCACGGCGTGCAGCCAGTTGCCGAAGTCGCGCTTGTCGATCTCCACGTCGAGCTCGTCGGCGCTGCGCAGCCCCAGCTGCCGCAGCGCGAAGAAGCGATAGGGGCAGCGACGCAGGTCTTCGTAGACGCTGGTCGAGATGTTTTCCAGCGGGAGCAGCGCGCCCGAAGGCGTCGGGTAGGCGGTCGACTGCACGGCCACGTCGCGCGCAGGACGCGGATCGACCGCGGGTTGCAGCACATGGTCGAGTTGCAATGCCTGCACCAGCGGGCTCGGTCGGACCGGCTCGCCGCTGGCATCGGACTGGCGCCAGACCAGCTCGCACCAGGGGTTGTGCAAGGCCGCGGCCCAGGCCGAACGCTGCGCGGCTTCGAGGGTCTCGCGCAAAGGCAGGCCCAGCTCGAGGCGCTGTGCAGCGCTCCAGTTGCCGGGCGGCTCGGGCGATGCGGGCAGGCGGCGGTCGTCGCAGCCGGGGATGACCACGGTGCCGAACGCGCGGCCCAGCAATTGATAGAGCGGCAGCACGATCACCCGGGGCGCCTGATCGCCGGTGGGCGGCACGAAGCTCGCGTCTTCGAGCACGTCGCGCACCCAGGCGGTGAATTCGGCGAGGGTGTGCCGGCCGCCGGGGAACTCGTCGGCATCGCCGTGCGAGTCGGCATCGAGCCACAGCGCGGCGATGACCTTGCCGCCGGCCATGTCGTCGGCCAGTGGCGTCCATTGCCCGCTGCCTTCGAGCAGCTCGCGTAGCGCGCGCAGCCATTCGGCCACGGGCCGGGACTTCATCATCGACGCGCGGCGTGCCTCGATGGCCTCGGTGTAGGGCAGCAATGCGATGTCCTGGGGCTTCTCGCTGCGGGCCGCGAGGCCGCACCAGGCGGACCAGTCGCGCAGGCCTTCGCGCCGCAGGCGCACTTCGAGCGCCTGCACGGCCAGCGCATCGCCATCGGCGCCGCTCTTGAGCCATTCAAGCACCTGGTCGCTGGCGGCATCGTGGGCGCAGGCGCGCAGCGCGCTCATCAACGCGGCGGCGGCGCGCGTGGTCGAGAGCTTCCAGCCGGTTTCGTCGTGGGTGACGATGCCCTGCGCCTTGAGCTGGGCGCTGATGCGGCGCGTGAGCGCGCGGTCGGTGGCGATCAGCGCGACCGGCGCGCGGCCTTCGGCGAGGTGGCGCAGCACGCAGGCGGCGGCGAGCTCGGCCTCGTCCTCGGGGTCCGCGGCGACATGGGAAGCCGCGGGGTCCACGGGCGTGTTCTCGGGCACCAGCGAGAGATGCAGCGCGTGGTCGCCCCACAGGGTGCACAGCGTCTGGGTGAGCGGATCGGTCTGGAAGCCTTCGAGCACGATCAACGCATCGACCTGGTTGCGCGTGCTTTCTCGCAGCAGCACGTCCGTTGCGTAGCCCGAGGTCGCGGCCCAGGCGACGGCGATGCGGATCAGCGCGCTCTCGATGCGAAACCACTCCGACTCGCTGCCCGCCTCGGCCACCTGCGCGGCACGCTGGGCCCATTCGCCGACGCGCGCATCCGGCAGCGACGCCGAGGCGAGCGGCGCGAGCTGGTAGGCCAGTTCGACGACGCGGCCCGCCAAGGCGAAGCGCTCGTTGTTGAATCCCGCCTGCGACAGCAGCGCCTGGGCCGTGATGAGGTCGCGTGCCATGTCGAACGCGATGTCGTAGCCCGTCGGCAGGAAACCGCCCGCGCTGCGCGCCCAGTTGTGCGTGGTCTCGAAGCGCGGCACGAAGCCCGCGCTGCCGCAACGCGCCCACATGCCGCGCGCCACGCCCATCAATTGCGCATACGGCACCAGCACCACGGTGCGCGCCGCGTGCAACTCGCGCTCGGCGAGCGCGCGGACGATCCGCGTGACGACGCCGTCTGCGGGGTCACACCACAAGGCGTGGACGGGGTGGCCTTCGTTCATGTTCTATCGAGGGGTTCGAGGGGGCGTGGGCGCGATCTGCAAGGGGTTTGGCTATCGCCGCCATAGCGTCTGCGCATGGCACGTCACCCCTTGGTTTCTGTCACAATGACCTGCACTTTAGCTGCACCGAAACTCTCTGCGCACAAGGACACATCACATGGCCAGCGAACTCATCAAACACATCTCCGATTCCTCTTTCGAAGCCGACGTGCTCAAGTCCAGCCAGCCGGTGCTGGTCGACTACTGGGCCGAATGGTGCGGCCCCTGCAAGATGATCGCCCCCATCCTTGACGAAGTGTCGGCCGCCTACGAAGGCAAGCTGCAGATCGCCAAGCTGAACGTCGACGAGAACCGCGACATCCCCGCCAAGTTCGGCATCCGCGGCATCCCCACGCTCATGCTGTTCAAGGACGGCCAGCTGGCCGCCACCAAGGTCGGCGCCATGAGCAAGGCGCAACTCACGGCCTTCATCGACCAGCAACTCGCCTGAAGGCATTTCACCCGGCCAATGCGCAATGCATTGGCCGGCGCGTTTTTCCTGTCATAATCTCCCACAGATCACCGGCCCTTTCAGGCAACCGGTTCGAGTTCCCCGGTTAGTGCAGCAGTTCTCGCTACACATTCAACCTCCCCCCGTTTTCCGTTTCGATAACCCCGCGAGGGGTCATTCCATGCACTTAAACGAACTCAAGGCACTCCACGTGTCTGAAGTCCTCAAGCAGGCTGAAGCGCTTGAGATCGAAAACGTCGGCCGCATGCGCAAGCAGGAGCTGATGTTCGCGATCATCAAGAAACGCGCAAAGGCCGGCGAACAGGTCTTCGCCGACGGTGTGCTCGAAATCCTGCCCGACGGCTTCGGCTTCCTGCGCAGCCCCGACACCAGCTTCACCGCCAGCACCGACGACATCTACATCTCGCCCAGCCAGGTGCGCCGCTTCAACCTGCACACCGGCGACATGATCGAAGGCGAAGTGCGCACGCCCAAGGACGGCGAGCGCTACTTCGCGCTGACCAAGCTGGACAAGGTCAACGACGGTCCGCCCGAGCAGAACAAGCACAAGGTGATGTTCGAAAACCTGACGCCGCTGTTCCCCAAGGAACAGATGAAGCTTGAACGCGACGGCGTCAAGGGCGAAGAGAACATCACGGGCCGCATCATCGACATCATCGCCCCCATCGGCAAAGGCCAGCGCGCCCTGCTCGTGGCGCCGCCCAAGAGCGGCAAGACGGTGATGATGCAGCACATCGCCCACGCGATCAGCGCCAACTACCCCGACGTGCACATGATGGTGCTGCTCGTGGACGAGCGCCCTGAAGAAGTGACCGAAATGCAGCGCACGGTAAAGGGCGAAGTCATTGCTTCGACCTTCGACGAGCCTGCCGCCCGCCACGTGCACGTCGCCGAAATGGTGATCGAACGCGCCAAGCGACTGGTCGAGCTCAAGAAGGACGTGGTGATCCTGCTGGACTCGATCACGCGCCTGGCCCGCGCCTACAACAACGTCGTGCCCTCGTCGGGCAAGGTGCTGACCGGCGGTGTGGATTCCAACGCGCTGCAGCGCCCCAAGCGCTTCCTGGGCGCCGCGCGCAACGTGGAAGAAGGCGGCTCGCTGACCATCATCGGCACCGCGCTGATCGACACCGGCAGCCGCATGGACGAAGTGATCTTCGAAGAGTTCAAGGGCACGGGCAACTCCGAAATCCACTTGGACCGCCGCCTGTACGAAAAGCGCGTGTTCCCCTCGATCCAGCTCAACCGCAGCGGCACGCGCCGCGAAGAGTTGCTGCTGGCACCCGAGATCCTGCAGAAGACCCGCATCCTGCGTCAGCTCATGTACAACATGGACGAGATCGAGTCGATGGAGCTGATGCTCAAGAACATGAAGGCGACGAAGACGAATGTCGAGTTCTTCGACATGATGCGTCGCGGCGGCTGAGCGCCACGCTCTCCCGCAAAAGCGCGTTGGCCCTCACGGGCCGACGCGCTTTTTTCATGGGCGCTCGATGCGGATGGCGCGGCCTTCCGCGGCACTCTGGCGGCCGATGTCGAGCAGTTCCATCAGCGCGACGGCCTGCTCGGGCGGAACGGGATTCGGGCCACGGCCCAGGATTGCGTCGCGTACCGCGGCGTAGTAATCGACGTAGTTGCCGGCCCGCGTCGGCAGCGCGCGAAAGTGCGGCGCCCCGTCGCTCCCGACCAGCGTGAGTTCGCCATCGAGTGGATCGGCGCCCCATCCTGCGGCGGGTGGCCGCTGCCCGGCGCGCAGCGCATCTTCTTGCGGATCGACGCCGTGCTTGACGTAGCTCCCTCTCGTGCCGTGCACGATGTAGCGCGGCGCCGCATGGGCCGCGAGCGTCGTGGCGTGCAGCACCACGCGCAGGGGCGCGTGAGGGCCGCTCTCGTAGCGCAGCACGGCGTGGAAATAGTCTTCGACCTGCGCGCCGTCGCGCAATGCGGCCGTGTCCAGTTGCAGCGTGTCGGGCCGGCCGAAAAGCTGCACGGTCTGATCGACCAGATGGGAGCCAAGGTCCACCCACAGCCCCGCGCCCGGCACCGGCTGCTCCCGCCAGCGCTCGCGAACCTCGGGGCGGAAGCGGTCGAAATGAGATTCCAGGTACACCGGCCGGCCCAGCTCGCCACTCGCGAGAAGGTCCTTCAACGTCAGGTAATCGGCGTCGAAACGCCGGTTCTGATAGACCGCCAGGACGCAATTGTTGCGTCGAGCCAACAATTCGAGCTCCCTGGCTTCGGCCACATCGAGCGTGAAAGGCTTGTCCACCACCACGTGCTTGCCGGCCTCCAGCGCTGCCCTGGCGACCGGATGGTGCTGGGCATTGGGGGTGGCGACCACGATCAGGTCGATGTCGGCCCGGGCCACGAGCGCCGCCACGTCCGGCACCACGGCCACGCCGGGCCAGTCGGCGTGGACCTTGTGCGGCTGCGAACTCGCCACAGCCGCCAGTTCGAGCCCCGGAACCGCCGAAAGCACGGGCGCATGGAAGGTCTGGCCGGCAAAACCGTAGCCGACGAGGCCGGCGCGCAACGCTGTGGATGTCATCTGTGGGCCGCTTTTCGCTCAAAACGGCCAGTATGCGATAATCGCTGGCTCCGCGAAAAGTGCAGCCGGGCGTCCTGTCCAGCGATCCCCTCACCCAGGGACAGCCGCCGACCCAGTCCATCTCGACAGTTGGCGCGCTTGTGGCTCTCGCATCGACCGCGCATTGATTCCAACAGCGCAAAAGGAAACACCATGGCAAAAGAAGGCATCCACCCCAATTACCGCGAAATCCTGTTCGTCGACATGTCGAACGGCTTCAAGTTCGTGACCCGTTCGTGCGCGAACACCAAGGAAATGGGCAAGACCGACGACGGTCGCGAGCTCCCCCTGTTCAAGCTGGACACCACCAGCGAATCGCACCCGTTCTACACCGGCACCCAGAAGTCGGTCGACAACATGGGCGGTCGCGTCGAGAAGTTCCGCAACCGTTTCGGCAAGACCACCGGCGCTGCTTCGAAGTAAAAGCACGCGCTTTGGCGTCGAGGGCAGCCCGGTTTACCGCGCTGCCCTTTTTCATTCCGAATCTCCTTCCCTCTTTCTCCCCGCCTGCCGCCCTTTGAACCAGCCCACTCCCGCGATCGTTGCCCAGAATGCCGTGCGCCGGCTGCCGCGCATCGCGCTGCTGCTGTTGTGCGCGGCCTACCTGCTGCCGGGCCTGGTCGGCCGCGGACCCTGGAAGAGCGCCGACATCACCGCCTTCGGCTACATGGCCGAACTGGCCCGAAGCACCGAAGGCATCGCGCGCTGGTTCGATCCGCTGCTGCTGGGCATGCAGCCCGAGACGCCCGCGCTGGTCCCCTACTGGATCGGCGCCCTGGCGATCAAGCTCGCGCCCGCGTGGCTGAACCCCGACCTGGCCGTGCGATTCGTCTTCGCGCTGCTGCTCTGGGGCACCTTCACCGCCACCTGGTACGCCGTCTACTACCTCGCTCGCACGGCACGCGCCCAGCCGGTGGCATTCGCTTTCGGCGGCGAGGCACGCCCGACCGACTACGCGCGCGCCATCGCCGACGGCGGCCTGCTCGCGCTGATCGCCTGCCTGGGCCTCGCCCAGCTCGGTCATGAAACCACGCCGGCCCTGGCCCAGCTGTACTTTGCCTCGCACCTGTTCTACGGCGTGGCCGCGCTGCCGTACCGCCGCGCGGGCCCGGTGATCGCGCTCGTGGTGGGCACGCTCGGCATGACGTTGAGCGGCGCGCCGACCGTCGGCCTGGCGCTGGCCACAGGCAGCGCGATCTACATCGCCTACGAGCGGCGCCGCACTGCCAAGGCGGGCACGGCCGCCAGCACCGACGACGGCCCCGGCTACACCCGCGGCGCCCTCCTCACGATGATTGGCGTCACGCTGCTGGCGGCGGCGCTGGTGTTCGGCCTCGGCCTGTCGCAGTGGAAGATCACCCTGGACGGCAACTCCATCGGCGGCGAGATCCGCAGCCAGGCCAAGCTCCTGCTGTGGTTCACCTGGCCGGTCTGGCCGCTCGCCCTCTGGACGCTCTGGCGCTGGCGGCGACAGCTCACGGCGCGCCACGTTGCGCTGCCGTTCTGGTTCGCGCTCGTGCCGCTGGCGGCCACCTGGACCACCGACTATTCCGACCGCTCGCTGCTGCTGGCCCTGCCCGCCTTCGCCACGCTCGCAGCCTTCGCGTTGCCGACCTTCCGGCGCAGCGCCGCGGCGCTGATCGACTGGTTCAACGTGCTCTTCTTCAGCGGCCTGGCCGTGCTGGGCTGGCTCTACTGGATCGCCATGCTGACCGGCATGCCGCGCAAGCCCGCGGCCAGCGTCGCGCGGCTGGTGCCCGGCTTCGTGGCCGAGTTCTCGCCGATCGCGTTCGTGCTCGCGCTGGCCGCGACCATCGCCTGGTGCTGGCTCGTGCGCTGGCGCACCGGGCGCCATCGCGCCGCGCTCTGGAAGACGCTGGTGCTGCCGGCCGGCGGCACGGCCCTCTGCTGGATGCTGCTGATGACGCTCTGGCTGCCCCCCATCGACTACGCGCGCAGCTACCTGCCCCAGGTGCGCGCCGTCGCCGAGCGCGTGGGCCAGCCCAGCTGCATCGCCGAACTGGCGCTCAGCCGGCCGCATGCGGCTGCGCTGCGCCACCACGGCAACTTCAACCTGCAGCCGCTGCTGCTGGGCACCGACTGCCCCTGGCTGCTGGTGAGCCCCGACACGATCGAGCGGCTGCACACCATCATCCCGCTCGAGAAGTGGCGCTTCAGCGGCACCCTGCGCCGCCCCAGCAGCGCCGCCGACGACTTGCTTCTTTACCAAAAGATCGCGCCCTGAGCGGTGACAGGCGAACGGGGACTGATCGCACGCCACGCCGGCACGGTGCTGGTCGGCCAGCTGGCCGTGATGGCCTTCGGCGTGACCGACACCATCATCGCGGGCCGCTATTCGGAGCATGCGCTGGCCGCGCTCTCGGTCGGCGCGGCCATCTTCGTGAGCGTGTACGTCTCGCTGATGGGCGTGCTGCAGGCGCTTTTGCCGGTGTGGGCCGAGCTGCACGGCGCGGGCCGCAGCGGCGAGGTGGGCCGCTCGGTGCGGCAGTCGCTCTACCTGGCCGGCATCGCGATCGCGGTGGGCATGGTGGCGTTGCTGCTGCCTGGCGGCGCCCTGCGCTGGACCCAGGTGCCGGCGCAGATGCGCGGCGAGGTCGAGACCTACCTGGCGGTGCTCGCCTTCGCGCTGGCGCCATCTCTTCTCTTTCGCCTCTTCAGCACCCTCAACCAGAGCCTGGGCAAGCCGCAACTGGTGACCTGGCTGCAACTGGCATCGCTGGTGGTGAAGCTGCCGCTGTCGATCTGGTTCACCTTCGGCGGCGCGGGCCTGCCGGCGATGGGCCTCGTCGGCTGCGCCTGGGCCACGCTGTGCGTGAACTGGGCGATGCTCGGCTGCGCGGTCTGGCTGTTGCGCAGCAGCGCCTTCTATCGCGGCTATGCGCTCTGGGAACGCATCGAGCCGCCCGACTGGCACCAGATCCGCCAGTTCGCGCGCCTCGGTGTTCCAGGCGGCCTGGCCGTGCTCGTGGAGGTGACCTCGTTCACCCTGATGGCGCTGTTCATAGCGCGCCTGGGCACGGCTGCGGCAGCCGCGCACCAGATCGCCTCGAACCTGCTGGCGGTCGCCTACATGATGCCGCTCTCGCTCGCCATCGCGACCAGTGCGCGCGTGAGCTTCTGGCTCGGTGCCGGCGATCGTGCGAAGGCGCGTCATGCCTGCCGCCTCGGCTTCGAGCTGGCCATGCTGTGCGCGCTGGTCTATGCGGGCGCGATGGTCGCGCTGCGCCACCAGCTTGCGAACGTGTATTCGGACAATCCCGCCGTGATCGCGCTGGCCGCTTCGCTGCTGCTGGCCGTCGCGGTCTATCACGTCGCCGATGCGGTGCAGACGCTCTGCGTGTTCGTGCTGCGTTGCTACCGCGTGACGCTGGCGCCGCTGGTCATCTATTGCGCGATGCTCTGGGGGCTGGGTCTGGGCGGCAGCTACCTGCTGGCGTACCGCGGCCTCGGTCCCTGGAAAGCGATGCAGTCGCCGCTGGCGTTCTGGATCATGAGCACCGGCGCATTGGCGCTCACGGCCCTGCTGTTCGGCGTGCTGCTGCGCTGGACGATGAAGAAGCGGGCCGGCTGAAGCTACTTACTTCGCCAGCACGCGCGCCTCGCGCACCCGCGCCGCCGGAAACAGCAGCGCAAACCGGCTCCCCTTGCCGACCGTGCTCTCGATGCGCAACTCGGCGCCATGCCGCTGTGCGATGTGCTTGACGATCGCCAGGCCCAGCCCCGTGCCGCCGGTCTCGCGCGAGCGGCTGCGGTCGATGCGGTAGAAGCGCTCGGTGAGCCGCGGGATGTGCTCGGCGGCAATGCCGGGGCCCGTGTCCTTCACGGCATACTCGCCGCGCCCATCGGGCAGCACCCGCCAGCTCACCGCCACCTCGCCGCCGCCGGGCGTGTAGCGGATCGCGTTGCTCAGCAGGTTCGACATGGCGCTCTGCAATTCGGTCGGCGCGCCCGACAGCTCCGACTCGGCGTCGATGGTGAACGACAGGCGATGGCCCAGCGGCGCGAGCCGGCCCGAGAGGCCTCGCCCCTCGTCCTCGCACTGCGCCATCAAGGCGCGGATGCGAATCCACTGGTTGCCCGACGGCGACGCGCTGCCCTCCAGGCGCGACAGCGTCAGCAGGTCGTTCACCAGCGTTTCCATGCGGTGCGACTGCTGGCTCATCAGCGAGAGGTAGCGCGTGCGTTCGTCCGCATCGAGCGGCAGGTTCTGCAGCGTTTCGACGAAGCCCGCCAGCACCGTGAGCGGCGTGCGGATTTCGTGCGACACGTTCGCGACGAAATCGCGCCGCATCGCCTCGGCCTGCTCCAGCGCGGTGATGTCGCGCGTGAGCAGCATGCGGCGGTTGCCCGCGTAGGGATGCACCTGCACCGACAGCCGCACCGGATGGCTGCGCTGGTGCGCATGGCCGGGGCCGGAAGCGTCGATGACGACGTCGCGGCTGTAGTTCCACGACGCCAGGTACGCCACGAAGGCCGGATCGCGCACGAGGTTTGCCAGGTGCTGCAGCAGGTCGCGCTCGGCGTCTATGCCGAACTGCATGGCGGCCGTCTGGTTGCACCATTCGATGCGGCCCTGCTCGTCCAGCAGGATCACGCCGTTGGGCGATGCCTGGATGGCGGCCAGGAATTCCTGCAGCCGGTCTTCGGCCTGGCGGGTCTGCTGCTCGCGGTCGCGCAGCAGCTTGCGGATGCGTTCGGCCAGTTCGCCCCAGACGCCGGGTCCGCGGGTCGGCAGGCCCGCCGCGTCGTTGCGCAGCACCTGCAGCAACCGTTCGGCGCGCCAGGCATCGAGCGCGAGCCACAGCACCGCGCCCAGCCAGGCGCCCATCCATCCAAACTTCCAGCCAAAAATGCCGACAGCGCCCGCGCCTATTGCAAGGGACGCTATTAAAAAAGTAGCGATTCGGAAGGGCATGGCGGGCGATTATCCGCGCCCGCGGCCAAGAGACGCCACGGCGTTCAAACCGTGACTTGGGCGGTCAGGCGGTAGCCTGCTCCCCGGACGGTTTCGACCATCGGTGCGGCGGCACCCAGCGATTCGCGCAGGCGCTTGACGTGCACGTCGACCGTGCGTTCCTCGATGTAGACGTGGTCGCCCCACACCTTGTCGAGCAGTTGCGCGCGGCTGTGCACGCGCTCGGCATGCTGCATCAGATAGGCCAAGAGCTTGAACTCGGTCGGGCCGACCTTGAGCGCGCCGCCCTGCCAGGTCACGCGGTGGGTGGAGGTGTCCAGCGCGAGCTCGCCGATTTCCACGCGCTCGGTCACCACCTCGGGGGCGCGCCGGCGCAGCACCGCGCGGATGCGGGCCAGCATTTCCTGCGTGGAGAACGGCTTGGTGATGTAGTCGTCGGCACCGGCATCCAGGCCTGCGACCTTGTCGGGCTCGTCGCCGCGCGCGGTCAGCATCAGGATCGGGATGGCCTTGGTGCGCGGGTCCTTGCGCCACTGGCGTGCGAGCTGCAGGCCGCTCTGGCCCGGCAGCATCCAGTCGAGCAGGATCAGGTCGGGCAGGAAGGCGTCGATTTCGCGCTGCGCTGCGGCACCGTCTTCCGACCAGATCGGCTCGAAGCCGTTGTGGCGCAGGTTGACGGCGATCAGCTCGGCGATCGAGGACTCGTCTTCGACGATCAGGACTCGGGGTTTTTTCATGTTATCTGCTCACTTGATGGTCACCCCGGTCCCTTCCAGCGAACGCCGCGCAACCGGCTTTGCCGGGCCGCAGGCGTTGCCCCCTGCAAGGGGGTTGGCGGCCACACGAAGTGGGCAAGCCTGGGGGTTTGTCATTGAAGCGCCGATTCGATCTCCTGCATCGAAGTGTGCCGCACATCGGCGCCCTTGACGATGTAGATGATGAATTCGGCGATGTTCTTGGCGTGGTCGCCGATGCGCTCGATGGCCTTGGCCAGGAACAGCAGGTCCAGGCTGGCCGAGATGGTGCGGGGGTCTTCCATCATGTAGGTGACCAGCTTGCGCACGAACCCGTCGAACTCGCGGTCGATCAGGTCGTCGTCCTTCAGGATCGACAGCGCCGCGGCCGTGTCCAGGCGCGCGAACGCGTCCAGCGCGGTGCGCAAGAGGCCCGAGGCCAGGTCGGCGGCGATGCGCAGTTCGGTCGTGGGCAGCTGGCGGGCCGAACCGCTCTCGATGATCGACTTGACCATGCGCGCGATCTTGTTGGCCTCGTCGCCCACGCGCTCCAGGTTGGCCGTGGTCTTGCTGATGGCGATCAGGAGGCGCAGGTCGCGTGCGGTCGGCTGGCGGCGCGCGATGATCGACGAGAGCTCGCGGTCGATGTCGATTTCCATCGCATTGACGCGGTGCTCGGTTTCCATCACGCGGTCGGCCGCCTCGGCGTCGAACTGCAGCAGCGCGTAGACCGCCGTGTGGATCTGCGACTCGACCATGCCGCCGAGCTCCATCACGCGCGACGAGACGCCGTTGAGTTCGCTGTCGAACTGGCTGGAAAGATGTTTCTCGCTCATGGTGTCTCCTTAGCCGAAACGGCCAGTGATGTAGTCCTCGGTTTCCTTGCGCTGCGGCTTGAAGAACATCTGCTCCGTCGCGCCGAATTCGATCAGGTCACCCAGGTACATGTAGGCGGTGTAGTCGCTGCAGCGGGCCGCCTGCTGCATGTTGTGCGTCACGATGACCACGGTGTACTCGTTTTTCAGCTCGGCGATCAGTTCTTCGATCTTGGCGGTGGAGATCGGGTCGAGCGCGGAGCACGGCTCGTCCAGCAGCAGCACTTCGGGCTTGATCGCGATGCCGCGCGCAATGCACAGGCGCTGCTGCTGGCCGCCCGAGAGGCCCGAGCCGCTTTGCTGCAGCTTGTCGCGCACTTCGGTCCAGAGGGCCGCCTTCTTGAGCGCCCACTCGACGCGGTCGTCCATCTCGCTGGCCGAGAGGCTCTCGAACAGCTTCACGCCGAAGGCGATGTTGTCGTAGATCGACATCGGGAACGGCGTGGGCTTCTGGAACACCATGCCGACCTTGGCGCGGATGAGCGCCACGTCCTGCTTGGACGTGAGCAGGTTCTCGCCGTCCAGGGCAATGGTGCCCTCGGCGCGCTGCTCCGGATAGAGCTCGAACATGCGGTTGAAGGTGCGCAGCAGGGTCGACTTGCCGCAGCCCGACGGGCCGATGAAGGCCGTGACCTTGTTTTCGGGAATCTCGAGGTTGATGCCCTTGAGCGCGTGGAATTTGCCGTAGTAGAAGTTCAGGTCCTTGACCGAGATCTTCGAGCGCGACGGTTGTGCGACGGTATTTGGCATTGCGAGCTTCTTCTTCAATCAGTGTTTGTTGCGCGTGAGGACCCGCGCCAGGATGTTGAGGGCGAGCACGGCGATGGTGATCAGGAACACGCCGGCCCAGGCCAGCTGTTGCCAGTTCTCGTACGGGCTCATCGCGAACTTGAAGATCGTGACCGGCAGGCTGGCCATCGGCTGGCTCACGTCGGCGGTCCAGAACTGGTTGTTCAGCGCAGTGAACAGCAGCGGCGCGGTTTCACCCGCGATGCGCGCCACGGCCAGCAGGATGCCGGTGACCACGCCGGCGCGTGCGGCGCGCAGCGTGATGCTGATGATGACCTTCCACTTGGGCGTGCCCAGCGCGTAGGCCGCTTCGCGCAGGCCCGGCGGCACCAGCTGCAGCATGTTCTCGGTGGTGCGGATCACCACCGGAATCACGATCAGCGCGAGCGCCAGCGCACCGGCCAGGCCCGAGAAGGTCTTGAAGTAGGCCACCACCACGGCGTAGACGAACAGGCCGATCACGATCGAGGGCGCAGACAGCAGGATGTCGTTGACGAAGCGCGTGACCGAAGCGAGCCAGCCCTTGGGGTTGTACTCGGCCAGGTAGATGCCGGCCATGATGCCGATCGGCGTGCCCACGAAAGTGGCCAGGGCCACCATCACGAACGAGCCGAAGATCGCGTTGGCGATGCCGCCCACTTCGTTGGGCGGCGGCGTCATTTCGGTGAAGGTGGCGAGCGCGAGCCCGCCCAGCCCCAGGCGCAGCGTTTCCCAGAGGATCCACACCAGCCAGAACACGCCGAACACCATCGCGGCGAGCGACAGCGTGAGCGCGATCTTGTTGACGCGGTTGCGCGAGGCGAACCTGGCCTGGCGCATCTCGGTGAGCGCCTTGGCGTTGAGGAGGTCTTGCGCGGTGCTCACGACTTGGTTCCTTCGCTCTTCTTCATCTTGGCCAACAGCACCTTGGAAAGCGTCAGCACGACGAAGGTGATGAAGAACAGCACGAGGCCCAGGTACATCAGCGCCGCCTGGTGCAGGCCCGCGCCGGCTTCGGCGAATTCATTGGCCAGGGCCGAGGTGATGCTGTTGGCAGCCTCGAACACCGACAGCGAATTGAGCTGGTTCATGTTGCCGATCACGAACGTGACCGCCATCGTTTCACCCAGCGCCCGGCCGAGACCCAGCATGATGCCGCCGATCACACCGGCCTTGGTGTACGGCAGCACGACCTTGGAGACCACCTCCCAGGTGGTGGAGCCCAGGCCGTAGGCCGACTCTTTCAGGAGCGGGGGCGTCACCTCGAATACGTCGCGCATCACCGAGGCGATGAACGGAATGATCATGATCGCCAGGATGATGCCGGCCGACAGGATGCCGATGCCCACGGGCGGGCCGGACACCAGCGCGCCCAGGTACGGCACGCCGGCGAGCAGTTTCTGCAGCGGCTGCTGCACCCAGGTCGAGAGAATCGGGCCGAACACCAGGAGGCCCCACATGCCGTACACGATGGACGGCACGGCGGCGAGCAATTCGATGGCCGTGCCCAGCGGGCGCTTGAGCCAGTTGGGCGACAGCTCGGTGAGGAAAAGTGCAATGCCGAAGCTCACCGGCACCGCGATCACCAATGCGATGAACGAGGTGGCCAGCGTGCCGTAGATCATCACGAGGCCGCCGTACTCTTCCTTGACCGGATCCCACGTGCTGTTGACGAGGAAGCCGAGGCCGTACTTGGAAATGGCGGGCCACGCGCCGACGATCAGCGACAGCAGGATGCCGATCAGCATTGCCAGCGTCAGCAGCGCGGCGCCCTTGGCGGCCCAGCCGAAGAGGCGGTCGGCCATGGGGCCGGAACGCGGCGCCTTCACCGGCGGTGGCGGTGCGGTGGCGCGGCCACGGTCGGCCGCGAGGTCGTACGTGGCGGCAGCAGGAAGAGTGGATGACACGGGTCGCTCCGGCAAAGACGAAAGCGGCGCGTCCTGGAGCGAAGTGCTGCTCATGGATGCGCCGTTCTGCGGGGTGGGTGGATGGCTTACTTGAACGCGACGGGCTTGCCCGATGCGTCCTTCACGTCACCCCATGCCTTGGCGATGGTGGCCTTCACGGCGTCGGGCATCGGCACGTAGTCCAGGTCGTCGGCCGTCTTGTCGCCGCCCTTGTAGGCCCAGTCGAAGAACTTGAGCACGGTGGTCGCGTTGGCCGGCTTGTCCTGCACCTTGTGCATCAGGATGAAGGTGGCGCCGGTGATGGGCCATGCGCCCTTGTCGGCCTGGTTGGTCAGCACCTGGTAGAAGCTCTTGTTCCAGTCGGCAGCGGCGGCGGCGGCCTTGAAGGCGGTGTCGTCGGGCGAGACGAAGTTGCCGGCCGCGTTCTGCAGCTGGGCGTAGGTCATCTTGTTCTGCTTGACGTAGGCGTACTCGACGTAGCCGATCGAGTTGGGCAGGCGGTTCACGAAGGCTGCAACACCTTCGTTGCCCTTGCCGCCCGCGCCGGTGGGCCAGTTCACGGCCGTGCCTTCGCCGACCTTGGTCTTCCACTCGGCGTTGACCTTGCTCAGGTAGTTGGTGAACAGGAAGCTGGTGCCCGAACCGTCGGCGCGGCGAACCGGGGCGATGGCGGCGTCAGGCAGGGCGAGCGAACCGTTCAGCGCCTTGATGGCGGGGTCGTTCCACTTGGTGATCTTGCCCAGGTAGATGTCGCCCAGGACCTGGCCGTTCAGCTTGAGCTCGCCCGGCTTGATGCCGGTGATGTTGACCACGGGGATCACGCCGCCGATGACGGTGGGGAACTGCATCAGGCCCTTGGCCTGGAGCTCGTCGTCCTTCAGGGGAGCGTCCGAAGCGCCGAAATCGACGGTCTTGGCTTCGATCTGCTTCAGGCCCGCGCCCGAACCGACCGACTGGTAGTTGATCTTGACGCCGGTGGCCTTGTTGAAGTCCGAAGCCCACTTGGCATACAGCGGTGCCGGGAAGCTGGCGCCGGCGCCGGTCACGTCTTGTGCGAGGGCGGGAATGGAGAACAGCGCGGCCACGAGACCGGCGGTTGCAAATTTGAACGTCGTTTTCATGAAGCTTCCTTTAGAAGTAAGAAGTAGTCCCTTTCGGGCTTGGAACGGACTCTAGAAAGCTTGTGTGACATCCATATGACACCCCGCTGTCGAGGGAAAATGCCGGTGTTTCCCTCTACGGCCGTGTGACGCTGTCACACAACCGTCATGCGTCGCGCCTAGCCTTCCCGACCTCGCCGCTGAGCGATTCGGGAGGCGGCGCGCCTGTCACGGCGCTACGATCAAAGACAACACCGCCCTCTTCACTACAACTACATGCAAAACGGCACCCGCCTCGCCGCAGTCGATCTCGGTTCCAACAGCTTCAGGCTCGAAATCGGACAGGTCGACCACGGCCAGATCCACCGCACCGAATACCTGAAGGAAACAGTGCGCCAGGGCAATGGCCTGGACAGCGCCCGCAATCTCACGACCGAAGCCATGCAGCGCGGCTGGGATGCGCTGGCGCGTTTCGGCGAGCGACTGGCCGGCTTCAAGCGCTCGCAGGTGCGCGCCGTCGCCACCCAGACGCTGCGCGAAGCGCGCAACCGCGAAGAATTCCTGCTTCGCGCACGCACCATCCTGGGCTTCGGCATCGACGTGATCCCGGGCCGGGAGGAAGCCCGCCTGATCTATCAGGGCGTGGCGCACATGCTTCCTCACACCGACGCCTCCGACAGCGAGCGCCGGCTGGTGGTGGACATCGGCGGACGCTCCACCGAGATGATCATCGGCCGCGCCCTCGAAGCCGAGCTGGTGGAGTCCTACCGCGTCGGCAGCGTCGCCTGGTCGATGAAGCACTTCGCCGAAGGCCAGTTCACGCCCGCCGCCTTCCGCGCCGCCGAAGTGGCTGCCAAGGCGGTGCTCGACGACGCCCTGGGCAGCTACACCCGCGACCAGTGGGACGTGGCCTATGGCGCCTCAGGCACCATCGGCGCGGTCGGCGACGTGCTGGCCGCGGCCGGCGCGGAGCCAGGCCTGGTCACCCGCGAGGGCCTGGACTGGCTGCTGGACCGCCTGCTCAAGGCCGGCAGCGTCGACAAGCTGCGCATCGACGGCATGCGCGAAGACCGCAAGGCCGTGATCGGCGGCGGTGTGAGCGTGCTGCGCGCGGTGTTCGACCTGCTCGGCATCGACGAGATGAAGGTGGCCCAGGGGGCGCTGCGCCACGGCGTGCTCTACGAATTGCTGGAGCGCGACGAGAGCGTGGCCGACATGCGCACCGCCACGGTGGCCCGGCTGGCCACGCGTTTCGCGGTCGATGCGGCGCAGGCCAAGCGGGTCGGCGAAGCCGCCGCGGCATTGTTCGTGCAGCTCGCACCCGCCGCGCGGGGCGGCAGCAGCGCCAACCGCGCCGGCCGCGCGCTGCGCAAGCTCGGCTGGGCGGCCCAGTTGCACGAGATCGGCGCGCTGGTGTCGCACAGCGACTATCACAAGCACGGCGCCTACATCCTGGACAACACCGACGCGCCCGGCTTCGCGGTGAACGAGCTGCACGCGCTCGGCCAATTGGTGCTGGGCCAGCGCGGCAAGCTGCGCAAGCTGGAAGCAGCGCTGGACGACGAAACCTTCGTGATGCAGCTGCTGGCGCTGCGCCTGGCCGTGATCCTGTGCCACGCGCGCCGCGATCCCGATCCGAAGGCGCTGCATCTCTCGGCGCTGGGCGCGAGAGCCTTCACGATCGCCTGCGCTCCCGATTGGGCCGACGCCTATCCGCAGTCGGCGCACCTGCTGCGCGAAGAAGTGCTGGCCTGGCAAAAGACCAGCAACTGGCGCGTGGAACTGAGCGCGGCTTAAAGAAGCTCCGGCGACTGCACCGTCACCACGACGGTCTGCACGTCGCCGTCGCGCTCGCGGGAGCGAATCCACCACAGCGCGCCCTTGCGCACCGGGCAGCTGTCCTGCTTCAGGCCGAGCAAGAGCGAGATGGCCTGCCCCACCGAGGGCTGGTGGCCGATCATCAGCACCACCGACTTGCCGTTGGGCCAGCCAGCCGCGCCCAGCATGGCTTCGGCCGTGGTGTCGGGCGCCAGTTCGGCGCGCAGCTTGTATTTGCGGCCCAGTGCCAGGGCGGTCTGCTCGCAGCGCCGCGCGGGGCTGCAGACGATGCGGGTGCCGTCGGGCAGTTGCCGGTCCAGCCAGCTGGCCATGCGCTTGGCCTGCTTTTCGCCACGTGCGGTGAGCGAGCGCTGCATGTCGTCGCAGCCCTCGGTCCAGTCCTCGGCTTCGGCATGACGCCAGAAGATCAAGTCCATGGTCATCGTCTTTCGGTCGTCAGTTGCTGGATGCATCGCCATGATGCCCTCGCGATGCATAGCGGTTCATGAGTGCGGTCTGCGCGCCGTGGGCCTCGATGGCGCGCGACGCGCCCTCCTCGCCCGGATGCGTATCGCGATCGACGCGCGTGTAGATGCCCTCGTCGCCCAGGTCCCAGGCGTCGCGGCCGTCGTGCAGGTAGGCCACCAGGCACTCGTCGATGAGGCGCTGGCGCAGCCCGGGGTCGGTCACGGGCCAGGCCAGCTCGATGCGCCGCATCATGTTGCGATTCATCCAGTCGGCGCTCGAGAGATAAAGCGATTCGTCCTCGCCGTTGCGGAAATAGAAGACCCGCGAATGCTCCAGGAACCGCCCGATCACCGAGCGCACGCGGATGTTGTCCGTGAGCCCCGGCACCTGCGCCGGCAGCGTGCAGGCGCCGCGCACGATGAGGTCGATCTTCACGCCCTTCTGCCCCGCGAGGATCAGTGCGGCGATCAGCGCGTCGTCGGTCAGCGCGTTCATCTTGGCGACGATGCGCGTGGGCTCTCCGTTCGATGCGGCCAGGCCCAGCGCGTCGATCTGCGCGACCAGGTTCTTGTGCAGGTCGAAGGGCGCAAGCCACATGCGGTTGAGCTTGGGAAGGCGGCTCTGGCTCGCCAGGTGGACGAACACGGCCTCCATGTCGGCCGTGAGCAGCGGATCGGCCGTGAGGTGGCTGATGTCGGTGTAAAGCCTGGCCGTGCGCGGGTTGTAGTTGCCGGTGGAGAGATGGCCGTAGCGGCGCAGCTGCTTGCCCTCGCGGCGCGTCACCAGCAGCATCTTGGCGTGGGTCTTCAGGCCCACCACGCCGTACACCACCTGCGCGCCGATCGATTCGAGCATCTCGGCCCAGTTGATGTTGGCCTCTTCGTCGAAGCGCGCCTTCAGCTCCACCACCACGGTGACTTCCTTGCCGCGGCGCACGGCTTCGCGCAGCAGGTCCATCAGCTCGGAATCGGCACCGGTGCGGTAGATGGTCTGCTTGATGGCCAGCACCTGCGGGTCCAGCACCGACTCGCGCAGGAAGGCGAGCACGCCGTCGAAGCTCTCGAAGGGCTGGTGGATCAGCACGTCACCGCGCTGCAGGCGCTCGAAGAACGACTGGGCGGGTGACAGCGTGACGGGGAACGACGCGGAATACGGCGCAAAGCGCAGCTGCGGCTCTTCGATCAGGTCGATCAGCTGCGTGAGCCGCGCCAGGTTCACCGGCCCATGCACGCGGTACAGCGCCTCGGGCGGCAGGTTGAACTGCGCCAAGAGGAAGCTGGCGAGCGACTCGGCACAACTGGCCGACACCTCCAGGCGCACGGCCTGCCCGTAGTGGCGGTGCTGCAGGCCCTGGCGCAGCGCGGTGCGCAGGTTCTTGACGTCTTCCTCGTCCACCGCGAGATCGGAGTGGCGCGTGACGCGGAACTGCGAGAAGTCGCCCACGTCGCGGCCCGGAAACATGCTCGACAGGTGCGCGCGCACCACGCTGGACAACGCCACGAACAGCGTCTTGCCGTCCGACACCTTGGCCGGCATGCGGATCAGCCGTGGCAGCACGCGCGGCAGCTTGACGATCTGGATCGGGTTCTCGCGCCCGAAGGCGTCCTTGCCGCCGAGCCGCACGATGAAGTTGAGCGACTTGTTGGCCACCTGCGGAAACGGATGCGCCGGGTCCAGCCCGACGGGAATCAGCAGCGGGCGCACCTCGCGCTCGAAATACTCGCTCACCCATTTGCGCTGCGCCGGGTTGCGCTCGCCGTGCGAAATGATGTGGATGCCGTGCTTCGCGAAGGTCGGCATCAGCTCGTCGTTGTACAGCGCGTACTGGCGTGCCACCAGCGTGTGCGCCGCCTCGGCCAGCTGCTCGAACGAATCGACGGTGTAGGTACCCTTCTGGTCCCCGGCGCTGCCGGCGATCAGGTGCGGCGCGGCGCGGACCTCGAAGAACTCGTCCAGGTTGGAAGACACGATGCACAGGTAGCGCAGCCGCTCGATCAGCGGGACCTCGGGCCGGTGGGCCCAGTCGAGCACGCGCTCGTTGAACGACAGGATGCTGTGATCTCGGTCGAGCAGGGTGAACGTGGGCGCCGCGACGGCGAGCGACCGGTCTGCGGGGGCTGGTGACATGGGCACTGATTCTGGAGCAAGCGGCACGGGAGCAGACGTAGACTGAAATATGACAGTGTCGATGTCATTTGTGACAGTTGAATGACGGTCGCGTGACGCTGCATCCCCCGCCTTGTGCGGCTCCATCATGCCCGGGGCCAGGGCGGGCAGCCCGTCGTCAGGACGGACGCCCGCCGGTTTCATGCGCCGAGAAAGTGCTTGCGGTAGCGCGCCGGCAGATCGTCGATGCGCATCAGCATCGGCAGGTCGGCGGCGTTGAAGTCCGGATCCCAGGCGGGGGCGCCCAGCACCTTGGCGCCCAGGCGCAGGTAACCCTTGATGAGCGCCGGCGGCTCCACGTCCAGCGTGCTGTCGAGGCGTTCGACCGGCAGCGGCAGGCGGGGTTGCACCTGGTACTGGATCGGCGCCATGTGGCTGGCCGAAACCTGACGCCAGATGCTGGCCGCTGCGTCACCATTCGTCACACCGTTGTGTGACATCGGGATGCTCGCGCAGCCGATCATGGTGTCCAGCTTGTTGCGGTGCATGAAGCCGGCCAGCGCCCCCCAGAGCGCCAGGATCACGCCGCCCTGGCGATGCTCGGGGTGCACGCAGCTGCGGCCCAGTTCGACCATGCGCTCGCGCAGGTCGCGCAGGCGGGTCAGGTCGAATTCGGTGTCGCTGTAGGTGCTGCCGACACGGCGTGCCTGCGCCGGCGTCAGCACACGGTAGGTGCCGATGACCTGATTGGTGAGTTCGTCGCGCACCAAGAGGTGCTCGCAGAAATCGTCGAACAGGTCGATGTCGTGGCCGGCCAGCGGCGAGGAGACGCGGGCGCCCATTTCGCCGACGAACACGTCGTAGCGCAGGCGCTGCGCGGCGCGCACGTCGTCCAGGTGACGCGCCCAGCCGACCGTGATGCCTTGCCTGGCTTCGACGGGCGGGGGAAGAATGACGGCGGGTGCCTGCGGCACCGACACGCGGGCCGCGGTGGAAACACCGGTGGCAGCAACGACCGTGGGCGCAGGCCACAAGGCCGCGCGCAGCCCGAGCTGCGAAAGCGGAAACGTCGGGTTGGGCAGTTCTTTCATGGGGAACCCTTTCTGCCGAGGGAGTCTCCGCACCTGCGATGAAGCCGGCGTGTCAGGAAGATTGCACGCGCATGACGGTGTTACAGCCGGTCTGGCGCACTTCGTCGTCTAATGCGGTGGATTCGCGACATGGAGCTTGGACACACATGGCCACCGCAGCAAACGGCACCGACAGCAGCCGCTTTCACCAGACCTTTCCCGTCCTCAGTGACACCGAGATTGCGCGCATCGCACGCTTCGGCAGCGTGCAGCAATTCGCGCGCGGCGAGCGCCTTTTTACCGCCGGCGAAACCGGCCCCGGCATGTTCGTTCTGCTCAAGGGCGTGGTCGCTGTCACACAGCGCGACGGGCTCGGGCGCGTGGTGCCGATCGTGCGGCAGGGCCCGGGTGAATTCCTGGCCGAAGTCGGCCAGCTGAGCGGCCGCCCTGCCCTGGTCGATGGCCATGCCGACGAAGACGTGGAGGCACTGCTCGTGTCGCCGCAGCAATTGCGCGCGCTGCTCGTTGCCGAAGCCGATCTGGGCGAACGCATCACCCGCGCGCTGATCCTTAGGCGCGTGGCGCTGATCGAGTCCGGCGCGAGCGGGCCGGTGCTGATCGGCAAGCCGCAGTCGCCAGACATGGCGCGGCTGGAAAACTTCCTGCGGCGCAACGGCTATCCGTATCACCTGGTCGATGCCGCCGAAGACCCCGACGCGGCCGCGTTGCTCGAACAATATGGCACCTGCCAGTTGCTGGCCGTGTGCCCCGACGGTTCGGTCCTGGTGAACCCGGCCGAAGATGCATTGGCCCGATGCCTCGGCATGGTCGACACCGTCGAGCACAACGAGCTGTTCGATGTGGCCGTGGTCGGCGCCGGGCCGGCCGGCCTCGCCACCGCGGTGTATGCCGCCTCCGAAGGCCTGCGGGTGATCGTGCTCGACTGCCGCGCCTTCGGCGGCCAGGCCGGCGCCAGCGCGCGCATCGAGAACTACCTGGGCTTTCCGACCGGCATCTCGGGCCAGGCGCTGGCCGGCCGCGCATTCGTGCAGGCGCAGAAGTTCGGTGTCGAGATGCTGATCCCGGCAAAGGTCGTATCGCTGGACTGCTCGCGCGAGAACGAGCGCGAGAGCCTGGGCATCGCCCTGGCCGACGGCCGAACGATCCATGCGCGCACGGTGGTCATCGCGAGCGGGGCGCGCTACCGGCGGCCCGACGTTCCGCGCCTGGCCGAATTCGAAGGCCGCGGCATCTGGTACTGGGCCTCGGCCATCGAAGCGAAGATCTGCTCGCAGCAGGAAGTGGCGCTGGTCGGCGGCGGCAACTCGGCGGGCCAGGCCGCGGTGTTCCTGTCGCGCCATGCGGCCAAGGTGAATGTGCTGGTGCGCGGACCGTCGCTGGCCGCCAGCATGTCGCGCTACCTCATCGACCGCATCGAGGCCACGCCCAACATCGAACTGCAGCCCCACACCGAACTCGTGCGCCTGCACGGCGGCTCGGACGAAGGCCTCACGGGCGCGACGTGGCGCTGCCACACCAGCGGCAACGAGCACGATTGCCCGGCGCGCAACATCTTCCTGTTCGTCGGCGCCGAGCCCGAGACCTCGTGGCTCGGAGGCTGCGGCGTGGCGGTCGACAAGCACGGCTTCGTGCTGACCGGCGCGGCGGCGAGCAGCGGCTTTCCTGCGCGCCCGGCCACGGCGCTCGAATCCAGCGTGCCGGGCGTGTACGCCGTGGGCGACGTGCGCTCGGGCTCGGTCAAGCGCGTGGGCGGTGCGATCGGCGAAGGCGCTGCAGCGGTGGCGCTGATCCATCAACACCTGTCGCAGGCCACGGCCGTGGCCTGACCCACTCGATCACATATCAAGGAGTTCTTCGGTGCCCATCAAAGCCTGCGACCACGTGCCCTCCACCATCGCGCAACCCCACACCCAGCGCGGCTGCGAGGACTGCCTGAAGACCGGCGACACCTGGGTGCACCTGCGCCTGTGCGTGCACTGCGGCCACGTGGGCTGCTGCGACTCGTCGAAGAACCGCCATGCCACGCGGCATTCGCAGGCCGAGGGGCATCCTGTCATCAAGTCGCTGGAGCCCGGCGAAGACTGGATGTGGTGCAACGCGCACCGGCTGCAGGTGGGCTGAGAAAAGGCCGCAGCAAGGCGAATTCCCGCGCCGGCACGGGTTTGGATTCGCACGTATATGCTGCGTCCCTCCCATCACATCCCTCTCCTGGAGCCCGAGACATGCCCGCATCGACCATCGAGGTCTATTCCTGGCCCACGCCCAACGGGCACAAGGTCCACATCATGCTGGAGGAGTGCGGCCTGCCCTACCACGCGCACCCCGTGAACATCGGCAAGGGCGACCAGTTCGCGCCCGAGTTCCTGCAGATCAGCCCCAACAACAAGATCCCCGCCATCACCGATCCGGAGGGGCCGGACGGCAAGCCGATCTCGCTGTTCGAATCGGGCGCGATCCTGGTCTACCTCGCGGGCAAGACCGGCAAGTTGCTGCCCACCGGCGACCGCGAACGCTATGACGTTCTGCAGTGGCTCATGTTCCAGATGGGCGGCGTCGGCCCGATGCTCGGCCAGGCGCATCACTTCCGCCTGTACGCGCCCGAAAAAATCGCCTATGCGATCGACCGCTACACCAACGAGGCCAAGCGCATCTACGGCGTGATCGACAAGCAGTTGTCCAAGAGCAAGTTCATCGCCGGCAAGAGCTATTCGATTGCCGACATCGCCATCTTCCCGTGGCTGCGCAGCTGGGAAAACCAGGGCATCACCCTCACCGACTTCCCGCACCTGAAGGCCTGGTTCGACGGCATCGCCGCACGCCCGGCGGTGCAGCGCGGCGTGAAAGTGCTGGCCGATCTGCGCCAGCCGCTCACCGGCGACAAGGAGCGCCAGGTTCTTTTCGGCAAGACTCAATACGAGAAACGCTGAGAAAGCCCAAGACCCGGTCAATATCCGGGCTAGAATAGAAGGCTTGTCGGGGTGTAGCGCAGCCTGGTAGCGCATCTGGTTTGGGACCAGAGGGTCGAAGGTTCGAATCCTTTCGCCCCGACCAAGTTTTCTTTTCGGTATTCTCGTTTTTGCTTCTGTCCGGCCCGGAATCTGCCCGTAGCTCAGTTGGATAGAGCACCTGCCTTCTAAGCAGGTTGTCGGGGGTTCGATCCCCTCCGGGCAGGCCAATCCCCCATTTCATGCAGCCTCACGCTGCCTCGGAACTCGCACTTCTCACAGGGGTGGCGGGTTTTTCTTTGCCTCTCGCCACGTCGAGGCATAGTATCGAATCTTCGTTTTTTGTCGGTACTTCTACAGGTACCTGCACGTGGCCTGTTCAGGGCCGACCGCGCCGGCCCGAGTGCAGCGGCTCGGCCTCGCAACCCGGCAAGGTCATGACAGGCGATCGATCCGCAGCCGCTGGCGCTCGTCCGTCATTGATCGCGCGGCCATGTAGACCGCGCCCGCCGCGGCCAACCCGCCGGCCCCCGTGAGCAGGAACAGCAGCAGGATCTGGTATTTCGCCGCCTCGATCGGGTCCATGCCCGCAATCAGCTGGCCGGTCATGATGCCGGGCAGCGTGATGACGCCGGCCGCCGACATCTGGTTGACGATCGGGATCATCCCGCGGCGGATCGACGAGCGCGTGAGGTCCGCCAATGCCTCGTGGAATGTCGCGCCGAGCGACAGCCGGGCCTCGATGCCGGCCCGCCCGGTGACCACGCCTTCGAAGAAGCTGTCCAGCCCGAGGCTGGCCGAATTGAGCACGCTGCCCAGCACGATGCCCATCAACGGAATGGCGTAGCGCGGGTCGTACCAGGGGGTCGGATGGATCGCCGTCATGAGTGCGAGCACCACCGTCGCCACGCTCGACACGCCGACCGCCGCCGCGCCGATACGAAAGTTGCCACCGCGCCGCAAGCGCCACGCGGGCCGCACCGCCACTTCGCGCGCGGCGGCCAGGATCATGAGGAAGACGATGGTCAATGTCGCCGCCGGCGATGCGGCCGCAAACACGAAACGCAGGACGAACCCGACCAGCAGCAGCTGCACCACCATGCGCGTTGCCGCCCACAAGACCTGCCGGTGCAGCCGCAGGTGCAGCATGAGGGAAGCGCCGGCGTTCAGCAGCACGAGCAGCGTGGCCAGCACCAGGTCGGTCGCGTCGAGATGGATCGTGTTCATGCGGGGTGCAGGCCTGCGTCTGTCATTTCGAAACAGCGGTGGCCGATGCGCGCGGCCTGTTCGCGCGAGTGCGTCACCATCACGATCGAAAGGCCCGCCGCCACTTCGCGCTGCAGCAGGCGTTCGATGGCGAGCGTGGTGGCATGGTCGAGCGAGGCTGTCGGCTCGTCGAGCAGCAGCACCGCCGGCTGGCGCGCGAGGGAGCGCAGCAGCGCCAGGCGCTGGCGCTCGCCCGTCGACAGGCGCGCCATGTCCGTGCGCAGGACGTCGTTCGCAAGGCCTGCCTCGGGCAGCCAGTTCGACAGGCGATCCAGGGTGTCGGCGGGAAAGTGCTCAGCGACCGTCGCGGCCCACCATGCGGGCTCGGCGGCCTGGTAGATCACGCGCCGACGCCACTCGGGGCCGGACCATGCATTGCGGCCCGTGCCATCGAGCGTGACGCTGCCTTCGCCCGGATCGAGGTCCGCAACCAGCCGCAGGAACACGCTCTTTCCGGAGCCGGATTTACCCAGGATGCAGATGCACTCGCCCCGGCTTACATCCAGGTCGATCGTCCCGCCACGCAAGGTGCGCAGGCCTTCGATGCAAAGCAGCGGAAGAAGCGCTCGAGGGACGGTCATGAAGTGCGGGAATTGGGCATCGGCGGGCGTCCGATCATCGCGCAAGTGTCCAAATACCTGCGAGGTGACACTTCTGAAAGAAGGCTGAACGGGGTGATCAGCTTGCGTTCACGATCGCGACCTAGGATCGCCGCATGCTGCTGGCGCGAATCAGGAACTTCGTTGCGACCCGCGCCACGCGATGGTGCTGGGCAGGCGTGGCCCTGGTCCTGCTGCTGCCCTTCATTGCGGTGCACTACCGTTGCGACGGCCTCGAGGACGAGCCGATGCTCAGGCTGCACGTTGCCAGCGAGGCGGTGCAGTTCGAAGCCGACGATCGTGCCGACCACGCATCCGATCGCGAGACCACCGTATTTGCGCAGACGCCGGCGAGCGTCGACCATCCAGACGCATTCAGCCTCGCGCTGAACACCCTGATGGCTGCGGTGCTGGCGATGCTGCCGCTGGTACTTGCGATGGCGCGGCTGGTCGTGCCGATCGTGCGCACGACCATCGAGCATGTGCCGACGCACGGCGGCGCCCCGCCTGCCGCGATGCCCTGGCACCGCCTGCCGCCGACCACGGCACCCCCTCCTCTCGACTGAGAAGCGAACGACGCCGCGCGCGTCGCGTCGCCTCGCTGCGCGATCCCGCACCACGACGTCATGGCCCCGTGACGTGTCCCGTCGCGCCCGCAGCCTGGCCGTCCTTCCCTGTCGAAAGGTTTTGATCATGTCCAGTTCCTGCGGGTGCGCATGCCGCACGGGGTGCCGTCCTGCACCCGTCTTTTCGTTCTTCCGCTCTGGAGCGGCGCCATGAATGCGCTGAACCTCGCGCTCTTTCACTGGCTCGCGGGCGGCAGCCATCCCGCACCGGCGGTGCTCTCCGTCGCCTCGGCCTTCGCGCTCTGGGGCAGCTGGCTGAGCGCGGCGATCCTTGCAATTGCGTTGTGGCGGCAACGCGTCGACCGCGCCTACCTGTGCGTCGTTGCCGCGGCAGCGGGTCTCACATCGCTGTTGTCGCACGCCATTGCGATGTCTCTGGACGTGCCCCGCCCCTTCGTGCTGGGGCTGGCGCCGGCATACATCGCGCATTCCGGGCGCGGCTCGCTGCCGAGCACGCATGCGGCGGTGATGTTCATGGTGGCATTTGCCTTCATGCTGCGCCCCAGCCTGCGCAGGCTCGGCCTTCCGCTTCTGGCACTGGCAGCCATTACGGGATGGGCCCGGGTGTATGTAGGCGTTCATTTCCCGCTCGACATCACCGCAGGCCTGGTGCTCGGCGCCGCCATTGCGAGCGCCGTCGCCATCGGTCGTTGGCTCTTTCGATTGCTCACGTTGCGACCGGATGCGGGTTCGGCCACAGACCAGGCGCCTGGATCGCCATGGAGGCATTCATGAATTCATCCACGAATGCGGCAGCGGCAGCCGTCGAGGGCATCGCCCGTTCGCATGCACTTCCGCACGCGCCCTCGCACCCGTCCTCGTCCTTGGATCTGCCGGCGCCCGGCATCTCCTGCGTCATTCCGTGCTTCAACGAAGGCGCCAACCTGCGGCACCTGCTGCCCCGGCTCGAGGACATCCTCTGGGCCACCAAGCTGCGCTGGGAAATCATCGTGGTGGACGACGGCAGCACCGACGACACCGCGCAGGTCGCGCGCGCCTGGTGCGAGCTCTCGGGCTTTCGCTGCATCTCGCTGTCGCGCAACTTCGGCAAGGAAGCCGCGCTCACCGCAGGCCTGGCGGCCGCTGGCGGCGACGCCGTGGTGCTGCTGGACGGCGATTTGCAGCACTCGCCCGATCTCATCCACAAGATGATCGCCCAATGGGTGGCGGGCGCCGAGGTGGTGTACGCGGTGCGGGAGCGGCGCAGCGACGAAAGCCGCTTCAAGCAGCTCGGCAGCAAGATCTTCTACCGCCTGCTGGACACCTCGGACCGTTTCGCCGTGCCCAAGGACGCGGGCGACTTCCGCCTGATGGACCGCAAGGTGGTCGATGCGCTCATGAGCCTGCCCGAGCGCAGCCGCTTCATGAAGGGCCTGTACGCCTGGGTCGGCTTTCGCGCCGTGGCCCTGCCGTACACGCCCGCGCCGCGCGCGGAGGGCACGAGCACCTTCAACGCACAGCGCCTGGTGCGCCTGGCCATCGACGGCCTCACCGCCTTCACCACCTGGCCGCTGCGCATGGTCAGCGTGGTCGGGTTGCTGTTCGCCCTGTCGGCCTTCGGCTACGCCCTCTATGTGAGCATCGATTACCTGCTGTTCGGCAACGCGGTCTCCGGCTGGACCACCATCGTCGTGAGCCTGATGTTCTTCATCGGCGTGCAGATGATCTCCACCGGCATCGTGGGCGAATACATCGCGCGCATCTACGAGGAGGTGAAGGGCCGGCCGCTGTACGTCGTGAGCCGCGAGCATGGAACCGGCCTGGGGACCGGCAAGCCATGAAGCACGCCGGCTCCGCGGGCTGGATTGCGCCCCGCCCGTCGTGGCTCGTGCTCGCGCTCCTCGCCTGGCTGCTGGCCACGGCGTGGATGCGTCCCCTGATGGCGCCCGACGAGGGCCGCTACAGCGGCGTTGCACTGGCCATGCTGCGCTCCGGCGACTGGCTGGTGCCTCGGCTCGATGGCCTTCCCTTCTTTCACAAACCGCCGCTGTTCTACTGGATCGGCGCCGCCGCGATGTCGGTGACGGGCCCCACCGAATGGGCGGCGCGGCTGCCTTCGGTGCTGGGCGCGGGCGCGGGTGCGACGGCGCTGTACCTTTTCCTTCGCCGCTGGTCGACGGCGCATGTGGCATTGCTGTCGACCGTGGTGCTGGCGACCACGCCCTTCTTCTTCCTGGGTGCGCAATTCGCCAACCTGGACATGCTGGTGGCCGGGTGCATCGCGTGCACGGTGTTGCTGGCGGCGGGCGCGGCGCTGTCGAAAGAGCGCGGGGAACCATGGCGCGCATTGCTGGCCGGTGCCTACGTGTTCGCGGCCGCCGGCCTGCTGGCCAAGGGGCTCATCGGCCTGGTGCTGCCCGCGATGGTGATCGTGATCTGGTGCGCCACAACGCGCCGGCTGCCGCTGGCATGGCGGATGGCGCTGTGGCTGCCCGGCTGGGCCCTGCTGCTCGCCGTGGCCGGCCCCTGGTTCGTGGCCATACAGATGAAGTACCCCGGGTTCTTCGACTACTTCGTCGTCACCCAGCACTTCAGGCGCTTTGCTTCGTCGGGCTTCAACAACGAACATGGCTTCTGGTTCTACCTGCCGGTTCTGGCGGGCTTCACGCTGCCGTGGTCCGGCTGGATGCTGGTGCCGCGCGGCAAGGGCGGCAAGGGCGGCGACACGCGTTCCGGGCGCACCGATGTCGACTGGCTCATGTGGATCTGGCTCGCGGTGATCGTCGTGTTCTTCTCGATCCCGCGCTCCAAGCTGGTGGGCTACGTGCTGCCGGCACTGCCCCCGCTGGCTTGCCTGATCGCGCAGCGCGTGTTCGCAGGCCGCTCGCCCGATGCGCTGCGGACCCGGCTGCGCGTGACCGCGCTCGCGTCCGCCGCCGTGTGTGTGGCCTGCGTGGCGGCCATCTCGATCTACTCGGTACCGCCGGGCACGCGGCTGCGGCTGCCGGCCGGCATGTCGGTCGCACCCGGCGAGCGGGTGCTGATGCTCGACAGCTACCACTACGAGATCCCGTTCTACTGGAACCTGCGCGAGCCCGTGCTGGTGTCGGACGACTGGGATGCCGCGGCCCGCGACACGCGCGACAACTGGCGCAAGGAAATCTCCGACGCCGGACGCTTCGAACCGGCACGCGCCGCGGCGACGTTGCTGGACCGGACGCGGCTCGATGCCACGCTCTGCGTGCCGCGCACCACCTGGATCGTCGGGCCGAGCAACGCGCTCCTGGCCAACGCCTGGCTGGCTCGCGCGCAGTTGGTGGCGGTCAACGATGCGATCGCCGCATGGCGCTTTGCGGGCAGCGCCGCGGGCGATCCCCATTGCCTGCGATCCGCGCCCGCTGCGCCGGACTCCGGAGCAACAGGCAATGACTGAGATCGCAGGCCTCGAGAAACTCGCCGTGCGCGAGATCTGCATAGGCGCCGACGACTTCGGCCTGAGCCCCGGCATCAACACGGCCGTCATCGACTTGGCCGAGCGGGGCAAGATCTCCGCCACCAGCGCCATGGTACGGCGCAGCGCCTGGCCGATCGGCGCGCGGACGTTGCGCTCGATCGCACCGGCGCAGTTCGACGTCGGGCTGCACCTGGACCTCACGCGTCCGGCGAGCCCCGACGGCCCCGAGCCCGGCCTGGCGCGCCTGCTCTCGCGGGCCTACACGCGAACGCTGTTCCCGGCGGCCTTGCTGGCCGACATCCGCGAGCAGTTGACGCGCTTCGAGGACGCCATGGGACGCCAGCCCGCCTTCATCGACGGCCACCGGCATGTCCATCAATTCCCGGTGGTGCGCGAACTGCTGCTCGAAGAGATTTCCAGGCGCTATCCGGCATCGCCCCCTTGGCTGCGCAGCACCGCGCCGGGCGGCGCAGGACGGCGCGAGGGACTGAAAGCCCAAGTGATCCACGCGCTCGGCGGCCCTGCCCTGCAGAGGAATGCGCGCGCCCGCGGCGTTCCCCACAGCCGCGGTCTTCTGGGTGTGTACGACTTCGGCGGCGATGCCGACGCCTACCGCGCCAGATTGCATGGCTGGCTGCGCACTGCGTGCACCGGCGACGTGCTGATGTGCCACCCCTCCGCGGCCTTGTTTGCGGACCCGCACGCCAATGCCCGGATGCAGGAGTACGCGGTGCTGGGCGCCATCGACTTCCCCTGGCATGGCGATACCGGCCCCCTTCGTCCGGTGACCCTGACGAAATTGCTGCAGCGCGATTCGGCAGTGCCATGGTGGAGCGCGGGGCCGATCGGGCCACGCCACAAGAACCGGCTCAGTCCCCGCTGAACCAGAACACGAGCCATACCGCGACGGCGGCAAGAGCGCCCAGGCCGGCGGCACTCGCGGAGTGCGACCGCAGCCAGCGCGAGATGCGCGAGGTTTCCTGCCGGCGGGGTGGATTCATGCCGCGCGTTTTTACTGTGGCACGCTGGCTGCGGCAAGTAGAGACAACGATGTACTCGCCGGCGCCTCCTCACCTCCTCACCTCCTCAACTCGTTGCCGGCCTCGGTGGCGACGCCTCCGCCGCAGGAATGACCGACCAGGCCGACCGTTGCGCTCGAACTGGGCTACCGCAACATCGGTGCGTTCATCGCCCTGTTCAAGCGCGCCTTCGGCATCACGCCCACGCAATACATGCCGCAGGCATGCGCATGCGCGGTGCCATCGGGAGTGCCGCGCTCATCCGCGTGCCTGTGAACGCTTCCCGAGCCCCACGCCGGCCGTCGGCAACAGCGCAAGGCCCTGGCGCGCGGCCGTCTCGGCCTGCACCGTCATCGCGCGTGCGAAGCCCGCGCGCGAACAGAGGCGCTCCCAGTACCGCTGCACCGCCGGGCCGAAGCGCTCGTGATGGCCCAGCACGCGGGCCAGCAGCAAGGCGTAGCCGATGGAAATGTCGGCCGCGGTGAAGCGGCCGGCGCACGCGAAATCCTCTGCCTCCAGCCGCTGTTCGAGCGCCCGCAGGCGCACGAAGAAGAACCGGGCGTAGTCCTCCGCGGCCTGGGGCTGGCGTCGGTCTTCGGGCTCCAGCAGGGTGTAGCGAAGCACCAGGGTCTGCGGAAAGGTCAGCGAGGCCTCGCCGAAGTGGAGCCAGTTCAGGTAGTCCCCGTAGCCGGCCTCGCCGCGCTCCACCTCCAGCGGGGTCGGGGCATGGAGGCTGGCCAGGTACTGGCAGATCGCGGCCGACTCTGTCATGCGCGTTTCGCCATCGACCAGCAGCGGCACCGTGCCCTGCGGGTTGATCTTCAGGTAGTCGGGGTGCAGCACCCGCGGCGGGAACGGGAGCATCTCCAGCCGGTAGGCCACGCCGAGCTCCTCGAGCATCCAGAGAACACGGAACGAGCGTGCATTCGCGCAGTGGTAGAGCGTGATCATCGGAGGGTAGGCTGGACGCCGGGAGCGGCCGCGCGATGGTCGCACGCGCTGCGCCGCGGCAGCTTGCGTCGATTGGCTGCATCGGCCGCAGCCAGTCTGCGCAAGTCTTTTCGCGCCCCGCCGAATAGCCTGCGGGCTCCTGCGATCGAGCATCGCGATTCCGGAGCATGCATGCCGTCCCTGAAATCGAAAACACTCTTCATCACCGGCGCGAGCCGCGGCATCGGCAAGGCCATCGCCCTGCGGGCCGCGCGCGACGGCGCCAACATCGTGGTCGCGGCGAAGACGGCAACCGCCGACCCACGCCTGCCCGGCACCATCCACAGCGCCGCCGAGGAAATCGTCGTGGCCGGCGGACAGGCGCTCGCGGTGGTGGTCGACGTGCGCGACGAAGCCCAGGTGCGCGCCGCCGTCGATGCCGCGGTGGCGCGCTTCGGCGGCATCGACATCCTGGTCAACAACGCGAGCGCGATCCACCTGGAGACCGTCGAGCGCACGCCGATGAAGCGCTACGACCTCATGTTCGAGATCAACGCGCGGGGCAGCTACCTGTGCGCGCAGGCCTGCCTGCCGCACCTGGAGAAGGCGGCCAACCCGCACATCCTCACGCTCTCGCCGCCGCTGGACATGAACCCCAAGTGGTTCGCGCGCCACGCGGCCTACACCACGTCCAAGTATGCGATGAGCATGCTCAGCCGCGGCCTGGCCGAGGAGTTGCGCGGGCGCGGCATCGCGAGCAACTCGCTGTGGCCGCGCACCGTGATCGCCACCAGCGCCCTGCGCATCGCGGCGCCCGACGTGGCGGGACAGGCGCGCCAGCCGGCCATCATGGCCGACGCCGCCTGGCACATCCTGACCCGGCCGAGCCGCGAGCTCACCGGCCAGTTGCTGATCGACGAGCAGGTGCTGCGCGATGCCGGCGTCACCGATTTCGCGCCCTACCTGGTGATGCCGGGTGTCGAGCCGCTGATCGACTTTTTCGTGGAACCGTGACCGGGGCGCCATGCCCTCCCAGGAGACCATCGCATGCAGACAGCCGACACCGAACGCGCAAGCATCGCCCGCATCTCGCTCGCGGACATCGTCCGGCGCAGCGCGCGGCGCAATCCGGACAAGACCGCAGTCATCCAGGGCGAGCGGCGCATCACCTTCTCGGCGCTCGATGCGGCCAGCGAACGCGTCGGCGAGGCGCTGCGCGACCACGGCCTGGCCGAGCGCCGCATCGCGACGATGTGCGTCAACTCGATCGAGCACCTGGCGGCCATCCAGGCCATCCACAAGTCGGGCAACGTCTGGGTGCCGGTCAACGTGCAGCTGGATGCGGCTTCGATCGAGCACGTGCTCAGCCACGCCGAAGTCAGCGGCGTCTTCATCGATGCCCCGCTGTTCGCCGTGCCGGCGCTGCGCGCGCTGCTCGAGCGCCTCGGCCTGCTCGCGGTCGTGATCGGTGCGCACGAGCCCACCGGCGGCACGCTGCAGTTCGACGCGCTGGCGTCGCGCCCGCCGGCGCAGCCGCTGGCCGTGGACCGCGGCGACGACGACCTCGCGCTCGTCATGTACACCAGCGGCACCACCGGAAAGCAGAAAGGCGTGATGCATTCGCACCGCGCGATCCACGGCGCGCTGCTGACCTGCGCGCAGAGTTTCGAAGCCGCCGAGCGCGATGTCGTCGGCTCGGTGCTGCCGCTCTTTCACTGCGCGCAGCACACCATCAGCATGGGTGCGTTGATGGTCGGGGCCACGATCTGGCTGGCCAACGGCTTCGATCCGGCGGCCATGCTGGCGGCGATCGCGCGCGAGCGCATCAGCTGGCTGTCGTGCCTGCCGATGATGTTCGATGCGCTGATGAAGCACCCCGAGCGCCCGCGAACCGACTTCTCCTCGCTGCGCATGTGCATGTACGGCCTGGCGCCGATGCCCAGGAACCTGCTCGCGCAGGTGCGCCGCGAGATGTGCGCCGACGTGCGCCTGGGCACCGGCCAGACCGAGATGTACCCGCCCACCATGGTCTACCGCGCGAGCGAGCATCCGGACAAGGACGGCAACTGCTGGGGCGTGTCGGTGGCGGGGGTGGAGACCGCCGTCATGGACGAGGACGGCCGGCTGCTCGGGCCGGGCGAGGTCGGCGAGATCGTGCACCGCGGTCCCAACGTCTTTCTCGGCTACCTCAAGGACCCCGAGGCCACCGCCGCGGCGCGCCGCTTCGGCTGGCACCACACCGGCGACATCGGCATGTTCGACGCCGACGGGCAGATGCTGTTCCTGGACCGCAAGAAGGACATGATCAAGTCCGGCGGCGAGAACGTCTCCAGCATCAAGCTGGAAGCCGTGCTGCTCGCCCATCCCGCGGTCGCCGGCGCGGCCGTGGTGGGGCTGCCGCATCCGCACTGGGGCGAGGCGGTTGCGGCATTCGTGGTCCTGCGCCCCGCCGCCGGCGCCGATGCGTGCGACGAAGACGAACTGCTTGCGTTCTGCAGGGAGCGCCTGGGCCGCTTCGAGGTGCCCAAGTCGATCCGCTTCGTGGACGGACTGCCGATGACGCCGACGGGCAAGGTGCAGAAGTACCAGTTGCGCACGGGGCACCTGGCGCTCTTTGCCGACGAAAAAGCATAGGCTCGCGTCGCAGCCGATCGGGACGACTTCAGCGGCGCTTGCTGCGCGTCGTCCGCGTCGTCCCCGTCGTCCCCGTCGTTTTTTCGGGCGCGATCTCCAGCCCCGAGATCCCGTTCACGAACAGCTGCGTGGCAATCGGCGCCATCTGTTCGTAGGTGAATCGTCCGCCGGGCCGGAACCACGTGAACATCCAGTTGAGCATGCCGAACAGGAACATCGTGAGCAGCTTGTGAAGCTGCGCGTCGTGCAGGTCGGGGCGCGTGGCGGCGATGGCATCCGCAAACACCTGCACCACCGTGCGTTCCTTGTCGAGCACGCGAGCCTGCGCCTCCGGGGCGAGGAAGCGCACGTCCTCGGTGAGCACACGGTGCTCGTTCTGCGCCTCCGCGTACTCGCGCATGAACGCCTCGATGAGCTCGGGCAGCCTTTGCTCCGCGGCGAGGTCCAGCGCCTCCACCCCCGTCACGATGTCCACCAGCCGCGAGACATGGCCGTCCGCGATGTGCAGCAGCACCTCGGCCTTGTCCTTGAAGTGGTGATAGAGGCCCGGCTTGGACAGGTGGCTTGCCTCGGCGATCTCGTTCATCGACGTCGCCGCATAGCCCTTGCGGGCGAACAGCTCGGCGGCGCGCCCGGCGATCAGGCTGCGCTGGTCGCCCGGGCGGGGAGAAGGAAGGTCAACGGTCATGGGTTCGAGAGGGAGAGGCCCTGCGCCAGGCGGCGCGGTCGTCGATCTTAGGGGTTAGTCCCGAGCTTTCGCCGCTTGCCTGTGCTCGCGCTCATGCGTTAGCCTCGCCCTGCCTTCAGACCGACCGGTCGGTCGGTAGATTGATCAAGAAGACATCGAGAGAGATTTGCCGGGCATCCGGCGCACGACTCAAACACTGGAGACAACCCATGCGCGACGAAAAGAAACGTGTACCCCGAGCCCTGCTGTCAAAGGGCCTGCTGCTGGCTGCGGGCCTGGCCCTGCAAGCCTGCGGAGGCGGTGGTGGCGGAAGCGGCGGCGGCTTCCTGCCGATCGTTCCTCCGCCCGCACCCGCACCGGCGCCCCCTGCACCGCCACCGCCCACGGGTCCCACCGCCGAGCAGCTCAAGAGCACCTGCAACACGCTCAAGGGACAGGTCATCGAAGGCGTGACCGTCACGGGCACCGTGCGCCTGGAGGCCAAGGCGCCGATCTATCCGTCGGGCTTCTGCCAGGTGCTCGGCACGCGCGCGCCCTTCCTCGATATCGAGATCGACGTGCCGGACAACTGGACCGGCCGCTACTGGCAACAAGGCGGCGGCGGCTTCGACGGGCGCATCGCCTCGGTGATGGCGACCGATCCGGGCGGCGCGGTGGTCGCGGTGAGCCCCGTGCTCGCCGTGAAGGGCGCGGTGTACGCGGCATCCAACGGCGGCAACCGGGCCAGCGTCCCCGCGCAGGCCGCGCCGGGCGTGTGGGCGAGCGGCACGCCCGAAGGCCAGCAGTCGGCCATCGACTACGCCTACGCCGCCGGGGGCACCACGGTGCGCTTCGGCAAGGCCATCGCCAAGGCCTTCTTCGGCAAGGCGCCGAGCCACAGCTACTTCAGCGGCTGCTCCAACGGCGGGCGCAACGCCTACATCGCCGCGCAGCGCTGGCCCCAGGAGTTCGACGGCATCGTCGCAGGCTGCGAGACCATGGACATGGGCGGCACCGTCACCGGCCTGATGAACACGGCCGCAAAAGCGGCCACGCCGGCCGAGATCAGCCCGCCCCAGTACGCCGCCGCCTACACCGCCGCAGTGGCAGCCTGCGACGCCAGCGACGGCGCGGCCGACGGCTACCTCGCCAACCCCGGCGCGTGCACCCTGCCCGCCGCGTCGCTGCAGTGCGGCCAGCCCGGCGCGAATGCCGACCCTGCCCTCTGCCTGTCGGCGGCGCAGGTTCCCACGCTCGCGGGCCTGCTCAGCGACCTCGTGCTGGCCACCGGCGCCACCGCGTACAGCCGGTACAACTGGACCAACTTCGCGCCCGCGTCCGCCATTCCCGGCGTGCCGGCCCTGGGCGTCACGAGCTATGGCGGCCTGGGTGGCGGGTTCGCGTTCCTCGCGACGAACGATCCGCTGTGGTTCGGCGCGCCGCCCCCCGGCACGGCGCCGGCGCCCAACCTCGCAGGCTTCGACGTCAACCGCGACTATTACGTTTTCAGCAGCGGCCTTCAGCGCCTGGGCGCCGACCACGACAGGAACGCCATCGCGGCCTACGTGGCGTCGGGCCGCAAGCTCCTGTCCTGGCACGACGCGGGGGATCCGCTGATGTCGGTGAACGACCACGTTCGCAACTTCACCACCATGTCCGCCGCCGCCAAGGCGTTCGGCCTGGCCGACCCTCGCACCAACGCCCGCATGTTCATCGTTCCCGCCTCGACCCATGGGGCGGGCGGCAACCTGAACGAAGTCGACTGGCTCGGCGCCGTGGTCGACTGGGTGGAGAACGGCAAGGCACCGGACCAGCTGACCTACAACTTCATGGCCGGCGCCACCGCCCGCGCGATGCCGGTCTGCGAGGCGCCGAAGTACCCGCGCTACAACGGGACGGGCGACGTCAACGCCGCGGCCAGCTTCACCTGCACGCCGTGAGGACTGCAGCCACGGCGACACGGCGCCGGGCCCTGCGGATCATGGGCGCGGGCGCGGCGGCGCTGGTTGCGGCGCCGTGGGCCCGATGGGCGTCTTCGGCGCCGCGCACCGAGGCGGACGCGGACATCCTGATCGGCCAGTCGTGCCAGCTGAGCGGCCCGCTCGCCCCTCTGACGCGCGAGATCCAGGAAGGCGCGGGGTGGTGCTTCGAGCAGGTCAATGCCAAGGGCGGCGTGCACGGGCGCAAGCTCCGGGTCGTCGCGCTGGACGACGCCTACGACCCGCAGCGCACGGCGGACAACGTGCGGCTGCTGATCGAGAAGCACGGCGTCTTCGCGCTCTTCAACCTCGCGGGCACGCCGACCACGTTGGCCGCGCTCCCGGTGGTGCGGGAGCACAAGGTGCCGCTGGTCGCGCCCTTCACCGGAACCGATGCCCTGCGCAGCGGCTTCGACAGATACGTCTTCAACGTGCGCGCGGGCTATGCGGACGAGATCGAGAAGATCGTGCAGCACCTCGCCGTCCTGGGCATCGATCGCGTGGGCGTGGCCTATCTGGACAACGCGTTCGGCACGGGGGGGCTGGACGCCGTCAAGGGCGCGGCCGCCCGGCGCGGCGTGGCGCTTGCGGCAGCAACACCGCTGGCGGTCGACGGCAGCGGGCTGCGAGCGTCGGCGCAGGACCTCGCGCGCGCCAGGCCGCCGGTGATCGTCCTGGCCACGGCAGGCAAGGTCACGAGCGACTTCATCGCGGCCTATTCATCGTCCGGCGCCAGCGCGCAGTTCTATGCCTTGTCGGTGGTGAGCTCCCAGCAGCTGATCCAGGCGCTGGGCGATCGCAGCAAGGGCGTCGCCATCGCCCAGGTGATGCCCTATCCGTGGGGCAGCGCCACGCGGCTTGCGCGCGAACTCTCCGACCTGGCAGGCCGCAAGGGCGTGGAGGCCGGCTACAACCACATGGAGGGCTTCGTGTCCGCCAGGGTGCTGGTCGAAGGTCTGCAGCAGGCCGGCCCATCCCCGACGCGCGAGAGCCTCGTGCGCGGGCTCGAAGGGCTTCGCGAACTCGACCTCGGCGGCTACGTGGTGCGCTTCTCCGACCGCAACCACAACGGGTCGAGCCATGTCGAGCTGACGATCGTCGGTGCGTCGAAACGGGTCTTGCGTTGACCGGCAGCCGGTGCGCGATGTCGCGTCGGCCGTGCAGATTCCCTACGCGACCTTCCGCCCCTTTATCGAGAACTGGTTGACCGGCCGTTCCAGCCCCAGGTTCTCGCGCAGGGTGCGTCCTTCGTACGCCGTGCGAAAAAGGCCGCGGCGCTGGAGTTCCGGAATCACCAGGTCCACGAATTCGTCGAGCGATTCGGGCAGCACCGGCGGCATGACATTGAAGCCGTCGGCCGCGCCGCCCTCGAACCACTCCTGCATCCTGTCGGCGATGGTCTCCGGCGTGCCGACCACCACCCAGTGGCCGCGCGCGCCGGCCAGGTATTCGTAGAGCTGCCGCACGGTGAGCTTGTCGCGCCGTGCCAGTTCCAGCACCACGTGGGCACGGCTGTTTCGTCCCGGCGGTGCGTCCGGAATGTAGGGCGGCGGCGCATCCAGATCCCACGTCGACAGGTCTTCGCCGGGCCAGAACGTGTGCAGCGTGTTCAGCCCGACGGACGGGTGGATCAGCTTCTGCAGCGCGGCCCACTTGGCCTCGGCCTCTTCCTGGGTGCGGCCGATCACCGGCGAGATGCCGGGCAGCACCAGCAACTGCTCGGGCCGGCGACCGTACTTGGCAAGCCGCCCTTTCACGTCACGGTAGAACGCCTGCGCCTCGGCCAGGCTGGTCCACGCCGTGAAGATGGCTTCGGCGGAGGCGGCCGCGAGTTCGCGCCCGGGCTCGGACGAGCCGGCCTGCACGATCACCGGATAGCCCTGCGGCGGCCGCTCCAGGTTGAGCGGGCCGGCGACCTTGAAATACTTCCCCGAATGGTCGAGCGCGTGCAGCTTGGCCGGATCGAAGTACTTTCCGGAGACGGGGTCGCGATGAAAGGCGTCGTCCTCGAAGCTGTCCCATAAGCCCTTGGCCACGTCGATGAACTCGTGCGCCTGCTCGTAGCGGGAAGCCGGGTCGGGGTGCTTGTCCAGGCCGAAGTTGCCGTGGACGTTGTCCGCGCTGGTGGTCACCACGTTCCAGGCCGCGCGGCCCTTGCTCAGGTGGTCCAACGACGCGAACTTGCGAGCAAGGAGAAATGGATCTTCGTAGGTGGTGGACGCAGTCGCCACGAAGCCGATGTGCTTTGTCACGGCCGACAAGGCGGCCCACAGGGTCACCGGCTCGAAGTACGACACCCGCCCCTGGCGGCTGAAGGCCTCGTCGTCGCCATGAAAGGCCACGCCGGGGCTGTCGGCCACGAACACCTGGTCGAACAGGCCGCGCTCGGCGGTCTTGGCGACTTCGATGTAGTGATCGATGTTGACGCCCGAATCGACCTGCGAGCCCGGGTGGCGCCATGCGGCCACGTGGTGGCCCGTGGCCATGATGAAGGCGCCCAGGCGCAGCTTGCGTTGACTCATGAGGATTGGTTGCAGCGGGTGAGGCGCGACGTTAGTCCGCCATGGCGACGCTGCCAAAGAAGAATTTCGCGCTTCGTTATGCGACACGCCTTGCAAACGACACGCGCGGCACGCGGGGCACGCGCGGCCTGCACCCCGGAGGATTTCAGGAAAGTCGGCGACCTTGTCAGTCGGCATCTTCCGTTTCGTCCATCGCGAGGAGATGCGGATCGTCGCCCTCTTCCCGGGGGCCGGTGTTCAGGTCGTCCGACAGTCCCTTGAGCACCACGTAGCCCGCCTGCAGCGCATCGCCGTAGGTGGCGAAGCCTGTGGCCGCCTCCATCAGCGGCTCGAACTCCATCGAGTTGTCGAAGGATTCCAGGAGCACCCAGAAATAGTCCCCGCCGTCGTGTTGCTCGACGGTCAGGGAGATGGAGATGAGTTGGCCAGCCATGCGGGCATGGTGGCGCCGTCAAGTGACAGTCGCGCGAAACGGCTGTGAAGGTTCCGCTGCCGCACAGGAGCGCGGCGATCGTGAAATGGTTGGCACCCCTGTGCGCAACCGTCGCCAAAACACTACGTTCCTTCGCGTATCCAGCCTTCACGGCAGACACCTCGATCGGCGATGCTCGGGTCATGTCCACGGCGCGTTCCCCCTTGTCTTTTCGCCCCGGCTGGCGCATTGCGGCGTCGGTCTACATGGTCGCCGGCGTGGCCTGCGTGCTGGGCAGCGCGGTCGTGCCGGAAAGCGACGTGGGCATGCTGCTCGCCATCGCGGGCGGCCTGCCGTGGTCGCTGGGCCTCTTGACGCTCGACCTGTCGCCCGGCGTGGCGAACACCGCGCTGCTGTTGATCGCGGGAAGCTGGGCGGTCAATGCGGGGCTGCTCTGGTGGCTGGCGCTGCGGCCGCGCGATGCCGGGTTCCAGCGCGGCGACAAGGTGCCGACCGGCGCCGCGAAGCGGACCAGGTAGACCAGGCCTGAACGGCTTCGAGCCGCGCGCTGCCACCACGCAACGGCGGCCATTTGCACACCCACGGATCGTGCGAATATTTGGATGCGATCATTTCGCACGCATGCTCCCCGCATCGCACATCCAAATCCAAGAACAAAGGAAGACAAAAGAATGCCCCGCCCCCTGCATCCCAACGCGCCGCTGGTCGGCGTTCCCGGCGGCCGCCACCTGCTGGACACGCCCGCGCTGCTGATCGACCTGCCCGCGATGACCCGCAACATCGAACGCATGGCCGCCTTCGCCAAGGCGCGCGGCATCGGCCTCAGGCCGCACGTGAAGACGCACAAGTCGGTGGAGATCGCGCGGCGCCAGGTGGCCGCGGGTGCCATCGGCGTGAGCTGCGTCACTTTGGGCGAAGCCGAGGTCATGGTCGACGGCGGCATCCGCAGCGTGCTGATCACCTCGCCCGCGGTCACGCCGAGCAAGATCGCGCGCCTGGTCAAGCTGGCCGAGCGCGCGGCGCCCGGCGGCGTGATGGTGGTGGCCGACAACCTGGCCAACGTGGCCGACCTGGCCCGGGCCGCCGGCGGGCTGCTGCATCCGCTGCCGGTGCTGGTCGACTACGGCGCCGGCTACAACCGCACCGGCGCCGCGAACGAGGCGCAGGTGCTCGCGCTCGCCGCCGCCATCGCCGGCGAGCCGCGCCTCAGGCTGCGCGGCCTGCAGGCCTATGCGGGGAACCTGCAGCACATCGTGGCGCGCGAAGAACGCAGCGCAGCGGCCGCGGCGCTGCGCGAAACCGTGGCGGGCATCGTCGCGGCGGCCCGGCGCAAGGGGTTCAACTTCGAGATCGTCACCGGTGCCGGCACCGGCACCCACGACCTGGATGCGGAGCAGAACGCCTTCACCGAACTGCAGGCCGGCTCCTATGTCTTCATGGACGCGGAATACGCACAGGTGCTGGCCACCGGCACCGAGCCCTCGCCCTTCGAGGTGGCCCTCTTCGTGCAGACGGCCGTGGTCAGCACCAATGCGGCGGAGTGGGTCACGGTGGACGGCGGCAGCAAGTGCTTCGCCACCGACAGCGGCGTGCCGCTGGTCGCGCGCGGCACCGATCCCGCGAGCCGCTATGCCTTCTTCGGCGACGAGCACGGCAAGCTCATGCCGGCGGGGCCGCGCCCGGCGCTGGGCACGCGCATCGAGTTCGTGACGCCGCACTGCGATCCGACGGTGAACCTGCACGATGTCTATCACGTGGTCGAAGGCGGCGCGCTGGTGGCGATCTGGCCAGTGGACGCGCGCGGGAAGCGATAGCCGATAAGGCGGTTGCGGGCGCGGCATAAGGAAACTCGGAAAGCGTATTTCCCAAGACGGATGCAGCCGGGCACAGTCCGCGCCAATGGCAATCCTCCAAGACACACCGCGCACGTCGCCTGCATCGCGCACCGACCCGGCGCCCGCGGCGCCGGCCGCGCCCTCCTCGCAGCAACTCCTTGCGCGTTTTCGCCCCATCTTCGATCGCATCGCCGTGCATGCAGCGCAGCGCGAGAACGAGCGCGAACTGGCCTACGAACCGGTCGCCTGGCTCAACGCCGAGCGCTTCGGCGCCCTGCGCGTGCCCATCGAATACGGCGGCCTGGGCGCCTCGGTCGAGCAGCTGTACGACCTGCTCATCGAACTGGGCGAAGCCGATTCCAACCTGCCGCAGATCCTGCGCGCGCACTTCGGCTTCATCGAGCGGCTGTTCGCGGAGATCGACCCGGCGCTGCACGGCCCGTGGATGCGGCTTGCGGCCGAAGGCGTGATCTTCGGCAACGCCACCACCGAACTGGGCGAAGGCGCCCTCGGCGCATTGCAGACCACGCTGTCGCGCGACGGCGATGCGTGGCGGCTCGACGGCGACAAGTACTACAGCACCGGCACGCTCTACGCCGACTGGATCTCGGTCTCGGCCCAGCGCCTGAGCGGCGACGGCAGCAGCGACCGCGTGATCGCGCTCGTGCCCTCGGAGGCCGATGGCGTGGAACGCGTGGACGACTGGCGCGGCTTCGGCCAACGGCTGAGCGCATCGGGCACCACGCGCTTTCGCAACGTGCGGGTGAAGCCCGAGAACGTGCTGCTCTACGTGCGCGACCAGCCGACCCCGCTGACCGCCCATTTCCAGCTCACGCACCTGGCCACGCTGGCCGGCATCGCCCGCGCCATCGTGCGCGACGCGGTCGCCTTCGTGCAGCCGCGCAAGCGCGTCTACAGCCACGGCAGCGGCGACACGCCGCGCGAAGATCCGCTGGTGCAGCAGGTCATCGGCCAGCTGGCGAGCACCGCGTTCATCGCGGCCTCGACCGTGCAGGCGGTGGCGCGCGGGCTCGGCGAGGTCGATCGCTTCCGCCAGCGCGGCGAAAGCGTTCCCGAGAGCCTGCTCTTCGAGGTGGAGCTCAACACCGCCAAGGCGCAGGCCGGCATCGTGGATGCGGTGCTGCAGGCGGGCACGCGGCTCTTCGACATCGGCGGCGCCTCGGCGCTGCAGGAAGACCGGCGGCTGGACCGCCACTGGCGCAACGCGCGCACGCTGGCGTCGCACAACCCGACGATCTACAAGGGGCGCGTGGTCGGCGATCACCTGCTCAATGGAGCGAGGCCGACGTTCTACTGGGCAGTGGGAGCGATTGCGGCCTGACGCCGCAAGAAGATAGGCCTCAGACGCGAGGCAGCGCGGCCAGGAAGGTGGAGACAACGATCGCAGCGGCGCGATCCAGTTGCAGGATGTCCGCCACGTCGAAGGCGTGCGGCGCCGTGCGTCCGCTCGCGCCGAGGGGCTTCCTGATCTCCACAAGCACTTCGGCCGCGAGTTCGCGATCGCTGCGCGGTCCGCCGTCGGGATGCATCACCCACTCGTCGACTTGATCGAATGGAATGCTGCGGAAAACCCCAACGATGGGGACGTACTTGTAGCGATCCTCGCCCACCAGGATGGGCACGCTGAGGTTACAAAAAAACGTGGTCGTCGACATGCAGGATCGCCGTCGCTAGGCAAAGCATTCGATTGTTAAGGACTGTGCGTTCAGGAGCCATCCTTCCAAGGGACTACTCCGAAGCCAGCCGTGACCTTCTGCACACAAAGTGATTCCATTTCCGCCCATCCTTCCCATAAAACAACTACTTAATTCTTACACACAGATACCCAATGTGTGCTAAGTGCTGATTCTTTCGACGGCAGAAATGCGCAAAGCGACCGGAAAAAGACCCGCCCGCGCCTCTTTCCGAAGCGCTGGCGCTGCAACGCGGCGGGGGTTGCCGGGTCAAACGGGCGGATCGAAGCGCGGCGCGCGGCGCTCGATGTTGGCTTTCACCGCTTCGGCCTGGTTCGCGCTCCCGATGAGCGCTTTCTGCTCCACCGATTCGGCCATCAGCAGTTCGGCGGCGCCCTGCGACATGGCCGCATTGAGCAGGCGTTTGCCGGCCCGGATCGCGTCGGGGCTCTTGGCGGCGATCTCGTGCGCCATCTGCAGCGCCTCGGCCAGCGGTTCGGCCGAGAGCCGCGTGGCAAAGCCGATCTCGAGCGCCTCCTCGCCCGTGAAGATGCGCCCGGTGAACGTCAGCTCGCGCACCACGTCGCTGCGCGCCAGTTCGCGCATCAGCACCATGCCGGCCATGTCGGGCACCAGGCCCCACTTGATCTCCATCACCGACAGCTTGGTGTCGGGTGCGACGATGCGGATGTCCGCGCCCAGCGCCACCTGAAGGCCGCCGCCGAAAGCCACGCCGTGCACCGCGGCGATGACCGGCACCGGCACGTCGCGCCAGACCATCGCGACGTGCTGCGCGGCGTTGGAGATGCCGTGGGTGCGCTTTGCGAGATCGGCCCCTGCCGCGCCCCCGCCCAGCACGCCGGCGCCGTCACCCGCACCCGCACCCTGTTGCATGCGCTCGAAAGAAGCCATGTCCAGCCCCGCACAGAACGCCTTGCCGCGGCCGGAAATCACCACGGCGCGCACCGCCGCGTCGCTGCGCAGGGCTTCGCCCGCTTCGATCAGCGCGTCGAACATCGCGGGGTCCAGCGCGTTCATCTTGTCGGCGCGCGCCAGCTGCAGTTGCACCACGCCGTCGGGGTGGCGGGTCCATTCGATGCGATCGCTCATGCGTGTCTCCTTGTGGGTTTCGTCGGGGGTTCGTTGGGGGTTTGGGCCAGTATCGCCCGGTGCGGCGCCTGGGCGATGATGGCGGCTGTCGCCCATCCAACACCCCTGCCATGCCACTGGACCGCCGTCACTTTCTTCTCCAATCGGGCTCGGCCGCCGCCGTGGTGGCGCTGTTCGGCCAGGGCTGCGCGCTGCCTTCCGCGGCGCAGCGCGGCAACGCGCCCGGGTTCACCGGTGTGTCCGTGTCCCTGCGCGACACCGTCGTCGTGCCGCCCGGGTACGAATGGCAGGTGCTCTATCCGTGGGGCACGCCCACCGGCATCGCGGACCGGATGCCGGCCTTCGCAGCAGATGGCTCCAACAGCGCCGCCGACCAGGCCGTGCAGGCCGGCATGCACCACGACGGCATGCACTTCTTCGCGCTCGACGAGGGCGGCGAGCGCGGCCTGCTCGTGATGAACCACGAATACACCGACGAACAACTGCTGCACACCGACGGCGTCAAGGTGTGGAACGCGGACAAGGTGCGCAAGTCGCTCCACGCGATGGGCGTCTCGGTGATCGAGGTGCGGCGCACGGCCACCGGCTGGCAGCAGGTGCAGCCCTCCCCCTTCGCGCGCCGCATCCACGGCAACACGCCCATGCGTATCGCTGGCCCGGCCGCGGGCACGCCGCTGATGCGCACCACCGCCAATCCGGCCGGCGACCAGGTGTTCGGCACCTTCGCCAACTGCGCGATGGGCGTCACGCCCTGGGGCACGTACCTCACCTGCGAAGAAAACTTCCACGGCTACTTCGGCGGACCGAAGGAAGCGGCGACGGACCTGACGGATGCGCAGCGCCGCTACGGCACGGTTCCCGGTTCGCAATGGGTCGAGTACTGGCGCTTCGACGAGCGCTTCGACCTCGCCCGCCATCCCAACGAGCCGCATCGCTTCGGCTGGGTGGTCGAGATCGATCCGTTCGATCCCACCGCCACGCCCGTCAAGCGCACGGCCCTTGGCCGCAAGCGCCAGGAGAGCGCCACCTGCACGATGTCGAAGGACGGCCGCGTGGTGGTCTACATGGGCGACGACGCGCGCTTCGAATACATCTACAAGTTCGTGAGCCGCGAGAAGGTGCGCCCCGGCACCGACGCCGCCGCGCGCGCTGCCAACCGCCACCTGCTGGACGACGGCACGCTCTACGTGGCGCGCTACGACGCCGGTGGACGCGGCCGGTGGCTCGAGCTCGTGCACGGCCGCAACGGCCTGGATGCAGCCAACGGCTTTGCCGGCCCCGCCGAAGTGCTGGTCCACGCGCGCCTGGCGGGCGACATCGTGGGCGGCACGAAGATGGACCGCCCCGAATGGATCGCCGTGCATCCGCACAGCGGCGAGGTGTACGTCACCCTCACCAACAACAGCCAGCGCGGCGACGCCGGCAAGCCCGCGCCCGATGCGGCCAATCCGCGCGCCGGCAACCTCTTCGGCGGCATCCTGCGCTGGCGCGAGGACGGCGGCGACGCGGCGGGCACCGGCTTCGCCTGGGACCACTTCGCGCTGGCCGGCGACCCCGCGCAGGCGGGCAGCGGCGCGCGCTATCCCTCGGCCGACGCCGACATGTTCGGCAGCCCCGACGGCCTGCACTTCGACAGCGGCGGCCTGCTCTGGATCCAGACCGACATGAGCGGCCAGGTGATCGGCAAGCCCGCCTACGCGTCGCTGGGCAACAACCAGATGCTGTGCGCCGACCCCGCCACCGGCCGGATCAAGCGCTTCCTGACCGGGCCGAGCGGCAGCGAAATCACCGGCTGCGTGGTCACGCCGGACCGCCGCACGCTGTTCGTGAACATCCAGCATCCGGGCGAGGCGCGCGACGACGGCAATGGCACGCCCGTCAGCGCCTGGCCCGACGGCACGACGCCGGGCAGCGCGCGGCCGCGCTCGGCAACGCTCGCGATCCGGCGCCGCGACGGCGGTATCGTCGGCACCTAGGATGAAACTTGCCCCCAGTCTTCGCGCACTTCGCGTCGCTTCGCCAACCCCCTTCCAGGGGGCGACACCAGCGGCCCGGCAAAGCCGGTTCCGCGGTGTCCCCCGACTGGATCACGGCAGTTTCATGCGTCGCGGGTCACGCAAGGCGTGATGAAAATTGACAAGAAGGAGGACCTGTCCATGAGCATCCGCATCGTTCGCCTGGGCACACCGCGCGCAGCCGGCGAGGGCCTGCGCGTGGGGACCGTGCGCCGTCCGCCGCGCGGCGTTCCGAAGACCGAGTTCGCCTCGCAGGACTGGTACGACGTGTGGTACCCCAACCTCGCGCCGTCCGCCCAGACGATGAAGCTCGGCCAGGAGGCGCAGGCGACACGGGAGCCCGCGCACTGGAACGCCTTCGCGCGAAAGTACAAGGCCGAGATGGCCGAGGCCGACGCGAGCCGCAGCCTCGACCTGCTTGCCGCGCTTTCGCACAGCACCGCTCTGGCGGTCGGCTGCTATTGCGAGGACGAAGCGCGCTGCCACCGCTCGTTGCTGCGCGGCCTCCTGGCCGAGCGCGGCGCGGCTATCGAAAGCTGAGCGCGGCCGGATCAGACCTGGGGCGATGCCAGGAACGCCGGCAGGTTTTCTGCGCGCGCGGAGCAAGCCGCCAGCGCCGGGAAACTGCCCGGCGCGACGACCTCGGGCAGCATCAGCTGCGTGAAGGCCCAGGCGACGGCCGACGAAATACCGGCCTGCGTCATCGCCGATTCCTCGGCAGGCAGCGGCATCGCAGCCACCTCCTGCTCGAGCGTCGCGTACGCCGCCACAAGCTGCCCCTGAATCCGATCCAGCCACGGCTGGTGCAGCTTCTCGGCCGGGCGCAGGTTGTGTTCGTAGACGATCTGCACGGTCTTCTCGCACGCCGCCAGCGCGAGGCCCACCGTGCGCAGGGTGCGCAGCCGGCCGGCCCCATCGACGGGCATCAGGCTGCGCCCGGCCAGCACTTGTGCGTAGTCGATGATCAAGGTGGAATCCATCAGCACCGTGCCGTCGTCGCACACCAGCGTGGGCGCCTTGACCACCGGGTTGATCGCGCGGAACTGCTCGAAGGTGCTGAAGACCGAGACCGGCCGGTGCTCGAACGCAAGGCCGAGCAGCCGCAGCGAGATGGCGACGCGGCGCACATAGGGTGAATCGAGCATGCCGACGAGTTGCATTGTTTCTCTCCTGAAGGTGTGCGCCACGATATCGGTCGCTGCGCCGGCGCCGAATGGCAACCCATCGAAAATCAGGGCCGCAAACCGATCAACCATCGGTCATGAAACACACCATGATGAACATCGACAAGAAGGACCGCCTGATCCTGGAAGCCCTGCAGACCGATGCGCGCCAGAGCCTGGCCGCGCTGGGCAAGCGCATCGGCCTCTCGCAGCCCGCGATGAGCGAGCGCGTGCGCAAGCTCGAGGACGCCGGCGTGATCGAAGGCTATGGCGCCCGCGTCAACCTGCGGGCGCTGGGCGTGGGGCTGCAGGCCATCATCCGCATCGACACCACGCATGCGGGCATCGCCAAGTACCTGAAGCTGTTCGACGCCATGCCCGAGGTGCTGAGCGCCGACCGCGTGACCGGCGAAGACTGCTTCTTCGTGCGCTGCGCGATCGCCGAGCCGGCCGACCTGCAGCGCGTGGTCGATGCGCTGGCGGTGGACGGCGCGGTGACCACCTCGCTGGTGCTGTCCAGCCCCGTGCAGAAACACGTCACCGTGCACGCGGCGAAGCCGCCGAAGAAATAGGAAGAGGCCGACAGCGGCGCGCTCAGCGCTGCGCCTTGTCCTTCTGGTTCTGCGCCTCGATGCGTTCGCGCGCGTCCTTCCAGTCGGTGTCGCTCCACTGGCGCAGCTCGTAGAAGTTGCCGCCGTTGGCCAGCGCGTTGCCGCCGTCCATCATGATGCTCTGGCCCGTGAGCCAGTCGCACTGGCCGGGCGCCATCAGGAAGGCGGCGATGTTCTGCAGCTCGCTCATGCGGCCGGTGCGCCCCATCGGGCTCATCTCCTTGGTGCGCGCGCCGGGCTCCTCGCCCGGGTTCAGGCGCTTGCTCATGCCCTCGGTGGGAATCTCGCCGGGGCCCACGGCATTCAGGCGGATGCCGTGCCGCGCCCACTCCACCGCCAGCGACTTGGTCATCACCTCGATGCCGGCCTTGCTCATGGCCGAGGGCACGACGTAGGGACTGCCGTTGTCCACCCAGGTCACGATGATGCTCATCACGCTGCGGAAGGCATCGCCCGGCTTCCACTTGCCCGACCTGGCCTCGGCCACCCAGCGCTTGCCCACCGCCTGCGTCACGTAGAAGCTGCCGTGGAAGACGATGTTCGCGATCGCATCGAAGGCGCGTGGCGAAAGGCTCTCGGTCGGCGCCACGAAATTGCCCGCCGCGTTGTTGATGAGGCCGGTGAGGCCGCCGCTGTCGAACAGGCTCTGGACCATGTCGTCGACCTGCTGCGCGATGCGGATGTCCACGCCGAAGGTGTCGATGCGCCGTCCCGGGAACTGCTGGCGCCACTCGGCCGCCGTTTCCTCGCAGACCGACTGGCGCCGCCCGCAGATGGCGATGTCGGCGCCCAGGCCGAGGAATCGCTCGGCCATCGCACGGCCCAGGCCCGTGCCGCCGCCGGTCACGAGGATGCGCTGGCCGCTCATCAGGGAAGCTTCGAACATGGTGGGTCTCCTTGGATCGTTGCTGCAGCGGCAAGGACGAGCGCTGCCATGGCGCATGCTACGCGCGCCGCCGGGGCGGCGGCTTGCGGAATCTGGCTCTCCGCGGCGTGGTGCGGGCTACTGCAGCACCAGCTCCACGCGCCGGTTCTTCGCCTTGCCGGCCTCGCTGGCGTTCGAGGCCACCGGCGCCAGGCTCGCCACGCCGTTGGCGGTGAGGCGGTCGCGCGCAATGCCGTAGTCCTTCGCGAGCACGGCCGACACGGCATCGGCGCGGCGCTTGCTGAGATCCAGGTTCGCCGGCAGCGCCCCCGCGTTGTCGGTGTGGCCCACCACGTGCAGCTTGAGCGCGGCCTGCTGCTTGAGCAGCGCGCCGATCTGCTCGAGCGAGGCCTTGCTCTCGGGCTTGATGTCGGCCTTGGCGGTGTCGAACAGGATGCCGTAGACCGCGACCTTGCCGTTGGCGTCCAGGCTCTTGCCGAGCTCGGAGGCCGAGAGCGTTTCCATCTTCTGCTCGCGCGCCTTGGGTTCGACCTTGACGACCAGCACGCTGATGCGCTTCTTGAACTCTTTTTCTTCGCAGTACACCGACACGTCGCCCGGCTTCCAGACCATCAACGCGATGGCCGCGCCGCTCGCCTTGTTGTCGAGCACGGCATAGCGGAAGTCGGAGACGAAATGCCCGGCGCCGCAGGCCGCGGGCGTGTTGTCGCCGGCCTTGCTCCACCAGGTGTCGGGCAGCACCAATGCCGAGAGGCTGGTCTTGTCGATGTCGCGGCTGTCGCCGCAGGCTTCGCCGGCGCACTCGAACACCGTCTCGAAGCCGGCGCCCTTCTGCTCCTGCTGGTAGTTGCGCAGCACCTCCAGCGCGCTGCGGTCGGGCGGCGTGAGGTATTGCAGCGCGGTGCGCTGGCCCGCGCGATCCAGAGTGCGCGCGGCGGCGACCTTGTCGTCCTTGTAGACGGCCTTGCCGACGGGCAGCCTGACCTCGTCGTAAGCCACGTCGTCGCGGTACACCAGCACCGCGCCCGCGAAGCGCTTGAGCCCGGCCGGATCGCCCAGGCCCTTCAGGTCCTGCTTGGGCACGGAGGTGTCGGCCTGCGCGGCGCCGGCGAATGCGCCCAGCAGCGCGGCAACGAAAAAGACATGGCGTGCGGCGTGCATGGCGCTCCCTGGCGTCGAGTGAGAATGGCCGCGACGATAACCCGGCGCGCGAAGGCCGCCAGCGGCCGTTTTCGAGGTGGATGCGGCGTGCAGCCCTTGTGCTGCCTGGGCAACCAGCTACGCATTCGATAGCAACCTGTTCTTTGGATATACGCCCTATGCCAAGCCCCGCCGCCACCGCATTCCTTCCCCTCGAAGGGGTGCGCGTCCTGAGCCTTGCGCTGAACCTGCCGGGCCCGGCAGCACTGCTGCGCTGCCGAACGATGGGCGCCACCTGCCTGAAGCTGGAGCCGCCGGCCGGTGACCCGATGGCGCTCTACAACCAGCCGGCGTATGCCGCATTGCACCAGGGCATCGCCATCGACACGGCCGACCTGAAGACCGAAGCGGGGCAGCAAAGGCTGCACGAAGCCCTCGCGGCGACCGACGTGCTGCTTACCTCGTTCCGGCCCTCCGCGCTGCGCAAGCTGGGCCTGGACTGGCCCGCGCTGCAGGCGCGCCATCCGTCGCTGTCGCAGGTGGCCATCGTCGGCGCGCCGGGCGACCGCGCCGAGGAGCCGGGCCACGACCTCACCTACCTGGCCGAGAGCGGCCTGGTCACCGGCACCGAACTGCCGCCCACGCTCTACGCCGACATGGGCGGCGCGCTGCTCGCGAGCGAAGCGGTGCTGACGGCCACGCTGCGGCACGCCCGTGGCGGCGACAAGGCCGCGGGCATCTACCTCGAAGTGGCCCTGAACGCCTCGGCCGACTGGCTCGCGCTGCCGCGCACCTGGGGCCTCACGCAGCCCGCGGGCGCGGTGGGCGGCGCGCATGCGGGCTATCGGGTCTATCCCTGCGCCGATGGCCGCGTCGCGGTGGCGGCGCTGGAGCCGCATTTCGCGAAGAGCCTGTGCGAAGCAGCCGGCGTGACGCCGCCCGACATGATGGCCAGGGCGACGCACGAGGCGCTGGCTTCGTGGCTTGCAACCCGCACCCGCGCCGAGCTCGACGCCATGAGCCGCGAGCGCGACGTGCCGCTGCTCACGCTGGCCGGCTGAGCGATGTCAACGGCCGGCGCCGTCGCGCTGCCGGTCTTCGCGCTTGAGGGCCAGATAGGTGTCCAGGTCGACCTCGTGCAGTTGCCGCGGGTACTGCTCGGCCCCCGCGAACCAGTGGCGCTGGCGCCGCTCGGCGGCGTCCGCGGCATCGCTCGACAGGTAGGCGTCCAGCGTGAGGAAGTAGCGCATCGCGTTGCGCTCCACCAGCCCCCGCAGGCCGCGGATGTACTCGGGCTTGCCGTCGGCCGCCTTGCCCACCACGGTGAAGCCGACCTTGTCGCGGCCGAAGGTCGCCAGGTAGGCCTGGGTCGCCACCCGCACCATCATGTTGTGGTCGTAGCCGTAGCTGAAGTGCACGAAGCTCTTGCGCTCGTCGAGCGCCACCGCCTCGAGCGTGACGCGGTAGTTGCTCGTGCCGAACGGGCCGCTGGCGGCCGAGAGTTCCACGGACAGGTTCTCGGGCGTCGCGCTGGCCACGCGGTAGATGAAGGGCAGCTCGAAGGCCTGGTCGACCGGCTTGTCGTAGCGGCGCACCACGTAGAGCGTGAGCGTTTCGCGCCCTTGCGCCGTGCCGATCCTGCAGCGCCGGTTGTTGATGTGCAGCGTGAGCAGTTCGCACCAGTGGGCCGATCCCTTGAATGCGGCCGTGACCTCCGACAGGGGGTGGTCGATCACGGCATAGATGTCGCCCTCCAGCCCGTTGGCCGTCTCGCTCGAATCGAGTTGCACGGGGCGCCCGAAGCTGCTGTGGTCCAGCTTGTCGCTCAGGCGCTGGTGGGTGGCGCGCAGGGCCTGGGCGGGCCCGCCCGGTGCGGCGGACTCCGGGGCTGCCGCGAGGGCCGGTAGCGAGATGGCATACAGGACGGCACGCGCCAGGGTGCGTGTCCACGATGCCGGCAGGTGGGGCGAACTGCTCATGGGGCCACACCATACAACGGACTGCGCGGTCCTGGCCCGACGCGGTAGATTCAGGCGCCCTTGGTTCAGGCGTCCTTGCGTCGGCGCATGAGCAGCAGCATGGCCAGCGCCAGCAGCACGGCCCCCATCCACTGGCGTGGCGCCATCGGCTGCGCGAGCAGCAGCGCCGCCAGCAACGCGGCCACCAGCGGCTCGATGAGCGTGCCGACGACCGCCGCCGTGGGCGACAGGCGCCGCGCGCCCCATGCGAAGGCCAGATAGGCGACCGAGGTCGTGACCACGCCCGTGTAGGCGGCGCCGAGCCACTGGGCCGCGCCGCCGGGCCACGTGATGCCCGTAGTCCAGGCGACCGCGAGCATGCACAGCGCCGCGACGCTCATGCCCCAGGCCGACGCCGTGACGGCCGGCACGCGCGCCGGCATCCGCGCATTGCCGAGCACCACCAGCGCGTAGCAGAGGGCCGAGCCGAACGACCAGGCCAGCCCCGCGGCGTGCCCTGCAGGCAGCGGGCCCCATCCGTCGGCAGGCATCACGAGCAGCGCCACGCCCGCGAGCGCCAGCGCCAGTCCGGAGGCCAGGCGCAGGCCGAAGCGCTCGTAGCCGCGCGCGACCGACACCAGCACCACGATCACCGGCGCGCAGCAGATCGAGATCACCGTCGGCAGTGCCGCGCCCAGGTGTGCGATGCCGGCGAACCAGCAGCTCACGTTCAGCGCCATCGCGGCGCCGGTGCCGACCACCTGGAACCGCTCCTGCCGCGACAGGTCGCGCCAGCGCGCGCCCGTGGATTGCGGTGCGCGTTGCACCCTCCAATGCAGCCACCACAACAGCGGCACGCCGAGCGCGAAGCGCGCCAGCGACAGGCTCTGCGGCGCAATGCCGCCATCGATGAGGAATTGCGCCACCAGCGCGCCGCCGCCCCACAGCGCACCGGCCAGCAACACGCCGCCCCAGGCCAGGGCGGCAGACATTCTTGCGTTCATTGTTTGAAACTCTCCATGACGCCCGCCGCTCTTTGGTTGTCGAGGGTGGGCATGACCATCCGGCCGTCATCCGGCCTCGTGAAGGAGGCGAACGACGGCGACCACTTGCAGGTCTGAGCGCGGCACGAGGCGCGCGTCAGCGGCAGGTCGACGGAGGGGGAGAGTGGTGCAGGTGCATGAGCGGCCGATGATAGGGGCCGGGTCCATCAGGGGCAAGAAAAAGGGCAAGGGAGAATCGCAGCCATGTGCCCTCCCCCAGCCCGCCTCCAGACATGAAACGCCAAGGTCGACTCGTTCGCTGGGAGGCCGAGCGCGGCTTCGGCTTCATCCGCAGTCCCGACGTGCCGGCCGATGTGTTCGTGCACCTGCGCGATTTCAGCGACCGACGGGTGTTGCCGCAGGTGGGCATGGCACTGAGCTTCGAGGAGGGCTCCTCCGAGGAACGCAAGACTGCATGAGCGCGCAGACGAGATCGATTCTTCGACTGAGGACGCCCTCCTCTGAAGGCGTGCCTGCCGCGGGGCCCAAAAAACCAGCCGCGCAAATGCGGGAAGCAGACGCAAGCGCAGAGCCTCTGCCTCAGAAGGCAGCGCCCGCGCCCCCGCCGACGCCGGACACTCGGCGGCAGGAGCAGACACCCACCGCGCTCCCGACCGCTATGCCCCTGCATCGCTACTGCCAGTTGGCCGCGATCACAGTGTTCAAGCTGGCCTGGTAGTTCGGCGGCAGAGAGGAACTGCATCGAATCGCCGACGGGCGTCGGGAAGCCTCGCGACGCGCTGGCGAGTCGATCGCCCGGAAAGACGCCAAAACCTGCTTCCAAGAACGCGCGGCCGGCAAGAAACCTCGCCCGTCCTCGGCGCGCAGCCCAACCGACGAGGGGGAGCTTCCTCGACGATGGAGGCGAGCGACTGGCTGGCTTGCAAAAAACATGATCGATTCCCGACATACCTAATCTCAGGGATAGGCGGGATACATTTACTTCTATAAATTGCAATTAGAAACCTCTTGAGCTTTCGGGCTCGAGAGGTTTCTTTTTTGCGCATCAATAACTTCAACGAGGGCTGAGGATCATGACAAGTCAAATGAATTTCTACGGGCGCCGCGGCGCCGTGGCGGCAGCGATTGCATTGCTGGCTTCCTGTGGCGGAGGCGGCAATGGCGGGAGCGGCTTCTTTCCGATCACGGCACCGGCGCCGGTGCAACCCGTGGTGACCCCGGTCGTCGCCAAGCACACGGTCAGCGGCACGGTGACCGGCCTGGTCGGCAATCTGGTGCTGCAGAGCAACGCGGGTGACGACCTCACGCTGACGGCCGATGGCAAGTTCACCTTTGCGACCGGGATCGCCGAAGGATCTACCTACGCTGTCAGCGTGCGCACCCAGCCCTTCTGGCAGTTCTGCGCCGTGACCAGGGGCAGCGGCACCGTCACTGCCGATGTCGGCGACGTGACCGTGGCCTGCTCGGCGGCCGTGGGACAGGTGTCGACGCTCGCAGGATCCGGCGCCATCGGCGCGCTCGACGGCAACGGCACCGCAGCGACGTTTGCCGATCCTTACGGCATCGTCATCGACAAGAACGGCGGACTGATCGTGTCGGACGTTGCACGCAACCGCGTGCGCAAGATCGCGGCCAACGGCGACGTCACCACCTTTGCCGGCAACAACACGACCGCCACGGTCGACGGCAACGGCACGGCCGCCTCGTTCAACAACCTGGCTGCCATTGCGCTGGCGCCCTCGGGCGATCTCTACGTCGCGGAATTCTCCGGCAACCGCATCCGCAAGATCACCCCGGCGGCCGACGTGACGACGTTCGTGGGCACCGGTGCGGGCGGCTCGGTCGACGGCAATGCCGCGAACGCCACGTTCACCGGCCCGATCGCGATGACGCTGGACGGTGCCGGCAACATCTACCTGGCAGAACTCAACACCTCCCTCATCCGCAAGATCACGCCGGCGGGCGACGTGACCACGCTGGCCGGCTCCGGCGGGTTCGGCTTTGCCGAAGGCACCGGCGCCGCCGCATCGTTCGCGCGGCCCTACGGCATCGCGGCCGACGCCGCGGGCAACCTCTTCGTGGCCGACAGCGACAACAACCGGATCCGCAAGGTGACGCAAGCTGGCGTGGTCACGACCTTCGCGGGCTCGGGAGCAGCAGGCGCTGCGGACGGCGCGGCCGCCAGCGCGACCTTCCAGCGCCCGGGCGGCGTGGCCTTCGACCCCGCTGGCAACCTCTACGTGGCCGACACGGGCAACAGCATCCTTCGCAAGATCACGCCCGAAGGTGTGGTCTCCACGGTGGCAGGCCAGGCCGGCGTGATGGGCTCGCAGAACGGCATCGGCTCGGCGGCAAGGTTCAGCGAACCATCCGGCGTGGCGGTCGGCGCCGATGGCACGGTCTATGTGGCCGATACCCTGGGCAACCGCATCCGCAAGATCGCACCGGTCGGCGCGCCCTGAGCGGCACGGCCGAAGACCACCAACGGCAGCGGCTGGCGATGCCCACCGCCGCGAGCGCATCGCCGGCGGCGACGCCCCGCGCTCACGTCGAACAAGCACACTGCCTCTCGACGGTGATTTGGCGCCGGTAGAGGCCAGGGAGAACAAACCGCTCAGGGAATCGCCTCGATGCGGGCGACCGTCGCTTTTCATACATAAGCGCACCGGCAAGTACGGCATGGCAAGCTCGCCGAGCCTCCAGAATTTGTAGTTGCGAGCCCGAGCGAAGGTTGTTCTTGCCGGACGTGTCCGCCGCCGCGGCCGGTGAAGCCCAGAAGGTATTGCGTCGACGTGCGACCGGGGGTAGAGCAACAGGCCAGCCATTGGCGAGGCAGCCTGGCTCGTCGCCATGACGATGCATATGCGTCTGGTCGTCACGCGCTCATCGTTCCTCGGCCTGTCCTGGCTACTCGGCCTTGATGCTTCCCTTGGCGACGATCGCGCCGAACTTGCTCTCCTCGTTCTTCAGGAACGCCGCGAACTCCTGCGGCCCGGCACCGATCGGCGTGACGCCGCCGTCCTCGAAGTTCCTTCGCACGCTGGGGGTCGCCAGCACTTGGCCGAGCGCAGTATTCAACTGCTCGACGATCTGCGGCGACGTGCCCTTGGGCGCGAAGACACCTTGCCACACTGACACGTTCGCGCCGCGCCAAGCCGGCACGCCGGCCAGCGGTGGCGCCTCGGGCATGGCCGGGGACGGCTTGTCCGACATCACGCCGTACACGCGCATCTTTCCTGCGCGTGCCTGCTGCATCACCATGGACAAGGGCAGCACGGCCAGGTCCAGTTGGTTGCCGCTGAGATCGTTCACGATCTGCATGCCGGTTCGATAGGGCACATGAACCATGTCGATGCCGCCTTGCTGTTTGAGCAGTTCGCCGCCCAGGTGCAGCGAGGTTCCCACGCCGGAACTCGCGTAGCTGTACTTGCCGGGCGCCGACCTCAGCTCCGCGTAGAGCGCCTCGCTGGTCTTCGCCTGCATGGCGGGCTTGCCCACCAGCGCCAGGGGCTGCGAACCCAGCAGGGTGACGGGCATCAGATCGACCAACCCGTCGTAGCGGACGGTAGAAGGCGTGACCATCTTCGCGATGACGATGGTGCTTTCCACCGACAGCAGCAGGGTGTAGCCGTCGGGCTTGGCGCGCACGGCTTTTTCCGTGCCGATGACACCGCCGGCGCCTGAGACGTTCTCGATGACCACCGGCTGCCCGAGGCGCGTGGACAGTTCGGGCCCGATCCACCGCGCCATCACGTCCACGTTGCCGCCGGCGCCGTAAGGCACGATGAGCGTGATGGCACGGGCGGGCCACGCGCCTTCGGCCATGCCGGGTGGCGCCGCCCCCGAGAGGGCGACAAATGCGAGCGCCGCGAGCCATTGGCGGCGATAGGTTCGTATGGCAGTTGCGGGTCGCATTGCGGTTCCTTGTTTTCGGCTGGTGTATGGGTTCAGGCGGAGGTCATTGCGCCGCGGACTGCGTGCTTTCGAGCTGGGCGATCTCGCGCTCGAACTCGGCGCGCAAGGCCCGCTTGGCCGATTCGTCGAGCCAGCACGCGTCCACGCCCGCCAGGCTGAAGGCGCGCGCCTGCGCCCACCCCCAGCCGCAGCCTTCGAGCACGGTGGCGTAGGAATGCGAGAGGTCGGTGTGGAACATCGCAGGGTCGTCGGTGTTGAGGGTGACGGGCAGGCCCGCGTCGACCATGCGCTTCACGCCTTCGATGCGCTGGCGCTGGCGCCGTACCACGCTCGTGACCCCGCACACGCAGAAGTACACGCCGCGATCGCGCGCGCGGCGCAACCCGTCTTCGCTGGCGAGCAGGTTGTAGCCGTGGTCCAGCCGGTCGCAGCCCAGGTGCTCGATGCACGCGTCGACATTGGAAGGCGGTGCCTCCTCCAGCGTCTGGTTGTCCTCGCACACGTGGGCCGTGCGGCGCAAGCCGGCGCCGCCGGCGCGCTGGAAGAGCGCCGCGAACCTGGCGGGAGGGCCTTCGCGCTCGGGCCCGTCCAGGCCTACGCCGACCACCAGGTCCGAGCGCAGGGCAACGATGTCGTCCATGGCTCGCTCGGCACTGTCGAGCGGCAGGCCGCGGTCGAAGGAGGCGATCAGCAGGCCGGAGCAGCCGAAGTCGCGTTGCGCTGCACGCAGGCCCGAAGTCAGTCCCTCGACCTGTACCCGGTAAGGAACGCAGGTGGGCATGAAGTACTGCGGGTTGAAGGACATCTCGACATGACGCGCGTTGCTGCTGCGCGCCGCGTCCTCCACGGCTTCGTAGGCCACGCATTCGAAGTCGGCGCTGGTGCGCACGGCCTGCGCGGCGATGCGCAGCACGTCGATGAAGTCGTAGAAGTCGCGGTAGGTGTACAGCGTCTCGACGGACCGGGGCAGGGGCAGGTCGTATTTGCGAGCGAGCCGCGCAAGCGTGGCCGGGCGCAGGGTGCCTGCCATGTGGAAGTGCAGGTCGACCTTGGGAAGCCGAGCGACACAGGCGAACAGTTCGGGCGGAAGCGGCGTGGCGGAAACGGCGTGCGGAACGGCGGCGTCGGAGAGAGGGGCGGACATGGGCGGCAGCGTCGGTTGGAATGTGTGCCGCGACCTTATCCACGCCTGTCGCCGGTGCCCAGCACTGCGGTGTGCAGCGGGTTATGACGCCACTGTCATGACCTGGGCCGGTGGGCGAGTTCGCGCGCGGCGGCAATCAGCTCGCTGCGCATCCAGCTCATGGCTTGGTTCTTGTGCGTGCGCTCGTGCCAGACCAGGCGGTAGCGATGCGGCTTGATCTTGGCGGGGAACGGCACGAGCGCGAGCGGGTATTGCTCGGCGAAGTCCTCGGCCAGCAGCCGGCCGGTGGAGAAGATGAGATCGGAGCGTGCGAGGATGGCAGGCGCCATGCCCAGGAACTGGGTGCGCATGGCCGTGTGCACCGATACGCCCAGCTCAGCGAGTTGCGCATCGAGGATGGTGCCCTGCCCCGGCACATGCTCCAACGAGGTGAGATGCCGTGCCCGGCGATAGTCCTCAAGTGTCAGTGGCTTCCCCACCAGTGGATGGTCCCTTCGCATCAGGCACACCATCGGCTCGGTCAACAAGCTTGCCGCGCGCAGATGGTCCGGGAGTTCGGGCCAGATGGTGATGACCATGTCGACCTCGCCGTCCGCGAGCTGCCTGTAGTGCTCGAACCGGGAGCCCAGGCCGCGGATCACCACGTCGCACTCGGGCGCCTGCCGGGCGACCCGCTCGACGATGTCCGCGAAGAACCGGCGCGGCAGGAAGTCGTAGGTCGCGATGCGGAAGCTCTGGCGCATCTCACGTAGTTCGATGGGATTGGCCTCGGAGGTGAGCAGCGACATGTCGGCCAGGATGCGGCGGGTGGGCGCGACCAAGGCCTGCGCCCGGTCGGTCAGCACCATTCGGTTGCCCACGCGTATCAGCAACTCGTCGCCGGTCAACTGGCGCAATACCTTGAGGTGGCGGCTCAGCGCGGACTGCGCAACGCCCAGCTTTGCGGCAGCCTGCGAGACGCTGGCTTCGGCCAGCAGGGCGTGGAGCGAGCGCAGCAGCGATTCGTCCAGCCGACGGTCATGTTCGCCAATTTCGAGGGACACGATGTTCACGCGAAGGAAGTGGGGGGCCGCTCGAAGCGCGGGGAGGTGCCCGATTCTGCCGGCAAGCTGCGACCCGCGGTGCTGCGTCGTCGGCCTCGCATGGGATCCGTCCGAGGGCACTCGGGTGCTCGAACTGGTTGTTCGTGGACTCGCTGCGGGCTGATCAGCGTGCGGGTGCATCTGCTGATCGACATCACTGACGCGAAGATGCTGGGGCGAAGGCGAGTGGAAGACGAAGAAGCACAAAGCGGAATACCGCGGGCAGCGGCGAGGTGCACTTGGGCATCGATGCACAGACTCTGGAAATTCGTGCCAGCGAGATCACGAACAACGCCATTGGCGATGCGCCGATGCTACCGGCGTTGCCGGCGCAGATTCCTGCGGACGAAAAACTGCATTCCGTAAGCTCCGATGGTGCCTATGACACCAAAGCGTGCAACGAGGCCATCGCCGGTCGGCAGGCTGCTGCGATCATCCTCAACCCCACACGCAAGTCGTCAAGCCTCGGGCAGAACAAAGGCTGGGGCCTGGCGGAGCACTTGCCGCGGCGCACCCTGGTCCACTCCCCGCAAAGTGATTGCAACTGCGAAGCTTGCCGTCACGGTCTGCGCGAGATCGGCCAGGACGTCTCGGAGGTACTCGACTGCGAGCCGGGCAGCTTTCATGTCGTGCGCCACGTTCGCCCCAAGCTCGCGAGCGCGAGTTGCAGCACGATCTCGCAAGCGCCCGCACCGACTCGCCCATCGATCGCTGCATGGCAGGCGGACTGCTCGCGCACGTGCTGGTGAGCGAGACCGGAGGAGCGACAGAGTGGCGATCATTGCGTTTCAAGGCCTGTGCCGCGCCGGCGTCGAGATCCATGTCGGCGGCAAGGGGCCGCGCGCCGTGGCGGTGCAGGTGGCATCGGCCGATGCCTCGCGCGCCCTGCCGAAACTTGCACCGGTGGACAACCGTCGCCGCTCCACACCGACACGTGCGAAGCCGCGTCGCCCAAGCGCATCCGAGGCCCCGGCCTCGTGGGGGCTACTTTTCCTGCTGGCCTACGGGGTGCTACTCGGAATGGCCGTCTGGTCCGGCCGCTTGCCGCTGCTGGTTCTTGGCGCAGTGCCGCGTCTGAGCCTCTTGGCCTTCTTCGCCTACGCCCTCGACAAGAACGCCGCACAGACCGGCCGCTGGCGCACCAGGGAAAGCACCTTGCACCTGCTCGCGCTGATCGGTGGCTGGCCGGGCGCATGGGCCGGGCAGCGGCTGCTGCGGCACAAGTCGGGCAAGCAGGGCTTTCTGATCGTGTACCGCGCCACGGTCGTGCTTCACTGCGCGGCGGTGGCGGCCTGGGTGTTCTGGCTGCGGGGTATTTCGCACGCGGCCTGACGCCCGGTGCGCGCGGTCCTAGACTGAAACCGTCCCCATCCAGGAGAAACCTTCCATGCCACTCGTTCGAATCGAACTGTCCGATGCCTCGCCGCAAACGCTGGGCCCCGCCATCGGCGACCTGGTCTACCAGGCGATGACGGAAACCATCAACGTGCCGAAGGACGACAAGTTCCAGGTCATCACGCGGCACGCCGCAGGGGCGCTGGTCCATCCGGCGAGCTATCTGGGCATCGCGTATTCGCCAGGCTTCGTGCTGATCCAGATCACGCTGAACCAGGGGCGCACGATCGAGATGAAGAAGGCCTTCTACAAGCGCGTGGCCGACGACCTGCACGAGAAGCTGGGCATCCGGCGCGAGGACGTGTTCATCAGCCTGGTGGAGGTGGTGAAGGAGAACTGGTCCTTCGGCAACGGCGAGATGCAGTACGCGTAGCGGTCGCCCGCCACGCGTCCGGTCAACGCACCTTGCGTGACGAAGGCTTGCTGGCCGGCTTGCCGCTGCCGTTGTCGCGCGGTGGGAGGCCCGTGTGCTGCGTGAGCATGCGGCCCTTCGACGGCTTCACGGGCGCGAGCCTGACCGGCGCCGCGGCCTTGGCGGCGACCGGCGCAGAGGTCGAGTTCTTGCGGCGCGCGCTCGTGTAGCCGCCGTCGGTCAGCGGCTGCCACGTCGGGATGAGGTGGTGCTTGCCGTTGCCGATCAGGTCGGCGCGGCCCATGGTCTTCAAGGCTTCGCGCAGCAGCGGCCAGTTGTTGGCATCGTGGTAGCGCAGGAACGCCTTGTGCAGGCGGCGGCGCTTGTCGCCGCGCACGATGTCCACCGTCTCGCTCTCGCGCGTGATCTTGCGCAGCGGGTTCTTGTTGGTGTGGTACATCGTCGTGGCCGTGGCCATCGGGCTCGGGTAGAACGTTTGCACCTGGTCGGCGCGGAAACCGTTCTTCTTGAGCCAGATCGCGAGGTTCATCATGTCCTCGTCGCTGGTGCCCGGGTGCGCGGCGATGAAGTACGGAATGAGGTACTGCTTCTTGCCCGCCTCGGCCGAGAACTTCTCGAACATCTGCTTGAACTTGTCGTAGCTGCCGATGCCGGGCTTCATCATCTTGGTGAGCGGGCCCTGCTCGGTGTGCTCGGGCGCGATCTTCAGATAACCGCCCACGTGGTGCTGCACCAGTTCCTTCACGTACTCGGGCGACTGCACGGCCAGGTCGTAGCGCAGGCCCGAGCCGATCAGGATCTTCTTGATGCCGCGCAGCGCCCGCGCGCGGCGGTAGATCTTGATGAGCGGATCGTGGTTGGTGCCCAGGTTCGGGCAGATGCCGGGGTACACGCAGCTGGGCTTGCGGCACGCCGATTCGATCTCGGGGCTTTTGCAGCCCAGGCGATACATGTTGGCCGTGGGGCCGCCCAGGTCGGAGATGGTGCCGGTGAAGCCGCTGACCGAATCGCGGATGGCCTCGACCTCCTTGATGATCGATTCCTCGGAGCGGCTCTGGATGATGCGGCCCTCGTGCTCGGTGATCGAGCAGAAGGTGCAGCCACCGAAGCAGCCGCGCATGATGTTCACGCTGAAGCGGATCATTTCCCACGCGGGGATCTTGGTCGCGCCGTCGTGGCTGCCGTTCTCGTCGGCGTAGCGCGGATGCGGGCTGCGCGCATACGGCAGGTCGAACACGAGGTCCATCTCGGCCGTGGTGAGCGGAATGGGCGGCGGGTTGATCCACACGTCGCGCGCCGTGGTGCCCTCGCCGTGCGCCTGCACGAGTGAGCGGGCGTTGCCGGGGTTGGTCTCCAGGTGCAGCACGCGGTTGGCGTGGGCGTAGAGCACCGGGTCGCTGCGCACCTGTTCGTACGAAGGCAGGCGGATCACCGAGTGGTCGCGCGGAGGCACCTTGATCTTCGTGCGCGAAACCAGCGCCGGGTTGGGCATGAAGGTCAGCGGCTTGATCGCCGGATTGACCGCGGGCGAGCCGGCTTCTTCCGCCGCCTTGGCCACGTCCTTCGCCTCGTCTTCCTTCGCGCAGGTGGCGCCGTTGGCCTTGGCCTGGTCCGACACCATCAGGTACGGATTGACGTGCGCCTCGACGCGGCCCGGCTCGTCCACGCTGGTGGAATTGATCTCGAACCAGCCCTCGGGCGTTTCGCGCCGCACGTAGGCGGTGCCGCGCACGTCGGTGATCTGCTGCACCGGCTCCTTGGCGGCCAGGCGGTGCGCGATCTCGACGATGGCGCGCTCGGCGTTGCCGTACAGCAGCAGGTCGCACTTCGAATCGACGACGATGGAGCGGCGCACCTTGTCCGACCAGTAGTCGTAGTGCGCGATGCGGCGCAGCGAACCTTCGATGCCGCCCAGGATGATCGGCACGTCGTTCCAGGCTTCCTTGCAGCGCTGCGAATACACGATGGCCGCACGGTCGGGGCGCGAGCCGCCGATGTCGCCGGGGGTGTAGGCGTCGTCGCTGCGGATCTTGCGGTCCGCGGTGTAGCGGTTGATCATCGAATCCATGTTGCCGGCGGTCACGCCGAAGAACAGGTTCGGTTTGCCCAGCGCCTTGAAGGGCTCGGCGCTCTGCCAGTCGGGCTGGGCAATGATGCCCACGCGAAAGCCCTGCGCCTCCAGCATGCGGCCGATCACCGACATGCCGAAGCTGGGGTGGTCGACGTAGGCGTCGCCCGTGACCACGATGATGTCGCAGCTGTCCCAGCCGAGAGCGTCCATTTCCTTGCGCGTGGTCGGCAGGAACTTGGCCGTGCCGAAACGGGCCGCCCAGTACTTGCGGTAGCTGTTCAGCGGCTTGGCGGCGCGGGCAAAGAAGGAGACGTCGACGGGAGCGTTCATCGGTGGGTGTGAACAGCGCTGCGGCGGCGCTGTGGTGGGCAACCCTCGATTTTAGGGTTTTCCAGCATCCCTGTCGCGGCAAACATCCTGCGACCCGACCTCGCCACGGACTTGAATTGATTGCCAAAGTCAACCAATCGAATGACAATGGCAACCATGTCAGCCATCTCGCCCTCCGTAGACACCGCAGCCGTCAAGGCCATCCGGCAGTTCAACCGCTTCTATACCCGCCAGATCGGCGCGCTCGATCCGTACCTTGGGAGCGACATGTCGCTGACCGACGTGCGCCTCCTGTACGAGCTGGCACACCGCGAAACGGCGGTCGCCAGCGAGATCGGCCGGGACCTGGGGCTGGACGCGGGCTACATGAGCCGCATCCTTCGCCGCTTCGAATCCGCGGGCTGGCTCACCCGCGAGCCCCATGCGCGGGACGCCCGCCAGAGCGTGCTGCGCCTGACCGAGGCCGGCCACGCCGCATTCGCGCCGCTGCAACAAAAATCGCGCGACGAGGCCGCCGCGCTGCTCGGATCGCTGGCGCCGGCCCAGCGCCAGCAACTGGTGCAAGCCATGGGCACGATGCAATCGCTGCTGGACCCCGCGGCACCGCCCCCTAAACCCCAGGCCGCGGTCCTGCGCGATCCCGCGCCCGGCGACATCGGCTGGGTCGTGCAGCAGCACGGCGAGATCTATGCGCGCGAGTACGGCTGGGACAGCAGCTTCGAGGCGCTGGTGGCGCAGATCGCGGGAGAGTTCTTGCAGAAGTTCCAGCCCGAATGGGAGCGCTGCTGGATCGCGGAACTCAACGGCGAGCGCATGGGCTCGATCTTCGTGGTACGCAAGTCGGCCGCCGTGGCGCAACTGCGCCTGCTGATCCTGTCACCGGCCGCGCGCGGGCTGGGCCTGGGCGGCAAGCTGGTGGACGAATGCATCGCCTTCGCGCGCCTGAAGGGCTACAGGAAGATGGTGCTGTGGACCAACAGCGGCCTCACGGCTGCGCGCAGCATCTATGCCAGGCGCGGCTTCCAGCTCACCGGGTCGGAACTGCACGAGAGCTATGGGAAGCAACTCATGGGCGAGACCTGGGAGCTGAGGCTGTAACCCCTGTCTTGCTCCTTCCCCCCGGGGAAGGTTGGGATGGGGCAGGCAGAGCGTTGGAAATTGGCGCCGTCGTGCCCCACCCCGGCTCTCCCCCAGAGGGGGAGAGAAAGAGAAATCCTTACTGCATGAACCAGCCGTGGCTCACCACCAGCGACTGGCCGGTCAGCGCATTCGTCGGGAAGCCTGCGAACAACAACGCCACGCGCGCCACGTCTTCCGTGGTGGTGAACTCGCCATCGACCGTTTCCTTGAGCATCACGTTCTTGATGACTTCTTCTTCGCTGATGCCCAGCGTCTTGGCTTGCTCCGGAATCTGCTTCTCGACCAGCGGCGTGCGCACGAAGCCCGGGCAGATCACGTTGGCGCGCACGCCGTGCTTGGCGCCTTCTTTCGCGACCGTCTTGGCCAGGCCGATGAGGCCGTGCTTGGCCGTCACGTAGGGGGCCTTCAGCAGCGACGCCTCCTTCGAGTGCACCGAGCCCATGTAGATCACGCTGCCGCCGCGGCCCTGTGCATACATGTGCTTCAGGCACGCCTTGGTGGTGAGGAATGCGCCGTCCAGGTGGATCGCGAGCATCTTCTTCCAGTCGGCGAAGCTGAATTCTTCCACCGGGTGAACGATCTGGATGCCGGCATTGCTGATCAGGATGTCGATGCCGCCGAAGGCCTTGGCGCCCTCCTCGACCGAGGCGTTGACCTGGTCTTCGTTGGTCACGTCCACGGCCACGCCGATGGCCTCGGCGCCCGTGGCCTTGAGTTCAGCGGCGGTGGCATCCGCCGCTTCCTTGTTGAGGTCGGCAATGATGATCCTGGCGCCTTCCTGTGCGAAGAGGATGGCGATTTCCTTGCCGATGCCGCTGGCCGAGCCGGTGATGTAGGCGACCTTGTCCTTGAGTTGCATGGTGTGTCCTTGAAAGCTTGAGAGGTTGGGGTTGAAAAGTGACAGCAAGAATCAGGCGAGATAGTCGTGCTCGACGGTACCCAGCGCAAGCGTCATGTCCGCGATGTAGTGCACCGCCGATTCGACCTTCAGCACCGGCAGGTCGGCCACCGGTGCCAGCGCATGCGGATGCAGTTCGAGCGATGCCGGCGCGGTCCACGCGCCGTGCAACGTGACATCGACCATGTGATAGCGCACCAGCTCGCAGATGCGGGCCGTGCCGTCGACGTGCGGAATGATCTTGAGCAGGAAGTTCGGCTGCGCGATGCCCGCAAGAATCGGCGCGTGCTCGAGCGCGCGGTGCTTGAAGCCCATGGTGGCCTTGGCCACGCGCACCTTGCCGTAGTCCAGCGTGCCGACGATCACGTCGGTCTCGTAGTCGAGCACCGGCGAGGCGAGCTTCTTCGGAAAGCCCCAGAGCTCGCGGCCGCCGGCAATCGGCGGATGGTCGTTCAGGTACATCGCATGCACATACGCGCCCTGCTCCACGCCCTTGGCGGTGCGCAGCTGCACCGGGATGACCTGGCCCGACTCGGTGTAGTCGCCGAAGCCGGTGGAGTCGGGCATGCGGATGAATTCGTACTTCACGAGCGGCTCGACCACTTCGAGCGGCTCGGGCACCACGGCGCGCAGCGCGTCCATGTCGGTGCGGTAGGTGACGATGAGAAATTCGCGGCGCACGAACCGGTACGGTCCGGGCGGGAAGGCGGGGCTGGTGAGCGGCATGGCGAAAGCCTGTCGCCGTACATCTTCAATGTTCATGGACATTTCCTCCTGTTGAAGTGACCGATCCAGTCTGGCGCTGGTTTCTTAGTCGAACCTGATTCGCCTTGTGTTCAGCGCGACAGGCCCGGCCGCTTGACCCGGCCCGGGCCGTGTTCGCCGAGGTCGAAGGTGGTCACGCCGTTGACGGTGGCGTCGGCGCGCAGGGTCTCGGGGTGCGCGAGCGTTGCGCGCATGTCGCGCGCGCCCGACTCCCAGTGCTCCTCGACCGCGGCGCGCGAGAACTCGTAGTCCTTCGACTCGAGCTCATAGGGCTTGTCGCGGTAGATCAGGTGAAAGATGTCGATGGGCTCGTGCGTGAGCTGCGACTGCACCGCGAGCACGCTCGGGTCCTTGCGCAGATTGGCCGGCAGCTTGGTGATCAGGTCGGCAATGGCCTGCTGCAGGTTCATGTTCGCGGCCAGCGCGTCGGTGTTCATGCGGGTGCGGCTCGAATAGGTGATGTCCTTCTGCCGCTCCATCACGCCCGCCATGGTGCGCGGCATCTCGCCGCGCGCATTGAAGAGGTCCACCTGCAGCACCACCAGGGGCTCGTTGCGCGGATGGAGGTCGAGCACGTACTGCAGCGGCGTGTTCGAGACGATGCCGCCGTCCCAGTAGTCGTCGCCGTCGATGTGCACCGGCGCAAAGCCCGGCGGCAGCGCGCCGCTGGCCATGATGTGCTCCGGACCGATGCGCTGGCGCGTGTTGTCGAAGTACACCGAGTTGCCGGTGCGCACGTTGACCGCGCCCACGCTGAAGCGCGCTTCGCAGGCGTTGATGCGGTCGAAATCGATGAGGCGCTCCAGCGTGCCCCTGAGCGGCGAGGTGTCGTAGTAGCTCAGCAGCGGCGCCGCACCGCCCATCAGGAGGGCCGGCGAATAGCGCGGCTCGAAGAATCCCGGAATGCCGACCAGCGACGCCATCGCCGCGCTGTACTGGTTCTGCGTGGCCCGGTCGCCGAGCCAGGAAGGCAGTCGCTGCGAGGGCCCGGAGGACACGAGGTGCCAGAACTCGCGCAGCCTGTCGACCCGGTGCTCGGGCGCATTGCCCGCGATCAGGGCCGCATTGATGGCGCCGATCGAGACGCCGGCAATCCAGTGCGGCTGCAGCTCGGTCTCGCTGAGCGCGGCATACACGCCCGCCTGGTAGGCGCCGAGCGCGCCGCCGCCCTGCAGCACCAGCGCCTTGCGGGCCTGGCGCATGTCTTCGCGGCGTGACGCGAAAGGATTGAGGGGTTGCCGGGAGGATGCCGCACGGGGATTTTTCTTGGGGGTCGTCGTCATGCGTTCATTTGACACCACCCCCGCGACAGCAACCTGACCGGAGACCGAAGTCTCCCGGTCCTCTCCCGGAAGAAGATCACATCTTCGGCAGCATCTGCCCGCGGATCTCGCCACCCGGGTTGGCCGCGGTGTGGACGTTGGCGTACCACTTGCCCGCGACCAGGTCGGCGGCCTGCGCCGGGGTCAGCGTGGCCTGGCCTTCGATCGGGCTGGCTGCGTTGGCGAACGGCAGCACCACGCCGGCATTCGCGCCAGCCGCGGCAGGACCGTGGAAATGCGCTGCGGTCGCCGGGCCGCTCAGGCCGGTGTAGGTGATCTTGTACTTGAGGACGTTGGTGTCCCGGTTGAGCCAGGCTTCGGCCATGCCGCTGCCGCGCGTCATGTTGGGCGGCACTTCGCTGGCCGCGTTCATCGCGCCGCTGAAGCTGGCGGTGTTCGACTTGGACATCATCCCGCAGCCGACCAGGGCAGCGCTGGCCACGCCGGTGATGAGGGCTGCGCGCAAAAGGGTGCCGTATTTGGTCATGAGCTTTATCTCCTGGGTTGTGAAAGCCTCCACAGCATAGGCAGCGCCCGCACCCGGCCGTGTCGGCCACCGCCCCGACTTTGCGGGCCCGCCACAGAGTGAAAGAGAATGCAACGATGACCTCCCAAGCACTCTCCACGCTCCCCGAGGCGCGCGATGTGGCCGGCTTCTGGCGCGACGCCGGCCCTGCCCGCTGGTTCGCCAAGAGCGATGCATTCGACGCCGAATTTCTCTCGCGCTTCTCGGCCGCGCACCAGGCCGCCGCCCGCGGCGAGCTCGATCACTGGAGCGACGATGCCGAAGGCGCTCTGGCGCTTCTTGTGCTGCTGGACCAGCTGCCACGCAACGCCTGGCGCAACAACCCGCACATGCTGGCCACCGACGGCCTCGCGCTGGCCGCGGCGAAGAAGGCGATCGATGCGGGCTTCGACCAGCAGTTCGACAAGGAACTGCGCGCGTTCTTCTACCTGCCGTTCATGCACTCCGAAGTGCTGGCCGAGCAGGAGCGCTCGGTCGAACTCAATGCGGCGCTCGATGCCAACACGCAGCGCTACGCCGTGCTGCACCGGGACATCGTCGCGCGCTTCGGCCGCTTTCCGCATCGCAACCGGATGCTGGGGCGCAGCACCAGCGCGGAAGAACAGAAGTTCCTCGACGAAGGCGGCTTCGCAGGTTGATCCAGCGAGCGTTCAGGCGTCGTTGTGCGCCAGGGGCACGTCGCGCGTGGGCGACGGGTTCGCATCGGGCAGGCCCGCCTTGTCCTTCATCGAGCCGTAGGTGCGCGCATAGACCCAGGTGAACTCGGCGCCCAGAAGGAAGATCTGCGCCGAGTAGTACACCCACACCAGCACCACCACCAGCGAGCCCGCGGCGCCGTAGCCCGAGGCCACGCTGCTCTTGCCGATGTACAGGCCGATCAGGTGCTTGCCCACCGTGAAGAGCAGCGCCGTGACCGCCGCGCCCACCCCCACGTCGCGCCACTGCACCTTCGCGCGCGGCATGATCTTGTAGATCATCGCGAAGATCACCGTCACCATCGCGAAGCTGAAGACGAAGTTCACCACCTGCGCCAGGCTCTCCCAAGCCCCGAACACCGGCGACCACCACTTGCCCAGCGCCGCCAGCGCCGCGCTGGCCACCAGCGACACCATGAGCAGGAAGCCGATGCCCATGATCATGCTGAACGACAGCAGCCGCACCCGCAGCAGGTTGAAGATGCCCGAGCTCTTGGCGCGGGCCGGCGCACGCCAGATGCGGTCGAGCGCATCCTGCAGTTCGCCGAAGACAGTGGTCGCGCCGACCACCAGGAGGCCGATGCCGATCACCGTGGCCACGATGCCCTCGGCTGGCTTGTTCACCGCCTGCAGCATGCCCTGCACCGCCGCCGCGCCCTGTGCGCCCATGAGGCCCGAGAGCTGCGCGAAGATCTCGCCGCGCGCGGCCTCCTGGCCGAACACCAGCCCGGCCACCGCGATCACGATCAGCAGCAGCGGCGCGATGGAGAACACCGTGTAGTAGGCGAGCGCCGCCCCCATGCTGGGCGCGTAGTCGTTCGACCACGACGCGAAGGCCCGTTTGCAGAGATCGAAGAGCGCGCGGATTTGCATGAGCATGGAATGTCCCTGTTGGATCGGCCGGGTCTTGTCGGTGCGATGCCCGGCATGTTGCAGGCCTGCCTACGATAATCGCATCCACATGCACCCGCCCCTCTCCGATGCGGCAACGCCGCAAGCGCCCTCGCAGCCACAGCCCCGGTCGCCACGCGACCTTTTTGTTTCATTCACCTGGCTCGCGCTGCAGGGCTTCGGCGGCGTCCTGGCCATCGTCCAGCGCGAGATGGTCGAGAAGAAGAAATGGCTCACCCCCGAACAGTTCCTCGAAGACTGGGCCGTGGCCCAGGTGATGCCGGGCCCCAACGTGATCAACCTGGGCCTCATGATCGGCGACCGCTACTTCGGGCTGCGTGGCGCCCTCGCCGCGGTGGCGGGCATGCTGACCATTCCCCTGGTCGTGATCCTCGCGCTGGCCGTGCTCTACGCGCACTACGCCGGCAACCCGCAGGTGGCGGCGGCGTTGCGGGGCATGGGGGCGGTGTCGGGCGGGCTGATCGCCGCCACGGGCATCAAGCTGATTCCGCAACTGCGCAAGCACCCGCTGGGTTTTCCGGCCTGCCTCGCATTCATGGCGCTGGTGTTCGCGGCCATCGCGGTGTTCAAGGTGCCGCTCGGCTGGGTGCTGCTGGTGGTCGGCGGCGTGGCCTGCGTCTGGACCTGGAAGAGGATCGCGCCATGAGCGCGCGCCGGGCCGCCCCAGGCACGCTCGCACCGCAGCCGAAGGCGGAGGTTTTCGAATGACCATCGCGATGCAATGGCACGACTGGCTCGCCCTCTTCGGCCAGTACCTGCTGCTCTCGCTGCTGTCGATCAGCGGCGCCATCACCACGGTGCCCGACATGCACCGCTACCTCGTCACCCAGCACGGCTGGCTCACCGATGCGCAGTTCAGCTCGTCGGTCGCGATCGCCCAGGCCGCACCCGGGCCCAACGTGCTGTTCGTTGCGCTCATGGGCTGGAACGTCGGGCTCAACGCGGGCGGCGGCATCGGCGCCGGGCCGACGGCCTGGCTGCTCGGCTTCTTCGGCCTCATGGTGACCATGGTCGGCATCATGGTGCCGAGCACCACCCTCACCTATTTCGCCACCCGCTGGGGCCACCGCAACCGCACCCGCCGCGAAGTGCGCGCCTTCAAGCAGGGCATGGCGCCGGTGGTGGTGGGCCTCCTCATCGCCACCGGCTGGGTGCTGGCCACGGGTAACCATGCCGGCAACGCGCCTGCCTGGCACCTGTGGCTGCTGACCGGCGTGGCCGCACTTATCGTCTGGCGCACCCGCATCCACCTGCTCTGGCTGCTGGGCGCGGGCGCGCTGCTCGGCGCCGTGGGCTTCGTCTGATCCTTCCCTTTCGTTTTTCTTCTTCAGGAAACTTCGTCATGTCGCAACTTCGTCCGCTCGGCCGCTCCGGCCTCCTGGTTTCGCCGCTCGCCTTCGGTGGCAACGTGTTCGGCTGGACGGTCGACGAGGCCGCCTCGTTCAAGCTGCTCGACGCCTGGCTGGACGCGGGCTTCAACTTCGTGGACACCGCCGACGTCTACTCGGCCTGGGTGCCGGGCCACACGGGCGGCGAATCGGAAACCATCATCGGCAAGTGGCTCAAGCAGAGCGGCAAGCGCAACCGCGTGGTGCTGGCCACCAAGGTCGGCAAGCCGATGGGCGAAGGCAAGGTGGGTCTCGCGCCCAAGTACATCCGCGAGGCGGTCGAGGCGTCGCTCAAGCGCCTGCAGACGGACTACATCGATCTCTACCAGTCGCACGACGACGACGCCGGCACGCCGCTCGAAGAATCGCTGGGCGCCTTCGATGCGCTCATCAAGGAGGGCAAGGTGCGCGCCATCGGCGCTTCCAACTACACGGCGCCCCGGTTGGCCGAGGCGCTGGACGTGTCCGAGCGCCTGGGCATCGCGCGCTACGAGAGCCTGCAGCCGCTCTACAACCTGTACGACCGCGCCGTGTTCGAAGACGAGCTGGAGCCGCTGTGCGTGAAGCGCGAGGTGGGCGTGATCAACTTCTACGCGCTCGCGGCCGGCTTCCTCACCGGCAAGTACCGCACCGAGGCCGATGCCGCCAAGAGCGCGCGCGGCGCCAACACCACGAAGAAGTACCTCAACGAGCGCGGCCTGCGCATCCTCGATGCGCTCGACAAGGTCGCGCAGCAGTACAACGCCAAGCCGGGCCAGGTCGCCATCGCATGGCAGATCGCACGGCCGGGCGTGACGGCGCCCATCGCCAGCGCCACCTCGATCGCGCAACTCGAGGAGCTGGTGGTCGCCACGCAGCTCAAACTCGACGCGGGCACCATCGAGATGCTCGATCGCGCGAGCGCAGAGACGGCAGCCGCCTGAACCGCTTCGTGCGATGAGCAGCCACGTGTTCGATTCGATCGCCGCGCCGACGCTCGACCACTTCGCCGACCTGCGCGTCGAGGTGGGCGTACCGCAGGTGCTGGGCCAGAGCGCGCGCGGGTTGCGGCGCGTGGTGCCCATCACGGGCGGCGAGGCGTCGGGGCACGGCTGGCGCGCACGCGTGCTGCCGGGCGGCAGCGACTTCCAATTGATCGTGAGCGACACGCTCTCCGAGCTCGACGCGCGCTACGGCCTGGAGACCGACGCGGGCGACCTGATCTACGTGCAGAACCATGCGGTGCGCTCGGCTGCGCCGGAGGTGATGGCCAAGCTGATGCGCGGCGAGGCGGTCGACCCAGCGCAGGTCTACTTTCGCTGCAACCCGCGCTTCGAGACGGCCTCGCCCGCGCTGCGATGGATCAACGAGCGCATGTTCGTCGGCGCCGGCGTCAGGCATCCGAGCGAAGTCGTGATGCGCTTTTTCTCACTCGCCTAGCCGTCGACCGGGTTCAGCGGCGTCGCAAGAATCCGCTGGTAGAACGCCACGTCGAGCCAGCGGCCGAACTTGAAGCCGGCCTGCCGTACGGTGCCCGAGTGCTCGAACCCCAGCCGCTCGTGCAGGCCGATGCTGCCCGCATTGGCGGCATCGATGGCGCCGACCATCACGTGCACGTCGCGTGCGATCGCCTCGGCAATGATCGCTTCCATGAGCGTGCGGCCCAGCCCCGCGCCCCGGTGGTCGGCCGCGACGTACACCGAGTGCTCGACCGTGTACTTGTAGGCGGGAAAGGCGCGAAAGTTGCCGTAGCTCGCAAAGCCCAGCAGCTTGCCGTTTTCGTCCTGCGCACCGATCACCGGGAAGCCGTTGGTGCGCTTGGTGGCGAACCAGGCGACCATGTTCTCGGGCGTGCGCGGCTTGTAGTCGTAGAGCGCCGTGGAGGTGACGATGGCGTCGTTGAGGATGGCGAGGATGGCGCCGGCGTGGGCTTCCTCGGTGCAGGGGATGAGGCGCATGGTGTTTCTTTCGTTCAATATAGGAGAATAATAATCTCATATGAGAAACACATCTCCCTCTTCAACATCTCCTTCTTCTTCATCCCCTCCTTCGGACGATTCCGCCGGCCGCATCGACGCCCTCATCGCCACCCGGCTGCTGGCGCTGCGGCAGGCCAAGGGGCTCAGCCTGGCCGCGCTGGCCGAGCTGTCGGGCGTCAGCAAGGCCATGATCTCGAAGGTCGAGCGTGTGCAGAGCAGCCCCACGGCCGTGCTGCTGGGCCGGCTGGCCGCGGGCCTCGGCGTGTCGCTGGCGCAACTCCTCACCGAGGAAAAGGAAGGCCCCCAGCGGCTTCGCACGAAGGCCGCGCAGGAAGTCTGGCGCGATCCCGACGCGGGTTATCTGCGCCGCCAGGTCGCCGAGCGCGGCACGACGGGCAGCGGGGTGGAACTGGTCGAGGTCGAGCTGCCGCGTTCGGCACAGGTCGGCTATCCGCGATGGAGCGGCAAGCCCTATCGCCAATGCCTGTGGATGCTCGAAGGCGCGTTGCGGGTGGACTACGGCGACGAGCGCTTCGAGCTGGCGCCCGGGGATTGCCTGGATTTCGGCGTGGACCGGCCGCTGGTCTTCAAGGCACTCGGGCGCACGGCCTGCCGGTACCTGCTGGTGGCCTGCCCGGACTAGGGTGCCGCCCCGCAAATAACCGCGCATGACATCGCGCCGTTCACGCCAGGGCGTCTGTTTGCGAGACAGCACACCAGCCAACCGGTAGGCACGCTCCCACACGCAGAGGCGGCTCAGGCCGGTCCGGGCCGCAAGGGCGTCCGGGGTACACCAAGGCATCTTGGCTTCGGAGGAACATGATGTCTTTTGCGCTTTACATGATCGGGTTCCTGATCTTCCTGGGCGGCGTCGCCTGGGGTGCGTCGGTGGCTGGCGTCCCCACGCTCTACATCGGCATCGGTGCGTTGATCCTGCTGGGCATCGGCATCTTCAGCGCGGTGGGCCGCACGCGCGGCAAGGACCCGTCCTGACACGCTGGCCCGGGATAGGGTTCACACAGGCTTCACGCCGCCCGCACATGGCGTAGCTAACTTCGCACGCGCACCACAAACCGTGGCGCGCGTTGCTCAGTCAGCTGCCCATGCACTCCTCCTCTTCCTGCCTTTTTTCCCCGCTCTCCACTTCATCCACGGCGCCCTGTCCCGCGCCGCCCACCGCAAGCAGCGGCCTGGCCAACATCAAGGTCGACCTGCTCGTCGTCGGCGCAAGCTTCTCGGGCCTTGCCTGCGCCCGGGCTGGGGCCCTGGCCGGATTGAGCGTGATGGTGCTGGAGAAAAAAGCCAGCGCCGGCGCCAAGCTCCACACCACCGGCGTCATCGTGAAGGACGCGGTCGACAGCGTCCCCTGGCTGGCCGAGGTGCCACCTGCGCTGGTCCGGCGCATCGAAGGCGTGCGGCTCTATGCACCGAACATGCGGCACGTCGACCTGCATGCACCCGGCTACTGGTTCTGGGCCACCGATGCGCCCGCGCTGCTCGACTGGATGGTGGATTCCACCCGGGCCTGCGGCGTCGATGTGCGCCTGGGCACGCTGTTCGAGCAGGCGCTGTGGATGAACGACCGGTGGGAAGTCCCGGTGACGCACGGCCCCTGCATCACCGCCACCTACCTCGTGGGCGCGGACGGCCCGCATTCACGCGTCGCCAAGGTGCTCGGCCTCTCGCGCAACACGCGCTTTCTCTATGGCGTGGAGCACGAATACCAGGGCGCCCGCATGGCGCCAGACCTCCTGCACTGCTTCATCGACCGCAAGCTCGCACCCGGCTACATCGGCTGGGCGCTCGACGGCGTGGGCGTGAGCCAGATCGGCCTGGCGCGCCGCATGGGCCAGAACGACGCGAACGCGCTGCGGCTCGCGCCTTTCCTGAAGAAGATCGAATCGGTGGTGTCGCCAGGCGATGCACCCCCGGTGGCCGTGCGCGCCGGGATGATTCCCTGCGGCGGCGTGCTCCCGGTCGTGGCGCGCGAACGGGCGCTGCTGGTGGGCGACGCAGCAGGCATGGTGTCGCCGGTCACGGCCGGCGGCATCCACACCGCGCTGCAGCACGGCGAACGCGCAGGCGAGGCCGTGGCACGTTTCGTTCGCGGCGAGATGGACGACCCGGCGACGTGGTTCGTGCGCAGCTATCCGCGCTTCCTGCTCAAGCGCTCGCTGCGCTGGGCCTTCGACCACTTCCAGAGCGACTGGATGTTCAACCACCTGCTCGGCACGCCGCAGATGCGGCGCATGGCCGAACTGGTGTATTTCCACCGCAAGGGCGGGCCGCTCCCGAAGGATTAGCGACGGATCAGGCGCTGCGCTGGCGCATCGCCTCGTAGAGGCACACGCCGCTGGCCACCGAGACGTTCAGGCTCTCGACCGCACCGGCCATCGGGATGCTCACGAGTTCGTCGCAGGTCTTGCGGGTCAGCTGGCGCATGCCCTCGCCTTCGGCGCCCAGCACCAGCGCCAGCGGACGCTTCAGGTCGCTCTGGTAGATCGTGCCCGGCGCGTCGTCGCTGGTGCCCACGCACCAGATGCTGCGCTCCTTGAGTTCGTTGAGCGTGCGCGCGAGATTGGTCACCATGAAATACGGCACCGTCTCGGCCGCACCGCTCGCCACCTTGGCCACGGTGGCGTTGATGCCGGCCGCGTGGTCCTTGGGCGCAATCACCGCATGGGCGCCCGCGCCATCGGCCACGCGCAGGCACGCGCCCAGGTTGTGCGGATCGGTCACGCCGTCGAGCACCAGCAAGAGGGGCACGGTGCCGGCCTCTTCGAGGCCTTCGAGCAGTTCGTCGAGCGAATGGATTTGCGCGGTGGGTTCGACCCGCGCCGCCACGCCCTGGTGGCCATGGCTGCCGGCGAGCTTGGCGATGCGCAGGCTGTCGGCCTCGACCAGCCGCACGCCGGCTTCTTGCGCACGGGCGAGGAATTGTTTCATGCGCGCATCGCGCCGGCTGGCGTCGAACAGAACCTCGAGCACCGATTTCGGCGCGGTCTTGATTCGCACGCCCACGGCATGGAAGCCGAAGATCACTTTGGGGGAAGACATCCCCCGATTATCCCTACCCCCAGCGTCGATCCGTCAGGCGATCGGCAGGCCGCTGAGCGCACGCGTGCGCTCGTCGTGCAGTTCCTGTACCGCCAGCGCGTTCGGATGCACCCGCTCGAGGTTGCCGACGCTCTCCAGGTACTGGCAGGCGGCGTGGCCTTCGGCGGCCTTTTCGTACTGCGCGACCCAGGCATCGCGCACGGGCAGCTTCTCGGGCGACACGGGCCAGACGCCCGGCTGCGGCCGCATGTGCTCGCCGATGCCGATGCGCCAGGGCTTGGCGCTCACGCGGGCGCGAAAGCAGTTCTGGTTGCGGCACATGCGCGCGTAGACCTTGTCCACGCCCAGCGCCTGGAAGCAGTCGGCCACGGCCATGTCGGCCGGGCTGAAGACGTCGTGCATCGCGAGGACCCGAAAGCCGGCGGGTGTGCGGTAGATCCGCAGGTGCCAGTCGGGATGCTGGTGCAGGAAGCGCCCGATGCGCTCGGCCGCGCGCTTCTCGGGCGCGGGGTTCGTGCTGGCCTCCCCACGCTTCTTGGCCAGCCCGATGCGGTAGGCAACGATGAAGACCACGATGGCAGCAATCAGCCCGCCCACCCAGGTCTTGGCCGTCCATCCGCCGACGATGCCCGCGATGAGCGCCGGCACCAATGCGAAGCCGAACACGCTGGTGCGCAGGGGTTCGTCGAAGTCGATGTCGACGAACAGCACGTCGGGCGTGTTCAGGCAGCGCGCGCCGTAGCCGTTGCGGGTGATGACGCTCTGGCCCTGCCGCTCGACGATTTCCTCGCGGATCGGCACGCCGTCGGCGCCGTTGTAGGCCAGCTTGCGCTCGAGGCGGTCGAGTTTTTCGCCGCTCGCGATGCGGTCGAAGGCCTCGCGGGTGCGCTGGTCGGCATGCGCCTGGGCGGCCAGCGGGCTGTCGTCGGACCAGCCGTAGCGCCGCACGGTGATCTGCTTGCCGGCCGTGCGCTCCTGGATGCGGCCCTCGGCCCAGAACTGGGGAACGATCATCGCTTCAGACGCCCTTCACGAAATACAGCCAGGCCAGCGCCACGACCAGCAGGACGATGACGATGGGCAGCCACTTGAAGCCACCTTGGGGCACCCGCCCCGGCTCGGCCATCGGGTGGGTCGGAATGTTCGACGGCAAGTGCCCGAAATCGCCCAGCGCCGGGTTCTGGTGGTTCTCGACCAGTTGCTTGGCCTCGGCCAGGCCCAGGCCGGTGGCTTCGCGCGTGAGGCGGACGGCTTCGATCTTGTTGCCACGCGCCAGGGCCGCGAGCGCGGCTGCGGGCACGGCGGCCGGCCCGTTGCCCTGCATGCCGCCCGCAGCCTCGGGCTCGCCGCGGCCCCAGTCGCCCTCCTGCCAGTCCGCTGCCGCCCCGTCGCCATTGGCGTAGCGCTCGACGGCTTCCTTGGCCGACCTGAGATCCAGGCCGGTCTTGTCGCGCACGATCTTGATGGCCTCGATCAGGCTGCCGCGCTGCAATGCGGCGATGGCTTCGGGTGGAAGCTTGTCCATGGACCTCTCCTCGGGTTGTTGTTGCGGCTGTCTCTTCGCTGTCTCTTCGCCGTTTCTTCGACGTTTCTTCGACGTTTCTTCGACGTTTCTTCGACGTTTCTTCGACGTTTCTTCGACGTTCAGGCGGCCTGCTCGACCGTCGAGATCGGCGTCTTCTCGTTGAGCGACACGCGCCCGGCCTCGATGGTGATGCGGCGCTCGCAGCGAGACGCGATGCCGCGGTCGTGGGTGACCAGGACCAGCGTCGTGCCGAGCTCGCGGTTCAGGTCGAACATCAGCTTCATCACCTGCTCGCCGGTCGCGAAGTCCAGGCTGCCGGTGGGCTCGTCGGCCAGGAGCAGGGCCGGCTGCACGACGAAGGCACGGGCCAGCGCCACGCGCTGCTGCTCGCCGCCCGAGAGCACCTTGGGGTAGTGGCCCAGGCGCTGCCCGAGGCCGACGCGGCCGAGCATCTCGGTGGCGGCCTTGCGCGCATCCTTGCGGTTGGCCAGCTCCAGCGGCAGCATCACGTTTTCGAGCGCGCTCAGGTTGCCCAGCAGCTGGAAGCTCTGGAACACGAAGCCCACGCGCTGGGCGCGCAGGGCGGCACGTTCGTCCTCGTCGATGGCGAAGATGTCGTCGCCACCGAGCCTGACCGTGCCGCGTGTGGGCGTATCGAGCCCCGCGATGATCGACAGCAAGGTGCTCTTGCCGGAGCCCGAGGCGCCCACGATGGCAGCGGTTTCCCGCGCGCCGAGGGTGAAATCGATGTCCTGCAGAATGTCCAGCGTGCCGGCCGAATCGGTGACGGACTTGAAGACATGCTCGACGGCGACAATGGCATCAGACGGGGGTTGGGACATGGAAAGGCTTTGGTTTTGAATCGACGTGACTTTATCTTGACCACCGCCGCACTATGCGGTGCGGGCAGCGCGGGAACATGGACGGCCGCGGCGCAGGCCCAGGCCACCAACGCGTCCGGCAAGCCGGTCATCCTGGTGCTGGGCGATTCGCTGAGCGCAGAGTACGGCTTGAAGCGCGGCGAGGGCTGGGTACCCTTGCTGGAAAAAAGGCTTGCCCAGCAGAAGATTGCGGCCACCGTGGTCAACGCCAGCATCAGCGGCGACACCAGCTCCGGTGGACGTGCCCGCTTTCCCGCCCTGCTCGTGCAGCACAAGCCCAGCCACGTGGTGGTGGAACTGGGCGCCAACGACGCGCTGCGCGGCCTGCCGCTCTCGGACACCGAGAGCAACCTGCTGCAGATCACCAAGGCCGCGCAGGCCGCGGGCGCGAAGGTGCTGATCGTCGGCATCCAGGTGCCGCCGAACTACGGGGGCGACTACACGCGGCGCTTCGAGGCGGTGTTCTCCAAGGTGGCAGGCGTGACCAAATCGGCGCTCGTGCCCTTCCTGCTCAAGGGCGTGGCCGATGCGCCCGATGCGCTCTCGCTGTTCCAGGCCGACCGCATCCACCCGACTGCCGTGGCGCAGCCGCAGTTGCTGGACAACGTCTGGCCCGAACTGCGCAAGCTGCTGCCGAAATAGCGAGAGCAAGGCCGGCAGCGCGCAAGAAAAAAGCCGCCGCAGGCGCAGGCCTGCGGCGGCTTTTCGATGGGGACGCCAGGAGCGGATCAACCGTTCTTGGTGGGCAACTCGGGCACCGTGGGGGGATCGCGTTCGAGCGATGCCACGTCGGTCTCCGGGTCTCCGGGAGCCAGTCCGTCGCTGCTCGGGCTGAGCTTGCGATATTGTTTCTCGCGGAGCTTGTCTTCCTTCTTCTTCTTCTTGGCCAGTTCTTTCTGGCGCTTCTCGTAGCCGTAATTTGGTGTTGCCACTGCTTCTCCTTGAGGCGAGACAGTCACCGTGACTGTGCGTCGCCTACTGTAAGCGATAACGGTGCAGTCTCAAGGCGTGGCGCCGGGCCGCGTTTCGAACTCGAACAAACCTTGCAAACCGGGGTGGCGTGCTGCCCACCGCGCGCAGTAGAGCCTACATCTGCACCAGCGCTTGCTGCAGGTCGGCGCGCAGGTCGTCCACGTCTTCCAGCCCGACCGAGAAGCGCACCAGCGTGCCCTTGTAGGGCCAGCGCGCCACGCTCGCGTCGCGCATCAGGCCGATGTCGTAGGGCACCACCAGGCTGATCGGCCCGCCCCATGAATAGCCGAGGCGAAAGAGCCGCAGGCTGTCGCAGAAGCGGTCGACCTGCTCGGTGCTGTAGCGCTCGTCGAACACGACCGAGAACAGGCCCGCGGCCAGGTCGGTGGCGCCGCACAGCGCGCGCCAGTTGGCGTGGCCGGGCGAATCTTCCAGCGCGGGGTGCAGCACCTGCGCGATCTCCTCGCAGCCGTTGAGCCAGCCGGCCAGTTCGCGCGCCGCGCGGTCGTGCGCGGCGTAGCGCAGTCCGATGCTCGGGAGCGAGCGCAGCAGCGTTTCCACATCGCCCACACCGATGCCGAAACCGATGCGCATGTGCGCCAGCTTGAGCGCGCGGTGCAGCCGCTCGTCGTTGGTGACCACGCTGCCCATCAGCACGTCGCCGCCGCCGCTGGGGTACTTGGTGAGCGCGTGCACCGAGATGTCGACGCCCTGCCCCGTGCCGTTGAAATCGAAAGGCGCGAAGGCCAGGCCCGCACCCCAGGTGTTGTCCAGCGCCGTCACCACGCCGCGTGCGCGGCAGACGTCCACGAGCGCGGGCAGGTTGGGGAACTCCATCGTGACCGAGCCTGCCGCCTCGACCCACACCAGCCGCGTGCGGTGCGAGATCTTGGCCTCCAGGTCGGCCGGGTTCATCGCGTCGTACAGGCGATGGGTGATGCCGAAGTTGGCGAGTTCGCCGGTGGCCAGCGCCTTGTTGGGGCCGTAGGCGTTGTCGGGAATCAGCACCTCGTCGCCGGTCTTCAGGAACGCGAACGAGACCAGCGCGATGGCCGCCAGGCCGCTGGGCACCAGCAGGCACTCGGTGCCGCCTTCGAGCGTGGCCAGGCGCTCCTCGAGCGTGAACGTGGTCGGCGTGCCGTGCAGGCCGTAGGTGTAGCCCGCCTTGGTCTTCCAGTCGCGCGCGCGCATGGCGGCCACGTCGGCGAAGAAGACGGTCGATGCCTTGAACACGCCGGGCTGCGGCGCGGCGAATTTGGCGGGTGGGACGTAGGGGTGGTGGATCAGGGTCGTCGATGGCTTGCTCATGTGCCGATGCTAGCGCGACTGGCCTGTGGGGCGCCCCCATCGCACAATGCGCCGATGGGCTACAGCCTGCTTCAGCCGGGTCTCGCAGCATGCAGCTGACGCGACCCCCTCCTCCTCACTTGCAGCCGTTCATCAAGCTGCTGTGGGCGTCGTCGCCCGACGGCGCACCGGACGATCGGCCGGGCGCGCGCGAACATGTGCTGCCCACCGGCGGCATGCACCTGGTGTTCCGGCTGTCGGGCCCGCCGCTGAAGCTGTTCGGCGGCCCCGAGGACACGCGGGGCCGGACCTGCGGCTACGCGATCGTCGGCGGCGCGCGCGCCGCCTCCTACATGCGCGACGTTTCGGTGGCCACGCGCTCCGTCGGTGCACAGCTGCAGCCTGGTGCCGCGCGCGCCCTGCTCGGCGCGCCCGAGGACGCACTGGCCAGCCAGCACACGCCGCTCGATGCGCTGTGGGGCGCGCGGCAGACCGACGCTGCGCTCGAGCAGATCCATGCGGCGCGCAGCCTCGAACGACAGCTGGCAGTTTTCGAAGCCCTGCTCGCCCAGCGCATCGTCGATTCGATGAGCGCCGGCTTGCGTGGCCTGCATCCGGCCATCGCCGCAACGCTCGGGCCGCTGGCCCACGAGAACCCTTCGATCGCCGGGCTGGTGACGCACAGCGGCTACAGCCATCGCCGCTTCATCGCGCTCTTTCGCGGGGCCATCGGCCTCAGCCCCAAGGAGTACGCGCGCGTGATGCGTTTCGACCGCGCACTGACGCTGGCCGCCAACCCCGCGCAAAGCTGGGCCGACATCGCGCTCACCGCCGGCTACAGCGACCAGGCGCACCTGAGCCGCGAGTTCTCCGCGTTGGCGGGCATGTCGCCGCAGGCGTGGCGGCGGACCGGGGCCGCGTCGCCGCGGCATGTGCCAGTGGCCGCAGGTCAATTTCGTTCAAGACGCTAGCGTTGCGGCGGCCCAGAATCGGCGCCACGACACTGCTTCCTCTCTTTGCGAAAGGCAATCTATCATGGCGATCCACGAACTGTTCCCCTACCTCTGCGTCGACGATGCCGGCGCGGCCATCGACTTCTATTGCGAGGTTTTCGAGGTGAAGGAAATCTTCCGCCTCACCGAGCCCAGCGGGCGCATCGGCCACGCGGAGCTGGACTTCCACAACGGCGCGATCCTGATGATTTCGGACGAGTTCGCCGAATACAACATCCGCAGCGCCAAGACGCTGGGCGGCAGCGCCGTGACGCTGCATCTGCACGTGGACGATGCGGACGCGGTGGTGGCGCGGGCCGTGGCGGCCGGCGCGACGCTCGACATGGCGCCGCAGGACCAGTTCTACGGCGAGCGCTCCGGGGTTTTTCGCGACCCCTTCGGCCATCGCTGGAACGTGGGGCACAGCATCGAAAAACTGACGCCGGAAGAAATGCAGCGGCGCTACACCGCGATGCTCACTTCCGGCGACGGGTCGTGCCAGACCTGATCAAGGCCTGATCAGACCGACCACTTCTCCAGCAGCTTCTCCGCGCCGAGCGAGTCGTAGCCCTCGAAGGGCTGGTGGATCCAGGGGTTGGTCGCCAGGTACTCGACCGAGTAGTCGGGCGTGAAGGTCGACAGCGCCTTGGTCCAGATCACCGCGCTGCGCAGCTCGGTGATCGGCTTGTAGTTGTTGCGCAGCATGTCCATCACGGCATGCAGCGTGTGGCCCGAGTCGGCCAGGTCGTCCACCAGCAGCACCTTGCCGGCGATCTCGCCCTTGGGCGTGGTGATGAAGCGGGCGATGTCCAGGTGGCCCTGCACCGTGCCGGCGTCGGCGCGGTACGAGCTGGTCGACATGATCGCCAGCGGCTTGTCGAAGATGCGCGAGAGCACGTCGCCCGGGCGCATGCCGCCGCGCGCGAGGCACAGGATGGTGTCGAACTCCCAGCCCGACTGGTGCACCTTGATCGCGAGCTTCTCGATCAGGTTGTGGTACTCGTCGTAGCTGACGTAGAGATGTTTGCCGTCTTCGGTCAACATGGTCTGGATTCCTTCAGTCTTTTCTCATTCGTGGAACACCGCGGAACCGGCTTTGCCGGGCCGCTGGTGTTGCCCCCGCAAGGGGGTTGGCGGCCACACGAAGTGGGCAAGCCTGGGGGAGACTCAATCCGCGAGGTAGGGGTGACGCATCATGATCGTGTGATCGCGATCCGGACTCGTGGACACCATGTGGATCGGCACGCCGGTGATCTGCTCGATGCGCTGCAGATAGAGGCGCGCGTTGACCGGCAGCTTGTCGTACTGCGTGACGCCCACGGTGCTTTCGGTCCAGCCTTCGAGCGTTTCGTAGATCGGCGTGCAGCGCTCGATTTCGTCCGCACCCATCGGCAGAATGTCGGTCGTTTCACCGTCCAGTTCGTAGCCGGTGCACAGCTCGAGCTTTTCCAGGCCGTCCAGCACGTCCAGCTTGGTGATGCACAGGCCCGACAGGCCGTTGACCTGCGCCGAGCGCTTGAGCAGCGCGGCGTCGAACCAGCCGCAACGGCGGCTGCGGCCGGTGGTCACGCCCTTTTCGGCGCCCACGGTGCTCATGTGATAGCCGGGGGTGCCGGGCGTGGCCCAGTCGAGCTCGGTGGGGAACGGACCGCCGCCGACGCGCGTGCAGTAGGCCTTCGTGATGCCCAGGATGTAGTGCAGCATGCCCGGGCCCACGCCCGAACCGGCGGCGGCGTTGCCGGCCACGCAGTTGCTGGAGGTGACGTACGGGTAGGTGCCGTGGTCGACATCGAGCAGCGTGCCCTGCGCGCCTTCGAACAGCAGGTTGGCGCCGGCCTTGTGCGCATCGTTCAGCTCGCGCGACACGTCGGCCATCATCGGCTTGAGCAGCACGGCGTGGCGCATGGCTTCGTCGAACACGGTGTCGAAATCGACGGCCGGCGCGCCCAGCACCTGCGTGAGCACGTGGTTGTGCAGGTCGAGCAGCACGCGCAGCTTGGTGGCGAAGCGCTCGGGGTGCTTCAGGTCCTGCACGCGCAGCGCGCGGCGGGCGATCTTGTCTTCGTAGGCCGGGCCGATGCCGCGGCCGGTGGTGCCGATCTTCTCGACGCCGCCCTTCTCGCGGTAGGCCTCGCGCGCGATGTCCAGTGCAGCGTGGAACGGCAGGATCAGCGGGCAGGCCTCGCTGATGCGCAGGCGCGAGCGCACTTCGACGCCGGCTTTCTCCAGGCCTTCGATTTCCTCGAACAGCTTGGCGGCCGACAACACCACGCCGTTGCCGATGTAGCACTTGACGCCGGGCCGCATGATGCCGCTCGGGATCAGGTGCAGTGCGGTCTTCACGCCGTTGATGACCAGCGTGTGGCCCGCGTTGTGGCCGCCCTGGAAGCGGACCACGCCCTGGGCGCTTTCGGTCAGCCAGTCGACCAGCTTGCCTTTGCCTTCATCGCCCCACTGGGTACCGACGACGACCACGTTTCTTCCGGTGGTTACGCTCATGCTCGTTCCATTGCTTAAAAATTCAGATCGCTCGGACATTCCATTGACCCGCCTGCTCGACGAGCTCGCGGTCGCAATGGAATTCATCGATTTCGCTGCCGTGTCCCGGCAGCACGCAGACAACCGTTTCACCGGCCTTGCGCAGTTGGGTGATGGCTTGGCCGAGGCCCGCCGCATCGCTCCACGGCGCACGGATGGCGGCCCGCAACGGGCGAGCCGGCAGCACGCCGACCAGTTCGCGCACGTCCAGGCTGAAGCCGACGGCCGGGCGGTTGCGGCCGAACACGGCGCCCACCTCGTCGTAGCGGCCGCCGCGCACCAGCGAATCGGCCGCGCCCGGCACGTAGATGCCGAAGCGCATGCCGCTGTAGTAGGCGTAGCCGCGCAGATCGGCCAGGTCGAAGCTGATTTCGCGCCCTGCCGTGCCGTTCAGGCCCGCGGCAAGCTGCTTCAGGTCGGCCAGCGCGGCGCTCACGGCCGGGGTGCCCTTGAGCGCCTTGGCGGCCTCGTCGAGCACCGCCGCGTCGCCGTACAGCTGGACCAGCGCGCGCAGCCCATCGCGTGAAGCGGCCGGGAAATCCTTGGTGAGCACGTGCAGTTCGCTCGCGTCCTTGGCGGCCAGCGCGGCATGCACGCGGGCGAGCCCAGCGGCATCGACCGGCACGCCGGCGAACAGCGCACGCACGATGCGGGCATCCGCCAGGTCGACGATCACGCCGTCGCGCAGGCCCGCGGCATCCAGGCAGTCGAGTGCCAGAAGGAGCGTTTCGGTATCGGCTTCGAGACCGGCGTGGCCGTAGATCTCGGCGCCGAACTGCAGCGGCTCGCGCGTGGCATGCGGGCGGTCGGGCCGGGTGTGGAGCACCGGGCCGCAGTAGCAAAGGCGAGCCACGCCATCGCGGTTCAGCAGGTGGGCATCGATGCGCGCCACCTGGGGGGTGGTGTCGGCACGAAGGCCCATGCTGCGGCCGGAGAGCTGGTCGACGAGCTTGAAGGTTTGGAGGTCGAGCGCTTCGCCGGTGCCCGAAAGCAGCGACTCGAGGTGCTCGAGCAGCGGCGGCATCACCAGCTCGTAGCCATAGCCACGGGCGGTATCGAGCAGCTGGCGTCGAAGTTCTTCGATGTGGCGCGCCTCGGAAGGCAGCACATCGGCAATGTGATCCGGGAGGACCCAGGCGGACATGGGGATCGGGGGCGTGGTTAAACCGGGATTCTACCGGGACCGCGCTACGCCAAAACCCAAAGTAGTACCAAGCCCAGCAAGATGCTGCAAAGACCGAAGAATCGCAGCTGCCCGTCGCGCAGCTGCATCAACTGCCCGAAGCCGCGGCGCCAGCCGCCCGGCGACACGAAAGGCAGGATGCCCTCGATCACCAGGACGAGCGCCAGCGCGCTCCAGAAGGTCTCGGCGCTCACGAAGCCCCGGAGCGGATCAGCGGCGCGGGGCGTTGCCCGCCGAGCCGGAGCCCTGCATGGCGCGGAAGAAGTCGGACGATGGGTCGACCACCATCACGTCGCTCTTCTTGTTGAAGCTCTGCTTGTAGGCTTCCAGGCTGCGATAGAACTGGGCGAACTGCGGGTCGCGGCCGAAGGCCTCGCTGTACGCGGAGGCGGCCTGCGCATCGCCCTCGCCCTTGATCTTCTGGGCATCGCGGTAGGCGTTCGCCACGATCACTTCGCGCTGGCGATCGGCGTCGGCGCGGATCTTTTCGCCCTCGGCCGTACCCGTCGAACGCAGTTCGTTGGCCACGCGCTTGCGCTCGGCTTCCATCCGGCGGTAGACCGATTCGGTGATCGCTTCCACGTAGTCCACGCGGGTGATCCGCACGTCGACCACATCCACGCCCCAGGGCTTGGCGCCCTTCACCACGGCCAGCACCTCGCGCTGCACGTCGGCCATCAAGGCCTCGCGGCGCAGCGAGATGAGGTCGCGCACGGTGCGCTTGTTGATGTTTTCCTGGAACGCATTGCGCACCACGCGGTTCAACTGCATGGCACCCGCGTTTTCGTCGAGCCCGACGTTGCGGATGTAGGCCTGCGGATCGCTGATGCGCCAGCGCACATACCAGTCGATCACCACGCGCTGCTTCTCGGCGGTGAGCATGGGTTCGGTGTCGATGCTCGAGAGCGTCAAGAGGCGCTTGTCGATGTACGACACGTTCTGGAACGGCGGCGGCAGCTTGAAATTGAGGCCGGGCTCGGTGATGACGCTCTTGATCTGGCCAAGCGCGTAGACCACGCCGAACTGGCGCTGGTCGACCACGAAGAGGGTCGAGCTCAGCAGCACGAGCAAGACGATGATCGACGAGGCGATGAATCCGATTCTGTTCATGTTCTTCCTGGCCTTTTTCAGCGCACGTCGCGTTCACGCGAACGACCGTCGCGTGCACGGGTCTCGCCCGTGGGCGGCGCCACCGGAATCACCGACGACTGGGCCGGTGCAGTGCCAGCCACGCTCGGGCTGGCTGCATCGACGGGTGTGGCGGCCGCATTGTTGCCGCCCAGCTGCATGATCTTGTCGAGTGGCAGGTACAGCAGGTTGGAGCCTGCCTTGGTATCGACCAGGACCTTGGTGGTGCTGGCGTAGATCTGCTGCATGGCGTCGGTGTACATGCGGTCGCGGGTGACCTGCGGCGCCTTCTGGTACTCGGCCAGCACCGCGCTGAAGCGGCCGGCATCACCTTGCGCTTGCGCCACGATGCGCGCCTTGTAGGCTTCGGATTCTTCCTTCAGGCGCGAAGACGTACCGGTGGCGAGCGGCACCACGTTGTTGGCGTAGGCCTGCGCATCGTTCTTGGCGCGCTCGCGCTCCTGGCCGGCCTTGAGCACGTCGTCGAACGCTGCCTGCACCTGTTCGGGAGGACGCACACCACCCTGCTGCAGATTGATGCCGACGACTTCGACGCCGATCTTGTAGCGATCCAGGATGGTCTGCATCAGCGCGCGAACGCGCGGGGCGATCTGGTCGCGCTCTTCGGCCAGCGCCGCGTCCATCTTCATCTTGCCGACCACCTCGCGCACGGAGCTCTCGGCCACCTGAACGATGGTTTCGGCCGGCGACTTGCTCTCGTAGAGCCAGGCCTGCGCATTGCTCAGGCGGTACTGCACGGCGAACTTGATCTCGACGATGTTCTCGTCTTCGGTCAGCATGGCCGATTCGCGAAGGCCGGTGGAGCGCACGATGGCATCGCGGCCCACATCGGTGGAGCGGATCTGCGTGGTCACCACCACTTCATGGCGTTGGATCGGGTACGGCAGGCGCCAGTTGAAACCCGCGTTCACGGTCGACTTGTAGCGGCCGAACTGCGTGACCACGGCCTGCTGGCCTTCGTTCACGATGAAGAAGCCGGTGCCGAGCCAGATGAGGATCGCCACGGCAGCCACCAGGCCGAGGCCGAATCCTGCGTTTTTCATGTCGGGTCTGTAGCCGTTGCCGCCACCGCCGCTGTTGCTGCCGTTGGGGCGGTTGCCGCCGCCCTTGCCGCCGCCGAAGAAACCGCCGAGCTTGCGATTGAGGTCGCGCCAGAGTTCGTCCAGGTCCGGCGGGCCCTGGTTGGGACCCTGGCCACGCGGGCGGTTGCCATTGTTATTGTTGTTGCCCGAAGGCGGGGGCGTCGGTGCGCCCGGAGGATCGGCATCGGGGGGGCGATTGCCGGCCGGACGGTCGCCGTTGGAGGACGACGGCTCGTCGCCGCGACCCCATCGGCCATCGTTCAGGTTGAACATGCCCAGAAACCCTCTCCACGCTGGCTTTGCATTCATTCGCTTCGTTCTCTTGTCAGTGGCGGGATTGTGCCCCATCAAAGGGCGGCATCGTGCAATTCAGTGTCGTCCGCAGGGGTCATCGTATCGGCTACGGAGCCCGATAGCCGGGCCAGCTCGGCGCGCAGCAGCGGCACGCCCTCGCCGCTTTTGGCGCTGAGGAAGATGCGGGGGACCTGAACGCCATCGATTTCCATCTCGTCCTGCAGATGCAGTGGGCGTTGCGCGCTTTCAAGAGCATCGAGCTTGTTGAATATCAACAGTTGCGGAACGGCGTCCGCGCCGATCTCGCGCAGGACGGTCTGCACTTCGGCCATCTGCTCGGGGTAATGGGGGTTGGAGGCGTCGATCACGTGCAGCAGCAGGTCGGCATCGACCGCCTCCTGCAACGTGGCCTTGAACGCATCGACCAGGCCGTGCGGCAGGTCGCGGATGAATCCCACGGTGTCGGATATGGACACCTGGCGCCGCGCGTCGCCCAGATAGAGGTTGCGCGTGGTGGTGTCGAGCGTGGCGAAGAGCTGGTCGGCCGCATAGGCGCGCGCCTTGACCAGCGCATTGAAGAGCGAGGACTTGCCCGCGTTGGTGTAGCCCACGAGCGAGATGTTGAAGGTCTCGCGGCGCTCCCGCTGCCGGCGCTGCGTGCCGCGCTGTTTCTGCACCTTGGCCAGCCGCTCGCGCGTGCGCTTGATCGACTCGCTGATCATCCGGCGGTCGAGTTCGATCTGCTTCTCGCCCGGGCCGCCGCGCACACCTGCACCACCGGTCTGGCGCTCCAGGTGAGACCAGCGGCGAACCAGCCGCGTGCTGAGGTACTGCAGGCGAGCCAGTTCGACCTGCAGCTTGCCTTCGTGCGAGCGAGCGCGCTGGGCGAAGATCTCGAGGATGAGGAAGGTGCGGTCGTAGACGGCGATGTCGAGCTGGCGCTCGAGGTTGCGCTGCTGCGCCGGGCTGAGGGACTGGTCGAAGATGACCTCGCTCGCCTGGTGCATGGCGGCGAGTTCCTTGATTTCGTCGGCCTTGCCGCTGCCCACGAAAAGTGCCGCATCGGGCGCCTTGCGCTTGCAGGTGATTCGGGCGACAGGCACGAGGCCCGCGGTCTGCGCGAGCAGGCCGAGTTCCTCGAGTTCGCTGTCGAAATGGGGCAGCCCAAAGTCGACGCCGACGAGAACGGCGGCGCCTTCCTGGCGGTGGATCAGTTCAGACAAGCGGAATCAGAAAATGGAAAAAGCGCGACGGAGAAGACTCCGTCGCGCTCCGCGCGATCAGGCTGCGGCGTCGTCGTTCTCGGCAGCCGAGAAGTTGACGGCACGACCCGGCACGATGGTGGAAATGGCGTGCTTGTAGACCATTTGCGTCACTGTGTTGCGAAGCAACACGACGTATTGGTCAAAAGACTCGATCTGGCCTTGCAGCTTGATGCCGTTCACCAAATAAATGGAAACCGGCACATGCTCGCGACGCAAGGTGTTCAGAAACGGGTCTTGCAGAAGTTGCCCTTTATTGCTCACGATATTCTCCGTGTTCAAGAGTAGTTGTTGGAGAGATGACCTTAACACAGGGTTTCTGCGCTGCAGCAATCGGGGCCAAAAGCCTTGAGAAAATAACGGTTCTCAAAAGACGGAACTTCCATTCCTGCTGCAACTCATCGGCCGTCATCGGCGGCCAAGCGCTCTTAGCTGTCCTTGTCCGCAAACGGATTTTGCGAGCTTTTGAACTGGATCCGCAAGGGCGTGCCCACCAGGTCGAATTCCTTGCGGAAGCGCCCTTCCAGGAATCGCTTGTAGGCGTCGGTCACGTGCTCCAGCGAATTGCCGTGGATGATGATCACCGGCGGATTCATGCCGCCCTGGTGTGCATAGCGCAGCTTGGGCCGGAACATGCCGCCGCGCTGGGGCGCCTGGAATTGCACCGCCTCCAGCAGCAGCCGGGTCAACACCGGCGTCGACATCTTGCGCGTGGCCGACTTGTGGGCCTGCGCAATGGCCTGCCACACCGGCCCGAGGCCTTGGCGTTTGATGGCCGAGATGAAATGCAGCGACGCGAACTTCAGGAACGGCAACCGAGTTTCGATCTGCCGCTGGATCTGCTCGCGCTGGTAGCTGTCGACCGCATCCCATTTGTTGATCGCGATCACCACCGCGCGGCCGCTTTCCAGGATGTAGCCGGCAATGTGCGCATCCTGGTCGGTCACGCCCTGCGTGGCGTCCAGCAGCAGCAGCACGACGTTGGCCGACTCGATGGCCTGCAGCGTCTTGACCACCGAGAACTTCTCGATCGCCTCGAACACCTTGCCCTTGCGGCGCAGGCCGGCGGTGTCGATCAGCTCGAAGCGCTGGCCGTTGCGCTCGAACGGCACCGAGATGGCGTCGCGCGTGGTGCCAGGCATGTCGAAGGCCACCAGGCGCTCTTCGCCGAGCCAGGTGTTGATCAGCGTGGACTTGCCGACGTTCGGCCGTCCGGCCACCGCCAGCTTGATGGGCTTGTTGACGTCGTCTTCGTCGGTCTCGTCGTCCGGGTCCGGCAGGTTCAGCGGCTCGAGCGCCAGCTCGACCAGGTCGCGCATGCCCTGCCCGTGCGCGGCAGACACGCCATGCACGTCGCCAAAGCCCAGCTCGTAGAAATCGACCAGCTTGGTGCCGTCGTGCATGCCTTCGGCCTTGTTGGCCGCCAGCACGCAGGGCTTGCCCAACCGGCGCAGCTCGTTGGCGATGTCGTGGTCCTGCGCCGAGAGGCCTTCGCGGGCGTCGACCACGAAGATCACCACGTCGGCCTCGGCCACGGCCTGCCGCGTCTGCTTGGCCATTTCCTTGTAGATGCCACTGCCGGCATCGGGCTCGAAGCCGCCGGTGTCGATCACGATGAACTCGTGCTTGCCCAGGCGTCCGTTGCCGTAGTGGCGGTCGCGCGTGAGGCCGGCGTAGTCGGCGACGATGGCGTCGCGCGTCTGAGTCAGGCGGTTGAAGAGCGTCGACTTGCCGACGTTGGGGCGGCCGACCAGGGCCACGACCGGCTTCATGGCCGGCCTTTCGATGGCGCGGTTTTCATGGTCGGGCCTTGAGAGTGGGAAAAGAAGAAATTATTCAGGGCGATAGCCAAACACGCCGCCCTTGGCAGTCACGACCACGACCGTGTTGCCGGCCAGGACCGGCGCAACGGTGATGGCGGAGCCATCGGGCGTGACACGATTGAGCAGCGCGCCGTCTTCGCGCGAAACGAAATGCAGGGACCCGGTGTCCTCGCCGATGATCAGCGAGCGGCCCACCGCGAGCGGCGAGGTCAGCACACGGTTCTTGAAACGAGTCGATTGCCAGGCGCGCTCGCCGTCGCCGCGGCGCCAGGCCGTGACGCTGCCGTCGGATTCGGTGCCGTAGACAAAACCTTCGTCGCCGCTGACACCGTCCGCGCCCGAGGCCGGCTTGCTCCAGACCAGCGCGCCGCGCTGGGTCTCGACGCAGCCGACGCTGGCGTAGTAGGCCCGCGCGCAAACGCTGTCGCCGAAACGGCTCACGCTGCCGGTCAGGTCGACCAGGCGCTCCACGTCGTTGGTGCCGCGCGGTGCCGCAATGGGCGACTCCCAGCGCGAGGTGCCGTTGGCCGGATTGATGCCGACCAGCCGGCCGCCGATGCCTGCGACCAGGGTGTCGCCCACGGCGATCAGCACGCCCGACTTGCGCAGCACCAGGTTTTCACCGGGGCGCTGCTGCAGCCAGAGGCGGCGGCCGCTCTGGCCGTCCCAGGCGCTGATGCTGCGGTCGGCGGTCTGCACGAACACGCGGCGGCCTGCGACCAGCGGTGCGGTGAAGGATTGGGCCGAGAGCTTCTGCTTCCAGAGGACCTTGCCATTCTCGATGGCCACGAGTTCGTTGTTGGTGGTGACCACCGCGGCCATGGAGCCGTCGCTGCCGACGCCTGCCGCCAGCGTGGCGCCCGCGTTGGCGCGCCAGGTTTCGCGGCCGGCACGGGCGTCGATGGCCACCACGGTGCCGTCGCCGCCGGCCACGGTCACGATGTCGCCGCTGACATCGGTGGTGAGCGGGAAATTGACTTCCGAGATGCGCACGCTCCAGGCCTGACGCACGCCGGTCGTGGCGGGGTTGGCGGGCAGCTCGGCCGGCTTCGGCTTGCCGCTGCCCGAGCAGGCGGCCAGGAGCGCGACCAGAACAAGAGCGGAACCCGCGCGCAGAGCGGCAGATTCAGGCATGAGACGCTTGAAATTCATGATGCGGTCAGGAAGTTTTGGAGGCTGCGGGTGTGACAGTGATGGTGGGCGCCAGGCTCTTCGGGTCGACGCCGACCGCGTTCAGCTTGATCTCTACCAGGCGGCGGTAGTCAGAGGTCGCGCCCAACCCCGTCCAGGCCTTGCGGTATTCCTGCTGCGCCTCGTCGCGCTTGCCCTGTGCCATGTAGATGTCGCCCTTGCGGTCGGCCACCAGCGGCTCGAATTCCTTGGGCACCTTGCCGTCGAGTTGCTTCAAGGCTTCGTCGTACGACTTGCCGTCGAGCAATTCGGCTGCGAGCCGCAGCTTCGCGATGGCCTGGTAGCCCGGGTCGATGGCGCTCTGCGCCACCCAGCCCAGCGCGGCACGCGATTCCTCGACCTTGCCCTTCTCGTACAGCGTCTTGGCGGCCAGGAGACCCGCCTGCTGCGCATAGGCGGTGCCCGCGAAGCGTTCCTTCATGTCGCCCAGCACGCGCTGGATGCGCTCGACGTCGCCGGACTGCGTGCTGCGCTCGACCTCGTCGTAAAGGGCCGCGGCCTGGGCAGCCTTGCTGCGTTGGAAGTACTGCCAGCCGTTCCAGGCCACGAAGGCGCCGGCGACGAGCAGCACGGCCCAGGTGATCAGGGTGCCGTAGGTGTTCCAGAAATGCTTGAGCTGGTCGAGCTGTTCCTGTTCTTCGAGATCGAGATGGGTTGCCATGCGCTGTCAGGTGTTGGGAGCCGGGGATTGTAGGGTGGCGGCCCAGGTGGCCACTTCGGCGAGTGGCCGCGAGGTTTGCGCGCCGCTGCCGTCGCGCAGCGCCTTGAGAGTCACTTCGCCGCGTGCAAGTTCATCGGCGCCGAAGATCAGGGCGTAGGTGGCGCCGCTGTTGTCGGCCCGCTTGAACTGCGATTTGAAGCTGCCAAGGCCGTCGACCGTGGCGGCGTGCATCTGCACGCGCACACCGACATCACGCAGTTGCTGCAGCGTGCGCAGCACCACGGGCATGGCGGACGCGTCCGGAACGACCGCGTAGACGTCGGGCACGGGCAGGGAAATGTCGGTGCCCTGCTCTTTCATCAGGTCGAGCACGCGCTCCACGCCCATGGCCCAGCCAACCGCAGGTGCGGGCTTGCCACCGATCTGCGCGATCAGGTCGTCATAGCGGCCGCCTGCGCACACCGTGCCTTGCGACCCGAGACGGTCGGTCACGAACTCGAACACGCTGAGGTTGTAGTAGTCCAGGCCGCGCACGAGCCGCGGGTTGATGGTGTAGGCCACGCCGTTGGCATCGAGGATGGCCTTCAGTCCCTCGAAGTGCGCAAGCGATTCGGCACCCAGGAAATCGATCAGTTTCGGCGCCGACTCGACCACGTCCTTCATCGCCGGGTTCTTGGTGTCGAGGATGCGCAGCGGATTGCTGTGCAGGCGCCGCTTGCCGTCTTCGTCGAGCTTGTCGGCGTGCTTCTCGAAGTGGGCGATGAGCTGCGCGCGATGCAGCGCGCGCTCGGCGGGCTGCCCCAGGCTGTTGAGCTCGAGGCGAACGTCGGTCAGGCCGATCCGCTTCCAGAGCGCGTTGGCCAGCAGGATCAGTTCGGCGTCAACGTCGGGGCCGGCAAAGCCGAGCGCCTCGGCGCCGATCTGGTGGAACTGGCGAAAGCGCCCTCGCTGCGGCTTCTCGCGCCGGAACATCGGGCCGATGTACCAGAGGCGCTTGCCGCCGTCGTAGAGCATGTTGTGCTCGATCACCGCGCGCACCAGGCCGGCAGTGTTCTCGGGGCGCAGCGTCAGGTGGTCGTTGTCGCCGTACTTGTCCGAGCGGTCGTGGAAGGAGTACATCTCCTTCTCGACGATGTCGGTGACCTCGCCGATGCCGCGCACGAACAGCGCCGTGTGCTCCAGGATCGGCGTGCGGACGTTGCGGTACGCATAGCGCCCCATCAGGTCGCGCACGGTGGCCTCGAGCCACTCCCAGCGCGCCGATTCGGGCGGCAATATGTCGTTCATGCCTTTGACGGCATTCAATTTTTCAGCCATGAGTCTGCGGAGGTGTCAGGCAGCGACGGCGTGTTCGCCGCCGAAGCGCTTTTCGATGTAGGTTTCGACGAGCTGGTGGAACTCGTTGGCGATATTGTCGCCGCGCAGCGTGAGGGCCTTTTCGCCGTCGATGAAGACCGGTGCGGCGGGCGCCTCGCCGGTGCCGGGCAGGCTGATGCCGATGTCGGCATGCTTGCTCTCGCCAGGGCCGTTGACGATGCAGCCCATGACGGCCACTTTCATCGTCTCGACGCCAGGGTACTTTTTGCGCCAGACCGGCATCTGCTGGCGCAGGTAGTCGTCGATCTGCTTGGCCAGTTCCTGGAAGGTGGTGCTGGTGGTGCGGCCGCAGCCCGGGCAGGCCGTGACGCTGGGCACGAACACACGCAGGCCCAAAGCCTGGAGGATCTCGTTGGCGATCAGCACTTCCTGCGTGCGCGATTCGCCCGGCTGCGGCGTGAGCGACACGCGAATGGTGTCGCCGATGCCTTCCTGCAGCAGGATCGACAGCGCCGTGGCCGACGCCACCGTGCCCTTGGTGCCCATGCCGGCTTCGGTCAGGCCCAGGTGCAGGGGATAGTCGCAGCGCCTGGCGAGCTCGCGGTACACCGAGATCAGGTCCTGCACGCCGCTCACCTTGCACGACAGGATGACCTGGTTGCCGGCCATGCCCATCGATTCGGCGAGCTTCGCGGATTCGATGGCCGAGGTGATCAGCGCCTCGTACATCACCTGCTTGGCGTCCCAGGGCTGGGCGCGCTGGCTGTTGGTGTCCATCAGGCTGGCGAGCAGTTCCTGGTCGAGGCTGCCCCAGTTCACGCCGATGCGCACCGGCTTGTTCCAGCGCATCGCGGCGTCGATCATCTGGCCGAACTGCTTGTCCTTCTTGTCGCCCTTGCCCACGTTGCCGGGGTTGATGCGGTACTTGCTCAGCGCCTCGGCGCAGGCCGGATAGTCGGTGAGCAGGCGGTGGCCGTTGTAGTGGAAGTCGCCGATCAGCGGCACGTCGATGCCCATGCGGTCGAGTTGCTCGCGGATGTAAGGCACCTGGGCCGCGGCCTCGGGCGTGTTGACCGTGATGCGGACCATCTCGGAGCCCGCGATGGCGAGCTCCTTGACCTGGATCGCGGTGCCGATGGCGTCGACCGTGTCGGTGTTGGTCATCGACTGCACGCGCACCGGCGCATCGCCGCCCACCGTGACGACACGCGGGCCCCAGGCCACGCTGGCCTGGCGCGAGCGGCGCGCCTTGGGCGCCGCCGATTCGATGGCTGATTCGATGGCTGAATCGATGGGCTGAGGAGTGCAGTCAGTGGAGTCGGTCACGGTGTCACCTCGAAACGCGCCACGCCGCCGCCGCGCGTGACAGGCTTCAGATCGTAGGCTTTTCCGCGCACCTGCACGTCCACGGCGGAAGCGCGCCCCACCACCACCGAGAGTGGCAGCGTGCCCGAGAGCCCGACGGTTTCGCCGGCCTGGAGGCTGCGGCGCAGCAGTTGCTTGCCGCCAGCTTCGGTCACGGTGATCCAGCACTCTTCGCGTGCCACGAAAACCAGTTGCTGGCTGCTGTTTGCGGCGGCAACGGGAGATGCCGCAGGTGCGACGGTTGCCGCAGCCGCAGCCGCAGTTGCGGGGGCATTGGCAGCCGCAGCAGGTGCATCGCCTGCGGGCCCGGTGGGCGCAACGGCCTGCACGGGAACGTTCTCGGCAACGACGCCCGGCGTGCCCGAAACCGATCCGGCTGCGGGCGCGTCGCCCGCCGCACCCGCATCGGGCTCGCTGCGCGACGTGAGGCGCGACACCGAGGCGCCGATCTGGTCGAAGACCGATTGCGGCAGCCAGAACAGCGCACCTGCGCCGATCAGCAGGAGCACGACCACCGTCAGCAGCGCCCGCGACGGCAGCACGCTGGAGCGGCCGCCGTTCCAGCGCGGTGTGCCGGAAACGATGTTGGTCTTGAGGGTGCGGTCGGCCACGGCCAGTGCCGTGTGCTTGGTGCTCGGCAGCTTGGCGAGCACGGGCGCCGGATCGATGCGCAGGGCCCGGCAGACACTGCTGGCCAGGGCGCGCGCAAAGACCGGGTCGGGCAGCGACGCGATGTCGTCCGCCTCGAGCGCCATGAGCTTCTGCGGCGGCACCTTGAGGGCGGCCGCGACCATGTCGATATGCAGTCCGTGCGCTTCGCGCGCCTCGCGCAGCAGGTCGCCGGCCGTCTTGTGCGCGATGTCGCCTTCCTCGAGCGGCAGTGCCGCGGAAGTGCCGAACTCCGAAACCCGTTCAGTCATTGAAATTCCCGCGCTCGTACGCTGATGCCTCCCGCGATTGGGGGAAGCGGCGCTGCAGTTGGCCTCCCAACTGCGCGATGGCCTCGCGGTTGTTGAGCTTGCGTTCGATCTTGATGCCCAGCCAGAGCGTCTCGGCGCTGGCCGAGGGGCTGTTGTTGACGCGGCGGATGTAGAACTGCGCGCGCTGCCACTCGTCGCGCTGCGCCAGCACCGACGCCAGGTTGAAGCCGACCACCGGATTGCCGGCGTCGATTTCGTAGGCCTGCATGAGGCTGCGCTCGGCCTGCGGGCGCAGCCCGGCCTTGAGCTCGCAGACGCCCTGCGTCATGAGCGTCTTGGCGCGGTCGTTGTAGCTGGGCACGGCAAGCGCTTCGGTGAACTGCTGCGCGGCGTCGCCAAAGCGGTTCTGCTGGCACAGAAGCCAACCGTAGTTGTGGCGGATGTTGGGGTCGCGCGGGTTGATCGCGATCGCGCGGCGGAAGCTGTCTTCGGCCAGGCCCGCATCCTCCAGGCGCATGTAGACGAGGCCGCGCAGGTTGTAGGCGTCCGCGTAGTTGGGGTCGGCCACCAGCGCCTGCTTGATTTCGTCGAGCGCGACGGTGGTCTGGCCATGTTCGAAATAGCCCGAAGCCAGCTCCATGCGCAGGCGCGCGCGACGCTGCCGGTTGGTCTCGTCGGACTCGGTGACGATCTCGTTGCCCTTGCCCGAGCTGGTGTCGGCCAGGCTGGTGGTGGTGGTCCGCGTGTTGACGCAGCCCGTGAGCAGAAACGCCACGGCGACACCGGCAAAGCTCGCAGCCAGCATGCGCTGCGTGCTCGCGGTGGTCATCGGAAAGGCCTTGCTCATCGGTTCAATGCTCCTGGGGAACGGTAGGGGTCTTGCGCATCGGGTGCAAGACAACGGGGCGCTCCGTCGCGCGGCGCTGGGCCATGCGTTCGGCCGCGCGGGTGCGGTCTTTGACGTCGCCGGCGAGCTGTCCGCAGGCGGCGTCGATGTCGTCGCCGCGCGTCTTGCGCACGGTGGTCACGAGCCCCGCTTCGCTCAGCGCCCTGGCAAACGCGAGCACGCGGGGCTGCGGCGAGCGCAGAAGGCCCGAGGCCGGAAACGGGTTGAACGGAATGAGGTTGAACTTGCACGAGACATCGTGCTTGCGCACGAGCTCGATCAGCTGGCGCGCGTGCTCGGGCTGGTCGTTCACGCCGTCGAGCATGCAGTACTCGAAGGTAATGAAGTCGCGCGGCGCGTGTTCGAGGTAGCGCTTGCAGGCCTCGAGCAGCTCGGCAATCGGGTACTTGCGGTTGAGCGGCACGAGGTCGTCGCGCAGCGCATCGTTGGGCGCGTGCAGCGAAACGGCCATGGCCACGGCGCAGTCGGTGCCCAGGCGATCGATCATCGGCACGACACCGGAGGTCGACACGGTGACACGGCGGCGCGACAGCCCGTAGGCGTTGTCGTCGAGCATGGTGCGCAGGGCGGGCACCAGCGCCGAATAGTTCTGCAGCGGCTCGCCCATGCCCATCATCACCACGTTGGAGATGACGCGGTCGTCACGCTTCAAGTGCTTGCGCAGGAAATGTTCGGCAAACCACAGCTGGGCGGTGATTTCGCCCGTGCTGAGATTGCGGCTGAAGCCCTGATGCCCGGTCGAGCAAAAGCGGCAACCGACCGCACAGCCGGCCTGGGACGACACGCACAGGGTGCCGCGGTCGTCCTCGGGAATGAATACGGCTTCGACGGCATCGCCGCCGCCGACGTCGAACAGCCACTTGATGGTGCCGTCCTTGGATTCGTGCTGCGTGAGGACCGTCAGGGCCTCGACGCGCGCGGTGGTCGCGAGCTTTTCGCGAAGCGACTTGGCCAGATCGGTCATCTGGGTGAAATCGCTGGCGCCACGCTGGTGAATCCAGCGGAACAGCTGCGTGGCGCGGAAACGCTTCTCGCCGAGCTTTTCGCAGAACGCGGCCAGTCCCTCGAGATCGAATTCGAGCAGGTTGGCCGTGGTCATGGAATCAGTCGGCAGACAGCCTCAGCGGGCGTAGACGTTGAGGCCGGCGAAGAAGAACGAGACTTCGTTCGCTGCGGTTTCGGCGGCGTCCGAGCCGTGCACGGCGTTGGCGTCGATGCTGTCGGCGAAGTCGGCGCGGATGGTGCCGGCGGCTGCCTTCTTGGGGTCGGTGGCGCCCATCAGGTCACGGTTCTTGGCGATGGCGTTTTCGCCTTCGAGCACTTGCACGAACACGGGGCCCGAGATCATGAACTCGACCAGGTCCTTGAAGAAGGGACGCTCCTTGTGGACCGAGTAGAACTGTTCGGCTTCGTTGCGCGACAGATGCACCAGCTTGGCGGCGACGATCTTGAGGCCGGCAGCTTCGAAGCGGGAGACGATCTTGCCGATGACGTTCTTGGCGACTGCGTCGGGCTTGATGATGGAGAGGGTACGTTCGATAGCCATTGAAATGCTTCCTGCAGCTTTGATTTTGAAGTGTTTTGTCACAACTGCAACGAATTTGTTTCGCAACCAGTCGACAAAGCCTCTGATTTTAACCGGCGCGGCCCATGGGATTGGTGAAAACCCCGCGAAAGCCGCGCTGTGACGGCTGGCTTTCAGCGCCCGCGGCGGCGCGAACCGGCCGGGCCGCCGTAACCGCCACCCCCTGTGGCGCCACCGCCTCCGCTGCGACGCCCCGGTCCGCCGCGCTGCTCCTTGCGCTGGCGCGAGAAGCTGTCAGCGCCGATGTAGCCCAGCGACGTCTTCATCGGATCGGGCTGGTTGGCGCCGCTCGGCTGGCGATCGTCGCCCTGACGATTGCCGCCCCCCTGCCCCTGGCGGTTGTTGCCGCCGGCATTGCCGCGGCGCTGCTGCTGCTGCGGCGGGCCGCCGTTGCCGCCGCCGCGGTTGGCGCGGCCACCGCGATCGCCGCGCGGCGGGCGACCGTCGCCCAGCGGATTCGGAATGGGCGCCTCGCGCCCGTCATCGCGCATTTCGCGCGGTTGCTGGCCTTGCTCTTGCCCCTGACCTTGGCCCCCGGCATTGCGGTTGCCACGGCGTTTCTTGTTGCGCCCGTTGCGGCCACCGCCTTCGGGGCCGCCGGGACCGCGTTGCTGCGGCGCCGCGGGGCGCGCAGCGGCGCCGCCCGAAGCCTGGAACAGCGCGCGGATGTCGCGCTCGTCCAGCTCCATCCAGGCGCCGCGCTTCAGGCCGCGCGGCAGCACCATCGCGCCATAGCGGATACGGATCAGCCGGCTGACCGCATGGCCCACCGACTCGAACAGCCGGCGAACCTCGCGGTTGCGGCCTTCGGAGATGGTCACGCGGTACCAGCAGTTGGAGCCTTCGCCGCCGCCCTCTTCGATGGTGCCGAACTGGGCCATGCCGTCTTCCAGGCGCACGCCGTCGAGGAGCTTCTGCTTCTCTTCGCTGCTGAGGGCCCCCAGCACGCGCACCGCGTACTCGCGCTCCAGGCCGAAGCGCGGGTGCATCAGTTGGTTGGCCAAGTCGCCCGAGCTGCTGAACAGCAGCAAACCTTCGGTGTTCAGGTCGAGGCGGCCGACCGACTGCCACTTGCCCTGCTGCAGGCGCGGGAGCTTGCGGAACACGGTGGGCCGGTTCTGCGGGTCGTCATGCGTGACCACTTCGCCCACGGGCTTGTGGTACGCGATCACGCGCGGCGGCGGCGGTGCGATGCGGTAGCGGATGGGCTTGCCGTTGATCTTGACCTGGTCGCCGTACTGGATGCGCTGGCCGATGTGGGCGGGCTCGTTGTTGACCGAAATCCGGCCCTGCAGGATCAGCGACTCCATCTCGAGCCGCGAACCGAGGCCCGCTTGCGCCAGCACCTTGTGCAGCTTGGGCGAATCGGCCTCGGGCAGCAGCACGCGCTTGAGCGGCGGCACCTCGGGGCTTTCCTCGTCGGCATCGAACTGGCCCGAAATGACGTCGGCGAAGCGGATCGGCTCGGTCGGCGGGGCGTTGCGCTGTTCACGCTCGGCAGCGCGGCGGGCGCGGTCCAGGTCGTCTTCTTCCTCGTCGGGTTCTTCGTCTTCGTCTTCTTCCTCGTCGTCGCCTTGATCGCCGCGGGGCGCCTCTTCCATCGGGCGCTCCTCGCGGGCGGCTTCGACCGGGGCAACGTCTTCGGACGCCGCAGCGGCAACCGACGTTTCGACTGCGGGTCCTGTGGGTTCTACGGGCTCGGCCTGCGCGATTGCAGAAGGTGCCTCGGCCTCATCGGCTGCCACCTCCACCACCTTCTTCTTGCGCGGGCGCCGCTTCTTGGGAGCCTCGCCATCGGCAGGCGCTGCGGAATCGATACCGGCATCCGCAGCCTGTTCGGTCGCTGGCGCCTCCTTTTGCTCGGATTCAGGCGCGACCGGCTGGATTCCCGCGTCGTCGATGTCAGATGGGCTCATGGGGTTTTTCCGGAGGAACTGCGTGGGGGTCGGCCTCGTCCTGGGACGCGGCATCGGGGTCGGAATCGGGGACGCGGGTGGGTTCGACTTCGGCGGGAGACTCGGCCTCATCGCCTGCGGGGAGCGGGGCCTGGTCCGCTTCCTCGGCCACGTCGGCAGACGCGGCATCTTCAGCCACCTGCGCTGCAGCGGCTTGCACCACTTCCGCGGGGGCTTCGACGGCGGCGTCCGCTGGCAGCGGCGCCTCTTGCGAGGCTTCTCCCGGCGCCATGTCCGCATCGCCATCGGCGGAGGCATCGGCATCCGACTCGGCCACGACGTCCATGGGCAGACCGGGCTGGTTGCCGGACGCCTGCTCGAGCGCATCGACCAGGGCGGCCTGCTGCGCGGGGGTTTCGATCAGCGGCAACTGGTCCAGCGATGCAAGCCCGAGATCGTCGAGAAACTGCCGGGTGGTCGCGTACAGCGCAGGCCGGCCGACGGTTTCGCGGTGGCCGATCACCTCGACCCAGCCGCGGTCTTCGAGCTGTTTCAGGATCAGCGAGTTGATCGTGACGCCCCGGATGTCTTCCATGTCGCCGCGCGTGGCCGGCTGGCGGTAGGCAATGATGGCGAGCGTCTCCAGCGCGGCGCGCGTGTAGCGCGGCGGCTTCTCGGGGTGCAGGCGATCGAGGTGGTCGCGCATCTCGGGCCGGCTCTGGAAGCGCCAGCCGCTGCCGACGCTCACCAGCTCCAGGCCGCGTTGCGCCCAGTCTTCCTGCAGTTCAAGCAACAGCACCTTGATGGTGTCCACGCCCAGCTCGTCGTCGAACAGCACGCGCAGATCGCGCACCGGCAACGGCTGGCTCGAACAGATCAAGGCGGTTTCGAGAATGCGCTTGGCATCCGCCGTATTCATGGTTCGCGTTATCCGGGAAAAGGCGCCTCGAAGGCGCTTGTTCAGAAGGATGAAAGAAGGAGGCGTTGCCGGCACGCGGCGAGTGCAACGCAGGGCCGGCATCGGGGCCGGCGCGGCCCTCGGGCCGTCAGGCGCGATTGTAGTCCAGCCCCCAGGACTGCAAAGCCTGGACAAGGTCCGGCGGCGGCGGCGAGCGGAACTCCAGCGCCGCTTGCGTGATGGGGTGCACGAACGCGAGCCGGAACGCATGCAGCCCCTGGCGCGCCAGGCCGACGGCCGGGGCGCCGCCGTACAGCGCGTCGCCCACCAGCGGATGGCCGATCGACGCCATGTGCACGCGAATCTGGTGCGTGCGGCCGGTTTCGAGCGTGCAGCGCACCACGCACCCTTCCGAATGGCTGTCCAGCCGCTCGATCAGCGTGCGGGCCGTCTTGCCCGAATGGCGCTCCAGGTCGACCACGGCCATGCGCAGCCGGTTGCGCGGATCGCGCCCGACCGGGGCATCGACCTGGCGGGCCGCGGCGCCGACCCATGGCTTGTGCCCGATCGCAAGGTACTGCCGCTTGACCTCGCGCGCGGCGATCAGCGCCACCATCGCGTCCATCGCGGCGCGGGTGCGCGCGACGACCATCAGCCCGCTGGTGTCGCGGTCGAGCCGGTGCACGATGCCCGCGCGGGGCAGCAGCACGGCCTTCGCATCCAGCGCCAGCAGCCCGTTCAGGAGCGTGCCGCTCCAGTGGCCCGGGGCCGGATGCACGACCAGGCCGGCCGGCTTGTCGACGATGCGCAGGTGCTCGTCCTCGAACACGGTGACCAGATCCATCGGCTCGGGCCGGAAGGCCTGGCTCTGGGGCGTGGGCTTCAGCTCGATACGCCCCGCCTGCCCCGCGCGCACGGTGGCCGAGGCCTTGGTGAGCGTGCGGCCCTGAAGCTCGACCGCGCCGGCTTCGATCAGTTGCTGCAGGTAACTTCTGGAAAACTCGGGCACCAGGACGGCCAGTGCCCGGTCGAGCCGCTGGCCATGCTGCGCCTGGCTGATGGCGAAGGGGCGCAGTTCGCTCGATTCGACCGGATCGGCGCCCTCTTCGAGCTCCATGGTTTCCGGGGGATCGGCCAAAGGGTCGGTCGATATAATTGAAGGCAACTGTTTCACGAAAGCCGTATGTGATGTTTCGCGCCAAATTATCGGTCCCCGCCTGGATCGCGCTCAGCGCGGCGGCCCTGCTCGCTACCGGCTGCTCTTCCACCAAGGAAGACAAGACTGCCGGATGGAGCCCCAACCGCATTTACTCGGAAGCCAAGGACGAAGTCGGCTCGGGCGCCTACGACAAGGCAGTGCCCCTGTACGAGAAGCTCGAAGGCCGCGCCGCCGGGACCCCGCTCGCGCAGCAGGCGCAGCTGGAAAAAGCCTACGCCCAGTACAAGAGCGGCGAAAAGGCCAGCGCCATCGCCACCATCGATCGCTTCATGAAGCTGCACCCGGCCAGCCCGGCGCTCGATTACGCGCTCTACCTGAAGGGCGTGATCAACTTCAACGACGACCTGGGCATGTTCGCGTTCCTCACGCGCCAGGACCTGTCCGAGCGCGACCAGAAGGCCGCCAAGGAATCGTTCGAATCGTTCCGCGACCTCGTCACGCGGTTCCCCGATTCACGCTACGCCCCCGACGCGCGCCAGCGCATGAACTACATCGTGAACTCGCTCGCGCAGTACGAAGTTCACGTGGCGCGCTACTACTACTCGCGCGGCGCCTACCTGGCAGCCATCAACCGGGCGCAGATCGCGCTGTCCGATTACCGCGAAGTGCCGGCGCTCGAGGAAGCTCTGTACATCATGGTGAAGTCGTACGACGCCCTCGGCATGAACGACCTGCGCGACGACGCCCAGCGCGTGCTGACCACCAACTATCCGCAGAGCACCTACCTCGCCAACGGCTTCAAGGGCAACAACGACCCTTGGTGGAAGCTCTGGTAAAGCGCTAGCCAGGATTCCTGAGGGCGCCGATGGCGCTCTCGAAATCCGCCTCGGTTTCCAGCCGCCGCATCGGCGGCAGCGCCGCCAGCAAGCGGCGGCCATAGCCCATCGCCACCAGCCGCGTGTCGCAGATCGCCAGCACGCCGCTGTCGGTCTCGCGGCGAATCAAACGCCCTGCCCCCTGCTTGAGCGCCACGGCCGCCTCGGGCAACGAATAGTCGCTGAACGAACTGCGCCCTTGCGCTTCCAGGCGCTGCGAGCGGGCCTCGACCAGCGGATCGTTGGGCGGCGGGAACGGCAGCTTGTCGATCACCACCAGCTGCAAGGCGTCGCCCGGCGCATCGAAGCCCTCCCAGAACGACGCCGACGCCACGAGCACGCAGCCGGCACGTCCCTCGTTCGCGCCTTCACGGAATCGCTCCATCAGCACGCGCTTGGGAAGCTCGCCCTGCACCAGCACCTCGGGCCGCTCCGCCGCATCGAGCAGTTCGAAGTGCTGCTTCATCGCGTCGCCGATGGTGCGCAATGCGCGCAGCGTGGTCGTCAGCACGAGCGTGCGCCCGCCAAGTTCGGCAGCGCCGCGTGCGGCCAGTTGCGCGACCTTCGCGCTGTGCGAGGCGTCGTTGGGTTTCGGAAAGACGCGCGGCACATAGAGCGCGGCCTGCGACGCGTAGTCGAACGGGCTCTGCACGCGCAGCACCTCGGCATCCCCCAGCCCGCACGGTTCGGTGAACCAGCGCAGCGTCGGCTCGTCGCCCAGCGTGGCGGAGGTGAAGACCCAGGCGCGGCGGTCGGGCTCCCGCTCCTGTGCCGCGGGACGCTCGCCGTAGGCGTCGGTGTCGCTGTCGTCTTCGTCGTCCGGCTCGCTGATCTTGAGCACGCGTTTGCGCATCGCCTCGGCGATGTCGAGCGGTGATTCGATCAGCCGCAGTTGCGAGCCCACGTCCACCCAGCGCACCGAATCGACCGCGCAGGGCAGCGCGAAACGTGCCGCGCGCTTGGCAAGCTGCTGCGCCCGCTCGTGCAGGCGCACGAAGTCGGGAGAAATTTCGCTGACGGTGTCCAGCCCCTCGGCCGCGAGCTCGAACGAATGTTGCAGATCCTCCAGCGACCTTTGCCAGGCCCCAGGGTCGACGCCCTCCGGCGACTCTCCCATCCAGCGCAGCTTGGCCCCGGGCCATTGCTTGCCGACCACCAGCCGCAGTTCGCGCGCGGCCCGCTCGACGGCCGCCACCAGTTGCTGCCAATCGACCAGCCCGCGCGCGTGCTGCAAGCCCGCGCCCAGCATGTCGCGCGCGAAGTCGAGTGCCTGGCCACTGCCCAGTTGCGCGCCCAGAAACTGCACGCCGGTCTCGTTGAGCTGGTGCGCCTCGTCGAACACCACCACGCTCACGGTCGGCAGCAGTTCTGCCATGCCGGTCTCGCGCACCGCGAGATCGGCAAAGAACAGGTGGTGGTTGATGACCACGATGTCGGCCGCCAATGCCTCTCGCCGCGCCAGGTTGACGTGGCAGGGCTTGAACTGCGGGCACTGCGCGCCCAGGCAGTTCTCGCGCGTGGAGGTGATCAAGGGAATCAGCGGCGAACGCTCGTCGAGCCCGGGCAGCTCGGCCAGGTCGCCGGTGCGCGTCGCCTTGGACCATTGCTCGATCTTGGCGAGCGTGCGCAGGCTCCCGCGCTCGGGCAAGGAGGCATCGTGGCGCGCCGTGTCGAGCCGGTGCAGGCACAGGTAGCTGCCGCGCCCCTTCAAGAGCGCCGTGCGCACAGGCAGCCCGAAGGCTTCGACCAGCCGCGGCAGGTCGCGGCCGAACAATTGGTCCTGAAGCGTCTTGGTGGCCGTCGACAGCAGCACGCGCTCGCCGCTCAGCAGCGCCGGCACGAGGTACGAAAAAGTCTTGCCGACGCCGGTGCCGGCCTCGACCACCAGCACGCCGCCCTGGTCGATGGTGCGGGCCACCGCCATTGCCATGTCGGTCTGGCCCGAGCGTTCGCGAAACTGATCGGCGGCATGCGAGAGCACCCCGCCCTGCGCGAACGCATCGCGCACCTTGTCCTGGAGCGTTTCCGTCACGCGGGCTCTCTCGGATCGAGCATGTTCTCCACGCGCGTGATCTGGTCGCGCAGCGCGAGACGGCGCTTCTTCAGGCGCCGCAGCAGGAGCTCGTCTTGCGGCGAGGCTTCGGCGAGGCGGTCGATGGTGGCGTCCAGATCGGCATGCTCGATGCGCAGTTCGATCAGTTGGCGGGAAAGGGAGTGGAGATTGGAGTCCAACGGTGGGTGTGCGAACGCAGGGTTTGCGCGGCGCATGTTCATTCGATAATACGTCCTGATACGAATTTACGAGAAGACAGGAAGCGCGCCTTTGGCGCACATGTGCTCATGACCCAAGGCTTTCGACTTGCCGCCGCCACCGGACTCCACAAGGGAGACCGCCCCTATCAACAGGACCAGGTGTTGATGATGAGCCATCCGCGCACGCCGGGCTGTGTCCTGGGCGTCATCGCCGATGGAATGGGCGGGCGCAGCGGTGGCCGCAAGGCCTCCGACCAGGTGCTGATGACCGCGCGCCAGCTCTTTACGCGCTACCACCCCGACCGCGACGACCCCGAGGCGGTGCTGCGCCAACTGCTCGACGACGCGCACACGGTCATCAAGCTCACCGCGATCTCCAGCGAGCAGGAGCCGCACAGCACGCTGGCTGCGTTTCTCATGAACCCCAAGGGCGACTGCGCGTGGATTCATGCGGGCGACTCACGCATCTATCACTTTCACGACGGGCAATTGATCAAGCGCACGCGCGACCATTCGTATGTGCAGGCGCTGGTCGACCGCGGCCAGATCAGCGAGGCCGAGGCCAACGTGCATCCGCAAGGCAACATCCTGCTCGGCTGCCTGGGTATGGCCACGACGCCGCCGCCCATCGACCCGCACTACATCCCGAAGATGCAGACGGGCGACCTGCTGATGGCGTGCAGCGATGGGCTCTGGCACTACTTCAGCCCCGCGGAACTGGCGAGCGTGCTGTATGCGCAGCCGCCGCGCGACGCGGTCGAGATCCTGGTGGGAGAAGCGCGTCGCCGGGCCCGCGGAACGGGCGACAACATCTCGATCGCCGTGCTGAAGCTCGACCCGCTGCCTACAGCGGCAGCGGCCACCGCAACGGCCTGATCGCCGGGCCCTCGGCGCGTCGGCGTTGATGCTCAACGCGTCGGTGCCGATGTGCTCAGCGCGCCGGCGCCGATGCGGCCGTGGCCGGCGGCAGCGGCGCGCCGCGCGGCTTGGTGCGGTTGGTGTTCTGCCGCTCGCGGCTGGCCCTGTGCTCTTCGGCCTTCTTCTGCTTGTCGGCGAACTGCGCGGCCGCTGTCGGCGCCTCGGCGCGGCGTTGCGCGGCCTTGGCCTCCGCATCGGCGTGCGCCTTCTGCTTGTCGTCGAACTGTCGCTGGCGCTCGGCCGCCTCGGCGGCCGTGGCGGCACGGCTGGTTGCATGGTCGGCTGCGCGCTGCTCGCGGTCTTTCTGGCCCTGCTGCGACTGCTCCTTCTTCTCGGTGGTGTCCGCCGGGCGTTGCGTCGCGGCCTTCTGGTCGAGCTTCTGCAACTCCGCGGCACCGGCGCGCTGGCGCTGGATGTCGTTGATCGCCGTTTCCTGGCGCTTGATGCTGTCGAGTTCCGTGCGCCTGCGGCCGCGGCTTTCGCGCAGGCAGTCCTCGACCGCGAACTTCTTGTAGCAGGCCGCGCGCTCCTTCACGAAGCGCGCTTCGATCGCCTCGCGCTCGGTGGACAGCCGGCTGCGTTCGGCATCGAGATTGGCGTTGCCCGCCGCGGCGTTCGACTGCGCCCAGAGCGGAAGGCTGGCCAACGTCATCAGCAAGGCAAGGGCGATTTTTTTCATGTGAGTCGGGTATCGACGATGCGGCGTTCCAGGGAGAGGAACTCGCTCGATTGCATTTCGGTGAGCCGGGAAACCGTGCGCGGAAACTCGTGCGCCAGCGGACCCTCGGTGTACAACGCCTCCGGCGGAACCTCAGCCGACATGATGAGCTTCACGCGCCGGTCGTACAAGACGTCGATCAGCCAGGTGAAACGGCGTGCTTCCGAGGCCATGCGCACCGGCATGTGCGGCACGTCGGACAGGAGCACGGTGTGGAACTGGCTCGCGATCTCCAGGTAGTCGTTCTGCGAGCGCGGTCCGCCGCAGAGCGTCTTGAAGTCGAACCAGACCACGCCGCCGGCCTTGCGCCGCGCGCGGATCTCGCGCGCCTCGATGTGCAGCACCGGGCTTTCGTCGGCCGTCTCGGCCAGCTTGTCGAAGGCCTTGCGCATTTCCTTTTCCGTCGACGCATCGTTCGGCGTGAGGTACATGCGCAATTGCTCGAGCGTGCGGCGCCGGTAGTCGGTGCCGTTGTCCACGCTGAGCACTTCCAGCTTCTCGTTGAGCAGCGCGATCGCGGGCAGGATGCGGTCGCGGTGCAGCCCGCCGGGATACAGGTCGTCGGGCTTGAAATTGGAGGTGGTGACGAAGCCCACGCCGTTCTCGAACAGCGACACCAGCAGCCGATGAAGAATCATCGCGTCGGTGATGTCCGCCACGTGGAACTCGTCGAAGCAAATGAGCTTGTAGCGCTTGGAGATGCGCAGCCCCAACTCGTCCAGCGGGTTGACCGTGCCCTGCAACTCGCGCAGCTCGCGGTGCACCTCGCGCATGAATTCGTGGAAGTGCAGGCGCGTCTTGCGGCGCAGCGGCACCGCGTTGAAGAACAGGTCCATCAGGAAGCTCTTGCCCCGCCCGACGCCACCGTACATGTAGACGCCGCGCGGCAGCTCGGGCCGGTTGATGAACTTCTTCAGCGCATTGGAACGCTGGGCCTTGTACTCGGCCCATTCGTTCGCGCAGCGATCCAGCGCCTCCACGGCGTGCAGTTGCGCGGGATCGCTCTGGAACCCGCGCGCGGCGAGTTCCTTTTCGTAAGCCTCTTTGACGCTCAAGATAGACCTCAGGTCGCCGCCGGGCCGCCCCAAGGCGACCGAGCCTTCCCCGCGAGGGGTGGCGCAGTCCGCGAAGCGGCAAGCCGGAGGGCGAACATCCTTAGAAGTTGAGCGTGCGCTTGTCCACCGCCAGGGCGGCTTCCTTGGTGGCTTCCGACAGCGACGGGTGCGCGTGGCAGATGCGCGCGATGTCCTCAGCGCTCGCCTTGAACTCCATGGCCACCACGGCTTCGGAGATCAGCTCGCTGACCTGCGGGCCCACCATGTGCACGCCCAGGATCTCGTCGGTCGTCGCATCGGCCAGGAACTTGACCATGCCCGTCGTATCGCCCAGCGCGCGCGCGCGGCCGTTCGCCAGGAACGGGAAGCTGCCGGCCTTGTAGGCGCGGCCTTCGGCCTTGAGCTGCTGCTCGGTCTGGCCGACCCACGCGATCTCGGGGTGCGTGTAGATCACCCAGGGAATCGTGTTGAAGTTGACGTGACCGTGCTGGCCGGCAATGCGCTCGGCCACGGCAACGCCCTCTTCCTCGGCCTTGTGCGCGAGCATCGGGCCGCGCACCACGTCGCCGATCGCCCACACGTTGGGCAGGTTCGTCTTGCAGTCGCCGTCCACGGTGATGGCACCGCGTTCGTCCAGCGCCAGGCCCACGGCGTCGGCAGCCAGGCCGATGGTGTTGGGCACGCGGCCGATCGAGACGATCAGCTTGTCGACGTCCAGCACCTGGGCTTCGCCCTTGGCGTTGGTCCAGGCGATCGAGATGCCCTTCTTGCCCGACTTGATCTCGCCGACCTTCACGCCCAGTTCGATCTTCAGGCCCTGCTTGTCGAACGCCTTCTTGGCTTCCTTGGCGATCTGCTCGTCCACCGCGCCCAGGAAGGTGGGCAGCGCTTCGAGCACCGTCACTTCCGAGCCGAGGCGGCGCCACACCGAACCCATTTCCAGGCCGATCACGCCCGAGCCGATCAGCGCGAGCTTCTTGGGCACGGCGCCGATGCGCAGCGCGCCGTCGTTCGACAAGATGTTCTCTTCGTCGAAGGCCGCACCCGGCAGCGCGCGGGCATTGGAGCCCGTGGCCACGATGATGTGCTTGCCGACGATGGTTTCCTCGGCAGCGCCCGCCACCTTGATCTCGTAGCCGCCTTCGGCGGCCTTCACGAACGAGCCACGGCCGTGGAACGACGTGATCTTGTTCTTCTTGAACAGGTAGGTGATGCCGTCGTTGTTCTGCTTCACGACCTGGTCCTTGCGGGCCAGCATCTTGTCGATGTCCAGCGCGAGGCCCGACACCTTGATGCCATGGTCCGCAAAGCCGTGGCCGGCGTGCTCGAAGTGCTCCGACGATTGCAGCAGCGCCTTCGAGGGAATGCAGCCCACGTTCGTGCAGGTGCCGCCCAGCGCGGGACCGCCCTTGGCGTTCTTCCACTCGTCGATGCAGGCCACGTTGAAGCCCAGTTGCGCCGCGCGGATCGCGGCGATGTAACCGCCGGGTCCGCCGCCGATCACGATGACGTCGAATTGTTTGGTCATTTGATTCTCGAAAATTTAGTGATGAACGCGCCGCACCATCTCGATGTGCGGTATCCCGTCTTCGTCGTAGGGCTCGCCCACCTTGGCAAAGCCCGCCGACTCATACAACTTCTGCAGGTAGGCCTGCGCGCCGATCCTCAACGCGGCATCGGGCCAGAGCTTGCCCGCTTGCAGGAGCCCCTGGTTCAGGAGCTCTTGCCCGATGCCCTGGCCGCGGTACGCGATGCCCGTCAGGACGCGCCCGATCGAGGCTTCCTCGTACGACACGCCCGGCGGCAGCAGCCGCAGGTACGCAGCCACCTGCGGCCGGCCCTCTGCGCCATCGTCCAGCGCGAAGAGGTGATGCGCCTGCGCGTCCTTGCCATCCGGGTCCAGGTACACGCAGCGCTGCTCCACGACAAAGACTTCGCTGCGCGCCGACAGGATCGCGTAGAGCTCCGGCGCCGTCAGAGCGTCGAAAGACTTGCAATACCACTCCATCGGCAGCGCGCGTGGATCAGATGTCGAACAAGAGGCGCGACGGATCTTCCAGCGCTTCCTTCATGGCGACCAGGCCCAGCACGGCTTCGCGGCCGTCGATGATGCGGTGGTCGTAGCTCATGGCCAGGTAGTTCATCGGGCGGATGACGATCTGCCCGTTCTCCACCACCGCGCGGTCCTTGGTGGCGTGCACGCCGAGGATCGCGGACTGGGGCGGGTTGATGATCGGCGTGGAGAGCATCGAGCCGAAGGTGCCGCCATTGGAGATGGAGAACGTGCCGCCGGTCATCTCTTCGATGCCCAGCTTGCCGTCTTGCGCCTTCTTGCCGTACTCGGCGATCTTCTTCTCGATGTCGGCAAAGCTCATCTGGTCGGCATTGCGCAGGATCGGCACCACCAGGCCGCGCGGCGAACCGACGGCGATGCCGATGTCGAAGTAGCCGTGGTACAGGATGTCGTTGCCGTCGACCGAGGCATTGATCACCGGGTACTTCTTGAGCGCGTGCACCGCCGCCTTCACGAAGAAGGACATGAAGCCCAGCTTCACGCCGTGTTCCTTGGTGAAGCTGTCCTGGAAGCGCTTGCGCAGTTCCATGACGGGCGCCATGTTCACTTCGTTGAAGGTCGTCAAGATCGCGTTGGTCGATTGCGACTGCAGCAGGCGCTCGGCGATGCGGGCGCGCAGGCGGCTCATCGGCACGCGCTGCTCCGGACGCTCGCCCAGGTCGGGCGAGCCCGTCGGCGAGGCGACTTGCTGCAGTGCGGGCTTGGCAGCCGGTGCGGCAACGGGAGCCGCCGCAGGCTTGGCGCCCGAAGCCACGGCGCCGAGCACGTCGCCCTTGGTGACGCGGCCGTCCTTGCCGGTGCCGGCAACGTCGGCGGTCTTCAGGTTGTTGTCGGCCAGCAGCTTGGCAGCGGCGGGCATGGCAACGTCCGACTTCGAACCACCGGTGGCTGCAGCGGCCGCGGCGGCCGGCGCAGGCGCTGCTGCGGCTGGCGCTGCGGCAGCGGGTGCTGCTGCAGGCGCGGCGGCGGCGGCCTTGCCTTCGGTGTCGATCCTGGCGATCAGCTGCTCGGCCACCACGGTGGCGCCATCGGGCTGCACGATTTCAGCCAGCACGCCCGCCGAGGGCGCGGGCACTTCCAGCACGACCTTGTCGGTCTCGATCTCGATCAGGATTTCATCGACGGCGACGGCTTCGCCGGCCTTCTTCTTCCAGGTGAGCATGGTGGCTTCGGCCACGGATTCGGAAAGCTGGGGGACTTTGACTTCTACGATAGACATTTGGAGATTGCTCCGTGTTTTTCTTGAGGGTGTTCGTGTGAAAAGAGGCTTGGATTACTTGGTCAGCACGAAGCCCTTGAGCTTGCCAAATGCGCCATCGACGAGCGCCTTCTGCTGTTCCTGGTGCAGGTGCGAGTACCCGACCGCCGGCGATGCCGAAGCGGCACGGCCGGAGTAGCCCAGCTTCTGGCCGTCCTGCATGTTTTCGTGGATGTAGTGCTGCACGAAGAACCAGGCGCCCTGGTTCTGCGGCTCGTCCTGGCACCACACCACGTCCGCGAGGTTCGGGTACTTCTTGATCTCGGCCGCAAACGCCTTGTGCGGGAACGGGTAGAGCTGCTCGACGCGGATGATCGCCACGTCGTCGCTGCCCTGCTCTTCGCGCTTCTTGGCCAGGTCGTAGTAGACCTTGCCCGAGCAGGCGATCAGGCGCTTGACCTTCTCGGCCTTCAGGCCCTTGCTGTCGGGAATGACGGTCTGGAAGCTGCCCTTGGTGAACTCGGACAACGGCGAGGTCGCGTCCTTGTTCCGCAGCAGCGACTTGGGCGTCATGATGACCAGCGGCTTGCGCAGGTTGCGCACCATCTGGCGGCGCAGCACGTGGAAGATCTGGCTGGCCGTGGTGGGCTGCACCACCTGCATGTTGGTGTCGGCGCTCAGCTGCATGAAGCGTTCCAGGCGCGCCGAGCTGTGCTCCGGGCCCTGGCCTTCGTAGCCGTGCGGCAGCATCATCGTCAAGCCGTTGACGCGGCCCCACTTCACTTCGCCCGAGGCGATGAACTGGTCGATCACCACTTGCGCGCCGTTCACGAAGTCGCCGAACTGGGCTTCCCAGATGACGAGCGTGTTCGGGTCGTTCGAGGCGTAGCCGTATTCGAACGCGAGCACGGCCTCTTCCGACAGGATCGAGTCGATCACGACGAACGGGGCCTGGTTCTCGGCCACGTTCTGCAGCGGCGTGAAGGTGCCGGTGTCGAACTTCTCGCGGTTCTGGTCGTGCAGCACGGCGTGGCGGTGCGTGAACGTGCCGCGGCCCGAGTCTTCGCCCGACAGGCGCACCGGGTAGCCGCTGGCCACCAGCGAGGCGAAGGCCATGTGCTCGCCCATGCCCCAGTCGACGTTGACGTCGCCGCGGCCCATGGCGGCGCGGTCGTCCAGCACCTTCTTCACGAGCGGGTGCACCGTGAAGCCGGCCGGCACCGTGGTGATCTTCTCGGCCAGGCGCTTCCACTCGGACGACGGGATGGCGGTGTCGCCGGCGTCGGTCCACTTCTTGTTGAGGTACGGGCTCCAGTCGACGGCGTACTTGCTCTTGAAGTTGGTGAGCACCGGATCGACGGTGTTCTTGCCTTCGTCGAAGGCCGCGCGCTGCGCCTTGACCATGTCGTCGCCCAGCGTGTCGCCCAGGCCCTGAGCGGCCAGCTTGTCGGCATACAGCTTGCGCGTGCCGGGGTGCTGGGCGATCTTCTTGTACATGAGCGGCTGCGTGAGCGAGGGGGTGTCCTGCTCGTTGTGGCCGAGCTTGCGGAAGCAGATGATGTCCACGACCACGTCCTTCTGGAATTCCATGCGGAAGTCCAGCGCGAGCTGGGTGGCGAGCACCACGGCTTCGGGGTCGTCGCCGTTCACGTGCAGCACCGGCGCATCGACCATCTTGACGATGTCGGTGCAATACAGCGTCGAGCGGCTGTCGCGCGGGTCGCTGGTGGTGAAGCCGATCTGGTTGTTGATGACGATGTGCACCGTGCCGCCGGTGGAGTAGCCACGGGTCTCGGCCAGCGCCAGCGTTTCCATCACGACGCCCTGGCCTGCGAAGGCGGCGTCGCCGTGCACGATGACGGGCAGCACCTGCTTGCCCAGCGGGTCGGCGCGGCGGTCCATGCGGGCGCGCACCGAGCCTTCGACCACAGGGTTCACGATTTCAAGGTGCGAGGGGTTGAACGCGAGGCTCAAATGCACCGGGCCGCCGGGGGTGGTCACGTCCGAGCTGAAGCCCTGGTGGTACTTCACGTCGCCGCTGGGCAGCTCTTCGGGGGCGGTGTGGTCGAACTCTGCGAACAGGTCGGCGGGCATCTTGCCCAGCGAATTGACCAGCACGTTCAGGCGGCCGCGGTGGGCCATGCCGATCACGATTTCCTGCACGCCCTTGGCGCCGGCCTGGGTGATCAGTTCGTCCATCGAGACGATGAAGCTCTCGCCGCCTTCGAGCGAGAAGCGCTTCTGGCCGACGTACTTGGTGTGCAGGAAGCGCTCCAGGCCCTCGGCCGCGGTCAGGCGGTTGAGCACGTGCTTCTTCTGGTCCGCGTTCAGTTGCGGGTTGGTGCGGGCGCTTTCCAGCCGCTGCTGCCACCAGCGCTTGTGGTTCTGGTCGGTGGTGTACATGTACTCGGCGCCCATCGTGCCGCAGTACGTTTCGCGCAAGGCGTTGAGCAGGTCGCGCAGCGACATGGTCTCCTTGCCGAAGAAGGTGTTGCTGGTGTTGAACACCGTCTCGAGGTCGGCATCGGTGAAGCCGTAGAACGAGGGCTCGAGCTCCGGAATGGCCGGGCGCTCGGCGCGCTTCAGGGGATCCAGGTCGGCCCAGCGTGCGCCGACGTTGCGGTAGGCGGCGATCAGCTGCTGGACGGAGGTGCGCTTGCGGCCGAGTTCGGAGTCGGCGCCGCTGGCCTGCACGACCTTGGTCGTGCCCTGCTTGGCGCGCTCGGCGAAAGCGTTGATGACCGGCAGGTGCGGTACGTCGCGGGTGTTGGTGCCGTCGGCCGCGGGCACGTTCTGCAGGGCGTCGAAGTACGAACGCCAGTTGTCGGGAACGCTGCCGGGATTGGAGAGGTAGTTTTCGTACATCTCTTCGACATAGGGCGCGTTGCCGCCGAAGAGGTAGGTGTTGCCTTGATAGGCGGTGTACGCCGTGGGCGTAGAGGAATCGCTCATGATCCGCTGACCTTCGCTTCCCTGAAGGAAGCACTAGCTGGTTAAGAAACCTTCCGCGACACGGCTGAACCGATTGGCGGATGCGACTGTGGCTGGGGAAGGGCCTGAGTACCTTGGCATTGTGCCACGTCAACCATATGACGGCGGCAAGGGGGTCCGCAACCCCCATTGGGGAGATATCAGCCCCTATCGAGTAACTGTTTGATCTGCTGCAGCGTGGCCGGGTCGTCGATGGTCGTCAGGTCGCCCGGGTCGCGCTGCTCACACACGGCCTGGATGGCGCGCCGCAGCAATTTGCCGCTGCGGGTCTTGGGCAGGCCCGAGACGAAGCGCACGCGCGCGGGCCGCGCGAGGGTGCCGAGCTGGTCGGCCACCACTTTCATGATCTCGCCTTCGAGCTTCAGTGCCGCATCGGCGTCGGTCACGGCAAGGCCGTCCTTCGGGACGACGAAGGCCATCGCCACCTGCCCCTTGAGCGCATCGGCCACGCCGACCACCGCGACCTCGGCCACGTTGGCGTGGCCCGAGATGCTCTCCTCGATCTCGCGCGTGCCCAGGCGGTGGCCCGCCACGTTGATCACATCGTCGGTGCGCCCCAGGATGTAGAAATAGCCGTCCGCATCGCGGATGCCCCAGTCGAAGGTCGAATAGACCATCTTGCCGGGCACGCTCTTCCAGTAGGTGTCGACGAAGCGCTTGTCGTCCTTCCACACGGTCTGCATGAAGCCCGGTGGCGTCGGCCCCTCGACCACGACCACGCCCTTTTCATTCGGTGCCGTGAGTTCCTCGCCGGTCGACTCGTGCAGGATCTTGATGCGGTAGCCATACATCGGGATGCCCGGGCTGCCGAACTTGCTGGGCTTGGCCTCCACGCCGTTGGCGATGGTGATCATCGGCCAGCCCGATTCGGTCTGCCAGTAGTTGTCGATGATCGGCACGCCCAGGCCTTCGCTGATCCAGCGCGCGGTCGGCTCGTCGAGCGGCTCACCCGCCAGGAACAGCGCGCGCAGGGTCGAGAGGTCGTATGTCTTCAGCAGCGCCGGGTCCTGCTTCTTGAGCACGCGCACCGCGGTGGGCGCGCTGAACATCACCGTCACCTTGTACTTCTCGACCAGGCGCCACCAGATGCCGCCGTCGGGCTGCCGGTCGATGCCCTGCGTGGGCAGCCCCTCGTACAGGATGGTCGCCATGCCGGCGATCAGCGGGCCGTAGACGATGTAGCTGTGGCCCACCACCCAGCCGATGTCGCTGGTCGAGAAGTAGGTTTCGCCGGGGCGGCCGTCGAAGATGTGCTTCATGCTCGCGGCCAGCGCCACCGCATAGCCGCCCACGTCGCGCTGCACACCCTTGGGCTTGCCGGTGGTGCCGCTCGTGTAGATGGTGTAGCTGATGTCGGTCGAGACGAGCCACGTGCAGGGCACTTGCGCATCGAGGTGTTTCTGGCGGAGGTCGCTGGCCAGGTGGTCGCGGCCGGCAGCCAGGTCCATGGGCGCCAGACCCCGGTCGGTGAGCAGCACCGCGGCCGGCTTGTACTTCGACAGGCGGATCGCCTCGTCCAGCAGCGGCTTGTACGCGATGACCTTGCCGCCGCGCGAACCCGCATCGGCGCTCACGACGACCTTGGGTTCGGCGTCCTCGATGCGGGTGGCCAGCGAGCCGCTCGCGAATCCGCCGAACACCACGCAGTGGATGGCGCCGATGCGGGCGCACGCCAGCATCGCGAAGGCGGCCTCGGGAATCATCGGCATGTAGATGAGCACGCGATCGCCCTTCCCCACGCCGAGTTCGACCAGGCTGGCGGCGGTGCGCTGCACCTCGGCGTGCAGTTCGCTGAAGCTGTAGCTCTTCTCGACGCCGGTTTCGGTGGACACGAAGATCAGCGCCTGCTGGTCGCCGCGCGCGGCCAGGTGCCGGTCGACCGCGTTGTGGCACAGGTTGGTCGTGCCGCCCACGAACCAGCGCGCGAACGGCGGCTGGCTGGCATCCAGGATCTGCTCTGCGGGGGCCTGCCAGTCGATCAGCTTCGCCTGCTCGGCCCAGAAGGCCTCGGGCGCGTCGACGGACTGGCGGTAGAACTCTTCGTAGCGGCTCATCTCGGTTTGTCTCCTGTTATTCGTCCGGCTTCGGCAGTCTCGCCAAAACTGAATTCATAATTATGGAGACCGATCTTGCAGCAAGCTGACGGCCGGAACAATCCGGCCGAGCCCTGCCCGGCAGGCCGCAATTTGGCTATCGGGCTAGCGGACCAGCGCGAGCACTTCAGGAAATGCGGGGTGTTCCGCGGTGCGCAGCCATTCGAAGGCAACCATCTCGGTCGTCACGAGCTCGGCGCCGGCGCCGGCCAGCCGGTCGAACGCGGCGTCGCGGTTGCGCTCGGTGCGCGAGCCGCAGGCGTCGGTGACCACCCAGACCTCGAACTCGTCTTCCAAGAGGTCGAGCGCGGTCTGCAGCAGGCAGACGTGGGCTTCGCAGCCGGCGATCACGATGGTGTTGCGCTCTTCGGCCGCGGCGGCCGGCTTCTGCAGGTGCTTGGGGAGGCTCCGGGCATTGCCCTGCGGCACCTTGGCCGGCACGCGCAGCCATTCGCCCAGGCCCTCTTCCACGCCGCTGAAGTGCATCTTGGGCAGGGTGCGCTGGCACAGCGCGCGGATGTCCGGCACGTTCTCGCCCAGCTTGGAGGGGTTGTGCTCGGTGCCGAAGACCGGCACCTCGAACAGCCGCGCCAGCTTGCCCAACCGCACCGCGTTCTGCGCGACCGCTTCGGTCTCGAAGATCGCAGGCATCAGTCGCACCTGGTAGTCGACCAGAACGAGTTGGGATTGCGAGGCGTCGAGCAGCATGAACGGTGTCTTTCAGGTATCGGTTGAATTGGGTCGAACCGTACCACCGAAAAGATCGGGTTGGCCCGCCGACGCGGGCTCGCCGGCATCTTCCTTCGTCGCTGGGGCGGCGGAGCGCTGCGTCAGTTGCGCCAGGTAGGTCTTGAACAGGGCATCGGCCGACTGTTTGAACATGCGGATGCGGCCGGTGTGCTGCATCAGCAGCAGGCCGACGCCGTGCGCGAAGAGAGCCGTGTTTTCCTGCAGCGCCAGCGCCGCGTCGAGGCCCATGGCCAGCAGCGCGTCTTCGCAGGGGCGCAGCGCGTCGTAGAGGCGGTCGTTCAGTTCGTGGTCCAGCTCGCTGGTCAGGCCGCGGGGGCGCATGCCGTGCACGAGGTAGAAGCCCAGGTCCAGGTCGCGCGGGTTCGCTGCGTAGAAGTCGAACCAGGCCTGCGCCTTGGCGGCCAGGGTCTTGTCCGGCCGGCTCCTGGACACCTTCGCCTCGGCCACGGCCGTCTGCAGGCGCAGCAGCGATTCGTCGAGCAGCGCGGCGTAGATCGCCTCCTTGCTCTCGAAATACGAGTAGATGGCACCGGGCGTGTAGCCGGCCTTTTTCGCGATTTCCCGAATGCTCGCGCCCTCGATGCCCGCCTCCCCGAACACCGTGCGGGCGGCGTCGAGCACCAGGGCACGGCGGGCGTCGGTGAGGGTCTGGCGGCGTTGGAGCTTGGCGTGCATGGGCGGCACTATAAGCCTCGGATTGGGCACCGGTTCATATTTTTTAACATTGATATAAAAAATGAACAATGTTCAAATATTTGTGCCGACGATCAAAACCCGGAGACAACCGATGAACGCCCCACTCCCTGCCGCCGCCCTCATGTCCGGCGCCGACTACCGCGAATCGCTTCGCCGCTACAGCCCCAACGTGTTCGTCGATGGCCGCCGCGTCGACAGCGTGGCCGATGAAGCCGCCTTCCAGCCCGGCATCAATGCCATCGCCCTCACCTACGACTACGCCCTGAAGACCGAATACGAGCCGCTGATGACCGCCGTGCAGCACACCAGCGGCAAGCGCGTGAACCGGCTCTCGCACATCAACACCAGCTCCGGCGACCTGCTCAACAAGCTGGAGGCCGTGCGGCTGGTCTGCCAGGAAACCGGCTGCGCCCAGCGCTACCTGACGCACGACGCGCTCAACGCCATCGCGCAGGTGTCCGCGCGCATCGACGACGCGCGCGGCAGCACCGAGCACACCGCGCGCTTCCGCGAGTACCTGCATCGCGTGCAGGACCAGGACCTGACCCTGGGCGTGGCCATGACCGATGCCAAGGGCGACCGCAGCCGCCGGCCGCACGAGCAGGCCAACGTCGACAGCTACCTGCACGTGGTCGAGCGCAACGCCCGCGGCATCGTGATCTCGGGCACCAAGGCCATCGTGACCGGCGCGCCCTACGTGCATGAACTGCTGGTCATGCCCTGCCGCAACATGGGCCGCGAAGACGCCGACTTCGCCGTGTGCTGCGCCGTGCCGCTCGATGCGCCCGGCCTCACCATCGTCGCGCGCCCGGCAGGCCGGCCCGGCGAAAAGCTCGAGCACGGCGATGCGCTCTTCAGCCGCAAGTACGGCCAGAGCACCGGCGTGTGCATGTTCGACAAGGTCTTCGTGCCGTGGGAGCGCGTGTTCTACGCCGGCGAATGGGAGCACTCCGGACACCTCACCTACAGCTATGCCACCCACCATCGCCACAGCTGCATCGGCGCCCGCGCCGGCTTCGGCGACCTGCTGATCGGCGCCGGCGCCTTGATGTGCGAGGCCAACGGCTTCGATCCCGGCAAGGAAAGCCACCTGCGCGAGCAGATGGTCGAGCTCATCACCATCACCGAGAGCTTCTTCGCCTGCGGCGTGGCGGCCAGCGTCTACGGCAAGGCCGACGAACACTGTGAAGTCTTCATGCCCGACCCGGTGTTCAGCAACATCGGCAAGCTGCTGCTGGCGACAAAGATCTACGACATGCACCGCATCGCGCACTACGTGAGCGGCGGCCTCATCGTCACGCTGCCCGGCCCCGACGAAGACCACACCCCCGAGCCCGCCGCCCGCCTGTCGGACGTGCTGCGCGCCAATCCGGCGATTCCCTACGAGCAGCGCATCGAGACGGCCCGCTTCATCGAAGACCTGACCGCGGGCTACCAGGGCGGCTGGTACAGCGTGATCAGCTTGCATGGCGGCGGCTCGCCGGCGGCGATGAAGCAGGAGATCTGGCGCAACTACCCGGTCGGCTCGAAGGTCGAGCTGGTCGAGCGCATCCTGGAGCGCGGCATTGCGGCCGACGGATCGCCCGCCGCCGCGCCGCACGACCCGGCGCGCGCCATCACGAAGAATCGCCAGCCCGGCAAATGCTGCGACACCGGCTGCACGACGCCCGGCCAGCCGGTGATGGTCGACCTGCCGGTGTCGCTGCGCACCTAGACTCCGGCGGATGCGGATTCTCTCCACGCGAGGCCACCTCCAGGTTCTGAGCTTGTGCGCGGCGCTGCTGGTCGCGGGTTGCGGCGGCCTGCGCACGGCCAAGGTCCCGCTGGACACCACGCTCGAAAAAAGCACCTGCACAGCGAACGCCGACACGCTCCTCGTGATGCTGCCCGGCGCGTATTCGCACCCCGACGAGTTCGTGCGCGAAGGCTTCGTCAGCGCCCTGAACGACAACAGGCTCGCGGTGGACGTGGTGCGGGTCGATGCGCACCTGGGCTACTACAACAACAAGACGATCCTCGAGCGCCTCGGCCAGGACGTGATGGCGCCGGCGCGCAGCCAGGGCTACAAGTCGATCTGGATCGTCGGCATCTCGGTCGGCGGCTTCGGCGCGCTGCTCTACGCGCAGACGCATCCCGGCGAACTCGCGGGCCTCGTCACGCTCGCTCCCTATCTTGGCGAGCGCGGCCTCAGCACCGACATCGCCAATGCCGGCGGCATCGCCCGCTGGACCGGACCGTTGAGCGATCCACCCGGCAGCGACCCACGCACGCCGAACGAAACGCAGCTCTGGCAATGGCTGCGCGGCTACGTCGGTGCCAGCGCCACCTTCGGCGCGCGGCCGCCGCTCTATCTCGGCTACGCGGTCGATGACCGCTTTGCCTTCAGCCACCGGCTGCTCGCGGCCGCGCTGCCGGCGGACCGCGTCTTCACGACGCAAGGCGGCCACGACTGGCCCGAGTGGACGCGGCTCTGGCGCCGCATGCTGCCGACCCTGCCGCTGCCGGGTTGCCCCGGCTGAATCGCGCGCTCAGTTCGGCCGCAGGCGCAACAGCTTGCCGTCGGCCTCGTCGGTCAGCACGTAGATGAGGCCGTCCGGCCCCTGCTTCACGTCGCGGATGCGCGCCCGGCTGTCGGTCAGCAGCTTGTGCTCGGCGACCACCTTGCCGTCCTTCAGTTCGATGCGGTCCAGGTAGCCGAACTTCAGCGAACCCACGAAAAGGTTGCCCTTCCAGCCCGCCCCGTAGCGGTCGCTCGTGAGGAACGCCATGCCCGATGTCGCGATCGATGGCACCCAGTAGTGCAGCGGCTGCTCCATGCCGTCCTTGGCGGTGATGCCCTCGCCGATCTTGCCGCCGCCGTAGTTCTCGCCGTAGGTGATCACCGGCCAGCCGTAGTTGCGGCCGGCCTGCGGGATGTTGATTTCGTCGCCGCCCTGCGGGCCGTGCTCGGTCATCCAGAAGCGGCCGTCGGGCGCGAGCGTCGCGCCCTGGCCGTTGCGATGGCCGTAGCTCCAGATCTCGGGCAGCGCGCCTGCCTTGCCGACGAAGGGGTTGTCCTTCGGCGCCGAGCCGTCCTTGTTGATGCGCACCACCTTGCCCAGGTGGTTGTCGAGCTTCTGCGCATCTTCCTTCCGGCTGAAGCGGTCGCCCAGCGTGAGAAACAGCGTGCCGTCGCGCGCCTCGACGATGCGGCAGCCGAAATGCGCGCGGCTCGCCACCTTGGGTTTCTGGCTGAAGATGATCCTGAGGTTCTCCAGCCGGGCACCGTCGGCCGACAGCTGGGTGCTGGCCAGCGCGGTGCTGTTGCCGGAACCACCGGCCTCCGGTTCGGAGAAGCAGAAATACAGCGTGCGGTTCTTTTCGAAGCCTGTATCGGCCAACACGTCGAGCAATCCGCCCTGGCCTCCGGCGGCAATGGCGGGCAAGCCTGCGATGGGCGCACCGATCTTTCCGCCCTCGCCGATCAACCGCAGGCGGCCTGGACGCTCCGTGACCACGTAGCGGCCGCCCGGCAGAAAGGTGAGGCCCCAGGGGTTTTCGAGGCCGGCCGCCAGGATTTCAGGTCGCCCCTGCGCCAGGGCCAGCCCGCACAACCCCAAAGCAGCGCCGGCCACAGCGCGGCGCGTAAGACGAAAGATCGCACGAATCTGCAGGTTCATGTCTTTTCCGGAGAGTTGGCGCAATCTTGGCGGTAATTAACGCCCGAATCCAGGCCATTGGCCATTTCACCCCGATGCCGAAGGCCCATTCGAAACGAACCACTTATGGGCCATAAAGGTCGACCGTTACATTTTTTCTTCGGCCGAATCGAAAAACTTCAAGCAAATCAATGATTTGCAGACACATTCGCTAATTCAGATTAAATTGACATAACCGCGCGTCATCAATATCCTACGCGGCATGCGTTTTTTCGTCCTACCCGCGTCCCTCCTGTTTGCCGTCGCTGTCCATGCAGCCCCTCCACAGGATCGAACCGATGACGAACTGGCCGGGTTGCTCGCAGACAAGGGTCTGATCGGCCAACTCAAGCAGGTCCGTCAAACAGTCACCGAACGAACTTCCGACCTGGTGGTCACCGCCATCGGCTTCCTCGGAGTCCCCTACCGCCGCGGCGGCAACACGGCAGAGTCCGGTTTCGATTGCAGCGGCTTCGTCCGCGCGATGTACAACCAGACCGTCGGCCACATGCTCCCCCGCCGCGCCGAAGAGCAAGCCGCCGCCACCGAGAAGATCGACCGCAGCCAGCTCAAGCCCGGCGACCTCGTGTTCTTCAACACCATGCGCCGCGCCTTCAGCCATGTCGGCATCTACGTCGGCGAAGGCAAGTTCATCCACTCCCCCCGCTCGGGCGCCCAGGTTCGTGTCGAAGACATGAACGGCAGCTACTGGCAACGCCGCTTCGACGGCGCCCGCCGCGTGCTTGGCGGCGCACCGACCGAAGAGATCAAGGCCGCAGCGGCCAACGCCCGGACCGGCGACTGATCCTCTTCCTCGGTCAGGACGAAAAAAATCCCGCCGCGGCGGGATTTTTTATGGGCGCTCGATAGCGCCTCAGCCTCTACCAAGCTATCAGGCGGCCTTCTTCACCGGCGGCAGATCGGTACACGTACCGTGCGCCACCTCCGCCGCCATGCCGATGCTTTCGCCCAGCGTCGGGTGCGGGTGGATGGTCTTGCCGATGTCGATCTCGTCCGCGCCCATCTCGATGGCCAGCGCGATCTCGCCGATCATGTCGCCCGCATGCGTGCCGACGATGCCGCCGCCCAGGATGCGGTGCGTCTCGGCATCGAACAGGAGCTTGGTGAAGCCCTCGTCGCGGCCGTTGGCGATGGCGCGGCCCGAAGCGGTCCACGGGAAGTGGCCCTTCTTGATCTTGATGCCTTCGGCCTTGGCCTGGTCCTCGGTGAGGCCCACCCACGCCACCTCGGGGTCGGTGTAGGCCACGCTGGGGATCACACGGGCATTGAAGGCGGCGCTGGAAAGCTCCTTGTCGCCCTTCTGCTCTCCAGCAATCACCTCGGCCGCCACGTGCGCCTCGTGCACCGCCTTGTGCGCCAGCATGGGCTGGCCCACGATGTCGCCGATGGCGAAGATGTGCGGCACGTTGGTGCGCATCTGGATGTCCACCGGAATGAAGCCGCGGTCGCTCACCGCGACGCCGGCCTTCTCGGCACCGATCTTCTTGCCATTGGGGCTGCGGCCCACGGCCTGCAGCACCAGGTCGTACACCTGCGGCTCCTTGGGTGCATTCTCGCCCTCGAAGGTGACCTTGATGCCCTCCTTCGTGGCCTCGGCGCCGACCGTCTTGGTCTTCAACATGATGTTGTCGAAGCGCGGCGCGTTCATCTTCTGCCAGACCTTCACCAAGTCGCGGTCGGCGCCCTGCATCAGGCCGTCGAGCATTTCGACCACATCCAGGCGCGCACCCAGCGTGGAATACACCGTGCCCATCTCGAGGCCGATGATGCCGCCGCCCAGCACGAGCATGCGCTTGGGGTCGGTGCCCATTTCGAGCGCGCCGGTGGAATCCACGATCCGCGGATCGCCCTTGGGCATGAACGGCAGGCTGACCGACTGCGAACCGGCCGCGATGATCGCGTTGCGGAACTTGACGGTCTGCTTCTTGCCCGTGGTGTCCCAGCTCGTGCCGGAGGTTTCTTCGACTTCCAGGTGGTACGGGTCGATGAAGTTGCCGACGCCGCGCAGCACCGTCACCTTGCGCATCTTGGCCATGGCGGTGAGGCCGCCGGTGAGCTTGCCCACCACCTTGTTCTTGTGGCCGAGCAGCTTGGCGCGGTCGATCGTGGGCGCGGCGAAGCTCACGCCCAGGTCGGCGAAGTGCTTGACCTCGTCCATGACGGAGGCCACGTGCAGCAGCGCCTTCGAGGGAATGCAGCCGACGTTCAGGCACACGCCGCCGAGGGTGGCATAGCGTTCGATCAGCACGACCTTCAGGCCCAGGTCGGCCGCGCGGAAGGCTGCCGAGTAGCCGCCAGGGCCGGCGCCGAGCACGATCACGTCGCACTCGACATCGACCTTGCCGCCGTAGGTGGACGCGACAGGCGCTGCAACCGGCGCCGGTGCGGGCGCAGCGGCCTTGGGCGCAGGAGCCGCAGCAGCAGGCGCTGGCGCAGCGGCAGCCGGTGCAGGTGCCGCGGCACCCTCCACCTCCAGCGTCAGCACGACCGAGCCTTGCTTGACCTTGTCGCCCACCTTGACCGCCAGCGCCTTCACCACGCCGGCCGCCGACGACGGAATCTCCATCGAGGCCTTGTCCGATTCGACCGTGATCAGCGACTGCTCGGCCTTGACCGTGTCTCCGACATTGACCAGCACCTCGATCACCGCGACTTCGTCGAAGTCGCCGATGTCGGGCACCTTGATTTGTTGTTCGCTCATTTGGACACTTTCAGTTTGAGTGTGAGAACGTCGACCGGTGGGGCCGAATTGCGATCGAATTCGCAGGCGGCGGCGATCCCCGCCTCCGCCACGTCGCGCGCGCTGCGCGACTTGATGTCATAGGCCGCGTGCATGGCGCCCAGCGCAAAGCTGCGTCCCGAGCCGATGGCCCAGAACTGCTTGAACTCGAACACCTCGCGGTAGCTGTAGATGCCGTAGATGCCGCTCTGGTTGGCCATCAGCATCGTGAACTGGCTCGACTCGTAGGGCTCGTGCTCGTCTTCCTTGGTCTGCATGAAGAACGAGTCCTTGAGCACCGGATGCAGCATCGTGAAGGTGCGGAAGATCTCGTGCTTGCTGCCGAACAAGAGCTTCTCGCGCTCCTGCGCGGCCAGCGCGTGCTGCAGCACCAGGAAGTGCGCCGCGGCACCGGCCATCGCAAACAGGCTCGTGCCCGCCGCGTCCTCGACGGTGAAGATCTTCTGGTTCGCCTCGGCCTTGTGCGACAGGCGCGTGTCGCCGAAGGTCACCAGAGAGTCCGCTGCCATCGTGACCTGGCCGCCTTTGCGGACGGCCACTACGGTGGTCATAGCAGGATGCGACGGTAGTCCGCGAGCACTTGCCCCAGGTAGGCGTTGAAGCGCGCAGCCAGGGCACCGTCGATCACGCGGTGGTCGTAAGACAGCGACAGCGGCAGCGTCAGGCGCGGCACGAACTGCTTGCCATCCCACACCGGCTTCATCTGGCCCTTGGAGAGGCCGAGGATGGCCACTTCGGGAGCGTTGATGATGGGCGTGAAGTGCGTGCCGCCGATGCCGCCCAGCGAGCTGATCGACATGCAGCCGCCCTGCATGTCGGCCGAGCCGAGCTTGCCGTCGCGCGCCTTCTTGGCCAGTTCGCCCATCTCGGCGCTGATCTGCAGGATGCCCTTCTTGTCGGCGTCTTTCAGCACCGGCACCACGAGCCCGTTGGGCGTGTCGGCCGCGAAGCCGATGTTGTAGTACTGCTTGTAGACGAGCTGGTCGCCGTCCAGGCTGGCATTGAAGTCGGGGAATTTCTTCAAAGCGGCAACCACCGCCTTGATCACGAAGGCCAGCATCGTGACCTTCACGCCCGACTTCTCGTTCTCCTTGTTGGTGGAGACGCGGAAGGCTTCGAGCTCGGTGATGTCGGCTTCGTCGTTGTTGGTGACGTGCGGAATCATCACCCAGTTGCGGTGCAGGTTCGCGCCGCTGAGCTTCTTGATGCGCGACAGGTCCTTGCGCTCGACCGCACCGAACTTGGTGAAGTCGACCTTGGGCCAGGGGATGAGGCCCAATGCCGCGCCGGCCGCGCCGTCCGCGCTGCCGCCACCGGCCGGCGCCTTGGCTGCCGACGCCTTGGTGCTGGCCTGGCCGCTCATCACGGCCTTGGTGAAGCCCTGGACGTCTTCCTGCGTGATGCGGCCCTTGGGACCGGAGCCCTTGACCTCTTCGAGCGGCACGCCGAGTTCGCGGGCGAACTTGCGCACCGAAGGCGACGCGTGCGGCAGGTTGGCGCTCGGTGCCGTGGTGGGATCGTGCGGTGCGGCAGCGGCAGCCGGGCTTGCGGCCGGGGCCGGCGAAGCAGCGGCCGGCGCGGGGGCGCTGGCGGTTGCTGCGGCCGGGGCGGCTGCAGCAGCTTGCGCAGGCGCGGGGGCAGGTGCGGCGCCTGCCGCACCTTCCAGGATCGCGATCAGGTCACCGATGTTGACGGTGTCGCCGACCTTGACCTTGAGTTCCTTCAGCACGCCGGCACCCGACGATGGAATCTCCATCGAGGCCTTGTCCGACTCCACCGTGATCAGCGACTGGTCGGCCGCGATCGTGTCGCCGGGCTTCACCAAGAGCTCGATGACCGCGACGTCCTTGAAGTCGCCGATGTCCGGCACCTTGATCTCGACCGGGCCGGAGGCTGCTGCGGGTGCGGCAGCCGGCGCGGGCGCCGCGGCTGCAGGCGCCGGGGCGGCGGCCGCAGGGGCCGGGGCCGGGGCCGCTGCAGGTGCCGGTGCCGCGGCAGCGCCTTCGGCCTCGAGCACGAGCACCACCGAGCCCTCCTTCACCTTGCCGCCGATCTCGACCTTGATTTCCTTGACCACACCGGCGGTCGAGGAGGGAATCTCCATCGACGCCTTGTCCGATTCCACCGTGATGAGCGACTGCTCGGCCTTGACCGTGTCGCCCACCTTCACCAGCACCTCGATCACCGCGACTTCATCGAAATCGCCGATGTCCGGCACCTTCACTTCCACTGCTGCCATATCGTTGTCTCCCGCCGCGAGGCGCCGTTCGTTCGTTGGTTGTTGATGTTCAAGCGTAGAGCGGGTTGACCTTGTCGACATTGATGCCGTACTTCTTGATCGCTTCCACCACCTTGGCCACCGGCACGGTGCCATCTTCGCTCAGCGCCTTGAGCGCAGCCACCACGATGTAGTGACGATTGATCTCGAAGTGTTCGCGCAGCTTGTTGCGGAAGTCGCTGCGGCCGAAACCGTCGGTGCCCAGCACCTTGTAGGTGCGGCCCTTCGGGATGAAGGGGCGGATCTGCTCCGCATAGGCCTTCATGTAGTCGGTCGATGCAACCACCGGGCCGGTCGTGGGCGAGAGCTGCTCGGCCACGAACGACACGCGCGGGGTCTGGTCCGGGTGCAGCAGGTTCCAGCGGTCGGCGTCCTGGCCGTCGCGGGTGAGCTCGTTGAAGCTCGGGCAGCTCCACACGGAAGCCGACACGCCCCAGTCCTTCTCCAGCAGCTCTTGCGCCGCGAAGCTCTCGCGCAGGATGGTGCCGCTGCCCAGCAGTTGCACGGTCGGCGCTTCCTTGCCCTTGGCGGCCTTGACCACCGGGCCCTGCCTGGACAGGTACATGCCCTTGATGATCTGCTCTTCGGTGCCCGGCTGCAGGCCCGGCATCGCGTAGTTCTCGTTGAGCAGCGTCAGGTAGTAGTAGACGTTGTCCTGCTTCTCGACCATGCGCTTCAGGCCGTGGTGCAGGATCACGCCCACTTCGTGCGCGAAGGTCGGGTCGTAGCTCACGCAGTTCGGGATGGTGTTGGCCAGGATGTGGCTGTGGCCGTCTTCGTGCTGCAGGCCTTCGCCGTTGAGCGTGGTGCGCCCCGAGGTGCCGCCCAGCAAGAAGCCGCGCGCCTGCATGTCGCCAGCCGCCCAGGCCAGGTCGCCGATGCGCTGGAAGCCGAACATCGAGTAGTACACGTAGAACGGCACCATGATGCGGTTGTTCGTGCTGTACGAGGTGGCGGCCGCGATCCAGCTGGACATGCCGCCGGCTTCGTTGATGCCTTCCTGCAGGATCTGGCCGGCCTTGTCTTCCTTGTAGTACATGACCTGGTCCTTGTCGACCGGGGTGTACTGCTGGCCTGCGGGGTTGTAGATGCCGATCTGGCGGAACAACCCTTCCATGCCGAAGGTGCGGGCCTCGTCCACCAGGATGGGCACCACGCGCGGGCCGAGCGCCTTGTCGCGCAGAAGCTGCGTGAGGAAGCGAACGTAGGCCTGCGTCGTCGAGATCTCGCGGCCTTCGGCCGTGGGCTCCATCACCGACTTGAAGGTGTCCAGCGAGGGCACCGTGAAGCTCTCATCGGCCTTGGTGCGGCGGTGCGGCAGGTAGCCGCCGAGGGCCTTGCGGCGCTCGTGCAGGTACTTCATTTCCGGGGTGTCGTCGGCCGGCTTGTAGAACGGCAGGTCGGCGATCTGGCTGTCCGGGATCGGGATGTTGAAGCGGTCGCGGAAGGCCATGATGTCCTCGTCGCTCAGCTTCTTGGTCTGGTGGACGTTGTTCTTGCCTTCGCCGATCTTGCCCATGCCGAAGCCCTTGACCGTCTTGATCAGGAGCACCGTGGGCTGGCCCTTGTGCTTGACGGCCGCGTCGAAGGCCGCGTAGACCTTCTGCGAGTCGTGGCCGCCGCGGCGCAGCTGCCAGATGTCGTCGTCGCTCATCTTGGCGACCATCTCCAGCGTGCGCGGATCGCGGCCGAAGAAGTGCTTGCGAACGTAGGCGCCGTCGTTGGCCTTGAACGACTGGTAGTCGCCGTCGTTCGTCTCCATCATGATCTTGCGCAAGGCACCTTCCTTGTCGCGGGCGATCAGCTGGTCCCAGCCGCTGCCCCAGATCAGCTTGATGACGTTCCAGCCCGAGCCGCGGAATTCACCTTCCAGCTCCTGGATGATCTTGCCGTTGCCGCGCACCGGACCGTCCAGGCGTTGCAGGTTGCAGTTGATGACGAAGACCAGGTTGTCCAGGCCCTCGCGCGCTGCGAGGCCGATGGCGCCCATCGATTCGACTTCGTCCATTTCGCCGTCGCCGCAGAACACCCAGACCTTGCGGTTCTCGGTGTTGGCGATGCCGCGGGCGTGCAGGTACTTGAGAAAGCGCGCCTGGTAGATCGCCATCAGCGGGCCGAGGCCCATCGACACCGTGGGGAACTGCCAGAACTGGGGCATCAGCTTCGGATGCGGGTAGCTGGAGAGGCCCTTGCCGTCCACTTCCTGGCGGAAATTGAGCAGCTGCTCTTCGGTCAGGCGCCCTTCCAGGTAGGCGCGGGCATAGATGCCGGGCGACACGTGGCCCTGGATGTAGAGGCAGTCGCCACCGTGGTTTTCGCTCTCGGCGTGCCAGAAGTGGTTGAAGCCGGCGCCGAACATGTTCGCCAGCGAGGCGAAGGAGCCGATGTGGCCGCCGAGGTCACCGCCTTCGGCGGGGTGGTGGCGGTTGGCCTTGACCACCATCGCCATGGCGTTCCAGCGCATGTAGGCACGCAGGCGTTCTTCGATTTCCAGGTTGCCGGGGCAGCGCTCTTCCTGGTCGGGCTCGATGGTGTTGACGTAAGCGGTGTTGGCAGAGAACGGCTTGTCGATGCTGTGCTGCCGGGCATGTTCGAGCAGTTGCTCGAGAAGGAAGTGGGCCCGCTCGGGACCCTCGCTCTGGATGACGGAAGACAGTGCATCCATCCATTCACGGGTCTCCTGGGCGTCCGCATCGTTTGCGGCCGAGCCGAACAGGTTCTCGGGATTTGCCGACATGCTTGTCTCTCCTTTTAGGGCTGTGGCTGTAATTTAGTGCGCTCTGCAATAAACGCGGGCGAGTTTCGCATAGAAATCCTGATATTTCAAATGGCGCATGCAGTTTTCTTAATGTGATATTTATGTGACTTTTCCTGACAGGACCCGACCGCGACGGGATCAATGGCACTGGCGCTTTTCCGACGTTTCCCGAGGGGCATCCCCTAAACTCGCGCGATGCCTTTTTCCTCCCCGCTGGCGGTTGCCCGCAGTGCCGTGAACGCCTCGCCGCTCTCCTGGTGGCGCCGCTGGTGGCGTCGGCAGACGCCGGTGCTGCAGGACGCGGTCGCCATGCTCGCGCCGATGGCCGCCGTGCTGCTGTTCCTGGCCGCCATCGTTTCCGCCTTCTGGTACCTGCGCACCGAGGAGGTCGAGCGCGAGCAGGAGTCGGTGCGCCGCGACGTCGAATATGCGCAGCAGCGCATGCGCCTGCGCCTCCTGGAGCGCCAGGAGCAGTTGATGCGCATCGCGCGCGATGCCTCCAACCGCGAGATCGATCCGACCGAGTTCACGAGCCGGGCCGAATCGCTCGTGAGCCAGTTTCCCGAATTGCAGACCATCACCTGGATCGACGACCGCCGCCGCTTCAAGGCCGGCTACGCCGCGCCCAGCGTGCACCCGGCGCAGCAGCACCTGATCGGCGACGTGCTGCGGCCCGGCGACATCGAAAGCAATTACGCCTTGGCGCGCGAGTTGCGCCAGCCGGTGTATTCGCAGCCGGTGGCCGGCGGCGACCCGGCCGCGATGCTGCAGTTGCATATCCCCCTTTTCGACCAGGGCCTGTTCGCCGGCGTCGTGCTCGGCGAGTTCTCGGTCGACGGGCTGCTGCGCTACGGCATGCCCTCCGAGGTGCAGGCGCGCTATGCGGTTTCGCTGCTCGACGCCAAGGGCAACGTCATCGCCGGCAACACGGCCAACCTGAAGGACAGCGGCACGCGGCTGCTGCCGTGGTCGGAGCGAACCAACGAATACGAAGTGCCGGTGTCGCCCGTCGGCAATGCGCTGCTGCTGCGCGCGCAGGCCTATCGGACCTCGCAGGGCGTGGTGGGCAACGGCCTCTTCTGGCTGGTCTGCGCGCTCAGCGTGCTCACCAGCTGGATGCTGATCGGCACCTGGCGCCACACGCGCCGGCGCCTGCAGGCGCAGCAACGCCTGGTGGCCGAGACCAACTTCCGCCGCGCGATGGAAAACTCCATGCTCACAGGCATGCGCGTGCTCGACCTGCAGGGCCGCATCACCTACGTGAACGCCGCCTTCTGCGCGATGACCGGCTGGAGCGAAGCCGAACTGGTCGGCCAGTCGCCGCCCTTCCCCTACTGGCTCGAGTCCGACCGCGAAGTGATGAACGAGCGGCTGGAAGAAGAACTGCACGGGCGCGCCCTGCCCGGCGGCTTCCAGGTGCGTGTGAAGCGCAAGAACGGCAGCGTGTTCAACGCCCGCCTCTATGTGTCGCCGCTGATCGACGCGCGCGGCCACCAGACTGGCTGGATGACGTCGATGACCGACATCACCGAGCCCACGCGCATCCGCGAGCAGCTGTCGGCGTCTTACGAACGCTTCACCACGGTGCTCGAGGCGCTCGATGCGGCCGTGTCGGTCGCACCCATCGGAAGCGAAGAACTGCTGTTCGCCAACAAGCTGTACCGCCTCTGGTTCGGCTCGGACACCGTGGGCCACCTGGGCATGGTGGCGCAGGCCGGCGTGCCGGCGTCGAATGCGCACGACGAGGGCCTGGACGACGTGGACCCGTATGCCGGCCTGCCGATCGACACGCTCACTGCCGCGCAAGCCGCCAACAACGAAATCTTCGTGCCCCACCTCGGCAAATGGCTCGAAGTGCGCTCGCGCTACCTCACCTGGGTGGACGGCCGCCTCGCGCAACTGGTGATCGCCACCGACATCACGCCGCGCCGCGATGCCGAAGAGCAAGCCGCCGCGCAGGCCGACAAGGCCCAGGCTGCGAGCCGCCTCATCACGATGGGCGAGATGGCCTCCAGCGTCGCGCACGAGCTCAACCAGCCGCTGACTGCCATCACCAACTACTGCAACGGGATGATGTCGCGCATCAAGGGGCAGACGATCGACACCGAGGCGCTGCTCGCCGCGCTGGAGAAGACGTCCAAGCAGGCCCAGCGCGCCGGCCAGATCATTCAGCGCATCCGCTCCTTCGTGAAGCGCAGCGAACCGAACCGCACGCCCGCCGACGTGGCGACCATGGTGAGCGAAGCGGTCGAACTCGCGGGCATCGAACTGCGCCGCCGCAACGTGCGCCTGAACCACTACGTCGCCGCGCGGCTGCCGGTGGTGCGGGTCGATCCGATCCTCATCGAGCAGGTGATGGTCAACCTCTTGAAGAACGCGGCCGAATCCATCGACCTCGCCGACCGGCCGCTCGCGCGCCGCAGCGTCGAGCTGCGCGTGCTGCCCAAGACGATCGAGGGACAGAACGCCATCGAGTTCTCGGTGCAGGACACGGGCAAGGGTCTCTCGCCCGAAGTGATGGACCGGCTGTACGAAGCCTTCTTCTCCACCAAGCCCGAAGGCATGGGCATCGGGCTGAATTTATGTCGCACGATTGTGGAGTCGCACCGCGGCCGGATGCAGGCGGAGAACATCTACAATGGCCCGGATGTGATCGGATGCCGTTTTTCCTTCTGGATTCCGGTGTTGGACGCTATCAGTTCCGTAGCTAGCGACGAGGCAAAGGTACCTGCATGAGTTTGATTCCGAAGAAGGGCACGGTCTACGTCGTCGACGATGACGAAGCCGTACGCGATTCGCTGCAATGGCTTCTCGAAGGCAAGGACTACAGAGTCCGCTGCTTCGATTCCGCCGAATCCTTTCTCTCCCGATACGACCCGCGCGAAGTCGCCTGTTTGATCGTCGACATCCGCATGGCCGGCATGACCGGCCTCGAATTGCAGGATCGGCTGATCGAGCGGCGCTCCCCGCTGCCGATCGTGGTCATCACCGGCCACGGCGACGTGCCGATGGCGGTGGACAGCATGAAGAAGGGCGCGATGGATTTCATCCAGAAGCCTTTCAACGACGAAGAGCTCGTCACGCTGGTCGAGCGCATGCTCGAACATGCGCGCGGCGCCTTCACCCAGCACCAGCAATCGGCCAGCCGCGACGCGCTCTTGTCCAAGCTCACCGGCCGCGAGGCGCAGGTGCTCGAGCGCATCGTCGCCGGCCGCCTGAACAAGCAGATCGCCGACGACCTGGGCATCAGCATCAAGACGGTGGAGGCGCACCGCGCCAACATCATGGAAAAGCTCAACGCCAACACCGTGGCCGATCTGCTGAAGATCGCCCTCGGGCAGGCGGCCCCCGCGGCCAAGGCCTAGACGTTATCTCCCCGAGAGAGATGCATACCCCCCACGCCTGCGCAAGCGGGCGTTTTTACTTGGAAAATCGAAACCGATGACCGCCCAACTGATCGACGGCAACGCCCTCGCCAAAACCATCCGCGCCGAAGTCGCAGGCCGCACCGCCGCACTCAAGGCCCGTGGCGTGAACCCGGCTCTTTCCATCATCCTCGTGGGCGAGGACCCGGCCAGCCAGGTCTACACGAAGCACAAGGTCAACGACAGCACGCAGACGGGCCTGGAGGCCACGCTGGAGACCTACCCCGCCGACATGACCGAGGCCGACCTGCTGGCCCGCGTCCGTGCGCTCAACGACGACCCGAAGGTGCACGGCATCCTGGTGCAGTTGCCGCTTCCAAAGCACATGGACAGCCAGAAGGTCATCGAGACCATCTCGCCCGCCAAGGACGTGGACGGCTTCCACGTGGCCAGCGCCGGCGCACTGATGACCGGCGCCCCCGGCTTCTGGCCCTGCACGCCGCACGGCTGCATGAAGATGCTCGAGGCCATCGGCTACGACCTGCGCGGCAAGCACGCGGTGGTCATCGGGCGCAGCAACATCGTGGGCAAGCCGATGGCCATGATGCTGCTGGCCAAGAGCGCCACCGTGACCATCTGCCACAGCGCCACGCAAGACCTGGGCGCCATCACGCGGCAGGCCGACGTGATCGTCGCTGCCGTCGGCAAGCTGAACCTCTTGACCGCCGACATGGTCAAGCCCGGCGCGGTCGTCATCGACGTGGGCATGAACCGCAAGGCGGACGGCAAGCTCGCCGGCGACGTCGATTTCGACGGCGTGAAGGAAGTGGCCGGCTGGATCACCCCCGTCCCCGGCGGCGTCGGCCCGATGACCCGCGCCATGCTTCTGGCAAACACCCTTGAAGCGGCCGAACGCGCCGCCAAGTAACTTCCATGGCCATGACGAACAACCCCCTCCTCGACTTCACCGACCTCCCGCTGTTCGACCGCATCAAGCCCGAGCACGTCGCGCCCGCCGTCGACGTGCTGCTCGCCGAAGCCGAAACCGCGCTGCAGGCCGTCACGGCGCCGGAATTTCCAGCCGACTGGAACGAAATCTCCAAGGTGCTCGAAGTCGCATCGGAGCGTTTCGGCCGTGCATGGAGCGCCGTCGGCCACCTGAATGCCGTGGCCGACACGCCCGAACTGCGCGCCGCCTACAACGAGGCGATGCCCCGCGTCACCGCGTTCTGGACCCGCCTGGGTTCCGACGAACGGCTGTACGCGAAGTACAAGGCCATCGACGTCGCCACGCTCAATGCCGAACAGCGCCAGGCGCACCGCAACGCCGTGCGCAACTTCGTGCTGGGGGGTGCCGAGCTCCAGGGCGACGCCAAGAAGCGCTTCGCCGACATCCAGGAACGCCAGGCCGAGCTGAGCCAGAAGTTCAGCGAAAACGCACTCGACGCCACCGACGCCTTCGCCTACTACGCCAAGCTGGGCGAGCTGGACGGCGTGCCCGAGGACGTGGTGAGCGCTGCGCGCTCGGCCGCCGATGCCGAAGGCAAGGAAGGCTACAAGCTCACGCTCAAGATGCCGTGCTACCTTCCGGTGATGCAGTTCGCCCGGAGCAGCGCATTGCGCGAAACGCTCTACCGCGCCTACGTCACGCGCGCCAGCGAATTCGGCGATGCGGCCTTCGACAACACCGCGCTGATCACCGAGATCCTCGCGCTGCGCGAAGAAGAAGCCAAGCTCCTGGGCTACAACAACTTCGGCGAACTCTCGGTCGTGCCGAAGATGGCCGAATCGCCCGAGCAGGTCGTGAAGTTCCTGCGCGACCTGGCCACCAAGGCCAAGCCCTACGGCGAGCGCGACCTGGCCGACCTGCGCGTCTTCGCCTCCGAGCAACTGAGCATCACCGACCCGCAGCCCTGGGACTGGAGCTACATCGGCGAGAAGCTCAAGGAAGCGCGCTATGCCTTCAGCGAGCAGGAGGTCAAGCAATACTTCCCCGCGCCGAAGGTGATGGCGGGTCTCTTCAAGATCGTCGAGACGCTGTTCGAGGTGTCGATCCGCCGTGACACGGCGCCCACGTGGCACCCGAGCGTCGAGTTCTACCGCATCGAACGCGCCGGCCAGAAGGTCGGCCAGTTCTACCTGGACCCCTCCGCCCGCGCCGCCAAGCGCGGCGGCGCCTGGATGGACGACGTGCGCGCACGCTGGCTGCGCCCCGACAACGGCGTGCTGCAGACGCCGGTCGCGCAGCTGGTCTGCAACTTCGCCAGCGGCGTGGACGGCAAGCCGCCCCTCCTCACGCACGACGACGTGACCACCCTCTTTCACGAGTTCGGCCACGGCCTGCACCACATGCTCACGCAGGTGAACGAGCGCGACGTCTCGGGCATCAGCGGCGTCGAGTGGGACGCGGTCGAGCTCCCGAGCCAGTTCATGGAAAACTTCTGCTGGGAGTGGGACGTGCTCAGCCACATGACGGCCCACGTCGATACCGGCGAGCCGCTGCCGCGCGCGCTCTTCGACAAGATGACCGCCGCCAAGAACTTCCAGAGCGGCCTGCAGACGCTGCGCCAGATCGAGTTCTCGCTGTTCGACATGCTGCTGCACACCGAGTACCACGCGGCAGCCGCGAAGCCGGGCGACGTGATGGCGCTGCTGGGCAAGGTGCGCAGCGAAGTCGCCGTGATGCCCTCCCCGGCCTTCAGCCGCACACCGAATACCTTCAGCCACATCTTCTCGGGCGGCTACGCGGCCGGCTACTACAGCTACAAGTGGGCCGAGGTGCTGAGCGCCGACGCCTACGCAGCTTTCGAGGAAACCGTGGGTGCCGACGGCGAGCCGAACATCGAGACCGGCCGCAAGTACCGCCAGGCCATCCTGGAGGCCGGCGGCAGCCGCAGCGCCATGGATTCGTTCAAGGCTTTCCGCGGCCGCGAGCCCCAGCTTGATGCATTGCTGCGACATCAGGGCATGGCCGAGGCCCAGCCTGCTTGATGCGGCGCTGAAGATTGCGATACTCGGGAGATGTATCTGACCCCTTACAAATCCCTGTCGCCTCGCCTGACCGGCCTCGCCCTGCTGCTCGTCGCCGCAGGCGCGATGGCCCAGCCGATCTATCGCAACGTCGACAAGAACGGCAAGGTCACGTTCTCGGACCGGGCGCCCGCCGCCAGCACCGAGCCGGCAGCGGGCCCGCAAGGCGCCGCCACGCCGGCCAACACGGCGGGGCTGCCCTACGAACTGCGGCAGGTGGCACAGCGCTACCCCGTCACCCTCTACACCAGCGAAGACTGCGCGCCCTGCAGCGCGGCCCGCACGCTGCTCACCACGCGCGGCGTCCCGTTCGAGGAGCGCACGGTCAAGAGCAACGAAGAGATCGAGGCGCTGCAGCGCCTGAGCAGCCAGAGTTCGCTGCCGCTGCTCACCATCGGTTCGCAGCAGCTCAAGGGCTACGGGGATGCCGAATGGTCGCAGTACCTCGACGCGGCCGGCTACCCCAAGAGCAACAGCCTGCCCGCCGGCTACCGCAATGCGCCGGCCCGGCCGCTGATCGCTGCGCAACAGGCAGCACCCGCGCCCCGCGCTGCGGCACCCGTCGCGCAACCTGCGCCACCGCCCGCTGCGCCGAGCGATCCGGGTGCGGGCAACCCGGCAGGCATCAAGTTCTGACCCGGGCGGCGCCTCGCCCTCAGGCGAACTGCATCGTCTGCACGCCCGAGGGCGTGCCCAGCAGGCACACATCGGCCTTCTGGTGGGCGAAGACACCGACCGTCACCACGCCGGGCCACTGGCTCACCTCGGACTCGAACGCGAGCGGGTCGGCGATCTTCAGCCCCGTCACGTCCACGATGTGCTGGCCGTTGTCGGTGACCAGCGGCAGGCCGTCCTTCTCGCGCACCTGAGCGATTCCCCCCATTGCAGCGAACTGGCGCATGACGCGCTGCGCTGCCATCGGGATCACTTCCACCGGCAGCGGGAAGGCACCCAGTGTCTCGACCAGCTTGGAAGCATCGGCGATGCAGACGAAGCGCTTCGACTGGGCCGCCACGATCTTCTCGCGCGTGAGCGCCGCGCCGCCGCCCTTCACCATGAAGCCCCGGTGATCGATCTCGTCGGCGCCGTCGATGTAGACGGCCAGTTCTTCGACCTCGTTGCTGTCGAACACCGGAATGCCCAGCGCGCGCAGGCGTTCGGTCGATGCGACCGAGCTCGAGACGGCGCCCTTGATCTCGTCCTTGATCGTCGCCAGTGCGTCGATGAACTTGTTGACCGTCGAGCCGGTGCCAACGCCGACGATCTCGCCCTTGACCACGTAGGCCAATGCGGCGCGGCCCACCTGGGCCTTGAGTTCGTCCTGCGAAAGAGTGGCGGGCGCGGAAGATGGGGAGGCGGGTGCGGTCATCGCGGAGAATCCTTGGCTCATTGAAGTCGAGAATTATCCGATGCCCCTGCTGCTGCCCTCTTCGCTCTACGGCCTGGCCCGCCCTTTCCTGTTCGGTTTCGATCCCGAACACGCCCACGAAATCACCCTGGACGGCCTCGCGCGCACGCAGAACACGCCGCTGGCCTGCGCCTATTCCGCTTCGCGCGTGGACGACCCCATCACCCTGGCCGGGCTGACCTTTCCGAACCGCGTGGGCCTGGCAGCCGGACTCGACAAGAACGCCCGCTGCATCGACGCCTTTGCCGCCATGGGTTTCGGTTTCGTCGAAGTCGGTACGGTGACGCCCAAGGCGCAGCCGGGCAATCCCAAGCCGCGCATGTTCCGCCTGCCGCAACGCGATGCGCTGATCAACCGGCTCGGCTTCAACAACGACGGGCTCGACGCCTTCCTGGCCAATGTGCAGAAGGCGCGCTTTCGCAAGAGCAGCGGCGGCAAGACGCCGATGCTGCTCGGCCTGAACATCGGCAAGAACGCCGCGACGCCGATCGAACGCGCGGTGGACGACTACCTGGCCTGCCTGGATGGCGTGTACCCGCACGCCGACTACGTGACGATCAACATCTCGAGCCCCAACACGGCCAACCTGCGCACGCTGCAGAGCGACGAGGCGCTCGATGCGCTGCTGGGTGCGGTGGCCGAGCGGCGCGAGGCGCTGGCCACGCGCCACGGCAAGCGCTCGCCGCTGTTCGTGAAGATCGCGCCCGATCTGGACGAGGCCCAGGTCGCAGTCATCGCCGCCACGCTGCAGCGCCACCGGATGGACGGCGTGATCGCCACCAACACCACGCTGGCGCGCGATGCGGTGGCGGGCCTGCCGCATGCCGATGAAGGCGGTGGCCTGTCAGGCGCGCCGGTGCGCGAGGCGAGCAACCGCGTGATTGCGCAGCTGCGCGCGGCATTGGGGAAAGACTTTCCGATCATCGGCGTGGGCGGCATCCTGAACGCGGCCGATGCCAAGGCCAAGATCGCCGCCGGCGCGGACGCGGTGCAGATCTACACCGGTCTGATCTATCGCGGCCCGGCGCTGGTCCGCGAAGCGGCCCAGGCGCTGCTGCGCGATCGCAGCAAGGCCTGAGACCTTTTCACTTTTTCTTCAGCGCATGCGCCAGAGGATCGGCGCAATGACGGCCGCCCAGCGCAGCAGGCGCTTCGGACGGATCACCACCACGGCAGCTGCGGCGACGACGCCAGCAGCCACCGGATGCGCTCGCGCGATCCGCAGTGCGGCGGCCGTGGCCGTTTCGTTCGGCGGAGGTGCCTCGCGCTCGGTGCTCGCCGGCTGCGTCTCGCGACCGCCCTGCAGGGTTGCAATGCGCTCGCGCTGACGTTCCATGCGCGCCAGCAATTCCTCGCGCGTGGCCGGCCGAGGGGGACGCGGCGCTTCCTCGTCTTCCGGGTCCTTGCCGAGCCCGAAGCTGTCCTGCACCCAGGCCCAGTCGCGCTCGAACTCCTGGCGTGCCGGAATGAAGCTGTTGGAGGCATTGCGCAGGGTCAGCAGCAAGCCAGAGGCTGCGCCCACCCAGAGCACGATCCAGACGCCAGCCACCGACCAGGCGGCCGTGATGCGGTAAGGCGTTTCCCAGAAATGCACCACCACCGCCATCGACAGCAGGGCCACCGTGACGGTGGTCAGCCCCAGCACGGCCACCACGAGGATGAGCATCAGCTTCAGGCGCTGCTTCTCGTCCTTCCAGGCCATGCGCAGCAGCTGCACCCGGTCTTCGGCTGCCAGCGCGCCTTCGGCGGCGGCAATGCGCAGTTGGCGGATGCGGCTGCCCAGCCCGAACAGGGAGAGCAGCCTCATGGGCATGCGCCGGCCCCGCTCAGCGCGCGGCAGCGAATGGTCCGGCAGTGCGCGCTTGGGTCGGCGCGATCAGCGGCGGCCAAGCAACAGACCCACCAGCACGCCGACGGCCAGTGCGGCGCCTGCGATCTGCCAAGGTTCGTCGTGGGCGTAGGCGTTGGTGGCGGAGGCGGCCTCGCGCGCCTTCTTGGCGGCGAGCTTGCTCTTCTCGGCGGCGAGCTCGCGCGCGATGGCGAGCTTGGTGTCGATGCGCTGGCGCAGCGCCTTGATGTGGGGAACCGAATCCAGGTCCTTGCTGGCCAGCACGCCGCGCACGTCGCTTGCGATGTCTTCGGCTGCTGCTTCAAGATTGTTGGATGCACTCATTGGAATCTTTCCTCCGTGATGACACCGGCACCGCGCCGGCGGCTTCACGCCAGCAAATGGCGTGGTGTCATGTTACAGGCTCGAAAGCCCCTCATGCGCGGCAGATGTGCAGACTTGTGCACGCGTTTGCCTCACGCATCGGCCAGCAGCCGGGCCACGTGGGCACCGATCGCAAGGCTGCTGGTGAGCCCCGGCGATTCGATGCCGAACAGGTTGACCAGGCCCGGCACGCCGTGCGACGCGGGGCCGTCGATCCTGAAGTCGGCGGCCGCCTCGCCAGGGCCCGAGATCTTGGGTCGCATGCCGGCGTAGCCCGCGATCAGTCCGCCCTCGGGCAGCGCGGGCCAGTACTTGCGCACCTCTGCATAGAAACCGTCGCCGCGGGCGGGGTCCACCACGAGGTCATCGGCTGAATCGACCCATTGCACGTCAGGGCCGAACTTGGCCTGGCCGCCCAGGTCGATCGTCAGGTGCACGCCCAGGCCACCGGGCTCGGGTACCGGATAGATGAGCCGGCTGAACGGCGCGCGGCCCGAGAGGGTGAAGTAGTTGCCCTTGGCGAAGTGCTCCGTCGGAATCGCCGAGGCGGGCAAGCCTTCGAATCGGCGAGCCAGCGCCGGTGCGCAGAGGCCCGCTGCATTGACGACGCTGCGGCAACGCAGCGCCGTTCCGTCCTCGGCGATCAGGACGATGCCGCGGTCGGTGCATTCGGCGCGCGTGATGGGCGACTTCAATGCCAGCATGCCGCCTGCGTTCTCCAGGTCGCCGAGCAGGCTCAGCATGAGCGCATGGCTGTCGACGATGCCGGTGCTCGGCGAATGGAGTGCCGCCGTGCAATGCAGTTGCGGCTCCATCTCTTGAGCTTGCTGCGCGGTGATCTGCACGAGATCGTCGACGCCATTGGCCGCGGCCTTCATGCGGATCGCCTCGAGTTGGCCCACCTGCTCGGCGGAGGTCGCCACGATGAGCTTGCCGCAACGCTGGTGCGGCACGCCGCGCTCCGCCGCATAGGCGTAGAGCGCATGCCGCCCTTCGACGCACAGGCGCGCCTTCAGCGAGCCCTCGGGGTAATAGATGCCGGCATGGATCACTTCGCTGTTGCGCGAACTGGTCCCGGTGCCGATGGCGCCTTCGGATTCGAGCACCAGCACGTCGCGGCCTGCGAGCGCCAAGGCGCGCGCCACTGCCAGCCCCACCACACCACCGCCGATGACGGCGCAATCGAGTTCGTCCATGGCGCGAGCTTAGCGTGGCCCGCGCGGCGGATTCACGACACGCTGGGCGGAGGCTCCGGATCGGTGGGCTCGTCGGGCGGTGTGCTCGGCCCTTCGTCAGGCTCCACGGGCAGATTGGGCGTGACGGGGGTCGGAAGGTCGGGATGGGTGGCCATGGTCGTCTCCTTTTCCCTCTTCTATGCCGTTGCCGCAGACGGCCAGCCAGCATGCATCGGCACTTGGCGTCAGTGCGAGCCGACAGTTCGATCGACGGGCGCCCTCGCTGGCAGAGCAGCAGTGTGCCGCCCCCCGAACAAACTAGAGCTAGAGCCGGCAAGCGCCGGTGAACACGGCCCTCGTCTCCCCGGCCGTGCACAGGGCGACAGTGCGAGAACTCTTCTTCCAGAGAAACTTGCAGTTGGCCAGTCCGGTGCCGGCGCACGCGACCATCTCGGGCCTGTTGGCGCACCGCGCATCGCCGGAGCCGCATCTGTCGGCATCGCGCGCGTGGAACGGTTTCCACCCGGCATTGATCATTTTCGTGCGCACCGCGCCGTAGTCTTCGCCCGCCCTCAAAGAAGGAAGGTCGTTCGCCGCCAATGCGAATGGACCCAGCATGAGCGCAGCGCCCCAGATCACCAGGACTCGAATGGAAACGCTATTCAGGAAATTGGGCATTTCAATTTTTGGGGATTAAACAACGCGATCAATACCGCCATAACCAATTCGATTGGATCCTGCGAAATCTCGCCAAGAATTAGATGCGGTGATGAACCCATCGATTTTCCAACACGCTCGCTTGCGATCCGGACGTGCGCTGCTGTTTAAGATCGCCTTTGACGTTATTCAGCGGGCATCCAATCCGGATGCATTCATTTGTTTTAAAAAAACTGGAGGGAAATCAATGGGCATCAGAGACACGCTCGGGCATGCGCTGCTCGACAACGACAAGCTTCATTTCAGCACCGCGGAGACGCTCACGACAGAAGAGCAATGGCTGGTCACGCTGAGCGCGCCGCTGTCCGCGTTCAATGGCGATTACGTCAATGCCGTCGCCACAGGAAAAGACGACGACGAGTTGCGCGAGGGCATCGCGGAAGTGTGGAACGTGCACGACCGTGAGAGCTTTGAGGAAACGGCCCATTGGCTCGTAGAGGAAGGGCAGCGCTCGACCTACCTGTCCACGTGGCAAGCCATTGCCGCCATCGACGCGGCAACCCAGAGCACGCCGGCCGTGCTGCGCCTGGTCATGGATGCGTGGTTCCCCGCGTTCTTCCAGATCAAGGCGCGCAAGAGCCTGGACTACCGCGCGCTGGCGGCGGAGAGCGGGCGATCGGTCACGGACCTGACCCAACTGACGGCAGGCAGCTCAAGCTGGGTCAACGCCTTGCGCAAGCACTTCAAGGCGTCGCCGCCCCAGATTTCCAACCTGGTCGCCTGGGATGCCGTGCGATTGGCCAGCCTGTCGCGGTGGGCGGTGCAACTGGGCTTCATCGAACGCGGGGAATTCGCGGGCTTCGCCGGCGCACTGGCCTCGCAGGTGCGCGAGGCCTATGCCGACTGGTCGCAAGTGAGTGCCGCGTACATCGCCGGCGGCCTGATCTGGCGGTATTCCGACGCGCGCGAAGAACACCTCTTGCGCACGAACCGCATGCTTCTGAGCGATGCCCGCAGCCCTTACCGCGGCGTGCCTTTTCGCTGACATCGGCGGCACCAACGAAAACGGCACCCGAAGGTGCCGTGTCGTGGAATTGTGGTGGGCGGTGGAGGTTTCGAACCTCCGACCCCAGCAGTGTGAATGCTGTGCTCTACCCCTGAGCTAACCGCCCGTGGCACCGCGAGTGCAGTGCCGTGGAATTAATCGCGTTGCGCGAAGCCTTCGATTATGCCACAGCATTTCCGCCGCTTTGGCGAAAGAGCGTGCGGCCGTTGCTTGATTTGTCGAGCTGCGACAACACCGCTTCGTGTGCTGCCAGTTCCTGTTCGCCGGCCGTGATCACCGGCAGTTCGAACTGGCTCAGGTCGATCGTCACCTGGGTGGTGCCCTGCGCCGGCTCGTTCGATGCGACGTCGATCAGCAGCGCGTCCTGGCCGCGCGTGAGGTTGATGTAAACGTCGGCCAGCAGCTGCGCGTCGAGCTTGGCGCCGTGGAAGGTGCGGTTCGAGCGGTCGACGCCGAAGCGGTCGCACAACGCGTCGAGCGAATTGCGCTTGCCCGGATAGACCAGCTTCGCCATGGCCAGCGTGTCGGTCACTTCGCTCACGAAGGTGCGCAGGAGCGGCAGGCCGGCGCGCTCGAATTCCTTGTTGAGGAAGCCGACGTCGAACGCCGCGTTGTGAATGATCAGCTCGGCACCGCGCAGGTACTCGATGATGTCGTTGCCCAGCGTCGCGAACTTCGGCTTGTCGCGCAGGAAGTCGGTCGTCAGGCCGTGCACCTTGAGCGCGTCTTCATGGCTCTCGCGCTCCGGGTTGAAGTAGATGTGCAGGTCGTTGCCGGTGAGCTTGCGGGCGAACAACTCCACGCAGCCGAGCTCGATGACACGGTCGCCGTTCTCGGCAGAGAGACCGGTGGTTTCGGTATCGAGGACGATCTGGCGACTCATGCGTGCCCCCTGTCTCGGCACTTCGTGTCCTCGCCTTCCCCCAAGGGGGGGCGAGCTTGCCTGGGGCGGCCCGGCGCTGCGCTCATCAGTGGTTTTCCTTGGCGTGGTTGATCGAATACTTCGGAATCTCGATCGTCACATTCTCCTGCGCCAGGATCGATTGGCAACTCAGCCGCGATTGCGGCTCCAGGCCCCAGGCGCGGTCCAGCAGGTCTTCTTCGCCCTCTTCCGCCTCGTTGAGCGAGTTGAAGCCCTCGCGCACGACCACGTGGCAGGTGGTGCAGGCGCAGCTCATCTCGCAGGCGTGCTCGATGTTGATGTGGTTGTCCAGCAGCGCCTCGCAGATCGACGTGCCGGCGGGCGCGGTGATTTCGGCGCCTTGCGGGCAGTACTCGGGATGCGGGTAGATCTTGATCGTGGGCATGTTGTTGTTCTAGAGGGATTCGACCTTGCGGCCGGCCAGGGCGCGCGCAATGCCCGCGTTCATGCGTTGGGCGGCGAAGGCCTCGGTGTCGTTGGCCAGCGCCTTGGTGGCGGCCTCGATGGCGGCGGCTTCGCTGCTGCTCTTGGCGACTTCGCGCAGCTTCGCCATCGACGCGTCGATGACGGCACGCTCGTCTTCGTTCAGAAGATCGCCATCGGCATCGAGCGCGCTCTGCGTGGCGAGCAGCATGCGGTCGGCGTCGACACGCGCTTCTACCAGGGCACGGGCCTGCATGTCCTGCTGCGCGGTGGAGAAGCTCTCCTGCAGCATGGTGGCGATCTGGTCGTCGGACAGGCCGTACGACGGCTTGACTGCGACGCTGGCCTCGACGCCGCTGCCCTGCTCCTTGGCACTCACGCTCAAAAGGCCGTCGGCATCGACGGTGAAGGTCACGCGGATGCGCGCCGCGCCGGCCGTCATCGGCGGGATGCCCCGCAGCGTGAAGCGCGCCAGGCTGCGGCAGTCGGACACCAGGTCGCGCTCGCCCTGCACCACGTGCAGCGCAAGGGCGGTCTGGCCGTCCTGGTAGGTCGTGAAGTCCTGCGCCATCGCGGTGGGGATGGTCTGGTTGCGCGGCACGATGCGCTCGACCAGGCCGCCCATCGTTTCGATGCCGAGCGAGAGCGGGATCACGTCCAGCAGCAGCAGTTCGCCCGCGCCGTTGTTGCCGGCCAGCTGGTTGGCCTGGATCGCGGCGCCCAGGGCGACGACTTCGTCGGGGTTCAGGTTGACCAGCGGCTCGCGGCCGAAGAACTGGGCCACCGCCGTGCGGATCTGCGGCATGCGGGTGGAGCCGCCGACGAGCACGATGCCCTGCAGGTCGTCGGCCTCGAGCTTCGCGTCACGCAGCGCCTTGCGGACGGCCACGATGGTCTTGTCCGTGAGCGATTTCGTCGCTGCGTCGAAATGCGCGCGCGTCAGGTCGAACCGGGCGGCACCACCAGCCACATCGGCCTTGAATTCAACGGCGTCCGAATCGGTCAGGGCCTCCTTGGCTGCACGAGCGGCCACGAGCATGGCTGCCTTGTCGCTGTCACTGCCGACCTGCAAGCCGGCCTGGGTGCGCACGAAGTCGGCGAGCGCGTGGTCGTAGTCGTCGCCGCCGAGCGCCGAGTCGCCGCCAGTGGCGATGACCTCGAACACGCCCTGCGTGAGCCGCAGGATGGAGATGTCGAAGGTGCCGCCGCCAAGGTCGTAGACCGCGTAGACGCCTTCGCTCGCGTTGTCCAGGCCGTAGGCGATCGCCGCGGCCGTGGGCTCACTGATCAGGCGCAGCACGTTGAGACCGGCCAGTTGCGCGGCGTCCTTGGTGGCCTGGCGCTGGCCCTCGTCGAAGTAGGCCGGTACGGTGATGACGGCGCCGTAGAGCTCGTCGTCGAAGGTGTCTTCGGCGCGAAAGCGCAGCGTCGCCAGGATCTCTGCGCTGATCTCGACGGGCGACTTCTCACCCACCGTGGTCTGCACCTTCACCATGCCGCCGTCGTCGCCGCCGATGCGGTAGGACATGGCTTCGCGGTTCGCGATGTCGGCAAGGCCGCGGCCCATGAGGCGCTTGACCGAGGTGATGGTGTTGGCGGGGTCCTGCGCGCGTGCGGCGAGCGCATCGAAACCGATCTGCCGGCGATCGCCTTCGAGGTAGCGCACAGCCGAAGGCAACAGCACGCGGCCCTGGTCGTCGGGCAGGCACTCGGCCACGCCGTTGCGCACCGCGGCCACCAGCGAGTGCGTGGTGCCGAGGTCGATGCCCACGGCAATGCGGCGCTGATGCGGATCGGGCGCCTGGCCGGGTTCGGAAATCTGAAGAAGAGCCATAAGGGCCTATTGTCCCAACTGATCGAATTTGGCTTCGACGTCCTGTCCGAAGCGCTCAATGAACATGAGGGCTCTCACCTGTTGCGCGGCAGCCGGATAGTCGCCCTTCTCGTCGATTAGCCAATCGAGCGAGGACAGGGTACGGGCGCGGCCGGCATCGACCTCGGCTTGCAGCTTCTCGACGGCGGCGATGTCCCCGGCGTCGTCGAGCGCCTCGCGCCATTCCATCTGCTGCATCAGGAAGTCGGGCGGCATGGCCGTGTTGTTCTCTGCGTTCAGCGGCGCGTCGTGCAGTTCGCAGATGTAGCTCGCGCGGCGGATCGGGTCCTTCAGGCGCTGGTAGGCCTCGTTGATGCGCACCGACCACTGCATGGCCACGCGCTGCGCCGCGGCGCCCTGCGCGGCGAAGCGGTCGGGGTGGGCCTCGCGCTGCAGTTCTTTCCAGCGCGCGTCGAGCGCGGCGCGGTCCTGCGCGAAAGTCGCCGGGACGGCGAACAGTTCAAAGTCGGTGTCGTTCAGGTTCATGGCAAGAAAAAACCGCCAGCACATGACATGGTGGCGGCTGTGGTCGCGGTCAGCGACGACGCATCAGATGCGAAAGCTTTCTCCGCAGCCGCAGCGATCGCGCTCGTTCGGATTGATGAACTTGAAGCCTTCGTTCAGGCCCTCGCGCACGAAGTCCAGTTGCGTGCCGTCGATGTAGGCCAGGCTCTTCGGGTCGACCAGCACCTTCACGCCGTGGTCTTCGAACACCACGTCTTCAGGCGTGAACTCGTCGACGTACTCGAGCTTGTAGGCCAAGCCGGAGCATCCCGTGGTCTTCACGCCCAGCCGCACGCCCACGCCCTTGCCCCGTTTGCCGAGGTAGCGGGTGACGTGGCGCGCAGCGGCTTCGGTCAGCGTGACGGCCATTTCAGTGAACAGCTTCGGCGGCCGACTCGGTGGTCTTGGCGCCGTGCTTGGCCTTGTAGTCGTTCACGGCCGCCTTGATGGCGTCTTCCGCGAGGATCGAGCAGTGGATCTTGACCGGCGGCAGCGCCAGTTCTTCGGCGATCTGCGCGTTCTTGAGCGCAGCCGCCTCGTCGAGCGTCTTGCCCTTGACCCATTCGGTCACGAGCGACGACGAGGCAATGGCCGAGCCGCAGCCGTAGGTCTTGAAGCGTGCGTCTTCGATCACGCCGGTTTCCGGGTTGACCTTGATCTGCAGCTTCATCACGTCGCCGCAGGCCGGCGCGCCGACCATGCCGGTGCCTACCGAGTCGTCGCCCTTTTCGAAGGAGCCGACGTTGCGTGGATTTTCGTAGTGGTCGATGACCTTGGAAGAATATGCCATGGTGTACCTCTCAAACTTTGTTCAATCGTGGAGCCTCGGGGCGGGCCGTTCGTGTCTGCGCTTGTATGTGTGTCAGTGGGCCGACCACTGGATCGTGCTGATGTCGACGCCGTCCTGGAACATCTCCCAGAGCGGGCTCAGCTCGCGCAGCTTGGCTACGTTGTGCTTGATGGTCGAGATGGCGTAGTCGATTTCTTCTTCGGTCGTGAAGCGGCCGATGGTCATGCGAAGGCTGCTGTGGGCCAGCTCGTCGCTGCGGCCCAGGGCGCGCAGCACATAGCTGGGCTCCAGGCTGGCCGAGGTACAAGCCGAACCCGACGACACCGCCAGGCCCTTGATACCCATGATCAGCGATTCGCCTTCGACGTAATTGAAGCTCATGTTCAGGTTGTGCGGCACGCGGCGTTCGAGGTCGCCGTTGATGAACACCTGCTCGACATCCTTCAGGCCGTCCAACAGGCGTTGCTGCAGGCGGCGCGCATGGGCGATGTCGTCCTTCATCTCGAGCTTGGCGATGCGATAGGCCTCGCCCATGCCGACGATCTGGTGCGTGGGCAGGGTGCCCGAGCGCATGCCGCGCTCATGACCGCCGCCGTGCATCTGCGCTTCCAGGCGAATGCGGGGCTTCCGGCGCACGTACAGGGCGCCGATGCCCTTGGGACCGTAGGTCTTGTGCGAGGCGAGGCTCATCAGGTCGATGGGCAACTTCGTGATGTCGATGTCGACCTTGCCGGTGGCCTGGGCCGAGTCGACGTGGAAGATCACGCCCTTCTCGCGGCAGACGTTACCGAGCGCGACCACGTCCTGGATCACGCCGATTTCGTTGTTCACGAACAGCACGCTGGCCAGGATGGTGTCGGGGCGGATCGCCGCCTTGAACTTGTCGAGATCGACCAGGCCGTTTTCCTCGACGTCCAGGTAAGTGACTTCAAAGCCCTGGCGCTCGAGTTCGCGCATGGTGTCGAGCACAGCCTTGTGCTCGGTCTTCAGCGTGATCAGGTGCTTGCCCTTGCCCTTGTAGAACTGGGCCGCGCCCTTGAGCGCGAGATTGATCGACTCGGTGGCGCCCGAGGTCCAGACGATCTCGCGAGGGTCCGCATTGATCAGGTCCGCCACTTGGCCGCGCGCCTTCTCGACCGCCTCTTCAGCTTCCCAGCCCCAAGCATGGCTGCGCGACGCCGGGTTGCCGAAGTGCTCGCGCAACCAGGGAATCATGGCGTCGACCACACGCGGGTCGACCGGCGTAGTCGCGCCGTAATCGAGATAGATCGGAAAATGAGGAGTGACGTCCATGGCTGGCTCGGGCTGGCGTGGGGGTTGTTCTTTGATCTGGGCTTCTGGCGGCGGCGCTCTTCGGCGCCGCTCGCAACTCAGGACTTGGCGAAGACGTTGCCGAGGGCAAACACCGAATTCGGCGCATTCACGCGAATCGGCTTGACCACCGGCTGCGCCGAGATCGCGCGCTTGACGACCGGCTTGTTCTCGATCTGCACGCCCTTGGCGATCTGGTCGTCGACCAGCTTCTGCAAGGTGACGGAATCGAGAAACTCGACCATGCGCTGGTTCAGCGAAGCCCAGAGCTCGTGCGTCATGCAACGGCCGGCTTCGCCCAGGCAGTTTTCCTTGCCGCCGCATTGCGTGGCATCGATGGGCTCATCGACGGAAACAATGATGTCGGCCACGGTGATATCCGCAGCCTTGCGGCCGAGGCTGTAGCCGCCGCCGGGGCCACGGGTCGACTCGACCAGTTCGTGGCGGCGCAACTTGCCGAACAGCTGTTCGAGGTACGACAACGAAATCTGCTGCCGCTGACTGATTGCAGCCAAGGTGACCGGACCGGTGTTCTGGCGCAGGGCCAGATCGATCATGGCGGTGACCGCAAAACGGCCTTTGGTAGTGAGACGCATCGCAAGCTCCTTCAAGTGCTTACCGTTGAAATGACACCATGGTCCTGGACCGCGGTGACTTCGTCTCCGCCCTGCCCGACCCTTGACACTGGTGAACCAGTCGGTAGGAGTCGGTCCTTCATCGCGAAGTTCTAGTTTTTGTTGTTGAGTGTTTCGGTCAAGTATAGCAGAAGGCCCTCAACTCTGCTGGGGTAAACCCCAGCGCCAACCCCTTGAAGAACGCGGACTTCCGGCCTACGACGGCAAGATCGCGATGTTGTCGCCGCCCGCCGCCCCGAACGCCTGCTCGCGCAGCAGCGCCAGCTGATCCCGAACCCTTGCCGCCTTCTCGAATTCGAGGTTGCGGGCGTGCTCGAGCATGAGCTTCTCCAGCCGCTTGATTTCCCGCGCGAAGTCCTTCTCACTCATGTCCTCGACCTTGGCGCGTTCCAGGTCGAGCTTGGCCATTTCCTTGCCTGTCTTCTCGCTGTAGACCCCGTCGATCAGGTCGCGCACCTGCTTGACGATGCTGCGCGGCGTGATGCCATTGGCCTCGTTGTGGGCGATCTGTCGGACGCGACGGCGCTCGGTTTCGCTGATGGCCTTCTTCATCGAGTCGGTCATCCGGTCGGCGTACAGGATCGCCTTGCCGTTCAGGTTCCGCGCCGCGCGGCCGATGGTCTGGATCAGCGAGCGCTCCGCACGGAGGAAACCTTCCTTGTCCGCATCGAGGATCGCCACCAGCGACACCTCGGGAATGTCCAGCCCCTCGCGCAGCAGGTTGATGCCCACCAGCACGTCGAAGGCGCCCAGGCGCAAGTCGCGCAGGATTTCCACCCGCTCGACCGTGTCTACGTCGCTGTGCAGGTAGCGCACCTTCACGCCGTTGTCGCCCAGGTAGTCGGTCAGTTGCTCGGCCATGCGCTTGGTCAGCGTGGTGATGAGCACACGCTCGTTCTTGTCGACGCGGATGCGGATCTCGCCCAGTACGTCGTCGACCTGGTGTGTCGCGGGACGCACCTCGACCTCGGGGTCGATCAGGCCCGTCGGGCGCACGAGCTGCTCGACGACATTGCCCGAATGATCCTTCTCGTACTGCGCCGGCGTGGCCGAAACAAAGATCGCCTGCCGCATGCGCTTTTCGAATTCCTCGAACTTGAGCGGCCGGTTGTCCATCGCCGAAGGCAGCCGGAAGCCGTACTCGACCAGCGTGGTCTTGCGCGCCCGGTCGCCGCTGTACATGGCGTTGAGCTGGCCGATCATCTGGTGGCTCTCGTCCAGGAACATCAGCGCGTCCTTCGGCAGGTAGTCGGTCAGCGTGGCCGGCGGGTCGCCGGGCGCCGCGCCCGAGAGGTGGCGCGAGTAGTTCTCGATGCCCTTGCAGTGGCCGATCTCGGCGAGCATCTCGAGGTCGAAGCGGGTGCGCTGCTCCAGGCGCTGCGCCTCCACGAGCTTGCCCTGCCCCACGAACTCCTTGAGCCGTTCGGCCAGTTCGATCTTGATGGTCTCGACCGCGCCCAGCACCTTGTCGCGCGGCGTCACGTAGTGGCTCGACGGATACACCGTGAAGCGCGGGATCTTCTGGCGAATTCGGCCGGTGAGCGGATCGAACAGCTGCAGCGTCTCGATCTCGTCGTCAAACAATTCGATGCGGATCGCCAGTTCGCTGTGTTCGGCCGGGAACACGTCGATCGTGTCGCCGCGCACGCGGAACGTGCCACGCGCAAAGTCCTGCTCGTTGCGCGTGTACTGCATGCGGATCAGCCGGCTGATCACGTCGCGCTGTCCGATCTTGTCGCCCACCCGCATGATGAAACGCATCTGCGTGTAGTCCTCGGGCGTGCCGATGCCGTAGATCGCGCTCACCGTCGCCACGATGACCGTGTCGCGCCGCTCCAGCACGCTCTTGGTGGCCGACAGGCGCATCTGCTCGATGTGCTCGTTGATCGAGGAGTCCTTCTCGATGAACAGATCGCGCTGCGGCACGTAGGCCTCGGGCTGGTAGTAGTCGTAGTAGCTCACGAAGTACTCGATCGCGTTCTTCGGGAAGAACTCGCGAAACTCGCTGTAGAGCTGCGCGGCCAGCGTCTTGTTGGGCGCGAACACGATGGCCGGGCGGCCCAGCCGCGCGATCACGTTGGCCATGGTGAAGGTCTTGCCCGAGCCCGTCACGCCCAGCAGCGTCTGGAAGACCTCGCCGTCGATCACGCCCTCGACCAGCCCGTCGATTGCCTTGGGCTGGTCCCCGGCCGGCGGATACGGCTGGAAAAGCTCGAACGGCGAGTCGGGATACTTGATGAACTGGCCTTCTTTCGCCGGACCGATCGGGTCCAGTTTCTTCAGGTCTGCTATGGCTTCGGTGTTCTCTGGCATGGCTGTTCCCGACAGGTGGCGATGGCGCCGGTAAAATTCAAGGCAACCGGAAAGCGTAGCGCAAGTCCGGTTGCCAGCGAAGCTTTCATCCCAAAGGACCTTTCCATGTCTATGTTCACCGCGGTCGAAATGGCACCGCGCGACCCGATCCTCGGCCTCAACGAGCAATTTGGAGCCGATACCAATCCCAACAAGGTCAATCTCGGCGTCGGCGTCTATTACGACGACAACGGCAAGCTGCCCCTGCTGCAGTGCGTGCAGGCCGCCGAACAGGACATGATGAAAGCGCCCACGGCGCGCGGTTATCTCCCCATCGACGGCATCGTGGCGTACGACAACGCCGTGAAGACACTGGTTTTCGGTGCCGACAGCGAGCCCGTGCAATCGGGCCGCGTGGCCACGATCCAGGCCATCGGCGGCACCGGCGGCCTGAAGGTCGGCGCCGACTTCCTGAAGAAGCTCAACCCCAAGGCCAAGGTGCTGATCAGCGACCCGAGCTGGGAAAACCACCGCGCCCTGTTCACCAACGCGGGCTTCGACGTCGAAAGCTATCCCTACTACGACGCCGCCAAGCGCGGGGTCAACTTCGAGGGCATGCTGGCCGCGCTGAACGCAGCGCCCGCGGGCACCGTCGTCGTGCTGCACGCCTGCTGCCACAACCCGACCGGCTACGACATCACCGCAGCCCAGTGGGACCAGGTCGTCGCCGCAGTCAAGGCCAAGGGCCTCGTGCCCTTCCTGGACATGGCCTACCAGGGCTTCGGCTACGGCCTGAAGGAAGACGGCGCCGCCGTCGCCAAGTTCGTAGAAGCGGGTCTGACGTTCTTCGTCTCGACCTCGTTCTCCAAGAGCTTCAGCCTCTACGGCGAACGCGTGGGCGCCCTCTCGGTGCTGTGCGAGAACAAGGAAGAAGCCGGCCGCGTGCTGTCGCAGCTGAAGATCGCCATCCGCACCAACTACAGCAACCCGCCGATCCACGGCGGCGCGGTGGTGGCCGCGGTGCTCGGCAATGCCGAGCTGCGCGCCCTCTGGGAAAAGGAACTCGGCGAGATGCGCGTGCGTATCAAGGCCATGCGCCAGAAGCTGGTCGATGGCCTGAAGGCGGCCGGCGTGAAGGAAGACATGAGCTTCATCACCACGCAGATCGGCATGTTCAGCTACTCGGGCCTCACCAAGGACCAGATGGTGCGCCTGCGCAATGAATTCGGCGTGTACGGCACCGACACCGGCCGCATGTGCGTGGCCGCACTGAACAGCAAGAACATCGACTACGTCTGCGCGTCGATCGCCAAAGTCATCTAGGTGACAGCAAAGTGTGAAGGAATCCGTCTTGCGACGATTCCTTCACACCTTTCGCCAGAAGGGGCCCTGTCGCGAGGTCGGACTAGGGGTTAGGCCCCCTGCATGGCGGCAGATGCGCTGATATATTGCACCGCAACATTCCACTCCAAGACCAGCGATGCTCTATCAACTCTACGAAGCCCAGCGTTCCCTGATGGAGCCGTTCTCGGACTTCGCGCAAGCGGCCTCCAAGCTCTACGGCCAAGGCGCCGTGTGGGGGCAGTTGCCCATGGCCCAGCGCATGGCCGCGGGCTACGACCTGCTCTACCGCCTGGGCAAGGACTACGAGAAGCCGGAGTTCAACATCAAGTCGGTGAAGGTCGATGGCGAAGAAGTCGTCATCCAGGAGGCCGTCGAGCTCGACAAGCCCTTCTGCGAGTTGCGCCGCTTCAAGCGCTTCACCGACGAGCCGCACATCCTCAAGACGCTCAAGAGCCAGCCCGTGGTGCTGATCGTGGCGCCGCTGTCGGGCCACTACGCCACGCTCTTGCGCGATACCGTGCGCACCATGCTGCAGGACCACAAGGTCTACATCACCGACTGGAAGAATGCGCGCCTCGTGCCGATGTCCGAGGGCGAGTTCCACCTGGACGACTACATCAACTACGTGCAGGAGTTCATCCGCCGCCTGCAGGCCGAGTACGGCAACTGCCACGTGGTGAGCGTGTGCCAGCCCACCGTGCCGGTGCTCGCGGCCGTGTCGCTCATGGCCAGCCGCAAGGAGCCGCTGCCGCTCACGCTGACGATGATGGGCGGCCCGATCGACGCCCGCAAGTCGCCCACCGCGGTCAACAACCTCGCGATGAACAAGAGCTACGAATGGTTCGAGAACAACGTGATCTACCGCGTGCCCCAGGGCTTCCCCGGTGAAGGCCGCCGCGTGTACCCCGGCTTCCTGCAGCACACCGGCTTCGTGGCCATGAACCCCGACCGCCACGCGACCAGCCACTACGACTACTTCAAGGACCTCATCAAGGGCGACGACGCCAGCGCCGAGGCCCACCGCAAGTTCTACGACGAGTACAACGCCGTGCTGGACATGGATGCCGATTACTACCTGGACACCATCCGCACCGTGTTCCAGCAGTTCGAACTCGTGAACGGCACCTGGGACGTGAAGAACCCCGAAGGCCAGATCGAGCGCGTGCGTCCGCAGGACATCCGCACGGCCGCGCTGCTGACGGTCGAAGGCGAGCTGGACGACATCTCCGGCTCGGGCCAGACCGAAGCCGCGCACAGCCTGTGCACCGGCGTCGCCGACTCGAAGCGCGAGCACTATGAAGTCAAGGGCGCGGGCCACTACGGCATCTTCAGCGGCCGCCGCTGGCGCGACCTGGTCTACCCGAAGCTGGTGAAGTTCATCGCTGCAAACGACCAGCCGCAAAGCCGTGCCGGTGCGCGCGAAAGCCTCGCAGCCGAAGACCGGATCAAGCCAGGCCAGAAGGTTGCGGCCGTTGCGGCCAAGAAGTCACCGGCCGCGAAGAAGGCTGTCGTGGCCGCCCCCGCCAAGAAACCCGCGGCCGCTGCCAAGAAGCCGCGCGCCCGCACCGCGCGCTGAGGCGCGCGCAACCCACAGTGAACGGGCTGGCCGCACGCATCAACGACGCACTGCCGCAAACGCAGTGCACACGGTGCGGCTACCCCGATTGCGCCGGCTACGCGCAAGCCGTGGCCGATGGCGAGGCCGGCATCAACCAATGCCCGCCGGGCGGCGCCGAAGGCATAGCCCGCCTTGCGCAACTCACGGGACGGCCGCTTCTGCCGCTCGATCCGCAATTCGGCATCGAAGGCCCACGCGCCATGGCGGTCATCGACGAGGCCTGGTGCATCGGCTGCACGCTCTGCCTCGACGCCTGTCCGACCGATGCGATCGTCGGCATCAACAAGCGCATGCACACGGTGATCGAGGCGCACTGCACGGGCTGCGAACTCTGCATTCCGGTCTGCCCGGTCGATTGCATTTCGCTCGAAGTCGAGACGCCGGGCCGCAGCGGCTGGCAGGCGTGGTCGCAGGCACAGGCCGAAGCCGCGCTGCAGCGCTACAAGCTGCATGGCCAGCACCGCGACGCTGCAAAGCGCGAAGCCGAACCGCCCCCCGCCATCGCCGAGCCGCAAGCCGCCGACACGCGCAAGCGCTCCATCGTCGAAGCCGCCCTCGCGCGCGCCCGCGCCGCCGCCGAACAACGCGAAAAAAACACCCCCAAGCCATGACACTCGACACGCTGCTGATCTACGTCGTCGCCTCGCTCGCCCTCGCCGTGATTCCCGGCCCCACGATGCTGCTGGCGCTGTCCAACGGCATCGACGGCGGCATGCGGCGCGCGAGCTGGGGCATTGCGGGCGCATCGCTCGGCAGCATCACGCTGATCGCGGTGGTCGCACTCGGTTTGGGCTCGCTGCTCGCCGCATCGGAACTGCTCTTCAACGCGATCCGCGTGGCGGGTGTCGTCTACCTCGTCTGGCTCGGCATCAAGCTCTGGCGCAGCGAAGCGACCGACCTGGGCACCGCGCTCGCCAGGTCCGCCAGCGAAGTCCGCCCGCACGGCCGCGTGGCGCTGATGCGCAGCCTGCTCGTGGCGCTGTCGAACCCGAAGACGGTGCTGTTCTTCGCGGCTTTCCTGCCGCAGTTCATCGACATCACGAAGCCGCAGGGCCCGCAGTACCTCTTGCTCGGCGCGATCTTCGTGGTGCTCGACACCTGCGTGATGCTGGCCTATGCGGCCGCCGGAACGCAGGCCGTGCGCTGGCTCTCGCGCCGCGGCCTCAAGGTGCTGAACCGCAGCTGCGCGGCCGGCATGTGGCTGCTGGCAGCCACGCTCGCCTTCTGGCGCCGTCCGGGCACCTGAGCGGCCCAGCGCTCAGCTCTTCATCGGACGTTTGAAGAGCAGCAGCAACACGCCTGCCAGCACGACGGCCACCGCGTACCACTCGAAGCGCGTGACGGTCTCGCTGGCGATCCACACGCCCAGCAGCATCGCGATCACCGGATTCACGAAGGTGTAGCTCGCCGCCAGCGCGGCCGGCGCCTTCGCGAGCAGCACCATGTAGGCGTTGAAGGCGATCAGCGAGCCGAACACCACCAGGTACAGCCAAGCCCAGACGGCCTCGGGCGCCGGAGGCCACGCGAGGCTCTCGCGCGAGACGGCCGCCAGCACCAGCAGCACCACGCCGCCGCAGATCATTTCGCTCGCGAAGCCCATCGCGCCGGGCGCGAGCGGCAGGCTGCGCTGGCTCAGCACGCTGCCCATCGACCAGCAGATGCAGGCAATCGAAATCGCCACCAGCCCCGCGGGCGAAGACTGGAAGCCGCTCCCCTGCGTCAGCATCAGCACGCCGACGAGCCCGAGCGCGATGCCCGCCGCCTCCATGCGTGTCGGCTTGATGCCCCAGATCAGGTTCAGCAACGCGATCAGCAGCGGCACCACCGCGATGAACGCCACCACGAGACCCGAGCCGATCGTCACCTCGGCATGCGCCGTGCCGCCCATGCCACCGCCGAGCATCAACGCGCCGACGACCAGCGCATTGCGCCACTGCACCTTCGAAGGCCACGCGGCACCGCGCCAGCGCATCCACGCGGCGAGCACCAGGCCCGCGAACAGGAAGCGCGAGCCCATCTGCAGGAACGGCGGAAAGCTGATCAGCGCGTACTTGATCGCAAGATACGTCGAGCCCCAGACCACCCAGGTGGCGGCCAGGCAAAGCCATAGCAAAGGCGGCAGCGCGCCGCGTGCCGAGCCGGGCGCGGCCTGGGCGGGAGAAGCAAGGGTCGGCATATCGAGGTCTCTTGTTTTATTGGTATTGAAGCGCAGCCCATGGTATGAAAGCCGCCTTCGGCGAACCATGGACATTCCACGGTTCTGCCGCTCCCCTACCGTCGATTTAAAGGAGTTCCATGGACTTCACTTTGAACCCCGCGCTGGACGCGCACGACACCCGCATCCTCGCCGAACTGCAGGGCGATGCGCGCCTCACCATGGCCGAACTCGGCCGCCGCGTGCACCTGAGCCAGCCGGCCGTGACCGAGCGCGTGAAGAAGCTGGAGGCCGCGGGCGTCATCAGCGGCTACCGCGCCACCGTCAACCTGGGGAAGCTGGGCTACGGCATCCGCGCGATCATCCGCGTCGGCCGCGCCGACTACGACCTCGTCGTGAAGCTGGTGCAGGACACGCCCGAGTGCGTCAACGCCTACAACGTGACCGGCGAGGACAGCTGGATCCTGGAGATCGCGGTGATCGACGTGAGCCACCTCGATGCGGTGGTCACCAAGTTCTGCATCCTCACCGAGACGGCGACATCGATCATCCTGAACCCGGCGCGCGAGCACCAGCCGATGCTGCCGCCTCGGCGCTCCGACGTGAAGCCGCCGATCAGGAAAGTGCTCAATGCGTAGTCGAAGCGGAGGCGAGCGCGTTGAAGGCCGTCACCACCTCGGGCGGCGCCTGGACCATTTCGATCAGAACGCCCTCTCCCGCGATCGGGAATTCGTCGTTCGCCTTCGGATGCAGGAAGCAGATGTCGAAACCCGCCGCGCCCTTGCGGATGCCGCCGGGCGCAAAGCGCACGCCCTGCGCCGTGAGCCATTCGACGGCCTTGGGCAGGTCGTCGATCCACAGCCCCACATGGTTGAGCGGTGTGGCGTGCACCGCGGGCTTCTTCTCCGGGTCCAGCGGCTGCATCAGGTCGACCTCGACCTTGAAGGGCCCGCTCCCCATCGAGCAGATGTCCTCGTCGACGTTCTCGCGTTCACTCTTGAAGGTGCCGGTGACTTCGAGCCCCAGCATGTCGACCCAGAGCTTCTGCAGGCGCAGCTTGTCGGGGCCGCCGATGGCGATCTGCTGGATGCCCAGCACCTTGAAGGGGCGTGGCGTGGCTGTCATGCGCAAGCCCCGGCTTCTTCTGTCGCGGTGGTGCGGCGCGACTGCAGCCCCAGCTTGCGCAGCAGCTGCACGTCGGCCTCCACATCGGGGTTGCCCGTGACCAGCAGCTTGTCGCCGTAGAAGATCGAATTCGCACCGGCCATGAAGCACAGCGCCTGCACCGCATCGCCCATCTGCTGGCGCCCGGCCGACAGCCGCACGCGCGCCGTCGGCATCGTGATGCGCGAGACCGCAATGATGCGCACGAAGTCGAACGGATCGACCGGCTCCGAATCGGCCAGCGGCGTGCCCGGCACCCGCACCAGGCTGTTGATGGGCACCGACTCCGGGTACGGATTCAGGTTGGCCAGTTGCGCAATCAGCCCCGCGCGATGCACCGGCTGCTCGCCCATGCCCACGATACCGCCGCAGCACACGCTGATGCCGGCGCTGCGCACGTTGGCCAGCGTGTCGAGCCGGTCCTGGTAGCTGCGCGTGTCGACGATATCGGTGTAGTACTCGGGGGCGGTGTCCAGGTTGTGGTTGTAGTAGTCCAGGCCCGCGGCCTTCAGCTGGTGCGCGTGGTGCGGCTCCAGCATGCCGAGCGTGGCGCAGGTCTGCATGCCGAGGCCCTTCACGGCCTCGATCAATACGGCCACCTTCTCCACGTCGCGGTCCTTCGGTGCGCGCCAGGCGGCGCCCATGCAGAAGCGCGTGGCGCCGGCCTCCTTGGCGGCCTGCGCGGCGCGCAGCACCTCGTCGACCTCCATGAGCTTTTGCGCCTTCACGCCGGTGTCGAACTCGGCCGATTGCGGGCAGTAGCCGCAGTTCTCGGGGCAGCCGCCGGTCTTGACCGAGAGCAGCGTCGCGAGCTCGATGTCGCCTTCGGGGAAGTGCTGGCGGTGCACCGTCTGCGCTTCGAACAGCAGGTCCATCAGCGGCTTGTCGAGCAGCGACTGGATCGCTTCCACGGACCACAGGCCCTGCGGCGTCACCGGCTTTGCGGGCCGGTGCAGCGTGATCGTCTGTTGCAGGTCGTTGGCACCCATCAGTTGAACTCCAGAATGATTTGATCGACGGCGAGCGATTCGCCCTTGCCTGCCGAGATTTTTCCGACCACGCCGTCCTGCGTGGCGAAGAGCACGTTTTCCATCTTCATCGCCTCGATGACGGCCAGCTTCTCGCCGGCCCGCACCTGCTGGCCCGGCTCCACCGACACCTCGACCAGGAGCCCAGGCATCGGCGACATCAGGAACTTGCTCAGGTCAGGCGGCGCCTTGTAGGGCATCAGTTCGAGCAGGCGCGCGCCCAGCGGCGACAGCACCATCGTCTCGATCTGCGTGCCGTCGTGCGACACGCGCAGCGCCAGCGGGTTCTTGCCCGCCCCGCGCTCGACCTGCGCGGTGAAGGGCTTGTCGTTGACCATGCCCTGCACGCGGATCGCGCCAAGCGCAAAGCTGCTGTCGATCTTGTAGTTCCTGTCGCCCACCGCGATCGCGCTCGCGCCGGTCTTGCCGTGGAAGTCGGTGACCGAGACCGGGTGGTGCACATGCTTGCCCTCCGCCCCCAGCTCCACCACGACGAACTGCTCGCCCACCTTCACGCCGTGGCCTTCCAGCTGCCCGCTGATGCCCGAGGCGCGCGCGCGATAGCGGCGGTGCACATAGGCCGCGAGCGCCACGAGGAACGACGGATCGGTGTGCGGCACGTCCTCCGCATGGAAGCCCTTGCCGTAGTGCTCGGCGATGAAGCCGGTGTTGAAATCGCCCGCCACGAACTTCGGATGCGCGAGCAGCGCCGCCTGGAACGGGATGTTGCTGCTGATGCCGCGAATCACGAAACCGTTGAGCGCCTCGCGCATGCGGGCAATCGCATGCTGGCGGTCCTTGCCGTGCACGATCAGCTTGGCGATCATCGAGTCGTAGTACATCGGGATCTCGCCGCCGTCGTACACGCCGGTGTCCACGCGCACGCCGTTCAGGTGCTCGGAGTCGCTCGCGAACATGGTCTCGGCGGGCGGCTGGAACTTCACCAGGCGGCCGGTCGAAGGCAGGAAGTTGCGGAACGGGTCTTCGGCGTTGATGCGGCACTCGATGGCCCAGCCGTCGCGCTTGACCTCTTCTTGCGTGAGCGGCAGCGGCTCGCCGGCCGCGACGCGGATCATCAGCTCGACAAGGTCGAGCCCCGTGATGCATTCGGTGACCGGGTGCTCCACCTGCAGCCGCGTGTTCATCTCCAGGAAGTAGAAGCTCTGGTCCTTGCCGACCACGAACTCCACCGTGCCCGCGCTCTGGTAGTTCACGGCCTTGGCCAGCTGCACGGCCTGCGCGCCCATGGCCTTGCGCGTCTCGTCGCTGATGAAGGGCGAAGGCGCCTCTTCGATCACCTTCTGGTGCCGGCGCTGAATGGAGCATTCGCGCTCGTTCAGGTAGATGACGTTGCCGTGCGAATCGCCCAGCACCTGGATCTCGATGTGGCGCGGCTCCTCGACGAACTTCTCGATGAACACGCGGTCGTCGCCGAAGCTGTTGCGCGCCTCGTTGCGGCACGAGGTGAAGCCCTCGAAGGCCTCCTTGTCGTTGAAGGCCACGCGCAGGCCCTTGCCGCCGCCGCCGGCCGAGGCCTTGATCATCACGGGGTAGCCGATGTCCTTGGCAATCTCGACGGCGCGCTCGGCCGTCTCGATGGCGTCGTTCCAGCCCGGAATGGTGTTGACCTTGGCTTCGTTCGCGAGCTTCTTGGAGGCGATCTTGTCGCCCATCGCCGCGATCGAATAGTGCTTGGGGCCGATGAAGGCAATGCCCTCTTCCTCGACCTTGCGGGCGAAGGCTTCGTTCTCCGAGAGGAAGCCGTAGCCCGGGTGTATGGCCTCGGCGCCGGTCTGCTTGGCGGCAGCGATGATGCGGTCGGCCAGCAGGTAGCTCTCGCGGCTGGGCGCGGCGCCGATGTGCACGGCCTCGTCGGCCAGCTCGACATGGCGCGCTTCCTTGTCGGCGTCGGAGTAGACGGCGACCGTGAGGATGCCCATCTTCTTGGCCGTTTGAATCACGCGGCAGGCGATTTCGCCGCGGTTGGCGATCAGGATCTTTTTGAACATGTTGTCGTCCTGCGTCTTCAGAGGGGGATGTTCCCGTGCTTGCGCCACGGGTTCTCGAGCTTCTTCTCGCGCAGCATCACCAGCGAACGGCAGATGCGCTTGCGCGTCTCGTGCGGCAGGATCACGTCGTCGATGTAGCCGCGGGCGCTCGCAACATAGGGGTTGGCAAAACGCGCCTTGTATTCGGCCTCGCGTGCGGCCAGCTTCTCGGGGTCGTTCTTGTCTTCACGGAAGATGATTTCCACCGCGCCCTTCGCGCCCATCACCGCGATCTCTGCACGCGGCCACGCAAGGTTGACGTCGCCGCGCAGATGCTTGGAAGCCATCACGTCGTACGCACCGCCGTAGGCCTTGCGCGTGATGACGGTGATCTTGGGCACCGTGCACTCCGCATACGCGTAGAGCAGCTTGGCGCCGTGCTTGATGATGCCGCCGTACTCCTGCCCCGTGCCGGGCATGAAGCCGGGCACGTCGACGAAGGTGACGACCGGAATGTTGAAGGCATCGCAAAAGCGCACGAAGCGCGCCGCCTTGATGCTGCTCTTGATGTCCAGGCACCCCGCCAGCACCAGCGGCTGGTTCGCCACGATGCCGATGGTCTGCCCTTCCATGCGCGCGAAGCCGATCACGATGTTCTTCGCGTAGTCGGGCTGCAGCTCGAAGAAGTCGCCGTCGTCCACCACCTTGAGGATCAGTTCCTTGATGTCGTAGGGCTTGTTCGGGTTGTCGGGCACCAGCGTGTCCAGCGAGTAGTCGGGCCGGTCGGCCGGGTCGCCCTGGCCGTTGTTGCCCAGGCGCACCGGCGGCTTCTCGCGGTTGTTGAGCGGCAGGTAGTTGTACAGGCGGCGCAGCATCATCAGCGCCTCGACGTCGTTCTCGAACGCCATGTCGGCCACGCCGCTTCGGGTGGTGTGGGTGATGGCGCCGCCCAGCTCTTCAGCCGTCACGGTCTCGTGCGTCACCGTCTTCACCACCTCGGGGCCGGTGACGAACATGTAGCTGGAATCCTTCACCATGAAGATGAAGTCGGTCATGGCCGGCGAATACACCGCGCCGCCCGCGCAGGGGCCCATGATCATGCTGATCTGCGGCACCACGCCCGAGGCCATCACGTTGCGCTGGAACACGTCGGCGTAGCCGCCGAGAGACGCCACGCCCTCCTGGATGCGCGCGCCGCCCGAGTCGTTCAGGCCGATGACCGGTGCGCCGACCTTCATGGCCTGGTCCATCACCTTGCAGATCTTCTCGGCATGCGCCTCGCTGAGCGCGCCGCCGAAGACGGTGAAGTCCTGGCTGTAGACGAACACCAGGCGGCCGTTGATCATGCCGTAGCCGGTGACCACGCCGTCGCCCGGGATCTTCTGCTCGGCCATGCCGAAGTCGACCGAGCGGTGCTCCACGAACATGTCCCACTCTTCGAAGGTGTTGTCGTCGAGCAGGAGCTCGATGCGCTCGCGCGCCGTGAGCTTGCCCTTGGCGTGCTGCGCATCGATGCGCTTGTGCCCGCCGCCAAGCCGCGCCTTGGCGCGGCGCTGTTCGAGTTGTTCAATCAGTTCTTGCATGGTGTGCTTCCGAAGCTGTGGTCCTGAAATTCGTGTGGTGATGTCATGGCCTGGCGGTGATGGCCGCCGCCGCGAGCAATTGGCGCGCCGCGGTCGATGCGGGCAGCGCACCCGCCGCCACCTGCCCGGTGAGTTGCGGCAGCAGTTCACGCACCTGCGGGTGGTGCCTGAAGGCCTGCTTGAGACCGGCGTCGATGCGTTCCCACATCCACGCGGTGGCCTGTTTTTCGCGGCGCTTGGCGAGCTTGCCGTTGGCGGTCTGCAGTTGCCTGAATTGCGTGACGGCTTCCCAGAAAGCGTCGACGCCGGTGCCCGCGAGCGCGCTGAGCTGCAGCACCCTGGGCAGCCAGAAGCGGATCTCCGCGCCGCTGTGCGCGTCGTGCACCGCATGCGCGTGGTCCGGGTTGCCCTGGTGGCCGAAGAGGCGCAGCGCCGAGGTGATCTGGGCCTGCGCGCGCGTGGCGGCGTCCTTGTCGATGTCGGCCTTGTTGATGACGACCAGGTCGGCCAGCTCCATCACGCCCTTCTTGATCGCCTGCAGGTCGTCGCCCGCGTTGGGCAGCTGCATCAGCACGAACATGTCGGTCATGGCGGCCACGGCCGTTTCGCTCTGGCCTACGCCCACGGTCTCGACGATGACGATGTCGTAGCCGGCGGCTTCGCACACCAGCATCGCCTCGCGCGTCTTCTCGGCCACGCCGCCCAGCGTGCCGCTCGACGGGCTGGGCCGGATGTAGGCGCGCTCGTGCACCGAGAGCCGCTCCATGCGCGTCTTGTCGCCGAGGATGGAGCCGCCCGAGACAGTGGACGATGGGTCGATGGTGAGCACCGCCACGCGATGCCCCTTGTCGATCAGCAGCAGGCCCAGCGTTTCGATGAAGGTCGATTTGCCGACACCCGGCACGCCCGAGATGCCGAGGCGAAAGGAACTGCCGGTGCGCGGCAGCAGCGCGGTGAGCAGTTCGTCGGCTTGCGTGCGATGGTCGGCGCGGGTCGATTCGAGCAGCGTGATCGCTTTGGCGATGGCCCGGCGTTGCGCCATGCCGTCCGAATCGGCAATCGCGCGTTCCAGCGCCTCGGCCGACTTCAGCACGCGGCCTCCGCGGTGACGCGCCAGCGGTAGTGCAGGTCGACGCCCTCTTCGCCTTCGAGCACGAAGCCGTGCCGCAGGTAGAAGCGATTGGCATCGCTCTGCACGAGCGCGGTGAGCTTGATGTCCAGCTGTTTCTCGCGCGCCTCGGCCTTGGCCCAGCGCATCACCCATTCGCCGATGCCGCGGCCCTGGAAGCCGGTGCGCAGGTACAGGTGATCCAGGCGCAGCGCGTCCGTGCCCTCGGGCTTGAGCGTGACGAAGCCCACGCGCTGGTCGCCGTCGAGCACGATGTGGTGCATGTACGGCACGACGAAACCGGCGCTCAACCGTTCGCGCGAACGCGCAAGGTCGAAGCGCCCGACACGCTCCAGGCTCGGACGCATCGCATCGATGCGCACGGCCAGCATGTCCTCGAAATCGCTGGAGTCCACCGGCTGCAGCGACAGCCGCGACAAGAGATCGCCCACGTCGCTGCTTCTCAGGCCGAGACCGCCGCGCGGATCTGCTCGAGCACATCCTTGGCGCTCGCCGGAATGGGCGTGCCCGGTCCGTAGATGCCCTTGACGCCGGCCTCGTAGAGAAAGTCGTAGTCCTGCCGCGGAATCACGCCGCCGACGAACACGATGATGTCGTCCGCGCCCTGCTTCCTCAACTCGTCGATGATGGCCGGCACGAGTGTCTTGTGGCCCGCTGCGAGGGTGCTCACGCCCACGGCATGCACGTCGTTTTCAATCGCCTGTCGCGCGCACTCTTCGGGCGTCTGGAACAGCGGCCCCATGTCCACGTCGAAGCCCAGGTCCGCGAACGCGGTCGCGACGACCTTGGCGCCACGGTCGTGCCCGTCCTGGCCGAGCTTGGAGATCATCACGCGCGGACGGCGGCCCTGCGCTTCGGCGAAGGCGTTGATTTCGGTCTTGAGGGCTTCCCAGCCCTCGGCGGAGTCATAGGCAGCTGCGTACACACCGGTCACCTTTTGCGTGTCGGCCCGATGGCGGCCGAAGATTTTTTCGAGCGCATCGCTGATCTCGCCCACCGTGGCGCGCAGGCGCACCGCGTCGATGCTCAGCGCAAGCAGGTTGCCCGTGCCGTTCTCGGCCGCTTCGGTGAGCGCATCGAGCGCGGCCTGTACCTTGGCCGTATCGCGCGAGGCGCGAATCTGCTGCAGCCGCGCCACCTGCTGGTCGCGCACCATCACGTTGTCGATGGAGAGGCTGTCGATCGCGTCTTCGTTTTTCAGCTTGTACTTGTTGACGCCGACGATCACGTCCTTGCCCGAGTCGATGCGCGCCTGCTTCTCGGCGGCGGCCGCTTCGATCTTGAGCTTGGCCCAGCCGCTGTCGACCGCCTTGGTCATGCCGCCCATGGCCTCCACCTCTTCGATGATGGTCCAGGCCGCATCGGCCATGTCCTGCGTGAGCTTCTCCATCATGTAGCTGCCGGCCCAGGGGTCCACCACATTGGTGATGTGCGTCTCTTCCTGGATGATGAGCTGCGTGTTGCGCGCGATGCGCGAGCTGAATTCGGTGGGCAGCGCAATGGCTTCGTCCAGCGCGTTGGTGTGCAGGCTCTGCGTGCCGCCGAACACCGCGGCCATCGCCTCGATGGTGGTGCGCACGATGTTGTTGTACGGGTCCTGCTCGGTGAGCGACCAGCCCGAGGTCTGGCAGTGCGTGCGCAGCATCAGGCTCTTGGGGTTCTTGGGTTCGAACTCCTTCATGATGCGGCACCACAGGAGGCGCGCGGCGCGCATCTTGGCCACTTCGAGGTAGAAGTTCATGCCGATGGCCCAGAAGAAGCTCAGGCGTCCGGCAAAGCCGTCCACATCGAGCCCCTTGGCCAGCGCGGTCTTCACGTATTCCTTGCCGTCGGCCAGCGTGAAGGCCAGCTCCAGTGCCTGGTTCGCGCCGGCTTCCTGCATGTGATAGCCGCTGATCGAGATCGAGTTGAACTTGGGCATGTGCTCTGCCGTGTACTCGATGATGTCGCCGATGATCCGCATGCTCGGCGCGGGCGGAAAGATGTAGGTGTTGCGGACCATGAACTCCTTGAGGATGTCGTTCTGGATCGTTCCGCTCAACTGGTCCTTCGCCACGCCCTGCTCTTCGGCCGCGACCACGTAGCCCGCGAGCACCGGCAGCACGGCGCCATTCATCGTCATGGACACGCTCACCTTGTCCAGCGGGATCTGGTCGAACAGGATCTTCATGTCCTCCACCGAATCGATGGCCACGCCGGCCTTGCCGACGTCGCCGGTCACGCGCGGGTGGTCGCTGTCGTAGCCGCGGTGGGTGGCCAGGTCGAAGGCCACGCTCACGCCCTGCCCGCCGGCGGCCAATGCCTTGCGGTAGAAGGCGTTCGATTCTTCGGCGGTCGAGAAGCCCGCGTACTGGCGGATGGTCCAGGGGCGCACTGCGTACATGGTGGCCTGCGGGCCGCGCAGGTAAGGCTCGAAGCCGGGCAGCGTGTCGGTGTACTTCAGGCCCTGCAGGTCGGCCGCGGTGTAGAGCGGCTTGACGGTGATGCCGTCGGGCGTGATCCAGTTCAGCGCGTTCACGTCGCCGCCCGGGGCGGACTTGGCAGCGGACTTGGCCCAGGCACCGAGGTCGGCGGGCTTGAAGGTGGGTTCGGGTTTGCTGCTCATGGAAGGCGCCGCTTTGCAGTTGTCTTGCAGGGGATTACGGGGAATTTGCAATTTCGCCCGCAGGGATTTGCAGGCCGGCAGCGAGTCTAACCGATCCATAATTATTAATTCAAACCCGTTTTTTGAAGTACAGTCCTGCCCATGTCCGCTGTCACCCTCACCCCGCGCGCCCTCTACGAAGAGGTGGCCGAGCTGCTGCGCCAGCGGATCTTCCGCCGCGAGCTGGAGCCCGGCAGCTGGATCGACGAACTCAAGCTGGCCGAGGAATACGGTATCAGCCGCACCCCGCTGCGCGAGGCGCTCAAGGTGCTGGCCGCCGAAGGGCTGGTGACGATGAAGGTGCGGCGCGGCGCCTACGTGACCGAGGTGTCGGAGCAGGACCTGGCGGACGTCTATCACCTGCTCTCGCTGCTGGAGAGCGATGCGGCCGGCGTGGTGGCCGAGCGCGCCACCGAGGCCGAGCGCGCGGAACTCAAGCGCCTGCATACCGAGCTCGAAGCCGCCGCGGCCCCGGGCAAGGAAGACCGCGAGCACTTCTTCGCGCTCAACGAGCGCTTCCATATGCAGCTCCTGGCCATCGCCAACAACAAGTGGCGCGACCAGATGGTGGCCGACCTGCGCAAGGTGATGAAGCTCAACCGCCACAACTCGCTGCTCAAGGCGGGGCGCATTGCAGAGTCGCTGGCCGAGCACCGCTCGGTGATGGCGGCCATCGAGGCGCGCGACCCCGCGGCCGCCATGGCTCGGATGCGCGAGCACTTCAAGAACGGCCTGGAAGCCGCGAACTGAGTTCTCCCGCCAGGCGGGAGGTGGTCAGTACGGGTTGAAGGTGCCGGCTTCGGCGGCGATCCGCTGCGCCACGTCGAGCAAGCGGGGGGCGACCCGCTCTAGCATCGCTTCCTTGGGCAGCAGGTAGGCCGGGCCGCCGCAACTCACGCCGTAGCGTTCGCCGCGCGGGCCTTGCAGCGCAAAGCCGATGGCGTGGATGTGGGGATGCCACTCGCCGAAGGAACTGCAATAGCCGACGCGCCCGTATTCCTCGATGCCAGCCAGGAGGCGAGGCGCCATGGAGGGCCAGTTCTCGCCGGTCTCCAGGCGAATCTGCTCCAGCAGCGCGGCCTGCTCGGGCTCGGGCAGCGCCGCCAGGTAGGCCCGGCCGGCGGCCGAGGTGGCGATCGACAGGCGCGAGCCCACCTCGATGCGCGAACTGATGAGCGCAGAACGCGGACGCAGCGAATCGATGACGAGCAGGTCGAGCTCGTCGCGCACGCCCATGTGGATGCTGGCGCCCGCGAACTCCGACAGCTCCGTCAGATACGGACGCGCCACCGTTCGCAAATCGAAATGCCGCAGGTAGCGGCTGCTCATGTCGAGCAGGGCCGGCCCCAGGGTGAACCGCTCGCTGTCCCGCGACTGGCGCAGGTAGCCGGAGCCCACCAGCGTCGCCGTCAGCCGCGACACCGTGGCCTTGGGAATGCCCGTCGCGTCGGCCAGATCCCGATTGCCCATCGGTGCGGCTGCCATTCCGATCGCCTTGAGCAATGCCAAGCCGCGCGCCAACGCACTCACTTCTTCCTTGCTGCCCACAGCTTCACTCATACGAACCTCTTTTTTTGTTTCCCTGACCTCTTTATTCTTCAGCAAAAACACATTGCTAATCACAATTGTTGTTGAATTGTTTCGGAACCGTGTTTTATTAAATGGCGATGCATCCCCTGCTGCGGGAACAAAAGGGAGGCGAAATCGGGCCGTGGGCATGCAGGCGGGCACGAGATTGCCAGCCCTGAGGACTTGTCTGGATGGGGTATTCGGAAAAGACGGCCTCAACGGCCGTCGGCTCAGGCGGCCTGCGCGACAGGCTCGTGCGCCAGCGCCATCACTTCATGCGGCGGACGCGTCTTCAGGCGATGGTCGCTCCAGACCTGGCGCCAGCGGCGCGCGCCGGGCAGGCCATTGCGCAGGCCCAGCATGTGGCGCGCGATCGACGACCACTGCGTGCCGTGCTCGGCCGCCTCGCGAACCATGTAGTCGCACATCAGCGACTCCACCTCTTCGCGCGTGAGCGGCTGCGGCGCGGCGCCGAAGAACTCGGCGTCCCACTCGGCGAGCCACCAGGGGTTGTGGTACGCCTCGCGTCCCACCATCACGCCGTCGAGCAGCCGCAGATGCTCGTGCACCTGCTCGTTCACGGAGATGCCGCCGTTGATGGACAGCTTCAGCGCGGGAAAGTCGTGCTTCAACCGGTGCACCAGCGCGTAGCGCAGCGGCGGGATCTCGCGGTTCTGCTTCGGGCTCAGGCCCTGCAGCCATGCATTGCGCGCGTGCACGATGAAGGTGCCGCAGCCCGCTTCGCTCACCTGGCCGACGAAGTCGCGCACGAATTCGTAGCTCTCGATCTTGTCGATGCCGATGCGGTGCTTGACCGTGACCGGCACATCGACCACGTCGACCATCGCCTTCACGCAGTCGGCCACCAGTTGCGGCTCGTTCATGAGGCAGGCGCCGAACGCGCCGCGCTGCACGCGTTCGCTCGGGCAGCCGCAGTTCAGGTTGATCTCGTCGTAACCCCACTCTTCGCCCAGCTTCGCGCAGTGCGCGAGGTCGGCCGGCTCACTGCCGCCCAACTGCAGGGCCACGGGGTGCTCTTCGGCGTGGAAGCGAAGGTGGCGGGGAACGTCGCCATGCACCAGCGCGCCGGTCGTCACCATCTCGGTGTAGAGCAGCGCATGACGCGACATCAGGCGATGGAAGTACCGGCAGTGACGGTCGGTCCAGTCCATCATCGGAGCCACGGAAACGCGCATGGCCTCGGCAGGACCCGCTTCCTGAGGGAAATCAAGCACTGGCGCGGGGTTGCCGCTGTTCTCTTTCGGTGTCATTCGATATCGTTTGTCGCTATTTCTTTGGGCTTCATCGGTACATTCCTGCCGCAAATTTGGCTTGTACCAACGAGAGGCCCCCCTTGGGCGGCATCACCAAGCGCAAGCGCGCGGACCGAAGCGTAGCGCAGATGGCACGCATCCGAATTCAGAAGGACGGGCTGCCTGTCGGCAGCGATCAGAGTGGCTGACAAGGCGGAATGAGCGAAGAGGCTTGCAACGCCAGGCAGTTGCACTCGGCGCCCGTCTTCCGTCCGCCCAACGAATTCGAATCTCGACTCGCTCGATTTTCCACCCAGCCGGGGGCCTATCGACGCCCCCACCCGCCGATGGGCGTGACATCCGAAAGGAAAATCAGCCCGTCGCCTGGCGGTTGTTCCATCGCTCCATGTAGTCGCGGTGCAGTCTTTCGAGGAAGCGCGTGATCTCGCTTGTCGCCGCGTCCGCGTCGCGGTCGCGCAGGTGCTTGAGCAATCGGCGTCGGGACGATTGGGTCGACACCTTGTCGGTCGGGCCGATGCTGTCGACGAACTTGCCCATGACCTCCATCACGCCCTCCATCATGATCGCGATGACCGGATTGCGCGTGGCCGCGCCGAGCATCACGTGGAACTGACGGTGCAGCCGGGCGCTTTCCACGAAATCGCTCGCCTTGTAGGCATCGGCTGCAGCCGTGACGTTGAGTTCCAGCGCGTCGATCTCCTGCGCCGTGAGGCGCTCGCACGCGATGCGCACCACCATGCTTTCGAGCCAGATCCGGGCTTCGGTCAACTCGGCGGGAGAAATGGCACCGAGGTGGTACAGGTCGCGCATGCCGTTGACCACCACATCGGAATTGCCCGGGATCACGAATGCGCCGCCGCTGGCTCCCTTGCGCAACTGGATCATCCCGGAGAGCTCCAGCGCCCGCAGCGCTTCGCGCAGCGTGTTGCGGCTGACGTTGAGCTTGACTGCAAGATCGCGCTCGGCCGGCAGGCGGTCGCCCGGCTTGAGCTTGCCGCGCGCGACCAGTTCGCGGATCTGCGCGGCAATGTCCTCGAAGGCGCGCTGCGGCGCGATCGGCGCAAAACCGAAGGAGGAAGGCACCGCCTCCTTCATGCGGGCACCCTGCGATTCGATGCGGGCGTTGCTGCCGGGCCGAACCCTCCCCGCTCCCGCGGTCTCGTCTTGAAATCCGATTGTCTTGCTCTCATTCTGGCTCCAGCATGCCGGGGTACGGCATCAAAACCAGTGTAGCGCAGGGCATCAAACGGTTAGACCAATGAAAATCAAATGAATCGACCCGTTTGCGCCCGCACGAGCCGGCCCCGCCTCAATCGAAAAAACCGCCGAAACCGGTCTGCGGCTCGTAGCGCTCATGGCGCACGAAAAGACGCAGCGGTCCCGGCATCGCGCGCCGGCGTACCGGATGCGCTTCGTCGCCGGGATAGCACATCACCCGCGTCTGACCATCGCCCAGGATGCACGGCTGGATCAGCGGCGGCCGACGCGCCAGGGCGGCCTGGAGCACCGCATCGACGCTTCCGTATCTCGCCAGTTCGGCGAGCGTCATGATCTGCGGCGGCACCAGCGTCATGCGGCCCGCCCAATAGGCTTGCAGCGCTGCGCGGGGTTCCACCCAGACGGACTCGGTGGTTTCATGGCCGTCGTGGCAGGCCACGTGATCCGCGGGCACGCGCGCCACGAAGAACCGCGTATCGAAGCGCCTGTTCGACGAGCGCTCCGGCGTTATCCATCGCGACCACGGCACCATGCGCCCGGTCATCAGGCGAAGGCGCATTTGCGACAGCACCTCGTTGAAGCTGCTGCCCGCGCGCAGCAGCAAAGCCGCCGCGCCGCGGGCTTCGGCGCCGACGCCGTGGGCCAGCAGCACGCCGCACTCCTCCATGGTCTCGCGCAGCGCGGCCACATAGAGGCCGCCGGCCGTCGCGGCGTCGATGTCGGGTTCGTCGAGCCGTTCATGCAGCAGGGCCGCAGTCGCATCGAAGTGCGCCGATGCATCGAGGCGCCCGTCGTTCGCATCGACCTTGCCGCCCGGAAAGACGAAAGCGCCGCCCAGCGTTCGCGATGCGCCATGACGCTTGAGCATGAGCACCTCGATCCCGGGCGCGGCATCGCGCAGCAGGATCAACGTGGAGGCCGCACTCGGAAGGCGTGCAGTCCAGTCCGTTTCCAGGTTCATCCGAGATTCTGCGCGAACCAGTCGGTAACGAGTTCGGCCGCGCGCGGCAGGCCTTCGTCGTAGAAGAGCCAATGGTTGCCGACCTCGAAGGCCTCCAGGCGCTTGGGCGCTGTCACGCGCTCGAAGAACATCGTGGTCTGCTCGTAGGGCACGAGCGAATCGTCCCTGGCGCCGAGCATCAGCACGGGGATCGCCAGAGCGGAGGCATGTGCGATCGGCTCGTGGTTCAGCACGTGAAAGGCGGTCTCGATGGCCATCGGCGTGTGTTCCGCATAGCGCGTCATGGCGCGCGGGTCGGGCACCATGATCTCCAGGCGCTCGCCGATCTCGATCTCGCCTGTCGCGGCCTTGTGCGCGATGGCCGCGACGGCGCGCTGCCTGAGCATCTCGAACTCGTACCAGCGGCAGATGCTGCGCAGCCAATGGCTGCCCGAGGTCACCGGCACCGTCATCACCAACGCCCTGGGCCGCGTGCTCTGCGCGGCCGCCACGGCCGCGATGCCGCCGCCGAAGCTGGTGCCGTAGATGCCGATGCGCGCCGGGTCGATGCCCGGAACCTGCGTGGCCAGGTATTCGAGCGCGGTCACCGTGTCCTCGATCTGGTCCTGCGGCAACAGGAGCGCGCGTTGCCCCTCGCTCGCACCGAAGCCGCGGTAGTCGAAGCTCAGCATGGTGTAGCCGGCTTGCGCGAGCCTGGTGCACAGGCCGACCGGCACGCCCTCCTTCACGCCGCCGAAGCCGTGGCAGAACACCGCGCCCGCGTGCAGGTCGTTGTGCGCATCGGGCAGGTAGAGGCGGCCTGCGAGCCGCAGACCCGGGCCTGAGAAGAAGTGAAAGTCCCGGGTCTTCATCGCACCTCGGTCAAGAAGGAATTCAGGAGAAGCCGGCCACCGCGTGCGGCACGTACGGCGCCTCCAGCGCAGCGATCTCGTCGGCCGTGAGCTTGAGCGACAGCGCAGCGACCGCGTCGTCGAGGTGCGAGGCCTTCGACGCGCCGATGATCGGCGCCGTCACGGGCGACTTCTGCGCAACCCAGGCCAGCGCCACCTGCGCCCGCGGCACACCGCGCGCGGCGGCCACCGAGGCCACCGCATCCACCACGCGGCGGTCGGCGTCGCCCAGGCTCTTGTGCAGCAACTGGCCGAACTTGTCGGTCTGCGTGCGGAAGGTGGTCTCGTCGAAATCGCGCGTGAGCCGGCCGCGCGCGAGCGGGCTCCACGGGATGACGCCGATGCCCTCTTCGGCGCACAGCCGCATCATCTCGCGCTCTTCCTCGCGGTACAGCAGGTTGTAGTGGTTCTGCATCGAGGCGAAGCGCGTCCAGCCGTTCATGTCGGCCACGTGCAGCGCCTTGGCGAACTGGTAGGCGTACATCGACGAGGCGCCGATGTAGCGCGCCTTGCCGGCCTTCACCACGTCGTGCAGCGCCTCCATCGTCTCCTCGATGGGCGTCGTGTAGTCGAAGCGGTGGATCTGGTAGAGATCGACGTAGTCGGTGCCCAGGCGCCGCAGGCTGTGGTCGATCTCCGTCATCACGGCCTTGCGCGAGAGGCCCTGCGCGTTCGGGTCCTTGCGCATTGCGCTGTTGAGCTTGGTGGCGATCACCACTTCCTCGCGCCGCGCGAAGTCGCGGATCGCACGGCCGAGGAACTCCTCGCTGGTGCCGTCCGAATAGATGTTGGCGGTGTCGAAGAAGTTGATGCCGGACTCGATCGCCTGGCGGATGAGCGGGCGGCTCGCCTCTTCGGGCAGCGTCCACTCGTGCGTGCCGCGCTGCGGCTCGCCGTAGGTCATGCAGCCCAGGCACAGCCTGGACACCTTCAGGCCGGTCCGGCCGAGTCGCACGTAGTCCATGGTCATTCGAATCCTGCGGGAGTTGTTGCGTGCGCGATTGTCCCGGCATCGCCGCTGTCGTGCAGCGCGACGCTCATTTCGCGGTCGCCTCGCCGATGGCCGCGACGATGCGATCGAAGGCGCGCCCGGCGCTCGGCGCGTAGTTGATCATTGCGAGAAAGCCGTGCAGCAGCCCTTCGCAGCGCACGACCTCGGCCTGCACGCCGGCCTGCCTGAGCTTCCGGCCATAGGCCTCGCCCTCGTCGCGCAGCGGGTCCCGGCCGGCCGTGAGCACCAGCGCGGCGGGCGATGCCGACAGGTCTTGGGCATGCAGCGGCGATGCGTCCGGATGCGACCGCTTCGACACATCGGGCAGGTAGTGGTCCCAGAACCATTTCATGTCGTTGCGCGTGAGCAGGTTGCCTTCGGCGAACTCGATGTAGCTGGCCGTATCGAAATCGTGGCCGGTCACCGGGTACGCCAGCACCTGCAGGTCGACCTTGCGGCGCGGCTTGCCCTCGTTGTGCAGGCGCGAGGCCACGGTGGCGAGGTTGCCGCCCGCGCTGTCGCCCATGGCGATGAGCGCGCGCGGCTCGAGCCCGATGGCTCCCGCGCCGTGCGCCGCGGCCCAGCCGATGGCGGCCAGCGCGTCCTCCACCGGCACGGGATACGGGTGCTCGGGCGCGAGCCGGTAGTCGACCGACAGCACCGCGCACCCGGTGCGATTGGCCAGCGTGGCCGTCATCGGGTGGAAGCCCTGGACGGTGCCGATCACCCACCCGCCGCCGTGGAAATAGACGATCAAGCCTTTCGGCTCGGCCGACGGCACGTACAGGCGCACCGGCAGCGCGAAGCCGCCCGACGAAGGGACGGTGAAGTTCTCCACGCGCGCCACGGCCGGCGCGTCGCCGAACAACAGCGCCATCAGCATCGGGCCGCTGCGCGCGGCCTCCGGCGTGCCCTGCCAGTACGGCGCGCGATTGGCCTGCTTCACCTTCTGCAGCAATGTCTCGATTTCCTGGTCCATGGGCGTTCCGCGTGCGTTGATTCGGTCTCGAAGGTATGTGGGAAGAAGGGTATTTGTCAATGGCCTTACCATTGTTTTCACGGATATCAGGGTAAGCATCAGGTTTCATCGTCAACCTGTTTAGGTTGATTTCTCAACTTATCGGTCGTACCATTTGAACCGATACGAACCACCATTCGAGACAAGACCTCCAAGGATCCGGCCATGACCACCACTGAACCATCCACCCCCGCCCGCCTGGACATGCTGATCGTCGGCTGCGGCTTTGCCGGGCTCTACCAGCTGTACCGGGCGCGCAAGCTCGGGCTGTCCGTTCGCGTGCTGGAGGCGGGCGACGGCATCGGCGGCACCTGGTTCTGGAACCGCTACCCGGGCGCGCGCTGCGACGTGGAGAGCCTGGACTACTCCTACTCGTTCAGCGACGAACTGCAGCAGGAATGGAACTGGACCGAGCGCTACGCACCGCAGGCCGAGATCCTTCGCTACGTCAACCACGTGGCCGACCGCTTCGACCTGCGCAACGATATCCAGCTGCGCACCCGCGTGAGCGCCGCGCATTACGACGATGCATCGCGGCGCTGGACCGTCACGACGAAAGACGGCGAGCGCTTCGAGGTGCAGTACCTCGTCCTCGCCACCGGTTGCCTGTCGATCCCGCAGGCCCCCAGCTTCCCCGGCCTCGAAAGCTTCAAGGGCAAGTGGTACCACAGCGCCGACTGGCCGACCGAGGGCGTGGATTTCACGGGCAAGCGCGTCGGCCTCATCGGCACCGGCTCCAGCGGCGTGCAGATGACGCCGCTGCTCGCCGCGCAGGCCAGCCACCTCACCGTGTTCCAGCGCACCGCCAACTACAGCGTGCCGGCGCAGAACGAGCCGCTCAGCGAAGCGGTGCTCAACCAGGTCAAGGCCAACTACGCGCACCGCCGCGCGCTGGGCCGGGAGGCGATGACGGGGCAATACCTCAACGCCAACGACAAGTCGGCGCTGGAGGTGTCCGACGAAGAACGCCTGAAGGAGTTCGAGTTCCGCTGGCGCGGCGCGGGCGGCGGCTTTCGCATGCTGCGCGCGTTCTCCGACCTGCTGCGCCACCCGCAGGCCAACCAGTACGCCGCGCAGTTCGCCCGCTCCAAGATCCGCCAGATCGTGAAAGACCCGGCCACCGCCGAGCTCCTGTGCCCGCGCGACGACCTGCCCTTCGGCACCAAGCGCCTGTGCGTGGACACCGACTACTACGAGACCTTCAACCGCGAGAACGTCTCGCTGGTCGACGTCAAGGCATCGCCCATCACCGGGATCACGCCCGCGGGCCTGCGCACGGCGCAACAGGACTACGCGCTCGACGCCATCGTCTTCGCCACGGGGTTCGACGCCATGACGGGCGCGGTGCTCGCCATCGACATCCGCGGTGTCGACGGCCAGTCGCTGCGCGAGAAGTGGGCCGGCGGCCCGCGCACCTACCTCGGACTGTCGATCGCGGGCTTTCCGAACCTGTTCGTCATCGCCGGGCCCGGCAGCCCCTCGGTGCTCAGCAACATGGTGCATTCGATCGAGACGCACGTCGACTGGATCTCTTCGCTGATCCGGCAGACGCGCGCCGACGGCATCACGCGCATCGAGGCGCTGCAGCCGGCCGAAGACGACTGGGTCGGCCACGTCAACGAGGCCGCCAACAAGACGCTCTACCCGGTGGGCAACTCCTGGTACATCGGCGCGAACATGCCCGGCAAGCCGCGCGTGTTCATGCCCTATGTGGCGGGCGTGCCGGCCTACAGGCGAATCATCGAAGGCGTGGCGGCCAAGGGCTACGAAGGCTACTCGCTGCGCTGAGCCGGCGGCCCCGCGGCCCCGGTACCATCCGTGGCCATGAAGCTCGAACTCGATCGCTACGTCCCTGGCCTGCTGCTGTGGCTGTCGAACAAGATCGCCGCCAGTGCCTCGGCGCTGTACCGCGAGCGCTTCGACCTCGGGGTGACCGACTGGCGGGTGCTCTCGTATTTCGAGATCTACGAATGGTCCACCGCCTCCCAGGCCTGCGAACTCATGGGCCTGGACAAGGCCGCGGTGAGCCGCAGCGTCTCGGCACTCAAGGAAGGCGGCTGGCTCAAGTCGCGCCCGAACGGTTTGCGCAAGATCGAGTACGCCACCACCGCCAGTGGCAAGAAGCTGCACGAACGCATCATCAAGCTCGCGGTCGCGCGCGAAGAGGCGCTGCTGACCGGCTTCTCCAGGCAGGAGCGCGAGACGCTGGTCCGCAGCCTGAACCGCATGCTCGGCAATCTGGAAGCCGTGCAGAAAGTCGGCCACGGCGACGAGTAGACCGCCGGCCGGCGCGGCTCAGGACCCGTTGAGCGTGCCGCCGTCCACCGTGATGAGCTGGCCGGTCACGTAGGAAGAATCGGGCCCGCACAGGAAGCGCACCACGCCTGCGATGTCTTCGGGCTGGCCGAAGCGGCCGAGCGGGATTTCCGACAGCCGCTGCTCGCCGGCGCTCGCGATCAGTCCCGCCGTCATGCGCGTTTCGATCAGCCCCGGCGCGATCGCGTTGACCCGGATGTGCGGCGCGAATTCGCGCGAGAAGGTGCGCGTGAGGCCCACGATGCCGCCCTTGGCCGCCGTGTAGGCCGCGCGGCCCGGCGCGCCGCGCTGGAAGGCGCGCGAACTGCACAGCACGATGCGCCCCGGCTGCTTCGCGCCCTGGTGCTGGGCGCGAAAGGCAATGGCCATCTCGTACGCATTGGTAAGGTTGCTGCCGATGGCGCGCAGCCACACCTGGCGGTCGTCCGCATCCAGCGGATCGGGCTCGAACACGCCGGCCATGTGCACCAGCGCATCGGTCCTGCGGCCGAACGACGCGCAGGCGGCGCGGCATTCCGCCGGCGTGTCCAGTGCCGAGCAATGCGCCGTGACCGTGCCCAGCGGCGACAGTGCGGCGTGCGCCTGCCCGAGCCGGTCGCGGTCGATGTCGGCCAGGTGCACGTGGGCGCCTTCGCCGAGAAAAAGGCGCGCGCACGCCATGCCGATCGCGCCGGCGCCGCCGGTGATGAGAACGCCCTGTCCCTCGAAGCTGCGCATGGCGCGGGCCTCAGGCGATCGGCGCCATCTTGCAGCCCAGTTGCACCGGGTCGCCGTACAGCTTCTCCAGCGCCTCCTGGTTGGCCGGGGCCGATGACTTGACGTCGACGACGTCCCATTTGTCCGCCGGATTCGGCTTGTGCGCCGTGCCCACCACCAGGCGGCGCAGCAGCTGGTGGTCGCCCTTGCGAAAGAGCACGGAGTTGGCGCCATCGGGCACGCGCACTTCTTCCAGTGCCTTCGTGAGGCGGATCGGCTCCGTGCTGTTGCCCTGCTGCGCGGCCGCGAGCAGCAGCTTCATCGAGTGCCAGCCGAAGAACACCCGGTCCGACGGCGGCTTGCCCTCCTTGGCGCGGTAGGCCGCGACGAAGGCCTTCTCGGCCGGCGAATTGTTCGGGTCGTTGTAGTACCAGGACTTGCCGAAGATGCCGGCGAGCGCATCGGGGCTCGCGCTCCACAGGTCGGTGTCGCTCACGGCCGGGCCGGCGATGGCGATGTTGCCGGTCAGGCCCAGTTCCTTGAACTGCTTGAGCAGCGGCTCGACGTTGGCCGCACCGCTGATCACCACATCGGGCTTGGCGGCGCGGGCCTTCAGCACGAAGGAGCTGTAGTCGGTGGTGGCGACCGGCGTGCGGTCCACACCCACCACCGTGCCGCCGCGCGCCTTGAGCACCTCGCTGAAGGTCGACACCACGTCTTCGCCGAACGCGAACGAACCCACGATGAAGTACCACTTCTTGCCCACCGCCAGCATCTGATCGGCCATGGCCTGCGCATACACCGGCACCGAGGCCGGCGCGCGAAACATGAAGGGGTTGCAGTCCTTGCCCGTGATCTCGCGCGCGGCGCCGTTGACCGAGATGAAGGGCACCCTGGCGCGCAGCGCGACCGAGCCCATGGCCAGCGACGTGGCGCTCGAGGTACCGCCCAGCACCGCGATCGCCTTTTCCTCCTCGATCAGCTTGGTGATGTTCTGCACCGCGCCCTGCGGGTTGGCCTCGTCGAGCCACATCAGCTCGGCCGGGCGGCCCAGCACCTTGGCGCCGGCCTCGTCGAAGGCGATCTGCACACCCTTGGCGAGGTCGCCGCCCTGCTGGGCGAACGGGCCCTGCTTGGCGATCACCATGCCGATCTTGAGCGTCTGCTGCGCGGCGGCGCTGCCGATGTAGAAGCCGGGCAAGGCGGCCGCTGCGGCGGCGCCCTGGATGAGGCGCCGACGGCGCAATCCGGTGTTGTCGAAGCTCATGTGTCGTGTCTCCTCTTGTTTGAAGTTGCGCGGCGCCGTGGTGCCCGGCTAGGGCGCCACGCGCTTTTCCTTGACCGTGCCCAGCTTGGCCGGCGGCGCGCCGAAGGCCTGCCATCCGCCGTCCACCGGCAGCGTCACGCCGGTGATGAAGCTCGCGCGCGGCGATGCCAGGAAGGCGATGGCCTCGGCGATTTCGGCGGGCTGCGCCGTGCGGCCGATGGGCGTTCGCTCCTCGATGTCCCCGAGGTTGAGCGCGCCCCTGGCCACCAGCGACTTGACGAGCTCGGTCAACACATAGCCCGGCGCCACCGCGTTCACGCGGATGCCGTCGCGCGCCCATTCGCAGGCCATGGCCTCGGTCATCGACGCAATGCCGGCCTTGGCCGCGCCGTAGGCGTTGCGGCCCGGGTGCCCCTGCAGCCCGGCGATGGAACTGATATTGACGATCGCGCCCGACTGCTGGGCCACGAACACCCGCGCCGCCTCGCGGCTGCAGAGAAAGGCGCCGCGCAGGTGCACCGCGAGGATGCGGTCGAACGCGTCGACCGTCTGCTCCAGCGTCATGACCGATTGCTCGCCGATACCCGCGTTGTTGACCAGCGCGTCGATGCGCCCGAAGCGCTCGCGCACCTGCTGCATCAGCGAGACCACGCTGGCCTCGGAGGTCACGTCGCAGGCCATGCCCGCGTGGGCTGTGCCGAGTTCGGCGGCACGGGCGCCGGCGGCCTCGGCGCGCACATCGGCGATGACCACGTGGGCGAAGTCGCGGGCCAGCCGCTGGGCCGTGGCCCAGCCGATGCCGTCGCCGGCTCCCGTGACGATGGCCACGGTCGAGCGGGAAGAGGTGTCGGGTGTCGTCAAGTCATGTCTCCGGAAGGCGCTGTCGCGCGCTTGCGTAGATTATGCGCCGAATTCACCATTGGTCAGTCCAATGTACGGAAGGACCTATAACGAAAAAAGCTACAGGACCGGCGTGCCCTTCGCGTGCATGGCGGCGCGGTAGCCGAACACGATCGCCGGCCCGATGGTCGTGCCCGGTCCGGCGTAGGCGCCGCGCATGGCCGACGCCATGTCGTTGCCGGCGGCGTAGAGCCCTTCGATCACGCGGCCCTGGGCGTCGAGCACGCGCGCATCGGCATCGGTGCGCAGGCCCGCGTCCGCCGCCGCGTCGGCCGGCCACAGCGCCATCGCGCAGAAAGGCGCCCGCGCGATCGGACCGAGGCAGGGGTTGGGCCTGTGGCCCGCATCGCCGTTGAAGCGGCTGACCTCGGTGCTGCCTTTGCCATGGTCTTCGTCGATGCCCGTGGCGGCGAATTCGTTGTTGCGCGCCACCGTGCGCGCCAGGCCTGCAGGGTCGACGCCGATGTCGCGGGCGAGCGCTTCGATGGTGCCGGCGCTCTTGAGGTAGCCGCTCCTCACGTGGGCCGAGACATCGGTCGTGCCCGGATGCACCAGGCCCAGGCCGTACTTGCAGAGGAAGTCGGCATCGCACACCACCCACGCGGGAATCGCAGGCACCGTCGCGTGCCGCTGGACCATGTCGCGGCAGAAGTAGTGGTACGAGTTGCCCTCGTTGGTGAAGCGCTGGCCGGCCGAATCGACCGCGATGAGGCCCGGCTTGGCGCGGTCGAGAAACAGGTGCGCGAACAGGCCCGCGGGCTGGCCCTGTTTGTTCCGCGTGATCGACACGGGCTGCCAGAAAACGCCCGCGCCTTCGGTGTTGTCCATGGCCGCCCCCACGCGCAGCGCCGCATCGACGCCGCCGCCCTCGTTGCCTTCGAAGATCAGCGAAGGCCAGTGCGCATGGCCGCGCGGCATGAGCTGCTCGCGCAGATGCGCATGGCGCCCGAAGCCGCCCGTGGCCAGCACCACGCCGCGCCGCGCCCGCACCTCGAAGCGCTGCCCGCCGCGCAACAGGTGCGCGCCGACCACGCGGCCGTTCTCGAGCATCAGCCCGTCGATGCGCGTGCCGAACGAGACCGGCACCCCGGCGGCTTTCAGGCTGGCATAGAAGCGCGCCACCAGCGCATTGCCCATGACCAGGCGCGTTCCCCGCGCATGCCGCAGGCGATCGCCCATGTAGCGCAGCACCAGCCCCGCGGTGTGCTTGAAACTTGCGAACGACTTGAAGCGCCCCACGAGATGGCCGATGTCGGCCTTGCCGACCATCATGCCGCCCAGCACCATGAATTCCTTCATGGGTGCGCGAATGCGTGCGAACTCGCTGCCCAGCGTGCGCCCGTCGAAGGGCAGCGGCGCCAGCGCGCGGCCGAACACGCGCGAGCCGGGAATGTCGACGTAGTCGGGGTGCCTGCCGGCCGGCACGAACTGCAGCGCAGTGCGCCGCGCCAGGTCGTCGACGATCGCCGGCCCGCTGCGCAGGTACGCCTCGCGCAGCGCGCGGCCGGCGCCCGAAGGAATGAGTCCGTCCAAATAGCGCGTCGCGTCTTCCACGCTGTCCTCGAAGCCGGCTTGCCGGCTGGCGCTGCTGTTGGGCACCCAGATCGTGCCGGCCGACGTGGCCGTCGTGCCGCCGACCTGCTCGGTGGCCTCGCACAGCAGCACGTCGCAGCCTTCGAGCCCGGCCACCAGCGCGGCCGTCATGCCCGCAGCCCCGGCGCCGATGACGATCAGGTCGACCTCTTCCTTCATTGTTCTGCTCCAGGCATGGCACGAAGGGGCGAACCCATCGCGCCGTTGAAATCGTCGGCGCGCATGAAGTGAGCCGCGGGCATCGTCGCGATGGCGTCGGCCAGCTGCGGCATGAAATCCATCTGGTCGAGCACGTCGCGCTGCAGGTCGATGCCGGGCGCGAGCTCGAACAGCTCCGTGCCGTGCGCCGTCAGCCGGAAGCTCGCGCGCTCCGTGAGGTACAGCACCTCCTGGCCGCGCGCCAGCCCCTGCGGCCCGCTGTAGGTGACCTGCTCGACCGCGCGCACCAGCTTGCGCACGCCGCCCTGCTGCGCCACGCGCATCGCGCCGTCGCCGGTTTCCAGCCGCACGCCCTTGGCCGAGAAGGTGCCGCAGAACACGACCTTCCGCGCGTTCTGCGCAATGTCGATGAAGCCGCCCGGCCCCACGGCCAGGCCGCCCAGGCGCGACACGTTCACGTTGCCCTCTGCATCGAATTCGCCGAAGCCCAGGAAGGCGATGTCGAGGCCGCCGCCGGCATAGAAGTCGAACTGTGTCGGCGCATCGAGGATCGCCGACGCATTGCGCGCGTAGCCGAACAGCTCGCCGTCCAGCAGCGAGCCGCCGTACGTGCCGTGTTCGATGGTCTGGTAGATGCGGCCGAGCTCGCCGCGCCGCGCCACCAGCCGCGCCACGGCATCGGGCACGCCCACGCCGTAGTTCACGACCGCGCCTTCGAAGAGCTCGCAGGCGGCGCGCCGCGCCACGGCCTGGCGTTCGCCGAAGGGCTCGTCGCCGGGTGCTTCCACCTCGAAGCGTTCGGCGCCCGTGAGTTCGCCCGACAGCCGCGCATCGAACGGAATGGCGTAGCTGCTGCGCTGCTGCGGATCGACGACGATCGCATCCACCCACGCGGCCGGGATGCGCACCTCGCGCGCCTTGAGCGCGCCGCGCGCGAGCCGCTCGCGCACCTGCACGATCACGCGGCCGCCACCGGCGCGCGCGGCCAGCGCGATGGCCTGCGCGTCGAGGTTGGCCGCTTCGTGCTCGAAGCTGATGTTGCCGTCCTCATCGGCGGCAGAGGCCCGCACCAGCGCCACATCCACCTTGTAGGGCTTGTAGCGCAGGTACTCGCGTCCATCGATGTGCACCACCTCGGCCAGGTCTTCCTTCGCGCTGGCATTCATGCGCCCGCCGCCATGCCGCGGGTCGCAGACCGTGCCGAGCCCCACGTGCGTGAAAAGCCCCGGCCGGCCGCCGCCTATTTCGCGCAACAACTGCGACGACACGCCGCCCGGCAGGATGTAGGCCTCGATCTTCTCTGCCGCCACCAGCTGCTGCATGCGCGGCGACCACACCCAGTGCCCGCCGATCACCTTGCGCACCATGCCCTCGTGCGCGAAGCAGTTCATGCCCAGCGATTTCTTGTCGCCGATGCCCAGCGCATGGACGACCGTGAGGTTCGACGGATGCCCCGAGGCGAGAAATCGCCGCTCCACCGCCTGGAAGAGGCATGTGGCTTCCATCAGCCCGCCGCCGCCGCCCATGAGCGCGAGCGTGGCGCCGTCTTCGATCAGCGTCGCCGCGGCATCGGCGTCGATGAACTTCGACTGCATGCGCGGGCTCACCGGTGCAGCTCGAACAGGGCCGCGCCGCGCTTCAGCACGCTGCGCGCGATCACGGTGCGATGGATTTCCGAGGTGCCGTCGAAGATGCGGTAGATGCGCGCGTCGCGGTAGTAGCGCTCGATCGGCAAGTCCTTGCAGTAGCCCATGCCGCCGAAGAGCTGCACGCCGCGATCCACCACGCGGCCCAGCGTTTCCGCCGCGTGCACCTTCACCATCGCGATCCAGTCGCGCGCGTCGCGCCCTGCATCGAGCATCCACGCGGCCTGCAGCACCATCAGCCGCGCGGCGTTGATCTCGATCACGCTGTCGGCCAGCATCTGCTGCACCAGCTGGAAGCTGCCGATGGGCTGGCCGAACTGCTTGCGGTCGTTGGCGTAGGCCGTCATCAATTCGAGCACGTGGCTTGCCTTGCCCACCGCGCGCGCGCCCACTTGCGCCAGCCGCACCTTGCCGAGCACGCCCATCGCCATCTTGAAACCGTGGCCGCGCTCGCCCAGCAGCGCCAGCGGCTCGAGCGGCACGTTGTCGAAGAAGAGCTCCACGTGCGGCGTGCCGCGAATGCCCATCATGGGCTGGTTCTTGCCGATGGTGAAACCCGGCAGGCCCTTGTCGACCATGAAGAGCGAGATTTCCTTTTCGCCCGTGCGCGCCGACACCAGGAAGAAATCGGACCACAGCCCGTCGCTGATGAAATGCTTGCTGCCGTTGAGCACCCAGCCCGTGGCGGTTGGCCTGGCGTGCGTCTGGATGCCCTGCGCATCGGAGCCGGCGCCGGGCTCGGTGATGGCGATGGCGCAGGTGCGCTCGCCCGCCACCGAAGGCAGCAGCCAGCGTGCCACCTGCTCGCCCTGGCAGGCCAGCAGCGCCTCGTACACATTGCCGAAGGCGCGGCGGATGAGGATGTCGGTGGTGTGGCCGAACTGCTCTTCGCACAGCATCGCATCGACGGCGCCCAGCCCGGCGCCACCCAGTTCGGCGGGCATGTTGAGCGCATAGAGCCCGAGGGCCCTGGCCTGCGCATGCACGGTGCGCGCGGTGTCGTCGTCGAGCACGCCGGTGGTCTCGATGCCCGCCTCCAGCGGCTGCAGCTTGTCGGCGATGAAGCGCCGCACGGTGTCGATGAGCATGCGCTGCTCGTCGCCGAGATCGAAATTCATGTCGCTTGTTCCAGGTAGAAATCGACGATGCCGTCGCGCACCGCCTCGAACATGCCCATGCCGGTCATCGTGGGGCAGCCGCGCTCGCGCGCGATGGCCAGCAGCGGCGTGACCTCGGGCACCGTGACCACGTCGCCCACGAAGGCCGATGGCTCGAGCAGCGCGGCATCGACCGGCAGCGTGTCGGACGGCGACATGCCCATCGGCGTCGCGTTGATCACGAGATCGAAGCCGCGCGGATCGCCCGATCCCGCGCGCGGCTGCAGCGCGCTGTACGTCGCGAGCTTGCCGAGCAGCGCATCGCGCCGCGCGGCATCGATGTCGTGCACCGACAGCGCGTTCACGCCGGCATCGACCAGCGCATGCGCGATGGCCGAGCCCGCGCCGCCCGCGCCGACCAGGAGCGCCCGGCGGCCGGCGGGCTCGCACCCGGCCTTGCGCAGCGCGGTGACGTAGCCCTGGCCATCGCACATGTCGCCGAACCAGCGCCCCTGTGCATCGCGGCGCACGATGTTGACCGCACCGATCGACGCGGCGCGCGCGGACGTTGCGTGGCACAGCCGGGCGATCGCGAACTTGTGCGGCACGGTGGCGATCACGCCATCGACATTGGGCATGCGCGCGGCAACGTCCATGAAGGCCGCGAGATCGGCCGGCCGCACGTGCGCGGGCACCACCACGGCGTCTGCGCCGCGCGCACGCAGCGTGCGGGTCGCGAAGGCCGGCGCCTTCACCTGGGCGATGGGGTCTCCGACGATGAAGATGATGCGCGTGGCGCCGCTGTAGGTGTCGAGCATGGCAAGAAAAGGATCGGCTGCGGCCGTGGTCAGACCTTGGACAAACCGCGGCCGGACGGTGGTTGGAACGGTCAGACCTTAACATTGAAAATTCGAAAATGGAACTCTGTTCAGATTTCGAAGTTGGTTCCATAATTCGGCCAAATGACCTCCTCTGCTTTCCCCGCCGCCCGCATGCCCGTCGCCGTCATCGGCGCCGGCGCCATCGGCCGCATGCACCTCGAACGCATGCTCGCCCACCCCGACATCGCCCCCGCCGCGGTCGCCGATCCCGGCGAAGGCGTTCGCGCCTACGCCGAACGGATCGGCGTGCCGTGGTTCGCCGATTACCGCGACATGCTGGAGCGCACGCCGCTGGGTGCCGCGATCGTCGCCACGCCCAACCACACGCACGCCGACGTGGGCCTGGCCTGCATCGCGCGCAAGCTGCCGGTGCTGATGGAAAAGCCGGTCACCGACACGGTCGCGCAGGGCCGCACGCTGTGCGATGCCGCCGAGGCGGCGGGCGTGCCGCTGATGGTCGGGCACCAGCGCCGCCACAACCCGATCCTGCGCAGCGCGCGCCAGCTCATCGCCGACGGCGCGGTCGGCAAGCCGGTCAGCGTGACGGCCATGGCCACCTGGCTCAAGCCCGACACGTACTTCGAGCCGCTGTGGCGGCGCCAGGCCGGCGGCGGGCCGGTGCTCATCAACCTCATCCACGACATCGACCTGCTGCGCTTCCTGATCGGCGAGATCGAATCGGTGCAGGCCATGACATCCAATGCCGTGCGCGGCTACGAGGTCGAGGACACGGCCGGCGTGCTGATGCGCTTTGCCTGCGGCGCGGTGGCGGTGCTCGCGGTGTCCGACGCCACGGTCGCGCCCTGGAACTGGGACTTGGCGGCCGGCGAGGCCGCGCATTACGCGCAGCTGGACGTCAACTCGCACCACATCAGCGGCACCGAAGGCTCGCTCACGCTGCCGCGCCTGGAGGTATGGCGCTACGCGGGGCGGAGCGGCTGGCACGAGCCGCTCACGCAAACGCGCACGCCGGTGCACCGCGCCGACCCGTACGTCGAGCAGATGCGCCACCTGCGCGCCGTTGCCGAGGGGCGCGAAACGCCCGTGTGCTCGGGACTGGACGGGCTGCGCACGCTCGAGGCGGCGCTGGCCGTGCACGAGGCCGCGCGGCTGCAGCGCACCGTGGTGCTGTGACGCCATGCGTTGCGCATCGGTGAAGATCGCAGCTTTGCATCAAGGAGACAGCACATGGCCGGCGTGATGGAGCGAACCCTGGCGATCCTGGAACGGCTCGCCGCCGACGTGGGCGGCGTGCCGATCGCGGTGCTGGCGGACGACATCGGCATGCCGCGCAGCGCCGCGCACCGCCTGCTCACCGAACTCGCCGACAACGGCTACGTGCGCCAGTCGCGCAAGCGCGGCGACTACGTGCTGACTACCAAGCTGGTGTCGCTGGGCCTGAACTATCTGAAGAACTCCGGCGTGGTCGACCTGTGCCAGCCCGTGCTCGACCGGCTGGCCGAATCCAGCGGCGAACTGGTGCGCCTGGGCGTGGTCGACGTCGACCACCTGACCTGGGTGGCGCTGTCGCAGGGGGCGCGCAAAGGCCTGCGCTACGACCCCGACATGGGTATCGATGCCCAGCTCTCGTGCACCGCCACCGGCTTCGCGTGGCTGTCCACGCTCGACGAGGACGACGCGATCGCGCTCGTGTCCAGGCAGGGCATCGGCAAGCCCGAGCGCTTCGGCCCGAACGCGCCGACCTCGATGGCCGCCGTGCTGAAGGCGGTGCGCCAGGCCGGCAGGCAGGGCTTTGCGATCGCCTCGGAATCCTATGCACGCGGGCTCTCGGCCATCTCGGCGCCGATCGTGCGCGACCGCCTCGGCGCGGTGGGCGTGATCGCGATCTCGGGGCCTTCGGCGCGCCTGACCGACCAGAAGCTGCGCACGCTCGTGCCCGACCTCCTGGCCGCCGCCGGCGACATCGCCGCGGCGAGCAAGGCCTCGCCGCTGTTCGACCGCGCATATGCAGCCGCTGTCGAAGACGAAGCCCTTGCGACCTGAATGAAGACCGCATGAAGCACCTGTACTCGCTCGCGCAGCTCATGGCGCTGCCCTTTTCCCCGCCCGAGATGGTTCAGCTCGCGGCCGACACCGGTTGCGCCGCGGTGGGCATCCGCCTGCTGCCGACCACGCCCGGCGGCCTGCACTACCCCCTGATGACCGATGCGCCCATGCTGCGCGAAACGCTGGCGCGCATGCAAGGCACCGGCGTGGCCATCCTCGACCTGGAGGTGCTGCGCATCGACGCCGCGTTCGATGCCGGCCGGTACCCCGCCTTCCTGGAGACCGGCGCGAGGCTGGGCGCCCGGCACATCCTCGTGGCGGGCGACGACCCCGACGAATCGCGCATGGCCGATTCCTTCGCGGCGCTGTGCGACGCGGCGCAGCCCTTCGGCCTCACGGCGGACCTGGAATTCATGCCATGGACGAACGTGCCCGACGTACAGGCGGCCGCGCGCATCGTGGCCAACGCCGACCGGCCCAACGGCGGCGTGCTGGTCGATGCGCTGCATTTCGCGCGCTCCGGCAGCAGTCTCGACGACGTGGGCGCGCTGCGCCGCGAGTGGCTGCACTACGGCCAGATCTGCGACGGCCCGATGCCCGGACCCGACACGGCCGAAGGCCTGATCCACGCCGCGCGCTGCGAGCGCATGGTGCCCGGCGAGGGCGGCATCGACCTGGCGGGGCTCTTCGCGCGGCTGCCGTCCGACCTGCCCATCAGCATCGAGGTGCCGAGCGACACGCGCGCGCCGGCCATGGGGTATGCCGCCTGGGCGCGGCTGTCGATCGCGGCCGCGCAGTCGATCCTGGAGTGAGCAGAGCGCGCGGCTTGCCGCTCAGCTGCGGGCCTTGCCGAGCACCCCGGCTTCGCGCAGTTCGCGAATGCGCAAGGCGTCGTAGCCCAGCACATCGGCGAGCACCTCTTCGCTGTGCTGCCCCAGCGTCGGCGCCGCAATGGGCGGCACTACCGGCGTCTCGCTGAAGTACAGCGGCAGCGCGACATTCGGCACCTTTCCCGCCGTGGGATGCGCAATCTCGGTCACGATGCCGCGCGCCTTCGTCTCCGGCGAGACGAGCGCCTCGGACAGGCTGCGCACGGCACCCGCCGGAATGTTGCCCTTCGCAAGGCGCGCGAGCCAGTTCGCCTGCGTGTCGGTGCGAAAGAGTTCGTCGAGCATGTCGATGATGCGGTCGCGCGCGGCCATGCGCCCGTCGATCTTCTGCAAGGCCGGCTCCTCACCGATCGCGGGCATGTTCGCCACCTCGATGAAAAGCCGGCGGAACAGCGCCGTGCTCGTGCAGGTGACGAAGATCGGGTGGTCGGCCGTCTGGAACACGCCGCTGGGCACGGCGTCGTTGCTCACGTTGCCGTTGCGCCGCGGCACCTTGTGGCTGAAGAGGTACTGCGCCGTCATGAAGCCGGTCATGAGAACTGCGGTGTCGAACAGCGGCACGTCCACGTGCTGCCCTCTGCCCGTGCGGTGGCGCGCGGCCAGCGCGATGAGGATCGCGTTGCTGGCCATCATCGCCGTCGCCATGTCCATCACCGCCGGTCCCGCGCGAACGCCTTCTCGGTCGGCGTGGCCGTTGAGCGACATGAAGCCGCTCTCGGCTTGCATGATGGTGTCGAAGCCCAGGCGCGAGGCGTAGGCACCGGTGCGCCCGAAGGCCGACACCGAGCAATAGATGAGCTCGGGGTGGGCGCCAGAGAGCGTCTCGTAGTCGAGCCCGTACTGCGCCATCACGCGCGAGGAGAAGTTCTCGACCACCACGTCGGCACTGCGCACGAGCGCCTGCGCGATCTCGCGCCCCTCGGCGGTCTTCAGGTCGAGCGTGATGCTGCGCTTGTTGCGATTGGCCCAGAGAAAGCTCGCGCCCTCGCCGTCCAGTCGCGCTTCCGATGGCGCGAAATGGCGCTGGTCGTCGCCCTGGGGCTTCTCGACCTTGATCACGTCCGCGCCCGCGTCGGCCACGATCATGGTCGCCAGCGGCCCGGCGATGAAGTGCGTGAAATCGATGATGCGCAGGCCGCCCAGCGCGCTGGCAGCAAAACGTTCGGTGTTGGATGAGGTCATTGCGAAGAAGAGGAATTGAAGACTCGGCTCAGGTCCCGTCGAACCGGGGTGTGCGTTTTTCCGCGAAGGCCGCGAGGCCTTCCGCGCGGTCGCGCGAAGCCTGGTGCGTCTGGACCGTGGTGCACTCCGCGCGCAGCGCGACGTCCAGCGGCTGTTCGAGTCCATCGTCGACCAGTTGCTTCATGCGGGCAAGGCCGAGCGGGCTCTTGTCAGTGATGCGATCGCACAGTGCCTGTGCGGCCTCGTGCAGTTGCGCCGCCGGCACAACCTGATTCACGAGTCCCCACTCGGCCATCGTGCGCGCGGGCACGTGCTCGGCCGTGAACATCATCTGCTTGGCCCGGCTCGCACCGATCTTGCGCGGCAGCCGCACGGAGCCGCCCCAGCCCGGGATCAACCCGTATTTCGCGTGAGCATCGCCGAACTTCGCGTCTTCCGAGGCCACGACGAGATCGCACACGAGCACGGTCTCCAGCCCACCCGCCAGGGCCAGCCCGTTGACCGCCGCGATCACCGGCAGCGGCAGCCGCTCGATACGCCGCAGCAGTGCGCCCGCCTCGTCGAGGAATCGCCGCGTGGCGGATTCCCGCTGTGCCTGCCCGCCCAGATCCTTCACCGTCTTGAGATCGGCGCCGGCGCAAAAGGCACGGCCGTTGCCCGTGATCACCACGGCGCGCAGGCCGGCGTCCGACTCGATGCGGTCCAGTGCCTCGCCGAGTTCGCGGACCATCTGCGGACTCATGCTGTTCATGGCCTCGGGGCGGTCCAGGAAAAGCCAGGCCACTGCCCCGCGGCGCTCCAAGCGGATCGTTTCTGCCTTCGCGGTTTCGGATGGAGTCATCGGATCAGCGCCTCCACGCTTTTCAGCAGGCTCGAATGGCCCAGGAACTCGTCGAGCACGGCCTCTGCCCCATCCGCATCTCGCGCCCGCAGCCGCTCAAGCAGCCTTCGCCGCAGCGGCACCACGACCGCATTGACGAGATCGGCCGACGGATGCATCTGCCGGGCCCGCACGATCTGGGCTTGGAGCGCGTGCGTCAACAGCGTGTTGAGCGACTCGGCCACCAGCGACAGCACCTCGTTGTGGGCCGCGCCGGCCACCAGGCGAAAGAAGTCCACGCCGGCCTGCATGCGCTTTTCGATGTCCGCCGCGGCCGTGAAGGCTTCAAGCCGCGCCAGGTGGGTTTCGATCGCGTCGAAGTCGCCGTCGCTGCCGTTCTCGCAGGCCAGCCGCAGCAGCACCGCATAGACGCGGCCGCGCGCGTCGTGGATGTCCTGAGGCGATATCCGGCCCTTCGTCACGAACTCGCGCAGCGACTGCGTGAGCATCATGTAGGCGCCCTTGCAGAACACCAGCGGCTCCTGCTGGCCCCCATGGTCGAAGCGCTGCACCTCGCCGATGAAGATCAGGTGGTCGCCCGCTTCGTGCACGGCGAAGGTGGCGCACTCGAAATGCGCGAGCGAGCCATCGATGACGGGCGCCCCGCCATACCCGGGCCACCAGCCCACGCCGTCGAACTTGTCGGCGACCTTGCTGCTCGCGAACCGGCCGGAGAACTCGTGCTGGTCGTCCGCCAGGATGTTGATCGTGAAGCACGGCGCACAGCGGAACACCTCCAGCGACTTGCTGGCCTTGCGCAGGCTCCAGGACACCAACGGCGGGTCGAGCGATACCGAACTGAACGAGTTGCAGGTCAGGCCCACGGGTGCGCCCTGGGCGTCGACGGTGGCGATGACGGCCACGCCTGTGGGGAAAGTGCCGAGCGCGTCGCGGAATTCGCGCGCGTCGAACAGAGGGGCGTCCACGGGACGATCGATCACAGTTGTCATGGTTGTTCCTTTGGCTTATTCGTTCATTGCCTGCCGAACTGCCGCCCCGGCTACCAGGCCATCTCCAGCACCTCGCGCACCTGCGAGGCCGATTCGACCTTGCGCGCGCAGTTGGCGGTCAGCGGGTCGTGCAGGGTGCGCTCGGCGATCGTGGCCAGCAACTCCTGGCGCACGCCGACGTCGCGCAGCCGCGCGGGCAAGCCCAGCGACGCCACGAGATCGGCCACCGCCGAGGCCGCGTCGGCCCCCTCGCGCCCCATCGCCTCGCAGATGACCCGCTGCTTGCCGCCCGCGGCATCGCCGACCCAGCGCAGCACCGGCGCGAGCAGCACGCACGAGGTCAACCCGTGCGGCACGTCGCACAGCGACCCCATCGCGTGGGCGATGGCATGCGCCAGGTTGCTGCGCGTCCCGCTGGCAATGCCGGCCATCGACAGGAAGACGCCGTACTGCAGTTCGCCCCGGACCGCCAGGCTCGACGGATCGCGCCGCAGTGCGGGCAGGTTGCGCGACAGCAGCGAGAGCGCCACGGCCGACACGGTGTCGCTGTAGAGGTTCGCCCGGTTCGACGTCAGGCGTTCGACCGCGTGGTCCACCGCCTTCATGCCTGTCGCGAGCAGCAGGTCGAGCGGCGCCGTCAGCGTCATGACGGGATCGTTGACGACCGCGACCGGCATCATCATCTGGCTGCCGAAGGCCTGCTTGGCCTTCGTCTTCGGTTCGGTGGCACCTCCGACGGAGGTGTACTCGGCGGCCGAGAACGTGGTCGGCACGGCCATCATGCGCAGCCAGTGCGCATGGTCGCGCGGCCGTTGGGTTTCCGTGTTCCAAGGTGCGCCCGCGTGCACGTCGAGCTGCTCGGCATGGGTATAGCCGTGCCGCAGCACGAGCAGCATGACCTTGGCGGCATCGATGACCGAGCCCCCGCCGATCGCGATGAGCAGATCGGCCTTGGCCTGCCTCGCCGCGACCGCACCGGCCATGACGCTGTCGCGCGGCGCATGCGCCCGAACGCCCGTGTAGACGCCCGCGCAAGTCGGCCCGAGCGCCTCGGCGATCTCGCGCAGCCGCGGACTCTGCGCAAGCGACGCGGTGCTGACGATAAAGGCCCGGCTGCTGCCGTGGCGGCGAACTTCGCCGGGCAGTGCTTCGGCGGCGCGCTGGTCGTGAAGCACGCGCTCCATCAGCGAATACTGATGCAGGAGAGGACTCACAGGCTTGCCTTCATTGCGGGCTGATGTCGAGTTCGGTCACCACGCGCCTCCAGAAAGCCGTGGTCTTGAGCATCGTCTGTCTGAACTCGTCGGGCCCCTGGTAGCGCGGTTCGAGATACAGCGAGTTGCACTTCTCCTTGAAGACGGGCTCCTCCACCGCCTTCCTGACCGCCGCGCTGAGCGTCGCGATCATCGCGGGGGGCGTGGCGGCCGGGGCGAACAGTCCGCTCCAGCCTTCGATCACGAAGCCCGGCACTGTGTCCTTGGCCAGCGCAACGCCGCCGGTGATGCCCATCTGGCGCTCCGAGGCCACGGCAAGGATGCGCAGCTTGCCCGCCTTGACCTGGGAGTTGATGGCCTCCGACATGTTGCTGATCAGGACCTTCGCGTCGCCCGAGATCAGTGCCATCGATTGCTCCGAACCGCCCTTGTACGGCACGGGCAACAGACTGATGCCTGCGTATTTCGACAACAGCAACGTCCACATGTGGCTGCCGCCGCCCGGACCCGACGTGGCCGATTCCACGCCGTTGGGCACGGTCTTCGCCCAGGCGATGAACTCGCCGAGCGTGCGCGCCGGCACGTTGCCGTTGACGACGATGTAGGCGGGCCCCTCGGCCACCATGCCCACAGGCGCGAAGTCGTGAATGGGGTCGTAGTTCGCCCCCTTCTGCGTGAAGGGCAGGCCCACGAGCCCGATGTAGTTGAACAACAGCGAAGCGCCGTCGGGTGCGGCGTTCTGCACGTTGCGCGTGCCGATGAGCCCCGCGGCGCCGGGCCTGTTCTCGACGATCACATTGCGTTCGAGGGTCGCCGCCATGGAGATACTCAGCTGCCGCACGATGGTGTCGTTGAGGCCACCCGCAGGGAATGGCAGCACGATGCGCGTGAGCTTGCCCTGCGCCCAGGCGCCGTGCGGCAGCGCCGCGGCGACTGCCAGGCCCGCGGCGCCTTTCAGCAAGCGCCGGCGGCCCCCGGTGCGGCGCGCCAGATTTTCGGTGTGGTCCATGTGTGTCTCCGGTGCTTGTCGTTGTGGTTGTCTTTGCTGTCGGCTGTCGGCTGTCGGCTGTCGGCTGTCGGCTGTCGGGGCGGGGGCGATGCTCAACCGGACGGCACGCGCGCCGCCGCGCTGCCGAGCACCTGCGCGATGAAGTCCGCGATGTCGGCCATCGCCGCATCCGAATGCGGCGCCAGCCCGCGGTCGGCAGTGAAGAAGCCGTGGACCGTGCCGCGGTAGCACCTGGCCACCACGGGCACGCCGCTGGCCTCGAGCCGCTGCGCATAGAGTTCGCCCTCCTCGCGCAGCAGGTCGTTGTCGACCGTGCCGACGAAGGCCGGCGGCAGGCCGGCCAGGTCGCCGGCGTGCAGCGGCGCGAAGCGCGGGTCGGTGCGCTGCGCGTGATCGGGCGCGTACTGGTCGAAGTACCAGGCGATTTCCTCCCGCGCGAGCGACGGCGGCACGAAGCGGTGCATGAACGCCGAGTCGACGTTGCCGTCGGTGCTGGGATAGAGCAGCACCTGCGCGGCGATGGCGGGGCCACCCTCGTCGCTCACGATGCGCGCCACCGCTGTCGAGAGGTTGGCGCCGGCGCTGTCGCCCGCGACGACAAGCGGCACGGGCGCGCCGGCCAGTTCGACGATGTGCGCACCCGCCCATCGCACGGCGGCCAGCGCATCGTCGTGCGCCGCCGGAAAGCGGTGCTCCGGCGCGAGGCGGTAGTCGACCGAGACGATGGCGCAGCGGCTGCGCAGCGCGAGCCTGCGCAGCGCGGCGTCCCAACCGTCGAGCGAACCCACGGTCCATCCGCCGCCATGGAAGTAGACGATGAGCGCATCCACCTGCGGCGCGGGCCGGTAGACCCGCACCGGCACCGCGCCCGCTGGCCCCGCGAATGCGGCATCGCGCACGTCGTGTATCGCGGGTCCGGGCAGCGCCCTGGCGAGCAGCGCCTTGTGCAGGGCGCGCATCTCGACGGCGGGCACGGTGCCCGTGCGCGGCAACACCTTGGCGCGTGCTTCGAGCAGCGCGGCGACTTGAGGATCGAGCGGCATGCGCGACATCTTCAGCGGTCGAGAAAACCGAGCACCTTGTCGAGCACGTCGGCCGGTTGCGAGAATTGCGGCATGTGGCCGGCCCGGGCGATGCGCGCGACCTGCGCCTGCGCGATGCCCGCCTTGAAGTGCTCCGCATAACTGGGCGAGACCACGGCGTCGTCTTCTCCCCAGACCACCAGCGTGTCCGCCGCGATGCGGTAAAGCCGGCGCGCCAGGCCGCGCTCGGGAATCGGCCAGGTGAAATGAAGGATGCTCGCCATGCCCGTGATGCGGCGCACGATCTCGGCGTTCTTCGCTGGCTGCTCCTCAGGCAACGCCATGAAGGCTTTCACCGCCTCGCTCTGCGGATCGCCGAGCAGCAGTTGCGTCTGCGCCTCGGGCGTCTGGTAGGTGAAGTTGGTGGTCGGCGCATCCTCGCGCCACAGGCCCAGCGGATCGATCAGCACCAGCCTGCGAACGCGTTCAGGATAGGCCGCTGCGTACTCGGCCGCGATCATTCCGCCGAACGAATGCCCGACCAGGTCGATTTGCCCCAAGCCCAGCGCGCGGAACACGTCGTCGTAGTACAGCACCAGATCGTGCACGGTATCGAAGGCCTGGAGCTCGTCGGGCTCGTCGGCACCGGCGCTGGCCGGCGCCAGCACCTTGTGCTTGCGCGAGAGCCCGTCCAGAAAGCCGTCCCAGCGCTGGCCGGTGAGGCCGTGCAGGTAGACGACGGGCGAGCCCTGGCCCTTCACGAGCACGGGGTTGGGCTGCAGGCCGCGGCCCAGTTCGATGGTTCGAAAGGTGGCGCTCATTTCGCTGCAGCCTCCAGGCTGACGGGCAGGGCCCGGGATTCGGGGGTGGAAAAGCGGGTGGCGCCCTGCGGCCACCAGTGATCCTGGTAGCCCTCCTTGAGCCAGATGTTGCGCAGGCGCGGAAGCACCTTCTCGGCGAACAGGCGCGTGTTGTATTCGGTCAGCTCGCGGTCCATCGACTGCAACTGCATGATGACCATCAGGTGGCCGATGCGCAGGTCGCGGATGCCCTCCTCCAGCTTCTGCGCAACTGTCTCCGGGCTACCGCCCACGACCATGCCGTAGGTTTCGGTGAAGTCCTTCCACGACGCCTTGGTCACGTCGCCGAGCAGCTTCTTGCCCTGTCCGCGCTGCAAGCCCTGGTTCATGCCGAACTCCACGCTCTTCTTGCTCAGGAAGCCGGGCGGCGCCTGCATGTAGGGCGGGATGTGCAGCGACTTCGAATAGAAGTTGCGGATGTGCTCGAGATACAGCTTCTCGGCCTCGGCGTCGGTGGCGCCCCCCCCCACCGCCTGCGCGAAACCGGCCCGGTAGGGGTTGTCGTCCAGGCCCGCCGCTTCGACCTGGTTCCAGTAGCCCTGCATCATGCTCTTGGCCTGTTTCAGGCCCGAGAAACTCAGGTAGCTGTAGGTGTAGTTGTTGTCCGTCGCGAACTTCCACGTCTCGACCGAGCCTCCCCCGGCCAGCCAGATCGGAGGGTGCGGTTTCTGGATCGGCTTGGGCCACGGATTGACGTTACCGAGCTTGGTGAAGCGGCCGTTGAAGGGGAACGGCCCCTTTCGCGTCCAGGCCTCGGTGATGAGTTTGTGCGCCTCGTAGTAGCGCTCGCGCACCTGCGTCGGCGGCAGGCCGTAGTTGCCGACCGTGTCCGGCGGCGACCCCACGGGCAGCCCGGCGACCAGCCGCCCGCCGCTCAGGCAGTCCAGCAGCGCGTACTCTTCGGCCACGCGCAGCGGCGGGTTGTACAGCGGAATGGTGTTGCCCAACACCACGATGCCGGCGTCGGAATTGCGGCGCGCCATGATGCCCGCGATGATGTTGGGCGCAACCGGAAAGCCATAGGCGTTCTGGTGATGCTCGTTGACGCCGATGGCGTCGAAGCCGAGATCGTCGGCCAGTTCCAGTTCCTCGACGTTCCAGCGCAGGTACTTGCGCACCATCTGCGGGTCGCAGAGCTCGTCGCTCGGCAGCGTGACCCACACGCTTTCGTACTTCTTGTGGAAATCTTCGGGCAGGTCACGGTAGCCTTGCTGGTGAAAAAAAATCGTCTTCATTCATGCTCCTGGGGTGTGGAGCGAATCTTCGGATCCCGCGGCCAGCGCGGCCATGCCGCGCGCTCCGTAATCCTTGCGCGATCGTCCCGCGGGCATCGGGGTTAGTACGGACCAATGCGCGCCGTCGAGGAGCACCACGTCGCACTCGCCGGTGAAATAATCGTTGGTCCATCCGTTGGTTCATTCGTGGGTTCGCCGCCCCTCTTCGCCATGACCACGTACAGCCGATTTTTGGGGACGGACCCCTCGGACCCCATCTCGCATGTGTTTTCCCTGTTGCGCGTGGACCATCGCTACCCGGCGCGGCTCGATGCGCGCGGCGACTGGGCACTGAGCTTCCCGGGCTCTTCGCACGTACGCTTCGGCGCGGCCGTCGCCGGCGCGTGCTGGCTCACCGTCGGCAACGAGGCGCAGCCCCTGCGCATCGAGGCCGGCGACGGGTATCTGCTGACGCGCGGCCAGGTCTACACCGTTGCGAGCGATCTCTCGATCCGGCCCGAGGACGGGGTGGAGCTATTCCGGCGCAACGACAGCCACCTCCATTACGGCACCGGCCAAGGCGAGCGCGTCTCGCTGGTCAGCGGGCGCTTCACATTCGACGAGCTGAGCACCGAAGTGCTGCTGGGCGTGCTGCCGCCGACCCTGCACCTGAAGGCCGGCGACGGCTCTTCGGAAGTGCTGAAGGCGGCCATCGACATGCTCGACTACGAGACGAGGGAGCGGCGCTTCGGTGCATCTTTCGTCACGCACCACGTGGCGCAGATCATGCTGGTTCACGCGCTGCGCCGCGTGGCCGCATCGCCCGAGCATCCGCCGCTCGGCTGGCTGGCCGCGCTGGCCAATCCGCACATCGGCGCTGCGCTGGGACTCATGCATGCACAAAGCGATCGCCGCTGGACGGTGGGCGAACTCGCCCGAGCCGCCGGAATGTCGCGATCCATCTTCGCGCTGCGCTTCAAGGAGCTCACGGGATCGGCGCCGCTCGACTATCTGCTGCACCTGCGCATGCGCAAGGCCGGCCTGGCGCTTCGCGCGGGGCGGGGCAACGTGGCGAGCATCGCCTACGAAATCGGCTACCGGTCCGAGAGCGCGTTCAGCAACGCGTTCAAGCGCGTGATGGGTGCGTCGCCGAAAGACTTTCGCGCGCATGCCGCACCTGCTTGAAGGGTGCAGCCGTCCAGTCGTTCAGCCGTCCACCCAACTCACCACCTCGGACACCGGCGCACGGCTCGTGCGAAAGCTGTTGGCCGGGTGCACCGTGTCCTCGTAGCCGAACGAGATGCCACAGACCATCTGCCGCTCCGGTGCGATGCCCAGCTGCGACTTGATGAGCGCGCTGTGGTGCGTAAGCGCCGCCTGCGGGATGGCCGCGACGCCGTGCGCCTGCATCGCCAGCAGCAGCACCTGCACGTAGCCGCCCACGTCCACCGCGCCATAGACGCCCAGGCCCGGGTCGCTGGTGAGGATCGCCACGTGCGGCGCGCCGAAGAGCCTGAAGTTCTCCAGCGTCTGACGCGCGTAGCCGACCTTGTCGCCACGCTCCACGCCCACGGCGTTGTAGAGCCTGAAGCCGCACTCGCGGCGGCGCTCCAGGTAGACGCCGGTGTAGGCCTCGGGAAACGGAAAGTCGCTGCCGCCCGGCGCACCGGTGCCGGCTGCTTCCAGCAGTGCGGAGCGCAGCCGCTCGGTGGCGTCGCCGGAAGTCACCGACACCTGCCAGGCCTGCGAATTGCACCAGGATGACGTGCGCTGTGCGGTTTCGAAAATGCTCGTCAGCACGTCGCGTTCGACCGGCTTGGGCAGGTAGGCGCGACAGCTGTGGCGTGCGGCGAGCAGGCTGTCCAGCATCGCGGCTGGCAGGTCGACGGTCGAATTCATGCGATCTCCGGTGTGATTCAGGCTTTGTTGCGCAGGCTCGGCAGGTCGACATGCCGGATCAGGCGGGTCTCCTGCGCCACGATGAGGTGCTCCGAGGCCGAAAGATACGCCGGGAAATCGGGATGCGTGTCGCGCGCGTGGCAGCGCCGCTCGTAGTCGGCCAGATCGTCGTAGCCCCACAGGTGCACCACCTGGTTGAGCGGACCCACGTGGCTCATGTAGAAACCCAGCGGCGTGCCGAGCGTCTGCAGCAGCACCGGCATCGCGAGGCGGTCGAAGACCTCCAGGAACTCCGGCATCTTGCGCAACGCGATGGTGTAGATGCGGTGATCAACGAACTTCTTGGGCGGCATATCAAGCGGCAACGGCATCGGCTCTTTCCTCGACAGGTTGGGGCGCGGCTTGCGCCGGTTCGGGTTCGAGACCCGCGATATGGCGGGCCGTGAGGTAGCCGAAAGTCATGATTGGCCCCAGCGTGATACCCGCGCCGGGATAGTTGCCGCCCATCACGCTCGCGCGGTCGTTGCCGACCGCGTACAGGCCCGCGATGGGCTTGCCGCCGTCGGCCAGCACACGGCCCATCACGTCGGTGCGGATGCCGTCGAAGCTGCCCAGGTCGCCCATGACGACCTTCAGCGCATAGAACGGCCCCTTGACGATCGGCGCGACGCACGGGTTGGGCTTGTGCTCGGGATCGGCGAGGTAGCGATTGAACGAGGTGCTGCCGCGGCCGAACTCAGGGTCTTCGCCGCGCACCGCGCCTTCGTTGTACTTGCGCACCGTTTCCTCCAGCGCCGCCGCGTCGATGCCCGCATTGCGCGCGAGCTCGGCCAGCGTGCCGCCCTTGCTGAGGTAGCCGTTGCGCACGAACGGCATGAGCGGTATGGGTGCGGGCTTGGCATAGCCCAGGCCGTACTTTCCGATGGTGGCCTGGTCGCAGACCAGCCACATGGCGGTTTCCTTCTCGTCCTTGCAGGCCTCGATCATCGCGGCGCCCACGTCGTGGTACGAGTTCGATTCGTTGGTGAACCGCTTGCCGCGCCGCGTGACGCCGATGATGCCGGGCTTGTAGCGGTCCAGCAGGTGCGGGAACGCGCCAAAGCGGCCGTCGCCCAGCGGCACCTTGGAGGTCGGCATCCAGGCGGCGGCCGCCGCGTAGCGAATCGGCACCGAGCCACCGACCTGCTCGGCCAGGCGCGCGCCGTCGCCGGTGTTCTCGGCGGGCACGGGCGAGAAGTGCTCGCCGCCGCGCCGCACGTGCGGGTAGGCCCTGGCGATGCGCTGCACGTCGTGCGCGAAGCCGCCCGACGCCAGCACCACCGCCTTGCGCGCGCGGATGCGCTGCGGGCCGCCTGTGCCCTGCACCACCGCGCCGACCACGCGGCCGTTCTCGACGATGAGTTCATTGGCCGGCGTGTCGGTGTGGATCGCAATGCCCAGGTCCAGCGTCGACTTGGCCAGCCGCGCCGCGAGCGCGTTGCCGCTGGTCACCTGCACGCCGCGCCGGTACAGCACCAGTTCCTTCACGTGATTGACCAGGCGCCTGGCAACGTAGCTCGCGGACTTGAGCGACTTGGTCGCGTTGAAGAAATGCTTCAGGTCGGCGTTCGACGAATTGAACATCATGCCGATGAAGGTGATGGTCTTCAGCGGCGGCCGCAGCCGCGCCATGTCCGCGCCGAGGCCGCGGATGTCGAAGGGTGCCGCAAGGATCGAGCGTCCGATGTCGACGCCGCCGTCGACGTTCGGGTGGTAGTCGGGGTACAGCGTGGGAATGAATTTGACCGCGGTTTCGCGTTCGAAGAACTCGATCATCTCGGGTCCCCGGTCGACGAAGGCATTGACGGCCGGCTCGTCGAAGAACTGGCCTGTTTCGGCGCGCATGTAGCGCATGACCGCTTCGCGCGGATCGTCGATACCGGCCTTCTTCGCGTGCGGGCTGCGCGGAATCCAGAGCACGCCGCCCGAGAAGGAAGTGGTACCGCCGAACACCGGCGCTTTCTCGACCACGACCACGTCCAGGCCGCTCTTGCGCGCCGTGATGGCGGTGGACATGCCGCCGGCTCCGGCGCCGATCACGAGCACGTCGCATTCGGACGGCAGGGGCTGCGCGGCGCGGCCGGCAGAAGGTGAGGAGGCTTGGGTCATACGGTTCCTTTGGCTTGCGCCTGGGCGGCCGCGATGGCCGCCGCGCCGCGGCGCATTTCATCGAAGTAATAGGTCATCTCGGCCTCGGCGTCGTCCGCATTGCGCTCGCGCAGATGCGTCAGGATCTTCTTGCGCACGGGCACCAGCTCGGGCCGGTACTTGAGCGAAGACTCGGCCTTGAGCACTTGGCGCAGGATGTTGGTGAGCGTCTCGGACACCACCACCAGCACCTCGTTGTGTGCGGCGCGGGTGATCAGGCGAAAGAATTCCAGGCTGGCTTCGGCGCGCTTCTCGCGGTCCACGAGGTCCGAATAGCCTTCGATCTCCAGGATGTTGCGCTCGATCGCATCGAAGTCTTCGGGCTCGCCGTTCTCGCAGGCCAGCCGCAAGAGCATGCAGTTGACGAGGCGGCGCGCCTGGTCGAGGTTCTGCGGCTCCATGCGTCCACGCGCCGCCAACTCGCGCAGCGACTGCGTGAGCATCATGTAGGCGCCCTTGTAGAAGACCAGCGAATCCTCGCGGCGACCGTGGTCGAACTTGCGCACCTCCCCGAGAAACAGCACGTGATCGCCCGCGACGTGCTCGGCGAACTTGGCGCACTCGAAGGTGGCCACGCAGTCCTCGATGACCGGCAGGCCGCCAAGCCCCGGGCGCCATGCCACGCCCTCGAACTTGTCCACGATGCTGCTGCTCGCGAAGCGGCCCGACAGGTCCTTCTGGTCTTCGGACAGGATGTTGATGGCGAAGGCGCCCGCCTCCTGGAAGATCGCCAGGCTCTTGCTGTTGATGCGCAGGCCCCAGGACACCAGGGGGGGCTCCAGCGACACGGAACTGAACGAATTGCAGGTCAGCCCGACCGGGCGGCCATCGGCACCGGTGGTGGTGATGATCGCGACGCCCGTGGGAAAGCTGCCGAGGGCATTGCGGAACTCGCGAACGTCGAAAGCGACGCTGGCGGCGGCATCGCGCCCGGATGCGGGCAGAGCGGCGGTCACGGTGGTTTCGGCAGTCTCGGACATGGGTGAGGCTCCTGGAGTGGGCGGGTTCGGTCAACCACGACGGCGGGGCTGACCATACCCGCATTTAGATATTCAATGGTATTACCAATGTAACGCTCGACCGACATACTGTCAATTCGGGTCGCCTACATCTTCAATGGTCTGTCCAATGGATATACTTTGGCCTCCGCGGCCCGCGCAGCGCTTCTCGCCTGCGCGGGCCGACACCAGGAACCAAGGAACCGCAATGACAAGAAGGGTCGCCCTCGTGGGCACCAGCGCCATTCCCGTGGGGCGCCACCAGACCCGCAGCGACGCGCCGCTGCAGGTGATGGAGCAGGAAATCATGACGCGGCTGGTGGTCGACGCCGTCGCCGACGCCGGGGTCGAGAAGAAGGACATCCAGAGCCTGGTCTTCACGGTGCCGCGCCCCTACACGCTGCAGAAGTACTTTCACACCTTCCTGGTGAGCCACCTGCGCCTGGCGTGCACGGGCACGGTGATGGAAGTAATGGGCAACGGCATGACGGCCGCACTGGCCTTCGACCAGGCCTGCAACGAGATCCTGCTGGGCCGCGCCAACGTCGCGCTCGCGCTGGGCATCAACATGGAGGCCGCCACGCCCTCGGTCGAGCACGCGATGAGCAGCATGCGCACCACGGGCGACATCGACTTCCAGGCCAGCGCCGGCTTCATCCCGATCTCCTGGTACGCCATGGACGCGATGCGCTACATGCACGACTGGGGCGCGACGCGCGAGCAGTTCGGCGCCGTCGCGGTCAAGAACCGCCACCACGCCTCGCTCAACCCGCTGGCGCAGTACCGCACGCCGATCACGCTCGACGAAGTGATGGCGCAGCGCCCCATCGTCGAGCCGCTCGGCCTCTATGACGTGCCGGGCCGCAGCGACGGCGCGGCCTGCCTGGTGCTGGCCTCCGAAGACGTTGCCAGGACGCTGGGGCGGCCCTACGCGATCGTGCGCGGTCGCGGCTTCTGCCACGACGGTTCGCACCAGATCAACGAGATCCCGAACGACATGACCGAACTCGTCGCCGCGAAGCAGGCCTGCGCCACGGCATACGGCGAAGCCGGCATCTCGGCCGCCGACATCGACGTGGCCGAGTTCTACGCGCCCTGCACCATCGTCGAGGTGCTGGTGAGCGAGGCGGCCGGTTTCTTCGCGCGCGGCCAGGGCGCGCCGGGCGCGGCCGAAGGGCAGACGCGCCTGGGCGGGCGCATTCCCATCTCCACCTCCGGCGGGCTCACCTCGCGCGGCCACCCGGCCTACGTGACCTCGCTCTACAACATGATCGAGATGCACGACCAGCTGTGCGGCCGCGCCGGCGAACGCCAGGTGAAGAACGCGCGGCTCGGCCTCACGACTGGAGAACTGGGCAACTACAACGCCGCACTGATGCACGTGCTGGAGGCCGTTCGATGACGCTCGAGATCATTCCCGTGGCGCGCAAGCGCGCCTATCCGCCGCGTATCTCGCAGTTCACCGAGCCGTTCTGGAGCGGACTGGCGCAAGGCCGCTGGCAAACCACCTGCTGCGAGGCCTGCGGCAAGTTCACCTTTCCGCCCAAGCCGATCTGCCCGCACTGCTGGTCGGACCGCATGCAGTGGAAAGACCTGAGCAGCCGCGGCACGCTGTATTCGTGGACCCGCGTGCATGCCGCGCCGCGCGTGTTCACCGACGAGTCGCCCTATGCGCTGTGCGTGGTCGACCTGGACATCGGGCTGCGCATTGCCACGCGGATGGTCGAGCGCGAGGGCGTCGCCTTCCAGAACGGCATGCCGATGGAGCTCGTCGTGCTGCGCTTCGAGGACGGGCCGCTCTTCGCCTCTCGCCCTGCCTGCTGACCTCTTTTCTTCTTCAATTTACGCAGAAAGAACCCCATGTTCTACGAATTCCGCACCTACACCTGCATGCCCGGCAAGATGCCGGTCGTGCTGAACCGCTTCAAGACCGCCACGCTGGGCCTGTTCAGGAAGCACGGCTTCAAGCCCGGCCCGCTGTTCACCATCGGCGTGGGCGAAGACAACAACCAGGTCAAGTACATGCTCGAATGGGATTCGCATGAACAGCGCGACGCGGCCTGGGTCGCCTTTCGCGCCGATCCCGAATGGGCACAAGCAGTTGCCGCCAGCGAAAAGGACGGCCCGACCGTGGCCCGGATCAGCAACGAACTGCTGGCAGCGGTGCCGTTCTCGCTCGAAAAATAGCCCCCGGGGGCGCTCGATAGAATGGCCGGTTTTCCACCCGACCCCGGCGCCCTGCATGAAAGAAACCCCCGTTTCCGCCTTTGGCTTCGCCCCGATCACGCCGCAGCGCGCCTTCGAGGAAATCGCGGGCCAGATCCGGGAGCTGGTGGCCAAGGGCAAGCTGCGACCGGGCGACCGCCTGCCCGGCGAGCGCGAGCTGTCGGCCAAGTTCAACGTCAGCCGCAACACCCTGCGCGAAGCGCTGCGCGCGCTCGAACTCTCGGGAATGATCGAGTTGCGCAAGGGTGCGACCGGTGGCGCCTTCGTGCTGCCGGGCAGTTCGGGCGTGATCGTCAACGGCCTGCGCGACCTCTACCACCTGGGCACCATCACGCCGCAGCACCTCACCGAGGCGCGCATCTGGGTGAGCACCATCGTGGTCCGCGTGGCCTGCGAGCGCATCACCGAAGACGACCTGAAGGCGCTCGAAGCCAACGTCCAGGCGGCGGTGCGCGCGCAGAAGGCGGGCAATTTCGAAGAGCGCGCCGAGCTGCACCGGCAGTTCCACAACATCCTGGCGGGCGCCACGCGCAACCCGATCATCCAGGTCACGATGGAAGGCATGATGGAAATCATGCGGCAGTTCATCAAGGGCATCGGCCCGAGCGAAAACGCCTACACCCTGCCCTCGCGGCGGCGCCTGCTCAAGCACCTGCGCGAGCGCGATGCGGATGCGGCCGCGCTCGAGATGAGCAAGTTCTTGAAGCGCCTGGAGACCAAGTACCTCGATCTCTGGAACGAGCGCCAGAAGGCCTGAAGGCCTTCTGAAGGCCTTCTTCCCGGCGCTCCTTCAGGCCCGCTGCGGCGCCTGCGCCGCGAAGCGCCCGGCGCGCCGGCCCGAGGTCACGGCCCAGACGATGTGGTGCCCGTTGCCGGCCAGCAGCGCGCCACCCTGCCCCACCGAGCCCGCGGCATAGAGCCTGGGGATCACCGCGCCGCCGGTCGCCAGCACCTGGTGCGAGGTGTTCACGGCCAGCGCGCCATCGGTGATGACGATGCGGCTCTCCAGCGGGCCGAGCGCGTAGAACGGCCCCTCGGTCACCGCACCCCTGCCGGCTGCCGCCGCCTTCGATGAAGGCTCGCCCGCGAGCTGCGCGTTGTGCGCCTGGATCGCCTGCCGCAGCGCACCCGCCGGCATGCCCATGCCCGCGCCGAGCGCGTCGAGGTTTTCCGCGCGGTGGTAGAGGTCCTTGCGATGCCGCAGGTAATCCGGCAGGTAGGCGAAGGCCACGCCGGGCGCGGTCGACACGTGGTGCGGCGGCGCGGAAAACATCTGCGCCACGCGGCTGTCGAACACCAGCCACGCAAGCCCGCGGGGCTGCTGCGCGATCGCCAGCCCCGGCTGGGCGAGTTCGTCGGTGAAGCGCCGCCCTTCGGCGTTGACCAGCACCGCGCCGGCCCGCAGCATCGCGGCCTCGGGGCCCAGCGAGGCCGTCATGAAGGCCATCACGAAGGGACGGAACCACCGGATCGGAAGGTGGTTGAGCGACAGCTGCATCAGTTGCCCCAGCCACCACGAAGGCGGCAGCCGCCGCACGAGGCTCGGCCGCGCCGGCTCCACGAATCGCAGGCCCGGCCCGTAGACGACCTCGCCATTGACCAGCTGCGCGCCGAAGGCCTCGGCCATGCGATGCCCGTCGCCGGTTGCGGTCGGGTTCACGCCCGGAATGCCGGCCAGCTCGGGGCGAAAGCGCTGCTTCATCTCGCTGCCGTTGCTGTAGTCGCCGGCGGCCAGCACCACGCCGCGGCGCGCCTGGAACTGCACGCGCTCTCCGTCGATCAGTGCAGACACCCCGCGCACCCCGCCATCGGGCGCGCGCAAGAGTTCGTCCACGCGCGCGCCCAGGCGAATCTCCACGCCGCGGCGCCGCGCCTCGCGGCCCAGGCAGTACGGATAGGCGCGCGAGTTGGGCACCACGTTGTGCATGCGCGGATGCCGGTGCGGCGGGTCGGCGGTCGGCCCGTAGAAGCACAGGCCCAGCGACATCAGCCACTCCAGCGTTTCCGCGGCGTTGTCCACCAGCAGGCGGCGCAACGCGAGGTTCTCGCGCGAGGAGAAGGCGCCGGTGAAGCGGTCCATGTCCTCGAAGTGCTCGTCGGGCGTGTCGACGATGCCCGCGCGTTTCTGCAGGCTGGAGCCGGCGGCATTGATCGAGCCGACCGACAGCCGGCTGCTGCCGCCGGGCATCGCGTTCTTCTCGAGCACCAGCGTGCGCGCACCGGCCGCAGCGGCTTCGATGGCAGCGCTCAGCCCCGACGCACCGCCCCCGACCACGATGACGTCGACGGCGGCATCGCCAGCGCCAGCGCGCTTCACTCGGCCTTGATCCCGGTCTTGGCGATCAGGTCCGCCCAGCGCGCGGACTCCTCGCGCACCATCTTCGCGTAGGTGGCCGGCGAGGTGCTTTCGGCCTGCGCGCTCACGCTCGCGAACTTTTCCTTGGTCTCGGGCATGGCCAGCACCTTCACCAGCGCCGCATTGAGCCTGGCCACCGTTTCGGGCGGCGTGCCCTTGGGCGCGAACAGGCCGAACCACACTTCGGCGGTGAAGCCGGGCACGGTGTCGGAGATCTGCTTGACGCCGGGCAGCAGCGGCGCGGGCTTGCCGGAAGCCACGCCCAGCAGCCTGAGCTTGCCCTCCTTGACCGCGCCCATGATCTGCGGCGAAGGCGTGGTGATGAGCACCTTCACCTCGCCGGTGCGCAGCGCCAGGCTCATCGGCGCCTCGCCCTTGTAGGGAATGTGCGTCATGTTCAAGCCCGTGGCTTGCGAGAACAGTGCCGTCGCCATGTGGCCGAACGATGCGGTGCCGGCCGATCCGTACTCGATGCCGGCGGGCTGCGCCTTGGCGTACTCGATGAAGCTGCGCACGTCGGTGGCAGGCACCGACGCGTTCACCACCAGCACCATCGGCGAGGTCGACACCACCGACACCGGTGCGAAGTCCTTCACCGGGTCGTAGTTCGCGCTCTTGTTGACCAGGGGCGTGATCACGAAGCCGTTGTTCACGAACCCCAGCGTGTAGCCGTCGGGCGGCGAAGCCGCCACGGCCAGCGTGCCGATGCCGGCCGATGCGCCGGGCCGGTTGTCCACGATGATCGGCTGGCCGAGCAGCTTGCCCAACGGCTCGGCGATGGCGCGCACCTGGAAGTCGGACAGGCCGCCCGCCGGGTACGGCACGATGATCTTGATGGGCTTGTTCGGAAAATCCGGCTGCGCGAAGGCCGGGCTTGCTGCGAGCGCGGCAACCGCCGCCAAGGTCAGCAAGGCGCGTCGGGTGGATTTCATGGGGTTGTCTCTCTTTGTAGTTGGGTGATCGGGTGATCGGGTGACCGAGTGGTCGCGCAGGCGAGCGCCCGGGGCGCCGCTACTTCAACTCCTTGCCGGCGTGCTCGCCTTCCAGGAACAGGTTCGGCTTCAGGAAGAACGAGATCACCAGCGCGCCGCCGGGCGAGCGTGCCAGGTGCCGGTTCCCCTTCGGGCGCCAGACGTAGCCGCCCTCGCGCACCTCGCCCTCCTCGTCGACGATGCTGCCCTCCAGCACGTAGGTCTGCTCGATCTCCACGTGCTCGTGCAGCGGCAACTGGGTGCCCGGCTGCCAGCGGAACAGCGCGGTCAGCAGGCCGGTGCTGTCGTCCTGCATCAGCACCTTCATGTCGATGCCGGGCGTGGGCGTGGGCTTCCAGGGCAGGCCCGCGACATCGACGTAGCGCGAATCGCCGTCGGTGAGCTTGTCGTGCGCGGGATGGAAGGGCGTGAAGGCGGTGAGTGTCATCGTGTGTCTCCTGCGGGTCGGCGTCCGGCGTTCGGGGGGCGGACGACAAAAGCGCCGGGGCACGAATCGGTGCCCCGGCGCTCTTTCCGTTTGCTGGCTCTTTCTGGCTCGTTCCTGCCGGCTCAGCGCTTGGCGTTGTAGCGCTGGAGCACTTCCTTGAAGCCGAACACCCTGGCCGCGCTCTCGCCGAGCACCTTGGCGCGCGTGCCTTCGGTCAGGTGGCCCATCTGCCGCTCGATGGCTTCGGCCGAATGCGGCCAGGTGCCTTCGTGGTGCGGGTAGTCGTTGGCCCACATGAAGTTGTCCTGCAGCGCAAATTCCTCGATCAGCGCCAGGCCCGGGCGGTCCTCGCCGAAGGTGGCGAAACCCTTGGCGCGGAAGTAGTCGCTGGGCAGCGCCTTCAGCTTGGGCTTGACCCAGAAGTGATGCTTCAGGTAGGCCTCGTCCATGGCTTCGAGCATCCATGGCACCCAGCCGATGCCGGCCTCCACGCTGCCGAACTTCAGCTCGGGGAAGCGCTCGGCCACGCCCGAGGCGCAGATGTTCACCAGCGGCTCCAGCGTCGGCGACAGCGAATGCACCACGTAGTTGACGACCGCGCCGCCCAGGCCCCGCGTGGTGCGCGGGTCCTTGCCGGTGGAGACGTGGAAGGTCACGGGCACGCCGGCCTCGACGAACATCGCCCACATCGGATCGAAGTCGATCTTGTTGTAGTTCAGTTCATTGGTCTTGGGCGGGCCGAACAGCGGCTTGCACGGCAGCGTGAAGTGGCGAAAGCCCAGCTTGAGGCAGCGCTCGACTTCCTTGAGGGTGGCCGGAATGTCGCCGGTGGCCAGCGCCGCGGCGGGCGAGAGGCGATCGATGTGCGGACCGAAGGTTTCCCAGGCCCAGGTGTTGTAGACCTCGCATTGCGCGTGGGCAAAGGCCGGATCGAACGTGTACCACATGCCCAGGCCCTTGCCGGGGAAGATGATCTCGCCGTCGATGCCGTCCATCGCCAGGTCCTTCAGGCGCTGGTCGACCGAAGGGCCCTTCTCGGTGGCGGTGGCACCGGCCTTCGAGCGCGCGAGGTCTTCGCCCTCCAGGCGGGCCAGCACCAGGCGGTCGGCCTGCTCGGAGGCTTCCATCTTGCGCCACTGGATGCCCTTGTCGTCGATCCACATCTTGGGCAGGCGGTCCTTGTACTTGGCGTCGATGCGCTCGGCCCACAGGTTGCCCGGCTCGTTGGCGTGCGTGTCCGACGAGATCATCAGGTACTTGTTGGGCGCGCCGGGGCGCGGGGACTGCTGCCAGCCATCGGCGCCCGGAGTGTTCAGGCGCCATTTGTTCTGTTCGTTGACGACGATTTCGGTCATGTATGAGCCTCGTGATGCGGTGGGGTGGTGAATGCGTGAAGCGGGTGTCGCGTCTGATCTTAATGGTATTACCATTCTAAGAGACAAAAACACCTTGTCAACACCCGCGCGGGCTCGAAGGAAAACGGAGTCGGCCGCGAAGGCCCCGGGTGTCTGGGGCGTCAGCCCCTCGCGGGCGTCAGCGCGCCTTGCGGCTCGCGGGCGCGGCCTTGGGCTTGGCGCCCACGTGCCTGGTGTTGGCTGCCTTCTTGGCCACGGCCGCGACGGTGCGCCCCGGCTTGACCACCTCGATGACCGGCTCGCCGATGTCGATGCCCAGATGCACCACGGCCAGGTAGTCGTTCATTTCGTGGATCGCGGCGTCGGCGTCGCGGGCCTTCATCGCGGCCAGGATGCGCCGGCGCACCGCCACCAGCTCCGGTCGTGCGACGCGGCCGGTGCGGTCGATCACCACGCGAATGATGTCGCCCAGCGAATCGACCAGCATCATCAGCACCTCGTTGCGCGTGGCACGCGCGATGAGCCTGAAGAACATCACGCCCGCGTTGGCGCGGTGCTGCAGGTCTTCGCTGCTCTCGATGAAATCGATGTTCTCGGCCAGGGCCCTGAAATCGTCCTCGGAGGCGCGCTCGCAGGCCAGCCTGATGACGACCCCGTTGATGAGCACGCGCGCCTCGGCCAGGCTGCGCAGCGACACGCTGCCCAGGAACATCAAATCCTGCAGCGACTGCGTGAGGATCGCTGGATTGCCGTCGCGGATGAACGCCCCGCCCTTGACGCCCTTGCGCAGCGACACCACGCCCGAGATCTCCAGCGTGCGCAGCGCCTCGCGCACCGCGGGCCGGCTGACCTTGAACTCCACGGCCAGATCGCGCTCGGCCGGCAGCTTGTCACCGGGCTTGAGCGCCCCGGAACTGAGGCGATTGCGGATCTGCTCGCAGATTTCCTCGAACACCCTGCGGGTCTTGATCTGTTGAAAAGCCAGGTCCTGAGTCTTGTCCATAGATTCCATTGATGGTTGCGGCCGGTGGTGGCGCATTCGCGCCATTCTGCCCGTGCGGCATTTGGCCAAATGGATTTACCATTAGAGTCTCAACCAGAACCCACCCGCTCCCTCATTCCGCGAAGGTCTCACCCCATGGCATCCAGCCACACCCCTCTTGCCGTCGAAACGCCCCAGGGCCGCATCCTGGTGTTCGATTCCGCCACCTACGTCGAGGGCTACGTCGCCCAGGCGCCGGGCACCGCCGGCGACCTCGTCGTCAACGCCTCCTACTCGGGCGTGCTGTGCGCACGCATGGTGATGTCGGCCAGGCCCCGCTTCGTGATCGGCCTGGACTGCGCCATCGGCAAGGACGGCGCCGGCATCGCCGGGCTCTGGTATTACGAGGCGCTCGGCGTGCCCTCGGCCGCGGTCGACGTCATGACCGCCGAGATGGGCAACGGCCGCGACCTGTACGACAACGGCATCGTCAGCCGCGTGAACGACGCCGCGCAGGCGCTGGGCATCGAGCCCGGCATGACCTGCAGCGAAGCCGCGCGCTGCATGCTGAGCGGCGAGCGCAAGCCCGCGCACTTCGAGCCCACGCGGCGCCGCGTGATCCACACCGCGGCCAGCGGCCGCAGCATCGTGTGCACCGACTCCATCGCCTACGCGCTGCCCGAAGACCGCGAACGCAATGTGCTGTGCACGGCAGGCCACACCGGCCGCAGCGTGATCGGCTACTTTCGCGACTACCGCCCGTGGGCCTTCATCTGCTCCGACGGCGGCGGCGGCAAGAACGGCTCCGGCCTGAGTGCACTGGAGGCCGTGGAGCCCGACGGCATCGCCGGCGCCTCGGTCAGCGCGCTCACGGCACGCATGGGCGACGGGCAAAGCACCTACTTCGACGGCGTGATCAGCGCCGCCAACAGCCATGCCCGCGCCAAGGGCGTGAAGGTGGGCCAGAGCGCGAAGGAAGCCGCATTGCTTCTGTTGAATTGAACGGCACCACGGCAACCGGGACGATCGCGGCGGCCGAGGCCGCCGAGGTACTCGAAGTGATCGACGTCCGCACCGCGGCGCCGCCGCGCAGCTGGCCGGGCGCGGCCTGCCTGGTCACCATTGCGCTCGGCACGCTGGCCAACCAGTTCTGGCCGCAGTCGGGCGTGGTGTGGCTCACGGGCTTGGCGGCGGCGCTGTTCCTGCTGATCGAGCATCGGCGCATTCCGCGCAGCATCCGCCGCGTGACCTTGGTGGTGGGCGGGCTGAGCATGCTGCTGCTGCCCTTCGCCGCCGAGCCGCTGCCCAGCCTGGCACGCGGCATCGCCATCGGCGCGCTGATGGTGTCGCTGGTGTCGTCGGTGTCGCTTCTCGCGCGCGCGGCGCTCGAGAGCCCGTACACCCGCATCGTCGCGCAGCACCTGCTGGCCAGCGGCATGCGCAGCCGCTACACGTGGTTCTCGTTCGCGGCGCAGCTCTTCGGCGGGCTGCTGGGCATGGCGGGCGTCACCCTGCTGCTGCAGATGGCGGCGCGCGGCGAGGTCGCGGCCGACGAAGACCGGCTGGCCATGTTCGCGGCCATCACGCGCAGCTTCTCGGCCGCCACGCTGTGGAGCCCGATGGTCAGCAACCTCACGATCCTGCTCGCGCTCTACCCGGGGTTGAGCTGGTCGACGGTGGTGCCGCTCACGCTGGCGCTGGCGGCCGGCTCCATCGTGATCGGCATCGCGCTGGACCAGTGGCGCCTGCGCGGGCGCACCGCGCCACCGCCGGCCGACCGCCCGGACAGCGCACTGGCCGGTGCGCTCTTTCCGATGCTGGCCGCGATGGGCGGATTTCTCGTCGTCGTGATCGGCGTCGCGCATGCGCTGCAGATCGCGGTGGTCGGCTCGATCGTCATCGTCATTCCTTTCATCGCGCTGGCGCTGCACCGCCTGAACGCGCAAGGCGCCCGTCGCTGGCGCCGCGCGGGTGGCGCGCTGCGCGCCGACGTGCTGGCGCTGCCGGGCCTGGCCGGCGAGGTCGCGCTCTTCATGGTCGCGGGCTGCGGCGGCACCATCATCGCCGGGGCCATTCCGGTGGCGTGGACGGCGGCCGTGGGCTCGGCGCTGTCGCACTCGGCCGTGCTCGCGTGCCTGGCGCTCATGCTGGCGATCATCGTGCTCGGCTTCGCGGCGGTGCACCCGGTGCTGTCGTCTGTGCTGGTGGCTTCGTCGCTGCCGCCGTCGCTGGTGCACCTGGCGCCCATCCCGCATCTGGCGGCGATCCTGGTCGGCTGGTCGGTGTCCAGTTGCGCCACGCCGTTCTCGATGATGGCGCTCATGGCGAGCCGCTATTCCGGCTTCTCGATCTACGCCGTCACCGTGCGCGCGAACCACGTCTACGCGATCCTGTGCCTGGCCGTCGCTGCCGTGGCACTGGGCATGGTGTCGGTGCTGATGCGCGCCGCCTTCTGAATCCTTTCGAACCCAACGAATCCACGGAGACCCCTTTCATGTCCACCACACCCGCCTCCAAGGGCCCGCTCACGGGCCTGCGCGTCATCGAATTCGCCGGCATCGGCCCGGGGCCGTTCGCCTGCATGCTGCTGTCCGACATGGGCGCCGACGTCGTCACCATCGACCGCCCCGGCAAGAAGCTGGGCGACCGCAACAACCTCACCGGCCGCGGCCGCACCGTCGTGCTGGCCGACCTGAAGGACGCGGCCGCGCGCGAAGAAGTGCTCGCGCTGCTCGACAAGGCCGACGTGCTCGTCGAAGGCTTTCGACCCGGCGTGATGGAGCGCCTGGGCCTCGGCCCCGACGTCGTTGCCGCGCGCAACCCGAAGCTGGTCTACGGCCGCATGACCGGCTGGGGCCAGCACGGCCCGCTGGCCAACGCCGCGGGGCACGACATCAACTACATCTCGATCACCGGTGCGCTGCATGCCATCGGCCCGGCCGGCGGCGCGCCGGTGCCGCCGCTCAACCTCGTGGGCGACTACGGCGGCGGCAGCCTCTACCTGGTGGTCGGCATCCTGGCCGCGCTGCGCGAGGCCGAGGCCTCGGGGCTGGGCCAGGTGGTCGATGCGGCCATGTCCGACGGCGTGATCTCGCTCATGACCAACTTCGTCACGCAGAGCCTGCGCGGCACCTTCAAGGAGGAGCGCGGCAGCAACCTGCTGGACGGCGGTGCGCCCTGGTACGGCGTGTACGAAACCTCTGACGACAAGCACGTGTGCATCGGCGCCATCGAGCCGCAGTTCTTCGCCGACATCTGCCGGCGGCTGGACGTTCCCTCCGAGCTGCACGACGTGCAGGCCGACCGCGCGCGCTGGCCCGCGCTGCGCAGCTTTTTCCAACGCAGTTTTCGCGGCCGCACGCAGGCCGAATGGGTGGCGCTGCTCGAAGGCACCGACGTGTGCTTCGCGCCCGTGGTGCCGCTGAGCGAGGCGCCCGCGCATCCCCACAATGCCGCGCGCCGCGCCTTCGTCGACGTGCAGGGCGTGCGCCATCCTGCGCCGGCGCCGCGCTTTTCGCGCACGCCCTCGGCCATTCAGGGGCCGGCGCCCGCCGAGGCCGTGCCGGCATCGCAGGTGGTGGCGCGCTGGGCGTGAGCGGCAAGACCGCCACGACCACCGGCAGCACCGTCGTGCTGCTGGCCTTCGCGGCCTTCTTCAGCGGCGCGGCGCTGCGCGTGTGCGATTCGCTGCTGCCCCGGCTCGCGCATGATTTCTCGGTCACGCCGGGCGTGGCCGGCCAGGTGGTGATCGGCTTTTCGGTCGCCTACGGGCTCATGCAGCTGGTGTTCGGGCCGCTGGGCGACCGCTACGGCAAGACGCGGCTCATGTGCATCGCGATGTTCGGCTGTGCGGTCGGCGCGACGGCCTCGGCGCTCGCGCCGAACCTTGCGCTGCTGTCGGCGGCACGCATCGCATGGGGCATGGCCGCGGCCGGCGTGATCCCGCTCGCGATGGCGTGGATCGGCGACAACGTGCCCTACCAGGAGCGGCAGGCCACGCTCGCACGCTTTCTCACCGGCACGCTCTCGGGCATGACCGCCGGGCAGCTCGCGGGCGGCCTCTTCGCCGACTCGGTGCTCGGCTGGCGCGGCGCCTTCTTCACACTGGCGCTGGGCTTCGCCTGCGTGGCGTCGCTGCTGCTGATGCGCGTGCCCCATGTGCCGGTGGCGCCGCGTGCGGACGGCTCCGCGCACCCCGCCTTCATCGCGCAGCTGCGCGCGGTGCTCGCGGTGCCGTGGGCGCGCGTGGTGTTGGTGTCGGTGCTGGCCGAGGGCATCTTCCTGCTCGGCCCGATGAGCTTCCTGCCCTCCTACCTGCACCAGCGCCACGGCCTGTCGCTGTCGGCCGCCTCCGCCGTGCTCGCCCTCTATGCGGTGGGCGGCCTGGTGTACGCGTTCACCGCGCGGCGCATCGTCGCCACACTGGGCGAACGGCGCATGGCGCTGTGCGGCGGCCTCCTGATGGGCGCCAGCTACTGCGTGCTGTGGCTGTCGCCGGTGTGGCTCTTCGTCGCGCCGCTCGCGCTGGCCGCACTGGCATTGGGCTTCGGCACCTACCTGTTCCACAACACGCTGCAGACGCATGCCACGCAGATGGCGCCCGCCATGCGCGGCACGTCGGTCGCGCTGTTTTCCTTCTGCCTGTTCGCGGGCCAGGCCGTCGGCGTCACGGCCTCCGGCTGGACCATCGACCACATCGGCTATCCACCGATGCTCGTCGCCGCAGCGCTCGCCACGCCACTGGCAGGGTGGGGCTTCGCTGCAGCGCTGCGCCGGCGCGCGCAGGCGAGCGCCGGCACCTGAATCCTTTCGCTACAAGGAGAACGCATGTCGCTCGACAACAGATCCGCCCTCGTCACCGGTGCCGGCTCCGGCATCGGCCGCGCCATCGCGCTGGCGCTCGCACGCGAAGGCGCGTCGGTGCTGGCCGCCGACATCGACGAAGCCGCGGCGCGCGACACCGCGGCATCGATCGAAGCGACTGGCGGCCGCGCGCTCGCCCGCGTGCTCGACGTGCGGCAGCCGCAGCAGCACACGGAGGCGGTCGCCGAGGCCGTGCGCGCCTTCGGCGGCCTGCACATTGCGGTGAACAACGCGGGCGTCAGCACCGGGCCGAGCGGGGCCTACCGCGCCCTCGCGGACATCGACCTGGACGACTGGCGCCACCTGACCGCCGTGAACCTCGACGGCACTTTCTTCGGCCTGCGCGCGCAGATTCCCGCGCTGCTGGCCTCGGGCGGCGGCAGCATCGTGAACATCGCATCGGTGATGGCGGTGAGCGCACGCGCCAACCTGGGCGCATATGTCGCGTCGAAGCACGGCGTGCTCGGCCTCACCCGCGCCGCGGCCGTCGACTACGCGCAGCAGAAGGTGCGCGTCAACGCCATCGGCCCCGGCTACATCGACACGCCCATGCTCGCGCGCAAGGACGCGATCGCGCGCGAAGGCATTGCAGGCTGGCACCCGATGGGGCGCCTTGGCAGCGCGCAGGAGATTGCCGAGCTCGCCGCATGGCTGGCCAGCGAGCGCGCCAGCTTCGTGACGGGCGCGTTCTATCCGGTCGACGGCGGCTATCTGGTCTCGTAGCGGGGCCGCGGCCCCGCGTTCAGCTCAGGCCACCAGCCGCCACTGGAGCAGCGTGAAGGGCGGCTTCGCATCGGCATGGTGTTCGAACACACCCTCCACCTCGGCGCCGATGGGCACCTCGCCCAGCGGGTCGCCGAGCAGGTTGCCCAGCATGCGCACGCCCGGCGCATCGTTCAACTCGACCACCACGACCACGTACGGGCCATGGCCGTTCAGGCACGCGTGCACCGGGTGCCACGCGCGCTCCCAGCTGTAGATGCGCGCACGCGGCGCCACCGGCTCGAACGGCGGATCGAAGGCGTGGCAGTGGTGGCAGATCCACTCGGCCCCGTGCTGGAAGGTGCCGCAGGCGCTGCAGTGCTGCACCATCACGCGGTTCTCCCGCAGTCCGTTCCAGAACGGCGCCGACAGGCCGTCGGCCTCCGGCACGGGAATGGGGAGGCCCGCCGGCAGATAGGCCTGCGAGGTCGTCGATGCATCGTTGCCCTGGCTCACAGCGTGGCCTCCGATCCGAGAAGAAGATTGCTGACCGGCGTGACCATCGGCCCGCCGATGACCAGTGCCACGTCGTTGCGCGGCGCCTGCGCGGTGGAGGTGCCGCGCACCTGCCGCACGGCCTCCAGCACCAGCTCGAAGCCGTGCATGTAGCACTCCGCGAGGTTGCCGCCGCTGGTGTTCAGCGGCATCTTTCCGCTGGGCGCGAGCAGGTTGTCGAGCTGCAGGAATTCGTTCGCCTCCTCGGGCTTGAAGAAACCGTGCTCGGCCAGCGCCATCAGCACGCCGCCCGTGAAGTTCTCGTAGCTCTGAACCACGCCCACGTCCTTCGGCCCGAGGCCGGCCATGCGGAACATGTGCGGCGCCACGGTCGAGAAGCTCGAGCTCGCGTAGTTCGGCTGGTTGTGCGCGTTGGCGCCCACGCGGTGGTCGGAGCCCGTGGCCGCGCCGAGCACATACACCGGCCGGTTAGGAAAGTCCTTCGCGCGCTCGGCCGGCACCATGATGACGGCGGCCGCACCGTCGTTCTCCATGCAGCAGTCGAACAGGTGAAAGGGCTCGACGATCCAGCGCGAGTCGTCGTACCTGGATTCGGTGAGCGGCTTGCCGTACATCACGGCGCGCGGGTTGCTTTGCGCGTGGTGGTAGGAGGCCATGGCAATCGCGCGCAGCGCCTCCTGCTTCACGCCGTTCTCGTGCATGAAGCGGCGCGCCTTCATCGCGAACTTCTGCCCCGGCGACAGCACACCGTACGGTGCCTGGTAGGCCATGTCGCCCGCGATGGTCGGCGCGGTGGGCGCCTTGCCGAAGCGGCCGAACTCGCCCTGCGCCAGCGCGCGGTAGGCCACCACGCAATCGGCCAGCCCCGAGGCGATGGCCGCCGCGCCGTTGGCGATGGCGCCGCAGTTGCCACCACCGCCACCGCCCCACTGCATGGTGGTGGAGCGCAGCTCCTTGGTGCCGAGCGCAGCCGACAGCCGCGAGGGGTCGGTACGGTCGTTGGAGTACGAGGCAAAGCCGTTGATCTCGCGCGGGTCGATGCCCGCATCCTTCGACGCCGCAAGCACCGCCTTCAGCGCAAGCTTGAACTCCGCGTCCGGGGACTGGCTGTGCTTGTAGTAGGTGGTTTCGCCAATGCCCACGATGGCCACGCGGCCGCGCAACGAACGCTGCGTCATGGCTTTTTCTCCTGCGCGCATGCGCCGGATCTTCTTTCATTTTTCATTCAAATGTCCGTCGTTTAAATGGATGGACCAATGCTAGCACGATGTCTATACTGGCCGCCAAAAGGAGACATGCCATGCGATGGAAGCACAGACCCGAAGGCTCCAACTGGGGCGACTTCGGCACCGAAGACCAGGTCGGCCGGATGAACCTGGTCACCCCCGCGCGCCGGCTCGCGGCGGTACGCGAAGTGACCGAAGGCCTCGCCTTCTGCCTGAGCCTTCCGCTGGACTACCCCGGCGGCGGCAACCTGGTGCCCAGCCGCCGCGCGCCGCGCATCGAAGCCACGCGCCGCGCCACCGGCGAGCTCAGCTACAACTTCTGCTTCTCGTGCCAGAACAAGTCGCTGTTCGACGTGGTGTCCGACGACGCCGTGACCATCTGGACGCAGTACTCCACGCAGTGGGACTCGCTCGCCCACTGGGGCCAGGAGTTCGACGCCGACGGCGACGGCACGCCCGAGGTCGTCTACTACAACGGCTGGCGCGGCGGCGAGCACGTGCTCGGCGCCGACCAGGAGGGCGGCCCCTTCGCGAAGAAGCTGGGCATCGAGTCGCTGGCCGAAACCAGCGCCCAGGGCCGCGGCGTGATGATCGACCTGCAGGCCATCTACGGCGAAGAGCCCGCGCGCGTGGGCTACGACGGCCTCATGCGCGCGCTCGAGCGCCAGAAGACCGCGGTGGAGCCCGGCGACTTCATGTGCCTGTACACCGGCTGGGCCGACCTCGTGCTCGGCATGAACAAGCAGCCCGACTTCGATCGCCTGAAGACCTCGTGCGCGGTGCTCGACGGCAAGGACGGTGCCCTGCTCAACTGGATCACCGACAGCGGCCTGGTCGCGATCTGCGCCGACAACCTCGGCGTGGAAGCGGTCGGCGGCGCGGCCGATGCCGGCGGCGGCCCCAAGCATTCGATGATGCCGCTGCACGAGCACTGCATCTTCAAGCTCGGCATCTTCCTGGGCGAGATCTGGTATTTCGGCGAGCTCGGCCCCTGGCTGCGCAAGAACAACCGCAGCCGCTTCCTGCTGACCGCGCCGCCCCTGCGCCTGCCGGGCCTGGTGGGCTCGCCGCCGATGCCGGTGGGCACGGTCTGAACCGCGAAGGAACACATTCCATGAACAGCAAACAGCAACGCGTGGCCGCCGTCACCGGCGCGGCCGGCGGACTGGGCCTGGGCATCGCGCAGCGCCTGGCGCGCGCGGGCTACCAGGTGGTCGCGATCGACCGCGCGCCGCAAGTCGAACAGGCCACGCAGCCGCTGCGCGACGAAGGCCTGAAGGTGCAGGCCGTGGTGCTCGACATCGCCGACGAAGAGGCCGTGCGCCGCATGGTCGCCGACGTGGACGCGCGCTACGGCCGCTTCGACATCCTGGTGAACAACGCCGGCATCCATCCCAAGATCGACGGCGAGCGCAACAGCTTCCTGAAGATGACGACGCTGCAGTGGAACGAGGTGATCGGCATCAACCTCACGGCGGCCTTCGTGCTGTGCCGCGAAGTGGCACCGCTCATGCGGCGCCAGAAGTGGGGCCGCATCGTCAACATGTCCTCGCGCGCGGGCCGCACGCTGGTCGAGACGGCCGGCATCCACTACGCCGCGGCCAAGGCCGGGATGATCGGCATGACGCGCATCATCGCGTCCGAAGTCGCGGGCGACGGCATCACGGCCAATTGCATTGCGCCCGGGCGCATCGAATCGCCGATGACCACCCAGGGCAGCGACGCGCAGCGCGCGATGCTCGTCGGCCGCATTCCGGTGGGCCGCATCGGCACGCCCGACGAGATTGGCCACGTCGTCGAGTTCCTGGTGTCCGAGGACTCGGGCTACCTCACCGGCACGGTGATCGACGTCAACGGCGGCACCTTCATGTGCTGAACCGCACGCCACCGCACGCAGGAGAACATGCCTTGAACAACCACAACGCCAGCAAGCGCGGCGCGCCGCCGCATCATTTCATCGACGACGAATGGCTCGCATTGCGCGACGAGCCGGTGCTGGACGCCGCCCGCCCCATCGTCGATCCGCACCATCACCTGTGGGACCGCCCGCACCACCGCTACCTGCTGCCCGAGATCCTGGACGACCTGAACACCGGCCACCACGTGCGCGGCACCGTGTTCGTCGAATGCAGCTCGATGTACCGCGCCGACGGCGACCCGCGCATGGCGAGCGTGGGCGAGGTCGAATTCGTCAACGGCATCGGGGCCATGAGCGCCAGCGGCGTCTATGGGCCGGTGCGCGTGGCGGCCGGCATCGTCGGCAAGGTCGACCTGCGGCTGGGCAGCTTCGCGCAGCAGGTGCTCGAAGCCTGCGTGGCGCGCGCGCCCGACCGCTTTCGCGGCGTCCGCCACATGGCCGCGTGGGACGCGAGCCCGGAGGTGAGTTCGCTGCTGCGCCCGCCGCCCAAGGACCTGCTGCTCGACCCCGCGTTCCGCGAAGGCTATGCCGGGCTCGGGCGCATGGGCCTGAGCTTCGACGCGTGGATGTACCACCCGCAACTGCCGCAACTCATCGACCTGATCGATGCCGTGCCCGACACGCCCGTGGTGCTCAACCACCTGGGCGGACGCGCCGGGCTAGGACCCTATGCGGGCCGCGGCGACGAAGTGTTCAAGGCGTGGAAAGCGTCCATCCAGGCGTTGGCCGAGCGGCCGAACGTGAGCGTCAAGCTCGGTGGCATCGGCATGCGGCTGGGCGGCTTCGACTTCCACGAGCGCGCGCTGCCGCCGACCTCCGAGGAACTCGCGCAGGCGTGGGGCCCTTATGTGCAGACCTGCATCGAGGCCTTCGGCCCGTCGCGCGCCATGTTCGAGAGCAACTTCCCGGTCGACAAGTCGTGCTGCACCTACCGGGTGATGTGGAACACCTTCAAGCGCATGGCGGCCGGCTTCTCCGAAAGCGAGAAGGCCGATCTCTTCGCGGGCAGCGCCGTGCGGGCCTACAGCCTGCCGGCCGAGTTGGCCCAGCCCGCACCGCAGGCGGCGGCGGCATGAGCGCACAGGAACGCATCGTTCTGGTGACCGGCGCCGCCAGCGGCATCGGCCTGGCGGTCGCGAAGCAGTTCGCGGCCGACGGCTTTCTCACCGTCATGCTCGACCGCTCGGCAGAAATCGAAGCCATTGCCGCGGGCCTTGGCGGCCGCACGCAGGCCATCGTCTGCGACGTGGCCGACGAGGCGCAGATCCGCAGCGCCATGCAGCGTGTCGAGCAGACGCACGGGCGCTGCGACATCCTGGTCAACAACGCCGGCATCCATCCCAAGAAAGACGGCGGCAAGTGGCCGATCGAGCAGATTCCCTCGGCGCAATGGCAGGAGGTGCTGGCCATCAACCTGACTGCGCCCTTCCTTTTCTGCCAGCAGGCGCTGCCGATGATGCGCCGGCAGAAATGGGGCCGCATCATCAACATCTCGTCGCGCGGCGGGCGCACCGCGTCGCCGGTGGCCAGCGCGCACTACGCGGCGACCAAGACCGGAATGATCGGCTTCACGCGCATCGCCGCGCTCGAGGGCGCGCCGGACAACATCACCGCCAACTGCGTGGCGCCCGGCCCGATCAACAGCGCCATGACGGCCGGCTCCTCGCCCGAAGTGCGCGCCGCGTTCACGCGCAGCGTGCCGCTCGGGCGCTATGGCGACCCGGAAGAAATCGCCTCGGTGGTCGCCTTTCTCGCCTCGGACGGATCGTCCTTCGTCACCGGTGCCGTGTTCGACGTGAACGGCGGCACCTTCATGCCTTGAGCTTCATGCGCGATTCCTCCTTCACGACCTACGCCCTCGACACCTTCGCGCTGCGCGACCTCACGGTGGCACAGGTGCTGGCCCGCCAGCGCCGCGACCGGGGCGACAAGGTCTTTCTCACCGAACTGTGGACCGGCCGCCGCTGGACCTACGCACAGTTCGACGCACTCTCCGACCGCGCCGCGCGCACCCTGCATGCCGTGGGCGTGCGCCGGGGCCAGCACGTCGGCACGCTGCTGGGCAATTCGGCCGAGCACCTGGCCATCTTCTTCGGCCTCGGTAAGCTCGGCGCGGTCGCGGTGCCGATCAACACCGCCGCGCGCGGCGAGCTGCTGCGCTACTACTTCAGCCACGGCGACGCCGTGCTGGCGGTGGTCGACGAAGAACTGGCCGACCGGCTCGACGAGGTGCTGCCCGCGCTGAGCGGGGTGCAGCGCGTGGTGGTGCTCGGCAAGGACGGCGCGCATGCATCGGCGCGCAGCCTGTCGCTGTCGAAACCCGCGGACGACTTCGCGGCCCTCATGGCCGCGGCATCCAATGCGCCGCCCGGCGATCTCGTCGATGCGCCCGTCAAGTGCGCCGACCTGCTCATGCTCTCGTACACCTCGGGCACCACCGGCCCGTCGAAGGCCAGCATGCTCTCGCACGCCGCGGCGTTCACCTACGGCACCGGCGCGGCCGAGGCGCAGGGTTACCGCGACAGCGACATCTTCTACGTCTGCCTGCCGCTCTTTCACAACAACGCGCTGCTCGCGGCCAGCGGCGCGGCGCTGGTGTGCGGCGGCTCGGTCGTGATGTCGGAGCGTTTTTCGGCCTCGCGCTTCTGGGACGAGATCCGCGCCTCGCAGGCGACGATCACCAACTTCCTCGGTGCGATGTCGACCTTCCTCTGGACGCGACCGCCCGAGCCCGCCGACGCCGACAACGACCTGCGCCTGGTGAGCATGTCGCCCATGCCCGGCTTCGCGCCGGCCTTCGAGCAGCGCTTCGGCCTCAAGGCCATGAGCAACTACGGCCTGTCGGACTTCGGCACGGTGAGCGCCTTCGTGCCCGGCGCGCCGGTCGAGAAGCTGGGCTCCATCGGCAAGGCGCGCCGCGGCTTCGAGTTCAGGATCGTGGACGACGACGACTTCGAATGCGCAACCGACGAAGTCGGCGAACTCGTCATCCGCTCGCACGAACCCTGGCGCGCCGCCACCGGCTACTACAAGATGCCCGAGGCCACGCTGGCTGCGCACCGCAACCAATGGTTCCACACCGGCGACCGCGCGCGTTGCGACGCAGACGGCTACTACTGGTTCGTCGACCGCAAGAAGGACTGCATCCGCCGCCGCGGCGAGAACATCTCGGCCTTCGAGGTCGAGCAGGTCATCATGAATCACCCGGCCATCGCCAACGTGGCCGTGTTTCCGGTCAAGACGGCCGAGGGCGACGAGGAGGTGGGCACGTCGATCGTGCTGCGGCCCGGCGTGGCGTTCGACGAAACGGCGCTCGTGGCGCACTGCGCGCGGAACATGTCGTACTTCATGGTGCCGCGCTACGTCGAGGTGCTGGCCGAGCTGCCGGCCACCACCAACCAGAAGATCGAGAAGTTCAAGCTCAAGCAGCGCATGGAAGGCGCCCTCGATGCGGTGTGGGACCGCGAGAAGGCCGGCATCGTGCTGCAGCGCTAGCTTTCATTGAAAGATCGAAAGGACACCGCCCATGACCAGCCCCCAGACAGCCACCGACGACTCGCCCGTTCCCGACTTCACCGCCCTGCTGCGCCTCGACGGCAAGGTGTTCATCGTGCTGGGCGCGGGCCAGGGCATCGGCCGCCAGACGGCGCACGCGCTCGCGCAGGCGGGCGCCACGGTCGTCTGCGTGGGCCGCCGTGCGGCGCCGACGCAGGCCGTGGCCGACGAAATCGGCGGCATCGCGCTGACCGGCGACGCCATGGTGCGCGCCGACATGCAACGCATCGCCGACCAGGCGCTGCAGCGCTTCGGCCACATCGACGGCCTGGTCGACACCCTGGGCATGCCGCGCATCAAGCCGCTGGCCGAGTTCGACGATGCGGACTGGCAATGGCAGTTCGACACCAGCCTGAAGCACGTGTTTCTCTCCACGCAGATCGTGGCGCCGCTGATCGGCCAAAGCGGCGGCGGCGCGATGGTGTTCGTGAGCTCCACCGCGGGCGTTGCCGTCACCTCGAACCGCGCGGCCTACGGCGCGAGCAAGGCCGCGCTGCAGCAGTTCGTGAAGGCCGCGGCATTCGAATACGGCAACGTGGGCGTGCGCATCAACGCGGTGGCGCCGGGGCTGGTGTCCACGCCGCGCGTGCGCGGCAACCTGAGCGAGGCCATGATGCGTGCCGCCGGCACGCGCTACCCGCTCGGCCAGATCGGCACGCCGGCGCAGATCGCCTCGGTGATCCTGTTCCTGGCCGGTGGGCTGAGCGCCCACGTCAACGGGCAGACCGTCTACGCCGAAGGCGGCATGGCCGCGCGCTCGGCAATCTACGACTTGAGCTCGGCCGAGCCGCCCGAGCCACCGGCTGCCGCCTGACCGAAGGCGCCGGCGCGCGCCGCGTCGTCGAGCCTGCGCGCGTCGTACCCCAGCAGCGCGCCCAGCACCTCGCGCGTGTGCTGCCCCAGCGTGGGCGCGGCCACGGGTGCGGGGGCCGGCGTGCCCGAGAAGCGCATCGGAAACGCGACGTTGGGCACGGTGCCCGCCGTCGGGTGCGGCAGCTGCGTGACGAGGCCGCGCGCCTTCGTTTCCGGCGAGCGCAGCGCCTCGGCCACGGTGCGCACCGCACCTGCCGGCACGCCCGCTTCCTTCAGCCGCGCAAGCCAGTGCGCGCGCGTGCCGGTCGCGAAGAGCACGGCCAGCATGTCGATCAGGCGCTGGCGCTCGGCCATGCGGCCCGCAGGGCGCTTGAGTTGCTCGTCGTCGGCGATGTCGGGCCGGCCGGCCACGTCGCGGAACACGCGCTGGAAGATTACCGTGCTCGCGCACACCATGAAGAAGGGCCCGTCGGACGCGTGGAACACGCCGGTGGGCACGGTGTCGGCGCTGCCGTTGCCCACGCGCCGCGGCTGCCAGTCGTTGAAGAGGTTCTGCAGCGTGGCGTAGCCGGTCATGGTGATGGCCGTGTCGTACAGCGCCACCTCCACACGCTGGCCCTTGCCGGTGCGCGAGCGCGCGACGATGGCCGAGAGGATCGCGTTGCTGGCCATCATGCCGGTGGAGATGTCCATCACCGACGACCCGGTGCGCACGCCGTCGCGGTCTTCATAGCCGTTCATCGACATGAAGCCGCTCTCGGCCTGCGTGACGGGGTCGAAACCCAGCCGGTCGGCAAACTCGCCCTCGCGGCCATAGGCCGAGATCGCGCAATACACCAGCCGCGGGTTGAGCGCCGAGAGGGTTTCCCAGCCGAGGCCCAGCCGCGTCATCACCTGGCCCGAGAAGTTCTCGACCACCACGTCGGCATCCTTCACCAGCGCGAGCGCGATGGTGCGGCCGGCGTCGGTCTTCAGATCGAGCGCCACGCTTTTCTTGTTGCGGTTGCATCAGAGAAAAGGCACGCCCTCCCCGCCCAGGCGTTCGTCGGGCGGCAGGAAGTGGCGGAACGCGTCGCCGCGCGCGGCGTCCTCGATCTTCACGACCTCGGCGCCACCGTCCGCAAGGATCAGGGTCGCGACCGGGCCGGCCAGGAAGTGCGTGAAGTCGATCACGCGAAGCCCTGCCAGCGGACCGCCCGAATCATCCGTCGATGTCGCCATGTCGAAACCCCTTGCTGGTGGATCAGGACGGCGTGAGCACCGCCCCGCCGCACACGGAAATGCACTGCCCCGTCACGTAGCCCGAGAGCGGCGTGACCAGGAACTCGAGCACGTTGGCGCAGTCTTCCTCCACGCCGAAGCGGCGCAGCGGAATGCGGCGCATCTCCTTGTCGCCGAGCATGCCGCGCTCGGCCGCCTGCTTGCGGATGCGCGCCGTGAGCATGCCGCCCGGCGAGAGGCAGTTGACACGGATGCCGTCGGGGCCCAGCTCGGCCGCGAGGTAGCGCGTGTACTGCAGCACCGCGCCCTTGGCAACCGAATAGGGCACCAGCCGCGTCGCGCTCTTGGACACGTCGAGCGCAGCCATGGTCGCGATGTTGACGATCACGCCCGCGCCCTGCGCACGCATCGCGGGCACGGCCTCCTGGCAGCAGTACAGCGCCGACAGGTAGTTCACGCCGAACATCAGCGCCGTGTCTTCGTCGGGCACCAGCGATGCGGTGCTGCGCTCGGCGGGAGTGAAGGCGCCGCCGGCGTTGTTGACCAGGATGTCGATGCGGCCGAACTCCGCCAGCGTGCGCGCGACCAGCTCGCGGGCTGCCGCGCGCTGCGTGAGGTCGCCCTGCACGCCGAGGCTGCGGCGCCCGAGCGCGCGGACCTCGTCGGACACGGTGGCGGCCGTGAGTTCCTCCTCGAAGGCCTTGGCCGATTCGAGGTCGATGTCTGCAATCACCACGTCGGCGCCCAGCGCTGCGAGCCGCAGCGCGTAGGCGCGCCCGAGGCCGCGCGCGGCGCCGGTGACGATGGCGACCTGTCCCAGGAGCTTCATGCGTGCCTGCCTTGCTCGGGATGGGCGGATTTCAGACCGGCCCCATCGTGCAGCCGATTTCTTCCTTCGTGCCGTACAGGGCTTCGAAGTCGGCCATCTTCATCGACGGGTTGAGCACCGTGACGGGGTCGTACTTGTCGGTGATGGTGTCGCGCACCTGCGCCAGCACCAGCCGCGTGATGAACTGGTGGTCCCACGCGCGGTAGTAGCCGGGCACGCCGTCGGGCCGCACGGTTTCCAGCCCGCGCACGATGGCCGCGGGCTCGGCCGATTTCTCCTGTGCGATGGCGGCCAGCAGCATGCGCATGCAGACCCAGCCCTGCGCGCAGCTGGCCGATGCGGGGTGCTTCGTTTCCTTCAGTACCGCTTCGTTCAGCGCCTTCTCCGCCGGGCTGTTGGCCGGGTTGTTGAAGTGCCAGTACTTGCCCATGACGCCGGAGATGCCGGTCTGCGCCCACAGCTCCTCGTCGGCCACGGTGAGGCTGCCCAGCGGAATCTTGCCGCGCAGGCCGAACTCGTTGTATTGCTTCAGGAAGGCCGCGAGGTCGGTGCCCGAGATGCCGAGCATCACCACGTCGGGCCTGGCCTGGCGGATCTTCAGGATGATCGAGCTGAAGTCGGTGGTGCCGACGGCGGCCGCATCCATGCCCAGGTCCTGCCCGCCCGCGGCGACCAGCTCGGCCTTCAGCATCTGGTAGGCCTCCTGGCCATAGGCGTAGGCGCCCACCAGGAAGTACCACTTCTTGCCCAGCGGCAGCATCTGCCGCGCGAGCAGCTTGGCGTACACCGGCGGCGGCGCGTTGTTGCGGAACACGTAGCGGTTGCAGTTCTTGCCGGTGATCTCGCGCGCCAGCGCGGCGCTGATGATGGTGGGCGTTTTTGCCTGCGCGGCCACCGAGGCCATCGCAAGGCCGGCCGCGCTGTTGCTGCCGCCGATGACGGCGGCCACCTTGTCCTCCTGGATCAGCTTCTGCATGTTCTGCTGCGCGCCAAGCGGGTTGGGCTCGTCGTAGGCGACCAGCTCGATCGGCCGGCCCAGCACCTTGTTGCCGGCCTGCTGCAGCGCGATCTTGATGCCCAGCGACGTGGCCTCGCCCTGCAGCGCGAACGGTCCCTGTCGCGGCAGCAGGCTGCCGATGCGGATCGGCGCATCGCCTTGCGAGAACACGAGGCCCGGCGCGCCGAGCGCGGCCACGCCGGCGCCGACGGCGCGCAGCACATGGCGGCGGTTCAGGGCATGGGAAGGAATGTCAGCGTGCATGTGTTGTCTCCTGGGATTTCGAATGCTTCAGATGGCGCTCTCGGTGGCGCGCGCGCCGTGGGCGTCCTGCCCGGGCGTCGCGGCCTGGGCCGCTTCCTCGCGCTGCTGCGGATCGACCAGGCCGAGCAGCCGCGCCTGCAGCGGCGCATCGGCCGCGAGCTGCGCAGCATCGCCCTCGTAGGCCACGCGGCCGTTGACCAGCACCACCGCGCGGTCCACGATCGACAGCACCTGTTCCGCGTGGTGCTCCACCAGCACCATCGCCACGCGGCCGCGCAGCTTGAGAATGGCCGCCATCACCTCGTTGACCACCGCGGGCGCCAGTCCCTCGAAGGGTTCGTCCAGCAGGATGAGGCGGCTGGGCGCGACCAGCGCGCGCGCAATGGCCACCATCTGCCGCTCGCCGCCCGAGATGCTTTCGGCGCGCGACTTCTGGATCGTCTTCAGGCGCGGGAACAGCTCGAAGATCTCCTCCAGCGGCATGCCGCCCTTGCGCACGGCAATGAGCAGGTTGTCCAGCACCGTGAGGTTGGGAAACAGGCGCCGCCCCTCGGGCACCACTGAGATGCCCAGGCGGTTGATCTCGAACGGCCGCAGGTTCTGGATCGGCTTGCCGTCCCACTGCACCGTGCCCTCGTCCACCGGCAGCATGCCATACATGGCGCGCAGCAGCGTGGTCTTGCCCACGCCGTTGCGGCCCAGCAGCGCGACCGCCTCGCCCTCGCCGATGCGCAGGTCGACGCCGTCCAGGATGCGGCCGCCGCCGTAGCCGGCCGCAAGGCCGCGCGCATCGAGCAGCAGCCGCGGCGAGGCGGGCCGTGCAACGCGCGCAGCGGCCGCCTCGTTCATGCCCTCGGGCGGCGCGCCCAGGTAGGCGCGCACCACCTCCGGATTGGCCGCCACCTCGGCCGGCTTGCCGTCGGCGATCAGCCGGCCCTGGTGCAGCACGGTGATGCGGTCGGACAGCGCGAGCACGCGGTCGATGTCGTGCTCGATCAGCACCACGGCGTGCGTGCGCGCCAGTGCGCGGATCAGCGCGGCCACGCGCACGCGGTCGGCCTCGCCCAGGCCCGCGAGCGGTTCGTCCAGCAGCAGCAGGCGCGCCTGCGTGGCCAGCGTGATGCCGATCTCCAGCAGCCGGCGCTCGCCGTGCGAAAGATCGGTGCAGAGTTCGCCCGCCTTGTCGGCCAGGCCCACGGCTTCGAGGATCGACCAGGTGCGGTCGTTCGCGGCCGGCGAAGCCTGCGCGTCGCGCCACATCGCCAGCGGCGACGGCTGCGTGGCCTGCACCGCCACGCGCACGTTCTCGAACGCCGTGAGGTGCGTGAACACGCTCACGATCTGGAACGAGCGCGCCAGGCCCAGGCGGATGCGCTTGTGCATCGGCAGGTGCGTGATGTCGTGGCCGAGAAAGCGCACCTGGCCGCTGTCGGGCACGACCACGCCGCTCAGCATGTTGAAGAAGGTCGTCTTGCCCGCGCCGTTTGGGCCGATGAAGCTGTGCAGCGTGCCCTGGTGCACGTCGAAGTCGTAGCCCGAGGCCACCGCCAGCGAGCCGAATTTCTTGGTGAGGCCTCGCACCGTGAGCAGCGGCTCGCGGCTGGCGACCGCGCCGGCGCCGGCCTCGGGCGCGTAGGGCGTGATGCGTGCCGGCCGCGGCGGAATGCCGCCGCGCACCAGCGTCCAGCCCTTGCCGCCCCAGGCGCGCCGGATGAGCCCATGAATGCCCTCGGGCGCCAGCAGCGTCACCAGCATGAGGATGGGCGCGAACACCAGCCACCAGTTGTTGAGCAGCGCGCCGAGCTGGTCCTCCAGCACGATGAAGAGAATGGCACCCCACATCGCGCCCACGAAGTGGTGCATGCCGCCCAGCACCGTCATCAGCAGCGGATCGGCCGCGTGCTCCCAGCTCAGCGGATTGGCGTACACGCCGCGCATGAAGAGCGCGAGCATGCCGCCGGCCAGCCCGGTGATGGCCGCGGAAAGCACGAAGCCCGCGAGCTTCACGCGGTAGACGTCGTAGCCCAGGCTCGCGGCGCGCTGCTCGTTGTCGCGCACTGCCTGGAACAGGCGGCCCAGCGGCGAATGCACCACGCGCCACATGAGCCACAGCGTGCCGAGCACCATGAGCACCACGAACACGTGAAAGCCCAGCGCCGAATCGAGCACCGGGCGCGGCACGCGCTGCAGGCCGTTCTCCCCGCCGGTGAGGTCGGTCCACTTGTAGGCGATCTCGAAGCAAATCTGCGTGCACGCCAGGCTCAGCAGCGAGAAGTACAGGCCTTTGCGCCGCAGGATCAGCGCGCCCACCGGCAGTGCGACCAGCACCGTGAACAGCACCGAGAACGCCAGGCCCGCGAACTCGTTGATGTCGCCGAACCAGTGCAGCAGCGACAGCGCCGCGGCGTAGCTCGCGACGCCGAAGAACACCGAGCCGCCAAAGGGCACCAGGCCCAGGTAGCCCACCAGCAGGCCGATGCCCGCCGCATAGAGCACGTAGATGGCGATCTGCGTCACGCGACCGAGCGGCAGGTGCGTCACCAGCGTCAAGAAGCTCAGCACGAGCAGCACCGCCGCGACCTGGCACACGGGGTGCCCGAAAAGTTTCTTCATCAGAAGTGCTCCCAGTGTTCGCCGAAGAGCCCGCGCGGACGCACGAGCAGGATGAGCACCATCAACAGATACATCGCCACGCCCGCGGCCTGCGGGTAGAACTGCGTCGTCATCGCAGTGACCAGCCCGACCAGCAGGCCCGCCACCACCGCGCCGCCATAGGAGCCCAGGCCGCCGATGGTCACGATCACGAAGGCCGGCATGATGGCCTGCGCCGACATGCCCGGCGTGACCGACCACAGCGGCGCCGCCAGCACCCCGCCCGCGCCGGCCAGCATGCAGCCCACACCGAACGCGCCCGTGAGCACCAGCGGCAGGTTGATGCCCAGCATGCCCACCATCTGCGGGTCGCGGCTGCCCGCGCGCAGGATGCGGCCGTAAGGCGTGAAGGAAAGGAAGGCCCACAGCGCGACCAGGATCGCGACCGTGATGCCGAGCACCGCGACGCGGTACGTGGTGGTGAGGATCGGGCCGTACTCGATGAAGCCCGACAGCACCGCGGGCGGCGTGAGCGGCTGCGCGCCCGAACCCCACACGGTGCGGATCACGGCCTCGATGAACAGCGACAGCGCGAAGGTCAGCACCAGTGTCATCAGCGGGTCCTTGCCGTAGAGGCGGCGCACCAGCACGCGCTCGACCACCATGCCGACGATGCCCACGCCGATGGGCGCGAGCACCACGGCCGGCCAGCCGAACTGCTGCTGCAGCGTCAGCGCGAAATACGCACCGAGCGCAAAGAACGCGCCGTGCGCCACGTTCACGATGCCGAGCAGGCCGAACACGATCGACAGGCCGATCGAGATCAGGATGAACAGGAAGCCCAGCACGAGCCCGTTCACCGTTTGAGAGAGGATGGCGTCGAGCATTGTTCTAATCTATCATTGGTCGAACCATTCTCGCATTATCGGAGGCTGGTGCATGCGTAGGAACCCTCACTAACATGGCGACCATGAAAGCCTCACGCACCTCCTCCGCCACCACCGCAACCGCTGCCCCCAAGACCGCGGCGTCTTCCCGGCCCGGCACGCCTTCCGATTTCGGCATCGAGCCGATCAGCCCGCAGCGCATCTACCAGGAAGTTGCCAGCCAGCTGCGGCGCAACATCTCCGAGGGCAAGCTCAAGCCCGGCGACAAGCTGCCGCCCGAGCGCAACCTGGCGCAGATGTTCGGCGTGAGCCGCAACACCATGCGCGAGGCGTTGCGTGCACTGGAGCTGAGCGGCCTGCTCGAACTCAAGCTCGGCTCGGCCGGCGGCGCGTTCGTGATGCCCGGCAGTTCGAACGCGGTGGTCAACGGCATGCGCGACCTGTACTTCCTGGGCGCGATCACGCCCGACCACCTGACCGAGGCGCGCGTCTCGGTGAGCTCGGCGGTGATCCGCATGGCCTGCGAGCGCATGACCGACGAAGACATCGCCCTGCTCGAACACAACATCGTGCTCGCCACGCTAAGCGACAAGGCCGGCAACTTCGAGGAGCGCACCAAGCACCACCAGGCCTTTCACGTGCTGCTGGCCAAGGCCACGCACAACCCGATCCTGCTGGCGACCACCGAGGGCATCATGGAAATCACGCGCCAGTTCGTGAAGGCCATTGGCCCGACCGAGGACCAGACCTACACGCTGCCCTCGCGCCGCCGTCTGCTCGGCCACCTGCGCAAGCGCGATGCCGAGAAGGCCGTCAAGGAAATGACCTCGGCGCTCACCAAGCTGCACCAGGGCTACATGGTCAAGGCGGCCGGTGTGCCGCCGGGCGTGCCGGCGACGGCGGCAGCGGCGGCTAGCGCGCCAGCACCAGCCCGGCCGCCTCGCGGTCCCAAGCCTGCGACAGGTCGCGCTCGAACTCGCTCCTCAACCTGAACTTCTCGACCTTCTGGTTCACGGTGGTCGGCAGCGCATCGCGGAACTGGATGTAGCGCGGCACCATGAAATAGGCCATGTTGCGCTGGCAGTGCGCAACCAGCTCCACCTCGCTCACCGTGCTGCCGGGGCGCCGCACCACCACCGCGCAGACCTCCTCGTCGTTGGTCTGCGTGGCGACCGGAAACACCGCCGCATTGCCGACCTCGGGGTGGGTGGCGATGATCTGCTCGACCTCGAAGGCCGAGATGTTCTCTCCGCGGCGGCGGATGCAGTCCTTCTTGCGATCGACGAACCACAGGTAGCCGTCGGCGTCGCGCATGCCGCGGTCGCCGGTGTGGAACCACTGGTTGCGGCTGGCCGCCAGCGTGGCCTCGGGCATCTTGTAGTAGCCGGTGGTGGCGCGCCACGGGTCGTCGCTTTGCAGCACCATCTCGCCGACCTCGCCGTCGGGCACCTCGAAGTCGTCCTCGTCGACGATCTTCACGCGAAAGCCCCGGCGCGGCTTGCCGATGGAGCCGAGTTTCTCGGGCGGCTCGTGGGCGGTGAACGAGGTGACCATGCCGAAGTCCGACAGGCCGTAGTTGTTCATGGCCTTCAGGCCGAAGCGGCGCTCGAACTCGCGCGCGTACTTGGGCGTGGGCGCCATGCTCACCAGGCGCAGGTCGTTGTCCGCGTCGTCGGGCGACGGCGGACTGCTCCACAGGAAGCTCGACATGGCGCCCAGGAAGTTGGTGATGGTCGCGTGTGAGCCGCGGATCTCGCCCCAGAACCTGGACACCGAGAAGCGCCGCGACAGCACCACCGACGCACCGCACACCAGCGCGGCGCCGGTGGCTGCGAGCAGCGCGTTATTGTGAAAGAGCGGCAGGCACACGTAGAAGACGTCGCTCTCGCGGTAGCCCTGCGCCTCGGCCGCGCTGGTGCCATAGGTGAGCGCGGCCGCGTGCGAGAGCATGCTGCCCTTCGACGGCCCGGTGGTGCCCGAGGTGTAGGCCAGCATCAACAGGTCGGAGCATTTCACCTCGGCCGCCTGCGGCGCTTCGGACGCAGCGGCCACGCAGGCTTCGAAGTCGGCGACGTCGTAGGCTGGCGAAGCCGGGATGTCGGCCGGTGCCGCCGCCTCGTCCTGCCCCGCACGAACGACCACCACGCGCTTGACCAGCGGCAGCTGCGGCAGCACCTCGGCGAGCCGGTCGGCCAGCGTGGCATCGACGACGACCGCCTCGCAATCCGATTGCGTGAGGTAGTAGCGCAGCAACTCGCCGCGCGCGGCCGTGTTCACCGGCACCGAGACCGCGCCCAGCTTGCCGATGCCCAGGAACACCGCGAGGTGCTCGGCCGAATTGCCCATCAGAACGCCCGTGTGGCAGCCCCTGGCCACGCCCAGCGCGGCCAATGCGTTGGCCACGCGGTTCGACCACGCATCGACGTCGGCATAGGTGAAGTGCCGGCCGCCTGCGGTCTCGGTGAGGAAGACCTTGTCGGGATGGGCCAGCGCCTGGCGCCGGAGGACTGCGGGAAAGGTGAGATCGCGCAACGCGTAGGTGTCCGCGCGCACGGCGCCGAGGTTCGAGTTCACAGGGGCCTTAGTCGGAGGAGATGTTCTTGCTGCGGATGATGGAAGTCCATCGCTGGTTGTGGCGCGCGAGCAGCGCCTGGAAGTCGGCGGGCGAACTGCTGGTCGCGTGGATGCCGGTCTTCTCCATCGCGTCGCGGTAGCTGGGATCGGCCACGGCCTTGCGCATCGCGGCCGCGAGCCTGTCGACCACGGCCGGCGGCGTGCCGGCCGGCGCCACGAGGCCGAAGAAGATCTCGAAGGTGAGGTCGGGCACGCCGGCCTCGGCCACGGTCGGCAGGTCGGGCACCGCGGCGTCGCGCTTGGGCGTGGTCACGGCCAGGCCCCTCAGGCGGCCGGCCTTCACGAGCGCGAGCGATGACGAGGTCGATCCCATCATCATGTCGACCTGCCCTGCCATCATGGCGTTGAAGCCGTCGATCTCGCCCTTGTAGGGCACGTGCAGCAGGTCGATGCCGGCGGCGCTCTTGAAGAGTTCGCCCATCAGGTGCGGTGCGCTGCCGTTGCCCGACGAGGCGAAGGTGAGCTTGCCCGGCTGCTTCTTGGCCAGCGCCACGAGGTCGGCCACGCTCTTGACGGGCAGGTCGGGGCGCGTGACCAGGATCCACGACGAGATCGCCGCGAGGCTCACGGGCGCGAAGGCCTTGGCCGGGTCGTAGGCCGGGTTCTTCACCAGGTGGGGCGCGACCGACATCGGGCTGTTGCCGCCCCAGCCGAGCGTGTAGCCATCGGGCGCCGCGCGCGCCACGGCGGCCATGCCGATCATTCCGCTGGCGCCCGCGCGGTTGTCCACCAGGAAGGTCTGGCCCAGCTGCGTGGTGAGCAACTGCGCGATGAGGCGCGCCGACAGGTCGGTGGCGCCGCCCGCGGTGAACGGCACGACGATGGTGACGGGCTTGCGCGGGTAATCAGTTTCCTGCGCGAGCGCCGCGGGGCCTGTGCCCAGCGTCGCCAGTGTTCCCAGCGCGAGGCCGGTGCCGATCGCGCGCCGCCGGGTGATTGAACTCATGGTCTTTGTCTCCTGTCGAAGTCGCAGGCATGGTACGCTAATTGGTCCATCCATTCAACATTTGGACTTTTGTGACGAAAGCGAACTTCCAACCCGCGGGCGCGTCGGGTGCGCTGCATGGCCTGAAGGTGCTGGAGATGTCGGCCGAAACAGGCGACTACTGCGGCCTGCTGCTCGCCGGCATGGGCGCCGACGTGGTGAAGATCGAGCCGCCGGGCGGCAGCCCCTCGCGCCGTATCGGGCCCTTCGTGGGCGACGTGCCCGACGCGGAGCAGTCGCTCTACTTCTGGAACTACAACCGCGACAAGCGCTCGGTGGTGCTCGACCTCGACGCTGCCGAAGGGAAGGCCGCGCTGTTGCGCCTGCTGGACGGCACCGACGTGCTGCTGTGCGGACGCCTGGAAGAACTCGCGCACGCCACGGGCATGGACATCGCGGCCCTCGGCGAGCGCTTTCCGGCGCTGATCACTGGGCGCATCACGCCCTTCGGCGACAGCGGGCCGTGGAGGGATTTCAAGGCAAGCGACATCGTGCACCTCGCGCTCGGCGGCGTGATGATGAACTGCGGCTACGACGCCGACCCCACCGGCCGCTACGACGTGCCGCCCATCGCGCCGCAGGCCTTCCATGCGAGCCACATCGCGTGCGAGCAGGCGCTGGTCGGCATCCTCGCGGCGCTGTGCGCGCGCGATGCCACGGGGCGCGGGCAGGACGTTTCGTGCGCGGTGCACACGGCCGTCTCGACCTCGACCGAGATGGACCTCATGAACTGGGTCATGCGCGCCGCCACGCAGTACCGCCAGACCTGCCGCCATTCGGCGGAACTGCCCAACCGCGCCACCCCGCTCGCGCAGACCAAGGACGGACGCTGGAACCTCGGCTGGATGGTGACCGCGGGCGACGAGGCCGGCGTGGTGCGCTTCCTGCAGAGCCACGGCATGGCCCATGACCTGGAGTTGCCCGACGGCACGCGCGACCCGAAGAAGCGCGACGTGCCCGGCGCTGTGGCGTTCGACGAGCACAAGGCGCACGTGTTCGAGGTGGTGCAGCGCTTCGTGCGCTGCTTTCTCTACCGCGACCTGCCCTGGCAGGCCGCGCAGGCGCAGGGCCTGATGTGGGCACCGCTGCGCAAGCCGCACGAGAACCTGGACGATCCGCACTGGCAGGCACGCGGCAGCTATGCGCAACTGGACCATCCCGCGCTCGGCCGCGCCCTGCCCTACCCCGCCGGCAAATGGCTGAGCACGGCCACGGCGTGGCAGGCGCACCGCCGCGCGCCTGCGCTGGGCGAGCACACGGCCGAGGTGTTGAACGAGGTGCGCCGCAAGGCGGCCGTGCAGCCGCGCACCGCGGCGCAGGACACGCCGCCGCGCATTTCTGCGCACGGCCGGCCCTTCGCGTTGCAGGGCGTGCGCATCCTCGATTTCTCATGGTTCCTCGCCTCTGCCGGCGGCACGCGGATGGTGACGGCGCTCGGCGCCGAATGCCTGAAGGTCGAGTGGAAGGCCAATGCCGACGCTCGCCTCGGCGCGAACGCGCCCGAAGGCGGACGCGATGCGCGGCGCGCGGCCACGGGTCCGCTGCCGGGCCTGGACCTGCCGGAGATGGGCGGGCACTTCAACCACAAGAACGCGGGCAAGCGCGGGCTGTCGCTCAACATCCGCGATCCGCGCGGCCTCGAGATCGCGCGCCGCCTGGTGCGCGTGTGCGACGTGGTGACCGAAGGCTTCTCGCCCGGCGTGATGGAGCGCTGGGGCCTGGGCTACGAGGCGATGAAGGCGATACGGCCCGACATCGTCTACGTGCAGCAGTCGGGCATGGGCGCGAACGGCACCTATGGGCGCATGCGCACGGTCGGGCCCATCGCCGCGGCCTTCACCGGGCTGTCGGAGATGTCGGGCCTGCCCGAACCCGCGCCGCCGGCCGGCTGGGGCTATTCGTACCTCGACTGGATCGGCGCGTACAGCTTCGCGCAGGCGATCCTCGCGGGGCTGCACCACCGCCACCGCACGGGCGAAGGCCAGTGGATCGATGCCTCGCAATGCGAGAGCGGGCTCATGGTGTGCGGCGTGAACGTGCTCGACTGGGCGGTGAACGGGCGTGAATGCAAGCGCACGGGCAACCGCTCGCCGTACGTGCCTGCGGCGCCGCACGGCGCATATCGCTGCACGGGCAACGACCGCTGGATCGCCATCGCCTGCTTCACGCAGGACGAATGGCTGGGCTTCGTGCGCGCCAGCGGCCTGCAGGCGCTCGCGGCGGACCCGCGCTTCGCCACGCTCGCCTCGCGCATCGCGCACGCCGACGCGCTCGATGCCGAGGTCGAACGCTGGACCGCAGCGCAGGAGCCCTACCCCTGCATGGCGCAACTGCAGGCTGCGGGCGTGCCGGCCGGCGTGTGCCAGACCGCCGAAGACCGCTGCGACCACGACCCGCAACTCGCACAGCAGCAATGGATGACCGAGGTGACGGCCGGGCGCATCGGCACGTGGCCCGTGGCGGAGATGCCGTTCAGGCTCTCGCAGACGCCCTCGCACATGGGCGGCCTGCCCGTGCGCGGGGCGCCGCTCTATGGCGAGGACAACGAATACATCCTGGGCGAACTGCTCGGCTATTCCACCGCCGACATCCGCACGTTCGCGCGGGAAGACGTGATCTGAACCCGCAGGCTCAGGCCAGGCCCAGCGCCCGGCGCTCCGAGAACACGAAATCCTCCTGGTCGCGCCGGCCCGAGGCCCAGCCGGGCACGGGCTTGGGCGCGTCGGCGGCCACCGGCACCACCTGCTTCCAGTCGGCCACCAGCGTGCGCTCCAGGATGCGCCACTCGCCGTTGCGGCGCGCGAAGCGATCGACATAGCGCGAGCAGGTCAGCAGGTCCATCGCGCCCTCGGGCGGCTTGCCGCCTGCCAGCTGCGCGAGCGCGCCCGCGGCCTCGGCCGGGTAGCGCTGCGTGGTGCGCACGTAGCTCTCGACCAGCGCGAGGTCGGGGCCCGCGAACTCGATCAGCATGTTGCTCACCGCGTGCATCGAGAACGGGATGGTGCGGTGCCGGTTGCCGATCCAGTCCACCAGGCCGTCGACGCCGCCGTCGAACGCGCCGTGGTGATCGACCGCATCCGGATGGAACACCTGGCGCATCGCGTCGAAGTCGAGCCGGTCGACCGAGCGGCACCAGCGGTACATGGTGTCCTGGGTCTGCATGCGGTCGGCGATGCGCTCGGGGCTGTAGTCGTTCATGGTCATGTCGGTTGTCCTTCGTTGGATCGGTTACTCGGGAGACAGGCCGGCCTGCTGCATCACCTTGATCCAGATCTGCTGGTCGCTGCGGATCGTCTGGGCAAACGCGGCGGACGTGCCCGGCGCCGGCGTCATGCCCAGGCGCTTGAGCTTCTCCTGCATGGCGGGCTCCGACACCGCCTTGTTCACCGCCTCGTTCAGGCGCGCGAGCACCGCGGGCGGCGTGCCGGCCGGCGCGGCCAGCCCGAACCACGCGTTCACGCCGAAGCCGGGCAGCGTCTCGGCGATGGCCGGCACCCCGGGCAACAGCGGGCTGCGCTGGGGCGACGACACGCCCAGCATGCGCAGCTTGCCGGTGGCCACGAAGGCGTTGATGGCGTCCGACGGCGTGGTGATGACCACCTTGACTTCGCCCGCCAGCACGGCATTGGTGGCCTGCGAGGAGCCCTGGTAGGGCACGTAGACCATCTTCAGCCCCGCCATCTGGTTGAACAGCTCGTTGGTGAGGTGCCCCAGCGAGCCGCGGCCGGCGGAGGCATATTCGAGCTCGCCCGGACGCGGCTTCGCATAGGCGATGAGCTCGGCGATGCTGTCGGCCTTGATCACCGGGTTCAGCAGAAACACCATCGGCGTGGTCGCGATGTTCGCGACCGCGGCGAGGTCCCTGATGGCGTCGTAGCCGGCCGCCTTCTGCATGAGCGCGGTGGTGACGGTGCTGTTGCCCACCTGCAGCAGCGTGTAGCCGTCGGCCGCGGCGTTCTTCACATGCTGCGTACCCACCGAGCCGCTGGCGCCGAGCCGGTTCTCGACGATGACCGGCTGGCCGAGAAAGCGCTGCAGCGGCTCCTGCATCGTGCGGCACAGCAGGTCGCCGGTGCCGCCCGCCGCAAAGGGCACGACGATGCGGATCGGCTTGCCCGGAAAGCTGTCTGCGCGGGCCGTGCCGAACGGCAATGCGGCCAGCGCGGCGGAAGCCACAAGGTGGCGGCGTGAAATCATGGGTTGTCTCCTGGGGTTCTGGTTTTCTTTTGCTGGCGCGCTTGCCGACGTGTTTGCCGACGCGCTTGCCGATGCGTCATGCAGGCTTGAACACGGGAAAGGCCGGCGCATCGCCCGTGGCCTCCCACGCGAGGGCCACGGCTTGGCCGATGGCCAGCGTTTCGAACGGCGCCGCGATGCGCGCGAGCATGCGCGGCCCTTCTTCGAGCCGCACCAGCGCGAGCACATAAGGCACGGCGTCGGCCAGGTACGGCGGCGACACGCGACTGCGCGTGAACGCCGCGACGGTGCCGCGCCCGCTGGCCTCGCGCCATTGCACGCCCGCTTCGCTGTAGAGGCTTTGCGGGCGCGGGTAGAACTGCGCGCGGCCGCTCACCGCATCGAACTGCAGCATCAGCTGGCGCCGCGCGAGGCCTTCCCAGAAGGGTTGGCCGATATCGGTCGGATGGTGGGGTGCCTGGGTCATGGAAGTACCTTTGCTGCCGCTCATGCGCCTCGCTCCAGCAGCATCACGGTGCTGGTGCCCCAGTTGCGCGCATAGGGGATCACGCCGATGCCGCTGAGCATCGCGTTGCCGTGCCGCCGCACCTGGCGCGCGCCGGCTTCGCCGAACATCTGGCGGATGCATTCGACGAGATTCACCCCGCCGCCGGCCAGGCCGGGCTGCCCCGCCGAGATCTGGCCGCCACCGGTGTTGATGGGCAACTCGCCCGCATGGCCCATGTCGTGCGCGAGCACGAAGGCCCCGCCCTCGCCCGGCGCGCAGAAGCCGGTCTGCTCCAGCTGCAGGATCAGCGCGATCAGGAAGTCGTCGTACCAGTGCAGCATGTGCACGTCCGAGGGCTTCATGCCCGCCGCCTTGAAGGCGCGCGGTCCCACGTCGGTGAAGCCGCTTTGCAGGATGCTCGTGCTCTCCTCTTCGCGCGGGTCGAAGTTGATGCGCTCGGCATACGAGATCGGGTGCACCATCTTCTCGAAGCCCATCTCCCTGGCGCGCCGGGTCGACATCACCAGCACCGCGCTCGCACCGTCGCAGCGCATCACGCAGTCCAGGATGCGCAGCGGGTCGGACACCACGCGCGAGTCCAGGTAGTCCTGCGCCGTGAGCGGCTTGCGCAGCTCTTCGCAGGCGTTCTCGTTGAGCAGCGCGCCGTTGCGCTGCGTCACCGCGAGCCTGGCGAGCGCGTCGTGCGGCAGGCCGTACTGGTGGTCGTACACCGAGCTGAGCAGCGCGAAGGCGCTCAGGGGCCCCGCGTAGCCCGCGGGGTCGCAGTACTCGGTGCGGTGGCCCGACTGCATCGAGCGGTCCTGCGTGGTCACCGCATCGGCGGCCAGGCACAGCACGATGTCGCACATGCCCGCCTCGATCGCCATGCCCGCGCGGATGATGTTGCCACCCGACGAGGCACCGCCGATGTCGGTGGCCTGGCACCACGACACCGACAGGCCCAGCCCTTCGGCCATCAGGTTGCTGTAGAACGGATTGCCCCCTTCCGACATCGCGAAGGTGGTGGCGAAGCCGTCGATGCGGCTGCGCTCGATGCCGGTGCGTTCGAGCAACCGGCTCACCGCCTCCCCTGCGAGCGAAAGCGCGCTGCGGCCGCTGCGCCGCACGAGCTTGGTTTCGGCGTAGCCCACGATGGCCAGGCCTCGACTGTCCAGCATTCCCATTCAGGGTTCTCCCCGGTCCCGCCAAGGGGCGTTCGCGTTGTTGATTAATGGTTTGACCAATATAATTAATGGGCCAAAATTGTCAATCCGGGCCTTCACGGCCGCACACGGGAAAACGCCGAAAAATGATCGTCGAGGAACGCTGCTACGTGCTTCGCATGCCCTACGGACCGCAGGACTACCTGGCGCTGTACGAGGCAGAAGGCCTGGCCGTGCAGCGCGCCATCCTCGGGCGGCTGCTCGGGTACTTCCACACCGAGGTCGGCGGCCTCAACACCATGGTTCATCTCTGGGGCTATGACGGACTGGACGAGCGCATGAAGCGGCGCGCCGAGCTCGCGGCCGACCCGGCCTGGCAGGTGTATCTCGCGCGCATCCGGCCGCTGATCGAGTCGATGTCCAACCGCCTGCTGGTGCCCGCGCCGTTCTCGCCGATCCGCTGACGCTTTTTTCTTTCCCACCCCGTCTTCACAACAACCGAACGAGACAACCATGACCTCTTGCATCGACTTCTTCCAGCGCCGCCGCCTCGTGGCAGGCGGCTTGGGCGCCGCGGCGCTCGCCGCCGCACTGCCGCTGTGGGCGCAGGACCACTATCCGGGCAAGCCGATCCGCATCTTCGTGGGCGCCGGTGCGGGCGGCACCACCGACATCACGGCGCGCCTGGTGGGCGCGCAGCTGGGCAAGGTGCTGGGGCAGCCGGTCATCATCGAGAACCGCGCGGGCGCGGCGGGCACGCTGTCGATGCAGCAGACCGCACGCGCGCCGGCCGACGGCTACACGCTGGTGTGGGTCGGCAACAGCGTGATGGCGATCGCGCCCTACCTCTACAAGAACCCGGGCTACGACGTGAAGACGATGATCCCGGTGAGCCTGGGCACGACCTCGTCGTTCGTGCTGGTGTGTGCGCCGAACCTGGGCTTCAGCGACCTGAAGGGCATGATCGCCTACGGCAAGGCGAACCCCGGCAAGCTGAGCTTCGGCTCCAATGGCGTGAACGGCAGCCTGCACCTGCTGGGCGAGCTGCTCAAGAGCGAGGCCGGCTTCGAGGCGCTGCACGTGCCCTTCAAGGGCGGTGCCGAATCGGCCAACGCGATCATGGGCGGCAGCGTGCAGTTCCTGTTCGATGCGCTGTCGTCCAACCTGCCGCTGATCAGCTCGGGCAAGCTCAAGGCGCTCGCGGTGACGGGCCCCAGGCGCGAGAAGGCGCTGCCCGACGTGCCGACGATGGCCGAGCTCGGACTGCCCTCCATGACCACCGAGATCTTCTTCGGACTGGTCGCGCCCGCGGGCACGCCCGAGCCGGTTGTCGCCAGGTTGGCCGAGGGCATGAAGGTCGCACTCAGCGACCCGGCGCTGCGCGAGAACCTCTCGCGCTCGGGCAATGAACCCAGGAGCAGCACGCCCGCGGAATTCCGGGCGCTGGTGGACAAGGAAGGCGCCCGCTTCCAGGCGCTGATCAAGGCGAAGGACATCCAGCCGGAGTGACCCTCCGCAAACTCGCGGGCGAAGGGGGCAAGGGGCGAGCAGGCCGAGCGGCCTGCCTGCCCGGCGCGATCGCCGCTCAGTCCGGCAGCTTCTCGCCCGCCCGGCCCCAGCGCACGATGGCCGCAGCGCCGCCGCGCCGCAGCGCATGGCAGGTGTCCAGCAGCGCGGGCTTCGGGCCGTCCGCAAAGGCCGGCTGACCCTGCGCCACGCGCCGCCGCTCGCGCGCCGGGTTGATGGCCTGGAAGGCGGTGGTGGCCATCGGCCCCAGCAGCTCGGTGAGGTGCGTGCAGCCCTGGACGCCGCGAAACCGCGTCTTCACCGCGTGGTTGAAACCGCCCTCGATGCGCATGCCCACGAGTGCCCCGTAGGCGTCGTTGATGTGCGGGCAGTCTTCGTAGGGCGTCTGGTGCGACACCGCCTCGGCCGCGACGATGGCGAAGGTGTCGTCCAGCGTGATGCGCAGCGACATCAGGTGCACCGGATCTCCGGCCTTGCGCGCCGCGTTGCCGCGCGAGTCGTCCAGGTCGTGCGTGCGAACGTCGGACAGGCGGCCTTCGACTTCCCACAGGCCGTCGTCGCGCTCCCACCCCGTGCACTGCACCTGCCGCGTGTGCAGCAGCCGGCGCGGTGCGGCGGGCGACAGTTCTCGCATGGTCAGACGGCGGCCTCGGCCTTCGGCTTGGCGGCCGGCTTCGCGGCGGGCGCGGAGGCGCTCAGCGCACCGGATTCGCGCAGCGCCGCGATGCGCTGTTCGCTGTAGCCCAGCACGCCGCGCAACACCTCTTCGGTGTGCTGGCCCACGGCCGGCGCGGGCTTCGGGTCGGCCAGCGGCGTGCCCGAATAGCGGATCGGAAGCGCCACGTTGGGCATCCAGCCGATCTCGGGATGCTCGATGCGCGTGACGATGTTGCGCGCCTTCGCCTCGGGCGAGCGGATGGCATCGCCCACGTTGCGCACCTCGCCGCACGGGATCGACGCAGCGCGCATGCGCGGCTGCCAGTAGCTCCAGGGCTGCTGCGCGAAGATCTCGCCGAGCATCTTGAAGATTTCCTCGCGCCGGCCCATGCGGCCGTTGCGGTCTGCCAGCACCGGGTCGTTGGCGAGGTCGGGCCGCTCGATCACCTGCGCCATCAGGCGGTGGAAGATCTTGTCGTTGCCGCAGTTGATATAGAAGGGCTTGTCCTTCGACTCGAACACGCCCGAGGGGCAGGTGTCGGGGCTGGTGTTGCCGTGCCGCTGCGGCACCGCGCCGGTGAACAGATGCTGCAGTGCCGCGTAGCCGGTCATGAGCACCGCGTTGTCGAAGAGCGCCAGTTCGATGGACTGCCCCTCGCCCGTGCGGTGCCGCGCGAGCAGCGCACCGAGGATCGCGTTGCACGCCATCGTCGCGGTGCTGATGTCGATCACCGGCGACAGCGTGCGCACGCCCTGGCGGTCGTTGTAGCCGTTCATCGAGATGAAGCCGCTCTCGGCCTGCGCGATGGGGTCGAAGCCCAGGCGGTCGGCAAACTCGCCATCGCGCCCGTAGGCCGACACCGAGCAGTAGATGAGCTTGGGGTTGAGCTTCCTGCAGCTCTCGCAGTCCAGGCCGAAGCGCTCCATCACGCCGGTGGAAAAGTTCTCCACCACCACGTCGGCGGTGGCGATGAGCTCGCGCACCACCGCCAGCCCCTCGGGGCTCTTCATGTTGACGGCCAGGCTGCGCTTGTTGCGGTTGCTCCAGAGATAGGGCGCGCCCTGCGCGGGCAGCTTGGCATGCACGGGCGGGTAGTGGCGGAACTCGTCGCCGCGCCCCGGGGTTTCGACCTTGATCACATCGGCGCCCATGTCGGCCATGACCATGGTGGCGAACGGCCCCGCGATGAAGTGCGTGAAGTCGACGACGCGAATGCCTTCGAGCGCCTTCGGCGCCTCCGCGCGGCGGGGCGTGTGGACGGGAAAGTCGGTCTCAAGATTTTCGAGCATGGGATTTTGGATGTGGTGCGGCTACGGGTTTGCAGCCTTGTCTTTCATTGGTAAGACCATTATATTGACCACAGTTTCAGCGCGTCAAACCTTTTTTCCGATGCCCTCCATGCCAGCCTTCCTGCCCGTTTCCGCGCCCGCGTCCATCGATCCGGTCGACTATCTGCTGAGCGTCGACGCCATCCGCCAGGTCAAGGCGCGCTACTGCCGCTTCATCGACACCAAGCAGTGGGAGCGCCTGGGCGCGCTGTTCACGCCCGACTGCCGCTTCGAGGGACTCGGCTCCGCGCCGCCCGGTGCCGACGTGGCCGCGTTCGTCGCGGGCGTGTCCAGCCGCCTTGCGCCCACCATCTCCGTGCACCACGTGCATCAGCACGAGGTGGCGATGACCGGGCGCGACAGCGCGCGCGTGATCTGGGCCATGGAGGACTTCGTCGAATTCACCGACGGCAGCACCGTCAAGGAAACACCGGGCAGCCGCGGCTTTCGCGGCTACGGCCACTACGAAGAGGAATACCGGCGCGACAACGGCGAATGGAAGATCAGCTTCCTGCGCCTGACGCGCCTGCGCCTGGACCCGGTGCCCATCGACGCACCGCCGCACCGCATGGGCCAGCGGCAGGCCACGCCCGGCTGGCTCGATGCGAAGCCCCGGGAATCCTCCTGAAATTTCCTGAAGCCCTCGAAGAAAAAAATGGAGACACGCCGCATGCCCCGCCCGCTCAAGACCTTTCTGCTCGCCCTGGTGCTGGCCCTCGCCGGCCCCGCGTGGGCGATCTACCCCGAAAAGCCGGTAATGCTCATCGTGCCCTACCCACCCGGCGGCATGGGCTCGACCTTCGGCACGATGGTGAGCGAGGCGCTCTCGACCACGCTCGGCCAGCGGATGATCGTGGACTACAAGCCCGGCGCGAACGGCGCACTCGGCGCGGGCCTCGTCGCCAAGGCGCCCGCCGACGGCTACACGCTGCTGATGGCCGTGAACAGCACGATGACGATCAACCCCAGCCTCTATGCCAAGCTGCCCTTCGATCCGCTGAAGGACTTCGCACCGGTTTCGATGGTGTACACCTCGTCGAACGTGCTGGTCGTCAATTCCAGCAGCCCCGTGAAATCGGTCAAGGACCTGATCGCGCTGGCCAAGGCACGGCCCGGCAAGATCTTCTACGGCTCGGCGGGCAACGGCTCCACGCCGCACCTGTCGGGCGAAATGTTCCGCCAGCTCACGGGCGTGCCGGTGGTGCACGTGCCCTACAAGGGCAGCGGGCCCGCGGTGGTCGACCTGCTGGGCGGCCAGCTCGACTTCATGTTCGTCGACACCGCCGTGCTGCCGCAGGTGCATGGCGGGCGGCTGCGCGCGCTGGCGGTCACGGGCAAGAAGCGGCTGGGCGCGCTGCCGGACATTCCGACGATGGAGGAAGAAGGCGTCAAGGGCTTCTTCGTCGACACCTGGTACAGCCTGGCCGCACCGGCCGGCACGCCGCCCGAGGCGATCGAGAAGCTCAACGCGGCCGTGGCGGCGATGATCGCGCAGCCCACCGTGCGCGCCCGCATGAAGGACATCGGCGTCGACCCGCCCGAGGACACCAGCGCCAGGTACATGGACACCATCGTGCGCAGCGACACGGCGCGTTGGAAGAAATTCATCGCAGGCACCGACATCAAGCTCGACTGAGAAAAAGCGCCGCCATGATCTTCCGCTCCGGCGTGTTCTCGCGCCGCCCCGACATCACGCCCGCACAGTTCGGCCGGCACTGGTTCCATGTGCACGGCGAGCTCGCCCGCCACATGCCCGGCGTGCACAGCTACCTGCAGAACCACATCGTCGAGCGGCTGTTCGAGCGCTCGCCTGCGCCCGAGCCGCCCGACCACGCCATCGACGGCATTTCGCAGCAGTGGTTCGACGACGTCGCGGCCATGGAACGCTGCGAGGCATCGCCGCAATACGCGGCGGTCAAGCGCGACATTCCGAACTTCCAGGGCGCGATCACGATCCTCGTGCTCGAGGGCCGTCCCGTGATCGATGCGCCCGCGAACGGCGGCGCCAAGCTGCTCGTGCTCACGCGCGCCAGGACACAGGGCAGCGGGCTTGCGGACGCGACCGCATCGCTCGCCGCGGCCTTGCCATCGGACCTCGCCGCGCGGCCGCGGCGCTGGGTGCAGAACATGGTGGTTGATCGCGCCCACCCGGTCTCGGCGAACGTGCCTTCGGGCCGCGTGCCGATCGACGGCATGGCCGAGCTGTGGTTCGAAGACGGCGCGGCGCTGCATGCGTGGGTGGATTCACCCGCGGGCCAAGCATTCATCCACGGCAACGCGCTGCTCGAGGCGCTCGCGGTCTACGCGGTGGAAGAAAAGCGCATCGTCTGAAAGCGCGCGCCGGTGGTCTCAGGCCACCACGCCATTCGCCGCGAGCGCATCGATCTCCGCGCGCTCGAGCCCCCAGCCCTGCAGCGCCGCATGCACGTCCACGCCCGGCTCCACGCCGGCAGAAGGCATGGCGGCCGGCGTGCGCGAGAAGCGCGGTGCGGGCGCCGGCTGCAGCATGCCGTCGACTTCCACGAAGGTGCCGCGCGCGCGGTTGTGCGGATGTGCGGCCGCCTCCTGCATCGTCAGCACGGGCGCGAAGCAGGTCTCGCTGGTCTCCAGCCGCGTGCACCATTCGTCGCGTGTGCGGCTGCGAAACACCTCGGCCAGCCGCGCGCGAATGACGGGCCAATTGGCGGGGTCCGCGCGGTCGGGCAGGCCGGCGTTGTCCATCCCCGTGTGGCGCAGCAGCTCGGCATAGAACTTGGGTTCGGCCGAACCGACGCTCACGTGCTTGCCATCGCTCGTTTCGTACACCGCATAGAACGGCGAGCCGCCACCGGTCACGCTGCGCCCGCGGCCCGGCCAGCCGCCGCCTGCGCGGTAGCCGAAGAAATAGGTCATGAGCGATGCGGCGCCGTCGACCATGGCCGCGTCGACCACCTGCCCCCTGCCCGAGCGCGCGGCCTCGATCAGCGCGCAGGCGATGCCGAAGGCCAGGTACATGCCGCCGCCGCCGAAGTCGCCGACGAGGTTCAGCGGCACGACGGGCGGGCCGTCCGCCTCGCCGATCGCGTCGAGCACGCCGGCCAGCGCGATGTAGTTGATGTCGTGGCCCGGCGCCATGGCCAGCGGGCCGTCCTGGCCCCAGCCGGTCATGCGGCCGTACACCAGGCGCGGGTTGAGCGCCAGGCACGGCTCGGGGCCGAGGCCCAGCCGCTCCATCACGCCCGGGCGAAAGCCCTCGATGAGCGCGTCGGCGCCCGAGAGCAGCCGCCGCACGAGCGCGATACCGTCCGGCGACTTCAGGTCGACGGCAATGGAGCGCCGGTTGCGGTCGGTGAAATAAAAGCGCTGCGGCATCGCGCGCGCGGCCGGCTCGGGCCGGTCGATGCGCAGCACGTCGGCGCCCATGTCGGCCAGCATCATCGCGGCGAAGGGGCCCGGCGCGAGCCCGGCCATCTCGATGACCTTGAGGCCGGCCAGCGGACCCGATCGCGCCTCGCCGGGTCGCTCGGGTGCGCTCACGCGGCGTCTGCCTTTTCGGCAGTTCCGACCGCCTCGACCAGCGTACCGGTGCCGTCGACCACGTAGCGCCCGTCTTCGTCCAGCGGATCGAGGTAGCCGCCGTTGTCGGTCATCAGCAGGTGCCAGGTCTCGCGCCACTCTTCGGGGCGGCCTTCTTCGGCGACGTTGTCCAGCCACGCATAGCGCGTGACCCGGTAGGTGCGTCCGGCAGCGTCCTTCACCTGGAACACGCGGTCGGGGATTGTCTTGGTCATGGAGCTTTCCTTGCAGGGCCGTTGTCGGTCATAATGGTAATACCATTCTATGCTTACGGGCGATTCCGGCAACCGGACCACGCGCCGCAAGAATGGGTTTCGCACCCACGACAGGAGACAACAACATGCTGCTTCGCCGAACGCTGCTGGCGTCCGCCACCCTCGCCCTTTTCACCGGCGCCGTCCGTGCGCAAGGCAACTGGCCCGATCGCCCGATCCGCTTTGTCGTGCCCGCCGCGGCCGGCGGCACCAACGACGTGCTGGGCCGCTACCTGCAGGATTCGCTCACCAAGCTGCTGGGCCAGCCGGTCATCTTCGAATACAAGGCGGGTGCCGGCGGCGCCATCGCCTCGCAGTACGTCGCCACGCAGCCGGCGGACGGCTACACCTTCCTGCTGCACGGCAGCGGCCTCGTCACGGTGCCGCTGGTGCAGCGCCGGCCGACCTACGACGCCCTCAAGGACTTCGTGCCGGTCTCCCTCCTGGGCACCTCGCCGATGGTGCTGATGACCAGCCCGCTGGTGCCCGACAACCTGAAGGACTTCGTGGCCTACGCGCGCGCCAACCCCGGCAAGCTCGAATGGGGCGCCTCGGCGCTCGGCGGCGTCGGCCAGCTCGCGATGGTGGCCTTCCACGATGCGGCCGGCATCAAGGACATGGTGATGGTTCCCTACCCCGGCGCCGGTCCGGCCGCGCAGGCGCTGCTGGGCGGGCAGACCAAGTACATGCTGTCCACGCCCTCGTCGATCACCAGCGGCTTCGTCAAGGACGGCAAGATGCGCGTGCTCGGCGTGTCGACCGCCAGGCGCAGCCCGCTGCTGCCCGACGTGCCGAGCATCAGCGAGGTGGTGCCGGGCTACGACACCGAGACATGGTTCGGCCTGGTCGCGCGCACCGGCACGCCGCCGCCAGTGATCGCGCGGCTGAGCGAAGCCATCGCCAAGGTCGTCGCGATGCCGGAGATCCAGGAAAAGATCCGCAGCCTCAACGTCGTGCCCCAGACCGGCACGAAGGAACTCGGCGACATCATCCGCAAGGACCACGCGCTCTGGAGCAAGGTGGTCAAGGCGAACAACATCACGATGGAATGAGCCGGCGGGCGCGGCCGGCCGCGCCCCACCGGATCAGCCGGCGACAGACCGCGCGGCGAACAGCGGCCCGTCGTGGAACTGCAGCACCACCAGTTCCATCGGCACGTCGAGCCCGGGCGCGTCGCCATGGATCGGCAGCGCCACGCGCACGCCCTCCTCCAGGTCGACGATGCCCACGTGCAGCGGCGCCGGCTCGCCCGCGAAGAGCTCGGGCAAGGCGTGGATGCGCGTCTGCGAATAGAGCCGGCCCTTGCCGCTCACGGTGAGCCAGCCCGTGTCGCGGCTCCAGCAATGCCGGCAGAACGCCCGCGGCGGAAACGACAGCTTGCCGCACGAATGGCATTGGGTCACGCGGAACTGGCCTTCGGCCAGGGCGTTCCAGAACGGCTGCGTGAGACGGGTGATGCGTGGCGCGACGACGCGCTTGCGATCGATGGGGATGACGGGCAGGCTCATTGCACACCTTCCAGGACGTGGACCATCGCCGCGTTGTAGTTGCCCAGTTCGGACGTGCACAGGCCGAGCGCGGCGTCCTTCACCTGGCGCTCGCCGGCGCGGCCCGTGAGCTGGTCGAACACCTCCAGCGCGTTGTAGAGGCCGGTGACGTTGGGCGGGTGCCCCCGCGACATCAGGCTGCCCGAGGTGGAAATGGGAATGCGCCCGCCCAGCGTGGTCTCGCCCTGGACCGCGCCCCTGGCGCCCTGCCCGCGCGCAAAGAAGCCCAGCGCCTCGCTCACCAGCACTTCGACGATGGTGCATGGCGCGTAGACCTCCGCGAAATCGATGTCGCGCGCCTGGATGCCCGCCTGCCCGTAGGCGGTGGCCGAGGCTTTCTGCGCGGAGACGAAGGCCGTCATGTCGCCGCCCCGGTCGTCGATCTGCAGCGAGCCGTCGTGCTGGAAGCCGCGGCCGCGCACGCGCGCATAGGGCCGGCCCGTGGCCTTGGCCACGTCCTCGCTCGCGACGACCAGGCACACCACGCCGTCGCTGCGCCCCGGCACTTCGAGCAGCCCGAGCGGATCGACGATGGGCCGCGCCGCGAGCACGTCTTCGACCGTGATGGGCTTGCGGAACTGCGACAGCGGATTGAGCGAGGCGTGGTGGCGGTTCTTGACGGCCACATGCGCAATCTCCGCGCGCGTGGCGCCGTGCTCGTGCATGTAGCGCACGGCGTCCATCGCGTACCAGGAGATCGGAATGAAGCCGCCGGGCATGTGGAAGTCGACGTCGCCGGTGGAGCGCATGCTGCGCGACGCATGCACCGGCGCCGGAATGGCCGACTCGAAGTTCGCGCCCATCACCAGCGCCACCTTGGCGCGGCCGAGCAGGATCTCGTTGAAGCCCAGGTCGAGCGCCAGGCCGCCCGCCAGGCCGTAGCCGCGCGCCTCGATCATCGAGCCCGAGCACTCGATGCCCAGCGCGTTCGCCATGAAGATCGCGAAGTAGCGCTGCTTGGTGTATTCGCGCATCAGCGGCATCACGATGGAGCCGATGTCTTTCTTCTCGACGCCGGCCTGCTCGGTGGCCTGCAGCACCATCTCGAGCAACAGCTCGTGCTCCAGGTTGTGCAGGTCGGCATCCGCCGTGCTCTGTATCTTGCCGATGGGCAGCGCGGCGGCGCCCAGGATGGTTGCAACGGTCATGTCGTCATGCCTTTCAGGCCGTGGCCATGGAGGGTCGTGATACGGCGGCGGCGGCGGGCTCGGCACCGGCCTCGCGCGCCATGGTTTCGGCGGCGATGAAGCCGAAGGTCATCGCGGGGCCGAGCGTGATGCCGCCACCGGGGTAGCCGCCGCCCATGACGCTCGCGTTGTCGTTGCCGGCCGCGAAGAGTCCGGGCACGGGCCGGCCTGCGGCATCGAGCACGCGCGCCTGCGCATCGGTGCGGATGCCCGCGAAGGTGCCCAGGTCGCCCATGACCACCTTCACAGCGTAGAACGGGCCTTGCGCCACGGGTGCGACGCAGGGGTTGGGCTGGTGCGTCCTGTCGCCGAGGAAGCGGTTGTACACGCGCCATCCGCGGCGGAACTGCAGGTCCTTGCCCTCGGCCGCGCCCACGTTGTAGGCCTCGACGGTCTTGCCCAGTTGCACCGCGTCGATGCCGGCTTTTTTCCCGAGTTCGGCCAGCGTGCCGCCGCGCAGCAGGTAGCCCGATTTCAGGTGCGCGCGCAGCGGCAGCGGAAACGGCTTGGCAAAGCCCAGCCCGTAGCGGCGGATCGTGCGGTGATCGGCGATGAGCCACGCGGCCACCTCGGGCCCGTCCGCGCAATGCTGCTGCATCGCCATGCCCATGTCATGGTACGAATCCGATTCGTTGGTGAAGCGCAGGCCTTTGCGGTTGACCGCGATGATCCCCGGCTTGTAGCGGTCGATCAAATGCGGGAACACGCCCGTCTCGCCGTTGGCGCGCTGCACGCGGCTCACGGGAATCCACGCGGCCGCGTTCGGCAGGTCGCTGGCCACCTGGCCGCCGACCGACTCGGCCAGCCGCAGGCCGTCGCCCGTGTTGCCGGGCGGCGCGGGCGACAGGTGCTCGCGGCCCGTGGGCGCATGCGGAAAGAGCTGCTTCCTGCGCTCGCCGTCCTGCGGAAATCCGCCCGCGGCCAGCACCACGCCGCGCCGCGCGCCCACGCGCACGGTGCGGCCGTCGGCCTGGCCCACGACCACGCCCGTCACGCGATCGCCGTCGCGCAGCAGCGACTTGGCGGGCGACTGCAGCCACATCGGAATGCCCAGGCCGAAGGCCGACTTGGCCAGCCGCGCGGCGAGCGCATTGCCGTTGGTCAGCCGCATCGCGCGGCCATGCAGCATCATTTCCTTCGCATGGGTCAGCAGCCGCTTCGCCACGTAGATGGCCGAGGTGAGCGAGCGCGTGACGTTGAAGAAATGGCCGACCTCCGCGCTCGAGTTGAACATCATGCCGACGAAGGTGATTTCCTTGAGCGGCGGGCGCAGCCCCTTGATGTGCGCACCGAGCTCGCGCCCGTCCAGCGGCGCGGCCATGATCGAGCGGCCGGCCATGCGACCGCCCGGGCTCTCGCAGTGGTAGTCGGGATAGTCGGGCAACGCGATCAGCTTGACGTCGGTCTCGCTCACGAAGAAATCCACCATGCGCGGACCGTGGGCCAGGAAGGCCTCGATGCGCTCGCTGTCGTAGAAGTCGCCGCATTCGTAGCGCAGGTAGGCGCGTGCGTCGTCCAGCGAATCGGGCTCGGGCTTGAAGGTGGAGATGGGGTTGTTGGGTATCCACAGCACGCCGCCGGAGCGCGCGGTGGTGCCGCCGTACAGCGCCTCTTTTTCGAGCAGCAGGACCTCCAGCCCCTTCTTGCGTGCCGCCACCGCGGCCGCCATGCCGCCCGCGCCGGTGCCCACCACCACGACGTCCACCTCCTGGTCGAACTGCTGCGCCGTGCCCATCGTTGGTTCTCCGGCCGTCATTGCAGCACCCGGCCCTGGACCAGGAGCGTGCTCACGCGCTTGTTGAGCGCGGCGCCGTCGTCCTTCAGCGGCAGGCGCGCATCCGATGCATAGCTGCGATTCATGGCCTCCTCGTCGGCATAGCAGACCTCGGCCACCCCATCGATGGGCAGCGCCTCGTGCCCGACCGGCGCGCCGGATGCGTCATAGCGCGCGGTGACCAGGTTCTGCACGTAGCCTTCGAGCAGCGGCAAGTGCTTGACCAGGCTCGCGTGGCGCTCGAACCATGCATCGCGAAAGCCTTCGATGGTGGGGGCATTGCGCGTGAGCAGCAGCCAGCGGCGAAAGCCGCCCTGCACCGCGCTGCCGGTGAGCGCGACCGGCACGTTGGCTTCGCTGTCGAGCATGAAGAGCACGCGGCCCGCGGCGCGAACGCGCGCCAGAAAAGCCGAGCCTTCCGCGCCGCCGAGCGCAGCGCGGGCGGCCGCCGCGCCCTCGAACTGCAGCGCGAGCGTGGCGGTGATGTCGTCGGCCTCGGCGACCACGCCCGCATAGGGCCGATCGTTGGCGATGTAGTCGGTCGGGATCTGCCGCACGACACGGTTCACCAGCACGCGCTGCAGGCCCGGCAGTTCGCGCAGGGCCTGGGCGGCAGCCGCTTCGAGCGCGGGGACCGCCTGCGCTATCGGCGCCGGCACGGCGAGGCAAAGGGTGCGAGTCAGCATGGGTTGTCCCCGGTATTTTCGTCATGGCATTATATGGTCTTACCATTAGATAATGTCCATGGACCGATGCCGACCGGCATCGCGCCGCGTCCAAAAAAAAGGAATCCATGAAAGCCATCGTTTGCCACGAGTTCGCGCCGGTCGACCGCCTGCGCTACGAAGACGTCCAGCCCCGCGCACTGCGCGCGGGCGAAGTGCGCATCGCCGTGCATGCTGCGGGCGTGAACTTCCCCGACTCGCTCAAGGCCGAGGGGCAGCACCAGATCAAGCCGCCGCTGCCATGGATTCCCGGCAGCGAAACGGGCGGCATCGTCACCGAGGTGGCCCCCGGCGTCACGCGCCACAAGGTGGGCGACCGCGTGATGGGCGTCTCGGGCGCCGATGGCGGCGGCTTTGCGCAGCAGATCGTGCTTCCGCAGGAGCGCGCCTTCGCCCTGCCCGCCTCGATGAGCTTCGCGCAGGCCGCGGCCGTGCCGGTGGTGTACGGCACCTCGCTCTATGCGCTGAAACAACGCGCGCGCATGCAGCCGGGCGAATCGCTGCTGGTCCTGGGCGCGGCCGGCGGCGTGGGCCTGGCCACCGTGCAGCTGGGCAAGGCCATGGGCGCGCGCGTCATCGCCGCGGCCAGCACGCCGGCCAAGCGCGAGCTCGCGCTGCAGCACGGCGCCGACCACGCGGTCGACTACACCCTGCCCGACTGGCGCGAACAGGTGAAGGCGCTCACCGGCGGCAAGGGCGTGGACGTGGTGTACGACCCGGTGGGCGGCGACGCCTTCGACGAGGCCGTGCGCGCCGTCGGCTGGATGGGCCGCTACCTCGTGATCGGTTTCACCGCGGGCCGCATCCCGACGCTGAAGGTCAACATGCCGCTGGTCAAGGGCTACGACCTCGTCGGCGTGCGCTACGACGTGTGGCGCGACGGCTGGTGGAGCGAGGCGCGCGCCAATCTCGAACAGGTGCTCGCATGGTGCGCAGAGGGGCGCCTGCAGCCGCTGGTGTCGGCGCGCTATCCGCTCGAACGCGCGGTCGAGGCCATGCGCAGCATCACCGGGCGTCAAGTCACCGGCAAGGTCGTGCTGGAAATGGCCTGACCGGCGGCCGGCGGCGCACCGAATTTCTCGACGATGAAATCGAGAAAGGCCTTCACGCGCAGGCTCAGGTTGCGACGACTGGCATACACCACGTAGAGCGGCGCCTCGGTGTCCGCGCGGAAGGCTTCGAGCACGCGCACCAGACGGCCGGCCCGGATGTCGCTGTCCACGTGCATGTCCGACAGCCGCGCGATGCCCACGCCCGCTACCGCAAAGGAGCGCAGCAGCTCCGAGGAATTGCTGCCGATGTTGCCCTTGATCTCGTGCGCCGCCAGTTCCGCGCCGTCGCGCAGCGGCCAATGGTTGGGAAACGAGCCCGGCAGGAAGTTCAGGCAGTTGTGGTGCCTGAGGTCTTCGACCGTGCGCGGCGTGCCGTGCCTGGCCAGGTACGCGGGCGCGGCGCACATGCCCCAGCGCGTGGTCGCGATGCGCCGCGCCACGCGCGAGGAATCGGGAATGCTGCCGCTCTGGAACGACACGTCGATCTGGTTCTCCACCGGCTCCAGCGGCGCCGCGGAGAGCACGAATTCGAGCCGCATGGCCGGATGCCGCTCCAGGAATTCGGGAATGAGCGGCGACAGCTGGTGCTGCGCGAGCAGCAGCGCGCAATTGATGCGCAGCACGCCCGAGGCCTCGAAGCCCGATTGCCCGAGCCCCGTTTCGGCCTCGTCGATGGCCTCGATCACGCGGTGCGCGCCGGCCAGGAACTTCTCGCCTTCGCGCGTGAGCCGCAGCACGCGCGAGGTGCGGTGGAAAAGCCGCACGCGCAGGCGGTCCTCCAGCCGCTGGATGCGTTTGCTGACCGTCGATGGACTGCAATCCAGGCCGCGCGCCGCCGCGGAAAAGCTGCTGGCATCGGCCACGCGCAGGAACACGTCGAGTTCTTGGATTCTGTCGTTCACGGCCGATTCTATGCAGCCAATCGTTCTGGCATCAAAAAGGTCCGACCGATTATTTCTATCCCCGCACATCAACTGTGCATGTACGTCACAGATGTGCGGATGGGAGCTTCTTCTCCTCTGGGCGAGGCCCGTGTGCGGCTTGCGCGAACGATCCCCGGTCGTCATGCGCCCAGCCCCGACAGGGTATCCACCGATGCCCCGGCCCATGCGCACGCCCAAGATTTATCAATTGGACCAACCAATGAAGCATTTACCGAACCCCGGAAACAAGGCCACGAAGACATGACGACAAGAAAACCCGATCTGGTCATCCGAGGCGGCGCCATCGCCGACGGCCTTGGCACCCCGCTGTTCGAGGCCGACGTGGCGGTGGACGACGGCCGCATCGTGGCGGTTGGCAAGGTCGCATCGGCCGGGCGCGAGGAAATCGACGCACGCCATCGCATGGTGACGCCGGGCTTCGTGGACATCCACACCCACTACGACGGCCAGGCCGTGTGGGACCAGCGCTTCGCGCCCTCCAGCTGGCACGGCGTGACCACGGCGGTGATGGGCAACTGCGGCGTAGGCTTCGCGCCCGTGCGCCAGGCCGACCGGGGCCGCCTGATCGAGCTGATGGAAGGCGTGGAAGACATTCCCGGCGTTGCGCTGACCGAGGGGCTCGACTGGGCCTGGGAGAGCTTTGCCGACTACCTCGATGCGCTCGAGCGCAAGCCGCACGACATCGACTTCGGCGCGCAGTTGCCGCACGCCGCGCTGCGCGTGTACGTGATGGGCGAACGCGCCTCGCGACTGGAGATGGCGACCGCCGACGACCGCGCAGAAATGCGCCGCCTCACCGCCCAGGCCATGCGCGCGGGCGCCATCGGCTTTTCGACCTCGCGCTCCATCAACCACAAGTCGGTCAAGGGCGCGCCCACGCCCACGCTGAAAGCCTCCGAGGAAGAGCTCATGGCCATTGCCATGGGCGTGAAGGATGCGGGCAGCGGCGTGCTGCAGATGATCACGGACTTCGACGGCGAGGACGTGGACGGCGAGTTCCAGCTCATGCGGCGACTGGTCCAGGCGTCGGGCAGGCCGCTGTCGTTCTCGCTCATGCAGAAGCACAAGAACCCGCGCGGCTGGCAACGCATCCTCGAACTCACGCGGCAGGCCAACGACGAGGGGCTGAAGATGCTCGCGCAGGTCGCTCCGCGCGGCGTGGGCGTGCTGCTCGGCCTGCAAGGCAGCCGCAACGTGTTCTCCGAATGCCCGAGCTACCAGGCGATGGCCGAGCTGCCCTTCGAGCGCCGCGTCGCGCTGATGCGGCAGCCCGACGTGCGCGATGCGCTGCTGCGCGAACTGGGGCAGGAGGCGCGCACGCCGCTGGGCGAGCGGCTGGTGGAGTTCGAGAACATCTTCGCGTTCGGCAACCCGCCCAACTACGATCCCGGCCCGCAGGCCTCGCTCGCCGCGATGGCTGCAGGCACGGGCCGCGCGCCGGGCGAAGTCGCCTACGAACTCATGATGGCGGACGAGGGCCACGGCATGCTCTATTCGCCGTTCGCGAACTATGCGGGGCGCAGCCTCCAGGTGTGCGGCGACATGCTTGCCGATGCGAACACCATCGTCGGCCTGGGCGACGGCGGCGCGCACGTGGGCCTCATCAGCGACTCGAGCTTCCAGACCTTCGTGCTGAGCCACTGGGGCAATGCGACCAAACGCTTCGACCTGTCGTGGCTCGTCAAGCGCCAGACCTCGGACACGGCACGCGCGGTGGGCCTGTACGACCGGGGCGTGATCGCGCCCGGCATGAAGGCTGACATCAACGTGATCGAGCCCGACGCGCTGGGCATGGCCGCGCCGCACATGCAGTTCGACCTGCCCGCGGGCGGGCGCCGCCTGCTGCAGCGCGCGAGCGGCTACGTGGCGACGGTGGTGTCGGGCACGCCGGTCTACCGCGACGGCCAGGCGTGCGGCGCCCTGCCCGGCCGCCTGGTCCGCGGACCGCAACGGGCTCCGGCCTGAACCCCAAAAAAAGGAGACACCCGATGAATGCAGACATGCAGCGGCGCACCGTTTTGAAAGCGCTCGCGGCCACGGCCGTCGTTTCGCAGGCGCCGGCCTTCGCGGCCGCCTACCCTGACAAGCAGATCCGCATGATCTGGCCGTTCGCCGCGGGCGGGCTCGGCGCCAACCTCGCGCGCGTTCTGGCCGACGGCCTGTCGCAGCGCCTGGGCCAGGCGGTCTACGTGGATGCAAGGCCGGGCGGCGGTGGCATCATCGGATTCCAGACGCTGAAAGCGGCCGCGCCCGACGGCTACACCGTCATGCTGGGCACCAACAGCACCTCGACGCTGCTGCCTTCGATGATGAAGGACTTTCCCTTCGACCCGCTCAAGGACTTCGAGCACGTGGCCATGGTCTACACCAGCGGCAACGTGATCGTGGTGCGCGCCGAAAGCCCCATCAAGAGCTTCGCGGACCTGCGCGCGCAGGCCAGGGCGAACCCCGGCAAGCTCACCTACGGGTCGGCCGGCAACGGCTCGACCTACCACCTGATGCCCGCGCTGTTCGACCTGCTCAACGGCTCCAAGATGGTCCACGTGCCCTACAAGGGCGGCGGGCCGGCCTACATGGGGCTGCTCGGCGGCGAGACCTCGGTGGTGTTCGGCGACCTCTCCGCGTTGCCGCACGTGCAGGCGGGCAAGATGCGCGCGCTCGCGGTGCTGAGCAAGACGCGCGTGCCGGCCGCGCCGGACATTCCCACCACGGCCGAGCTGGGCATGCCCGACCTGGTGATGGAGTCGTTCTACGGCCTGTTCGCGCCCAAGGGCACGCCGCGCGACATCATCGCCCGGCTCAACAAGGAAACCGCCGCCACGCTGGCCGACCCGCGCGTGCAGCAGCAGCTCAAGACCCTCAGCACCCAGGCGGCGCCGGACACCAGCCCGCAGTACTTCGTCGACCAGATCGCGAAGGAAACCGCGCGCTGGCGGCCCGTCATCGAAGCCTCCGGCATCGTTGCCGAATGAACCAGGACCCCCAACGCATGCCCGCTGAATTCGACATCGTGATCCGCAACGGCCAGGTGGTCGATGGCAGCGGCGCCCCCGCATTCGCCGCCGACGTGGCGGTCAAGGACGGCAGGATCGCCGCCGTTGGCAAAGTCGCCGGACGCGGCACCCAGGAGATCGACGCGCGCGGCAAGCTGGTCACGCCCGGCTTCATCGACATCCACACCCACTACGACGGCCAGGCCATCTGGGACACCCAGCTCGCGCCGAGTTCCTGGCACGGCGTGACCACGGTGGTGATGGGCAATTGCGGCGTCGGTTTCGCGCCCGTGCGGCCGGCCGACCGCGATGCGCTCATCGAGCTCATGGAAGGCGTGGAAGACATTCCCGGCCCCTGCCTGCACGAGGGCCTGCGCTGGAACTGGGAGAGCTTTGCCGACTACATGGACGCGCTGGAGGCGCAGCCGCGCGACACCGACGTGTGTGCGCAGCTGCCGCACGGCCCGCTGCGCGTGTACGTGATGGGCCAGCGCGCGCTGCGCCTGGAAGACGCGACGCCCGACGACATCGCGCAGATGCGCGAGCTGACGGCCGAGGCCATGCGCGCCGGCGCCTTCGGCTTCACCACCTCGCGCACCGTGAGCCACAAGACCGCGAAGGGCGACCCCACGCCGATGCTGCGCGCGCAGGAAGAAGAGCTCACCGGCATCGCCATGGGCCTGGCCGATGCGGGCCACGGACAGATCGAGTTCGTGTCGGATTGGGACCAGCCCAGCGCGGCGGCCGAATTCGGCATGCTGCGGCGGCTCGTCGAGCGCTCGGGCCGCAGCTGCGTGTTTTCGCTGAACCAGCGCCACGGCGAGCGCAGCCATGTGTGGCGCGAGCTGCTCGACCTGTCGGACCAGGCGGCCGCGGAGGGCCTGCGCATGCGGCCGGTGACCGCTCCGCGTCCCATCGGCTCGCTCTTCGGCCTCACGGGCACGCAGAACCCCTTTGCGGCCACGCCCACCTACCGCTCGATCGCGCACCTGCCGCTGGCCGAGCGCGTGGCGCGCATGCGCGAGCCCGAGGTGCGGCAGCGCATCCTGGGCGAAGACCCGTACAAGGACAGCACTTTCCCGCTCTTCGAGCGCATGGGCTTCGCGCAGATGTACGAGCACATGTTCCTCCTGGGCACGCCGCCCGACTACGAACCGCCGCGCGAGAGCTCGATCGCCTCCATCGCGCGGCGCGAAGGCCGCACCGGCGCCGAGGTGGCCTACGACATGCTGCTGGACGACGACGGCAGCGGCTTTCTCTACGCCACGTTCACCGGCTTCAACGAGTTCGTCTGCGAGCCGACGCGCGAGATGCTCAACCACCCCAACGCGATGATCGGCCTGGGCGACGGCGGCGCGCACGTGGGCTTCATCACCGACGCGTGCTTTCCGACCTACCTGCTCACGCACTGGGGCCGCGACCGCGCGAGCGGGCGGCAGCCGGTGGAAGAGCTCGTGCGCCGCTACACCAGCGACCCGGCGTTCACCATGGGCCTGGACGATCGCGGTCACGTGCGCGTAGGGATGAAGGCCGACCTGAACGTGATCGACTTCGGTCGGCTCGCGCTCGGCAAGCCCTACGTGGTGGCCGACCTGCCGGCCGGCGGCAAGCGCCTGCTGCAGAAGGCCAGCGGCTACTGTGCGACGGTGCTTTCGGGCGTGATCACGTATGTCGATGGCCAGCACACCGGCGCGGTGCCGGGCAAGCTGGTGCGCGGGCCGCAGAAGGCGTCCGCCGCCTGAGCGCGGGGGCGGCTGGCCGGCGTGATGCACGGCACCGGCCGACCGGCCAACGCGATAGACGTTCCGCTCAGGCGAAAACGGCCGGCTGCACGTTCATCAACGCGGTGCGCATGAAGCCGCCGTCGATGATGATGTCGTGCCCGTTCATGTAGCTGGCGGCGTCGCTCACCAGGAACGCCACCGCGTCGGCGATGTCCCCCGGCCGTCCGATGCGGCCGGTGGGCACGGTCTTGATGCGGCCCTGATGCAGCTTCTCGTTCCGGTAGAAGTGCTCGGACATCGGCGTGCGGATCATGCCCGGGCTCACCGAATTCGCGCGGATGCCGCGCGGCCCCCACTCCACCGCCATCTGGTGCGTGAGGCCGAGCACGCCGGCCTTGCTCGGGCCGTAGGGGCCGATGTCGTTGGGCACGCGTGCACCGATCGATGCGAGGTTGACGATCGCGCCCGAACCCTGCGCGAGCATCGGGCGCGCCAGGTGCTTGGCACACAGGAACGCGCCGCGCAGGTTCACGCCCATCACCTTGTCCCACACCTCCACCGGCAATTGCTCCAGCGGAATGACCGGCGCCATGATGCCGGCGTTGTTGACCAGGATGTCGCAGCGGCCGAACGCCGCCTGCACCGCCGCCGCCATGCCCTGGATGGCGGCTTCGTCGGTGATGTCGCATGCCAGGGACAGCGCCGCGCGGGCGTCCTGCGGCGCCTTCAGGTCGACGGCCACCACCTTGGCGCCCATCGACGCGAGCCGCTCGACCATCGCGCCGCCGAGGCCGCCGCCCGCCCCCGTGATCACCGCCACGCGGCCTTCGAGTGCATGGGCGTCGAATGTTGTCTGCTGGGTCATGGGCCGGGTTCTCCGTTCGTGAGTGAAAAAGCTGCACGCCGCTTCGGGCCGCGTTCAAGCAGTGAAGTGGCGGCCGAAAAAGCGCTGCGCCGCATCGGCCGCCTTGCGCGCGCGGCCGGCTGGCGGCAGTTGCGCATCGGCGACCACCGGGGTTTCCAGTTCGAGCTCGGCATCGGGCGCCAGCGCGCGCACCACGCCCGCCAGGTCGAGCTGCCCGTCGCCCAGGTACATGCGCCCGGACATGGCTTCGTCGAAGAGGGTGCTGTCCGCCGGCAGGCTGGCCGGCGCATCGCACAGCTGCGTGAGGTAGATGCGCGACGCATCGAGCGCGGCCACGTCGGCGGCCGTGGCGCCCGAGCGCGCCAGGTGCAGCGTGTCGACCAGGATGCCGACGTTGCGCGCCCCGCTGGCGTCGATCACGGCCAGCGTCTGGCGCAGGTTCTTCAGGCCGCTCATCGGCATGAACTCCAGCGCGATGCGGATGCCGGCGTCGGCCGCGGCGGCCGCGTAGTCGCGCAACAGCGCGGCGACGCGTGCGTGGTCGTCCTCGAAGCAGCCCTGCAGGATCATCGGCGCGCCCACGGCCCGGGCCGCGTCGACGTTGGCGCGCAGGTGCGACGGCTGCACCTGCGGCGAGAGGTAGTAGCCGCTGACGCTGGAGATGCGCACGCCGCGCGCGAGCGCCGTCTCGCGGATCGCGTCGAAGGCCGCGGGCACGCCGTCCACCGCCGGCCAGGCATCGCCCGGATAGCGCCCGCTGATGCGCGGCCCCGCCGCGCCGTAGCCGGCTTCGGCGGCGGCGTCGATGGTGTCCAGCGGCGCAGCCTGCGCGCCCAGGGTCAGGAAGCCCAGCGTGAGCCGGGCGGTGTCGCGGTGTCGTGGGTTCACGATGGAATCACCTTGTGCTGGCGCAGCTCGTTCAGGCGCTGCATGAAGATGCGGTCGGTCTCGATGCAATCGTGAAAGCCCGCGCGGCGGATCTTTCCGGTCTCCAGGAGCACGTCGTGCGACATGCGCAGCATGTAGTCGACCCAGCGCCAGTCGACCACGCGTGCGATGTCGAGCTCGCGCAGCCCGTGGCGTTGCGCAATGCGGTTCCACAGCGCCTGCTGGTCGGGCATCACGTCGGCCAGCGGCATCGTCTTGGGTTCGCCGGCGGCCATGCCGAGGCCCTCGGCCAATACCGGCCATGTGTTGCTCCAGCGCGCGGCGTCGCCGTTGGCGACGTTGAAGGCCTGGTTGTCGGCCGCCGGCGACGTGGCGGCCCAGCTGGCGGCTGCGCCGATCTGCTGCGCATCGGCGATCTGGTGGATCGCCTCGTAGGCGCCCGCGCTGCCGGGAAAACGCAGCGGCAGTCCCATCTCCTTGCATACCGCCGCATAGATGCCCACGCCGAGCACGAGGTTCATCGGGTTGCCGACGGCGAACCCCGACACGAACGGCGGAATGAGGTTGACCCAGGCCCATGGCTGGCCACGCTGCGCCTGGCGCAGCCAGTCTTCCTGGTCGTAGTAGAAGTTGGGCGGCAGTTGCCGCGCATCCGATTCGCGGCAGGGAGTGCGGGTGGCGCCCCACTGGATGCCGTAGAACTTGGCACCGGTCACGAGCACCACCTTCTTCAGCCCGGCGGCTCGGGCGCTCGCGGCCTCCACCACGTTGCGCAGCAACTCGAGATTGGGCGCGACCTCCGCCGCGCGACTTTCGGCCTGCCGGTAGGCTGCATGAAAGACATGCGTGATCCCTTCGTGCGGCGCGAGCGCGGCCTTGCAGGCCTGCGGGTCCGAGAGATCGACCGCAATGCCCTGGGTACCGGCCACGTCGCCGCCGCCGGAGCGCGATGCGCACAGCACGCGCCAGCCGTCCGCAACAAGGCGCTGCGCGATGCCGGTGCCCACGATGCCGCTGGCGCCCGCAACGAGCGCGACGGGGGAGTGGCGGGACTGGGGGGCTTGAGGGGCTTGAGTGGCTTGGTCTGGCAAGAAATGTCTCCAGGCACGACGTCGATGCGTCTTTTAATAATGGTTATACCATTCTAGTTGACGGCCAAAAGCGGATGACATAAATTGGTAGGACCAGTTTGGTCCATCCAATAAGGAACTAGATGCTTTCCCACGAAGACAATGAAACGCTGGTGCGCGTCGGCGCCGGCACGCCCATGGGCCAGCTCATGCGGCTGTACTGGATACCTTTCCTGCCCTCCAGGGACCTGGTCCCCGACGGCCAGCCGCAGCGCGTGCGCCTGCTCGGTGAAGAACTGCTCGCGTTCCGCGACGGCGAGAACCGCATCGGCCTGGTCGACCACGCCTGTCCGCACCGCGGTGCGCCGCTGGTGTTCGGCCGCAACGAGGACTGCGGGCTGCGCTGCGTGTACCACGGCTGGAAGTTCGACACCGAGGGCCGCGTCGTCGACACCCCGGCCGAGCCGCCGCAAAGCCGGCTCAAGGAAACGGTGCGCATCAAGAACTATCCGTGCCGCGAGCGCAACGGCATCGCCTGGGCCTACATGGGGCCGGAGCGAGACCACCCGCCGCCGCTGCCCGAGATCGAATGGAACCTGGTGCCGCAGGACAACGTCTACGTGAGCTTCCGGGTGCAGGAGTGCAACTGGCTGCAGGCGGTCGAGGGCGAGATCGATTCGGCCCACGCGCCCATCCTGCACGGGCGCATCGATGCGCAGGGCGCGATCAGCGACTGGGTCGCCAAGAAGGACCTGCGCCCCACCTTCGAGTGCAAGCGCCAGGACTTCGGCATGAGCATCGCGTCGCGCCGCGTGCTGGACGAGCACACGCATTACTGGCGCGTCAACCAGTTCCTGCTGCCCTTCTACACGCTGGTTCCGCCGCAGTCGCAATACCCCGAACTGAGCGGCCACGCCTGGGTGCCGATGGACGACCACCACACCCTGTGCATCATGTTCTCGTACCACCCGGTGCAGCCGTTCTACGAGAAGACGAGAAAGCTCTTCGACAACGGCCATGCGGGCCGCGAGACCGGGCACCCGAGCCTGAACGCCTACGCGCCGCGCCCCCCGACCGAGCCCTACGCGAGGTACTGGACCCGCTTCAACCTGCAGAACGCCTTTCACTTCAACTACGACGCGCAGACCAAGACCTGGTTCTCGGGCATTCCCGGGCTGTGGGTGCAGGACGCGGCCTGCCAGTCGGGCGTGGCGCCGGTCTACGACCGTTCCAAGGAACACCTGGGCATGAGCGACACCGGCGTCGCGATGACGCGGCGCCTGCTGCTGGAAACCGCGCGCAACCTGGCCACCAGGAACCAGCGCCCGCCGCGCCTGGACGACCCCGCGCTGCCGATGGTGCGCGCGGTGTCGCTCACCGTGCCGGCCGGCCAATCGTGGAGCGAGTCGGGGCGCGAGCTGATGAGGGCGAAGCTGGGCGCAGACTTCGGCTACACCCCATGAGCGTGGCAAGCACGACCGCGCCACCGATCGACCTGCGCCTGCGCCAGACGCGCCTGGAGGCCGAGGGCATCGTCTCCTACGAATTCGTTTCGGCCGGCGATGCGCCGCTGCCCGCGTTCAGCGCCGGCGCGCACATCGACCTGCATCTGGCCGGCGACAAGGTGCGCAGCTATTCGCTTGCGAATGCGCCCTTCGAAGCTTCGGCGGATGCGTCGCTGCGCCGCTACCTCATCGCCGTCCAGCGCGACGACGAAGGCAAGGGCGGCTCGGCCTGGATGCATGCGACACCGCGCGTGGGCGATGTGCTGCGGGCCACGCCGCCGGTCAACGACTTCGCGCTGGCCGAGGACGCGCCGCATTCGATCTTCATCGCCGGCGGGATCGGCATCACGCCGGTCATGTCGATGCTGCGGCAACTCGATGCGCTGGGGCGGCCGTGGCGCCTGCACTATGCGAGCCGGTCGCCGGCGCAGACGGCCTTTGCCGAAGATGTCCGCACACTCGACGGCGAGACGCGGTTCTGCTTCGCTTCGTCGCGCAGCGAGCGCCTGGACATCGCCGCGATCGTTCGCGAGGCGCCGCCCGACGTTCATCTCTATTGCTGCGGTCCGCCCCGCATGATCGACACCTTCATCGACAGCTGCGCCCGGCGCCCCCCGCAGACCGTGCACTTCGAACGGTTCGCTGCAGCCGAGGCGCCCGCGACCGGCGGCGGCTACGACGTGGTGCTGCAGCGCAGTGGCCAGCGCCTGACCGTGGTGCCGGGCAAGACCATCCTGGACACGCTGCTGGACCACGGCATCGACGTGCCCTACGCCTGCACGGCCGGCGTGTGCGGCACCTGCCGCACGGCGGTCGTCGACGGCCAGCCCGACCATCGCGACGACTTCCTGAGCGATGAAGAAAAACACGCCAACACCAGCGTCATGATCTGCTGCTCCGGCGCGCGGTCGGGCACGCTGGTGCTGGATCTCTGAGCCCCGCGAGACTGCGAAAGAACACGCCGCATGACGACCACATCCGATATCCCCCAAGCGAGCGACGACGCCCGCGCCCGCCCCGATGCGGGCGATGCCGCCGACAGCTCGGTCATCGCGCGCATCCTTGCGCACCTGCAGGCGCACCGGCTGCATGCCGGCGACCGCCTGCCATCGGAGCGAGACCTGGCCGAGCAACTGGGCGTGGGCCGCAACGCGGTGCGCGAGGCGCTGGCCACGCTCGCGACGCTGCGCATCGTGGAGCTCAGGCCCAACTCCGGCATCTACCTGCGGCAGATCGAGCGCGAGAGCAGCTTCGAGGCGCTGGTGATGCTCACCGACATGGGCGGCACGCCCACCCGCACCGAGGTCGCAGAGACGATGGAGGTGCGCGCGCACCTGGAGATCCAGGCCCTGGGCCTGGCCTGCAAGCGGCGCACCGAGCAAGACCTGTCGCGGCTGGAGGCCGTGCTGCGCAAGACCGAAGAGGTGCTCGCACAAGGCGGCAACATCGCCGCGTGCGACACCGACTTCCACATTGCCGTGGCCGACGCCACGCACAACTCGGTGCTGGTGCGCGTGCTGAACGCCTTCTACCGTTTCACGAGCCGGCGCCGGACCGTGCTGTTCGAAGACGCCGCGCAGGGCAAGGCGTCGCTGCGCGACCACCGCCGGCTGCTCGAGCACATCCGCAACCGCGATTCGGCCAAGGCGCAGTTGCTCATCCTTCGCCACATGGACCGGGCCCGCAACTACTGGTCGGCGGTGCTCGGCGGCTGAGCCGCCCCGGACCTCAGAGCTTGCAGAGCGCCGACGGCCCGGGCATGGTCGACGCGGCGAAGCTGTGCTCGACCACCGGCCGCAGCACGCCGTCGGCGACCTTGGCGCGCCCGACGAAGTTGGGCAGCATCAGCTGGTTGTCCTGCGCGCGGAGCGTGAGCTTGCCGTAAAGCGTCTCGACCTCGGCGCCGCGCAGTGCGCGGCTCACGTCCGCCGGCTTCACGCTGCCGGCCTTCTGCACGCCCTGGAACATCACGATGGCGCCGTTGTAGGCCTGGCCCTCGTTGTCGGTGGGCAGGCGCTTGAATTTCGCTTTCCACGCGGCGACGAAGGCCTTGTTGCGTGGCGAGTCGATGTCCGGCGTGTACGAGGTCGTGCCGACCGTGCCGTCCAGCGCCTTGCCGGTGGCATCGATCATGAAATTGAGGATGAGCGCGTGGCCGATCAGCTTCTTGGCGGGGATCAGGCCGAACTCCTGCGCCTGCTTGACGAAGGCGATGGCGTCGCGGCCGACCTCGGCGACCCAGATCGCCTCGACGTTGGAGGCCTTGAACTGCGCGATGTACGGCGCGAAATCCTTGGTTCCCATCGGGGCATAGAGCGCAAGCGGCACGCTCTTGCCGGCGGCTTCGGCCGACTTCTTGAACGCCTCGCCCGACTCCCGGCCCCAGACGAAATCCGCGCCCAGCACGGCGAAGGACTTCTCGGGCAGCTCCTTGGCCCATTGGTTGATCATGGCGATGTCCATTGAATCGGCATGGTTGGTGCGAAAGGCCCGCGCACGGCAGGTGTCGCCGGTGAGCTTGTCGGTCTTGCTGATGACGTTGAAGTAGGCGGCGTCCCAGCGGTCCAGGTTCTGCACGATCGCCAGCGAGACCGACGACGGGATCGCGCCGATCAGCAGGTTGAAGCCGTCGCGCGCCAGCTTTTCGGCCACGCGGCGCCCGGCATCGGGCGTGCTCTCGTCGTCGGCGGTCTGTACTTCGATCTTGCGGCCGTCGATGCCGCCCTTGGCGTTGGCCTCGTCGATGGCGAACTGCACGGCGCGGATCACCTCCTCGCCCTGCTGTGCAAACACGCCCGACTTGGACGACACCAGGCCCACCTTGACCGGCTCCTTGCCCTGCGCCATCGCCGTGAAAGGCAGCAACGCCACCGCGCTCCCGACCGCCATGGCCAGCGCCGCGGCGGTGCGGCCCCATCTTCTGAGTCTCAGCATCTTCCCGTCTCCTTCGATCCGCATGCCGGAAGCGGTCCGGCAGCCGTGGGTCGCCGGTTCACACGGCGACATGGTTCTCGAGCGTGGCCAGCCCTTGCTTCGAATCCTCGACCGGCCCCTGGGCGACCACGGAGCCCTTGGCCATGGCGCAGTAGCGCTCGGCCACGCGCACCACCAGGCTCATGTTCTGTTCGATGAGCAGGAGCGCCGTGCCCTGCGCGGCGACGCGGCGGAAGATCACCGCGAGCTGATCGACGATCACGGGCGCCAGGCCTTCCGTGGGCTCGTCGAGCAGGATGAGCGCGGGGTTGGCCATGAGCGCGCGGCCGACCGCCAGCATCTGCTGCTGCCCGCCCGACAGCGCCGTGCCGCGCGTGTGCGCACGCTCCTGCAGGATCGGAAACAGCCGGTAGATCTCCGCGACGTTCCAGGGCCCCTTGCGCCGCGCGGCAGCACCGAGCTGAAGGTTCTCCTGGACGGTGAGGTTCGCGACGATGCGGCGTCCCTGCGGCACGACGGCCACCCCATGCTGTGCGGCCTCGTAGGGCCTTGGCCGCCGCAGCGTGCGGCCACCCACCACGACGCGGCCGCCACGCATCGACGCGATGCCCAGCAGCGTGTTGACCACCGTGGTCTTGCCCACGCCGTTGCGGCCGATGAGCGCCACACGTTCGCCCGGCGCCACGGAAAGATCCAGCGCGTGCAGCACGTGCGCCGCGCCGTAGAAGGCTTGGACCTTGTCCAGTTCGAGCAGCAGGGCGCTCATCCGGCGCTCCCGAGGTAGGCCTCGCGCACGCGCGGATCGCGTCGGACCTCGGACGGATCGCCACTGGCGATCACCCGGCCGAGCTCGAAGACGGTCAGCGCATCGGAGATGCCGAACACCACGTCCATGTCATGTTCGACCAGCAGCACCGACACGTTCCAGCGCCCGGCGAGCGACTGCAGATGCCGCGCCAGTTCGTGCGACTCGCGCACCGACAGCCCGGCCATCGGCTCGTCCAGCAGCAGCACCTTTGGCTTGCCGACCAGGGCCAGCGCGAGGTCCAGGCGCCGCTGCTCGCCGTAGCCCAGTTCGTCGGCCGTCACATCGGCTACCTGCAGGAGCCCCAGCTCCCCCAGCACGGCCTGGGCGTCGTCCGTCGAGCGATCGTTGCTCATGCGCTGCGATGCCAGTTCGACCTGGCGGCGCACCGACATGCCGCCGAAGATGCTGGTGCGCTGAAAACTGCGCGACAACCCGCGCAGCCGGCGCTGCACGACGCCCAGCGCGGTCACGTCTTCTCCGTCGAGCAGCACCTTGCCGCGCGTGAGCCGGCTGCGGCCAGTGATGGCATCGATGACGCTCGACTTGCCCGCGCCATTGGGCCCGATCAGCCCGCGGATTTGCCCCCGAGCCAGCGAGAAGCTCACGCCGTCGACGGCCTTCACGCCGCCGTAGTGCACGGCCACGTCGATCGCCTGGAGCACCAGTGAACTCATGGCCCCGCCCTCCCCGGCCGGCCCGCCGGACGCGCCAGCCGCATCAGCTGCGTCAGTGCGCCGGCAATGCCCGCGGGCGAGAACACGATGACGGTGATGAGCGCGACGCCGAAGATCGCCATCCAGTGCGTGGCGTGGTCGCCCAGCGCGTCCTTGGCGAGAAAGTAGACGACGGCGCCGAGCGCCGGCCCCCACAGCACCTTGTAGCCGCCCACCACGGCCATCATCAGGGCCACGCCCGAGACGCTCCAATGCAGCGTCTCGGGCGAGACGAAGCCGGTGTTCAGCGCCGACAGGACGCCCGCCAGCGCGCTCACGAACGCCGACAGCGCGAACACCAGCGCGCGTGGCATCAGCGTGAGGATGCCGATGAAACGCGCGCGCTCCTCGTTGTCCCGCACGGCTTCAGTCACGCTGCCGAAGCGGCCCCGCAGGAGCAGCGCCAGCAGAAAGAGCACCACCACGAGCACGCTCCAGCACAGCACGAACATCGCGCCCGGCCGCAGCAGTTGCGAGAGGGGTATGCCGAAGAGTTGCGCCGGCCAGTCGATATTCATGCCGTCGGCACCGCCCGTCAGGCCGCGCGAACGCGAGGCGGTCAGATAGAACATCTGGCCAAGAGCCAGCGTAAGCATGCCGAATGCCACGCCCGGCACGCGCACGATCACCAACCCGGCCAGGAAGGCGGCCAGCGACACGCCCGCCAGGGTGAGCGCGATCGCAAATTCCGCGGGCATCAGCTTGGCCTGCATGAGGATGCCCACGCCGTAGCCCGACACGCCGAAGAAGAGCGCGTGCCCGAAGCTCACCATGCCGTTCTGCCGCAACAGCACCCCGACGCCGACGGCCAGCACCGCGTAGATGAGCGCCTGCGTGAGCAGCGACAGCAAGGTGCCCGAGCGCACGAACCATCCGAACAGCGCGCCCACGACCAGCGCGCACAGGGCGGCCAGACAGAGAGAACGCATCGTCACCGCGCGGGCCTCATGTCCGGCTGCCAGCGAAGCCCGAGGGCCGCCACACGAGCACGACGACCATCAGAACGAACGGCAGCAGCGCCGCCGCATCGGGCAGGTAGACGGCGCCCAGTGCCTGGAGCATGCCCAGCACCATCGCCGCGACGAAGGCACCGGCCAGCGAGCCCAGTCCGCCGACCACCACCACCACGAACGAATCGATGATCACGTCGCCGCTCATCGAGGGCGACAGCGACAGGAACGGCGCCGCGACCACGCCGGCGAGCCCGGCCAGCGCGGTGCCCAGGCCCACGACCGCGGCACTCAGCATGTCGGTGTTGACGCCTTGCATGGCGGTGGTCGCGGGGTCGGTGCTGGCGGCCCGCACGTACAGTCCGGCGCGCGAGCAGCGAAGCCAGAGCGTGAGGCCCAGCGCGACCAGCGCGCCGATCGCGATCACCGCGATGCGATAGACGGGCACCGGCGTGCCCCACAGGTCCAGCGTTCCGCCGAGCGCCGGCGGTGCGGCCAGCGAGAGGTTGCTCTTGCCCCAGACGGTCTGCACGAAGTCCTCGATCACCAGCAGCAGGCCGAAGGTCACGAGCACGACGGACAGCGGATCGCGCTTGTGCAGCAGCCTGAAGCCGTAACGGTCGAGCAGAACGCCGAGCACGGCCATCACGAGCGGCACCAGCACCAGCGCCAGCCAGAAGTTGCCCCACCCGGCGATCGAATAGCCGAGATAGGCCCCCAGCATGTAGAGCGAGCCATGCGCGAAGTTGACGACCCGCCTCAACCCGTAGATGAGCGCGAGGCCCGAGCACATGACGAACAGCAGTGCGCCGTAGACCAGGCCGTTGAAGAGATTGATGGTCAGCACGTTCTTGTCTCGCTGGGGAACTTCGCGGATCGGTGCTGGAGCGACCCCACGATTAATTAATGGTTAGACCAATATAATTATTCAGACCCCTGCGTGTCAACGGGATCATCCAGCATGCGCAACGCTATCGGGCGGCGGGCGTCCGGAGGCCAATGGCCCCAGGTGCCAAAGCTTCCCAAGACCCCCCGGTTTGGACACCGGTATCCAAGGAAGCCGACGGCATCGCCTTCATTCAAGAGGCAGGTATCCGTCGTCAAGACGAAAGCGGCTGCAAATCAAGCGGCCCAGGGTGGATTCCGCAAAAAGTGCACACGACGTGGCACGCAGGCCCCTCCAAGCATTTGATTTTTCTCAGGTTTCTAGGAAGGCGACACCACCGCGCGCTCCAGCACCTCGGTCAGCTGCTCGACCGTATAGGGCTTGCGCAGCCACAGGGTCCCCGCCAACGGCTTGGCCGGTTGCGCCTGTCCGGTCACGAAGATCACGGGCACGCGGTGGTCGCGCAGCAGCCGCTCGGCCAGGTCGTGCCCCGACAGCGCGGGCAACCCGATGTCCACCATCACCACGTCGAAGGCGCCCTGGAAGAAGCGCGAGATCGCGGCCTCGGCGCTCTTCACGCCGGTGGCCCAGTGCCCCAGGGCCTCCAGCAGTTTCAGGGTGGTGGCGAGGGTGTCGACGTCATCCTCCACGAGCAGCACGCGGAGCTTGGGTTGCGAGTCAGTGGTCATTGCGTTGCATTTTTCCAGACAACCCGCCGGGTTGCACCCGTCGCGACCCACCACCCTACAGGGATGTACGACAGATGGCGGCGTTGTCTTACTCGGCCACGGGAGTGCGCCCCGACAATGACCCCCTCGGCCGAGACAAGCCGATGGACCGTACCCTCTTGCCAACAACGATGACCCGCATCTACCTCATAGAAGACAACCCTCTGATCGCGACCACGCTGACCGACGGGCTGCAAGAATTTTCCGAATGCGATGTGATCGGCACCGCAGCCACTTCCACCGAAGCGATCGACTGGTTGAAGGCCAACCCCGGCGCATGGGACGCAGCCGTCATCGACGTGTTCCTCGCCGAGGGCAACGGGCTCACCGTGGCGCAGTACCTGAAGGACAACAAATCGCCCGCGCAACGCACCGTGGTGCTCATGAACTACGCGACCTCCGAGGTGCGCGAAGGCGCGCTGTCGGCGGGTGTCGATGCGGTGTTCGACAAATCGCTGCAGCTGGAGGCGTTCTACGACTTCTGCGCGGCGCTGAACATCACGCCCCGGCGCTGACACAATCGGCCGCGTGCCGATCTTCAAACACTGCCTGTCCTTCGCATTTGCACTGGCGCTCGCACCGGCCTTCGCGCATGCGGCCGAGCCCGTGCTGCTCGTCACCGCGCCAGCCGCACTGCAGGCCGCCGAGAAATCCGGCGCCAGCTTCGCCCACTGGATCAGCGATGCGCCCGCTTCACCTGAAGGCATCGCTACCAACCAGGCCTTGATGCGTTCGCCGGCGTGGCAATCCATCGCCACGCCGCTCGGTGAAAGCCTCGCGCGCATCCAGCGCGCGGACAAGCAGGCCGGCGTCGGCATCTCGCGTTACCCACACCGGCTGTTCGATGCGCGCTGGCTCGCAAGCCCCGATGCCTTCTTCGAACTGGTCGGCGTGGCCAATCGCATGGACCGCCGCCCTTTCCAGAACGGCGCATGCGGCGAGACACGGCTGGTGTACAGGCTCGCGTATCGCACCGTCGCCATGCAGTCGCGCCTGCCGATGACCGTCAATGTCGAACTGCGCGGCGATGCGCCCGATGCAGACGGCAGTTGCGCCGCCGCCGCGCGGCGCTGGCAGCCGCCGCAGGCTTCGATGCCGGACGAGGCGCTCGGCCGCTGGCTGGTGTCGCCCGACGGCCCGCTCGCGCCGCAGCGCCTTGCGCCCGCGCGCATCGCGCAGGTCACCACCAACCTGCAGAGCGTGCGCTGGCCCTCCGCGGTGCGGCCCGATCTCGGCGGCCATGCCGAGTACATGCTGCGCGCCTTCCGCTGGAACGCGGGCGCAAAGCGCTTCGATGTGGCGCCGCTGGAGAACACGCCCAACGTCGCGCGCCTGAAGGCCAGCGCGCCGCTGCGCAAGGAACTGCAGCAGTGGCTGCAGCAGCCCGCCAACCTGCGCGCACTGGACGAGGCCTCCGTGCAGATCCCCGAGAAATTCCTCGCGACCGAATCGGTTTCGGTCGCACCGCGCGGCCTCGCACGCCTGGCGAACCGGCCATTCGCACAGGTCTTCTCGCCCGGCGATTGGCATCCCGTGCCCGGCAGCCGCACGCTGCAATCGCCTCAGGCCGTGCTGCGCCGCCTCGATGACCTCAGCTGTGCGGGTTGCCACCAGAGCCGCGCGGTCGCGGGCTTTCATCTGCTGGGCATCGACCGGCGCGGCGCATCGCGCACCTTCACCACGGGCAATGCGCTCGCGCTGCCGCACTCGCCGCACCTGCAGGACGAACTGGCGCGCCGCGGCACCTACGTGCACGCCGCGCTGTCGACGCCGCAGCCCGACCCGTTCCGCCCGCTCGCCGAACCGGACAGCACGAACGCCGCCCCCGTGAAGGCCACGGTCGGCGCCAGCTGCGAGCCCACGCGCATCACGCAGTCCGCCAACCCGTGGCTGGACCGTGCCGAGAAGCTGCCCCGCGTCGCCTGCGAGGGCGTGTTTTCGGTGTGCGAGAAAACCTCGGTCGGCTTCCCGGGCGGCATGTGCTCGGGCCCTTGCGATCCGCTCGACAGGAACGGCACCTGCGGCGGCATCGCCATCCTGAGCGACTTCAACCAGTGCCTGGCCGCGAACAAGCCTTTCGGCGAATGCCTCGCCAAACACACGCGCCCCGGCAACCTGCGCAGCTGCTCGGCGCAGCAGCCCTGCCGCGACGACTTCATCTGCGCGCAGGCCGCGGGCCAGCCCGAAGGGCGCGGCGCCTGCATTCCGCCCTACTTCCTCTTCCAGATGCGGGTGGACGGCCACTCCTGACGGTCACTCATTCGTTCGATTCATTCGTTCGATTCATTCGTTCGGCGTGGGCCGCATCAGGTACGCGCACACCGCCGCGATCACGCCCAGCACCGCCACATAGATGCCCACCGGCACGATGCTCGAATACTTTGCGACCAGCGTCGCCGCGATGATCGGCGCCAGCCCGCCGCCGATGGCCGCCGCGAACTGGATGCCGATGGAGATGCCCGAGTAGCGCAGTTGCGCCGGAAACTGCGCCGCATACAGGTTCGACTGCGGCGCGAACATCAGCGCATAGTTGATCGACAGAGCGATCACCATCGCCACCGTGTACGCCGTGAGCGACCCGCTGCCGATCGCCTGGAACAGCGGCACCGCCATGACGGCGAGCAGCAGCCCGCCGAACACGTAGAGCCGCCGCGCCCCCACCTTGTCCGCGAGCCAGCCGCTGGCCGGAATGGTGAAGACCATGACCACCGAACCCGCGATCAGCGCGTGCAGCGCATCGGCCCGCGAGAACCCCAGGCGGCTCGTCGCATACGAGATCGAGAACACCAGGATCGTGTAGATCAGCGTCACCTCGGCCAGCTTGCCGCCGATGGTCAGCAGCAAGGGCTTCCAGTGCGCCGCGACGACCTCGCGCGCCGGCAGCACCGCCGTTTTCTGGTGCACCTTCACCTGCATGAACTCGGGCGATTCCTCCACCTTCATGCGGATGAAGACGCCCAGCACGATCAGCACCGCGCTCGCAAGAAACGGCAGGCGCCAGCCCCAGCTCAGAAAGCTCGCCTCGGGCAGTTGCGTCACCAGCGCGAAAGCACCCGAGGACAGCAGCACGCCGATGGGTGCGCCCATCTGCGGCATGCTGCCCACCAGCGAGCGCCACTTGGGCGGCGCATGCTCCACGGCCATCAGCATCGCGCCGCCCAGCTCGCCGCCGAACGACAGCCCCTGCCCGATGCGCAGCAGCACCAGCAGCACCGCGGCCCACATGCCTATCGATTCGTAGGTCGGCAAGAGGCCGATCAGCACGGTGCAGATGCCCATCATCAGCAGGCTCAGCGTGAGCATCGACTTGCGCCCCAGCCGGTCGCCGAAGTGCCCGAAGACGATGCCGCCCAGCGGCCGCGCCAGCATGCCGCTCGCGAAGGTGCCGAAGGCGGCCAGCGTGCCGACGGTGGGGTCGAAGTTGGGAAAGAAGAGCTTGTTGAACACCAGCGCCGCGGCGGTGCCGTAGGCCAGGAAGTCGAAGGCCTCGATGGCCGTGCCGACCATGGTGGCGGCGCCGATCTTCCAGATGCTCTGGCGCTTCTTTGCCACGGCCGCGCCTTGCAACGGCGAAGCGATGCTGCTCATGGCTGCTCCCCGGTGATCTGCCGCGCGAACATCGCGAAGCTCGCGTTGACGATGCTCCGCTGCAGCAGGAAGTCGTGCGACTCCTTCGCCAGCACCGGGTCCACCAGCTTGAGCCGTCCGTAGGCGGACTGCGCGATCAGCTGGTTGCGCGCCGCGCGCTCGATGAGCACCGACATGTAGAGCGACTCCTCGATGCTCGCCGTCGCGGCCAGGAAGCCGTGGTTGGCGAGCAACACGCAGCGCTTGTGGCCGAGCGCGGCCGAGATGATCTCGCCTTCCACGTCGGCAATCGGCAGGCCGGGCCACTCCGCAAGGAAAGCGCAGTCGTCGAAGAACGGCGTGGCGTCCATGTGCGCGATCTGCAGCGGCTCGCCCGTCATCGACAGGGCCGACACATAGGGCGGATGCGTGTGCATCACGCAGTTCACATCGGGCCTTCGCCGGTAGACCCAGAGGTGGAAACGCACCGCGGGGTTCGGCACGCCGCGCCCTTCGAGCACGCGCAGCGAATCGTCGATGCGCATCACCGATTGCGGGCGGATCTCGCCGAAGGCATGCGCGAGCGGCGTCGTGAGGAAGGTGCCGTCGGCCTGCCGCACGGTGACTTGCCCGGCCAGCGTTTCGGAGTGCCCCTCCCTGGCCAGGATGCGGCAGCTGAGGGCGAGCTTCTCGGCCTCGCTCCAGTTGCCGTAGCTGAGTCCGTCGAGGGACGGTGTGGGGTTGTCGTGGGTTGTCACGCTGTGGCTCCTGTGCATTGACGGTGGCGGTCAATGTAAGAAGCGGGCCGGGTTTGCGCTTGTGCGTGAGCGCACGCGCATTGACCCTGCGTGCCAACCGGGGGAGCTACGGCGTCATGGCGCGGGATCGAGCACCAGCTGCGTCTGCGTGACGACGCTGCAGAGCTTGCCCTCGGCATTCGTGATCGCGGTCTGCCAGACCATCGTGGTGCGCCCGCGGTGCAGCGCCACGCAGGTGCCCGTCACCGTGCTGCCCAGGCGCGCGCCGGCGATGAACTTGGTGCTCGAATCGGTGGTCGTCGTGCGCTTGCCGCCCGAGAGGTTCACCAGCGTGCCGACCGCGCCCAGCGTGTCGGCAAACGCCATCGAGGCGCCGCCATGCAGGATGCCGCCGGCCGTGCAGAGGTCTTGCCGCACCTCCATTTCCGCCACCACGCGGTCGGGCTCCAGCACCGTCACGCGGATGCCCATCAGGCCGGGAAATATCCCGGCGAACAGCTTCTGGATGTCGGCGATTTCGGCGATTGCGGCCATCGATGTCTCCTTGGATCTGCCTTGGGGTGCCACAGCCTAGTGGAAAGTCTCGATCGTTGCGAGCGGGCCCGAGACCTAGACTGCGGTGGCTTGGCACGAAGCGTGCGGGCCAACCGCAGGAGCCCCACCATGCACCACGACACCGCATCCGAACTGAGCTTTGCGCCGCGCTTTCGCCCGTTCTATCCGGGCGACGTGCAGGGCTACTCCAGCGCGCTCGACTCGCTGGTCTACCCGGGCGAGCTCAGCGTGCAGGACAGCAACCCGCGCATGAGCCTGGAGGCCTGCCGGCTCGTGGGCGGGGGCCTTGCGATCAGCTTCACCTCGACGCCGCTCGCGGTGCGGCACGACACCGCGCTCGCCTCGCCCGGCGGCGCGGGCGACGTGCTGGCCATGATCGCCGTCGAGGGCGAAGGCACCATCGACCAGGGCGGCCGGCGGCTGCCGTTTCGCCAGGGCGACATCACGTTCCGCACCACGCGGATGCCGTCCGTCTGCACGCTCGCGACGCCCGGCAAGCTGGTGATGCTGCGCGTGCCGGCCGCCCGGTTCTTCGGCATCCATGCGGACCTGCACGAGCGCTTCGTGCCCTCGATCGCGCGGGCCGATTCGCGGATGGCCGAGGCCGCGCGCACGCACATGGGCCATGTGTTCCCCGGGCCGGTGCAGGGCACGCCGGCGCTCGCGTATTTCTCGGAGCAGTCCTTCGTCTCGCTGCTGGCCGCGACGTACTGCGAATCGTGCGAATCGGTGGACGACGATGCAGCCGAAGGCAAGCGCCGCGAGCGCGACCGCTGGCAACGGCTGGTGGCCTGCATCGAGGCGCACCTGGGCGATGCGGAGTTGTCGGTCGATGCGGTCTCGAAAGAACTCGGCATTTCGAAGCGGCTCACGCACCGTCTCTTCGAGCTGCAGCGCACGCAGTACGGCGCGTACCTGAAGGCACGCCGCCTCGAACGCGCGAAGGAAGAACTCGGGAACCGCAGGCTCGATCACCTGAGCGTTTCGGAGATTGCCTACCGCAACGGATTCGGCGATGCGAGCCACTTCAGCCGCTGTTTCAGGAGCCACTTCGGAACACCGCCGGGCGCCTACCGCAGATCGCCAGACTGAGCAGCCCACGGGGCCATCCAGAAATATCGCTTGCAACTAGATCGCATGCGATCTAATATCCGGCCCATGCCTTCTAAGCGCCCCGCTGCCCCACCCGCTGAAGCCGCCAGGACCAATCCCCTGGCGCTCGACGAACAGCTCTGCTTTGCCGTGTACTCGACGATGCTCAGCCTCAACAAGGTGTACCGCGGCCTGCTGCACGACCTGGACCTCACCTACCTGCAGTACCTGGTCATGCTGGTGCTGTGGGAGCGCGATGGCATCAACGTCTCCGAGATCTGCACGCGGCTCTCGCTGGAGACGACCACCCTCACCCCCTTGCTCAAGCGCCTCGAAGCACGTGGCCTCATCCAGCGCGTGCGCTCCGCATCGGACGAGCGCCAGGTCATCGTGTCCCTCACCGCCGAAGGCCGCGCGCTGCACAAGAAGGCGCGCGCCCTGCCCGCCTGCGTGGCCGAAGCCATGGCGCTGGAGCCGGGCCAGATCGGCAAGCTGCGCGACGAACTGCTCGCCCTGCGCTCGAACCTGGACAGGAACGCGTGAGGGCCCGCCGCATCCGCCTTCCTGTTTTTTCCTGTCATTTATATCGCATGCGATATTAATACACGCGATACGAATTCTCTTCTTCCATCTCCACCACGTCACCGAAGGAACGCACCATGTCACACGCAAAGAACTTGACCGCTACCCCGACCCGCCGCAACCTGCTGCTCGGTAGCGCCTCCGTCGCAGCCGGCGCCCTCGTGGGCACCGGCTTCTCCACCGCGGCATCCGCCGCTTCCACCGCTGCGCCGAAAGCCGGCGCGGCCTCTTCACTCCAAGGAAAGCAAGTCATGAGCAACACCATCGTCACCAAGGACGGCACCCAGCTTTACTTCAAGGACTGGGGCCCCAGCACCGGGCAAACCGTCGTCTTCAGCCACGGCTGGCCGCTCGACTCGGACAGCTGGGAATCGCAGATGCTCTTCCTCTCCTCGCTGGGCTACCGCACCGTGGCGCACGACCGCCGCGGCCACGGCCGCTCCAGCCAGCCATGGAACGGCAACGACATGGACACCTACGCCGACGACCTGGCCACCGTCATCGAGACGCTGGACCTGAAGAACATCGTGCTGGTCGGCTTCTCCACCGGCGGCGGCGAAGTGGCGCGCTACATCGGCCGCCATGGCACCAAGCGCGTCGCCAAGGCCGCACTCATTTCGGCCGTGCCGCCGCTCATGCTCAAGACCGCCGCCAACCCCGGGGGCCTGCCCATCGAAGTGTTCGACGGCCTGCGCGCCGCGCAGCTGGCCAATCGCTCGCAGTTCTACAAGGACGTGCCCTCGGGCCCCTTCTTCGGCTTCAACCGGCCGGGCGCCAAGGTGTCGCAGGGCCTCATCGATTCGTGGTGGGCGCAGGGCATGATCGGCGGCCACAAGAACACCTACGACTCGATCAAGGCGTTCTCCGAAACCGACTTCACCGAAGACCTGAAGAAGTTCGACGTGCCCACGCTCATCGTCCACGGCGACGACGACCAGATCGTGCCGATCGGCGCCGCGGGCCTGGCCTCGGCCAAGCTGGTGAAGAACAACAAGCTCATCGTCTACCCCGGCGCGCCGCACGGCCTGACCGACACGCACAAGGACAAGTTCAACGCCGACCTGCTGGCGTTCATCAAGTCCTGATCGGCCCGAGCGAGCGAATCGCCCGATGCGCGTTCAGGCGAGGTAGCCACCGTCCGCGGTGAGCGCCGCGCCCGTCACGAAGCCCGCATCGGGCCCTGCGAGATAGGCCACGAGGCTGGCGATCTCGCTGTCCTTTCCCATGCGCCCCAGGGAGATCAGCGAGCGCACGCGCTCGCCGATCTCGCCTTGAGGCGACATGTCGGTGTCGGTCGGCCCCGGCTGCACCACGTTCACCGTGATGCCGCGCGGGCCCAGGTCGCGCGCCAGGCCCCGCGTGAGCGAAGCCACCGCGCCCTTGGTCATGCTGTAGACCGACGAGCCCGCGAAGCCGCTGCGGTCCGCCGTCACGCTGCCGATGGTGATGACGCGCCCGCCCTCGCCCATGTGCGGCACCGCGGCCTGCGTGGCCACGAACACGGCGCGCACGTTGACGGCCACCATGCGGTCGAAGTCGGCGAGGTCGTAGGCATCCACCACGCCCGCAATCAATATGCCGGCGCTGTTGACCAGGATGTCGAGCCGCCCGAACGCCTCGGCCGCTTGCGACACCGCCTGCTGCACGGCCTTCGCGTCGGCGCTGTCGGCCTTGATGGCCAAAGCCTTGCCGCCTTGCGCCCGGACTTCGCCCACGAGCGCCCTGGCCTTGTCGTCCGAGGCGGCATAGGTGAACGCGACGGCCGCGCCATCGTTCGCAAGGCGGCGCACGATGGCGGCGCCAATGCCGCGAGAGCCGCCCGTGACCAGCGCGGCCTTGCCTGCGAGTGTGTTTGGCATGATGAGAATCTTCCTTTTTTAACGGATCGTTCGATCCATAATAGAACCAAAAAATGCGCCCTGAAAAGGCGCTCCTGCTTGCTGCCCGCAGCCTGCTACTTCAGGCTTCGAAGCGCCATCCGCGCCACGCCGCGCAGCGTCTCGACGGGCGCGCCCCCACGTGCCGAAATCTTGAGCCCCGAGAGCGTGGCCGACATGAACTGCGCGGCATCCCGCGTGTCCACGCCCTTGCCGATCTCGCCCGCCGCCTTGGCCTCGGCGATGCGGCGCTCGATCGCGGACAGCAAGGTGCGCGCCGCCGTATCGGTGAGCAGCGAGACCTCCGCATCCGAACGTCCGAACTCGCAAATGGCCCCGATGCCCAGGCAGCCCGGCTCGGCGTCGGTGCTCGCCTTGGAGGCCATGGCCATCAGCATCGCCTCCAGCCCCTTCAGCGCCGAGCCCGGGCCGTTGAGCGTGCGGATCTGTTCGGCCACGCTGCCCGCGACGTAGTACTGCAGCGCCTCCAGGTACAGCTTTCGCTTGTCGCCGAAGGTGTCGTACATGCTCTGGCGGCTGATGCCCATGGCCTTGAGCAGCACCTCGGTGGAGGTGCCGTCGTAGCCGAGGTTGGAGAACACGGGGATCGCGCCCTGCAGGGCGGTCTCGCGGTCGAATGCTTTGGGTCGGGCCATGGGCGGGGAGTATAGATAATTCTGGACTCTATTGTCCTGAACTGGCCAATGACCCTCTATTTTCTCTTCGACCCGCGCGCTCCTCTTAGTATTCGCCGAACAACATGAAGACCTGAGGAGCCCTCGTGGACATCTTCGAAAACGTCCTGCTCATGCTGGTGGCGGCCTGCCTGCTGCTGCAGCTCTCGCGCCGCCTCGCGCTGCCCTACCCGTCGCTGCTGGCGCTGGCCGGCGTCGGGCTCGGCGCGATGCCTTGGGTGCCGCACATCCATTTCGATCCGCACCTGGCGCTCGCGCTGTTCATCGCCCCCGCCCTGCTCGACTCGGCCTTCGACACCTCGCCGCGCGAGCTGCGACGCAACTGGATGCCGCTGGTCTCGCTGGTGCTGGTGGCGGTGCTGCTCACCACCGCCGTGGTGGCCTGGGCCGGCTGGGCCTTCGCGGGGCTGCCGCTGGCCGCGGCCATCACGCTCGGCGCCATCGTCGCGCCGCCCGATGCGGTGGCCGCGGCGGCGGTGATGCAGCAGTTCCGCATTCCGCGGCGCACGCTGTCGCTCATCAACGGCGAGAGCCTGCTCAACGATGCGGTCGCGCTGCTGGTGTTCGGCGTGGCGGTGTCGGCGGCGGGCGCGGGGCACCAGCCCATTTCGAGCTCGCTGCCGATGCTGCTGGTGGCGGTGCCGGGCGGCGCGGTGGCCGGCCTCCTGCTCGGCAAGATCTACCTGCAGCTCATCAGCCCGCTCTTCGCGGGCACGCGCTCGGCCATCATCTTCCAGTTCGTGATGACCTTTGCGGCGTGGATCGTCGCCGAGCGGCTGCACCTGTCGCCCATCATCTCGGTGGTCGCCTTCGGCATGAAGCTGGGCCAGTACGCGCCGAGCCGCAGCACGCCGCGGGACCGGGTGCAGTCGTATGCGGTGTGGGGCGCGGTGGTGTTCACGCTCAACGTGCTCGCGTTCTTCCTCATGGGGCTGCAGGCGCGCGGCATCCTCGACCGCCTCTCGGGCCCCGCGCTCGTGCACGCGCTGCAGTTCGCGGGCCTCGTGCTCGCGCTGGTCATCGCGGTGAGGGTGGCGTGGGTGATGTTCTACGGGGCGGTGATGCGCACGGTGAAGCACCGGCTGGGCCTGAAGCCCAAGGGCATCTCGATTCCTTCGAAGCGCATCGGCTTTCTCGTCGGCTGGTCGGGCATGCGCGGGCTGGTCACCATGGCCACGGCCTTTGCGCTGCCGGCGGATTTTCCGGGGCGCGACCTCATCGTGCTGAGCGCGTTCGCGGTGGTGCTCGGCACGCTGGTGATCCAGGGCTTCACCATCGGACCGCTGATCAGGGCGCTGAAGATCGAGCCCGACGAATCGCAGGACAAGGAGGTCTCGCTCGCGCGCATCGCGATGATGGACGCGGCGCTGTCCGCACTCGAAGCGCAGCCCGGCGGCGAGGCCGGTGCCGTGCGCGACGAATACCGCGCCGCGCGGACCATCGCCGCCGACGAAAGCCAGCCGCAGGCCCGCACCGCGCACGACCGCCTGCGCGCCACGGCGATCCGCGCGCAGCGCCAGGCGCTCGAAGTGCTGCGCGAGAGCGGACAGATCGAGGACGACACCTACCACCGGCTCGAAGAGGAGATGGACTGGGCCGAGCTCAACGCCATCCCCACCAACGACGTGCGCTTGCAGAGCGTGTAGCGCCCGCTTGCGCCTCCTCTTGCTCCCTCCCCCTCTGGGGAGGGTTGGGGTGGGGGCAAGCAGCGCATCCATCGAGTGCTCTGCCTGCCCCCATCCCAGCCTTCTCCCAAAGGGGGAAGGCGCAATGCAACCGGGCATCACGCCTCCTCGTACCACCGGTCCTTCGCCAGCATCACCCGGTGGTGCCCATGCCCCGACGGCATCATCGGAAAGCAGTTCTCCTGCGCCGCCACCTGCACGTCGAGAAAGAACGGCCCGTCGCTCGCCAGGCACTCGGCCAGCGCGGCTTCGAGTTCGGCAGGGTCCGACACCCGCCGCGCCCCCCAGCCGAACGCCTTCGCCAGCGCCACGAAATCCGGCAGCGCCTCGTTCCAGCTGTGGCTCAGGCGATTGCCGTGGTTCAGCTCCTGCCACTGCCGCACCATGCCCATGTAGCCGTTGTTGCAGAGCACCAGCTTCACCGCCGTGCGGTGCTGCACGGCGGTCGACAGCTCCTGGATGTTCATGAGCACCGAGGCATCGCCGCTCACGCACACGCACAGCGCATCGGGGTGGCCGATCTGCGCGCCGATGGCCGCGGGCAGCCCATAGCCCATCGTGCCCGCGCCGCCCGAGGTGAGCCAATGGCGCGGGCTGTCGAAGCGCAGGTACTGCGCGGCCCACATCTGGTGCTGGCCCACGTCGGTCGAGACGATGGTGTCGCGGCCCGTGGCGGCGGTGGCCTGCTGCAGCGAGGTCATCAACTGCTGCGGCAGGATGGCATCGGCGCGCGGCGCGAACTTCAAGCAGTCTTCGGCACGCCAGCGCTCGATGCGCGCCCACCACGGCGCGAGCCGCTCGGGCGCAAAGCCCTCGGCGGGCAGCAGCGCCAGCACCGCATCGAGGATCGCCGCGCAGTCGCCCACCATCGGCACATCGACCTGCACGATCTTGTTGATGCTCGCGGGGTCGATGTCGATGTGGATCTTTCGCGCATGCGGGCAGAACTCGTCCAGCTTGCCCGTCACGCGGTCGTCGAAGCGCGCGCCGACGCACACCACCAGGTCGGCCTCGTGCATCGCAAGGTTCGCTTCCAGGTTGCCGTGCATGCCCAGCATGCCGATGAACTTCGCATCCGATGCGGGGAAAGCGCCCAGGCCCATCAGCGTCAGCGTGCAGGGCGCGTGCAGGCGGTGCACCAGCTGCGTGAAGGCCTCGCAGGCCGCGGGCCCCGAGTTGATGAGCCCGCCGCCGCCATAGAGCACCGGCCGCCGCGCGGTCGAGAGCAGGTCGGCCGCACGCTGCAGCATCGCCCTGGGTGGCAGCACCGCCCTGCTCGTGCGCAGCGGACGCAGCGGACGCAGCGGATGCATCGGATGCATCGCACGCAAGGGCGTCGAAGTGCCACCCAGGCGCATGAGCTGGATGTCCTTCGGCACATCGAGCAGCACCGGCCCCGGCCGGCCCGACGATGCGATTTCCAGCGCGCGGCGCACCAGCGCCGGCACGTCGTCCGCCGCGCGCACCTGCTGGTTCCACTTGGTCACCGGGCGCGACATGCCCAGCGCATCGCTCTCCTGGAAGGCCTGCGTGCCGATCACCGCCGTGGCCACCTGCCCGCTGATGCACAGCACCGGCACCGAATCGCTCATCGCATCCAGGAGCCCCGTGATCGTGTTGCCCACCCCCGGCCCCGAGGTGACCAGCACCACGCCGACCCGCCCCGTGCTGCGCGCATAGCCCTCGGCCGCATGCACCGCGGCCTGCTCGTGGCGCACCAGCACGTGGCGCAGGCGCGGCTCGCCGTGCAGCGCGTCGTACAGCGGCAGCGCGGCGCCGCCGGGGTAGCCGAAGATCGTGTCCACGCCGCACTCGACCAGCGTATCGAGCAGGGCCTCCGCCCCGTTGCGCACGCGGGCGGGCGCCTCGGGGTGAAGGGACAAGGAGGGCGTGAGGGGTAGAAGGTTTGGATCAAGCAATCTCATGCCGTCAATTCTTCCGCTTCTGAGGCAGAATTTGCTTCTTTCTTTTGGCTCTTTAGGTCCAATTTATGAAAACCAATCGGAAAACAGCCACATCCGAAGAAGGATCTTTCGACAAGATCGACATGGCCATCCTCCGCGTGCTGTTGCTCGACTCGCGCAAGACCCTGCAGGAGATCGGCAACGAGGTCGGCCTCTCGCCCACCAGCTGCTGGACGCGCATCAAGAAGCTGGAGGCGCAGGGCGTCATCAAGCGCTACACCGTCGCCATCGATCCGGCCAAGCTGGGCTATCACGATTCGGTGATCGTGCAGGTCACGCTGGAGAGCCACACCGACGAAACCCTCTACGACTTCGGCCGCGTGCTCGCAACCATTCCCGAGATCCAGGAGGCGTATCTGGTCTCGGGCGACTACGACTACTACATCCGCATCGCCGTGCGCGACACGCGCGACTACGAACGGCTCCTGCGCGAGAAGCTCTACAAGATCCCCGGCATCCGCCACAGCAAATCGCACTTCGTGCTGCGGGTGCTCAAGGAAACCAGCGTGCCCGTCATCTGAAGGTGCGAACATCGCCTTGAACTGAACTCCCCCAAAGGATCTTCGGATGTTCGATTTCCTCAAGAAGAAAAAGCCGCCGGCCCCGGCCGCCGCCACGACTGCGAACGGCGGCCCCGCCGTTCCCCTGCCCCTTGCCGGACGCAAGGGACACGTCGGCGCCATCGAGGCGGTGACGCTGGACGGCACGATGTATTTCTTCGGCTTCGACTTCGGCCGCGACCTGGTGCTCTCGCCGCTCATCGCCGACATCGACCTGGCGGCGCGCTTCGCGAGCCAGCACATGACGCAGCGCGATGGCGCGCACGACGAGGCCTACTGGCGCGAGCTCGCGGGCTACGCGGTCGAGGGCTCCGAGCTGGCCTCCGAACCGGCGAGCCGCACGTTCAGCACCGCGTCGCTGGCCGCGGCTGTCGCGCGCCTGGCCCGCGTGCGCCGCGAAGGCACGGCCGAGCCGGGCTTCGCCATCGAATACCACCTGCGTTATCTGCTCGGCGCGGCGGGCGGATGGGAAGTGCCGGAAGAAGCCGGCGCCGAAGACGCCGACGAATGGATCGACGTCATCAGCGGCAACGAGCCACTGGCCGAAGGCACGACGCTCGCGGACATCGCCGGCCGCCTGCAGGCGCACCTGAACGCGCTGGTCGATGCCGCGCCCGGCAACTGGTCCACGACGTTCGCGGTGTTGAAGGGCTGAGGCGGATCAAAGCCGCACCAGCTCGACCCGCCGATTCTTCGCACGCCCCGATTCGTTGTCGTTCGGCGCCACCGGCTCGGCCGCGCCGGCACCGCGCGTGGTGAAGCGGCGCGGGTCCACGCCCGCCTTCACCAACACGCCGATCACCGCGACCGCGCGGCGCTTGGAAAGATCGTCGTTGTGTTTCGCCTCCCCTTGCGCATCGGTGTGCCCCACCACAGAGAGCTTGAGCGGCGGGTTGTTGCGCATGAGCTTGGTCATCTCGTCCAGCGTGGGCTGCGACTCGGGGCGGATCACGTCCTTGTCCAGGTCGAACAGGATGCCGTAGAGGTTGATGCGCCCCGTCTCGGCCAGGCTCTTCTGCATCGCCGAGGCATCGACGAACACGATCTTGTCGCCCTCCATCGCCTTGCTTTCGACCACGCGCACGAAGGCATGGTTGCCGACATCGGCGTTGTGCTCGGCCAGCGCGATGCTCGCGTACACGGTGCCCGTGGGGCCGGTCTTCCTGGCGAGCAGGTAACGGCCGCTCACTGAAAAATAGTTGCGCACGTAGTCGCCGCCCTTGCCCAGGCGCGGCCACTCGGGGTCGTCGAAGGCCAGCGCAAAGTCGTAGGGCGTGTTGGTGTCCACGCTGTTGGGCCGCTTCTGGTAGCAGGAGGCATTGGCCGTGCCGCAGGTGAAGAGCACCTCGAAGCCCTTGGCCTTCAGGCTCGACTCGTAGTTGCGCTGCACCTCCAGGGTCGAGCGCCCATCGGGCAGCTTGTAGTGATAGAGCGAGATCTTGCCCTCCAGCTTGAGCAGCTCGGGCTTGCCGCCGCCCCAGTTCTGGAACGGCTCCTTGATGAGGCCGACCTCGTCGAAGGCCATGACCTTGGTGCCGTCGAGCACCGCGCCTTCGTAGCGGCCGACAAGCGGATGGTCTTTCTCGGGCGGCGCGGCGGCGAAGGCGGCCAGGCCAAGCGTGGCCGTGGCGGCGAAGAAGGCGAGCTTTTTCATCAAGGGCATCGAGAAGAGCAAAGAAATGAGCGGTGGTGTCCGGGATGCTAGGACGGCCCCCCGCCGTTGTGCATTCGACGGATGGCCTATGCCGTGGACAATCGCGCCAACGCCCTCCGAAACCAAATTCAAAGCCACGACCATGCCCCGCCTCGACGACCCTCTCCACGATGCCGAAATCGGCTCCCGCGACAGCACGCTCGACACCACCCGGATCGACGACGTGCGCATCGGCGCCGTCCGCCCGCTCATCACCCCCGCGCTGCTGCAGGAGCGCGTGCCCGTGCGCGACAACACGCTCGCGCTGGTCGAAGGCAGCCGCGCGGCCATTGCCGACGTGCTGCACGATCGCGACGATCGCCTGGTGGTCGTGGTCGGCCCCTGCTCCATCCACGACCACGACCAGGCCATCGAATACGCGCAGCGCCTGAAGAAGGTCGCCGATTCGCTGCAGGACGACTTGCTGATCGTGATGCGCGCCTATTTCGAGAAGCCGCGCACCACCGTCGGCTGGAAGGGCTACATCAACGACCCGCACCTGGACGGCAGCTTCGCGATCAACGAAGGGCTGGAGCGCGCGCGGCGCCTGCTGCTCGAACTCACCACGCTGGGCCTGCCGACCGGCACCGAGTTTCTCGACCTCCTGAGCCCGCAGTTCATTGCCGACCTGATCGCCTGGGGCGCCATCGGCGCGCGCACCACCGAGAGCCAGAGCCACCGGCAACTCGCCTCGGGCCTGAGCTGCCCGGTGGGCTTCAAGAACGGCACGGACGGCAGCGTCAAGGTCGCGGCCGACGCCATCCTGGCGGCCCGCGCGCCGCATGCCTTCATGGGCATGACCAAGATGGGCATGGCCGCGATCTTCGAGACCCGCGGCAACGACGATTGCCACGTGATCCTGCGCGGCGGCAAGACCCCCAACTATTCGGCCGCGGACGTCGAATCCAGCTGCCAGGCGCTGCTGGCGAACGGCCTTCGGCCGCAGGTGATGATCGACGTCTCGCACGGCAACAGCAGCAAGCAGCACCAGCGGCAGATCGTGGTGGCCGAGGACGTGGCCGCGCAGATCGCGGCCGGCGAACGGCGCATCACGGGCCTCATGATCGAAAGCCATCTCGAAGAGGGGCGGCAGGATTTGAAGCCCGGCGTGGCGCTCAAGCACGGCGTTTCGATCACCGATGCCTGCATCGGCTTTGCGCAGACCGTGCCGGTGCTCGAGGGACTGGCTTCTGCGGTCAAGACGCGGCGGCGGCTGACAAAGGCGTAAAGCCTCCGGACGCTTACTCGTTGGCAAGGCACCGGTGCATCGTGCATGCGGGCCGCACGCAGGAGAGCGCCGGATGTCAGTGACACACAAAACGATTCTGGAGAAGGCCAACGCGGCCATCGCCGAAGGCGACTACGAAGGGTTCCTCGCGTTCTGCACCGAGGACACCGAATGGACCTTCGTGGGCGACCGCACGCTCAGCGGCAAGGAAGCCGTTCGCCAGTGGATGGCGACCGCGTACAAGGCGCCGCCCCGGCTCGAGGTGCATCGCCTGATCGCGGAGGGCGACATCGTCGCGGCCTTCGGCGAGATCACGCTGAAGGATGAAGCCGGCAAGGACACGCGCCACGCTTACTGCGATGTGTGGCGCTTTCGCGAGGGCAGGATGGCCGAGCTGCATGCCTTCGTCATCGAGGGGTCCTTGCAAGGCGAGGCTGCTGCGCAAAAGCGCTGACTACCGCGAGCTGCGAATGTCTGTTTGCCTGCTGCAGCGGGTCGAGTTGGCAACCACGACGGGCAACAGCGAGACGACGCAGCCGACCCCCACCCATCCGCCCAAGTCAATTCGCCGCGAAGCAATACATCAACCCAGCGCTACCACTCATCTTGAGTTGGTCGACGCTGCAGCCGCGCGTCCCGTGCGAGGAGTTCCACGACGCATTGGCGACTGGATCGGGATTCGTGCCCTTGTGGTCGTGGTGACCCACGATGGCGGAGCCGCCGTCGCTCTTGGTCCAGTTGCCGCACGTGGTGTCCTTGCCGGCATCGGGCACGGCCAGGGTGCCGTCGGGGCGCGAGCCGGTGAGGATGTCGTGGCGGTTGACCGCATCGCCGAAGCCCGAGACGACCTCGCCCTTCTCGGTGAGCGAGGTGTCCTTGCCGACCTTGGCGTTGGCGCTGTGCAGGTCGGCCACGCCGGTGGCGACGACCACGCCCTTGGCGCTGGTCCACGGACCGGTGCCGATGCGGTCGCGCGCATTGACAGCCGGTTGCCCGTTCGCGGCCGTGGTGCTCAGGTAAGCGCGCCACGTCTTGCTGCCCGCCCCCGCGCTGGTGGCCAGCGACTGGCAGAAGCGGTCGGCGCCGGCCAGGCCGCCCAGGTCGCCGCCCTTGCCGGGGTTGACGCTCGTGATGAAGAAGCTCATGGCGTTGCCGCCCGATGAACCCATGGCACCGCAACCGATGATCAGTGCGGCCGCTGCGACGGCAGCGCCAGTGGAAAGAAGCAAGCGACTGGGCATCGGGACACTCCTGGCATTGATGGAGCCGGGAGGCTACCGCACCGCAGTGCAAGCGGCAACCCGGGCCCGCGCCCCACGCACGCCCCACGCACGCCCCCCGCCCGCTCACGCCCAGTTCTGCTCCACCCAGTTGCGCACCGCCGCCCACGCGGGCGTCTTGATGTAGTTCTGCGTCGCGCTTACCAGCTCGCCCACATTCTTGTAATCGTCCAGGGCGAAGGGTTGGGCCAGCGGCACGTTGCCGCGCATGTAGTTGTTGCCCAGCAGTTGCTGCGCCTGGATCGCCGCCAGTTGCGCGGTCGCATCCATCGTGAGGTTGAGCAGCGCCGTCGCCGGCACCGGCCCATTGCTGAACGGCCACAGCCAGTGCGTGACGCCCCAGGCCAGCGGATCGGGCACCGAGGCAGGCGGCACGCCCACCGGATTGGCGCCCGTGCCCAGCGATAGCATCACGATGTCCGATGTGCCGGTCGCGTAGCCCTGGTAGATCGCTTCCACCATGGCCGTCATCGAGGGGTTGTTGGCGAAGGTGCCGCCGTCGGCGAAGTAGCCCAAGCCGCCCACCTGGTACGGCGGAAAGTACGTCGGCGCGGCCGAGGTGGCGAGCGCCGCGTCCACCATGCTCACGTCGCGGTAGGTGTTGTTCCCGCCGTTGGAGAGGGTGCATGGCGCCCAGCTGTTGTCGCTCGCGTCCCACAGCCGCGCGGAGTTGACGGCCACGAAGCGCTTCGCCGACGACAGTGCGCCGGTGCCCACCAGTTGCTGCGCCACCTTCTGCAAGCCGGTGTTGACGTACTGGCTCTTGAAGATGCCCGGGCCGCTGCCCAGCAGCTCTTCGGTCGACTGCGCCGGCCGCCGGTCTTGCTGCTTGGCCTGTGCGTCCAGCAACCAGCCGTTGGGCTCGAAGATGGTGGCGCCCTGGTTCTCGTAGAGATCGACGATGGCGTCGATGTCCACGCCGCTCACCAGGCCCAGCGAGATCAGGCCACCGGTGGACGTGCCGGCAAAACCGTTGGCGTTCTTGACGATGCCGAAGCTGCGGTCCAGGTCCTGGATCAGCAGCGCAGTGATGACGCCACGGATGCCGCCGCCGTCGCAGCAGAGAATCTTGAAAGACATGGCAGTGCTCCTTGCTTGAGTGAGTGAATCGATCACAGATGCTTCGCCCGTCCCCGACGTGACGGGGATGCCCCGATGCCGACGCAGGGCGCGCAACAGACCGAAGGCCACGCGCCCTGCGCTCTCTTCGTTCAGGCCGAGCAGTGGCGTTGAAGAAAGCCATCGCCTTGCCCGTTTGCGCCCGCGCCGGAAACCGAACCTGGGCACTGTGGCGCATCTTCGTTCGCCGATCCATTTCACGTGATTACAGGCGCTGACCGGTTCCGGCCAGCCTCGCTCATCGAGCGGCAAGCGTCGTTTGCGTTCTTTGACTCGATCGACGCGCGCTCTTGGCTGGAAAGCTTCAGTGCGCCGCTTGCAAGTGCAGTGCGCCCCTCAAGAATACGCAGACACCTGCCAGCGGCACGACGACATTGCGCCGGCACGAGGCGATGCCTGCCCGATGGCGCGCTCGTTGCCTGCCGATGGAGCTCTCATTGCCTGCCCGTTTGCCCGCGTGACGCTTGGCAACCATTGACCCGTGCGATTCGAGAACTACTAGCGAATTCAGCGATGCCGCCCTCACCGCGCATCACTAAAGTGAATGCCCCAGTCACTCGACGCCCCACACAGTGGGCAAGGAAGGCAGCACCACAACACACCCGGATGGATGAACCGCTTCGCCTCGCGGCGGGCCATCGGTGCGATGCGCATTCGATGGAGAACGCGGGGCACAAAAGGCGACGGCCGGGGTGCAGAGACACCCCGACCGTCTGACCACATGACGTGCAACTTTTAAGGAAAGCACAACAAATGGCTGATCGAATTATGGCCGGGCGTCCCACGCCCTCATTCCGCGGCACCTGGACCACTCCCCCAGACGGGCCCAGCGCGGCGGATCTTCTTGAGAACAAGCTGACCCAGTTGAAGTCGCTGCTCTGGTGCTGCTACGGCGACGGCATCGACTGGTTCGATGGCGCGGGGCCGAAGCATCTGGACAACGTGATCTGGCTGGTAGCGGATCTGGTGGATGAGGCGGGGGAGTTGCACCAGCGGTGTGAGCGCGAGCGGGCCGGACCAAACTGATTTCAGTAAACGCGGGCTGACAACGAAATGCAAGCGCCAGCGCATGCGACGCACTGTTATATGCGCTCGGCGCCTCTCGAACTAGAAATCCTCGCACACACGTCCTGTGCGCTTTGCGAGATCGAATGCGCTTTGCGATGTCGCGCTGAAAGTACCCGAAAGCGCTGAGCTCCCCGAGCACGCGGCCATTCGGCTTGAGTCAACCTGCGCATCCGCTAGCCAGTTAGCACTTGTCGATCATTCAATCTAGGTCACGTTACTTTCAAAAACTCAAGGTCAACGCCCCGCCCGCGTGAGCAGACAATAGGACCGTTGAAAAATGATCAATGATTCAAAGCGAAACAACACAACGCCTTAGCCCTAAATCTCTTTAGCTTTCCCGTCAATCAGGCCCAACCCAAACAGATCAACCATGACAATAAAACAAGATTTCTTCGTGAATCCAGATACTCGCTTAGCTATTAACCGGGCACTGACAGAAGTAGAGGCGATTGAAAAGCAAATCTCGGGCAATGACTTTTTTCAAGGTCTGGCCAACCAGGTTTCAATTTTCTTGCGCATCCTCACAGGCCAAGCCAATGCAGCCGCATTCGATGACGCATGCCAATACTCAATCCAAAACGGCAAAGAAGCGTTTCTTGGCGCCTTGAAACCTGGAAGTGGAAATGAATTCGGAGATTGGCTAGAACGGCTTGCTATTCATTTATACCGATTATCACTGGAATTTGATCTCACATATTCACCAGCCGATGAATTCCCCTCAGAGCTTAGTTCATTTAATGAGTTTATGAAGGCGACGGTTGAAAATTTTCTGCCGCAATACGCAAATCAAATCAAAAAACTGGAAGAACGCATTAGCCTTCTAGTTGCCAAATTTGTCCTAAATGACCCAGATCTAAAAAATTTCAGAAACCTGCGGCAATACTCTGCGGAAATTGAGAACAAATTTACCGGCTGGGAAAAAATCCTGACAAACAGCACCCAAAAAGTCGATCAGCTTCAAAAAAACCTATCTCGCCATGAACAAGAGCTAAACTTTGTAGGACTAGCCGACGGTTTTAAAAGCTTACTGAAGAAGAAGAACTCCCAGTTAAAGATACTCAGGTGTCTAATAGCTTTTTTTGGGATATTAGTCCTCGCCCCAATTGGATTTGAATTTCATCACATTACATCAAATAATATTAATATAATTTCACAATGGCCAATGCTGGCCGCAACGACTATTCCAGCAATTTCTTTAGTTTTGATATTTCTCTATTTCTTTAGAATTGTCATGCGCAATTCGGATTCAACTCGCTCCCAAATACTTCAACTTGAGTTGCGCCTCACGCTGTGTCAGTTTGTAGAAAGCTATACAAAATTCGCCATCGAAGCGAGAAAAACCAACAACGAACTTCTGAATAAGTTTGATGCCATTATTTTCTCTAGCATTGTCGGTTCAGATGAAAAAATACCGCCAACCTTTGAGGGTGCGGAGCAGTTAATGAATCTTGTAAAAAATCTAGCCCCTAGCAAATAATCTGAATCCGGTTCAGTTACGACGACGTGCCGCTGTCGACGTGCGACTATGCAGAAGAATGAACGTAGATGCCTGGTTCAACAGCTCCCGATCACTTCGCGTTCATACGGCGTATGTGGCCCGACCAAATAACGCTAGGTGCTATGCGCCACAAGAGGCAAAATCGGCGCCACGTGAAACAGAGTGAGGAAAAATTGACCAACGAAAACGCAAACAATCTGGCGAAATTTCTTCAAGCGAGCACCAGAAATAATCGCGAAAATATTCCAACTAATTTCGGTTTATTGAATGCACTTGCCCGCCCTGAAGCAACGGGCTTGTACTTTAATGGAAAAACCATCCACCTAGACGGTTACAGATTTTCCGGCTGTCGATTCGATAATTGCGTGTTAATTATGGCATCGACAAATTTTGAAATGACAAATTGCGTTATCGATAAGACCACTTCGATTCGATATGCGGGCGGCTTATCAAAAGTCCTGCAGCTTTTTCTGAGTAAGTACGAATGGGCTCCTCTCCATTTTCCTCAGCCATTTATTGCAACGCAACATAGCTCAGGTGGTATCTCTCTGGAAGATCGAGGCGAATAATGGACGCAAACGCCTCCGCAGAGTTCAAGGCGCATGTTGGAGTAAAACCGATTCGCAGCCAAGTTGTACTTGTGGCTCTTATTGGCGTCGCTGCCATTTCTCTTATTTGCACGACCATTCTGCTAGCCACGGGCAATATGGCAGGCTTGGCTTTATTAGTGTTTGCTTTCACGGCACTAGGCGCGTCCTTATACGGATGGTTAAAATCCCAATCTGACGCTGATTTAGATCAAGCACATCCGACGGCAGTCACCACATCAGGCGGGACTTTGATTTCAACCGACACCCGGACGTTGCGATCATCAGAAAGTGTTGCCGGCCTAGTTCGACTGGTTGAATTACTTCATCGGCAGCCTTTGCCACCGGCGAGCGGCATGCTTGATGCCAAATCTCAAATTATTGAGGGCTCAGAAGCAATTGCGATTGAGGCGGTCATGCGAATTAACGGCGAAACACAAAGCCAGACAAACGAAGTTTTAGACGCTCTCCGAATGTCACAGATTAAAGAAGGGGTCGCTCAGAGCTCCGTTAATGAAAAAGATACGCACGGACCGGAAATTTCGCTGCCTGAAGCAAAAACGGTGTAGTTGGCACGAAGATTAAGATCCGTACTTTAAACGCAAGCGATATTGGCTTGCTTTGTCATTTGGCTAAAGCATTCGCGCGAGAATTTGCACATCAACTCTGCTTTCCCAATCGCTTGGGTATCAAAATTTGAACTACCACTCGTCCGAGGGTTATACCGCCCCGTCATTCGTCAAAGTCGGCGCACCTGCGCACCTCCCGTCTGCAAGCGAGCGCCCTTGCATGTAGAGAAGAGACGTTTCACGCTCTGCCTGGGCGCATGTCAAACCTCCCGGGGAGCCAATCTTTCGTGCCGACCTTTGGCCCTCTGAATCCAAATCACAGCGCCAGAAATTAAAAAGTAAACCGCCCCCACCCCCGCATACCCCGCAAACGTCTGCACCACAGGCGCCGCACTCCCCTGCTGCGCCACAAAGAACCCGCCAGCCAGCGCAGACTGCGCCCCGCTCAACATCATCACCCACTGCCCCCGATCGCCCTTGCGCCGACGGATCGCAGTCGCCAGTTGAAGCAGCCCCGCCACGATCGCCCACACCCCGAAGATCGCCAGAATGATCTGCAGCTTGAGCCCCAGCGAAACCGCAACGGCCACGGTGACCAGCGCGCTCATCCAGGCGTTCAAGACCTGCGTGGGGTTGGCCTTCGCGCCCCCCGTCATCCGGGCGTCCCACAGGTTCGCCAGCGCGTCCCACGCGGGGTAGACGACGAGCAGCGCGGTCGCGACGACGGGCGAGCCCTTGGCGACGGTGAACGCGAGCGCGACCCATGCGAAGGAAAACGCGGCGCGAGTGAAGTAGAGCTTGCGAAGCCACGCGGCTCGCTGAAGTGAAGAGGGGTTGGTGTTGGTGTTGGTGTCGGTCATGGCAATGGCGGTGAAGACCGCGGGATTGAAAAAGAAGAAGAGGAAGAAGAAAAAGAACAGGAAGAAGAGGAAGAAAAGTCGTCGCCCCTCCAGCGAGGCGGGTGCAGGCAATTCTGTGGAATCAGCACCCATCGCGGTATCGGTCGAATGACCGACAAGGCCCGAAAGACTGTGCGATGCTGGGCTTTTGCCGGCCGTCCCCTCTCCCCCCTCTCCCTCCTTTCCCGCCCATGCCCGACGACTCGACCATTGCCGTTTTCGACGCCATCCGCGCGCTCGCCTTCATCGGCGACCTGAGCATGGGCCAGCCCACCGACCATTCGCTGCGCACCGCGTGGCTCGCGGGAATGATCGCGAGCCAGGCGCGCTGCGACCCCTCGCAGGTCGAGGCCGCCCGGCACGTCGCGCTGCTGCGCTGGTCGGGCTGCACGGCCAATGCGCAGGAGTTCGCGGACTTCCTGGACGACGACGTGCAGGGCCGGCAAGCGCTTCTTGCATCGCAGAAGCCGCGCGCCAAGCTGCAGCAACCGCGCACCGCAGCGATCCCCAACGCGATGCTCGCCATGGCCAGCATCCATTGCGAAATCGCCGGCGACATCGCGAACACGCTGGGCCTCGGCTCCGACACCGAAGCGGCGCTGCGCGCCATCTTCGAGACCTACGACGGCGGCGGCGTGCCCGGTCTTCTGCAGGGCGATGCCGTGCCGCTCGCGACCTACGTCGTGGCGCTGGCGAGCGACCTGGAAATCTTCAGCCGCCTCTACGGCCTGGACGAAGCGCTCACGCTGGCGCGCGGTCGCGCGGACAGCGTGTACCCCGGCGCGCTGGTCGATGCCTGCGCACCGTGGGTCCCGGCCTGGATGGCCACGCTGGATGCCCCCACGCCGCCGTGGACCGCCGTGGCCGACCAGCCCGCATCGATGCTCAACCGCGTGGGGCTGGAGCTCGTGGGCGACGTGATCGATCTGAAGCTGCCCTGGATGACGGGTTACTCCCGCCGCGTGGCGCAACTGGCGCGCGATGGCAGCGCGCGCGCGGGCCTCGATGCGGCGCTCTGCCACCGCACGTACAAGGCCGGGTTGATCCACGGCATCGGGCGGGCGTCGGTGCCCAACGCGATCTGGAACGCGCCCGAGCCGCTGCCGGCAGCCTCGCTCGAACGCCTGCGCCTCGTGCCGTACTGGACCTCTCGCGCCGCCGGGCAGATCGACGGGCTCGCGCCCGAAGCGGAAATCGCATCCTTCGCTTTCGAGCGGCGCGATGGCTCGGGGTATTTCCGCGGCCGCTCGGGGACGGCGATGCCGGTGGAAGGGCAATTCGTGGCGGCCGCCGAGCAGTGGGTTTCGCTTCGCACGCGCCGTCCGTGGCGGGCGGAGTTCACCGAAGCAGAGGCGCTCGACCGCATGAAGCAGGACGCGGAGGCGGGCCGCTTCGACCCGCACGTTGTCGATGCGTTGCTTGCCGTCGCGATGTCGCATGCGCCCTTGAAGCCCGCGGTGCCGGCGCGCGGCGAGCAGTCGTTGTCGGAGCGCGAGCTGGAGGTTCTGCGCTGCATCAGCAAGGGCGAGAACACCAAGGAAGTCGCTCGTGCGCTGGGCATCAGCCCGCGCACGGTGCGAACGCATGTGGAGCGCGTGTTCATCAAGCTCGAATGCTCGACGCGCGCGGCCGCGACGTTGAAGGCGTCGACGCGCGGGTTGATCTAGCCGCGCGCCGCGAAGTGGTGGGCCGCCCGGTCGATCACTTCGCTTGCGCGACCCCCTGCGCGACCCACTGCGCGCGCCACGCAGGCGCATCGAACGGATCGGCAAAGTACTGCGTCTCGCGCGCCACCTTGTCACCGCGAAACTCCATGATGCTCACGGTGAAGGCGCTCTTGCCCGCGTAGTCGATCTGGTACTCGGTGACCCACACGCTGCCCTCCCCCGTGATCCGCCGCACCGCGAACCCCGAGGGCTTGCCGGGGTGGTGGCTGCGAAGCGCCTGCAGGTTGCGGCGACCGTGGATGACCTCGCCCGACTGCGGGTACGTGCACACGGCATCGTCGTGATAGATCTCGTGCTCGGCAGCCTGGTCGCCCGCGGCGGAGGCGAGCCAATGGCGATCGAGTGCCGAGCGGATGTTCTGCTGCGTTTGCATGGTCGATCTCCATGGGGTTCGGTGCGTGCGGCACTCACGCAACGCGTGAAGTGAAAGACCGGCGCCGGCCGGCTCCGCAGTCTATGCGCGCGGCCCGCGGGACGCATTGAAACGAATATTTCACTTGCCAACTACCGCGCTTTCACGGACCGTTCAGGGATCGCATGGCACCCTTTTCCGAAGGGGCCAGCGCGACCCTCACAACCTGGAAGCTGCAATGCCGAATGGACGATTGGTGTGCCGGTTCCTCTCCACCGTGGGGTGGGTGGTGCTGCTGGCGGCGGCCGCGTTCGAAGGCGGCGGCGCGGGGGCGGACAGCGGCGGCCTGGCGGCGCTCGTGCCTGTGGTGCCCGTTGCGCCCGTCGTTCCTGTCGTTCCTGTCGTTCCTGTGGTGCCCGCCGATCCCGCACCATCGGCGGCCGCAACCAAGGCGACGAGCCGCGTCGTCGCAGGCAGCATCACCTCGGCCAGGACGGGTGCCACGTATCCGCTCGATATCTACCTGCCGGCCTCGTACGACGGCGGCTCGGTGGCCGCGTACCCGGTTATCTACGCGATGGATGGCGATGCGGTCTTCAACGCGCCCGGCACGCGCTTCGAGAACTTCGAGCGCATCCTGGAGAAGCGGCATGCGCAGGCCATCCTCGTGGGCATCGGCGGCACCGCACGCCGCGAGCAGGACTACCTCTTGCCCGGCGCCCGTGCGTACCACGACTTCCTCACGCAGGAGCTGGTGCCGTTCATCGAAGCGAGGTACCGCGCCGATGCGCACAAGCGCATGCTCACGGGCCTCTCGTGGAGCGGGAGCATGACGGGCCTGGCGCTCTTCATGGAGGCGGCGAGCGGCACGCTCACGTTCTCGCACTTCCTCGCGTTCGAGGCCTCGTTCGATTCGCAGGAGGCAGAGAACAACGCGCTGGAGCAACGGATGTTCGATGCCTGGGGCCGCAACAAGCCCCTGCCCGCCACGCTGGTGCTCACGCGCTGCGACAGCCCGAGGGACTGCAACTTCGGCAACGTGAACGACATGTACAAGCGGCTGCGGTCGCGTGGCTATCCGCAGTTCGTGATGACGGAGACCACGTACATCCAGACGCACCCCGGCACCGACGTGGCGTCGTTCGCCGACGTGGCAGCCAGGCTCTTTCCGTAGCCGCCGTCCTAGCGCAAGTGAGTGGCATCGCGCCCAGGCGGAGGGGATGGCATCGCGCGAGGCGTCGGCGTAAGCTGATTGCCGGCCGGCCAGCCAAGGTGATGCACGCCAAGCGGCCACCGCTGCGCGCCGACTTGTGCGAAAGGACCTCCCATGTTGTCCGACTCGTCCGTCACGACCATGCTCCCCGTCAAGGACATGGAGCGCGCCCGCGCCTTCTACGAAGGGTGCCTCGGCCTGAAGCCCGGGGGCCTCAAGCCCGACGGCAAGTTCGTCTACGCGGTGGGGGGCAGCACGCTGTCGCTCTTTCCCAAACCCGAAGGCACCAAGGCCGACCACACGGCGATCAGCTTTCGGGTCGATGACATTGCAGCGAGCGTCGCGAACCTGAAGCGCGCGGGGGTGGTGTTCGAGGACTACGACTATCCCGAGCTCAAGACCGTCGACCATGTGTGCGTGCTGGGGTCGGAGAAGGCGGCGTGGTTCAAGGACACGGAGGGGAACTACCTCTGCATTCACGAGGACTTGGCCGAGGCTTAGGAGCGGCAGGGCCTGGGCCCCGCGTTTCAGCAGCGTCTCAACTTCCGGGGCGCGCCGAGAGTTGGCGCACGAGGGCCTCGGCCGCCCTGCGCCCCGCCCCTGCATCCACGCGCTGCGCGAGCACCTGCGTCAACTGGTCGAGCTGGGCCGCGGTGATGCCCACGTTCATGCCGATGCGCATGTGCGACTGGAGTTGCGATTCGGCACCCGGCAGCGCCGACAACATGCCGACCGTGGCGAGCTCGCGGCTCTGCCAGTCGAGGTTGTCGCGCTCGAACACATCGCCGAAGAGATGCGTCTTCAGGTACTCGTCGATGGCCGGCGCAAAGTCGAACAACGGGCCCTTCACCGGCCCGCCGGAGAGCTTCGTCTGGTTGGCCGTGCCGGCGGCCAGCAGCGCGTCGCCCTTGGGTATGGGACGCGAGGGCGCCTGCCCTTGCGCGTCGTGGAAGCCGCGCTGCTTGCGGGCATCCGCCACCTTCATCAACTCGCCCAGCGCGTTGAGGCTGCGCGGGAAGCCGGCGTAGGCATACAGCTGCACCAGGATTTCTCTCGCGTCGTTGACGGTCAGGCCCGCATCGAGTCCCTGTTCGAGCGCGGGGCCCAGGCGGGCAATGTCGCCGGCCGCTGCGAATGCCGCAATGGGAACGATGGATTGCTGACGCAACGAGAGCGTCTCGGAGGCTGTGTGCGTGGTGGTCATGTGGCTGGTGGTGGATTCGTTGGAAGAAGGACTGGCATGGCACGGCGCTGCGGCCAGGCACACGGCCAGGGCCAGCGCGCCGGCCTTGCGGCGTTCAGCGTTGGTTGTATTGCGCATCGGTGACCTTCTCCATCCATTCGACGTTCTTGCCGTCCACGGTGCCGGTGACGGCCAAGTGGACGAGTGCCGTGAAGGGCGCAGCGCCGTGCCAGTGCTTGACGCCGGGCGGGCACCAGACGACATCGCCGGGGCGGATTTCCTGCACGGGCTTGCCCCACTCCTGCGTCAGCCCCACGCCCGACTGCACCACCAGCCGTTGCCCCGCCGGGTGCGTGTGCCACGCGGAGCGGGCGCCGGGCTCGAAGGTCACGAGGCCGCCCGAGGCGTTGAGGGTTTCGGTGGCGGGCCAGACCGGGTCCACGCGAACGCGGCCCGTGAAGTATTCGGCGGGGCCGGCCGCGGAGGCCTGGCTGCCGGCCCTGGCGATCTGTTGCGCCGCTCCTGGCGCGGACGCAGGTTCGGCGCCTGCGCCGAGGGAATTCAGCGCCGCGAGGTAGAGCGCGGCTTTCAGCGGTCGGATGCACATGATGGGTCAACTCCTGGTGGTCGATGCGGAAGAAAAATGCGCCGTTGCAGGTAGTGCAACAGGCGGATGCATCAACTTTATGGACGCAGCGGTCGGTTGAGAAGAGAGCAGAATCGGGATGCTTATGTGAACTGGGCTCACCAATACAAGCATGGCCAAAGAGAACCTCAACGACCTCCAGGCGTTTGTCGTCGTCGCGCGCGAACGCAGCTTCACCCGCGCCGCCGCGCAGATCGGCGTGTCGCGCTCAGCGCTCAGTCATTCCATGCTGGCGCTGGAGGCACGGCTGGGCGTGCGCCTCTTGACGCGCACCACGCGCAGCGTTTCAGTGACGGATGCGGGCGCCCGGCTCCTCGCCACGCTGGCACCCCGGCTGCAGGACATCGAGCGCGAGCTCGAGGCCCTTACCGCGATGCGCGACAAGCCGGCCGGCACGGTGCGTATCACCGCGCACGACCACGCGATTGCCACCGTGCTGTGGCCGAGGCTGCAGCCTCTTCTGGCGCAGTACCCGGACATCGAGGTGGAGTTCAGCGTCGACTATGCGTTCACCGACATCGCCGCCCAGCGATTCGATGCCGGCGTGCGCGTGGGCAACCGCGTGGACAAGGACATGGTGGCCGTGCCGATCGCGCCGCCGCTGCGCATGGCGGTGGCGGCCTCCCCCGAATACCTCGAAGGCAAGGCCTTGCCCATGAAGCCCGAGGACCTCACGGCGCACCGCTGCGTGAACCTGCGGCTTCCGACGCACGGCGGCCTCTACGCATGGGATTTCGAGAAAGGCAACAAGGAGATCAGCGTGCGTGTGCGAGGCCAGACGGTGTTCAACAACACCTTCCTGATGCTGCGCGCGGCCCTGGACGGCATGGGCTTCGCTTACGTGCCGTTCGACATCATGGAGCAGCACATCGCGGATGGCCGGCTGGTTCCGGTGCTGCAGGACTGGTGGCCGACCTACCCGGGCTATCACCTCTACTACGCCAATCGGCGGCAGCTCGCGCCTGCGCTTGCACTGGTCATCGAAGCCTTGAGGTACCGGGCGCCTTCGCCCAGGTCACCCAGGCGCACGCGGTGACTGCACTGCATGGCAAGCGCTGCCGGAGTAGATCCCGCGCAGCGCTGCACGCGAAGGCGCATCGATCGGCGCGTTTCGCCAGTCACTTCGCCGCGACCTCCGCCGCCCACGCCTTTGCATCCACACCGGCCGGAATCTGCATCGGGCACGAGGGATCGGTCGCCGCGCGCCACACGGCCTCGGCGACATCCAGCGGGCGGGTCTTCGGGCCCGTGGTGCCGCCCAGCCGTGCCATCGTTTCCTTCACGAGGTCCGCATAGGCCGGGTGATCGAAGCCGTGGATGCGGCGCTGCGCGTTGTCGCGAAAGCGGGTCTCGGGCGACCGGCCCGGCAGCACGAGGCGCGCGCGCACGCCGAACGGTGCGAGCTCCACCGCCATCGCCTCGGTGAACGCGTTGACGGCCGAGGACTGCTCTTGCTCTTGGTGAGGTCAAAATCCAGCCATGTCCGCCGCTTTAGTCCCACGCCCCCAGTGCACCGCTTGCCTGCGCCCGCTCAGCGCCTGCATCTGCCGTTGGGTCGCGCCCACCGCCCACGCGGTGGAGGTACTGGTGCTGCAGCACCCGCAGGAGGTACACCAGGCCAAGGGCAGTGCCCGCCTGCTGCACCTCAGCTTGGCGCACTGCCGCCTGGTGGTGGGTGAGGCATTTGCCGTGCCAGTCTGGCCGGCGGACGGCAAGCACACGCTGCTGCTGTACCCGGACAGTCTGCAAGATACCGCCCCGGACCTGCGGGTCCCACCCCCGCTACCGCCCGAGTGGACGCAAGCCCAGTCGCGCCTGCGCCTGATCGTGCTGGACGGCACCTGGCGCAAAAGCCGAAAGATGCTCTACCAAAGCCCGCCACTGCAACAGTTGCCCCGCTTGGCCCTGCGCAACCTGCCGCCTTCGCACTACCGTATCCGCAAAGCCCATGGGCCCGATCAACTGTCCACGCTGGAGGCGACCTGCTACGCCTTGTGCCAACTGGAAGGCGGTGCAGCGCGGTTCCAGCCCTTGTTGGATGCCTTCGACGGGTTTGTGGCGTACTTGGAGCAGGCTGGCGGGCAGTCGAAGTTTTCCTCACGCAGGGTGCGGCTCAAATGAGCCAATTCCTGAAGCGAAATACGGAGGTAAGGCCGAGGTCTTGAGTTGGCCGGTCAATCCTCGCGCGAGAAACTGCGACATGCTCATCTTGAAGTGCTCGGGCGAATCCCTACGTGGCACCGTGACGACTTCCCACAAACCGCTCGCGCCGACGGTGCTCCAGCAGAACACATCTCCTTCATTCGAAACAGCCCATGGCAGGAGGCCGCCTGGTTCAAAGAAGAGCGGGAACGGGAAGTCCTCGGGATAGCTGCTCCGGAGTTCGCGTAGTGCCGAGAGCTGGGCGAACACTTGATCCAGTAGGTTCACATGTGGGTTCGCGCTGAAAGGGTTGAGAACGGTCAGAAATCCGTTAATGGTCCCTGAGCCATAGTGGTCAACGAACTGCATGTAGTCGGTGGGCAATGGCCCGCCAAGCTTGGACGTCACGGTGCCCCATTCGGGCGCCGTGCCTTGCTCCCTGGGCTGGGCGGGGCGCGGGAGCAGACCGAAGAGTTCGTCAATGACCATGGGAGTGCGGCCGATGCCGATTTTTTGACTGGATTCCGGCCGAGGGCCTGAACGTCCGGTGTTGGCCGACTGTAGCCAGTGGCGCATGTGTCGCGAAGGCCCTAAGCCGAAGTTCACTCTTCTCCGAAACAGACCTTGTGTTTTATGTGGAGATTTTGGTCAGGAGGTCCGAGCGCACCTCCTCCTGCGTGAAGGCTCTCAGAATCACGTCTTTGGGGTCGACCGCACCTTCAGCCCGTGCCAAATCTATCCTGGCAATCTGCTCTGGAGACAGAAAGGGACCCTTCAGAGCAAAGGCAACGCTCGTTATCTGAGTACGTCGAGCAAGGAAAGCATGCATCTGCGCGAAGGTAAGTCCAATCGAATGACCGGCTGCTACTTCAGCTGCAACGTGCACTGTGAGGCCAAAACCTGCGCCCACATTAACCGCCGTTTTGAATTCCGCAAAGTATTCTTCAAGGTCCATTATGTGTCCGGTTCTGGCCGCATCCTGCCAGACAGGCGGTGCCGGCGGCACCCTTTAAGCCATGTCAGCAGCCATCCGCATGGCGCTGAATGCAATGTACTCGTTCGTGTACGTTGGCCCGTCTGCCTCAGGGCCAGCGAGCCACTCGTCTAATGCGTCGTCGTGCTCGACAATCGCACGGCGGAGCCGAGATACCTCGTCCGGCGAAGCAAGCTTCAAAGCCCGAAGACGCTCCCCGTCGTCGGTCACCCCAAACTGCATCACCAAGTCTGACAAGGGGAGCAGGCGATGGTGCAAGTGGCTAGGAATGTTTTGGGGATTCAGCATCGCAAGTCTGGTTTGCTTCGATTGTTACCGGTGCCAAGGCGGTGTTCACGCGCTTTCCTGAGCTGAGGCCAGGGGACCGCTTTTAGCCGTATCCAGCAGTGATGTCACCTACTTCAGCCCAGAGCGATCAGCTTTGACTTCATCGCTAAGAGATTTCAGGTCCCTAGGCAAATGATCACACTGATCGCCTTCGCCAACACCAATGAGACGAATCTGCACGACACGATTCTTACCCTTGTAACGAATGCAATCCACATCTTGAACGGTGAGTGCGCCAATCATCTGCCACATCTCTTTGGCCGACGAAGGCTGCCGTTTCACGTAGCAATGCCCGTCGGGGGCATACGCAAAAAGTTCAGGCGCCTCCGTCATTGGCATTCCACATGACAAACAGCAGCCGTCCTCCACGTAAAAATCGCCCGGCACGTTCTCCGGGAAGGGAGTTTTTTCGGACATCCGGTATTCCTCGAATTAAGTTTGAACGCAGAAAAGCCGACGCTAGCGTTTGACTGCTTCTGGCCGAATTTTTCCCCACGGCGCGACTGACCGGTCGTGGCCGAAGTGAGCCTTACACGATCCGAGGAGCGCCGGACGTGCAATCGTCGTGGCATTGCCCCCAAAGGATAAAACCAAGCGTTGTTCGCACTGCATTTGCCATAGCTACGGTAGCAACTTCGTCTTTCGCATAGGGCGTCTCGTTTTCGAAGATGCCGGCCGCCATGTGGAGCTGCTTAAGGACGCTTCGGGGCAGTTGTTCTCGCCCTTTCAAGAGCCTCGCCATTTCACGCATGTGTACTTCTGCCTTCGCAAAGGCATCGGTTCGGAGTTCCTTCAGCTCTTGAATCTGGTTAACTGCGTCGAATAGATGCCGACTCATCTCGTTTGCGGTGTGCTCGAACTCAGGGCTTTCGCCGTCCATATTCAGGTCCTTGTTGTCTGCGCCATGGCCCCTTGGCAGCACTCGGTGCTAGCCGAATTCTGACGTTGGTGCCAACGTCCGGTTGTGGCCGTTACCAGGCGACCGGGGTTTTGCCAACTCGTCCTCGATGCTTGGATTAGCGCCAGCGCCGACTAGGACAGGCGCGACTTCTCTAGAAGCCGCATAGTGAAGCGGGGTGTAGCCCATGTCACCGATGGCGTTGACGTTCGCGCCCGCCTTGAGAAGCAACTGCACCGCACGAGCGTCGCCTCGATGTGCCGCCATATGCAAGCATGTATCGTTGTCGGGTGAACGGTATGCAAGCGGGTTGATGGGAGCATTCACATCGCCCGCCTCGTAGTTCAGCACATCCGCGAATGCCCGCGCCAAATAGGCTGTCTCATCAGCACAAAGGCATTCACCATTCAAAGTCGTTCTCCAATGACCGCATCTGGCCGACTGCAGCCAGTCACGATACCGTAACGAACGGTCCCTGCCTCCCCCCGAGCAGCCACTGCGTCACTTCAGGCTTCGGGTGGCAGATCCAACAGCCAGGCTCATCGGCTGCACCATGAGGCCGGAGCTTTCCCGCAGCGGCTCCATTTCCCCTGCGGGGCGAAACCCACATGCCAGATACAGGCGCATCGCGGGCGTTTCTGCTGCGGTGACACCCAGATTAATTTGACGCGCGCCGACGCGCTCGGCCCAATCGATGGCCCCTTCTAGCAGGGCACGTCCCGCTCCCATTCCGCGAGATGCTGCATCGACCCACGTCTGAAAAACATTCGTAGCCCTCGGCTCGGCGGTCGACAACTTGCACCACACGAGACCACAAACGCTCTCGCCAGCGCGTGCGAAAAGGATGCGGTCCCGACCGGAGGAGGTCGCAGCAGCGATCCTGGCCGCCCAATTGGCGTCCGTTCTATCGGCCTCTTCTTCATAGGTGCTGCCAAAGGCATTCGGCGAATCAAGCAGCGCCTGAAGGCGTACATCCCGATAAGCTCGCCATTCGTTCGGTTCTGCGGGTCGAATAGAAATCACAACATCAATTTCTCTGTTGAAAGCACCCCAAGCCTACTTTGAGGCCTGCTTGAGTGACCACTAGACAAGTCTGCTTGTGGCCGAGGGCTGTCGACCTATCGATGCTCGGTAAAGCAAAGACTCAGCCTCGTCATAGCGCAAAGGCTGACCCTTCGATTCGGCAAATTGCTGTACTCGCCAAGGATCAATTACCTCCGGATCGCTGACTACCGTGTGCATGTCGACGACGAGGTGGGGCACTGGTGCTTGTCGGGTGAAGACCACGCCAGACCCGTGTTTCTGGGCCGCCCAATGCTCGCCGTGAACTTCGAGATCTTCAGCTATCTGAACGCCAAGAAGCCATTTGCTCCCTTGCACCTCGGGATAACGCTGCAGCAGCGCCGCACTGAGCCTTCGCTGACACTCGAGCAGTTCTTGTATCAGGTCATCATTCATAGGTTGGTGGGGCGATGGGTTGAGCGTCTGGTTCTGGCCGATGGCCATCGTCCTAACGAAGACGCCAACTGCCCGAGGGAGAGGATATTTCAATCCTCGTCCTGGGGCGGTGCTGGTTCGACAACCCATTGCTCTTGAGGCCCCGCGCGAGTGGCCTGAAATCCGGGCACAAGGTCTGCGAGCTCAACTATTCCAGGGTCGATTTCCAGAACATGGCCTAGACCAGCAAGCGCAAGGTCTTCCAGGTCCTCGCTGACCCCGTCCAGGAACTGCCATCCGTGATCATCCTCGTCATGTGAAACAAGCAGGATCGGTCTGCTGCGATTCAAGACGCTTTTCGAGAAGACGGTTGCGCAGTTTCGGGGCTGGTCGAATGGCCATTTCATGGTGTCGCTGGTATGTCCTGGTAGGGCTGACGTAGCTCCAAATGACCGCTTCTGGCCGGATGCGATCTTTTTCTACTGCCGGTTTTTCTCGAGGCTGTCGGCTTGGACGCGCGCGATATCCCCAAAGGCTTTCCAAGGGCATGAGCTGGCAAAAGATCGCAATGCCGAGATCGCGGCCTGCAAGTTTCCTTCGGACCGTTGGTCGTCCGCATGTATTAGCGCTTCACCGAGGGCTCGATTCCACCCACGTTGGTTGGCCCTGAGCTCGAGGACCGTCGTCGCAAACTCGGCGGGTGGTTGGTTATCCGGTGGCACGTGGCCCGGCAGGCTCGCAGTCACAAACTTCTTGAACCTCGTGCGGTTGACGTCAGTCGCTTGCTGGACAAGCTCCTCGACAGGCAGCTTTGCCAAATCATGGAACCATTCCACCTCGTTGTGTGGCGCTGCTTCTTGGCTCATCGTGCGGCTTCTCTAATCGGAGTGACTGGTTCTGGCCGTTATGAACCGGCGGCCACAAGGCCTGCGAAGTCGTCGGCGACGCGGATCAACTCGCACGTCTCATGACGCCAGATAAAGACCTCCGGACCAAGCCCTTGTCCATCCGCGAGAAAGACTAGCTGGTCACCTTCGCCGTTGCCGCCCAGTGGTACGGCGGCGGAGGGAAATCCACGCCAAGCTCTTGCACGCTTTGTCTCGGGCACGACGCCATTGAGGGTGCGGGCGAGCCGCTTACTCTCGGAATCGTCCGTGATGGGATACAGGTCCCAGTCGTCGCTCTCGGTTGCGACCGCGCCTCCGTTGCTTCTCATCATGGCTAGGCGGTACGACGTCGGCAAGCTGACGCCCAACGCCTGCTCCGCGGCCTGCACGTAGCGCTCATCCAAATCGAACGGCATCAAATCCCTTTCATTGAGAACTTGGGCTGAAGGTCGGCTTTTGGCCGACTGTAGCCGCACGAGCTGTTGAGGCAAAGGGTCCGAACCGGCCCTTCAATGCGCCCGAAAGCGGGCGCTCGACCGGTCGATTCGAGAACAAGCTATTGCCTGTATGACGGTGGTGCGCGGAAAACCCCATCAATCACAGTCTTGAATCGCTCACTCGTCGGTGGCTGATAGAGGATAGGACTCTCGAAATCCGCGAGCGCGCCAACAAGCCCAGCTGCGATGCCCGCTCCCACGCCAACTTGCAGAGGAGGCATCGCCGGTGGGGTACTTTGGAGGGCGATTGCTGTCGCTGTATCGGTACCGTCTTCGCGAACCGAACTACCCTTTGTCGCCAGCTCTCTCCTCTGCGAAAGAGCATCAGCCAGAGTTTTTGCTCTGATCTCTTGATAGCCGTAGTAGAAATAGATCCGAGGCGATTTCGATGAATCCCTGGGCATCCACACACCGCCTCTCAAGAGTGCCAGGTCCGAGCCGAGCATCCACCATACCGAGTGCGAATCTCCGAGATAGAACTGACCGGCCGCGTTTTCCTTCTCGAGGCGATATGTTCCCGACAAGAGATGGACTTCGGCCTCCTTTCCAAAGGCCCCAGGGAACTTGTACGAGGCATCGGTTTCAAGGCTGACGATGCGTGGCGACGTCGTCTTCTGAAGGCTGGAAATTTCAGGTGGAGATGCGCAACCGAGAACCAAGGAACAGACGCTGCTGGCCAGCAAGATTCTCAGAATTCCTATCATCAAAAATCCTTCTTTGTCTTCGTGTATGTCGCGAAGCGAGGCAAGTGAACCCGGCTCATCGCCGGCTTCAATCGCAGGGCTGAAAGCGCTTGCACTCCGCGACGGTGTGGATCGACATGACAGTGTTCTCACCGTCGATGTGCCTGGAGGTGAACCTGACCAACGAGCCCTCGGGAATGTCGGCGACCAGCGCGCGGTCGGGCAGCCTGAATGTCTGCGTTGCGAAGGGAAGCTTGGACCTGGGCAGCAGCTTCAGGCGCACGTAGAGCTTTCCGCCGGGCTCTTCGAACGAGGACGTGAGACGCGCGCGGGTGAATACGGGCGGCGGCTCGTTGGTTTGCGCAGCGGCTGCGCTCATGACGACGATGCTCGTCGTCGCCACCACCCTCACGGTTCTGCACCAAGCGTTCGACATCGTTTCTCCTCCGGGTATTCGCGGCCCGATCGGTCGCATTCTGCATGGCCTCTCAACGTCAGGACTGGCCGGCAAGCGACTTTCGTGGACTGTCTGCAGCCGGCCGACTTCAACGCGACGAAGAACGTGCGGATGATGGCCACGGCGCGCTGCTTCTTCGACCCCTGAGCGCATGGCCGGTGCGTGATGGGGAACCGTGGTGACGCGGCCAGCGCGGCGGGCCTGCGAGCCGGTGAACATAGGCCGTTCGGTCGACTTCGTCCGCCAAAAGAACACGATAAGAATCCACACTTTCGGTTTAACCGGAGTGCCGTGATGTCCGTGACCTTCCACGCCTTGTGGGTCGTTGACCTGCAAGGCTCGGCGCTGGTGTTTTCGTGGCGGCGTCCAGACGCGTTCAGTCTCGCCCGGTCGCGCCCAGCCGCAGCGAAGGTCTTCTAGTAGAGGTACGCCGCCCCCCGGTTAACGCTGCTGTTGTCGGCTTGGTCGCCACCGATGCCACTCGCAGCGCTGGCTTCTCCCATCGCCCCCACCGCGATCGTCCGGCCGTCCGCCGTGATGTCGACCACGTCGCCGAACGAATCGCCGCTTCCGGTGTTGGGGGCCTTCAGGTATCTCGTGTGGGCGAACTGCGCACCTGCCAATCGGTACAGGTGAACGGCGCCGGCCGCCAGGGCCGCGCCCTGCGTCGCGTCGGCGTCGACCCCTGTTCCACTGCTCGAGTCGCCGCGCGCGGCGATCGCCATGACGGTGCCGTCCGGCGTGAGCGCCAGGCCGAAGCCGCCGAAAGTGCCATTCAGCGTGGGCTGGGGCGCCGAAATCGTCTGGGCGAGCGCGTAGGTGCCCGCATTGCGCCGGAACACATAGGCGACGCCGGCGCGGCTCACGCCGGCGACCGACGCGTTGCGCGCGCCGATGACCACCGTGTCGCCATCGCCCGAGATGGCGGTGGAGGCCCCGAACAGATCGCCGACCCCGGGCACCGGTGCCTTGAGGTAGGCACGCTTGGTCCACGTGCCCGCGCCCGTGTCGTAGCCATAGACGAATGCGGCGCCGGCATTGGCCATGCTCGTGTCGGTTTCGTCGGTGAGCGAGCCGCTGCCTTCGTACTGCGCGCCCACCACGATCGTGCTGGCATCGGCCGAGATCTTGGCCTGCACGCCGAACAGCCCATTCGGCTGCGAGTGCTCGGGTTCGATGGTGGCCTCTCTCGCCCAGGTGGCGCCTGTCTTGCGGTACACGTGAAAGCTCCCGCCGTTGGGGCTCGTGTACTCGCCGACCACGGCCACCGTGCCGTCCCGCGAGATACCCAGGAACGCGCCGAAGTTGCCGAGGTAGCGAGGCACGGGCGGGTTCCACTCGTCGGCCAGTGTCCAGCCCGATGGGGTCCTGGAGAACACCTGCACCAGGCCCTGGTCGGAAAACGCGGCATCCTGGCCGAACATGCCCACCAGCAAGGTGCCGTCGTCCGAGACGACGGGCCTGGGATAGCTGGCGACCTGGAAGCTCAGCGTTTGCGCCCACTGCCATTGGCCCGCGCTGCGCGTGAACAGTTCCACGGTGGCCGAAGCGCCGACGGCCATGACGCTGCCGTCCGGGGACAGGGCAATGCCCTGACCGAAGTTGCGGATGCCGGTGGCGGCCTCCGGCTTGAAATAGCCGATGGCCCGGTTGCCGTCCGCCGTGACCGGCAGCGACCAGGGGCTGCAGCCATTCGCATTGCAGGCCTGCAGCGCATAGCGCCAGGCGGCCGGCGGCTGCGTCAGTGCCAGCTCCTGCAGCGCATAGGTGGTGCTGCCGAGGTTGTCGGCCAGCACGGTGAAGTTGCCCGTGGCGCCCGGGTCTTCGCCCAGTCGGTAGTAGCTGGCGTTGGCGATGGCCGGCCAGCTGAACAGGAACGACTTGGGCGCGTAGCCCACGGCGGGCGGCGCGGGAATCGGCGGCACTGCCGTCGACGGGTCGGCGGTGCAGAGGGCCACGACCGAGGTGACGGCCGCGTCGACCTGGCCGCTGCCACCGGAGAGCGTGCAAAGCTGCCCGGCCGGTTGCGTGTGCACGGTCACGTCGTACATCGCGCCTTCGGGCAGCGCCTGGGCGAACGCGAAGTTGCCATCGGCCGCGAGGCTCAATGCGTCCGTGCCGTTGTTGCGCAGCACGAGCGTTCCGCCGGCCAGGCCCGAGAGCGTGCCGCCCACCGTGTGGGTGACGGCCGCGCACGCCACGCGCACGTCCGTGACGTTGGCCGTGGCCGTGCCCTGGCCCGCGCTCACCGCACAGGTCTGGCCCTCGGGCTGCCGGGCGATGCTCACTGCGTAGGGGTTGCCGGCCGTCACCGGGTCGGCGAAGCCGAAGGCGCCATCGGCCTGGAGCGTGAGATCGCCCTTGCCGTTGTTGCGCAGCACCAGCGTGCCGCTCAGGCCCGAGACACTGCCGCCGATGGTGAAGCTCGTGGCCGGCGCGATGGGCAGCAAGCCGATGCCGCCGCTGCCGCCTCCTCCGCCTCCGCCTCCGCCTCCGCCGCCGCATGCTGCCAGCACCAGTGCGGACAGCCACACCGCATTCCATGCAGCAAGGCGCTGCAGACTTCTCAGTTGAATCACAAACCCACCCGTCTCGTTAGTTGCGAGATGCTATGCAGCCGGGCAGGCACTGCCAATCCCAAGAAACTGGTAGCCGCAGGAGTGCAGCACCCATTCGCGCGAGCCCCTTCGAGCTGGAAACCGTGGGCGGATGGGTGCGGCGCAAGGTCGTGCCACGGGGAGTCAATCCAGGGCTGGCTATGATGCAGCGCCCCCTGCAGGCCCTGCCAACTTGCCAATGGGAGGCATCTCGCTCCCTGTGCTTGCACCATTGCGACCCCCATCATCCAGGACCTGAACGCATGACCAAAGCGCACGCCGTTCCCATGCCCAGCAACAGCGTGCTTGCGCCGCTTTACGCAGGCGCGGACCTCCTGGACGCCTTTGCAATTCGATTGCCCGCACACGCCAGCGATGACCTGGAGGTGCTGGCACGCGCCGCGCTGGAGCGACAGGCCTGGTGGATTCGTGCGCTCACACGGGCCCGCGACGTGGTGATGGCGCCCGTCGGCGTCAAGTCGTCGCGCGCGGTCGGCCTTGCCGCCGCGGCGCGGGGGCCGGTCATCGGTTTCTTCCCGGTGCTGTCGAAGAGCGCGACGGAGCTGGTCGTGGGCGAGGATGACCGGCATCTGGACTTCCGCGTCACCCTGCAAGTTCGCACCGATGCAGCCAATGGGCGCGAGCTGGTCGCGGGGACGGTGGTGCATTGCCACAACCGCCTCGGGCGCATCTATCTTGCGACGATTTCGCCGTTTCATCGCCTGATCGTGCAGGCGAGCCTGGAACGGGCGGTGAGAACAATGAAGATTTAAGCAGGCAGACCTGGCACCACCAACCCCAGTTGCATGGCCAGGCCCAGGCGATCCACCATCGGCCAGTACGCGGCAATCTTTCCATCTTTCAGCTGGTAGATCACGATGGCGGTCTGCTGAACGGGCTTGTGGGTCGGGGCCGCCCCAGCCCAGAACCCGGAGTGCGTGCCGCGCATGGTCCAGCGGACGACCACTCGATCGCCTCGCGCGATGATGTCTTCGATCTCGAAGACCATGGGATCGAATGCCGCATGGAGCGGGCGAATGATGGCCAGGAACCCTTCCACTCCCCGTCCGCCGGGAGCTTCGAGCGAAGGGGCGATGAGGGCCTCGGCGACCGAAAAATTCTTCTGGTTCAGGCACTCCTCATAGAGTTTCATGACCACGGCTGCGTTGGCATCCGCCCTGTCGAACATCTCTTCGGATCCGTTCATCGTTGCGCTCCTTGCTGTCGATCGAGGCGACTATAGAGACCATGGCGCTACAGTGCGCGCATGACCGACACGAACAGGCTCCCTCCTGAACTTCAAGCCGCCATGCGTGCACGAGACGAAGCCTTCTATGCCGTCGATCCGGCGCAGTGGGGCAAGTACACCGCAAGCGACTTCACGACGGTCCAGCAGAACGGCCAGTTCATGTCCCGGGCCGAACGCATCGGCAACCTCCAAACTCAGAGGCAGCGGCCCTGTGTCCCGCGCGAACGTGAGCAGCACGAGCAGCAAGGCGACCTTGTGGTCACCCGCTTTTTCAGCGGCGGATTGTGGGTGGTGGAAGTCTGGAAGCGCATCGACGGTGCATGGGCCACCGTCATGACGCAAGCCACCACGGCGACGTCCACCGCGCCCTGAACCACCGTTTCATGGCACGTCCGCTCCTGGCTGACCGTACCCATCCGCACGCGCCCTCTTCGAACGCCGGCAATCACCGCGAAGCCGACCTTCGGCATCGAAGCTCGAACCCAGTCACGGTGCTCATGGCTGCTCGTTCAGTGGCCGGCAAACCTCCAGCACCACCCCGCGCAGCCACCGATGCGCAGGGTCCCGGTCCAGGCGCGGATGCCACATCTGCGAGACGGTGATCTGCGCCGTGGGCATCGGCAGCGGGAACGCGCACAGCGTGCCTCGCGCCCTCAGGTGTTCGAAGTACGAGGACGGTATCAATGCCACCAGATCGGTCGCGGCCGCAATCGACAAGGCGGTGCTGAAGCTGGGCACCACGACCGCGGTGTTGCGCACCAGGCCCATCGCGCCCAGCGCATCGTCCACCGGCCCCACGGTCCGGCCGTGGCGTGAAGTGACCACGTGGTCGCAGGCTGCGTAGCGCTCGGCCGTGATCCCGGGGCCGGCGAGCAGCGGATGGCCCTGTCGCACCACCGCGATGAAGTGGTCGCGATACAGCGCCTGCACGCGCACCTCGGGGCCCGCCTGGCCGAGAACGCCGACATCCAGATCGATCAGCCCCTCGCGCAGCGGTCGAACGTCCTTGTCGGGCTTGGGCGCGAAGCGCAGGCGAACGCCGGGCGCCTCGTGCGCGGCGCGCGCCACCAGGTGGTGCGCGAAGGCCTCGATGAAGCCGTCGTTGGCCCGTATGGTGAACGTGTGCTGGAGCGTGCGGGGGTCCATGCTCGCGCCGGCGGACTGAAGCACCGCGCGTGACTCCTGCACCAACTCCCTCACGCGGTCGCGCAGTGCCAGCGCATGCGGCGTGAGCACCATGGCGCGACCCGCGCGCACGAGCAGCTCGTCGCCGGTCGATTCCCGCAACCGCGCGAGCGCGCGGCTCATGGCCGACTCGCTCAGGCCCAGGCGCTCGGCGGCTTTCGCGACGCTGCCCTCGGAGAGAAGTGCGTTCAGCGCAAACAAGAGGTTCAGGTCGGCATCCGTTGGCATGCCCGAACCTAGCACGGCCGCGCCGATTTCGACAGGCGCCGCATGCAGGGACACGTTGCGCGCCACGCGCTGTGCAAGCCGTGTGCGCAGTCCTAAGCTGACCTGGCGCGATACAGCGTGCCTCCTCCAGTCGTCCAATCATGTTGTCATCCACGCTTCGAACGAACCCTTCTTCCCCCATTGCCCGCGCTGTCGAAACCCAAGAGGTGAACGACGCGAACGCGGTGCACGACACCGACGGCCTGCCCCTGCCGCAGCGCTACGCGGCCGTCGCCGCGATCCTGGGCGCGGGCGTGCTGGTGGTGCTCGATGGCGCCATCGCCAACATCGCGCTGCCGGGCATCGCGCAGCAATTGCAGGCGACACCCGCCGATGCCGTCTGGATCATCACCGCCTACCAGCTGGCCGTGGTCATGTTCCTGTTGCCGGCTTCTGCTGTCGGGGAGCGGTTCGGCTACCGGCGCGTGTTCGCCAGCGGCGTTGCCCTGTTCACCGCGGCATCGGTGTTGTGCGCGCTGGCCCCGTCGCTGCCATGGCTCGTGGCCGCGCGGTGCCTTCAGGGCCTGGGCAGCGCGGCCGTGATGCCCTTGGGGCTGGCGTTGTTGCGCTTCACCTATCCGCGTCGATTGCTGGCGCGCTCGATCGGCTGGAATGCGCTCGCCGTCGCGGCCGCTTCGGCGTCGGGCCCCACCCTTGGTGCCTTCATACTTTCTGCGGCGAGTTGGCCGTGGCTCTTTGCGGTGAACCTGCCGATCGGGCTGCTCGTGCTCGCCGCCTGCGCGGGGTTGCCTGGCCCGGCGCACTCGCCGCGTTCGGTGCGCCGCGTCGACGTGTGGAGCATCGCGCTGAACGCGGTCATGTTCGCCTCCTTCGTGCTGGGAGGCGACCGGCTGATGACGCATCCGTTGCACGGCGGCGCGTTGCTCGTGTTGTCGGCCGTCTGCATGGTGCTGCTGGTGCGGCGCGAGATGCCGAAGGCGGCACCGCTGATCCCGCTCGACCTGCTGCGCGTGCATTCCTTCCGGGTCTCGGTCATTGCCTCCGTGTGCTGCTTCACCGGCCAGATGGCGAGCCTTGTGGCGCTGCCGTTCTACATCCAGCACGAACTCGGCCAGAGCGCGGTGGCCGCCGGGCTCCTGATGACGCCCTGGCCGCTGGCGGTGATGCTGGCCGCACCGCTGTCGGCGCGGCTGGCCCAGCGCGTGCCGAGTGCATGGCTGTGCGCGGCCGGAAGCGCGTGCTTCGCGAGCGGGCTGGCCCTGTGTGCGCTGTGGCCGCTGCACGGCAACCCGGCCTTGCCGATCGCGGTGTTCACGAGCCTCGCGGGACTGGGCTTCGGTTTCTTTCAGACGCCGAACAACCAGAACATGCTGCTCTCGGCGCCGAAGGAACGCAGTGGCGCGGCGGGTGGTGCGCAGGGCACCGCCCGGCTCACGGGGTTGACGTTTGGAAGCCTGTTGATGAGCTTGATGTTCGGGCTGCTGCCGTCGCACAGTGCGGTGCACTGGGGGCTGGCGGTGGGGGCTTTGGCAGCGTTGGGCGGGGGTGTGGTGAGCTTGCTCAGAAGTCCGGCGAGGGCTCGCGTTGCGTGATTGGCATCGGGGCGAGAGCGTTCTCTTCGACCTCTGCATTGCTGATGCGACTGGCCGCTTTGGAGGGGGGCAGATGTCTTCAGTGGGCCCGTCGTGCCCTCGGGCTTTTGCGTGACGACGTGTGCTTCACGGTGATTGGGGACACCTTGATCGCTCTCATCGCGACACCCTGTATTTTTGGTCTGCTACGATGCCGCACATCGGGAAAACAGCCTCCCGGTCTGCAAAGCAAGACGGTGTCCCGTCCAAGCGCTGGTGACCTCACAACGGAGCCTTCCGTGGACACCGCTTTGCCCGACACCCCTTCCGCATCCCCCGCGCCTTCAGCGCCCCTCCAGCCCGTTTCCTTCACTGAAGCCCTGCGCTTCTGGCTCAAGCTCGGCTTCATCAGCTTTGGCGGGCCCGCCGGGCAGATCGCGATCATGCATACCGAGCTGGTCGAGCGGCGGCGCTGGATCAGCGAAAAGCGTTTTCTTCACGCGCTGAACTTCTGCATGCTGCTGCCCGGCCCCGAAGCCCAACAGCTTGCCACCTACATCGGCTGGCTGATGCACCGCACGCGCGGCGGCATCGTTGCCGGCGCGTTGTTTGTGCTGCCTTCGCTGTTCATCCTCGTCGCGCTGTCGTGGATCTACCTGCGCTTCGGAAATGTGCCGGCGGTTGCCGGCATCTTCTACGGCATCAAGCCTGCCGTCACCGTACTGGTGTTGCACGCGGCGCATCGCATCGGCAGCCGCGCACTGAAGAACCGGTGGATGTGGGGCATCGCCGCCGCCGCGTTCATTGCGATCTTCGCGTTCGACACGCCCTTTCCGGCGATCGTCCTGGCAGCCGGCCTGATCGGTCATTTCGGGGCACGCTGGGCACCCGGTGTCTTCGCACCCGGTGGCGGGCATGGCAATGCCGGGCAAAGCTACGGTCCGGCGCTGATCGACGACGACACGCCCACGCCGCCGCACGCGCGCTTCTCGCGCCGGCACCTCGTCAAGATCCTCGCGGCCGGCCTGGGCCTTTGGCTGCTGGCCATGGGCGTGCTGATCGCCACGCAGGGACTGCAGGGCACGCTCACGCAGATGGGCTGGTTCTTCACCAAGGCGGCATTGCTGACCTTCGGCGGCGCCTATGCCGTGCTGCCCTACGTCTACCAAGGCGCCGTCGAACAGCACCAGTGGCTGTCGGGCGCACAGATGATCGATGGCCTTGCCTTGGGCGAGACGACACCGGGTCCGCTCATCATGGTCGTGGCTTTCGTCGGCTTCGTCGGCGGATGGCTCAAAGAGGTGCTGGGGCCGGATTCGTTGTTCCTGGCGGGCGCGCTGGCCGCAACCGCAGTGACCTTCTTCACCTTCTTGCCGTCGTTCATCTTCATCCTCGCCGGCGGACCCGCCATCGAGGCCACGCATGGCAAGCTGGGCTTCACGGCGCCGCTGTCGGCGATCACCGCTGCAGTGGTGGGCGTGATCCTCAACCTGGCGCTCTTCTTCGCGTACCACGTGCTCTGGCCTCGGGGCTTCGGTGGCCACTTCGACGCCATCTCGGCGCTGATCGCCGTCGCGGCGGCCGTTGCCTTGTTCCGTTTCAAGCTCGGCGTGATGCCGCTGCTCGGTGCCTGCGCGGCCATCGGGTTGACGGTGACCTTGTTGCTGCCCGTGCTGCGCTGAGGTGGCCGCCATGAGCACCACCACGGTCCCTCGCTCGCGCACGGGTCTCGCGCGCCTGCTGCCTTCCGGCGTCGACCCCGAGGCCTTGCCTTTGCTCGTCGCGCGCGGACTTCGCGCTTTCGCAGACGGGTACATGGCGGTGCTGCTGCCGGCCTACCTGCTGTCCATCGGCCTCGGAACACTGGAGGTCGGTGTCGTCAGCACAGCGACCATGCTGGGTTCGGCGCTCGCGACGCTCGCGGTCGGCGCATGGGGATACCGTTTCGCAGGGAGCCGGCTGCTGCGCGGCGCGGCGCTGCTGATGGCCGCCACGGGCCTTGGCTTTGCGGGCCTGTCCTCGTTCTGGCCATTGCTGATCGTCGCACTGGTCGGCACGCTCAATCCCAGTTCGGGCGATGTCAGCGTATTTCTTCCGCTGGAGCACGCCCGCCTGGCCACGGCTGCCCGAGGCCACGCCCGCACGGCACTGTTTGCGCGCTACAGCCTCCTCGGTGCCTTGTGTGCGGCGCTGGGCGCGCTGGCCGCTGCCGTGCCGGACTGGCTCGTTCGGCACAGTGGGTTCGCCCGGCTCGACGCGTTGCGCGGGATGTTCGTCGTCTACGCGGTGATCGGGCTGATCGTCTTCTGGATCTATCGAAACCTTCCGGCCCAGGCCGGTGCGGACAACGCGGAAAGCCTGCCTGTGGCGCCCGCCCCGCTGGGCCCCTCGCGCCCGGTCGTGATGCGATTGGCTGCACTCTTCAGCCTCGACGCGTTTGCCGGCGGGCTGATGGTCAACGCGCTGATGTCGTTGTGGCTGCTGGAGCGATTCGGCTTCTCTCTCACCCAGGCCGGCGTGTTCTTCTTCTGGACCGGGTTGCTGAGCGCGGCGTCGCAACTGGCGGCGCCTGTGGTCGCACAGCGCATCGGGTTGCTCAACACCATGGTCTTCACGCACCTGCCGGCCAACGTCTGCCTGGTGCTGGCGGCACTGTCGCCCAACTTGCCGATCGCATTGGGCTTGTTGACGATCCGCAGCGCGCTGTCGTCCATGGACGTTCCCACACGAACGGCTTACGTGATGGCCGTGGTGACACCGCCCGAGCGTGCGGCAGCGGCAAGCTTCACGGCAGTGCCCCGGAGCCTGGCGGCTGCCATCAGCCCGACCATCAGCGGCGCGCTCTTCGCAGCCGGATGGATTTCGCTACCGCTCATCGCATGCGGGCTGCTGAAGATCACCTACGACCTGGCGCTCTGGCGCGCCATGCGACGGGATCGACTCGATGGGGAGTGAGGCGCGGATCGCGGAATGGCTGCTATTGGGTCCGGGCAAAAGAGCCCTTGGCCGCAACCGGCCGGCTGTAGACGATGGCGATGAAATCCTCAGCGACTCAAGGCAGCGCACTCGCCCTCGGCCAAGGCGCGGACGACGCCTGGCAAGGGCAATTTGTACTCCGCTCCCAATCCCACATCCACTGTCCAGGGCTTGAACTCGCCATGCAGGCAGTCGCCCCTGCGCGCAGTGGCGATGCCTGTGCCCAGGCGGGTATCCGACGACGGTCCAGGCGTGTTGCCGAGTGCGCTGTTGGACTGTTCCGCGAAAGAGCGTGGGCGGTTCCGGTCCATGTCGCGCAAGGCGCGGCGCGTGGCTTCGGAGTGCAGATCGAGCGGTCGCGCCTGCGGCGTTGCTGGTGGAGCCGATGTCGCCGATGTAGCCGATGTAGCCGCGGCGGCAGTTTCGGTCGATGCGATGCCCGAGGCATCGCGCCGGGCGGCAGGCGCGATGTCGGCTCGCGTGCCAGAGCGTGCGGCCGGCACGCGGGCTCTCGACACCTCCTGTGATGGCTTCGGCGCCAATGCCGGCGTGGCGGGCGAAAGCGCGGGCTCGAGGGCGATCAAATGCACGGCGATGCGCTGTGCGTCGACGGCAGCCGGAATACGCGGTTTGCTCGCGATGCTGAGGAAGCCGATCAGCAGGCCGTGCATGGCAGCGACGACCAGGACCACGGCCACTTTGGCGGCATATCGCTTCATGGCATGCGGGGATGAAGATCCGCATTGCATCGGTTCATCATGCTGTTTGAAGCAATCCAGATCGCATGATCACCGGTTTCAAGTTGCTGGCCACGCTCCCTGACGTGCGTGCCAAGCTACTTCTTCGCGAGGAAGGCCGCAACCAAGGCGTTCGCATGCCCGTGTCCGACCTGGTGCTGGACTTTGAGGAGGTTGACGAGTTCCATGTGCTTCAGCGGGCCCGCACTCTGGAGAATTTCCATCCAATGCGCTATTGGTTTGGCGTAAGTCTTTTCGATGGAAGGGAAATATGAGGCAGGTCCTTTTGCCTTGGTCGTTTCGGCCATGGAGGCATCCTTCGAAGGTGAGAGTGGCATTCATGCAAAGCCGAAGGGCAATGCTTTGGCGCGGCTTCCAGACCGAGCTGGATGCCTTGGCCGAGGCGACTGGTTTTGGTCGACTGTAGCCGGTCGAGGAGACCGTCGATCCAAGGTGTTCGCAAACCAGGCGTTCATGACGAAGGTCTGCAGTTGGCCGAGAGGCGGCTTAGTCGTATGTGACCGTAGCTGCGGACGATGGATACATCGCTTGCGCTTGGGTGAGGCTCTGCCTAAGTATTTCGGCATCCCTCGGCAGTAATCGCACCAGTTCGGGCCAACCTTTAAGTCGCAAGTGAAGTGGCATTTCTATCAAGCCAGTGATGGCGTCCCAGAACGCGTCCCAGTTCTGCCCGTAGAAGTCGGGAAAGCGAAGAGCGGTCATCAGATGCTTGTGAAGCTCGCGAGAACTGCGAACGCCGGTCAGCTCGATGGTCAGTTCTGCTTCTCGCGTTTCCATTCCAGAGTCCTTGCAACGTTGGAGGTGAGCCTCGGATGTCCGCTTGTGGCCGGGCTTCTGTCTCTCCGGCGGCGTCATTGTTGAAGGGCGACTGGATGACGAGCCAAGAAATAATGCGTGTCGTTGGCATTCTCTTCGACGAATCCATGACGGCCGTAAAGCGCTCCGACCGGATTCCACTTCAGATGTTCCAACCGGACCACTTCGCTATCTTGATCTGCATGTCCCAGCACCTGACGAAGTACGGCTGAACCAATGCCGCACCGCTGAAAGGCTGGCAGAACGTAGAACTCGCCGATGCGAAGGTGACCGTCGACCTTCCACGTGGCAATCGTGCCTACTGGCATTGAACTCTTAAGGATGATCGACCACGGGCGCTCCCTCCACCGGCTTCGATGCAAATTCCGTTGGAAGTTGTCGTCCCAACCCCAACGCGCCGCAACGTAGGGGCCCAGCGCCTGGCGCTTCGCATCGAGGGCGAACTCGAAATCTGAATCGACGGCGGCGCGTATTTCTAGGTCCATGGCAGGTCGCTTGCGAAGGTCCGGTCTTGGCCGAGTTCGGTCAACTAGCAGAGGCGGCGGCTTCAACCCAAACAATCTCGTCGGGGTGATGCTGGCCGATGGTATCGAGCGCGTCCTCTAGGACCAGGTGTTCTCGTGCTCCAAGTGCATACGCGAAGCGCGTTAGGCCTTTCCCCTTCAGCACGGTGAAGTCCTGCTCGGAGACCGCATCGGCGCCACACCAAATCGCAGTGCCCGAACTTGCGGCCTCGCGCAGTGCATCTTTCAGGCCGCTGGGGGTAATTGCAAGGAAGACCACGTTCGCTCCTGTTGTGATGTTTGCGGGATGACTGAGTGACAGGTTCTGGCCGCATTCTGCCTTTGCCTACCGCGCAATCACGAGACACTGCGCGTGCTCGCAGTCCCACGCGCCTTCACGATCCAAGCTCCTGTCTATGAACCCGACCCCTCAGGCCAGCGGCAAACCTCGATGGGCACGGGTGCGTTCGTCGTGCAGTTCCTGCACCGCCAGCGCGTTCAGATGCACGTTCAGCGTGTTGCCCACGCTCGCCAGGTACTGGCACGCGGCATAACCCTCGGCGGCCTCTTCGTAGCGCGCCACCCAGGCGTCGCGCGCGGGTAGCTTGTCGGGCGGCACCGGCCAGACGTTCGGGCGCGGCAGGTGCTCGCGGATGTCCATGCGCCATGGCTTCGCGCTCAGGCGCGCGCGAAAGCAGTTCTGGTTGCGGCACATGCGCGCGTAGACCTGGTCGGCGCCCAGCGCCTGGAAAGCGTCGGCCACGGCGGCATCGGACGGCGCGAAGACGTCGTGCATGGCCAGTACGCGCACGCCTGCGGGTGTGCGGTACAGCCGCAGGTGCCAGTCAGGATGCTGGTAGATGAAGCGCTCCACGCGCGCATGCACGCCCGCAAGGGGATCGCTCTTGTCCTGGGTGAAGCGCAGCCCCTCGGCGCGTACGCGCCAGATGCCGACGGCCGCTATCAGCACAAACGCGGCAACGCACGCTATCGCCGAGCGCGTCGCGTAGCCCGCGACCAGCGCTGCGATGAACGCCACGCCGATCACCGTCAGCCCGCGCGCGCTACCGCGCGTGTCTTCGAAATCGACGTCGACGAACATCACATCGGGCGTGTTGAGGCAACGCGCGCCGTAGCCGTTGCGGGTGACGACGCTGTCACCTTGGCGTTCGACGATCTCCTCGCGGATCGGCATGCCCTCGGCGCCGTTGTAGGCCAGCTTGCGCTCGCGACGCTTCAGCATTTCGCCGCTGACGATGCGGTCGAAGGCTTCGCGAGTGCGCTGGTCGGCATGCGCCTGCGCAGCCAGGGGGCTGTCATCGGACCAGCCGTAGCGGCGCACGGTGAACTGCTTGCCGGCCACCTGCTCCTGGATGCGGCCCTCGGCCCAGAACTGGGGGACGATCATGGTTTCAGGCGCCCTTGTCGAGATACGCCCACGCCAGCGCAGCGAGCAGCAGCACGGGGTTGCGCCTGCTGATCGACAGCATCGGGGTGAAGCTGGTCGCAGCTGCTGTCCATCAGACTTCCGCTCGAAACGTCAGCCGGGCGATCAGGTGCGAGGCGCAGAAGATTGGTATTTGGGTTCTCCATGCGGCGAGGATCAAGGCGAATCAAGACTGGCGGCATATTCCAAGCTCAAATGTTTTTGGATGATCGGTTTGTGGCAACTCTGCCCCGCATGCGTACTTCCGCTATTGGCCGGATTCTGCCGGAGCGTCCGCCCCAGCGGGGCCAGTGCTAGCCCTCTGAGTGAAAGAGCTTCGGCAAGAGTCGGTGCACGTATTCATGCATGTATGAGTTGCCGCCGCAGAACTCCAAGGTTTGCTCGCTGGTAAGAAACGTCAGCAGCGGCGAGACGCTTTCACCATCCGTCTGGAAACCTGCCGCGTCGTCGATGAGGCTCGCCACCGCGAAACCAATGCTGCCCGTGAGCTGCTCGACCAAATCTTCGGGCGCCTCGACCTTCTCCAGCTCAGCCTTGATTGTTCGCAGAAGCTCGGCCGTGAGAGCTTGCTGAAGGCGGTCGAAGGCGCCAGTGGAGACCAAGTTCATGCTGTTCCCGTGATTTGCCGAGTCAAGGTTGGGCGTCTGCTTCTGGGCCCGTCACAGGCGCTCGCAAACGTCATGCGAGAACTGCCGCGAATGCCCCAACGCAGAAAGAACCCGCATAGAGGACCGTGGTCCAGAACAGAGCCAACGCACGCCTGTCAGCCACTTCTGCTGCAGGCCGTTCCGTGCCGAGCACCAGCCAAGAGAGCGCCCCGAGCCCCGGGCCCAGTTCGCCGCCTCTGGCGCTGTTTGCGGAGAGCACGCCCCAGACGAGTCCAAGAACGATGCAAGTCACAAGGATGTAGCTCAACCAGGCCTGGGGTACCAGCCACGGCGTCGCGAACCCGGTGATTGCGATAGCTAACAGAGTGAAGAGGAAGCGCTTGTTTCTCATGGACGCCCGTTGGTTTGGATCACTCGCCGCTGGCACCTGAATCATGAATTGATCCACAACGGACCAGAGCGACCAACCGCTCCCGGCCGGCTGCCGTAGTCGGCCAGACGGCTGACATTCTGCCTGGGCAGACCACCACCATGCGCTGCTTGTACAGCAGAATGCGGCATCAAATGGACCTCTCAGGGAGACCGGCGAATGGCTGACAAGAAGCGAGACTTGGTTGTTCACTATGACGAACTGCTTGGCAAGGTCATCTTCTATTCAACCGACGTGGAAAACACTGCGGCAATTCGAGCGAAGGAGTTCGACGGGGTGGCCCCTGAGGTTGCATTCTTTCGCGAGCAATCTGCCGATGACGCTGAGAAGTCGCTCGGCCACCTCGTCTTCTCTCTCATAGATCTGAACAGCCAGACGAAAATTTGTATCAGGGACTACGAATCTGAAGCCCACGCAGCGCATGCGGAGATGGTGACCGAATGGCAAGAGCAAATCGAATCCGGCGACCCCGAGGCACAGTTCCATTTTTCGGGGGAACTGTACGTCCAAGCAATGAAGAGCGGCTCACTGTCGGACCTCATGCGCGCTGACGTCTTGCTGCGTGCGTCAGCAGCACAAGGGCACGCCGCGGCCATTTCAAAGCTTGAGATCTGGTCAGACTTGAAGTCAATTGCCGAGCGACGCATAGCCAGAGATTCAAAACACCCCACGCCCTGATCGGCAGGGCTGTCGAATGTCCGGTGCTGGCCAAAGTTGCCCGACGGGACGACCGACCGCTTCTGGCCGACTTTCGCCGATCGTGCTGCCGGCGCGAAAGACGCTGAGCGAACTTTGACGATACGTCAGTGACGCTTGATGAACTCACCTTCGGCAGGTGAACTGGGGCATCCAGCTCTGCGTTCATTTGCGCCTGAATCTTCTGCAACGCATCCGCGGAATCTTGCCCGTACCCGCCATGCAGGGCGTTCGCGATGTGTCGCGCGGCATCGGCAGGATGGTGCCCCAAGCCTTCACCTCATCCATCGACGTTGATTCGGCGTACACGCCCACTTTGATTGAGCAATGAAGGCGCTTCTCAGTGCAGTCGACGGCAGCATCAGCCCTGAGGTTCAGAGGCCGAAGTCGCGTTCGGGTCCATCCAGAACGCCCCCCACAGGTGGTCATCGGGGTCGGCGAGATCTCGGCCGTACATGAACCCCAAGTCCTGTACCGGATTGACATCTGCCTTCCCGCCATTGGCTGCTGCGTTACGGTTCATCGCGTCCACGGCGTCCCGGCTCTCCAAGGCCAGGGACAGCATCACCCCGGCGGTTCCGGGCGCCGGCAGCGGTCGCTCCGTGAAGGTGCGCCACTTGTCATGCGTCAGCAACATCGTGTGGATTGCATCGCTCCACACCATGCATGCCGAAGAGTCGTCGCTGAACTTCGGGTTTTGCCGGAAGCCCAGCGCCTCGTAGAAGGCGATCGAGGTTCGGAGGTCAGCAACGGGAAGGCTGACGAAGATCATCTTTGCCATGGATTTCCTTGGTCGAAGAGGTACGCACTGGTGAACGTACACGAGCCTAGCTTAAAGCTGCATACCCTAGCCGCTTCGGGCCCGAAGCGGCTGTACGCGTTGACCCAAAGCCGACGTTCAACGCTTCGCTGCGACTGCGGCCCCGCTGTTCAAACTGTGCAGTCCTTCAGCACAGGCAAGGCACCAAGAAACTTCGCGCCTCGCAAATCGCATCGCTCGAACACACAGCCGTCAAACTTGCAGTTGTCAAACTCGCATGCTCGAAACTCGACTCGCTTGAATAAGGCGTCCGTCAAATCGCAGTTCGTGAATTTCGCCCGTCGTGCGCCCCACTCTTGGAGAGAGCCGGTGCCCAGGAATCTGGCGCTCGACATGTCACATGTATTGAACACGGCGTCATCTGCCTGAAAAGTGAGCTTGGAACCGGCGAAGCTGCACGCCTCGAAGACGGCCTTCTTGGCCAGAACACGGTCAAGCGTTGCGTTGTCAAAGCGAACCCGCAGAAATTTCGCACTCGACATGGACGTCGCCAGCAGTGCGCCCGAAAGGTCAACATCTGACATCTTGACCTCAAAGAGGTTGGCGGAAGTCAGTTCGTCAATTGCACCGTCCGCAGCCATGACCATTCCTCGCAGGTCGGCATGTCCATGTAGCTCGCGAGCCTCAAGGAGTTGTCGAACCAATGGAATCACGTACGAATGGAAAGTCGGCTCGCTCCATCGCTGCCGAAGGCCGCGCGGTCTCGCGTCGTTGGACTTTTCAAGTTTCATGGCAAAGGGGCATGAATTTCCGCTTGTGGCCGAATTCAGCCCTAGAGGCGAACGTCTGGTTTTGGCCGACTGTAGCCTGTCTCGGCCTGGGAGCAAGGGGGCCCCGAAACCTGCTTTCCGCCTGCTCCAATGTGGGACATTGGGCGTGATGCGAGTCGGTGCTACGACAACATCAACAGGAGGGCGGTAGCTGCGAGCAGGATGCACACAAGTCCCATCCCTGCCCACCAGATGCGAGCGTCGCGTCTCGCGCACCTCTTGCACGCCCGGGCGGATGTTGCCACCTCCGGGCCACCGGCTACGCGAATGTGAACGGACTGCATTGGCCCCAATTCCACTCCGCATCGAAAGCAATTCCAAGAGGAACCTATCCGTTGTGCCTTGTGGTGGTTGTATCGGTCCCAAACGAACACGCCAAAAAACACGGCAACAAGGAGGCCGAGAAGGAGTTGGCTTGCATTCATGGAGGCGGAAGTCAATGGCGAAGGGCTGGTTGTGGCCGACTGTAGCCGGTCGTGGTCTCGCGGCCTTTGCCTCATACCGAGAGCCTTTTGGAAGCCTGCAGACTCAACGGCAGACGCTCAAGATTTACCTACTTTGGCCGTCAATGCGCCCGGAATGGCGGTGCCTGAAGCCTCGAGGCTTCAGGCGAGCAAGGAAGAATCCCACGAGCGACAACAGCAGGAAGAATCCAGCTATGAGCGCGGGCTTTGCCTTGAAGTCGTCGAGGGCCGCCTGCTGCTGCCCCTCAGAAAGTAGGGTTTGACTTCCTGACTCGACCATCACCACCCAAGGTTCCTCGCCGAGTGTCGAAGGAACAAACCAAACTGTAAGGTGTTTGATTGACGCGCTCTTGAGGCGTGTACAAAGAGGGCCGACCCTCCCGCACGAGACCTGCTTGAAGGTACCGTCATGGCGCACAAATCTCGCTTGCGGCCAGCGAGACTTTATGTACTCTGCGTCCACAATTTCCATCTGTGACGCGGCCTTTGTCAGGCCGCTGGGGAGCCTGAGCCATTGCGCGCCGAAGAAGAGCGCGCCAAGCAAACCTGCTATGGCGATGACCTGCAAATATGCGCGTGTCTGAAACATCGAGACCTGTCGGATTTATCTGGTGCGCCTACGTCGCGCAACAAACGTCTGAAATTCGACTACTGGCGGATGCATACGACCCCTTGCTCCCCGCGGAATATAACTGGGCCGGTGCACCTGTTGGGGCAAACGCGCGAGTAGTCGATCTTCACGAAGGTCGGTTCCTAGCCGGATGTTGGCTCAGATCGACACCATCTTGGCGCGCACATTGCCGAGTTTTCAGCCTCCCGAATTCAGAACAACATATCCGCGTGTCCGGCGAAACCACAGGATCTTAGGGGCAATCAAACCAACCCCACGCGTACTCGTGGCCCAACTGTAGCTCTCGCAGGGTTCGGCCCGGTCACTCGACGCCACAGATCTAACGCCAGCCCTCTGTTGGCAGAAACCGAGGTTCCGTTGTCCTTGCCGCGCAAATCCACAACTCCTAGACTCGCCGCTCCATCTGCAATCTGAACAAGCCGGAACCCCTTCTTGTTTCATGACTGCCTTGCACCAAGGAGTGAACCGCATGTCAAAGCTTCGACTCAGGATCTCGATGTCGCTGGATGGTTTCGTCGCCGGTCCGAACCAGAGTCTGCAGGAACCGCTGGGCGCTGGCGGCGAGCAGTTGCACGAGTGGGTCTTCCCGCTGGAGGCCTGGCGGCGCCCGCATGGCCTGGAAGGCGGCGTGGCGAACGAGAGCACGCCGGTGATGGAGGAAGAACTCGCCAACATCGGCGCGACCATCATGGGCCGCAACATGTTCGGTGGCGGCCCGGGCCCGTGGAACACGACCGATCCCTGGAACGGCTGGTGGGGCGGCAATCCGCCGTTTCGCCACCCGGTGTTCGTGCTGACGCATCACGCGCGCGACCCGCTGGTCAGGGAGGGCGGCACGACCTTCACTTTCGTCACCGACGGCATCGAGAGCGCGCTGGACCAGGCGCGGCGCGCGGCCGCCGGAAAGGACGTGGCATTGGCGGGCGGCGCCCGCGCGGCGCAGCAGTACCTGAAGGCCGGCCTGGTCGACGAAATGCAGCTTCATCTGGTGCCGACGTTGCTCGGCGGTGGCGAGCGCTTGTTCGACGACGCCAACGCCCTGCGCACTCTTGCCATGGTGAAGACGGTCGCGACGCCGAACGTGGTCCACCTGAAGTTCGCGAAGAAGTAGAAGCACAAGCGGGTGGAGGCCGGGTCCGAGAAGAGCCGGGCCGCCCCCTCCGGACATCGACGACGCCGGACGCGCCTCTGGCCGAAGATGCCTCTTCTCAGTCCAGCCTGATGCCGGTGCGCTTGGCCAGCGCCGCGTACTTGTCGATCTGCTGGCGCAGGAATTCGGCGAAGACCTCCGGCGGCTCAACCGAGACGACGACGCCATCGCCCGCCAGCCGGTCGCGGATGTGCGGGGTCTGCAGCGTTCTTGCGATCTCGGTGCTCAGCGTGTCGACGAAGCGCGACGGCGTGCGGGCCGGCGCGACGAAGCCATAGAAGCCGACCAGTTCGAAGCCGGGCACCGACTCCGCAATGGCGGGCAGTTGCGGATACGCCGCAACCCGCCGCGCGCTCGTGATGCCCAGTGCCCGGATGCGCCGCGCCCGCAGGTGCGGCAGTGCGGACTCCAGCGTCACGAATGCGAGCGGCAAGTCGCCACCCATCAGCGCGCGGTAGACCTGCGAGCTGCCGTTGTAGGGCACATGCGCGAGCGGCACGTCGGCCTCGATGGCGAGCAGCTCGCCGGCCAGGTGCGACACCGAGCCGATGCCCAGCGAGGCGTACTGCAGCGGCGGATCGGCGCGTTGCGCCAGCTCGATCACCTCGGCCACGCTGCGGGCGGCGAAGTCCGCCTGCGCGACCAGCACGACGATCGAATGGCCGCCGAGCAGGACGGGCTTGAAATCGGTCAGCGCGTTGTACGGCATGTGCCGGCGCATCGCCTGGTTCACGGCGTGCGGCGAGAACACGATGCCGAAGGTGTTGCCATCGGGCGCGGCCGTTGCCACCGCCTGCGTGCCGATGATCATGCCGCCGCCCGGCCGGTTGTCGATGAACACCGGCCGCTCCAGCGTGCCCGCGAGGTCCTTGGCGACAAGGCGCGCCATGAAGTCGGCGGCACCGCCGGGCGCCTGCGGCACGATCATGCGCAATGCCCGGCTCGTGCCGTTGCTGGCCAACGCATCGCGACCGTACAGGCCGGCCGCCGCCATGGCGGCGAGCATCGCGCGCCGCGTGACCGACGTGCCGCGGTTCACCGCCGCAGCCTGCGCGACGCGCGCCGGAACTCGGCCGCGAGCGCCGCGGCGGGTGCGGTCAGCGGCCGCATCGTCGGGGTCATCAGGTACTGCACGGCCGGCGGCAGGTCCAGCGCGATGGGCAGCACCTTCAGCAGCCCCTCTGCCCGCAGCGGCTCCAGCGCGGCCAGGCTGTTGAGCGTGACGTAGTCGCTCTGCAGCAGCATGGAGATCAACGCGCTCGACGAATCGCAGTGCGCCACCAGCGTCGGATCGGGCAGGCCGTGTTTGCGCATGAGCGAGACGATCGCCGGCCCGCCGGTCTGCTGCACGCTGTAGAGCCAGCCGTAGGGCACCAGGCTCGCGAGGTCGCGCGCATCGGCCGCCGGGTGGCCCGCGCGCACGACGACGCCCAGGTCGGAACTGCACAGCTGCTCGGTGTGCAGGTCGGAGACGCTCTGGTCGGTGGGCAGGGGGCCGACCGCGAAATCGATCTTCGCTTCACGCAGCGCCGCGATCGTCGACGACGAGCGGCCGCCGAGCACGCTGACCAGCGCGTTGGGCGTGTGCTCGCGAAAACGTGCCACGGCCACCGGCAGCAGCATGGCCTCGGCGGTGGCCGAGAGGCCCACCGTGATCAGCTTGTGCGTGTCGCCGCTGAGGCTGTCGATCTCTTCCTGCATGTGGCGCAGCTCCGCATCGACGATGCGGGCGCGGCGCAGCACGATGCGGCCGAATTCGGTGGGCTCGACGCCCCGCGCGGAGCGCACCAGCAGCGGCACGCCCAACGATTTTTCGAGCGCGGTGAGGTTCTTGCTGACGGCGGCCTGCGCAAGGCCGAGCTTGCGCGCGGCGGATCGAACACTGCCTGTTTCGATGACTGCTATCAAATCTCTTAAATGGGCCTCGCGCACAGTGTCTCGTATGTAATTTTCGTTGTGATCTAAACGATTATCCGGCAAGGGCCCCTTCGGCGCAGTGCAATCGCAAGCGCGCGCAGGGGGTGCAGCGCAACACCGCCACGCTGTGCGAATTCTCGAAGTGCGTGACTGCGACAGCCCGTCTGCCCACCTGCGGTGAACGAGTTAACCGCTGGTGTTCGCATGGCGCGCGAAGGCCGCGGCCCGTCGTGGAACGAGCGGCGTCAGGGCGCCGCGACCCGCGGTGGCTGGGCCCAGGCCTTGTCGCTCGACCAGTGGAAGTGGACGATGCGAAAGCTCTCGCCGGCGCGGCGCACGATCGCCGTCTCCTGCATCACCTGGTCGATCGGCTTGCCATCGGGCAGCTTGCCGGTGACGCGGTAGGTGCTGAGCACCCAGCGCTCGTTGCCGCTGCCGCCCACGCGGCGGGCCTGCAAGGTCCAGTCGGAGACGGCGGCCATGTCGATGTCGCCCGGCAGATGGCTCAACGCATAGGCCTCGACCGTCGGGTCCGTGACGCCGAACTCGAACACCAGCAGCGAACGGTCCAGGTAGGAGAGCGCACCGCCCGTGTCCTTGCGCTTGAGCGCTGCGTGAAAGCCGTCTACCGCATCGGCCGGCAGCTTCACGGTCTGCGCCCACGCCGTGCCGGCCAGGGCCAGGCTTGCGGCGGCGAGCAGCAGGCGCGCACCGCGGTGCATCCTCATCTCCGCGCGCGGTGACTTACGCATTGGCATCGACCACCTTGGGGTCGATCAACTCGATGACGACGATGTCGCCCTCGGTCACGCCTTCCATCGAAGGATCGGTGTTGCGCACCGTCAGCTCGTCGGGCGTATTGCTCTTGAGCCACAAGGTCTTGCCGAACATCTTTCCCCGGATGAAGGTCAGCCGCCAGCCGCGCAATTCATTGCGCTTGGGCGCCACCATGCCCGGGCCTATCGGCTCGAAGCGCAGCGTGGAGATGCGGCCCGCCTTGCTGGCCTGGCCCACGCGGGTCACCTTGGCGGTGAAGCGCCGCACCGCGGGGTCGACCGCGTCGTGACCGGCGATCTGTATTCCATCGAGCCGCGCCGGATCGGCCGCGGCATGCAACGTGAGCAACGAGGCCGCGGCCATCACAGCGGTCATCACCGAGGCCCGCGCGCCGGCCAGCATCCATGTCGTCAGCAGCATCGCTGTCCCTTGCCTCATTGATTTGAAAGTCGGCGATGTTACCGACGCCGCGCGCGCGTGCAAGGGCACGGCAACGCATCGCGCGCAGCGTTCAAGCGCAAGGAAAGCGCCCCGCTTTCGCGCCGCAACGCCAGTGTCCGCGCGGCTTTGCGCGGAGCGCGTCACGTCGATTCATGCGCTCACCTGCGATGAACGAGTCAACCGTTGGTCATCTTCTGAAGCAGGGGATTCGCAACTAATCTCTCCGGCCACTCCACACCACATTCACCCGACATGCCGGCTTCCGTGACGCATCGCACCCGCTGGCTCTTGTGGCTCGGGACAGTGCTCGTCGTCGCGCTGGCAGCACCGTGGTGGTGGCCATCGTCCGATGACGCAGTGGTGCCCGTGCCGACTGCACCGACTCCACCGATCGCATCCGCGCCAGCTCCGGCGATCGCTCCGATGCCGATGCCGCAGGCCGCCAAGCCGCTCGACGCCGCACGCTCCACGTCGGCGCTCAAGCTCGTCGGCACGGTCGTGGCGGCCGATGGCGTCGACAGCTTTGCGCTCATGCGTCGCACGGCCGACGCGCAGTTGGTGCAGCTGCGCGTCGGCGCCCACGTCGAAGGCCTGACCGTCAGCGCGATCGGCGCCGACAGCGTCGTGCTGGCTGGCGCGGGGCAGGCCATCGTGATCGAAGCCGACCGGACCGTCGCAGTGCCGGCGCCCTCACCCGCTCCCCCTCATGCCCCGGACGTGGAACCGGCATGGGCGGGAGACCCCGCCCCTTTCGGACATTGAGGCGAAGACGCTCCCCCGCTCCCTGCTCCCCGTGTTTTTTTGACAGAGAAAGAAGAACCATGAAAAGAAGACAACCCTCCAAAGCCAACTTGTTGTTGGTGGCTGCGCTCTCCAGCGCGCTGCTGCTCGCCGCGTGCGGCGGCAGCAACGACGGCGGCGGCGCGCCGCCCATCATCATTCCGCCTGCGCAGCCACCGGCCGGCGTCGAGCAGCCACCGGCCGACACCACGCCCGTGGCCCAGGACTACGTGACACCGCCCAGGATCTGCGAGGCCGGGCTTGGCGACCAGGCAGAGCCGGGCGTCAATGGCCACATCCCCAAGTCGGCGATGTACGACGCAACCGCCAACCCCGATGGCTTCCAGGGCTACTGGTGCGGCGCAAGAAAGGTCGCCCAGCACACGCTGTTCGGCCGCGGCGCCTTCGGCGATTTGCAGATCAAGGCGAAGGGCACCACGCGCTGCGCCTATGCCTCCAATCGCGACGGCGCAGCGGGCGGCGATGCGGCGCTCACCACCGGCATCATCGTGTTCGACATGAAGACGCCCTCGAAAATGCAGGTCGTGTCCGCGAGCGGCGATACCACGGTCGTCGGCACCGCGCCGTCGGCCAGCGTCGCGGCAACGAGCACCAACAAGTTCGGCGAAGAGACCAGCGCCACCACCCCCGTCAACCCGAACGGGAAGATCTTGCGCACCCCCGCGGCGCTGGAGGCCTACTCGGGCCTGGAGCTCTCGGGCGACCTCCTGGTGGCCGGCTACAAGGACAACAAGATGGTGGACGTCTATGACGTCAGCGACTGCCTGCACCCCGTGCCGCTGAACGCGAGCTACCAGTCCTCCGGCGGCCACCACGACGGCTGGCTCTCGCCGGACGGCAAGACCTGGTATGGCGTGCCGTTCGGCACCACGGCCAAGGACGGCGGCACGACGCTCATCACGGGCGGCACCTCCCCCACGGACGAGAACTTCGCCAACTACACCATCGACAACAAGCGCGTCGACGTGCACATCACCAGCCTGGACGATCCGAAGAACCCGAAGCTGCTCCTGAGCTGGAACCGTTCGATGCTGCCCGACGAGGTGAAGAGCAACAAGAACTGGCGGATCATGGCGGCGACCAACGTGCATGACGTGAGCACCAACCCGGACGGCACGCGCATCTATCTGGCGGTGTACGGCGGTGGCGGCCAGGTGGCCGGCAACCTGCCGACCGCGAGCACGACGTTCTGGCGCGACCAGACCTGCGCCAACGGCCTGCTGGTCATGGACTCGAGCGACATCGTCAAGCGGGTGGCCGATCCGAAGCTGAAGTACGTGAGCTTCCTCTCGTGGTGCGACCAGCAGCCCAACCCCGAGTTCGAGCAAGGCGGCTATGCCCGGATGAGCTCGACCTCGGCGACGCACGCGACCGAGTGGGTGCGGCACGTCAACGGCAAGGAGTACATCGTCTCGACCGACGAGTCGTATGCCTTGACGACCAGCGACACCAACGGCCTGCCCAACCAGTGCAAGCAGCAGAGCTTCGGCCGCATGATCGACATCTCGGACGAGAAGAACCCCAAGATCGTCGGCACCTTCGAGCAGGATGCCAACAAGGCCAGCGTGTGCCCGACGCTGGTGGCGCAGGGCGGCAACGTGCCGATGGTTCACTACCTGAACTTCGACGACCGCAACAACATGCGCGTGGCGGTGTACGCGGCGGCCTCGGGCGGCATTCGCTTCGCCGACTGGACCGATCCGACGAGCCCGAAGGAAATCGGCTACTACGTCGCCCGGCGCAACACGCCCAGCAAGATGGACTTCTCGCGCCCCGACCCGCGCTACGACGCCGACAACTGCCTGTACTACACGGGCTGGAACCAGGGCGGACTGGTGTCGATCGAGCTGACCAACCCGCAGTACAACGCGTGCATGAGCCGCAGCGCGAGCGTCAAGGGGAAAGTGTCCACCGCGCAGGGTGACGTGACGGTCTCGCTGGAGGCCAGCCGCGGCAAGGACGGCCCCACCGCCAGCCTGAGCATCGATGGCGCAGGCAACAAGGTGCAGCTGACCTCGGTGACGCGCCTGGGCTCGGCCATCGATGCGGATGGCGCGCAGGTCACGGCGACGAAGAACTCGGTGCAGATCGACGGTGCCGGCACCTTCAACGACCAGCCGGCGAAGTTCCGCCTTCAGGTGACCGACAACGGCGCGAACAAGGGCTTCTTCTCGTTGACCTGCACCGAGGGCTGCTCCTTCACGACCAATGGCTATCTCCAGGCCGGCGGGAAGCTGGCGGTGGCGAATGTGAAGAGCTGATCCACACCTCGCTCGGGTCGTCTTGACGACCCGACCCCCAAGCCCCCGGCTCCTGGCGAGTCGGGGGCTTTTCTTTTGGCTCCAGCCGGTTCGCAGACCTTGTCGCGAGCCTTGTCGACAACCGAGGCTCGCTGCTCACGCTTCATGCCGCGGCCGCCCCTTCCCCGCTCGATGGCATGCGGCTCGCCGACCACGAACCGCTCGTGCAGTCGATGGCTTGCATGCGGCGCCCAAGGGCGAGGACATGGCCGGTGCGCTATCCCATCAAGACCATGCACTGGTGGTGTTCGAGTTCGGCAACGCGAGCCCGAAGCTCCAGGCCCGTGCGATGAGCCATTTGCCGGGCGATATCGACATGGCCGCCATCGACGATTGGAGTTCGAAGACCCGGCAACGCGCGCGGGTGCCGAGCAGCTGCCGCGTCAGCGGCAAGCCGCCCCAGCTGCAGCGCGATCGATCAGTTGATGCCGGAGACGGCGATCAGCCCACGATGGGCTGCGCCATGATCCAAAGGCTCAGGCTCGTATAAGCCACCATCAGCGCGAGCATCGGCACTTGGCTCAGCAACGCCGCACGGTGGCTCGCGAAGCGGCGCGTCGCCTCGATGTGCGCGACGATGACTGCCAGCACATGGCCGACGACGATCAGCGTGACGGCCGTGTACCAGTACCCGGCCGGGCTCACGATGCCCAGGTTGACGGCCTGCCCGCGCGTGCCGAACAGGTTCCAGCCCCAGCCGAACGGGTCCGACGCGAGCGGGACGATGAACTGCCCCGTGGTCAGTAGCAGCGATGCGTAGTGCGCGAGGTGGTAAGCCACGGCGATCGGCACCAGGCTCCAGACCATCGCGTTCAGGTCCGCATGCGCCGAGCTGCCGGCCAGGCGCAGCATGCACGCGCTCACGACGCGAAAGATCAGCATGAAGGCCAGCGGAAACAGCAGCAGCACCACGGTGTTGAGCCACTGCGTCTCGTCCATGCCGGTCGCGGATGAAAGCGCGAACAGCGCCTCGGCCACCGGGCGCGCGGTCTGCGCGGCGGTGCCGATGCTGTCCATCAGCGGCGTTTCGTGCAAGCCGTCGAAGGTGACCGTGGCGAGCATCAAGAGCACGAACGCGGCGACCGAATTGGGCACCGCTCCCTCTGTCAGCAAACCGGCCGCGTAAGGACGCAGGCGCAAGCGCGCGGGCTCGGTGGGCGTCGCGCTGCGCAGCTCGAGCGGCGCGAAGCGGCCGAGCACGCGGAACACCATCGCGAAAGCATCGGCCTTGCTGCGCCACACCTCCACGCCGAACAGCAGCATGCCGCACCAGCTCAACGCCGCGTAGGCCAGCAAGGCGGAGGCGAGCGCGCGGGGCACGTCCTTGTCCTGCCAGACCAGCTCGGCCCATGCGAAGGCGAAGAACAGAATGACCGCGGGCCATGCGCCCAGCCACGATGGCCACGGCAAGCCGAGCGATTCGCGCCGGCCGATCAGGCGGGCGGCCGCGCGGTACACCGTGGGCAGCGGATCGACGACTTCCCACAGGTCGCCGACGAGCGCGCAGAAGAACGCCATGCCGACCCACCACAGCACCCAGACCATCGTGACGATCAGGTTCGCATACGCATCGTCGTTGCCGAGGAAGCCGGTGGCCAGCGTCAGCGCGAACACCGCGCAGCTGAAGACGCGCAGCACGACCGCGAGCGGATGCGCGATGCGGCGCAGCGCCGCGAACTGCAGCAGGTCGACGCTGCGCAGGAATGCCGCGCCGAAGTCGCGCCGCCGCGCGAACAACGCGAGCGCCACGAAGGTCAGCACGAGCGTCGCGCCCGCCCCCGTGAGCCAGAGCCACAGCGGAAGCGGCAGGTCGAAGCGCTGGCCGAAGCCATGCGCGTTGGCGCGTCCGGTCACGCACGCCGCGGCAAAGCCGAAGGCGGATCGAAAGGAGTTCAGAGCGCGCCTATGGGTGGACTTCGATGAACATCACCGCGCGGTGATTGCCTGCCCCGCTGCGATGCTCGTGCACCGGAAAGCGCCCCGCCAGGTCGGCCTTGAAGGCCATCAGCGCGGGCGCGGGCGGCACCACCTTCGTCTCGATGTCGTAGCCGTGCAGGTGCAGCACCAGGGGCTGGTCGCTCACCACGCTCACCTGCACCTGGTCGCCCTGCTTCACTTTCAGCGTGTCGTCGCCCTTGATGCGGCCGCCCACGAGTTCGATCGAGAACTTCGGCGAGGCGGCCAAGGCGGCGCCCGCGAACGGCGCCAGCACAGCCAGCGCTAGAAGCTGCACCCGGAGGCGATTCGGATTCGTCATGACGTTTTTCATGCGCATCACTCCGCGGTCTGCCCGGCCGCCTTGATGACCGCGCCCCACTTCTGGATCTCGGCCTCGACGAACTTCTTGTGCTCCGGCCCGTTGACCCGCGCGTCGCTGATGATGACCGCGCCCAGGCCCTCCTGGCTCTTGACGAAGGCCGGGTCTTTCAGCGCCACCTTCAGCGCCGCGTTGAGCTTGTCGGTGATCGCCTTGGGCGTGCCCTTGGGTGCGAAGAGGCCGTGCCAGATGCTCACGTTGAAGCCCTTCAGCCCGCTCTCGTCCAGCGTCGGCAGCGCGGCCAGCGCGGGCGTCTTCAGGCGCTTTTGCGTCGTTACCGCATAGGCGCGCACCATGTCGCCTTCGATCTGCGCGGTGGTGTTGGTGGTCTGGTCGCACATCACGTCGACCTGGCCGCCGATGAGGTCGGTCATCGCCGGTGCGGTGCCCTTGTAGGGGATGGTCTGCACCTCGAGCTTCAAGGCGTTCTGCAGCATCAGCCCGCACAGGTGCGAGGCCGAGCCGATGCCGGCGTTGGCCAGGTTGGTCTTGCTGGCATTGGCTTCGAGCCACTTGCGCAGCTCGGCGAAGTTGGTGGCGGGCAGCGTCTTCTTGCTGATGACCGTCATCGGCACCTCGTTGATGAGGCCCAGGTACTCGAAGCCGTTGAGCGTGTCGTAGGGGAGCTTGCGGTACAGCGCGGGCGAGGTCGCCATGCTCACGTGGTGCAGCAGCAGCGTGTAGCCGTCATTGGCCGCGCGCGCCGCCTTGGCCGCGCCGAGCGTGCCGCCCGCGCCGCCGCTGTTGTCCACGGCGATGGCGACGTTGCCCAGCTGTTTGCGCATCGCCTCGGCGAAGTCGCGCGCCACCTTGTCGGTCGGCCCGCCGGCGGCGAACGGCACCACGAGCGTGATCGGCTTGTCGGGATACTCGGCGAAGGCAGGGAATGCGGCGATGGCCGAGATCGCGATCGCAAGGAGGCGCTTCTTCATTGAATTCTTTGTCTCGAAGGATAGGAAGCCGAAAATCCTATCGATCGCCTGCGCCAGGTAGAAGATGCCTGGTTGTTAAGGCAGTCACTTTAGGTGAACGCTGCGGGCCGATGCGAGTTGCTTGCGCAGTGACGGGGCGGCAGATGTGCTCTCATGTGGGTCGTGTCGAAGGTCTGCTGACGACCGACTGCATGTGCTCGCCAGCAAGCGTCGACAACGTCGATCTCGCGAAGCGCTCGACCTCCGAAGCGATCTGCATTGGTGAGCTGTCGCTTCGAAAACGGGTGCATTGGAGTGCCATGAAAAGCGGGAACCGCTCCCGTATGCGTTGCTCCTCTCGCGCGCTGTTGCCCGCCAGATAAGGCCGTGCGAGCTGCCTCTTGACGATCGTTTCAACGCAGGGCTCCAGCTCGAATGAAGGCAGGAGCAGCGCGGTGAGCGGGTTCGCTTCTATGTCGCGCCGCACTGTCGCGTACCCCGGATCGATGTCCGCCGCGTAGGCCATGAAGCCCGAAGACAGTGCCAGGACGGTCGGCACATTCGCTGCCTGCCTGAGTGCGAGGTAGACCGACAGATTGCGCCGCGCGTAGCCTTCATGGCCGTGGGTGCCAATGCACTGCGCAATGTCTCCCTCGCTGCGCATGAACTCCGCGTCGAGGTCGAGAAACCGCCAGTTCAGCAGAGCCCCCAGCAAGGGCCCCACCGAGGTCTTGCCCGAGCCACCCGGGCCAACGAGATGAAGGATGGTGGGCATGGCGTGCAAAGTAAAAGGCCAACGTGCAGCTGCAGAACGCGTGCTCAGGGCGAGATCGAAGTCGCCATGGTGGCTTGAGTCATGGCAGTGGCCCATGCACCGTCGATGCGCTTGCAGCCGCCACCGTGATGCAGCCCCGCCCGCAGCGCACGGCGCACACCAGCAAGGTGGCGCCGCGGTTGATCGGGCGCGCATTGCGCAGTGCTCAAGTCGTCGACTTCTTACCGATAGGCGTCGCACAACGCCAGATACTCGTCACCCGAAATCTCCAGCGCCGTGGCGCGGCGCAGCACGCGCGCCTGCGGCTTGGGCAGGTCGGTCTTGATCTGGATCTGCTTGCCGATGGGGATGCCCATGTAGTTCTGGTTGACCCAGATGTTCTCCACGATGTTGGGCCACGGCAGCAGCATGCCGTTCTCCAGGGTCAGGCCCTGGTGGCCGATCACGAACGCGGGCTTTTCGATGTTGCGCAGCGTGCTCAGGCACTTGAACGTGAGCCAGGCCGTGAGCAATGCAAAGCCCGCGGCGATGAGGATGCCGCTGTTCTTGTCCTGCGCGCGGATGCACAGCACCGCCAGCACCACGGTCACTGCCGCCCACAGCACCGTGCCCGCAATGAGCCGCGAACGGGAATAGAAAACGGGGCGGTCCTGGCGGGTCTTTTCTTGTTGGGCGGCGGAGCTGTAGATTTCCATTTGACTGATGCGCTGTGAGCGTGTGTTGGCGTGGTTGAAAAAAGCGGAAAGAAAAAGAGGAAGAAAAAGAGGAGGAAGAAGAAGAAAAAAATCAGTGCGTGGGCAGGCGCTGCATCAGGCAGGCCATCAGCACGGGCTCGTTGTCGATCTTGGAGCGGTCGATCTTTCGGGACTTGCCCTGGGCGACGATGACCAGGTGCTCGTCCACCTCCATGCCGTCCTCGTCGGACTGCGTGCGGATGGTGTCGATGCTCGACCACGCAATCAGCTGCCCCTTGTGCACCAGGCCTTCGGCTTGCAGGCCGAGCGCACCGAACTTCACGGTTTCGCCGGCGTGCAGGCGACGCTCGACGTCGCGCGCCATCGTGGCGCCGACGGCCTCTTCGATGGCGGCGAGCAGCGCATCCGGCGCGTCCCACAGGTTCAGGCGCAGGCGCAGCGTCTTGCCGTCGCGGGTATCGAGCAGCACGTGGTTGCGGTTGTGGCGGTGGCGAAAGCGCGTGACGTCTGCGAAGGCAAGCGTGCGATCGCCCAGCCGCAGGCCTTGCGCGCCCACCGTCATTTGCGCCGGCGTGCGCAGCCATGCGAAGAAGTCGCTGCCCTGCCAGAAGATCAGATAGATCGCCGAGGGAACGGCCAGAAAGAGAACGACGATCGCGCCCTTGTGGTGAATGAACGCTGGTGTGATGAGGTACGGAAGGATGTAGACCTTGATCGGCACCAGCATCATCGCCAGGAAGACATAGAGGGCGGCAAGACCGCCGAGCACGCAATAGAAGGAGTAGCGAGGAAAGATTCTGGCGTGGCTCATGGACATGGGTCGGGCCCGACGCAAAGACAACTGGCGATGCAAGCAGTGCGGGCAAGGAGAAAATGCAACCGCGCACCATACCAGCGCAATGTGGCTTCACGAGGCTTGGCGTCTCAATCTATGCCCCATTCTTCGAATGAAAAAAGAACCTCGCACAAAAGGTTGAGCCAAAAGATTTAAGTTTCTTGCTGGCCGGCCCGCGGCACCTCGCAGTGCTGCCGGTGCTGCTCGGAAAAGGCGAGGCGCTGTTGGCGGGGCTGGACCTGCCGGCGCTGGGCTACAGCTGCGAACGGCAGGTAGCGGGCGAGCGCGCTACGCACATGTTCCTGCGCCGCAACGCGGCTTGATGTGGGGAGAGGCGGCGCCAAAGTCGCTCGCCTGAAAACGCAAGCGCGGTGTTCGAGGACTGCGGCGCTGCGAACGCATCTGCACACTTGCGCCGAGCCACTCGCGCAGTCACCGATGCGCCGCCTCGCGATGCCGCAGCTCGTGCCCCAAAGTGATGAAGTGAAACCTGCGCGATTCGAGACTTACTAGCGCATTCAGTTTCCCTGCCCGCGCTGACTCTCTCTAAAGTGGATGGCCCCGTCACTCAACGACCCACTCTGTGGGCAAGGAAGGCATCACACGCAACAGCACCTGGTTGGATGAACCGCACCGCTTCGCGGCGGGCTTCTGTGCGATGCGCATGGAGGCGAACGCGAAGCAGAAAGGCGACGGTCGGGGGAGGTTCAGACCCCCGACCGTCTGACCACATGACGTGCCAATACTTTGGAAAGCGAGCACACCACATGGCTAGACGAACTATAGCCCGGCCTCCCACGCCGGTACTTCCCGACGCCCCGGCCCTCACGGACGGGCCCAGCGCATCGGATCTTCTCGAAAACAAACTGGCGCAGTTGAAGTCGCTGCTGTGGTGCTGCCACGGCGAAGGCATCGATTGGTCTGGAGGGCCCGCGCCGGGGCATCTGGAGAATGTGATCTGGATTGCGGCTGAGATGGTGGATGCGGCGGTGGAGCTGCATCAGCAGTGCGCCAGCGCGTATCTCTTGCGAACCTGATGCGGGTTGGCTGAACCTCGGAATGAGGTTCGGCGCGTGCGCGGCAATGGGGTGCCGTGCCAATCGATCACCGACGATTGAAGCAGCGATGCGAGCGCGTATCTCGGCATCGCTGCTTGTTCTGAATGTGAGTCAGAGGGCTTGGCTCCGTCGAAGGCGATAGGCGGCCGAGTGTTGACGTAAAGGCTCGATTCAAGAAGTCGGCTGTGCAGCGATCGCGGTCTGTCGTGCGTCTGCAATTGACGTCCGCTTCTTGCCAGTGAACTGCCCTTCAACGCGGCTGCTCCGACTACCAGCGGAAAGAAAAGCTGGCCACAAACGCCGAGGCGATTCAGTTCGCCCTGTGCTGTTAGCCTTACATGGTCGGCAGAACCTCTGCCACGCCAACTCCGGCCATCGCGCCCAATTTTAAAAGTGAACTCACTATGACCAGCCCGCTGTACAACGCCTCCGTTCCCGTCCTGCAGCAGATGCTGCACGCCCTGTCCGACGTGCTCAAGAAGGCCGAAGACCACGCGACGCAAAAAAATATCGATCCCAATGCGCTGCTGCAGGCGCGGCTGTTCCCTGACATGTTTCCGCTGGTACGTCAGGTACAGATCGCCGCAGACTTCTCCAAGGGCATTGCCTCCCGCCTGGCTGGTGCCGAGGTGCCGTCCTGGCCCGACACCGAGGTCAGCTTCGCCGACCTGCAAGCGTTGATCGCCAAGGCTCTGGCCCATATCGGCTCCTTCAAGTCTGAGCAATTTGATTCAAGCGAGAGCCGCGAGATCGTATTGCGCCCCGGCACCCCCAAGGAAAAGAAGCTGACCGCAGGCGCATACCTTCTGCACTATGGGCTGCCGCAGTTTTTCTTCCACGTGACCACCACCTATGCCATCTTGCGCCACAACGGTATCGAGATCGGCAAGCGCGACTACATGGGTGCCTACTGACCCAAGACAGACAGGAGTCCAGCCACTCTGGGCACCCCGCCGCTCGATAGCAATGCAGCGGTTGCTGCCGGTGATATCGGCCTCCTGAGTTCACGGTCTTGGCCACGCAGCGGTCATTCATGCGCCAGTGTTATCTCGACCAGTGGCCGGTTTAAGTACTGCTGACCTTGCTAGCCAGTCGGTACGTTCACGACGCCTGCACATCTGCTGACCTCGGCCAATTCGGCGTGAACTTGCTTGCGGCTCAAAGAACCCGCAGCACCTCAAACTGCTGTCGGGTTAGAGCCACCTGTAGTGACACCTCATCACCCTCGCATTTGCCCAGCATGGCCCTGCCCAAAGGTGCTTCGCTGCTGATGACCTGAACAAGCTGAGCGCCGCTGGCCAGCTTCATGCTGCCGCCATCCGGGCCGAGAAAGAGCTGTTGCTGCTTGTCGTCGGAATCGACCAGGCAGACCAGCGAGCCGAGCTGTATGCCTTTGATGGCGTCGTAGGGACGCGGGCGGAATCGGCGCCAGTTGGCCATCGCCTGGCGTATGGCTTCGGCGCGCCGAGCTTGGCCAGTGGCCAGGTAGGCGGCTTCGAGTCCCAATGTGTCGTATTTGTTTTCGGCGATGTTTTCTTCGTGAGTCGCCGTTTCATGGGCCGCCCGCACTGCCTGCTCGGCTTGCAGCAGGTCTTCGGCGAGCCGTTCCAGCACCTGCTGTTGCAGCAAGAATTTATCCATGACGAAAGGTCGGCATCTCGAACAAGCGGGGGGTAGGTTTTGATTATGAAGGGCTCCAGAAGCCTTCGACGCTTCTGTTGGCTGCAGGTTAACTTCAGCTATGGGGCCGTTGCAGCCGGTCGTCTTCTACAAAGCGGACCGTCGGCAGAGTGCGCTATTCCGTGGAGTAGCGAAACACGCCCAAGAATATTGGGTCAACGGCGATGGGCCTTATCACCCTTTTTGGTGCATAGGCAAAATCGAACTGAACAGTTATCCAGCGCGCCTCTGAAAGCTTCCGGTTCTCTGCCGCTCTCACGGCCGCGGCTGCGAAACTGGCAGCGCACGAAATCTCCTCAAGCAGGCGCTCCACCTTTGTCAGCTCGAACGAAAAGCAGTTCGCTTCTTGCTCGTCCAGGCTGTAGTAGCCGACTCCGCAAAGATCTTGCAGGACATCGATCGATTGATCGACATCTTGTGAGTATCCAAGCCAGATTGACACTTCGCCTGGACTTCTGAAGTCCTGCGTATAGAAGTCTTCGTCTTCGGAATAGTCGCGGCGTGGCATGAGGATGTGAGGAGCTGGAGAAATACGGGTGAATGTCCGAAATTGGCCGACTGTAGCCGAAGCACTAGCGATCAATTCCAGGCCTGCAACGGTCTTCACCGTCGCTGTCAAACTAGCGTCAAGCTGGGCTCAGACTCAACAAACCAGCGCTCGATGAATTTTGAGAACGTGCCATCGTCATCTGGCTCGAAGCGCCCGCTCAAGCTGTCGACGCTGCCGAAAATTGTGCCCTCGTTCCGGAACTGAAAAGCCTCTTGTCCGCCGGCAAAGTCATCGCCGATCAGAACGACATCTCGCAAACCGCCTGCGGTGACTTGATCAAAGACGAACGAGGGGTCCACTGGCCCTCCATAGACCGAATATCGAGCGTCTCCGATCGCGCCGAAACCAACCTCGCAGAGGAACTGAACGTAGTCACTGGGCAGCTTCGGATATTCAGCAAGGAGGGCCGCTTTTCGCTCGTCCGTGATCATCTGAAGCGTCGATTCAGGGTAGTGATCTACGAGGTACTTGCGCAATTCGTTGTGTGTCATGAATGACTCGATTGAGGGCGAGGACCGCTTTTGCCCAGACTCTGCTTGCCCCGCGGACGTCCGGTTGTGGCCGATAGTACCCGTTCGCGAGAGCTCACCGAACGTCAACACTCAGTCTAAAGCTGACGCCAAAACATCAGGCAGGCGTGTGCTCGTGGTTCACCGCGATCGGATGCATATCACTCGAGGATCTACGCCCGCGCCAAATCGCACTCACCTCGCCCCTGCACAACTCCCCGCAATCCACTCCCTAACCCACCGATGCCCCGCATCCCGATGCCGCCGCTCATGCCACAGCATCGCCATCTCATACCCCGGCACCTCCAGCGGCGCCTCCACCACCCGTAGTCCCGCCGCGCCACGCGCCAGCCGCTCAGGCAGCATCGCCACCATATCGGTCTGCGCCAGCACCGACATCATGAAAAGAAAGTGCGGCACCGACAGCGCCACGCGCCGCGTCAAGCCCATCTGCGCCAGCGCATCGTCCGTCGGCCCAGCGAACCCGCCACCGGCCAGCGACACCACCACATGCTCCAGCGCGCAGAACTGCGCGAGCGTCGGCCGGCGCTTCAACCGCGGATGCCCCGCCCTCCCCGCCAGCACATAGCGCTCGTTGAACAGCACCCGCCGATGCAGCCCCGGCGGTGCCCCCACGCTCGTGTGAAAGAACAGGTCGATCTCCCCATGCTCCAGCTGCCGCGCCATGCGCGAGGGCACCGCCTCCACCACGGCCAGCCGCGTGTTGGGCGCTGCCTTGCGCAGGCCCGCGAGCGCGGGCAGCAGGATCGCCGACTCCGCATAGTCGGCCGCGGCCACGCGCCAGGTGGTGGTCGCCTCGGCGGGGTCGAAGGGCTTGGTGGGCGCCACCGCGCGGCCCAGTGATTCCAGCGCTTCGCGCAGCGGCCCCCGCAATTCGTCGGCGCGCGCCGTGGGCCGCATGCCGCGCTGCGCGGGCACCAGCAGCGGATCGGCAAAAGCCTCGCGCAGCTTGGCGAGCTGCACGCTCACCGAGGGCTGCGAGAGGTTCAGGCGCTCGGCGGCGCGGGTGACGTTGCGCTCGGCGAGCAGCACGTCGAGCGTGATCAACAGGTTGAGGTCGAGGCGGCTGAAATTGTTCATGGCAATGGCTGGAATTCGAACTATTCATTTCCAATATATCGCCTCGGCTCCTAACCTGCGTGCATGTTCCTCATTCCACAGGTAATTGCATCGTGAAAGTTCTCCTCGTCCACGCCCACCCCGAAGCCCGTTCGCTCAACGGCTCGCTGAAAAACTTCATGGTCGAGCGCCTCACACAAGCCGGGCACGAGGTGCGCGTGTCCGATCTCTACGCGATGCAATGGAAAGCGCCGCTCGATGCGGCGGACTTCGCGCATGTCGAGCCCGGGGCGCACTTCGATCCGGTGCTCGATTCGCAGCGCGCGTTCGAGGGCGGCACGCAGCCGGGCGACATCGCCGGCGAGCAGGCCAGGCTGCTGTGGGCCGATGCGGTGATCTTCCAGTTTCCGCTCTGGTGGTACTCGATGCCCGCGATCCTCAAGGGCTGGGTCGAGCGGGTGTACGCCTATGGCTTTGCCTACGGCGTGGGCGAGCACTCCGACACGCACTGGGGCGACCGCTTCGGCCAGGGCGTGATGGCGGGCAAGCGCGCGATGCTGGTGGTCACCACCGGCGGCTGGGCGCCGCACTACGGCCCGCGCGGCATCAACGGGCCGATGGACGAGCTGCTGTTTCCCATCCACCACGGCATCCTCTACTACCCGGGCTTCGATGTGCTGCCGCCCTTCGTGGTGCACCGCACGGGCAAGGTCGATGACGCGGCCTATGCGCGGATCACCGAAGACCTCGGCGACCGGCTCGATGCGCTGTGGACGACGGCGCCCATCGCGTTCCGGCCGCAGAACGCGGGCGACTACGAGATCCCCGCCCTCACCCTGCGGCCCGACATTGCGCCGGGCCGCACGGGGTTCGCGGCGCACGTAGCGAACGCGGCGGAATGACTAGGGCAGCACGGGGTTGGCGGCCGCGTTCGCGATCGCCGCATCGGCATCCACGCGCAGCATGAAGCGCCTGGCCACGAGGTCGTTGGCCGCGCTGGTCACGGCTGCGACGTAGCCCGCCTGGTCGGTGTAGCGCTCTTGCAGCGAGAGCCGCGTGTCCGTCGTGCCCGCGCGCTGCGCGGCCGTCTTCACGAATGGAAAGTACGCGCCGAAGAGGCCCGCCTGGTCGATGGTGCCGGGCTTGTTGGTGTAGTTCCAGCCGGTGTTGGTGCCCACGGGCACGGCCACGTCGAGGCTGCGGATGCCGGCGATGTCGTTGCCGTCCGCATCCACCTGCGGCACGAGGATCGCGTAGTCGCGGCCCAGGTACGCGGGCGGCACCTGGGTGGCGATGCCGGTCTCGTCCTGCGGGCGGTAGGTGGGACCCCAGTCGAGCAGCGAGAAGGTGTTGACCAGGCCCGTGTAGTTGGCGCCCGGAATGGCCGGGAACTTGACCTGCGCGGGGCGCACGAGCGTGGCGTCCGCGAGCTTGGGCACCTGGTTGTCGGGCGGCGCGGTGCCGCTCACGACCCATTCCTCGAGGTTCTGGTAGAGGGCGCGCACGACGGGTATGACGGCCGCGTTCGCGTTGGTTGTATAGAGCGCGCCGGCGCTCGCGCCCGGCAGCGATGCAAGGCCCAGCAGGTGGTGCGTGCTCGCGTAGTAGTAGATGCGGGCGTTGGCCGGCTGCACGAGGTCGGTGGTGCCCCACGCATCGGTCAGCAGCGGCGAGCCCTGCAGCACGTAGAACTCGGTGCCGCTGAAACCGATGAAGAGCTTGGGGCAGGTGCCGCTCGCCTCGCAGCGCGAGAGGATGCCGCCGCGCCGCTGGGCCACGTCGTCCACGTAGTCCTTCGAGAGGCCGCGCGTGCCGGCCTGGCCGAAGGCCGTGTGGTCGCTGCGCACGCCGCCGCCGCCACCGGGGATCGAGAAGCGCATGTTGATGTTGGTCTGCCGCGCCGCGATCTGCGCGAACACGCCGTCGAACACCTTCTGCCCCGCGCGGTCCTCGTTGAAGCCCAGGTGCACGAAGGTCTTCATGAAGTTGCCGCACTGCGAGACGCCCGATGCGATGGTGTTCTTGATCGCCGCAGCCACGGGATTGGCGGTGCCCGCCGCATCGCTCGCATCGCGATGGAAGAAGGTGATCATGTCGCGCAGCGCCGCAAGGCCCAGGCCCATCACCTTCGGGTCCTTCGCGATGTAGACCAGCTCGTACATGTAGGCCGGGTCCCATTTGTCCTTCAGGCACACGTTGGTCTCGTCGGGCGTGCCGGGGAACGGTGCGCCCGCGCCGCACTTGGCGAACTTCCAGTCGCTCGCGGGAATGAGCTGGCGCGCATCGCCCTCGTTGATGCGGCGGGTGAGCACGTAGCCGGACCGGGTGTTGTCCAGGCTCGCGGTCGCGTAGGCCTGCATCGCCGCGTTGAACGGGCCACCGGGCAGCGGCAGCGAATCGTTCGTCGCCACCGTGGGCAGCAACTCGGCGCGGTAGGTGCCGGTGATGCTGCTGCCATCGGCGTTCTTCGCGACCGGCACGTTGAGCGTGAGCTTGCCGGCGGCTGCGGGCACGTCGCCTTGCCATGCAGCGGTGAGGAACACGTAGCCGCGCGAAGCGAAGTACGGATCGAGGGCCACGATGTTGCCGCGGTTGGGCGCGTCGTAGCGCAGCACGCCGCTGGCCTTGCCCATGTCCTTGGGCTTGAAGAGCACGAAGTCCGACGTGTACTCGACCTTGCCGTTGGCGTTGAGCGGCGCGAGCTGCAGGTCTTGGATGATCGCGTTGCGCGCGTCCTTCGGGTCGACCTCGCCGGTGAAGGTGCCGCTGATCTTCTCGTAGGCGCCCACCGCGCCGAAGGTGCCGGGCACGTCTTCGGTCTTGGCGATGGCGAGCTTGAATTTCGGCGCGGTGGCGGCCGGGGGTTGTGTGACGGGTGGCGGCGTGCCGGTGACGGGCGGCAGCACGAAGCCCCCGCCTCCACCGCCGCTTCCGCCGCAGGCACTCAGAAAAAGGGCGGCCGAAGCCACCGTGGCAGCCGCAAGGCTCCATCGTTTCATGGTTTGTCTCCTGTTGTGGTGTTCTGTATTCCGCGGCGCCGATCCCCGCTACGGCGCGCAGTTCACTCGGCTTCGATGCCGGCGGCCTTCACGATGCGGCCCCACTTCTGCGATTCGCCGGCCTGGAACCTGGCCAGTTCCTCGGGCGAGGTGGTGAACACCTCGGTGCCGGTCGGTTCGTAGAAGCCGGTCTTCGCCGACTCGCTCTTCGCGGCCTTCACGAGCAGTTCGTTCAGGCGCTTGACCACGGCGGGCGGTGTCTTGGCGGGCGCGTAGGCCGCGAACCAGTAGCCCATCTCGTAGCCCTTCACGCCGGCCTCGGAAATGGTGGGCACGTCGGGCGCGAGCGGCGAGCGGCTGGCGCTGGACATGCCCAGCGCGCGCAGCTTGCCGCCCTTGACTTGCGGCAGGCCCGTGGCGGTGTCGGTGATCATCATGTGGATCTGCCCGCCGAGCAGGTCGGTCACGGCCAGCGTGTTGCTCTTGTAGGGCACGTGCAGGAGCTTGATGTCGGCCATCTGCTGCAGCAACTCGCCCGCCATGCGGCTGGATGAACTGCCGCTGCCGAAGCTGTACTTGCCCGGCTCCTTCTTCGCGAGCGCGACGAACTCGGCCACGGTCTTGGCGGGGAACGAGGGGTTCACCACCATGATCTGCCCGCCCTTGCCGAGCGCGGCGATGGGGGCGAAGTCTTTCACCGGGTCGTAGGGGAGCTTCTTGAACAGGTGCTCGTTGGCCGCGTGCGTGGTGTTGGTGGTGATGAGCACGGTGTAGCCATCGGCCGGCGCCTTGGCCACGTTCTGTGAGGCGATGAAGCCGCTCGCGCCCGCCTTGTTGTCGATGATGACGGGCTGCTTGGTCTCGGCCGTGATGGCGTTGCCGAGCGCACGCGCGATCTGGTCGGTGGCGGTGCCGGCCGCGAAGGGCACGACGAAGGTGATGGACTTCTCGGGGAAGGCCTGCGCGTGGCCCAACAACGGGGCCAGCGCGAGTGCCGTGGTCAGTACGGCGAGGGGGAATCGTTTCATTGTTTTGTCTCCGGATGGATGAGTAGGAAAAATGGAGCGGCGCCGCTACGGCCCTGCAAGCAACGGTTCAAGCGCGCGCGGTATCTGGATCGGCATGTCGAGCAGCAGGAACGAGAGTGCCTTGCCATGCGCATCGAGGTTCAGCGCATCGTTCACGCCGCCGTCGAGCACCGCATCGAGCACGAAGTTCATCGCGTGCAGCCTGGGCAGCACGAAGCGCTGCACGTGCGATGGCGCGCGGTGGCGGAACTGCGCGGCCACGCGCTCGGGCGTGAGCTGGTCGAGCAGCAGCGGGTAGAACTCGGCGCGCCATGCGATCACGCTGATGTTGGAGCGGTCGCCCTTGTCGCCGGTGCGGCCGTGCGCGGCGCGGTAGAGCGGGACTTCGATCATGTCGTTTGTCGTGTTCATGCCAGCGCCTTCGCATCGAGCAGTTCGAATCGCACCGGCACCGAGTCGCGCGGCAAGAGGCACGAGAGCGTGTTGAGCCGCGGCGTGAGCGCGGTGCGCACGCCGCCGCCGCCCGCGGGGCCGCAGGTGTAGAGCGCCATCACCTCGCGCGCCAGGCGCTCGGCCTGTGCACGGTCGGCGTGCGTGGCGGCGACGCGCAGGCGCACGTCGCGCAGGCCCGTGTCAGGTGTGTCTGCGAGCGCGCGACCGGCGTCGTCGCCGAGGATGCTCAGCGCGCCGATCAGGTCCACGCGCAGCGCGAGGCCGTCGAGCCGCTTGCGCAGCACGTCCGCCGCGAGCCGGGCGCGGGCTTCGGCGCGCGGGCCGGCATAGGAGATTTCGCCCTCGGCGAGCCAGCCACCTTCGTGGCAGACGTTGACCTTGTAGTGGCTCGGCCGCGCATGGCCGCGCGCGCCCGAAAGTTCGACGCGGTCCTTGCCGGGCAGCGCACGCACTTCGGCATCGGCGATGTCGGCGACCACGTCGGGCGTGAGGTAGGCGCTCGGGTCGTGCACCTCGTAGAGCAGTTGTTCCTTCACCGTGGCCTCGCTCACGAGGCCGCCGGTGTGGTCGGCCTTGCCGATGGTGCAGTGGCCGTCGGCGTCGATCTCGGCGATCGGAAAGCCCACGGTTTCCAGGCCCGGCACGTCCTTGTAGCCGGGGTCGGCGAAGTAGCCGCCGCAGACCTGCGCGCCGCATTCGAGCAAGTGGCCCGCCATGGTCGCGCGGCCTAGGCGGTGCCAGTCGTCGGCGCGCCAGCCGAAGTGCGACAGGGCCGGGCCGACGGTGAGCGAGGGGTCGGCCACGCGGCCGCACACGACGATCTGCGCGCCCGCATCGAGCGCGGCGGCAATCGGCTCGGCGCCGATGTACGCATTGGCGCTGACGATGCGCAAGCCCTCGACCTGCGCGCCCAGCACCTCTTTGAGCAACGCACGGTGTTCTTCGCCAGACAGGTCATCGCCCTCCACCACCGCGATGCGCGGCGAAGCGGCACCCAGCTCGCGCGCCATGCGGGCGATGTGCCGCGCCGCAGCACGCGGATTGGCCGCGCCGAAGTTGCTCACGATGCGAATGCCGTGCGCAAGGCAACGTGCCAGCACCGGCCGCAGCATCGCATCGAGCAGCGGTTCGTAGCCGGCCTCGGGGTTGTCGCGGCGGCGCAGTTGCGCGAGGGCCAGCGTGCGTTCGGCCAGCGTCTCGAAGATCAGGAAGGCGCGCTGCCCGGCGGGGCCATTGGCGAGCCGGGCGATCAGCGTCTCGACCACCGGCCCGGCCGCATCGGTGCGGTCGCCGGAGAAGCCAGCCGCGCAGCCGATCAGCAAAGGGGGCAGTGATTGGGTATTCATCGAGGTGCAATGTAGGCAAATGGATGTGATCCGTAAAATCGAAAATCCGGATCGATTGATCTGTATTTCAAATAACAAGGCCCAGAGACATGAGAAAGACGCCCGACCTCTCCACGCGGCAGCTGCGCGCCTTTCTCGCGCTGGCCGAGCACCGCAGCTTCACGCGCGCGGCGCAGGCCAGCCACCTGTCGCAGCCGGCGTTCAGCGCGCTGATCCGCACGCTCGAAGACGCCATCGGCACGCGCCTCTTCGACCGCGACACGCGCAGCGTGCAGCTCACGCCCGAAGGCCGGCTGTTCGAGAGTTCGGCGCGCCGCCTGCTCGACGACATGGGCAGTGCCATGGGCGACCTGGCCGACCATGTGGAGCGCCGCAAGGGGCGCGTGCGCATCGCTGCCCTGCCCTCGCTGGCCGCGGGCTGGCTGCCGGCGGTGTTCGCGGAATTCATGCAGACGTGGCCCGGCATCCGCATCGACCTGGACGATGCGCTGTCGGACGCCTGCGTGGCGCTGGTGCGCAGCGGCCAGGCCGACTTCGCGCTCGCGGCCTCGGGCGCGGCGGCCGACAGCGACCTGCGCGCGCGCAAGCTCTGCACCGATCGCTTTCACCTCGTGTGCCGCGCCGACCATCCGCTCGCGCACGAGGCGCGCCTCACGGTCAAGAAGATCGCGCCGTACCCCTTCATCCAGATGGCGCGCAACAGCAGCGTGCGGCAGGCGCTCGATGCGGCGCTGCACCCGCTGCGGCTGAACGCGGTGTTCGAGGTGGAGCACCTGGCCACGGTGATGGGCCTCGTGGAGGCCGGGCTCGGCATCAGCGTGGTGCCGGCGCTCACGCTCTTTCACTTTCGGCGCGAGACGCTGGTGACGCGGCCACTGCCCTTGCCGGCGCTCACGCGCACGCTGTATCTCGTGCAGCGGCGCGAGGGCAGCCTGTCGGTGGCGGCGCAGACGCTGCATGACCTTGTCGTTGCGCGGCTCGGGTCGCTGCGGCTGGACTGAGTCTGCAAACCGGCGCCATGCCGGATCGCTATATCTCCCAGTGCGCACACGATATTGCCCCGCGGCCGGCGAGCGGGAATAGTGCGGCATCGCGGCGCGAGACCGCACGGACTGCCCTACACACCTTCCCAGGAGACCCATGAGACATTCCCGCCGCAGCTTCGTCAGCCTGATGCTGACCCTGGCTGCCAGCCCCGCCGCCTTCGCAGCGCCCCGGCCGCTTTCCTCCCGCCCCATCCGCCTGGTCGTGCCCTTCGGCGCGGGCGGCGTGGCCGACCTGGTTGCGCGCAGCGTCGCGCAGAAGATGTCCGAATCGATGGGCCAGAGCATCGTCGTGGACAACAAGCCCGGCGCCGGCGGCGTGGTGGCATCGGACACCGTGGCCAAGGCGCCGGCCGATGGGCACACGCTGCTCCTCATGTCCAACGCCAACGCGGTGAGCGTGGGCCTTTTCAAGTCGCTGCCCTACGACACGGTGAAGGACTTCGCGCCGGTCTCGATGCTCGGCTACTTCGACATGGCGATCCTCGCGCCGGGCAACGGCAAGTTCAAGACGCTGGCCGAGCTGGTGGCCTACGCCAAGGCCAACCCCGGCAAGCTCAACATCGGCACCATCAACGTCGGGAGCACGCAGCACCTGGCGGGCGAACTGCTCAAGACGTCGCTGGGCATCGATGCGCAGGTGGTGCCCTTCAACGGCACGCCGGCCGTGGTGACCGCGCTGCGCGGCAACCAGGTCGATGTGGCGGTGGAGATTCTTCCGCCGGTGCTCTCGCAGATCGAAGGCAAGGCGCTGCGTGCGCTGGCCGTGATGGGCGAGAAGCGCGCGAGCGGCCTGCCCGATGTGCCGACCGTCGCGGAAAGCGGCACGCCCGGTTTCCAGGTCGCCTCTTGGAACGCGCTGGCCGCGCCCGCCGGCACGCCGCCCGAAGTGATCGCGCGGCTGAACCAGGAAGCGCTCGCCGCACTCGCTTCACCCGAGGTGAAGAAGCGGCTGCAGAACCTGGGCGTGGAGCCGCGCGGCAGCACGCCGCAGGAACAGGCGCGGCTGCTGGAGAGCGAAATCAAGCGCTGGTCGGGCGTGATCCAGCGCGCCGGCATTCCCAAGCAATGAGCCCCGCCATGAAGACCATCGCCCCTCCCCACCCTCACCCGAGCGCGCCCGCGTTGCGCCTGCCCGCGGGCGCCTGCGACGCGCATTGCCACGTGTTCGGCCCCGGCGACGTGTTTCCGTATTCGGAGAACCGCCGCTACACGCCGCCCGATGCGCCCGCCGCCAGGCTGCGCGCGCTGCATGAACTGCTGGGCATCGAGCGCGTCGTGCTGGTGCAGGCCAGCGTGCACGGCCACGACAACCGCGCGATGCTCGACGCCATCGCACAATCGCCCGACAGCTACCGCGGCGTCGCGATGGTCGGCGCGGGCGTGAGCGATGCCGAGCTCGGCGCGCTGCACAAGGCCGGCGTGCGCTCGGTGCGCTTCAATTTCGTGCAGCACCTGGGCGGCGCGCCCGACCTGCCGACGGTGCTGCGCATGGCCGAGCGCATCAAGCCGCTGGGCTGGCACCTGGTGCTGCACCTGGATGCGGAAGACCTGGTCACCTACCGCGCGTTTCTGGACACGCTGCCCGTGCCCTTCGTGATCGACCACATGGGCCGCACGATGGTCGAGCACGGCCTCGGCCAGCAGGCCTGCGCGATGATGCTCGACCTCATGCGCGACGAGCGTGCGTGGGTCAAGGTGAGCGGTGCGGAGCGCATTTCGCAAGCGCTCTCCACGCAAGGCCAACCGTATGCGGACGCCGTGCCGTTCGCGCGGCAACTGATCGCCGCCGCGCCCGACCGCGTGCTCTGGGGCACCGACTGGCCGCACCCCAACGTGCGCGAGATGCCCGACGACGGCAAGCTGGTAGACCTGCTGCCGCGCTTCTGCGACGACGCGGCGCAATTGCACAAGCTCCTGGTCGACAACCCGACGCGCCTCTACTGGTACGACTGAGCGCCCCGCACCGCGGCGCGCACTCCCACCGACACCAACCTCACGCCGTGGCGCTGCCATGGCGTGCGGAGCGTTGCGCGCCTTTGGCCTTTGCTTTTCAAAAAAAACCAACGAGGAGACAAACCATGAAACGACTGCTACCGGCCATCGCGCTGTGCAGCGCGGCCCACGCCGCATGGGCGCAGGCCGATGCGTCCGCGGCCAGCGCGCAGATCTACGGGCTGCTCGACGCCTTCGCTGGCTCGATGCGGCGCAGCGACGAGCCCGGCCGCACCAAGGTGCTCAACAGCGGCGGCATGACGACATCGTTCTGGGGCATCCGCGGCGCCGAGAGCCTGGGCGACGGGCTACAGGCGCAGTTCGCGCTGGAGAGCTTCTTCCAGGTGGACAGCGGCACCCTGGGGCGCAACGCCACCGATCCGTACTTCTCGCGCAATGCCTGGGTGGGCCTGGCGGGCGGCTTCGGCCAGGTAGCGCTGGGCCGGCAGACCAACCCGATGTTCGTGGCGAGCGGTGCGTTCAACCCCTTCGGCACCTCGCTGCAGTTCTCGCCCGTCATGCTGCACACCTGGCAGCCGACGTACAACCGCGCGGTGCTCGGCGACAGCGTGTGGAGCAATGCGCTGCAGTACACATCGCCCACCCTCGCCGGGCTGCGCGCGAGCGTGCTCTACAGCCTGGGCGAAGTGACGAACCGCAGCGGCGTGCACAACCTGAACCTCACGCTCAACTATGCGGCCGGCCCCTTCGCCGCCGTGGTGTCGGCGCAGCAGGCGCAGGTGGGGCCGGGCTTTACCACGGCGATCCTGCGGCAGGACGCGGCGCTGGTCGGCGCCTCCTACGATTTCAAGGCGGTGCAGCTCTACGGCCAGTACCAGCGCACGCGCACGCCCGACATCCGCACCACGGCCACGACCGCACAACTGGGCGCGGCAGTTCCGGTGGGCGCGGGGCGCTTCCTGGCCTCGGTCGCGCGCACGCAGCGCAAGGTCGAGCCGGTCACCGAAACGCATCGCACGACGTGGGCGGTCGGCTACGACCATTTCCTGTCGAAGCGCACCGACCTCTACGCTGTCTTCATGCGCGACCGGCTCACGGGCTTCGACGGCCGCGGGAGCTTCGGCGTCGGCATGCGTCACCGCTTCTGAACTTCGGCGCGGCCGCCCAGGTGCTGCTGCACGAGCTCGCGCAGCAGCTCGCCCATGGCGCGCTGCGTGCGCGTGACCGGCCGCTGCGAACTCGCGGCCAACGCGAGCCGCGTGCGCAGGCTCGGCTCGACGATGGGCCGGATGGCATAGCGCTGCGGCTGCCCCGCATTGGCGACCGCGTTGCGCGAGAGCACGGCATGGCCCGCGCCATCGGCCACGAGTGCGAGGATGGCGGGCACGCCGTCGATCTCCAGCGCGATCTGCGGGCGCAATCCGATGGCGGCGAGCTCGGCCTCCACGCGCATGCGGATCGCGTTGGGCCGCGTCGGAATCACCAGCGGCTGGCCCGCCAGCTGGCGCAACGGCAACGGGGTGCCGCGCCGCATCGGGCCCGTGCCCTTGGTGGCGCTGACCAGGAACAGGTCTTCCTCCAGCACCGTTTCGCTGTCCACGTCGGTCGAAGGCTGCGGGTTGTAGAGCAGCGCGACATCGAGCCGGCCGGTGACCAGCGATTCCTGCATCGCCGTGGAGAGGTTCTCGGTGATGGAGAGCGCCGCCTCGGGCAGGCGCTCGCGCGCGGCGCGCACCAGCGGCACGGCGAGAACGCGGGCCACGCTGGGCGGCAGCCCGACGGCGACGCGGCCGGCCAGCGCCTCGCGCGAGCGGTTCATGTCTTCGCGCGCCCGCTCCACCTGGTGCAGGATGCCGCGGCCGTGCTCCAGCAGCCGCTTGCCCGCATCGGTGACCACCACGCCGCGGCCGTTGCGCACCAGCAGGTTCTGCCGCAGTTCGACCTCCAGGTTGCGCACCTGGCGGCTCAAGGCGGGTTGCGCGATGTCGATCGCGATCGACGCGCGGGTGAAGCTGCCGAGCTCGGCCACGCGTATGAAGTACTCCAGTTGCTTCAGGTCCATGGCTGGAGGTTATCGGCATGGAGGGCTCGCAGGTATGCGTGTTTGTTCTATCCGCCAGCGGCAGTTCGACCAGTTGATGCAAGCCGCAGCGCGATCCGTTCGACACAATGGGCTCGCCCACCCCTGCACGGAGACAACCGCACATGCAGCAAGAAGAACAGATCGCACTGATCCGCCGCGCCCTCGCGCTGATCGAAACCGGCGGCAGCGAGCGCGGCGAACCGGCCGTGAGCCCGGTGTCGCGCTATCTCGACCCGGCACGCCATGACCGCGAGGTGGAGCGCATCTTCCGCCGCTATCCGCTGGCGCTCTGCCCTTCGGCCTCGCTCGCCAACGTGGGCGATTCGTTCGCCCTCGACGTGGCCGGTCTGCCGCTCTTGCTCGTGCGCGCGCAGGACGGCCAGCTCAACGGGTTCATCAACGCCTGCCGGCACCGCGGCGCGCGGCTCAAGCCAGCAGGCCTTTCGAACCAGCGCGCGCTCATCTGCCCGTACCACAGCTGGACCTACGGGCTCGACGGCGCATTGCGCGGCCGCCCCTCGGGCGAAGACTTTCCGCACGCGCCCGCTTCGGATTGCAGCCTCGCGCGCGTGCCGGTGGCTGAGGCGCTGGGCTTCGTGTGGGTCATCCCTCGCGCGCTGGCCGAGGGCGAGAGCGCCGTGCTCGACATCGATGCATGGCTCGGCCGCTTCGGCAAAGACCTGCGCTCTTGGGGCTACGACAGTTGGGTGCCATTTCATCAGCACGCCTTCGACAACGCGGCCAACTGGAAGATCCCGTTCGAGGCGAACCTGGAGACCTATCACTTCCAGTACGCGCACCGCGACAGCATTGCGGCGCTGTTCTACGACAACCTGCTGATGGCCGACCACGACCGGCAGCACCAGCGCCTGTTCCTGCCCAAGCGCAGCATCGAAGCGCTGCGCGAGCAGCCCTCGCACACATGGCAGGTGGGGCCGCACTCGAACATCATCTACTTCTTTTTTCCGGCCACCTTCATCCTGCACGAGGGCGACCATGCCAACGCCTTCACCGTGCTGCCCGAGGCGCCCGGCCGCTCGCGCGTGATCGCGAGCACGCTGATTCCCGAGCTGCCGACCACCGAGAAGTCCGAGAACTACTGGCGCAGGAACGTCGCGTCGTTCTGGGGCGCCCTGGACGAAGACTTCGCGCTCGGCGTGTCGGCGCAGTCAACGCTGGCAAGCGGCGCGCAGTCATCGCTCTACTTCGGCGCCACCGAGTGGTGCTCGGCGAAGTTTCACGCGGACGTGGAGGCGGCGACCAGCTGAGCCAGCGCGGCGCGCGCGGTCGGGTTGGGCGTGGGCTCGCCGATCTTGTGCAGCGTGTTGCGGTCGGTGTGGCGAAAGGGCTCGGGCTTGCCCAGCACATCGAGCAGCGTGACCTGCTCGTACGACCAGCTGGCGTTGTCGTGGATCGTGACGGCGATGTCGTAGCGCAGCGTCTTGAACGCATGCTCCAGGAACGGGTTCGAGAGGATGCCGTTGGTCGCCGCGCCGCGCACCGCCTCGAGCTTGAACGACTTCGCATCGGGCGCGGCGTGCCCCATGGCCATGACGGCCTGCCCGCGCGGGATCGTCAGCGTCTGGATCACCGTGCCGGTGGCGGCCTCCCAGAGCCAGTAGCCGACCTGGTCGTGAAAGCTCTCCACCTCGTTCGGCTTGACGATGCGCACGTGGTAGCGCAGCCCGTAGAAGATCTGCGGCCCGTTGGTCTGCGCGTCGATGGGCTGGAACTCGGCATGCTCGATGAAGGCCTCGGCTTCGGGGCCGTCTTCTTTCGGTGCCACGTCGTGGCCCGTGGCGCTGGTCCAGATGCCGGCCAGGCCCGTGAGCGGGCCCAGGTTGGAGAGCGTGTGCGGATCGGGTTCGGGTTCCGTGTAGATGTCGCGGGGGTAGTCGGCCATGTTGTTCCTGATATCTGGGTGTGACGGGCCGAAGTATCGCCAAAAGCCAGCGCCGCCGGCCGGCTGAATCTTCTTGCTCCCTCCCCTTTGCGGGTGGGTCGGGGTGGGGCGCGCGGCCTGCCCATCGCGCGCTCTGCCCGCTCCCATCCCGGCCTCCCCAGAGGGAGAAGGGGCAAGACCCCCCCCCTCGAAATCCCTCCCGGGTTTCCCCCCACATCAAAATGAGGTACGCACCTCAGAATCCGCCCCATGCCCTCCACCCCGCAGCGAAACGCTGGACAGATCGGCCGCGCCACGCTCAGCGACGTGGCGCGCGAAGCCGACGTGAGCCTGGCCACCGTGGACCGGGTGCTGAACAAGCGCCCCGGCGTGCATGCGCGCTCGATCGCGCAGGTGCACGGGGCCGTCGAGCGGCTGAACTACCGGCCCGATCCGGCCGCCGCCCGCCTCGCACGGCCGCATCCGCACCGCGTGAGCTTTCTGCTGCCCTCGGGCACCAACACCTTCGTGGAGATGCTGCGCGAGCAGATCGCGGGCAGCGATGGCTGGATGGAAGACCACCGCGTGAGCGCGCAGACGCACGCGGTCGATGTGTTCGAGCCGCAGCGCCTTGCGCGACGCATCCTCTCGCTGCGCGGCCAGTGCGACACGGCCGTGGTGATGGCGCTGGACCACCCGCTGGTGCAGGCGGCGATCGACGAACTGGTGGCGCAGGGCATCGGCGTGATCACGCTGGTGTCGGACGTGCCGAGGTCGCGGCGCCAGCATTTCGTGGGCATCGACAACATGGCGGCCGGCCGCACCGCGGGCACGCTGGTCGGACGGTTCTCCGGAGGTGTGAAGGGCGAGGTCGGCGTGATCGTCGGGAGCCTCTCGCTGCGCGACCATGCGGAGCGCAGCCTGGGCTTCAGCCAGGTGATGGCCGCGGAGTACCAGGGCCTGAAGGTGCTGCCGCCGATGGAGGGCAAGGACGATCCGAAGCTCACGCAGCAGCTCTCGGCGCGCCTGCTGGCCGCGCACCCGAAGCTGGTGGCGCTGTACAGCGTGGGCGCGGGCAACCGCGGCATCTCGGCCACGCTCAAGGCGAGCGGGCGAGCGGGAAAGATCGTCTTCGTCGGCCACGAACTCACACCGGCCGCGCGCGCGGACCTGCTCGACGGCACGATGGCGGCGGTCATCAACCAGGACGCGGGGCACGAGATCCGCTCGGCCCTGCGGCTGGCCATCGCGCGCCTCACGCGCGAACCGGTGCATGCGGACCAGGAGCGCATCCGCATCGATATCTACCTGAAGGACAACCTGCCGTGAATGCGGCGGTGCAGTCCTTCTTTCACTGAACTTTCTTGCAGGAGCGTTTGCACATGGCAACCAACATCAAGGGCCCGGGCATCTACCTCGCGCAGTTCGCGAGCGACACGGCACCGTTCGATTCATGGAACTCGATCACGCGCTGGGCCGGCGGGCTCGGCTTCAAGGGCGTGCAGATTCCCTCGTGGGACGCGCGCATCTTCGACCTGAAGAAGGCCGCCGAATCCAGGACCTACTGCGACGAAGTGGCAGGCGTGGCGCGCGAGAACGGCGTGGAGATCACCGAGCTGGGCACGCACCTGCAGGGCCAGCTGGTGGCGGTGCACCCGGCCTATGACGAAGCCTTCGACGGCTTCGCGCCCGAGGCCTACAGGCGCAACCCGGTGGCGCGGCAGGCGTGGGCGGTGGAGCAGATGCTGTTCGCCGCGAAGGCCTCGCGCAACCTGGGCTTGAAGAGCACCGTGAGTTTTCCGGGAGCGCTCGCGTGGCCGTATCTCTATCCGTGGCCGCCGCGGCCGGCTGGGTTGATCGAGGCCGCGTTCGACGAACTCGCCAAGCGCTGGCACCCGATCTTCGATGCGTTCGAAGACGCCGACTGCAACGTCTGCTTCGAGCTGCATCCGGGCGAGGACCTGTTCGACGGCGTGACCTTCGAGATGCTTCTGGAACGCGTGAAGAACCATCCGCGCTGCTGCATCAACTACGACCCGTCGCACTTTTTGCTGCAGCAGCTGGACTACCTGGAGTTCATCGACATCTACCACTCGCGCATCAAGGCGCTGCACATCAAGGATGCGGAGTTCCGCCCCACGGGCCGCCAGGGCGTGTACTCGGGCTTCCAGCCGTGGGTGAACCGCGCGGGGCGCTTCCGTTCGCTCGGTGACGGGCAGATCGACTTCGGCGCCATCTTCTCCAAGATGGCGCAATACAACTACGACAGCTGGGCCGTGCTGGAGTGGGAGTGTTGCCTCAAGCACCCCGAGGACGGCGCGGCCGAGGGGGCGGAATTCATTCGCCGCCACATCATCCGAACGACCGAGAAGGCCTTCGACGACTTCGCGGGCGCCCAGACCGATACCCAGCAGCTTCGCCGGATGCTGGGCCTGGAGACGAGCACGGCGAAGAAGTAGTCAGTAACCCAACGAGCTAGCTTTATCTATCTACAACGAAGGAGACAGAAACCATGACAAGCAGAAGAATCTTTTCCGGCATCGCACTGGCCGTGTGTGCGCTTGCGAGCATGCCCGCGCTGGCACAGAACAAGGCCACGGTGATGGGCGTCTCGGTGCCCGCCGCCACGCACGGCTGGACCGGCGGCGTCGTGTACTGGGCCAACCGCACCAAGGCCGAACTGGAAAAGCAATACCCCGGCATGAAGGTCTTCGTGAAGACCGCCGGCTCGGCCACCGAGCAGGCCAACCAGGTGCAGGACCTGCAGACGGTCAACAAGATCGACACGCTGGTGATCCTGCCCTTCGAATCGGCGCCGCTCACCAAGCCGGTGGCGCAGGTCAAGTCCAAGGGCGTGTTCGTCACGGTGGTCGACCGGGGCCTGACCGACCCGAACGCGCAGAGCGCCTACGTGGCCGGCGACAACCCGGGCTTCGGCAAGGTGGCGGGCGAGTACATGGCCAAGACCATGGGCGGCAAGGGCAACGTGGTGATCCTGCGCGGCATTCCCACGGTGATCGACAACCAGCGCGTGGATGCCTTCAACGAAGTGATGAAGGCCAACCCCGGCATCAAGGTGCTCGATGCCAAGCACGGCAACTGGAACCGCGACGACGCGTTCAAGGTCATGCAGGACTACCTCACGCGCTTCAAGCAGATCGATGCGGTGTGGGCCTCGGACGACGACATGGCCGTGGGCGTGCAGAAGGCCATCGAGCAGGCCAAGCGCGACGACGTGAAGCTGGTGGTGGGCGGCGCCGGCGCCAAGGGCTACATCAAGAAGGTGATGGACGGCGACAAGATCGTCTCGGCCGACGTGACCTACGCGCCGAGCATGATCGCCGACGCGATGAACCTTACGGCGAAGGCGCGCGTGGAAGGCGGTGCGATGCCGGCCACGACGATCATTCCCTCGGTGCTGGTGACCAAGGAAAACGCGGCGAAGTACTACTTCCCCGACTCGCCGTTCTGAGCGTTCCGGGCGTTCCGGGCGACGGCGCCGGCGTTGCCGATGCCCGGCATCGGTGGCCCGGCGCAGGTCGCGCGTTCGGGCCGCGCATCACCGGTCACCGGTCGACTGCGAGCGGAAGCCTTTTCCCGCATGATCCGGCGATGAACCTCCCTGCCCTTCCTTCTTCGCTGCGGCGTTTTGCCGCCGCCCTCGCGCTGCTGCCGCTCGTGTTCGCGGCCGGCGTTGCGCAGGCGCAAACCGCAGATGCGCTGCCGCCCAAGGCCACCGCCGCCCTCGCCGCAGCCGTCGACGGCGCACAGCGCAGCCCCGCCTATCGCGCACGCGACGGGGCGCGGCATCCGCTCGAAACGCTCGCCTTCTTCGGCATCAGGCCGGACGCGACGGTCATCGAGATCGCACCCGGCGGCGGCTGGTACACCGAGATCCTCGCGCCCTACCTGCACGACCATGGCCGCCTCTACGCCGCGCACGAACCCGCCGACGGTTCGCCCGGCCAGCAGCGCGCCCGCAATGCGTTTCGCGACAAGCTCGCGCGCGATCCCAAGGTGTACGGCCGCGTGGTGCTCGGCACGATGCCCGCAGCGGCCTTCACCGACATCCGCCCGCCCGGCGGCGCCGATGCGGTGCTGACCTTCCGCAACATCCACAACTGGATCGAGGACGGCCACTTCGACGAGAGCCTGCGCGCCTTCTACGACGTGCTCAAGCCCGGTGGCGTGCTCGGCGTGGAGGAGCATCGCGCACCGGCCGGCACCGGCCTCGCGCGCGTCATCGAGAGCGGCTACGTGCCGCAAGACTTCGTGATCGAACGCGCCAAGGCGGCGGGCTTCGTGTTCGCGGGCAGCAGCGAGGTCAACGCCAACCCGCGCGACACCAAGGACCATGCGAACGGCGTGTGGTCGCTGCCGCCCACGCTGCGCGGCGGCGAGGTCGATCGCGCGAAGTACCAGGCGATCGGCGAGTCGGACCGGATGACGCTGAAGTTCGTCAAGCCGCGGCTGCTGTCGCGTTAGCGCGGCGTGGGCGCCGCACCTGGAACCGTGCGCGCCTCTTGCTGCGCCCCTGTCGATCTCCGCCGCTCGGCCCTGCGGCCTACGCGATCTGGACCGGCATCGGCTCGGTCGGCGTGGTGGATTTGGAACTTCGGTATTCGTTATCGCCAGCAGGGCAAAGGCCTTTAACCACTCCGGGACTGGGCCGATTTTCAGGGGGCTTCAAACCGTCACGACATGGGAGCAAGATGCCCGTCCGCCGATTTCTTGCCATCACCCCGATCCGATCGAAGGAGCTGCCATGTTCGCCACGCCAGAACGCACCATCAAGATCCCGGGCCCCGACCATGCGATCACCATCGCACGCAATCCGCTTCGCGTGGTGGTGTCGGTCGATGGCTGCGTCGTCGCCGACACGCGCGAAGCACTGACGCTGCGCGAATCGCACTTCGGAACGGTGCACTACATCCCTCGCAAGGACGTGAAGATGTCGCTGCTCGAACGCACGCGGCACGCCACCTACTGCCCGTACAAGGGAGAAGCCAACTACTACAGCATTCCGGCCGGCGGCGAGCGCTCGGTGAATGCCGTGTGGACCTACGAAGCGCCCTACGACTCGGTCTCGCAGATCAAGGATCACGTGGCCTTTTATCCGGACCGCGTGGGGCCGATCGAAGAGCGCGCCGCCTAGCCAGGTTTCCGGGTTTCGATCCCGCAAAAAAAGCCGGGCCCCGCTTTCGCAGGGCCCGGCTTTTCTACGTCCGCTCGCCGGTGAGGGCAAGCGCCAGGCGGTTTACAGCGGCAGTGCGTCGCCGCGAGCGGCAGCGCGGGCTGCGGCACGCACCGTGGCGCGGTCCACACCGCTGGCCAGGACCGGAGCGACACGCGAGGTGGCGCCTTCGGCATACGGGTTCTCACTGCGTGCAGCGACAGCGGCTTCGGCACGGACGGCAGCGCGGCTGGTCGAGGAGACGAACACTTGTGCAGGGCCTGCATTGGCGCCAGTGGCGTACGGGTTCGCGGTGCGTGCGGCAACCACGGCCTGGCCGGCGACATCGGCGCGGCTCACGGTGGAGTTCACTTGCTGCACGCCTTCGTAGGTTTCAGCGTGGGCGGCACCGGCAACAGCCATCAGAGCAACAGCAACGGCGGAGAGGATCTTCGAGGCGGTCATTTGGATTTCCTTCAGTTCAGTTCAAGTTCTTGCTTGGATGATTTCGAACCGGTCTTGGGTGGGTCACCGTCCCTCCGGGGGCGGCCACCTCGCTCGGGGCCCTGTTCACCTGGATCAACTGTTCGTGTTGTTCGGCTGGTCCATGGGATGAATTGTGCGCCGCAGACTAGGTAAAAACCCTCAGCAAAAGGAACCGCGGTGTTCACCGCCAGGAAACAATCGTGGCCTGCGCGGCCACCATCCCCGGTCATCCCCAGGTCAGCGGATCCAGGCGCAGATAGAAGCCGAGCCGCCCGTCGTCCGGGTCGGCGATGGACGGCCATGCCTTCAGCAAGTCGGACGCGGAGAGATCGCTGGCCGGCACACCGGCTACCGTGCGCGTGACCACGCGCCCTCGCTCCACACACGCCAATCCAGCACGGCGGCCGACCCGAGGCTCCATGTCTTTCCGATGAGCAGTGCAGGCAACAAGCCGGAGGCGCGCATCAATGCCCCACCGACTTCGAAAACACATTGACCACCACGACGCCCGCGATGATCAGCCCCAGCCCCGCGATCGCCGGCCCATCCAGCGACTGGCCGAACCACAGCCAGCTCACCACCGAGATGAGCACGATGCCCACGCCCGACCAGATCGCGTACGCGATGCCGGTGGGCAGCACGCGCAGTGCCAGCGAGAGGAAGTAGAACGACACCGCATAGCCCACCACCGTGGCCACGCTCGGCCACAGCCTGGTGAAACTGTCGGAGGCTTTCAGGAAGCTGGTCGCCAGCACTTCGACGACGATGGCGATCGCGAGATAGATGTAGGTAAGAGCCATCGAAGGACTCTAATCGCCGCGGCGCGAACTCAGCGCAGAAACCCCAGCACCACCTGCATGAACTCCACCGGGTACTCGATGTTCGACAGGTGCACCGCGGGCAGCACGACCAGCTTGGCGCCAGGCACGGTCGCTGCGATCTGTTCGCCGTGGCTCGCGGCCGTCACGGTGTCGTGCCGTCCGGCGATCACCAGCGTCGGCCGGTCGATCAGCGCGATGGTGCGGCGCAGGTCGGTGTCGCGAACCACGGCATAGGAGCCCGCGAGGCCCTGTCGGTCCGTGGCCAGCAGCATGGCGCGGAACGCTTCGACGACAGGCTCCTTCGCCGCCAGCATGTGCGCGGGAAACCAGTTGGCCAGGAAGATTTCGGCGGTGCCCGACATGTCCGGCGCCTGCAGCACGGCGGCGATGCGTTCGTCCCATTGCGCGGCCGGCCCGAGGTAGGGCGAGGTGTTGCTCAGGATCAGCCGGTCGATCCGCTCGGGCGCATGCACGCCGAGCCACTGCCCGACGAAGCCGCCCAGCGAGAGTCCGAGGAAGTGCGCACGCGCGATGCCCAGTGCGTCGAGCAGCTCGATCACGTCGCGGCCGAGCCGGTCGAGCGAATAGGCGCCGGCGGGCACGCCCGAATCCCCGTGCCCGCGCATGTCGTAGCGCAGCACGCGGAAATGCCTGGACAGTTCCTCGGTCTGCGTGTCCCACATCCGCAGCGTGGTGCCGATGGAGTTGGACAGCACCAGCACGGGCTTGCCGGCTTCGCCGTCGATGCGATAGGCGATGCGCGTGCCGTCGCCGGCGACGACGAAATTCAGGTCGGTCATGGTGGGGTTCGCTTTCTCTTCGATGAGTGGATGAGGCAAATCGTAGTTGCGGCCCGCACGCAAAGATATTACAAAGATCGGTCGATCTCTGTAGTCAAAGCTGACATGAATGAATTCACCTTGCACGACCTGCAATGCTTCGATGCGGTGGTCCGCGCAGGCGGCTTCCAGCCCGCCGCGACGGCGCTGCATCGCTCGCACCCCGCGGTGTTTGCCGCCGTTGCCAAGCTGGAACGGCAGCTCGACCTGGTCCTGCTGGACCGCAGCGGCTACCGCGTGCGCGCCACAGAGGCCGGGCTCTCGTTTCATCGCCGGGCGCAATCGCTGCTGCAAGAGCTGGAAGGCCTGCGCACGCACGCCGCGCAACTGGCGATGGGCGAGGAAAGCGAGTTGCACGTGGTGATCGGCGACCTGTGCCCGCGCCCGCAGGTGCTGGGCATGCTCGGCCGCTTCTTCGCGCAGTGCCCGGGCACGCGCCTGCACCTGCATTTCGAGGCGGTCGCCGGCCCGTGGGAGCGGCTCTTCGATGGCGAGGCCGATGTGATCCTGCACCGCGTCGACAAGAGCGATGCGCGCGTCGAATGGATCGACCTGTGCAAGGTGCCGTTCATTCCCGTGGTGGCGCCCGGCCTGCTGCCGGCGCCGGGCCCGCGCGCCATCACACCCGAGCGGATGCGCGGGTTCACGCAATGCGTCATGCGCGACACCGCGCGCCATTCACCGCCGCAGGACTACTTCGTGGTCGAGGGCGCGCCGCAATGCACGGTGGCCGACCAGTCGATGAAGAAGGAGATCATCCTGCAGGGCCTCGGATGGGGCCACATGCCGCGCTTCCTGATCGAAGACGAGTTGCGCAGTGGCCAGCTGCGGTCCATCGCCGGGCGCCATCTGCCCGGCCGCACCGAGGAGCTGGTGGCCGCGCGGCGGCGCGACCGGCCGCAGGGGCCTGTCGCGAACCGCCTGTGGGATCACATCCAGCAGGAGGCGCCGGCACTGCGCCGCGCGCTCGCACCTCGGAAGGCAGCCCCGCGCGCCAAGCCACGGGCGCGCGCGGGCACCCGGTAGCTCCGCTCAGTTCGCATCGGGCCGCTTCTCCAAGGTGCTGTATCCGGGCCTGGCGCTGGGCTATCTGGTGGTGCCCGAGTCGCTGCGCGACGCCTTCGGCGAGGCCGCGCGGACCCGGTCCAACGGGTGCCCGCAGATCACGCAGGCCACCGTGGCCGACTTCCTGCGCGAAGGCCACTTCCCGCGCCATCTGAAGAAAATGCGGCTGCTCTATGCGCGCCGCCGCGCCATGCTCGTGACGGCGCTGTCGAAGGCCTTTGACGACGATGTGCGCATCGACCTCACGAGCGGCGGCATGCACCTCATCGCGCGCTTCGACGGGCAGCCCGAGAGCGACACGGCACTGGCCCTTCGCGCGCAGCGCGCGGGCCTGAATTGCCAGCCGCTTTCGCAGCGCGGCACGGCCGGCTTTCGCGATGAAGGGCTGCTGATGGGCTTCACCAACATCGGCTCCGGCGCGCAGGCGCAGCGGCTTGCGGCGAAGCTGCGCGCGGCGCCGGGCCTTCGCTGAAAACGATGGTGAATTCGGCGCTCGATGATTGCCCCATTGGCCCTGAGCAAGCCGTCATCAACGCCCCCCGACGGCGACTCAACCATGCTTTTTCGAGACGCGAGCGATCAATTCATCGATCCTTGATAGAAAGAGCTTCAACGTCGCGGATGTGTTTGCCTTGTGGTGGGCGACCATCAGAGGGATCGTCGGAACATCGCCACTCTTGATCCGCCGAGCGACGACCGACCAAGGCAGAAAGTTCTCGGCATAGATGGGCAACAAGGCAAACCCACGCGTCGACGCGACCAACGAGATTGCCATCGCCAGATTGTCAGCTTCATGCGCCAGCCTGACGTCCAGCCCCGTGCGATCGACGTAGTCGTCAATGACGACTCGCAAGGCCGGCGCGGTACTGGAGACGTTGATGAACGGCTCGCCGGCGAGCGCGGCCGGGTTGATCGCCTTGTGCGAGGCCAGGCGGTGATCGCTCGGGAGCACGACGACCAGCGGCTCGTCGACCACGACGCGGAACACAAGATCGCTGGCGCCTTGCTCGGGCCGCATGAACGCGGCATCCAGCGTTCCATTCAACAGGCCTTTCGCCAGATCGGGCGAGAACTGGCTCGACACGGTGACGTCGAGCTTGGGCAACTCGTCGCGCAGCACATGCATCGCCTCGGGCAGCCAGTCCATCTCCTGGCCGGTGAGGAAGCCCAGCGCGAACGTGGCCTTCGCAGGCTGCGCTGCGCGGCGAGCTGCCAGGCCTGCTGCTTCGACCTGAGACAACGCCAGTCGCGCGTGATCGAGGAAGGCGCGGCCGGCCGCGGTGAGTTCGATGCCGCGGGCACTGCGCGTCATCAACGGCGTGCCGACCTCGTATTCCAGGTCGCGCAACTGCCGGCTCAAAGACGGCTGCGCCGTGTGCAGTTTCTGCGTTGCGGCGACGGTCATGCTGCCCGCTTCCGCCACGGCGACGAAGTAGCGGAGGTGACGAAGTTCCAATGGCTCTCCCATGCTTTTGAGGTATGGCACCCAGCTTACAAAGTCTTTGTGCAACCCGCAAGGCGGCCATAGATTCCTCTCACCCGCAGCGATGCTGCATCAACCAGGAATCGATCATGACCTACCTCACAGGCAAGACTGCTCTCGTCACGGGTGCGTCCCGCGGCATGGGCAGGGCCGCGGCGCTGGCGCTCGCCAAGGCCGGCGCCCAGGTGCTCGTCCATTACGGCCGCGGCGCGGAAGAAGCGAATGCAGTTGTCGCTGAAATCCGCCAGGCCGGCGGCAGGGCCGACGCGATCGCCGCCGACATGAGTGCGGCCGACGGTGCGCACCAGCTCGCGCGCCACGTGCGCGAAGTGGTCGGTGGCCGACTCGACATCTTGGTCGCGAACGCCGGCATCTCCGTCGGTGCGACGATCGAGGAAACGACCGTTGAAGACTTCGACCGCATGTTCGCCGTCAACGTGCGCGCGCCGTACTTCCTTGTCCAGCAACTGCTGCCCATTCTTGGCAAGGGCAGCAGCGTGGTGCTGCTGTCATCGTTGGCCGCTCACGCCTCGGTCGGCGCGTTGTCGGCCTATGCCGCGACCAAGGGCGCGATCGACACGCTGGTCAAGCACTTCGCGTCGGCACTCGGCGAGCGCGGCATCCGCGTCAATGCGGTTGCACCGGGCGTGGTCGACACCGACATGTCGAAGTTCGCGCGCACCGATGCCGGCCGCGATTTCACGTTGGGGATGCAGGCGCTCAAGCGCGTCGCGCAACCCGACGATGTCGGTGATGTCGTCGCCTTCCTGGCCTCCGACGGGGCACGCTGGATCACCGGCGACACCTTGCACGTCGATGGCGGCTCCAAACTCTGAACTCGGCCACTCACATCACAAGGATCCATCATGCAGACGCCGACGCTCTATCAATCAGCCTCCTCGCCCAACTCACGGCGCGTTCGCATCTTCCTGGCCGAGAAAGGCATCGACATCCCACTCGTCGCAGTCGACCTCGGCAAGGGCGAGCAACACACCGAGGCCTATCGGGCCATCAACTCGCGGCGCGTGGTACCGACGCTCGTGCTCGAAGACGGCACGTCGATCGGTGAGGTGCCGGCCATCTGGCGCTACCTCGAGGAGACCCACCCTGCGGTGCCGCTCCTCGGCACGACGCCCAAGGAGCAGGCGCTGATCGCGATGTGGGAGCGGCGCGTCGAACAGGAGGGCTTCGCCTCCGTGATGGAGGCCGTGCGCAACCAGGTGCCCGGTTTGAAGGAGCGCGCGATCGCCGGGGCGCACGACTATGCGCAGATCCCCGCGATGGTCGATCGCGGCAAGCTGCGGTTGCTGAACTTCTACGCCGACCTGGACGCGAGACTGCAGGAGTCGGCCTTCGTCGCCGGCCACGCGTTCTCCGTCGCGGACATCACCGCACTCGTGACGATCGACTTCGCCGCCAAGGCACTCGGCCTTCCGTTCTCGGATACGCAATTGGCGATCAAGCGCTGGTATGCCGAGGTTTCTCTCCGGCCTGGGACGGGCGCTTAGCGGCCCGCCCCGGAAGATGCAGACGCGACTGCCGTCGCCACGGCGGGCAGCCATGGAGCGACGCGTGCGCATCGCCTCGTCAGCGCCGGCGGCAGCGCCCCTTCAGCCCCCCGGCAAGGGCGCAGCGTTGATCGCCAGTTGCGCAGCGAACGCCCGCTGATAGGCCGGTCGCGCTTCGCCGCGAGCGACATAGGCGGCCAGGCTGGGAAACTCGTTCAGCAGGCCGGACGGCCTCAGCCGCAGCAGCACCGACACCATCAGCAAATCGCCCGCGCTGAAGCCGCCGTCCAGCCAGTCGGTATCGCCCAGGCGGGTGGCAAGCTGGGTCAGCCGGGCGCGTATCCGGTCCAGGACGAGGGGCAGGCGCTCGTCTTTCCAAGGCTTGTCGCCTTCCACGAACTTGACAATGACGAGTTCCAGAATGGGCGGCTCGACCGTATTGAGCGCCGCGAACATCCACGTGATGGCGCGCGCCCTCGCGTTGGCGTCGGCAGGGAACAGGCCCGGGCGGCACTCGGCGATGTGCATCACGATAGAGCCGGTCTCGAACAACGTGAGGCCGTCTTCCTCGTAGGTGGGAATCTGGCCGAAAGGATGCAGCGCCAGATGCGCGGCCTCCTTCATCGCGTGGAAAGACACCAGGCGCACCTCGTAGGGGAGGCCGGCTTCCTCCAGCGCCCAGCGCACGCGCGTGTCGCGCGCCAGCCCCTTGCCGCCATCGGGCGACCGTTCAAAGGCAGTGATGGTGATGGTGGTCATCGTGCGTGTCCTTTCGACGTGCGGTAGCGCCGGATAGCGTCGCTCATGCCATCGAGCATCTGCGAAATTCTTCCGCCGGATTCGGTTGCAGTCCACTGCCGGCAAAAGCCCGGGCCGAGTCCTGGAGCTGCGGCGGTCAACCGCCCCCTGAGCGTGGTGACTGTCGTGCGCGCGAGCAAGCCGTCCGCCCTCAGCCGAGTTGCTCGGCAAGCGCGACGATGATGCCCTCGGGCCCGCGAATATAGGCAAGCCGGTACGACTCCCCGTACTGCATCCGGCCCATGAGTTCTGCGCCATGGGCCTGCATCCGCGCGACGACGGCATCGATGCCATCGACGGCAAACATGACGCGACGAAGACCCAGGGTGTTCATCGGCGCATCCACGGGCCCGAACCTCACGGCATCCGGCGTGTGGAACTTGTCCAGCTCAATGCCCTGCCCATCGGGCGTGCGCAGCATCGCCAGGGTGGCTCGAACGTCTCCAAGCCCTATGAGGCTCCCGATGGCAGGCCCTTCAACGGTGGTCTGGCCCTCGAGCTCGAGGCCCAGTTCGACAAAGAAAGCCTTCACCGCTTCGAGATCGTCGACAACGATCAGGATGTTGTCCATTCGCTTGATTGCCATGTTCTTCGGTCCTCTTTCAACGGTGTCACGCATTGGGGGAGTCGGCGTCCAGGTCAGGACATGCGGATGTTTTATCCAAGGAAACAGCCTACTCGAGGACCGGCCGCGCGAGCGGCGCATTGCCGCCCGGTGGAACGGCTCAGGGGTTCAGGCGGCCTCGTCGTCCATCGCCGCGCTGCTGTCCTTGATGCGCGTGACCTGCGACAGCACCGCGTCTTCAGCCGTCATGTCCGGCCGCTGCCCCTTGTAGACCGGCTGCGCGAACTTGCCGCCCGCATGGCGGTAGAGATAGCGCACCTCGACCCGCGTGCCGGCGGCCGGCAGCGCTTCGTTGGGCGGCACCGTCACGTTGCCCATGTCGACCATCGCGCCCGTCTCGTCGCGCAGCCCCACGGCCACCGAGCGCTGCGCGTTGACGCGGATCACTTCGCAGGTCGCGCTCTGGTTGAACTTGAACTTCAGGCTCGCGGTGCTGCGCCCCGCCGCAAACGGCGCGGCGAGCGCCTTGAGCACATAGCCTTCGCCATGCGCGGCCAGCAGTTCCGCGGCGCGGCGGCGCTTGCCCTCGGCGGTGGTTTCCAGATCGAGCACCACCATCCACGGCACGAGCCCGGCGATTTTCTGCAGGTGCCCGAAGCGCTCGATGAAAGGCGCGCCGCGCAGGTCCTGCCCATCCAACTCCAGCAGATCGAAGGCCTTGAAGGCATCGCCGACATGCTCGCCCGCGATCACGGTACGACCCGCAGCCGCACCTGCCCCGCCGACCCAGGCCTGCGGAATGTCGACGAAGAGCCCGCGGCGATTGGTGCCGCGCACCGCCTCGCCTTCGATCAGCAGGATGCGGTTCTCGCCATCGGCCTTTTCCTGCAGGCCCCAGCCTGCGTCGTCGAAGTAGCGCGCCACCTGCTCCTCCAGGATCAGCGTGGGCAGTTGCGGCAGCTCGCCGCTGATGCGGCCGGCCAGGTCGCTCGAGGTGTAGAGCGCGCCGGACTGGTCGGGCGTGTAGCCCTTGAAGGTCTTCTCCTTCACGACCTTGTCGTAGATCTTCAGTGCCACTTCGAACGCGACGGGGCTGCTGGTCTTGGTGCCGGTGGCGAGCGTGCCGCCGCGGCGCCCATTGCCGTAGTCGACCACCCAGCCGTCGTCCTTGGGGCGCAGGTGGACCTGGTAGACCTTGTCGGAGCCCTGGCCCGTGAAATAGAGAAAGCTCGATTGCGATGCCTGTTCGCCAGTCGCCTGTTCGACGGGGGTCGCTGAAGACGTCGACTCGCTCGCTGGCGCCGCCTGCGGGCTCGCCTGCCGCAGATCGACCTCCGGCCGCATCGACGCGGCCCCGTTCCATCGCACCTCGAAGCCCGCCTTGCGGAAGTGTTCGACGACGAGTTCTCCGACGCGCAGCATGTCGGCATCGGCGCCCTGCGGCGCGCCCCAGTACGCGAGCGACAGCTGGCTCGCGCTCTTCGCGCGGTTCAGGTCCTGCCGGGTGTAGAAGCAGAAGCCATGCACGCCGGCCGCCTCGCCGCCGCGCTCGTGGAATTCTTCGACACAGTCGGAGAAACCATCGGACTGCGTAGACCCCGCGTCCTGCAGCGTGACGAGCCCGGCCTTCGTCAACGCCTCGAAAACGCCGTCGATCCTCGCCTTGGCGGCGCGCCATTGCGCGGTCGTCATCTTCACCGGGTCGGGCTCGGGCGGCGGTGGTTCGGGAATGGGCTTGCCGGTGACGCGCGCGAGAAGCGCGACCACCTCTTCCATCATCGCGTTCACCGTGATGTGGTTGCCATGCCCATCGCTGATGTCGGCCTTCGCGCCGGCATCCAGGAGCAGTTGCACGGCATCCGTCGCGGGCGCGAACTCGGCGGCGAGGTAGAGCGCGGTGCGGCCATCGGTGCCGATGTATTCGAGCGGGCTTCCCGCTTCGAGCAAGAGCCGCAACACGGCGAGATTTGGTTCGACCGCGGTCTGGTTCGAACCCATCGCGGCGCACTGCAGCGCGGTGAAGCCCTGCTTGTTCACTGCGGCCATGTCGGCCCCGGCCGCGATGCACGCGCGCACCGTTTCGACATCGGCTTGGCGCGCCGCCTCGAAAATCTTCTTCGGATCCATGGCACTCCCCGTCTGTTGGTTTTTGGATTCTGCCGCAGGCACATGGCACGTCATGAGACTTCACAGGCCGCGCAAAACTCGCTACATTCGGCCCCTCGATCCACAACACAGACCGGAGGTGCGCGATGGAAGACACTGCTATTCATTCCCCCTCCCCCGTACGGTTTGTTGTCGGGTCGTTCAAGAACTGCTGCTGACGCGTCCACTGCGCAGCGCCTGCCCCTGAGGGCATGGCCAGTTCGATCATCGCGGCCTCCTGCCGCGACACAACCGCCCGATTCAAACGCCGCCGCTGGCACGCATGTGCCGCGCGCGATCCGTTCCCTTTTCGAATCAAGGCCCACCATGCTTGAAACCCGTGCCGCCGATGCGCGGCCGTTTGCGATTTCTCATTTCGATCCCCAGCGGGCGTCCGCCGAAACCTGGGCGCATTGCCTTGCCTACTGGCGTCTTCGCAACGAAGAAGATTTTCCGGGCGAGCCCCTGCCCAGCGATGCCCACATCGAGCAGAACGTCCGGCAATACACGCCGCTGCACGTCACGCGCCGCATCCTTGCGCACGACGCACAGGGCCGGGTCGTGGGCAACATCCACATGGGCGTGCGCCGCGAAGGCACGCCCGACTACGAAGCCCATGCGCCCTTCGTCAATGTCTCGGGCGGCGTGCGGCAATCCCACAGAAGGAAAGGCGTCGGCAGCCTTCTGCTGCGAGAGTTGCTGGCGTCGATGGACACGCATGGCAAGACCACGGCCACCTTCAGCGTTCATCTCCCCGAGAGCCACGCGTTCCTTGCGGCCATCGGCGCCACCGAAAAGCACCGCAGCATGGAGAACCGCATGGCCTTCGCCAGTCTCGACGACGATGCGCTCGCCCGCTGGCGCGCCGAAGCCCTCGCGCCCGGCCACGGGCTGCGCCTGGAAATCCACGCAGGCCGCGTGCCCTTGGAGCGCCTCGCCACGCTGATGGCGCCGCTCTCGGCGCTGCTCGAAGACGCGCCCACCACGGGCCTCGCCCGCCCGCCCATGCGTTACGAGCTGGAGGACTTCCGCGCCTGGTACGCCGAGATCGACCGGCGCGGCGGCGAGCACTTCCTCGTGCTCCTGCTCGATGGCGCCGGGGTGGCAGCGGTGTGCGATGCCAGCTGGAACCAGCTCTACCCCGACCGCATGTTCCAGCGGCTCACCGGCGTGGCCCGCCACTGGCGCGGCAAGGGCCTGGCCAAGGGCGTGAAGGCGGTGATGCTGCAGCTGGTGCGGGAGCGCCACCCCGGGGTGGTGATGGCCGTCACGCAGAACGCGGAGGTCAACGCGCCCATGCTGGCCATCAACCGCCGGCTCGGCTTTGCCGTGCACAGGCATGATGGGGCCTACCAGATCGGCACGGAAAGCCTGAGGGCCTTCCTCTCGACCCGACCCCTGGCTTCGCCGGAGGCACGCGCATGAAGACACCCCAGAGACTGCAATCCCTCGTGGACGAAGGCCTGATCGACACCGTCGTGCGCCAGCTGATGAGCGGCAAGGAAGCCATGGTGTACGTCGTGCGCTGCGGCGAGGAAACGCGCTGCGCCAAGATCTACAAGGAGGCCGACAAGCGCAGCTTTCGCCAGGCGGTCGACTACACCGAGAACCGCCGCGTGAAGAACACCCGCGAGGCGCGCGCCATGGCCAAGGGCACGCGCTTCGGCCGCAAGGTGACCGAGGCCATCTGGCAGAGCGCCGAGGTCGATGCGCTCTACCGCCTGGCCGCGGCCGGCGTGCGGGTGCCGACGCCGCACAACTTCCTGGAAGGCGTGCTGCTGATGGACCTGGTGACCGACGCCAACGGCGACGCCGCCCCGCGCCTGAACGACGTGGCCTTTTCGCCCGAAGACGCGCTGCTGCACCACGCGAGCCTCCTGAAGGAAGTGATGCGCATGCTGTGCGCCGGCATCGTGCACGGCGACCTCTCCGAGTTCAACGTGCTGTTGGCCGAAGACGGCCCGGTGATCATCGACCTGCCCCAGGCGGTGGATGCCGCGGGCAACAACCACGCCAGGCGCATGCTGCTGCGCGACGTGGAGAACCTGCGCAACTTCTTCGGGCAGTTCGAACCCGCACTGCTCAAGACGCACTACGGCGACGAGATCTGGCAGCTCTACGAGCGCGGCCTGCTGCGGCCCGAGACGGAGCTTACGGGCACCTTCGTGCGCGAGACCGGCCCGGTCGACCTGGGCAATGTGCTGCGCGAGGTGGAAGACGCGCGCATGGAAGAAGCGGCGCGGCTGCTGCGCATGCAGACGCCACGACAATAGCGGGCCGACCACGCCCGCCCCGATGACTTCCAACGCCCTGCCCCAACGCCAACGCCAGCCCTTTTCAACCGCCGCCACCGCGGTCCGCCACGTCGCCAGGGCCGCGGCCTTCGTGGCGCTGGGCGTCGGCTCGGCGGCCCATGCCGCAGGCATCCGCCTGGAAGACGACCGCGGCACCACCCTTGAACTGCAGGCGCCCGCCAGGCGCATCGTCTCGCTGATGCCCTCGCTCACCGAGACCGTCTGCGCGCTGGACGCCTGCGACCGGCTGGTGGGCATCGACCGCCACGCCAACTGGCCGGCCTCGGTGAAGGGCCTGCCGCAGGTCGGCGGCATGGACGACGCGAACATCGAGCGCATCGTCGCGCTCAAGCCCGACCTGGTGCTGCTGCGCCCGCGCAGCCGCGTCGCCGAGCCGCTGGAGCGCCTGGGCATCAAGGTGCTGGCCCTGGACGCCAAGACCCATGCCGACATGCGGCGGGTGATGGAGACGGTGGCCCGCGCCACCGGCAAGCCCGGCGCGGGCGAGGCCTTCTGGCGCCGGCTCGATGCCGGGCTGGACGCGGCCCGCGCCCGCGTGCCGGCGGGCTGGCAGGGGCGGCGGGTCTATTTCGAGGTGCACGGCGGCGTCGCGGCGGCCAGCGAAAGCTCCTTCATCGGCGAGACGCTCGCGCGCCTGGGCCTGGCCAACGCGGTGCCGGGCACGCTCGGGCCCTTCCCCAAAATGAGCCCCGAATTCGTGGTGCGCGCCGATCCCGACGTGCTGATGGTCTCGGCGCTCGGCGAAATCTCGGCCATGGCCGCGCGGCCCGGCTGGTCGGCCATGTCCGCCATCCGGCGCGGCCGCGTCTGCAGCTTCGCCTCGGCGCGCTTCGACCTGATGATGCGTCCGGGCCCCCGGCTGGACGAAGCGGCCGATGCCATCGTGGGGTGCCTTGCCTCGCTGGGCGATCCGCGCTCCTGAGCTTGACCATGCCGCTGGGCGCCACGCAGGCGCTGACGTACCATCCCGGTACCTTGACCCCCGCCCTAAACCCCGCAGCGCCCGCAGCGCCCGCTGCCCTCGTCGACACCGAAGAAGCCATTGCGCGGGACGTGGCGGCCGTCGGCCGCATCAGCGCGGTGCCCTCGCTGCTCAAGATCATCTGCCAGAACACGGGCATGGGCTTCGCCGCCGTGGCCCGCGTGACCGATGGCACCTGGACCGCCTGCGCGGTCGAGGACACGATCCAGTTCGGCCTGCTGCCCGGCGGCCAGCTCAAGGTGGAAACCACGCTCTGCATGGAATCGCGCGCGGCCCGGTTGCCGGTGGTCATCGACCACGCCAGCACCGACCCCGCCTACCGCGACCACCACACGCCTCGGCTCTACAACATCCAGAGCTACATCTCGGTGCCGATCGTCTATACCAACGGCGAGTATTTCGGCAACCTGTGCGCCATCGACCCGCGGCCGGCGAACGTCTCCGACCCGCGCACCGTGGCGATGTTCACCGCCTTCGCCGACCTGATCGCGCGCCAGCTGGAAAACGAAGACCGCCAGGAGCGCGCGGAAGTCGCGCTGCAGTCCGAGCGCGCCACGGCCGAGCTGCGCGAGCAGTTCATCGCCGTGCTGGGCCATGACCTGCGCAACCCCCTGTCCGCCGTGGGTGCCGCGGCCGAACTGCTGATCCGCCGCCACGACGCGCCGGACCTGGTGAAGCTGGGCACGCGGCTGAAGTCGAGCACGCGCCGGATGTCCGGCCTGATCGACGACGTGCTCGATTTCGCGCGCGTGCGGCTGGGTTCGGGCATGGGTCTGGCGATCCGCGAAACCGACTTCCTGGCCTCGGGGCTGAAGGACGTGGTCGACGAAGCGCGGGCATCCAACCCCCACCTGGACATCCGCGAGGACCTGTCGATCAGCGGCGTGGTTCGCTGCGACCCGCCGCGCATCCAGCAGGTGCTCTCGAACCTGATCGGCAACGCGGTGACGCACGGCGGGCCGGACGACCCCATCGTCGTTCGCGCCGTGCTCGAAGACGACCGGCTGGTGCTGTCGGTGAGCAACGGCGGCCAGCCCATTCCGCCGGACGATCTCCCCAAGATCTTCCAGCCCTACTGGCGCCCCGCCAACAGCAAGCCGGGCGGCGGGCTGGGCCTGGGTCTCTACATCTGTGCGGAAATCGTCGGGGCCCATGGCGGCACGCTCGAAGTCACCTCGTCCGCGGCGGAGGGCACGCGTTTCGTGGCGATCCTTCCCAACGGCTGATCCCCGTCTTCTTCAATGCAGGCAATGCACAGGCTCGGCACGGCGGTCGTCCCCGCCACAGGCTTCACGCGCAGCGAACTCACGGCGCTCTGGAACCGGGCCTACGAGGGCTACTTCGTGCCGGTCCGGTTCGACGAACAGCTTTTCGGGCGGCATCTGCGGCGCGCGATGGTCGACCTGGCGTTGTCCAGGGTCATCACGGTCGATGGCGCCGCCTGCGGCATCTCGCTGGCCGGACGGCGCGGGCAGCGCGGCTACCTCGCCGGCTTCGGCATCGCGGACACGCACCGTCGCCAGGGGCTGGCGCGGCAGCTCATCGAGGGACAGGCCCAGGCGTGGTCGCAAGCGGGGCTGCATCGGGTCTTTCTCGAAGTCATCGCGCAGAACCCGGCCCGCTCGCTCTACAGCCAGGCCGGCTTCGCGGAGCTTCGGACGCTCGACGTGCTGGAAGGAAGTTTCCAGGCACGCGGCACCGTCGCCGCGACGAAGCTCGACCACACCGATCTCGCGGCAGTGCACACGGCTTGCGCGGCCATCTCCCGTCCCACGTGGCGCCGCGAACTGCCGACCGTGCTGGACGCCCTGGACAACGAAGACGCCATCGCGCTCGGCGTTGCAAGGGGCACGGCGGTTGTCGCCTATGCCATCGTCCCGCCTGTCGGCAACGTGCTGCCCGACGCAGCCGCCATCGACGAGTCCGCCGCCCACGACCTGCTCGACGCTCTCGCGGCCGCACGCCCCGGCATCCGCTGGCGCCTGGTCGACGAACCCACCGGCAGCCCGCTCTTCAACGCAGCCACCGCGCGCGGCGCGGCGACCGTCATCCGCCAGATCGACATGGCGTTGAACTTGCATCCACCGGTCGACGTCCGGCCCGCCCCATGAAATCCCGCCACAAGCAGCCCTCTTCTTCCACATCCTCGACCCCGTTCATCCGGGTCGGCCCGAGCGGCGTGCACGGCCTGGGGGCCTTCGCGACGCGCGACCTGCCCGCGGAGGCCTTCCTCGGCCTCTACGAAGGACGCCGCTACTCGAAGCACGAAATCGCCACCAAGGTCTGGGACGACCAACTCACCTACCTGTTCACGCTGTCGAACCACGAGACCATCGACGGTGCCAAGGGCGGCAACGGCACGCGGCACCTGAACCACGCCTGCGAGCCCAACTGCGAAGCCGTCGAGGAATACGACGAAGGCGGCGAGCTGGTGCTGAAATTCCAGACGCTGGTGGCCGTGGACGCGGGCGACGAACTGTTCATCGACTATTCGCTGACGGCCGACGACGGCTCGCCGCCCTCGAAGTACCCCTGCTACTGCGGCTCGCCGAACTGCCGCGGGACGATGCTGGCGCCGGTGGACAGCCTGGTGGAGAAAGTCGTTCAGCCCGCTCCGCCGTCGCCCTTCGGCGACCTGCCGTGGTGAGCTGAAGAGCCCTCAGGGCGATTCGCTCTTCAGGCTGCGCAACTGCTCCTCGGCCCGTTCGAGTTCCGAGCGAAGCGTACGGATTTCCTGCTCCAGCTTCTCGATGCGCGCCTCGCGGCCCTGCGCGGGAGCGATCGATTTGCAGCGGGCAAGCAGCGCATCCAGTTGCTCGCCGAGTTGCCCTCGGCGCAGCATCTGCCCTCGGGAACGGGCCAGCGCCATGTCGCGTTCGAGCACCGCTTCCTGGGCCTTGCAGTCGGCGGCGTTCACCGGCTGCGGCTCCGACGTCTGTGAGAAGACGGGCATGGCCAGGGCCCATGCGAGCGTGAGAAAAAAGCGATGGAAGCGCATGCCGCGAAGTTACCCGAACTTCCAGCCGGAAAGTTGCTTGGCCCCATGCCGCTGCGGCGATGCGCAAGGCCTGGACCACCGATTCACCCGATTCACCTGGTTTGCACGGATCGCTCGGCCGCGACGTAGCGCGCCTGCCAGCTTTCGGCCAGTTGCCGCGCCCGATGCAGCGGCACGCGCGCGGCTTCGAAATCGACCACGCAGGCGATGTCGGCGGCTCCGGGCCGCGCGGGGCTCTCGCTGCTGCGGCCATCGGTCAGCAGCCACAGCCAGCGCTGGCGTGGGGCGCTTCGGGCGAGCAACTGGTCGGCGCGCCGCACGCCGAGCGAAAGTGGCGTGCCGCCACCGGCGGCGATGGGCGCGACCCAGTCGTCGTTCCACGCGCTGGCGCGGCGCGGGGCGAGGCGCAGTTCGACCACATCACCGGCAAAGCACAGCAGCGCCACGTGGTCGCGCCGCTGGTAGGCCTCTTGCATCAGCGACAGCAGCATGCCTTTGGCGCGCGCGAGATTGCCGTCGTTGCGCATCGAGGCGGAGCAGTCCAGCAGGAAGCAATGCAGCGCGCCGCTGCGCGCCTCGAGCGGCCGGCGGCGCAGGTGCTCCGCGCGCAGCGTGTCGGCGCCACGGGCCGCGAAGGTGCGCGGCCAGTCGAGCGCGGCGCCCGGCGATGCCGAGCCGTGCCATGCGTCCCTTTGTCGGCCCTGCCTCCAGTCGCCCTGGCGTGCGCCAGCGGGTGCGGCGTCCCGGAGGCTCAGGCTTTTTTTGGGGCGGCCTGCCGGGCGGATTGCGAAGGGATCAGCGGGCGCAGCGGCTTCACGCGCTCGATGCCGACGGGCTCGGGCGGCAGCGCGCCCCAGTCCTGGTCGCCGGCATTGCCCTGGCTTGCGCCATTCGCATCCGTCGGGCGCTGAAGGGCCTGGGCTGCAGGCGCAGCGCCTTCGAGTTCCGGTTTGCGCCGATGCAGCAGCACGGCATCCGCCACGCGCTGCACGTGGCCGGGGGTGATGGCCGCCGCGCCGTCCCAGGCCGCGAGCGCGCGCGCGGAGCGCAGCATCACGAGATCGGCGCGCAGCCCGTCGACCTGCGCCGCGATGCACAGCGTGCCCGCCGCTTCATGCACTTCATCGCCATAGGGCAACGCAGTCGCGTCCGCCACGACGGCACGGGCCTTGACGAGCGCCGCCGCAAGCACGGCATCGGCCTGTGCGTGCTTCGCGCGAAAGCCCTGCGGATCGGCGTCGAAAGCCAGCCGCGCACGCACGATGGCCTGCCGCTCGGCCGCATCCTCGATGTTGCGCAGCTGCACGCACAGGCCGAAGCGGTCGAGCAGTTGCGGGCGCAGCGTGCCCTCCTCCGGGTTCATCGTGCCGACCAGCACGAAGCGCGCCGCATGCCGGTGCGAGATGCCATCGCGCTCCACCACGTTGACGCCGCTCGCCGCCGCATCGAGCAGCGAATCGATCAGCGCATCGGGCAGCAGGTTGATCTCGTCCACGTAGAGCACGCCGCCGTGCGCACGTGCCAGCAGGCCGGGCGCGAACTTCAGCGCATGGCCCGCGAGCGCCTGCCCGAGATCGAGCGTGCCCACGAGGCTCTCGAGGCTCGCGCCCAACGGCAGCGTGACGAAAGGCGCGCCCGGCAGCAGTTCGGCCAACGCACGCGCCGCCGTGGTCTTGGCCGTGCCGCGCGGGCCTTCGATCAGCACGCCGCCCAGGCCCGGATCGACCGCGGCCAGCAGCAGCGCCTGGCGCAGCTGCGGCTGGCCCGCGATCGCGGCAAAGGGAAAAGGCACCGGCATCGGGGCGGCAGTGGTCATCGGGGAGATCCTTCCATCTGCTGCTCGTGGTCGAGCAGCAGGTTTTCGAGTTGGGCCTGGTAGACGCCGGGCGATTGCCACAGCCCGCGCTGCATGGCTTCGAGCAGGCGGCTGAGCATGTCGTGCAGCGCGCGCGGATTGTGCGCGTTGACGAAGTCGCGGGTGCCGGCGTCCAGCACGTAGGCGTCGGCCACCATCGCGTACTGGTGGTCGCCGACCACGCGCGCGGTGGCGTCGAAGCCGAAGAGGTAGTCCACCGTCGCGGCCATCTCGAAGGCGCCCTTGTAGCCGTGGCGCTTCACGCCGTCGATCCACTTGGGGTTGACCACGCGCGCGCGGATCACGCGGCTGATCTCTTCCTTGAGCGTGCGCACGCGCGGCGCCTGCGGGTTGCCGTGGTCGCCGTGGTACATCGCGGGCTGCTGGCCGCTCAGGTGGCGCACGGCGGCGGCCATGCCGCCCTGGAACTGGTAGTAGTCGTTGGAGTCGAGCAGGTCGTGCTCGCGGCTGTCCTGGTTCTGCAGGACGACGTTCATTGCGGCGAGCCGCCGCACCAGCGCGCCGGCCGCCGGCACGCCGTCGCTGCCCTGGCCGTAGGCATGCGCGCTGCCGCCGACGTAGGCGCTGGAGAGGTCGTCGTCGGTCTGCCAATTGCCGTGGTCGAACAGTGACTGCAGGCCGGCGCCGTAGCTGCCCGGCGCGGAGCCGAACACGCGCCAGCCGGCTTGCGTGCGAGCGGCCCCGGGGCTCAGGCCTTCGCCCTCGAGCGCGGCCGCCTCGCGAAGAATTCGCGCACGGATCGGGTTGCGCTCGGCGTCTTCGTCCTCCTGCGACGCGACGGCCTGCACCGCGGCATCGAACATCTGCACGGCATTGGGGAAGGCATCGCGAAAGAAGCCCGAGATGCGCAGCGTCACGTCGATGCGCGGACGCCCGAGCCCCACCGTGGGCAGCACCTCGAAATCGACCACGCGCTGGCTGCCCGGCGCCCATTTGGGGCGCACGCCGATGAGCGCGAAGGCCTGCGCGAGATCGTCGCCGCCGGTGCGCATCGTGGCCGTGCCCCAGACCGACAGGCCCATCGCCACGGGGTAGTCGCCGTGTTCCTGCATGTGCCGCTCCACCAGCTGCGCGGCCGACTTGAGGCCCAGCATCCAGGCGGTGGGCGTGGGGATGGCGCGCGTATCGACCGCGTAGAAATTGCGGCCGGTCGGCAGCACGTCGGGCCGGCCGCGCGAGGGCGAACCGCTCGGGCCCGGAGGCACGAAGCGCCCCTGCAGCGCACGTGAAAGCTGATGCAGCTCCTGCGCGCCACACGCGTCCAGTGCGGGGGCGAGGTCTCGCTCGATGCGGCCCATCACGGCGGCGGTGTGCGGCATGTCGGGCGGGCAGGCGCTCGCTTCCAGCAACTGCTGCGCCAGCAACTCCAGCCGCTCGCGCGTGTCGCCATGATGCCGCCACGCATCGGCGCTCACCGATTGCAGCAGCGCGGGCCGCGCGCCCTGCCACGCCCTGGCCGCGTCGATGTCCAGCGGGTCGAAGGCTTCGCCGGGCAGCAGGTCCTGCGCCAGTGCGCCCAGCAGTCCGGCGTTCGCACCCGTGCCGTCCGCGGACGGGTACCGCGCGAGCGCGAGCAGCGTGTCGCGCCGCAGCCGCGCCTGCGGCGACGCGCCGAACACATGCAGCCCGTCGCGGATCTGCGTTTCCTTGAGCTCGCACAGGTACGCATCGACGCGCGCGAGCACCGCATCGTCTTGCGCGCCCGGCATGTCCAGTTCCTCGACCAGGTGCTGCGCGCGCACCGCCGCGAGGATCTGCGCGCGCAGCACCTTCGCGCGCCGCGCATCGACCAGCAGCGCGTCGTAGTACTCGTCGACCTGGCGCTCCAGGTCCTGCAGCGGCCCGTGGTTCTCGGCGCGCGTGAGCGGCGGCATCAGGTGATCGACGATCACCGCCTGCGTGCGCCGCTTGGCCTGCGCGCCCTCGCCCGGGTCGTTGACGATGAAGGGGTAGACGTTCGGCAGCGGCCCGAGGATCGCGTCGGGCCAGCAGGTCTGCGAGAGCGCGATGCTCTTGCCCGGCAACCATTCGAGGTTGCCGTGCTTGCCGACATGCACGACCGCATCGATCGCGAACACGTCGCGCAGCCAGAAATAGAACGCGAGGTAGCTGTGCGGCGGCACGAGCTCGGCGTCGTGGTAGCTCGCATAGTCGGCCGCGCCGAGCGTGCCGAGTGCGCGCGCGGGCTGGATGCCGACGAACAAGCGCCCCAATCGCAGGCCGGCGATCATGAAGCGGTCCTGTCGCAGCATCGGATCCTGCTCGGGCGTGCCCCAGCGCGCGTCGATGGCTTCGGCCATGCCTTCGGGCAGGGCCGCGAGCCGCGCGCGGTAGTCGGCGAGCGCGTAGCTCTGCCATGCGGGCCGCGCGGACCATTGCGCGGGATCGTTCGCGATGCCCTCCTGCAACGTCCGCATCAGCGCATCGCCATCGGCCGGGATCGCATCGCCGAGCACGTAGCCCTCGGCCTGCATCGCACGAAGGATCGCAATCACCGAAGCCGGCGTGTCGAGCCCCACCCCGCTGCCGATGCGCCCTTCGCTGCCAGGGTAGTTCGCCAGGATCAGCGCGATGCGCTTGTCCGCCGCCTCCAGGCTGCGGAGGCGGCACCAGCGCCGCGCCAGTTCGGCCACGAAGGCGATGCGGTCCGGCTCGGGCTGGTAGCTCACCACCTCGGTCTGCGTCAGTTCGCAGCGGTGCGACAGGCCCTTGAAGCTCACGGCGCGCGTGATGATGCGGCCGTCCATCTCGGGCAAGGCGATCTGCATCGCGATGTCGCGCGGACGCAGGCCCTGGCTGTCGGCCAGCCAGTCTTCGCGGTTGCCGCCGCTCACGATCACTTGCAGCACGGGTGCGTCGCCGGCCAGCGCGAGAGCCTCGCCCGCGTGATCCTGCGCGCCCTGCCCCAGCGCGGCGAAAGCGGTGGTGTTGAGCACCAACTGCACGTCATGTTCGCTGCACAGGCCGCGGAATGCGGACATGCAGAGCGGGTCTTTCAGCGAATCGAGCGCGACCGGCAGCGGGTTCAGTCCTTCGGCATGCAGCGCGGCCGCGAGCGCATCGAAAGCCGCCGTGTTGCCCGACAGCAGGTGCGAGCGGTAGAACAGCAGCGCCACCACCGGTGCATCCGCATGCCAACCGGCGCGCAGGTCGTCGATGCCGGCGACGGTATGTGCCGCATCGATGCCGCGCGGCACATGCAGCGCGACCTGCGGCAGGCTGCGCGGCGGCAGCGGCGCCTCGCCGTGCCCGAGGCCATGGAAAGCCACCGCGCGCAGGAACTGCATCGCATTGCCCGCGCCGCCCGCGCGCATGTACTGCCAGAGCTGGCGGCTCACGGCGCGCGGTGCGGTGCTGCGCGCGAGCAGGTCTTCGTCTTCCTGCAGGTCGCCTGAGAACATCGCGAGTTGCTGGCCCTTGCGCTTCGCCAGTTTCTCCAGCTGCTGCAGTCCATAGGCCCAGGCCGATTCGGCACCCAGGTGATCGACCACCACGACGCGCGCATGCTGCAGCACCTCGTCCACATACAGGTCGAGCGAGGCCGGCTGGCGCAGGTGCATGAGGTTGGCCAGCCGCAGCGACGGGTAGCCGGGGTCGGTGGCCGCGAGCGCCGTGCGCGCTGCGGCGAGCAGCGCGAGCGTGGTGTCGGACGAACTGAGCACCACGATGTCGCCCGGCGTCTGGTCGAGCCGGGTGACGACGCTGTCGTCTTCGACGAAGCGTCCGGGCTGGGTGCTCAGCAGGTGCATGCGTTGTTCAGGCGGGCACGGCGGCCACGCCTTCGAGCGCCTTGCGCAGCGCCGCTTCGTCCAGGTCTTCGCCGATGAACACGAGGCGCGTGCGCTGCGCTTCGTCGTCGCGCCAGCGGCGGTCGAAGTGATGGTCGAAGCGGCGGCCCACGCCCTGCACCAGCAAACGCATCGGCTTGCCCGGGATCGCGACGAAGCCCTTCACGCGGTAGATGGTGTGCTGCTCGACCAGCGCGGCGAGCGCGGCCAGGAGGCCCTCGCGGTCCACCGGCGGCAGATCGATCACGAGCGAGTCGAACTCGTCGTGGTCGTGGTCTTCCTCGTGGTCGTGGTGGCTCTCGCGCAGGTGGATCGTGGTCTCGGCCGCGCGACCCTGGCCCAGCAGCAGCGCGAGCGGCAGCCGGCCTTCGGTGGCGGCGACGATCTTCACTTCGGGCGGCAGCTCCTCGCGCACCAGCGCCTCGACCTGCACGCGCGTGCCCTCGTCCATCAGGTCGGTCTTGTTGAGCACCACGAGGTCGGCGGCCGAGAGCTGGTCTTCGAAGAGTTCGTGCAGCGGCGATTCGTGGTCCAGGTTGGGGTCGGCGCGGCGCGCCTGGTCGACGGCTTCGGGGTTCTCGGCGAACTGGCCCGAGGCGGCGGCCGGGCCATCGACCACGGTCACCACCGAATCGACGGTGAAGATGTTCGCGATGCCCGGCCACTGGAAGGCCTGCACCAGCGGCTTGGGGAGCGCGAGGCCCGAGGTCTCGATGATCACCGCGTCGATGTCGCCGCGGCGCTCGGCCAGCTGCAGCATCACGGGCAGGAACTCTTCCTGCACGGTGCAGCAGACGCAGCCATTGGCCAATTCGTAGAGCGCGCCTTCGCGCTCGTTGCCTTCTTCGTCGCAACCGATGCCGCAGCCGCGGAGGATTTCGCCGTCGATGCCGAGCTCGCCGAACTCGTTGACGATCACCGCGATGCGGCGGCCCTCGGCGTTGCCCAGGATGTGGCGCAGCAGCGTGGTCTTGCCGCTGCCCAGGAAGCCGGTGACGATGGTGACGGGGATCTTGGCGTTGCTGGGGGTCATGGAGAAATACTTTCAGGCGCGATGGCGCGGGAATGGGATGCTGAAAAGACAGGCACGCGGCAGCGCCCCGAGGCCCGCTCGAGGGCGCCGCGACAAGCCGGGATCAGACGCCGCCGTACAAGCGGCGCTCGACGAACACCGTGCCTTGCAGACGGCGCCAGCCCTTGGCGGCGGCCAGCACGCCCAGGTCAACCAGTGGCTCGACCAGCACGATGGTCATGTAGGCCGCGCCGAAGCTGGCGATCTGGCCCAGGTTCTCCAGGCCCGTGCCGCGCCCGTAGAGCGCCCAGAAACCGACCCAGACCACGATGCCGCCCTGGTAGGCCACCGACAGCTTGAAGGCCTGCTGGTAGCTCAGGTCCACGTAGGCCACGTTCTCGGGAATGATCCGCCGCGCGAGCGCCGCCGTCGCGAACAGGGGCACCAGCAAGGTGGTGACGTTCATGCCGAACTGCGGCAGGTCCTGCGGCTCGAAGAACAGGCTCTGGATGAGCAGCCCGCCCGCCAGGCCGAAGGCTGCGGGCGCGAGCCCGAACACCAGCAGGAGCGTCGTGCCCAGGATCAGGTGCACCTCCGAGACGCCCACGGGGTGGTGCGGCAGCACCTCGAAGAAGCAGAACACCAGCGCCACGGCAATGGCCGAGCGCAGGGCCAGGGCGGCAAGGCCGTCTTTCACGGCGGTATCGAAGGCCACCTTGCCTGTGTAGGCCAGCGCGGCGGTGGCCGTCGCGTAGCTGAGGAATATCTTGGATCCGTCGACTAGACCTGGTTCGATGTGCATCGAGCACCTCCTGTAGTGCACCGCAGTGCGAAAGTTGATTGTTGGTGGATGGGATGGATCACGCAAGCGCCGTCATGAACGCTGGAGCGCGCGCGGCGTTCCCGCCACGGCCGACGCCCTGGGTTTGCGCCGCAGCCGGCGCCAGCCGATCACCACGCCGCTGGCCGAGGCGACCGTGCCGACGATCGACAGCAGCCACACCACGATGTCCCAGGCGGGGCGGTACTGGATGAGCCACGGAAAGTCCAGGCTGTGCGCGGCGTTGAAGAGCCAGCGGCGCAGGCGCGAATTGCTGTCGTTGCTGCCGGCGACCTGCCCGCTGGACGGGTCGATGTAGATCCAGCTGCGAACAGCGTCGTCGAATTCGAGGCGCCAGATGGGCACGGTGCGTTCGCGATGGTGGCCGTACCAGTGGAAGTCTTCGCGCGCCTGCAGCGTGGCCTGCGTCACGCCGGCGCCGGGGCGCAGGCGCGCGGCGGCGCGCACGATGTCTTCGCGGCCGATCGAGGCGGGTGCGCCGGTGGCGGCATCGACCACGCGCACGCGCGCCTCTGCATCGCGCAATTGCAGCAGCGGCCTGCCGTCGAACCACATCGGCAGCGCCTCGCGCGGCGCGGCAGCGCCCTCGCCGGCCGGCAGGCGAGCCGGCGGCCACGGGAACGGCGTTGCACCGGCACCGGTGTAGCTCGCCATCGCGGCCGCGTCGCCCCGGTTGCGCTCGAACCACTTGTTCGGGTTCATCGAGAGCCAGCCGCTCACGATCCAGGTCAGCACGAAGAAGCCGCCGACGAGGCCGGCGATGTGGTGCCAGGCCATCCACCCGGTGTAGGGCGTGACCGCGCCGTTGCGAAAGCGCCGGCGCAGCCGGATGCGCAGGATGCCGATGACGATGCCCGTCACGGCCGAGACGATGCAGGCCGCCGAGAGCCACACCACCACGTCGTGCCACAGCGGCGGGTCGGCGCGCAGCGGCGTGAAGTAGATCCAGTGCGGTACGGAGCCCAGCCAGTTCCACAAGCGCTCGGCGCGGTGGGTGTCGCGCACCACCTCGCCGGTGCGGGACGACACGTAGAGCTCTGTGCCCGCCGCGTCGCCGATCTCGATGCGGTGCAGCGGGCGCAGCGGGTCCAGGCCTTGCGGCACGGTCCACTGGTCGCGCTCCAGCGTCTGGGCCCAGCGCGCGCCGGGCTGGCCCGAGAAGTCGCGCGCGATGGCTTCGGCCTGCGCCGCATCGACCGGCCCGAGCACATGGCCGTCGCGCGCGGACACGGCATGCCGGCCGCCGCGCGAATCGACGATGCGCCACACGGGCAGCGGGTCGGTGCCGCCCTGCGTCTCCAGCGCCATGCGCCGCGGCGGCTTCGCACGCAGCGCCTCGGGCAACGCATCGAACGCCGCCGATGGCGCGACCAGCGCCTGCTCGAAACGCACCGGGCGAAGGCCCGCCAGCCGCTCTTCGTCCGTGAGGTTGGGATACCCCACGTACATCATCACCACGCCCGAGGCGAACCACATGACGAACAGGAGGCAGCCGCCGATGCCCAGCCACCGGTGTGTCCAGTAGAGCCAGTGGCGGATGCGGGGCCAGGCGCGGCGCCATGCGGTGGTCATGCAACGGTGCCGGTCAGAAGTTCACCAGCGCCGACAGCTCGAAGGAGCGCGGCCGGCCCAGCAGCCACTGGTTGCCGCTGTTGGAGAACGACACCGGGTAGGTGCGGTTGGCCAGGTTGTAGGCCCTGAACGCGAGCTTGAGCGACGGGTTGGCCTGCCAGCTCACGCCCGCGTCGGCCACGGTGTAGGAGCCGATCTTGCGCGAGTTGGCCGCATCGACCTGGCGCGGGCCGACATGGCGCACGCCGAACTCGGCCTCCCACTGCGGCAGGAAGCGCCAGTTGAGCCAGAGGTTGGCCGCCTCTTCGGGCACGCCGAACGGCGTGTTGCCGGTGCGAGAGACCAGGCGGCCGCCGACGACCTCGTTGAAATCGTCGTAGCGCGCGCGCAGCTTGGCGACATTGGCTTCGAGCCTGAGCGTGGAGGTCAGCGCCAGGTCCAGCGTGGCCTCGATGCCTTCGGACGACTGCTTGCCGATCTGCTGCGTGACGGTCGGGTCGTTGGCGTCGCGCGAGAGCAGCTTGTTCTTCTCGATGCGGTAGGCCGCGACGGTCCATGCGCCGCGGCCGTCGGCCAGCTGGCGCTTGTAGCCGATCTCGACCTGCTTGCCGGTACTGAGGTCGAAGCTCGCCTGCGAGGCCGAGGTGGTGACCAGCGAGCCCAGCGGATCGGCCGCCCGCGCCACCTGCGCATAGAACGACTGCGCGGCATCGGGCGCGTACACCACGCCCAGGCGGCCCGTGCCGTAGACGAAGGTCTTCTGGAAGTTGTTGGCCGCGTTCTGCAGGTCGGTGCGCGCGATCTTCGCGTGGTCCCAGCGCAGGCTGCCGACCACGGACCACTGCTCGTTGAAGGCCAGCTTGTCTTCGGCGAAGAAGGCATAGGTGCTGGTCTTGGTCTTGTAGCGCGGCGTATAGGCCACGGGCGAGGTGTAGACGCCGGGGTTGAAGACGAAGGGGTCGACCACGGAACGGCCGCCGTAGGGCGAGTCGTTGGTGTGCAGGAAGTCGATGCGGTTCGCATCGAAGCCCACGAGCACCTGGTTTTTCATGCCGAACAGCGAGTGCCTGAAGGTGGCGTCGGTGCGGTTGCCGATCTGCTCCTGGTCGTGGCCGATTTCCAGGTAGTCGCCGCGCGTCACGCGGCGCGTGGTGGCGTTGTAGGTGTAGGTCTCGCTGTTGCGCCAGTGGCGCTTGCTGTCCAGGCGGTAGAGCTGGTTGCGCACGGTGACGGCATCGTTGGGCGTCCACTGCGCGTCGAAGCGGGTCCAGCGGTCGCGGTACTTGATCTCGGCGTCGTCGGGGTTGTAGTTCTGCTCGCGGGTGAGGCTGCTCACGCGGCCGTTGATGAGCGGCACGCCGTAGTAGCGCTGCGGCGACTGGCGGCCTTCGTCGTGCGAGAGCGTGAACTGCAGCTGCGGCGACACATCGAGCCGCACCGCGCCGCCGACCGCCAGGCTCTCGGCATCGCCGCGCACCATGAAGCCGTCGGTCTTGCGATGGCTGATGTCGAAGCGGTAGGAGAGCATGTCGTTGATCGCGCCGCCGCTGCCGAAGGCGACCTGGCGCGTGGCGTCGGAGCCGGCGGTGACGAGCGCCTCGTTCTGGATCGGGCCGCGCACGGGCTTCTTGGGCACCACGTTGACCGCGCCGCCGATGGCGCCTTCGCCGAACATCACCGATGCGGCGCCGCGCAGCACCTCGATGCGGTCGACCGACCAGGTGTCGAACGGAAAGGTGACGGTGCCCGCACCCGCATAGAGGCGCGTGCCGTCGAACAGCTGCATCACCGAGCCGTGGCCGGTGAAGCCGCGCGCCGCCAGCGCGGTGCCGCCATTGCCCGGGCCGGGCGAGCCGGTGATGCCGGTGGCGCGGGTCACGGCGTCGATCACCGAGACATCGCCGCGCGCGCGGATGGTGTCGCCCGTCAGCACCTCGATGCTCGCGGGGGTCTCCAGCGGCGTGAGGCCCAGGCGGCTGCCGGTGTGCGAGGGCTCGTCGATGGCCAGCGGCGTGCGGCGGCCGGCATCGACCTGCACCGGCGCGAGACCGCTGTTGCTGCGGCTGTCGCCCGCTGTTTCACCCGATTGCGCCAAGGCGCCGCCTGGCGCGAAAGCCAGGCTCAACCCCAATGAAAGACCCGAAAGGCGTGCCCATTGCAATTGCAGCAGCGACGCGCCCGTGCGATCGCGCGCCGGCGATGCTTGACCCATGTGACTTCCCCTCGCGACCTGCGTCCCCGCAGGCTCCTGACCGAATGAGGACATCGAGGGAGGCGGCAAGCGGGCGGGCCGGTCGCGCGGGGGCGAAGCGGCATGCCCGGACCCGCACTCCCGCAGCGTCCGAAGGCGGTTGCGAAGGCCGGTATCCGGGCTTGCGGAGCGCTTCGATGGGCACTGTGCGTGCGCATCGGAGCCGAAATCCTCGCCTTCCCACGCCGAAGCGCAGTGGCTGCCAATGCCCAGGAGAGGGCATTGGCGCGAGGTTTTCCAGATCCGCTGACCGTTGCGGGGGCAGCGCAGGAATGGATGCGTCCGTGAAGACGCAGCGCACCTGCTTCCCGTTTAACCCCCAGGCCACTGAATGGCATGCGGGGCACCTTCGAACCGTGTGGGTGGTGTTGCTAAGAAAAGCTTACAGAACCCGACGGCCGGAATTATAGGGAGCGGCCCGTGGACAGGGCGCTGCGGCGCGCATCGTGCACGGGCTTGCCGTCCGTGCCGAACAGCCGCCGCATCACCGCGACACCCGCCACCAGCGCGTTCGAATAGCTGGCATACGGCTCGTGGGCCGCTTCCAGCGGCTCGTAGACGTGACGCTCGTTGCCGGGTTGGTCACCGTCCGCCGCTTCTTCCATCAGCACCCAATAGAACTCCCCCACCTCCAGTTCGTGGACGGTGAGCGCGATGTTTCTGGACAAAGGCATGGGATGAGTGAAATGTGCGGGAGACAGGCGATTTCCTTTGAATGAATTGGCGGCTCGGGCGGTTGACAGCTTCCGGGCTTCTCCTACAGAGCGTTTGTGAAGCGAGAACTAATGTTGTTGTAAGAAACCTTCAAACCCCTCACTTCAACTAGAACCCCGGAGGCCCCATGAAGCACTTCACCCTGGAATCGAACATGCGCGCGAATATCGGTGGCGCGTTCTATCCGACCGGTTACTCGATGGTGATGTTCCCGAACGCCGAGGACGCCGACCGCATCGGGCACCGGCTGATCGAAAGCGGCATGAGCGGCGACGAGGTCTACCTGCTTCCCGCCGCGACGGTGCTGGCGGAGATCACGCCCACGGCGGGGAATGCCGACAATCCCCTGCCCTCCGCCGGCACCGAAGGCGCCACGGTACGCGCCTACACCAAGCTCGCGCGCGAAGGCCACACGGCCCTGCTGGTCAAGACGAAGAACGAAGAGGCCGCAAATCGCCTGATGGAAGTGGTGCGTACCGTGCCGTATTCCATTGCGCAGCGCTATCGCACGCTGGTGATCGAAGACCTTTGAAGCGACGCCGGCGCTCAAGCCGGCACGGCCATCGACACCGCGCGCTGCACCACGTCGCGCGCCATGGCCTGGGCCAGTTCGTGCTCGCCGAGGAACACGGTGACCGAGGCCTCCTGCGTGAGCAGCCTGGCTTCCTGCTCGTTGTGGCTGCGGATCACGGTCTGGATCGACGGATTGAGCGTGCGGGCGGTCTCGATCATCTGGCGCACGTTCAGGGTGTCGGGCGTGGCCACCACCAGCACGCGGGCGCGCGCCACGTGTGCCTGGATCAGCACCGCGGGGTCCGCCGCGTCGCCCCACACGGCCGCGACGCCGGCCTCGCGCAGCTTCTCGACCAGTTCGCGGTTCTGCTCGGCCACCACGTAGGGAATGTCGTTCGCCTCCAGCTCGGCGGCGATGCGGCGCCCCACGCGCCCGTAACCGACCAGCACCACCTGCCTGGAGAGGTACTTCGCCTCGGTGGTCATCGGCAATTCGGCCAGCGGGTCGTCGCGCGATTCCAGTCCGCGAGCGAAGGACGAATGGGCATGCAGCCACTTCTGCATCGGCGCGATGAGACTGAACCACAGCGGATTGGTGGCAATGGAAATCAGCGCGCCCGCGAGCACGAGGCTCTGCCCCTCGACCGGCAGCAGCCCGAGCGACACGCCCAGCCCCGCCAGGATGAACGAGAACTCGCCGATCTGCGCCAGGCTCGCGCTCACGGTGAGCGCCGTGCCCAGCGGGTAGCGGAACACCAGCACCAGCGCGCAGGCCGCGAGCGACTTGCCCAGCACGATCACCCCCACCACGGCGAGCACCTGCAGGGGGCGATCGATGAGCACCGAGGGATCGAACAGCATGCCCACCGACACGAAGAACAACACCGCGAACGCATCGCGCAGCGGCAGCGATTCCTGCGCCGCGCGGTGGCTGAACTGCGACTCGCGCATGACCATGCCCGCGAAGAAAGCACCGAGCGCGAACGACACACCGAAGAGCGCCGCCGAGGCGAAGGCGATGCTCACGGCGGCGGCCACCACGCACAGCGTGAAGAGTTCGCGGGAACCGGTGCGCGTGACCTGCCAGAGGATCCAGGGGAACACGCGCCGGCCCACCACCAGCATCAGCGCGACGAAGCCGCCGACCTGCAGCAGCGTGAGACCGAGGGTCTGCCAGAGCGGATCGGCGGGGCCGCCGCCGTTGTCGGGGGTGCCGCCGAGCGCGCCGGCCAGCGGCGGCATCAGCACCAGCACGAGCACCATGGCCAGGTCTTCGACGACGAGCCAGCCGATGGCGATGCGGCCGGTGAACGAGTCGAGGATGCCCAGGCTCTCGAGCGCGCGCAGCAGCACGACCGTGCTGGCCACCGAGAGCGCCAGCCCGAACACCAGCGCGGCGCCGGGGCTCCAGCCCCACCACATCGCCAGGCCGCCGCCGAGCAGCGTGGCCACGGCGATCTGCGCCAGTGCGCCGGGCAGTGCGATCTTGCGCACGGCCAGGAGGTCGTCGAGGGAAAAGTGAAGGCCGACGCCGAACATCAGCAACATGACGCCGATTTCGGCGAGCTGCGCGGCAATGCTTGCATCGGCCACGAAGCCGGGGGTGAAGGGGCCGATGATCACGCCCGCCAGGAGGTACCCCACGAGCGCCGGCAACCGCAGCTTGGCCGCCAGGAAACCGAACACCAGCGCCAGGCCCAGGCCGGCGGCAATGGTGTTGATGAGGGAAACGCTGTGCGGCATCGCTGCATTTTGCAGGAACGATGCGTGCCCTTTTATTTCACACGGCCTTCTGGAGGGGCGTTCGGAAGGGGGCCTTCAGGGCGGGTGCACAGGACATCGGGTGCTCCCCTCCGCGAATGTCCCCCGGGCTTCGCCCTCCTCCTTTATTTCGCTGCGGGGAGCACCCGATGCCCTGCGCACTCGGGCACGCCGTGGGGTGTGCCCGGGTGGTCAACCGACCATCTTGCTGTCGCGGGCGCCTTCCAGCGCTTCAGGCTCCTGCGCCTCCACCCAGGTCTCGTTGTTGAGGCCCGCCTGCAGCCGCTCGGTGTCGAGCTCGTTGGTCCACTTGGCCACCACGATGGTCGCCACGCCGTTGCCGATCAGGTTGGTCAGCGCGCGCGCCTCCGACATGAAGCGGTCGATGCCCAGGATGAGCGCGAGGCCCGCCACGGGCACATGGCCCACCGCCGAGAGCGTGGCCGCCAGCACGATGAAGCCGCTGCCCGTGACGCCCGCCGCGCCCTTGGAGGTGAGCAGCAGTACCGCGAGCAAGGTGATCTCCTGCACCAGCGTCATCGGCGTGTTGGTGGCCTGCGCGATGAACACCGCCGCCATCGTGAGGTAGATCGAGGTGCCGTCCAGGTTGAACGAGTAGCCGGTGGGAATCACCAGGCCCACGCAGGTCTTGTTCGCGCCCAGGTTCTCCATCTTTTCCATCATGCGCGGGAGCACCGATTCGCTGGAAGACGTGCCCAGCACGATCAAGAGCTCTTCCTTGATGTACTTGATGAACTTCCAGATGCTGAACCCGTGGAAGCGCGCAATGAGCCCGAGCACCACGAAGATGAACAGGAGGCAGGTCAGGTAGAACGTGCCCATCAGCTTGCCCAGCGAGAACAGGCTGCCCACGCCGTACTTGCCGATGGTGAAGGCCATCGCGCCGAAGGCGCCGATGGGCGCGAGCTTCATGATGTAGTTGACGATGCCGAAGAGCACGTGCGAGCCCTTCTCGATCACGTCGAACACCAGCGTGCCGCGGCCGCCGAACTTGTGCAGCGCAAAGCCGAACAGCACCGCGATCAGCAGCACCTGCAGGATCTCGCCCTTGGCGAAGGCGTCGACCAGGGTGTTGGGAATGATGTTGAGGATGAAGTCGACCGTGCCGGTCATCTTGCCCGGGCCGGTGTACGAGGCGATCGCCTTGGTGTCCAGCGTGGTCGGGTCGATGTTCATGCCCGCGCCGGGCTTGAGCACGTTGACCAGCACGAGGCCCACCACCAGCGCGATGGAGCTCACGACCTCGAAGTACAAAAGCGCCAAGCCGCCGGTCTTGCCGACCTTCTTCATGTCTTCCATGCCCGCGATGCCGACCACCACCGTGCAGAAGATGATCGGCGCGATGATCATCTTGATGAGCTTGATGAAGCCGTCGCCCAGCGGTTTCATCGCCTCCCCGGTCGAGGGATAGAAATAGCCCAGCAGCACGCCGATGATCACCGCGGTGATCACCTGCACGTAGAGGGAGCGGTACAGCGGTAGCTTCTTGGCGGGTGTGTTTGTTGTGTGTTCCATGACTTGCCTCCGGAAGGGTTGGGAACTGTAGGCCGGGATCAGGTGTTTTCCATTCGTAGAAGCCACATTTTTCCAATGAAAAAACCCGCCGAAGCGGGTTTTTCGATCAGGTCGCAGTCAGCATGCTCAGTGCATGTGCAGACCGCCGTTGACCGAGAAGTCGGCCCCCGTCGAGTAGCCGCCTTCGTCGGTAGCCAGCCACGAGATGATCGAGGCGATCTCGCTCGGCTCGCCCAGGCGCTTGACCGGGATGGTGGCCACGATCTTGTCGAGCACTTCCTGGCGGATGGCCTTGACCATGTCGGTGCCGATGTAGCCCGGGCTCACGGTGTTGACCGTCACGCCCTTGTTGGCCAGCTCCTGCGCCAGCGCCATCGTGAAGCCGTGCATGCCGGCCTTGGCCGCCGAGTAGTTGGTCTGCCCCGCCTGGCCCTTGGCGCCGTTGACCGAGCTGATGTTGATGATGCGGCCCCAGCCCTTTTCCACCATGTCGCCCACCACCTGCTTGGTGACGTTGAACATGCTGTTCAGGTTGGTCTCGATGACCGCGCTCCAGTCCTCGGGCGTCATCTTCAGGAACATGCGGTCGCGCGTGATGCCGGCGTTGTTGACCAGCACGTCGATGGCGCCATGCGCTGCCTTGGCGGCGGAGAAGGCCTCGACGGTGGATTGCCAGTCGCCGACGTTGCCGACGGAGGCGTGGAACTCGAAGCCTTCGGCTTTCTGTTCGGCCAGCCACTTGGCATGGTCGCGCGTAGGGCCGCAACCGGCGACCACGGTGAATCCGTCTCGGTGCAGACGTTGGCAGATGGCTGTTCCGATGCCACCCATGCCCCCGGTGACATATGCAACTTTCTTGCTCATGAAATTTCCTTGATGTGTGCTTAGCAAAAGCCTGAACGGCCGCCTTCACTCTAGCCATTTTCACGCCATCGACCTCTGAGGAAAACACTGAGCCAGGCTTGCAACCAGCTGTCACGGAGAGCGCGCGGGTGCAACCTATATGCTCAGGTCTGTACGCTCTTGCTCACGCATTGCCCTCAAGGAGTTCGAAAGTATGAATTTCGGAATCATCGTATTCCCCGACGTCGAGGAACTCGATTTCGTCGGGCCCTGGGAAATGCTCACCATGTGGAGCAAGCTCGCCGCGGGGCCGCAGCACTGCCTGATCGTCGCCGAGAAGCCCGAACCCGTGGTCTGCGCCAAGGGCCTTTCGGTCAATCCGCACGTGTCCTTTGCCGACTGCCCGCCGCTGGACTACCTGCTCGTGCCCGGCGGCATGGGCACGCGGCGCGAGGTCGACAACCCCGCGATGGTGCAGTTCCTGGCCGCGCAGGCGCCGGGGTGCAAGGCGCTGCTGTCGGTGTGCACGGGTGCCTTCGTGCTGCATGCGGCGGGGCTTCTCTCCGGCAAGACCGCGACCACGCACTGGGGTTCGCTCGATCGCCTGCGCGCGCTCGGCGACGTGAAGGTGGTCGAGCAGCGCTTCGTGCAGGACGGGGATGTGTGGACATCGGCGGGCGTCTCGGCCGGTACCGACCTGATGCTCGCCTTCATCGCCCACACGGCCGGCGAGGAAGCCGCCGCCAAGGTGCAGCTGCAGGCCGAGTACTACCCGGCGGACACGGTCTACGGCAGCACGGCGAGCCACGAGCGCGCGCCGGCGTATGTGCGGCAGCCGGGTGGCACGCTGCGAAAGACGCCATGAGCGCCGCACCTTCGCCCGAACTGGAGCCGCTCGCCGTGCTCGCCGCCCGCGTCGGCGCCACGCTGCGCGAACGGCGGCAGACGGTGGCGGTCGCCGAGTCTTCCGCGGGTGGCCTCGTATCGGCCGCCCTCCTCGCCATTCCCGGCGCATCGGCCTTCTTCCTCGGCGGCGCGGTCATCTATTCGCGTCGCGCCGGAAAGGCACTGCTCGGGCTCACGCGCGAAGACATCGGCGACATGCGCGGGGAAACCGAGCCCTACGCCCGGTTCATCGCAGCCCGCATCCGCGAGAGCCATCGCGCGACATGGGGCATCTGCGAGAGCGGCGCGGCCGGGCCTTCGGGCAGTCCGTACGGCGATGCGCCGGGGCATGTGTGCGTGGCCGTCATGGGCGCGGTCACGGTGAGCCGCACCATCGAGAACGGCAACACCGACCGCCCCCGGAACATGGTCACATTCGCGCGCCAACTGCTTTCGCTGTTCGACGAGACACTGGCGGCCGAGGCACCGCCCTTGTGATTCGGCGCGGACAGGGCCCGCCGCTCATCCGTTCAACCGCAGTCCTTCGCCGGCCCAGGCTTCGACGCGACGCTGGCAGGCGGCGATCCATGCGGTGCGCTCCTTGCCCTTGCGTTCTGGCACGTTCTGCACAAGGCCGTCGGGGTGACGCAATCCCGCCGCATAGCGCCTTTGCGCATCTTCACTGGCCGGCACGAAGGCGAAATGCGTGCGGGAGAATTCGTCGAACTGCGCATCCCACGCATGGAAGACGAGGTTGTACTGCGGGTCGTCGGCGTCCTCGTCGTAGCGCTCGAGGTCCTGCTTGAGCGGCTTGCGCCCGCCAAACCCCGGCACCGGAGAGCGCAGCGCGGTCCATGCCATGCGGCCATCGGACGAAAAGCGCACGACAAGAAGGCCGGGGTCCCACTCCACGCACCAGAGCAGGTCCTCGTCGTCCAGCACGTAGCTGAATCGCGCGCCGGTGTGCAGGATCATGGCCGGGCCCTGCAGGTAGGTCTCATCGTCCAGGGGCTGCAATGTGGGCAGCACGCGCTCACGAAGAAAGCGCACCTCATCCTCGGACACGGGCGCCGTGTGCATCACCTCGTGCCCTCGCTTGTTCCGTACGAAGATCGCGTATTGCATCAGGCTGTTCTGCACTGTCCCCTCCTCCCCAAAAAAGGCGCCAGTGTAGTGGCCGGCTTTCCGCCGGCCCCGAAGATCAATCCGCCTGCACGCCCGCGGCGCGGATCACCTTGCCCCACTTCTCCACCTCCGCCGCGAGGTGCGTGCGCAGGCTCTCCGGCGTCTGCTTGTCCAGCGGCACGATCTCCGAGCTGAGTTCGGCCAGGCGGTGCTTGACCATGTCGTCCTGCAGCGCGGCGCGCAAGGCCACGTTCAGCTTCTCGACCACCGCCGGCGGCGTGCCCTTGGGCGCATACACGCCGTGCCACACGCGCACGTCGAAGCCCTTCAGGCCCTGCTCGTCGAGCGTCGGGATGTTGGGCATGCTGGACAGGCGCTTGGGCGTGGTCACGCCGAACACCTTCACGCGGTTGCCGTCCTTGATGACCGGCGCGGTCTGCGTGGTCTGGTCGCACAGGAGGTCGACCTGCCCGCCCATCAGGTCGTTGAGCGCCGGGCCCGCGCCCTTGTACGGCACGGTCGTCAGTTGCACGCCGATCTGGTTCATGAACAGCAGCCCGCACAGCTGCGACACCGCGCCCACGCCCGCATTCGCCAGCGTGACCTTGTCCTTGTTGGCCTTCACGTAGGCCAGCAGTTCGGGATAGGTGCTGGCGGGAAAGTCCTTGCGCGAGAGCAGCGTCATCGGCACATCGAGCACCTGGCCGATGTACTCGAAGTCCTTCAGCGGGTCGTAGTTGAGCTTCTTGTAGAGCGCGGGCGCGGTGGCCATGCCCATGTGGTGGATGAGGATGGTGTAGCCGTTGGGCGCCGCCTTGGCCACGCGCGTGGGCGCGATGGTGCCGCCCGCGCCCACGGTGTTCTCCACGATCACCGTCTGGCCGAGCGACTTGCCCATGGGAATGGCCAGCATGCGCGCCACCACGTCGGTGGGGCCGCCGGCCGAATACGGCACGACCATGGTGATGGGCTTGTCGGGCCAGTGCGCCTGCGCGACGGCCGGCGATTGCGCGGCCACGAGGCATGCGCCCAGCGATGCGGCGATCAGGGTGCGTGTTTTCCAGTTCTTCTTCAGGTTCACTTTTTGTCTCCTAGGTTGTTGGATCTGTCTTCTGCGTTCGGAATCAGGAAGGCGGCTGCGCATCGAGCGCGAGCAGGCGTTCGGCCAGGCGCACCACCGGCGCATCGACCATGCGCCCGTCCAGGCTGACCACGCCGCCGCCCGCGGACCGGATCGCGTCGATCACGCGGCGCGCCCATGCGAGCTCGTCGGCGCTCGGGCCGAGTGCGGCATGCACCGGGGCGACCTGGTCCGGATGAATGCACAGCTTGGCGCCGAAGCCGCCGCGACGCGCACGGGCCGTGTCGACGGCGAGGCGTTGTGCGTCGCGCCAGTCGGCGGTCACACCATCGATGGGCGCTGGCAGTCCGGCGCGTCGCGTGGCCAGCAGCAGTGCGAGACGGACGGGCACCAGTTCGGCTTCGTCCGCATCGCAGGCCAGGCCGACGTCTGCCTGGAAATCGAGATTGCCGAAGGCGAGGCGAAGCACCTGTGGGGCCGCTGCGATTTCCTCCAACGCAGCGAGACCCGCGGCAGATTCGATGAGCGGCACGAGCAGGCCTTTCGCGCCGACGGCTTCGACCAACTGCCGCAGGTCGCCGGCGCGCTCGGCCTTGGGCAGCACCACGCCCGCGATCAGGCCTTGCGCGACCAGCGCGGCCACGGTCTTGCGGTCGTCGTCGTGCCACGGCGTGCCGCTGGCGTTGATGCGCACCAGCAGGCGTTGGCGATCCGCTTCGGGCAACGCGGCGAACGACGCTGCGAGGCCTTCGCGCGCCGACGCCTTGCGCTCGGGCGCGACCGCATCTTCCAGATCGACGATCACGCCACCCGTGCCCGCATCCAGCGCGCGCGCATGACGCTCGGGCCGGTCGGCCGGTACGAAGAGAAAGGTGCGCGCCAGCGCGAGCGGCGAGTTCAAACCGCCCTCGCCTCGCGCAACGCCGCGATGTCGGCTTCGCCGCGGCCCAGGCTGCGCAGGATCGCCTCGGTGTGCTGCCCAACCGCCGGGATCGCATCCATGCGGTAGTCGAACGCGCTCTGGCGCCCGGCCGGCAGCAGCGCCGGAATATCGCCGGCCGGCGAACCCACCTGCCGCCAGCGATCGCGCGCCTGCAACTGCGGATGCGCCCAGAGCCCGGCCATGTCGTTCATGCGCGCGTTGGCGATCTGCGCGGCATCCAGACGCTCCAGCACCTGCGCCGTGCTGAGCGCGCCGAAGGTCTCCCCGATGATCGCGCGCAGGGCCTCGCGGTGTTCGTTGCGCCGTGCGTTGCTGTCGAAGCGCGCATCGGTCGCCAGCCCCGCCTGCAGCAGCACCTTCTCGCAGAAGGTGCGCCACTCGCGCTCGTTCTGCAGGCCCAGCATCACCGTGCCGCCATCGCCCGCGGGGAACGGGCCGTAGGGGTAGATGGTCGCGTGCGAAGCGGCGCTGCGCGGCGGCGGCGGCGCGCCTTCGTAGGCGTAGTACATCGGGTAGCCCATCCACTCGGCGAGCGATTCGAGCATCGACACGTCGATGTGCGAGCCCTTGCCGGTCTTGCCGCGCTGCAGCAGCGCCGCGAGGATGCCCGTGTACGCGTACATGCCCGCCGCGATGTCGGCGATGGAGTTGCCCGACTTGCACGGGTCCCCGGGCGTGCCGGTGACCGAGAGGAAACCCGCTTCGCTCTGGATCAGCAGGTCGTAGGCCTTCTTGTCGCGGTACGGGCCGTCTTCGCCGTAGCCCGAGATGTCGCAGACGATGAGCCGCGGGTGCCTGGCCTGCAGCACTTCGGCGCCCAGCCCCATGCGCGCGGCCGCGCCGGGTGCGAGGTTCTGCACCAGCACGTCGGCATCGGCCACCAGTTCCCGCAGCACCGCGAGCGCGGCGGGTTGCTTCAGGTCCAGCGTGAGGCTTTCCTTCGAGCGGTTCACCCACACGAAGTGCGAGGCCTCCCCGCCCACGCGCCCGTCGTAGGCGCGCGCGAAGTCGCCCACTTCGGGGCGCTCCACCTTGATGACGCGGGCGCCGAGGTCCGCCAGCTGGCGGGTGCAGAACGGCGCAGCGATGGCGTGTTCGAGCGAGATGACGGTGATGCCGTCCAGGGGTCTTGTCATGTGTGTGTTCCTGAATGCCTCAAGCCAGCACGGCCGTGGCCTGCATCGTGAGCCAGCCGTCGGCGTCTTCGCCCCAGAGGCTGAAGGTCTTGCCATCGCTGCTGCCTTCCGCGGGCTTGCCGTGCAGGCGGAACGGCGCGATGTCGAAGGTCGGCCGCACGGCACGGAACTCGAAGCGCGCGAGTTGCGCGCCCGGCACGTGGCGCCGCAGCAGGTCGACCAGCAGCGTCGCGATCAGCGGGCCGTGCACGATCAGGCCCGGATAGCCCTCGACCTCGGTCACGTAGCGCCGGTCGTAGTGGATGCGGTGGCCGTTGAAGGTGAGCGCCGAGTAGCGAAAGAGCAGCACGTCGTCGGGCACGATCTCGCGGCTGAAGGCGGCGTCTTTCGGGGCGGGCGTGGGGGGCGGCGCCTTCTCGCCGGGCGCGGCGGCGGCGCGGTAGACGATGTCGTGCTCTTCGGTCAACGCGAGGCCGCGTTCGTTGCGCACCTCGTGGCGCACGAGCACGAAGACCAACTCGCCGGTGCGGCCGGCCTTGTGGGTGACCGAGGCGATGGTCGAGGTGCGCTCGATCTTGTCGCCGACCTGCAGCAGGTTGCCCGCTTCCCAGTTCAGGCGCCCGCCCGCCCACATGCGACGCGGCAGCGGCACGGGCGGGAGGAACCCGCCGCGCTTGGCATGGCCGTCTTCGCCGATCTCCGATTGACGGTGGTGCGGCAGGAAGTAGAGCCAGTGCCAGAGCGCGGGCAGGCGCGTGCCGGCGGCGGGCGGCGCGTCGTCGCGGTCGAGCGTGGCGGAGAGCGCGCGCACGGGCGCGGCGGTGATGTCGTCGGCCAGCGTCTCGCTGCGGCCTTGCCAGGCCTGCAGTTTCGCGAGCGCGTCGGCATCGATCGATGGGGTGGGGTTTTCAGGGTTCATGGTTTCGTCAATCGACCGCAGCGCCGGAGGCCTTGACGATGCGCGCCCACTTGGCGAGGTCGTCCTGCAGCAGCTTTGTGAATTGCTCGGGGGTTGTGGGCGCCGCGATCTCGACGCCTTGCTGGTCGAGCTTGTCGCGCAGGTCCTTGGCGGCGAGCGCCTTGCGCGTCGCGTCCTGCAGGGTGGCGAGCACGTCGGCCGGCACGCCCGCGGGCGCGAAGAGGCCGATCCACAGCGTGCCGTTGTAGCCCGGCACCGCCTCGGCGATGGTGGGCACGTCGGGCAGCACCGGCGAGCGCCTGTCGCCGCTCACGGCCAATGCGCGCAGCTTGCCGGCCTTGATGTGCGAGAGCGCCGAAGGCAGGCTCGCGAACACGATCGGCAGTTGCCCGCCCAGCACGTCGTTGAGCGCGGGCGCCACGCCCTTGTAGGGCACATGCTGCAGCGAGATGCCGGCCATGCTGTTGAGCATTTCGCCCAGCAGGTGGTTGAGCGTGCCGTTGCCGGCCGAGGCGTATTGGTAGCTGGCGCCCTTGTCCCGCGCGAGCTTCAGGAATTCGCCGAGGTTCTTCGCGGGGAACGTGGGGTTCACCAACAGCACGTTGGGCACCGCGCCGACGAGGCCGACGGGCTTGAAGTCCTTCACCGGGTCGAAGCCCGGGTTCTTGTAGAGCGCCGGGTTGATCGCCTGGCTGCTGCTGATGGTCATGAGCAGCGTATAGCCGTCCTTCGGGCCCTTGGCGACCAGCTGCGTGCCGATGTTGCCGCCCGCGCCGGGCCGGTTGTCGACGACCACGCTGGCGTGGTTCATCACCTCGCCGAGCTTCTGGCCGACGAGGCGGCCGACGATGTCGTTGGTGCCGCCCGCGGCCTGCGGCACGACCAGCGTGATGGGGCGCGAGGGATAGGGCTGTGCGGTTGCAGGGCTCGCGGCGATCAGCGTGGCTGCGGCGAGCGAAAGAAGCGCGAGGGCGCGGAATGTCATCGTCTTTGTCTCCATGGCCGCATGGTCGTGCGCCACGGCAGCGCGCGCAATCTGCGATTTCGGAACCCAGGCTTCTGGAATTCCGAAGGCTCGGGCTACGATGCGCCATGCTTTTCGACCTGACCGACCTGCGTCTTTTCGTTGCCACCGCCGAGCTCGGCAACCTCACGCGGGCCGCTGAGCGGCAGCACCTGTCGCTGGCCGCGGCCAGTGCGCGCATCAAGGCGCTGGAGACGCAGGCAGGGCTGCAGCTGCTGCAGCGCGAAGCGCGCGGCGTGCGTCTCCTGCCGCCGGGAGAAGCCTTTCTTCACCACGCACGCCTCGTGCTCAACCAGACCGAGCAGCTGCGCGACGACCTGCTCGAATACGGTGGAGGCCTGCGGGGCCATCTGCGCGTGTTCGCCAACACCACCGCAGTGACCGATTTCCTGCCCGAGATCCTGCCCGCCTTCCTCGCGCGCAACCCGCGCATCAACGTCGACCTTCAGGAAAAACCGAATGCTCAGATCCCGCGCGGCGTGCTCGACGGCCGGGCCGACATCGGCATCGTCGCGGGCCGCGTCGACACGCTGGGCCTGGAGGCGATCCACTTCAGCACCGACCGGCTGGTGCTGGTCACCTCGCGCAAGCACCGCTTTGCCAAGCGCCGCAGGATTTCATTCGCCGAGACGCTCGATGAAGACGCCATCGGCATGCAGCAAGGCAGCACGCTGCAGACCTTCCTCGCGCAGATCACCGACAACCTGGGCAAGCGCCAGAAGCTGCGCATCCAGCTGGGCAGCTTCGATGCGATGTGCCGGATGATCGGCAGCGGCGTGGGCATCGGCGTGGTGCCCGAATCGGCGGCGCGGCGCAACCAGGAGAGCATGCAGCTCGCGCTGATCGACCTCGGCGATGCGTGGTGCGTGCGGGAGCGGTACCTGCTGGTGCGCAGCCGGGCGGCGCTGCCGATTTACGCACAGGCGCTGGTGGACACGCTGTGCCAGCACTATGCGGTGCAGGCAGCATCGACCTGAAACGGGCCCTCGAGGAGCGCCATGTCCCCCCGCGTTGCGGGTGGTTGCATCGGCAACAAGCCGGTCGCCCTAGCATGCGGGCGCATGGAACATCTGCTCCCGCTGGCCATCCTCCTGGCCGTCTGCATTGCCTTTCCGATCGGCCTCGCATGGCGGATCGCTAAACTGGACGAGGCATCGCGCGGCGCCTGGGCCCTGAAGGCCGCGGACAGCCTCCTGTTCTTCGGCCTGATCCTGCTCGTGGGACGCTGGGATATTGCAGGGCTCTGGACGCGGGCCGTGCTCGTCGTGCTGGTGCTGCTCGCGTTCGCCGCCTCGTGGTGGCGGCACGCGCGCCGGCCGTGGGCGCTGGTGCGGCCGCTGTGGCGCGCGCACGGGGTGACGCTGGTCTCGCTGGTTTTCTACGCGACAGCCTTCGGTTATCTCGCCGTCGGCCTCGCACCTGCAGGATCGCCGACCTCGCTCGCGTTCCCGCTCGAAGGCGGCCGCTTCATGGTCGCGCAAGGCGGGAACCGCACGCTGTTGAACCATCACCATGCGCACCGCCGCCAACGGCATGCGAGCGACATCGTTGCCGTCGGCCCTGCGGGATTTCGCGCGATCGGCGCCGCGCCCGCCGACCTGTCGCGGTACGTCGTGCATGGCGCGAAGGTGGTGAGCCCCTGCACAGGCACGGTGGCGAGCGTGCGGGACGGGCTGCCCGATCTGGCCCCGCCCCGGCGCGACAAGGCCAACGCTTCGGGCAACCACATCGTGATCCGCTGCGACGCGCTGCAGGTCGAACTCGCTCACCTTCGGCAAGGCAGCGTCGTGCATAAGGCGGGCGATGCGGTGACCGTGGGCCAGCGCGTGGGGGCGGTGGGCAACTCGGGCAACACCACCGAGCCCCATCTGCACATCCATGCGGTCGATGCAGTCACGGGGGAGGCGGCGGAGATCGCATTCGACGGCGAGGTGCCGGTGCGCAATCGGATCTTCGAGCGCTGACATTGAGCGTTGCCGGTGGCGCCCGAGGCCTTTTCTCGTGGTATTGCGCCAACTTGCAGGCCGGACCTCAGGCCCGCGATCTCATCCCCATTTTCTGTGCACAACTTTGGGGACAACTCACGTGGAGCCTTGTAAAACGGATTTAACTCGTTGTTCTACAAAGGGATTCCACACTTTGCTCAAAAATCAGGCGGTGAACAAGTCGGGCCGCGGTGTTCAGTCCGGCGCTGTGAGCTTGTCCTGCGTCCGGGTGTCGAAATCGCCGGCGTCGTGGCGCTCGTGCAGCTGGCTCTCGGGCTGGCCCCAGGCGCGGTTGACCATGCGGCCGCGCTGCGCCGCGGGGCGCTGCGCGATCTCGTCGTTCCAGCGCAGCACGTTCTTGTACTCGCTCACCTGCAGGAATTCGCCCGATTCGTAGAGCTGCCCCTTGGCGAGCGCGCCGTACCAGGGCCAGACGGCGATGTCGGCAATCGAGTAGTCGTCGCCGGCCAGGTAACGGCTTTCGGCCAACCGGAGGTCGAGCACGTCGAGCTGGCGTTTCACTTCCATCGCGAAACGGTCGATCGCGTATTCGATCTTCGTCGGGGCGTAGGCATAGAAGTGGCCAAAGCCGCCGCCCAGGTACGGCGCGCTGCCCATCTGCCAGAACAGCCACGACAGGCATTCGGCGCGGGCCGCGCGTTCGGTCGGGAAAAACGCGCTGCCGAACTTCTCGGCCAGGTACTGCAGGATCGCGCCGGACTCGAACACCCGGATGGGGGTCGCGCCGCTGCGGTCCATCAGCGCGGGGATCTTGGAATTGGGGTTCACCGCCACGAAGCCGCTGCCGAACTGGTCGCCCTCGCTGATGCGGATCAGCCAGGCGTCGTACTCGGCGCCTGCATGGCCCAGCGCCAGCAGTTCTTCGAGCATCACGGTCACTTTCACGCCATTGGGCGTCGCCAGCGAATAGAGTTGCAGTGGGTGCCGGCCCACCGGCAGGTCCTTCTCATGGGTGGCGCCTGCGATGGGGCGGTTGATGTTCGCGAAGCGGCCGCCGCTTTCCTTGTTCCAGGACCAGACGGTGGGCGGCGTATAGGCGGTCGTGCCATTCATGCAATGAATTCCGGGAGTTGGACAGACGATGATCATTCTCTATGACTGCGCCACCGCGCCGAGCCCGCGCCGCGCGCGCATCCTGCTTGCAGAGAAGGGCATTGCCCACGAGACGGTGCAGGTCGATCTGGTTCGTGGTGAGCAACTGGGCGAGGCCTACCGCGCGATCAATCCGCAATGCACGGTGCCGGCACTGCGCACCGAAGAAGACGGCCTGCTGACCGACAACGCCGCCATCGCGGCCTGGCTGGAAGCGCAGTACCCCGAGCCGCCACTGCTGGGCCGCACGCCCGCAGAAAAGGCGGAGATCGCCAGCTGGAACTGGCGCGTCGAGTTCGAGGGTTTGTTGCCGATCGCCGAGGCGCTGCGCAATGGCTCGCCTGCCATGGCCGACCGGGCGCTGCCCGGCCCGGTGAACTACGCGCAGATTCCGGAGCTGGCACAACGCGGGCTGGCCCGGGTGCAGCATTTCTTCCAGACGCTGAACGACCGGCTGGCCGGCCGCGAGTTCATCGCCACCGACCGGTTCAGCCTGGCCGACATCACCGCCGTGGTGGCGGTGGATTTCGCGCGCGTGGTGCGCATCAAGCCCGGGGAACAGCACCCCGAGCTCGTGCGCTGGCGCGCTGCGATGGCCGAGCGGCCGTCGATGTCGCGCTGAGCGGCAACGACGGCGCGCCTGGCGCCGTGGCGATCAGCGCTCGATGGTCAGCGCCACGCCCATGCCGCCGCCGATGCACAGCGAGGCGATGCCCTTCTTGGCGTTCTGGCGCTGCATCTCGTGCAGCAGCGTCACCAGGATGCGGCAGCCCGACGCGCCGATCGGGTGGCCGATGGCGATGGCGCCGCCGTTCACGTTGACCTTGTTCACATCCCAGCCCATTTCGCGGTTCACCGCGCAGGCCTGTGCGGCGAAGGCTTCGTTGATTTCCAGCACGTCGAGGTCGGCGGCCTTCCAGCCGGCGCGCTGCAGCGCCTTGGTCGATGCGGGCACCGGGCCCATGCCCATGATGGCCGGATCGAGCCCGGCGGTGGCGTAGCTGGCGATGCGGCCGAGCGGCTTCAGGCCGAGCGCGGCGGCCTTCTTGGCCGTCATCACCATCACGGCGGCGGCGCCGTCGTTCAGGCCCGAGGCATTGCCCGCGGTCACGCCGCCGGCCTTGTCGAAGGCGGGGCGCAGGCCCGCCAGGCCTTCGGCGTTGGTCTTGCGGTTGATGAACTCGTCCTGGCTGAAGACGATCGGGTCGCCCTTCTTCTGCGGAATGCTCACGCCGACGATCTCGTCCTTGAACTTGCCGGCGTCCTGCGCGGCGGCGGCCTTGGTCTGGCTGGCGAGTGCCAGTTCGTCCTGCGAGGCGCGGTCGATGCCGTACTTCTTGGCGACGTTCTCGGCGGTGATGCCCATGTGGTACTGGTTGTAGACGTCCCACAGGCCGTCCACGATCATGGTGTCGACCAGCTTCCAGTCGCCCATGCGCTGGCCGTTGCGCGAGTTGGGCAGCACGTGCGGCGCGGCGCTCATGTTCTCCTGGCCGCCGGCGATGACGATCTCGCTGTCGCCCGTGGCCACGGCCTGCGCCGCAAGCATCACGGCCTTCAGGCCCGAGCCGCAGACGGCGTTGATGGTGAGCGCCGGGGTTTCCTTGGCGCCGCCGCTCTTGAGCCATGCCTGGCGCGCGGGGTTCTGGCCGGCGCCGGCCGCCAGCACCTGGCCCATGATGGCCTCGCCGACCTGCTCGGCCGTGAGGTTGGCGCGCGCAATCACTTCCTTGATGACCAGGGCCCCCAGCTCGGTGGCCGCGATGCCGGCGAGCGAGCCGCCGAACTTGCCGACCGGCGTGCGTGCGGCCGAAACGATGACGATGTCTTCCATGTGGTTCTCCGTTGAAGTGATGTTGAAGTCGGTTGTTGCGAGGTCGGCTCAGGCCCTGGCCTTGACGTAGCGTCCCGGTGCCGGCTCGATGGCCTTGTAGACCTTGCCGTTGCCGTAGCCCTTGGGCGCGGCCACCTGCTTGCCCGCGTGGCCCTTGAGCCATTGTGCCCAGTCGGTCCACCAGCTGCCGGGGTGCTCGGCGGCACCGGTCAGCCACTCGGCCTGCGTCTTGGGGAACTTGCCGTCGTCGCGGATCCAGTGGCTGCGCTTTTTCTTGGCGGGCGGATTGATCACGCCGGCGATGTGGCCCGAGGCGCCCATGACGAAGCGCTTCTTGCCCGGCAGCAACTGCGTGGAGGCATACGCGCCGCCGATGGGCACGATGTGGTCTTCGCGCGAGCCGTAGATGTAGGCCGGGACGTCGATCTTTCCGAGGTCGATCTTCTGGCCGCACACCGTGAGCGCATTGGGCTTGGCGAGCTTGTTCTCGTGATAAGTGTTGCGCAGGTACCAGGCGTAGAACGGGCCCGGCAGGTTGGTGGCATCGCTGTTCCAGTAGAGCAGGTCGAACGGCGGCGGCGTTTCGCCCTTCAGGTAGTTGCCGACCACGTAGTTCCACACGAGGTCGTTGGGCCTGAGGAAACTGAAGGTGGAAGCCAGGTCGCCCCCGGGCAGCAGGCCGCCCTTGCCCAGCTGCATTTCGCGGTACGCAACCATCGTCTCGTCCACGAAGATGTCCAGGATGCCGGTGTCGCTGAAGTCGAGGAACGTGGTGAGCAGCGTGACCGACGAAGCGGGCTTTTCGCCGCGGCCCGCGAGCACGGCCAGTGCGGTGCTGAGGATGGTGCCGCCCACGCAGAAGCCCAACGCGTTGATCTGCTTGCTGCCGCTGATGTCCTGCACCGTGTGGATCGCCTGGATCGCGGCGTTCTCGATGTAGTCGTCCCAGGTGGCCTTGGCGAGCGACTCGTCGGGGTTGCGCCAGCTCACCACGAACACGCGATGGCCCTGCTCGTTCGCATAGCGGATCAGCGAGTTCTCGGGCTGCAGATCGAGGATGTAGAACTTGTTGATGCACGGCGGCACCAGCAGGAAGGGCCGCTCGTACACCTTGGCGGTGAGCGGCTTGTATTCGAGCAGCTGGAAGAACTCGTTCTCGAACACCACCGCGCCCTCGGTGGTGGCCACGTTGCGCCCCACTTCGAAGGCGCTCTCGTCGGTCATGCTCAGGTGTCCCTGCTTCACGTCGTTGAGCAGGTTCTGGATGCCCTTGGCGATGCTCTCGCCCTGCGAGTCGATGGCCTTCTTTTGAGCCTCGGCGTTGAAGGCGAGCGAGTTGCTGGGGGAAGAAGCGGCCATCCATTGCTCGACCGCGAAGCGCAGCCGCGCCTTGGTCTTTTCGTCGGCATCGATGGCCTCGGCCATGCTGAGCATCGTGCGGCCGTTGAGCAGGTACACGGCCGCCGAGAAGGCCGCGAGCGGATTGCTGCCCCATGCATCGGATGCGAAGCGCTTGTCGCCTTCGGGCTTGGCCTGGAAACCCTGGCCCCAGAGCGCCGTGGCCTCGGCGACGTACTGCTGCTGGATGGATTGGAGCTTCTGGGGATCGATGGCGATCTTCGGCAGATCGGGCATCTGTGCGCCCTGCGGCATCTGCCACAGCGGGCTGCCGCCGACATCGAAGGCCGAGGCCCCCTTCGCGGCGGACTGCTGGAACGATGCCAGCGCCTGGGTCCATCCCTCGGAAAGTGCCTGCTGGAAGGGCGCGAATGCATCCGCCCCCGTCGCTTGTTGCTTCATCATGTCTCCTGGTCCTCGCCTGAATCGAATCCGGATGGGTGCGTGTTTTGAGTATCCTGCATTCGCACGGCACCGACAACGCCGCTCTTTCCTCTTACCGACTGAAACTTCTCGTGTTCATACATCTGGTCGTGATCGGCTGGCTCTACGTCGTCGTGATGATGGCGGTGGCCGAAGCCACCAACACCACGGGCACCGTGCTGGGCGCCATCTTCACATTTCTTTTGTACGGATTGGCGCCGGTGGCACTGGTGGTTTACCTGATGGGGACGCCGGGGCGGCGCCGCGCGATCAAGCAGCGCGAGGCCGACGCGCAGGAAGCGGCACGCCGCGCCGCCGCGGAGGCCACGAAGGCCACGGAGGCAACAGCCGCCAAGGAACCCGAAGACTCAGGCCTTCCAGACCAGCGCGGCGAAGCGCCCGCTGACGCCGTCCCGCCGGTGCGAAAAGAAACGTGACGGGTTGGCGACGGTGCACCACGCATCGCCGCCGTCGTTGCCGTACACCGCATCGACACCGGCCGCGCGCAGCCGCTGGCGCGCGAGCGCGGGCAGGTCCGCCAGCCATTTGCCGGCCGCGCCCGCGGGCTTGAAACAGTTGGCAGCTTCCGGCGCATGCGCCGCGAAAGCCGCCTTCACCTCCGCACCGACCTCGAAGGCCTTCGGGCCGATGCACGGGCCGAGCCACGCGATGACCCTGCCGTCGCCGCGCGCCGGTCCGGCCTGAGGCTCGGACGCAAAGCAGCGGGCCGTTTCCTCGAGCACGCCGCCCGCAAGGCCGCGCCAGCCCGCATGCGCGGCCGCCACCCTTTGGCCCGACTCGTCGGTGAAGAGCACCGGCAGGCAGTCCGCCACCATGATCGTGCAGGCCAGCCCGACCGCCGTGGCCGTGCAGGCATCGGCCACCGTGGCGTCGCGCACGAGGTCCGATTCGGCATCGAGCGTCACGACGCCCGTGCCGTGCACCTGCTGCAGGAACACCGGCCGCGCGGCGATGGCCTGCCCGAGGCGCTGGCGGTTCTCGGCCACGTCGGCGGCCAGGTCGCCCACGTGATCGCCCAGGTTCAGGCTTTCGTAGCGGCCGTGCGAAACGCCGCCCTCGCGCGTGGTGCACACCGCCCGCACGTTCGCCGGTGCGGGCCAGTCCGGCACCAGCCAGCGCGGATCGATGACGGCGGCGTTCAATCAGGCTTCCGCGTCGGGGGATTGCGAGGGCTGCGCGCGCTGGAAGGCCTCCAGCTGCATGCACGCGTCGAAGGCGGCCATGCTGCGCGGCAGGCCGCTGAAGTCGCAGTCGAAGCGGCGGCCGTTGAAGATCTGCGGCACCAGGCAGCAATCGGCCAGCGTGGGCGTGTCGCCATAGCAGAAGGTGCTGCCGGGATGCAGCGCGAGTTGGCGCTCGAAGGCCTCCATGCCATCACGCACCCAATGGCGGTACCAGGCGTTCTTGGCTTCGTCGTCCAGCTTCAGGTCCTTCACGAGGTACTTGAGCACGCGCAGGTTGTTGAGTGGATGGATCTCGCAGGCAATGGACTGCGCCAGCGCGCGCACATGGGCGCGGCCCACCGGGTCGCTCGGCAGCAGCGGCGGCTCGGGGTGCGTCTCGTCCAGGTATTCGATGATGGCCATCGACTGCGAGAAACGCTCGCCTTCGTCTTCGAGCAGCGGCACGAGCTTGTCGGCCGAGAGGGTGGCGTAGGGGCCGGTGCGGTGTTCGCCGCGCGCGATGTGCACGGGAACGTACTCGTAGTCCAGGCCCTTCAGGCTGAGGGCGATGCGCACGCGGAACGAGGAGGAGGAGCGGAAATAGTTATGCAGCTTCATGATTTTCCAAGGATAGCGCTCGCCAGCACGCTAGGAACGCGGGGTGGCCTGCAGCACGCAACCGAAATCGCGAAGCCCGGCCTTCGGTGTGAGTTGGCGCCATTCGTCCAGGATGCGGCGCGCATGCGCCTCCTCGCGTGCGGCGATGCCGATGTGCCATGGCCCGAAGGCCTCGGGCGGCTCGCCGGGCGCATGGTTGTGCTCGCCGTCGGGCCGGCCTTCCGAGCAGGCCTTGCAGAGCACCTGGATGCTGGTGGTCCAGTTCTCGGCGGCAGCGCCGGCGGCTTCGAAACGCTGGATGAGCGCGCCGATGTCTTCTTCTGCCGCGTCGTCGATCGAGACTTCGTAGGTCGAATAGTCCGAGGGTGCGATGAGTTCCAGCGCATCGAACACCGGAATCTCCCGGTCGCCGCGCTTGCGATAGCCGTTGGCCGCGCCGTCGTGCAGCACCAGGTCGCCGAAGCGGTGCCCGCAGGCGGGCGACGGCACGTTGCGCAGGATGGCGCGGGCCGGGTCGATGCGGTCCGACCAGACGACCTCGCTGGCCTCGTCGCCATGCACGCGGATCGGCGTGAGCCCGATGAAGAAGTCGACCGGCCCGTCGCCCTCGGGCACCTGGATGCCGTACTGCTGCCAGGCCCGCCGCGCCGTCGTCCAGTCGCCGAGGGCGGTGGCGGCGATGCCCAGGTTCCACAGCGCGCCCTCGTTGCCCGGCTCGCATTGCACGGCCCGCGCGTTGGCCTGCAGCGACGCGGCCCATTCGCCGCGGTACTTGTGGATGAGGCCGGTGTTGTACCAGGGCACCGACCAGCCGGGATGGATGGCGCTCGCCTGGGCGTAGGCCTCCAGGGCGGCGTCCTGGTCGCCCTCTTCGTCGCGCTGGCGGCCGAGTTCGTTGAGGGCGGTGGCTTTGCTGGCTTTGCCGATTCGAAGGGGCATGGTGTGGCGGGGAATTCGAGGAAATAGTTCGAAGGACACGCAGGACGCCTATTGTGAAGCGCCCGGAAATCCCGTTTCCAGCGCTCCGGCAACCCCGCCCCGCCTCTGGCACACTGCCGGTCTCCCCTCCCGTTTCGCTGAAAAAGGACACGTCGCAATGGCTTCCGAGTTTGTTTTCGCCCCGCCCGCCACCGTTTCGGTTCCGGTGGCCGGACATGCCGCCCGCTTTCCGGTGCACCGCATCTACTGCGTGGGCCGCAACTACGAAGATCACGCCAAGGAAATGGGTTTCACCGGCCGCGAGCCGCCCTTCTTCTTCATGAAGCCCACCGACGCGCTGGTGGTGGTCGACGAAGGCCAGACCGGCACCATGGCCTACCCCTCGCTCACCAAGAACCTGCACCACGAGATCGAACTCGTGGTCGCCATCGGCACAGGCGGCAAAAACATCTTGGCCGCCGACGCGCACAAGCACATCTACGGCTACGCCGTGGGCCTGGACATGACGCGCCGCGACCTGCAGGGCGAGATGAAGAAGCAGGGCCGCCCCTGGGACATCGGCAAGGGCTTCGAGCAGAGCGCGCCCATCGGCCCGATCGTGCCGGTAGCCCAGGCCGGCGATGCCGAGAACGCCGAAATCTCGCTGCAGGTGAACGGCACCGACCGCCAGCGCAGCACCGTGAGCAAGCTGATCTGGAACGTGGCCGAGACCATCGAGCACCTGTCGGCCGCCTGGGAGCTGCAACCGGGCGACCTGATCTACAGCGGCACGCCCGAAGGCGTGGCCGCCGTGGTCTCGGGCGACACGCTGGTCGGCGCCGTCGCCGGCCTGCCGACGCTCACGGTCAAGATCGCCTGAAGACGGCAGCACCGCCCATGCTCCTGCGCGTCCCCATCAAGCACTGCAAGAACTGCGGCACCGCGGTGGTCTACCGCATCCCGGACGACGGCGACACCAAGCCGCGCGCCGTCTGCCCGGCCTGCCACACGATCCACTACGAGAACCCGCTGAACGTGGTGGGCACCATCCCGGTCCTGGGCGACAAGGTGCTGCTGTGCAAGCGCAACATCGAGCCGCGCTGGGGCAAGTGGACGCTGCCGGCCGGCTTCATGGAGCTGGAGGAATCGGCCGCCCAGGGCGCTGCCCGGGAGACCGACGAAGAGGCCGGCGCGAACTTCGAGATGCAGGGCCTGTTCGCGGTGATCAGCGTGGTGCGCGTGGGCCAGGTCCACCTGTTCTACCGCGCGCGGCTCCTGGACGACACGTTCGATCCGGGCCACGAGACCATCGAGGCGAAGCTCTTCACCGAGGAAGAGATTCCCTGGGACGAGATCGCCTTTCGCACCGTGCGAGAGGCGCTGGAACATTTCTTCGAAGACCGGCGCCGCGGCAGTTTCGACCGCGTGCACGAGCTCAGCATCGTTTGACGAACCTCATGAACAAGACACTCCGCGCCACCCTCTTGTGCGGCGCCAGCCTCGGCTTTGCGCTGGCCGCCTCGGCGGCCAGGGCCGAAACGGTGGGCGAAGTCGACACCGCCTTCAAGCTCATCGGCCCCGACCACAAGATCGTGATCGAGGCCTACGACGACCCCAAGGTCAACGGCGTGACCTGCTATGTCTCGCGCGCCAAGACGGGCGGCATTGCCGGTGCGTTCGGCGTGGCCGAGGACAAGGCCGAGGCCTCCATCGCCTGCCGCCAGGTCGGGCCAGTCAATGTCACCCAGCCATTGCCCAAGCGCGAGGAGGTGTACAGCGAACGGCTCTCGGTGCTCTTCAAGCGCCTGCGCGTGGTGCGCATGGTCGATGCCAAGCGCAACACGCTGGTTTACCTCACCTACTCGGACCTCCTGATCGACGGTTCGCCCAAGAACAGCGTGACCGCGGTGCCCATCGATCGCGGCACGCCGATTCCGCTGAAATAGCCGCGATAGCCCTTCGCGCATTCCGCTCTTCCAGAGGGTACGCACGAGTTTGCTAGCATTCCCCGCGTGGCGCGCCCGGCGCGCCAGACCGCAGGAACCCTCCGCAACGAACCCGTTCCAACAGCGCCATGCACATCCAGACTTTTCTTTTCCGCACCGGCGCCGCAGCGCTGGTTGCCGCCGCCCTCGCCGCCTGCACCACCACGCCCCTGCCGCCGGCCCGGCCCGGCCAGACGGCCACGCCCCCCGTGCAGAAACAGGCGCTCTTCATCCGCCCCGCGAGCGGCACCACCATCGGCCGCTTCGACGGCGTGCGCAACAAGGGGCTGGACATCGCGGGCAACCTGGGCGACCCGATCGTGGCGTCGGCCGACGGCCGCGTGGTGTATGTGGGCGGCGAACTGCGCTCCTACGGCAACATGGTCATCGTCAAGCACAACGACACCTTCCTCACGGCCTACGCCCACGCGCAGACCATCCTCGTGAAGGAAAACGCGGTCGTGCGCCAGGGCGAGAAGATCGCCGAGATGGGCCGCAGCGATGCCGATCGCGTGAAGCTGCATTTCGAGATCCGAAAGAACGGCACCGCCGTCGATCCCGAGCCTTATCTGAACGGACGCCTGCAGGATTGAGCAGTCGGCGGCAGCCAGCCGCATTTCATCTTTCCTTCAGGCTATTTCCGCCATACGCACTAAGCTGCGTGCGACCGGGGCGGGGCACATCTTGCAGCCCTCCCCTTCGAAACGGAGAACGAACTTGCGTCTGATTCTTTGGGGCAGCCTTCTGGCGCTGAGCCTTGCGGGTTGCGAAACGACCCGCCAGGGCCGGGACCGCGATTACGACTACTACGGCCGCCCGCCGCCGCGGCCCTACTACGAGCCCGAGCGGGAAGCCCCGCGCGAGGGCCCGCGCCTGAGCGACATGCAGCAGCGTGCGCTGGACAACTGCATCGTGCTGCCCACCCGCCAGGACCGTGCGCGCTGCCGCGCGACGGTCATGTCGACGGTCCGCTAGGCACATCCGCCGACGAGCGGGCACCGGGCAACGAGCGCCGCGCCATCGATCAAGGCCTTTTGCCATCCGATCGATCACCGGCTGGATCACCAGGGGATCAGCGGGCAGATCAGCAGCAACAGGCCGACCAGAACCTAGAGCAGGCTCTCGGGCACCAGCGGCGCCAGCAGCTCCAGCTTCCAGCGCGCCCAGAAATGCGTTTCGGGCTCCGTGTGCAGGATGGTGTCGGCCGCATCGCCCGACGCCGGGCTCACCCATTCGATGCCGCCCCCGGAGCCCAGCTGCAACTGGTAGGCGCCGTCCAGGCGGATGAAGCCGATCAGGCTGGTGAGCTGCTGCGCGATCTGCGGGCTGAAGATGAAGATGCCGATCTCGGTGTTGTGCAGCTCCGAGCGCGGATCGAAATTCATCGAGCCGATGAACACCGTCTTGCGGTCGATCACCGCCGACTTGCCGTGCAGCCGCCCGCTGGCCGAGCCGTACATGCCGAAGCGCTTGGTCTCCTCCACCCGCTTGGGGCTGAGCTCGTAGAGCTCCACGCCCAGCCGCAGCATCTGGGCGCGGTAGCGCCGGTAGCCGATGTGCACCAGCGACTCGTCGGTGGCGGCCAGCGAATTGGTCACGATGCTGTAGCTCACGCCGTTGCCGCGGATGATGCGGATCGACTCCATGCCGCCGCGCCCGGGAATCAGGTAGGGCGTGGTCTGCATGATCTCGCTCTGCGCGCCGCGCAGATACCGCCGCACGTTGTAGAGCACGCTGTCGCTCGCCTCGTCGGCCGGCAGGCCGCGCGCCTCGGGCGTGGGCGCGAGGGCCTTGGCCGGCGGGTCGGCATAGGCCTCGGCGCGCGCCCAGACCAGCTTCAGCGTGCCCGCGTCCAGGTCCTTGGCCAGCGGGTTGTTGCCCAGCAGGTCGGTGGAGCCCGGCTCCTCGGGATGCAGCGTCTCCGGCCCGCTGGTCAGGCGATCGAAGCGCTCGCGCAGCTCCCTCGCCGATTCGCTGCCCTTGGCCACCAGCGATTCGATCGGGTACACGTAGGGGCTGTTCCAGTACATGTCGAACAGCGACGACAGCCGGGGCACCACGGCGCCGGCCACCAGCGTGTCGATGTCGATGAAGTTCGATCCCCCGTCGCGCAGGAAATACTCGTTGGCGATGTTGCGCCCGCCCATGACCGCCATCGTGTTGTCCACCACGTACAGCTTGTTGTGCATGCGGCGGTGCACGCGGTCGAAGTCGAACAGCGACGCGGCCCAGCGCGTGCCGAAGCGGTCGCGCCCCGCCGGGAACGGGTTGAACAGGCGCACTTCGACGTTCGGGTGCGAGGCAAAGCTGGTGAACAGCGGATCGGCGCCCGCCGTGTAGAGGTCGTCCACCAGGAGGCGCACGCGCACGCCGCGGTCGGCCGCGTCGCGCAGGGCGCGCAGCAGGTAGCGGCCGGTCTCGTCGTTCTGCACGAGGTAGTACTGCACGTCGATGGAGCGCTGCGCGCGGCGCGCGAGTTCGATGCGCGCATGCAGCGAGAACTGCGGCATCGGCAGCAGGCGGAATCCGCTCAGCGGTTCGCCGGGCGGCGCGGCCGCTTTCACGAGGCGGCCAAGCAGGGTGTCCGCGCCGTCGGCGATGGCCATCGAGGGCTTGCGCTGCACGTCGGTGGGCAGGCCCGCGCAACCGGCCATGCAGAGTGCGGCGATGCCGGCGATCAGCCACGCCAGCCACCGGGCGCACGGTTTTTCAACCCGATCAGGGAGGTGGAACATGGAAGCGAGAGAGGTGGGGCAAGCGCACGAAGCGCAATGGGAGGACATCCGCGGCTCGCGGTTTCTACCATGAGCGCGCGCCGTCGCCGAAGCTCCCTTGCGGCACCGCTCGGCGTGCAGCGCTCAGGCGTCGCCGGGAATCGTGGGGCCCGAGACATCGCTCCCGGGGCCGCGCTGCGGCATCCATTGCCGCACGAAGTGGTCCGCCCGCACCGTCGCGCGCTCCACGGCCGACTCCCACGACAGTTGCTGGGTGATCACCAGCGCGCAGCGCGCAACGCCCTGGTGGCTCAGCTCCGCGAGCCCCGCATAGGTGCCGTGGGGGGTGCGGGCGAGCTCGATCCAGCACACCCAACCTTCGGGCACGTGGATGTCTAGGCGCACGGTGTCCATGGTCGCTCGACCATAGACTTTTGGCTGTCCGTTTCAATAAGTGAATCCCTTAGCACTACTTCACGTGTTCATGGGATGCGGCCAGATGCGGGTCGTGCATGGGTCCGACAAGCGCCGTTCATGGCCGGCCGCGTCGACCGGCCGCGGTTCCCGGGCGTTGAGCAGGCATCCGTGCGAACGCCGGCAGCCTCGACCCTACGTTCGTGCAGGACGACCGGCTACATTCGGCCCACGGCAGACCTTTCACACTGCACAGACATCCGGCAATCACAGAACAGGCCACGCATCATGAAAAAACTCGCTCTCTTCGCATTCCTCGGCCTCATGAGCGCCATCCCCGCCATGGCCCAGGGCGACTACGTCTACGAAAACGACCGCCGCTACTGCGCCAGCGGACGCTCGGGCATGGACTTCAACTCATGCATGTGGCGGCTTCGTAACGACCGCGAGCGGGAGGACCGCCGCGAGTACGAGCGGCGTGAATACGACCAGCGCCGCGAATACGAACGCCGCCAGCGCTGGCAGGAGCCCGCGCCGGTCTATGTGCCCGAATACCAGCGGCAGCCGCAGTATCAGCAGGAACGCCCCAAGCTGAGCGACATGCAGGAGCGCGCCCTCAACAACTGCAACCTGCTCGCCCCCCGCGACCAGCCGCGGTGCCGGGCCACCGTGATGTCGACGGTCCGCTAAGGCCTGCACTGGTATCCGCGCCGGCCCGCGAAGGCCGGCCCGCCGCATGACGCTCGACCTTTTCGACGACCCTCCCCGCAGCGCCCGCGAAGCGATCGGGCCCGGCGCCTTCGTGCTGCCCGGCTTCGCCCTGCCCTTCGTCGACGAGTTGCTCCCCGCGATCCACGCCCTGGAAGAACGCGCACCCTTCCGCCACCTGGTCACGCCCGGCGGCTTCACGATGTCGGTCGCGCTCACCAATTGCGGCGCCTTGGGCTGGACCAGCGACCGCCGCGGCTACCGCTACAGCGCCATCGATCCCGACACCGGACGACCGTGGCCCGCCATGCCCGGATCGTTCGCGCGCCTGGCCCGCGAGGCCGCATCGGCGGCCGGCTTCGAGGACTTCGCGCCCGATGCCTGCCTGGTCAACCGCTACGAACCCGGCGCGCGGCTCTCGCTGCACCAGGACAAGGACGAGCATGACTACGGCGCGCCCATCGTCTCGGTCTCGCTCGGCATGCCGGCCGTGTTCCTGTTCGGCGGCCACGCGCGCGGCGACAAGGCCGCGCGCATTGCGCTCGCGCACGGCGATGTCGTGGTCTGGGGCGGCGAGGACCGGCTGCGTTACCACGGCGTGCTGCCGCTGAAGGACCAGCCGCACCCGGCGCTGGGCAGCCTGCGCATCAACCTCACGTTCCGGAAGGCCGGCTGACCACGCATGCAGAAGAAGACGACGACCGAGACGAACGACCCCGCCAACGCGATCCGCGCGCTCTATGCGGCGCTCTGGCACTTCGCGGCCGGCGCGCGCGGGCAACTGCTGGGCGCCACCGCGCTGCTCGCGTCCTCGCAGCTGATCCGCCTCACGCTCCCCTACCTCGCGGGCCAGGCCATCAACGCGCTGCAGCGCAGCGACTTCGGCGGCGCCGGCCGCTGGATCGGCACGCTGGCCGCGGTGTACGTGGGTGCCTGGGCACTGCACGGGCCGGGCCGCATCCTGGAGCGCAACGTCGGCCTGAAGGTGCGCGAGCGGCTGGCCGACGAACTCTATGCGCGCATCGCCGCCGCGCCGCTGGCCTGGCACGACGGCCACCATTCGGGCGAGTTGCAGCACCGCGTGCACCAGGCCAGCCGCGCGCTGGCGGACTTCGCGCAGAACCAGTTCATCTGGCTCACCAACGCGGTCAACTTCGTCGGGCCGCTGGTGGCGCTGGCGCTGCTGTCGCGCACCAGCGGCGCGACGGCGCTTGCGGGCTATGTGCTGATCGGGCTGGTGATCGTGCGCATCGACCGCGCGCTGATGAAGCTCGCGCGCGCCGAGAACGATGCCGACCGGCGCTATGTGTCCGCGCTGCTCGACTTCCTGGGCAACGCCTCGACGGTGATCGGCCTGCGGCTGCAGGGTGCCTCGCGCCTCCTGCTGCGCCGTCGCATGGCGGCGATTTCGCTGCCGCTCAAGCGCACCGTGGTGCTCAACGAGGGCAAGTGGTTCGCGGTCGACCTGATGGGGCTGGCGCTGACCTGGGGGCTGGTCGTCATCTACGTGTGGCAGGCGCGCACGCCGGGCCAGGCGGTGATGCTGGGCGCGGTGTTCATGATCTACCAGTACGCGCAGCAGGCGGCTGGCGTGGTGACTTCGGTGGCCGCCAACTTCAGCTTCTTCGCGCGCATGCACACCGACTACACGAGCGCCGAGCCGATCTGGCAGGCGCCCTCGGGCGACGTGCTCTCCACCGCGCCCGAGGAGGTGCCCGAGCGCGAGCGCATCGACGCCGGCGCGGCGTGGACGCACCTGGGCATCGATGCGCTGCAGTGGAACTACGCGCCGCGCGGCGAACCCATCGCTGAGGCGGCCGAGCCGCCGCGCAGCGGCCTGCACGACGTGGCCCTCGCCCTGCGCCGCGGCCAGCGCGTGGCGCTCGTCGGCCCGAGCGGCGGCGGCAAGAGCACGCTGCTGCGCGTGCTCGCCGGCCTCTACGCGCCGCACGCCGGCACGCTCACGCTCGACGGCCAACCGGTCGACTGGCCGCAGCTGCGCCGCCTCGCCACGCTGATCCCGCAGGAGACCGAACTCTTCGAGGCCAGCGTGCGCGAGAACCTCGCCTTCGGCCAGCCGGCGGACGACGCGCGGCTGCTCGCGGCGCTGCACACCAGCACCTTCGACGAGGTGCTGAAGGCGAACCGCGGCGACCTCGATACGGCCGTGTCGGAGCGCGGCTTCAACATGTCGGGCGGACAGCGCCAGCGACTGTGCCTGGCGCGCGGCGTGCTCGCGGCGGAAGGCAGTTCGCTGCTGCTGCTCGACGAGCCGACCAGCGCGCTCGACGCCAACACCGAAGCGCGGGTGCTCGAACGCATCGCCAATGCATTCCCCAACGCCTGCGTGATCGCGTCGATCCACCGGCTGAGCCTGCTCGAGCGCTTTGACACTGTGGTGTTGATGGAGGCCGGCCGCGTGCTGGACCACGGCCCACGCGACGAGGTGCTCGCGCGGCAACCACTGCTGCAGCGCATGACGGCGCCGGCCTAGCAGAGACCCCTCGGGGCTACACCGCGGCGGGCGGTCCGAACCAGGCGGCCAGGGCCTCGGCCAACCCCTGCGGCGTCGAGCCGCCCACCCACGCCACATGGCCGTCGGGCCGGATCAACACGGCAGCGGGTGCCGCGACCGCGCCGATGGCCGGAAGCTCCCACACGCCCTCGACCCTTGCATCGACCTGCCGGACCCGTTCCGCCCACGGCGCGATGTCGAAGCCGCCAGGCTCGCCGAGATTGAGCAGCACCGGCCGTGCCGCGTGCAGCAACGCGAAGACCCGCAGCGGTCCCTCGGCGGTGACGAGTTCGAGATCGGGCATGCGCCGCCCGAGCAGCGGGTGCCCCTCGCCCAGATCGTAGTGAACGCCCAGGCCCGAGATGTCCGCGACCAGCCGCTTGCGCGGTTCGTCCATCGCGAGCAGTTCGGAGAGGGTTTCGTCCAGCGCCTTGGTGCGGTCGTCGGTGCGGCGAAGCGCGACATGCGCCATCGTGTGGCGCAGCACGCGCGCCGCCACCGGGTGGCGCTCGGCGTGGTACGTATCGAGCAGGCTTTCGGGCGAGGTGCGTCGGACCACCTGGGCCAGCTTCCACCCCAGGTTCACCGCATCCTGCACGCCAAGGTTCAGGCCCTGCCCGCCGATCGGCGGATGCACGTGCGCCGCGTCGCCGGCCAGCAGGACGCGCCGGTCTCGATAAGCATCCGCCTGGCGCGTCATGTCGGTGAAGCGCGAGATCCAGGTGGGAGCGTGCGCGCCGAAGTCGGTGCCGTAGACGGCGACCAGCGCCTCGCGCACGTCGTACAGCGTGGGGTTGGCGTCGCGCTGCAATTGCCGGTCGGTCAGCACGACGCGCGCCAGGGCCTTCCCGGTGTTCTCGGCCTTGCCGATCGCATGGATGCCGAACGCGTTCTCGTGAAAGCCCCACTTCGGCGCCTCGGTCATCGCCACCTCCGCCATCAGCCAGCTCGTGGTCGGCTCCCACCCGGGAAAGCCGATGCCGGCCGACTTGCGAATCAGGCTGCGGCCGCCGTCGCATCCGACGAGGTAGGCGGCCCGCAGCGAACGGCCGTCGGAGAGCGCGACGTCGACGCCTGTGTCGTCCTGCGCGAACCCCGTCACTTCGCAGCCACGGTGGACCGCAACGCCCAGCTCGCCGACCCATTCGGCCAGCAGGCGTTCGGTGTGGCGCTGCCAGAGCGCGAGGCTGCAGTTGTGGCGCGAAGGAAAGTCGCCGATGTCCATCGCCTTGCGGAAATGCACGGCCCGGTGCACCTGCCCCAACGCAAGAAAGCGCTCGACGATGCCGCGCTGGTCGAGCACCTCCAGCGTGCGCGCATGCAGGCCGCCCGCGCGCGAGCCGTCGACCTCCTGATTGACGCGCCGTTCGACGATGGCCACGTCGACGCCCGCCAACGCCAGTTCACCCGCCAGCATGAGCCCGGTCGGGCCGCCGCCGGCAATCACCACCGCGTGCGCGCTCATCGCCGCGCTCCGATCCGCAACGATCCCACAGGCAAAAACAAATGCATTTCGTGACTCCAAATTCCGCCGACTCCGGCAAGGGCCGGCGATTTTGAAGTACACCCCCGGGGCTTCTGCAAGGCCCCTCGTGAGTTATATTCTGGAAGTGCCAGGAGACGGATACGGCCCTCGCGGCCCGCGACGCTTCCACCAGGCTCCCCCCAATCCAGCGCCCCTTCGAAGATCCGCCCTAAGGCAGGTTCTCGCGAAAGATCACCTGGCTGCGCGTGGTCTCCACGCCGCTCAGCGCCTCGCGCTTGTCGCGCAGGTTGGTGAAGATGCGCACGCAGCTCATGAGCGTGGTGTGCGGGCTCTGCGTGATCACCGCGTCCATGCTGCCGTCGATGAGAAGCGCGCGCGTGTCGGGCGTGAGGCCGTGGCCGATGAACACCACCTTCTGCTCGCGCCCCGCTTCCTTCAAGGCACGCGCCACGCCGTCCGATGCGCCGCCGATGTTGTAGATGCCGCCCATGTCGGGGTACTGCTCCAGGAGCGCGCGCGTCTGGCGGTAGTTCTTGCCCGCGTCGTCCTGGCCTTCGCGCAGGCCCACAACCTCCAGCCGCGGGAACATCTCGTCGATGACGTGCAGGAAGCCCGCCTCGCGCTCCTCGTGCGCCTTGTAGCTCAAGCTGCCCGCGATGAGCGCGACCTTCGCCGTGCGCGCGCCGATGAAGCGGCCGATGAGGTAGCCCGCCGTGCGCCCGGCCGCGCGGTTGTCCAGGCCCACAAACGCTGCGCGCTCGGAGTTCGACAGGTCAGAGATCAGCGTGACCACCGGCAGCCCGCGCGCCGCGAGCGCGGCCACCGCCTCGCGCACCGCGGGATGCTCCAGCGCCATCATCGCGATGCCGTCGCAGCGCTGGCCGTGCTTGCGCAGCGCGTTGGCCAGTTCGTGCGGATTGAAACTCTCGATGAACACCGTGCGGCACTGCACGTTGAACGGCGCCCAGTGCTCCTGCGCGTAACCCACCATGTCGCCCAGCATGCGGATGAAGCGGTTGGTGCCCGCGGGCAGCAGGAACACCAGCCTGAGCGGCGGCGGCGTCAGCGCCGCGTAGAGCTCGGGCCCCGGCAGGTAGTCGAGCTCGCCCGCGGCCTTGAGCACGCGCTGCACCGTGGCGTCGCGCACGCCGGGGCGCCGGTTGAGCACGCGGTCGACGGTGGCGGTGGACACCTGCGCCGCGCGGGCGATGTCCACCACGCGCGCGCGCCGTGCATCGGCGGGCACGGGAGACGCCGGGGACGCCGGGGGCGAAAGAGGCGAAGGGTTATCCCGCATACATCAAAAACCATCAGGTCCGAGTTTGACCCGGATGATGCATCCTTTTATCTTCGCTGTGGCCCGAATCCAATGGTGCATCAGATTGCATCAACCGCATTCCGAAGATCCTGGAGACAAAAGACATGACATCGCTGACCCGCCGCAGTGCCTTGCGCACGCTTTCCGCCCTCCCTGCCGCCGGCATCGTGTCGGCCGTGCCGCGCATCGCGCGCGCCGCGGAGTTCTCGTACAAGTACGGCAACAACCTGCCGCTGAGCCATCCGCTGAACGTCCGCGCGCAGGAAGCCGCGGACCGCATCGCCAAGGAAACCAAGGGCCGGGTCGAGATCAAGATCTTTCCCAACAACCAACTGGGCGGCGACACCGACATGCTCGCGCAAGTGCGCTCGGGCGGCATCGAGTTCTTCACGCCTTCGGCGCTCGTCATCGCCACGCTGGTGCCGGTGGCGGCCATCAACGCGGTGGGCTTCGCCTTCAGCGACTACAACCAGGTGTGGGCCGCCATGGACGGCAAGCTGGGCGCGCACGTGCGCGGCGCCATCGCCAAGTCGCGCCTCTACGCCTTCGAGAAGATGTGGGATAACGGCTTTCGCCAGACCACCAGCAGCAAGGCGGCCGTCGCGAATGCGAAGGACATGGACGGCCTGAAGATCCGCGTGCCGGTGAGCCCGCTGTCGATCTCGATGTTCAAGGGCCTGGGCGCCGCGCCCGCGAGCCTGCAGTTCAGCGAGGTGTACTCCGCGCTGCAGACGAAGATCGTCGATGCGCAGGAGAACCCGCTGCCCATCATCCAGGTGGCCAAGCTCTTCGAGGTGCAGAAGTTCTGCTCGCTCACCAACCACATCTGGGACGGCTACTGGTTCATTGCCAACGGCCGCGCCTGGGATGCATTGCCCGACGACCTGAAGACCATCGTAGCCCGCGCCATCAACGACGCCGGCATGCAGCAGCGCGAAGACATCAGGAAGCTCAACGAATCGGTGGTCGGCGACCTGCAGGCCAAGGGCCTTGCCATCAACCGCCCGACCGCCGACACCTTTCGCGCGAAGCTGCGCGAATCGGGCTTCTACGGCGAATGGAAGGGCCGCTTCGGCCCCGAGGCGTGGGCGCTGCTCGAAGGCACCGTCGGCAAGCTGGCCTGAGCGGCCATGGTGCATGAATCCACTTTCGAGGCGGCGCCGTTCGTGGGCGCCGGGCCGTCGGCCAACGCGCTGAGCGGCATCGCCGCGCGCGCCGACCGCGTGATCGGCGGCGCCGTCGAAGCCGTGGCCGCGCTGCTGGTGCTGGCCGAGATCTGCGTGCTGTTCGCAGGCGTGGTGTCGCGCTATGTGTTCCATGCGCCGCTGGTGTGGTCGGACGAGCTCGCCTCCATCCTCTTCCTCTGGCTCTCGATGCTCGGTGCGGTCGTGGCGCTGCGGCGCGGCGAGCACATGCGCATGACCGCGCTGCTGCAGAAGGTCACGCCCTCCACGCGCGCCATGCTCGATGCCTTCGCCATCGCCGCGTCCATCGCGTTCCTGGTGCTCATCGTCTGGCCCTCGATCGACTATGCGCACGAAGAGTCGTTCATCGTCACGCCTGCGCTGGAGATCAGCAATGCCTGGCGCGCCGCGGCCATTCCGGCCGGCATCGGGATCATGCTGGCGATGGCGCTGCTGCGCCTGTTGCGCGTGTGCACCGGCCGGCAGATCGCCGTCGCCGTGCTCGGCATGGCCGCGCTGGTAGCCGCCTTCTGGCTGGCCGCGCCGCTGTTCGCGACGCTCGGCAAGTTCAACCTGGTGATCTTCTTCGTGCTGGTGATTGCGGCCACCGTGCTCTCGGGCGTGCCCATCGCGTTCTCGTTCGCGCTGGCCACTTTCGGCTACCTCGCACTCACCACCCGCACGCCGCTCCTGGTCATGGTGGGGCGGCTGGACGAAGGCATGTCGCACCTCATCCTGCTCGCGGTGCCGCTCTTCATCTTCCTGGGCGCGCTGATCGAGATGACGGGCATGGCGCGCGCCATGATCCAGTTCCTCGCAAGCCTGCTGGGCCACGTGCGCGGCGGCCTCTCGTATGTGCTGATCGGCGCGATGTACCTGGTGTCGGGCATCTCGGGCTCCAAGATCGCCGACATGGCGGCCATCGCGCCGGTGCTGTTCCCCGAGATGGTCAAGCGCGGCGCCAAGCCCGGCGACCTGGTGGCGCTGCTCTCGGCCACGGGCGCGCAGACCGAGACGATTCCGCCCTCGATCGTGCTCATCACCATCGGCTCGGTCACGGGCATCTCGATCGCCGCGCTGTTCACGGGCGGGCTGCTGCCGGCCGTGGTGCTGGGCGCGGCGCTGTGCGCGGTGGTGTGGTGGCGCTACCGCCGCGAAGACCTGAGCGGCGTGCAGCGCTACAGCAAGCGCGAGATCGGCAAGCTGCTGATGGTCGCGCTGCCCGCGGTGCTGCTGCCTTTCGTGATCCGCGCGGCCGTGGTCGAGGGCGTGGCGACGGCCACCGAGGTCTCGACCATCGGCATCGTGTATTCGGCGCTGGTCGGGCTCTTCGTGTACCGGCAGTTCGACTGGAAGCGCCTGAAGCCGATGCTCATCGACACGGCCTCGCTCTCGGGCGCGATCATCTTCATCGTCGGCTGCGCCACGGCCATGGCCTGGGGCCTCACGCAGTCGGGCTTCTCGCAGGACCTGGCGCGCGTCATGGGCACGCTGCCGGGCGGTGCCTACGGTTTCCTGGCCGTATCGATCGTTGCCTTCATCGTGCTGGGCAGCGTGCTCGAAGGCATTCCGGCCATCGTGCTGTTCGGCCCGCTCCTCTTCCCCATCGCCAAGGCGGCGGGCGTGCACGAGGTGCACTACGCGATGGTCGTGATCTTCTCGATGGGCATCGGCCTCTTCGCACCGCCCTTCGGCGTCGGCTACTACGGCGCCTGCGCCGTGAGCAAGGTCAACCCCGACGAAGGCATCAAGCACATCTGGGGATACATCGCCGCGATGCTGGTGGGCCTGGTCATCGTGGCCGCCTTCCCGTGGTTCTCGACCGGCTTCCTGAAATTCTGATCACAACAACACACTCACATCAACGGAGCCAACCGCAATGAGTCGATTCCTCGGCGAGATCCGCCAGCTGGGCTATGTCGTGCACGACATCGAAGCCGCCATGGACTACTGGAGCACCAGGCTGGGCGTGGGCCCGTGGTTCTACAACCCCAAGGTGCCCATCAAGAACTACCGCTACAACGGCGAAGCGCACGAGCCGCACAACTCGGTGGCGCTGGCCAACTCGGGCTATGTGCAGGTCGAGTTGATCCAGACGCGCAACGACGTGCCTTCGATGTACCGCGACTTCCTGCAGGCCGGCCGCACAGGTCTCCAGCACGTCGCCTACTGGACGGCCGACTACGACGCCGACCTCGCGCGCCTCACCGCGCAGGGCTTCAAGCCCGTGATGAGCGGCGAAGTGGGCGAGCGCGGCCGCTTCATCTACTTCGACACCGAGTACCACCCGGGCACCGTCATCGAGTTGTCCGAAGTGGCGGGGCCGAAGGGCAAGATGTTCGACCTGATCCGCAGCGCTTCCGAAGGCTGGGACGGCAGCGAGCCCGTGCGGCCCTTCCCCGACCTGAGCAAGCTGTGACGATGGCGACTGAACGCATCCGCGCGCGCTACCTCATCGAGACACCGGCGGACCCGGCCGCCGTCGCCGAGGTGATGGCCGGCGAGCAATCGTGCGGCACTTTCACGCGGGTCGAGGGTGAGACCGATGCGCTGCGCGAACGTGCGCGTGCGACGGTCGAGGCGATCACCGAACTGGAACCGGCCCCATCGCCGAGCCTGCCGAACGCACTGCTAGAACGCAAGGACACGCGCGGCCCGTGGCGGCGCGCGCATGTCGATATTTCATTCCCCGTGGCGAACATCGGCGCCAACCTGCCGACGCTTGCGGCCACCGTCTCGGGCAACCTGTATGACCTGGGCGAAGTGACGGGCCTGCGGCTCGAATCGCTGCAGGTGCCGGCCGCGTACCGTGCGCAGTTCGAGATGCCGCGCGTCGGCATCGCAGGCACGCGGCGCGCCACTGGCGTGGCGAGCGGTGCGCTGGTCGGCACGATCATCAAGCCCAACGTGGGGCTCTCCGCCGCCGAGACCGCCGCGCTGGTCGCCAGGCTCTGCGCCGCGGGCGTGGATTTCATCAAGGACGACGAGGTCTGCGCCGCCCCCGCGCATGCCCCGCTCGCAGAACGTGTGCCCGCCGTGATGGCGGTCGTGCGTGCGCACCAGGAGCGCACCGGCAAGCACGTGATGGTGGCCTTCAACATCACCGACGAAACCGATGCGATGAAGCGCCATGCCGACCTCGTCGCGCGCGAAGGCGGCTCCTGCGTGATGGCCAGCCTCAACTGGTGCGGCCACTCGGGCATCCAGACGCTGCGCCGCCACACGGGCCTTGCGCTGCACGGCCACCGCAATGGGTACGGCGCGCTGTCGCGGCATCCGCTGCTGGGCATCTCGTTCCAGGCCTACCAGACGATGTGGCGGCTCGCGGGCGTGGACCACATGCACGTGCACGGCCTGCAGGGCAAGTTCTCGCAGCCCGACAGCGAAGTCATCGAATCGGCTCAGGATTGCTTCACACCGCTGACCGACTCGGCAGACGACCGCGTGATGCCCGCCTTCTCGTCCGGCCAGTGGGCTGGCACGGTGCCCGCCACCTGGGCGGCCGTCGGCAGCGACGACCTGCTCTTCATGGCCGGCGGCGGCATCCTCGCGCACCCGGACGGCGCGGAAGCGGGTGTGACCAGCATCCGCCAGGCCTGGTCTGCGGCGCGCGCTGGCACGACGTTGCAAGACGCCGCGACACACGCACCCGAACTGGCGCGCGCCCTCGCCTTCTTCGGCAAGCCGTGACGCCCGCGATTCCAGCCCCGGCCGTCGTCTACTACGGCGACGATTTCACCGGCGCGACCGACACGCTGGGCACCGCGGCACGTGCCGGCCTGCGTGCCCTGCTGTTCCTGGAGACGCCCGACGCCGCGCGGCTCGAACGCGCCGGGCCGCTCGACGTGCTGGGCATCGCGGGCGCGGCGCGCGCCATGTCGCCCGAAGCGATGCAGGCAGAACTCGCCCCCGTCGCCGCGCTGTTCCGCTCGCTCGGCGCGCGCGTACTGCACTACAAGACCTGCTCGACCTTCGACAGCGCGCCGCACATCGGCTCCATCGGCGCGGCCGTGCGCGCGTTGCGCGGCGCGGTCGAACAGCCGTGGACGGCCATCGTCGGCGGCCAGCCGAACCTGGGCCGGCATTGCCTCTTCGGCAACCTGTTCGCGGCAGCCGGTGCCGGCGGCGAGGTGTTCCGCATCGACCGCCACCCGACGATGAGCCGGCATCCGGTGACGCCGATGCACGAGGCGGACCTGCGGCTGCACCTGGCCGGGCAAGGCTTGGCCGACGTGCGCTCGATTCCTTTCACGGTCACGTCGAAGGGTGCCGATGCGCTCGACAACGCGTTGCAACGCACGCTGCATACCTCCTCGCCCACGACACCGCCCGAGGCCGTGCTGTTCGATGTGGCCGACGCAGCACAACTCGCGGCCATCGGCAAGGTGCTGTGGGCGCAGGCCCTGCGCGACACCTTGCTGGCGGTGGGGCCGAGCAGCGTGGTCGATGCGCTGGCCACGGCGCTCGGGAGCCGCGCCGATGCGGCGTCGGTGCCGCCTGTCGTGACGCCTGCGACCGGCCCCGTGCTCGTTCTTGCCGGAAGCCTCTCGCCGGTCACCGCGCGGCAAGTGGCGGCAGCGCGTTCATTCGAGGTCGTTTGGCTCGATGCGCCGCGACTCGCCCAGCGCGATGCGCCCACCTTGACGCGCCATGCCCTGGACATCACGCAGGCGCTCGCGCGCGACCGCAACGTCCTCGCCTGCACACGCCCACCCGAGCAGGCATCGCCGTCGCCGGACGTCGATGCGCAAGCCCTCGCGCGCGCAGGCGGTGACTTGCTGGTTCGCGTGCTGGCGCAAACGCCGCTGCGCCGCGTGGGGGTCGCCGGTGGCGACACCTCCAGCCATGGCGTGCAGGCGCTCGATGCCTGGGGCCTCTCCTACGTGGCCGACATGGGCGCGGGCGCCTCGCTGTGCCGCGTGCACAGCGACGACGCGCGGCTCGACGGCACGGAGATCATGCTCAAGGGCGGCCAGATGGGCACCGACGACGTGTTCGAACGCCTGGTGCACGGCGCGGGCTGAAACCCGCCGGACCTACATCTGCCCCTGGCCGTCGCTGGTGCGGTCGTGCACCCAGCGCACGGCCTGCTGCTCGGCATGGCGCAAAGCTTCCACCTCGGTGCCATAGGCGATTTCGTCCGTGTCGTTGGGCAGCTCGATGTCTTCGGGGCTGTCCGAACGGCCCTGGCAGCGCACGACGGGCCGGTAGGTCAGGTTGTCGCTGCGCTCGGCGCGGCAAAGGAAAAACCAGCCTCGGTAGGTGAAGGTGACGATGCGCTCGTCGAGCGGCGGTGATGTGGCATCCATGGGAACCTGTCTTTCCTGGTGATCGATCCCCAATCTGCGGCGCGGCTGCGCCGGCGCGTGTGAGAACCGGCCCACGTCGCGCGTCGGCAGAAGCACCTGATCGGCGGCGGCTGGCTGCGCTACGGTCCACGAACATCCACATACAAACACGCCCACCATGGAAATCCTCTCCCTCGTCCAATGGCCCGCCTTCGCCGCCTCGGTCGCCGCCGCCTGGCTGGTGGCCTCGAATGCCAAAGGCCGCCGCAACGTCGGCTTCTGGGTGTTCCTCGCGAGCAATGTGCTGTGGGTGGTGTGGGGCGTGCACACGCAGGCGTGGGCGCTGATTGCGCTGCAGGTGTGCCTGGCGGCGCTGAACGTACGGGGGCTCTTCAAGACCGAAGAAGGCTGAGCGCAGGGCGGTGCTGCGCGCCTTGCACGCGCACGCGAAGAATTCCTACGCAGCCGCTGCACGGCGCTGCGCATCTTTGCTTTCCCCACCACCCCACCAGGAGCCCACGATGCCCACCACCAAGCGCGCACAACCCGATGCCTGCAGCCTGCTCGACACCGACCACAAGAACGTCAAGAAGATGTTCGCAGCCTACGAAGAACTCATGGCGTCCAAGGCCGCCAGCGCCACCGACAGGAAGCGCGAGCTGGCCAACCAGATCTGCATGGAACTGACCGTGCACACGCAGATCGAGGAAGAGATCTTCTACCCCGCCGTGCGCGAGGCGATCAAGGAAACCGACCTGCTCGACGAAGCCGAGGTGGAGCACGCCAGCGCCAAGGACCTCATCGCGCAGATCGAGGAAGCCACCGAAGTCGACGAGATGTTCGACGCGAAGGTGAAGGTGCTCGGCGAATACATCGACCACCACGTCAAGGAAGAGCGCAACGAGATGTTCCCCAAGGCACGCGCCTCCCAGCTGGACCTGGTCGCGATGCGCGAATTGCTCGCGGCACGCAAGGAAGAGCTGATGGCCGAACTGATGGGCGAACCGGCCTGAGCCACGACCTCGTCCGGCGCCCGGATGTCGGCGCCGGACGACATGGGTGCGCGCCGTGTGTCCTCACGCGCGCTCCGCAAGAGCCTCTACGGTGGTTCCTGAAGTCACCAACCCACGGAGAACCGCCATGACCGCCACCACCGGAACCCCCAGCAAGCTCTGGGAACTCATCAAGGACACCCGCTTCGGCATGCTCACGCACCGCCATGCCGATGGCCAGTTGCACAGCCACCCGCTGACCACGCAGAACAAGGACGTCGACGACAACGCGACGCTCTACTTCTTCGTGCCCAAGGACGGAGAGATCGCACGGCACGTGGCGACCGACCCGACCGTGAACGTCTCCTACGCCAACACCGACGACGACAGCTACGTCTCCGTCTCGGGTCACGCGGCGCTGCTCGAAGACCCCGCCAAGAAGGAAGCCCTCTTCACCAAGATGGCCAAGGCCTGGTTCCCCGACGGACCGATCGACCCCAACCTGGGCCTCCTGGCCGTGAGCGTGCTGCGCGCCGAATACTGGGACGTGGACGACAGCAAGATGGTGCAGTTGTTCAAGATGGCCCGCGCGGCCGTCACCGGCAGGACGCCGGATCTGGGCGAACACAAGAAGGTCGCCGTTTCCTGATGCGGGCAGTGCCGCCAACGACGACCGCGCCGGCACCGCACCGCTGGCAATTCATCCGGGTCGGGGGCGCCGACCAGGTCATCTTCCGCACGGGCCAGGACATCGTCCGCCTGCGGGAGCTGGACCAGAAGCTGTGGGTCGCCCTCGCCTGCCCGACGCGCGGCATCGACTTCGATGCGCGAACGCTGGACCTCATCGATGCCGACGGCGACGGCCGGGTGCGCCCGCCCGAGGTGGTCGCGGCCTGCGAATGGGTGTGCGCGCGCCTGCGCAATCCCGACGTGCTGCTGCAGTGCAGCGACGTGCTGGCGCTGGAGGACCTGGATGCCGGCAACGCCGATGGCGCGCGCCTGATCGAGGAGGCACGCCGCCTGCTGCAGATCCAGGGCAAGCCCGATTCGGCCACCCTCACGCTGGCCGACATTGCGGACCGCGGCGAGTTGCTGTCCGCGATGCGCTTCAACGGCGACGGCGTGATCACGCCCGAGACGACGCAAGACGATGCCGTGCGCGCGACGGTCGCCGAGATCATGCGCACCCACGGCAGCGTGCCGGACCGGCACAAGGAGACGCCGGGCGTGGATCGCGCCCGCATCGAAGCCTTCTTCGCCGAGGTGCAGGCCGCGCGCGACTGGCACGCCAAGGCGGACGCGAGCGACAAGACGTTGATGCCGCTCGGCGAGCCCACGCTGGCCGCCGCCGACGCCACGCGCAAGGTGCAGGCCAAGCTGGACGACTACTTCGCGCGCTGCCGCGTCGCCGCCTTCGACGTCCAGGCCGTGACGGCGCTGAACCCCTCGCCCGAAGCCTATGACGCACTGGGCGCGAACCGGCTCGACCTGAGCGCCGACCCGATTGCCGAGCTGCCGCTCGCGCCCGTGACGCCGCGCTGCGTGCTGCCACTGCACGGCAACCGCATCAACCCCGCGTGGACCGAAGACATCGCCACGCTCGCCGAACGCGCCGTCACGCCGTTGCTGGGCGCGCGCGACGAACTCGCGGAAACGGAGTGGCTGGCCATCAAGCAGCAGCTTGCACCGCTGCAATCGCTGATGGCCGGGCGGCCCGACAACACCGCGGCCTCGCTGCCGCTCGCGCAGCTCGATGCGTTCCTGCGGACCCGGGAAGCCCTGCTCGCGCTCCTTCACGACGACGAGGCCGCCGAGACGCACAACCACCTGCTCGTCGACCTGGAAAAACTGATCCGGCTGCAGCGCGACCTGGTGGTGCTGCTCAACAACTTCGTCTCGTTCAAGGCCTTCTACCGGCGCGAGGGCGCGATCTTCCAGGCCGGCACGCTGTACCTGGATGGCCGCAGCTGCGAGCTCACGGTGCAGGTGCAGGACACGGCCAGGCACGCGGTGCTGGCGGGTCTTGCGAAGACCTGCCTCGCGTACTGCGACTGCACGCGCCAGGGGCAGAAGATGAGCATCGTCGCCGCGTTCACGGCGGGAGACATCGACTTCCTTTTCGTCGGGCGCAACGGCGTCTTCTACGACCGCCAGGGCCGCGACTGGGACGCCACCATCACCAAGCTGATCGAGAACCCGACCAGCGTGGCGCAGGCCTTCTTCGCGCCCTACAAGAAGTTCGTGCGGGTGATCGAGGAGCAGGTGGCCAAGCGCGCGGCCGCCAGCGAGGCGGCGGGCCAGGGCACGCTGACGGGCCTTGCGACCCAGCTCACGACCGCCGACCAGGCTGCAGCCGGCGCGGCCAAGGCGCCCGCGGCGGCGGCTCGCACGGCCGGCCGCGTGGACGTCGGCACCGTGGCCGCCATCGGCGTCGCGCTCGGCAGCATCAGCGCGGTGCTGGTCGCCATCTTCGGCAAGTTCATCGACCTGGGGCAGTGGATACCGGTGGCGCTCGTCGGCATCGTGGCGGCGATCTCCGGGCCGAGCATGCTGATCGCCTGGCTCAAGCTGCGCCAGCGCAGCCTGGGGCCGATCCTGGACGCGAGCGGCTGGGCCATCAACGGGCGCATGAAGGTCAATGTGCGGCTGGGCGGCATGCTGTCGCAGACCGCGCATGTGCCGCCGGGCGCGCGGCGGGTGGCGCCCGACCCGTACCGCGAGCGGCACGGCACCACGGGCGTCGCCGCGGCGGTGGTGCTGGTGCTGGCACTCGTCGTGCTGGCCTGGCGCATGGACTGGCTGGACCACCGGCTGCCCGCGGCGCTGCAGCATTCGCCGAGCGCCGCGGCGTCGCAGGCGGCGCCGCCCGCGCCGTCGTCGTAGCCGTCGTCGTAGCCATCCTCTAGGGAAGGGCGGGTTGAAAACACACAGGGGCGCCGCCATTTCATTCGGACCTGCCGACTGAAAGAGGCGCTCCCATGGGCTCACGCGACGAATTCCTTCTCGACTCCTACTCGGCCACCGTCACCCAGGTGGCCCACACCGCCAGCGCGGCCGTCGCGCACATCAAGGTCCGAAAACCGCCGCAGCGCGGCAATGCCGGCAGCCAGGGCAGCGGCTCCGGTTTTCTCTTCACGCCCGATGGCTTCGCGCTCACGAATGCGCATGTGGTCGAGGGCGCGAGCGAGTTGCGCGCGGCCTTCGTCGACGGCACCGAAAGCGCCGCCCGGCTCGTCGGCATGGACGCATCGACCGACATCGCGGTGCTGCGCTTCGAGTCGCACCCGAGCGCCTTCCTGCCGCTGGGGAGTTCGGCGGGCCTGCAGCCGGGCCAGGTGGCCGTGGCGGTCGGCAATCCGCTGGGCTTCGACTTCACCGTCACCGCCGGCATCGTGAGCGCGCTGGGCCGCAGCCTCCCCTCGCGCGGCGGCCGCATGATCGAGGACGTGATCCAGACCGACGTGGCGCTGAACCCCGGCAATTCGGGCGGCCCCTTGCTGGACAGCGCCGCCCAGGTCATCGGCGTGAACACGGCGGTGATCCCGTCGGCGCAGGGCCTGAGCTTCGCGGTGGCGATCGACACCGCGCGCTGGGTGGCCGGCGAGCTGATGCGCCATGGCGCGGTGCGCCGCGGGAAGCTGGGCGTGCAGTGCGCGGCCGTCAGCCTGCCGCGGCGCTGGGTGCGCGAGAACGAATGGCCGGTCGCGACCGGCGTGCGGGTGGTCGAGGTGGTCGCCGGCTCGGCCGCGGCGCGCGATGGCCTCCGTAACGGCGATATCTTGGTCGGCTGCGACGGCACGCCGCTCGCGCAGCTGTCCGACCTGCTCAAGCGGCTGGCGGGCGAAGGCTACGGACGCCCGCTGCTGCTCAAGCTCCTGCGGCCGGTGGCGGGGACGCTCACGCCGTTCTACCTGACGGTGGCGCCGGGCGGCTGATCCTCGCCGCTTTCGCCGCTCTCGCCGCTCAGAACCGGTCCACGTCGATCACCGCCTGCGCGAAGGCCTCGGGCGCCTCCTGCGGCAGGTTGTGGCCGATGCCGCCCTGCAGCGTGCGGTGTGCGTACTTGCCGGTGAACTTGTTGCGGTACTTCGAAGGATCGAGGAACGGCGCACCGTTGGCATCGCCTTCGAGCGTGATCGTGGGCACGCCGATCGCCGGGGCCGTGGCGAGCCGCTTCTCCAGCTCGTCGTACCGCGCCTCGCCCGGGGCAAGGCTCAGGCGCCAGCGGTAGTTGTGCATCACGATGGCGACGTGGTCGGGGTTGTCGAACGATGCGGCGCTGCGCTCGAAGGTGGCGGCGTCGAACTTCCATTTCGGCGATGCCGTCTCCCAGATGAGCTTGGCGAACTCGCGCCGGTACTGGGCGTAGCCCGCCTGGCCGCGTTCGGTCGTGAAGTAGTACTGGTACCACCAGTCGAACTCGGCCTTGGGCGGCAACGGCTTCTTGCCGGCTTCCAGGTTGGTCATGAGGTAGCCGCTCACCGAGACCAGCGACTTGCAGCGCTCCGGCCAGAGCACCGCCAGGATGCAGGCGGTGCGCGCGCCCCAGTCGAAGCCGGCGATGCTGGCCTTCTGGATCTTGAGCGCGTCCATCAGGGCGATGATGTCCAGCGCCACGGCCGACTGCTGGGCATTGCGGACGGTGCTGTCCGAGAGAAAGCGCGTGGAGCCATGGCCGCGCAGGTGCGGAACGATCACCCGGTACCCCGCCGCTGCCAGGATCGGCGCGACATCGACGAAGCTGTGGATGTCGTAGGGCCAGCCGTGCAGAAGAATGGCGACCGGGCCGTCGGCGGGGCCGGTCTCGGCGTAGCCGATGTTGAGGAGTCCGGCATCGATCTGCCTGATCGAGGCGAACGACGTGCTGCCCCCCGTCTTGCCCAAGGTGCGCGTTGGCTGCGAACTGGCAGCCTGTGCATTCGCGCTCCCCACGATGCCGAACTGGGCGGCGGTGATCGTTGCGGCGGCCGCGCCGAAAAAGATGCGGCGGTGGCGGTTGATTTCTTCGGACATCGGTTTCTCCATTGCGTTTGCGATGGAGTCAGTGGACCCGCGCGGTGTATCTGCGATGTGTCCTCCAACAGGGGGATTTGAATGCCCGTGTACGGATCGGGCGCGCAGATACAGTGGGCTACAAAACTTCCGGGCCGCGTTGCGCTGGCCCGGGGAGATCGACGTCAGGCCCTCGGCCTGAGACCCCATTCCCGGACGAAATGGCCGGCCCTGAGCTTGACGCGCTCCATGGCGGCGTCCCAGGTGAGTTGCGGGGTGATCACGAGCACGCACCGGGGAACGCCGCCGAGAGACAGCCTGGCCATGCCGACATAGGTGCCGGTGGGGGTCTGTGTGAGCCTGAAGGAGCCGGTCCAGTGCTCCGGCAGGTCGATGGCGAGGGGCGTTGCGTCCATGAAGGGGTCGAGCGTAGTTGCTCGCCCCTGTCGCCCAAAGGAACTAATACCAGTGCGACGATAAATTCCGTGCGGCCTGTTTATTTGTCCACGGTGATGTTCGCCGTCTTGATGATGCGGGCCCATTTCTCGCGCTCGGCATGCATGAAGTCGCCGAAGCGCTGCGGGCTGCCGCCGCCGTCTTGCGCGCCGAACTGGTCAAGCCGCGCGATCACGTCCGGCATCGCAAGCACCGTGTTCACGTCCTTGTTCATGCGATTGACAAGCGCCGGATCCATGCGGGCCGGCCCGACCAGCCCGAACCAGATGCTCGCCTCGTAGCCCTCGAAGCCCGACTCGGCCAGCGTGGGCACGGCGGGAAAGCTCTTCGAGCGCGTGGCGCGCGTCTGCGCAATGGCCGTCATCTTTCCGCCGGCCAGGTACTGCGTGGCCGTGGTCATGCCCTCGAAGCTGTACTGCACATGGCCACCCAGCATGTCGGTGACCAGCGGCGCGGAGCCCTTGTACGGCACGTGCAGCACATCGATGTTCGCGCGCGCCTTGAAGAGCTCCAGCGCCAGGTGCTGGGCCGACCCGTTGCCCGCCGAGCCGAAGATGATTTCTCCCGGCCGGCTGCGGCACAGCTCGACCAGCCCCTTGAGCGTCCTTACAGGCTGGTTGCTCGCGCAGATGAGCATCTGCGGTGTGGCACCGATCAAGGCGATCGGAGTGAAATCGCGTTCCGCCGAATAGCTCAGCGACTGCAGCCCGGGTGCGATGCCGTGGCTGTTGATGTGCGCCATCAACAAGGTACCGCCATCGGGCTGCGACTTGGCCACATCGCCCGCCGCGATGATCCCGGCCGCGCCCGCCTTGTTCTCGACGACCACCGGCACGCCCCACATCACGCCCAGCTTCTGCGCGAGCAGTCTGGCAAGCACATCGGTGCCGCCGCCGGGCGGAAAGCCGACGACGATGCGCGTCACGCCCTTGGGCAGGGTCTGGGCGAACGCGCCCGCGACCGCCAGGGGGGCCAGCGCGGCCGCCACGGCGCCGCCTGTGAAGAGTCTTCGTTTCATTGGTCTTGTCTCCAGTTTTCTTTTTCGATCAGGCGGCGAGTGCCGACGCATGCGGCATGCGGAACCCGCAGGCGTCCAGGTCGGCCGCGAGCATCGCGCGTTGCGCCGCCTCGATCTCCACGAGCGGCGGACGCACCCTCGCCCAGCCGGCATCGCCGGTCTGCCGTGCGATGGTGGCTTTCATCGCCGCGATCATCGGCAGCTTCTGGAAGGCTGCGCGCGTTGCGTCGAGGGCCGCCTGCCTGTCGTCCGCGTCGGCCTCGGTCCAGTGCGCGTACAGGTCGACGATGGCTGCGGGGTTCACATTGCCGGTCGCAGTGATGCAGCCCGCGCCGCCGCCACGCAGCGTGGGCAGCAGCACGGTCTCGGTGCCGGCGAACACGTCGAAGCCCTGCGGCTGGAACTCGCGCAGCAAGGCGGCGGTGTGGTTCCAGTCGCCCGAGCTGTCCTTGATGCCGGCCACCGTGCGGGGATACGCCTTCAGCAGCCGCTCGATCAACGCAAGGCTGAGGCCGACCTGCGACACCGGCGGGATGTGATACAGGTAGATGCGCAGCCGCTCGTCGGCCACCGCATCGATCACCCGCGCGAAGCTGCGAAAAAGGCCTTCGTCGGACACGCCCTTGTAGAAGAACGGCGGCAGCATGAGCACCCCGGCGCAACCGGCCGCCACGGCGTGCCGCGTGAGTTCGATGGTGTCGCCGGGCGCGCAGGTGCCGGTGCCGGGCATCAGGCGATCGGGCGAGACGCCCGCTTCCAGCAGCGCATCGAGCAGGCCCCGCTTCTCCTGGACCGTCAGCGAGTTGGCCTCGGAGTTCGTGCCGAAGACCGACAGGCCCACGCCCTGGTCGAGCAGCCACCGGCAGTGCCCGACGAAGCGCGGCACCGACGGGGAGAGGTCCGCGTCGAACGGCGTGAGCACCGGCGACAACACGCCGCGCAGCCTGGGTGCGCTCATTGCACCGAGCTCCACTTGCCGTACTTCTGCACCGCCTTCTCGTCGAAGCCGAAACCCAGGCCCGGCGTCTGGTGCAGCACCACGCGGCCGTTCTTGTGGTCGAGCTGGCGATCGACCAGGCGCCGGAAGTTCAGCACCTGGTCGTCCCAGAAGAACTCCACGTAGCGCGCATTGGGCGTGGCCGCCACGAGCGGCGCGTGCACGTCGTGGAACCAGTGCGGGCACATCACCACGCCGTGGCTCGATGCCGTCGCGGCGATGCGCCGCCACTCGGTGATGCCGCCGCACACGAGCGCATCGGTCTGCAGGACGGATGCGGCGCCCTTGTCCAGCAGCTCCTTGTGGTACCAGCGGCCATAGCCGATCTCGGCGGTCGCCACCGGGATGCGGGTGAGCCGGGCGAGCTTCGCGTGACTGTCGATGTCGTCGGGACCGAAGGGCTCTTCGATGAAGTACGGGTCGTAGGCCTCGAAGCGGCGGATGTACTGCATCGCCTGCGTGGTGTCGACCCAGCCGTTGTTGCAGTCCATCATCAGTTCGACGTCGGGGCCGACGGCATCGCGCGCGGCCTTCAGGCGCTCTTCTTCCTCCTTGGGCGAGAGGCGCCCGGTCTTCATCTTCACGGCCTTGAAGCCCTTGTCGACGTAGCTGGCCATTTCCTGGCCCAGCATCGCAGGCGTCTTGCCCTCCAGGTAGTAGCCGCCGCTCGCATAGGCCGGCACCGACTCGAGTTCGACAGCGCCCAGGTACTTGTGCAGCGGCAGCGCGTGCGTTCTCGCGTTCAGGTCCCACAGCGCCGTGTCGAGCGCGCTGATGGCGCGCATCACGGTGCCCGAGCGGCCCTGCAGCAGCGACTCCTGGTACATGGCGGACCACAGCCCTTCGACGGCATACGAATCCTTGCCGATCAGCACCGGCGCGAGCAACTGCTCGACCGCGGCGGCGAAGAGCGCGCCGCCCGCGCTGCCCACGTAGCAAAAGCCGATGCCCTCGACGCCCTCGTCGGAGCGGACCTTGACGAGCCCGTAGTGGCGGACGCTCACGGTGCGGTTGGAGAACGAGGTCACGCGGTCGAGCGGAACGGCCGCGGCGCAGAAATGGATCGATTGAATCTTTGGCAAGGAGGTCTCCAGGATGGTTGTGCGATCGGCGCTGGGCACGGATCGGAACGAATTCTGGAATTCTTCAAAGCAAAGAAAAATGGTTGTTCCATATCTTCTGAAGCAGTAAATTGTTTCTTCTACTTCGGGCCTTTCTCCATGGATTCACGCTTCCTGCAAAGCTTCGTCTCGGTCGTCGAACTCGGCTCCATCGCCGAGGCCGCGCGCCACCTGGACATGACACCCGCCACGATCGCACAGCGCGTGCGGGCGCTGGAGGCGGACATCGGCAGCCAGCTGATCGTGCGCTCGGGGCGCACCGTGCGGCCGACGGTCTCCGGCGCGCGCATCCTGGCGCGGGCGCGCAATGTGCTGCGTGAACTGCGCGACCTGCAGTCCGAGGCCTCGGACACCGAGCTTCCCGCCGGGCCGCTGCGGCTCGGCGCGATTCCCACGGGGCTCATGGGCATCGTGCCGCTGCTCTTGAAAGACTGGGTGCGGCGGCATCCGCACATCCGCATCTACATCGAGCTGGGCACGAGCACGGCGCTCTATGGCCGCGTGATGGCGGGCGAACTCGATGCGGCCATCCTCGTGCATCCCGTGTTCGAGCTGCCCAAGACGAACAACTGGCACACCCTGCGCGAGGAGCCGCTGGTGCTGCTGGCGCCCGCACGCATGAAGGTCGCGGATGCGCTGGCCACGATCGCGCGCGAACCGTTCATCCGCTACGACCGCCAGGTCGTCGGCGGCAAGATGGCCGACGACTACCTGCGCCAGCGCGGCATTCGCCCCCACGTGCGCGTGGAGCTCGACGGCATCGAGTACATCGCGAAGCTGGTGGCCGAAGGGCTGGGCGTGTCGGTGCTGCCCGACTGGGCCGTCGTCGGTGCGCTCAACCGGGAGGTGAAGAAATGGCCGCTTCCATCGCCCTGCCCCACCAGGACCGTGGGTGTGCTCTGGCAACGGTCGACCGTGCGGGCGCCGCTGGTCGATGCGCTGCTGGACATCGCACGCGGACACTTCCCCCGGTAGGAGCCCTCCCGCATCACAAAGCGCCATTGGCCCCGCCGCATCCGTCACGGACAGCACCCACAATGGCACGCCTCACTGCACGAGCCCTCGCCCGCATGACCCTCAACGATCTGTCGCCCCGCCCCGAACGAAGTCCCTGCGCGATCGGCGCGATCGGCACGATCTGCCTTTGTGCACTGCTCGCGCTCTCGGCCTGCTCGGGCACCACCGAGGCCAAGCGCCAGGCGGACAACAGCACGCCCCCGCCCACCGACTGCACCGCCTGGGTCGGCACCGACCGCAACGCGATGCTGCCCGGCTATCTGCTGCGCCAGGGCAAGGAGGGCGTGGGCAGCACCGTCTGCGTGCCGCTGCTGCTCACGGCCAACCCCACGCCTGCCAGCTACGCGGGCGGCGACTATCACATCAGCGAATTCACCGACGACAAGCTCAAGGCCCGCTGGCGCGCCTGCAAGGAAGATGCGGCCTGCTTCAAGCGCATCGACGCGCAGATGCAGCGCTGGCTGCCGCCGAACAAGGAGCGCGCCACGCGCTCCACCGGCACGGTCGATCCGTCGGGAAAGATCGATCCCGACGGGCAGGTCGACCTGAAGCAGATCCGCCGGCCCGCCTTCTTCGCGAAAGCGCCCTACCGGGAAGGCATCGCCGAAGCGGAGGGCCGCACCTACACGGTCGAGTTCACCGTGCCGCCCGATGCCTTCGAGCGCATCGACCTGAAGAAGACCGCCGACATCAAGCTGCGCGGCTGGTACATCGAAGGCGCCGGCGTGGACGACGGCAAGGGCCGCAAGGTGCGCGCGCTCGCGATCATGGCGCCCGGCGGCGGGGGGCAGCTCACGGCGATCCAGCATCCGGAGGAGGTGTCGTACCGCACCGACGAGAAGACGGGCAAGACCACGCCCGTGCAGTTCCCCAACGCGACCACCGAGACCATGGGCCAGCGCTGGTGGCGCGAAAACCTCCACGCGCTGAACCAGGCGGGCTTCGACGTGCTGGCCTACGACCGGCGCGGCGAAGGCATCTCGGGCGGCTTCAGCGACACCAACACGCTGGAGCAAGGCGAGGATGTGTTCCGCACGCTCGGCCAGCTGGAAGACGGCCGTGGCCTGCGCATGCTCACGCCCTCGGGCGAAGTGCTGGCAGGCACCGCCGCGCGCGGCCGCCTGCTGGCGGGCATGAAGGCCAACGAGATTCCGCTCGTGCTGGGCGGCTACTCGCGCGGCTCGATGTCCACCGCCTGGGCGATGACCACCAACTACGTCGCCTCCTGCAGCTTCGACCTGCCGGAAGTCAGCTGCGCCAAGCCGCGGGGCCTGAAGAACATCCGCGGCGCGATCTTGCTGTCGTCGTTCGCGAGCGGTGCGGGCTACGTGGGCGACGCGCCCGATCTGGCGGACCGCAACCTGTTCCTGGGCGGCATGGCGGCGGACCACCACATCCTTTTCTATCCGAACTCGGCCCCGCTCGCGGGCATGGACCGGTGGCCCTCGGCCTTCTTCGGCAAGGGCCTGTGGGACCGCGCCGAAACGCTGGAGGGCACCGTCGCGGCCTACAACCGCATCCGCGGCGTGAAGGAGATCGTGCTGGCGCGCGGGCCGCACTCGATCGAGACCTGGCACGAATCGGACCGGCGCTACCTGCGCGAGCGCATGGTGGCGTATGCGAAGGTGGCGGTGATCGGCGGGCGCACCGTGCCGGGCGCACGGTCGTGGAAGAACTTCAAGGGGCTGGTGGCGACCACGCCGGATTCGTGGGAGCCGTCGTCCCGGCCGAAGGCCACGACATCTACACTGCCCCGATGACCAAGTACCTGCTGCTCCCGCTCTGTGCGCTCGTCTTCACGGCCTGCGCCCAGACCAGGCCCGATCCGGAACCGCAGCCGCCACGGGTCGGCATGGCGAACCCGGCATCGGTCTACTGCCAGAAGCTGGGCGGCAAGACCCTCATGAAGTCCAACGACAAGGGGCAGTACGGCATCTGCCAGTTGCCCGATGGCAAAGAGATCGAGGAGTGGGCGCTGTACCGGCGGGATCACCCCGCGAAGTAAGCCACGCTTCGCTAGCTCAAGCCCGCCACCGGGTAGCGCCGCCACCCGGGTTCCGCATGGCGCTGGCCGTGCGCAAAGATGTAGCCGAGGACTCCGCGCGGATCGGAGAGCTTGTTGGGGTTGCTTTTCTTCCATGCGTCGAAGCCGGCTTTCAGCGCCGGCTCTTCTTCCAGCATCCGGCGCGCCGTGTCTTCGAACACGTACGCTGAAAACGCCTCCTTCTTTTCGAGCACGCTGTCGAAGAAACCCCAGCGCAAGAAGCTGTCGTGGGCCTCGGGTTCGAGCGTCTCGACGATGTAGCGGGCCTTCGGCTGGGCCAGGGAAATCCACACGTCGCCGGCGCGCGCATGAACGGTCTCGGCGTTCGCAACGAGCGTCACCTCGTCGTGGAACATGTGCCCTTCGTAGGGGCCGGGGCGCGAGGCCACGCGTTCGATGCGGTACACCCGCGCGTCACGAAAGACCTGGTCTTCCTCCAGCCTTCGCATCGCCACGCCGTTCCATTCCAGACGCTCGATCACTTCGCGCCAGGCCTGCGGGACGAGATAGGCCTTGGGTGCGGCGATGGCCGCGTCTTCCACGAAGCGATCGAAGTACGGAATGTCTTTTTCCCAAGGCTGGCTGCGGTCGTAGGCCAGCCGCTGGTAGTTGCCCAGGCTGCTCGGCGTGTAGACCGCCTCGTACCCCTTGAAGCGGAAGCTGTTCGGCCGGTTCTGGTCGGAACGCCACGTCAGCGGCCATTGCGCCTGCTTCGCCGCGGCCGCCTTGGCCTCGCGACGAAGTTCTTGAATCTGCGCCGCATGCGCGATGGTGAAGTCCAGCACCACCTCGACCAGCGTCCGCATCGCCGCGACGCGGTCGGCGTAGGGCTTGAGCATGTGCGTCTCGGGCATGAAGCCGATGGTGTGGTGCAACGCCGCGTAGCCGGTGGAAAAGCGCGGCATGTCGAGGAAGTCGGCGATGCCGTCGTCGGGTGTCTCGGCCACGCAGTTCACGTAGGGGCAGGTGGGCCATCCGCGCGCGTCCATGTCGCCGTAGATCGCCGGCAGCATGCGGCTGCGCAGGAACTGGCCGAGGCCACCGCCGAGCTTGTCGGGCTGGGTCGGGATCAGCGTCATCGTGTAGGCGTAATCGGCGCCGTTGGAGGTGTGGGTGTCGACCATCACGTCCGGGTCCCACGCGGTGAAGAAGCGGTTGAACACCTGCGCGGCGAGGCTGTCGCACTTGATGAAGTCGCGGTTCAGGTCCAGGTGCCGCGCGTTGCCGCGAAAGCCGAACGCCTGCGGCCCCAGCTGGTTCGCGCGGGAGGTGCTTTGCCGGTCGAGACAACCGTCGACGTTGTAGACCGGGATGAACAGGAAGACCGTGTCGCCCAGCGCGGCGAGCCTTGCGGGCTCGGTGCAGAAATCGCGCACCAGCGCCATGCACACGTCGATGCCCTCGGGCTCGCCGGGGTGGATGCCGTTGTTGTTGAAGAAGACCGGGCGGCCTTGCCGCTGCAGGGTCTCGCGGTCGAACTGCGCCTCGGCGGTGACGATGCCCGCGTGCATCGGGATGCCGTTGTCCGAAGTGCCGATCTGCTGCCACCGCAGCACCGAGGGAAAGTCCTTCGCGAGCCGCTCGTAGAAGGCGATGCACTCGGCCCAGGTGGTGGTCTGGTTGCGGTTGCCGGTTTCGTAGGGCGTGCGGTACGGGGGGTCTTGTTCGACAGGCATCGGGGAAGGCTCCGTTGATCGAAACCGATTCTGCATCGACGATCGCGTGTCTTCCACGGGCATCTCGCAAGGAACATCCATGGCTTCCTCCTTTCTCTTCCGCGCGGCGTTGCTGGCCTGCGGCGCAGCCTTCGCCCTCTCGGCCCAGGCGGCCGACTACACCGGCCCGATCTTCGACGCCCACCTGCACTACAACGAGGAGGCATGGAACGGCAGCAGCGGTCCGTTTCCGCCGGCCGATGCACTCGCGCGCATGCAGCGCAACGGCGTGCGCGCCATCGTCGGCAACTCGCGGCCCAACGAAGGCACGCGCACGCTCGCGGCCCTGCGCGAGACGCGCGATGCCGGCGTCACCGTCGTGCCCTTCGTGCGCCTGTACCGCAACCGCGCCGACTACACCAACTGGTTCCGCGACGACACCATCTACGAGATGGTGCAGGCCGAGCTCACGCGCGGCACCGCGAGCGGCCCGTACCGCGGCATCGGCGAATTCCACCTGTACGAGAGCGCCAATGCCAACGGCCCGGTGGCCAGGAAGCTGATGGTGCTGGCCGAGCAACGGCAGCTCGCCGTGCTCGCGCACGTGGACGACGAGGCGGTCGACCTGCTGATGGCGCACTCGCCCACCCAGGGCCGCGAGCTGCGGCTCGTCTGGGCGCACACGGGCATCGGCGGCGCGCCCATCGCGCGGGTGCGTCAGATGCTGGAGCGCTATCCGAAGCTGATGGGCGAGCTGTCGTACCGCCCCGGGCTCACCTGCGAGGGCGGCAAGCTGTGCGCGCCATGGCGCGAGCTGATCCTGGCGTTTCCCGACCGCTTTCTCGTGGGTTCGGACACCTGGATCAACCAGCGCTGGAGCTCCTACGACGAGATCATGCAGGGCTACCGCGGCTGGCTCGGCGACCTGCCGCCGGCCGTGGCGCAGCGCGTGGCGTGGGGGAATGCGGCAGGCCTGTTCGGGGTGCGATAGCCCGACGGAACCAAGGGTTTACCCGAACCCACGGTTACACTGCGCATCACCTTCTTACATGAGCAGCGGGGGTCCTGTCAGGTTCTGCAGAGGCTTTCGACTGCTCGAGACCCGTCCAATGTCCTCCCTGAAAACCTCCCTTCGCCGCAGAGACGCGATCAAGTGCCTTGCCGCCGCCGGCGCCGCGATCGCACTTCCCGCCCTTGCCCAACCCGCACGCATCGTGCTCGGACAATCCGCCGCATTCAGCGGCCCCGCGGAGCAACTGGGCCTGCAGATGAACCAGGGCGCGCGCATCTACTTCGACGCGCTCAATGCCACCGGCGGCGTCAACGGCCGCACCATCGAGTTGCGCACGCTGGACGACGGCTACGAGCCCGAGCGCTGCAAGGCCAACACCGACAAGCTCATCAAGGACGATGTCTTCGCCCTCTTCGGCTATGTCGGCACGCCCACCTGCATGGCGGCGATGCCGCTGGTCGATGCCGCGAAGATTCCCTTCTTCGGCCCGTTCACCGGCGCGGAAGCATTGCGCGATCCGTTCCGCAAGACCGTGTTCCACGTCCGCGCCTCCTACGACGACGAGACCGCACTGATCGTGAAGCAACTGACCTCGCTCGGCATCCAGAAGATCGCCGTGTTCCACCAGAACGACGCGTACGGGCAGGCCGGACTCTCGGGTGTCCTCAACGCGCTCAAGCCCATCGGCCTTGCGCCGGTCGCCATCGGCACCGTCGAGCGCAACTCGGTCAACGTGGGCAAGGCGGTGAAGGACATCATGGCCGCCCAGCCCGCGGCCGTGATCCAGGTGGGCGCCTACAAGGCGTGCGCAGCATTCATCCGCGAAGCGCGCAAGGCCGGCTACGGCGGCACCTTCTTCAACGTGTCCTTCGTAGGCACGCAGGCGCTGGCCGACGAACTCGGCAAGGAAGCCCGCGGCGTGGTGATCAGCCAGGTCATGCCCTCCCCGTTCTCCACGAGCACCGCGATCTCGCGCGAGTACGTGGAGGCCGTGCGCAAGGCCGGCGGCGACGCCAAGCCCAACTACTCGAGCATGGAAGGCTACGTGGCGGCCAAGGTGTTTGCCGAAGGCCTGAAGCGCGCCGGCAAGCCGGCCACACGCGATTCGCTGATCACCGGGCTCGAGTCGATGCAGAACACCGACTTCGGCGGCTTCCACGTCGACTTCAGCGCGCGCGACCACAAGGCGTCGAACTACGTGGAGCTCTCGATGCTCACGGAAGACGGCAAGGTCCGCCGCTGACATCGACGCAAGGGCCCGCTAGCGCATCTCGCCGGCGGGCTCCCGCGTGTCCACCGCGCGGGTGATCTTCTGGCCCAGGGCCAGCAGCGGCGCGCTCAGTTCCGCCGCCACGTCGTTCGATGACTCCGTGGACGACACGCTCACGTTCAGCACGCAGCCCCACGCGGATTCCAGCTTCAGCGGCGCCGCCAGCGCCACCACTTCCGGCTGCCACGACGCGACGCACCAGCCCCGCTGCGCGACGCTCTCGATGGACTTGTCGATGTCCTTGCGCAGCCGGGGCCAGTCGGCTCGCCGCGCCGCGAATTCCGCGTACAGCGCCTCGCGCGCGTCGGCCGGCGCGACGGCCAGCCAGGCGCGTCCCAGCGAGGTCAGCTCGATCGGCACGCGCTGCCCGCTCACCACGTTGCGCAGCGAGGCCCGGCGGTTGTAGCGGATCGATTCCAGATAGACCATCTCCGAGCGGTCGGCCACCGCCAGGCCGACGTTGATGCGCAGCTTCTCGGCCAGCGCCCGCATCAGCGGCGCGGCGGCCTGCAGCACGACCGAGCCGGTGCGCATGGCGTGCGCCAGGCTCAGCACCGGCGCGGCCAATCGATAGGCGCGCGCGCTGCGGTTATGCGCCAGCATGCCGGCCACCACCAGCGTCTGCGTGAGGCGGCTCACGGTCGCGGGCGAGAGCCCCGTGCGCTCGGCGATCTCGCTGTTGCCCAACAGGGTGGAGCCGGGCCGGAAGGCGCGAAGGATTTCCATGCCCCGTTCGAGCGAACGATTGAGCGTGCTTGCCATGTTGTCTCCTTGATTCCCAGAGGCGCGGGCCTTCCGTCATTTCCATTGAGTGGAATTGGGCCGGTGCGCGGCGGGAGTATGCGACCTAAGCTGAAGGCTCGCTTCCAACCCTATAAAGAGAGACACAGGCATGCCGACATCCACATCGTTTCGCGCGCTCGCGCTGTCGCTGATCGTGCTCGCGCCGCTCACGACATGGGCCGCCTTTCCCGACAAGCCGCTGCGCATCGTGGTGCCGTTCGCGCCCGGCGGCGGCACCGATGCCATCACGCGCACGCTCGGCATCGGCATGTCGGAGGCGCTGGGCCAGCCCGTCATCGTCGACAACAAGCCCGGTGCCGGCACGATCATCGGCAGCGAGTTCGTCGCCAAGAGCGCGCCCGACGGCTACACGCTCGTCATGGCGACGTTCGCGCATGCGGTGAACCCGGGGCTGCAACCGAAGCTGCCCTACGACACCGACAAGGCCTTCGCGCCCGTGGCGCTGATCGGCGTCTCGCCCAACGTGCTGGTGGTGCGCGCCGACAGCCCCTACAAGACCGTCGCCGACCTCATGGCCGCGGCCAAGGCGAAGCCGGGCAAGCTGACCTTCGCGTCGCAGGGCAACGGCACCTCGGCGCACCTGGCGGGCGAGCTCTTCAAGAACCTCGCCAAGGTCGAGCTCACCCACATTCCCTATCGCGGCGCGGGCCCGGCCATGACCGACCTCCTGGGCGGCCAGGTGGACATGATGTTCGCCACCGCATCGGCCGTGCGCCCCTTCGTGGACAGCGGCAAGATGCGCGCGCTCGGCGTGACCACCGCGCGCCGCTCCCCCGCCTATGCCAGCGTGCCGACGCTCGCGGAGGCCGGCGTGCCGGGCTACGCGGCCGAGAGCTGGTACGGCCTCTACGTCGCGGCCAGGACGCCCAAGGACGTGATCGACCAGCTCAACGCCGCGGTCAGGAAGGCCGTCAAGGCACCCGCCTTCATCAAGCAGACCGAATCGGAAGGCCTGGCCGTCGACGTCGGCGCGCCCGGGCAACTGGACACCTACGTGCGCGCCGAGGAAGTGCGCTGGCGCAAGGTCGTCAAGGACAACCACATCACCACAGACTGAGGAGAACCACCCATGAGCACCACACCGGACACGGCACCGTCGCTGATCGAACTGGAGATCCGCGCCGGCATCGCAACGCTGACGCTGAACCGCCCCGAGAAGCGCAACGCCATCACCGACGGCATGCGCAGCGACTTCGTCGTTGCGCTGGAGAAAGTCGCCGCCGACAACACCGTGCGCGCGCTGGTGCTGACCGGCGCCGGCAAGGGCTTTTGCGCCGGCGGCGACGTGGCCGGCATGCAGCGGCGCATGGACGCGCCGGCCGGCGAGGTCGGCTTCAACGGATGGAGCCGCCAGCAAGGCGTGCACCACTCGGTGTCGCTGCTGCACACGATGCCCAAGCCGGTGGTCGCGGCCGTCAACGGCGGCGCCAACGGGCTGGGCGCCGACATGGCGATGGCCTGTGACTTCGTGCTGGCCTCCGATGCGGCCAGCTTCGCGTGGAGCTACATCAAGCGCGGGCTGATTCCGGACGGCGGCGGCATGTACTTCCTGCCGCGGCGGGTGGGGCTTTCGCGCGCCAAGGAACTGATCTTCACCGGCCGCAAGGTCGAGCCGGCCGAAGCGTTGCAGCTGGGCATTGCCGACCGCGTGACCAGCGCGCAGAACCTGCTGGCCGACGCGCACGCGTGGGCAACCGAGTTGTCGCAAGGCTCGGCGGCCGCGATCGCGCTGGGCAAGTCGATCCTGAACCAGAGCTTCGAATCGCCGGCCGAGCAGGTGTTCGCCAAGGGCAGCCAGGCGCAGGGCATCTGCTACACCACGCAGCAGCATCGCGACGCGGTGCTGGCGTTCCTGAATGCGGGCAAGGAGAAGGCGGCATGAGCACGCCCCTTCCCGACAACGCGATCGCCCGGCTCATGAAGCCGCGCAGCGTGGCCGTGATCGGCGCCTCCGCCGACCCGACGAAAACCGCGGGCCGCCCGGTCGCGTACCTCACGAAGCACGGCTTCGGCGGCGCGATCTATCCGGTGAATCCGCGCGCCGACGTGATCGGCGGGCTCAAGAGCTATCCCGACGTGCAGTCGCTGCCCGAGGCGCCCGATGTCGGCATCGTGCTGCTGGGCGCCGAGCGCGCGCACGAGGCGGTGCGCGACCTCGCCGCGCGCGGCACCGCGGCCGCCATCGTGCTGGCCAGCGGCTACACCGAAGTGGGTGCGGAAGGCGCGCGGCGCCAGCAACAGCTGCTGGAGGCCGCGGGCCGCATGCGCATCCTGGGGCCCAACACGATCGGCCTGGTCAACCTCACGGACCGCATCACGCTCTCGGCCACGGGCGCGCTGGAGCTGGAAGACTTCACGGCCGGCAGCATCGGCGTCGTGTCGCAGAGCGGCGGCATCCTGGGCGCGCTGCTGTCGCGCGCGGCGGCGCGCGGCATCGGGCTGTCGAAGCTGATTTCCACGAGCAACGAGGCCGACCTGGACATGGCCGACTTCATCGACCACCTGGCCGACGACGAGGCGACCTCGGTGATCGCGCTCTACATGGAGGGCGTGCGCAACCCCGCGAGGTTCAAGGCCGCGGCGCTCAAGGCCGCGCGCAAGGGCAAGCCGGTCGTCGTGTTCAAGGTCGGGCGTTCCGAATCGGGCGCGGCGGCGGCCGTGTCGCACACCGGCGCGCTCGCGGGTGCGGACCGCATGTACGACGCGCTGTTCCGCGAAGTCGGCATCATCCGCGCTGAGACCTTTTCCGACCTGCTCGACCTGCCCGCCGCGCTGGTCACCCGCCGGCGCCTTGCGGGCCGCCGCGTCGCGGTGCTCACATCGACCGGTGGCGCGGGAACGCTGGTGGCCGACAGCCTCGGCACGGCGGGCTTCGAGACCCCCGCGCCCGACGAAGCGACGGCCGCGGCGCTGCGCGCGCTGCAGTCCGGCGACCACGCGGTGCTGGACCGCAACCCCATCGATGTCACGCTGGCGGGCCTGCAGCCGGCACTGCTGCGCGGCGCGATCACCTCGCTGCTGGCGAGCCCGAGCTACGACGCGGTGGTGGTGATCGTCGGCTCCTCGGGCCTGGCGATGCCTGATCTCATGGCCAGCGCCATCCACGACAGCCTGCCCGGCAGCGACAAGCCGCTGGTGGTGTTCGTGAGCCCGCATGCACCGGGCATCGCGAGCCTGTTGAACCGGCGCGGTGTGCCCGCCTTCATGGCGCCCGAGAGCTGCACGAGCGCGCTCGCGGCGATGCTTGAAACAGCGCAGTGGAAAGAGCCCGCGGCACGAGACGACGATGCGACGGTCGCCGTCCGCATCGACGACCTGCCCGATGGCGCGTTGAACGAAACCGAAGCGAAGAACCTGTTCGCGCGCTTCGGCGTGCCGTGCGTGCGCGAGCACATCGTCGGCAATGCCGAAGAGGCGGTGGCGGCAGCTCGCGAACTGGGCGAAGGCAAGGTCGTGCTCAAGATCCTCTCGTCCGAGATCACGCACAAGAGCGATGTCGGCGGCGTGGCGGTCGGCATCGCCGCGGACCGCGTCGGCGAACGGCTCGAGCGGATGGCCGACGAGGTGAGCCAACGCGCCGGCGTGCGGCCACAGCAGTTCCTGGTGCAGGAGATGGTCCAGGGCGGCGTGGAGCTGATCCTCGGCTGCCATCGCGATCCGCTCGGCTCGGCCGTGTTGCTGGGCATGGGCGGCGTCACGGCCGAACTGCTCAAGGACACCGCGCTGCGCATGGTGCCACCCGGCGGACTGAGCCGCGACGAAGCGCTGTCGCTCGTGCGCGAGCTGCGCACATGGCCGCTGCTCGACGGCTTCCGGGGGCGCAAGCTGGCCGATGTCGATGCGCTGGTATCGGCGATCGTCGCGTTCTCCCGGATGATCGACGCGCTGGGCGAGCGGCTCGTCGAGGCGGAGATCAACCCGGTGTTCGTGCTGCCGAAGGGAGAAGGCGTGCGTGCGGCGGACGGCGTGGCCGTGCTCGCACGCGGTTGAGCCGGGCGCGCCGCCGGATCAGCTCCTGCGGCGCGCGGCTTCCAGCGCTTCAGGGTTCACGACATCGGTGAGACGCCCTTCGGCGAACGCGTTGATGTTGTCGAAGGCGATGCCGAAGTAGCGCTCGTAGTTGTCCTTCTCGACATAGCCGATGTGCGGCGTGCACAGCACGTTGGGCAGTGCGAGCAGCGGATGGTCGCGCGCCATGACGGGCTCCTGCTCGTAGACATCGACGGCGGCGAACCCGGGGTGGCCCGCGCGCAGCGCCTGCTCGAGCGCGCCCTCGGCGACCAGTTCGGCGCGGCTGGTGTTCACCAGCAGCGCCGTGCGCTTCATGCGCGCGAGGTCTTCGGCCGTGACCAACCCATGGGTGTCGGCCGTAAGCCGCACGTGCAGGCTCACCACATCGCTCTCGGCAAAGAAGGCTTCGCGCGACGGCGCCACCTCGAACCCGTCGGCGCGCGCCGCGGCAGTCGATGCCTCGCGGCCCCAGACCCAGACCTTCATGCCGAACACGCGGCCGTAGGCGGCCACCTGCCGGCCGATGCGGCCGTAGCTCCAGACACCGAGACGCTGCCCGCCGAGTTGCTGGCCGAGGTGTCCTTGCCAGAGTCCCTGGCGCATGCGGTTGGCCTCATCGACCAGGTGCCGGCGGCTCGCGAGCGCGAGCGCCCAACTCAGTTCCGCGGTGGCGGACCCCGCCCCGCTGCCTTCGGCCACGAGCACGCCGCGCGCCGTGCAGGCCGCCAGGTCGACGTGGCCCGCGAGCTTGCCGGTCTGACTGATCAGCCGGAGCTTGGGCAGGCGATCGAGCAGCGCGGCATCGATGCGCGTGCGCTCGCGCGTCAGCACAAGGGCCTCCGCATCCGCGAAGCGCTCGGCCAGCGCGTCGGTGCCCTTGACCGTGTCGTTGTAGATGCGCGTCTCGTGGGCGTCGAGCCTGGAGAAGCAGTCCAGGCCGCGAACGCAGTCCTGGTAGTCGTCGGGGATGGCGATGCGCATGCGCAGGTGCTCCTTCTTCATTGCAGCGTGATGTGAAGTTGTTCGACCGTGCGCTTCCACATCGCCAGGTCGTTGCGCACGAGCGTCGTGAACTGCTCGGGCGGCATGCCACCGGGGGCGATGCCCTGGGCCTTGAAGAGATCACGCACTTCCTTCGTGTCCAGGGCGCGCTTGACTTCGGCGTAGAGGCGCTGCGTCACGGCCGCCGGCGTGCCGGCCTTGAGCAGCAGGCCGTACCAGCCGTGCACCTCGAAGCCCGGATAGCCCTGCTCGGCCACGGTCCGCACGGCGGGGAGCCCCTCGAAGCGCGTGGCCGTCGCGACGGCCAGCGCGCGCAGCTTGCCGGCCTGGATGAACGGCAGGGCGCTGCTCATGTCCAGGAACATGAACTGGATCTGCCCGCCCAGGAGGTCCTGCACCGCGGGGCCGGCGCCCCGGTAGGGCACGTGCGTCGCGCGCATGCCGGCACGCTGCGCGAACAGCGCCGCGCCCAGATGGGCCGAGGTGCCGTTGCCGGACGAGCCGTACGACAGGCCCTCCGGTTTGGCCTTTGCGCTCGCGACCAGTGCCTGCAGATCGGGCGCGGGGAAATCGGTGCGCACCACCACGGCGTGGGGCACGAAACCCACCACGGTCAAAGGCGAGAAATCGCGCAGGGTGTCGAACGGGTAGCCGGGCATCAACGCCGGGTTGGTGACCGCCAGGATCGACGGGAAGACCAGCGTGTAGCCGTCGGCCGGCTGGTGCTTGACCTCGCTCATGCCGATGACGCCGCCGCCGCCCGGCTTGTTGTCGATGATCACGGGCTGGCCCAGGTTCGTCGACATGATCTTGCCGATCGCGCGCGCCATGAGGTCGGTGGGACCGCCGGGCGAGAACGGCACGACGATGCGGATCTGCTTGGAGGGAAACGTGTCGGCCCGGGCGCGCGGGGCGAAAGCCATGAGCGCGAGTGCGCCTCCCATGGCGTTGAAATGGCGCCGGGAGGGGGCGGGTGTTGGGGGCATCGGGGTCTCCGTGGGGATGTATCGCTGCATGCGGACATCTTTTTTGGCTCAGCGGGCCAGCTTAGGCCGGGGGCGACTTGGCTGCATCCCGCCTCTTCCACTGCATGGAATTGAAGGGCGCACTTTCGGTATTGGCTCGACCGCGGCTCGCCGCAGGGAGAGTTAATACGTTAGACTTCACTTCGGTAGCCCCTTGTTTTCTCCCTCCTCCCTTCTCAGGGCTACCCTTGCCCGCCTCGTGCGGGCTTTTTCTTGCCTGATCGGCGCTGTCCTTCCCGCGGTGCCTCGACCGTCCTACGTTGCGCGCCGCCGGGCTCCCTACAGCGAAATTCCCGCGCCGCCGCGACCATATCGACTCCATTTCTACGGGTAAGGGTATGAGCTTCAAGGACATCAAGGACCGATTCGGGGCCTCGTTTCAGCGCGGTGACCGTGTCACTTGCGAAGGCCGATCCGGCACCGTTGCGAGCGCCAATTACTCGCACATCCGGGTGAGGTTCGACGGCAGGTCGATTTCCGCGCCCTGCGATCCGCGCGATCTGCAGTTGGTGGGCGCCCTCGTCCCCCGGTTTTCAGTGCAGGAAATCACGGCGATCCAGTAGTTCGCGGGTTTTGGCGTGTCGGCTGGGAAGCGAGTCGGGCGTTACTCGAAGTGCGTCGTCCACGCGACGCATCCTTTGATGCCATTGCTTAGAAAGAAACACATGAAGATCAAGCAGCTCGTTCTCTCCAGCCTCGTTGCCTTCGCCACCCTGGCGGCGTTCGCACCGACCATCGCTTCGGCGGCCCCCCACAAGGCGCACAAGGTGTGCAAGTGGGATGCGCGTCATCACCACCGCGCCTGCCACTGGGTGCGCTGAACCCCACGCTCTCAAGGCGTGCAACAAGAGCCCTCCTCGCGAGGGCTTTTTCACGCCTGGGGCGTGATGAATGGCGGCGAGTACGGTATCTGCCCTGTTCATAGGTGACCGAGCGGACGCGCCGGAACGCGGCCGGATAGTTTTCCAGCACCGGATGCGGATGCGGCACGGGTCTGGACGTCTTCCGGCGAGAGTGCCTTGAGATCGCCCGCACCGTCCCGACCTGTGAGGTCAATGGCTCCCGCATTGCGCCGCCGCAATCCCTGCCGTAGCCTGCACTCCCCGTGGCCCTGCACTCGTTCCATCCCGCCGTCGCCCAGTGGTTCCTTCGGACCTTTCCCGGCCCCACCTCGGCCCAGGCCGAGGCATGGCCGGCGATCCGTGCCGGGCGCGACACGCTCGTGGCCGCGCCCACCGGTTCGGGCAAGACACTCACCGCCTTTCTGGCCGCCCTGGACGACCTGGTCCATCGAGGCCTCGCGCCTGCCGGCTTGCCCGATGAAACCGCCGTGGTCTACGTCTCGCCGCTGAAGGCGCTCTCCAACGACATCCGCCTGAACCTGGAGGCACCGCTCGCGGGCATTCGCAGCGAGCTGGCGGCGCTCGGGCTGCCCGACGTCGACATCCGCACCGCCGTGCGCACCGGCGACACGCCGCAGCGCGAGCGCCAGCAGAGCCTGCGCCGGCCGCCGCACATCCTGGTGACCACGCCGGAGTCGCTGTACGTGCTGCTCGGCTCGGCGTCGGGCCGCCGGATGCTGTCCACCGTGCGCAGCGTGATCGTCGACGAGATCCATGCGATTGCCGCGAGCAAGCGCGGCAGCCACCTGGCACTGTCGCTGGAGCGGCTGCAGGACCTGTGCATGGCGCAAGGCGGCGCGCGGCCGGTGCGCATCGGCCTGTCGGCCACGCAGAAGCCCATCGACGAGGTCGCGCGCTTCCTGGTCGGCGCGGGTGCGCTGCGCACCGACGGCACGGCCGACTGCGCCATCGTCGACATCGGCTATGCCAAGCAGCGCGACCTCGCGCTCGAGCTGCCGCCGACGCCGCTCGAGGCAGTGATGTCGAACGACCAATGGACGCAGGTGTACGCCCGCGTGGCCGAGCTGGTGTGGCTGCACAAGACCACGCTGGTGTTCGTCAACACGCGCCGCATGGCCGAGCGCGCGGCGCGGCACCTGGGCGACATCCTCGGCAAGGAGGCCGTGGCCGCGCACCACGGCAGTCTTTCGAAGGAGACGCGCCTGGACGCCGAACAGCGCCTCAAGCGCGGCGACCTGAAGGTGCTGGTGGCCACGGCATCGCTCGAACTGGGCCTGGACATCGGCGACGTCGACCTGGTGTGCCAGCTCGGCTCGCCGCGCGCCATCGCCACCTTCCTGCAGCGCGCGGGGCGCTCGGGCCACGCCGTGGGCGGGGTGCCGAAGGCGCGGCTTTTTCCCCAGTCGCGCGACGAGCTGGTGGAGTGCGCCGCCCTGCTGGACTGCATTCGCCGCGGCGAGCTCGACGCGCTGCGCGTGCTGCCCGCGCCGCTGGACGTGCTGGCGCAGCAGATCGTGGCCGAGACCGCATGCCGCGAGTGGAACGAGGACGATCTGTTCGCGCTGGTGCGCCGCGCCTGGCCCTATGCGCAGCTCTCGCACGCGCGCTACATGGAAGTGGTGCGCATGGTGTCCGAAGGCTTCACCACGCGGCAGGGCCAGCGCGCCGGCTATGTGCACCGCGACGCCGTGAACCACCTGCTGCGCGAACGCAAGGGCGCGCGCATGACGGCGCTGACCTCTGGCGGCACCATCCCCGAGACCGGCGACTACACGGTCGTGCTGGAACCGCAGGCCGACAAGATCGGCACGGTCAATGAAGACTTCGCGGTCGAGAGCCTGGCGGGCGACGTGTTCCAGCTGGGCAACACCAGCTACCGCATCCTGAAGATCGAGCCGGGCCGCGTGCGCGTGGAAGACGCGCACGGCGCCGCGCCCAACATCCCGTTCTGGCTCGGCGAGGCGCCGGGGCGCAGCGACGAGCTGTCGTTCGGCGTGTCGCGGTTGCGCGGCGAAGTGGCACTGGCGCTGGAAGCGGGCGGCCGCGATGCCGCGATGAAGCTGCTGGTGCAGGCGCTCGGCCTGGACGACGAGGCGGCGCGCCAGATCGTCGAGCATCTCGCGCATGCGCTCGCGGTGCTCGGTGCGCTGCCGACGCAACGCACGCTGGTGATGGAGCGCTTCTTCGACGCCTCCGGCGGCATGCAGCTGGTGATTCACTCGCCGTTCGGCAGCCGGCTCAATCGCGCATGGGGCCTGGCGCTGCGCAAGCGCTTTTGCCGCACCTTCAACTTCGAACTGCAGGCCGCGGCGACAGAGGATGCGATCGTCCTTTCGCTGTCGACCAGCCACAGTTTTCCGCTCGAGGAGGTCGCGCGCTACCTGCACTCGGCCTCGGCGCTGCACGTGCTGGTGCAGGCGCTGCTGGACGCGCCGCTCTTTGGCGTGCGCTGGCGCTGGAACGCGACCACCGCGCTGGCGCTGCCGCGCTTCAGCGGCGGCCGCAAGGTGGCGCCGCAGCTGCAGCGCATGCGCTCCGAAGACCTGCTCGCGGCCGTGTTTCCCGACCAGGTCGCGTGCGCCGAAAACATCGTCGGGGAGCGCGAGATCCCCGAGCACCCGCTGGTCGCGCAGACGCTGGACGACTGCCTGCACGAGGCGATGGATGCCGACGGGTGGCTCGCGCTCCTGCGCCGCATGGAGTCGGGCGAGGTTCGGATGCTGGCGCGCGACCTGCCGGCCCCCTCGCCGCTCGCGATGGAAGCGTTGAATGCGCGTCCCTATGCATTCCTGGACGATGCGCCGCTGGAAGAGCGCCGCACGCAGGCCGTGCAGAACCGCCGCTACACCGATCCCGAAAGCGCCGACGACGTCGGCCAGCTCGATGCGGACGCCATCGCCAGCGTGCGCGAAGAAGCCTGGCCGCAGCCGCGCAGCGCCGACGAGATGCACGAGGCGCTGGGCATGCTCGGTGCCTTGAGCGACGACGAGGTGGCACAAGAGGCTGACTGGAAGAAGTGGCTGGCCGCGCTCGCCAAGGCCGGCCGCGTGACGCGGCTGCTGCTCCAAGGCAAGGGCCGCACCGCGCGCGGCCTGTGGGTGACGGCCGAGCGCCTGCACCTGCTGCAGGCCGTGGCGCCCGATGCGCCGATGCAGCCGGCCATCGAAGCCCCCGCCGATGCCGAGCGGCCGGCCGACCGCGACACCGCGCTGCGCGAGCTGCTGCGCTCGCGCCTCGGCGGGCTCGGCCCGGTCACCGTCGCGCAACTTGCCACGGCGCTTTTGCTTTCGGCCGCGGATGTCGAAAGCGCCCTGGTCGCACTGCAGGCCGAAGGCAGCGTGCTGCAGGGCCGCTTCACGCCCGGCGCAGCAGAGCCCGAATGGTGCGAGCGCCATCTGCTGGCACGCATCCACCGCTACACGCTCAAGCGCCTGCGCCGCGAGATCGAACCCGTGGAGCCACGCGACTTCGTGCGCTTTCTCTTCGAGTGGCAGCACATCGGCGCGGGCTCGCGTGTGAGCGGGCCGGAGGCGCTGTCGGGCATCCTGTCGCAGCTGGAAGGCTACGAGGCGCCCGCGCCGCTCTGGGAAGCCGAGCTGCTGCCGGCGCGCGTGACCGACTACGCCGGCGCCTGGCTCGACGACCTGTGCACCGCGGGGCGCGTGCTGTGGACGCGGTTGCGCCCGGCCGCCACCGAGGGCCGCAAGGGTGCGGGCAACCTCTCGCTGCGCGCCACGCCGGTGGTGCTGCTGCCGCGCCGCAGCGCGGCGCTGTGGACCACACTGGCGCCCGCGCCGGTCGACGACGACAACCTCGGCTCGCGGGCCGCGCGCGTGGCCGCGCATCTGGCGCAACACGGTGCCTGCTTCTTCGACGAAATCGCGTCGGGCACACGCCTGCTGCCGGTGGAGATCGAAGAGGCGCTGACCGAGCTGGTCGCCAAGGGCCGCGCGCGCTGCGACAGCTACGCGGGCCTGCGCGCCCTGCTGGTGCCGGCGTCCAAGCGCGCCTCGGCCGACACGCGGCGCCGGCGGCGCACGCCGCTCTTCGGCATCGAGGACGCGGGGCGCTGGACGCTGGTGCGGCCACCCGCCGCCGCCGAAGCAATGGCCGCCAGTTCCGCCGAAGCGATCGAACAGGTCGTGCACGTGCTGCTGCGCCGCTACGGCGTGGTCTGCTGGCGCCTGCTCGAGCGCGAGGCCGCATGGCTGCCGCCATGGCGCGACCTGGTTCGCGTGTGCCGGCGGCTGGAAGCGCGCGGCGAGATCCGCGGCGGACGCTTCATCGCCGGGGTGTCGGGCGAGCAGTTCGCGCTGCCCGAGGCGGTCGCGTCGATGCGGCAGGTGCGCCGGCAGCCGGGCGACGGCGCGTTGATCGTGCTGGCAGCCAGCGATCCGGCCAACCTGCTGGGGACTCTCGTGAACGGACCCAAGGTGCCGCGCGTCGGGGGCTCGCGCGTGCTGTACCGCGACGGCCTGCCGATTGCCACCAGCGTGGCGGGGAAAGTCGCGCTGCTGGTCACGCTCGATGCGGCGCAAGCGCAGGCCGCCAGGCGTGCGCTTGCGCTGGAGCCGTCGCTGCGCGTGTTCGAGCTTGCCGCGCAGCCGTCCGCGTGAGTCCAGCCCACAGCAGCGTCAGTTGGCCTCGGCGCCGTGGCCGCCACCTCGTGCCACGACCTCGACCGACTGCACGCCCTCTAGCTTTTCCAGCCGCTCGACGAAGCTTCCGATGTCGGCCGAGGACACGCGCACCAGCTGCACCGTGATGTCGTCGAGCTGCCCGCCCGGCCGCACCGCCACCAGGAAGCGCCGCAGCCGCGCGGGCGGGAGCTTCAGGCCGTGCTCCAGCGTCTCCGGGCTCACCGCGCCATGTTCGGCGACCACGCGCAGGCGGCAGCTCTGGCTGCGCGCGCGGTACGCCTCCTCCAGCGGCTTGATGCCCGCGAGGATCACCAGGATGATCACGGTCGAGGCGGCCGCCGGAAAGTAGAGCCCGCCGCCGACCGCGAGCCCGATCGCGGCCACGGTCCAGATGCTCGCGGCCGTGGTGAGCCCGCGCACGATCTCCCCGCGCGCGAGGATCGCGCCCGCACCGAGGAAACCGATGCCCGACACCACCTGCGCGGCCGCGCGCGAGGGGTCGAGCACCACATGCTCGCCGCGCAGGCTGTCAGAAAAACCGTAGGCCGACACCAGCATGAAAAGGCAAGCCCCGACGCTCACCAGCATGTGCGTGCGAATACCCGCCGCCCACAGCAATCGCTCGCGCTCCAGGCCGACGAGACTGCCGAGCGCGGCGGCGACAAAGAGCCGAAGCAGCGTTTCGCCGTGAGAGAGAAGGACCGTGTTCTGCATCGGGGAGAAGGACAAGGCCGGCGTCATTCGGTGAAGTTGTCCTTGATCAGGTCCACCACGTCCGACGAGCGCCCGCCGAGCGCCGCCTTGGCCGAATACAGCATCGTTCCTGCGACCTGGCCGAACTCCACCTTCGGCGGCATCACCAGCTCCGTGCGGTTGACTTTCACGTCCAGCAGCGCCGGGCCCGGGTGCGCGAGGAAGGCGCGCACTGCGTCGGGCAATTGCTCGGCGCGCTCCACCTTCTGGCCATAGAAGCCGATCACCTCGGCCAGCCGCGCGAAGTCGGGGTTCAGCAGGTCGGTGTAGTTGTCCAGCAGCCCTTCGACCTTCTGCTCGAGCTCCACGAAGTTCAGGCTCGCGTTGTTGTAGACCACGACCTTGATCGGCAGCTTCTCCTGCACCGCGGTCATCAGGTCGCCCAGCAGCATCGCGAGGCCGCCGTCGCCCGAGAGCGAAATCACCTGCCGCCCGGGATACGCCTTCTGCGCGCCAAGCGCCTGCGGCATTGCATTGGCCATGGTGCCGTGGAGCAGGCTCACCAGCGTGCGGCGCCGGCCGTTCATCGTCAGGTGACGCAGCGACCACACCATCGGGCTGCCGCCATCGGCAGTGAAGATGGCGTCGTCGGCCGCCAGTTCGTCGATGACGCGCGTGAGGTGCTGCGGATGAATCAACCCCTCCTTGCCGGGCCGCTCGTCGCGCCGCAGCGTCTGGACCGCCTCCTTGCGATGGCGCAGGCACTCGTCCAGAAAGCTGCGGTCGCTGCGTTCTTCGAGCAGCGGGATCAGCGCCTGCACGGTGTGCGCAATGTCGCCCACCAGCCCCAGCGCCACCGGATGGCGTCGCCCGAGGTGGCTGCCGTCGGTATCGATCTGCAGGATGGTCGCCTTGGCCGGATAGAACTGGCTCCACGCGAAGTCGGCGCCCAGCAGCAGCAGCGTGTCGCACGCCTGCAGCGCGCGGTAGCCCGACTCCACGCCGAAGATGCCGGTCATGCCCATGTTGAAAGGGTTGTCGTACTCCACGAAGTCCTTGGCGCGCGAGGTGTGGGCGATCGGCGCCTTCAGGCACTGGCCGAGCGCCAGCAGCATCTCGTGCGCGCCTTCGCAGCCGTGGCCGGCGTAGATCGCGATCTTCTTTCCCTTGGCGAGCAAGGCCGCCAGTTGCGCGAGTTCGCCGTCGTTGGGCCGGATCACCGGGGCGGCGCGGTGCACGGTGAAGCTCAGGCCCTCCTTCACCTCGGTCTGCGCGATGTCGCTCGGCAAGATGACCACGGCCACGCCGCGCCGCGAAAGCGCAGCCTGCGCCGCAAGGGCCATGACGCGCTGCGCCTGCCCGGCCGACTGCACCTGTTCGCAGAAGACGCTGCAGCCCGCGTAGAGCGACTTGAAATCGACTTCCTGCGGAAACTCCATGCCCAGTTCCGTCGTCACGACCTGGCTTGCGATCAGCACCATCGGCGTGCGGTTGCGGTTCGCCTCGAAGACGCCGTTGATGAAATGCAGCCCGCCCGGTCCGCACGAACCGGCGCAAGCGGTGAGCTCGCCCGTGAGGTACGACTCCGCGCCCGCGGCGAAAGCCGCCGCCTCTTCGTGCCGCACATGCACCCATTCGATCTCGCTGCGGCGGATCGCGTCGGTGACGTGGTTCAACGTGTCCCCGACGATGCCGTAGCAGCGTTTGACGCCGGCCTTCTGCAGGGTTTCGATGACGAGGTCGGCGACTTTGCGGTGGGCCATGCGTGCTTCCTTTGCGGCAAAACACAGACGCTACGCAGCCAGAGGCCCAAGCCCGTGGGCGGGCTTCGGAAGCCTCGGTAGGATTTCGCCGCACGAAGCGCGGCATTCAGGTGGTTGCGGCAATGGCATGCGATTCGGATGGTCGGACCAGGACCAGAACGGCTGCGCCGCGAGGACGTGAAGGTGACAAGGCGCGTGTGCCGCCGCAACGTGCCGACCGGAAAACTCTGGCCGTCGGAAATTGGGAGGCTCGTGAAGCGGCCGGCTTTTTCAGGAATCGACGGGTTTGTCAGAACCAAAGAAAAACGGGTCAGAGCTTGTGGCTCTGACCCGTTGATCTGACTAACGTTTTTGGTCGGTGTGAAAGGATTCGAACCTTCGACCCCTTGCACCCCATGCAAGTGCGCTACCAGGCTGCGCCACACACCGAAGCCCGCAATTATAGCCGGCTGAAATCAGCGTCCGACGGTCAGGAGCTCACGAATTTCAAAAAGCTCGCGCCGAAGGTGCAACAACTGCGACAGATCGACCGTGCGCGGCGCGGTCGGATCGGGGCTGTCCTGCACGGCGGCGTCGAATTCTTCCTGGTCGATTTCGATCGCTTCCATGCCTTCGAGCGGCACTTCGCCGGCCTTGCGGCGATCGCGCTCGCCCTGCACCAGTTCCTGCAGCTTGTTGCGCGCGCCGCTGATCGTGAAGCCCTGGTCGTACAGCAGGTCGCGGATGCGGCGAATCATGAGCACCTCGTGGTGCTGGTAGTAACGACGGTTGCCGCGTCGCTTCATGGGCCGCAGCTGCGTGAACTCTTGTTCCCAGTAGCGCAGCACGTGCGGCTTGACGCCGCAGAGTTCGCCGACCTCACCGATGGTGAAGTAGCGTTTGACAGGAATCGGCGGGAGCGCTTTCTCCATTATTTCCATTGAAATCAAGACGGTGCGCGGGAAACCTGAGAGATTACTCTACGCAACCGCCGAGCACCAAGCACTATTCGGTGCCCAGGCTCCACTCGACTTCGGATGAGCCACTCTGCTCGATGCTTCCGTGAATCTGTTCCTTGAGCTTGGCGCTCGCATGGAACGTGGCGACGCGACGCTCGCCGATCGGAATGGCTTCGCCGGTGCGCGGATTGCGGCCGGGCCGCGGCGCCTTCACGCGGATCTGGAAATTGCCGAAGCCCGAGATCTTCACGTCCGTGCCTTCGATCAGGCTGCTGGCCACGAGCTCGAAGAACGCCTCCACCATGTCCTTGGACTCACGCTTGTTGAGGCCGATCTGCTCGAACAGCAGGTCGGCCAGATGCGCCTTGGTGAGCGCCGGCGTTTCTAAAGCTTCGAGCGTGAATTCGGCAGCGTTCATCTTCATCCTCTCAAGCGGCCGCCCAGCGTGGCGCCCAGTTGTTCGACGATTGCACGGACCGCGGGCTCGACCTGCTCGTCCATGAGGGTGGCGCTGTCGCCCTGGAAACTCAGGCGGACGGCCATGCTCTTCTCGCCCTGCGCCAGCGCGCCGGGCGCTGCAACGGCACCGCCCTGCAGCGGCTGTGGACGGTAGATGTCGAACAGCGTCGCGTCGCGCAGCAGTCCTTGTGCAGCCGCGGTCGCGCGGATCGTTTGCATCAACGCGTCGTGGGTGACGGCCTCGGCGACCACGACGGCAATGTCGCGTTCGACCGCCTGGTGCTTGGGCACCGGCTGCGCCACGGGCACGGGGCGCGCGGTGATCGCATCCAGGTCGAGCTCGAACAGCACGGGGGCCTGCGCGAAGTCCCACTTCTGGCGCCAGCGCGGATGCAGCTCGCCGACAAAGCCGATGGCCTTGCCGTCTATCGAGACGCGGGCCGAGCGGCCGGGGTGCAGCGCGGGATGCTCGGCCGGCTCGAAACTCGGCACCAGCGGCGCGAGCAGTGCTTCGACATCGCCCTTGACGTCGTAGAAGTCGACGCGGTGGGCCTTGCCTTCCCAGCGCGCTTCATCGGCATCGCCCCAGGCGAGACCTGCCACGCGCATCGGCTGGTCGACGCCACGCACGGTGCTGTCGGTGGTGACGACACTGTCGTCGCGCATGAACACGCGGCCCAGCTCGAACACGCGCACGCGCGGCGCCTTGCGGTCGAGGTTGAACTTCAGCACCTGCAGCAGCGAGCCGATCAGCGACGAGCGCATCACGCTCATCTGGCTGGCGATGGGATTCAGCAGCTTGACGGGGTTGGCATTGCCGGCAAGGTCCTGCTCCCAGTGCGCTTCGACAAAACTGAAGTTGATGGTTTCCTGGTAGCCCAGCGCTGCGATGCTGCGGCGCACTGCGAAACGGCTGCGCTGTGCTTCAGGCCGCACGCGGGCGGTGATGGGCGCGAGCGGCGCGGTGGTCGGCAGGTTGTTGAAGCCGATCAGGCGCGCGACTTCTTCGATCAGGTCTTCTTCGATCAGCAGGTCGAAGCGGTGCGGCGGCGGGGTCACGGTCAGCGTGCCTTCGCCTTCGGTGATGGCCAAGCCCAGGCGGTGGAGCGCATCGGCGCACTGCGCCTGCGTCAGCGGCATGCCGATCACGCGCGCGGCACGCGCCACGCGCAGCGTGACGGGCACGGCTGCCGGCACGTTCAGCGTCTGGTCGTCCATCCTGCCGGCTTCGCCGCCGCAGATCTCGATGATCAGTTGCGTGATGCGTTCGATGATCTCGACGCTGCGGCTCGGATCCACACCGCGCTCGTAGCGGTGGCCCGCATCGGTCGAGAAGTTGAAGCGGCGCGACCGGCCCTGCACGGCTTCGGGCCACCAGAACGCGGCCTCGACGTAGATGTTGCGGGTGTCGTCGGACACCGAGGTCGCATCGCCGCCCATGATGCCGGCCAGCGATTCGACTTCGCGGTCGTCGGCGATCACGCCGACCTTGTCGTCGACGGTGATCGTGGTGCCGTTCAGCAGCTTGAGCTGTTCGCCCGCCTTGCCCCAGCGCACCGTGAGGCCGCCGTGGATCTTGTCGAGGTCGAAGATGTGGCTGGGCTGGCCGTACTCGAACATCACGTAGTTGGAGATGTCGACCAGCGGCGTCACGCTGCGCTGGCCGCAGCGCGCGAGGCGCTCGACCATCCAGGCCGGCGTGGCGACGGTGGTGTTCACGCCGCGCACGATGCGGCCGGAGAAGCGGCCGCAGAGCTCGGGCGCCTCGACCTTGACCGGCAGCACGTCGTTGAACGAAGTGGCCACGGGCGCGATCGCCGGCGTCTTGAGCGGCGCACCGGTGAGCGCGGCGAGTTCGCGAGCGACGCCGTAGACGCTCAGGCCATGCGCGAGGTTGGGCGTGAGCTTGAGGGTCAGCAGGGCGTCGTCCAGCTTGAGCACGTCGCGCACGTCGGCGCCGATGGGTGCGTCTGCGTCGAGCTCAAGGAGGCCGCCGTGGTCTTCGCTCAAGTGCAGTTCGCGCGCCGAGCACAGCATGCCCTGGCTCTCGACGCCGCGCAGCTTGCCCAGCTTGATGAGGAAAGGCTTGCCGTCTTCACCCGGCGGCAGCTCTGCGCCGACGAGCGCACACGGCACCTTGATGCCGACGCGCGCGTTGGGTGCGCCGCACACGATGTTGAGCAAGGCGCCCTGCCCCGCGGCATCGACCTGGCCAACATCGACTTGGCAGATGCGCAGGCGATCGGCGTTCGGGTGCTGCGCCGCTTCCTTGATTTCGCCGACCACGATGCGCGTGAAGGGCGGCGCCACCGGTCGGCGCTCTTCGACCTCGAAGCCGCCCATGGTGAGCGTTTCGGCCAATGTTGCGCTGTCGAGGGGCGGGTTGCAGAACTCGCGCAGCCAGGATTCCGGGAATTGCATCTCTTCGATCTCGATCTGTTTTTCTGTGTGGAAAGGGCGTGTCAGTGGATCACTGGAACTGCGAGAGAAAACGCAGGTCGCCGTCGAAGAAAAGGCGCAGGTCGTTCACGCCATAGCGCAGCATCGTGAGCCGGTCGGGCCCCATGCCGAAAGCGAAGCCGATGTAGCGCTCCGGATCCAGGCCCATGTTGCGCACCACGTTCGGATGCACCTGGCCCGAGCCCGACACCTCGAGCCAGCGGCCGGCCAGCGGGCCGCTCGCGAACTGGATGTCGATTTCGGCGCTGGGCTCGGTGAACGGGAAGAAGCTCGGGCGGAAGCGCAGCACGAGGTCGTCGCGTTCGAAGAAGGTGCGGCAGAAGTCGGTGAAGACGACCTTCAGGTCCTTGAAGCTCACGTTCTCGCCGAGCCAGAGGCCTTCGCACTGGTGGAACATGGGCGAGTGGGTGGCGTCGCTGTCGACGCGGTAGGTGCGGCCGGGGGCGATCACGCGGATCTCGGGGGCCTTGACGGTGCCGGTAGGGTCGGCTGCAGCAGCGGCGAACTCGGCCGCGTACTTCTTGATGTGCTGATGCGCATAGCGCACCTGCATCGGGCTGGTGTGCGGACGCAGGTTGTAGGGGATGCCGTCGTCGCCGTTCAGGTCGACATAGAAGGTGTCCTGCATCGAGCGCGCAGGATGGTTCGGCGGGTTGTTGAGCGAGGTGAAGCTGTGCCAGTCGCTCTCGATCTCGGGGCCGTCGGCCACGTCGAAGCCCATGCTCGAGAAGATCTCCTCGATGCGCTCCAGGGTGCGGCTCACGGGGTGCAGGCCGCCCGACACATGACGTCGGCCGGGCAAGCTCACGTCGAGCGCTTCGGCGCGCAGCTGCAGGGAGAGCTCTTCGTCGGCCAGTTGCTGGCGGCGATCGGTCAGCGCGGACTCGATGGCTTGTTTGGCTACGTTGATCGCGGCGCCGCGGGACTTCTTCTCTTCGACACTCAGCGCGGCCATGCCCTTCATCAGCTCGGTGATGCGGCCCGACTTGCCGAGGAACTGGGCCTTGGCGTTTTCGAGTTCGGCGGGCGTTTTCGCTTCGGCGAAGGCGGCGCGTGCGGTGTCGACCAGGGAGTCCAACTCGTTCATAGCAACAAAAATCTTCGAGGGGGAAATAAAAAAGAGCTGGAGCCTTTTCAAGCGCCAGCCCTTGAGCCGTGGGCGCAGGAAGCTGCCCGGAGGCAACACCCTGCTGTGCAGAATCAAGCAGCCAGCTTGGCCTTGACCTGCTCCACGATGCCGGCAAAAGCGGCCTTGTCGTGCACGGCGATGTCCGCAAGCATCTTGCGGTCGATCTCGATACCGGCCTTGCGGATGCCGTTGGCGAACTGGCTGTAGGTCAGGCCCAGTTCACGCGAGGCGGCGTTGATACGCGCGATCCACAACTGACGGAACACGCGCTTCTTGGTACGGCGGTCACGGTAGGCGTATTGGCCTGCCTTCATCACCGCCTGTTTGGCGACGCGGAAGACATTGCCGCGGCGACCGCGGAAACCCTTGGCGAGTGCGAGAACTTTCTTGTGGCGGGCGCGAGCCGTTACACCACGTTTGACGCGAGGCATGTGTGTACTCCTTGTTCGTCTGAGTTAAATGCCACGGCCGGGCAGCATGGCGGCGACAGAAACCATGTTGGTCTCATGCACTGCGACTGCACCACGAAGGTGACGCTTGTTCTTGGTGGTCTTCTTCGTCAAGATGTGACGCTTGAAAGCTTGACCGCGCTTGACGGTGCCACCGGGACGAACGCGGAAACGTTTTTTCGCGCTGCTCTTGGTCTTCATTTTGGGCATGTGAATGCTCCTTTAGTTTGTGCTCGTGAGGCGCCATGGAAACTCCATGGGCTTGTTGGCCCCGAGACACTTCTTTATCTCGCCCCTGCCTGTGCTTCTTTCAAAGCACCGGCAACGACGAAATCCCTTCAAAACCTCGTCTGCTGCAAACGCCTCAAGCGGTTGCCGCGGGCGCCGTTGCCGGCGCAGCGTCTGCTGCCGGCTTGGGAGCACCGCCACCGGCCTTCTTGCGGCCCGGCGCGATCATCATGATCATCTGCCGGCCTTCCAGCTTCGGGAACTGCTCGACCATGATCAGGTCGCCCAACTCATCGCGAATGCGCTGCAAGAGTGCCAGACCGAGCTCCTGGTGCGTGATCTCGCGGCCGCGGAAGCGCAGCGTGATCTTGCATTTGTCGCCCTCTTCAAGAAAGCGCTTGATGTTGCGCATCTTGATGTTGTAGTCGCCGTCGTCGGTACCGGGCCGGAACTTGATTTCCTTGACCTCGATGACCTTCTGCTTGGACTTCGCCTCGGCCGCTTTTTTCTGCTCGTGGTACTTGAACTTGCCGTACTCGATCAGGCGACATACCGGCGGATTGGCCGCCGCGACGACCTCCACCAGATCCACATCGGCCTCGCCGGCGAGGCGCAAGGCCTCCGAGAGACTCATAACACCCAATGGCTCGTTTTCCGGGCCTACAAGGCGGACTTCCGGGGCCATGATTTCCCGGTTCAGGCGGTGTTGGCGTTCCTCGCGGTGGCGGCGGTCGCGAAATGCAGTAGCGATGGTCAGAATCCTTCAAAATTTGCTACAAAATCTGTAGCGAACGCCGGTCAGTCCTCGCGGACAAGCGGCACGATTTGGCAAGGAAACATATGGGGTGTTTCAGAGACAAATCAACGCTTGTCGGCAACATCCTGGACGAGCCGTTGCACGAACGATTCGAGGGACATTGCTCCGAGGTCTTGATTGCCCCGGGCGCGCACTGCGACGGCACCTGCTTCCTTTTCCTTGTCGCCCACGACGAGGATGTAAGGGAGCTTTTGCAACGAATGCTTCCGTATTTTATACGTAATCTTTTCGTTGTGCAGGTCCAACTGAACCCTAAGCCCTTGATTTTGCAGCGCTTTCGCCACGTCTCGAGCGTAATCGGCCTGCCCTTCGCTGATATTGAGCACCGCCACCTGCACCGGAGCGAGCCATGCGGGCATCGCGCCGGAGTGGTGTTCGATCAGCATGCCGATGAAGCGCTCCAGGCTGCCGACGATCGCGCGATGCAGCATCACGGGGTGCGCACGGCCGCTCGATTCCGTCACGTACTCGCCGCCCAGGCGCTCGGCCGTGTTGAAGTCGACCTGCATCGTGCCGCATTGCCACTGGCGCCCGATGGCGTCGCGCAACGTGTATTCGATCTTCGGACCGTAGAAGGCGCCGTCGCCCGGCGAGATGACGAAGTCGACGCCCGAGCGGCGCAGCGACTCCATCACCGCATGCTCGGCCTTGTCCCACAGTTCGTCGGAGCCGACGCGGTTCTCCGGCCGCGTCGCGACCTTGTAGAGGATGTCCGTGAAGCCGAAGTCGGCGTAGACCTTCTGCAGCTGTTCCGTGTAGGCGATGCATTCGTCGAGGATCTGGTCTTCCGTGCAGAAGATGTGCCCGTCGTCCTGCGTGAAGCCGCGCACGCGCATGATCCCGTGCAGCGCGCCGCTCGGTTCGTTGCGGTGGCACTGGCCGAACTCGCCGTAGCGCAGCGGCAGATCACGGTAGCTGCGCAGATCGCTCTTGAAGATCAGCACGTGACCCGGGCAGTTCATCGGCTTCAACGCGTACTCGCGTTTCTCCGACTCCGTCGTGAACATGTTGTCGCGATAGTTCTGCCAGTGGCCCGTTTTCTCCCACAGGCTCTTGTCCAGAATCTGCGGGCCCTTCACTTCCCAGTAGCCCGTGTCACGGTAGATGCCGCGCATGTACTGCTCGACCTGCTGCCAGATCGCCCAGCCCTTGGGATGCCAGAACACCACGCCCGGCGCCACTTCGTCGATGTGGAACAGGTCGAGCTCCTTGCCCAGCTTGCGGTGGTCCCGCTTCTCGGCTTCCTCGATGCGCTGGATGTACTGGTCCAGCTGCTTCTTGTCGGCCCAGGCCGTGCCGTAGATGCGCTGCAGCTGCTCGTTCTTGGCGTCGCCGCGCCAGTACGCACCGGCCAGCTTCGTGAGCTTGAAGACCTTCAGGAAACGCGTGTTCGGCACGTGCGGGCCGCGGCACATGTCGACGTATTCCTGGTGGTAGTAAAGGCCCATCGCCTGTTCGTCGGGCATGTCCTCGACCAGGCGCAACTTGTAGTCCTCGCCGCGCGACTTGAAGACCTCGATCACCTCGGCGCGTGGCGTCATCTTCTTGACGACGTCGTAGTCCTGCGCAATCAGCTCGCGCATGCGCGCTTCGATCGCGGCCATGTCCTCGGGCGTGAAGGGGCGCTCGTAGGAGATGTCGTAGTAGAAGCCCTCGTCGATCACCGGACCGATCACCATCTTGGCCGTCGGGTAGAGCTGCTTGACCGCATGGCCGACCAGGTGGGCCGTGGAGTGGCGGATGATCTCCAGGCCCTCGTCGTCCCTGGGCGTGATGATCTGCAGCTTGGCGTCATGGTCGATGACGTCGCTGGCATCGACGAGCCGGCCGTCGACCTTGCCGGCCACCGTCATCTTGGCGAGGCCAGGGCCGATGGACTGGGCCACTTCGGCCACCGAAACCGGGCCTGGGAACTCGCGGCGCGAGTTGTCGGGGAGCGTGATCTGGATCATGTGAAAACCTCGGGAGAAAAACAAAAAAGCGCGGTGGATGCCGCGCTTTGCTTGGTTGGGAGCTGGAAGAAACCAGCGAGCGCGGGCTACCGGCCCTTTCCTTCGATCGCTTCGAAGAAGAAAAAGCCGCTCGATCCTTGCGGAGTAGTTCGCGGTGTCATAACCAAGGTGCCTTTCTCGCTCTTGTTGAGTACAGAAGAGCGGCAATTCTAACTTCTGCCGCCCAGGCCGTGGCGCCGGCGTTCTCCAGCCCCCGCGCCGCGCCCGGGCTGCCCGCAAAAAAGCCCGGCGCATGGCCGGGCTTGAAAGTGACAGCGAAAGATCCGTGTCGGCAGATCAGTGGAACTGTTCTTCTTCGGTCGAGCCGGTCAGCGCGGTGACGCTGGACTTGCCGCCCTGGATCACGGTGGTCACTTCGTCGAAGTAACCCGTGCCCACTTCCTGCTGGTGCGACACGAAGGTGTAGCCACGGTCGCGCGCTGCGAATTCGGGCTCCTGCACCTTCTCGACATAGGCCGACATGCCGCGTGCCACGTAGTCCTGAGCCAGGTCGAACATGTTGAACCACATCGAGTGGATGCCGGCCAGCGTGATGAACTGGTACTTGTAGCCCATGGCGCCCAGTTCCTTCTGGAATTTGGCAATGGTCGCGTCGTCGAGGTTCTTCTTCCAGTTGAACGACGGCGAGCAGTTGTAGGCCAGCATCTTGCCCGGGTGCACCTTGTGCACGGCTTCGGCGAACTTGCGGGCGAACTCGAGGTCGGGCGTGCCGGTTTCGCACCACACCAGGTCGGCGTAGTAGGCGTAGGCGACGGCGCGGCTGATGGCCTGGTCCATGCCCTTGTTCGTGCGATAGAAGCCTTCGGCGGTGCGCTCACCGGTGATGAAGGGCTTGTCGTTCTCGTCGTAGTCGCTGGTGATCAGGTCGGCCGCTTCCGCATCGGTGCGGGCGATCACGAGTGTCGGGGTGCCGCAGACGTCGGCAGCCATGCGGGCCGCGATGAGCTTTTGCACAGCCTCGGTGGTGGGCACGAGCACCTTGCCGCCCATGTGGCCGCACTTCTTGACCGAAGCGAGCTGGTCCTCGAAGTGCACGCCGCCGGCACCGGCCTTGATCATGGCCTTCATCAGTTCGAAGCCGTTCAGCACGCCGCCGAAACCGGCTTCGGCGTCGGCCACGATGGGCGCGAAGTAGTCGGTGTAGCCCTTGTCGCCGGGGTTCACGTTCTTGGACCACTGAATCTCGTCGGCGCGGCGGAAGGTGTTGTTGATTCGCTCGACCACCGTCGGCACCGAGTCCACCGGGTACAGCGACTGGTCGGGGTACATCGAGGCGTAGCTGTTGTTGTCGGCGGCGACTTGCCAGCCCGACAGGTAGATGGCCTTCACGCCAGCCTTGACCTGCTGCATCGCCTGGCCGCCGGTGAGTGCGCCGAGGCAGTTGACGTAGGGCTCGTTGTTCACCAGGTCCCAGAGCTTCTCTGCGCCGCGGCGGGCCAGCGTGTGCTCGATGGGGAAGGAGCCGCGAAGGCGCACGACGTCGGCTGCGCTGTAGCCGCGCTTGATGCCCTTCCAGCGCGGATTGGTGGCCCAGTCTTTTTCGAGGGCGGCAATCTGCTGTTCGCGGCTCAGTTGTTCTGTGAGGGTCTGGGGCATGGTCACTCCGTGAGGTTGATTGAAGGGTTGAAAGCGGTTGGGCGCTGCGGCCTTGGGATCAACTGTAATTCGATCCGAGACTCTTATGTCTTATAGAAGACATATTTTTCACTCAACAAAATCAATGGCTTACGGGCATATCCCTCAATGCGAAATTATTTTTCTCATATTGAGAAAAAATATTGCGCCGCAGCAGCCATGCCTTCCACGATGTGCAATCAACCTTTCGGTGGTGAAAACGCCGGCGATTTCTGCGCGGCATGCGCGATCCAGTCGCCGCCGCCGATCACCGGACGGCCCGCAATCCGCGAAGGATGGATCTCGTAGACCAGGCAATCGAGCCACTGCGCACCGAGCGCCACGCGAACCTCGCGCCTGATGTACTCGCCCGAATCGTCCTCGGCCACTTCCTCCAGCAGATCGAGCGCTGCCTCGACCGCGAGTTCGACGCGATAGATCTCGCCCTTCACGCGCCCCACGCCGCCAAGCACGATGCCTGGGTAGGCGCCAAGGTCGTACAGCGTCCCGGCAATGCTTGCCTCTCCGACGAACACGGGCGCCGGCCGATAGCGCGCGATGTCGTTGCGCCCGTGCCGGCGCAGCGTGCCGTAGACAAAAACGTGGGGCATCATCGAATCCGCTTTCCGCAACAACAAAACTTCAGTCTATTGAACTCCGCCGCCCCCGCTTCCGGCCGCCTCATGGCCTATGGCTGCCTGGCCCTGAGCATGTCGCTCGTCGGCGCCTACGTCGCCCTCTCCAAACCCCTTGTCGCTGCCTTCCCGGTGCTGCTGCTCGCGTGGCTGCGCTTCGGCATCGCCGCGCTGGCCATGCCCCACTGGCTCAAGCGCGGTGCCGACGAACCGCCGATGACGGCGCACACGCGCTGGCTCGTCTTTCTCGAATCGTTTCTTGGCAATTTCCTGTTCTCGATCTGCATGCTGTACGGCGTGAGCATGACGAGCGCGGTGTCGGCGGGCGTGATCATGGCGTCGATCCCCGCGGTGGTCGCGGTGGCGAGTTGGCTGTTCCTGCGCGAACGCATCACGGTGCGCATCGGCCTGGCCATCGCATGCGCCGCGCTCGGCATCGGCCTCTTGGCCCTCAGTCCCGCGCATGCGCCGGCTTCGACGGATGCGGCGAAGTCGTCGATGCCGTGGCTCGGCAACCTGCTGGTGTTCTGTGCCGTGCTGTGCGAGACCGCCTATGCGGTGATCGGCAAGTCGCTCACGGGGCGCCTGGGGCCCAAGCGCATCGCATCGCTCATCAACCTCTGGGGCTTCGTACTCTCCATGCCCTTCGGCATCTGGTTTGCGCTGTCGTTCGACTTCGGTGCGGTGCACGGCGGCATCTGGGCCCTGCTCGCGGTCTACGCACTCGCAGCGAGCATCTGGACGGTGTGGCTATGGATGACCGGTTTGCGCCATGTTCCCGCTGCGCAGGCCGGTGTTTTCGCGGTGATGCTGCCCGTCAGTGCGGCCTTCGTGGGCGTGCTCGTGCTCGGTGAAAACCTCTCCGCGCCACAGCTGATTGCATTCGCGCTTGCACTCGCGGGCGTGGTGCTTGCGACCTGGCCTGGGCGCCGAACGTGAAAAACGAGGCTTCTCCCCTCTGAAAAAACAACAACTCCCAATGAAAAAACCGCTTTTTCCCTTGGAAACGCGTTTTTTCTCCTTTAGCATCCGCATTGCCACTGGAGACGCAAGTTTTTCATTGGTGAATGTTCAACCAAAAAAGGAAATCAACCATGGCAACTGCAAAGAAGGCTCCGGCCAAGAAAGCTCCGGCAAAGAAGGCCGCTCCCGCAAAGAAGGCTGCGGCTCCTGCGAAGAAGGCTGCACCGGCGAAGAAGGCAGCTCCCGCAAAGAAGGCTGCTCCTGCAAAGAAGGCCGCACCGGCGAAGAAAGCAACTCCTGCAAAGAAGGCAGCTCCCGCCAAGAAGCGCACCCCCAACGCTGCGTTCATGAAGGCCCTGACCCCCAGCCCGGCACTCGCTGCCGTGGTCGGCTCGACGCCTCTGCCGCGCACCGCTGTCGTGAGCAAGCTGTGGGACTACATCAAGAAGAACAACCTTCAAGACAAGGCCAACAAGCGCAACATCAACGCCGACGCAAAGCTGAAGGAAATCTTCGGCAAGGCGCAAGTGTCGATGTTCGAACTGGCCGCGCTGATTGGCAAGCACGTCAAGTAAGCACCAGGGGCCTTGCGCTCCTGAATCAAAAAGCCGGCTCACGCCGGCTTTTTTTTCGCCTGCGGCAAGGCCATCCCCTCCTCGAAAAAGCGCGCCGGCGTGCAGCCGAAGTTCTTGCGAAAGGTTTCGATGAACGCGCTCACCGAGCTGTAGCCCACACTCAACGCCACGGCCGTGACGGAGTCGCCAAGGCTCAACAGCTCGACGGCCTTCAGCAGGCGCGACTGTTGCCGCCATTGCGCGAAGCTCAACCCCGTCTCGGCGGTGAAGCGGCGTGTGAGCGTCCTGCGCGCCATGCCGATGCGATCGGCCCACTGGTCGATGGTGTCGGGCATCGCGGGATCGTTCGCCAACGCAGCGGCCATCGCGGCCAGGCGCTTGTCCTGCGGCATCGGCAGATGGAGCGACGGCCTCGCGCTCGCTGCGAGCTCATCGAGCAACACGCCCACAAGACGGGCGCGACGTGCCTCGAAGTCAACCGACGACGCTTCAAGCGATGTCAGCCGGTCGACCAGCGCCCGCATCAGCGGCGTCGTCGCAAACACATGCGGCCCGTCGGGCAAGCCGGCCGCCATCGCCGGCTCGATGTGCAGGCTCCAACCCGCGGTAGCACCGAAGCTCTGAGCCGCATGCGCGCAGCGCGGCGCGATCCAGCCGATCCACCCCGGCGGCTGCACCCAGCGCCCGGCAGGCGTCTCGATGACCTGCAGCCCCTCGCGCAAGGCGAACAACTGCCCGGTCTCGTGCGCGTGGTAGCCCGTGACGCGCGGCGTCTCGTAGGCGTTGATCCAGAGCCCGACCGGCGCTTCAGCCGCCATGCCTGGCCCGCCGGAGGTATCGATTGGCCCCGCGCCGCAAGCCGCGAAGCGCCCTGCTGCCTAGCATCGAGTCCATCTTCACAACGCCTTCAAAGGAACACCCATGCAAGCCCAGGACGTATTGCCCGACGGACAGGATTTCGTCGTCAGGAACGGACTCCCGTTGCGCAAGGGCTCTGTCGGCGCCTTCCTCGTCAACGCGCAGTTGCTGCAGGACCCGAACGCCAGCGCAGATGCGAAGCAAGCGGCCGAGCGCGACCTGATCGACCTGCTGCCCGCCCTCGAAGCGCTGGGTCTTTTCGACGTGTTCGAGTTGCGCTCGCCCACGTTGCGCGACGAGGTGGCCCGTCATCGCGCGGCGCTCAACTCCGCGCCTGCTTCGCCGACCGCGTGATCGACGCCAGCGTGCCGCGCGTGGTGATCACCTCGGGGTCCAGCGGGATCTCGATCAGCGTCCCGGTCTCGGCGGCCAGCGCGCGCAGCAGCGCGGCTTCGAACTGCTCCGTCTCCGTCACGCGTTCGGCCGCATAGCCGTAGGCGCGGGCGAGACCGCAGAAGTCTGGGTTGCGCAGCGCGGTGCCGCTGGTTCGCTCCGGATACTCGCGCTCCTGGTGCATGCGGATCGTGCCGAACATGCCGTTGTTGAGCAGCACGACGATGCTCTTGCCGCCGTGCTGCGCGGCCGTCGCCAGCTCCTGCCCGGTCATGAGGAAATCGCCGTCGCCCGCGATCGTGAAGGCCACGCGCCCCGTCGTGAGGTTCGCCGCGATGCCGGCTGGCACGCCATAGCCCATCGCGCCGCTGGTCGGCGCCAGTTGCGTCTTGTGCCCCTTGGCGAGCCCGTGATAGCGGAAGTAGCGATGCACCCAGCTCGCGAAGTTGCCGGCGCCGTTGGTGATGGCCGCATCCGGCGGCAGGTGCTTCTGCAGCAGCGCGACGACTGCGGCCATGTCGACCGGGCCGCGCGGCGTCTCGGCCGGCATGCCGGCCAGCGCTTGCGGAACGAGGCTGGCCTCGTAGTCCGCATGCGCCTGTTCGGCCCACTCCTCCCAAGGCAAGGTGGGCGGCGCGCTCAGCACCTCGAGGCTGCGCGCCGCGGCGCTCATGCCGGCATTGATCGCGAGGTCGGCTTGATAGACGCGGTTGAGCTCCTCGGCGCTTGCATGGATGTGCACCAGCGTCTGCCTCGCCTTCGGCGCTTCGAGCAGCGTGTAGCCACCGGTGGTCATCTCACCCAGGCGCGGCCCGATCGCGAGGATCAGGTCCGCATCTTTCACGCGCTGCGCGAGCTTCGGATTGATCGCGATGCCGACATCGCCCGCATACAGCGGATGGTGGTTGTCGAAGGTGTCCTGGTAGCGGAAGGCGTTGGCCACGGGTAGGCGCCAGTTCTCGGCAAACCGTTGCAGCGCCTGCGCGGCCTGTGTCGTCCAGCCGCCACCGCCGGCGATCACCAACGGCCGCTCGGACTTGAGCAGCAGCTCGCGCAAGGTACGCAGCGCACCCGGATCGCTCCAGGGCTGCACCGCCTCCACGCGCGGCAACGGCCGCGCTGAAGTTTCCGTGCGCAGCATGTCCTCCGGCAGCACCAGCACGACCGGCCCCGGCCGACCGTTCATCGCCGTGGCGAAGGCGCGCGCCACGTATTCGGGAATGCGGTCCGCATCGTCGATGCGCTCCACGCGCTTGGCGAATCCCTTCGTGCTCGGCCCGAAGAAGCTGCCGTAGTCCACCTCCTGGAAAGCCTCGCGGTCGCGGAAGTCGCTGCCGACGTCGCCCACGAACAGCACCATCGGCGTCGAATCCTGGAACGCGTTGTGCACGCCGATCGATGCATTGGTGGCCCCCGGCCCGCGGGTGACGAAGCACACGCCCGGCCGCCCCGTGAGCTTGCCGTGCGCCTCGGCCATGAAGGCCGCGCCGCCCTCCTGCCGGTTCACGATGAAGCGTGCGCGATCGCCGTAGGCATGAAAGCCGTCGAGCACCGCGAGGAAGCTTTCCCCCGGCACGCCGAATGCGATCTCCGTGCCTTGCGCGACCAGGCACTCGACGATCAGGTGGCCTGCGGGTTGTGATGTACTCATGAGAAGTCGAACCTCAGCTGCAATGTCTCCGGCAATTATGTGCGTCTGCTCCTCATGCCTTGCGTTAATTCCCCAAATGGTTAAATTCGCGCCATGAAGGCACCGAAGGACTCCCCGCCCGAGACGCTCGAACCGCGCTCGCGCGATGCCGACCGCTCGCAGCTCGCCATCCTCGCCGCGGCGCGCGAGGAGTTCTCGCAACTGGGCCTGGCCGGCGCGCGCATGGACAGCATCGCCACGCGCGCGGGCCTGAACAAGCGCCTCATCTACTACTACTTCGGCAGCAAGGACGACCTGTTCCTCGCGGTGCTCGAACGCACCTACGCCGACATCCGCGAAGCCGAACAGCGGCTGCACCTGGACGAGATCGAACCGGTCGAGGCGATCCGCCAGCTCGTCTCGTTCACCTGGCACTACTACCTCGAACACCCCGAGTTCATCACCCTGCTCAACAGCGAGAACCTGCACCGCGCCGCGCACCTGAAGCGCTCCGAGCGCATCCAGGAGATGAACTCGCCGCTGGTGCAACTGCTGGACACCGTGCTGGAGCGCGGCCGCCGCGAGAACCTGTTCCACGCGGGCGTGGACCCGGTGCAGCTGTATATCTCCATCGCGTCCCTCTGCTACTTCTATCTCTCGAACAACCACACGCTCTCGGCCATCTTCGGGCGTGACCTGCGTGCGCCCAAGGCGATGGCGCAACGCCTCTCGCACATGACCGACCTGGTCCTGGGCTACGTCCTGCGCTGAGCGCGCGGGCGTTTACAAAACGCCTTCGGGTATTCACTAGGCGGCGTCGGTTGACGCTGCGGCGCAGCCGTTTCTACAATCGTTAATTCACTTATTGGTGAATTGATCGACTCAAGACAGCGGCCCGACCGCGCGGAGACAAACAACCATGAAGCGACTCGCACGCACCACCGCCATCACCGCATTCGCTGCGCTCACCGGCCTGGCCGCGCTGATGCCGGGCCTGGCATGGGCGCAGAACGGCTACCCCACCAAGCCGATCCGCGTGATCGTTCCCTTCGCAGCGGGCAGCACCACCGACATCATTGCGCGCGCCATCGCCGACAAGATGAGCCAGAGCATGGGCCAGACGCTGGTCATCGACAACCGCGGCGGCGCGAGCGGCACCATCGGCCAGCAGGCGGTGGCCACGGCGGCGCCCGACGGCTACACGGTCATGATCCACTCGTCGTCGCACACGGTGAGCCCCTCGACCTTCGCCAAGCTGCCGTTCGACACGGTGGGCGACTTCGCCGGCGTCACGCCGATCTCGTCGCTGCCCAACGCGCTGGTCATCTCGCCCACGAAGAACATCAAGACGCTGCCGCAACTCCTGGCCGCTGCACGCGCCAAGCCCGGCAGCATGAACTTCGCCTCGGCCGGCCAGGGCAGCGCCACGCACCTGAACGCCGAGAAATTCAAGATGGCCGCGAAGATCGATGCGACCAACATCCCGTTCAAGGGATCGGGCGAAGCCGTGACCGAAGTGCTCTCGGGCCGCGTCGACTATTACTTCTCGCCCATCGCCCCGGTGATCGGCCAGATCAAGGAAGGCCAGCTGCTCGCGCTCGCCGTCGGTTCGCCCAAACGCGCGGCGGCCCTGCCCGACGTGCCGACCACCACCGAAGCCGGCGTGCCCGGCTCCGAGTTCAATTTCTGGATCGGGATGATGGCGCCCGCCAAGACGCCGCGCGACATCGTCAACCGCCTGCACGACGAAGTGGCGAAGGCGCTGGCCACGCCCGAGGTGAAGGAGCGCTTCCTCAAGCTCGGCGCCGATGCCTGGACGCTCAAGCCCGAGCAGTTCGACACCTACATCAAGGAAGAGATCGCGAGCAACGCCCAGCTCGTGAAGGCTGCGGGCCTGCAGGTCCAGCAGTAGGCCACCCTCCACAAGGCACCTGTCGTCGTCATGCTCCGCAAGCTCCTGCTCTCCCCGGCCCTGCGCCCGTTCCTCTTGATCCTGTTGCTGCTGGTGCTGTGGGACCTCGTGATCCGGCTTTTCAAGATCCCGGCCTACCTGATCCCGCCGCCGTGGGAGGTCGTGAAGCAGCTCGTCGCCGAATGGCCGCGCCTGCTCGGCGAAGCCTGGAAGACCACGCTCGCCACGCTCGGCGGCTTCGGCCTCACGATCCTCATCGGCATCCCGATCGCGATGGTCATCGCCTACTCGCGGCTGGTCGAGTCGTATGTGTACCCGCTGCTGGTGTTCTCGCAGAGCATTCCCAAGGTGGCGATCGCGCCGCTCTTCGTGGTGTGGTTCGGCTTCGGCATCCTGCCCAAGGTGATCAGCGCCTTCCTGCTGGGCTTCTTCCCGGTGGTGGTGTCCACGGTGATGGGCTTCAAGTCGGTCGAGCCCGACATGCTCGACCTGGCCCGCTCGATGGGCGCGAGCCGCCTGCAGACCTTCTTCAAGATCAGCCTGCCGCAGGCGCTGCCCGCGATCTTCAGCGGCCTGAAGGTATCGGTCACGCTGGCCGTCGTAGGTGCCGTGGTCGGCGAATTCGTCGGCTCCAACTCGGGCATCGGCTACGTGCTGCAGGTGGCCAACGGCAACTTCGACCTGCCGCTGATGTTCGCCGCGCTGGTGGTGCTGTCCAGCATCGGCGTGATCCTCTTCGTCGCCGTCGACATGGTCGAGCGCGTGATGATTCCGTGGCACGCCTCGCAGCGCCCCGCGCACTGAGTTCCCTCGTCATACCTACAAAACTCCCGGAGACAACCGCCATGAAGAAACTGCTTCCCTCGATGCTTGCCGTCGCCGTCACGGCCCTCGCGACCTTCGCCATCGCACCGGCCCATGCCCAGGCTGAGAAGCCCAAGGACAAGGTCACGCTGATGCTCAACTGGTACCTCTACAGCGAGCACGCGCCCTTCTTCCTCGGCAAGGAAAAGGGCTTCTACGCCGAGGAAGGCATCGACCTGGACATCCAGGAAGGCCGCGGCTCCGCCGTCACTGCGCAGGCGGTGGCCGCCAAGTCGGCGACCTTCGGCTACATCGACGTCACCACCATGATCAAGGCGGCCGCCAAAGGCGCACCGCTGAAGTCGACCGGCGTGCTGTTCCAGGTGAGCCCGATGTCGGTCATGGGCTTCACCGAGAAGAACATCAAGACGCCCAAGGACATCATCGGCAAGACCGTGGCCGTCACGCCCGGCGATTCGATGTCGCAGATGTGGCCGCTGTTCCTCAAGGTCAACAACATCACGGCCGACCAGGTGAAGATCGTCTCGGGCGACGGCCAGACCAAGCTCAATGCGGTGACCAACGGCCAGGCCGACCTCCTGCTGGGCTATGTGATGGACCAGGCCATCAAGCTGCAGGACGCCACCGGCAAGCCCGTGACGCCGATCCGCTTTGCCGACTCGGGCGTGAACCAGATCAGCTCCGGGATCATCACCAACAAGAACCTCTTGACCGAGAACCCCGACCTGGTGAAGCGCTTCATGCGCGCCTCCACCAAGGCCGCCGAAGCTGCCGAGAAGAGCCCCGAGGCGGCCGTGGACGCGATGCTCAAGGCCAACCCGAAGGCCGGCGTGCGCGACACGCTGATCGTCGGCATGAAGCAGAGCGTGGCGCTCTATCACACGAAGGAAACAGCCAACCAGAGGCCGTTCCGCGTGGCGATGAAGAACGTGAACGACTCGCTGGACCTCCTGGTGCAGTACGGCGGCATGGACGCATCGACGCGCGGCAAGCCGGAAGACTACGTGACCCTCGATTTCCTGCCGCAATAGGTTCGCCCCCAGGCTGCGCGCACTTCGTGTCGCTTCGCCTTCCCCCTTCCGGGGGCGACACCAGCGGCCCGGCAAAGCCGGTTCCGCGGTGTCTCCCGAAAAAGCCAAACGCCACTTCGTTCACTCGCTCGCTTCCGCTCCCTCTTCAAGCTCCATGTCCACCAATGCCCTGATCGAAGCGCGCGGCGTCTCGAAGACCTACCCAAGCAAGGACGGCCCGGTCGAGTCGCTCAAGCCCCTGGACTTCGCCATCCGGGAAGGCGAATTCGTCTCCGTCGTCGGCCCTTCGGGCTGCGGCAAGAGCACGCTGCTCAAGATGGTCGCGGGCTTGCTGCCCATCAGCGGCGGCGAGCTCACGCTGGCCGGCAAGCCGATCAAGGGTCCGCAGAAGGACGTGGGCATCGTGTTCCAGAGCGCGGTGCTGCTGCCCTGGCGCAGCGTGGAAGACAACATCCTGCTGCAGGCCGAGATGCGCCACCTGCCCAAGGCCGCCTCGCAGGCCCGGGCGCGCGAGCTGATGGAGATGGCTGGCCTCAAGGGCTTCGAGCGCAAGTACCCCTGGCAACTCTCGGGCGGCATGCAGCAACGCGCCTCGATCTGCCGCGCGCTGCTGCACGACCCCTCGGTGCTCTTGATGGACGAGCCCTTCGGCGCACTCGATGCGATGACGCGCGAGAAGATGAACCTGGAGCTGCAGCGCATCTGGATGGCGTCAAAAAAGACCGTGATGCTGATCACCCACAGCATTCCCGAAGCGATCTTTCTCTCGGACCGCGTGATCGTGATGAGCGAGCGCCCCGGCTCGATCGCCGCCGTGTACGACATCGACCTGCCGCGCCCGCGCACGCTCGACATGATGGCCTCGCCCGAGTTCGGCGCCTACACGAAGCTGGTGCGCGCGCATTTCTTCTCGCAGGGCATTCTGGACCACTGAACGCCTGCCATGGACGCGCCCCGCTTTCACATCCAAGAGATCCGTTTTTCCGAGCGCGACGTGGCGCTGCGGCTGCCGTTCCGCTTCGGCGCCGCCACCGTCACCGCTTGCCCGCAGGTGTACGTGCGGGCCCGCATCCGCTTCGAGAACGGCGGCACGGCCGAAGGCTGCGCGGCCGAGATGATGGTGCCCAAGTGGTTCGACAAGAACCCCGCCCTCAACAACGAGCAGAACTTCGAGCAGCTGCGCTTTGCGCTGCGCGACGCGCGCGATGCGTATGCGGCCGAAGACGACGCGCAGACCGCGTGGACGCACTTCGCCTCGAACTACGCTGCGCTGCAAGCCCGCGCGAAGGCCAAGGGCCTGCAGGCGCTGGTGGCCAGCTACGGCCCCGCGCTGATCGACCGCGCCGTGATGGACGCGCTGTGCCTGCACACCGGCACGAGCTTCGCGGCGGCCATGAGCGCCAACCTCTGCGGCATCGACATCGCAGGCAGTGGCCTCGCCGACGACCTTGCGGGCTTCGACGTGCCCGCCTTCCTGGCCGGCCAGTCGCCGCGCGCAAGCATCGCAGCGCGCCACACCGTTGGCCTGGCCGATGCCATCGATGACAGCGACGCGCTGCCCGACGCGCCGGCAGACGGTCTGCCCACCACGCTCGCAGCAGCAGTGAAACGCTACGGCCTTACCCACTTCAAGCTCAAGCTCTGCGGCAACACCGCGCAGGACATCGACCGGCTCCAGCGCATCGCCCGCGTGATCGACGGCCACGCGCAACTCGTGACGCTCGATGGCAACGAGCAGTACGCCGACGCCGATGACTTCGCCGTCTTTCTCGATCGCATGCTCTCCACGCCCGTGCTGTGGAAGCTCGCGCAGAAGACCGTCTTCGTCGAACAACCGATCCGCCGCGACGCCGCCCTGGAGCGCAGCGTGTCGGCGCTGGGCAAGCGCATCCCGCTGCTGATCGACGAATCCGACGCCACGCTCGACGCCTTCGTGCAGGCCCGCGCGCTCGGCTACACCGGCGTGTCGAGCAAGAGCTGCAAAGGCTTCTACAAGTCCGTCGTCAACGCGGCGCGTTGCGCGCACTGGAATGCGGCAGAAGACAAGTCGCGCTATTTCCTTTCCGGTGAAGACCTCACCATGCAGGCCGGCGTCGGCGTACAGCAGGACCTCGCGCTCGTCGGCTGGCTCGGCCTCTCGCACGTCGAGCGCAACGGACACCACTACGTCAACGGCCTCGCAGCCGTGCCCGAGGGCGAGCAGCAAGCCCTGCTGAAGCTGCACCCCGGCCTCTACGAACCCAGCGACGGCGCCGTGCGCCTCGCCATCCGCGGCGGACAGCTTGCCTTGTCGCCGCTTGCCACCGCGCCCGGCTTTGCCACCGGCATTCCCGGCGCCGGCATCTCGTGGGACGCCATGCGTTCCGTCTACTGAAGCACCCCTCTCGCATCCCAAGGAAGAAAACGATGGCCACCCAACGTCTAGGAATCATCATGCACGGCGTCACCGGCCGCATGGGCATGAACCAGCACCTGATCCGCTCGATCTGCGCCATCCGCGCGCAAGGCGGCGTCACGCTGTCGAACGGCGACAAGGTGATGCCCGACCCGATCCTCATCGGCCGCAATGCCGAGAAGATGGAAGCGCTCGCCAAGGCCCACCACATCGCGCGCTGGGGCACCGACCTGGACAAGGCGCTGGAGAACAAGGACGACACCATCTTCTTCGACGCCGGCACCACGCAGATGCGCCCCACGCTGCTGGCCAAGGCCATCCGCGCCGGCAAGCACGTGTACTGCGAGAAGCCGATCGCCACCAACCTGAACGAAGCCGTCGAAGTCGCACGCCTGGCCGAAGGCTCGGGCCTGAAGCACGGCGCGGTGCAGGACAAGCTCTTCCTTCCCGGTCTGCGCAAGCTGGACATGCTGCGCCGCGCCGGCTTCTTCGGCCGCATGCTCAGCGTGCGCCTGGAGTTCGGCTACTGGGTGTTCGAAGGCGACCTGCAGCCCATCCAGCGCCCGAGCTGGAACTACCGCAAGGAAGACGGCGGCGGCATGATCCTGGACATGATGTGCCACTGGCGCTACGTGCTGGACAACCTGTTCGGCGAGGTGAAGTCTGTGTCGTGCATCGGCGCCACGCACATCCCCAAGCGCTGGGACGAAGCCGGCAAACCATACGAAGCCACGGCCGACGACGCGGCCTACGCCACCTGCGAGCTCACGGGCCACAACGGCGAGCCGGTGATCGCGCAGATCAACATGAGCTGGGTCACGCGCGTGCGCCGCGACGACCTCGTGACCTTCCATGTGGACGGCACCGATGGCTCGGCCGTCGCGGGTCTTTCGAGCTGCCGCGCCCAGTCGCGCGTGGCCACGCCGCGCCCGGTGTGGAACCCCGACGAGAAGCAGATGATGAATTTCTTCGACCAGTGGCAGGAGATTCCGGATTCGCAGGTCTACGACAACGGCTTCAAGATCCAGTGGGAGCACTTCATTCGCCACGTGGTGGAGAACGAGCCCTACAAGTGGACGCTGCCCGAAGGCGCCAAGGGCGTGCAATTGGTCGAGGCCGCGCTCGAATCGTGGAAAGACCGCCGCTGGGTCGACGTGCCCGCGCTCAAGGTCTGAAGAGCCTGAAGAAGAACAAGCCATGGCACTGTCGCTGACCCTTCCCACCGCGAGCGGCGCGCTCGCGCCCTACGCGCTGCGCGGCACCGCGCCCGTCAAGCCCGATGCGGGCGTGAAGTTCAACCGCATCGCCTATTCGGCCGCGCACGTGGTGGCCGACCCGCTCGCCGCCATCGACCCGTGGCTGCAGGCGGCAGTCGATTGGGACACCACCATCGCCTACCGCCGCCATCTGTTCTCGCTGGGCCTGGGCGTCGCCGAGGCGATGGACACCGCGCAGCGCGGCATGGGCCTGGACTGGCCCACGTCGCTCGAACTGATCCGCCGCTCGCTCGATGCGGCGAAGGACGTGCCGGGCGCGCTGGTGGCCTCGGGCTGCGGCACGGACCACCTGGACATCGACGACGTGAAGAGCGTGGACGATGTGATCCGCGGCTACGAGGATCAGATGGCCGCCATCGAGGCGCTCGGCGGCAAGCTGATCGTGATGGCCAGCCGCGCGCTCGCCCGCGTGGCGAAGAGCCCCGCGGACTACGAGCGCGTGTACGACCGCATCCTGAGCCAGGCCAGGCAGCCCGTGGTGCTGCACTGGCTGGGCGACATGTTCGACCCGGCGCTCGCCGGCTACTGGGGCACGAAGGACGTCGATGCGGCGATGGACACGGCCGTCGGCATCATCGCGGCGCATCCGGACAAGGTCGACGGCATCAAGATCTCACTGCTCGACAAGGACAAGGAAATCGCGATGCGCCGCCGCCTTCCCAAGGGTGTGCGCATGTACACGGGCGATGACTTCAACTACGCCGAGCTGATCGCCGGCGACGGCTTCGGCGATGAGCCCACGCACGGCAAGAGCGATGCGCTGCTCGGCATCTTCGACGCCATCGCGCCCGCGGCGAGCGCCGCACTGGGCGCACTGGCGCAAGGCAACACCGAGAAGTTCCACGCCATCCTCGGCCCGACGGTGCCGCTGTCGCGCCACATCTTTGCGGCGCCCACGCGCTTCTACAAGACGGGCGTGGTGTTCATGGCCTGGCTCAACGGCCACCAGAAGCACTTCACGATGGTGGGCGGCCAGCAGAGCACGCGCTCGCTGCAGCACTTTGCAGAACTGTTCCGCCTGGCCGATGCGGCGAACTTGCTCGAGCAGCCGGAGCTGGCGGTCCGCCGCATGAAGACACTGCTCGCGCTGCACGGCGTGGAAGGCTGAGCGAGCCCATGCGCGATTTCTCGCAGAACCACGACTGGCTCTCGATCAACACCGCGACCGTGCGCAAGCAGTCGGGCGCCGAGGTGCCGCTGGACCGCATCATCGACCAGTGCGCCGAGCGCGGCATCCGCGCGATCAGTCCGTGGCGCGACCAGGTGGCCGCAGTCGGACTCGACAAGGTTGCGAAGCAGTTGAAGGCGCACGGCATCGGCCTCTCGGGCTACTGCCGCGGCGGTTTCTTCCCTGCGCCCGATGCAGCGGGCCTGAAGGCCGCGCTCGACGACAACCGCCGCGCCATCGACGAAGCGAAGACGCTCGACGCGCCCTGCCTCGTGCTGGTGGTCGGCGCCCTGCCCGGTGCGCTCGAAGGCAAGGCCGCGTACAAGGACCTCGCCCGTGCGCGCAACGAGGTGCGCGACGGCATCGCCGCATCGCTCGCGTACGCCCGCGAGGTCGGCATGCCGCTCGCCATCGAGCCCCTGCACCCGATGCAGGCGGCCGACCGCGCGTGCATCAACACGCTTGAACACGCACTCGACCTCTGCGACGAACTCGACGCAGGCAAGAGCGGCATGCTCGGCGTGGCGCTGGACATCTATCACGTCTGGTGGGACCCGAAGCTGCAGCAGCAGATCGCCCGCGCAGGCCGCGAGCGCCTGCTGGCGTACCACGTCTGCGACTGGCTCACGCCCACGCGCGACCTGCTCTCCGACCGCGGGATGATGGGCGACGGCGTGGTCGAACTGAAGAAGATCCGCGGCTGGGTTGAAGACGCAGGTTTCGCGGGCTTCAGCGAGGTCGAGATCTTTTCGAACCTCGACTGGTGGCAGCGGCCAGGGGCCGAGACGCTGGATGTTTGCATCGAGCGACACCGCAGCGCAGTCTGACGCGTTGCGCCGAAGCGAACTGCAGCCGCTTGTGCTGCAATTCGCTGCATGGCTGACCCGACCCTCGACGACCTGCGCCGCTATGCGGTGGCCCGCACCCTCTTCAAGCCGACCACCTTGCCCGGCGCGATCCGCCAGCTCGGCTTCGTGCAGGCCGACCCGATCCGCGCCCCGGCGCGCGCGCAGGACCTGACGCTGCGCCATCGCGTGAAGGACTACCGCGCGGGCGATCTCGAAAGCCGCTATACCCGCCTGGCCATCGAGGAAGACTGCCTCGTCAACTATGGGTTCCTCCCGCGCGAGCACCTCGCATTGATGCACCCGCGCGAGGCCAGGCAAGCCTGGAACGCCGACACCCGGCGCAAGGCCGCCGACGTGCTGGCCTATGTGCGCGAGCACGGCCCGGTGCATCCGCGCCAGGTCGAGCAGCACTTCGCGCACGGCCGCATCCAGAACTACTGGGGCGGCTCGAGCAACGCGACCACGCACCTGCTCGACGGCATGCACTACCGCGGCATGCTGCGCGTGGTGCGGCGCGACAGCGGCACGCGGGTCTATGAAGCGGTGACGCACATGCCCGCCGACGAGAGCCCCGCCGGCCGTGCGCAGCGCGCCGCAGCGCTCATCGAACTGATCGTGCGCAAGTACGCGCCGCTGCCCGCCGCCAGCCTCACCTACCTCGCGCGCCTGCTCGGCTACGGCGCGCCGCATCTCGCGGCGCAGACGCAGGCGGCGCTGCGCCTGGCGCGCGAAGCGCTTGCGAGTTGCCGCATCGACGGCACCACCTGGTACTGGCCCGCGGACGAGAACCCGGCCTCCAGGCGCCATGCGCCCGATGACGCGGTGCGCCTGCTCGCGCCCTTCGATCCGGTCGTGTGGGACCGTCGCCGCTTCGAGCTGCTGTGGGGCTGGGCGTACAAGTTCGAGGCCTACACGCCCGCGCCGAAGCGCCAGTTCGGCTACTACGCGCTGCCGATGCTGTGGCACGACCGCGTGATCGGCTGGGCCAACGTGACGGCACCCGAAGGCCGGCTGCAACCCAGCTTCGGCTACGCCGACAAGAGGCCGCGCGATACGGCGTTTCGCGCGGCGCTCGACGACGAGCTTCATCGCATGACGCAGTTCCTCGCGGGGCGCTGACCTGCTCCCCTCATTTCGTTCATCGACCCTCCCGACGCAGCGCCGTACCGTGACTGCGAGTGCGACGTATCGCTTCTGAAGAAAATCCCCGCGCGGCCCAAGGTCTGGCGCGCGGGCGACAACCCCGTGCCGCGGAGGGCTTCTAGAATCGCGCCGTTGTCCGGCTCGCCGGACGGCAAGCGTTCTCAGGGCGGGGTGCAATTCCCCACCGGCGGTGATGGCGATCGAAAGGTTGCACAAGCCCGCGAGCGCCCGAGGCCTGCGCAAGCAGGCAACGGGGTCAGCAGATTTCGGTGCGATTCCGAAGCCGACGGTCACAGTCCGGATGAAAGAGAGCGCGAAATGCGGGCACGCCCGCGCGCTCTGCCATGAGCGCGCGGTGTGCCTTGCGGTTTCGTGCGCCCTGATTCAGGAAACCTGCTTTCAGAGGCACACCATGAGTCAGATCAACGACCTTCCCCTCTCCGCCATCACCGCGTCGAATTCGTCGCGCGGCGAGCGCATCGCTTTCGTCGAGGCGCAATGGCATTCCGACATCGTCCACCAGGCACGCGACGCTTTTCTCGAAGAGATGGCGCGCCTGGGCGTGGCGCGCGAGCTCATCGACATCTTCGATGTGCCCGGCGCCTTCGAGATTCCGCTGCACGCCAAGCGCCTGGCCAACTCGGGCAAGTACGCGGCCATCATCGGCTGCGCACTGGTGGTCGACGGCGGCATCTACCGCCACGAGTTCGTCGCGAACACCGTGGTGAGCACGCTGATGTCGCTTCAACTGGAGACCGACGTGCCGATCTTCTCGGCCGTGCTCACGCCGCACCACTTCCACGAGCACGTGGAGCACCGCAAGTACTTCCATCGCCATTTCGCGATCAAGGGCACCGAAGTGGCCGAGGCCTGCTTCAAGACGCTCGAGGCGCTGAAGCAGGTGGACGCGGCACTGGCCGCGTGACAACGGGCACCCGTCCGCAGTAATCTGCGCGGATGGCCTCTCCATCCGCCTCCAGAGATCGCTACACCCTCTACGGCGCGCCCGGTTCGGGCGCCACGCCGGTCCACGCGGCGCTGACGCTGATCGGCGCACAAGTCGAGACCGTCGACATCGCCACCTGGGAGAGCGACGCCGAACGCGAGCGCGTGTCGAACGTCAACCCGATGCGGCAGGTGCCCGCGCTCGTGCTGCCTTCGGGCGAGGTGATGACCGAGAGCGCGGCGATCCTGATCTGGCTGGGCGACCGTTACCCCGAAGCCGGGCTCTGCCCTGCGCCGGGCGACCCGCTGCGCGCGCGCTACCTGCGCTGGATGGTCTACCTGCCGGCCTCGATCTATTCGCTCTTCTGGGTGCGCGACGATCCCACGCGCCTCACGCCCGACCCCGCGGCGCAGGCCGTGATGCTCGAACGCACGGCCGAGCGCATCGCGCATTGCTGGCACCTGATGGACACGCAGATCGACGAACCCGCGCCCTACCTGCTCGGCGAGAAGATCGGCATGCTCGACCTGTACGTGACGGTGATGTCGCGCTGGACGCCGCAGCGCCGGCGCTTCTACCGCGTGGCGCCGCGCATGGCGCGGGTGGTGCGGCGCGTGGACGCCGATCCGCGCCTGGCCGATTTCTGGGCTGCGCGATTTCCGTTCTCGATGGACGAGGAAGCCAGGAAGGACTGAGGCCCGCTCTTCCGATAATCGACGCCATGACCGCACGCACCCCCACCACCGATTACCCGATGACGATCTACCACAAGCCCAACTGCAGCACGTCGCGCAACGTGCTGGGCTTGATCCGCGAAAGCGGCGTGGAGCCGACGATCGTGCTGTACCTGGAGACGCCGCCTTCGAAGAAGAAGCTGCGCGAACTGGCCAAGGCCATGGGCATGACGGCGCGTGACCTGCTGCGCACGAAGGAAGCGCCCTATGAAGAACTGAAGCTGGCCGACCCGAAGTGGACCGACGACCAGTTGTTCGATGCGATCGTGGAGAACCCGATCCTGCTGCAGCGCCCCATCGTCGTCTCGCCGCGCGGCACGCTGATGTGCCGGCCGTGGGAGCGCGTGCGGGAAATCCTCTCCGCCTAAGGCCGTGGCGAAGGCCGTGGGTCCACGGCCTGCTGGGCCAGGCCCCATGCAACGTGTTCGCGCACAAGTTCGCTCGGATGCCCGGCGCGCGTCGCGAGCGCCTCCCTCGCACCGCTCTCGCCCGATCGCACCGCGTTGCCCAACGCCACCGCGATGTTGCGCAGCCACCGCTCGTGCCCGATGCGGCGTATCGGGCTGCCCTCGGTGCGGCGAAGAAAATCGTCTTCGGTCCACGCGAAGAGTTCGGCCAGCGTGCGGCCCGTGAGCCCTTCGCGCGCGTCGAAGTCGGGCAGCGCGCTCTTTTTGGCGAACTTGTTCCAGGGGCAGATCAGCTGGCAGTCGTCGCAGCCGTAGATGCGGTTGGCCATCAAGGGCCGCAGCGCTTCCGGGATCGGCCCGCCGTGTTCGATGGTGAGGTACGAGATGCAGCGCCGCGCGTCCAGCCGCCCCGGCGCGACGATGGCCTGCGTCGGGCACACATCGATGCAGGCGCTGCAGCTGCCGCAATGCGCGGTGACGGGTTCGCTCTCGGGCAGCGCCATGTCGATGTAGATCTCGCCGAGGAAAAACATCGAGCCCGCATCCCGGTCCAGCACCAGCGTGTGCTTGCCGCGCCAGCCCTGGCCGCTGCGCGAGGCGAGCTCGGCCTCGAGCACCGGTGCCGAATCGGTGAACGCGCGGTGGCCGAAGGGGCCGACCTCCTCGGCGATGCGCTCGGCCAGTTTCGCAAGCCGGTTGCGCAAGACCTTGTGATAGTCGCGGCCCCGCGCATAGACCGACACGATGGCCTCGCCGGGCCGCGCGAGGCGGTCGAACTCGACGGCCTGCCAGTCGGGCGGCGTATCGCGCGGCAGGTAGTCCATGCGCGCGGTGATCACGCTCACCGTGCCCGGCACCAGTTCCGCCGGACGCGCGCGGCGCGTGCCGTGCGTTGCCATGTATTGCATCTCGCCATGGAACCCATGGGCCAGCCATTGCATCAGACCGTCCTCGGCGCTCGATAAATCGACGCCCGCGATTCCGATTTGGGAGAATCCGAGTTCCCGGGCCAAAGCCTGAATACGAACAACGAGTGGATGGCTGACGATCACTTGCCGATTGTAGAAACGCCCAAGGGCATCCCCCGCACCCGCATCCTGCGCTGGGGCAGCGAAGCCGACACCGACGCCTTCGCGCGATCGCTCGCCGCCTCGCCCGCGTTGCGCGATGCCTTCATCGCCCTCGAAGGCGACCTGGGTGCCGGCAAGACCACCTTCGTTCGCCACCTGTTGCGCGCGCTCGGCATCCAGGGCCGCATCAAGAGCCCCACCTACGCAGTGGTCGAGCCGCATGAGGCACCCGACGGCCTCGCGATCTTCCATTTCGACTTCTATCGCTTCGCCGACCCGCGCGAATGGGACGACGCCGGCTTCCGCGACATCTTCGCGGGCCCGGGCCTCAAGCTGGCCGAGTGGCCGCAGAACGCCGCGGGCCGCACTCCACCTGCCGACCTAGCTATTAAAATAGAAGCAATGACAGACGACACACGCAGCGTGACCCTCCTGGCGAACACCCCTCGCGGCAGCGATCTGCTGGCGCGCATCGCCGCATGAAGGCGGGCGGCCTGAAACGGCGCGTGCTGCTGCAGGGCGGCAGCATCGCGCTGATGCTCGGCGTGCACCAGATCGCACGCGGCGCCACCATCCTCGCCGTGCGCGTCTGGCCCGCGGCCGACTACACCCGCGTGACCATCGAGTCCGACGCGCGGCTCACCTCGCAGCAACTGGTGGTGGGCAGCCCGCCGCGGCTGGCCGTCGACATCGAGGGCATCGAACTGAACAGCGAACTGCGCGAACTGGTCGGCAAGATCAAGCCGGGCGATCCGTACATCAACGGCCTGCGCGTCGGGCAGAACGCACCGACGGTGGTGCGCATCGTGTTCGACCTGAAGCAGACGGTGCGCCCGCAGGTGTTCTCGCTGGCGCCCGTGGCCGCCTACAAGCACCGGCTGGTGCTCGACCTGTATCCCGAGCAGGCCATCGATCCGATGGAGGCGCTGATCGCCGAGCGGCTGCGCGATGCGCCCAAGCCGGGCACCGGCACCGGCACCGGCAGCAGCAACAACGGCTCGGCGGTGGCGGGCATTGCGCCGTCACCCGCACCCGTGCCGGGCGCCGCTCCCGCGCCGGTGCGCCCCGCGATGCCTGCGGGCGATCCGCTGGGCGATCTCATGGCGCAGCAGTCGATGCGCCCGGGCCCCGCGGCACCTGCGCCGCCCGTCGTGGCAGGTGTCGACCGCCCCTTCGCACCGCCCGTGCTCGTGGCGCCGGCGCCGTTGCCGCCCGTGGTGGGCACCGCGCCGGTGAGGCCCGTGTCGCCCCCCGTCGCGGCCGCCCGCGGTGGCGCAACGGCCAGCCGCACCGACCGCATCATCATCGTGGCGCTGGACCCCGGCCACGGCGGCGAAGACCCCGGTGCCACCGGCCCCAGCGGCACGCGCGAGAAAGACATCGTGCTGCAGGTCGCGTTCCGCCTTCGCGACCGCATCAACGCGGGCAGCGTCAACGGCAACCCGATGCGCGCCTTTTTGACGCGCGATGCCGACTTCTTCGTGCCGCTGGGCGTGCGCGTGCAGAAGGCCCGGCGCGTGCAGGCCGACCTGTTCGTGAGCATTCATGCCGACGCGTTCACCACGCCCGCCGCGCGCGGCGCCAGCGTGTTCGCGCTGAGCCAGAGCGGCGCATCGAGCAGCGCGGCGCGCTGGCTGGCCAACAAGGAGAACGATGCCGACAAGGTCGGCGGCGTGAACGTCGGCAACCACGAGGCGCAGGTGCAGCGCGCGCTGCTCGACATGAGCACGACCGCGCAGATCAACGACAGCCTGAAGCTCGGCGGCGCGATGCTCGGCGAGATCAAGGGCATCGGTGCGCGACTGCACAAGGGCGAGGTCGAGCAGGCGGGCTTCGCGGTGCTGAAGGCGCCGGACATTCCGAGCGTGCTGGTGGAGACGGCCTTCATCAGCAATCCCGAGGAAGAAGCCAACCTGCGCCGCGTCGACTACCAGGAGAACCTGGCCGACGCGCTCATGCGCGGCATCCAGCGTTACTTCGCGCAGAACCCGCCGTTGGCACGCAGTCGCCAGCTTTAGGCTCGCTCCCAGGCTTCGCGCACTTCGTGTCGCTTCTCCTGCCCCCTACCGGGGGCGACACCAGCGGCCCGGCCAAGCCGGTTCTGCGGTGTCCCGCGAGAGCGCATGGGCGGCGCTTTGCGCCTTGTAAAGCCAAAGCTCGCTTTTTGTCCCACGCGGGGCGGCCCGTGACACCGCACAGGCAGGCGCGGCAGGCTCCTACACAGGGTGCACGGGCCTTTTGCCGATGATGAATCCATCATTAATCGAAAGGTGGACATCATGAAGACACGTCTCTGGATCGCTGCGGCGGCTGCCACTTCGGTCATGGCCATTGCAGGTTGTGCGAGCGGCCCCAACCAGAACCTCGGTACTGGCGTGGGCGCGGTCGGCGGTGCGCTGGTGGGCAATGCCATCGGCGGCAACACCGGCAGCACGGTAGGCGGTGCGGCCATCGGCGGCCTCATCGGCAACCAGGTCGGCCGCAACGCCGACGAGCGGAACTACAACCGCCAGCGCTATCCGCAAGGCAGCGGCTATTACCCCGGCAACGGCCCGAACTACTGATCGACCGTTCGCATGAGAAAAGCGCGTCATCGACGCGCTTTTTCTTTGGCTGAAAGGAACGGCTCAGGCCTGCGCGGCGGCCCGCGCCTTCTCCGCCTTCGAGGCGCGCCATGCGCCGAAGATCGCCAGCAGCCCCGGCACGAAGATCAGCGCCCAGATGATCTTGTCCAGGTGCTGCCGCACGAACGGCAGGTTGCCGAAGAAATAGCCCGCGGTCGCGATGCCCAGCACCCAGATCAGCGCGCCCACCACGTTGAACATGGTGAACTTTGCGCGGCTCATTTCCGCCACGCCCGCCACGAACGGCGCGAAGGTGCGGATGAAGGGCATGAAGCGCGCAAGGATGATGGTGATGCCGCCATAGCGCTCGTAGAACCCATGGGCCTGGTCGAAAGCCTTGCGGTTGAAGAAGCGCGAGTTCTCCCACTGGAAGACCTTCGGCCCGAAGTAGCGGCCGATCGAATAGTTGCACTGGTCCCCGAGAATGGCTGCTGCGATCAGGATGCCGCAGGCCAGCGGAAAGTTCATGAGCCCCGCACCGCACAGCGCCCCCACGATGAAGAGCAGCGAATCGCCTGGCAGGAACGGCATCACCACGGCGCCGGTCTCCACGAAGACGATCAGGAAGAGCAGCGCATAGACCCAGGGGCCGTAGGCGATGACGAAGGCCTCGAGATGCTTGTCGACGTGAAGGATGAAGTCGATGAGATAGCTGATGATTTCCATGGCCGCGGATTATCCTTGTTGACGTCTTGAGCCCCTTTCGAATCACCCCATGATCCATATACGCGAAGCCCTCGATGCGGACTGGCCCGCCCTCTGGGCCGTCCTCGAACCGACGTTCCGCCGCGGCGACACGTACACCTACCCGCCCGATGTGGGCGAAGATACGGCCCGCCATTCGTGGACGAAAGTGCCCACCCTGACCTTCGTGGCCTGCAACGAAGAAGGCACGGTGCTAGGCACCTATGTCATCCGCCCCAACCAGCCCGGCCAGGGCGCGCATGTGAGCAACTGCGGCTATGTGGTGTCCGAGGCCGCGCGCGGCCTAGGCGTGGCCTCGGCGCTGTGCGAACACTCGCAGCAGCAGGCCCTGCGCATGGGCTTTCTGGCGATGCAGTTCAACTTCGTCGTGTCCACCAACGAGCGCGCGGTGCGGCTCTGGCAACGGATGGGCTTTGCCATCGTCGGCACGCTGCCGGGCGCTTTCCGGCATCCGCAGCAGGGCTTCGTGGATGCCTTCGTCATGTACAAGCAGTTGCAAAATTCCGTGGATACCGGGGGCACAGGCGCGGCATGAAGAAGATCGATCCACGGCTCCTGCAGGCCTTCGTGGCGGTCGCGCGCGAGGGCTCGGTGTCGCGCGGCGCGCAGCGCCTCTTCCTCACGCAACCGGCGGTGAGCCTGCAGCTGAAGGAGCTCGGCGCACTGGTCGAGCTGGAGCTGTTCCAGCGCACGCCCACGGGCCTCCTGCTCACGCGCGACGGCGCGGCGCTGCTGAACCACGCCGAGCACGCGCTCGAAGGGCTGAACGATTTCGCGGTGGCCGCGGACCGGCTCAAAGGCGGCGTGCGTGGGTCGCTGCGCATCGGCACCATCCTCGACCCGGCGTTCACGCGGCTCAGCCCGCTCCTGAAAGAGCTGGTCGCGCTCGCGCCCGAACTGGAGACCGAGCTGCACCACGGCACCAGCGGCGAAGTGCTCGCCAAGCTCCTCGGCAAGGAGCTGGACATCGGCTTCTACCTGGGCGACCCCGATGCAAGCGACTTGCCGCAGGCCAGTTCGGCCGCACGGCGCAGCGACGGCAAGACCTTCCACTCGGAGGTGCTGACGCGCTTCGCCTACCAGGTGATCGGCCCGAGCGGCTGGGCGCCGCAGGTGCTGGGGCGCGAATGGCCCGACCTGGCCTGCCTGCCATGGGTGCTCGCGCCACCGACCTCCTCGCATTCGCGCCTGCTGGCACCCGTGTTGCAGGCGCACCGGCTCGTGCTGAAGAAGGCAGCGCAGGCCGACCAGGAGACATCGATGCTCGCGCTGGTGCGCGCAGGCGTGGGCATTTCGCTGGCGCGCGATGCCGTGGCATTGCGCGCCAGCCAGCGCGACGGGCTGGTGATCGCCGACCGGGTGAGCATCGACTGCGACCTGCGCTTCGTCTGCCTTGCCGGGGCGCTCAAGCGCCCGGAGGTGGCCTGCGCCCGGCAGGCCCTGTCGCGTGCATGGCGGCGCGCGCTCTGAACTGCGCGGGCCTCAGACCCGGCGCTGCGCCATCGCATTGAGCGCGGCGTCGGGCCGCGCCGCACCGCGCACCGGCGCGGCCGCGACACGGCGCCATCCCTTGGGCATGCAGGCCAGCATCAGCGCTGCGAGCAGTGCCGCGCTTCCCAGCGTGTACAGCCCGGCCGCCGAGCCGCCGTGGTGCTGCTCCACATAGGTCCTGAGGCTAGGCGCCACAAAGCCGCCGAGGTTGCCGATGGAGTTCACCAGCGCGATGCCCGTGGCAATGCCCAGCCCCGAGAGCCGCTCCGACAGGAAGGCATAGAAGATCGGCGTGCCCGAGAGGTAGGTCGAGGCGCCGATCGACAGCACCGCGATCGCGAAGACGGGCGAGCCATGCGCCGACAGGCACACGCAGACGCCGAAGATCGTGTACAGCGTTGCCACCGTGACGCGCCGCCGGTCGTGGTGGCGGTCCGACCAGCGCGTGACGAAGTACACGACGAACAGCGCCAGCACCCACGGAATGCTGGTGACGAGGCCCACCATGAGCCCGATCTTCTGGCCCAGGATCTGCGCCACCTGGCTCGGCAGGTAGAAGATCAGCCCGTAGGCGGCGATCTGCACGATGAAGAAGTTCACCGCGAAGAACATCACCTTCGGGTTGCGCAGCGTCTGCATCACCGTGTGCGGGCTGTCGACCGATTTCTCGGCCGCCTCCTGGTCGAGCACGGCCTGCAGCGCGTCCTGCTGGGGCCGCGTGAGCCACGGGGCGGCATGCGGCCGGTCCACGATCACGAAGAACGCGACGATGCCCACCACCACCGCCATCGCGCCCTCGATCAGGAACATCCACTCCCATCCCTTCAGGCCGCCGATGCCGTGCATGTCGAGCAGAGCGCCGGAAACCGGCCCGCCGATGACCAGCGCGCCCGCAAAGCCGAACAGGAGGATGCCGTTGGCCTGCGCCCGCACCTTCGCGGGGAACCAGTAGGTCAGCGTGAGCAGCACGCCCGGGTAGAAGCCGGCCTCCGCGATGCCCAGGAGGAAGCGCAGCACGTAGAACGACACCTCGCTGGTGGCGAACATCATGGCCGAGGCCACGAGCCCCCAGGTCACCATGATCCGGCACAGCCAGATGCGCGGGCCGACGCGCGAGAGGATCACGTTGCTCGGCACCTCGAAGATCGCGTAGCTCACGAAGAAGATGCCGGCGCCCAGCGCGAAGGCGCTGTCGCTGATGCCGGTGTCGATCTGCAGCGCGTTCTTGGCGAAGCCGACGTTGACCCGGTCCAGGATCGACATGATGTACATGACGATCAGCATCGGAAGAAGGCGCCAGCGCGCCTTGCGGATCGCGCCGCTCACCAGGCCGCTGTAGGGGCTCGTTGTCATTGTTGTTGTCTCCGGGGGGTTGTTGTGTCCGTGCGGGTGGGCCGGGCCGTCAGCCGCGGGCGACGGCGCCATGGACGGGGTTCGTGACCGCGCCCAGGCCATCGATCTCCACCGTCACCACGTCGCCGCGCTTCAGGAAGCGCGGCGGCTTGAGCCCGAGCCCCACGCCCGCGGGCGTGCCGGTGAGGATCAGGTCGCCGGGCTCCAGCGTCATGGCGCGCGAGAGGTAGGCGATGAGGTACGCAACCGAAAAGATCATCTCGCGCGTGTTCGACGACTGCACCGCCTCGCCGTTGACGCGGCAGTAGATGCCCAGCGACTGCACGTCGGCGATCTCGTCGCGCGTCACCAGCGTGGGCGCCAGCGGGCAGAAGCCGTCGAGCGACTTGCCACGCACCCACTGCGCCTCGCCCAGCTGCACGTCGCGCGCGCTCACGTCGTTGGCCGCCACGTACCCGAACACGTGCGAGAGCGCATCGGCTTCGCGCACGCCGCAAGCGCGGCGGCCGATGACGACACCGAGCTCGGCCTCCCAGTCGACCTTCTCGGTGAAGCCTTCGGGCCAGGCGATCGGGTCGCCGTGCGCGGCCAGCGTGTTGCCGAACTTCGCAAAGATGACCGGCTTCTCGGGGATGGCCAGGCCCGTCTCGATGCAGTGGTCGCGGTAGTTCGCGCCCACGCAGACGATGTTGCGCGGAACGAGCGGGGCCACCGGCTCCACGCTCGCGAGCGGCACGGCCGCACCGTCATCGCGCCAGTCCGCGCCTTCCACGATCGCCTGCAGGTTCGGCGCATCGACCGGTTGCAACGCGCCCTCCTTCACATAGCCCACGCGCAGGCCGTCCTGCGTTCGAACAGTCATCCACTTCATTACTCGACTCCGATGGTTGAAAAAATCTGGCTTCGCTGCGCCGGTGGTGGCGTCAGTGGTTGCGGCGCGGGATGCCCGCCGTCTGCGCAACGCGCTGGTACTTGGTGGCGGGCTTGAGCACCATCCCTTCCGAGAGGGTGTCCACCATGGCGCGCTGGATCTCCTGCCAGGGCGTCTGGCTCTCGGGGATCGGGTAGCCGCCGCTCGCTTCGAGCGCACGCGCACGCGCCTGCAGCACGTCGTCGCTCACCAGCATGTTCACGGTGCGGTGCTTGAGATCGACGCGCACCTCGTCGCCGGTCTGCAGCAGCGCAAGGCCCGCGCCGGCGGCCGCCTCGGGCGAGGCGTTCAGGATCGAAGGCGAGCCCGAGGTGCCCGACTGCCGCCCATCGCCGATACACGGCAGCGCCGACACGCCGCTCTTGAGCAGGTGCGCCGGCGCGCGCATGTTGACCACCTCGGACGAGCCCGGATGCCCGATGGGGCCGACGCCGCGCATGAACAGGATGCAGCGCGCGTCGATGTCGAGCGACGGGTCTTCGATGCGGCGCTCGAAATCTTCCGGCCCGTCGAACACGATGGCGCGGCCGACGAAGGCGTCGGTATCGCCCGGCGTGCTGAGGTAGCGCGCCCTGAACTCGTCCGAGATCACGCTGGTCTTCATGATCGCGCTGTCGAACAGGTTGCCCGACATGACCAGGAAACCGGCGTTCTCCTTCAGCGCATTGCCGAAGGAGCGGATCACGTCGGCATCCTTCACCGGCGCATCGGCGCAATTGACGGCCAGAGTCTTGCCGTTGACGGTGAGCGCGTCCTCGCGGATGAGGCCGTGGCGATGCAGTTCCGCCACCACGGCCGGCACGCCGCCCGCGCGGTAGAACTCTTCGCCCAGGTACTTGCCGGCCGGCTGCATGTCCAGGATGAGCGGCACCTCCAGCCCGACGGTCTCCCAGTCCTGCACGGTCAGGTCCACACCCGCGTGCTTGGCCACGGCGACCAGGTGGATCGGCGCATTGGTCGAGCCGCCGATGGCCGAGTTGACGACGATCGCGTTCTCGAAGGCCGAGCGGGTGAGGATGTCCGAGGGCTTCAGGTCCTCGCGCACCATCTCCACGATGCGGCGCCCCGTCTCGTAGGCCATCTGTCCGCGCTCGCGATAGGGCGCCGGAATGGCGGCGCAGCCGGGCAGGCTCATGCCCAGGGCCTCGGCCAGCGCGTTCATCGTGCTGGCCGTGCCCATCACGTTGCAATGGCCGGCGGAGGGCACCGTGGAGGCGACCAGGTCGATGTAGCCGGGAAAGTCGATGCTGCCCTTGGCAAACAGCTCGCGCGCCTTGAACAGCGTGGTGCCGGTGCCCGTGCGCTGTCCCTCGTGCCAGCCGTTGAGCATCGGCCCGCCCGACAGGATGATCGCGGGGATGTTGGCGGTGGCCGCGGCCATGAGCGCGGCGGGCGTGGTCTTGTCGCAGCCGGTGGTGAGCACCACGCCGTCGATCGGGTAGCCCGTGAGGATTTCCACCAGGCCCAGGTACGCGAGGTTGCGGTCCAGCGCGGCGGTGGGCCGGCGCCCGTTCTCCTGGATCGGGTGCATCGGAAACTCCATCGCGATGCCGCCCATCTCGCGGATGCCGTCGCGCACGCGCTGCGCCAGCTCGCGGTGGTGGCGGTTGCAGGGCGTGAGGTCGGAGCCGCTCTGCGCGATGCCGATGATGGGTTTGCCGGACTGCAGTTCTTCGCGCGTGAGGCCGTAGTTCAGGTACCAGGCCAGGTGCAGGACCGAGAGTTCGCTGTGCTCGGGGTTGTTGAACCACGCGGCGGAGCGGAGGGGGCGGGTTGTTGTCATGGCGTCTCTGTTCAGTGGGGTGAGCGGAAAGAGCGCGCGAGACGGCCCCTCGCGAGATGGCTTTTCCATCGCGATTCGGTCGGGTGTCTCCGGTGCGTTCTTGTGGTGCGGGCGCAAGCTTAGGCAAAGGCCTTCGCGGGCGCCAATGAGATCGGTTGAGGAGCCGTATAAGCGCGCCAAATACACCGAAATCCCGTGTGACACCTTGAATCCCCCCGGCTTTTAGAATGCCCCGGTGAGCGCACTACCCTCCTCCATCCCCCCCTCCCCACGCCGCCCGATCCGCGAATTGCCCGACGAGCTGATCAGCCAGATCGCCGCCGGCGAGGTCGTCGAGCGGCCGGCCTCGGTGGTGCGCGAGCTGCTCGACAACGCGCTGGACGCCGGCGCGAGCCAGGTCACCGTGCGCCTGGCCTCGGGTGGCGTGCGGCTGATTTCGGTGGAAGACGACGGCCTGGGCATTCCGCGCGAAGAACTCACGGTCGCCCTGCGCCGCCATGCGACCAGCAAGATCGCGAGCCTGGACGACCTGGAGACCGTCGGCACCATGGGCTTTCGCGGCGAGGCGCTCGCTGCCATCAATGCGATTGCCGAGCTCAGCATCCTCTCCCGCTTCACCGGCGCCGACAGCGCCTTCGCGCTCGATGGCCGCACCGGCGAACTGCGCCCCGTGGCGCGCTCGGTCGGCACGACCGTCGAGGTGCGCGAACTCTTCTTCGCGACGCCCGCGCGCCGCAAATTCCTCAAGACCGATGCCACCGAGCTGGCCCATTGCATCGAGGCCGTGCGCCGCCATGCGCTGGCACGGCCCGAGGTTGGCTTCTCGGTCTGGCACGACGGCAAGCTGGTCGAGCAATGGCGCGCCGCCGACGCACGCGAGCAGCGGCTGGCCGATGCGCTCAGCGACGACTTCGTGGCCAACAGCGTGGCCGTCGAGCGCCTGGGCGGCGTGGTGCGCGTGGTCGGCCGCGCCGGCATTCCCGATGCGGCGCGCTCGCGCGGCGACCAGCAGTTCTTCTATGTCAACGGCCGCTTCGTGCGCGACAAGGTGCTCTCGCACGCGGTGCGCAGCGCCTACGAGGACGTGCTGCACGGCCAGCGCCAGCCGATCTACGCGCTGTACCTGGAGATCGATCCGTCGCGCGTCGACGTGAACGTGCACCCCACCAAGATCGAGGTGCGCTTTCGCGATGGCCGCGAAGTGCACCAGGCGGTGCGCCACGCCATCGAGGACGCGCTGGCCGCGCCGCGCGCCGGGGACGCCGCGGCGCCGTCCGGTGCGCCGCAGCCCTTCTTCAAGGAAACCGCGCTGCCCGAGAGCGCGAGCTGGTCGCAGCCGGCCATGAATTTCGTGGCACGGGAGCGCGGCGCCGGCGATTTCGAGGCCATGTGGCCGCGCCGCACCGACGAGCTCGGGCACGCGCCCGATTCCACGCCCTCGCACTGGCCCCTGACGGGCGCGGCGCCGATGACCTTCCGGGCCCCCGTGGGACTGGAAGAGCCCGCCGCAGCCTCCGCCTCTACCGACGAGGAAGCCTGGCCCCTGGGCCGTGCGCTCGCCCAGCTGCAGGGCATCTACATCCTGGCCGAGAACACCCAGGGCCTGGTGGTGGTGGACATGCATGCGGCCCACGAGCGCATCGTCTACGAGCGGCTCAAGACGCAGCTCGATGGCGCCGCCATCACCAGCCAGCCGCTGCTCATTCCGGCCACCTTCGCGGCCACGCCGCAGGAAGTGGCCACGGCCGAGGCCTGCGCGGAGGTGCTGCCCACGCTGGGGCTGGAAATCACCGCGTTCTCGGCACGCACGCTCGCGGTGCGCGCCGTGCCCGGCACGTTGGCCGACGGCGACCCGGTCGAGCTGGCGCGCAGCGTCCTGGCCGAACTGGGCCAGCACGACGCCAGCACCGTGGTGCAGCGCGCCCAGAACGAACTGCTGTCCACCATGGCCTGCCACGGCGCCGTGCGGGCCAACCGCAAGCTCACCATCGACGAGATGAACGCACTGTTACGCCAGATGGAGGCGACCGAGCGTTCGGACCAGTGCAACCACGGCCGGCCCACCTGGCGCCAGCTGTCGATCCGCGAGCTCGACACGCTGTTCATGCGCGGCCGCTAAGCAATAACCCCAGGAACGCCGAGGAACCGGCTTTGCCGGGCCTCTGGCGTTGCCCCCGGTAGGGGGGTAGGCGAAGCGACACGAAGTGCGCGCAGCCTGGGGGCGAGCCCATTTCTTAGGGTTTTGGCGGGTCATCCGAGGACCGGGCACGCACGTTGCATGGTCTCAGCAAAGCGCCGATGAGCGCTGTTTCGGGGGGTTACCAGGGCGCAACACCGGCGCGTCGTGGTGAAAGTGGATGAAACTTTCGGCCGGCATCGCTGTCCCTCAACCCCATGATGAAACGCTGGACCCTCCTCGCGTCTGTCCTCTCGCTTTGCGCCCTGCTCGCCGCCGGGTGCTCCACGCTCGACGAGCAACAGCGCGAATGGATCTTCCAACCCAGCGACCGCAGCTGGGGCAACACCGCCACCATGACCGAAGGGATGCAGGACGTCTGGATCGATTTCCAGTCCTCCATCAGCGGCGAACCCGCGCGCCTGCACGGCCTGTGGCTGGGCGGCGCCCCCGAAACCACCGACACCCCCGTGCTGCTGTACCTGCACGGCGCCCGCTACAACGTGGCCGGCTCGGCGCCGCGCATCCAGCGCATGCACGAGCTGGGCTTCTCGGTGCTGGCCATCGACTACCGCGGCTTCGGCAAGAGCTCCAAGGGCCTGCCTTCGGAGGAATCGGCCCGCGAAGACGCCCGCGCCGCCTGGACCTGGCTGGCCGCACGCCACCCCAAGCAGCACCGCTACATCTTCGGCCACTCGCTGGGCGGCGCCATCGGCATCGACCTGGCAGCGCATGTGAACGACGAGAGCGGCACGATCGTGGAGAGCACCTTCAGCTCCATCGCCGACGTGGTCAGCAGCTTCAAGTGGGGCTGGCTGCCGCTGGGACCCTTCATCACGCAGCGCTTCGAGGCCATCAACACCGTCAAGGACATCGGCGCGCCGCTGCTGGTGGTGCATGGCACGGCCGACAGCCTGATCAACCCCACGCTGGGCCGCAAGCTCTATGACGCGGCCACGGTGCCCAAGCTCTTCGTGCTGGTCGAAGGCGGCTCGCACCACAACACCAATTCGGTGGGCGAGGCGCAGTACCGCGCGGCGCTGACGCAGCTGTTCCGCATGAAGCCCGACAGCATGATGGCGCGCAGCCAGCCGAAGCTGTCGCCGCCCTCGCTGGCGCTGCCGCCGGCGGTGTCGCCGCAGGACGTGCGCGGCGAGGCGCGCGCGAGCAGCGTGCCCGCGGCGATCTGAAGCCCGATCCGTTTGCCGTTGGCCCGATCCGTTCACGCTGAGCCTGTCGAAGCGCTGCGCGACGCTTCGACAAGCTCAGCCCGAACGGCTCTGGCTCTGGTCCTTGCAGACCACCTGACCCAATACCGCATCAAGCCAGGTTGAACGGCAACTGCCGCAACGGCTTGCCCGTGATCTGCGCCACGGCATTGGCGAACGCGGGCGCCAGCGGCGGCAGCCCCGGCTCCCCCATCCCCTTGGGCGCATCGGCGCTGGGCACGATGTGGATGTCGAACTCCGGCACCTGCGTGATGCGGGCCACGGTGAAGTCGCCGAAGTTGCCCTGCTGCACGACGCCGTCCTTCAGCGTGATCGCGCTGCCGGCCAGGCACGTCGACAGCCCCATCACCGCCGCGCCCTGCACCTGCGCTTCCACGCTGCGCGGATTGACGACCAGGTTGCAGTGCACGCCGCTGGTCACGCGGTGCAGCACCGGCTGGCCGTCCTTGACCGAGGCCTCCACCACATAGGCCACCACCGACTCGAAGGACTCGTGCACCGCCACGCCCCAGGCGCGGCCGTCCGCCAGCTTCTTCTTGCCGTAGCCGCTCTTGTCCACGGCCAGCTGCAGCGCGGCGCGATGGCGCGGGTGCTTGTCGCCGAAGAGCTGCATGCGGTAGGCCACCGGGTCCTGCTTCGTGCTGCGAGCGATCTCGTCGATCAGCGTCTCCATCACGAAGGCGGTGTGGGTGGAGCCCACGCTGCGCCACCACAGCACCGGCACGTTGACCTCGGGGTGATGCACCGTCAGGCGCATCGGCACCGGGTACGGATCGCGCATGCCCTCCACCGCCGTGGCGTCGATGCCGTCCTTCACCATCATGCCGGCGAACACCGTGCCCGAGGTGATGGACTGGCCCACGATGACGTGGTCCCACGCGAGGATCTTGCCGCGCTCGTCGAAGCCGATGCGCGCGCGATGCAGGTGCATCGGGCGGTAGTAGCCGCCCTTGATGTCGTCCTCGCGGCTCCACAGCAGGCGCACGGGCGCGTCCAGGCCCGCAGTACGCGCGGCCTTGGCGATCTGGCAGGCCTCGACCACGAAGTCGCTCGAGCCCACGAAGCGCCGGCCGAAGCCGCCGCCCGCCATCTGCACGTTCACCTTGACCTGCTCGGGCTTGAGGTTCAGCGTGCGCGCCGCGGCCTGGCCGTCCAGATCTGCGGACTGGGTGCCGACCCACAGCTCGGCGCGGCCGTCCGACAGCTTCACGGTGCAGTTCAGCGGCTCCATCGGCGCGTGCGCGAGGTACGGAAACACGAACTCGGCCTCCAGCTTGCGCGGCGCATTGGCCAGCGGCGCCATGTCGGCGTCGAACTTGCGGTGGCCGGGGCGGCCGGCCAGCTCGCGGTACTGGGCCAGTTGCTTGTCGGAATCCACCTTTTCCGCGGCGGCCGTGTCCCACTGCAGCTTCAGCGCATCGCGGCCCAGCTTGGCCGGCCAGTAGCCGTCGGCCACCACGGCCACGCCTTCGGCGCCGCGGTCCAGCGGAATGCGCACCACCGCCTTCACGCCCTTGACGGCGCGTGCGGCGCTGTCGTCCACCGACGTCAGGCGGGCGCCGAACACGGGCGGATGGGCCACCACCGCCGTGAGCTGGCCGGGCTGCCGCACGTCGATGCCGAAGTCCTGCCGTCCGCTGCTCTTGGCGCGCTGATCGAGGCGCGTGGTCGCGCGGCCGATGATGCGGAAATCCTTCGGGTCCTTGAGCACCACCTTCTCGGGCACCGGCAGTGCCATGGCTGCTTCGGCCAGTTCGCCGTAGCCCAGCTTGCGGCCACCCGGGCCGATCACCGTGCCGGCTTGCGTCCGCAGCGTGGCCACGTCGACCTTCCAGCGAGCCGCCGCGGCCGACAGCAGCATGGCGCGGGCGCGCGCGCCCAGTTCGCGGTACTGCGTGAAGCTGTTCTTGATCGTGTTGGAGCCGCCGGTCAGGTGAATGCCGAAGAGCGGGTCGGCGTAGGCAGCATCGTTGGTGCCGCTGCGGCTGCGCACCAAGGCCCAGTCGGCGTCCAGTTCCTCGGCCAGGATCATCGGCAGGCCGGTCTGCACGCCCTGGCCGAATTCGAGCCGGTTGATGGTCACCGTGACTTCGCCGTTGGGTGCGATCTGCACGAAGGCCGAGGGCTGCTGCGTAGGCTTCAAGCCACCGGCCGCCGGCTTCGCGCCGTCGGCCTGCGCCATGGCCAGATGGGGAAAGGCGCCGAGCACGAGGCCCCCGGCGCCGGCCATCTTCAGGAAGCTGCGGCGCGGCAGCGCGGCGGCCTCATCGGTCGGGGGCTGGGCCATCAGGCGCTGCAGCGCGCGCGGGAGTTCGTCGTAGTTGATGTTGGGCAACATGGTGGCGGCTCCTTAGGCGAGGTTGCGGGCCGCATCGGCCACGGCGGCGCGAATGCGCACATAGGTGCCACATCGGCAGATGTTGCCGGCCATGGCCGAATCGATCTCGTCCACGCTGGGCTGCTTGCCCTTGGGCAGCGACTTCAGGAACGCGGTCGCGCTCATGATCTGGCCGCTCTGGCAGTAGCCGCACTGCGCCACGTCGTGCTTGACCCACGCGGCATGCACGGAGGCGCCAACGGGGTCGCTGCCATCGGTGGTGGCTTCGATGGTGGTGATCTTCTTGCCCTCCGCGGCGGAGATCGGCGTGATGCACGAACGGATCGCCTGGCCGTCCATGTGCACGGTGCAGGCGCCGCACAGCGCGGCGCCGCAGCCGAACTTGGTGCCGGTCATGCCCAGCGTGTCGCGCAGGGCCCAGAGGATGGGGGTGCCGGGATCGGCATCGACCGTGTGGTCACGGCCATTGACGTGGAGCGTACTCATGTTCTTTTTCTCCGTAGGTGGGTCGTTGAAATGATCTGGTTCACTTGGCGCCGTCGAGCAGCCACTGCGCGAGCGCCTGCAGGTCCGCATCCGGAACCTGGGCCTGCGGCGGCATCGGCATCGCGCCCCACTTGCCCGAGCTGCCGGCCTTGATGCTGGCGGCCAGCTGCGCGGCCGTGCCCTTGCCGTCGCCGTACTTCGCGCCGATGTCCTTCCACGACGGGCCCACCACCTTGGTGGCGGGCTGGTGGCAAGCGACGCACGAATACTTCTGCGCCAGCGCCAGGCTCGCGGCGGCGTGCTGCGGCCACACGGCACCTGCGCCGAGGCACAGGACCATCGCGAGGGACGCGGTGATGGAGGCGGTCTTTTCTGTTTTCATCGTGGGATCGTGGAAAAAAGGGAGTTGTCGGAATCGACGGATGGCCCTCGGTGCATGACACCGCACGCACGCCGGCACATCGCGGGCCAGTGTCGGGCGAAGACCCTCCGGCCGTTTGCCCAATCCGCGCGTGTTCTTGCCTGAAACAACGAGACTGCACCGTAAACGCGCGGCGCACGAAATGCGCCAGCTAGACTTTTTCGTTGACGTCATTCGAAAGGATTCAGATGGAAGCGGCACAGCAAGAGGCATCGGGCGTCCTGGGCGACCTGACCCGGGCGGTCGCGCGCATTGCGCAGGGCGATGGCGACTACCTCACCGCCATTCCCGAGCTCTCCGTGCACCGCCGCAGCGCGACGACGGAGCCCATGCACTGCCTGTACGGCTTCGGCGTCGGCATCACCGTGAGCGGGCAGAAGCGGGTGGCGCTCGGCGAGGAGGTGTTCGACTATTCGGCGGGCCAGTCGCTGCTGACGACGGCCGACCTGCCCGTCGTGACGCACATCACGCACGCGAGCGCCGCACAGCCTTTCATGGGCCTCATGCTCCGGCTCGACCCGCGCGCCATCGTGCAGGCGGCGGCCGAGATGGCGTTGCCCCAGCCGGGCAAGGATTTCAGCTACCGCGCCATGTCGCTCGGCGATCTCGATGCAACGCTGCTGGGCGCAGTGACGCGGCTCATCGAACTGCTCCACGAGCCCCGGCTGCTCCCGCAACTCGCGCCGCTGCTGCAGCAGGAGATCCTGGTGCGGCTGCTCGCCGGGCGCCACGGCCCGCAACTGCAGCGCCTCGTGGCGGTCGGCTCGCCGAGCCAGCAGGTGGTGCAGAGCATGGCCTGGCTCAAGATGAATTTCACGCAGCCCGTGCTCGCAGATGATCTGGCCGCCTCGGTGCACATGAGCCCCTCGACCTTCCGGCAGCATTTCCGTGCCGTGGCGGGCATGAGCCCGATGCAGTACCTGAAGCAATTGCGCCTGCAGGAGGCGCGGCAGCTGATGCTGAACCAGGGCATCGACGCCGGCACCGCGGGCGTGCGCGTGGGCTACGAGAGCGCCTCGCAGTTCAGCCGCGAGTACGCGCGCCTGTTCGGCGCGCCGCCGCTGCGCGATATCCGGCGGATGCGCGAAACGACCTGAGCTGCCGAGGCCATCCGCGCCCCGCCCGCCGACCGGCGCGCGCCATTTGCTACCCTCGGCGCATCATGTTTCCCAGCTCCGCACCGGCCGCCGAGGCCGCTCCTACGGCATCGACCGCCGCTGCGCCCCCCGGCTTGCCGCGCTACGTGGCGCTCGCCGGTCCCACCGCATCGGGCAAGACGGCTGCCGCATTGGCCCTTGCGCGACTGCAGCCGGTGGAAATCGTCTCGGTCGATTCCGCATTGGTCTACCGCGGCATGGATATCGGCACGGCCAAGCCCACGGCCGCCGAGCAAGCGGCCGTACCGCATCACCTGATCGACATCCTCGACGCGCGCGAAAGCTACAGCGCCGCCGCCTTCGTGGCCGATGCGACGCGGCTCATCGGCGAGATCCGCGCACGCGGCGCGCTGCCGCTGCTGGTGGGCGGCACGATGCTGTATTTCAAGGCGCTGTTCGACGGCATCGACGCGATGCCCGCGGCCGATGCGGCCGTGCGCGCGCGCATCGACGCAGAAGCCGCCGAACGTGGCTGGCCCGCGCTGCACGCACGGCTCGCCGAGGTCGACCCCGTGACGGCCGCGCGCCTCGCGCCGCAAGACAGCCAGCGCATCCAGCGCGCGCTCGAGGTGTGGGAAAGCAGCGGCCAGCCGCTCTCCAGCTTTCATGCGAGCGACAACAAGACCGCCAAGGCCGTGAACGGCGGCGTGCTCTTCTCGCTCGAACCCACCGATCGCGCCTGGCTGCATGCGCGCATCGCCGATCGCTTCGACGCGATGCTCGCCGCGGGCTTTCTGGACGAAGTGAAGGCGCTGCGCGCGCGCGGCGATCTCTCGACCGACCTGCCTTCGATGCGCTGCGTCGGCTACCGGCAGGCGTGGGAAATGCTCGATGCATGCGGCACCTCCGTGCCCGACGCCAGGGCCATGGATGACCTGCGCGAGCGCGGCATCGCCGCCACGCGCCAACTCGCCAAGCGGCAGATCACCTGGCTGCGCAGCATGCCGCAGCGCACCGTGATCGCCTGCGACGCGCCCAACGCGGTGCAGACCGCCGTCCAACTGATCTCAAAGACCACCTCCCCCGGATGACGCTGCGCATTTCCAACCTCGGCAAGCACTATGGCGAAGTGCCGGTCTTCGAGAACGTGACGCTGGAAGTCCAGCCCGGCGAGTTCGTCGCCATCGTGGGCGAGTCGGGCGTCGGCAAGTCGACGCTGCTCAACTGCATGGCGGGCCTGGACAGCTGGGACCAGGGCACGGTGACGCACGACGGCACCGACATCGGCGCGCTCGACGGCGAAGCCTGCGCGCTCTGGCGCCGCAAGCACGTCGGCTTCGTGTTCCAGGCTTTCCATGTACTGCCGCACCTGGACGTGGCGCAGAACGTGTCGCTGCCGCTCATGCTGCTGGGCCAGAAAAAAGACGACGGCCGCGTCGCGCACATGCTCGACGCGGTCGGCCTGCCCGGCATGGGCGCGCGGCTGCCGCAGACGCTCTCGGGCGGCCAGCTGCAGCGCGTGGCGATCGCGCGCGCGCTCGTGCACCGGCCCGCACTGCTGCTCGCCGACGAGCCCACGGGCAACCTCGACCCGACCACGGCAGCGAAGGTGATGGAACTCTTGATCGGCCAGACGCGCGAGCACGGCGCCTCGCTGGTGCTGGTGACGCACTCCGAGAGCGCCGCCGCCCGTGCGGACCGCCTGCTGCACCTGACGGCAGCAGGCATCCGCGCCTGAAACGGCTTACGCGAGCAGCGACGCGTAGCGCGACAGGTCGACGTTGCCGCCGCTGATCACGATGCCCACGCGCTTTCCAGCGATGGCCTGGCCCGCAGCGATCGCGCCCGCGAACGCGAGGCACCCCGTCGGTTCCACCACCATCTTCATGCGCTCGGCGAAGAAGCGCATCGCCTCGACGAGCTGATCGTCGGTCACGGTGAAGATGTCGTCCACGTCGCGCTGGATGATGCCGAAGGTGTACTGGCCCAGGTGCTGCGTCTGCGCGCCATCGGCAATGGTCTTGGGCGTTTCGATGTGCACGATCTTCCCCGTGCGAAACGACTGCTGCCCGTCGTTGCCCGCCTCGGGCTCCACGCCGTAGACCTTGCAATCGGGCGAGAGCGCCCGCGCCGACAGCGCCGAGCCCGACAGCAGCCCGCCGCCGCCCAGGCACACGAACAGGTGATCGAGCGGCCCCGTCTCCTCGATGAGTTCCTTCACCGCCGTGCCCTGCCCCGAGAGCACGTCGGGATGGTCGTAGGGCGGAATCATCGTCATGCCGCGCTCTTGCGCGAGCCGCTTCGTGAGCGCCTCGCGGTCTTCGGTGAAGCGGTCGTACATCACCACTTCGGCGCCGTAGCCCTTGGTGGCCGCGACCTTGGCGGCCGGCGCATCCTTGGGCATGACGATCACGGCCGGCATCGACAGGAGGCGCGCCGACAGCGCGATGGCCTGCGCATGATTGCCCGAGGAGAACGCGATGACGCCGCCCTTGCGCTGCGCGGCATCGAATTTGGAGAGCGCGTTGAACGCACCGCGGAACTTGAACGCGCCCATGCGCTGGAAGTTCTCGCACTTGAAGAAGAACTGCGCGCCCCAGCGTTCGTTGGCGGTGGTCGATTGCAGCACCGGCGTGCGGTGGGCGTGGCCTTCGAGCCGCGCGGCCGCGGCGGTGACGTCGTCGTAGGTAGGTAGTTGCATGGGTCGAGCTTAGCGAAGGCTTACGTTTTTTTGCAGCCCTCGTCGGTAAAAACCCGGGATACGCGACGGTCCGGATCTTCGTACTCTGTATACAGAGTTCAAAGAAAGCCGCCCATGCCCGCCCAGCTCGTCAGCATCGAAGTCGCCCCCGACCTCGTCGACCAGGTCTATCGCGCCCTGCTCGGCGCCATCAGCAGCGGCTCGCTGGCGCCGGGCGAGCGCATCACGCAGGAAGACATCGCGCAGCGCCTCTCGGTGTCGCGCCAGCCCGTGCTGCAGGCGCTGCGCCTCCTGAAGAAAGACGGCTTCGTGCACGACGCGCCCGGCCGCGGCGTGCTGGTCGCGCCGCTCGATGCCGAGGGCATGCGCCACATCTACCAGGTGCGCGGCGTGCTCGACGTGCTGGCCGCGCGCCTTGCGGCGCAGCAGCGCTTTCGCATCGACCCCAGGCTCATCGAGCGCGGCCGGCGTGCCGCGCGCGGGCGCAATGTCGAAGCCATGATCGATGCCGACGTGGCCTTTCACCGCGCCATCTACGACGCCTCGGGCAACCCGCTGATCGGCCAGAGCGCCGACCCGCACTGGCGCCACTTGCGCCGCGCCATGGGCGCGGTGCTGCAGGCCGAGCCCCAACGCGAGTCGCTCTGGGACGAGCACGAAGCCATCGCCACCGCCATCGCCGCAGGCAACGCGGACCGCGCCGCGCGCCTGAGCGAAGAGCACGTCGCGCAGGCCAGTGAGGCACTGGCCCGGCGCCTGACCGAGCAGCAGGCCCGCAACGCACCCGACACCCCCACCCACAAAGCCCACAAAGGAGACAAGGCATGAAGCTGACCCCCGAGCAACGCGCGCAGTTCGAGCGCGACGGCTACCTGTTCTTCCCCGGCCATTTCTCGCCCGAAGAGACCAAGGCGCTGACCGATGCCGTGCCCGACCTCTACAGCAAGCGCGAGGCCTTCAACGTGCGCGAGAAAGGCTCCGACGCCGTGCGCACGAACTTCGCGGCGCACCTGATCAGCGAGCCCTTCGCCCGGCTCGCGCGCCATCCGCGCATGGTCGGCCCGGTGATGTATCTCTTCGAGGAAGAGGTCTACATGCACCAGTTCAAGATCAACGGAAAGATGGCCTTCGAGGGCCAGGTGTGGCAGTGGCACCAGGACTACGGCACCTGGCTCAACGACGACCTCATGCCCACCGAACGCGCGATGAACGTCGCGATCTTCCTGGACGACGTGAGCGAGCACAACGGCCCGCTGATGTTCATTCCGGGCAGCCACTGCAAGGGCGTGGTCGATGCCAGGCACGACCTCACGACCACGAGCTACCCGCTCTGGACGGTGGACAACGAGCTGATCGCGCAACTGGTGGACCGCGCTGGCGGCCGCAACGGCGGCATCGTCTCGCCCAAGGGCCCGGCCGGCTCGATGATCCTGTTCCACAGCTGCCTCGTGCATGCCTCGGGCAGCAACCTCTCGCCCTTCAACCGCGTGGCGGTGTACCTGAGCCTGTGCGCCGTGAGCAACCACATCCGCCGCCACAAGCGGCCCGAGTACATCGCGCACCGCGACTTCACGCCCATCGAGATGCTGCCGGACGACTGCCTCCTGAAGCCCTACCCCGTCGACGTGCCGTGGAAGCACGGCCTGCCCGAGAGCGCGCTGCAGACTTCGCTCGAAGTGCGCGACACCGCGGAGGCCTGACCCCATGAGCCTCTACACCCGCCTGCAGCAGCGCGCCGCCGAAGGCCGTCCCATCCGCATCGGCCTCGTCGGCGCCGGCAAGTTCGGCTCGATGTACCTCGCGCAGATTCCGCGCACGCCCGGCGTGCAGCTCGTCGCGATTGCCGACCTGTCGCCCGATGCGGCGCGCGTGAATCTCGAACGCGTGGGCTGGAAGCCCGAGCGTGCGGCCGCGCGCTCGGTGCAGGAAGCCCTGAAGACCGGCACCACCTGGATCACCGACGACTGGCAGGCCGTGACGCGTGAGCCGTCGATCGACATCGTGGTCGAGTGCACCGGCAACCCGGTCGCCGCCGTCGACCACTGCCTGGACGCTTTCGCGCACGGCAAGCACGTGGTCAACGTGACGGTCGAAGCCGATGCCTTCTGCGGCCCGCTGCTCGCGCACAGGGCGCAGCAGGCCGGCGTGATCTATTCGCTGGCCTTCGGCGACCAGCCCGCGCTGATCTGCGACCTGGTGGACTGGGCGCGCACCTGCGGCTTTCCGGTCGTGGCGGCCGGGCGCGGCCACAAGTGGCTGCCGCACTTCACCGAATCGACGCCCGAGACCGTGTGGGGCAACTACGGCCTCACGCCCGAGCAGGCGCTGCGCGGCGGGCTCAACCCGAAGATGTTCAACAGCTTTCTCGACGGCTCCAAGCCGTCGATAGAAAGCTCGGCGGTGGCCAACGCCACCGGGCTCACCGTGCCGTCGGACGGCCTCCTCTACCCGCCCGCGAGCGTGGAAGACATTCCCTTCGTCACCCGCCCGCAGAGCGAAGGCGGCGTGCTGGAACGCAAGGGCATGGTCGAGGTGATCTCCTCGCTCGAAGCCGACGGCCGCAAGATTCCGTACGACATCCGCATGGGCGTGTGGGTCACGGTCGAGGCCGAGACCGACTACATCAAGAACTGCTTCGAGGAATACAACGCCCACACCGACCCGAGCGGGCGCTATTTCACGCTCTACAAGCGCTGGCACCTCATCGGCCTGGAAGTCGGCATGTCGGTCGCGAGCGTGGCGCTGCGCGGCGAGGCGACCGGCGTGGCCACCTGCTGGAACGCCGACGTGGTCGCCACCGCCAAGCGCGACCTCGCGGCGGGCGAGATGCTCGACGGCGAAGGCGGCTACACCGTGTGGGGCAAGCTGCTGCCGGCCGAGCGGTCGCTGCGCCTGGGCGGCCTGCCGCTCGGCCTTGCGCACAACGTCAAGCTCGTGCGGCCGGTGAAGAAGGGCCAGAGCCTCGGCTGGGCCGACGTGGCGATCGACACCTCGACCGCCGCCTATCGCCTGCGCAACGAGATGGAAAGCATGTTCTCCGCGTCCGTCAACGAGAAGGCGGCCTAAAGGCGTACCAGCCGAAAGACGTAGGTAGCGCAACCGTTGCGCCAAACGGCAATCGCGTAAAAAATAATCTGCACGGCACGGACCTTCCGTGTCGAAATGACCGGCTGCGGGCCGTCATTGTGGTGAGCGATCTTGCTCAGTCATCTTTTCCATGACGGAGAGACACCATGCAGTACATGTTGATGTTCTATCAGCCCGCGGCCGAATTCGAACACCGCGACGACGCGTCCTCAAAGGCATACCGGTCCAGCTGGATCGCGTATGCCGATGCGGTGCGCCAGTCGGGCGTCGCGCTCGGCGGCCACGGCCTCTTCCCGCCCATGACCGGCACCACGCTGCGCGTGCGCGGCGACAAGCGCCAGGTGCAGGACGGCCCCTTCGCCGACACCAAGGAGCAGCTCGGCGGCTACTTCGTGGTGGACGTGCCGGACCTGGACGCCGCACTCGAATGGGCGGCGCGCGCACCCTGCGCATCGAGCGGGGGCGTGGAAGTGCGGCCCGTCTTCACGGCCACGGCAGCCACATCGTGAACGACCCGGCGGCTCATCAGGCCGCCGACAAGGCGGCGCGCGAGTCGTACGGCCGGCTGCTGGCGATCCTGTCGGCGCGCACGCACGACATCGCCGCCTCCGAAGACGCGCTCGCCGACGCCTTTGCGCGCGCGCTCGAACGCTGGCCGGCCGACGGCATTCCCGCGCAACCCGATGCGTGGCTCCTGAGCGTGGCGCGGCACCGCAAGCTGGACGCCTGGCGCCACACCCGTGTGCAGGACCAAGCCACCCAGACCCTGCTGCTGCTGGCCGGCGAGATGGACGAAGCCAGCGCCGAAGGCACCGCCGTACCCGACGAGCGGCTGCGCCTGCTCTTCGTGTGCGCGCACCCCGCCATCGATGCGGCGGCCCGCGCGCCGCTGATGCTGCAGACCGTGCTGGGCCTGGACGCGGCGCGCATGGCCAGCGCCTTTCTCACCGCGCCTTCCACGCTCGGCCAGCGGCTGGTGCGGGCCAAGGCGCGCATCCGCGCAGCGGGCATTCCCTTCGAATATCCGCAGGCGCGCGACCTGCCGCAGCGGCTGCAGGACGTGCTCGACGGCATCTACGCCGCCTACGGCACCGGCTGGGACGACGTGGACGGCGCCGATGCGCTGCCGCGCGGCCTCACGGCCGAAGCCATCGACCTGGGCCGCATCCTCTGCCACCTCATGCCCGACGAGCCCGAGCCGCTGGGCCTGCGCGCGCTGATGCTCTTCTGCGAAAGCCGCGCCGCCGCCCGGCGCAGCGAGACCGGTGCCTACGTGCCGCTCGACCAGCAGGACACCCTGCGCTGGGACCCCGACCTGCTCGCGGAGGCCGAGCGGTGCCTGCGGCTGGCATCGGAGATGAAATCCCTCGGTGCGTACCAGCTGGAAGCCGCCATCCAGTCGGCCCATTGCGAACGCCGCGTGGGTGCACCGGTGGCGCCCGAGGTGCTGGTGTCGCTGTACGAGGGCCTCTTGGCGCTGCGGCCCAGCATCGGCGCGCAGGTAAGCCGCGCCTGTGCGCTCGCGAATGCGCGCGGGCCCGAAGTCGGACTGCGCGCACTCGAAGCGATTCCCTCGGACGAGGTGGCGAGCTACCAGCCCTTCTGGGCCGCACGCGCGCACCTGCTGGCGGCCGGCGGGGCGCGTGCCGCGGCGCGGCAGGCTTATGACCGCGCGATCGGGCTGAGTGCGAATGCGGCGGTGCGGGCGTATCTCAATGGGATGTCGCAGCGGCTCTGAGCAGCGGTTCTTTTATTCCTGCGGCACGGCGACCGCCTCGCCCACGCGCCGCCCTTCGAGCTGGCTCCCGCCCTGCGCCAGCGTCACGCCCACCACCGCATTGCCCTCCCCGCGCTGGAACACGATCTGCGCACCGATGGTGGCCACCGCGAAGCGGTCGGTGCCCGTCGGCGTGAGCGCGTTGTAGCCGCGCCCCGTCTCGCGCACCAGCAGGCGCCCGTTGCGCACCGTGAAGCCCAGGGCCTTGGTCTTGCTGATGCGGTACTCGCCCTTGTAGTCCTCCAGCCGCTTCGGATCGACCGGCACCTCCGTGGTCGACACCGGGTAGCGGTTCTTGCCGATCGCCAGCATCACCGGCTGCAGCGGCGCGCGCGCGTTGCTGCTGAGCACGATCAGCGCCTCGCCCGTGTCGGGCGCGATCAGCCACAGCGTGCGGTAGCCCTCGGTGAGCCCCGCGTGCCAGTAGGTGCGGCGCCCGCCCTCGGGGCCGCGCACCATCACCGCATAGCCGATCTCGGCGCCCTCGTAGCGCGCGAGCGGCGTGAGCATGCGCGCAGCGGCCGGGCCCAGCGGGCCGCTCGCGCCGGCGAGGACCGCGCGGCTGAAGGTCATCATGTCGGCGGCCGTGGAGCGCAGCGCGCTGGCCGGCGCGTAGGCCATCATGTCCAGGAGCGGCCGGCGCCGGTCGCCGGCGAAGGCCGGGGCCATGCGCGAGGCCTTGTCGCCGAGCGGGATCACGGTGTCGTTCATGCCCAGCGGTTCGGTGATGCGCGCGCGCACCAGTTCGCCCCACGAGGTGTTGTAGCGCTCGGCCAGCAATTGCCCGAGCAGCGCCATGCCGAAGTTGCTGTACGCGGCTTCGCACGGCGCCGCCAATGCGGTGAGCTTGATGCGCGAGAGGGCTGCCCAGAACATGGCCTTGTCGAAGGTGCGCAGCTGCTCGGCCAGCGGCGCACCGCCCGTCACGCCGTCGGCCATCACGGGCATGCAGCCCGTGTGCGTGGCCAGTTGCTTCAGCGTGACCGCGGCCACCGCGGGCGGCACCCCCTGGACCTTGCCGGCAAGCACCTTGCCCACGGTGTCGTCCAGCTTCAGGTCGCCGCGCTCCACCGCCTGTGCGAGCAGGAGGCCGGTGAAGACCTTGGTGACCGAGCCGATCTCGAACATCGGCTGCTCGGCGCTGTTGGGCTCGATGGGGCGCGGGGGCGAGAGCGGCTCGGGGTTGTAGGCCGCGCCATACGAGGCCTTGCCGTTGCGCAAGAGGCCGATGACGAGCGTTCCGCGCTCGGCCCCCAGCGCCGCCTTGGCCAGCACGGCCGGGTCGCTCGCGAGGGACAGCGGTTGCTGCTGCTGTTGTGGTTGCTGCGGCGGCTGGAGCTGTGCGGCGGCATTGCCGGCCAGCAGCGGGGCAAGAAGCCAGGCCGCGAAGCAGCGGCGGCGCATCACCGGGAACATGCGTGTGGACAAGGCTGGGGGCAGGAGCCGCATCGTCGAATTCCTCGGGGCATCGTCATCGAAAGAGGCGCCATCGTGCCACGCGGATGTAACACGCGGCCAGAGCCACAATCGGCGCATGCGTGCATTGCTCACCACCTTCTCCTGGCAGGAACTGCGCCACCACCCCTGGCGCAACGCGGCGGCCGTGCTGGCCGTGATGCTGGGCGTGGCGCTCGCGTTCTCGGTGCAGCTCATCAACGCCTCGGCGCTGGACGAGTTCTCCAGTGCGGTGCGCTCGGTCAACGGGCAGCCCGACCTGGAGGTGCGCGCCGTGCAGGGCGGCTTCGACGAGGCCGTGTTCGCGCAACTGGCCCGCCATCCGCAGGTGACGCTCGCCAGCCCGGTGCTCGAGTTCCAGGGCCTGGCCCTGGTTCTGCCCAGCGGCGAGCGCCAGGTGCCGATGCGCGTGATCGGCGTCGATGCGCTGGTGCTCCCCACCATCGCGCCCGCGCTGATGCCGCAACCCGCCGCGGGCGCCGACCGCTTCGCGCTCTTCGCGCCGGGGCATGTGTTCCTCAATGCCGCCGCGCGCGGCGTGCTCGGCCTGCCGGCGCAAGCCAGCGGCGATGCCACCGAGACGGTGCAGTTGCGCAGCGGCGCCACGTGGCACCGGCTCGACGTGGCGGGCCACGTCGCCGCCAGCGGCACGGCGCTCGCGGTGATGGACATCGCGGCTGCGCAGGAGCTGTTCGACCAGGTCGGCCGGTTGAGCCGCATCGACCTGCGCCTGGCGCCCGGCACCGACCGCGCAGCCTTCACCGATGCGCTGCAGAAATCCCCCGGCTGGCCCGCGGGCGTGCAGTTCGCGGAACCGGGCGATGCGGCCGAGCGCGTGAGCAACCTCTCGCGCGCCTACCGCGTCAACCTCACGGTGCTGGCGCTGGTGGCGCTGTTCACGGGCGCGTTCCTGGTGTTCTCGGTGCTGGCGTTGAGCGTGGCCAAGCGTGCGCAGCAGTTCGCGCTGCTCGGCGTGCTCGGCCTCACGCCGCGCGAGCGGCTGCGGCTGGTGCTGGCCGAATCGCTGGTGCTCGGCGTGATCGGCAGCGCCGCCGGTCTTGCGCTGGGCACCGCGCTCGCGGCCTTCGCGCTGCGGGTGCTGGGCGGCGACCTGGGCGGGGGGTACTTCGAAGGCGTCGCGCCCAAGCTGCACTGGAGCGGCGGCGCGGCGCTGCTGTACGGTGGCCTCGGCGTGGCGGCAGCACTGGTGGGTGGCTGGTGGCCTGCGCGCGCGGCGCAGGCGCTGCCCGAGGCGCAGACGCTCAAGGGCCTGGGCGCCGCGCCCACGCAGAGCCGCAGCCACTGGCTCGCGCTCGGGCTGATCGCGCTCAGTGCGGCGCTGGCGAACATTCCGGCCATCGGCGGCATTCCGGTGGCGGCGTATGTGTCGGTGGCGTGCCTGCTGGTGGGCGGCATCACCGCCCTGCCTTGGCTCATCGCGCTGCTGTACGACCGCATCGCGCCCGCGTTCGCCGAGCGCGTGCTGCCGATGCTGGCCATCGAGCGTGCGCGGCGCATGCGCGGCACCGCCGCCGTGGCGGTCAGCGGCGTGGTCGCGAGCCTGAGCCTCGCGGTGGCGCTCACGGTGATGGTCGCGAGCTTTCGAGATTCGGTGACGCACTGGCTGGACGTGGTGCTGCCGGCCGACCTGTACGTGCGCGCCACCTCGGGCGGCCGCGGCGGCAACAGCGGCGGCACGAGCAGCACCGACACCGCGACCTTCCCGCCCGCCTTCGTGCAGGCGCTGGCGCAACTGCCCGGCGTGGCGCGCACGGGCACGCTGCGCACGCAGTCGTTGCAGCTGGATGCCTCGCAGCCGGCCGTGACGCTGATCGCGCGCAGCCTGGAAGGCAGCGCGTCCCAATCGCTGCCGCTGGTGGGCGCGGCATTGCCCGTGCCCTCGGGGCAGATCGGCATCTACGTGAGCGAGCCGATGGTGGAACTCTACGGCGCGAAGCCGGGCACCGCCTTCGCGCCGCTGGCCGCCGCGCTGTCGGCCACTGCGCTCCCCACGAAAGTCGCGAACACCTTCTTCGTCGCGGGCGTGTGGCGCGACTATGCGCGGCAGTTCGGCGCGGTCACGATGGATGCGCGCGACTACGCGCGCATCACCGGCCAGCGCGACGTGAGCGACATCTCGCTGTGGCTCGCGCCGGGCGCCTCCGAAGGCGCCGTGCAGGCGGCCGTGCGCGCGCTCGCCGCGCGCCAGGGCGGCGGGTCGCCCGACTCGGTCGAGATCGCCTCGGTCGGGCAGATCCGCGCGACGTCGCTGCGCATCTTCGACCGCAGCTTCGCAGTCACCTACTGGCTGCAGGCCGTGGCCATCGCCATCGGTCTCTTCGGCATCGCGGCGAGCTTCAGCGCGCAGGTGCTCGCGCGGCGCAAGGAATTCGGGCTGCTCGCGCACCTGGGGTTCACGCGGCGGCAGGTGCTGGCCGTGGTGGCGGGCGAAGGCGCGGCGTGGACGGCCATCGGCGCCGTGGCCGGGCTGGTGCTCGGGCTGGCGGTGTCGGTGGTGCTCGTGAAGGTGGTGAACCCGCAGAGCTTTCACTGGACGATGGACCTGCTCGTGCCGTGGACGCGCCTTATCGCGCTGTGCGGCGCGGTGGTGGTGGCGGGCACGGTCACCGCGTGGCTGGCGGGACGGGCGGCCGCGGGCAAGGATGTGGTGCTGGCGGTGAAAGAGGACTGGTAGCGCCCTCCTCTTTCAGTGCTCAGAGGTCGGACGTTCCGTTCCAGTCGATCAGGCCCGTGCCGCTCCAGTGGCCGAAGGAAGTGAGGTCCATCTTGGGCCGGCCGATGCGGCGCCAGATGTCGATCATGTTCACGACGCGGATGTCGTCGAACATGACGATCACATCGCGCGACAGGTTCAACGTGCCCAGGTTGGCGAGGATGTTCGCCTCCGTGATGCCGTCCTTGGGCCCATCGACAAAGACCAGGTCGGCCGACTCGAACAGCGCGCGATGCGGCTCGATGCCGCCCGGCGTGGAGATGTCGTGCAGCACCTGCCGCACGCGGCCTCCGGCGAAGTCGGAAGGCGCGAGCCAGGTGTCGGCAAAGCCGTTCCACGCCAGCAGGTCGAAGGTGGCCAGGGTTCCCGAAGGCTGCAGGTCCTGTGCGAGCGCCAGCGTGCCCATGCCGGTGAAGGTGCCGATCTCGATCACCGTCTTCGGGTTCAGCGTGCGCACCAGCGCGGCCAGCAGCCGGTAGTGTTCGCCGGGCCAGGTGTCGAACCAGTGCGGCTCCTTCGACGCGCGGCCCTCGTAGACGGGCAATGCCACGTCCATCGCCATCGCACATGCCTTGAGGGCGACCTCCATCAGTCGCCGGCTGGGCCGGGCAGGCTCGTCATCCATGCTCGCGATGATCGAGACCTCCTTGTGGCGTGCGGGGACTTCAGCGAATTTGCGGTTGAGCTCGTCGAGGGTCATGGCGCCTATTTTGCGGGGGTCAGCTGGATCCGCTCCACGGTTTCCTTTTCCACCGCCCCGCGGCTGTAGACCAGCGGCACGTACTTGCCTTCGAGCCACAGCGGCGCAAGGTCGCGGTAGTTGGGGCTGTCCGGGTTGCCCGACTGGCCCGGCGTGTTGATGACGCGCGAGGCGTCCCAGTTGCCCACGTCGAGCACCATGCGGAACGACGCGCCCGCGGTCAACCGGTAGTCGCTCGCCCGGTAGGTCGCCGCCATCGGCGTGAAGCTGGAGCCGGACATCGGCCAGTCGCCCACGTCCAGCTTCTTGCGCGTGGCGGCATCGACCACCTCGGCGAGCGGATGGCGGAACTCCGCGCGATGCAGGGTGCCCCACTTCCAGGCCTTCATGTCGGGACCGAGCTTGGCGGTGAGCTCCTGCATCGCGGGCGGCAGCGTCTGCAGCAGCAGGGCATCGCGCTGCGCGTCGGTGACCCAGCCGAACGGGTTCTCCAGCAGCAGCACCATGCGCGTGTTGTCGCCTGGCGCCGCCAGCGGCGCGCCCACATCGCCCGCACCCGCCTTGAGCACCGCCGCGCGCAGCGGCTTGCTGCTCCACACCTCGTAGAGCGCGGCCGCGGCGCTGTCGCGGTCCATCGCGCCGTCCCAGCCCTGCAGCAGGCGCAGGCCGGCTGCCGTTTGCGCGTCGTCGCTGCGCAGGCCCGCCAGCAGCTTCAGGAGCCGCTGCGCCGGCGTCGCGACGATGTCGTTCTGCATGCGCTCGGAGTCCTCGATGGTGAAGCGCGAACCCGCCGCCACCTTCGTGGCGAACAGCTCTTTCAAACGACGCGCGCGAGCCGCATCGCTCCACTCGTAGCCGATGCCCTTCTTCGCGGCCGGATGGTCGGGCGGAATGTTGTTCTCGTTGGCGGTCACCACGTAGCCGCGCGCGGGGTTGAACTCCGAAGGCAGCTCGTCGCCATTGCGAAAGCCCGACCACTCGTAGCGGCCATCGCCCGGCACGGGCATGAGACCATCCCAGTTGGGCCGGATCGGCGTGAGCCCGCCCGGAATCCAGCCGACGTTGCCGCTGCTGTCGGCATACACCTGGTTCTCGCCCGGTGCGCCCCAGCGGTTCATCGCGGCGCGGAACTGGTCCCAGTTGCGCGCGCGCATGTAGTCCATCGAACCGAAATACGGCGCCATGCCGGGCTCCAGCCAGGCGGCGCGCAATGCATACGCGCGCCGCTTGCCGGGCTCCGCGAGCAGCACGGGGCCATGCCGCGTGAAGGTGTTGACCACCTCGCGCGGCGTGCTCTCGCCGCGTACCGCGATGCGCTCGGTGACGCGCGTCATCGGCTCCCAGCGGCCCTGGTAGCGGTACTCGTTGGGGTTCTTCGGGTTGAGCTGGTACACGTACAGGTCTTCCTGGTCCATGTAGAAGCGCGTGAGACCGAAGGCGATGGTGCCGTTGTGGCCGATCGACAGGCCCGGCAGGAAGGGCTCGCCCGCGCCGATGGCGTCCATGCCGGGGGCGCTCAGGTGCGTCATGTAGCGCAGGCTGGGCGCGCCATGCGAGCGGTGCGGGTCGTTGGCCAGGATGGGCCGGCCGGTGGAGGTGAGCTTCGGCGAGATGACCCAGTTGTTGCTGCCGTAGGCGCCCGTGGGGTCGCCTTGCAGCGCCTGTTGCTGCGCCTCGTCCTGCTCGGCTTTCGCTGCGATCGATTCGGCGCTGCCGGGCAGCAAGGCCACCGGCGTGGAAGGCGTGCCCGCATTCATGCCGACCCGCGTGTTGTCCTTGGTGAAGCGCGGCGAGTCCGTCGCCCGCAGGTACGCGGCGCGCAGTTCCGCTGCAGGAATGGTGCAGGGGTCGAACCCCACCGGCACCTTGGGCGTGACCGGCGGATCGAGCTCACGGCGCAGCCAGTCGGCCTTGATGCCCGGGCCGCCCGCGCAGAAGGCGCGTGCGCGGTCGACCTCGGAGGTGAAGTTGAGCGTGAGCCCGTGGTGCCGGATGCGCACCACGTCCTCGGGCGACCACGTGGCCGGCTGGTAGCCCAGCAATGCGAACTCGGTCGGCAGCAGCGCAGGCTGCGCGCGAACCTGCGCGACGTAGGCATTGACGCCAGCGGTGAAGGCCTCGGCCACGCGCTTGGCGTCCGACCCGTAGGCCAGCCACTCGCGGTACATGTCGCCGCGGTAGAGCACGGCGCGCGCGGCGCGGTCGCTCTCGACCCATGCAGGGCCGAAGTCCTTGGCCATTTCGCCCAGGCCGCGCTTGCGCCACAGGTCCATCTGCCAAAGCCGGTCGCGCGCGGCGATGAAGCCCTGCGCCACGAAGGCGTCGTAGAGCGTGCCGGCGTACAGGTGCGGCACGCCCCAGCGGTCGACCAGCACCTCGGCGGGCTTCTCGAGGCCGGGGACGGTGAAGGATGAAGAGGGGCGCGTGGGCGTGTCGCTGCCCGGAGGGCTGGACGCACACCCGGCGAGGGCGATGGCGGCCAATGCGCCGATGGAAAGCCGATGGCTCGGCATGCGTCGCGCTGCCAGGCGCGGGCTCGTTCTTTTCATGTGTCTCGTCTCCTGCCTTGTTTACGGCAGCGCACAGTATCCCGATTTCCACCGGCCACCGGGTTACAAGGCATGACTTGTAGACTGGCGCGCTATGCAGCCCACACCCTCCTTCCTCCCTGGCGCCTCCTGCAGCGGCTGGCTCGGCGGCGCCATCCGCCGCATCGAAGCCGACTACCAGCGCAGCGCCGACACGCACCTGATCCCGCTCCCCCTGCCCGCGCTCGCGGCAGCCGGCATCGACCTGTACCTGAAAGACGAATCCACCCACCCGACCGGCAGCCTCAAGCACCGGCTCGCGCGCTCGCTCTTTCTCTACGCACTGTGCAACGGCTGGGTGCGCGAGGGCACGACCATCGTGGAGGCTTCGAGCGGATCGACGGCGGTGAGCGAGGCCTACTTCGCGCGGCTCCTGGGCCTGCCCTTCATCGCGGTGATGCCGCGCAGCACCTCGCCCGAGAAGATCGCGCAGATCGCCTTCTACGGCGCGAGCTGCCACTTCGTGGACCACGCCGCACAGGTGTACGAGGAAGCCCGCGCGCTGGCCGAGCGCACGGGCGGCCACTACATGGACCAGTTCACGTATGCCGAGCGCGCGACCGACTGGCGCGGCAACAACAACATCGCCGAGAGCATGTTCCAGCAGATGGCGCGGGAGCGCCATCCGATCCCCGAATGGATCGTGGTGGGTGCGGGCACCGGCGGCACCAGCGCGACCATCGGCCGGTACCTGCGCTACCGCTGCCACGACACGCAGGTGTGCGTGCCCGACCCCGAGGGCTCGGTGTTCTCGGCCTATCACCGCACGGGCGACGCGACGCTCACGGCCGTGGGCTCGCGCATCGAAGGCATCGGGCAGCCGCGCGTGGAGCCGAGCTTCATCCGCACGCTGGTCGATCGCATGATCGAGGTGCCCAATCTCGATTCGGTGGCGGCGATGCATGCGCTCTCGGCGCTGCTGGGGCGCAAGGTCGGGCCTTCGACGGGCACCAACTTCATCGGCATGCTGGCGGTGGCACAGGAGCTGCGCGCGGCCGGGCGGCAGGGGTCGATCCTGTCGCTGCTGTGCGATTCGGGCGAGCGCTACCTGCCCAGCTACCACGATGCTGCATGGGTGCAGAACGCGTTCGGCGACATCGGGCCGGCGCAGCAGCGCGTCGATGCGCTGGTGGCGGGGTGATGTCTTCCGGTTCCTTCGGCCTCTCGCGGCGCAGCTTGCTGCTCGCCGCACTGGCCGCCGCGCCCGCGAGCTGGGCACTGCCCGCGCGCACGCTGCAGTTCCCGCGCGACTTCGGCAGCCACCCCGGCCTGCACACCGAGTGGTGGTACATCACCGGCCACGCGAAGAGCGCGGCGGGGCGCGAGTTCGGCTTCCAGGTGACGTTCTTCCGCTCGCGCATCGATGCGACGCAGAACATGCGCTCGGCCTTCGCCGCGAAGAACCTCGTGTTCGCGCACGCCGCCGTCACCGACCTCGAAGGCCGCGTGCTGCTGCACGACCAGCGCATCGCGCGCGCCGGCTTCGGCGTTGCATCGGCCAGCGAAACCGACACCGAGGTGCAGTTGCGCGACTGGTCGCTGGTGCGCAAGGACGGCAGCTATGCGGCGCGCATTCCGGCCGGCGAATTCGCGCTCGACCTGCGCTTCACGCCGACGCAGCCGGTGCTCTTGCAAGGCAACGCCGGCCTCTCGCGCAAGGGGCCCGATGAAGCGCAGGCGAGCTACTACTACAGCGAGCCCCAGTTGAAGACGCAGGGCAAGCTCACGCTCAAGGGCCAGGCCTTCGAGGTCGATGGCACCGCGTGGCTCGACCACGAATGGAGCGAAGCGCTGATGCACCCCGAGGCGGTGGGCTGGGACTGGATCGGCATGAACCTGGACGACGGCAGCGCGCTCACCGCCTTTCATTTGCGCCGCAAGGATGGCAGCGCTCTGTGGGGCGGCGGATCGTTTCGCACGCGCGATGGGGCGCTGCGTGTCTTCAGGAACGACGAGGTGCGTTTCGAGAGCGTCAACGCCTGGAGCAGTCCGCGCACGCGGGCGTTGTACCCGACGCAATGGCGCGTGCAGACGCCGTCCGGCAACTTCGAGGTGCGCGCGTTGCTCGATGACCAGGAACTGGACAGCCGAGGTTCGACTGGGGGGGTGTACTGGGAAGGCCTCAGCGATCTTCTCGATGCGCAGGGAAAGCGCGTGGGGCGTGGCTATCTGGAGATGACCGGCTACGCTGCGCCGCTGCGGCTGTAGTTGCATTCAGGGCGGGTGCACAGGCCGCCGGGTACTCCCCTCCGCGAATGTCCCCCGGGCTTCGCCCTCCTCCTTGATTTCGCTGCGGGGAGCACCCGACGGCCTGCGCACGGGAAGCGTGGCTGGTGTGCGTGCTGGCGAACCAGGCGCAGCGCACTTGTGGAAACATCGGCTGGGCGTGCATCCGTTTTGCGGGCGGTGTCGTAAGTCTCCCCATGAACATCCATCACCCCCTGAAACCGCTGGCCATCGCCGGTGTCCTGCTGTCGATCAGCGTCTCCTTCGCTTTCGCGGCGCCGCCGGACGTCGCGCTCAAGCCGCTGGAGACCACCGACTCCGTCATCAGCGACGTCAGCGCGAGCGACCGCACGCGGCCCTTCCTGCCCGGGGAGAAACTGCTGTACTTCACGAACATCAAGAACGGCGACCAGGTGAGATCGCCGTTTCGCGTCGCGTTCGTGGCTTCGGGGATGGGGGTCGCGCCCGTGGCTGCCGGTGAGATCAAGAACACCGGGCATCACCACATCCTGATCGACATGCCGCTGCCGGTCGACATCAAGGCGCCGATTCCGTTCGACAAGCCCGATGAGTATTTGCACCAGCACTACAAGCACTACGGCAACGGCGAGACCGAAGCGGTGCTCGACCTGCCGCCCGGCAAGCACAAGCTGCGGCTGCTGTTCGCCAACCACCAGCACGTGCCGTACTACGTGACCAGCCGGGAGATCGAGATCACCGTGCTGCCGAAGGCCAACTAGCGGATGACGCACTGATCGTCACTGCCTGACTGTCGCAGGACAAGGAAGAAGTTCCCGCCCACGTGCGGTGGGCGGGTGTGAGCACCGATCTGCGATGCACTCAATGCCAGTTGGCGGCAATGATCGGCATCAGGCTGGCTTGGTAGTTGGCTGGCAACGCGGTCTGGCCCGCAGCCGGCGGCGCAAAGCTTGCCATGGCCTGAACAAGATTCTGCACCTGACTGTCCATCAGCGTCTTGCCGCTGATGGACTTGAACTGCTCGACGTGGTGCTGGCTACCCAAGTACCAGTCGTTGACAACCAACTTGTCTCCGGTTCCTATCAGGCTGACTTCCAGGTCATTTTCTATTTGACGAAACCATAGCTGATCGACACTGGCGTCAAACACGGCTACGTCCGCATTCCCGGTTGTCGCGTCATCCTCGTCGACCCGATCAACGCCATACCCTCGCCCCATCACATAGGTGTCGTTACCAGCACCGCCCGACAGCAAATCATCTCCCTCTTTGCCGTCCAGGGTATCGCTGCCGGCGTAGCCCTTGAGCGTGTTCATCGCTGCGCTCCCGGTCAAGACGCGAGTGCCATCGTCGTTGATGACGTTGCGCCAGTCTTCGCGATCCTTGGCATCGAAGCG
>NZ_FOXJ01000001.1:0-529545 GCF_900115685.1 Variovorax sp. 770b2 | reverse complement strand
CGGTCGCCTCGTTCATTGGCTTGATCTGTGTCCTGCCAGTCGCGCGTGCCATTGTCATAGATGACATTGCGCCAATCTTCGCGATCCTTGGCATCCAAGCGAATGGCAATACTGCGGTCGCCACGCTCATTGGTCTGATCAGTATCCAGCCAGTCGCGGGTGCCATCGTCGTTGAAGGTGTTGCGCCAATCTTCACGCCCTTGCGAGTCGAAATGCATATCCACGCGCGACCAGCTTTGACTATTGTCCTGATCGACGACTGTCCGATCTTGGGCGCTACCGAGGCTAGCGATGTCAGTTGCTGCGTTGGACGTTGGTCTGCGCCCTTCCGCCGCCCCGTGTTTGACAAAGTGCTGCCATCCAGCGTCCGCGTCCGTACCGAACGCATCACGCAAGTCCGCGAAGCTTGCAATATATTCCAGTGACGAATAGAACTTGATTTCATCGACAGAATAGATTCGACCAGGCGATTTCTCGAAAACAAGCTTCTCGATACGATCCTCTTTGACCAATCCGTTGAGCAGGTCAATGCCATCACGGCCAGCGACGGTATCACTCACATATTGGACTCCCGAAGGCGAAGTCATGAAAACGTAGTCCTCCAGTGCCCCGCGAAAAACGACGGTGTCGATGCCGCCGCCTCCCCGCAGGGTGTCATTTCCTTCCCCCCCTGAAAGGCAATCATCCCCACTGCCTCCATCCAGGCTGTCATCCCCGGCGTATCCACTCAAGTGGTCATTGCCGAGGCCTCCAACCAGGACATTGGCCAGAGCATTGCCAATCAAGGCGTTGTCCAATGCGTTGCCTGTTGCCGAGGTTGCAGTACCAAGCAGCACGGCGTTCTCTACATCGGAACCCAACACTGCATTGATGCTTGTATAGACGGTATCCACTCCTGCATTCAAAGCCTCGACCACGGTATCGCCGACGTTGTCGACATAGTAGGTATCGTTGCCCGCACCGCCCACCATGCTATCGGCGCCCTGCGCACCGTCCAGGATGTTGTCGCCAGCATTTCCGCTCAATGCGTTCGCAAGCTCGTTGCCGGTCCCGTTGACGTCGCGTGTGCCGATCAGGCCGAGGTTCTCCAGATTTTTGCCAAGCGTCCACGAAACCGAGGACAGGATCGCATCGACACCGGCATCGAAGTCTTCGGAGACCGTATCCAACTGGTTGTCCACGACATAAACGTCGTTGCCCGCTCCGCCCACCATGTCGTCGGCCTCTGCGCCACCGTCCAGTCGATTGTCGCCAGCATTGCCCACCAGGCGATTGCGCTGCCCATTGCCAGTGGCATCGAGATTGCCAGTGCCCGTGAGTACCAGCACTTCGACGTCGTCGCTCAATTGGTAGCTCACGCCGGACTGCACCGTGTCGTAGCCGCCACCGGGTAGTTCGCTGGCCTTGTCGCCGATGTTGTCGACGATATAGATGTCGTCGCCGGTGCGCCCGGTCATGCTGTCGGCGCCCGCCAGGCCATTGATCGTATTGGCGCCGGCATCTCCGGTCAGCACGTCGTTTGCGCCGGTGCCCACGATAGGCAACGGTTGCGTCGGGCCGGCTGCCAGGGGCGAAGCGATCGCCAAGGGCGCTGCGCCCGCCACGGTGCTTGAACTCGCCTTCGACACGGGCAACGGCACTGCATCCGCACTGCCCGCAAAGACGAAATGGGCGGCCGTGAGAACGGTCGGATCGATGGCGGAAAGCCCCACCGAGACAGTCGATTGCCCCTCTGCCTGGGCCAAGATGCGCGTGATGAACTTGCCGTTGATGTTCAACGCCTTGTTGATCTTGAGCTGGCTGAAATCCTTGATCCAGGCAAACTGGCTCAGATCGATCTTGTCTACCGCCAACTCAAAATCCGAAATCAGATTGCTGGTGCCTATGTCGTTGCTGTAGAAGCCCATCGACGGCGAGCCTCCGCCATCGGGTGCGACCAGAAAGCGATCTGCGCCAGCTCCGCCGGTCCGCACGCCTGTACCGGCCAGTCCGGTAGAAAACGAAATGCGTCCTTGATCGCCATCAAGCACCAACACGTCGTCGCCGGCCCCGCCGTCCAGAATGTCCAGCCCTGCGCCGCCCAGCAGCCTGTCGTTGCCGGCGTTGCCCGACAAGGTGTCGTTGCCGCCTCCGCCTATCAGCAGATCGTCGCCCGCCGTGCCTTGCAGCACGGTGTCGCTGTCTGCGCCTGCTGCGGAGCCTTGGCCGGCTTGTTGCCATGCTTGTAGCGCAGCCTGCGACGCGAAGAACTGGAACTGCGCAACACCGAGTTGGTTCGCCTGGCGATTGCGCACCAGCACGCTCTGACCGTCGCCAAGTTCCAACTGAACGTCCGCCCCCACTTGAGTGCGGACCAGCGTTGCGAAGTTCAGGTTTCCAAAGCCCACCAACGCAATGGTTTCAGGTGCGCTCGGGCCGTCGCCAATTGCAAAGTCAACGATCGCATCCTGTGCGCCGGCGTCCTTGCCGATGACGAAGAGATCGCTGCCCGCGCCGCCCGTGAGCACGTCATTGCCCTTGCTGCCGTCCAGCGTGTCGTTTCCATCCCCGCCACTGATGACATCCGCACCGCGCCCGCCCAGCAATACGTTGCTCAGCCCGTTCCCCGTCAAGGTGTCGTTGCCGTCGCCGCCAAATGCGATTTCGATGTCGCCACCGATGCTCAGCGCCGTGCCCGCGATCTTGCTGGCGCTGCCGTTGATCAGGTTGATGGTGCTGTCGCCAGTGACGGCGCTGGCGTTGATCGTGTCCCTGCCGCCATTGCCGTCGGTCAACGCATTGCGTGCAAAGCCCGCATTGCCAGCGTATTCGTTGGTGTAAACGTAGAGGTCGTTGGTGTCAACCTTCTTGCCGTACAGATCCAGCGTCCAGTTGTTGAGTGTTCCGACATTGCCGGTGACCGCGTCGATGACCTGCAGTGTCCAGCTGCCTGTGCTTTGCTCTCCCAGCACATGGGTGGTGTTGAAGCTGAAGCTCAACGGCCCCGACGACGCATTACCCAGGTCGGAAGCCGCGCTGCCCGGCGCCTTGTCGGGCCGGTTGACCAGAATGCTCTCGGTTCCTCCGGGAGAGATCAGCTTGATGATCAAATCGCCCCAACGCTGATGCTCCAGTTCAAGCGTGACTTGCGCGCTCTCGACTTCCAGCCCCGACCCCACGGAAAGCGTGCGTGTCAGCATGCCGGAACCATCGGGAATTGCTGCTTTGAGAATGCCGCTGGCAACCGTCGTGGCGAACTGGTTCGCGTACGTGTTCTGCTCAGTCCAGGTTTCGGCCAATCGCACCGCGGCGCGGGCATCGACCTTGCCAAAACCGTAGTCGTGGCTGGCATGCATTCCGCCGCCGTTCCAGGTCTTGGCGCCGTTGGTAACCCAATCGGTTCCGTTCGGGTCGCTCACTTTCGTGGCCGTCATCGCGAGGATGGCCTGGATGTCTCGATAGCCGAGCGCAGGGTTGGCTTCGAGCATCAGAGCGATGACGCCCGAAACGATAGGCGCCGCGAAGCTGGTGCCCTGGCTGGTGCCGTAGTCGCCCCCGAAGGTCGAGCCGTTGTCCGCAATCAGTTCGCGGCTGGTCGAGTCGATGTTGCTGCCCGGTGCAGACACCAGAATGGAGGCGCCCGGGTTGCTGAACGGTTTGCTCCCCAGTTGCAACGTGCCCAGGTCGCCCGGTGCATTGATGCTGCCTGCGACGATCACGGCCCGATTGGCAGTGAGCGCGTTGTAGTTGGTGTTCGCGCCCGTCGCGCGGTCGTTGCCACCAGCCATCACGATGGCCGTACCCAAGCCATCGCGGCCGTGAGCGACGGCGTCGAGGATGCCCTGCTCGAGCGAGCCCTCGGGTACTACGTCCAGCCCGAAGCTCTTCGAGGGGCCCCAGGAGTTGTTGACCACGTCGAAGTCCTTGAATTTCGCCAGCGCGTCGGTGATTTCCTGGTTGAGCCGGCCGACCTCCAGACCTTCGCCCTGGATGTAATGCCCTGCAAGCGTTGCGTCGTAGGCCACGCCAATGCCGCCCTCCCCATTACGTGCCGCAGCCATGACGCCAGCCACCATCGTGGCGTGGCTGCTGAAGGTTTGCGGCGCGTCGTTTCTGCCGTTCGCATCGAGCGTGTTCAGCCAGACCCTGTCGGCGTTGGGCTGTAGATCCGGGTGCCGATAGTCGAAGACCTCTGGATCCGTGCTGAACGCGCCACCCGGCTCGAACTGGCCAATCCGGATGCCTTTGCCGGTGTAGTCCTGCCACACAGGCATGACATTGACATCGCTCAGATACCACTGCTCCGCTGCCAATGGATCGCTCGGCAGGTCGCCGGTTTGCAGGTATACGGCCGCTTTCATGGGCTCGGTCTGGCCGGTGGCGCTATTGCTCACCTCGGTGAAATGGCCCTCGGCATCCTTCACCTTGTACTTGAAGCCCATCACGCCGGTGTAGCGCGCATCGGGCGTGAAGAGCACGTCGCCGCTGGCGGTGAGCGCAACGGTGCCGCCCTTGGCGTCGAGCACCTCGGTGATCTTGAGCTGGCCGATGTCACTGTCCCAATCGCGGTCGTTGAGGAGCAACTGGTCTTTGGACAGCAGATGCGCGGCCGCCCGGCTCAAGGCCTGGCCAGTCGAGTTGACGGTCAGAACGTCCTTGACGGGCAGCGGGCTGCCGATGGTCAGGTCGACGCGGCTGACGTCGGCGAAGCTGAGCTTCTCGATGCCGGTCAGCGTATCGGCGCCGTCCTGCCCGGTGCGGGTATCGACCACGCGGTAGCGGGTACTTCCGTTCGCACTGTCGAGCTTGGTGATGCGGTAGTCGGCATAGCTGCCGGCGTACTGCGCAACATCGATGCCATCGCCGCCCTTCAGGTTGTCGTCGCCCCGTCCGCCGATGAGCACGTCATTGCCCGCGCCGCCACTCAAGTCGTCGTCGTCCAGGCCACCATCGACTACATCGTCGCCGGCGCCGCCGAGCAAGCGGTCGTGCCCCCGATGACCACGAATCAGATCGTTGCCTGCGCCACCGTCGAGGGTGTCGTCGCCATCCTCGCCTGACAGCACGTCATTGGCGGCTCCGCCGATGATCACGTCGTCCCCGGCACCACCACGCACCACCACAGTGGAGCGGCCGCCTCCAACGAAGACATCGTTTCCGATACCGCCGACAGCCATCTCGATGTTGCTCTGGCTCAGGTTGAGCGAGACGCCCTGGGCCCCCACTGCCTGGGCAATGTCGAAGCCGTCGCCACCGTCCACGCGTTTGTCCGCTGCATCGAACAGCAACACGTCGTCCCCAGCGCCGCCGAGAAGAGTGTCGGCACCCGTGCCGCCGGCCAGCCAGTTGTTGCTTGCATCGCCCGTCAGGACATCGCCGCCTGCACCGCCCGTCAGGTTGCGCACCTGGAGAGAGGCCGCATTGAGGGTTTCGTTGATGGCGGCATTGGTGTTCTTCGACACATAGGCGATCGTCGCGCCCGCGCCACCGACTACGTTTTCGGTGACAACAGTGACGCCGCTGCTGCTTTGTGTGACGGTGCTGCCGGCGGGGTTGGCGAGGAAGTTGGCCGCAATGGCTTCCCTGCTGACGCCGTTCTGCATGAAAGTGCCCCGGGCCAGGACTTCGTTGCCGTCGCGCACCTCGCCGCTTTGCGCGACAGCCGCCAGGTTGATGGCCGTGATGCCCAGGTTGGCGAAGGTCTTGAGTTCTCCCGCATCGGTCTTGCCATCGTGGTTGGCATCGACCCACACACGCAGGTTATTCCAGGCCGCGTCTTTGACGGTGAACTGGTTGTCGGCGTTGCTGTCGAGGCTCTTGAGGGCCGCGAAGCCGTTCGCATACGGCCTGGTGCCAGCAACTCCGTTGGAGCCGGCCACACCGTTGTAGTACTCGCTCAGCGTCTCGCGGATGTTATTGATCTTGCCGTCGCCATCGAGGTCATGCACGACGATGCCGTCCTGCGCACTGACCCAGCCGGTTTGCTCCAACGAGCCACCGTCATTGTCTGCGTCGAAGAGGACGGGCGATGTGCCGTAGTCGGAGAGCTTGACGCCATCCCCGTTCAGATCCAGCACCAGGGGGTCGGCAGGAACGAGGTTGAAATTGAAACCGGAGGCGTTGTTCAGGCTGCTGCCGAAGAGGCCGTAATCGATCGGTCCTGCGACCGGATCGGTGTTACCGATGGCTCCGGTGCGGGCGATAGGAAGACCCAGGCCACTGGACGCATCGATATTCAGGCCGAAATTGCTGTTGCCAGGGCGAAGACCGTCGGTGATCGCATACCCAATCACAGCCTGATTGCCGGTGGCGGTGTTGACGTTCCAGAAATTCCTGGCGATGCCAACGGTATAGCTGCCAGAGGAAACCAGGTTGTTGTTGGTCGCGCTCGGCCCCAGGCTGGTGCCGTCGGGCGTGGGCGTCCTGCTGGGCGCGGGCGCGGTGGTAATTGTGCTTAGGCTGACTGCGTTGACTTCGGTGCCGTTGACTAGAGGAGCCGTCACAACAACGTCGTTGGCATCGACCTGTTGGACGGTGACTTGGTCTGGCTGTGATGTACCTGGCAAGTAGGTGCTGATCGTTGAGATGCGCCCTCCCGTCCCCACGGGGACTATTTCAGTGCGCCTTATCAAATTGTTATCAGCATCAAATAATTGAACTACTTCCTTTTTACTGTCGTAATTAATGCTGCTAATCAGTGTTGCGCCACCATCTAGATTTGACGTCGTGACTTCAGAATTTGGCCGAGGCCAAAGAGCCCCGGCACCGACAACTGTCCGTGGATCGTAGTTCCTCGTAACAGATCCAGTTTCTGTACTCGCCGTGACTGCCCAATATCCATTGTCATCCTGTTTGACATTGGAAATTGTCTTCGGATCAAACCCAGTCCAAGCCTGCGCAAATGCTCTCATATTTTGTTCAAAATATGAAATTCCACCTTCGGTGGTAGATGGAATTTTCTCCAAATAGCCATCTCTTGCCTCCAGAGCTGCTTTCTCGAATTTTTGGGCAGCAGTCAGGCTAGAGTTTGAATAAATTTCGGCCAATAAAAAATCCAAACCCAACGGAGAAACGTCTCCCCCGACAGAATATGAGAGACTGTCCACTGTCAATGAACGACCATTGACAACGAATTTTCCCCCCTGCAATTGAGCGTCTGCCAACGCTTCAAATGCAACCGCTCGCCCTTCGATAATCCCTCGAGCAATACTGAAATCCCCTGGGGTTTTGTAATCTTCAACTTTAGGAAGTCCAATGGAAGTATTGCGACTGTCCGCGCCGTGTTGCGTTTCATGGCCGCCTTTGATGGCAATATAAAGAGAGTTGGCAAAAGTTTCCTCCGGCGTACCCACTCGGAAATAATCCTGCGAAACATATATGCCTTTTTTTTCAGGGCTGGAATCAAAATATATTCCATTATTTCTTGAAATAATATATGGCGTATTTGCCGCTGCAGACGCCTCATACTTTGCAGCCAAATCCGGCGATGCATTGATGATTTGAATGTGAAGCTCGGTCCATTTAGCCGAAGGTTGCGACACGCCATTTTCTACTTTGAAGAACGGCTCCCCGTTCGCCATCTTCATGCTCAGAGATACTGCCATTGGAACTCCCCTAGTTATAAACTTCTGTTACTTCGACATTTTGCAAGCAGTGACTCTTTTCGCCGATATAAAGAGTAATTGACTGCTTTGTATTTTTTTTCTCCATCGAAACCTGGTATTTGTGCGGCCAATCTGCCGGGCGAACGCCAAATAAAACAGTCTCAGGAGAATATTGAAACAACCGCATGAATATTTTTTCAACTTCCCATTGCCTCAAACAGCCCGGAGTAGGGAAACTTATACTTAGCACTCTCTTTCCTTGGTCTGTATTTCTTTTTTCCAAGACTACTAGCAGTCCATCAAATCCACCTTCGTTCATTCTTATTGCTTCGCCAGTCTCGTAGCTGAATTCCTTTGGATCGTTTTTATCTTTTGGAAATCGCGAAAATTCGTACCCGATTTTCCGTCGGTAAAAATCATACTCTCCTAGAACTCCCTCGTTAAATCCGTTGCTTAGTGCAGCAAGAAGTTCCTCGGTTGTTTGAATTTTTGAGGGCTTAGTTTTTTCCACAGTTAACCTATGCGCTGTAGATGCACACCCTGACAGCAACAGTCCTAAAAATCCAAGGAAAAGTGCTTCGCCAATTTTTCTAAAATCATTCATGACCCAATGTTCTTTCGCGCTTTTCTAAATTCAATAATTCATTAAGTCTCGCGATTAAACGCCGTTTGGCATTAGCGCTCTCTCAGACTCTCGCTAGTGGCTCTTTGAATGGGGCTAAACAGGAACTCAATGACTCTTCGCTTGCCCGTCTTGATCTCTGCCGTGAGATTCATCCCCGGGCTCAACTTGATCGGCTTCCCCCCCACATCGATGGTGGTCGCCCCCAGGTTCAGCGTCACCGGGAAGATCGCCCCGCGCTTCTCGTCATTCACCGCATCCGCCGTCACCGTCTTGACGGTCGCGCTCACCGTGCCGTAGCGCGTATACGGAAACGTCTCCAGCTTGATCGTGGCTTCCTGGCTGGTGTTGATGAAGCCGATGTCCTTGTTGTCCAGCGTCACCTCGGCCGTCACCTGCGCACCGTCGGGCACGATCACCATCAGCGGTTGGGCCTCCGTGACCACCCCGCCCTCGGTGTGCGCGGCCAGTTGCTGGACCGTGCCCGCGACCGGCGCTTTCAACGTCGTGAGCCGCTCGCGCTGGCCCGCCTTGGCCAGGTCCTGCGTGCCCTGCTGACGTTTGAGTTCTGCTGCGGCCTCCCGCGTCCTGAGGGTGTGCTTGGTCTCGGCGATGTAGGCAGACCGGGTGTTCTCGCTCTCGCGCAAGGTCGCATTCGCTTCTGCCAGCCGGGCACGCTGCGTGGCGAGGTCACGCTCCAGCTCGATGCGCTCGCGCGTGCGGTCCTGGTTCGCATGGCTGGACATGAAGCCCTGGTTGGCCAACTGATGGAAGTCAGCTTCTCGCTGTTTGGCGATCGGCACTGTCGTCTCCAGCTTGTTGACCATCTCGCGCACGGTCGCGATCTCGGCTTGGCGGCGGTTGATCTCCGAGCCCGCCTTGGCGAGCTTGGCCGTGATGTCGCTCCACTCGTCGCTCAACTGAGCCTGCGTTGCGGCGATGTCGGCTTCCGTCCAGCCGGCGGGAATGCTCTTGCCCAGGTCCGGTGCGCGCGACAAGGCCGAGGCATTGAGCGCCTGCAGCAACGCCCGCGTGCGCAGCACTTCGGACTGCATCGACTTCAGTTGCTCGTCGATGCTGGTCTTGTCGGCATTCGCCGTCGTGGGATCGAGCTCGACCAGCGCCTGTCCCGCCTCGACATGGTCCCCGTCCCGCACCAGCACCCGCTTGACCACGCTCACCTCCAGCGGCTGGATGATCTTGGTGCGCTCGCTCACGATGATCTTGCCGGGCGCGACGGCAACGATGTCGATCTGTCCGAAGATGGACCAGGTCAAGGCAATGAGGAACAGCGCGATCAGCGCATAGGCAAGCCGTCGGGGCGCCGGGTGCACGGGCGTGTCCTGCAGGCTCAGGGCTGCGGGCAGGAAGGCCGCTTCATCGGACAGACGTCTCGGCCCGGCCAGTTCATGACGGTGCGTCCAGGCGGCCTTGAAGATCGCGCGGTAGCGTCCGAGCAGCTCGAAGACTGGATGGCGCATGTCTCGTGCATGCGGCGCATTGGCTGCGGGTGCCGTGGTGGAGACTTCTGTCATACCGCTGTGCCCGCTTCCGTCGGAAGCCCTCCGTCCTGCATCGCCCACAGGTGCGCATAGATGCCCTTGGGCCTGGTTAGAAGGCTCTCGTGAGTTCCGCCTTCGACGATCCGGCCTTTGTCCATAACGATGATGCGGTTGGCATGCCGCACGGCGCTCAGCCGGTGGGCAATGATGAAAACCGTGCGGCCCTTGCAGATGTGCGCCATGTTCCGCTGCACGATGGCCTCGCTCTCGTAGTCGAGCGCGCTGGTGGCCTCGTCGAAGATCAGGATGCGCGGGTGGGTGAAGAGCGCGCGCGCGATGGCGATGCGCTGGCGCTGGCCGCCCGAGAGGCTCGCCCCCTGCTCGCCGACCATGGTGTCGTAGCCCTCGGGCAGTTCGCTGATGAACTCATGCGCACCGGCCAGTTGGGCTGCGTGTATCACGGCGTCGAGCGGCGCCGCCGGATCGACGACGGCGATGTTCTCGCGCACGCTGCGGTTGAAGAGCGTGTTCTCCTGCAGCACCACGCCGACCTGTCTTCGGAGTTGCGCCGCGTCGATCAGGCTGATGTCAATGCCGTCGACCAGGAGGCGCCCCTGCTCGGGGGTGTAGAGGCGCTGCACGAGCTTGGTGAGCGTGCTCTTGCCGGAGCCCGAGCGCCCGACGATGCCGACGATTTCGCCGGGGCGCACGTCCAAGCTGACGCCGTTGAGCACAGGCGATGCCTCGGGGCGATAGCGGAAAGTGAGATTGTCCAGCGTGACCCGGCCCTTGAGTGCGGGCAGCTGCGCGGCGGTGCTCGGCGGCACTTCGGTGCGAGTGTTGAGGATGTCCCCAAGCCGCGCCATGGAGATGCCGGTCTGCTGGAAGTCGGTCCACAGCTGGGCCATGCGCATGATGGGCTGGCTCACGCGCTGGGCGAACATGTTGAAGGCGACGAACTGGCCGACGGTGAGCTCGTTGTTCATGACCAGGTGCGCGCCGTACCAGAGGGTGGCGGCGTTGACGAGCTTGCCGATGAGGTTGACGCCTTCGTGCGCCCAGCTGGCGACGTTCTGGGTCCGGAAGCTGGCCGAGACGTAGGCCGCAAGCTGGTTGTCCCAGCGGCGTCCGAAGGCCGGTTCCAGCGCGGTGGCCTTGACGGTCTGGATGGCGCTGACGGTCTCCACCAGCATGGACTGGTTCTCGGCGCCGCGCGCGAACTTCTCGTCCAGGCGCCGGCGCAGGATGGGCACGACGGCCAGGCTCAGGCCGAAGTACAGCGGCATGCTCACGAGCACGATGAGCGTCAGGGGCACGCTGTAGAACAGCATGACGGCCACGAAGACGATCGAGAAGACGACGTCCAGCAGCACCGTGAGCGCGTTGCCGGTGAGAAAGCCGCGGATGTTCTCAAGCTCGCGCACGCGGGCGACCGAGTCGCCGACGCGCCGTGCCTGGAAGTAGGCCAGGGGCAATTGCACGAGGTGGCCGAACAGGCGCGCGCCGAGTTCGACGTCGATGCGGTTGGTGGTGTGGCTGAAGACGTAGCTGCGCAGGCCGTTCAGCAGCGACTCGAAGACGACGACCACCACCAGGCCGATGACCAGCACGTCCAGCGTGGTCACGCCGCGGTGCACGAGCACCTTGTCCATCACGACCTGGAAGAACAGCGGGCTGACCAGCGCGAAGAGCTGGAGGATGAAGGAGATGAAGAGCACCTCGCCCAGCAACTTGCGGTGCTTGACCAGGCTGGGGATGAACCAGGAGAAATCGAACTTGGCGAGCTCTCCTGCGAGGGCAGCTCGGCTGGTGATGAGGATGAGTTCGCCGGTCCAGTGACCAGCAAAAACGTCCAGGGGTTCGATGACGGGGCGCGCGGTTTCTGCGGCCGGGTCTTGCAGCAGGACGCGCTGGGCGTCGCACTGGGCGAGGATCACGAAGCGCTCGCTGCCGTCTTCGTTGCGCAGCACTGCCAGGGCGGGCAGCGGTGTCAGCGAAAGGCGCTCAGCCGTGGTGCGGGTGGACCTGGCCTTGAGGCCCAGGTGCCTGGCTGCTTGCAGCAGTGTGTCGGTCGCTATGGGCTCGGAAGGCGTCAGGCCCAGTTGATGAGAGAGTAGCGACGGGTCTGCAGGAACCTGATGAAAACGCGCGACAGCGCAAAGCGCTGCCAGGGGCGCCATTGCCGAAGTTGGTGGCTGTTTTCCTGCTGCGCTTTCGCGCGCATCCGCCTGCATAGCGGCCTCGGGCGGCCCCGAGATCGTGCTTTCCATTCAACCTCTCCCTTTGCTGAACTCTGCGGTTCAAGTCTGTGGAAGATATCGTGGGGACTTATTTTTAGGTTGGAAGCAGCGAAAAAAGAAGAGATTTAGAGGGTTGATAACAACGCAATGTCAACCCAAGAAATCACAGTGTTCTAAACGTTTCCGATCAGCCGATATCCGTTCATTTCGAGCCGCGCCCCTTGCGCCGGTCGATGAACGCGATGATCTCGCCCATGATCCCCTTGCGGAAGGCGAGCACGCAGATCACGAAGATCAGGCCCGTGACCATGGTCACCGACTCGCCCAGCGTGTTGAACCAGTCGATGGTCGTGATGCGCGCGAGGAAGTTGCCCAGTTCGCCGATCTTGTTTTCCAGCAGCACCACCACCGCCGAGCCGACCAGCGGACCCGAGAGCGTGCCCAGGCCACCGACGAGCGTCATCAGGATGACCTGGCCCGAGGCGGTCCAGTGCACGTCCGACAGCGTGGCGAAGCCCAGCACCAGCGTCTTGAGCGAGCCTGCGAGGCCCGAGAGCGCCGCCGAGATCACGAAGGCCAGCAGCTTGAAACGGCTCACGTCGTAGCCCAGTGACAAGGCGCGCGGCTCGTTCTCCTTGATGCCCTTCAACACCTGCCCGAACGGCGAGTGGATGGTGCGCACGATCAAGAGGAACGCGGCCACCACGACCACCAGCGCGACGTAGTACATCGTGAGGTCGTTCGACAGATCGATCACGCCGAAGAGCTTGCCGCGCGGCACGCCCTGCAGGCCGTCTTCGCCGCCGGTGAACCTGGCCTGCAGCGCGACGAAGAACATCATCTGCGCGAGCGCGAGCGTGATCATCGCGAAGTAGATGCCCTGGCGCCGGATGGCCACGATGCCGAAGATCCAACCGAGGAAGGCGCCGCTCAAGGTGCCGGCGATGAGGCCCAGCTCGGGCGTGAGGCCCCAGACCTTCATGGCATGGCCCGCCACATACGCCGAGCCGCCCAGGAAGGCCGCATGGCCGAAGGACAGCAGGCCGGTGAAGCCCAGCAGCAGGTTGAAGGCCGCGGCGAACAGCGCGAAGCACATGAGCTTCATCACGAACACCGGGTAGGCGCCGAAGAACGGTGCGGCGATCAGCGCGACCAGCAGCAATGCGTAGACGACGGTGGAGATCTTTTTCATGTTCATGCCGTCCGCCTTATTTCTCTTTGCCGAACAGGCCGGCGGGGCGGATGAGCAGCACGATGACCATGATCACGAACACAACCGTAGACGATGCCTCGGGATAGAAAACCTTGGTGAGCCCTTCGATCACCCCGAGCCCGAGGCCCGTGAGGATCGCGCCCATGATGGAGCCCATGCCGCCGATCACGACCACCGCGAACACCACGATGATGAGGTTCTGGCCCATCAGCGGCGAGACCTGCATCACCGGTGCGGCCAGCACGCCCGCGAAGGCCGCGAGCGCGCAGCCGAAGGCGTAGGTCAGCGTGATCATCAGCGGCACATTGACGCCGAAGGCCTCCACCAGGCGCGGGTTCTCGGTGCCGGCGCGCAGGTACGCGCCCAGGCGCGTCTTCTCGATCACGTACCAGGTGGCAAAGCAGATCACCAGCGAGGCGACGACCACCCAGGCACGGTAGTTGGGCAGCACCATGAAGCCCAGGTCGGTGGCACTGGAGAGCGCCTCGGGCGCGTCGTAGGGCAGGCCCGAGACGCCGTAGACCGAGCGGAACACGCCTTCGATCAACAAGGTGAGACCCAGGGTGAGCAAGAGGCCGTAGAGGTGGTCGAGCTTGTAGATCCAGCGCAGCAGCAGCCGTTCGATCACCACGCCGAACAGGCCGATGACGATGGGCGCCGCGATCAGCATCACCCAGTAGCTGATGCCGAAATACTCCATGGCCATCCAGGTGAGGACGGCCCCCAGCATGAACAGCGCGCCGTGCGCGAAGTTGATGACGTTGAGCAAACCGAAGATCACCGCCAGCCCGAGGCTCAGGATGGCGTAGAACGAGCCGTTGACCAGCCCCAGGAGGAGCTGGCTCAACAAGGCGGGAAGGGAAATGGTCATAAGCGTTTCAACGAACCCGGGCGCCCGAGCGCCCGCGGGAGATCACTTCCAGAGGGCGCACTTGCTCTCGGCTTTCGTCGTGTAGACGTCTTCGCCCTTCAACTTCTGGACCACCTTGTAGTAGTCCCACGGCTGCTTGGATTCGGCCGGCGACTTGACCTGCATCAGGTACATGTCGTGCACGAAGCGGCCGTCGGCGCGCACGGTGCCCTTGGCATAGAAGTCGTCGATGGGCGTGGACTTGAGCGTCTCCATCACCTTGTCGGCATCGACCGTCTTGGCGGCCTGCACGGCCTTGAGATACGTCATGGTGGCCGAGTAGTCGGCCGCCTGGATGTCGGTGGGCATGCGCTTGGTCTTCTCGAAGAAGCGCTTGCCGAAGGCGCGCGTCTTGTCGTCCAGGTTCCAGTCCCAGCTGGTGGTGAGCAGCAGGCCCTCGGTGTTCTTCAGGCCCAGGCTGTGCACGTCGGTCACGAACACCAGGAGGCCCACCATCTTCATCGACTTGGTGATGCCGAATTCCTTGGCGGCCTTGATCGCGTTGATGGTGTCGCCGCCGGCATTGGCCAGCGCGAGCACCTGCGCCTTGGAGTTCTGCGCCTGCAGCAGGAACGAAGAGAAGTCCGACGTGTTCAGCGGGTGCTTGACGCTCCCGAGCACGGTGCCGCCCTTCTCCTTCACCACCTTGGTCGCATCGGCTTCCAGGGCCTGGCCGAAGGCGTAGTCGGCCGTGAGGAAATACCAGCTCTTGTCGCCACGCGCAATCACCGCGCTGCCGGTGCCCTTGGCCAGCGCCACGGTGTCGTAGGCGTAGTGCACGGTGTAGGGCGAGCACTGCTCGTTGGTGAGCGCCGAGCTGCCCGCGCCGTTCACGATGAAGACGCGCTTCTTCTCCTGCGCGACCTTGGCCATCGCGAGGCCGGTGCCCGAGCTGGTGCCGCCGAACAGCATCGTCAGGCCCTGCGTGTCGATCCACTCGCGTGCCTTGGAGGCGGCGATGTCGGCCTTGTTCTGGTGGTCGGCCGACAGGAGCTCGATGGGCATGCCGTTGACCTTGCCGCCGAAGTCGTCGATGGCCATCTGGATCGCGAGGGCGCCGTTCTTGCCCTCCACGTCAGCGTAGAGGCTGGACATGTCGGTGATGAAACCGATCTTGACCTTGTCCTGCGCCTGGGCGGCGCCCGCGGCCACCAGACAGGTGGCCAGCAGGCAGGCGGAAGCGATGAGCGTGCGTTTCATGGGAGGGTCCTCGTTGACTTCGGTGGGTGAATCGCCAATGGCGTCAGCGTGCTACAGGGTTACTTCCACGCGGCGCATTTCGTTTCGGCCTTGGTCGTGAAGACCTGGTCGCCCGGCAGCGTCTTGAGCACCTTCAGGTAGTCCCAGGGCTTCTTGGACTCGGCGGGCGACTTCACCTCGACCAGGTACATGTCGTGGATGAAGCTGCCGTCGGCGCGGATCTGGCCCTTGGCGTAGAAGTCGTCGATCTTCATGCTCTTGAGCTGCGCCATGACCTTGTCCGAATCGGTGGTCTTGGCGGCGGCCACGGCCTTCAGGTAGGTGGTGGTGGCCGAGTAGTCGGCGGCCTGCACGTCGGTGGGCATGCGCTTGGTCTTCTCGAAGAAGCGGTTGGCGAACTTGCGCGTGTCGTCGTTCAGGTCCCAGTACCAGCTGGTGGTGTGCAGGAGGCCCTCGGTGTTCTTCAGGCCCAGGCTGTGCACGTCGCTCAGGAAGACCAGCAGGCCCGCGGTCTTCATGGTCTTGTTGATGCCGAATTCCTTGGACGCCTTGATCGCGTTGATGGTGTCGCCGCCCGCGTTCGCCAGGCCCAGGATCTGCGCCTTGGAGTTCTGCGCCTGCAGCAGGAACGAAGAGAAGTCCGATGCGTTCAGCGGATGGCGCACCGCGCCCACCACCGTGCCGCCCTTTTCCTTCACGACCTTGGTGGTGTCGGCTTCCAGCGCGTGGCCGAAGGCGTAGTCCGCGGTCAAGAAGAACCAGCTCTTGCCGCCGCGGTCGACCACCGCCGCGCCGGTGCCCTTGGCCAGCGCCACGGTGTCGTAGGCGTAGTGGATGGTGTAGGGCGAGCACTGCTCGTTGGTGAGCACCGAGCTGCCGGCGCCGTTGTTGAAGTACACGCGCTTCTTCTCTTCGGCCACCTTGGCGGTGGCCAGCGCCACGCCGGAATTGGTGCCGCCGAAAACCATGGTCACGCCGGCGGTGTCGATCCATTCGCGGGCCTTGGAGGCGGCGATGTCGGCCTTGTTCTGGTGGTCGGCGGTGAGCAGCTCGATGGGCTGGCCCAGCACCTTGCCGCCGAAGTCGTCGATGGCCATCTGGATGGCGGTGGCGCCGCCCTTGCCTTCCAGGTCGGCGTACAGGCTGGAGAGGTCGGTGACGAAGCCGATCTTCACTTTTTCCTGCGCCTGTGCGGCGCCCGCGCCCATGGCGAGGACGGCGACGGCAGTGGCGATGAGGCCGAGTTTCTTGTTCATGGTGTTGTCTCCTGAAAAAATCTTTGTGAGATGAGAGGAAAGCGTCTTGTGGACTTTTCTTGTTCAGACGCCGAGCAGCTCGGTGAGGACGGGCATCTTGGCTTCGAGCTCGGCCGCGCCGAACTTCTCCACGATGCGCCCGTGTTCCATCACGTAGAAGCGGTCGGCCAGCGGCGCGGCGAAGCGGAAGTTCTGCTCCACCATCACGATGGTGTAGCCCTTGGCGCGCAGCGTGGTGATCATGCGGGCGAGCGCCTGCACGATGACCGGCGCGAGGCCTTCGGAAATTTCGTCGAGCAGCAGGAGCTTGGCGCCCGTGCGCAGGATGCGCGCGACGGCCAGCATCTGCTGCTCGCCGCCCGACAGGCGCGTGCCCTGGCTGTGGCGGCGCTCGGCCAGGTTGGGGAACATCGTGTAGATCTCTTCGACCGACATGCCCGGACCCGCGCCCTTGAGTTCGGGTGGCAGCAAGAGGTTTTCTTCGCACGAGAGGCTCGCGAAGATGCCGCGTTCCTCGGGGCAGTAGCCGATGCCCAGGTGCGCGATGCGGTGCGTGGGCATCGCGATGGTTTCTTTGCCATTGACTTCGATGCTGCCTTTGCGCGCGCCCGTGAGGCCCATGATGGCCCGCAGCGTGGTGGTGCGGCCCGCGCCGTTGCGGCCCAGGAGCGTGACGACCTCGCCGGGCTGCACGACCATGTCCACGCCATGCAGCACGTGCGATTCGCCGTACCAGGCCTGGAGCCCTTTGATTTCGAGTGCGGCGGTCATCAGTGCGCGCCCTGCATTTCGCCGTCGGTGGTGCCCATGTAGGCCTCCATGACCTGCGGGTTCTTCGAGACTTCGGCGTAGGGGCCTTCGGCCAGCACGGCGCCGCGCTGCAGCACGGTGATGGTGTCGGCGATGGTGGAGACCACGCTCATGTTGTGTTCGACCATGAGGATGGTGCGTCCGGCCGACACGCGCTTGATGAGCTCGGCCACGCGGTGCACGTCTTCGTGGCCCATGCCCTGCGTGGGTTCATCGAGCAGCATCAGCTCGGGCTCCATGGCCAGCGTGGTGGCGATCTCCAGCGCGCGCTTGCGGCCGTAGGGCAGGTTCACGGTCTGTTCGTCGGCCAGATCTTCCAGGCCGACTTCAGCCAGCAGCTCGCGGGCTCTGGCATCCAGGGGCTTGAGCGACTTCTCGCTCTTCCAGAAGTGGTACGAGGTGCCCAGGCGCCGCTGCAGGCCCAGGCGCACGTTCTCCAGCAGCGTGAGGTGCGGGAACACGGCCGAGATCTGGAACGAGCGGATGATGCCGCGCCGTGCGATCTGCGCGGGGCGCTCGCCGGTGATGTCCTGGCCGTTGAACAGGATCGTGCCCGTGGTCGGTTCCAGGAACTTGGTGAGCAGGTTGAAGCAGGTGGTCTTGCCCGCGCCATTGGGGCCGATGAGCGCGTGGATCGAGCCGCGCACCACCGAGAGGTTGACCTTGCTGACCGCGGTGAACCCCTTGAATTCCTTGGTGAGCTGGCGTGTTTCGAGGATGACGTCGCTCATCTCGCGAGGTCGCCCGGGTTCGGAAAAAAGAAGTCGGTCATGCAGTCCATCTCGGCGCGCCACCATGGAGCGCGGACCGATTGTTCGTGGGCGACTCGCGCTTGCATACTGGGGCAAATGCCTATGCTGCACTGCAACCTGCTTGCAGCGGAGAAGTTATGCACGATCACCAACTGTCGTCGCAGTGACAATGGCGCCTCCCGCCTGCCCACTCTCCCATGCAATCCACGCCCGTAACGATCCGCGATGTGGCCGACGCCGCCGGTGTGTCGATCAGCACCGTCTCGCGTGCCCTGAAGAACCAGCGCGGCCTCTCGGAAGACACCCGCCGCATGATCCGCAAGATCGCCAGCGACGTCGGCTACAACGCCGGGCGCCTGCGCAGCGCCAAGGCCAAGCGGCTGGTCTTCATGGTGCACCGCCAGCACAGCCACTTCTCGGTCAACCCCTTCTTCTCCGACGTGCTGCACGGGGTGGAGGAGGCCTGCCGCGAGTTCGGCATCGTGCCCACGCTGCTCACGTGCGGCCCGACCGATCCGATCCGCGAGCAGTTGCGGCTGCACGAGCCCGACATGATCCTGGCGGCCGGCTTCTTCGAGACCGAGGTGCTCGACATGGTGGCCGAGCTCGACCTGCCCTTCGCGCTCATCGATTTCTCGCTGCGCGACATGCGCGCGGTGAACCCCGACAACGCGGCCGGCGGGTACCTGGCCACGCACCACCTGCTGGACATCGGCCGCCGGCGCATCGCCTACATCGCAAGCTCGCTGGCGCACGTGAGCATCCTGGAGCGGGCCCAAGGCTACCGCCGGGCGCTGTTCGAGGCCGGCATCCTTGCCGACCCGGAACTGGAAATGGTCGCGCCGCTCGGCCTGCCGCACGATCGCGGCGCCTCGGCCGCCATGCAGCAGCTGCTGCGCTTGCGCAAGCCGCCGGACGCCGTGTTCGCATGCAACGACATGGCCGCGCTCGCGGCGCTGGACACCTGCCTTGCTGCCGGCCTTCGCGTGCCCGAGGACGTGGCGATCGTGGGCTTCGACGACGTGCAGACCGCCGCATCGGCCAAGCCCCCGCTCACCACGGTGCGCGTGGACCGCCAGGCCCTGGGCCGCGTGGGCGTCGAGCTGGCGATGCAGGGCGGCTCGCTGCCGCGCCTGAACACGCTGCCGGTCGAACTGATCGTGCGGCAGAGCACGGTGGGCTGAGGCCCTTTTTTTCTCTCCGGCAAGGCGGCCTTTGTTGCGCTGCCTACGCCGTGTTTCGTCCGGGAAAGCACAAGGCGGGAAGGCAACTTCCCCTGCCTAAACTGCCGCCGACCCTGCAACCGGAGAAACACATGAAGAAGAACGCCGTCGCCCTCGCCGTCACCCTCACGGTCGCCCTCGCCGCGGCTCTTGCCACGAGCGCCGCCATGGCCCAGCAGCAAAGCGTGGAGGTCCTGCACTGGTGGACGTCGGGCAGCGAAGCCGGCGCGCTCAACGTGCTCAAGGCCAACCTGGAGAAGCAGGGCGTGAAATGGAACGACATGCCAGTGGCCGGCGGCGGCGGCGAGGCCGCGATGACCGCGCTGCGCGCCCGCGTGACCTCGGGCAACCCGCCCACCGCCTCGCAGATGCTGGGCTTCGACATCCTGGACTGGGGCAAGCAGGGCGTGGTGGCCGACCTCAACGCGCTCGCGCAGAAAGACGGCTGGGACAAGGTGGTGCCGCCCGCGCTGCAGAAGTTCTCCAAGTACAACGGCAAGTGGATCGCCGCGCCGGTGAACGTGCACTCGACCAACTGGGTGTGGGCCAACCAGGCCGTGCTCGCCAAGGCGGGCGTCACGGCCGAGCCGAAGACCTGGGACGAGTTCATCGCCGCCGCCGAGAAGGTGCAGAAGGCCGGCTTCATTGCGCTGGCCCACGGCGGCCAGCCCTGGCAGGACGCCACGCTGTTCGACAGCGTGGCGATGTCCACCGGCGGCGTCGACTACTACCGCAAGGCCTTCATCGAGCTGGACACCAAGACCATCGCCTCGCCCACCACCGAGAAGGTGTTCCAGCGCATGGCGCAGTTGCGCAAGCTGGTGGACAAGGACTTCTCGGGCCGCGACTGGAACGTGGCCTCGGGCATGGTGATCGGCGGCAAGGCCGGCTTCCAGATCATGGGCGACTGGGCCAAGGGCGAGTTCGTCAACGCCAAGCAGGTGCCGGGGAAAGACTTCGCCTGCTTCCGCTTCCCGGGCACGCAGGGCACGGTCACCTTCAACGCCGACCAGTTCGTGATGTTCACGCTCAAGGACGCGGGCAAGACCGCCGCGCAGCAAAAGCTGGCCGCCGCCATCATGGACCCGGGCTTCCAGTCGACCTTCAACGTGGCCAAGGGCTCGGCGCCGGCGCGCACCGACGTGCCCGACACCGCCTTCGACGCCTGCGGCAAAAAGGCCATCAAGGACCTGGCCGAGGCCAGCAAGGCCGACACGCTGGTGGGCTCCATCGGGCACGGCCACGCGGAGCCGGCCTCGATCAAGAACGCGTTCTACGACGTGATCACCCGCCACTTCAACGGCCAGCTCGACGACAAGAAGGCGGTGGCGGCCATGGTGTCGGCCGCGAAGAACTGATGCGCCGCTGCTGCAGGGTGCCCGGCGTGCGTGGACGTTCATGAAAGCCGGACTGCTGCCCAAGCTGCTGCTCAGTCCGAGCGCGCTGCTCGTGCTGGTGTGCGTGTACGGCTACATCATGTTCACGGTCTACCTGTCGTTCACGACCTCGACCATGCTGCCCAGCGCCGAGTGGGCCGGCACGGCGAACTACGAACGGCTCGCGGGGCTGGAGAACTGGGCGGTGTCGCTGCGCAACCTCGCGATCTTCGCGAGCCTCTACATCGTGGTCTCGATGGCGCTGGGCCTCGCGCTGGCAATCCTCATCGACCAGAAGGTGCGCGCCGAGGGCGTGCTGCGCTCGATCTACCTGTACCCGATGGCGCTCTCGCTGATCGTCACCGGCACCGCGTGGAAGTGGCTGCTCGACCCCGGCGTGGGCATCGAGCACACATTGCAGAGCCTGGGCTGGAGCGGCTTCTCGTTCGGCTGGATCAAGGACGGCGAGATGGCGATCTATTGCGTGGTCATCGCGGCCGTGTGGCAGACCACCGGCTTCGTGATGGCGATGTTCCTCGCGGGCCTGCGCGGCGTGGACGGCGAGCAGATCAGCGCGGCACGCGTCGACGGCGCGCGCCCCTGGCAGATCTACACGCGCATCGTGATCCCGCAGCTCGGGCCGGTGTTCGTCTCGGCCTTCGTGATCCTGGCGCACATGGCGATCAAGTCGTACGACCTGGTGATTGCGCTGACCAACGGCGGACCGGGGCGCTCGACCTGGCTGCCTTCGGTGTTCATGTACCAGTACACCTTCACGCGCAACGAGATGGCGGTGGGCGCGGCGAGTTCGGTGCTGATGCTCGCGGCCATCGGCATCGTGGTGGTGCCGTACCTGCTGCGCGAGATGCGGGGAGCCAGGCATGGCTGAACGTGCGATGCGCTTCGTCTTGTATGCCGTGCTGCTGGTGCTGGCTTTCGTGTTCCTGATGCCGGTCTATGTGATGGTCATCAATTCGCTCAAGCCGCTCGAGGAGATCCGCAGCGGCAACCTGATGACGCTGCCGATCGACTGGACCTTGGAGCCCTGGCGCGCGGCATGGAGCACGGCGCAGATCGGCGTGCAGCCCACGGGCCTGAAGCCCTACTTCATCAACTCGTTCCTGCTGGTGGTGCCGGCGGTTGCCATCTCCACGCTCATCGGCGCGCTGAACGGCTACATCCTCACGCAGTTCCGCATTCGCGGGGCGCACCTCCTGTTCGCGGCGATGCTGTTCTCGGTGTTCATTCCGTTCCAGATCGTGCTGATCCCGATGGCCAAGACGCTGGGCTTTCTCGGCATCGCGGGCACGGTGACGGGGCTGATCTTCGTGAACGTGGTGTACGGCATCGGCTTCACCACCCTCTTCTTTCGCAACTACTACGCGGCGTTTCCACAAGAGCTGGTGCGTTCGGCGCGGATGGACGGGGCGGGCTTCTTCGGGGTGCTGCTGCGCATTCTCTTGCCCAACAGCACGCCGATCGTCGTGGTGACGGTGATCTGGCAGTTCACCAACATCTGGAACGAGTTCCTCTTCGGCGCTTCGTTCAGCGACTACAGCTCGTTCCCGATCACGGTGGCGCTCAACAACCTGGTGAACAGTTCCACCGGGGTCAAGGAATACAACGTGCATTTCGCGGGGGCGTTCATTGCGGCGCTGCCCACGCTGGTGGTGTATCTGGTGTCGGGAAAGTATTTCGTGCGCGGCCTCATGGCCGGCTCGGTCAAAGGTTAGTGCATGGCTTCGCTGGACTTGATTGGTATTCGCAAGCGCTTTGGACCCGTCCAGATCCTGCATGACATCTCCATCGCGCTGAAGGACGGTGAGTTCCTCGTGCTGGTCGGCCCCTCGGGCTGCGGCAAGAGCACGCTGATGAACATCATCGCGGGGCTGGAGGAGCCCACCGAGGGCCGGCTGCAGCTGAACGGCGCGGACATCACCCAGGTGGCGCCCGCGGAACGCAACATCTCGATGGTGTTCCAGTCCTACGCGCTCTACCCCAACATGACGGTGGCCAAGAACATCGAGTTCCCGCTGGAGATGCGCAAGGTCGACAAGGCCGCGCGCGCCGAGCGCGTGAAGAAGGTGGGCGAGCTGCTGCAGATCGGCCACCTGATGGACCGCAAGCCGCGCCAGCTCTCGGGCGGCCAGCGGCAGCGCGTGGCCATCGGCCGGGCGCTGGCGCGCGAGCCGCAGCTCTACCTGTTCGACGAACCGCTCTCCAACCTCGATGCGCAGCTGCGGCTGGACATGCGCACCGAGATCAAGAAGCTGCACCAGCGGCTGAACGCCACCATCGTCTACGTCACGCACGACCAGATCGAGGCGATGACGCTGGCCACGCGCATCGCGGTGATGAAGGGCGGCGTGCTGCAGCAGCTGGGCACGCCGCACGAGGTGTACAACCGGCCCGCCAACACCTTCGTGGCGAGCTTCATGGGCTCGCCGCGCATGAACCTGCTGCGCATGCGGGTGGCGATGTCGCCGGCCGGCGGACTGCAACTGCTGACGGCGGGCGCGGGCGGCGCGGTGAGCATCGACCTGCCGCTGTCGCTCACGCCCGCGCAGTTGCATGCGTATGCGGGCCAGGAGGTGATCGTCGGCCTGCGCGCCGAAGCGGTCGGCCTTGCGGCCAACGGTGCGGCGGCGCATGCTGCGCAGAGCGTGGTGAATGCGCGCGTGCAGGTGATCGAGCCGACCGGGGCGGACACGCTGGTGCTGCTGGACCTCGGCGGACACGACTTCACCGCGCGCCTGCCGCCGGACGTGACGCTTCAGGCCGGCGCGACGGCACGCTTCGCGATCGACCTGTCCAAGATCGTCTTCTTCGACACCGAAGCCGAAACGCTGATCGACTGACAAGCCCACCAGGAGAACGTCCGTCATGACCGACTGGATGAACGATATTCCCCGCGCCGTGTTGCACGCCCAGCGCGATCTGCGCGCCAGCGTGCCCGACCTTGCGCAGCGCTTCGCGCTCGAAACCGAATTCCTCGAAGACGAGGTGGCCAAGGTGCGCGCCGAGCAGGCCAGCGGCGGCGCGGTGCCCGAGCTGGCCTATGCGGACATCGCGCACGGCCGCGTGTCGCCCGAGCAGATCGCTCGCATTCACCGGCGCGGCTGCGTGGTGGTGCGCGGCGTGTTCGACCCGGCGCAGGTTCGGGCGTGGAACGAAGAGATTGGCCGCTACATCGACGGCAACAACTACTACGAACACGCGAAGGCCAAGGCCGGCCTCGACAAGTACTTCAGCGCCCTGGCTTCGGGACGGCCGCAGATCTTCGGCCTCTACTGGTCGCGCCCGCAGATGCAGGCGCGGCAGGCCGAGAGCCTGAACACGACACGCACTTTTCTCAACCGCCTCTGGACTTTCGAGAAGAACGGCACCCGCTTCTTCGACCCCGACCGCCAGGCCAACTATGCCGATCGCATCCGCCGCCGCGAGCCGGGCGATTCGACGCTGGGCCTGTCGCCCCACTCCGACGGCGGCTCCGTCGAGCGCTGGTGCGAGCCCACCTTCCGGCACGTGTACCGCGAGGTGTTCGAAGGCGATCTCGCGCGCTTCGACGCCTTCGATGCCGACGGCCGCACCGCGACGCGCGAGATTCCCTCTCCCGCCGTGTGCTCGGCCTTTCGCACCTTCCAGGGCTGGACCGCGCTGTCGCGCCAGGGCCCGGGCGACGGCACGCTGCGGCTGGTGCCGATCGCGCGCACCGCGCCCTGGATGCTGCTGCGCGCGCTGCAGCCCGATGTGCCCGAAGGCGATCTCTGCGGCGCCCAGCCGGGCCGCGCGCTTGGTGCCACGGCCGAGTGGCATGGCGAGCTGCGCGAAGGGCTGGTCCCGATTCCGCTGGTCGAGCCCGGCGACACCGTGTGGTGGCACTCCGACGTGATCCACGCCGTGGAAGACGAGCACCGCGGCAGCCAGCACAGCAGCGTGATCTACATCGCCGCCGCGCCCTGGTGCGAGAAGAACCGCGCCTTCATGGCGCGGCAGGCGCCGGCCTTCCTGGCCGGACGCAGCAGCCCCGATTTCGCGCCCGAAGACTACGAAGTCGATTTCGAAGGCCGTGCCACGCCCGACGACCTGACGCCCCTGGGGTTGCGTCAGATGGGCCTGCGCGCCTGGGATTGACGAACCCTCTTTTCTTTTCATGCCCGACTTCCGTTCACCCGATTTCCTGATCGACCACATCCGGCACACGCTGGCCTTCTACGAACCGCGCGACACCGACCCTTCGGGCGGTTTCTTCCACTTCTTCCGGGATGACGGCACGGTCTACGACCGCCGCACGCGCCACCTGGTGAGCAGCGCGCGCTTCGTGTTCAACCATGCGAACGCGTACCGCCGCTTCGGCCAGGCGGCCGACCTGGACGCCACGCGCCACGGCCTGGCCTTCCTGCACGGAGCGCATGCGCTGCCCGGCGGCGGTTTTGCATGGCAGATCGACTGGCACGCGGGCCGCGCCACCGTGCAGGACAGCACCCAGCACTGCTACGGCCTGGCCTTCGTGCTGCTCGCGCACGCGCACGCGCTGATGGCCGGTGTGAGCGAGGCGCGCGAGGGACTCGAACACGCGTGGGACCTGATGGAGCGGCACTTCTGGGAGCCACGCCACCACCTCTATGCGGATGAAGCCACGGCCGACTGGCGCGTTGCGCCCTACCGCGGCCAGAACGCCAACATGCATGCCTGCGAGGCGATGATGGCGGCCTTCGAGGCGACGCGCGAGGCGCGCTACCTGGAACGCGCGCTCGCGCTCGCGCAGGCCGTGACGGGCCGCCAGGCGGCGCTCGCCGACGGGCTGGTGTGGGAGCACTACCGCGCGGACTGGTCGGTCGACTGGGACTTCAACCGCGGCGACCGCAGCGACATCTTCCGGCCCTGGGGTTTCCAGACCGGGCATCTGACCGAATGGGCCAAGCTGCTGCTGCAGCTGGAGCGCCTCTTGACCACGCAAGATGGCGAGGCCGGCTGGATCGTGCCGCGCGCGCGCCACTTCTTCGACACCGCGATGTTCCGCGGCTGGGATGCGGACAACGGCGGGCTGGTCTACGGCTTTGCGCCCGACGGCGCGGTGTACGACGGCGACAAGTATTTCTGGGTGCAGGCCGAGAGCTTCGCCGCCGCCGCCCTGCTGGCCGTGCGCACCGGCGAGGCCGGCTACTGGGACTGGTACGACAGCATCTGGGCGTATTCGTGGACGCACTTCGTGGACCACAGGCACGGTGCGTGGCATCGCATCCTCACGCCGCAGAACCAGAAGATCAGCGACGAGAAGAGCCCGGCCGGCAAGACCGACTATCACACGATGGGGGCGTGCTACGACGTGCTGAAGGCGCTGGGCAAGTAAAAACCCCCAGGGTCCCGAAGGAGCCTGGGGGTGATGGCAATCACGGCGTGTGTTGTCAGTGCGCGCCGGCTGCGGCATCGCCGCCGGCACCGCCCTTTTGCGGCTTGGCCAGCCACACCAGCGGAATCAGCAAGAGGAACAGGATCGCCGACGCATAGAAGATGTCGTTCGTCGCCAGCATGTAGGCCTGCTGGTCGACCAGGCGGTTGATCTGCCCCATCACCTGGTCGGTGCTGAAGCCGCTGCTGGCGAGCCCGGACATCGCGCTGGTGGCGGCGTTGTTGCCCTGGTTGATGGTCTCCGCGAGTTGCGCGTGGTGCAGCGTCGCGCGGTTGTCCCACAGCGTGGTGGTGAGCGAGGTGCCCATGGCACCGGCCGTGATCCGCAGGAAATTCGACAACCCCGAGGCGGCCGGAATGCGGTCTGGCGTGAGGCCCGACAGCGTGATCGTCACCAGCGGGATGAAGAAGAACGCCATCGCGATGCCCTGGATGATCGTCGGGATGATGATCGTCACGAAGTCGGCCTGCGTATTGAAGTTCGACCGCATCCACAGGATGAGCGCGAACACCAGGAACGAGAAGGTCGCATAGCGGCGCGGATCGATCTTGGCCACCGTGAGTCCGACGATCGGCGAGAAGAAGATCGCCAGGAGCCCCACGGGCGCCATGATCATCCCCGCCTGCGTCGCGGTGTAGCCCATCCATTGCTGCAGCCACAGCGGCAGCAGCACCACGTTGCCGAAGAACAGGCCGTAGGCCACGGCCGTTGCCACGGCGCCCGACCAGAAGTTGCGGCGCTTGAAGAGCGACAGGTCGACCACCGGGTGCTTGTCGGTCAGCTCCCAGATCAGGAAGAACGCGAAGCCCACCACGGCCACCACGGCCATCGTGATGATCTGCGGCGAGTGGAACCAATCGAGCTCCTTGCCCTTGTCGAGCATCAGCTGCATCGAGCCCACCCACAGCACCAGGAGCGCCAGGCCGATGGCGTCGATCGGCACCTTGTGCGTGGTGCTCTCGCGCTTGCGATAGAGCGCCCAGGTGATGGAAGCCGCGACGATGCCCACGGGGATGTTGATGTAGAAGATCCACGGCCACGAGATGTTGTCGGTGATCCAGCCGCCCAGCAGCGGCCCCATCACCGGCGCGACCAGCGTGGTCATCGACCACATCGCCATCGCAAGGCCGGCCTTGGCCTTCGGATAGCTCGACAGCAGCAGCGTCTGCGACAGCGGAATCATCGGACCGGCGACAAAGCCCTGCAGCGCGCGGAACAGGATGAGCGTGGTCATGTTGGGCGCCAGGCCGCACAGCAGCGAGGCCATCATGAACAGGATCACGCTGGCCATGAACAGGCGCACCTGGCCGAAGCGCTGGGTCATGAAACCCGTGAGCGGCACCGCGATGGCGTTGGCCACCGCGAAGCTGGTGATGACCCAGGTGCCCTGCGTGGTGCTCACGCCCAGGTCGCCCGAGATGGCCGGCAACGACACGTTCGCGATCGACGAGTCGAGCACGTTCATGAAGGTTGCCGCAGACAGCGCGATCGTGCCCCACACGCGGGCGGAGCCCTCGAGCGGTGCGTGCGCTATGTAAGCGGGAGCGGCGGTGGCCATTGCGCGTGCTTTTTCAGTTCAAGCGAAGCGGGCAACGATCAACCGGGCTGGCCCTGGGTGGCGACCTGCGCACCGGTGGCCGGCGTGGCCGGCGTACCAGCCGCGGGCGCACGGCTTGCCGGTGCGGCAGCGGCGGTGGCCGGTGCGGCCCGGCCGAGGTTGGCCGCGACGATGCGGTCCACTTCAGCATCGGCGCCGCGGTCCAGCTGGCTGTAGACCTGCGTCTGCGTGAGCGCGCTGCCGCGCGGTGCGTCGGCGAGCATCTTGCCGCTCTTGGAGGAGATGTCGATCTCGGCGTCCATCGACAGGCCGATGCGCAGCGGGTTGGCCTTGAGCTGCTCGGGGTCCAGCGCGATGCGCACGGGCACGCGCTGCACCACCTTGATCCAGTTGCCGGTCGCGTTCTGTGCCGGCAGCAGTGCGAACGCGCTGCCAGTGCCCACGCCCAGGCCCGCGACCTTGCCGCTGTATTCGACCTTCTTGCCGTAGACGTCGGCCGTGAGCTTCACGGGCTGGTCGATGCGGATGTTGCGCAGCTGCACTTCCTTGAAGTTGGCGTCGACCCACAGCTGGTTGAGCGGCACGATCGACATCATCGGCGTGCCGGCCGAGACGCGCTGGCCGAGCTGCACGGTGCGCTTGGCGACGTAGCCGTCCACCGGCGCGGGCATGGCGACGCGCTGCGTGGCGAGGTAGGCCTCGCGCACCTTGGCGGCGGCGGCCAGCACGCTGGGGTGCTGCGCGACGCTGGTGCCGTCGGTCAGCGACTGGTTGCTCACCAGCGCTTCCTTGGCGGCGACCACGCCGGCCTGCGCGGCGGCGAGCTGGCTCTTGGCCGTGTCGAGCTGTGTTTCGGCGTGGTTGAGTTCTTCCTTGGACACCGCGCCGTTGCCCGAGAGCGCGCGGCGGCGCTGCAGGTCGTCCTGCGCCTTGGCGATGTCGCTCTGTGCCTTGACGATGTCCGACTGGCGCAGCGTGACCTGCGCGGCCAGCGAGCCGTTGTTGGCGTAGAGCGTGCGCGTCTGGCGCACGGCCTGGGCCAGCGCGGCTTCGGCCTGTTCGAGCGAGACCTTGGCATCGGCCGGATCGAGCTGCACCAGCGGCTGGCCGGCCTTCACGAAGTCGGTGTCGTCGGCGTTGATGGCCATGACGGTGCCGCCGATCTGCGGCGTGATCTGGATGACGTTGCCCTGCACGTAGGCGTTGTCGGTGTCCTCGTAGTGGCTGGCGACCAGCCATTCGTAGAGGCCCCAGCCGCCGCCGGCGACGATCACCACGGCCGCAAGGGCCGTGAGCGCGCGGCGGCGCTTGCCGTTGCCGGCGGGCGCTTCGGGTGCAGCAACGGCTGTGGGAGCTGCGGAAGCAGCGGGCGTCGGAGTGTTGTTGTCGCTCATGATGAATTTCTTTCCGAAAACGAGAGAGTCGGGCGTCGAGTCAGGTCTGTTCAGTTCACTACGGCCGTCGGGGCCGATGCCGTGGCGGTCGAGGTCGCCGGCGGCTGCCAGCCACCGCCGAGAGCCCGCGCGAGGCCCACCTGCGTGTCCAGCGCGCGCGCGGCCAGATCGACGGCCAGCCGGCGCTGCGCCAGCACCGAGGTTTCCGCCGTCAGCACGTTGAGGTAGTTGCCCAGGCCCGCGCGGTAGCGCTGCACCGCGATGTCGTAGGCGCCTTCGGCGGCCGTCTGCGCGGCGCGCTGTTCGGTCTGCTGGCGGGTGATCGACTGGGCGCTGGAGACCTGGTCGGCGGCATCGCGTACCGCATCGATCACCGTCGCGTTGTAGCTCTCGACCGCCACGTCCAGGTCGGCCGACTTGCCGCGCAGGTTGGCGCGCAGCTTGCCGCCTTCGAAGATCGGCAGGCTGATGGCCGGGCCCACGCCCCACTGCTCGCTGCCCGACTTGAGCAGCTTGCCGAAGCCCAGGCTCTGGAAGCCGACGAAGGCCGTGAGGTTCACGTTGGGATAGAACTGGGTCTTGGCGTTGGCCACGTCGCTGGTGGCCGCTTCGACGCGCCAGCGGGCAGCGGCGATGTCGGCGCGGCGGCCCAGCAGGTCGGCCGGGATGTTGGCCTGCAACGCCATCGGCTTGACGCCGGCGAGCACCGGCGGCTTGAGCGATGCCGACACATTGGGCTGGCCCACGAGCGCGTCGAGCGCATGCTGCTGCAGCGCGATCTGCTCGTTGAGGGCTTCGATCTGCTGGCGCGCTTCAGGCAGGCCGCCTTCGCTCTGGCGCAGTTCGAGGTTGGTGTCGAGCCCGGCGGAGACGCGGTCGTGCACGAGCTTGAGCGTCTCGTCGCGCTGGGCGAGCGTGCGTTTGGCAACCGTCAACTGGTCGTTCAGGCGCGCCCACTGGAAGTAGCTGCGCGCGACGTTGCTGGCGAGCAGCACGCGTGCGGCATCGGCATCGGCCGCGGCGGCGTTGGCGGCGCCGATGGCGGTGTCCAGCGCGGTGCGGTTCTTGCCGAAGAAGTCGAGCTCCCAGCTTGCGCCCAGTTGCAGCAGGCCGATGTTCTGCGTCGAGCCGCCGAGCGGTGCGGGGTAGATGTAGTTGCTGTTGAACTTCTGGCGGTTCAGGTCGAGCTCGCCGTTGACCTTGGGCTTGAGCGCCGCACCGGCGATGTCCGCCGAGGCCTGCGCCCGCGCGAGGCGGGCCTGCGCGACCTGCAGGTTCGGATTGCCGGCCACGGCCTGGTCGATCAGCGTGTTGAGCTGCGCGTCGCCGAAGGCGAGCCACCATTGGGTGTCGAGCCTGGAGACGGGCGCCGCGGCGCTGTCGGGCGCGATGCCCAGCGACGACGCATCGCGCAGCTTTGCCTGCGAACCGATGCCGGCCATGTCGGCACAACCGGCCAGCGCAACCAGCAGCAACGCGGCTGCCACGACGGGAGTGCGACGCACAGCGCGCACGGCGAGGGAATCATTCATTTTTATCTCCACGGGCCGCGAGGGCCTGCGCGTTGTCGAGGATGCGGCGCAAGTAACCCTTGAGCTGCTCCCATTCCTCGGTGGTGAAACCTGCCAGATGCTCGTTCTGCACGCGGCTGAGCACGTAAGGCACTTCCTTGGCGGCGGCACGGCCTTCGTCGGTGAGTTCGATGTTGACCACGCGGCGGTCTTCGAGCGAGCGCACGCGGCGGCACAGCCCCTTGGCTTCGAGGCGGTCGAGCAGCCGCGTCATGGCGCCGGTATCGAGTTCGCAAGCCCGGGCCAGTTCGGCCACCGTGGTGGCCGCGCCGATGTGCAGCTTGTACAACGGCACCCACTGCGGAAAGGTCGGGCTGCCGGGATCGCACATGCGGGTTTCTACCGACTGGGCCACCGCCGTGACGATGCGGCGCATCAGGTAACCGATGCTTTCCTCGGTCTGGTAACTCTCCGCCCGGTAGAAGACAGGCGGACGACGCACAGCGTCATCGGGGTCCGACGAGGCGTTGGGGGTGTTTGCATCGCTCATGGGTCGAAATATTAGCTGCCATGGCAGTTATTGTCAAGGCTGCCTTTGTAGGGGCAAGGTTTCGGTAGAATCCGCGCCCATGGCTTCCTCCCCACCGTCTTCCATGGCCAAGGGCTCGCCCCGGTCGCTGTCGGGCCTGAGCCCCTTCCTTCGCCCCTACCGCGTGCAGATCGTGCTGGCGGCCGTTTTCCTGGTGATGGCGGCCGTCACGACGCTGGCTTTTCCGCTCGCGCTGCGAAGCCTGATCGACGGCGGACTGATCAATCCCGACAAGGGCGCCCAGACCATGGCGCTGCGCGAGCACTTCGGCGCCCTCTTCGCCGTGGCCGTGGCGCTGGGTCTGTTTTCGGCGGCGCGCTTCTATACCGTGAGTTGGCTCGGCGAACGCGTCACCGCAGACCTGCGCAACGCGGTCTACGGCCATGTGCTGCACCAGAGCCCGGCCTTCTTCGAGACCACGCAGACGGGGGAAGTGCTCTCGCGCCTGACCGCCGACACGACCCTGGTGCAGACGGTCGTGGGCTCGTCCCTCAGCATGGGCCTGCGCAATGCGGTGATGGGCGTGGGCGCCCTGGCCGTGCTGGTCTGGACCAATCCTTATGTGATGGTGCAGGTGCTGGGCATCCTGGTGCTGGTGGTGCTGCCGAGCATGTGGTTCGGCCGGCGGGTGCGCAAGCTCTCGCGCGCCAGCCAGGACCGCGTGGCCGATTCGAGCGCCATCGCAGCCGAAGTGCTGAATGCGATTCCGGTGGTGCAAAGCTACACGGCCGAGGGGCGCGAGGCCGACCGCTTCGACGCCTCGACCGAGAACGCCTTCCGCACCGCCGTGCGCCGCACCAAGGCGCGCTCGGTGCTCGTGGCCTTCATCATCATCGCGACCTCGGCGGCGCTGCTCTGGGGTCTCTACCAAGGCACGCAAGCCGTGCTGCGGGGCGACATCACGGCCGGCCACCTCGGCCAGACCGTGGTCTACGTGGCCATCCTCGCGAGCGCGACCGCCGTGCTCGGCGAGGTGTACGGCGATCTGCTGCGCGCAGCCGGGGCCACCGAACGGCTGATGGAGTTGCTGCACGCGCCGGCCGTCATCACCTCCCCGCCGAATCCGACAGTCACGCCGATCCCGGCCGCGGGCAGCACGATCAAGCTGGACGCGGTGACCTTCCACTACCCATCGCGGCCCGGTACGCCGGCACTGCGCGACTTCAGCCTGGACATCGCGCCCGGCGAGACGGTGGCGCTGGTCGGCTCCAGCGGCGCGGGCAAGAGCACGGTGTTCCAGTTGCTGCTGCGCTACTACGACCCGCAGTCGGGCCAGCTGCTGCTGGACGGCGCGCCGCTGGCGTCGCTCGCCCTGCCCGACCTGCGCACCCGCATCGGCCTCGTGCCGCAGGACGCGGTGATCTTCTCGGCCAGCGCATTCGAGAACATCCGCTACGGCCGGCCCGAAGCCACGGCGGACGAGGTGCACGCGGCCGCCCGCGCCGCGTTCGCGCACGACTTCCTTGCAGCATTGCCCGAGGGCTACGACACCTTCCTCGGCGAGCGCGGCGTGCGCCTCTCGGGCGGCCAGCGCCAGCGCATCGCGATTGCACGCGCGATCCTCAAGAACCCGCCGCTGCTGCTGCTGGACGAGGCCACCAGCGCGCTCGATGCAGAGAGCGAGCGCATGGTGCAGGCCGCGCTCGAATCGGCCATGGAAGGCCGCACGACGCTGGTCATTGCGCACCGCCTGGCGACCGTGCAGAAGGCCGACCGCATCATCGTGCTGGACCACGGCGGCATCGTCGAACAGGGAACGCACGCGGCGCTGGTGGCGCAAGGCGGGGTCTACGCCCGCCTGGCCGCGCTTCAGTTCACGGCCTGAGCCGCGGGGCGGTTACTGCAGCGTCTCTTTGAGCGCTGCGGGAATCGGCAGCGGCATCACCGCAATGCCTTCGTCGAGCAGCGCTTCGGTCTGCTCGGGTGTCGCCTGCCCGCGAATGCCACGCTCTTCGGCTTCGCCGTAGTGCATCTTGCGGGCTTCCTCGGCAAAACGATCGCCGACGTCCTCGGTCTTCGCAATGACCTCGCGCACGGCGCGCATCCAGCGGGCTTCAGGGGAGAGTTGTTGTGCCGGCATCTGGGAGGGTGCAGCGGGCGCTGCCTCTACTGGCGCCTTGGCATTGCCAAGATTCAGGCGCGGCGCGCTCAGCAGCTTGACGATGGCGGTGTCGCCGCAGACCGGGCATTCGACCAGCCCACTTGCCAACTGCGTCTCGAAGGCCTCGTTGGACGCGAACCAGCCCTCGAAGCCATGGGCATGCGTGCAGCGGAGATCGAGGACCTTCATGCGCGGATTATCCCGCGCCGCCTTGCGACGCTGCCGCTTTCCAGTCGAGTGCCCATGCGCCGGAAAGGACGTTCTGCAGCCAGAGGGTGCAGGTCAGCGTCTTGGCGTCGGTCACCGTGCCGTCGCCGCACCAGCCCGCCAGTTCCCCGGGCGTGGCGGTGAACACGTCGAGGAACTCGCCGTGGTCGAGTTGCCGCTCGCCGAGCGAGAGGCCCCGCGCGAAGTAGATGTGGATGATCTCGGTCGAGTACGCCACGGCCAGGTGCATCGCACCGGCATGCGCCCACTCGCGTGCGGTGTAGCCGGTTTCCTCGAGCAGCTCGCGCTGGCCGCAGACCAGCGGGTCTTCGCCCGGATCGAGCTTGCCGGCCGGAAACTCGACCATCACATGGCCCACCGGGTAGCGGTACTGCCGCTCCAGCACCACGCGGCCATCGTCGAGCAGCGGAATCACCACCACCGCGCCGGGATGCACCACGTATTCGCGCGTGGCGTTGTGGCCATCGGGCAGGCGGATGGTGTCGCGCTTGGCCTGCAGGAACTTGCCCTTGAAGAGCTCCTCGCTGCTGACGAGCTCTTCCTTCAGGTGCGAATCGGCGATGGGAGGTGTCATGTCAGTGCCTGTGCTTCATCAGGTAGCGCCAGGTGAACCCTGGAAAGGCCAGCACGATGAAGAGCGCGCCGGTCACCGCGTAGAACTCCCAGCCCTGGGGCGAAATCTGCCCCGCCCTGCGTTCGAACAGCAGCCCGATGCCACCGGCAATGAAGTACAGCACCACCAGCTCGGCAAAGCGGATCGCGAGCGATTTGCGCCTCGCCGGCAGCGGCACCGCACCGAACAGGCGCTCGTTGAAGAACGGCAGGTTGGCGGCCAGCAGCGCCACCAGCAGGACGACCCAGACCGACGCGGTTTGCGACACCGTGGGCCGGCCGCGTCAGTGGGCCAGCGTGGCCGCGATGGCGTCGTAGCACAGCGTCATCAGACCGCCGGGCAGCACGCCGAGAATCAGGATCAGTGCGCCGTTGATCGCGAGCACGGTGCGCACGTCGAACGAAGCCGACACGGTGGTGGCCGTGACCGGTGCGTCGAAGTACATGACCTTGACCACGCGCAGGTAGTAGAAGGCGCCGACCAGCGACATCATCACGGCGAACACCGCCAGGCCGATGTAGATGGCCTGGCCCGAGGCGATCAGTGCCTGCAGCACGGCCAGCTTCGCGTAGAAGCCGACCAGCGGAGGAAGACCCGCCAGCGAGAACATCGCGATGGCCATCACGCCGGCGTACAGCGGGCTGCGCTGGTTGAGGCCGGCCAGATCGGTGATCTCCTCGCTCTCGAAGCCTTCGCGCGCCAAGAGCAGGATGATGCCGAAGCTCGCCAGGGTGGTCAGCACGTAGGTCACGATGTAGAACATCGAGGCGCTGTAGGCGGCCTGTGCGTTCTGCGTGCCCGACAGGTCCGAGCCCGCGACCATGCCCAGCAGCATGAAGCCCATCTGCGAGATGGTCGAGTACGCCAGCATCCGCTTGAGGTTGCTCTGTGCGATGGCGGCGAGGTTGCCGATCAGCAGCGACGCAATGGCCAGCACGGCCAGCATCTGCTGCCAGTCGATCGCGAGCGGCTGCAGGCCGTCCACCAGGAGGCGGATGATGATGCCGAAGGCAGCCAGCTCGGGCGCCGCGCCGATCAGGAGCGTGACGGCCGTGGGCGCGCCCTGGTAGACGTCGGGCACCCACATGTGGAAAGGCGCCGCGCCCACCTTGAATGCCAGGCCGGCCACGATGAACACGAGCCCGAACACCAGCACCTGGTGATTGACCTTGCCGGTCGAGATCGCCTTGAACACTTCGTTCAGGTCGAGCGAGCCGGTCGCGCCGTACATCATCGACAGGCCGTACAGCAGGAAGCCGCTGGCCATCGCGCCGAGCACGAAGTACTTCATGGCCGCTTCGCTGGCCACCGCGTTGTCGCGGCGCAGCGCGACGAGCGCGTAGCTCGAGAGCGTGAGCAATTCCAGGCCCAGGTAGATCAGGAGGAAGTTGCTGCCCGAGATCATGACGAACATGCCCAGCAGCGCGAACATGCTCACGGTGAACAGTTCGCCGCCGCGCAGCATCTCGCGGTCGGCCGCATACGGGCGGCCGTAGATCAGGGTGACCATCAAGGCGATGGTGGAGAAGCACTTGAGCCAGTTGCCCATCGAGTCGCTCACGACCATGCCGCCGAAGCCGTACGAGGTCTTGCCGTCGAGCGCGGCCATGCCGGTGAGCACGGCCACCACCAGCAGCGTGAGCAGCGTCAGCACATAGGTGCGGGTGCGGCGCGGGCTCGTGTCCGACAGGTCGACCAGCGCAATGATGCAGGCCATGACCAGCAACACGATTTCGGGGTAGATCGTGACCCAGCTGAGTTTGTCAATCATCTCGTTCTCTTGTCTTCAGCGTGGCCGGACGGCGCAGGGCCGCCCCAAGCCGGTCCGAGCCCCCTTGGGGGGCAGAGCAGCGGCGTAGCCGCAAACGTGGGGGCTCATGGTTATGAGGGCAGCTTCGAAACTGCCACATGGCGAAGAAGCTCAACGACCGAGGCGTCCATCGCATCGGTGAAGGGCTTCGGATACAGGCCCATCCACAACACGGCGATCGCCAGCAGCGACAGCATCAGGAACTCGCGGGCGTTGATGTCGGTGAGCTCCTTGACGTGGTCGTTGCCGACCGGGCCGAGGTACACGCGCTTGTACATCCACAGGGTGTAGGCGGCGCCGAAGATCAGCGCGGTGGCTGCCCCCAGGCCGATCCAGAAGTTGGCCTTCACGGCGCCCAGGATCACCATCCACTCGCCCACGAAACCGGCGGTGCCCGGCAGGCCGCAATTGGCCATGGCGAACAGCAGCGCAAACGCGGCGAACTTGGGCATGGTGTTGACCACGCCGCCGTAGTCGGCGATCTGGCGCGAGTGCACGCGGTCGTACAGCACGCCGATGCCCAGGAACATGGCGCCCGAGACGAAGCCGTGCGCAATCATCTGCACGATGCCGCCGGACACGCCGAGCTCGTTGAAGATGAAGAAGCCCAGCGTCACGAAACCCATGTGGGCGACCGACGAGTAGGCCACCAGCTTCTTCATGTCCTGCTGCACCAGCGCGACCAGGCCCACGTAGATCACCGCGATCAGCGACAGCGCGATCATGAGCCAGGCCCATTCGTGCGACGCATCGGGAGCGATGGGCATCGAGAAGCGCAGGAAACCGTAGGCGCCCAGCTTCAGCATGATCGCGGCCAGCACGGCCGATCCGCCCGTGGGCGCCTCGACGTGCACGTCAGGCAGCCACGTGTGGACCGGCCACATCGGCACCTTGACGGCGAAGGCCGCGAAGAAGGCGAAGAACAGGAAGGTCTGCGCAGTCGAGCCCAGCGGCAGCTTGTGCCAGGCCAGGATGTCGAAGCTGCCGCCCGACTTGTTGTACAGGAAGATCAGCGCCACCAGCATCAGCAGCGAGCCGAGCAAGGTGTAGAGGAAGAACTTGAACGCCGCGTAGATCTTGTTCGGGCCGCCCCAGATACCGATGATCAGGTACATCGGGATCAGCGTGGCTTCGAAGAACACGTAGAACAGGATGCCGTCGAGCGCGGAAAACACGCCGATCATGAAACCCGACAGGATCAGGAACGCGCCCATGTACTGGTTCACGCGCTCGGTGATCACTTCCCAGGCCGAGATCACGACCACGACCGTGATGAACGAGGTCAGCAACACCATCCACAGCGACAGGCCGTCAAGACCGATGTGGTAATTGACGTTGAAGCGGGAGATCCAGCTCGTCTTCTCGACGAACTGCATGGCGGCGGTTCCGTTCTGGAAGCGCGTGAACAGCGGCACCGTGACCAGGAAGCTCACGATGGCGCCGACCAGCGCGACCCAGCGCACGCCCTTGGCATGCTCGTCGCGGCCAAACGCCAGCAGCACGGCGCCGAATGCGATCGGCACCCAGATGGCAAGGCTCAACAAACCCATTTTTCTTTTTCTCCAGCGTTCGGGCTCAGCGTTTGAACCAGACGAAGTACGTCATCAGGATGAAGATGCCGAGCAGCATCGCGAAGGCATAGTGATAGATGTAGCCCGACTGCACCCAGCGAACCACGCTGGAGATACGGCCGATCACTTTCCACGAACCATTGACCACGGCACCGTCGATCAGGGCCTGGTCGCCGCCCTTCCAGAGGCCGGTACCGAGCGCACGCGCACCGCGGGCGATGATGTTCTCGTTGATCCAGTCGAGGTAGTACTTGTTCTCGAGCAGGCGATAGATCGGATCGCAGGCGCGCTTGATCGCGGCCGGCAACGCCGGGTTGATCATGTACATGTAGTACGACAGCACCACGCCTGCCAGCGCCAGCCAGAACGGCGCGGCCTGCAGGCCGTGGATCGCCATGGCGACGGGGCCGTGGAAAGCTTCTTCCAGTTCCTTCATGGCGTGGTGCTTGGTACCGTCCACGAAGATCGCCTGCTTGAAGAACTCGCCGAAGAGCATCGGCTCGATCGTCATGAAGCCGATCACCACCGAGGGAATGGCCAGCAGCACCAGTGGCAACCAGACCACCATCGGCGATTCGTGCGGCTTGTGGGCATCGTGGCCGTCATGGCCATGGCCGTGATCGTCGCCGTGCGCCGCATGGTCGTCATGGTGCGCATCGGGGTTCTGGTCGTAGCGTTCCTTGCCGTGGAAGACCAGGAAGTACATGCGGAACGAATAGAACGCCGTGATGAACACGCCGGCCAGCACCGCGTAGTAGGCGAAGTTCGCGCCCCACAGGTGGCTCTCGTGCACCGCTTCGATGATGCTGTCCTTCGAGTAGAAGCCTGCGAAGAACGGCGTGCCGATCAGCGCGAGCGAACCCAGCAGCGAGGTGATCCAGGTGATGGGCATGTACTTGCGCACGCCGCCCATCCAGCGGATGTCCTGGTTGTGGTGCATGCCGATGATCACCGAGCCCGCGCCCAGGAACAGCAGCGCCTTGAAGAACGCGTGCGTCATCAGGTGGAACACCGCGACCGAGTAGGCCGAGGCGCCCAGTGCCACCGTCATGTAGCCCAGTTGCGAGAGCGTCGAGTACGCGACCACGCGCTTGATGTCGTTCTGGATGATGCCCAGGAAGCCCATGAAGAGCGCGGTGATGGCGCCGATCACGAGGATGAAGCTCAGGGCCGTGTCGCTCAGCTCGAACAGCGGCGACATGCGCGCCACCATGAAGATGCCGGCCGTCACCATCGTGGCCGCGTGGATCAGCGCGGAGATGGGCGTCGGGCCTTCCATCGAGTCGGGCAGCCACACGTGCAGCGGGAACTGCGCGCTCTTGCCCATCGCGCCGATGAACAGGCAGATGCAGATCACGGTGATCAGCATCCACTCGGTGCCGGGGAAGGTGATGCCGGCCAGCGTGTTGGCCTTGGCGAAGGCTTCGCCGTAGTTCAGCGTGCCGGCGTAGGCAGCAATGAGGCCGATGCCCAGGATGAAGCCGAAGTCGCCCACGCGGTTGACCAGGAAGGCCTTCATGTTCGCGAAGATCGCGGTCGGCTTGTTGAACCAGAAGCCGATCAGCAGGTACGACACCAGGCCCACCGCTTCCCAGCCGAAGAAGAGCTGGAGCATGTTGTTGCTCATGACGAGCATCAGCATCGAGAAGGTGAACAGGGAGATGTACGAGAAGAAGCGGTTGTAGCCGTCGTCTTCTTCCATGTAGCCGATGGTGTAGATGTGCACCATCAGCGACACGAAGGTCACCACGCACATCATCATGGCCGTGAGGCCGTCGACCAGGAAGCCGACTTCCATCTTCAGGCCGCCCACCACCATCCATTCGTAGAGCGTGGCGTTGAAGCGGGCACCGTCGACCACCACGCTCTTGAGCGTCATGGCCGAGATGATGAAGGCGACGAGTACGCCCAGGATCGTCAGCGAATGCGTGACCTTGCGGCCGATGTGATTGCCACCGAACCTGGTGCCGAAGAGGCCTGCGACGACGGCGCCGACCAGGGGTGCCATGGGCACGGCCAGCAGGGTGGATGCGGAAAGGGTTGCGCTCATGTTGCTATCAACCCTTGAGCGAGTTGAGTTCGTCGACGTTGATGTTCGACTTGTTGCGGAACAGCAGCACCAGCAAGGCCAGGCCGATGGCCGACTCGGCCGCTGCCACCGTCAGGATGAAGAACACGAAGATCTGGCCGTGCATGTCGCCCAGGTAGTGCGAGAACGCCACGAAGTTCATGTTGACCGCCAGCAGCATCAGTTCGATGGCCATCAGCAGCACGATCAGGTTCTTGCGGTTCAGGAAGATGCCGATCACCGACAGCGCGAAGAGCATCGCGCCGAGCGAGAGAAAGTGTCCGAGCGTGAGCGTCATGCCTTGTTTTCCTTTGCTGCCGCATCCGCCGGGGGTGCTTCCACCACAGGTTCGGCCGCACGCGTGACCTGCATCTGCACGATGCGCACGCGGTCGCGCGCCTTCACGCGCACCTGGTCGGAGGGGTTGACGTACTTGCTGTCCTTGCGGGTGCGCAGCGTCAGTGCAATGGCGGCCACGATGGCCACGAGCAGGATGACCGCGGCGATTTCCAGCGGATACAGGTATTCGGAATAGAGCAGCTTGCCCAGTTCGAGCGTGTTCGAGGTGTTGGCGGAAGTAGTCGCCATGGCACGCGGCGCTTCACCCAGGCGGAAGCCGCCCATCAGCACGGCGGCCATTTCGAGCGCGATCAGCGCGCCGACACCCGCCGCGAGCGGGAAGTGCTTCCAGAAGCCCTCTCGCAAGCCGTCCACGTTGATGTCCAGCATCATCACGACGAAGAGGAACAGCACCATCACGGCGCCGACATACACCAGCACGAGCGAGATCGCGAGGAACTCGGCGCGCAACAGCAACCAGATGGCCGAGGCCTGGAAGAAGGCCAGCACCAGGTACAGCGCGGCGTACACGGGATTGCGGGCGGTGATGACGCGGAAGGCTGCAAACAGCAGCACCACGGCAAACAGATAGAACAGACCGGTCTTGACGTCCATTGGAATTCGAATTGGTACGGGTTTCGGGCTGATCGGATCAGCGGTACTTGGCGTCGGCCGCCTTGTTCGCTGCAATTTCTTTTTCGTAGCGGTCGCCCACGGCCAGCAGCATGTCCTTGGTGAAGTACAGGTCGCCGCGCTTTTCGCCGTGGTATTCGAAGATATGGGTCTCCACGATCGAGTCGACCGGGCAGCTCTCTTCGCAGAAGCCGCAGAAGATGCACTTGGTCAGGTCGATGTCGTAGCGCGTGGTGCGGCGCGAGCCGTCGTCGCGCACATCGGACTCGATGGTGATCGCCAGCGCCGGGCAAACGGCTTCGCAGAGCTTGCAGGCAATGCAGCGCTCTTCGCCGTTTTCATAGCGGCGCAGCGCGTGCAGGCCGCGGAAACGCGGCGACAGCGGCGTCTTCTCTTCGGGGAACTGCACCGTGATCTTGCGGGCGAAGGCGTACTTGCCCGTGATCGCCAGGCCCTTGAACAGCTCGAACAGCATGAAGCTGCCAAGGAAGTCCTTCAGCGAGAACGGCGCGGACGGTGTTGCGGTGTGCGCAGCAGACATGATGTTGGCGCTTCCAGTTATTTCCAGATGTTGAACGGCGTCTGCATCCAGCCACCGACCACGACCAGCCACACGAGGGTGACGGGAATGAAGATCTTCCAGCCCAGACGCATGATCTGGTCATAACGGAAGCGCGGGAACGTCGAGCGCACCCACAGGAACATGGTGACCACGCAGAAGGTCTTGGCACCGAGCCAGATCCAGCCGGGAATGAAGCTCAGGAACTCGAACGGTGGCAGCCAGCCGCCCAGGAACAGCACCACGGTCAGGATCGAGACCAGCCACATGTTGGCGTACTCGGCCAGGAAGAACATCGCGAAGCTCATGCCCGAGTACTCGATCATGTGGCCCGCAACGATTTCCGATTCGCCTTCCACCACGTCGAACGGATGGCGGTTGGTTTCTGCCAGCCCCGAGATGAAGTAGACGACGAAGATCGGCAGCAGCGGCAGCCAGTTCCACGACAGGACGCCGACACCCATGTTGGCGAACATGCCCTTGCCCTGCACGTTGACGATCTCGCTCATGTTCAGGCTGCCCGTGACCATCAGCACCACGACGAAGCAGAAGCCCATCGCGATTTCGTAGCTCACCATCTGTGCCGAGGCGCGCAGCGCGCCGAGGAACGCGTACTTCGAGTTCGACGCCCAGCCGGCAATGATCACGCCGTACACCTCAAGCGAGGTGATGGCCATCACGAACAAGAGGCCCGCGTTGATGTTGGCCAGCGCCACATCGGGCCCGAAGGGAATCACCGCCCACGCGGCGAGCGCCGGCATGATGGTCATGACCGGGCCGAGCAGGAACAGGCCCTTGTTGGCGACCGTCGGAAGGATGATTTCCTTGGTCATCAGCTTGAGCGCATCGGCGATCGGCTGGAGCAGGCCCAGCGGTCCGATGCGGTTGGGGCCGATGCGGATCTGCGTAAAGCCGATGGCCTTGCGTTCCCACAGCGTGAGGTAGGCCACGGCCAGCATCAACGGGATCACGACCACGATGATCTTGATCAGCGTCCAGATCACGGGCCATGCCACGGCCGTCCACCAGCCTGCGGCGATCAGCCCCTGGCCGAAGCCATGAATGGTGTCGATCATGCCAATGCCTCCTCGGCCTGACTCGATGCGACCGGTGCGGTCGATGCGTTGCGCGCATCGGCCGTCAGTTGCAGCGACGGCGCGCGGCGCACGATGGAGTCGAGCTGGTAGATGCTCGCGACCACAGGTGCCGGTGCGACGCCGTTGGAGGCGACAGCGTTGGCAGCCGTTGCATTGTTCAGGGCGTTGGCCGGAACGGCACCGCTCTCGCCCACCGTCTTGAGCACGTCGGCGGTCGATTCGAACGCGAAGCCGGGCAGACCCAGCAGGTTGGCCAGCACGCGCAGCACCTTCCAGGCCGGACGCGCTTCGCCTTGCGGCTTCACGACGGCATGGAAACCTTGCAGGCGGCCTTCGGCATTGACGAAGGTGCCAGGCGTTTCGGTGAACGGCGCGATGGGCAGCAGCACGTCGCTGAATTCGAGGTTGGCCTTGAAGGGGCTCAGCGTGACGACCATCTGCGCATTGCCGATGACATCGGCGGCGGCAGCACCGGCGGCCGAGTCGAACACGGGCTCGGTGTTCAGCAGCAGCACGGCCTTGAGGCCCGAGCCCGCGGCGAGCATGCGGCCGGCATCGAGGCCACCGTTCTTCGGGAAGGCGCCGACGAGCTGCGCGCCCACGGTGTTGGCGGCTTCGGTCAGGAAGCCGACGGTGGCGCCGGTCTGAGCGCCGATCCAGTTCGCCAGGGCCAGCAGGCTGCTGGCTTGGGCGTGGTGGGCGACGGCGTTGCCGAGCAGGATCGCCTTGCGCTCGCCGCCCAGCAGCGAGGCTGCGATGGCTTGTGCGGCGGCGTCCGGAGCATTCTTCGGTGCCAGCGGTGCAGCAGCGCCGTTGGTCTGGCCGATGGCGGCAGCGACGGCAGCCAGGGCTTCGACCCAGTGGTCGGCTTCGACGATCGTCGATTGCGCCACGTTGATGGCCCAGGCTTCGCGGTCTGCCATGAGGCTGGCCGAGGTGATCACCGACAGCGCGGCGCCCTTGCGCACGGCCTGGCGGATGCGCTGTGCGAACAGCGGATGTTCCTTGCGCAGATTCGAACCGACGACCAGCGCGCGCTGCACTTGCGTGAGCGATGCGATCGAGGTACCGAGCCAGCGCACACCTTCGAACGCCGTGAATTCGGCGTTGCGGAGGCGATAGTCGATGTTGTCGCTGCCCAGTTCACGCGTGAGCATGGCCGCAAGCTGCAGCTCTTCGAGCGTGCTGTGCGGGCTGACCAGCGTGCCGATGCTTTGCGCGCCGTGGTCCGTCTTGATCTGCTTCAGGCCATTGGCCACGTATTCGAGGGCGGTCTGCCAGTCGACCTGTTGCCACTGGCCGCCTTGCTTGAGCATGGGCTGCGTCAGGCGTTCGGGGCCGTTGAGCGCTTCGTACGAGAAGCGGTCGCGGTCGGCGATCCAGCATTCGTTGACGTCTTCGTTCTCCAGCGGCACCACGCGCATCACGCGGTTGTTCTTGACCTGCACGATCAGGTTCGAGCCGGTGGAGTCGTGCGGGCTCACGGACTTGCGGCGCGACAGTTCCCAGGTGCGGGCGCTGTAGCGGAACGGCTTGCTCGTGAGCGCACCGACCGGGCAGATGTCGATCATGTTGCCCGAGAGTTCCGAGTCGACCGAGTCGCCGAGGAAGGTCTCGATTTCGGAATGCTCGCCACGCTGCGTCATGCCCAGCTCCATCACGCCGGCCACTTCCTGGCCGAAGCGGACGCAGCGCGTGCAATGGATGCAGCGGCTCATTTCTTCCATGCTGATCAGCGGGCCGACGTCCTTGTGGAAGACGACGCGCTTTTCTTCTTCGTAGCGCGAAGAAGAGCCGCCGTAGCCCACGGCCAGGTCTTGCAGCTGGCACTCGCCGCCCTGGTCGCAGATGGGGCAATCCAGCGGGTGGTTGATCAGGAGGAACTCCATGACCGACTGCTGCGCCTTGATGGCCTTCTCGCTCTTGGTGCGGACGATCATGCCCTGCGTGACGGGCGTGGCGCAGGCCGGCATCGGCTTGGGCGCCTTCTCCACGTCGACCAGGCACATGCGGCAGTTGGCCGCGATGCTGAGTTTCTTGTGATAGCAGAAGTGCGGGATGTAGGTGCCCGCCTTGTCGGCCGCATGCATCACCATGCTGCCTTCGGTCACTTCGACCTTCTTGCCGTCGAGTTCGATTTCGATCATGAGTATGTTTCTTCTCGCGCTCAGGCCTGAACGGGCGCCTTCGGGACGTAGCCAGGGATCAGGGCCTCGAACTCGTGGCGGAAGTGCTTGATCATGGCGCGCACCGGCATCGCCGCTGCATCGCCGAGGGCGCAGATGGTGCGGCCCTGGATGTTGTCTGCCACGGAGTTCAAGAGGTCCATGTCGGTCGCCTTGCCCTGCCCGTTGTGGATGCGGTCCACCACGCGGTAGAGCCAGCCCGTGCCTTCGCGGCACGGCGTGCACTGGCCACAGGACTCGTGCATGTAGAAGTACGACAGGCGCTTGAGCGACTCGACCATCGAGCGGCTGTCGTCCATGACGATCACCGCGCCCGAGCCCAGCATGGAGCCGGCCTTGGCGATGGAGTCGTAGTCCATGGTGCAGGCCATCATGATGTCGGCCGGCAGCACCGGCGAGGACGATCCACCGGGGATCACGGCCTTGAGCGTGCGGCCCTTGCGGACACCGCCGCACAGTTCGAGCAGCTTGGAGAACGGCGTGCCCATGGGCACTTCGTAGTTGCCCGGCAGCTCGACGTCACCGCTCACCGAATAGATCTTGGTGCCGCCGTTGTTCGGCTTGCCGCATTCGAGATACGCCGGACCGCCGTTGTTGATGATCCAGGGCACCGCCGCGAAGGTCTCGGTGTTGTTGATGGTGGTCGGCTTGCCGTAGAGGCCGAAGCTCGCCGGGAACGGCGGCTTGAAGCGCGGCTGGCCTTTCTTGCCCTCGAGCGATTCGAGCAGCGCGGTTTCTTCGCCGCAGATGTAGGCGCCGAAGCCATGGGCCGCGTGCAACTGGAAGTTGTACGTGCTGCCCATGATCTTGTCGCCAAGGTAGCCGGCGGCGCGTGCTTCTTCGAGGGCTTCCTCGAAGCGGTCGTAGCTCTGGAAGATCTCACCGTGGATGTAGTTGTAGCCCACGCTGATGCCCATCGCATACGCGGCGATGGCCATGCCTTCGATCACGATGTGCGGGTTGAACTGCAGGATGTCGCGGTCCTTGCACGTGCCCGGCTCGCCTTCGTCGGAGTTGCAGACGAGGTACTTCTGGCCCGGGAACTGGCGGGGCATGAAGCTCCACTTCAGGCCCGTCGGGAAACCTGCGCCGCCACGGCCGCGCAGGCCCGAGGCCTTCACTTCGGCGATCACCTGGTCGGGCGTGAGGCCCTCGGTGAGGATCTTGCGCAGCGCCTTGTAGCCGCCGCGCGCTTCGTAGTCGGTCAGGCGCCAGTTGGTGCCGTTCAAGCCCGCATAGATCTGCGGCTCGATGTGGCGGTCATGGAAACAGGTCTGGACGCCCGTGGCCTGGAACTGCTGGAGCACTTGTTCGGGTGACATTACGCGGTCTCCCCTTTGGTAGAGCCACGCAGGCCCTCGATGAGCTGGTCGAGCTTCTCGTTGCTCATGAAGCTGCACATGGTGCGGTCGTTGACCAGCATCACGGGCGAATCGGCGCAGGCGCCCAGGCACTCGCTCTGCTGCAGCGTGAACACGCCGTCGGCCGTGGTCTCGCCCATCTTGATGCCCAGCTTCTTCTCGAGGTGAACGAGCGCGGTGACGCCGTCACGCAGCTGGCACGGCAGGTTGGTGCACACGTTGAGCTTGAACTTGCCCACCGGGTGCTGGTTGTACATGTTGTAGAAGGTCGTCACTTCATGCACGGCGATGGGCGCCATGCCGAGGTAGTCGGCGATCTCGCGCTCGCGCTGCATGCTGATGTAGCCTTCGCCCTGCTGGACGATGGCCAGGCACGCCATCACGGCGGAGGCCTTGCCGGCTTCGGGGTATTTGGCGACCTCGCGCGCAAAGCGCTCGAGCACGTCGGCCGTCAACGGGGCCGAAGGGGCCGCGTCATGGTGGTGGGCGGAGGAAGTCATTCGCTCTTTCTCACCTGTCGATTTCGCCGAACACGATGTCCATCGTGCCGATCACCGCGACAGCGTCGGCGATCATGTGACCGCGCGACATTTCGTCGAGGGCGGCGAGGTGCGGGAAGCCGGGTGCGCGGATCTTCAGGCGGTAGGGCTTGTTGGCGCCGTCGCTCACGAGATAGATGCCGAACTCGCCCTTCGGATGCTCGACGGCGGCATAGGCCTCGCCTTCGGGCACGTGGAAGCCTTCGGTGAAGAGCTTGAAATGGTGGATCAGTTCCTCCATGTTCGCCTTCATCGATTCGCGCGCGGGGGCGGCGACCTTGTGGTTGTCGGTGATCACCGGGCCGGGATTCACACGCAGCCATGCCGAGCATTGCTGGATGATCTTGTTGGCCTGGCGCATCTCTTCGACGCGCACGAGGTAGCGGTCGTAGCAGTCGCCGGTCTTGCCCACGGGCACGTCGAACTGCATCTGGTCGTAGACGTCGTAGGGCTGCTTCTTGCGCAGGTCCCATTCGATGCCCGAGCCGCGCAGCATGGGGCCGGTGAAACCCAGGTTCAGCGCGCGCTCCGGCGTCACGACGCCGATGCCCACGGTGCGCTGCTTCCAGATGCGGTTGTCGGTGAGCAGCGTCTCGTACTCGTCGACCATCTTCGGGAAGCGCTTGCAGAAGTCGTCGACGAAGTCGAGCAGCGAACCCTGGCGGTTTTCGTTCAGGCGCTCGATGGCCTTCGCGTTCTTGATCTTGCTGACCTTGTACTGCGGCATCGCATCCGGCAGGTCGCGGTAGACGCCGCCCGGACGGAAATACGCCGCGTGCATGCGCGCGCCGGAGACGGCTTCGTACATGTCGAACAGGTCTTCGCGCTCGCGGAAGCAGTAGATGAGCATGTTCATCGCGCCACAATCCAGGCCGTGCGCGCCGAGCCACAAGAGGTGGTTCAGCAGGCGGGTGATCTCGGCGAACATCACGCGGATGTACTGCGCGCGGATCGGCACGTCCAGGCCCATCATCCGCTCGATGGCCAGGCAGTAGGCATGCTCGTTGGACATCATCGACACGTAGTCGAGGCGGTCCATGTAGGGCAGCGACTGGATGAAGGTACGCGATTCGGCGAGCTTCTCGGTTGCGCGGTGCAGGAGACCGATGTGCGGGTCGGCGCGCTGGATCACTTCGCCGTCCAGCTCGAGCACCAGGCGCAGCACGCCGTGCGCCGCCGGATGCTGGGGGCCGAAGTTGAGGGTGTAGTTCTTGATTTCGGCCATATCAGTGCAAACCGCCGCCGTAGTTGTCTTCGCGGATCACGCGCGGCGTGATTTCTCGCGGCTCGATCGATACCGGCTGGTACACGACGCGCTTCTGTTCTTCGTCGTAGCGCATTTCGACGTGACCCGACACCGGGAAGTCCTTGCGAAACGGGTGGCCGATGAAGCCGTAGTCGGTCAGGATGCGGCGCAGGTCGTCGTGGCCGTCGAACACGATGCCGTAGAGGTCGAACGCTTCGCGCTCGAACCAGGTGGCGGCGCTCCAGACGGGCTGGAGCGAGTCGACCACGGGCAGGTCTTCGCTGGTCGCAAACACCTTGAGGCGCACGCGTTGGTTGAGCGTGACCGACAGCAGGTGCGAGACGACGCAGAAGCGCTCGCCTTGCCACTCGCCTTCGCGGTAGTCGGAATAGTCCATGCCGCAGAGGTCGAGCAATTGCTCGAAGCGGCAACCGGGCGCATCGCGCAGCAACGTGGCGGCTTCGATGTAGTCGGCCGCACTCACCACGACAGTCACCTCGCCCAGCGCAAGCGTCACGCTCTTGGCCTTGGCGCCCAGCGCCTCGGTGATGGTGGCGCGCAGCACCTCCGGCGAAATTGCAAAGTCAGTCATCGTCGGCAATCTCTCAGGCGCGGGCAATGGTGTTGGTGCGGCGAATCTTCTGCTGCAGCTGGATCACGCCGTAAAGCAAAGCTTCGGCGGTGGGCGGGCAACCGGGCACGTAGACGTCGACGGGCACGATGCGGTCGCAGCCGCGCACGACTGAATAGCTGTAGTGGTAGTAGCCACCGCCATTCGCGCACGAGCCCATCGAGAGCACCCAGCGCGGCTCGGGCATCTGGTCATAAACCTTGCGCAGTGCCGGCGCCATCTTGTTGCACAGCGTGCCGGCCACGATCATCAGATCGGACTGGCGCGGGCTCGGACGGAACAGCATGCCGAAACGGTCGATGTCGTAGCGGGCAGCGCCCGCGTGCATCATTTCGACCGCGCAGCATGCGAGGCCGAACGTCATCGGCCAGAGAGATCCGGTCTTCGCCCAATTCACCACCGAGTCATAGGTGGTGGTGACGAAACCTTCTTTGAGAACGCCTTCAATGGCCATCGTGATTCCTTGTCATTCCCAGTCGAGCGCGCCTTTTTTCCACTCGTAGGCGAAGCCCACGACGAGGATGGCGAGAAAGATCATCATGGCCCAGAAGCCGACAGCACCGATCTCCTTGAGCGCAATGGCCCACGGAAAGAGAAAGGCAATTTCGAGATCGAACAGGATGAAGAGAATGGCAACGAGGTAATAGCGCACGTCGAACTTCATGCGCGCATCCTCGAAGGCTTCGAAGCCGCACTCATAGGGAGCGTTCTTCGCAGCGTCAGGCCGGTTGGGGCCGAGGATGTATCCGATGACTTGGGGGGCGACGCCTACGCCGACTCCGACCAAAATGAACAAAAGGACGGGAAGGTAGGAATCGAGGTTCATCGAGAATTTTTCACCGCTTGCCACCGGCAAGAAGAACCCCTGGATGAGGCTTTCTGCCGATGAGATTTGGTGCGGTCGGCGAGACTCGAACTCGCACAGCTTTCGCCACTACCCCCTCAAGATAGCGTGTCTACCAATTTCACCACGACCGCGGTTTTTGCTGTTCAGATGGCATGAGGTACCGGTTAAGGCATTTGGCTTTCTGAACAGCTTTAGAGTTTACCCTGAAATACAGCCGTTTCTCGCTGGCGACTGCATGAAAACGACTGGATTACTTGTTCGGAATCTGACCGGCGCCCGAAACGGGTGCGGCAGGTGCCGAAGCCGGTGCACTCGGAGCGCCCGCACCAGGGATTTCGCCTGCTGCACCAGATGCCGGTGCTGCCGGTGCACCCACGGCCGCACGCTCGAGAAGACTGCCGCCGCCCGCAGGACGCGCATGGCTGAAGTACGCGAGCAGCAGCGTGCATGCGAAGAACACCGCAGCCAGCACGGCCGTGGTGCGCGAGAGGAAGTTCGCGCTGCCGCTGGCACCGAACAGGCTGCCGGCACTGCCGCTGCCGAAAGCGGCGCCCATGTCGGCGCCCTTGCCGTGCTGGATCAGGATCAGGCCGATCATCGCCAGGGCCGCCAGCATTTGCACGCCGACCAGAAGGTTGAGGACCACGTTCATTCGTTCTTACTCCTAATTGATAACAGCCGTTGCGCGTTCAGCGCGCAGCGGCAGAAATGATCTGCAGAAAGTCGGGGGCCTTGAGCGACGCGCCGCCGATGAGGCCGCCGTCGATGTCGGCCTGCGCCAGCAGTTCGGCGGCATTGGCCGCGTTCATGCTGCCGCCATAAAGAATGCAGATGCCGGCCGCGTGCTCGCTCGCCGCGTGATGCAGTTGCGCACGCAGCACGGCATGCACTGCCTGCGCCTGCTCCGGCGACGCCGTCTTGCCCGTGCCGATGGCCCAGACGGGCTCGTAGGCGACGACGATTTCGCTGATGCAGTGGCCGTTCACGTGGATTACTGCGGCCAGCTGGCGCTTGACGACCTCTTCGGTCTGCCCTGCTTCGCGCTCGGCCAGCGTCTCGCCGACACAGACGATCGGCGTGATGCCGTTCGCCAATGCAGCAGCCGCCTTCGCAGCCACGACCTCATCGGTCTCGCCGTGATATTGCCGACGCTCGGAATGCCCGACGATGGCATAGCGCACGCCGAAATCCTTCAGCATCGCCGCCGACTGCTCGCCGGTGAAGGCGCCTTGGGGATGCGCCGAAATGTCCTGCGCACCGAGTGCCAGCGACGGCGAACCCGCCAGCAGCGATTGCAGCTGCGCGAAGTACGGCGCAGGCGCGCAGAGCGCGACATCGCAGGCGGCCGGGCTTGCCGCCAGGCCTTGCTGCAACGCCTTCACCAGCGCCTCGTTGGCGGCCAGGCCGCCGTTCATCTTCCAGTTGCCGGCGATCAGTTTCTTCTTGGTTGTCATCGCGTTGTTCGTTGTCACCATGTCAGCACGATCTTGCCGATGTGCTGGTTCGATTCCATCAGCGTGTGAGCCTGGGCTGCGCCACTGGGTTCACCCGCCACCGCAAAAGTGCTGTGAATCACAGGCTTGATCGCGCCGCTTTCGAGCAGCGGCCACACCTTTTCGCGCAGTGCCTTGGCAATGGCGCCCTTGAACGCCACCGGCCGAGGCCGCAGCGTGGAGCCGGTGATCGTGAGGCGCCTGCGCAGCACGAGGCCGGCATTGATCTGGGCCTTCACGCCGCCCTGCACCGCAATGATCACGAGCCGGCCGTCTTCGGCCAGGCACTCGATCTCGCGCGCCACGTACTCGCCCGCCACCATGTCGAGGATCACGTCCACGCCCTTGCCGCCGGTGAGCTTCTTCGCCTCTTCGACGAAGTCGCTCGTGCGGTAGTTGATGGCGTGATCGGCCCCCAGCTTCTTGCAGGCTTCGCACTTGTCGTCGCTGCCGGCCGTGACGATCACGGTCGCACCGAGCGCCTTGGCGATCTGGATCGCCGTGACGCCGATGCCGCTCGAGCCGCCCTGGATCAGGAGCGTCTCGCCCTTTTGCAGGCGGCCGCGCTCGAACACATTGCTCCAGACGGTGAAGAAGGTCTCGGGCAGCGAAGCCGCATCGACATCGCTCCAGCCCTTGGGCACCGGCAGGCATTGCGCCACGGGCGCCACGCACAGCTCGGCATAGCCGCCACCGGCAATCAATGCGCAGACGTGGTCGCCGATCTTGAAGCCCGCCTCGGCCAGCGCCGCGGCGTCGCCCGACACGATCTCGCCGGCCACTTCGAGGCCCGGCAAGTCCGAAGCGCCCGGCGGCACCGGATAGTGCCCCATGCGCTGCAGCACGTCGGGGCGGTTGACCCCGCTGGCCGCAACGCGGATCAGCAACTCGCCCACGCCCGCCACCGGATCGGGACGATCGGCCACGCGCAGCACCTCAGGGGCGCCGTACGAAGTGATTTCAATGGCTTTCATGGTCTTTCGGCCTCCAACGCCCGCAGGTGGGGCGCAGCTAGCTGTTCAAAAGATAGCAACGGCAGCAAGAACTGCCGTTGCGCCCTTCTTACTCCTGAGGCTCGCGCGGTGCTTGCGGCTGCTGCTCGCCGGCCGGAGCCTGTTGCTGCTCGTTGCGCGGTTGCTGCTGCTGGTCGTTGAAGCGCGGTGCGCGCTCGCCACGGTCACCACCACGGTCGCCGCCGCGATCGCCACGGTCCGAACGCTCACGGCGCTCGCCGCCACGGTCGCCGCGATCGCCACGGTCTTCACGCGGCGGGCGCTCGCTGTATTCCATGCCGGCCGGGCGCTCGGTCAGGGCCTTCATGGACAGCTTGACGCGGCCCTTTTCATCGGTTTCCAGAACCTTGACCTTCACGATCTGGCCTTCGCTCAGATAGTCGGTCACCTTCTCGACGCGTTCGTGCGCGATCTGGCTGATGTGCAGCAGGCCGTCCTTGCCGGGCAGCAGGTTGATGAGCGCGCCGAAGTCCAGGATCTTGGTGACCGGGCCTTCGTAGACCTTGCCGATTTCGACTTCGGCCGTGATCTGCTCGATGCGGCGCTTGGCGAACTCGGCCTTTTCAGGATCGGTCGAAGCGATGGTGATCGTGCCGTCTTCGTCGATGTTGATCGTCGTACCGGTTTCTTCCTGCAGGCCACGGATGACCGAGCCGCCCTTGCCGATCACGTCGCGGATCTTCTCGGGGTTGATCTTCAGCGTGGTCAGGCGCGGAGCGAAGCTGGAGACTTCGGCCTTGGCCTCGCCCATGGCTTCCTGCATCTTGCCCAGGATGTGCATGCGCGCTTCCTTGGCCTGCGCCAGTGCGACCTGCATGATTTCCTTGGTGATGCCCTGGATCTTGATGTCCATCTGCAGCGCGGTGATGCCGTTGGTGGTGCCCGCAACCTTGAAGTCCATGTCGCCCAGGTGATCTTCATCGCCCAGGATGTCGGTCAGCACGGCGAAGCGGTTGTCTTCCTTGATCAGGCCCATGGCGATGCCGGCCACGTGCGCCTTCATCGGCACGCCCGCATCCATCATCGAGAGGCAGCCGCCGCAGACCGAAGCCATCGACGAAGAGCCGTTCGACTCGGTGATTTCCGACACCACGCGAACGGTGTACGGGAATTCTTCCTTGGTCGGCAGCACGGCGACGAGCGCGCGCTTTGCCAGGCGGCCATGGCCGATTTCGCGGCGCTTGGTCGAGCCCATGCGGCCCACTTCGCCGGTGGCGAAGGGAGGCATGTTGTAGTGGAACAGGAAGCGGTCTTCGTACTCGCCGGCCAGCGCGTCGATGCGCTGCGCGTCGCGTTCGGTGCCCAGCGTGGTGATGACCAGCGCTTGGGTTTCACCGCGCGTGAACAGGGCCGAACCGTGGGTGCGCGGCAGCACGGAATTGCGGATCTCGATGGGGCGCACGGTGCGCGTGTCGCGGCCGTCGATGCGGGGCTCGCCCGACAGGATCTGGCTGCGCACGATCTTCGATTCGATCGAGAACAGCAGGTCGTTGACCTTGCCTGCGTCGAAGGGCTCGCCGCTTTCCTTGAGCGAGGCCATCACGCTGGCATTGGCTTCGCGCAGGGCTTGCGTGCGGGCTTGCTTGCTGCGAATTTGATAGACGGCGCGCAGCTTTTCTTCGGCCAGGCCCTTGACCTTGGCGACGAAGGCTTCGTCTTCGGCTGGTGCCTGCCAGTCCCACACCGGCTTGCCGGCGTCGCGCACGAGGTCATGGATCGCATTGATCGCGATGCCGGCCTGCTCGTGGCCGAACACCACGCCGCCGAGCATGATTTCTTCGCTCAGTTGCTGGGCTTCGGACTCGACCATCAGCACGGCAGCTTGCGTGCCGGCGACGACGAGGTCCATCTGCGAATCCTTGCGGGCCGTCTGGCCCGGATTCAGCACGTACTGGCCGTTGATGTAGCCCACGCGGGCAGCACCGATGGGGCCGCTGAACGGGATGCCGGAGATCGACAGAGCGGCGCTCACGCCGATCATGGCGGCGATGTCGGCGTCGACTTCAGGGTTGAGCGACACGGTGTGGATGACCACGTGCACTTCGTTCAGGAAGCCTTCGGGGAACAGCGGGCGGATCGGACGGTCGATCAGGCGGCTGGTCAGCGTTTCGTGTTCGCTGGGCTTGGCTTCGCGCTTGAAGAAGCTGCCGGGGATCTTGCCCGCGGCGTAGGTCTTCTCGATGTAGTCGACGGTCAGCGGGAAGAAATCTTGTCCCGGCTTGGCCGACTTGGAGGCGACCACGGTCGCCAGGATCACGGTGCCGTCGATGTCGACCAGCACGGCGCCATTGGCCTGGCGGGCGACTTCGCCCGTTTCCATGACGACAGTCTTGTCGCCCCATTGGAAGGACTTGGTGACTTTGTTGAAGAGGCTCATGTTTGCTCCTGTTTTAGTAGCGAACCACACAGGGTTCGCAAGGGGCGGAGGCTGTCTCAGAACACGATGCCATTCCAGCGAAGCTCGGGGCGAACTTCATTGGAATGACACAGCTTCGCTCTGTTTTGGCACTCCGAAAGTGGATCGCGAAGTAAAAAACGCCTGAGCTAGCGGACTAACCCAGGCGTTTTTTCATGCGATTCGGTTTACTTGCGCAGACCCAGCTTGGCGATCAGCGCGGTGTAACGTTCAGCGTCCTTGGACTTGAGGTAGTCCAGGAGCTTGCGGCGGCGGCTCACCATGCGCAGCAGGCCGCGACGACCGTGGTGGTCCTTGGCATGCGTCTTGAAGTGGGGGGTGAGCTCGTTGATACGGGCGGTCAGCAGTGCGACTTGCACTTCTGGGCTACCAGTGTCGTTGGCGGCGCGGGCGTTGTCTTTGACGACTTCGGCCTTGATGGAGGCTGCGATCATGTTGAATTTCCTTGTTCCGGGATGTTTGACTTGCGGTGAGCGCTGGAACTGCCCTCACCGTGCGCCTTGCGGCATGCAAAGCCTCGGGATTATAGCTCGGCGGGCCTGAGGGGGCTTTCCGGGCGCTTCCCACCCCTTCCATCGAGCGAAGCAAGCCCTACGGCACCCAGCACGCAGACCGCACCGCCGATCTGCGCCAGGCTGATACTTTCGCCCAACCAGAGCGCCGCCAGTATCAGCGCCGAAACCGGCAGGAGCGCCGTGAAAAGCGCCGCCTCCGCCCCCTTCAACCGGGCCGATCCGGCAAACCAGAGGACGAAACCCAGCACCGTCGGCACCAGCGCGTAGTAGGCGACGCCAATCAGGGCGTCGTTCGGCAACGGGTGTTCCCAGGCGCGCTCGAACAGCGCGGGAACCAGCGACAGCAGCAACCCGAATGCCGTCATCAGCGTCGACAGCGCCAGAGGCCGCACCGGCACCCGCAGGCGCTTGTTGAGCAGGATGAACATCGCCTCGCAGACGACCGCGCCCAGCACCAGCAGGTTGCCGGCCATGGCGGCGGGGGATTTTGAGTCCCCTGCGGAGCCCTCCCCCGGCCAACTGATCGCCAGCACCCCTGCCGTTGCCAGCACGATGCTGCCGATCAGATAACGCCCCGGCCGCTCGCGCAAAGCCAGCACGGCCACCAGCGCCGCCACGGCCGGCAGCGTGCCCGCCACGACGCCCGCGCTGGCCGCCGGCGCCCAGCGCACGCCCATGATCAGCAAGACCGTGTAGCCCACGCTGCCCAGTCCGGCCTGGCACACGAGCAGTGCCAGGTCGCGCCGATCCGGCCGCGGCCACGCCGTGCGGGTCAGCCGCAGCAGCACCAGAAACACCGGTAGCGCCATCGCAAACCGCAGCGCGGTGGCTGTGAATGGCGGCAGGCCGCTCGCAATGATCTTGCTGGCGACGACGGTGCTGCCCACCATGACCATCGCCAGCGCGCACAGCGCCATTCCCTTGATTCGTTCCGACATGCATGACCTTTCGCTCTCGAAGAAAGGCCAAGCTTCGCGGGCCGCGAGCGCCGCGTATTGAACGAAATTGCAGGCCGGATCAGCCCTTGCGCTGCGGCTGTGCCGCGAGCCACTGGCGCAGCCGCTCCACGCCCTGCACCAGCCGCTGCGGGTCTTTCGATGCAAAGCACCAGCGCAGCCAGCCCTGCGCCTCCGGCGCGAAGGCGTTGCCGGGTGCGAGCCCGAGGCCCGCCTCGACCACCAGCCGCTTGGCGACGTCGAGCGAATCGCCGAAACCTTCGAGCCGGAAGAAGGCATACATGCCGCCCTTGGCCGGCGCGACTTGCACACCGGGCACCGCTGCCAGCAGCGGCACCAGCGTGTCGCGGCACAGCTTCAGGTGCGCGACCACGCGCGGCGTGATCTGTGCCGTGTGCTCAATCGCCGCGATGGCCGCGCGCTGCGTGAACACGCTGGCACAGGAGGTGTTGAACTCGATCAGCTTGCCGATGCCATCGACCATCGCGGGCGGCAGCACCAGCCAGCCGAGGCGCCATCCGGTCATCAGGAAACTCTTGGAGAAACTGTGCGTCACGACAAGCCGGTCATCGGGCCTGGAGATGTCGAGAAATCTCGGCGCGCAGCCGTTCGTCGACGGCTCGAAATAGAGCCGCTCGTACACCTCGTCGGCGAGGATCCAGGTGCCGGTCTGGCGGCAATGGTCGAGCACGGCCTGCTGCTCGTCGCGCGTCATCGTCCAGCCGGTGGGGTTGTTGGGCGCGTTGACGATCAAGAGCTTCGTCTTCGGCGTGACCGCGGCGCGCAGCGCTGGGAGGTCGAGCGTCCACTGCCCTTCGACCGGCACCAGCGGCACCGAGCGCACATGCGCGCCCATGATCGCGGGCTGCGCCGTGAGGTTGGGCCACACCGGCGTCACCGCGACCACGTCGTCGCCCGCATCGACCAGCGCCTGCACCGCCAGCATCAGCGCGCTCACGCCGCCCGAGGTGACGGCGATGCGCGAGGCGTCGACCGCCGGATGCAGCGCGCTGGTGTAGCGCGCGATCGCCTCGCGCAACTCCGGCAGGCCGAGGTTGTGGGCATAGAAAGTCTCGCCGCGCTGCAGCGACTCGATGGCCGCCTGGCGGATCACCTCGGGCGTGACCTCGTCGCTCTCGCCGAACCAGAAGGCGAGCACGTCGTCGCGGCCCAGGCCCGCATTGGCCACCTCGCGGATCCTGGAGGCTTCGAGGTTGTGGATGGCTTCACGCATCGGCTTTTGTCCTGTTCGTCATGGTCGTTTCATCTTGCACGATGTCGGCAGCTCGGCGCGCTCCGGGGCGATCGTCTTGATCACGCGAAAGCCGTAGCCCGAGCCCTCGACGTCGAACTGCACACCGGGCTTGCCCTGCCTGTCCATCACGCCGACCACCAGCTGCTGCTGGAATTGATGGTCCGCAGCGCGCATGCGGCCGCGCTGGCCGTAGAGGCTCACGTCGGCCTGCTCCAGCGCGCGCGCCACCGCCACCGCATCGACGCTGCCCGCGCGCTCGACGGCCTGCGCGAGCGACTCGACGAGCAGTTGCATCCGCATGTGCACGTAGTCGTCCGCGGGCTTCGGAAAGCGCGCACGGAACGCGCGATAGAAGGCCTCCGACTGCACGGTCTGCACGTTGGGCAGCCAGTCGGCCACCGCCACCACGCGGCCGATGCCCGCATCGCCGATGGCCGCGGGCGCGCCGAGCGCGTTGCCGTAGAAGGTATAGAACGTGCCGTTGAATCCCGCCTCGCGCGCGGCCTTCACGAGCAGCGTGAGGTCGTTGCCCCAGTTGCCGGTGAACACCGCCTGCGCGCCGCTTGCGAGGATCTTGGTGGCGTAGGGCGCGAAGTCCTTCACCTTGCCCATCGGGTGCAGTTCGTCGCCGACGATCTCCACGTCGGGCCGCTGTACGCCCAGCTGTCGGCGCACCTCGCGCAGCACCGCCTGGCCGAAGCTGTAGTCCTGCCCGATCAGGTAGGTGCGTTTGAGCGCGGCGTCGTCCTTCACCACGTCCATCAGCGCCGCCACGCGCATGTCGGCGTGGGCGTCGAAGCGAAAGTGCCAGAAGCTGCAGCGCTCGTTGGTCAGCGCCGGATCGACCGCCGCGTAGTTCAGGAAGATCACGCGCCGCGCGGGGTCGCGCTCGTTGTTCTTGTCGATGGCATCGACCAGCGCCGCCGCGGTGGCCGACGAGTTGCCCTGCAGCACGATGCGCGCGCCGTCGTCCATGGCGGCGCGCAACGCGGAGAGCGCCTCTTCGTTCTGGCCCTTGCTGTCGTAGCGGTCCAGCTGCAGCGGGCGCGCGCCACCGGGCAGCTTCACGCCGCCGCGCGCGTTGACGCGCTCCACCGCCCACAGCAGGTTGCGGAACACCGCCTCGCCCGTGTTCGCGAAGGGCCCGCTCATGCTTTCGATCAACGCAAGACGGATGGGTGCAGGTGGCGCGATCGGGGTTTGTGCAAGCCCCGCGAGGGGGGTCGCGCATAGCGCCAGCGCCGCGAATTTCAAGGCCCGTCGGCGCCAAATAAAGGGGGGAGTCATCGTCTTGAAACGCGTGCGGCTGCGCCTAGATGAGGTGTCAAGCGGCACTCAGGATTGAATGGCCGCGCAGTGTAAGGGACACACATTCCTTGTCCCCATTGTGTTCATTCAGGAGCTCTTCATCATGTTTTTCGCACCCACCATCCGCACCACCCGCTTCGTTCCCCGCTCGCAGGACCGCGCCTTCGAACGCTTCGTGAACGACGCCTTCGCCGCACCCCGCCGCTCGCCGCTGGTGGAGCAGGACGACACGAGCTGGACCCTTTCGCTGGACGTGCCGGGCCTCTCGCGCGAAGACCTCGCAATCAGCATCGAAGGCGCCGTGGTGCGCATCGACAGCAAGGCCGAAGCCAAGCGCCAGTTCAAGGCCGCCTACGAACTGCCGCAGGACATCGATGTCGCGGCGAGCCAAGCCAAGCTGGAGAATGGCGTGCTCACGCTCAAGCTCGGCAAGCTCGCGCCGGTGAGCCAGGCCTCCCAGTTGCAAATCAACTAAGACGGTCTATGCCCACAAGAGGAAAATGTTAGTAGTGGCTTGTTTTTGACTTTAAACAAGCACCTTATTCACAATAGCGCTGGATAACGTCACATGATGTGACGTTTTTCTAGTACTTTCTTCTTCGTGGGCGTCTCGCAAACGCATCGAATTTCGTGCCGGTGCGGGCCGGGGTGCCCCTCAAGGCACCATGAACACGCACCTGCGGTCAGCCACCGACGACGAACGGTCCGAAACGCTCCTGGTCTTCTTGCCCGGCGCGTACCTCAAACCCGAGGAGTTCGAGCGTCACGGCTTCATCAGCGCCGTCAGGGAGCGCCATCTGGCCGCCGACGCGATGCTGGTCGACGCCGACGTCTCCTACTACTACGACCAGACCCTTAGCGATCGCCTGCAGGCGGACGTCATCGAGCCGCAGCGCGCCCGGGGCTACACCTCGATCTGGCTCGTGGGCATTTCCATCGGCGGCTTCGGCGCGCTGATCCACGAGCTGGCGCGGCCAGGTTCTGTGGACGGCATCGTCGCCCTCGCGCCCTACCTCGGGCGCCGCGTGCTCGGCGCGGAGATCCAGAAGGCCGGGGGCCTGCGCACATGGCATGCGCCCACCGGTCCCCAGCCCGACGAGGAACCCGACCGCAAGCTCTGGCCCTTCTTCCAGCAGTACCTGGAGGCCCAGCCCTCCAGGAACCTGCCGCCGCTGTACCTGGGCTTCGGCCTCAACGACCGCTTTGCGGGCAACCACCGACTGCTGGCCGACGCGCTGCCGCCGGGCCGCGTCTTCACGACCGAAGGCGGGCACGACTGGCCGCAGTGGCGCGAGCTCTGGCGCAGCATGTTGGAGGTGCTGCCCCTGCCCTTGCAGGGCCGGCCGCGCCAACCGGTTACGCAGTCTCAGGCAATGGCGGCGCCTCCGCCGCCAGCGAAGCCATGGGCCATCGCGGCTTGACGTCGAAGGCGTAGCGCGCGCTGGCCTGCGAGATGCCCGATTGCAGCCGCATGGCGGCCGCCATGGCGATCATGGCGCCGTTGTCCGTGCACAGGTGCAGCTCGGGGTAGTGCACGCGCACGCGTCGCTTGGCGCACGCCGCATTGAGCTGCTCGCGAAGGTTCTTGTTCGCGCCCACGCCACCGGCCACCACCAGGCGCTTGAGCCCGGTCTGGTCGAGCGCGGCGAGCGATTTCTTCAGCAGCACCTCGACGATCGCCGCCTGCGTGGACGCCGCGAGATCGGCCTTGTTCGCCTCGAGCTGGTCGCCCAGCTTCTTGGCCTGCGTGAGCACCGCGGTCTTCAGGCCCGCAAATGAAAAATCCAGATCGCCGCTGTGCAGCAGCGGCCGCGGCAGCTTGAACGCCGTTGCGCTGCCGCCTTCGGCCAGCTTCGCGAGCCATGGGCCGCCCGGGTACGGCAGGCCCATGAGCTTGGCGCTCTTGTCGAAGGCCTCGCCGGCCGCATCGTCGATGGTTTCGCCGAGCAATTCGTAGCGGCCCACGCCGTCGACCCGCATCAGTTGGGTATGGCCACCCGACACCAGCAGCGCGACGAACGGGAATTCAGGCGGATCGGCGCTCAGGAACGGCGACAGCAGATGCCCTTCGAGGTGATGCACGCCCAGCACCGGCTTGCCCAATGCCACGCCCAATGCGCAAGCCACGCCGGCGCCCACCAGCAGCGCGCCGGCAAGCCCCGGCCCGCGCGTGTAGGCCACCACGTCGATCTCGCCGAGCGAGCGCCCGGCCTCGGCCATCACGGTTTCGGTCAGCGGCAGCACGCGGCGGATGTGGTCGCGGCTGGCCAGTTCGGGCACCACGCCGCCGTAGGCCTGGTGCATGACGATCTGGCTGTGCAGCGCGTGCGAAAGCAGCACCGGCAGCGCGTCGCCGTGCGACTCGACCAGCGCCACGCCGGTCTCGTCGCAGGATGATTCGATTCCCAACAAGAGCATCCGGCGAGTGTAGGTGGCGCCCGCACGGCGGTGCCCGCGAAGGGGCAACCGCGGGCCGGGCGAAAGCAGAGGCACGGATGTTGCAGCAACGGCGTGCGTCCCCCTTCTTCACCCCCCCATGAAATCCGGCCTGCATTTCCTGATCGCCGCCCGCCAGTGCGAAATCGACGAACTCGACCAGCTCGCCCGCACCAGCGAGCTGGTCGGCCTGATCGGCCGGCTGGTGCATGCGCTGCAGCGCGAGCGCGGCATGTCCAACGTGTTCCTCGCCTCGCGCGGCCAGCGCTTTGCCGACCAGCGCGATCCGCAGATCGCCGAATGCCAGGCGCTCGAGCAGGCGGTGCGCAACGGCTTCGACCAGCTGGAGACCGAGGCCCGCCAGCGCGCCAGTGCCGGCAACAGCGCGCGCCTGTTCAGCCGCATCGCCTGGGTGCTGCCGGGGCTGGACGCCCTGCCCGCGCTGCGCCAGCGCGTCGGCGCGCTCGAACTGGCGCCGACGCAATCCACCGCGGCCTTCGCCAAGCTGGTCGCCGGCCTGCTGGCCGTGGTGTTCGAGGCGGCCGACGGTGCCACCGACCCCGAGATCTCGCGCCTCCTGGTCGCCATGTTCAACTTCATGCAGGGCAAGGAATTCGCGGGCCAGGAGCGCGCCTTCGGCGCCGCCACGCTGGCGCTGGGCCGCAGCAACGAGGCGCAGCGCGTGCAGTGGCTGCACCTCATCGAATCGCAGGAGCGGTGCTTTCACGTCTTCACCGATTTCTCCAGCGACCAGGTGCTGGCGCTCTGGCGCGAGAGCGAGTCGAACGCCACGATGGCCGAGCTCGAACGCCTGCGCCGCGTCGGCACCACGCTGGCCGTCCCGGTCGCCCCGGTCGCCGCACTCGCGGTGCCCGATGCGCAGCACAGCCAGCTGAGCCAGAACTGGTTCGACTGCTGCACGCGCCGCATCGACGCCATGCGCACGGTCGAAGACCGCCTGGCCGCCGACCTGCGTGCCCTCTGCAACCGCAAGACGGCGCAGGCGCGCACCGACCTTGCGGCCTACCGGGAATTGCTCGGCACGCTGGCGCCGCAGTCCGGCGGTGCCCTGTTCTTCGACGATGCGGGCACCCAGGCCGTGTCCCCCGCCCCCTACGGCCGCCTCCTCGAACGCTCGGTGCTCGACATGGTGCAGGAGCAGTCGCAGCGCCTGCAGGCCATGAGCGACGAACTGCAGACCGTGCGCGCCTCGCTCAACGAGCGCAAGGTGGTCGAGCGCGCCAAGGGCCTCCTGATGGCGCACCGGCGCCTCTCCGAGGACGAGGCCCACAAGATGCTTCGCCAGACCGCCATGAACCAGAAGCGTCGGCTGGTCGACGTGGCCGAGTCGATGCTCGCCATGGCCGACTACCTGCCCATGCCTGATGCCCGTGCGCCCCGCTGAAAGCGTTTCAAGTTGGTGCAACGCACAAAAACGTGCTTTCGATGGCCGGTGGCATCCGGCGGCATTTCTGCCTGCACACACCGTGTGCTCGAGCTACTTTTTCGATAGCACCGCACACCCCGCAACCACTGGCACGCAGTTTGCGTAAGTGAATACATAAGACCCTTCGTGGTCTACAGGCAGGCGGCACCCAACGGCGGGTGTCACCCACCGCATCGGACAAAGGCGTCCCCATCCCGCAAGGGCTCTCGTTCGCGAGCAGCCCCTGCGTGGTCGGGACGCCTTTTTTGTTTTTGACTTTGCCTTTTGTTCGTTCTTCAACCGGAGCCCGCCCTCATGACCGACCTGCTGAAAACCCGCCTCAGCCGCCGCCGCGTACTGCAAGCCGCCGCCATCGGCGCCGTGGGCATCGACCCCGCGCTGCGCGCCGCCGTCTGGGCCCAGGGCTCGGACAAGCCCGAGAAAGAAGAAGTGAAGATCGGCTTCATCCCGCTGACCGACTGCGCCAGCGTGGTGATGGCCTCGGTGCTGGGCATCGACAAGAAGTACGGCGTGAAGATCGTTCCCAGCAAGGAAGCCAGCTGGGCCGGCGTGCGCGACAAGCTCGTGAGTGGCGAGCTCGACATGGCCCACGTGCTCTACGGCCTCGTCTACGGTGTGCACGTCGGCGTCGGCGGCCCGAAGAAGGACATGGCGGTGCTCATGGGCCTGAACCGCAACGGCCAGGCCATCACGCTGTCGAAGGCGCTGGCGGACAAGGGCGCGGTGGACGCGCCGTCGCTCGCCAAGCTCATGGCCAAGGAGAAGCGCGAATACACCTTCGCCGGCACCTTCCCCACCAGCACCCACACGATGTGGCTCAACTACTGGCTGGCCTCCGCCGGCATCAGCCCGGTGGCCGATGCCAAGGTGATCGTGGTGCCGCCGCCGCAGATGGTGGCCAACATGCGCGTGGGCAACATGGACGGTTTCTGCGTCGGCGAGCCCTGGGGCCAGCGCGCGATCATCGACAAGATCGGCGTCACTGCGATCACCACGCAGGACATCTGGAAAGACCATCCCGAGAAGGTGCTCGGCACCCGCGCCGAGTACGTCAAGGCCAACCCCAACACCTGCCGCGCCGTGATGATGGCCGTGATGGAGGCCAGCAAGTGGATCGACGCCAACCTCCAGAACAAGGCGAAGATGGCCGACACGGTGGCCCAGAAGAGCTACATCAACACCAGCGTCGACGCCATCAACCAGCGCATCCTCGGGCGCTACGAAAACGGCATGGGCAAGACCTGGGACGACCCCAACCACATGAAGTTCTTCGACGACGGCGCGGTGAACTTCCCCTACCTGTCGGACGGCATGTGGTTCCTCACGCAGCACAAGCGCTGGGGCATCCTGAAGGAGCACCCCGACTACCTCGCGGTGGCCAAGCAGATCAACCAGATCGACATGTACAAGGACGTAGCCGGCGCCATGAAGGTGAGCGTGCCCAAGGACCCGATGCGCACCAGCAAGCTGATGGACGGCACCGTCTGGGACGGCAAGGACCCGAAGAAGTACGCCGACTCCTTCAAGATCCATGCATAGGGAGAACGACATGGTCAGCGCCGTCTTTCATTCGCCTGTCGAGGCCCCCCTTCCCCTCCCGCGCGCGGGAGAGGGCCGTACCGAAACGCTCCCCCCGCCTGCTCCGCTTGCCGAAGCGCAGAAGCAGCCGAAGCAACGAACGCCCCTGGACTTTCGCGCCTTCTGGATGCGCGTGCTGCCGCCGCTCGCGGGCTTCGGCCTGCTGGTGCTGATCTGGGAAATCGTGGCCATGAAGAGCACCACCGGTTTCCCCTCGCCGGCGGCCACCTGGCAGCAGGCGACGACGGTGTTCAGCGATCCGTTCTACAGCAACGGCCCGAACGACCAGGGCGTGGGCTGGAACGTGCTCTCGTCGCTGCAGCGCGTGGCGCTGGGCTTCGGCCTCGCGGCGCTGGTGGGCATTCCGGCGGGCTTCGCGATCGGGCGCTTCGAGTTCCTCGCGCGCATGTTCAATCCGCTGATCAGCCTCTTGCGCCCGGTGTCGCCGCTCGCGTGGCTGCCCATCGGCCTCCTGGTGTTCAAGGGCGCGAACCCAGCGGCCATCTGGACCATCTTCATCTGCTCGATCTGGCCGATGGTCATCAACACCGCCGTGGGCGTGCAGCGCGTGCCGAGCGACTACATGAACGTGGCCAAGGTGCTCAACCTGTCCGAGTGGAAGATCCTCACCAAGATCCTCTTCCCCGCCGTGTTGCCCTACATGCTCACCGGCGTTCGCCTGGCGGTGGGCACCGCGTGGCTGGTGATCGTCGCGGCCGAGATGCTGACCGGCGGCGTGGGCATCGGCTTCTGGGTGTGGGACGAGTGGAACAACCTGAACGTCGCCAACATCATCATCGCGATCTTCGTGATCGGCATCGTCGGCCTGGTGCTGGAGTTCGCGCTCATCAAGCTGGCCACCGCATTCACGTTCGAAGAGGTGAAGTCATGAGCCGCACGGCCGCTCCGAAGGCGAATACCGCAGCGCTGCTGCGCGGAGGTTTGCAATGAACGACGATTCGAAGTACATCGAGATCCGCGACGTCGAGCAGCGCTTCAAGACTGCAAAGGGCAGCTTCCTCGCGCTGCGCAACATCAACCTGAACGTCGCCAAGGGCGAGTTCATCACGCTCATCGGGCACTCGGGCTGCGGCAAGTCGACGCTGCTGAACCTGATCGCCGGGCTCACGACGCCGACGCAGGGCGTGCTCCTTTGCGCGAACAAGGAAATCAAGGGCCCCGGGCCCGAGCGCGCCGTCGTGTTCCAGAACCATTCGCTCTTGCCTTGGCTCACCTGCTTCGAGAACGTGTACCTCGCGGTCGAACGCGTGTTCGCAGCGACGGAGAGCAAGGCGCAACTGCGCGAGCGCACCGATGCGGCACTGGCGCTCGTCGGCCTTACGCCCGCCGCGCAGAAGCGCCCCGGCGAAATCTCCGGCGGCATGAAGCAGCGCGTGGGCATCGCCCGGGCGCTGTCGATGGAGCCCAAGGTGCTGCTGATGGACGAACCCTTCGGCGCCCTGGACGCACTCACCCGCGCCAAGCTGCAGGACGAACTGCTCGCCATCGTGCAGAAGACGCACAGCACCGTGGTCATGGTCACGCACGACGTGGACGAAGCCGTGCTCCTGAGCGACCGCATCGTAATGCTCACCAACGGTCCGGCCGCCACCATCGGCGACGTGCTGGCGGTGGACATCGCGCGCCCGCGCAACCGCGTCGAGCTGGCGGAAGACCCGGCTTATGTGCATGCGCGCAAGGCGGTGATCGATTTCCTCTACACGCGCCAGGCGCATGTAGAGAAAACCGCAGCCTGACGCAGCGGCAGCCGGTCGACCGGCGTCACGACCTCTGCCCCACGACGACGGCGCGAGTGCGAGCGCGCCGCGGGCTCTCGTTCGCTTGATTTCAAGGAAAGGTCCAGCCCCATGAAGAAAATGAAACTCGTGATGGTCGGCAACGGCATGGCCGGCGTGCGCACGCTCGAAGAGCTCCTGAAGATCGCGCCCGACCTCTACGACATCACCGTCTTCGGCGCGGAGCCGCACCCCAACTACAACCGCATCCTGCTGTCGCCCGTGCTCGCGGGCGAGCAGACGGTCGAGGAGATCGTGCTCAACAGCTGGGAGTGGTACAGCGACAACCACATCACCCTGCACGCCGGCAAGAAGGTGGTCGAGGTCGACCGCGTCAAGCGCATCGTGCGCGCCGAGGACGGCACCGAGGCACCTTACGACCGCCTGCTGATGTGCACCGGCTCCAACCCCTTCATGCTGCCCGTGCCCGGCAAGGACCTGAAGGGCGTGATCGCCTACCGCGACATCGCCGACACCGACTACATGATCGAGACCGCGCGCACGCACAAGAACGCGGTGGTCATCGGCGGCGGCCTCCTGGGCCTGGAAGCGGCCAACGGTCTCATGCTGCGCGGCATGAAGGTGACCGTGGTGCACGTCATGCCCTGGCTCATGGAGCGCCAGCTGGACGACGTGGCGGGCAAGCTGCTGCAGAAGTCGCTCGAAGACCGTGGCCTCAAGTTCCTGATGGGCGCGCAGACGCAGGACATGGTGGGCAACGAAGAGGGCCGCGTCAAGGCCATCCGCTTCAAGGACGGCACCGAGGTCGCGGCCGACCTGGTGGTCATGGCCGTGGGCATCCGCCCCAACGTCGAGCTGGCCGAGAAGATGCGTCTGCACTGCAACCGCGGCATCGTGGTCACCGACACCCTGCAGACCGTGACCGATGCGCGCATCTACTCGGTGGGCGAATGCGCGGCGCACCGCGGCATCGCCTACGGCCTGGTCGCACCATTGTTCGAACAGGCCAAGGTTGCGGCCAACCACCTGGCGCAGTTCGGCATCGGCCGCTACCTGGGCTCGCTCACCTCCACCAAGCTCAAGGTGACGGGCATCGACCTCTTCAGCGCCGGTGAATTCATGGGCGGCGAAGGCACCGAGGAAATCGTGATGAGCGACCCCTTCGGCGGCGTCTATAAGAAGCTGGTGCTCAAGGACGACAAGCTGGTCGGCGCCTGCCTCTACGGCGACACAGTCGATGGCAGCTGGTACTTCAAGCTGCTGCGCGATGGCCGCAGCGTGCACGACATCCGCGACAGGCTGATGTTCGGCGAATCGAACATCGGCGACACCGGCCACGAGGGCCACAACAAGGCCGCGAGCATGCCCGACGATGCCGAGGTGTGCGGCTGCAACGGCGTGAGCAAGGGCACCATCTGCAAGGCGATCAAGGACAAGGGCCTCTTCACGCTCGACGAGGTGAAGAAGCACACCAAGGCGAGCGCCAGCTGCGGCTCGTGCACCGGTTTGGTCGAGCAGATCCTGATGTTCACCGCGGGCGGCGACTACTCGGCCACGCCGAAGAAGAAGGCCATCTGCGGCTGCACCGATGCGAGCCACCAGGACGTGCGCGACGCGATCCGCAAGGACCACTGGCTCACGCACGACGAGGTCTACCGCAACCTCGGCTGGCGCACGCCCAACGGCTGCGCCACCTGCCGCCCGGCCGTCAACTACTACCTGATCAGCACCTGGCCCAAGGAGGCGAAGGACGACCCGCAAAGCCGCTTCGTCAACGAGCGCAGCCACGCGAACATCCAGAAGGACGGCACCTACTCGGTCATTCCGCGCATGTGGGGCGGCCATACCACGCCCGACGAGCTGCGGCGCATTGCGGACGCGGCCGACAAGTACAGGATTCCGACCGTCAAGGTCACCGGCGGCCAGCGCATCGACCTGCTGGGCGTGAAGAAGGAGGACCTGGAAGGCGTGTGGAAGGACATCGGCATGCCCTCGGGCTTCGCCTACGCCAAGTCGCTGCGAACGGTGAAGACCTGCGTGGGCAGCGAGTGGTGCCGCTTCGGCACGCAGGACAGCACGCAGATGGGCAAGGACCTGGAGCGCGCGCTCTGGGCCATGTACTCGCCGCACAAGGTGAAGCTGGCCGTGTCCGGCTGTCCGCGCAACTGCGCCGAAGCCGGCATCAAGGACGTGGGCGTCATCGGCGTCGACTCGGGCTGGGAGCTCTACGTGGGCGGCAACGGCGGCATCAAGACCGAGGTGGCGCAGTTCCTCGTGAAGGTGAAGACGGCCGCCGAGGTGATGGAGCACGCGGGCGCCTTCCTGCAGCTGTACCGCGAGGAAGGCTGGTACCTGGAGCGCACGGTGCACTACATCTCGCGCGTGGGCCTGGACCACGTGAAGAAAAAGATCCTCGAAGACGCGGAAGGCCGCAAGGCGCTCTGGGAGCGGCTGCAGTTCGCGCTCGACGGCGAGCCCGATCCGTGGTTCGAGTCGGCCGAGGCCTCGGTGGACGTGCGGCAGTTCGCGCCGCTGTCGGTGCCGATGGTGCCGGCCGATGCCATCCACCCCGCCTGAAAGGACGCCTGCCATGAGCGAATGGAAAGCCATCTGCCGCATCGACGACATCCCCGTGCTCGGCGCCCGGCGTGTGGCGCGGCCCGCGGGGGTGGACGTCGCCGTGTTCCGCAATGCCGAGGACCAGGTCTTCGCGCTGCTCGACCGCTGCCCGCACAAGGGCGGCCCGCTGAGCCAGGGCATCGTGTTCGGCACCAGCGTGGCCTGCCCGCTGCACAACTGGACCCTCGGGCTGGACGACGGCTGCGCGAAGTCGCCCGATGAAGGCTGCACGCCGAAGTTCGCGGTGAAAGTGGAAGGTGGCATCGTCCACCTGGACGCGGGCGAGCTCGCGACGCACGCCATCGACCTGGAACGCCCGGTCGCGGGGCCCAGGCCCTTCGCCACGATGGCCATCTTGTCCACCGAAGAAAGCTGAATCGACCATGGTGCAAGAGACGCGCTCCACCTGCCCCTATTGCGGCGTCGGCTGCGGACTCGCCTGCGGCGGTCCGCTGTGCGGTGAATGTGAACGCCGCAGCCTCCTTCACTCCTCACGCCATGGCTGATACGCGCTCCACCTGCCCCTATTGCGGCGTCGGCTGCGGCGTGATCATCGAATCCGACGGCGCGCAGATCACCGGCGTGCGCGGCGACCCCGACCACCCGGCCAACTTCGGGCGCCTCTGCACCAAGGGCTCGACGCTGCACCTGACGGCCAGCGCGCCGGTCACGCTGCAGGCGCGGCTGCTGCAGCCGCTGCAACGCATCGTGCGCGGGGAGGCGCCGATGGTCGTTTCATGGGACACGGCGCTGGACAACGCCGCGGGCAAGTTCGCGCAGGTCATTCAGGACCATGGGCCGGACGCTGTCGGCTTCTACATCTCGGGCCAGTTGCTGACGGAGGACTACTACGTCTTCAACAAGCTCGCCAAGGGCCTGGTCGGCACCAACAACGTGGACACGAACTCGCGCCTGTGCATGAGCAGCGCCGTTGCCGGCTACAAGCAGACGCTGGGCGCCGACGCGCCACCGGCCTGCTACGACGACCTGAAGCATGCCGAGTGCCTTTTCATCGTGGGCAGCAACACCGCGTGGGCGCATCCGATTCTTTTTCGCCGCATCGAGGATGCGAAGGCCGCGAACCCCGCGCTCAAGATCGTCGTGGCCGACCCGCGCCGCACCGACACGGTCGAAATCGCCGACCTGTTCCTGCCGATCCAGCCCGGCACCGATGTGATGCTGTTCAACGGCATGCTGCACCTGATGCTGTGGGAAGGCTGGACCGATGCGAAGTACATCGCGGCCCACACCAGCGGCTTCGATGCGCTGAAGGCCACGGTGCGCGAATGCACGCCCGACAAGGTGGCGCAGGTCTGCGGCATCTCGAAGGACGACCTGATGGCGGCTGCGCGCCTGTTCGCCACCTCCCCCGCCACGCTGAGCCTCTATTGCCAGGGCCTGAACCAGTCCGCGAGCGGCACGGCGAAGAATGCCGCGCTGATCAACCTGCACCTGGCCACCGGCCAGATCGGCAAGCCCGGCGCCGGCCCGTTCTCGCTCACCGGCCAGCCCAATGCGATGGGGGGGCGCGAAGTGGGCGGCCTGGCCAACCTGCTGAGCGCGCACCGCGACCTGGCCAACCCCGCGCACCGCGCCGAGGTGGCCGCGCTCTGGGGCGTGCCCTCGGTGCCATCGAAGCCCGGCAAGACGGCCGTGGACATGTTCCAGGCCGCCGCCGACGGCGAGATCCGCGCGCTGTGGATCGCCTGCACCAACCCCGCCCAGTCGATGCCCGACCAGGCCACGGTACGCCGCGCGCTGGAGCGCGCCGAATTCGTGGTGGTGCAGGAGGCCTTCTCCACCACCGCCACCTGCGCCTTCGCCGACCTGCTGCTGCCCGCCACCACCTGGGGCGAGAAGGACGGCAGCGTGACCAACAGCGAGCGCCGCATCTCCCGCGTGCGCCCTGCCATCGCCGCGCCGGGCGAGACGCGGCACGACTGGTCGATCGCCACGGACTTCGCGCGCCGCCTCGAAGAGCGGCTCGGCCGTGCGGGCACGCTCTTTCCCTACGACACCGCCGAATCGGTCTGGAACGAACACCGCGAAACCACGCGCGGGCGCGACCTGGACATCACCGGCCTGAGCTACGCGATGCTCGACGACGCCGGCCCGCAGCAATGGCCGCTGAAGGAAGGCGAAAGCAGCGGCCGGGTGCGCCTGTACGAAGACGGCGTGTTCCCCACGCCCGATGGCCGCGCCCGCTTCGCCGACACGCCCTACACGCCGGTGGCCGAGGCCCGCGAGGCGCGCTATCCCTTCTCGCTCAACACCGGGCGCCTGCGCGACCAGTGGCACGGCATGAGCCGCACCGGCACCGCCCCGCGCCTGTTCGGCCACGTGGCCGAGCCCATGGTGCAGATGAACCCGCAGGACATGGCGCGGCGCCAGATCGGCGAAGGCGACCTGGTGCACCTGACATCCAGGCGCGGCTCGATCCTGCTGACCGCGCGCGGCAGCGCCGAGATCGGCTTGAGCCAGGCCTTCGTCGCAATGCACTGGGGCGAGGAGTACCTGAGCGGCTGCTCGTCGACCGGCACGCGGCTGGCCGGCATCAACGCGCTCACCACGCCGGCCTACTGCCCCACCTCGAAGCAGCCGGAACTCAAGCACACGGCGGTGAAGATCCTCAAGGCCGAGCTGCCGTGGTCGCTGCTCGCAATGGGTTGGCTGCCCCCCGACGAGGTGCTGGCGGCCCACCGCACGCTGCAGCCGCTGATGGCGATGTTTCCGTTCGCCACCTGCGTGCCGTTCTCGGGCAGCACCAGGGACGCGGCGGGCGCCGAGCGCAGCGGCCTCCTGTTTCGCGCGGCCGCGCACGATGCGCCGGCCGATGCGTTGCTCGAGCAGATCGAAGGGTTGCTCGGCCTGCAAAGCCCCGACACCCTGCGCTACGCCGACCGCCGGCGCGGCCAGCGCCGCTCGGCACGGCTGGTGCGCCGCGCCGACCAGAGCGCCGGCCTGGAAGCCTTCCTGCTCGCGGGCGACACCAGCGCCGAAGCCTGGATCGCCACGCTGCTGCGGGAGGAACTGCCCGCGCAGAGCTACGGCCGGCTGCTGCTCTCGCCCGGCGCCCGCGCGCCGCTGGCGGTGCAATCGCGCGGAAAGCCGGTCTGCACCTGCTTGAACGTGACCGACCTGGCGATCCAGGCCGAACTGGGCCGCTGCGGCGGCACGCCCGACGAGCGGCTGGCCGCCCTGCAGGGAACGCTGAAATGCGGCACGAACTGCGGCTCGTGCATTCCGGAGCTCAAACGCATGATCCGCATGGCGCCCGCCGAGGCCATTCCCGAGGGGGCATAAGCCGACTCACATTCCGGCATAAGCGTTGCAGGACAATCCGCCTACCCATGGGAATCAGCCAATACATCAAGGAAATCGGCCGCGGCGCGCGAGGCGCCAGGCCGCTCACGCGCGAACAGGCCACCGACCTGTTCGGCCAGGTGCTGGACGGCACCGTCACCGACCTGGAGATCGGCGGCTTCTGCCTGGCGATGCGCATCAAGGGCGAGACGCCCGAGGAGATGGCCGGTTTCCTCGACGCCACGCATGCGCGGCTGCACCGCATTCCCGCCGGCGACCGCGCGCTCATCGTGCTGCCCAGCTACAACGGCGCGCGCAAGCTGCCGGTGCTCACCCCGCTCCTGGCGCTGCTGCTGGCCCGCGAAGGCCTGCCGGTGCTGGTGCACGGCAGCGCCACCGAAACCGCACGCGTGCTCGCCTCGAACGTGCTCGCCGCGCTCGACGTGCCGCCCATGACCGCCATCGGCCCCATCGCCGACGGTACCGTGGGCTTCGCCGCGACCGAGCTGCTGAACCCGGCGCTCAAACGCCTGCTCGACGTGCGCCGCGTGGTCGGCCTGCGCAACCCCGGCCACAGCGTGGTCAAGCTGATGCAGCCCACGGCCGGCCCCGCGGTGGTGGTGGCCAGCTACACGCACCCCGAATACGCGCGCACCATGGCCGAGACCTTCGAGCTGATGGGCACCACCGCCCTGCTCTCGCGCGGGCTCGAAGGCGAGGTGGTGTCCGATCCGCGCCGCACCGCGCAGATCGACGGCTTCGTGCGCGGCGCGCGCACCGAACTGCAGGCGCAGGCCAGCGGTACCGCGGCCGAGGTGCCCGGGCTGCCCAAGGAAATCGACGTCGCCACCACGGCCGACTACACGCGACGCGTATTGAACGGCGAGCTTCCCGTGCCCGAAGCCATCGCCGCACAGGTCGGGCACATCAAGCAACTGGCATCCCACATATGAAACCGACACGACCAACCCCAGAAACACCGCGGAACGGGCTTCGCCCGGCCGCAGGTGTTGCCCCCGGTGAGGGGGAAGGAGAAGCGACACGAAGTGCGCGAAGCCTGGGGGAGAACCACGTATGCACGCTGGTGGGCGCCGGCCCTGGCGACCCGGAACTGCTGACCATCAAGGCCGTCAAGGCGATCCAGGCCGCCACGGTGCTGCTGGTCGACGACCTCGTGAGCGAAGAGATCCTGGCCTACGCCCGCCCCGGCGCGCGCATCGTGCACGTGGGCAAGCGCGGCGGCTGCAAGAGCACGCCGCAGGCCTTCATCGAGCGGCTCATGATCACCGCGGTGCGCGAAGGCGAGACCGTGGTGCGCCTGAAGGGCGGCGACCCGTTCATCTTCGGACGCGGCGGCGAAGAGGTGGAGCACCTGCGCGAAGCGGGCATCGAATGCGCGGTGGTCAACGGCATCACCGCCGGTCTGGCGGCAGTGACCTCGCTGGGCGTGCCGCTCACGCACCGCGACCATGCGCAGGGCGTGGTGTTCGTCACCGGCCACGCCAAGACCGGCGCGGGCGCGCAGGAAGACCCGACCGACTGGCGCGCGCTGGCCGCCATGGCGCACAACGCGCGCCTCACGCTGGTGATCTACATGGGCGTGGCGGGTGCCCGCCACATCGAGCGCGAGCTGCTGCACGGCCTGCCCGGCGACACGCCGGTGGCCGTGGTGCAGCACGCGAGCCTGCCGCACCAGCGCCACATCGCGACCACGCTCGACGGCCTGCAGGCACGCATCGCCGAAGCCGGGCTCGCGAGCCCCGCGGTGATCGTGGTGGGCGACGTGCTGCGCGGGCTGGCCGCGGCGGCGCTGCCGGCGGACGCGAACCGCTTCGGCACCTAGGTCTCAAAAACTTCCGACCAGCCCGGGCCGTCCGCGCAAAGCGGTGGCGTCCGGCGCAAAACCTCCGCGCAGCACCACCGGCGCCTGGCTCCCCAGGCTGGCGATGAGTGCGATCCAGGCGATGGCCAGTTCGCCATCGGCTGCGGCCAGGCGCTGCCGGTCGAGCATCAGGCCCTGGAAGTCTTCCAGCATCTGGACTTCCGACATGTCCCCGCGGCTCATCCGCACCTTCGAGCGCTCGAATTCGTCTTTCGCCCGGCGCGCCCGCCCGCTCGCATCGGCGGCCATGTCGTTCGATGCCTGCAGCCGTCGCAAGGCCTCGGCCACCTCCGCGCGGCCCCGCGCCACGGCCTGCGGGAAAAGCGGATAGCCGGGAAGCGCCGCCTCGGCCGGCGGATCGCTGTCGCCGCCGTCGCCACTGTCCCGCGCGGCGTCGATGGTGCCCACGAGCAAGGCCTGCGGCTCGATGCCATAGAGCGACGCCGCCAGCTGGATGTCGTCGCGATTGGCCAGCAGCGCAGCGGGCACTGCCTGCGGCAGCGAGGCCGAGAAACGGGGCAGCCTGCGCTGCGCGACCTCGTCGGCAATCGTCTTTTTCAACGCCGCTTCCGGCAGGCCGCAGCGCGCCACGAGGAAAGCGAGGTTCGCCTCGCGCTGCGCATCGATCTTCTTCATCGCCGCCGCGGCGCCAGTTTCGCGTCGCACCAGTTCCTTGCTGAAGTCGTCGTGCAACGCCGCACTGGCGGCGATGAGTTGCGACTGGCGGCGCACTGCAATGAGCGCGCTCTCGAGGTAGGTCAGGCGCAGCGTCTGGACAACCACCGCCACGTAGGCCGCCGAGACGCCGATCTCCGCGGCCGGCGCATCCGGGCGCTCGCCAGCGCCCGCGGCGCGGCCGGCCTGCGCAATCAGTGCGTTCAGGGCCTCGCTCTGGAAGGCTGACCACCAGGGCCGAGCGCCGGGGCGCAACGCAGACGCCACGGGCAGCACCTCCCGATGCGAAAGACCGGGGTGCGCCACGACGTAGCTCGCGCTCACGCCCGATCCGGCACAGGCAATGCCCAGCGCAGCGGCCAGCATCGCAACCATCGATCGATTCATCACCATGCGCACGCTCCACAAGAATCCGGAAACCGCGATGGTTCCTCGCAAATTCGGAGAAATCGGAGAGGCGGCGAAGCGGTGTCGCCGCCATCCATTGCTTGCGTGCAACACAAGTTGCGATCCGTCGCGCCTCGGCAAGATTCCTCCCAGATTGGGCGAAACCATCCATCCGTCACAGGCAGGGCGCGCATGTCGTTCGCGCCTCGCCTCACACGGAGAGAACCCATGAAGACTTGCCCGCGCTCGCCGAGCGTTTTGCGACCGCGACGATGGCTCGGTGCCGCGGTCCTTTCGCTGATTTCGCTGGCCCCGATCGCTGCGCACGCGCAGAACGCGCAGAACGCCATCGAAGCCGTCACCAGCACCGCCAGGGGCGGCACGGAGCTCGTGCGCATCGACTTCACGGAGCCCCTCGCCGCGCTGCCCACCGGCTTTGTCGTGCAGGCGCCGGCACGCATCGCGCTGGACTTTCCGGGCGTGACCAATGCGGTCGGCCGCTCGGCCATCGAATTCAACACCGGCAACCTGCGCACCGCCAACGTCGTGCAGGCCGGCGAGCGCTCCCGCGTGGTGCTGAACCTGCAGCGCGCGGCGACCTACCAGGCCGAGATCCAGGGGCGATCGCTGCTGGTCTCGCTGCAGTCCGGAACGGGCCAGGCACCGAAGACGCCAGCCAATGCCGAGTTCGCCGAAGGCAGGCAGCGCCAGGTGACGCCATTGCAGGACATCGACTTCCGCCGCGGCAGCGATGGCGCCGGCCGCGTGCTCATCGCCATGGGCAGCAGCCAGCTGGGCGTGGACGTGCAGCGGCAGGGCGCGACGTTGGTGGCCGAGTTCATGCGGGCCTCGCTGCCCGAGGGCCTGCGCCGGCGCCTCGACGTGTCCGACTTCGGCACCGCGGTCGACGCGGTGAGCGCGCAGCAGCTGGGCGACCGGGTGCGCCTGTCGATCACCGCGCATGGCGACTGGGAGCAGAGCGCCTACCAGGCGGACGACCAGTTCGTCATCGAGGTGCGCCCGCGCAAGACCGATCCGGCCAGGCTCACGCAGGGCACGGGCTACACCGGCGAGAAGCTCACGCTCAATTTCCAGAACGTCGATGTGCGCGCGCTGCTGCAGGTGATCGCGGACTTCACCGGCTTCAATGTGGTCACCTCCGACTCGGTCTCGGGCGCCCTCACGCTGCGGCTGAGGGACGTGCCGTGGGACCAGGCGCTCGAAGTCATCCTGCAGGCGAAGAACCTGGGGCTGCGCAAGAACGGCAGCATCCTCTGGATCGCGCCGAAGGACGAGATCAACGCCAAGGAAAAGATCGAGCTGGAGGCGCAGGCGACCGTGGAGAACCTGGTGGCGCTGCGCACGCAATCGTTCCAGCTCAACTACGCCAAGGCGGCCACGGTGGTGCAGAGCCTGACCGGCACCGGGAGCGGAGGCGGCGGTGGCGGTGGCGGCGCCGCGACGACCCGCCTCCTGAGCACCCGCGGCAGCGCCATTGCCGAGGTGCGCACGAACCAGCTCTTCGTCACCGACACGCCCGTGCGCCTGGCGGAGGTGAGCGAGCTCATCCGCAAGCTGGACGTGCCGGTGCGGCAGGTGCTGATCGAGGCGCGCATCGTGGAGGCCTCGGACACCTTCGGCAAGTCGCTCGGCGTGAAGCTGGGCGGCGGCGCCACGGGCACGAACGCCTCCCTGGGCACCAGCCCCACGGGCACCGCCAACGCGTTCACCTCGTTCACCAGCAGCAACTTCGTGAACCTGCCGGCCGGCGATGCGGGCGGCACGGGCAACAGCGCGGGGGCCTTCTCGCTGTCGCTGTTCAATGCGAGCTTCACGCGCGTGCTGAACCTGGAGATCTCGGCGCTGGAGGCCGAGGGCAAGGGCCGGCTGGTGTCGAGCCCGCGCGTGGTGACGGCGGACCAGACCAAGGCGCTCATCGAACAGGGCGAGGAAATTCCCTACCAGCAGGCCACCTCCAGCGGCGCGACGTCGATCTCGTTTCGCAAGGCCGTGCTCAAGCTGGAGGTCACGCCGCAGATCACGCCCGAGGGCAACATCATCCTCACGCTGGACGTGAGCAAGGACGCCCGCGGCGTCAACACCTCGGCCGGCCCCGCCATCAACACCAAGCATGTGCAGACCGAGGTGCTGATCGACAACGGCGGCACGGTGGTGATCGGCGGCATCTTCGAGCTGACCGAGACCAGCGACGAGTCGCGCGTGCCGGTGCTGGGCGAGGTGCCCTACCTGGGTGCGCTGTTCCGCTCGCGCGAGCGCGTGGTGAACAAGGTGGAGATGCTGGTGTTCATCACGCCGAAGATGATCGGGCGCGCAGGCTCCTGATCCACGCGATGCCCTGGTGCGGTGCGCCGGCGGCCGCCCCGTTCCGGGGCCCATGTGGCATGGAGCGTGCTTAGACCGTGCATGCCCGCCTCCAGCCCGTTTTTCGCCCGGCAATGAACGCCGTCTCCCCGCTTCCGCCCGCCGCGGTCGAGATCGTCGCGCTCAGCAAGCGCTACGCCCCCGGCACGCCGGCCGCCGTCGATGCCATCGACCTGCGCATCGCCAGCGGCAGCTACTGCTGCCTGCTGGGCCCTTCGGGCTGCGGCAAGAGCACCACGCTGCGCATGATCGCGGGCCACGAGTCGGTCACCAGCGGCGACATCCTCCTGGACAACCGCAACATCACCAACCTGCCCGCGGCCGCGCGCGGCACGGCCATGATGTTCCAGAGCTTCGCGCTGTTCCCGCACCTGTCGGCCACCGACAACGTGGCCTTCAGCCTCAAGATGAAAGGCGTCGGCAAGGCCGAGCGCCAGAAGCGTGCGCGCGACCTGCTCGCGCGCGTGGCCATGGGCCACCTGGCCGAGCGCAAGCCCGGCGAGCTTTCCGGCGGCCAGCAGCAGCGCGTGGCGCTGGCGCGCGCGCTCATCACCGAGCCGCGCGTGCTGCTGCTGGACGAGCCGCTCTCGGCGCTCGACCCGTTCCTGCGCATCCAGATGCGCGCGGAGCTGCGGCGCTGGCAGAAGGAGCTGGGCCTGACCTTCGTGCACGTCACGCACTCGCAGGAAGAAGCCATGGCACTGGCCGACACGATGGTGGTCATGAACCACGGCGTGATCGAGCAGGTCGGCCCGCCGCACGAGATCTACAACCACCCCGTGAACGAGTTCGTGGCGCGCTTCATGGGCGGCCACAACGTGATCGACACGCCCGCCGGGCCGATCGCGGTGCGCAACGACCACATGCGGATCGCCCCGGGCCCCGATGCCAACGGCCTTGCCGCCGCGGTCACCGACGTCGAGTACCAGGGCACCTACGTGCTGCTCGGCCTGGCGCTGGAGGCCGCCGCGCCGGAGCGCCGGAACGTGTCGGTGCTGCTGGGCGAGGCCGCCTTTCTCGCGAGCCCCTACGCGCAGGGCGAGACGGTTCGCCTGTCGTGGGCCGAGGCCGATGCGCGTGCGCTCGCCGTGGCTCCCTGATCTTTTTCCCATTCCGTTTTCACGCTTCCCCGCCACTTCTTTCTACGGAGACTCAGCCATGACCGAACCCATCGACTCGTCCACCGGCGTCAAGCGCCGCGCCCTGCTGCAAGGCACCGCCGGCATCCTGGCCACGGGCATCGCGCCCTTCGTGCACGCACAGGAAAAGATCGTGCTGCGCTACCTGGGCACCGCGGTGAACCAGGACAAGGCCATCGCCGAGAAGTTCAAGGCCGACACCGGCATCGAGATCCAGTACGTGGCCGTGACCACCGACGACGTGACCAAGCGCGCGGTGACCGCACCCAACAGCTTCGACCTGATCGACACCGAGTTCTTCTCGCTCAAGAAGATCGTGCCCACCGGCAACCTGAAGGGCATCGACACCAAGCGCGTGAAGAACGCCGGCAAGATCACCTCGCTCTTCACCAAGGGCGAAGTGGGCGGCAAGAAGGTCGGCGACCAGGGCACGGCCCCCATCAAGGTGATCTACCTCGAGGGCGAGAAGAGCAAGGCCTTCGCCAAGTCGCCCACGCAGTTCATGTCGCTCATTCCGACCACCTACAACGCCGACACGCTGGGCATCCGCCCCGACCTCATCAAGCGCCCGATCGGCTCGTGGGCGGAGCTGCTGAACCCCGAGTTCAAGGGCAAGGCGGCGATCCTGAACATTCCCTCGATCGGCATCATGGACGCCGCGATGGTGGTGGAGGCCAAGGGCATCCACAAGTACGCCGACAAGGGCAACATGACCAAGGCCGAGATCGACCTGACGATCAAGACCCTGATCGAAGCCAAGAAGGCCGGGCAGTTCCGCGCGCTGTGGAAGGACTTCAACGAGTCCGTCAACCTCATGGCCTCCGGCGAAGTGGTGATCCAGTCGATGTGGTCGCCTGCCGTCACGGCCGTGCGCGGCAAGGGCATCGACTGCACCTTCCAGCCCCTGAAGGAAGGCTATCGCGCCTGGGCCTCGGGCTTCGGCCTGCCGGCCACGCTGTCGGGCAAGAAGCTCGATGGCGCCTATGAATTCATCAACTGGTTCCTGGACGGCTGGGCCGGCGCCTACCTCAATCGCCAGGGCTACTACAGCGCCGTGCTGGACACCGCCAAGACCAAGATGGAAGCCTACGAGTGGGCCTACTGGATGGAAGGCAAGCCCGCCGCGCAGGACATCAAGAGCCCGCAGGGCGACGTGATCGCCAAGGCCGGTTCGTTGCGCGACGGCGGCAGCTACGAGCAGCGCATGGGCGGCATCGCGTGCTGGAACGCGGTGATGGACGAGAACGAATACATGGTGCGCAAGTGGAACGAGTTCGTCGCGGCCTGACCGCCTCGCCGATCCCGTGAGCGCTCCCGCCACCCGCGCCTCCGCCGCCGCCGACCCGCTCCACACCGTGAAGGCGTGGTGGCAGGCGGCGCCGTTCGCGCTGGTGTTCCTGTTGTTCTTCTTGATTCCACTGGCGCTGGTCGCGATGGTCAGCCTGTGGAATTTCAACGAGTACGAGCTCATCCCCGCGGTCACGCTGCGCAACTACCTGAGCCTGTTCGAGGGGTGCTCGCACCTCACCGACAACGGCGACCTGTGCGTCACGCTCAACACGTACCTGAGCACCTTCAAGTTCTGCGTGCTGGTGTGGGGCATCACGCTGCTCGTCGGCTTTTCGGTCGCGTACTTCCTTGCGTTCCACGTGCGCTCCTCGACGGTGCAGACGGTGCTGTTCGTGCTGTGCACGGTGCCCTTCTGGACCTCGAACGTGATCCGCATGATCTCGTGGGTGCCGCTCTTGGGGCGCAACGGCCTGGTCAACCAGGCGCTGATGGGCGCGGGCCTGGTGAACCAGCCGGTCGAGTGGCTGCTGTTCTCCGATTTCTCGGTGGTGCTGGCCTTCGTGCACCTCTACACGATGTTCATGATCGTGCCGATCTTCAACAGCATGATGCGCATCGACCGGTCGCTGCTCGAAGCGGCCAGCGACGCGGGCGCCTCGGGCTGGCAGACGCTGTGGAACGTGGTGGTGCCGCTGTCGCGCACGGGCATCCTGATCGGCTCGATCTTCGTCATCACCATCGTGATGGGCGACTTCGTGACCATCGGCGTGATGGGCGGGCAGCAGATCGCCTCCATCGGCAAGATCATCCAGGTGCAGACCTCGTACCTGCAGTTTCCGCTGGCCGCGGCCAACGCGATGATTTTGCTGGCGGTGGTGCTGATGATCATCTGGGGCCTCACCCGGCTGGTCGATATTCGCAAGGAGCTTTGAAGTGCTCCTGTGCGCCAGTGTTCGAATCGTGCGGGGTCGTTCAGGGCGCGATCCCGCCGACGGGGTACCTTGCTCCGCGAATGTCCTCCGCCCTTCGGGCTCCCCCTTGATTTCGCTGCGCAAGGCACCCCATCGGCGTGCTCGTTTTTCAGAACAGTCGTTGATCGCTGCACACCGGCCGCGTGCCCAGGTGCACAGGGCATCGGGTGCTTCCCGCAGCGAAATAAAGGAGGAGGCTGCAGGCCGGGGGACATTCGCGGAGGGAAGTACCCGGTGGCCTGTGCACACGCCCCGAAGGACCCCATGAGCTCACCCATCAGAGAACAACGCGCCCCCGGCTTCTGGCCATTGGCGATCGTGTTCGCCCTCTTCGTGCTGTTCCTCTACGGCCCGATGATCACGATCTTCGTGCTGAGCTTCCAGGGGCCCGAGGGCGGCCTGACCTTTCCGCTGCGCGGCGTCTCGCTGCACTGGTTCTACAAGCTGGCCGAAGGGCTGGGCACCGTCGACATCGGCGCGGCCTTCAGGCGCTCGCTGGCGCTGGGCGCGGTGGTGATGGCGTTCACCGTGGTGCTGTCGGTGCTGGCCGGGCTCGCTTTCCGCAAGAAGCTCAGGGGCGGCAACGCGCTTTTCTTCGTCACGGTGGCCAGCCTGATCATGCCGTCGATCATCATTTCGCTGGGCATCGGACTGCAGTTCCGGCTGCTCGATACCGGCATCAAGGGCGTGCTCACGGCCATGGACGCCACCACGCTGCTCGAAGGCTACGGCACGGCGCTCGGCCTCTTCAGCTCAGCGCTCGGCGCGCACCTGACGTGGACGCTGCCCTTCGGCCTGCTCATCATGTTCGCGGTGTTCAACCGCTTCAACCCGGCCTACGAGGAAGCTGCGCGCGACCTGGGCGCCACGCCGTGGCAGGCCTTCCGCTTCGTGGTGCTGCCGCTGATCGGCCCCTCGATCGTGGGCATCGGCATGTTCGGCTTCACGCTGTCCTGGGACGAGATCGCCCGCACCTCGCAGGCGATCGGCGACGTCAACACGCTGCCGCTCGAATTGCAGGGCCTGACCTCGACGGTCACCACGCCCTCGATCTATGCGCTGGGGACGGTGACCACCGTCGTTTCGCTGCTGGTCATGGCCGTGGCGCTGGGCGCGGCGGCGCTGTTGCGGCGGCGGGCCGTTCGGCCTATGTGAGATTTTTCCTACGCCGCCTAAAATCGCGCTCCAACAAAGCACAAGCGATAGAGAGAGAGGCGGACATGCTCGACAAACTGAACGATTTCACGGGGAGCCACGGCCAGCTGCAGCGCGGCCGAGGCCTGGTCACCGGCACCATCGCCCTGAGCCTGGGCATCCTGTGCTTCCTGGGCGTGCTGGCCTTCCACTTTCCGCAGTACCTCACCACGCCGGAGCTGCGCAAGAGCTACAACGTCGACGTGATGCGCTACATCCTGCTGGCGGCCATGGTGGTCGCGGGCGGGCTCTCGCTGGTCAACATCATCTTCAACCGCTCGCGCTGGCTTTCGTCGGCCGCGTTCCTGCTGGTGGCGGCCTCGGCACTGCTGGGCGGACACAAGGTGCCGGTGCACGACTTCGCGGACAACACGCCGTACATCGGGCTGGACTGGTTCATCCTCGACCTGCTGGGCTCGTCGCTGATCTTCATCTTCATCGAGAAGCTGTTCGCGCTGCGCAAGGACCAGCCGGTGTTCCGCGAAGAGTGGCAGACCGATTTCCACCACTTCGTGGTGAACCACATGATCGTGGGCTTCGTGCTGCTGGCCACCAACCTCATGGTGCACAAGCTCTTCGGCTGGGCGGCCAACGACGGCATCCGCGGCTGGGTGGGCAACCTGCCGTTCTGGGCCGGTATTTTGCTGATCATCCTGGTGGCCGACCTCGTGCAGTACTGGACGCACCGCGCCTACCACGAGGTGCCGGTGCTGTGGCGCCTGCACGCGGTGCACCACAGCGTCAAGAGCATGGACTGGATGGCCGGCTCGCGCCAGCACATCCTGGAACTCCTGATCACGCGCACGCTGGTGCTCGCGCCGATCTACGTGCTGGGCTTCAGCAAGGAAGTGATCGACGCCTACATCGTGGTGGTCGGCTTCCAGGCCGTGTTCAACCACTGCAACGTGAGCGTGCGCCTGGGGCCGCTGCGCTACCTCATCGTCACGCCCAACTTCCACCACTGGCACCACAGCCAGGACATCGAGGCGCTCGACAAGAACTATTCGGCGCACTACGCCTTCCTCGACTACCTCTTCGGCACCGCGGTGAAGAGCACCAAGCTCTGGCCCGAGAAGTACGGCGTGCTGGGCGACTACGTGCCCAACGGCTTCTTCAAGCAGTTGAAATTCCCGTTCGTCTGGAAAGGATGATGCGCGCCGTTCTTCGTGCCGCCGCGCTCGTGGCCGCGGCGGGTGCAGCGCTGTTGCTTTCGGCCTGCGCCACCCGGCTGGACATGCCCTCCAAGGACAACGGCCTGCGCCTGCGGGTGCAGAGCTCGGTCATCGCGCCGGGCAACGGCGGCGAGCTCATCACGGCCAAGGCACTGGAGGCGGGCGACATCCTCCTGACCTCGATTGCCACGGTCAATTCCTTCGGCATCCGGCTGGGCACCTTCTCGCCGGTGAGCCATGCGGTGCTGTACCTGGGCGACGGGCTGATCGCCGAAGCCGTGGGAACGGGCGTGCGCGCCCGCCCCCTGGCCGACGTGGTGGCCGAAGAACAGATGGTGGTGGCCTTTCGCGTGCCCGGCCTCGACGACGCGGGCGTCGCCAGGCTGCGCGCCTGGGCCAATTCGCAGGTGGGCGCGCGCTACAACACCACCGGCGTGCTGCTGAACGCGCCCTTCGTGCTGAACCGGCGGCTGTGCGAGCTGCCGCTGATCCCGGCCTCGGTGAGCAATTTCTGCATCAGCGGCATGGCCATGGTGCAGCTGGGTGCGAGCCGCGACGACCAGTTCTTCTGCTCGCAGTTCGTGCTGGAGGCCTACCGCCAGGCGGGCCTGCCGATCACCGCGGCCGATCCGCGCTGGGTGAGTCCGGCCGACCTGCTGCACATGCGCGAGGGCGACGTGCCTTCCATCGCCGCCACGCAGCCGCTGCGCTACATCGGGCACCTGAAGTACAACGCGCCGCCGGTCCTGGCGGCCGATGGGCCCTGACCGTCTTGAGCGCCGCTTTCCTCCAGTTCGATGTCGTCGTGGTCGGCGCCGGTGCGGCCGGGCTCTTCTGCGCCGGCGTGGCGGGCCAGCGCGGGCTGAAGGTGCTCCTGGTCGACCACAGCGAGAAGGTGGGCGAGAAGATCCGCATCTCGGGCGGCGGGCGGGCCAATTTCACCAACCGCGACCTCGACGTGCGGGCGCCCCAGCGCCACTTCATCGGCGACAACCCGAATTTCTGCCGCTCGGCGCTGTCGCGCTATGCGCCGCAGCAGTTCATCGAGCTGGTGCACAAGCACGGCATCGCCTTTCACGAAAAGCACAAGGGGCAGTTGTTCTGCGACGGCTCCTCGCAGCAGATCGTGGACATGCTGCTGGCGGAATGCGCCGCCGGCGGGGTGACGCGGTGGCAGCCGTGCAAGCTGGGGAACATTGTTTTTTCTCCGGCAACCGCCGATGCAGCGGGCGCCGGAAGCTATCGAATTGATAGTGATCGAGGCGCCATCGAGACGCCGAAGCTGGTGATCGCGACCGGCGGCCTGTCGATCCCCCAGATCGGTGCCACCGACTTCGGCTACCGCCTCGCCGAACAGTTCGGCCTGCGCGTCATCGCGCCCCGCCCTGCGCTCGTGCCGCTGACCTTCGGCGGCGAAGGCTGGGCGCCGTATGCCGAACTGGCCGGGCTGGCGCTGCCGGTGCGGATCGAAACCGGGGCCAAGAAGGAAAAGACGGCTTTTCTCGAAGACCTGCTGTTCACCCACCGCGGCCTTTCCGGTCCGGCCGTGCTGCAGATTTCGAGCTACTGGAAGCCGGGCGCCCCGCTCACGATCGATTTCGCGCCCGGCACGGACGTGGCCGAGGCGCTGGGCGAGGCCAAGCTGCGCTCGAAAAAGCGCATCGCCAACGAACTGGCCACGCTCGTGCCCTCCCGGCTGGCGGACGCCTGGGTCGGGCAGGACCCGGCCCTGCAGCGGCCCGTCAACGAGGCGGCCGACAAGGCGCTGGCGGCGCTGTCCGAGCGCATCGCCCGATGGCAGATCACGCCCGGCGGCACCGAGGGCTACAAGAAAGCCGAAGTCACCGCAGGCGGCGTCGACACCCGCGATCTGTCGTCCCAGACGATGGAATCGAAGCAGCCGGGCCTGTATTTCATCGGCGAAGTGGTCGATGTGACGGGCTGGTTGGGCGGATACAACTTCCAATGGGCCTGGGCGAGCGCCCATGCGTGCGCAACCGCGCTATAATCGCGGGCTAACTTTTGGCCTTCCCTCAACGGCCACCAAAGATTTCAGTTGAGGAACCCCGGCTTTGGGCCTCGATCTCCCCGAGCCAACTTCAGTTCAACGATTCATCAATGACCACCATCCGCGTTAAAGAAAACGAGCCCTTCGACGTCGCTCTGCGTCGCTTCAAGCGCACCATCGAAAAGCTCGGCCTGCTGACCGACCTGCGCGCCCGCGAGTTCTACGAGAAGCCGACCGCCGAGCGCAAGCGCAAGAAGGCAGCCGCCGTCAAGCGCCACTACAAGCGCGTGCGCAGCATGCAGCTCCCCAAGAAGCTGTACTAAGCAACGCCCCGGGCAGCTGGCCCTTGACGAAAGTCACCGCCAGCGCCCCGTTGCCTCAGCCGCGCCAGGGAAACCTGCCGCGGCTTTTGTTTTTTCCGAAAGGCTGACATGACACTCAAAGAACAGATCACCGAAGACATGAAGACGGCGATGCGCGCCAAGGACTCCGAGCGCCTGGGCACCATCCGCCTGCTGCTCGCCGCCCTGAAGCAGAAGGAAGTCGACGAGCGCGTGGAGCTGGACGACGCCATGGTCGTGGCCATCGTGGACAAGATGGTCAAGCAGCGCAAGGACTCCATCGCCGCGTTCACCACCGGTGGCCGCATCGACCTGGCCGACAAGGAAGCCGCCGAGATCAAGGTGCTGGAGGTCTACCTGCCCCAGCGCATGAGCGCCGACGAAACCGTTGCCGCCGTGAAGGCCATCGTGGCCGAGCTGGGCGCCAGCGGCCCCGGCGACATGGGCAAGGTGATGGGCGTGGTCAAGACCCGCCTGGCCGGCAAGGCCGACATGGGCCAGGTCAGCGCAGCGGTCAAGGCCGCACTGACGGGCGCCTGATGAGCGACGGCAGCCCCAGCCCCTCCGATCCGATCCTCAAGGCCTGCGCCTGCCTGGTCGACGCGCGGGGCCGGCTGCTGGTGTTTCGCCACCCCGGGGACGGCAACACGCAGTTGCCCAAGGGCACCATCGAGCCCGGCGAGTCGCCCGAGGTGGCGGTGCGGCGCGAACTGCTCGAGGAATCGGGCATCGACTTCACGGGCGCGCTGCAGCCGCTCGGCACGCTGGACCGCGAATGCGAAGCCGGCGTCGAGGGCAACACGCACCGCCATCCGCAGCTCTGGCACCTGTTCCTGATGCGCGCCGAGGGCCCGTTGCCCGAGACTTTCGAGCACATGGCCACGGGCAGTCCCGAAGAAGAAGGCCTGGTGTTTTCCTTCCGCTGGCTCGGCGCCGACGACACCCTCGACGATTTCGCCCTGCCCTACCGCCAGACCATCGAGCGCGTGCGCGCCGCCCTGCTGCCCGTCGCCTGACGAATCAGGCGATGGCGCGCAGCGTCATGTAAGCCCCCAGCAGCGCCAGCCCGATCAGGAAACAGCGCTTGAACACCGCCACCGGCAGCTTCTGCCGCAGCCACGTCCCGGCCACCATCCCGACGATCGCCGGCACCAGCATCGCGACCGACCCGCCCACCGCCGCCATCGGATAGCCCCCGTTGCCCGCGAGACCGATGCCCAGCACCACGGTCGAGGTGGTGAACGAAATCCCCATCGCCTGGATCAGCGAATCGCGCTGGAATCCGAGCGCCTGCAGATAAGGCACGGCCGGCACCGCAAACACGCCGGTCACGGCCGTCACCAGTCCGGTCGCAACGCCCACCAGCGGCCCGAGCCACCACTCGTGCGCCGCGGGTGCGTGCAGCTGCCGCCCCGTGAGCCCCCAGAGCGCATAGGCGACCAGCGCCACGCCGAGCGCCACCGACGCCCATGCACCACCCGGCGCGCCGAGCCACAGCGCCCCGCCCAGCGTGCCCACCACGATCCCCGCCTGCATGCCGCCAATGCGCCGCAGCACAGCCCCGAAGCTCGCGCGCGGCCCGGTTTGCCAGATGTTCGTGACGAGCGAAGGCACGATCAGCAGCGCGGCCGCCCGCACCGGCGGCATCCAGAGCGCGAGCAGCGCCATCGACACGGTCGGCAGCCCGAGCCCGATCACGCCCTTGATCACCCCGGCCAGAAGAAATACGGCGGCAGCCGCGGCCCAGTGGCCCGCCGTCAGTTCGTTCGAAAAAATCGTCATTGCCGCCGAGTCTGCCGGCCGGGCCGGCCACTGGAAATGCGGCATTCGCGCACCCAGCCTCAGGCACAGGCTGAGGCTGGCGTGCTACCTTGCGGCTCACCATGCGATTCGATCTCACCGACCTGCGCCTGTTCATCCACGTCGTCGAGGCCGGCAGCCTCACGGCCGGCGCGGAGCGCTCGCACATGACGCTCGCCTCGGCCAGCCAGCGCGTGCGCGGCATGGAAGACGCGCTCGGCAGCCCCCTCCTCACCCGCCACGCCCAGGGCGTGCGCCCCACCGAGGCCGGCCGCACGCTGCTGCACCACGCGCGCGTCGTGCTCCAGCAGATGGAGCGGCTGCGCGGCGAGCTAGGCGAGTACGGCCAGGGCCTGAAGGGCCACGTGCGCTTCATGTGCGGCACCTCAGCGCTGACCGAGCACCTGCCCGAGGTGCTGAGCCGCTTTCTCGCGCAGCATCCGCGCATCTCGGTCGACCTGGAGGAGCGCCCGAGCCCCGACACCGTCGATGCGTTGCGCGCGGGCCTGTGCGACATCGGCATCGTCTCGGACGCCATCGACAGCGAGGGCCTCGAATGCCATCCCTTCCGCCGCGACGACCTCGTGCTCGTGATGCCGCGCGGCCACGCGCTGGCCGCGCGCCGGCGCGTGCATCTGGCCGAAGTGGTCGACGATGAATTCGTGGGCCTGCCCGCAGACACCGCGCTGCAGCAGCTGCTGACCGGCCACGTGCGCGCCCTCGGCAAGCACCTGGCCTACCGCGTGCGCGTGCGCAACTTCGAGGCGGTGTGCCGCATGGTCGAGTACGGCATCGGTGTGGGCATCGTGCCGCAGACCGCGGCCGAGCGCTGCGCCCGCTCGATGAAGATCGCCCGCGCCTCGCTCGCCGACGCCTGGGCCGAGCGCACGCTGATGGCCTGCGTGCGCTCGCCGGAAGACCTGCCGATCAACGCGCGGCGCATGCTCGAGCACCTGATCGCGCCGCCCGAAAAAGCTACGAAGAAGTGACCGGCCGCCCCTGTCGCGCACGCGCCGCGACGAAGGCGTCGAAGGCCTCGCTGCTGGTCTTGCGCGGCACGTAGCCGAAGCGCTCCTTCAGCGCCGTGTTGAGCAGCACCGGCCGGTAGCGCAAGAAGTCGAGCTGCTCCGGGCCGTAGCGGCTGACGCCCAACGCAGACCCCACCGCGAGCGCCGCCTTGAGCACACCCGCCGGCCAGTCGGTCGCCTGCTTGCCCAGGCGCAATGCGATCTCGTGGATGGTGAGCGCGCCGTCGCCCGCAAGGTTGTAGCAACCGGCCGGCGCGCCGCCGAGCGCATGCGCGATGGCGCCCGTCACGTCTTCGTCCCACACGAACACGAACGGGCTCGCGCTGCCGCGGATGGCGATCAGCCGCTTCTTCTCGAACAGCGCGGTGATCTGGTTGTCGACCCGCTCGCCGAGGATGGTGCCGATGCGCAGCACCGTCTGCGCGAGCGCGGGGTGCTTCTCGCGGCAGTCGGCGAGCATCTCCTCCACCTGCCGCTTGTGATCGGCATACGCGAACACCGGATTGCCCCGCAGCGGCTGCGACTCGGTCATCCACGCCGGGTTGTCCGCGTGGTACCCATAGGCCGCGCCGCTCGACGACACCACGATGTGGCGCACGCCTCGCGCCACGCAGGCTTCGAGCACATTGCGCGTGCCGCCGACATCGACCGAATGCTCGAAGGCGCGGTTCGAGTCCTTGCCCGGCGTGACGATGGAAGCCAGATGCACGACCGTGTCGATGGCGTGCTGGGCCAGCGTGTCGCCGATGCCCGCATCGCGCACATCCTGCTGGCGATAGACCACGCCCGGCAGTTGACGCTCCGCAGGCACCTCGCGCACATCGAGCGCCACCAGGACCTCGAGCGACTGTCCCACCAGCGCGGCCAGCACGCCGCGCCCCAGGAACCCGTCGCCGCCCGTCACGAGCACGCGGTGCGCGCTCATGGCGTCGCGGGCTTGCGCCCCCACCAGCTCGCCAGCGCGAGGCCCGCGACGATGTCCCAGAACCCCCACACGCCCGCCACCACCGCCATGCCGCCCAGCCCGCCGAAGAAGCTGAAGATCAGCACCAGCCCGAGCCCCGCATTGCGGATGCCCACCTCGATGGACACCGCGCGCCGGTCGTAGTCGCCCAGCCCCGAAAGCCGCGCGCACAGGTACCCCGTGCCGAAGGCCAGCGCATCGTGGATCGCCACGGCCAGCAGCACCAGCCCCACGTAGTCCAGGAAGTAGCGCCAGTTGCCCGCGATGGCACCGACGATGAAAGCGATCAGCGCCAGGAAGCTCAGGATGCGCGCCGGCTTCTTGATGCGCGCCGTGAGCCGCGGCAGCCGATGCGCACAGGCCACGCCCAGCACGAACGGAATGCCGATGATCATCACGATGTGGCCCAGCATGTCGAGCGGATCGAGCGCAATGGTCTTGAGCAGCGCCGAGGCCGTCGGATGCAGCCCGCCCCAGAACGCGAAGTTCAGCGGCATGACGACGATCGAGAGCGCATTCGAGATCGCCGTCATCGACACCGACAGCGCCACGTTTCCGCCCGCGCGGTGCGTGAGGATCTGCGAGATGTTCCCCGGCGGGCAGCAGGCTACCAGGATCATGCCCAGCGCGATGCTCGGCCCCGGCTTCAGGATGAGCGTGAGCGCGAAGGTCACGGCCGGCAGCACGATGAACTGCGCGGCTATGCCCACGGCCATCGCGCCCGGCATGCGCGCCACGCGCCTGAAATCGTCGATGCGCGTATCCAGCGCGATGCCGAACATCAGGAAGCCCAGCACCACGTTGAGCAGCACCAGCGAGGCGGGGTTGAAGTGGAGGCGGATTTCGTCGACGGGCAGCATGGGGTTCGTGGCCTCGTTCAGGAGAGATCGGCCAGCGCCGCGGACGCACTTCGCACAGCCGCGCGATAGGTGTCCTTGTGCACGTAGTACGCCATGCGCTCCAGTTGCAGGTACCTGTAGCCGCCCGACAGATCGGGTGGTGGTCCCTGCACCGCCGCACGCAGCGCAGCAGCCTTGGGCGAGCCTGCCGCTTTGGCGCGGAAATAGCGCGCCAGCAATTCGGCCTGCTCGTAGCGCCCCTGCCAGCCGATGCCGCTCGCCTCGATCATCCCGAGCACGGCAATGCTCTCGAAGCGCGGCGAGAAGATGTTGAGGTACAGGCGCGGCGCCAAGCCCTGCCAGTTGAGCAGCTCGCGGTCGATGAACGGGTAGTGCAGCGCATAGCCGGTCGCGGCCAGGATCAGGTCGTAGTCGCGCGCGCTGCCGTCCTTGAAGTGCACCGTGTGCCCGTCGAGCCGCGCGATGTCGCCGCGCACGCCGATGTCGCCGTGCCCCACGTGGTGCAGCACCAGCGAATTCACGATCGGGTGCGACTCGTACATCCGGTAGTCGGGCTTCGGAAAGCCGAAGCGCACCGGATCGCCGGTGAACCACTTGAGCACCGTCGCATCGACGCGTTGCTTGAGCCACGGCGGCAGCGGCCGCTTGCCGCCCAGCGTGTCGGCGGGCTTGCCGAACACGTACTTGGGCACGAAGTAGTAGCCGCGCCGCACCGAGATGTCGACGCTCCTGGCGTAGTGCACCGCGTCGACCGCGATGTCGCAGCCCGAGTTGCCCGCGCCGACGATCAGCACGCGCTTGTCCTTGAAGATTTCGGCGTGCTTGTAGTCACTGGTGTGCAGCAACTCGCCATCGAAGCGGCCTTCGAACTGCGGGCGCTTGGGCTCGGCGAGCGTGCCGTTGGCGATGACCACGCCCTTGTATTCGGCGGTCTCGACGCGGCCATTCCCCGTATCGATGGTCACGCGCCAGCGCGTGTCCGGTGCATCGCTCACCGGCTCCACGCGCAGCACGCGCGTGTTGAAGCGAAAGTGCTCCCGCAGCCCGAAGCGGTCGGCGAAGTCGCTGAAGTAGCGACGCAGTTCGCGATGGCTCGGGTAGTCGGCCACCGTGTCGGCCATCGGGAATTCGGCGAACTCGGTGGTGCGCTTGCTGGAGATCAGGTGCGCCGAGTGATAGACCGTGGAGCGCGGGTTGTCGATGTCCCAGAGGCCACCCACATCGCTGTGCGCCTCGAAGCCCTGGAAGGGAACGCCGTGTTTCTGCAGGTTGCGCGCCCCGGCCAGGCCGGAAGGGCCGGCGCCGATGAGGGCGATCTGTTCGTGGGTGGGTACGGTGTCGGGCATCGATCAGGTCGGTGGATGTTTTTCAGAGAGACCAGGGATGGCGGTGGCGCCCGCCTCGCCCACGCGCGGCTTGCGCGGCTGCCCGCGCAGCACGCGGTCGTGCAGCTTCTCGGGCAGCAGGTTCAGCAGTTTCGAGAGCCAGCCGATGTGCCGCGGCAGCACGATCTGTTCGCGCCCCGCGCTCACGCCGGCAAGCAGTTGGTGCGCGGCCGCGTCGGCTTCGAGCAGGCCCGGCATCGCGAAGCGGTTGCCGGCGGTCAACGCGGTGCGGATGTAGCCGGGGCTCACGGTGTGCACCGTGAGCCCCGTCTCCCGCAGTTCCGCGCGCAGGCTTTCGAGATAACGGATCAGCCCCGCCTTGCTCGCGCAGTAGGCGCCGTTGCCCGGCATGCCGCGCCAGCCGGCGATGCTGGCCACGCCCACCAGCGCACCGCGTTGCTGCGCACGCATCGGCTTCACGAAAGGCTGGAAGGTGGTGGCTGCGCCGAGCAGGTTGATCTCCAGCATGCGACGCAGCACTTCGAGGTCATCGGCCTCGGCGGTATCGAATCCGCCGGCCACGCCCGCGTTGGCGATCACGAGGTCCGGCACGCCGCCCCTGGCCATCCAGTCGATGGCCATGGACTGCATCGCGGCGCTGTTCGACACATCGGGCGTGTAGACAGCGCATCGACCCGGTGCCAGTGCAACGAGCGCTTCGAGCCTGGCCGCATCGAGCCCGACCAGCGCCACCTGCGCGCCACCCGCGATCAGCTCGCGCGCCAGGGCCTGGCCGAGGCCTCCACAGGCTCCGGTCAGGACGACGTTGCGAAACGGAAGCGGCATATGCAATGGGGCAGCGAGTGGCAAAACGCAGCCACTTTAGCCGCGCACCCGCACCGCACTCCCCGCGTTTTCCCTTGCGCGACGTGGGTGCTTCAGCTGATGTCCACCACCACCTGCCCTGGCGTGACCACGCTGATCACACCGCCCCAGAGGCACTGCAAGGTGCAGCCATCGTGCAATGCGGGCAGCCCGCCCAACTGCACCATGGCGGCCCCGGGCACCCACGGCGCGGGCGTCACCGGCACGCAGGGCATCGGCGTCAGCACGCCGGCTGCCGCCGCCGTGGCCGATGCCACCGATGGATTGGCAGGACTGCGGCACATGCCGAAAGGCGCGATGTTGAGAAAGGGCACGCTGTCCTGCACGTTGCCCGGCGGCCCCGCGGGCATCGCGGCCACCTTGGGCGTCGCGTTGAACGCCGATGGCGCGAGCCCCATCGAGCACGAGACCTGGGCACCGCTGCACACCTGCTTGGGCATTCGCACGCTCCTTTGTCCTCGGACGATCTGCATCGGTTCCAGCTTAGCGGCGCACCCGCGGAGTTCAAGCGCCAGGCGGCCGGTTCGTGCTCGGCTACACGGCCGATGGAGGTTCGTCGTACCTCCTGAGGTCTACGGCCGTTGGCCCGATTGCGCACGCCAAACCCCGGGAATATGGTTGCGCTCCCCGATGCCGAGGGGATGTTTTCCGAAGGATGCATGGTGATCGACACAGCGCTTGATTTCATCGCCGACGAGGTCAATGCCCACTTGCGCAAGCGCACGGGCAGCGAGCTCGGTGCCGTGGACATCGGCCCGCTGGTGGACGACCGCGGCAACTGGGTCGGCCTGGTGGACACCACGCGCCTCACGCTGTTCCAGATCGACGAAGAGCGCGTGCTGCGCGAACAGATGCCCGAACGCGCCATCGTCGGCGGCCGCGAGGTGATGCTGCCGCCACCGCTCAAGCTGAACCTCGTGCTGCTGTTCTCGGGGCGCTTCCAGCAGTACGCGCAGGCGCTGCGCACGCTGTCGCTCATCATGGGTTTCTTCCAGGCACGGCCGCTCTTCACGCCGGCCGACAGCCCCGCGCTGCCGGTGGGCCTGGAGCGCGTGGCGCTCGACCTGCTGAGCTACGGCCCCGAGCAGCTGAACCAGATGTGGACCTGCCTCGGTGCGAAGCACCTGCCCTCGGTGGTGTATCGCCTGCGGCTGGTGGCGCTGCAGGACATGGAGCCGATCGGCACCGGCATGCCGGTCACGTCGATCCAGACGTCCCTGCACGGACGCTGAAGACCATGGCCCGCATCGACTTCCGCCCCCTGTGGACCGTCCAGGTGCAGCACGCCTTCTTCGGCGGTGCCTGCGATGCGATCGAATTCATCGTGCCGCCGTCCACGCAGCGCGCGCTCGCCGGGGCACATGCCATCGCACGGCAGCGCGACGGCCGCCTGCACATCCTGTATGAAGCAAATGAAGGCGCCCAACCGCTCTCTCCGCTTGCAGGCCGCACATTCCTCTTCGGTCTGAAGCCGCGCGAGCCGTCGTTCGAACTCATCACCGTGCCCCTGGGCCTGCCGCCGGGCGACGCGGCGCTCTGGCGCAACGCGCCCGATGCCGACGCGCTCACCGGCCCCGCCGCAGTGCGCATGAGCGGCGAGCAATTGCGCATCGAGCCGCGCTCCGCGCTGCGCCCGCTGACCCTGCGGCTCTTCGACGCCACCGACACGCAGCGTGCGCAGGCCGTGCTCGACATCGGCAACGAAGCCTGGACCCCGCCGGGCCTCTTCACCCGCGGCATCTGGCGCATCGAGGAAGACGACGGCAACACCCTGCCGCAGAGCTGGCGCCTGCAGGTCGAGCCCGAGCTCATCGGCGCATGGGGCCTGCTCGAACTGACGGTGGACGCCGGCCACGTCGCCGCCGGCCACGCCTTCGCGCTCGCCTTCGCCGCGCGCAGCGACACGCTGCGCTACTACGTCGTGGCCAACCGCTTCGGCGAAGCCGAGTTCGACCAGGTCCAGGTGCTGGACAACGGTTTCGCCGCCGAGTCGCGCCCCGCGATCCAGTTCAACCGCGTACTGCCCGCCGCCTTTGGCGCCGGTCACCTGGCGCCCGGTTTGCTCGACCCCTCGGGCGGCGCGCGCATTGCCCTGTTCGAGGCCCAGGCCAGCGTCGCGCGCCGCGCGCGCGGGCCGTCGGGGCTGGAACTGCACCGCAACGGCGACCTGCTGATCGGCAACCTGCCCCAGCCCGGCGCCGACCGCCCCGACGCGCAATTCGTCGTCCACCTCTCGCAATCCTGAACCACTTCCGCAGCACAGCAAAGGAGCCTTCGCCATGCCGACCTACCGCACGCCCGACGTCTACGTCGAAGAGATCTCGGTCTTTCCACCCTCGGTGGCCGAGGTCGAGACCGCGATCCCGGCCTTCATCGGCTACACCGGGCAAGCCCGCAAGGTGAGCGCTGGCGACCTGGCCAACCGGCCGACCAAGATCTACAACTTCGCCGAGTACGAGCAGTACTTCGGCGGCCCCGACGCGCCCGACATCGGCGTGGCACTGGTCGCGGATGGCCCCGGCTTCATCGCCACGGTGACCCCGCCCGAGATCACGTACCTCATGTACTACGCGGTCAAGATGTTCTTCGACAACGGCGGCGGCAAGTGCTACATCGTGTCCGTGGGCGGCTATGCCGATGCCATCGACCTGGCGGACTTCACCGCCGGCCTGGATGCCGTCGCACTCGAAGACGAACCCACGCTGCTCGTGTGCCCCGAGGCCGTGCAGCTGGGCGGCACGGGCTACGACACCATGTCGCAGAACATGCTGATCCAGTGCGGCACGCTGAAGGACCGCTTCGCGATCCTGGACCTGTTCGTAGGCGACGCGGCGCAGGACAACGCCGCCCTCACCGCCAACCGCGCGCGCGTGGGCAACAACAACCTCAAGTACGGCGCGCTGTACTACCCGTTCCTGCGCTCCAGCTTCAACCATGCGGTGACGGGCCTGGGCACCAACGTGAATGTCACCATCGGCGGCGGCGCCGCGGCGACGCTGGACACCCTGCAGACCACCGCCACGGCCGCCTTCAACGCCGCCAAGACCGCGCTGCTGGACCACTACATCGTGCTGCCGCCCAGCGGCGCCGTGGCCGGCGTGTATGCGGCCACCGACACGGCCCGCGGTGTCTGGAAGGCGCCTGCCAACGTGGGCCTGGCCGACGTGGTGGAGCCGATGGTGCGGCTGGACAACGCGCGCCAGGACGAGCTCAACGTCGACGCCACCACGGGCAAGTCGATCAACGCGATCCGCGCATTCGCTGGCAAAGGCACGCTCGTGTGGGGTGCGCGCACGCTGGCCGGCAACGACAACGAATGGCGCTACGTGCCGGTGCGGCGCTTCTTCAACATGGTCGAGGAGTCGGTCAAGAAGAGCACCTACTGGGCCGTGTTCGAAGCCAACGACGCCAACACCTGGGTCAAGGTGCGCGGAATGATCGAGAACTACCTGACGCAGAAATGGCGCGAGGGCGCGCTCGCGGGCGCCACCATCAAGGACGCCTTCTTCGTGCGCTGCAGCCTGGGCACCACGATGAACGCGCAGGACATCCTGGAAGGCCGCATGAACGTGGAGATCGGCATGGCCGCGGTGCGGCCCGCCGAGTTCATCGTCCTGAAGTTCTCGCACAAGCTGCAGACCAGCTGATCGCACACCCCTTCATTGATCGATCGATTGAAACCCTCGAGGAGCCGACGCCATGCCGCAGCAATACCCTCTTCCCGTCTTCCACTTCACCGTCCAGTGGGGCGGCACACGCCTGGGCTTCTCCGAAGTCAGCGGGCTCACGCAGGAGAACCAGGCCATCGAATACCGCGACGGCTCGTTCCCCGAGTACTCGTCGATCAAGATGCCGGGCCTGCGCAAGTTCAGCAACGTGACGCTCAAGCGCGGGATCATCAAGGCCGACAACGATTTCTTCAAGTGGCTCTCGACCGTGAAGCTCAACCAGGTGGAGCGGCGCGACGTCGTGATCTCGCTGCTCAATGAGGAGCACGCGCCGGTGATGACCTGGAAGATCCACAACGCCTTCCCGGTGAAGGTGGAAGGCCCTGGCCTGAAAGCCGCGGGCAACGAGGTCGCGATCGAGTCGATCGAGATCGCGCACGAAGGGCTCGAGCTGCAGAACGACTGACGCGCGGCCCTGTCATGTTCACGCCCCCCGTCGGCTTCCACTTCAAGGTGGAAGTGCTTGGCATCACGCCCGCCGCGGACGACCTTCGCTTCACCGAGGTCGGCGGCCTCGCACTGGAGATCGCCACCGAGGACATGCCCGAGGGCGGCGAGAACCGCTACGTACAGCGCTATCCCGGCGTAGCGAAGTACGGCGACCTGGTGCTCAAGCGCGGACTGCTGAAGGACAGCCAGGTGTGGAACTGGGCACGCCAGTGCATCGAGGAGCTCGACATCACGCCGCGCGACGTGGACGTGACGCTCCTGAACCCCGAGCACGAACCGCTCATGACGTGGCATGTGGTGGGGGCCTTTCCGACGAAGTGGTCGATCGCCGATCTCAATGCGTCGGCCAACACCTTCGTCGTCGAGACGCTGACGCTGGCCTACAAGTATTTCCGGCTCGACAAGAGCTGAAGGAGCCCTCCATGCCCATCGTCGTCGATGAAGTGGTGATCACGGTCGAAGTCGGCAACGCGGCCGGTGGGGGAACCGCGACGCCACCCGCGCCGGCGGATGACCGGCAGGCGCTGGTGGCGGAGTGCGTCGAGCGGGTGCTCGAAATTCTTCGTGATCGTGAGGAGCCTTGAAATGAAGCTCCGATCTCTTGTTCATCGCAGCTGGGGGCGTTCAGGGCGCGATCCCGCCGACGGGGTACCTTGCTCCGCGAATGTCCCCCGGCCTGCGGCCTCCTCCTTGATTTCGCTGCGCAAGGCACCCCATCGGCGTGCTCGTCATGTGCAACGGTGGTTGATCGGCCAGCACAACGGCGGCGCCCTGTGTGCGCAGGGCATCGGGTGCTCCCCGCAGCGAAATCAAGGAGGAGGCCGCAGGCCGGGGGACATTCGCGGAGGGGAGTACCCGGTGGCCTGCGCACGCGCCCCGAAGACACGCGCCGTGAACCAATGCACACCCCAACGCACCCCGAGATGGAGCCACTGACATGCCCTCCGGCCATCTCGAAAAACTGCTGGTGCAAGCCTTCACCACGCCCGACTGCGCCACCGGCAGCCAGATCGACACCTTCGAGTCGTACGTGAACCCGAGCGAGATCACGCTCGCCTACGAGATGGAGTACGACGCCGCGCAAGGCTCGGGCACCACCGGCAGCCGCATGGACTTCAAGAAGGTCAAGCCCGGCGACATGTCGCTGAACTTCTTCCTGGACGGCACCGGTGCCAATGGCGTGAAGATCGACGTGCAGGAGCAGGTCGAGAAATTCCAGACCGTCACCGGCTACAACGGCGACATCCACCGGCCCAACTACCTGCTGGTGGCCTGGGGCACGATCCAGGTGAAGCGCTGCGTGCTCAAGAGCGCATCGATTGCCTACAAGCTCTTCAAGGCCGACGGCACGCCGCTGCGCGCGACCATCGCGGCCACTTTTGTCGATGCGGTGGAAGACCAGACCCGCGTCGCGCTCTCGCAGGATTCGTCGCCCGACCTCACGCACGTGCGCGTGCTGCGCGCCGGCGATACGCTGGCCGCCCTCTGCGCGCAGATCTACGGCGACCCCGCGCTCTACCTGAAGGTGGCGCGCGCCAACAACCTGGACGGCGTGCGACACCTTCCGGCCGGCACGCGCGTGCGCTTTCCGCCGCTGCGCAAGTAAGCGGAGGACGAACATCACCATGCCCAACGCCGTCGCTCCCCCTCCTTCCCCTCCCACCGCGCCCGCCAAGCCCGCGGAGCGCGCGCTCCCCATCAAGGCCGAGCACCGCGAGTTCACCGTCAAGGTGAACGGCCAGCCGGTGCCGCGGGAGCATGCGCTGCATTCGGTGAGCGTGGTGGCCGCGGCCAACCGCATCGCTTCGGCGCAGCTCGCGTATGTCGATGGCGCGGCGGGCTCGGGCGACTTTCCGCTCGGCAAGCTCGACCTGGTGAAGCCGGGCGGCACCATCGAGATCCTGGCGGGCAGCGGCGCCGACCCGACGCTGGTGTTCAAGGGCGTGATCGTCGGCCAGCGGCTGCGCATCCGCGAGGCCTCGTCGTCGATGCTGCTCATCGATTGCCGCCACGCGGCGACAAAGCTCGCGCAGGTGCGCCGCAGCGCGAACTTCTTCGACCAGACCGATGGCGATGTCATCGAGTCGTTGCTCGGTGCAGCCACTGTCGATGCGCAGGTCGACGCCACCACGGTCACGCACAAGCAACTCGTTCAGCATGACTGCACCGACTGGGATTTCATCGTCTCCCGGGCCACGGCCAACGGGCGCATGGTCTTCACGCGTGGCGAGAAGCTCGCAGTGAGCGAGCCGAAGATCGGCGCCGCGGCGGTCCAGTTGCAGTTCGGAGCGACGCTGCTGGAGTTCGACGGCGGCATCGACGCGCGCATCCAGGCGCAGGCCGTCAAGACCGTGAGCTGGAACGCGGCAGACCAGGCGGTCGAGGCGCAGGAAGGCGAAGCACCCGCCTTCCAGTCCACCGGCAACTTCCAGGCCGACGCACTGGCCGCCGACGCGGGCGCCGACACCGTGCTGCTGCCTCACACTGCGCTCGACGCCCCCGAGGGCGTGGCACTTGCGAGCGCGGTGCGGCAACGCGCGGCGATCGATCTCGCGAGCGGCCGCGCGATGTGCGTCGGCATCGCCACCGTCCAGCCCGGCGACACCGTCAAGCTCGGCGGCGTAGGCGACCGCTTCAGCGGCGATGTGCTCGTCACCGGCGTGCGCCAGGTGTTCGACACGCAGAAGGGTTGGAAGACGCACCTTCAGTTCGGCAGCGCCGAGCCCGACCCCGCGCTGCGCGAGCGACTGCAGCGCCAGCGCACCGCCGACATGCTGGCGCCCACCGCCGGGCTGCAGTTGGGCGTGGTCACCGACAACGAAGACCCGCAAGGCGAATTCCGCGTGCGGGTGCGGATGCCGCTGGTGAACGGCGGCGACGACGGCGTCTGGGCACGCGTCGCGGCGGCCGATGCGGGCAACAACCGCGGCCTCTTCTTCCGCCCCGAGATCGGCGACGAAGTGCTGGTCGGATTCCTGGACGACGACCCGCGCCACCCCGTCGTGCTGGGCATGCTCCACAGCAGCGCCAAGCCCGCGCCGCTCACGCCGGGCAACGACAACCACGTGAAGGGCTACACGAGCCGCAGCGGCATCACGCTCGCCTTCGACGACGAGAAGAAATCGCTCACGCTCGCCACGCCCGCGGGCAACACGCTGGTGCTGGACGACCAGAGCGGCGGCATCACCATCAGCGACAGCAACGGCAACAAGATCGTGCTGTCGGCGTCCGGCATCGCCATCGAGAGCGCGAAGGCGTTCTCGGTGAAGGCGAACACCGAGATGAAGTTCGAGAGCATCGTCGGCACCGAGGTCAAGAGCATCGGCGTGGTCAAGGTCGCGGGCTCCGCGCTGCAACTGGGGTAAGGGACAAGGCCATGGACGACACACCGCTCTTCCTCGGCCGCGGCTTCGGCTTTCCGCCGTCGTTCGCGAACGGCCAGGTGCGCATGGTCGAGGACGAGGTGGACATCCAGGAGAGCCTGGCCATCCTGTTCGGCACGGTGCCGGGCGAACGCGTGCTGAACGCCAGGTTCGGGCTGGACCTCTCGCCGCTGCTCTTCGAGCCGCTGAGCACCACGCTGCGCACGCTGCTCGAAGACCGCATCACGACCACGCTCTTGATCTATGAGCCGCGCATCCGGGTGCTCGCGCTGGCGGTGGACGATTCGCGCGCGTTCGAAGGGGTGCTGCAGATCCGGCTCGACTACACGGTGCGCAGCACCAACACCCGCTTCAACCTCGTGTTCCCGTACTACCTGGGCGATGCGAACGAGCTGCGTGAACGCGTGGTGCCGGCGCTGCCGGCGAGGAGCTGAGATGGCCGCCCAAGACCTCCTGGCCGCTTTCGCCGCCGCGCCCGGCACGGCACAGGCCGAGCGCGACGATCCGCGTCTCGCGCCCGCGTCCACGCCGATCGACGACCGGAGCACGGCGCAGCTGCTGCAATCGCTGCATGCGCTGGCCGGGTTGATCCAGCACCACGAGCAGTGGCCGGTGTCGGCGACGCCCGGCAACTGGCAGCCCTACTTTCCATCCGGCGATATCGCCACGCTCCAAGCACTGGTGCAGGGCACCGACGGCAAGCTGCTGCCGCACCACGGCCTGCTGATCGCGTTCCTGCAGCTGCTGGCCCGGCCGCAGGCGCGGCTGAACGACTTCACCGCGCAGCACCTGAACTACCAGATGCAGCGCGTGCTGGGCTTTGCGCCCCGTGGGCCGCAGCCGGATCGCGCGCACCTGGTCTTCGAACTCAAGAAAGGCGCGGCACCGGTGGAGATCGCGGCACCGCAACTGTTCTCGGCCGGCAAGGATGCGACCAAGGTCGAGCAGCTGTTCGCACCGGCACACCCCACCGTGGTGGGCGGTGCGCGGGTGGCGCGGCTCGCGAGCATCGTGCGCGACGGGCAGCGGCTGCTGTTCGCGCCCGTGGCCAATTCGGCCGATGGACTGGGCACGCCGCTCTCGCCCACCGCACCGCACTGGCCGCCCTTCGGCCGCGCAGGACTGCCGGCCGCGCCCGTGGGCTTTGCCATCGCCTCGCCGCTGCTGCGGCTGGCCGAGGGTGCACGCACCGTGCGGCTGAAGCTGCGGCTCTCGGGCCTGCCTGCAGGCGTGAACGCAGCGACGCTCGCCGCCGCCTTCGATGCCCATCTCACAGGCCCGGCCGGCTGGATCGGCCCGCTGCCGACCAGCGGCACCCTCAGCGGCGACCTGCTCACGCTCGAAGTGGCCGTCGGCCCCGCGCAGCCTGCCGTGGTCGACCACAACCCTGCGATTCACCTGCACGCATTCCCCGCCGCGTTGCCCGTCATCCAGTGCCTGCTGAGGCCGGGCGCCGAACTCGCCTACGGCGCGCTGGACGACGCGACCGTGCGCAGCGCCAAGGTGACGGTGAACGTCCAGGACATGCGCGCCCTCACGCTGGAGAACGACGACGCGCCGCTGGACCCCAAGAAGGCTTTCCTGCCCTTCGGCGCGCAGCCCACGGTGGGTTCGCGCTTTCACGTCGGTTGCGCAGAGGCGCTGGCCAAGCCGGTCACCTCGCTGAAGATCCACCTCGCCTGGCAGGGTGCGCCGGCCGACCTGTACGACTGGTACGAAGGCTATGCGCGTCGCGGCACCATGAGCAATGGCGTGAGCGCCGCCACCAGCTGGCGCGATGCCTCGGGCACCGAGCACCAGGCCGCCAACGTGACGCTGATCGCGCGCGCGCCGGCACCCACCACGCTGGATGTGATCGCCGGTGCGGCGAGCGGCATCCAGGCCTATGCGCCGGCGATGCAGATGCAGTCGCTGCTCCAGGGCGGCAGCGCGATGGCGGCGCATGCCGCGGTGTCGATGCAGCTGGCGCAGCCGATTGCGCGATCGATGTCGCTCATGTCGAGCCCGATCGGCGGGTTCACCGGCATGAACGCGATCGCCAACATCACGGGCATCACCGCCATCACCGGCCTCCTCGGCAGAGGGCCCAGCTCGGCGCTGGCCGCGGCCACGCCCACCGCACCGCGCGCCGGCTTCGTCACCGTCTCGCTGATCGACGACCTGTTGCACCGCGACTTCATGCGCGACGCCACCGCCGCCGCGACCGCCGCTTCGCCCAAGGTGCTGAACCCGCCCTACACCCCGAAGGTGCAGGAGATCACGCTCGACTACACCGCCGAAAGCGACGAGAGCCGCCTGGCCGATCCGTCGCAGGCGGCCTTCACCGACACGGACGTGCAGTTCTTCCAGATCGATGCGCTGGGCCTTGCCCGCGAGCACGCCTGGCTCAACACGCGCCGGCCTTGGGCACCGCAGGGCGGCATCGGTCTGCTGCCGGCGCATGCGGCGTCGGCCGAGTTCCTGATCGCGCTCGATGGCGCGCAGGCCGGCGATTCGCAGAGCCTGCTGATCCAGCTCGCCGAGGGCACGGCCGACCCATTGGCCGAGGCGGCAGGCATTCAATGGTCGGTGCTCGCCGACAACGCCTGGCGCACGCTGGGCACCGGCGAACTGGTGCAGGACGACACGCGGGGCCTGCGCGCGAGCGGCCTGGTCGGACTGGTGCTGCCGCGAGAAACCACCACCGGCAACACCCGCCTTCCCGCCGGGCCCGTGTGGCTGCGCGCGACCACGGCGGGCGCGCCGCAAGCGGCCTGCGATGTCATCGGCGTTCATGCCAATGCGGTCGAGGTGGTGTTCGCGGACCAGGGCAACGACCCCGCGCGCCTCGCGCGTGCGCTCCCACCCGGCAGCATCGCGAAGGCACGCACGCCGCTGGCTGCGGTGAAATCCATCGCCCAGCCCTACGCCTCCTTCGGCGGTGCGCTGCGGGAAGACGATGCCTCGCTCTCGCGTCGCGCCGCCGAGCGGCTGCGCCACCGCAACCGCGCGGTGAACCGGTGGGACTGCGAGCGGCTGGTGCTGCAGGCCTTTCCCTCGGTGCACCGCGCCAAGTGCATCCCGCATGCGAGCGACAGCTCGTGGCTCGCGGCCGGGCACCTGACGATGGTGGTGGTGCCGGACCTGCGCAACCGGCAGACGGGCAACCCGCTGCAGCCGCGCGTCGACCTCGACACGCTCGCGCGCATCCACGACCACCTCGCCGCACGCTGCGGCTCGCAGACGCGGGTGCATGTGCGCAACCCCGGCTACCGGCCGGTGCAGCTGGACTTCAAGGTGCGGCTGCGGCCCGGCTTCGGCTTCAACTTCTACGGGCCGCAGATCGACAAGGCCCTCGTGCAGGCGCTCTCGCCCTGGGCCTTCGACAGTGCGACCGAGCTGGGCTTCGGCGGCCGCGTGGTGCGCTCGGAGCTGCTCGATTTCGTCGAGGCGCTGCCGTGGGTGGACTTCGTCACCGACTTCCGCCTGACGCTCGAAGGCGACACGCGCGATCGCGACGAGATCGTGCCGGACACGCCCGACGCGATCCTGGTCTCCGCCCCTTCCCACCGCATCGTGGAGCTTTGATGTTCGACACCACCGACGCCATCACCGCGCTGCCTCCAATCTCGACCGCGCCCGAGGCCGATGCGGCCTTCGATCCGCGCGCGCTGTTCGACGAGGGCCTGGCCACCGTGCGCCGCCTCTCGCGCGGCCTGTGGACCGACCACAACACGCACGACCCCGGCATCACCATGCTGGAGGTGGCCTGCTACGCGCTCACCGAGCTCTCGTACCGCCACTCGCTGCCCATCGAGGATTTGCTCGCCGCGCCGGGCGAAAGCAATGCGCAGACGATGGCGCGCCTGCACCAGCCGCGCACCGTGCTGCCCAACCGCGCGCTCACCGAGCTCGACTGGCGCAAGCTGCTCATCGACCTGCCCGATGTGAAGAACGCGTGGATCGAGCCGGTGGCAGATTCACTGCTCTACGCCGACCTGCGCCTTCGCGAACTGCGCACGACGCCGCCTGCGCACCCCGCGTTCGAGCCCGTGCCGCTGGCCGGCCTGTATCGCGTGCGTGTCGAGTTCATGGACTCGGTCAACACCCAAGTCGCGCGTGCCGCCGTGCTCGCCGCGGTGCGCAATACGCTGGAGACCTCGCGCAACCTCTGCGAAGACTTCATCGAAGTGCGCCCCGTGCGCGCCGAGTACTTCGCGCTGTGCGCCGAGATCGACCTCGAAGGCGATGCCGATCCCGTCGAGGCCGCCGCGCGCTTGCTGTTCGACATCGGCCAGGCCATCGCGCCACCGGTGCTCAACCACGACCTCGCCACGCTGCCAGCGCGCGGCCTCACGCTCCCCGAGATCCTCGACGGCCCGCTGCTCGAACACGGCTTCATCGACGACGACGAACTGCAGGCCACCGCCCTGCCCCCGGAGCTGCGCCTGTCGGACCTGATCGGCGTGGCAATGGACGTGCCCGGCATCCGTTCGATCCGCAACATGCTGCTGAACCCGCTCGTGCGCACGGACGAGAACGACGAGGACGCGCCCGACGCCGACCCCACCGACGTGCAGGGCGACCCGGCGCCGCTCGCCAATGCCTGGCGCATTCCGGTGCGCGCGGGCCGCCTGCCGCGCCTGTCGCTCAACCAGGGCCGGCTGGTCTTTGCCAAGCGCGGGCTGCCGGTGCAGGGCTGGAACATCGCCGACATGCCGGTGTCCGTGGCTGCGCGCATCGCCGAACTGCGCGAGGCGGCGCGCGTGCGCGTGGAGCAGCAGGCCGGCACCGACGTGCCGCTGCCCGCATCGGGCCGCGCCCGCGTGCTCGACGCGTGGACCTCCTTCCAGCAGGACTTTCCGGCCGTCTACGGCATCGGACCGCAGGGCCTGGGCCTGCGCGCCACTGCCGAGCGCCGCGTGCAGGCGCTGCAGCTGCAGGGCTGGCTGCTGTTCTTCGACCATGCGATGGCCGGGCAGTTGTCGATGCTCGCGAATGCGCGTCGCCAGCTCTCGGTGGCACCGGCCGATCTGCAGGCCGTGGCGCAGCGCTTCAGCGCCGCCGGCAACGACCGCCACACGCTCTCCGCGCAGGTCGTGACGAGCATCGCCGACAACCCACTGCTCTACCCCGCTGGCGCCACGCCGCGCATGCTGGCCGATGCGATCGAGACCGGCGCCGAGGCCGCGGCGCGCCAGCAGCGGCTGCTCGACCATCTGCTGTCTCGCGTGGCCGAAGACTTCGCCGACTACGCCGGCGCCATGGCCTCGGCCTTCGGCTACGACAGCGACCGGCTGATCGGCGACCGCTGCCGCTTCCTGCAGGAAGTGGCCGAGCTCTCGCGCGACCGCGCGGGCGCTTTCGAGCAACGCCCGGCAACGGTCGAGGAAGTGTGGAACACCCCGAACGTCTCGGGCCTGGAGCGCCGCGTGGCGCGCCTGCTCGGCATTGCCGACTTCACGCGCCGCAACCTGGGCCTTCAGAGCTACGACACCTACAACGAGATCGACGCGGTGCCCGACAGCATCAACGAGTTCCGCTTTCGCGTGCGGCATGCGGTGACGAACGCGATCCTGCTTTCGTCGAGCACGCGCTACCCGACGCCCGAGGCGGCGCGCGCGGCGATGATCCTGGCCATCGAGCGCGCCCAGCTGCCCGCGGGCTACCAGCGGCTGATGACCGCGGGCGCGGAGCCGAAGCCCTACTTCAACATCGTCGACGCGGCAGGCGAGGTGATCGCGCGCCGCATCCAGTACTTCGACAGCGCGACGGCAATGGAAACTGCCATCGCCGATCTCCTCACCTACCTCGCGGGCCACTACGGCGGCGAGGGCATGTATCTGGTCGAACACATCCTGCTGCGGCCGCGCGCCGCGACCGACCGGATGTTCGACATCTGCACCGATGCAGGCTGCGGCGACTGCAGCGAGCTCGATCCGTATTCGTACCGCGTGCACGTGCTGCTGCCGGCCTATGCCGGGCGCTTCCAGGACGAGGGCTTCCGCCGATTCGCCGAGGAAGTGATCCGCACCGAGATGCCCGCGCACGTCCTGCCGACGGTGTGCTGGGTGGGCAGCAACGACATGGCCGATTTCGAAGGCGCGTGGCGCAACTGGCTCATGGTGCATGCCGGCTTCGGCAGCACCACCGAGGCCACGCGCCAGGCACGGCTCGCTGCGCTCATCGACGTGCTGCAGCGCGCCAGGAACATCTACCCCAGCCGTGCGCTCTTCGACTGCACGAGCGACGAAACCAAGCCGCCCTTCATCCTGGGCCGCACCTCGCTCGGCACCCAGCCGTCGGGCGGCAACTGAACCGAACAAGGAGTCACCACCATGGCCGATCCACTGCAAGTGCTCAGCAGCCTCGAGACGCTGGCCGACCACTACACCGTCTTCGAGCCCGACCAGGTGCTCACGCACGGGCAGCTCAACAGCGTGTCCGACTTCTGGGGCGACCAGGTGCGGCTGTCGCGCGTGGCGCTCTCGGGCGTCGGGCTGGTGACGGGGCTGCATGTGTCGCGCGAAGGCGGCGGCGTGCGCGTGACGCGCGGCTTTGGCGTCAGCACCGACGGCGACCTGATGGCGCTCGCGGCCGACACGCTCTACGACCGCTTCCGCCCCTACGACACCACCGCGCCGGTGTACCGGCCGTTCTACCGCGGCACCGCGGCCGATGGCTCGCCCACCGACATGATCGCGCTGCAGGAGCTGGTGCCCGTGGGCGAGAGCGACGTGCTCGCGCAGCCGCTCTCGGCGCTCCCGGGCCCGCTCACCGACCGCGCGGTGCTGATGCTGATGGAGAGCGTGGTCAACGACCCCGACATGTGCAGCGGCACCGACTGCGACAACCTCGGGCGCGATGCGCTGCACCGCGTGCGCCTGCTGCTGATTCGCCGCAGCGACGCGCAGACGCTGCTCGATCGCCTGCCGCTTCGCCCCGCGAGCGAGGCCGCGCAGGCGCTGCCACCGGTCGCGATGCGCCGGCCGGTGCTCGGCAGCAACATCGTCAACACCGCGCTGCTGGCCACGCGCTACCGCGACAGCGCGCGCTCGTCGCTCGACGACCTGCAGCGCGCCCTGCCGTCGCTGAACGCCAACTGCCCCGAGGTGCTGGTCGACATGTTCGGCGCCGACCCGACGGCGCGCTGGCTCGGCGCGCTGGCATCGCTCTCCACGCAGTTCGCCAACGCGACCAGCGGGCTGCAGAACTGCTACGGCTTCGTCAAGGACCTCGTCGACCAGTGGAACGCGCTGCGCGAAGCGCTGCTCGCCGACGATGCGGTGGCTTTGCCCAACGTGGCGGCGTTTCCGAAGCACCTGCTGCTCGGCGCCACGGCTGCGCCCCGCGAGCAACGCACGGGGCTTTACCCGTCGCCGCTGGACGCCACGGCGCGCGAGCGCTCGGCGCGTGCGCGCTTTCATGCGTGGAAGCTCGATGCGTTGATCGCGAGCTTCCAGATGCCGACCGATACGACGGTGCGCATCACGCCCAGCCTGTCGGACGCGCACCCGCTCGAAGCGCGCGCCATCCCCTGGTACTACCGCGTGCTGGAGACGACGCCGATCCATGCCGCGTGGAACTTCCGTCTCTCCTCGCGCCATCACGAAGGCCAGAACCTGGGCTACCGCGCCGCGGCCTGGGCCAGCACGGCGCAGGCGCGCGACCCGCTCGCCTTCGCGATCGGCGGCAACGATTTCTTCCGCATCGAAGGCCACCTGGGCCGCGCGGCCGAGACGGTGACCGCCGAGCTGCGCCAGCAGGTCGCCGAGCGCAACCTGCCGTTCCAGGTGCAGGCGGTGCTGGTGCACACCAGCCGCGACCGCCTGCGCGTGCGCCCGCCATTCCGCTACACGCCGCTGCACAGCCTGCACTACCTGGTGCGGCAGGACGTGGCCTTCCGGCTCGACGAGAGCGAGCAGTTCGGCCAGCGCCACCTCGCCGACATGACCGAGGCGGTGAAAGCGCAGCTGATTCCCGCCACCACCAGCGGCGGCACCTCGGTGGTGGCCAACGCGCGGCTGGCCGGCGAAGCGGTCGGCAGCGCCAGCAAGGCCGCATTGCCCGTGCTGGCCAAGGCCAGCTACAGCGGCTACCGCGCCGCCGTGGCGAGCGACCAGGGGCCGGTCTTCAAGACGAGCTACACCGCCTCGCTGGTGTCGGTGCGGGAGGCGCGGGCGAACCTGGGCGACCTCTCGCGCGCGGATTTCGTCTCGCCCTTCGATGGCCTTCTCAACACCAACCAGCCGCACTGGATCGACTGGCTCGACGACCTGATCCTCGACCAGGGCAACAAGGCCGACGACAAGCTCCTGCTGTCGCGCTTCGTGCAGGACCACCCGGGCCTGGACCACCTGGGCGGCGTGTGGCGCGGCGGCACCTTCGTGCTGGTGTACGACGACCAGGGCCGCGTGGTGGGCGACTTCACCCTGCCCTACCCGGCCGCCGAGCCCGAGGCGCCCGAGACCGACGACCCGCCGCTCACGCGCCCGCCGTACCGGCCGCCGCTGGTGGCGGGCAACGGCATCCGCGCGGTGCGGCCGATCGACCTGGTGGTGAAGGACCGCTTCACCTTCGAGCGCGAAGGCTTCCAGAAAGACCTGGACCTGCAGCGCGCCGGCATCGAAGGGCTGGTGAAGGGCGCGTTCGTGCCGAGCAACGCGGTGGACCCGAAGACGCGCGGCGTGCTGGACCTCACCGGCGATTCGTACCTCGACCTGCAGTCCGCCGAGATGACGCACCAGCGCGAACGCGTGAAGGACCTGCAGGAAATGATGACCCAGCCCGGCCTGCCCAACGAGGTGCGCACGCAGGTCGCGCGCGACCTGGACCGCGCGCAGCTCGACCTGGCCGAGACGCTGGGCGGCGTGGCCGCGCAGATGGTGACGGCCGGTGTCGATGTCGGCAGCGCGGCCGGCAAGCAGCTGACGCAATCGATGACGAGCAGCATGGCGACGATCCAGAGCCCGGCCGCAAAGGCGCAGGCGGACACGCGGCTCGCCACCGCGCAGGGCCGCGCCGCGGGCAACCAGGCGGCGGTGATCGGCAACCTGCGCAACATCGGGCGCTGACCATGGACACCCACCGCGTGCGGCGCCTGCGCTGGCGGGCCTCGGCCTCCAGTCCGGCCGAGGCCTTTGCGCTGCGCACGTTGCTGCGCGAGCAGGGCGAGGTCTGCGAGGCGGCGCTGGACCGGGCGTTCGACAGGGCGGTGCCGCCCGATGAGGTGTGGCATCTGCCGAGGCTGGCGCTGGACGTCCGGCTGGCGGACCTTCGGGGGCTGTCGGCGGGTGAGTTGTCCGAGCGCATCGAGGCGGCGGTGCGCATGGCGCTGGCTGCGGCGGAGCGTCCGGTGAAGCGCGATGGGCGTGCGAACGACGCAGGACACGCAGGCCGGTCGGGCATGTCGCCTGCCGCATCGCCTTTTCCCGAAGCGGACATCGCTTCGTCGCAGCGCTCGACCGCCGTCGAGGCGCGCCAGGCCCTGAAGCACTACATGGCGAGTGGCCTGTTGCCCTGGACGCTTGCCGGTCTTGCGCCTGAAGAGGTGCAACGCGTGCTGGCCGACGCCGCGGTGCGGGCGGCGGATTCGGTGGTCACTGGCGCCGAGCCGCTGCGCTCGGTGCTGCCCGACGCGACCGACACGCGCGCGGCTTTCGGCGCGCTGCTGCGCTGGCTTCCCTTGCTGCCCGCCACCTTGCGCCGCCGCCTGCTCGCGGTGCATTGGCCGCCCCTGCCACTGAGTCCCGCGACGCTGGAGAGTTGGCGCGCATGGATCGATGACGACGCCATCGACCGCATCGAGTGGCAGGCCCTCTGGCTCGCCGCGCCGCTCGGCGCCGCGGCGCTTCGCGAACTCGTTGCGCAACAGCGCGCGATCGCCGGTGCACCGCCGTTTCTTGTGTCGCTGCAAGAAGCACTTGTCGAAAAGCCACACGCGCGGAAAACCGCTCACGCGCGCGCCAAGGCCGAGGGCGGAGAAACTTCCGCCGCGCCAACGACGGAACAGTTGCATCGCTCTGGGCAGACGCCTCTGTTGGAGAGCGGCACCGCGACAACCACCGAGCCCCTGCTGGTCCCCCTCGCCGGCCTCGCGCTGCTGCACCCCTGGCTGCCCCGCATGCTCGCCGGCTGCGGTGTGCTCGACGAGGGTGGCAAGCAGATCCTCCCCGCCGAACTGCCCCGCGCCTGCGCGCTGCTGCACGCCCTCGCCTGCGACGACGCGCCCATCGCCGAGCACCAGCTTCCCTTCATCAAGCTGCTGCTCGGCCGCCCGCCCGAAGAACCGCTGACCGCTGCGCTGCCCGCGCTCTCGCTGGCCGACTGCGAAGAGGTCGATGCGCTGCTCACCGCCGTGCGCGACCACTGGAGCGCGCTGCGCGGCACCGGCATCGAAGGCCTGCGCCTGAGCTTCCTGCAGCGCCGCGGCCTGCTTTCGCGGGGCGACGGCGCGTGGCACCTGCACCTGCAGTCCGAAGCCTTCGACATGCTGATGGCGATGCTGCCCTGGCGCATCGAGCAGGTGCGCCTGCCCTGGATGCCCAGGCTCCTCATCGTGGAGTGGCCCACGCCATGAAGCCGGCCGACATGCCGCCGGCCAACGCCCGCGTCGATGCGGACACGCTCGAAGCCGAGCTCGAATGGCTCGCGCACGTGATCGAGCTGCGCCTGCACCACTACTTCCACGACAAGACGCCGGGCTCGCCGCCGCTGCCCGACGCGCTCGCACCGCCGCCGTTGCTGCGCCCGAAGGCGGGGCCGTATGCGGCCGCGCTGCAGCGCCACGGCCTGGACGCTACCGAGCGGCTGTTGATGATCCTCGCGCTCGCGCCCCAGCTGCGCCCGCAACTGCTCGACGTGCTGGCCACGCAGAACGCCACCACGCAGCGCCCCTACACCGAGTTCGGCGCGCACGTGGGGCCGGGCGGCGCGATGCTGCCGACGGTCCAGACGGGCTGCTTCCTGCTCGCGGGCGACGACCTCGCGCGGCGCTTCGAGGCCTTGCAACGCCTGTCGCCGCAGCAGCGCCTCGCGCAGGGCGGCCTGTTGCACACCGAGACACCGGCGTCGCCCGAGGCCGGCGGCCTGCTGCAGTCGCTGCTCGTGCCCTCGGCCGGCTTCCTCGCCGAAGCCTTGCCCGGCCCCGCGCTGCCGGCGCCGCCCGATCGCACCGCGCTCGCCATCCGCGTGCAGACGGGCCTGCGCTGGGAAGACCTCGTGCTGCCCGCCGTCACGCTCGGGCAGCTCGAAGACATCCACCTCTGGCTCGCCCACGGCCAGCGCCTGCTGCACGACTGGGGCTTCGGTCGGCGCACGGGGCGCGGCCATGTGAGCCTGTTCCACGGCCCCTCGGGCACCGGCAAGACGCTGTCGGCCTGCCTGATCGGCGAGCGCTGCGGGCGCGAGGTGCACCGGGTCGACCTGTCGCTGGTGGTTTCCAAGTACATCGGCGAGACCGAGAAGAACCTCTCGCGCCTGTTCGACGCGGCCGAGCGCGACGGCTGGATTCTTTTCTTCGACGAGGCCGATGCGCTGTTCGGCAAGCGCACCAGCGTGAGCGATGCGCACGACCGCTATGCGAACCAGGAGGTGAGCTACCTGCTGCAGCGCATCGAGAGCTTCGACGGCGTGGTGATCCTTGCGAGCAACCTGCGCCACAACATCGACGACGCGTTCCTGCGCCGCTTCCAGTCGGTGGTGCAGTTCCCGCTGCCGCGCCCGCCCGAGCGGCTGCGGCTGTGGCGCGAAGGCATTCCCGACGCGGTTCGGGCCGACCCCGCGCTGGACCTCACGCGCCTCGCGCAGCAGCACGAGCTGTCGGGCGGCACCATCGTCAACGTGCTGCGTTATGCGTGCCTGCGCTCGCTGGCGCGCGGCGACGGCCTGCTGCGCGCCGAGGACGTGGACGAAGGCGTGCGGCGCGAGCTCCTGAAGGAGGGCCGCGCGCTGTAGCGGGGACGCCCATGGCCGACACCGCCACCCAGGCCTCCCCCACGCGCACCGCGTTGCGCGTGCCCGATACGCGCCGCCCGCCGCCCCGGCGCGTGCCGCCGGCCACCTCGAAGCCCGCGGCGTCCGTCGCGCCGGTGCGCGTGTCGCAGCCTTCGGACCCGGCCGAGCGCGAGGCGGTGCGCGTGTCGCAGCGTGTGCTCGCGATGGCGCCGGCCGCCGCGACGCCGCAGGCGCGGCGCTTTGCCAAGACCGTGCCCGCGCGCGGATCGGCCCGCAGCCTGCTGCCCTCCTCGCTCGGCGTGGGCGCGTCGGTGGGGCAGCCGCTGCCGCGCCATCTCAAGCACGACATGGAGCCGCGGTTCGGGGCCGACTTCTCGGCCGTGCGCGTGCACACCGGCGATGCGGCCGCGCGCGCGAGCCGGCGGCTCAACGCGGCCGCCTTCACGGTCGGGCACGAAGTGTTCTTCGGCCGCGATCGCTTTGCGCCGGGCAGCATCGAAGGCCGCGGCCTCATCGCGCACGAGCTGACGCACACCATCCAGCAGGGCGGCGCCGCGCAGCCCGGCACGGCACACCGCAGCGTGGACACCACCGTGCGCGTGCGCAGCGAACCGCAGGTGCAGCGCCTGGGCGTGCAGGACGCGCTCGACTACTTCGCCGGCAAGGCCGACAGCATTCCCGGCTTCAGCATGTTCGCGCTGGTGCTGGGCATGAACCCGATCAATGGCCGCGCGGTGGACCGCTCGCCGGCCAACGTGTTCCGCGCGCTCGTGCGCTTCGTGCCCGGCGGCGACCTGATCGTGAAGGCGCTGGACACCTACGGCGTGTTCGACAAGATCGCCAACTGGTTCTCGCAGCAGGTCGACAGCCTGGGCATGGTGGGCGCCAGCTTCAAGCAGGCGGTGTACGACTACGCGGATTCGCTAGGCCCGGGCGCGCTGCTCGACCTGGGCGGTGCGTGGGACCGCGCGGTGCGCATCTTCACGACGCCCTGGAACCAGGTCAAGACCTTCGTCGGAGGGCTGGCGGGAGACATCCTCACGCTCATCAAGGACGCGGTTCTGAAGCCCCTGGCCGCGCTGGCCGCGACCACGCCGGCCTATCCGCTGCTCAAGGCAGTGCTCGGCAGGGACCCCGTGACCGGCGACGAATCGCCCGGCGATGCCCAGGCCATCCTCGGCGGCATCATGACGCTGGCCGGCCAGGGCGAGGTGTGGGGCCGCGTGCAGTCGACCGGCGCCATCGGTCGCGTGGTGGCCTGGTTCAACGATGCGAAGAAGGCGCTGGTGGGCTTCGTCAAGCAGGTGCCGGCACTGGCGATGGCGGCCTTCACCTCGCTGGAGCTGATGGACATCGTGGTGCTCCCGCGGGGCCTGGCGAAAGTCGCGGCCGTGTTCGGCAACTTCGTCGCGAGCTTCATCGGCTGGGGCGTGGACTCGGCGATGAAGCTCGCGGAAATCGTCTTCGAGGTGGTGAGCCCCGGTGCCTGGGGCACGATCCAGAAGACGGGCAGCGCGCTCAAGAACATCATCAAGGACCCGCTGCCCTTCGTGAGCAACCTGGGCAAGGCGGCCAAGCTGGGCTTCCAGAACTTCGCGGGCAACTTCCTCACGCACCTGCAGAACGGGCTGATCAAGTGGCTGACCGGCTCGCTCTCGGGCGTCTACATCCCCACGGCGCTCTCGCTGCCCGAGATCGTGAAGTTCGCGTTCTCGGTGCTGGGCCTGAGCTGGGGGAACCTGCGCGGCAAGCTGGTCAAGGGCATCGGGGAGACCGCGGTGGTGGCGCTGGAGAAAGGCTTCGGCATCGTCATGACGCTCAAGGACAAGGGCCCTGCCGCCGCGTGGGAGCAGGTGAAGGCCGAGCTCGCCGCGCTGAAGGACCAGGTGATCGAAGGCATCAAGGGGATGATCATCGAGGCGGTGGTGACCAAGGCGATCCCCAAGCTGGTGGCGATGTTCATCCCGGGCGCGGGCTTCATCTCGGCCATCGTGTCGATCTACGACATGGTGATGGTCTTCATCAACAAGATCTCCGAGATCGCCGCGGTAGTGAGTGCCTTCGTGGGCTCCATCTCGGCGATTGCGGGCGGCAACATCGGCGCGGCGGCGGGCAAGGTGGAGTCGGTGCTCGCGGGCGGGCTGTCGCTCGCGATCAACTTCCTCGCGGGCTTCGCGGGGCTGGGCAAGATCGCGGCCAAGATCAACGGCATCCTGCAGAAGATCCGCGCACCGGTGGACAAGGCGCTGGATTCGATGGTGGCGTGGGTGCGCAAGATGGCCAAGAAATTCCTGGATGCGCTGCTGGGGAAGAACAAGAAGGGCAAGGACGGCAAGCCCGATGCGCGCACCGACGACCAGAAGAAGCGCGACGTGAAGGCCGCGGTGATCGAGGGCACCGCGATCGCCAAGGCCCATGGCGACGATCTGACCGCCATTCGCTCGAAGCTGGGCGCCATCAAGAACAAGTACAAGCTGGTGAAGCTGGACGTTGCCGACGACAGCGGGCCCAAGCACCACCTGGTCGGCGAGATCAACCCGATCTACACCGGCGACATCTTCACCGCGGCGAACCTCGAAGAGCTGCTCGCCAAGATACCGGCGGGCGCGAAATCCGACGTGCGCGCTGCGGTCAAGGCGGCCGCCGACAAGCAGAAGGCGGTGCAGCAGATCTACGACACGGCCACCGCGGGCGGCATCGTCAAGCCCACCAAGACGCTCGCGCTGGTCGACGAGATCACGATCAGCGGCTGGGGCGGGCTCGACGGCACGCTCGCGGCGCTGGCACAGGGCAAGGGCCTGAGCGTGACCCAGCAGACCGCCGAGGTGCACAGCTACGTGGTGAAGTACGGCGCGGGTCTGGCGAAGTTCGGCTACTCGACCAAATCGTTCATCTTCGACCCCAAGTACGCGCAGGGCGCCTACTTCAAGTCGCATGCGGAGAAGCAGGCATTCATTGCAGCGCTGGCGCGGCTCGAAAAGGAGATCGACGGCGCCACCAAGAAGGCGGTGGCCACCGTCGGCGTCACGCGCCCGATGTGCCCGGACGACTGCTTCCCCTTCTTCAAGGCCGTCTCCAGCCTGAGCGGACGCACCATCGCGTTGGCCGATCCGAGCTTCGTGTGGGTCTTCACCGGCGGACAGGTCATCCGCAAGGCGATGCCCGCGAAGAAGTGAAGCCCCGCGTCAGGCCGACGACGCTTCGGGAAACGCGATCTGTATCTTCACATCGCTCGCCCGCCCCGCCGCCGCTTCCTCGAAGGCCCGGATGCCATCCTCGAACGCGAAGGTGCGCGAGATGAACGGCTTCACGTTCACCTGCCCCGAGGCGATCAGCGCGAGCGCGCGCGGAAAGATGTTGGCGTAGCGGAACACCGACTCGATGCGCACTTCCTTCGCCTGGATCGCGACGATGTCGAACGCGACCTTGGCGGGCGGAATGCCCACCAGCACGAGGCAGCCGCCGGGGCACAGCAGGTCGAAGATGCCCTCGAAGGCGCGCGTGCTGCCGCTGGCTTCGAAGACCACGTTGGCGCCCCAGCCGTCGGTGAGCGTCTTCACGGTTTCGGCGAGGTTCGCGTCGCGCACATTCACCGTCGTCACTGCCGGGTTGTCGGCGAAGAGGGCCAGCTTCTCGGGCACCAGGTCCGCCAGGATCACGCGCGCCGCGCCGCCGGCCAGCGCCGCCAGCGCGGTCATCGCGCCGATGGTGCCGGCACCGACGACGACCGCCACATCGCCCGGCTTCAGCGCCGCCTTCTTCGCGGCCTGCAGGCCGATGGCCAGCGGCTCGACGATGGCACCCTCGCCGAAGCTCACGTTGTCGGGCATGCGGAAGGTGAAGGCGGCCGGGTGCACCACGAAGGGCGTGAGGCAGCCGTGGATCGGCGGCGTGGCCCAGAAGCGCACGGCGGGGTCCAGGTTGTAGATGCCTTCGCGGGTGGCGCGCGAATCCAGCTCGGGAATGCCGGGCTCCATGCAGACGCGGTCGCCGGGCTTCAGGTGCGTGACTTCGGCGCCCACCTCGGCGACCACGCCGGAGGCTTCGTGGCCGAGGATCATCGGCTCGTTGACCACGAAGGGGCCGATGCCGCCGTGCTGGTAGTAGTGGACGTCGCTGCCGCAGACGCCCACGGTGTGCATGCGGATCTTCACGTCGCGCGGCCCCACGTGCAGGGGGACGTCGACGTCGCGCAGCGTGAGTTCGTGCGCCTTTTCCAGGACCAGTGCTTTCATTTCCATCTTTCGCTCGGGATGAGTTTCGGTTTTCAGTGCAGGGGAACGTCGATGCGCAACAGCGACGCACCGGTGTCGATATCGAAGAGATGCACCTGCTGCGGGTCGGCGACGAAGCTCACCCGCTCGCGCAGCTGCGGGCCTTGCGCCGACGGCATCAGCGCGGAGATTTCGCTGCCGTCCTGGCCGAAGTTCACCAGCACTTCGTTGCCGAGGTATTCGATGAGTTGCACCTCGCCGGAGAAGCCGCCGTGGCGCCCGCCGTTCGTGTCCACCCGCAGATGCGCCGGGCGGATGCCCAGGGTCACGCGCTCGCGCCCCTGGAGCGAGAACCTGTGCGGCTCCACATGCACCACGCCGTCGGGGCCGCTCAGCTCGAAGTGGCCGCCTTGGTCCTTCACCGACATCTCCACCAGGTTCATCGGTGGCGTTCCGATGAAGCCGGCGACGAAGGCCGAGCACGGGCGCTCGAAGATTTCCCTGGGCGTGCCGACCTGCTCGATGCGCCCGTCGCGCAGCAACACGATGCGGTCGGCCAGCGTCATCGCCTCGTGCTGGTCGTGCGTGACGTACACGGTGGTGGTCTTGAGCGCCTGGTGCAGCTTGGCGATCTCGATGCGCATGTGGTTGCGCAGCTTGGCGTCCAGGTTCGACAACGGCTCGTCGAAAAGGAACACCTTGGGCGTCTTGATCATCGCGCGCGCAATCGCCACGCGCTGCTGCTGGCCGCCCGAGAGCTCGGCGGGCTTGCGCTGGAGGTAACGCGCGAGGCCCAGCGTGTCCGACACCTCCTTGATGCGGCTGTCGATCTCAGCCTTGGGCACCTTCAGGCGCTTCAGGCCGAAGGCGATGTTGTCGCGCACGGTCATGTGCGGATAGAGCGCGTAGTTCTGGAACACCATGGCGATGCCGCGCTCCTGCGGCGGCAGGTCGTTGACGCGCCGGCCGGCGATGTGCAGGTCGCCTCCGCTGATGTCTTCCAGGCCCGCGAGCATGCGCAGGATGGTCGACTTGCCGCAGCCCGAGGGGCCGAGGAACACGACGAACTCGTTGTCGGCCACTTCGAGGTCGAACTCGTGGACGACCTGCGTTTCCCCGTAGCGCTTGATGATGTGGTGACAGCTGATCGCAGACATTTTTTGTTTGGAAAAAGAGGAGTCAGAGGAGCCAGAGGGGTCGGCACGGCTCATGCAGCCTCCCGTTTGCGCTTGAACGCGGCATTGAGAAAGCCGCTGAGCACGCCGACCATCAGCAGCGGCGGCACCGACAGCAGGATGACCGAGGCATTCAGGATGCCCCAGGGCACGTCGCGCCCCAACTGGCTGAGTTCGGAGGCGACGATGGGCAGCGTCTTCGCATCCGAGGTGGTGAGCATCAGCGCGATGAGGAACTCGTTCCACACCAGCACGAAGCCGAAGGCGATGGCGCCGATGAGCGAGCGCGCGGCAATCGGCAGCGACACGCGAAAGAAGATCGCGTAGGGCCCGTAGCCGTCGACCCTGCCCGCCTCCTCCACCTCCTTGGGCACCGCCTTGAAAGCCGGAATGGCGAGCCAGATCACGGTGGAAAGCGTGAGCAGCGTGTACGTCACGATGAGCGCGAAGCGCGTGTCGTACAGCTCCAGCTGCAGCCAGATGACCATGAGCGGAATGGCCACGGCCACCGGCGGCAGGAAGCGCATCGACAGCACGAAGAACTGGATGTCGTCGGCCCAGCGCAGCGGATAGCGCGCGAGCGCATAGGCGGCCGGCAAACCGAGCACCGCGCCGATGACCACGGCCGCGCCGACCACGAGGATCGAGTTGACCAGCCCCTGCGCCACCGCTTCGCGCCCGAGCACGTAGGCGTAGTTCTCCAGCGTGGGCGTGAAGATGAACTTGGGCACGGCCGAGACGATGTCCACCCGGTTCTTGAACGAGTTGATGAAGGTCCAGAGCACGGGCACCAGGGCCGACAGGCCCGCGACGATGAGCACCAGCCGCGCGAGCAGCGTGCCGGCGGAGAAAGACGATGTCTTCTTCATCACGAGGGCCTCGTCCATTTCCAGATGTAGGTGAAGGCCACGGTCGATGCGACCATCATCAGCACCGCCATGCTGGACGCATACGAGATGCGCCCCGATTCGATGAAGCCCTGCGAGAAGGCGTACATGTCCAGCGTCTCGGTGGAAATGCCCGGCCCGCCGCGCGTCATCACGTAGATGAGGTCGAAGGCCCGCAGCGACTCGACCATCTTCACGAAGGCCAGGCTGATGAGCGGTGCCTTGAGCATCGGCAATGCGACGTAGGTGTAGACCTCCCAGGTCTTCGCGTGGTCCATGCGTGCCGCCTCGAAGGGCTGGGGCGGCAGGGTTTCGAGCAGCTTGAGCACGATGACCGCGAAGAAAAGCCCCCACTGCCACACGTCCACGAAAGCCACGGTGAGCAGCGCCGTGAGCGGATTGGCCAGCAGGTCCAATGGCTCGCCGGTGATCGCCTTGTACGGGTAGGTCAGCAAGCCGAACAACGGATGGAACGCGAACTTCCAGACGAAGGCGGCCGACACGCGCGGCAGCAGCACCGGCACGATGAACAGCATCGACAGCACGTTGCGCCAGCGCGGGGAGGTGTTCTGGAACAGCAGCACGCCCAGCAGCACCGCGACGGCCATCGTCGAGGTGACCGTCAGCACCTCCCAGACGAGCGAGACGCGCACCGAGTTCAGGAAGCGCCGGTCGGAGAACAGCTGCACGTAGTTCGAGAACCAGACCCAGCCGGCATCGGCCTGGCCGAGCTCGCGGTCCTGCAGCGAGATGCCGATCGCGAACAGCGTCGGCACCAGCGCGAGGACCGCCAGCACCAGGAGGCCCGGCCCGATGAAGACGACCGGCAGCCGGGTCTTGTGGTTGCTTCGCGTCTTGTTCACTTCTTGCGCCGTGCGATCAGCTGCCTGGCGTAGGCGTCGAGTTCGTCGAGCCCGCCCTGGATGTCGGTGCGCGAGCCGGTGATCAGCTCTTCGAGAATGATCCCCCAGCGATCGCCCAGGTCGGGCCAGGCCGGGTCCTGCCAGAAGTTCACCGCGGTCACCTTGCCGGTGTCGGCCAGGGCCTTGCCGAGATCGGCGCCGTAGCGCTTGGCGAACTCGGGGCTGCCCAGCACGCTGGTGCGGTTGAGTTCGCTGAACTGGCCTTCGGCCAGACGGCGCTGCTCCTGCTTCTTCGAGGTGGCCCAGGCGACGAAGAGGCCCGCGCACTTCCTGGCCTCCTCGGTCTTGTTGGCCTTGGCACCGATCGCGAGGCCGTGGCCGTAGCCGCCGCCGGTCAGCGGCGCGGGCGGCGGCAGGTAGGCCACCTTGCCGATCACGGTCGAGGTCTTGGGATCGAGCGCGTTGCCGGCGAGCGGCGTCGACTCGACCAGCATCGCGACCTTGCCCGCGAGGAAGGCACCGGTGGATTCGTCCCAGCTGCCGGTCTTGGTGCCGGGTGCCGAGTACTTGAAGAGATCCAGGTAGGTCTGCGTGGCCTTCAGCGCGGCGGGCGAATTGAAGACCGGCTTGTCGCCGTCGAACCACTGGCCGCCGTTGCCGCGGAAGAACGGCATCCAGCGCCACACGTTGGCGCCCGAGCCGCGCTGGCCGCGCAGGGCCACGCCGTAGATGCCGTTGGCCGGGTCGTTGAGCTTCTTCGCGGCAGCGACGAACTCGTCCAGCGTGGTGGGCGGCTTGACGCCGGCCTTCTCCAGCAGGTCCTTGCGGTAGACCAGCAGGTCGCCGCCGCCGGTGAGCGGCGCGAACCACGCCTCGCCCGCGAAGGTCGCGACCTTCTGGCGGCCGGGGTCGAAGTCGGCGTAGTCGTAGTCGGCCGGGTAGTACTTTGCGAGGGGCACGATCCACTTGGACTGCGCGAACAAGGGCACGTTGGCCTCGTCCACGTAGTACACGTTGTACTTGCCGACGGTGGAGGCATCGGCGCGCGTCTTGGTGCGGCGGTCGTTCTCGTTGAGGTTGTCGATGGTGAACGAGGCACCGCTCAGGGCCTTGAACTCGTCCTTGTACTTTTCGAGCAGGGTGAGGCCGTCGCGCGGTTGCGAGAGCACACGCACATCGTCCTTGCAGGCCTGCTGGGCTTGGGCATGTCCCGCGGCGGCCAGAGCCGCCAGCAACAGCGCGCCGGCCGTGGCGCGGCGAGTGAATCGGTTCGTCATCGTTCGTCTCCTTGTGCTTGTGTGTGAGAGGAACGAAGCGTATGCAGGCCCGGCCTCGCGCTGCGTACACGCGCGCTGACGGACTGGTATTTCGATGACCAGCCGCCTTGGGGTTTAGCCGGGGGTGCGCGAGATAGTCGCTTTTATTTCATTGCAGCGCCTAGGTTTGCAGGCAAAAAACGCGCATCAAGAAATAGCTCGAAATCGACTACTTCCCCTGTATCGACGCTGCATGCGTTCCCCGATGTAATCCACGCGGCCCGACGCCGAGGTCACAAGTTTCGGCCGGCCGGTATGTGTTTATCCCTTACATCACCTTTTGTGGAATGCCTATGAAAACCAGACTCAAAGTTGTCGTTGCCGCAGTGTTGGCGTTGGCGGGGCATGGCGCCTTCGCCGCGGATGCGGAGACGGAAAAGAAGGCGGCGGTCGAACGCGCACTGGCGCTGATCCAGAGCAATCCGGCGAGCTTCAGCGTGGCGACGCCTGCATCCTCCCGAGTGCGCCGGTCGACGGACTCGCAGGGCTTGGCAAGCAGCAGCACGGCGCCACCCACGCAGGGCGACGAATTCAAACCGCGCGATGTGATCCTGGACAAGGACGGGACCGAGCATGTGCGCTTCGATCGCTTTCACCAGGGGCTGCATGTGATCGGCGGCGACATCGTGGTGCATTCGAAAGAGGGCCAGTCGGTGACGTCCAGCCTGACGATGCGCAACGCCATCCAGTTGCCCGCAACGCTGGCCAAGGTCGATGGGCGCACGGTCATCCAGAACGCGCCGGACATCGGTGCCGATCGCGCGAAGGGCATTGCGGCGGAACGGTTCGGCAATGGCGTGGAACGCTCCGATGCCCCTCAACTCGTCGTCTTCGCACGCGACAAGACACCAGTGCTCGCCTACGAAGTTCGTGTGTTCGGGGCACCCAACGAGAGGCATGCGGACTCCGTTGTCTACTACGTGGGCGCAGGGGATGGCGCGATCCTGGACTCGCAAGACCTGGCAAAAAGGGTTCAGGCAACGGGTGCCGGAAGATCGCTTTACTACGGTGATCTGCAGTTCACCACCGACAAGTTCGGCGCCAACAGCTATCGGATGGTCGATCCCAGCCGCGGCGACGGCGAGGTGCTCGACGGCCGCGACCTTGAGGCCGGCTGGCTGGCGTTTTCTCCGGACCTGGTGCCATTCACGAGCCCCGACAACAAATGGGGCAATGGCGCGACGAACGATCGAAAGACAGTGGCCGTCGACATCAGCTATGGACTCGCGAAGACTTGGGACTACTTCAAGCAGATTCACGGACGCAACGGTATCTTCGACGACGGCCGAGGTGTGAAGAGCTACGCGCACGTGGTCTTCCGGACCGATCGTGGAGGTATGACGGGTGCGAATGCCCAATGGCGTGACGGAGGGGTAATGGCTTATGGCGATGGCGCGCCAGGCACTCTCTTGCCGGGACCGGTAGTGTCCATCGACGTCGCCGGACACGAGATGAGCCACGGCGTGACGGAGGCCACCTCGAAGCTCGCCTACTCCCGCGACGCTGGGGGTTTGAACGAAGCGACCTCCGACATCTTCGGCACGCTCGTCAAGTACTACGCGAACAACGCGAACGATCCGGGAAACTATGTCATCGGCGCCCGAATCCAGCCCAACGGCCTGCGCAAGATGTACAAGCAGGACATCGACGGGCAATCCTTCGTCTGCTACCCGCGCGATGGGTTCAGGAATACGTCGGCTGAGGAAGTGGACGCGCACAACCCACACGTCACGTCCGGCGTAGGCAACCGCTTCTTCTACCTTCTGGCCGAAGGCGCCGTGGTGCCATCAACCGATCGCACCCTGAATAAGAGCGACTTGGTGTGCCCCGGTCAGAGCACGAATCTCGCAGGCATCGGGCGCGAGAAGGCCGGGAAGATCTGGTACCGGATGCTGACGGTGTATCTGAACGCCAACTCGACCTACCCCGACGCCCGTGCCGGATCGATCCAAGCGGCCTCGGACCTGTACGGCGCCAACTCGGTCGCGGCGACGGCCGTCGCCCGCGCCTGGAGCGCGGTTCTGGTGAATTGACCGGCCTTCGCTGAAGAGCCCCGACTGGCTGGCGACAACCGCCGCCAGTCGGGCATCATCCGGGCCAGAATCGGTGCCACCGATTCATCCATCCGCATTCGCACGCTGCAACGCAGGTGCCATGCACACGGCCCTGACGATGCAACGCTCGACTCCTCGCTGGTACGTGCCCTGCGCTCTTCTCGCGGCGCTGCTTCTTCCGTCCGCGGGTCATGCGGAAATCTACAAATGGGTCGACGCCAAGGGCCAGACGCATTACTCCGAGCGCAAGGCCGACGCGGGCAACGCCAGGACCTTGGAAGTCAAGCCTGCCGCCGCACCGCCCCCGCAAGCCACCGCGCCGCAGGAAGACTGGCGCGCGTGGAGCAGGGCCGCACCGCCATCGCGGACAGCGACGGGCGGATCGCCCTACGGGCCGCCCGCGGAAAGGCCCAGGTCGCTCTCGGGCGGAAGGGAGGATGGCACCGACGCATCGCGGTGCACCCTCGCCAGGGATGTGCTCAACGGCGTCCTGCGACACGGCAACGGCAAGCCCATCGATCAATACGACCGCGACGTGGCCCAGAACGACATCAAGTCTTTCTGCAAGTGATCTCGCCGGCGCCGCGACGCTGGCGCAGGAACAAGTAACCCATTTCACCTGAGGCCGCATGCCGGCGAGCGCATCGCCTTTGCCTCGGCGCGCCTTCATTGGTTGCAATATAAAACCAGATGGATAGAATTTATCTGGTCTTCTTTTGAAACCAGAGTCCGCCAACCCCCTCAACCTCTTCCCGGATCCGCCATGACCCACTACCGCACCGCCACCGTCGACGGCCTGAAGATCTTCTATCGCGAGGCGGGCGATCCCGCGCTGCCGGTGCTGCTCCTGCTGCACGGCTTTCCGGCTTCCTCCTTCATGTACCGCGGGCTGATCGAGCGGCTGGCGCATCGCTTCCACGTCATCGCGCCGGACTACCCCGGCTTCGGGCACAGCGATGCGCCTTCGGTGGTCGAGTTCGCCTACACCTTCGACAGCCTCGCCGACATCGTCCAGAAGTTCACCGGGCAGCTCGGCCTCGCGCGCTACGGCCTCTACATGCAGGACTTCGGCGGCCCGGTGGGATTGCGCCTCGCCACCCGCCATCCGGACAAGGTGAGCTTTCTGGTCGTGCAGAACGCCAACGCCTACGAAGAAGGATTGCCCGACGATTTCTGGGGCCTCGCGCGCGCACTGTGGAAAGACCCGTCGCCCGCCAACTACGCGAAGATCCGCGAGGCCGCCATGTCGGACGCGGCCCTCGAATGGAACTACACCCATGGCGTGAAGGACCCGTCGCGCATCGATCCGGACAACTGGCTGCTGCAGCGCGCCCTGCTTGCCCGCCCCGGCAACAAGGATGCGATGGCGGCGCTGCTGCACGACTACGGCAGCAACCTCTCGCACTACCCCGCCTGGCAGGCGTACTTTCGCAAGCACCAGCCGCCGGCGCTGGTCGTCTGGGGCGCCAACGACGTGATCTTTCCGCCGTCGGGCGCGTATCCCTACCAGCGCGATCTCCGGCAGGTCGACTTCAAGCTCCTGGACACCGGCCATTTCGCGCTCGAAGAAATGGGAGACGTGATCGCCGCGCACATCGAGCGCTTCCACGACGCCCTGGAAGCTTGAGCCCCATGGAGTTGAACGTCGATCCAGCCGTGGCCCGGCACGCGCAGGCACGACCCGCCGCGCCCTCCATTTCCGCCGCGATGGCGCTGCTGTTCGCCGTCGCCTGCGGGCTCGCAGTGGCCAACGTCTACTACGCCCAGCCGCTGCTCGATACGCTCGCGGCCACCTTCGGCATCCGCCCCGCCACGGTCGGCATCGTCATCACGATCACCCAGGTCGGCTACGGCCTCGGGCTCCTGATGGTGGTTCCGCTGGGCGACCTGGTCGACCGGCGGCGGTTGATCGTGGGGCAGTCGCTGCTGTCGGTGATCGCCCTGCTCTGCGTGGCGCTGGCGCCCAGCGCTGCGATCCTGTTGCCGGCAATGGCGGCCGTCGGCATGCTGGCCGTCGTGACGCAGGTGCTGGTCGCCTATGCCGCGCTCATGGCGCCGCCGGGGGAGCGCGGGCGGGTGGTCGGCATCGTGACGACCGGCATCATCGTGGGCATCCTGCTGGCGCGCGCGGTGTCGGGCACGCTGTCGGATCTCTTCGGCTGGCGCTCGGTGTACCTGGTGTCGGCCGCGGCCACGCTGGCCGTCGCCGGCCTGTTGTGGAAGGCGCTTCCCCGACAGGCAAGGCCTTCGGTGCGCATCCCCTACGTGCAGCTGATCCGCTCGGTGTTCACGCTCTTCGCCGAGGAGCCGGTGCTGCGCATCCGCGCGGTGCTCGCCATGCTGATCTTCATGGCCATCACGATGCTGCTGACGCCGATGGTGTTGCCGCTCGCGGCACCGCCTTTCTCGCTCTCGCACACGCAGGTGGGGCTGTTCGGCCTGGCGGGCGCGGCGGGTGCGCTGGGTGCTGCGCGCGCGGGCCGCCAGGCGGACCGCGGCCGCGCGCAACGCACCACCGGCATCGGCCTGGTGGTCATGCTGCTGTCGTGGGGGCTCATCGCGCTGCTGCCATGGTCCCTCTGGGCGATGGCGGTCGGCGTGGTCACGATCGACTTCGGCCTGCAGTCGGTGCACGTCGCCAACCAGAGCCTGATCTACCGCGTGCGCCCCGAAGCGCAGAGCCGGCTGACCGCCGGCTACATGATCTTCTATTCGATCGGCTCCGCGACGGGATCGATCGCCTCGACGATGCTGTACGCGCACGGCGGCTGGAACGGCGTCTGCCTCGCAGGGGCCGTGACCAGCGGCGTCGCGCTGGCGTTCTGGGCCGCGACCCGGCACCTGACACCGCGGGATTCAGTCTCCTGAAGAAACGCTCAGGCCGTGGTGGCGAGCGGCGTGTTCTGCGCGGTGCGCAGGCCGAAGCGGTCCTGCGCCTGCTGACGGTAGGCCGAGGGCGTCATGCCCTTGAGCTGCAGGAAGCGCCGGTTGAAGTTCGCGAGATTCGCGAAGCCCACCTCATAGCAGATGTCGCTCACCAGCCGGTCGGAGGTCTGCAGCATCTCGCAGGCCTTCGTGATGCGAAGCCGTGTGACGAAATCGGTGAAGGTGCTGCCCATGTGCTTGTGGAAGTAGCGCGAGAAGCTGCTCTCGGCCATGTTGGCCACCGCGCACACGGCCGGCAGCGAGAGCTCTTCCGTGAGGTGCGCATCCAGGTAGTCGAGCACGCGGCGCATGCGGGTGTTGGCGCTCGGGTCGTCGTCCAGCGGCCCGGCTGCGCTGGATATCTGGCGCCAGTCTTCCCAGTTCGCAAGCTCGTGCAAGAGCCCGATGAATTCCGAAAGCCGGGCCATGCCCTCCTGGCCCTGCACGCGCCCGAAGCGCTCGCGCATCCGCTCGCTGATGCCGAAGAACTCGATGCCCAGCTTTGCGCGGTCCAGCATGGGCAGCACCGCCTCCAGCTCGGGAAACAGGCCCGAGGCCGTTCGCAGCGGCACGTCGCGAAAGTGGATCACCATGCTGCGGTCGGCAATGCCCTCGGGCGGCACGTCGTGCGAGATCCAGGTGTGCGGCAGCCGCCCGCCGACCAGGGCCACGTAGCCCGGCTCGAAGCGGCCGATGTGGTTGCCGACGTAGGCATCGCCGCTGCTGCGGTTGATGATCTGCAGCTCGTACTCGTCGTGGTAGTGCCAGCAATCGAACGGCCAGGGCACACCGTGCTGCAGGCAGCGCACCGAACTGCCGCCGGCGGGCTCGAAGCCCAGGCGCGGGTCGCGCATCAGCTCGTGTTCGAGCTCCGGCTTTCGCGCATTGTTGTATCTGCTCATGGCGTCTCCCTGATGTGATCGCGGGGTGCTTCCGAGCCTGCGCCGTTGCCGGCCGTGCCTGTCAGGCGCCGGCCACCTTCATTCGGTTGACCAGAATCGACCCCGTGGTCTTTGCACCGAAAGTGTAGGCATCGGCGCCGATGGCTTCAATGCCCATCAGCATGTCCTTCAGGTTGCCGGCGATGGTGATCTCCTGCACCGGGAAGGCGATCTTGCCCTTCTCGACCCAGAAGCCGCTGGCACCGCGCGAGTAGTCGCCGGTCACGTAGTTCACGCCCTGCCCCATCAGCTCGATCACGAAGAGGCCGGTGCCCAGCTTGGCGAGCATGGCGTCCAGGTCGTCGCCGTGCCGGGTGAGGCGCGAGCTCAGCGTCAGGTTGTGCGAGCCGCCGGCGTTGCCGGTGGTCTTCATGCCCAGCTTGCGGGCCGAGTAGGTGGAGAGAAAGTAGCCCTCCAGCCGCCCCGCATCGACCACCTTGCGGGCGCGCGTGGTGACGCCCTCGTCGTCGAAGGGCGAGCTGCCCTTGCCGCGCATCACATGCGGGTCTTCGGCCACGTCCAGGTGCTTGGGCAGCACGGGCTTCCCGAGCGAATCGAGCAGGAACGTGCTCTTGCGATACAGCGCCCCGCCGCTCACGGCCTGCACCAGCCCGCCCAAGAGGCCCACGGCCAGCGGCGACTCGAACAGCACCGGGCATTCGGTGGTCTTGATCTTGCGCGACTTCAGGCGGCTCAAGGCCCGTTCGGCGGCGTAGCGGCCCACGGCCTCAGGGCTCGCGAGTTCGTCGGCCGCGCGCATGGAGCTGTACCAGGCGTCGCGCTGCATGCCGTCGCCCTTGCCGGCGATGGGGGCGACCGAAATCGAATGCCGCGAGCTGGCATAGCCGCCGCGAAAACCGTGCGTGTGCGCGCTGAAGAAGTGGCTCTGCTGGGCCGAGACGCCCGCGCCTTCGCTGTTGGTGATGCGCTTGTCGGTCGACAGGGCTGCCGCTTCGCACTCCAGCGCCAGCTTGGCGGCCTGTTCGCTGGTCACGTCCCAGGGATGGAACAGGTCGAGCTCGGGGTGTTCCTTGGCGATGTCTGCCTCGTCGGGCAGGCCGCTGACCGGGTCTTCGGCGGTGAAGCGGGCGATGTCGTAGGCGGCCTGCACGGTCTGCTTGATCGCGCCCTCGGAGAAGTCGGAGGTGCTGGCGTTGCCGCGGCGGTGGCCCACGTAGACCGTGATGCCCAGCGACTTGTCGCGATTGCGCTCGACGTTCTCGAGTTCGCCCTTGCGGACCGAGACACTGAGGCCGCAGCCCTCGGAGGCCTCGGCGCCGGCATCGGTGGCCCCGAGCTTCTTGGCGTGGGCCAGGGCCGTATCGACCAGGTTTTCGAAGTAGGAGCGGCTGTAGGCGAAGCCGGAATCGGCGCGCGAGGAGGATGTCGTCATGTGGTGGCTATGATACTTGCGCCCCCCAATTCCCCGTTTTCCCACTGTCTCCCCACGGTCTGTTGCGCACATTGCAACGCCGCACGGTGCGGCCCAGAATCCACCCACATGTCCCGCAAACCCAAAAAAGGCTATTTCGTCCGTGGCCAGTTCGTCGCCGAAGGCAGCGAACTCGACCTGGAGCTCAAGCGTGAGCTCAAGGGCACCGACGAATCCAGCCGCACCGATCTCAAGCGCGAAAGCGACGAACTGCAAAAGCTCGGCACCGAACTGCTAGGCCTGCGCGCCGCCCTTTTCGATGCGCTCCAGCTGGACGAAAAACTGGTCGACGCCGTCGCCGAAGCCAAGCGCATCACCAACTTCGAGGGAAAGCGCCGCCAGATGCAGTTCATCGGCAAGCTGATGCGCAAGCTCGAACCCGACGTGCTGGAGGCCGTGAAGCTCGCGCTGACCGAGCAGAACAGCACGCCGGCCGCCGAAACCGCCGCCCTGCACGAGGCCGAACGCTGGCGCGACCGGCTGATCGCCGACGACGATGCCCTGGGCGGCTGGATCGAAACCCACCCCGCCACCGACGCCCAGCAGATGCGCGCCCTGGTGCGCCAGGCCCGCAAGGACATGAAGACCGGGCCCGCGGGCGAGGCGCCCCGCCAGGGCAAGGCCTACCGCGAGATCTTCCAGCTGGTGCGCGAGCAACTGGCCGTGCATGGCGGCGACGACCACGCGGCGGCCGCCGCCGCGCAGGACCGGGAAGAGGACGCATGAGTTCGCCGTTCGACCCGGTACGCATCGGCATCGTCTCCGTCAGCGACCGCGCCTCCAGCGGCACCTATGAAGACAAGGGCCTGCCCGCGCTGAAGGAATGGCTGGGCCGGGCACTGAAGAACCCGATCGCATTCGAGCCCCGGCTGATTCCCGACGAAACCGCCCTGATCAGCGCCACGCTGATCGAACTGGTCGACGCCGGCTGCTCGCTGGTGCTCACCACCGGGGGCACCGGCCCGGCCCTGCGGGACGTGACGCCCGAGGCCACCCTGGCCGTCGCGCACAAGGAAATGCCGGGCTTCGGGGAGCAGATGCGCCAGATCAGCCTGCGCTTCGTGCCGACCGCGATCCTCTCGCGGCAGGTGGCGGTGATCCGCGACAAGAGCCTGATCGTCAATCTGCCGGGGCAGCCGAAGTCGATTGCCGAAACGCTCGAAGGCCTGAAGGACACCGAGGGCGTGCAGGTCGTGCCGGGCATCTTCGCGGCGGTGCCCTATTGCATCGACCTGATCGGCGGGCCGTACCTGGAGACCGACGACGCGGTCTGCAAGGCCTTCAGGCCCAAGTCGGCGATCCGGCCGGCGCGCTGAGCGCCTGCCTGTCCCCCCGCTCATGGCGCCATGCGGCGCCAAGCGTCACTTGACCAGCGTCAGCAACGGCGCGCCCTTGTCCTTGACCATCGTCACCAGGAACTTCGCGGGCTTGGTCTTGCTGGCGTTGCGGCCGACCGTGTGGATGTCGCCCGGGCCTTCGTAGAAGGTCTGGCCCGGGGTCAGCGTGACCTCCTTGCCGCCCTTCACGCCCATCACGATCGATCCTTCGAGCACGTAGATGAAGGCATGGGCATCGTGGCGGTGGACCGGATCGACCGAGCCCGGCGGAAAGTCGACGATGAACGAGATCGCCTCCTTGCCGGGCATGTCCGCCAGGTCCTTGGTCATGAGGACGGTTGCGGCGGCTTCGGGGGCCGCCAGGGCGGGCATCGCAGCGAACATGCCGAGTGCGAGGCCGAGGGAGATGCAGGTCTTCTGGAATCGGGTCATGGGTTGTCTTTCCGGCCCGCACCGCGGGCCTTGAACGAATTGAATGGACAGGCGGGTCGCCGGCGGTTCATCGGGCCTGCGCGCGCTGCGCAAGCCAGTCCTCGAAGCGGGTCGCCCCGAGGCGCGGCGCGGTGCCGGGCGTCAGCGAGCGGTCGTCCAGGTGCACACCGAAGTAGCTCGCCTGGGCATCGGTGACGACCGGCCGTTTGTCGCCAGTCGCCGCGAACAGGCGGCGCACCAGCGCGTCCAGCGGCAACGCCTCGGGCCCCGCGATCTCGATGCGCCCTTTTGCGGGCGGCTCGGCCACCACCACGGCCAGCGCGGCGGCGACGTCGTCCGCCGCCATCGGCTGGATCAGCGCGTTCGACAGCCGCACCTCGCCGCCCTTCACGCTCCCGTCGGCGATGCCGGCCACGAACTCGAAGAACTGGGTGGCCTGCACGATGGTCCAGGGCACGGGCGAGGCCTCGATCAGCTCTTCCTGGCGTTGCTTGGCGCGGAAGTACCCGCTGGCCAGCAGGCGATCGGTACCGACCACCGACAGCGCGACGTGGTGCGCCACGCCGGCCTCTGCCTCGGCCGCCAGCAGGTTGCGGCCCGCGGTGTCGAAGAAATGGAGCGCCGCCTCGTCCTCGAACGAAGGCGAATTCGCCACGTCGACGACGACTTGCGCACCTGCCAACGCCTCCTTCAGGCCTTCGCCGGTGAGGGTGTTGACGCCCGTGGAGGGCGAGGCCGCGATGACCTCGTGGCCCGCCTCGCGCAGACGCGGGGCGAGCTTGGAGCCGATGAGGCCAGAGCCTCCGATGATGACGATCTTCATGGTCGATTCCTCGGTAAAGGGAAAAGGGGGTCAAAAAGGTACGCCCCCGTGGGCGTCCATGCGAGGAAGACGTCCAGTGGGGGGCGTTTGTGACACCGGGATCGAAAAATCCCGAAATCGACCCGATCCGGTCGGCTAGGCGGCCGTTCCTGCAGGCCCGAACCCGTGACTCTCGGCGACCTGCTCGCACGGCACCCGCTCGACCTGCACGGTCGAATGGTGGATATCGAAGCGTTCCGCCAGCAAGGCGCGCAGTTGCAGCATCAGCGGCGCCATGTCGCCCACCTCCGGCGTGCACACCACGTGCACGCTCAGGCTCACCTTGCCGCTGGAGAGCGCCCACACATGCAGGTCGTGCAGGCTCGCGACGCCCTCGCTGCCCCGCAGCGCAGCTTCGACAGCAGGCAGGTCCACCTCGTCGGGCACGCCTTCGAGCAGCACATTCAGGCTCTCGCGCAACAGCCGCCACGTGCGCGGCAGCACCCACAGCCCGATGGCCACGGCGATCACCGAATCGACCCACGCCCATCCGGTGAAGCGGATCACCAGCGCGCCGGCGATCACGCCGATCGAGCCCAGCATGTCCGCCCACACCTCCAGGTACGCGCCCTTCACGTTCAGGCTCTTGTCCTTGCCTGACGAAAGCAGCCGCATGCCGACGAGGTTGACGGCCAGCCCACCCACGGCCACCAGCAGCATCATGGTCGACTGGATCTCGGCCGGGGCCGAGATGCGCCTGTATGCCTCGTACAGGACGTAGATCGCCACGAAGAACAGCAGCACCGCATTGAGCACGGCCGCAAGGATCTCGAAGCGGTAGTAGCCGAAGGTGCGCCGCTTGTCCGCGGGCCGCTTGCCGATCCAGATGGCCGCCAGCGAGATCGCGAGCGCCACCGTGTCGGTGAACATGTGGGCCGCGTCCGAGAGCAGCGCGAGGCTCCCCGACACCAGCCCGCCCACCACCTCGGCCACGAGGTAGAGCGAAGTCAGCAGCAAGGCCCAGCGCAGCGCGCGCTCGTTGCCGCCCACCGCGTGGGCATGGTCATGTGCCATGGGGCATCGCTCCTTGAGTTCCCTGAGAACCTTGAGAAGGATCGAGCGGCGTGCCGTGCTGCCGCTCGCGCACTTCTTCCAGCGCCTCGTCTTCGTCGCGGCGGTGGGCGATGCGATAGAGCAGCGGCAGCACCAGCAACGTCAGCGCGGTCGAGGACAGGATACCGCCGATCACCACCGTCGCCAGCGGCCGCTGCACCTCGGCACCGGTGCCGGTGGCGATCGCCATCGGCACGAAGCCCAGCGACGCCACCAGCGCCGTCATCAGCACCGGCCGCAGCCGGGTGAGCGCGCCTTCGCGGATGGCCTCGTCCAGCGGCAGCCCGCCTTCCCGCAGGTTGCGGATGAACGAGATCATCACCAGCCCGTTGAGCACCGCCACGCCCGAGAGCGCGATGAAGCCCACCGCCGCCGAGATCGACAGCGGGATGCCGCGCATCCACAGCGCCACGATGCCGCCGGTGAGCGCGAACGGGATGCCGGTGAACACCAGGAGGCCGTCCTTCAGGTTGCCGAACATCGCGAAGAGGAGCGTGAACACCAGCAGCAGCGACACCGGCACCACCACCTGCAGGCGCTGCGTGGCCGAGGCGAGGTTCTCGTACTGGCCGCCCCACTCGGTCCAGTAGCCGGTGGGAATGGTCACCTTGCGCATCGCTTCCTCGGCCTCGGCCACGAAGGAGCCCAGGTCGCGGCCGCGCACGTTGGCACTCACCACGATGCGGCGCTTGCCGTTCTCGCGGCTCACCTGGTTCGGCCCCGGCGCGAGCTCCAGCGTGGCGACTTCGCCGAGCGGGATGAAGCTGGTGCGCAACCCCTCGCCGCCCGCGCCCTTGGGCAGCGCGACCGGCAGCCGCTTGATCGCCTCCAGGTCGGTGCGCAGGTTCTCGGGCAGGCGCACGAGGATGTCGAAGCGCCGGTCGCCGTCGAACAGCGTGCCCGCCTCGCGCCCGCCGACCGCGATGGAAATCGCGTCCTGCACGTCGCCCACGTTCAGGCCGTAGCGCGCGGTCTTCTGGCGGTCGATGTTCACCGTGAGCATCGGCAGGCCCGTGGTCTGCTCGACCTTCACCTCGGCCGCACCGGGAATCTTGCCCAGGGTCTGCGATACCTCGGCGGCGGTCTTGTTCAGCACGTCCATGTCGTCGCCGAAGATCTTCACCGCCACGTCGCTGCGCACGCCCGAGATGAGCTCGTTGAAGCGCAGCTGGATCGGTTGGGAAAACTCGTAGTTGTTGCCCGGCAGCTTCTCGACCTCTTCCTGCACCGCCGTCAACAACTCGGCGCGCGTGCGGCGCGGCGTGGGCCACTCGCTCTCGGGCTTGAGCATGATGTAGCCGTCGGAAATGTTCGGCGGCATCGGGTCCGAGGCGATCTCGGCCGTGCCGGTGCGCGCGAACACGCGCTCGATCTCGGGAAACTTCGCCTTCAGCGTGCGTTCGAGCTGCTTTTGCATCTCGACCGATTGCGTGAGGCTGGTGCCCGGAATGCGCAGCGCCTGGATCGCGAAGTCGCCCTCGCTCAAGCTGGGCACGAACTCCGTGCCCAGCCGGGTGGCCAAGAGGCCCGAGAGCAGCACCGCCACCACGGCCGTGGTGATGACCAGCGGCTTGGCCGTCATCACGCGCGCCAGCAGGGGTTCATAACCGCGCTTGGCCCACACCATCAGCCGGTTCTCCTTCTCGCTGACCTTGTTGCCGATGAAAAGCGCCACCGCGGCGGGAATGAAGGTGATCGACAGGATCATCGCGCCCACCAGCGCAATCACCACGGTGAAGGCCATCGGGTGGAAGAGCTTGCCCTCCACGCCCGTGAGCGCAAAGATCGGCAGGTACACGATCATGATGATGAGCTGCCCGAACAGCAGCGGACGCCGCGCCTCCTGCGAAGCGGCGAACACTTCATGGAAGCGCTCGCTGCGCGTGAGCGGCCGGCCGTGTTTCGCCTGCGCATGGGCGAGCCTTCGCACGCAGTTCTCCACGATCACCACCGCCCCGTCGATGATGATCCCGAAGTCCAGCGCGCCCAGGCTCATGAGGTTGGCGCTGACCTTCTGGTTCACCATGCCGGTGAAGGTGAAGAGCATCGACAGCGGAATCACCAGCGCGGTGATCAGCGCCGCGCGGATGTTGCCGAGAAACAGGAACAGGATCGCGATCACCAGCACCGCGCCCTCCAGGAGGTTCTTCTTCACCGTGGCGATGGCCTTGTCGACCAGCACCGTGCGGTCGTACACGGTGACGGCCTTCACGCCCGCGGGCAGCGTGCGGTTGACCTCCTGCATCTTCTTGTCGACGGCCTGCGACACGGTGCGGCTGTTCTCGCCGATCAGCATGAAGACGGTGCCCAGCACCACCTCGCGGCCGTTGTCGGTGGCGGCGCCGGTGCGCAGCTCCTGGCCGATGCCGACCTCGGCCACGTCCTGCACGCGCAGCGGAATGCCGCCCGCACCGTTGTTCGGATTTGCAAGGATCACGTTGCCGATGTCCTCCACCGACTTCACCTGCCCCGGCGCGCGGATGAGGTACTGCTCGCCGCGCTTCTCGATGTAGCCCGCGCCCACGTTCGCGTTGTTGCGCTCCAGCGCGATGACCAGGTCGGTCATCGTGAGGCCGTGCGCCAGGAGCTTCGCGGGGTCGGGCGCGATCTGGTATTCCTTGTCGTAGCCGCCGATGGAGTTGATCTCGGTCACGCCCTTCACGTTGCGCAGCTGCGGCTTGATGATCCAGTCTTGGATTTCGCGCAGGTCCGTGGGCGTATAGGGCTTGCCGTCGGGCTTCTTCGCGCCCTCTTGCGCCTCGACGGTCCAGAGGTAGATCTCGCCCAGGCCCGTCGAGATCGGCCCGATCACCGGCGAGATGCCGCCGGGCATGCGCTCGCGCGCCGACTGGATGCGCTCGTTCACCAGTTGCCGTGCGAAGTAGATGTCGGTGCCGTCCTGGAAGATCACCGTCACCTGCGAGAGGCCGTAGCGCGAGAGCGAGCGGGTCTGCTGCAGGCCCGGCAGGCCCGCCATCACCGTCTCGATGGGGTAGGTCACGCGCTGCTCGGCTTCGAGCGGCGAATAGCCGGGGGCGGCGGTGTTGATCTGCACCTGCACGTTGGTGATGTCGGGCACCGCGTCGATGGGCAGCTTCTGGTAGCTGAAGACGCCGAGCGCGGCCATGCCGAGCACGGCGAGCAGCACCAGCCAGCGCTGCGCGATGGAGAACCCGATGATTCGTTCGAACATGCGGCGTCCTCAGTGGGTGTGCGTGGCAGAGCTCTTGCCCTGCTGCGACTTCACGACGAAGCTGCCGCTGGCCGCATAGGGCGCGCCGGGCTTCAGGCCGCCCACGATCTCGATGCGCTGGCCGTCGCTGCGGCCGGTCTGCACGTGCTGCGGCATGAAGCCGCCGGGCACCTTCAGAAAGACGGTGGGCTTCTCCTCCACGGTCTGCACCGCATCGGCGGCCACCGTGACGGGCGCGTCCGCCTCGGACGCCACCAGCTCCACGCTCACGAACAGGCCCGGGCGCCACACGCGCTGCGGGTTGGTGAGCGTGACGCGTGCCGTGGCCGTGCGCGTCTGCGCCCCGATGAGCGAACCCACGTACGACACGGTGCCGCTCGCGGTCTGGTCGAACGCGCTCGAGCGGATGGTCACCGGCTCGCCGATGCGCACCAGGTTCAGGTTGTTGGCCGCCACGCTGATCTCGGCCCACACGGTCGAGAGGTCGGAGATGGTGAACACGTTGACGGCCTCGCCCACCGATTCGCCCAGCGAGATGTGCTTCTCGACCACCATGCCGTCGAAGGGCGCGCGCAGCTCGTAGCGGCCGAGCGCGGCGGAGCCCGGCGTGGCGCCCAGCGCCAGCAGCTTCTGGTTGGCATTGGCCACGGCGATCTGCGCCTCCTGCATGGCCTGCTGGGCCTGCAGGTAGTCCTGCTGGGGCGAGATCTTTTCTTCCCACAGCTTCTTCTCGCGCTCGTAGGTGGTGCGCGCCAGTTCGAGCCGCCGCTGCGCCGATTGCAGCGCGCTGCGCTGCTCCGAGAGCCCCGGGCTGGAGAGCACCGCGAGCACCTGCCCGCGCTTGACCTCCTGGCCCAGGTTGGCCGACACGCTGTCGACCACGCCCGCCACGCGCGGCACCACGTGGGCCGTGCGGTCTTCGTTGAACTTGATCTCGCCGGGCAACTGCAGCGAGGTCTTGATGCGTGCGGGGCCGGCGCTTTCGATGGCCATGCCGGCGGCCTTGACCTGCTCGTCGGTGAAGGCGATCTTTTCTTCGTCTTCCTTGTGCGCCTTCGATTCGGCCTTCGCCTTCGCTTCTCCGGGAGCGCCCTTCTCCCCGGCTTCCTTGGCTTCCTTGGACTCCTCTTCGTGGTGCTCCTTGTCGCCATGGCCCTTGGCCTCTTCATGACCGTGGTCATGGCCATGGTCCTTGCCTTCGGCCTTTCCTTCTTCGTGGTGCTCGCCGTCGGCATGCCCTTCGGCTTCCGAATGGCCGGCCGCCTCGGGCTTGGCCGGCGCGGTGCGCAGGATGAGTGCGCCCGCCGCGAGGCCCACGACCAGCACGGCCACGATGGCCGTCCACTGCTTCTTGCCGATGCGCTCGACGAAGGTCTTGCGTTCTTCTTGCGTGTTCATGATCTGTGGAGTCCTTGTCAGCGCACGACGGGCGTCGCGTGCAGGGTTTCTTCGCCATCGGTGCCGAGCAGGCGGTCGAGCTCGCCGGCCGCGCGGTGCGCATCGGCCAGCGCGACGAGGTAGTGGTTCCGCACCTGGAACAGCGTGCGCTGCGCATCGAGCGCTTCGAGAAAACTGAACTTGCCCAACTCGAAGCCCTTGGTCGCGGCCTTGTAGGCGGTCTCGGCGCCGGGGAGTGCATCGCGCTGCAGCGTCTCTGCGGTGGCGCGCGCCGAGCGCAGGCGCTCGGTGGCCTGCGCCACGTCGGCGCCCAGTTGCAGCTCGGCGGCGGCGAGGTCGTCGCGTGCTTTCTCCTCGCGGCTCAATGCCTCGGCGAGGTTGCCGCGGTTGGTGTCGAAGATCGGCAGCGGCACCGAGAAGCCGACGACGACCTGGTTGCGGCGGCTGCTCGCGCTTTCGGTGTCGGTGGACGCCGGCACGCGCTTGGCGCCGAGCGAGACGGTGATGTCGGGGATGCGCTTGGCCTGCTCCAGGCTGGAGAGCGCCTCGCGCCGCTCGACCTCGAGCCGCGCCTGCCGCAGCACGGGCGCCGCGAAGAGCCGGCCTTCCACGTCCTGCGCCGAGGCGAGCGTGGGCAACTGATCAACCGCGCCCTCCACCTGCGTGAAGCGCGGTGCCGGGTTGCCCCACAGCGCGGCGAGTTGCTGGCGAGCCGAGCGCAGCGTGCCCTCGGCCTGCAGCAGTTCGACGCGCACGCCCGCCTCGGCCACGCGCGCGCGGGTTTCCTCCAGCGGCGAGACCTTGCCGGCCGTGACGCGGTTCACGGCCGCCTTCGTCGCGACCTGCGCGAGGCCGACGGAATCCTGCGCGAGCCGCAGGCGCTCCTGTGCGGTCAGCACCTCGAAGAACAGCGTGACGGCCGAAGCCCGCAGTTCCGAGCGGCGTGCGACGAGCGCCGACGCGGCCTGGTCGCGCGCACGCTCTGCCGCCGTCACGCGGGCCGCGCGCTTGCCGCCCAGCTCGATGGGCTGGCTCAACTGCAGCGTGGTGGTGCGGTTGTCGCGGCGCAGGTCTTCCAGCTGCGCGCCGAGCACCGGGTTGGGCCAGGCGCCGGCCTGCACGACGGCGCCCTCGGTGGCCTCCTGCTCCCGCGACGCAGCGGACAGGCTGGGGTTGGACTGCAGCACCATCGCGACGGCGCCGCGAAGGGTCAGCGGGCCTGCGGGCTCCAGCGTCCTGGCGGCCGGTCGGGATGAGGATGACAGAGGGCTGGCAGCCGCCTGCGACTGCGGGGGCTGCTGCTGTGAATAGGCCGGGGGCACCGCCAAGGCCAATACGGCCAGCGGCACGAAGAGCGTGCGCATCGAATTCTCCTGGGTTGCAAAACAACGGACGGACGAATTCGGCGAGAGCTCAGCTGATGAAAAGGATCAGTGGTGGGTGGTGTTCTCTCGCCGAATCAGAGGGCGAGAGACCGTGCGGGGCGCACGGGGACTTCGGAGACATGAGAAACGAAACGCTCTTCCGATCGGGCGTGCAGCACCTGGGGCAACTGCGGTGCATCGGCCGCATCGCCGACCGCCACGTTCACATGCTGCGCGCAACCGCAGTGGCTCACGATGCAGTGGCCGACCGCGCCGTTGGGCTGCGTGGTGGAGTTCTTCTTGGCGCCGTCGCCGGTGTGCGTGCGATCGGTGCCGCGGGCATCCTCCTCGTGATGGCCCCAGTGCCCGGGCTGCGTATCGCGCTCGTGCTCGCAATACGCCGCCGACGCCGCCCAGCTGAGCTGGAACGGAAGCAGGAGCAGCAGAAAGATGAGGAGCCAGCGACGCATGGGCCAAAAAGTATATCGACGGGGGTGAAGTCCACATCCCGCAAAGGCCCTGCGGTTCGAGGGCCCGGCGCAATGTATGACGCGAGGCTGGGGCTTTGTCTGTCAATAGGATTACTAAATCGTAACCAGTGTTTTGAGAGGTATTGGGTACGATCCGACGATGCGAATTCTTGTCATCGAAGACGAGCCCAAACTGGGCGATTACCTGAAAAAAGGGCTGGAGGAAAACGGATATGTGGTCGACATAGCCCGCGACGGCATCGAAGGCCGTTACCTCGCCACCGAGGGAGACTACGCGCTGGTACTGCTCGACGTGATGCTGCCCGGCATCGACGGATTCGCCGTGCTGCAGGCCATACGCCGCACGAAGAACGTGCCCGTGCTGGTGCTCACCGCGCGCGACAAGGTCGAGGACCGCGTGCAGGGCCTGCAGCAGGGCGCGGACGACTACCTGGTCAAGCCCTTCTCTTTCTCCGAGCTGCTGGCGCGCGTGCAGGCGCTGCTGCGGCGTGGCAAGGCGCAAGACTCCACGGTGCTGCGCCTGGCCGACCTGGAGCTGGACATGGCCAGCCGCAAGGTGTTTCGCAACCGTGCGCGGCTGGACCTCACGGCCAAGGAGTTCACGCTGCTCGTGGTGCTGCTGCGCCGGCGCGGCCAGATCCTTTCCCGCACCACGCTCGCCGAGCAGGTGTGGGACATGAACTTCGACAGCGACACCAACGTGGTGGAAGTGGCCATCCGGCGCCTGCGCAGCAAGATCGACGATCCGTTCGAGGTGAAGCTGCTGCACACCGTGCGCGGCATGGGCTACGTGCTGGAAGACCGTTCCTGGGCATGAACCCGCCCCCAGGCTTGCCCGCTTCGTGGGGCCGCCCACGCCCTTGCGGAGGGCGATGCCCGCGGCACGGCAAAGCCGGTTCCGCGGCATTTTCGCGATGAGTCCGCCGAACTCGATCCAGCGCCGGCTCTCGCTCTGGTTCGCCGCGCAGACACTGTTCGGGCTCAGCGTGATCTGCCTGGCCATCTACCTCGTGACGGCCTGGAACTTCGGCCAGAAGCAGGAGGACGAACTCGCCCAGAAGGCGGTGCTGGTGCAGCACCTGCTCAAGGAGGCCGAGAAAGGCGGCGACCTCGTCTTCCTCAGGCACAAGCTGGACGACTTCTTCTCGATGCAGGACGACGTGAGCCTGTCGATCTCGCATGCGGGCCAGCCGCTGTTTCAGTCGCGGCCCACGGCGGGCGGGCGCTGGATGCGGCGCGATCTCACGGTGCCCTGGCAGCAAGGCGGACCCGCAACCCAGTTGCAGGTGCAGCTGGGCGTGAACGTGGCGCAGGAAGCGCGGCTGCTCGAGCGGCTCGCATGGACGCTGCTCGGTGCCGTGGTGCTGGGCACCGCGCTGGTGTCGCTCACGGGCATGTGGCTGGTGCGGCGCGGCCTGCGTCCGCTGAAGGCGCTGGCCGAACGGACCGCGGCCATGGCGCCCGACAAGGCCAACCAGCCGATCGATGCGCTGGCCTTCGCCGAAGAGCTGCGCCCGTGGATCACGCAGTTCAACGCACTGCTGCTGCGGGTGCAGCGCGCCTATGTGCAGCTCGAATCCTTCAACGCCGACGTGGCGCACGAGCTGCGCACGCCGCTCGCGAACCTGATCGGCTCTACCGAACTCGCGCTCACGCGGCAACGCTCGAACGAAGAGCTGCAGGGCGTGCTGACATCCAATCTCGAGGAGATCGGCCGCCTCTCGGGCATCGTCACCGACATGCTGTTTCTCTCGAAGGCCGACCGCGGCACCCCCACGCGCTCGCGTGCCGTCGTGAGCCTGGCGGCGCAGGCGCGCGACGTGATCGACTTCTACGATGCGATGCTCGACGAGGCGGGGCTGAAGGCCGAGGTCACCGGCGATGCGATGGCCGACGTGGACGCTTCGCTCGTTCGCCGCGCGCTCTCCAACCTGCTGGGCAACGCGATCCGCTTTGCCGCGCCGGCTTCGGCCATCGGGATCGAACTGAGGGAGGAGCGCGACGAGTTCATCCTCTCGGTCGTGAACCGCGGGGCGCCGATCGATCAGGCCGCGCTCCCTCGCCTCTTCGAGCGCTTCTACCGCGCCGCGCAGGCGCGCGACGGATCGACGCGGCACCACGGGCTGGGGCTTGCCATCGTCGAGGCCATCGCGCGCATGCACGGCGGGCGCGTGTTCGCGTCGAGCGAGGGCGGTGCAACGCGCATCGGCTTCACCGTGCGCCGCAACGGCTGAAGCAGCGCCTCGCGTTCAGGGCTTGGCGTGCACCTGGGCTTCGGCCGGTGCCGCCGCGTCGGTGGCGGGCTTCGTCTTGCGGCCGACGCACAGCGTCATCAGCGGCCCGGTCATCGCGGTGGTGGCGAGCGCCATCACCAGCAACATCGTGAAGAGCTCGGGGCCGATCAGGCCCACGTCGAAGCCGATCTTGATGACGATCAGCTCCATCAGCCCGCGCGCATTCATCAGCGAGCCGGTGGCCATGCTGTCGCGCCAGCTGTAGCCGGCCATGCGCGCACCGGCCGCGCCGCCGGCGATCTTGCCGACGGTGGCCACGCCGATGATCAGCAGCATCGCGCCCAGGCTCGTGCCGGTGAAGGCGCTGGCGGTGGTGCCCAGCCCGGCGAGCGCAAAGAAGAGCGGCATCAGCACCACGATGGAGAGGGGCTCGATGCGCTCGCTGAGAGAGCGCAGCAGGCGGTCGTCGCGCGGCAGGCAGGCGCCGAACAGGAAGGCGCCGAACACCGCATGCAGGTGCAGCCATTCGGTGAGCAGCGCGGTAAGCAGCAGGCCGATCATCAGCGAGGCCATCACCGTGGTCGAGGGCTCGCCGTCGGGCGCCTTCACGCGCAGCAGCCAGGCGAAGGCCGGCTTCAGGCCGAAGAACAGGAAGGCCAGCATCACCACCACGCCGACCGTGATCTTGACCAGGCCCGCATAGCCCTCGCCCGCGCCCACCAGGGCCACCACGAAGGCCAGCAGGATCCAGGCGAACACGTCGACCACGGCCGCGGCGCTGAGCGACAGCTGGCCGAAGGAGGTGCGCGTCATGCCGCGGTCCTTCAGGATGCGCGCCATGACGGGAAAGGCGGTGATGGACAGCGCCGCCGCCATGAAGAGCGCAAACGGCCAGAACGCCACGCCGGCCGGCGCGAGCGTGGGGTACAGCGTCGGCGAGATCGCCAGGCCCAGCGCCAGCGGCACGATCACGCTGAGCACGCCCACGGCGCCCGCCGCCTTGAGCTGGGAGCGCATGTTCTGCGAGGACCGCAGTTCCAGCCCGACGACGAACATGAACAGCACCAGGCCCACGGTCGAGAGCGAAGACAGGCCTTGCAGCAGATCCTTGGCGAACAGCTGCGCATGCAGCGAGGGAAAGAGCGCGCCCATCACCGCCGGCCCGAGCATCAGGCCCGCGGCCATTTCGCCCACCACGCTGGGCTGGCCCAGGTAGCGAAGCACCCAGCCGCAGACGCGCGCGGTGGTGAGGATGACGACGAGTTGCAGCAGCAGGGTGGTGACGGACATCGGAGATCGGGGCGCGAAAGCCAGGGGGAGCGTGGCCGCCGATGTTAGTGCCGCACGGGGCCCGGTTCAATCCGGCAGTCGGGCCGCCAGGATGCGCGCGAGGCACTCGGCCAGCTCCTGCAGCCCCAGCGGCTTGTGCAGCACCTCCGCCACGCCCGCATCGCGCGCGCGCTGTTCCAGCGCCACGTTGACGTTGCCGCTCACCAGCGCCACCGGCAGCGCCGGGCGCCTGGACCGCAGCAGCCGCGCCAGCTCGCTGCCAGGCATGCCGGGCAGCATCTCGTCGGTGAGCACCGCGTCGAAGCGCCGCGGATCGGCCTCGAACGCGGCCAGCGCACGCTCGCTGGTGCCGAAGCCCACCGGCTCGTAGCCCAGGCTGGCGAGCAGTTCCTCGGCCAGCTCGCGCAGCGGCTGCTCGTCGTCCACGATCATCACGACCTCGCCGTTGCCGCGCGGGCAGCCGGGCACGGTGTCCAGCGGCGCCTGTTCCGGCTCGCCTTGCGCCGCCTGCCCTTGCAGCACCGGGAGCCACACCGACACGACCGTGGGCTGGCCCTCCCCGGTCGCCACGTCGATCGCGCCGCCGATGTCGGCCACGATGCCATGCACCACCGAAAGGCCGAGCCCCGTGCCCTCGCCCACCTTCTTGGTGGTGAAGAAGGGGTCGAACATGCGCTGCAGCACCTCGGGCGGAATGCCGGGACCGGTGTCGCCCACGTCCAGGCGAACGTAGGAACCGGGCGCGATGTCGCCGTGCAGCAGCGCGCGCTTCTCGCCGATGTCCACGCGGTCGAGCCTGAGGCTCACCACGCCCACCACGCCCACCTCGCCCACCCCGCTCACATTGCTCACATCGCTCATGGCCTGCACGGCGTTCGTGCAGAGGTTCATCACCACCTGGTAGAGCTGCGTGCCGTCGCCCACCACGGCCGCGCTGCCGGACCGCAGCCGCGCGTCCACGCGCAGGCCCGGCGGCAGCGTGGGCACGAGCATCGAGATCACCTCTTCGACCAGCGCCTGCATGTTGACCGGCACGCGCTCGGCGATGCCGCTGCGGCTGAAATCGAGGATGCGCCGCACCAGGAGGCGCGCGCGGGCGCCGGCCTGCATCACGCGGTCGATGTGCCGGCGCATCGCGCTGCCGGCCTCGGCCTGCTGCTGCGCCATTTCGCCGAAGCCGAGGATGGCGCCCAGGATGTTGTTGAAGTCGTGCGCGATGCCGCCCGAGAGCGTGCCCAGCGCTTCGAGCCGTTGCGTCTGCTGCAGGCGCGCCTCGAGGCGGGCCTTGTCGGCCTCGGCGAGCTTGCGGTCGCTCACGTCGGTGGCGGCGCCGAAAAGGCGCAGCGCCGCGCCGGCCTCGTCGCGCACGCAGCGGCCGCGCGCGTGGATCCAGCGCCAGTCGCCGCCGGCGTGGCGCACGCGGTATTCGAGCTCGACCGCGTGCGTGCGTCCGGCCAGGTGGTCGTCGATGGCGGCCCTGGCGTGCGGGGCGTCGTCGGGGTGCAGGTGCACATGGCGCAGCACGTCGGCCGAGGTGCCCAGCGGCACCGACGCATCGACGCCGTGCAGCGCGCGCCACTTGTCGGAGACGAACACCGAGTCCTCCGCGAAGTTCCATTCGGCATGGCCTTCGTTCGCGGCCTCCATGGCCATGGCGTAGCGTTCTTCGCTCTGGCGCAGCGCCAGCTCGCCGCGCTCCTGCCGACGCAACTGGCGCAAGAGGCCGACGATGGTGAGCACCACCAGCAGGATCAGCAGCACCGTGCGGATGCCCGAGCTCCACATCTCGTCGTACCAGGGCCGCAGCGCCTCTTCCTCGTCGCGCATGATGGCCAGGATCAGCGGCCGTTTGCCCACGCCCACCGCGGCGACCAGCTTGGGCCGGCCGTCCATCGGGTTGATCGCGCGCGCCACCTTGCCGCCTTCTTTCAACGCAGCGAGCTCGGGAAAACTGAGCTTCTTCTCGGGGTCGGTGGGGCCCGGCTGGCGCACCACCAGCGTGCCGTCGCTCAGCGTGAGCAGCAGCGAGCTGCCCTTGCCCAGCTGGATGGCCGAGTACATGCCCTCCAGGTGCTGCAGCGTGACGATGGCGGTGACCACCCCTGCGAACGCGCCATTCGGCCCGTCGATGCGGCGCGACACCACCAGCCCCGGCATGCCTTCCGTGCGGGTGGTCATCGGTTCGCTGATGAAGAGCCCCGTGTCGCGCGAATCGCGCTGCGCGGTGAAGTACGGCCGGTCGGACACATCGGACAGCGGCCCGCCCGTGTCGCGCGAGCGGTGGCGCTGCATGCCATGGGTATCGACGATGGTGAGCACGCTCACCTGCGGCACGCCGACCGTGCGGGACGCGAGCCCGGGCGATACCTCGCCGGGGCCGAAGTCGCCGCTCTCGGCCGCATACCAATTCGCGGTGTCGCGCAGCACCACGTCCACCGCCTGCATGCTGCGCAGCGACTGCTCGGCCAGCGCCTTGGCGAGGTTGCCGAGCTCGCGCTCGTTGGCCAGCATGATCTGCTGGTGCAGCCGCCAGCCGTCGTAGCCCGCCGAGCCGATGCACGCGGCAATGAGCAGCACGCCGGCGGCAACGATGCGGCGGCGCAGGCGGTCGGCGGATTTCATGGAAGTCAGTGCGCCGCGCCGATGGTGTCGGCCACCGCTTCGAGCAGCTCGCCCCGCGCGCAGGGCTTGGCCACGAGGCGGCGCAGGCCGAGGGCGCGCGCGGGGTTCGAATCGCTGCGCAGGCTGCGGCCCAGGCGGGTCGACAGGCCGATCAGTGCCGCATGCGGATAGCTGGCCCGCACCGCGCGCACGGTGTCGGCGCCCCGCTCGTGGAAGTCGGGCACGTCGACGATCACCAGGTCGACGCCCGCCGCCTGCGAAGCGTCCCAGGTGGCCCGCAAGCTGCCCTGCGCGGGCAAGGCCTGCACGGCGTAGCCCTCGCCCAGCAGCCATTCGCAAATCAGTGTTCGCATGGCGCTATCTTCCTCGATCACTGCGACGGTCAACATGGTCTGTCCAACAAGGCTCTGTTCATTGCAGGCGGCACCGGTTGCCGCCAGGACTTCATTGGCGCTCCTGCGCGTGCCGCCATCATGTCGGCGGCAGCTTGGGAATTTCATCTGTAATCCGGCCGTACCCCGCACGCAGCGAAGTTGCATTACCCTCGCCTCCATGAGCGCCAGCCACCACATCCTTGTCGTCGACGACGACCCGGCCATCCGCGAACTGATGGCCGAATACCTCACCGAGAACGAGTTGCGCGTGACCACCGCGGTCTCGGGCGCCGAGATGAAGAAGGCGCTTGCGGAGTCGGTGATCGACCTGGTGGTGCTGGACCTGCGCCTGGGCGGCGAAGACGGCATGCACCTGGCGCGCCACCTGCGCGAGACCAGCGCCATCCCCGTCATCATCGTGACCGGCAAGCGCGACGAGGCCGACCGCGTGATGGGCCTGGAGATCGCGGCCGACGACTACATCACCAAGCCTTTCAGCAACCGCGAACTGCTCGCCCGCATCCGCGCGGTGCTGCGGCGCTACCAGGTGCAGCGCGACGCCACCGCGGCGGCGCCGGCCAAGGGCGGCACCGAGCGCCGGGCCTATCGCTTCGCGGGCTGGGAACTCAACGTGCTGGTGCGCCGCCTCACCTCGCCGGACGGCCGGCGGGTGGAGCTGAGCAATGGCGAATTCAACCTGCTGCTGGCGCTGTGCGAAGCGCCGCAGCGCGTGCTCTCGCGCGACCAGCTGCTCGAACTCTCGCGCCTGCACGGCGCCGAGGTGTACGACCGGTCGATCGACGTGCAGATCCTGCGCCTCAGGCGAAAGATCGAGGTCGATGCCTCGACGCCGCAGTTCATCCGCACCGAGCGTGGTGCGGGCTATGTGTTCGACACGCAGGTCGATGCGCTGAACTGAAGCCGAGGCTTCGGAGTTCAGAGGCCTTGCACCTGCACCGGCTTGCCGGGCTGGCCCGCGACCTGCGGTGCGATCACGAGGTAGCGGCGCGAGGCATCGGCGCTCGATTGCACGATCTGGCGGATCGGGCCGATCGCGTTCACGATGGCCGAGCCCGCCGGGTTGGTCATGAAGTTGGCCAGCGGTTGCAGCGCGCCGCCGCCATCGGGCTGCTCGGCGAGCGCCAGCACATAGGGAGACTTCGGCTCGAGCCCCGTCGCGGAGGCCTGCAGCACCTGCGTCAATCCCTGGTCGAACAGCGTCACGCTGGTGGGCGCACCCGCCTTGTCGCCCTGCACGGCCATGAGCGTGAGATGCGCGGCCTGCCCCGCCACGCCGAGCGGCTGCAGCCCCTGCAGGCCATCGCCTTCCGGCACCGCGTTCGGCACGTAGGCAATCGCCTGCGGCGCCTGCCCGATGGGAACTTCGCCCACGACCTTGTTCGTTGCGGTGTCGATGGCGGCGAGCGCATCGGCGTTCTCCAGCCCCACGTACATACGCGAACCGTCGCCCGAAGGCCACACGCCGTGCGGCAGCTTGCCGACCGGGATGGTCGCGACCTGCGAGAAATCGTCGGTGCGGAACACCTTCACCTGGTTGAGCCCGCCGATGGTCACGTAGGCGAAGGTGCCTTTCTTCGTGGCGGCGAAGTTGACGTGGTTGGTGATGGGCCCGGTGTCGAACGACTTGATGACCGCGAACGGCGGCTTCGCATCGAACACCATCGTGCGGCCCACGTCCTTGAGGGTGAACCACACCTGCTTGCCATCGGGCGTGGCGGCGATGTTGGGGCAGAAGGGGCTCTCCTGCTTCACGCGGCCGACGACCTGCTTGGTCGCGGTGTCGATCACCACGGTCTCGGGGTTGAACGACGAGCACACGTAGCCGTACTTGCCATCGGGCGAGAAGATCTGCATGCCGGGTCCGCCGGGCGTGACGATGCGGGTCTTCTCCTCGAAGGTGTTCGCATCGATCACCGAGACGTAGTTCTCGCCGCGCACCGTGACCCACACCTCCTTGCCGTCGGGCGTGAAGAAGGCCTCGTGCGGCGAGCGGCCGACGTAGGTGGTGTGCTTCACGGCATTGGTCGCGGTGTCGATGAAGGTCACCGAGTTCGAGCCGATCGACACGATGGCCAGCGTGCGGTGGTCGGGCGAGAAGCCCATGCCATGCACCAGCACCTGGCCCTTGTAGAGCGGGCTGAAGTTGCCGGGCGACGGATCGCCCAGGCGGATCACGCCCAACAGCTTGTTGTCGACCGGATCGGTGACGGAGACGGTGTTGGAGAACTGCTCGGCGGCATAGAGCCGGTCGCGGTGGCTCACCGGAATGTCGGCGGCCGCGGCGGCGCCGGGGGCCTGGCCTGCCTGCGCGAACGACGTGGCGAAGGCGAGCGATGCGCAGAGCAGCACGGCGGCATGGCGAAGAGGGGTCATGGGTGTCTCAGTGGTCCATGTGCATGCCGGGCATCGTGTGCTGATGCGGCATGGATGTTGTGGTGTGGGTGGCGGAAAGCCCCTGGGTCGGCGCTGCGGCGGAGGGCGGCAGCGGCTGGCCGAGCGCCAGGTGCATCGCCGCGATCTCCTGCTGCTGCTCGACGATGATTTCCTGCGCGATGCGGCGCAGCTGCTCGTTGCGGCCGTAGCGCAACTCGGCCTGCGCCATCTCGATGGCGCCCTGGTGGTGCGGGATCATCATCGCGGCGAAATCGCGGTCGATGTCGCCCGAGGGCTTGATCTCCATCGCGGCCATCATGCGGCTCATGGCCGCGTCGTTCTCGGCGGCAAAGGCGGCGGCGAGCGAGTCGGCCGCCGCAGGCAGCACGCCCGCGGCAGCGACCAGCGCTGCGCCCACTACAGCCGCCAGCGCGATGCCGCGCTGCCGGCGTGGTGACGTGGCGCTCACTGGCCTGCGTTCTGTGGCGTGGCCATCGCGACGGCGCTGTTCGTCGCCACCGCGTTGCCGCCGTGCGCGAGGAAGAACGAGCCGCTGTCTTCGCCATAGAGCGCGTCGAAGTGACCGCTCTTCTCGGCCGCGGCCAGCTCGGCCTTGACCTCGGCGCGCGGCTCGGTCGACTTGAAGTTGCGCGAGAGATACGCCGAGCCGCTGTCGCTGGCGACCAGCACGCCGAGCGTGCCGTCGGCCTTGGCCTGTGCCAGTTCGGCCTTCACTTCGGAGCGCGGTTCGCTGGCCTGGAAGTGGCGCGACAGGTAGGCCGAGCCGCTGTCCTCACCCGTCAGTGCAGCCAGTTGGCCGCTGGCCTGGGCCGCCTTCAGTTGCGCGACGACTTCGGCGCGGGTCAGGCTCTGGGCCGAGGCTGTGCCGGCGGCGGTGAGCATCACGGTGGCGGCAAGGGCAGCCATGGCGGCATTGAGTTTCTTCATGATCGTTTCCTTCTTGCGCATCTGAAAAAGTAGAAGGGGTGTGCCGGCAGATACGCGTCCGGCGAGCCCCAAGCCAACACTGGGTGATCCAGGCACCGGGGGCGGTGCCGGGATCGGTGTTGATTCGGGCTCTACTTTGCGAAGCGCGCGTTGCGCACGAATTGCGCGCGCGGCGCGGCCGATTCAGATGAAGCGGGAACGATTGCAGATGAAATACAGGGCCGTCTTCTCCGTTTTTCTTTGGGTCTTTCGGGTTATTCGAACCAGCGGTTGGCCCACTGGTTGAGCGGCGTCAGCCGCTTGACCAGTTCGCCGCCCGCCTGGGTGAGCACGTAGCCCGTGCCCGAGAGTTCGACGACGCCCGCCGCGCGCAGCTCCTTGAGGCGGTCGTTCAGCACCGAGGGGGACATGTCCTCCGTGCTCGTGCGCAACGCCCTGAAGCTCTGCGGCAGGCCGTCGCGCAGCTCCCACAGGATGCGCAGCGTGCCCTTGCGGCCCAGTTGCTCCAGGAGCCGCATGATGGGCCGCCGCGCCACGGCGGGCGCGGGCTGCGAGGCCGATGCTTCCTCGTCGTCCATGTCGTGCTTTCGGTGATCGAACAGGCGCCTATTGTGCTACGCATTTCGTAGCGATAGACTGCGCCAGATCGCTACGTTTTTCGTAGCGATTTCGATGCATTCCACAAAGGATTCCGACCATGACGACCGTTGCCCGGCAAAGCATTCGCGCTCCTCGCATTCCACCGCTCCAAGCGCCCTTCCCCGAACCGATCGCAGACCTGCTGGCGCGGATGAATCCGCCCGGCAGGCCCGAGATCCTCGCGCTCTTCCGCGTGCTGGCCATCCACCCTGACCTGGCCGAGCGAACGCTGGGGCTGGGCCGGTATCTGCTGGGCCGCAAGGCGGCCGTCAGCCTGCGCGAGCGCGAGGTGGTGATCACGCGCGCGTGTGCCCGCTGCGGCGCCGAGTACGAATGGGGCGTGCACGTTGCGGCCTTCGCCGATGCGGCGGGGTTCGACGCGGTCGAGCGGCGCGTGATGGCGTCCGTGGCCGAAGACGTGGACCTGCTCGCGCCGCGCGATCGGCTGTTGGTGTTGATGGTCGACCAGTTGCACGACCGCAGCGACATCGACGACGAACTCTGGCAATCGCTCAGCGAACACTGGAGTCACGCGCAACTCATCGAGCTGATGATGCTCGCGGGGTGGTACCACGCGGTGAGCTACGTGTGCAATGCGGCGCGTGTGCCGCTGGAGACGTGGGCGGCGCGCTGGTGAGCCTCAGCGCTTTTCCGCCCGCATCAACCGCAGCCCGTTCGCCACCACCAGCAGGCTCGCGCCCATATCGGCAAATACCGCCATCCACATCGTCGCGCTGCCGAACACCGCGAGCACGAAGAAAACGCCCTTGATGCCCAGCGCCAGCGTGATGTTCTGCCACAGCACCGCATGCGCGCGGCGCGAGAGGCGGATGGTCTCGGGGATGCGGCGCAGGTCGTCGTTCATGATGACCACGTCGGCTGCTTCCATGGCCGTGTCGGTGCCCGCGCCGCCCATGGCGAAGCCGATGTCGGCCTGTGCGAGCGCCGGTGCGTCGTTGATGCCGTCGCCGGTCATCGCAACGGCGCCGTAGCGCGTCTGCATCGCCTTGATGGCGCCGAGCTTTTCCTCGGGCAGCAGGTTGCCTCGCACGTCCTGGATGCCGGCGTGGGCGCCGATGGTCCTGGCCGTGGCGGCGTTGTCGCCGGTGAGCATGACGGGCACGACGCCCAGGGCGCGCAGCTCGGCCACCGCCGCCTGCGACGATTCCTTGATCGTGTCGGCCACGGCGAACAACGCGAGCACCGCCTGGCTCGATGCGAGCAGGGTCACCGTGCGGCCGGCTTCTTCATGGCGCTCGAGCTCGGCTTCCAGGGCCGGGGTGCACAGGCCCTTCTCCTCGATGAGGCGATGGTTGCCGAGCATGTAGGTCTGGCCCGCGAGCGTGGCCTGCACGCCGCGGCCCGGCAGCGCGGTGAAGTCGCCGACCTCTTCGCGATTTCCCTTCAAGCCCGCGGCGATGGCCTTGGACACCGGATGGTCCGAGCGTCCCGCGATGCTCGCGGCAATCGCGAACACCGCCGCTTCGTTGCCCGATGCATCGAGCAGCGTCGACTCGACCAGCTTGGGCTTGCCTTCGGTGATGGTGCCCGTCTTGTCCAGCGCCACGGCCTTGAGCTTGCGTGCCTCTTCGAGGTACGTGCCGCCCTTGATGAGGATGCCGCGCCGCGCGGCCGATGCGAGCGCGCTCACCACGGTGACGGGCGTCGAGATCACCAGCGCGCACGGGCACGCGATGACCAGCAACACGAGCGCCTTGTAGAGGGCCTGCAGCCACGTCCAGTCCATGAAGAGCGGCGTGAACAGCGCGATCGCCAGCGCCAGCACGAAGACCGTGGGCGTGTAGATGGCGGCGAATTTATCGACGAAGCGCTGCGTGGGCGCGCGCGTGCCCTGCGCTTCTTCGACCGCGTGAATGATGCGCGCGAGCGTGGTGTTGGCGGCCACGGCAGTGACGCGAAACTCCAATGCGGCAGTCTGGTTGATGGTGCCCGCGAAGACCGGGTCGCCCACCGTCTTGTCGACCGGAATGCTCTCGCCCGTGACCGGCGCCTGGTCGATGGCGCTGAGGCCGTCGGTCACCACGCCGTCCAGTGGCACGCGCTCGCCGGGGCGGATGCGCGCGATGGCGTCCAGCGGCACCGCATCGGCCCTCACGGTCTGCCAGCTGCCATCGGGCTGCTTGACTTCGGCCTGCTCGGGCGCGAGCGCGAGCAGGCTCTGGATCGCGTTGCGCGCGCGGTCCACGGCACGGGCTTCGATCAGTTCGGCAATCGCATAGAGCGCCATCACCATCGCGGCCTCGGGCCACTGGCCGATGACGAAGGCGCCCGTCACGGCGACGGCCATCAACGCATTGATGTTGAGGCGGCCGCGCACCAGCGCGCCGAAGCCCTTCTTGTAGGTGTCCAGGCCGGCCAGGCCGATGGCTGCGAGCGCGAGCACCATCTCTGCGGCCATGAAGCCCTTGCCGTCGAGGGCGAGGAAAGAGATCGACTCGGCCGCGATGGCCAGCACCAGCGCGGCGACCAGGCGCGCGAGGCCGGTGCTCATTCCCGCGATGCGTGCCGGCGCGGCAGGGACGGCTGCATCGCCGAGGGGCTCGGGCTTGAAGCCGGCCTTGCGGATCGCATCGAGCGCATGGGGCAAGGCAAGCGCGTCGGCCGTGATGGCCATCGTGCGTTCACCGAGGCGAAAGCGAAGGCCCGTGACGCCTTCGACCGGCTCGAGCGCCCGGCGGATCTCGGATTCCTCGACCGCGCAATCCATCGTGGGAATGCGAAAGAGCAAGGCGCCTTTGGGGATGTCGGCGGTGTCCACGGGGGGAGACGAACCGCAGACCGGGCTGCCGCAGCAGGCCGCCTCGGCGTGGGCATGGGCATGGGCATGTCCATGCGGGTGATCGTGACCATGATCGTGGTCATGATCGTGGTCATGAGGGAGGGCCGGCGTCACCGGCTTCAGCGCGTTCTGGTTCGTCATGAACGCAATTGGAAACCCTGAAGCAGGTGTAGAGTCAAACGCAAATCCCTTCACTTCCATTTGCCGCATCATGAAAATCGGTGAACTGGCCAAGGCCGCGAACACCCCGGTCGAAACCATCAGGTATTACGAGCGCGAGCAACTGCTGCCCGAGCCCGCGCGCACCGATGGCAACTACCGCATCTACGACGACGAGCATGCCCAGCGCCTGGGCTTCATCCGGCGGTGCCGCTCGCTGGACATGACGCTCGGCGAGATCCGCAGCCTGCTGAAATTCCGCGACGCGCCGCAGGACGATTGCGGCGAGGTCAACCAGCTGCTGGACGACCACATCGGCCACGTGGCCGCGCGAATCTCCGAACTCAAGACGCTTGAAAAACAGTTGAAGGCGCTGCGCCTGCAGTGCTGCGGGCCCGAGTCGGCGAACGCCTGCGGCATCCTGCAGGAGCTGGACGCGGCCACGCTCGCGTCCGAGACCTTCGGGCAGCATGCAGGCCACGTGCACGGCTCGTTGCACGGCACGTCCGCCAAGCGCGCCGCCTGAGGTTTTCCGGCCCATGATCTCTCCCGACCTGCTCAGGCGCATGTGCGATGCCCGCCAACGGCTCCAGTTCGAACTGGAGCCGCCGGCCAAGGTGGCGGGCCTGGCGAAAGAAGCGGGCCTCTCGACTTCGCACTTCATCACCCAGTTCAGCGCGCTCTTCGGCGAGACGCCCTTGCAATGCCGCACGCGTGCAAGGCTGGAGCGCGCGCGTGCGATGCTGCTGGCCACCGACGAGCCGGCCACGCAGATCGGCCTGGCGCTGGGCTTCGCCGACCTGGGGAGTTTCTCGCGGCTGTTCACCCGGCACTTCGGCGTGCCGCCCCGGGCCTACAGGCGCAGTGCCCAGCCGTGCGCCGCGCCGGCGGGGTGCATCGCGCTCATGAACCTTGCCCATGCGGGCGACCGCAATTTCGGCGAAGTCGCGAGCGGGCATGTTGGGCAGGATGGCGGCTTTCCACCTCACTGAACCCCTTCATCATCATGCGCATCAACCTCACCAGCATCTTCGTGGACGACCAGGACAAGGCCCTGGCCTTCTACACGCAAGTCCTCGGCTTCGTGAAGAGCCTGGAGATCCCGGCCGGGGAGTACCGATGGCTCACGGTGAAGTCGCCCGAAGGCGGCGACACGGAGCTGTCGCTGGAGCCCAACGCCAACCCCGCCGCCCGCGCGTACCAGCAGGCATTGATGAGCCAGGGCATCCCGGCGACAGCGTTCCAGAGCGACGACCTGGAGGCCGACGCCAAGCGCCTGCGCGGGCACGGCGTGCGCTTCACGATGGACCCCACCGACCAGGGGCCGATCAAGCTGGCGATCTTCGCGGACACCTGCGGCAACCTGATCCAGATCTACCAGCCGCTGGCCAATTGACCAGCCCTTGGGGGATTACTTCCCGATGAGCTGCGTGAGCTTCTCCGCCTCGAAGCATTCGTCGCGCGCCGCATCGCCGGGCACGCAGTCCCCGTTGCCCGGACGCGCCGACAGCTTCTCGATCGCCTGCCACAGCAGCGCGATCTGGTGCTCCTGGCTCGATGCGTTGTCGATCAGTCCGCGCATGGCCTGGCTCAGCGGATCGTCTTCCTGCGTGATGCCGTAGGCCGAGAACTTCTGCGGCGCGGACACATCGGCGCTTTCGCCGGCCTTGGAGGGGATGATGCGCGCGGGAATGCCCACCGCCGTCGCCCCGGCCGGCACCGGCTTGATGACCACTGCGTTGCTGCCGATCTTGGCGCCATCACCCACGAGGAAGCCGCCCAGCACCTTGGCCCCCGCGCTCACCACCACGTCGCGCCCGAGCGTCGGATGCCGCTTGGTGCCCTTGTAGAGCGAGGTGCCGCCCAGCGTCACGCCCTGGTAGATGGTGCAGCCGTCGCCGATCTCGGCCGTCTCGCCGACCACCACGCCCATGGCATGGTCGAAGAACACGCGCTCGCCGATCTTGGCGGCCGGATGGATCTCGATGCCGGTCATCCACCGCGCCCAGTGCGCGATGAAGCGGGCGGGCCACTTGAAGCCGTGCGTCCAACAGGCATGCGCCCAGCGATGCAGCACCACGGCGTGGAAGCCCGGGTAGACCGTCATCACTTCCCAGGCGCTGCGCGCGGCCGGGTCGCGTTCGAGGATGCACCGGATGTCGGCGCGCAGTCGAGAGAACATCGCTGCCTTTGTTGTCGTTATATCGATAGTGGGCGGGCAGTCTAAAGCCCGGTGTCTTCGCGTACTTTCGATGGGGTTTTAGCTCGTGGAGCCGCCCCTGGGGCCCTTGGCCGCATCGGTCATGGCCTTGGCGATGCCGCGCAGGATGTGGATCTCCTCGGGCGTGGGCTGGGCCCGGTTGAACAGCTGCTGCAGCCGCGGCATCAGCTTCTTGGGCGCGGCCGGGTCCAGGAAACCGATGTCCGCCAGCGAGCGCTCCCAGTGGTCGAGCATGCCCGCCACAGCCTTCGCATCGGCCGCCTCTGCGGGCGCCGTGGCGTCGCGCACCTCGTAGCCGCCGATGGCCAGCCGCCATTCGTAGGCCACCACCTGGATCGCCGCGCCCAGGTTCAGCGAGCCGAATTTCGGGTCGGTCGGAATGCTCAGCGCCACGTTGCAGCGGTAGACGTCTTCATTGCGCATGCCGAAACGCTCGGAGCCGAACAGGAAGGCGACGTGCTGGTCGCCCTGCTTTCCCAGCGGCTCCAGGTGCTCGCGCGGCGTGCGGGTGGGCGGGCCGAAGTCGCGCGGGATCATCGCGGTGGCGCACAGATGGGTCACCCCGTCGAGCGCCTCGTCCAGCGTTTCGACGATGCGGGCATTCGTCAGCACGTCCAGGGCGCCGCTCGCGCGCTGGATGGTTTCTTCCCGCCGCAGCACGTTGGCCCAGCGCGGCGCCACCAGCACGAGGTCGTCGAAACCCATGGTCTTCATGGCGCGGGCGGCGGCGCCCACATTGCCGGCGTGGCTGGTCTGGATCAGGATGAAACGGGTGCGCATGGCGGGGTTTGGAGACACTAACGGGCGGAGCCGGTAAAATGCCCGATTCTCGCCGCCCGCATCGCCGGGTCGCAGGGTCGCCAGGAGATCGCATCTCGGGGACCCCTCCCACCGTTCTTCTCACAATCCAGAATGTCGTCCCCCAACCTGCATCCCATGCTCAATGTGGCCGTCAAGGCCGCACGCGCCGCCGGCGCCATCATCAACCGCGCCGCGCTGGACGTCGAGTCCGTGCGCATCTCGCAAAAGCAGGTCAACGACTTCGTCACCGAAGTCGATCACGCCAGCGAGAAGGTCATCATCGAAACGCTGCTTGGCGCATACCCGGGGCACGGCATCCTGGCCGAAGAATCGGGCACCGAATACGGTGCGAAGGATTCCGACTACGTCTGGATCATCGATCCACTCGACGGCACCACCAATTTCATCCACGGCTTCCCGGTCTACTGCGTGTCCATCGCGCTCGCGGTGCGCGGCAAGATCGAGCAGGCGGTCATCTACGACCCGAGCCGCAACGACCTCTTCACCGCCACCAAGGGCCGCGGCGCCTACATGAACGACCGGCGCATCCGCGTCTCCAAGCGCACCAAGCTGAGCGAGTGCCTGGTGTCCACGGGCTTTCCGTTCCGCACCGGCGACAACTTCAAGCAGTACCTGGCCATCATGGCGGACATGATGCCCCGCATGGCGGGCCTGCGCCGCCCCGGCGCCGCGGCGCTCGACCTGGCCTACGTGGCCGCGGGCTTCACCGACGGCTTCTTCGAGACGGGCTTGAACCCCTGGGACGTGGCCGCGGGTTCTCTCCTGGTCACCGAGGCCGGCGGCCTCATTGGCAACTTCACCGGCGAGCCCGACTTCCTGGAGCAGCGCGAGTGCCTGGCCGGTGCGCCGCGCATCTACGGCCAGCTCGTGCCGCTGCTCGCGAAGTATTCGAAGTTCGCCAACGTGGACGACAAGCTGCGCGCCAGCGACCGCGTGCGCGCCGTGTCGGCCTCGACCAAGACGAATGCCGACGACGCCTCGGTCGACCTGTACGCCCGCAGCACCGTCGCCGATTTCGCCGACGAAGCCGCCGAGGGTGAAGCACCCGCCGTGGCAGCCAAGCCCGTGCAGCGCAAGCTCACGCGCATCCGCCGCGACGCCCCTGCAGCGCCTGGCACGGGCAGCCCCTCCGAGGGCGACGCTTCCGCCAAGTGATGACGGGGCCCAGCGCAGCCGTCCGGGTCCGAGCCGCGTTGCGCATTGCGCTCAGCCACTACGTGGCGAGCGGCCTGACGGTCGCGCTCGGCCTCCTGTTCATCTCGGGCGGCATCCACTTCTGGCTCGGCACCATCGCCGCGTCGGCCGCGGCCACGGGCGTGATCGTCACCGCGCCGCCCGACCTGCCCGGCCCGCGCCGCGGCAAGTTCTTCCAGATGCTGCCGGCGCCGCTCATCGGCCTGCCGCTGTTCTTCGCGGTGCAGATGCTGCACACCGCGCCGATCCGCCTGGGGCTCCTCCTGGTGCCCGCCACCTTCATGGCCTTTCTGGCCATGGCCTGGGGCAAGCGCGGCATTCCCATCGCCATCGCGGTGATGTTCTCGATGATCTTCTCGATGGCCACGCCCGCGCCGGTGGACCTGTCCGAGGCCATCCAGCGCACCTGGCACTTCGGTCTGGGCGCGGGCCTGTACGTGATCTGGGCCACGCTCGCCAACCTCGCGCTCAACGGGCGCTTTCGCACCCAGTCGGTGGCCGATGTGCTGTATTCGCTGGCCGCGCTGATGCGCACCGAGGCCGGCCAGTTCACCCCGCAGGACGAAACGCGCGACATCCGCGACACCCCCGCGCCGGTGCTGGGCCAGTTGCTGCGGGAGCAAGCCGCGCTCGCCGACCAGCTGCAGGCCACGCGCGACATCGTGCTCGAATCGCCCCGCACGCCGCGCCGCCAGCGCCTGGCCGCCATGCTGGTGATCGTGCTGGAGATGCGCGACCAGCTGCTGGCCAGCGAACTGGACCTGGACGCGCTGCGCGCCCACCCCGCGCACGCCGACGCGCTGATCGAGATGCGCCGCGTGCTCGAAGAGCTGTCCGACGAAACCGTCGCCCTCGCCGACGCGCTCATGATGCGCCGCCACCCCGAGGCCGTGACCGACCGCCGCCCGCGCCTGGCGGCCATCCACGTCTCGGCGGACGACGAGCACCATCACGGTCACCACGGCCACCCCGGCCCGACCGCCGCGATGCTCGCGCGCGGCCTTGCGAGCCGCATCGGCCACATCAACGACGAGGTGCTGCGCCTGTCGGCCGTGGCGCGCGGCGATGCCGAGCCCGACCTGGCCGTGGTGCGCGCCAACTGGCAGCTCTTCGTGAGCCCGACCGACTGGTCGTGGCGCCCCTTCTTCACGCTGTGGCGCTGGGACCAGCCGCCGCTGCGCCACGCGATCCGCGCGGCGCTCGCCATCGCGGCCGGCTACGGCATCGCGGTGTCGATGCCCTGGGGCTCGCACGACTACTGGATCCTCCTGACCATCGTGGTGGTGCTGCGCGGCAGCCTCTCGCAAACGCTGGAGCGGCGCAACGCCCGCGTGGCGGGCACGCTGCTGGGCTGCGTGCTCGCGGTGGGGCTGCTCTCGGCGCACCCTTCGGCGCTGTGGCTGCTGGTCATCGTGACCGTCGCGCAGGCCATTGCCCACAGCTTCGCGGTGCGGCGCTACCTCATCACCGCGGTGGCGGCCACCGTGCTGGGCCTGGTGCAGGCGCACATGCTGAACACCGGCACCGCGCCCATCTTCGCGCTGTTCGAGCGCATCGCCGACACGCTCATCGGCGCCGCGCTCGCCTGGGGCTTCTGCTACGTGCTGCCCTCCTGGGAGCGCTCGCAGATTCCGGCGCTGGTGGCGCGCGTGCTCACCGCGCAGGCGCGGCATGCGCGGCTCGCGCTGGGCCTCGGCCAACTGCAGGCCATCGACAGCAGCCCCGAGCTCGAATGGCGGCTCGCGCGGCGCGAGGCCTTCGACAGCCTCTCGGCCCTGGTGCAGGCCACGCAGCGCTCGCTCTCCGAGCCGCGCGCGGTGCAGCCGCCGCTGGAGCCGCTGGAACACCTGCAGGCCCACAGCTACCAGATGCTCGCGCAGCTGAGCGCCGTGAAATCGATGCTCGTGCTGCGGCGCGACCGCCTCACGCCGGGCGAGGTCGAAGGCCCGCTCGCGCGCACCGCGCAACGCATCGAGGCGGCCATCGGAACCACGCCGACCACCGGCCCCTCTCAACCCGAGAGCACGGGCGTGTCCACCGTGGGCGGCCCGATTCCCCTGCCCGACCCGTTCGAGAACGACATCAGCCCCTGGCTGCTGCGCCGGCTCGACCTGGCGACGGCGCTTTCCACGCAGCTGCGCGACGACGCGGCGCGCATCCTCCAACACCTGAACGAGACAACGGAAGCACCGCCCACCACCGCCCGATGACCCAAGAGATTCTTGCCCACCCCTGGTTCGGCACCTGGATTGCCGTCCTCATCGCCGTCCCGCTCGCCCTCCTGGTCCACCGTGTCGGCGGACTCGTGTTGCGGCGCATCACCCGTCCGGCGCCCGCGGTGCATGCGATGGTGGTCAACATCCAGCCGGCCGGGCGGCTGGTGCTGCCGCTGGTGGCGCTGCTGCTGGTGTTCCAGGCCGCGCCCGACGACCTGCGCTTCATCGGGAGCGTGCGGCACCTCAACGGCCTCTTGCTCATCGCCGCGGCCACCTGGCTCATCGTGCGGGCCATCAGCGGGTTTGCCGACGGCGTGCTCGCGCAGCACCCGTCCGACGTGGCCGACAACCTGCAGGCGCGCCGCGTGCTCACGCAAACCCGCGTGCTCGCGCGCACCGCCATGAGCGTGGTGCTGGTGGCGGGCGGCGCGATGATGCTCATGACCTTTCCCGGCGCGCGCCAGGTCGGCGCGAGCCTCCTGGCCTCGGCCGGCGTGATCGGCATCGTGGCCGGCCTTGCGGCCAAGCCCGTGTTCAGCAACCTCATCGCGGGCCTGCAGATCGCGCTGGCGCAGCCGATCCGCATCGACGACGTGCTGGTGGTCGAGGGCGAGTGGGGCCGCGTGGAAGAGATCACCGGCACCTTCGTGGTGTTGAAGATCTGGGACGAGCGGCGCCTCGTGCTGCCGCTCACCTACTTCATCGAAAAGCCCTTCCAGAACTGGACGCGCCATTCGGCGCAACTGCTCGGCTCGGTCTTCATCTACCTGGACTACGGCATGCCGCTCGCGCCGCTGCGCGCGGAGGTGGAACGCATCGTGAAGGCCGCGCCCGAATGGGACGGCCGCTTCTTCAACCTGCGCGTGACCGACGCCACCGAGCGCACCATGCAGGTCCGCGTGCTGTGCACCGCGGCCACCTCGGGCCTGGCCTTCGACCTGCGCTGCAGCGTGCGCGAGGGCCTCATCGAATTCATGCAGCGCGAGTATCCGCAGCACCTGCCGAAGATGCGCGTGGAGGCCGATCCGGCGATGGCCGCGCCGGCGCCTGCGCAGGGCCACCAGGGTCCGGCCGCGGCCTGACAACGACAACCCCCGCGCACCGCGGGGCGCAGCTCGAGCACGCCGCGGGGCGCAGCTCGAGCACGCCGCGGGGCGCAGCTCGAGCACGCCGCGGGGCGCGGCTTGAGCACACCGGTGCGACGTGGCACGATCCCACCGATGACCACCAAGCCCACCGCCGCACAGCACCTGCGCGACCTTGCGCGCCTTCGCCGCGTGCGCGACCGCATCGACCGGGACTACGCGCAGCCGCTGGACGTGGAGACGCTGGCGCGCGATGCGGGCATGTCGGCCGGCCACCTGAGCCGCCAGTTCCGCATCGCCTACGGCGAACCGCCCTACGCCTACCTCATGACGCGGCGCATCGAGCGCGCGATGGCGCTGCTGCGCCGCGGCGACCTGAGCGTGACCGAGGTGTGCTTTTCGGTCGGCTGCGGCTCGCTGGGCACCTTCACCACCCGCTTCACCGAGCTGGTGGGCGTGCCGCCCGGCGTGTACCGGCGCCAGGACGCGAACACGACCGAGGGCATTCCGTCGTGCGTGGCCCGGCAAGTGACGCGACCGATCAGGAATCGAGAAGCGCCGACCGCGCCTGCCGAAATAGCATCGGCGCCCGAACCCACCTAGAAGCACATTGCCATGGACATCACCATCCACTCCACCTTCCTTCCGCACACCGACGCCGAGGTCTCGCTGGCCTTCTACCGCGACACCCTGGGCTTCGAGATCCGCAAGGACGTCGGCTACGGCGGCATGCGCTGGATCACCGTCGGCCCCGTGGGGCAGCCGGGCGTCTCCATCGTGCTGTACCCGCCGGCGGCCACGCCCGGCATCACCGACGACGAGCGCCGCACCATCGCCGAGATGATGGCCAAGGGCACCTACGCCACGATGCTGCTGGCCACCAAGGACCTGGACGGCGCCTTCGCCAAGCTGCAGGCCGGCAAGGCCGAGATCGTCGAGGAGCCGACCGACCAGCCCTACGGCGTGCGCGACTGCGCGGTGCGCGATCCGGCGGGCAACATGATCCGCATCCAGCAACTGCGCTGAGCCGCACGACAAGAAAACGACGGAGACCCGATGAGCAAAGCCCCGAAGAAGGACACCACCAAGGAAGCCCCCAAGGACACGCCGAAGACCGAGCCCTACGCCGCCGACCATCACGACATGATCCGCGTGCAGGGCGCGCGCGTGAACAACCTGAAGGACATCAGCGTCGAGCTGCCCAAGCGCCGGCTCACCGTGTTCACCGGCGTCTCCGGCTCGGGCAAGAGCTCTCTCGTCTTCGGCACCATCGCCGCGGAATCGCAGCGGCTCATCAACGAGACCTACAGCGCCTTCGTGCAGGGCTTCATGCCCACGCTCGCGCGGCCCGAGGTCGATGTGCTCGATGGCCTCACGACCGCGATCATCGTGGACCAGGAGCGCATGGGCGGCGACCCGCGCTCCACGGTCGGCACCGCGACCGATGCCAACGCGATGCTGCGCATTCTCTTCAGCCGCCTGGGCAAGCCGCACATCGGCTCGCCGAGCGCCTTCGCGTTCAACGTGCCCTCGGTGAAGGCGACCGGCGCCATCACCGTGGAGCGCGGCGCGAGCAAGACCGTCAAGCAGACCTTCAATCGCACCGGCGGCATGTGCCCGCGCTGCGAAGGCCGGGGCGCAGTCACCGATTTCGACCTGACCGCCTTCTACGACGACAGCAAATCGCTCAACGAGGGCGCGCTCACCATTCCGGGCTTCAGCATGGAGGGCTGGTACGGCCGCATCTTCAACGGCTGCGGCTTCTTCGACCCCGACAAGGCGATCCGCAAGTTCACCAAGAAGGAGCTCGACGCCCTGCTGCACAAAGAGCCGACCAGGATCAAGGTCGATGGCATCAACCTCACCTACCAGGGCCTGATCCCGCAGGTGCAGAAGTCCTTTCTCGCGAAGGACGTCGATGCGATGCAGCCGCACATCCGCGCCTTCGTGGAACGCGCGGTCACCTTCAGCACCTGCCCCGAGTGCGATGGCACGCGGCTGAGCGAAGGCGCGCGCTCTTCGAAGATCAAGAAGATCAACATCGCCGATGCCTGCGCGATGCAGATCAGCGACCTGGCCGCATGGGTGCGAGGCCTCAGCGAACCCTCGGTCGCGCCGCTACTGGAGAAGCTCGCGCACACGCTCGACTCGTTCGTGGAAATCGGCCTCGGGTACCTGAGCCTGGACCGCCCCTCGGGCACGCTCTCGGGCGGCGAGGCGCAGCGCACGAAGATGATCCGCCACCTCGGCTCCTCGCTCACCGACGTGACCTACGTCTTCGACGAGCCCACCATCGGCCTGCACCCGCACGACATCCAGCGCATGAACGGCCTCCTGCTGCGGCTGCGCGACAAGGGCAACACCGTGCTCGTGGTGGAGCACAAGCCAGAGGCCATCGCCATCGCGGACCACGTGGTGGACCTGGGCCCCGGCGCGGGCTCGGCGGGCGGCAGCATCTGCTTCGAAGGCACGGTCGATGAATTGCGTGCCAGCACCACCCTCACCGGCCGGCACCTGGACGACCGCGCCGCGCTCAAGAAGAAGGTGCGCACGCCCGCCGGCGCGCTGCCGATCCGTGGTGCCAAGACGCACAACCTGCGCAACGTGAACGTCGATGTGCCGCTGGGCGTGCTCGTCGTCGTCACCGGCGTGGCGGGCTCGGGAAAGAGCTCCCTGGTGCACGGCTCGATTCCCGCAGGCGCGGGCGTGGTGTCCGTCGACCAAGGCTCGATCCGCGGCTCGCGGCGCAGCAATCCCGCGACCTACACCGGGCTGCTCGATCCGATCCGCAACGCCTTCGCCAAAGCCAACGGCGTGAAGCCCGCGCTCTTCAGCGCCAACTCCGAAGGCGCGTGCCCTGCGTGCAACGGAGCAGGCGTCATCTACACCGACCTCGCGATGATGGCCGGCGTGGCCACGGTCTGCGAGGAGTGCGAAGGCAAGCGCTTCCACGCCTCGGTGCTCGAACACAAGCTCGGCAAACGCGACATCAGCGAAGTGCTCGCGATGTCCGTCACCGAGGCCACCGAATTCTTCGGCAAGGGCGATGCGCGCACCCCCGCCGCGCACGCCATCCTCGCGCGGCTCGCCGACGTCGGCCTCGGGTATCTCAGCCTCGGCCAGCCGCTCACCACGCTCTCGGGCGGCGAGCGGCAGCGCCTGAAGCTGGCCACGCACATGGCCGAGAAAGGCGGCGTCTACGTGCTCGACGAGCCGACCGCCGGCCTGCACCTGGCCGACGTCGAGCAACTGCTCAGCCTGCTCGACCGGCTGGTCGATGCGGGCAAATCGGTCATCGTGGTGGAGCACCACCAGGCGGTGATGGCGCATGCGGACTGGATCATCGACCTGGGCCCCGGCGCGGGCCACGACGGCGGGAAGGTCGTGTTCGAAGGCACGCCGGCCGAGCTCGTCAAGGCGCGCGCCACGCTCACGGGCAAGCACCTCGCGGCGTACGTCGGCGGCTGAATCGGTTCAGGCGACGGCCTTGCGCCCCGGGTCCGTCACCGGAAAACCGCCATGCACTTCGAGCAGGCGCACCAGCGCTTCGGAGCTGTGCGCCTTGGCCCAGTCCTTCTCGGAATCGGTGATGCCGACCACGTGCAGAAAGTCGAACCTGCCCGATGCCAGCTGCGCCGTGGCGGGATAGTGCTTCGGCTCGGCCAGCACCACGTTGCGCAGGCCCACGGCGCCCTTCTCGCGGACCACATCGCCCATCGGGATGCGGTCGCCGTAGTCCAGCAGCGGCTTGTCTTCGCCGAAGCGCCCGTGGGCGAGCAGCACGTTGAAGGCCAGCAGCCGGCGCAGGAGCTTGATCGCCCACTGGTCCTTCGGCTGCTCCGCCACCTCGATGACCAGTTCGGAGCCGAGCCATGAATAGGCTTCGGGGTCGTACTCGGCCGGCTCCGTTTCCCAGGGTGTCGATCCGCCCGAGGTGACATAGAGCCACGAGTTGCGCGCGGGCGTCGGCTCGAACTCGAACACGCCCAGGTGCAGCCAGGCCGGGTCGATGTCCTCGGCACCGAGCGACGAGAAGACATCGAAGTCCAGCACGTAGATGCCGCTGTGCTTTTCGCCGAACAGCTGTGGGTAGAGCGTTTCCTCGCGGTACGCCCAGACTTCTTCCATGGAACTCATCGGCCTCTCCTTCGCGTGCGCCGGTGTCGCTGCGCCGGCGAGAGCATAAGCGTGAGACCCGACAGACGCCACCCGCCTAAAGGACTAGAGTGGTCCGACGCGGGAGTCCTCCTGCGCATCCGTCCAAAGGAACCTCCTTGACACACACGAAGCCACGCCATGGCTGACGCCCCCTTCTTTCACGATGCATCGGGCACGGTCAGGTTCTCGGTGACGGTGGAGGGCCAGGACGTGGACGCGAGCATCGGACGCGAAGTCCTGCGCTACCACTACCGCACCGCCGAAAACGCCGACCCGCTCAACACCTACGGCCTGCACACCGAGGAGCTCGATGCGGCCGTGCGGCGCCGGTTGGCAGCGGGCTCCACGGCGCCCATCATGCTGCGCGAGAACGACCTTCGCGCACCGGCCTGAAAGGCTCAGGCCGTTGCCTCAGGCCGTCACCGGCGACGCGGCGACCAGGTGCTCGGTAAGGAACCACACCTGCAGTTCGTTGGTGCGCAGCACGTTGCTCACGAACACGTCGTTGCTGCCTGCATCGCCTGATTTATCGACCTTCTCGGCCGCCTCGCGCGCGCCCACGATGATGTGTTCGTGCGCCTCGGCCAGCCGGCGCAATTGCACCGCGGCGGGTTCGCGGCCGCGCGGCGGGCGGGCGATTTTGGTGGTCTCGGCGATGTCCGCCGCCATCGCGAGTGCGATGCCCCCCAGCAACTGGATGCGCTCGGCCAGGATGTCCACCAGCAGCACCTGCCCTTCGTAGTGCTGGTCGTACATCAGGTGCAACTGGTTGAAGGTCGGGCCGACCACCTGCCAGTGGTGCTTCTTGTACATGTCGCGCAGGGTGATCGTGTCGGCCAGGCACTGGTTGAGCAGCGCCACGCTTTCCTTGCAGACCTTTTCCGACAACCCGTTAGGGAGCTTGACGATCTCGCCGTAGCGCTGCGTCTCGTGGCTCTTCTGGTCGAGATCGGGTTTGACCTCTTCGGTCTTCGCGCGGGCGGCCGACGTGCGCGCGGCGGGCTGGGTGTTCTTCGAGGCTGCCATGGGGGGATGCTCCTGAGTGGGTGATGATGGAATCGATCAACAACTTCTAGCACCCGTCAATCGGGCTGTGCGTAGGCCAGTCGGCAGTGTTCGTGCGGGGCGCTTGTCTTGGCCGGACTCAGGCCTTGGCGCTGCGCCGGCCCCGGTCCGCCTTCGGCAGCACCGCCTCTTCGACCATCCGCTCGGCCTTCGCCTGCAACAGATTCAGCGAAGCATCGAAGCGCACCGCATCGCCCGCATCCAGCGCCTTCATCAGATCGCCATTGATCTTCGTCACCAGCGGAAAGAGCTCGTCGTACAGCGCCTGCCCCGCCTCGGTGAGGCCCAGTTGCACCTGCCGCCGGTCGCCCGCCTTGGCCACCCGCGAGACCAGTTGCTTTGCGACCAGCGAGCCCACCGCCTTCGAGGTGCGTGCCCGGTCCAGCTGCGCGTGCTCGGCCAGTTGCGATGAGCCCAGCTCGCCCTTGCTCGCCAGCACAGCGATCAACCGCCACTCGCGCCGCGTGATGCCAAAGCGCCCCTCGCACAGCCGGATCACCATGCTCCCCGCCACGGCGAGCAGCCGCGAGAGCCGGTACAGCAGCAGGTCGTCCAGCGGGCGGCGGGGCGCGGCGGTGGCAACAGCGGCTGAGGCAGGGGCAGGCATGTGGGGGTTAGTCCGGGGGATGGTTGATTAGATCAATCGAATGTAGCGTCTCTAAAGTCGTTCGCCACCGACCGAGAACCCGGAGAACCGCCCATGCCCAGCCCCCTTGCCTTCGACCGCCGCCATGCACTTGCAGCCCTGGGCAGCCTGGGAACCCTGGCCCTGTCGCCGCTGGCTCGCGCGCAGCAGGCCTTCGTGCCCGGCCAGCCCATCAAGGTGCTGATCGGCGTGCCGGCCGGCGGCACGCAGGATGTGCTCACGCGTGCCATCGCGCAGCAGGTGCGCGATTCGCTCGGGCCGCTCATCATCGACAACCGCTCGGGCGCGGCCGGCCGCATCGCCGTCGATGCCGTGAAGACCGCGCCACCCGACGGCCACACCCTGCTGCTCGGCACGGCCAGCATGATGACGATGTTCCCGAGCGCGTACCGCAACCTCTCCTACGACCCGGTGAAGGACTTCGTTCCCCTGCTGAACGCGGCCCGCTTCGAGCTGGCGCTCGCCGTGCACAAGGACGTGCCCGCCAGCACCCTCCCCGAATTCATCACCTGGGCCAAGGCGCAGGGCGACAGGCTGAGCTTCGGCTCCTACGGCTCGGGCACGCCCTCGCACTTTCTGGGCGAAATGCTCAACCGCGCGGCAGGCCTCCAGATGGTGCACGTGCCCTACCGCGGCTCCACGCCCGCGCGGCAGGACCTGATGGGCGGCACCGTGCCCGTGTACTTCGACACCATCGGCGGCGCGCAGCAGATGCTGCCCTCGGGCCGCGTGAAGGTGCTGGCCACCAGCGGCGAGAAGCGCTCGCCCCTCATGCCCAACCTGCCGTGCTTCGTGGAGGCCGGCTACAAGGACGTGGTCGCGACCGCGTGGTTCGCCTACTACGCGCCGTTGAAGACGCCGCAGCCTGTCGTCGACAAGCTGCGCGCCGAGCTCACCCGCGCCGTCAACGCGCGCGAGGTGCGGCAGCTTCTGCTGCAGAACGGCATGTACCCCATCGCCGATGGCAGCGAGGCCCTTTTGAAGACCATGCGCGAAGACACGGCACGCTGGGCCGGCATCATGAAGGCCGTGAATTTCCAGGCGAACGACTGAACGATCGAACAACCGAATGACTGAACGAGGAGGACCCATCACCATGCACACGAACCCACCCACCCCCCATCGAATGACCCGCCGCGCGGCTGCGTTGCTGGCCGCAGCCGGCCTCATGGCGTCCATCGCCGCCGCACCCACGGCCGCGAGCGCGCAGACGCTCGACAGCCCCCTGCACATCGTCGTCGGCTACGCCCCCGGCGGCGCCACCGACCGCGTGGCGCGCATCGTGGGCGAGAAGCTCGGCGCCAAGCTGGGCGTGCCCGTCATCGTCGACAACAAGCCCGGCGCGGGCGGACGCCTGGCGGCCCAGCAAGTGAAGCTCACGCCCGCCAACCAGAACGTGCTGATGCTCGCCAACCCGGCCGTGATGGTGGTCGCGCCCCTGGTCTTCAAGGACAACAACTACGACGCCGAGCGCGACTTCGTGCCCGTGTCGCACGTCAATGCCTACGACTTCGCGCTGGCCGTGTCGCCCACCCTGCCCGTGCGCGAACTGCCGCACCTGCTCGCGTGGATGCGCGCCAATCCGCAGCAGGCCAACGTGGGCGTGCCCGCGACCGGCAGCCTGCCGCACTTCTTCGGCCTCATGGTCGGCGAGAAGGCCAAGGTGCAGACGCAGGTGATCGGCTACCGCGGCTCCGCGCCGCTGTTGAACGACCTGATCGGCGGCCAGGTGCCCATTGCCGTGGACACCGAAGACGTGGTGCTGCCGCAGCACAACGCGGGCAAGCTGCGCATCCTGGCGCTCTCGGGCGACAAGCGCTCGCCCTTCGCGCCGAACATTCCGACCTTCAAGGAAGCGGGCCTGGACCTCTCGGCCACCGGCTGGAACACCTTCTTCGCGCCCGCCACCATGCCCAAGGACAAGATCGAGCGACTCGCCGCGACCATCCGCGAAGTGATGCAGGACCCGGACACGCAGCGCAAGTTCAAGGACTCGGGCATGACGCCCGTGGTGAGCACGCAGGCGCAGACGATCGCGATGCTGAAGGCCTACAAGACGCAATGGGCGCCCGTCGTTCAAAAGTCCGGCTACCAGCCCTGAACCTCCAAAAAAAAAGAGACATGACCCGACCCAACATCATCTTCATCGTCGCCGACGACCTCGGCTATGCAGACCTCGGCTGCTACGGCGGCCGCGATGCCGCGTTCGGCCCCGTGTCGCCCGTGCTCGACGGGCTGGCCGCGAATGGTTTGAAGCTCACGCAGGGCTACGCGAACTCGCCCGTGTGCTCGCCCACGCGCTTCGCGATGATCACCGCGCGGTACCAATACCGCCTGCGCGGCGCGGCCGAAGAGCCCATTCGCAGCAGCAGCCGCGGCAGCACCACGCTGGGCCTGCCGACCGACCACCCCACGCTGCCCTCGCTCCTGAAGGCCAGCGGCTACCAGACCGCGCTCATCGGCAAGTGGCACCTGGGCTACCCGCCGCACTTCGGGCCGCTGCGCTCGGGATACGACGAATTCTTCGGGCCCATGTCGGGCGGTGTCGACTACTTCACCCACTGCGATTCCACCGGCCAGCACGACCTGTGGTTCGGCGAAGAGGACAAGAAGGAAGACGGCTACCTCACCGACATTCTTTCGAAGCGCGCCGTGGACTACGTGGAGCGCATGGCGCAACAGAAAGAGCCCTTCTTCCTCAGCCTGCACTACACCGCCCCGCACTGGCCGTGGGAGACGCGCGACGACGCCGAGAAGGCGCCCACCGTGAAGGACAACCTCTTCGACCTGGCCGGCGGCAACATCCACGTGTACCGCCGCATGATCCATCACATGGACGAAGGCATCGGCTGGATCATGGCCGCGCTGCAAAAGCACGGCATGGCCGACAACACGCTCGTGGTGTTCACCAGCGACAACGGCGGCGAGCGCTTCTCGGACAACTGGCCACTGGTGGGCGGCAAGATGGACCTGACCGAAGGCGGCATCCGCGTGCCATGGATCGCGCACTGGCCCGCGGTGATCGCCAAGGGCGGCCAGAGCACGCAGCTGTGCATGACGATGGACTGGTCCGCAACGATGCTCGATGCGGCCGGCGTGAAGGCCGATGCGGCGTATCCGCTGGATGGCGTGTCGCTCATGCCCGTGCTCAAGGATGCGACGCAGGGCTTTGCCCGCCCGCTGCACTGGCGCATGAACCACCGCGGCCAGCAGGCGATGCGCGACGGCGACTGGAAGTACCTGAAGGTCGATGGCAACGAGTACCTGTTCAACATTCCGGCCGATGAGCGCGAGCGCGCGAACCTCGGCAAGAAAGAGCCCGAGCGACTGGCCGCGATGCGGGCGAACTGGGATGCGTGGAACGCGACGATGCCTGCGATTCCCGAAGATGCGACGGTGAGCCTGGGGTACTCGGTGAAGGACATGCCGCAGCGTTGAGGACCGTGCTGCGCCTGCGGTGGCTTGACCTCTCCCGAGCCTGAATTTGCTCGGCCGATTTCGATTTGTTCGCGTTGTCGCAGTCGAACTGCGACAACTCAAATAAAACGAAATCGCCGAAGCGCTCGGGAGTGAACAAAGCAGCGGCGACCACATACGTCAGACAACGCAGGGATTTGGCAGAAAACGCCATCCCACGGCAGTAACGGCCCCAGCCGATGCGCTTCAGACTGGCGCGCATGACAAATTCCGCTACCTCCGCCACCTCCACCCTCAGCGCGATGGACACCCGCCCTGCCGCGGGCGCCTCCATCAAGAACCTCCCCGTCAACCTGTTCGCCGCCGTCATGGGCCTCTCGGGCCTTTCGATGGGCTGGCGCTTTGCGCACACCGAGTTCGGCGTGCCGCGCGTCGTGTCGGATGCGATCGGCCTCTTCGCCACCTTCGTGTTCGTCGTGCTGCTCGTGGGCTATGGCGCCAAGCTGCTGCGGCACCCGGCGGCCGTGAAGGCGGAGTTCAACCATCCGATTGCCGGCAACTTCTTCGGCACCATCGCCATTGCGCTGCTGCTGCAATCGGCCGTGCTGGGCACCTACGACAGCGCGCTGGGCCACGCGGTGTGGGTCGTGGGCACCGTCGCCACGCTGCTGCTGGCCGCGCACGTGGTCTCGCGCCTTTTGGGCGGCAACTGCCACCCCGCGCATGCGGTGCCGGCGTGGATCATTCCGGGCGTCGCCGCGCTGGACATTCCCGTCACCGGCAGCCACATGCCCATGGCCTGGGCCGGCGAGGTGCTGCTGCTGTCGGCGGCCGTGGGCTCGGTGCTGGCGCTCGTGCTGTTCACGATGATCGTCACGCGGTTGATCCAGCACGAGCCACTCGCGCCGGCGATGACGCCCTCGCTGCTGATTCTTGTCGCGCCGTTCGAGGTGGGGTTCACGGCGTATGTGAACCTCACGGGGCGGGTGGATCTGTTCGCCGGGCTGTTGTTTTACTTCGGGCTGTTTTTGTTTTTGGTGCTGGCGCCGAAGGTGTTCAGGCGGAGCGTGCCGTTTGGGGCGGGGTGGTGGGCGATTAGTTTTCCGCTGGCTGCGATGGTGAATGCGGGGTTGAAGTACGCGAGTGTGCGGGGGGCGGTGCCGTTGAAGGTGGTGGCGGGGGGGATGTTGGTGGTGCTGACTGCGGTGATGTTTGTGTTGGCGGTTCGGACGGTGCGGGTTCTTTTCAATGGGCGGTTGCTGGCGAGTTAAGGAGACGGTCGGTGCAAATTCACATCAGAACCCGTGATTTGGCCTCGTGCGGATTCAAGGCGCAAGTTGAGTGCCTTGGTGAAAAATCCTAGCCGATTCGCAGCAGCTCATGTAAATTGCAAAATTTAAGCAACCCAGAGGTCATTCATGGTTCGAATAGGTCCGAGAGATATAAATGGATATTCCGACCAAGGGGCCAAGAATAATCCGGAAAATTACTTTGAATACGTCAAAGACCGATTTCCTGATGCTGTTGTCGAACCTATCATCGGGAAAGGCGGGCTTGTCGATAATGCAAAAAAACTTGTTCCACGTGCGGTCAGGGTCCTCCCAGAAATTCTTGACATCTACACGCGCCAGCCAGAGTATCGCTACGAAAATTTTCTGGAAAATCGGACTGCACGAAAAACCTCTGAGAATTGCGTTTTTATCTACGCATACAACGAAGATGGAAAACTGATTCGCCCATGGACACCAAAGCCCAAGGAAGATCTCCCACCACCAACAGTTCGAGTTCCCACTTACGAAATTGAAACTTTTTCTCAAGGGTGGAATGTCCGTCGAAATGGAAACTCGAAGAATGGCTATCCTTCATCAATCCCCATATTGACGGCCAACGATTTTGATGCAATAGGAGAATATGAAGTTGGCGGGCTCCTTAATCCGCCACATGCTTGCATGGTCAAGGCGATTTCAGCCGGAGAATTTTCAGTTTCGGTTCACCTCCGACTCAACCCCAGCATCATAAAAAATGAAGAAGCGAAGCTGCAAACCGGAGATGTTATTGGCGCTTTCAAAGTCAATGTTATTGAGGGGACCGAGTTCGTTAATGCAATGGGGTTGACCGCTTCCAAAGAAAGCAAGATCTTCTACTCCGATGCAAAAAAGCGGTTTTATATTGCACTGACTGCGGGCGAAACAGTTGAATTTCGGGCAGTAGGGATTTTGGATACATGGGAATGGGATGATCAAAAGAGGGAATACTTCGCGGGATCTCCAACCATCATTCCATTCAACAAACTCGAGTGGTCGCTTGCGCCTAAAAATTTAGCGTCCGTAGAAGCTGTTGAGCTGGTTTTGCCGAGCGGCAGCGGATCTACATTGCAAATCAAAGCTGGCACCGCCTCTGGGCAGGTCGGCCTTTTGAATGCCCACGGCCTTGGTAAAACATGGGGCATCGATCTGTTGATTAAATAACCTAGTCACGCGCACGCCGCAAAGCGACCATTAGCCATTGTGGAATTTTTAAAATTACACGCCGACGCCGATGCTGGTGCCGGTCTAAAATTTCTGTGGCGCCTATTTCGCTTTCGTCCATATAGATTTTGCTGCAGCATGCTTATACATTGCGCTTCTCCGTCAAAACACTTGGGCGGTCATCGATCTAGGGAGTTGATAAGCCGGGTGAAATAAAAATCGCGGGCAAGCCCGTTTTTTTTCAGATTCACCACTCTTACCTTGTCGTGCGTATTTCCGAATTTGCTACAGAAGCGGAAGCGGAAGATTTCTTGCCCTGCATTCAAGCGGGTTTATGGAACATTGCGCTCGTCCAGCACATCGCGTTTATCCCGGACTTCGGGCGCCGCAGCATCACTTTCGCCCCGGACCCCGCTACGGCGGGGTCGAGTCTCACCGTCACTCCAAATGTGCTGACTTCGAGAGGTGCCTTGAGCTTGGACTGATGGTTCTATTCAAAGGAGCACCGGCGATAACCGACGCCTCCGCCGGGTAGGCGGCGCGGCGGCTCATTTGTAATCCCTACCCCCTCACACTCCCCTGCACCAATTCCTCCACCTCCAACGCCAGATCCGCAGCAATCCAGACGATGTTCGATCGGTGTTCTTCTCCTGCTTCCTCGAACCATCCATTGCCGCCGTAGGCGCACCACAGCAGTGATCTGAGTTGTGCGGCTTTGTTTTCGAGGAGGTCGAACGCGTCCTGACCTGTTGGGGGCATGGGCGGCAAGCCGGTGGGACCGGTGGGACCGGTGGTGCTGGTGGTAGTCGTGGGACGGGAAGACTTGGGCGTAGAACGCCCGGCGATAATTTGCTTAGCCATAGCTGGTGTGCTTTCTGTAAAAAACTGCACGTCATGTGGTTAGACGGCCGAGGTGTTCACGCACCTTGGCCGTCGCCTTTTGCGCCTCACATTCGCATCGATTGCACGAGGCCATCGACACCCGCCGTGAGACAAAGCGGTTCATTCATTCAGTCGTTCACGCAGCCGGTTGGCAGTGGTTGTTCTTTCACGCTGCGCGTCGCCCACTCAGTGCGGCGTCTTGTCGCCAGGGCATTCACTGTAGAGAAGCAAAGCCGCGCAAGAGAAAAGATTTCGTCTAGGAATTCTCGAATCGGCGAGGTATCTGCCGGGCAATTGCCAGGAGACTGCCGAGGGACACAAAGCTCTGACAGTTGCAGGCGTGTCGCTCGCCAACGCAGCGCAAATTCGGCTGCATCGGCGAAAAAAAACAAAGCAGAGGCGGTGGCGCTACGCGGTCGCGTTGCGGTTGGCATCGGCCATCGCGGGCATGCCGTCGCGCAGCACCTCGATGACGCCGATCACGTCTTCATCCACCTGCCCGCGCCGCATGGTTTCGCCGAACACGGTGCGGTGGGTGCATGGGCCGCGCCTCAGCCGCCGCCCATGCGCTCCACGTTCGCATTCACCCGCTGAAGCAGCGCGAACAACTGCGCGACCTCCGCCCTGGAGAGGCCGGCCAGCGCTTGCTGCGAGTGCGCCTCCATCAGCGCCCTGGCCTTCGGCAGGCGCCGCGCGGCCAGCGGCGTGAGCGAGATGAGGCGGCTGCGCTTGTCGGCGGGGTCGTCCACGCGCTCGACCAGGCCGTCGCGCTCCATGCGGGTGAGCAGTTGCGCCATGCTGGGCTGCTCGACCTGCGCGATGCGCGCGAGCTCGGCCTGCGAGAGCGCCTTGCTTTTCTTGAGCGACACGAGCACTGGCAACTGGCCGGCGGCAAGGCCGACCTCGCGCAGGTCGGCGTCCGCGATGCGGGTGAATCCGCGGGCCACGCGGCCAAGGAGCTTGAGGGGGTTGGTGTCGGGGGCGTCGAGGGTTTCGGTCATGCGGGTCATTTTATACATAGGCTCCTATGCTAATATGGATAGGAGCCTATCCTTTTCAGCGGAGTCATCCGGATGCATCCCTCTTCTCCCACATCCATTCCTTTCACGTCCATTCCCTCTACGCCCACGCCCATGTCCACTCCCCGCATCGCCATCGTCGGCGCCGGTCCTGGCGGCCTCATGCTGGCGCGCCTGCTTCACCTGTCGGGCATGCAGTCCACCGTTTTCGAGCGCGAAGAAGGCCCGCTCGTGCGCTCGCAGGGCGGCACGCTCGACCTGCACGAAGACTCGGGCCTGATGGCCGTGCGGCGCGCCGGGCTCGAGGTCGAGTTCCTGCGCATCGCGCGCTACGACGACCAGGGCTCGCGGCTGCTCGACAAGTCGGGGCGCGTTCTTTTCGAGGAGCCCGATGCCTCTGCGGGCGATCGGCCCGAGGTCGATCGCACCGCGCTGCGCGCCATGCTGCTCGCCTCGCTGCCTGCCGATGGCGTGCAGTGGGGTTGCGCGCTGCGCGAAGTGCGGCCGCTGGACGATGGGCGGTGGAACCTTGTCTTCGTCAACGGCGAGGCCGGGCCTTTCGATCTCGTGGTGGGTGCGGACGGCGCGTGGTCGCGCGTGCGGCCGCTGCTGTCGCCGTACAAGCCGCAGTACAGCGGGCTGACGTTCATCGAGTTCGGCATCGACGATGTGGACTGCCGCCACCCCGCCGTCGCGCAGCTGGTCGGGCGGGGCAAGCTCGATGTGCAGGGCGATGGCAAGCTGGTCATTGCGCAGCGCAACGGCCATGCGCACATCCGCGGCTACGCGATCTTCCGGGTGCCGGCGGACTGGGCGGCCAAGCGCTTCGACTTCGCCTCGCCCGCCGCGGTGCGCAGCGCGCTGCTTGCGGAGTTCGCGGGGTATGGCGATGCGATCACCGATCTCTTTCGCGCGAGCAACGACCAGTTCGTGGCGCGGCCCATCTATGCGCTGCCGGTGGGCCACTGCTGGGCCGGCCGGCGCGGGCTGACGCTGCTGGGCGATGCGGCGCACGTGATGTCGCCCTTCGGCGGCGAAGGCGTGAACGCCGCGATGCGCGATGCCGCCGAACTGGCGGCGCTGCTGGCCGAGAAAGAAAAAGACTGGGGCGGCGCCGTGGCGCTCTACGAGATGCAGATGTTCGAGCGGGTCGCCGGCATCGCGGAGGGCTCGGCCGAGGCGGCAGCCGTTCAGATGTCGCACATCGGCGAGGCGCTGACGCTGGAACACCTTCGCCAGCACAGGGCCGCCGCCGCATAGCGCGGCGTAGCGGGCCTGGCGCGCCCCCTGCCGGGCGGCCGGATGCCTGTCTGTTTGACTTTTATTTCGATATATCTAAAATACTTTCGATACCAGTCAAGAAGGACATCGACATGAGACACCCCCACTTCGGCCACCACCATCACAACCACCACTGCCACGCCCCCCGCGGCGAGCACGGAGACGGCCTCTCGGGTGGCCGCGACGGCGAGCGCGGCGATCACGGCGAAGGCCGCATGCACGGAGGCCGCGGCGGACGCGGCGGCGGGCGCGTGTTCGGCCATGGCGGGCTGCGCTTCGTGCTGCTGCAGCTCATCGCCGACAAGCCGGCCCACGGCTACGAGCTCATCAAGGCCATCGAAGACCGCCTGGGCGGCAGCTACGCGCCGAGCCCGGGCGTGGTCTACCCCACCCTCACCCTGCTCGAAGAGCTGGGCTACCTGAGCGTGGAAGTGGCCGACAACGGCGGCCGCAAGCGCTACAGCATCACCGCGAGCGGCCAGGAATTCCTGGCCGCCAACCGCGAAACGGCCGACGCCATGATGGCCCGCATGTCGGGCGGCGTGGACGGCGCGGGCCCGCGCGGCGGACGCCCACCGCAGGTCACGCGCGCCATCGAGAACCTGAAGCTCGCCATGCGCATGCGCCTGTCGGGCACGCCCCTCACAGAACAACAAGCCCACGATTTCGCCGCGGTGCTCGACAGCGCCGCTCAACAGCTAGAGCGCATCTGAACTTTCAATTTTGAAATGACCGACTTCACAACCACTTCCGCTTCTTCCCACACCCCCGACCGCACGCCGCGCCGCGTGCGCCACGAGCTTCGCTTTCGCCAACTGACGGTGAAGACGGTGCAGCGCGTGACGCCGCACCTCGTGCGCATCGTGCTCACGGGCGACGACCTCGTGGGCTTCACCAGCCTGGGGTTCGACGATCACTCGAAGATCTTTTTCCCCGACGCCGCAACGGGCAAGCTCACGCTGCCCACGGCCGGGCCCGATGGCCCGGTGTGGCCCGCGAGCGGCCGCCCGACCATGCGCGACTACACGCCGCGCCGCTTCGACGCCAAGGCGAACACGCTGGAAATCGACTTCGCGCTGCACGACGCCGGCCCCGCCACGCAATGGGCCGAGCAAGCCAAGCCCGGCGACACGCTGGGCGTGGGCGGGCCGCGCGGCTCGTTCATCGTGCCAACCGAATTCGACTGGCACTTGCTTGTCGGTGACGACACCGCATTGCCTGCCATTGCACGGCGATTGGCCGAGCTGCCCGCCGGTGCGCGGGTGGTGGTGCTGGCAGAGGTCGACAGCGAAGCCGACGAGATCCCGTTCGAGACGCAGGCCGAGCTCACGCTGCAGTGGGTGTACCGGCGCGGCGCCGAGGCGGGTGTGAGCACGGTGCTGGTCGATGCGCTGAAGGCTGCGACGCTGCCGGCTGGCGACTTCCACGCGTGGGTGGGTTGCGAATCGGCGATTGCGAAGGCACTGCGCGTGCACCTCGTGGGCGAGCGCGGCGCGAACCCGAAGTGGACCCGCGCATCGGGCTACTGGCGGCGCGGCGCTGCGGCTACGCACGACTCGCACGACGAGTGATCCGCTTTGCTCCTTCCCCCTTTGGGGGAAGGTTGGGATGGGGGCACGCGGCCTCTGAAAAGCCGCCGGCGATTGATGCGCCGCTTGCCCCCACCCCTGCCCTCCCCCAGCGGGGGAGGGAGAAAAACCAGAACTCAGTGCGGCACTTCGGCCGGGCCTGACGCGGCCGCATTGCGCCGCGGGCTTCGTATCAACAGCAGCAGCGGAATCGCCAGCAGCGTGATCACCATCATGATCGCGAAGTCGTCCAGATAGCCGATGAGCGCGCCCTGCCGCGTCACCTCGGCATTGAGCATCGCGAGACCCGTCATGGTGTCTGGCGACATCATCGGCGGCAGGTTGACCAGGCCCGGATTGCCGGGTGTCACGGTCGCCGCAATCTGCGCATGCGCCTTGCTCGAGCCCTCGGTCAGCAGTGCCTGCACGATCGAGATGCCCACGCTGCTGCCGATGTTGCGCAGCAGGCTGAAGATGGGCGTGCCCTGGTTGCGCAATCGAGGCGCGAGCGTGGCGAAGGTCGCGGTGGACAGCGGCACGAAGGTGAAGCCGATGCCCAGCCCCTGGATGAAGCCCGAGAGAATGATGAGGCTGCTGTCCATCTGCAGCGTGAGGCGCGTCATCTGGTAGAGCGAAAACGCCGTGAGGCCGAAGCCCACGGCCATGATGGCGCGCACGTCGATGCGCTGCACCAGACGCCCCACGATGATCATCGCGATCATGGTGCCCACGCCGCGCGGCGCGGTCACCTCACCCGTGTAGACGACCGGATAGCCCATGAGGCCCTGCAGGAAGTTGGGCAGGAGCGCCATCGTCGCGAACAGGATCATGCCCACGATGAAGGCGAACAGAAGGCCGGTGACGAAGTTGCGGTCTTTCAGCAGGTCGCGGTCGAAGAACGACACGCCCTGCACCGTCCAGGTGTGGACCACGAAGAAGCCGAAGGCCACGAGCGCGGCGGCGGCTTCGAGCTTGATCTCCCACGAGTCGAACCAGTCGAGCTGCTCGCCGCGGTCCAGAAAAAGCTGCAGCATGCCGATGGCCAGGCTGAGCGTGACGAAGCCGAAGATGTCGAGCTTCTCGCCCTGCGGCCGGCTCTCGGGCAGGTAGCGCGCAATGCCCCAGAACGCGAAGATGCCCACGGGCAGGTTGATGAAGAAGACCCAGCGCCAGTCGAAGTTCTCGGTGAGCCAGCCGCCCAGGAGCGGCCCGAGGATGGGCCCGACCATGATGCCCGCGCCCCAGATGGCCATGGCCTGGCCGACCTTCTCGCGCGGGTTGATGTCCAGCAGCACCGCCTGCGACAACGGCACCAGCGCCGCGCCGAACACGCCCTGCAGCAGGCGCGCGGCCACGATGCCGACGAGCGATGTCGCAAGGCCGCACAGCGCCGAGGCGACCGTGAAGCCGATCACCGAGATGATGAACACGCGCCGCCGGCCCCAGTGGCCGCAGAGCCACCCGGTGAGCGGCAGCGCGATGGCCGAGGCCACGATGTAGGAGGTGAGCACCCAGGTGATCTGGTCCTGCGACGCCTGCAGGCTGCCCTGCATGTGGGGCAAGGCGACGTTGGCGATGGTGGTGTCCAGCGCCTGCATGATGGTCGCCAGCATGATCGAGATGGTGATCATGCCGCGGTGCGGCACGTGGGTTCCGGGGGCGACGCTCATGGCTTTTGCGCGTCGCCGGAGGTGATGTCGATGAGGCTGCCCCGCACCTTGTTGAGCAGGACCAGCAACTGCGCGCGCTCGGGCTGCGAGAGCACCGACATCACGCGGGCGTTGAGGCCGTCGCTGATGCTCAGCGCCGCATCGAGCGCCTTCTCGGCGCTGGGCTGCAGTTGGATCTTGTTGACGCGGCGGTCGGTGGCGCTGGGCTCGCGGCGGATCCATCCCGCGGCGGCCATGCGGTCGCAGAGGCCCGCGACGGCCATGGGGGTGAGGTCCAGGCGCTGCGCGAGTTCGGCTTGCGAGAGCAGCTCGTCGTCGCCGTGCATGGCGAGAGCGCCGAGCAGCCGGCATTGCGCGCTGGTGAGGCCGATGCGTTCGCGCGCGAGGCGGTCGAACTCTTCGACGTAGAGCTTGCCGACCTCCTTGACGAGGAAGCCGAAGCGCTGTGTGAAGTCCCTTTTCATAAGGGACTGGATTATCTACATGTTTATTAGTTTGGAATTAGCAAGCCGGTCTTCAGAGCCAGCCGGCACGCCTGAACCGGTAGTAGAGATAGCCGCAGGTGCTGACGATGAGGCCCAGCGCGATCGCGTACCCGTACTTGAATTTCAGCTCGGGCATGTGCTCGAAGTTCATGCCCCAGATGCCGGCGAACGCGGTGCACACCGCGAAGATGCTGGCCCAGGCGGCCAGGCGCTTGGTGACTTCGCTTTCCTCGATGGTGACCATCGAGAGGTTCACCGAGATGGCGGTGCCGATGGTGTCGCGCATCGCGTCGATGGAGCCGTTGATGCGGCCCAGGTGATCGCCCACGTCGCGAAAGTATTCCTGCGAGCCCATGCAGATCTGCGGCACGCGCCCGCCGTGCAGCTTGCCCGCGGCCTCGACCAGCGGGGCCACCGCGCGCTTCAGGATCATGCTGCGGCGCTTCAGGTCGTAGAGCTGCTTGATCTTGTCGCGCGCCGCGCCGCCCTGCGTGAAGATCTGCTGCTCGATGGATTCGAGCTCCACTTCGAGCGCGTCGATGACGGGGAAATAACGGTCGACCACCGCGTCCATGAGCGCATAGAGCACGAAGCCCGCGCCGTTGCGCAGCAACTCGGGCTCGCGCTCGCAGCGCTCGCGCACGCCCAGAAAGCCCTGCTGGCTGCGGTTGCGCACCGACAGCACGTAGTTGCGGCCCACGAACACGTCGACCTCGCCGACGTTCACGCAGTGCTCGCCTTCGGGCGAGGGCTCCACCAGGTGCATGACCACGAAGAGCGAATCGCCGTACTCCTCGACCTTGGGGCGCTGGTGGCCGTGCTGGGCGTCTTCGACGGCCAGGGGGTGGAGGTTGAACTCCTTCTGCATCTCCAGAAGGTCTTCGGCCGAGGGATCGCTCAGCGCGACCCAGACGAAGCAGCCGGGCCGGGTGATGTAGTCGCTGATGTCCTCGACCGGAATGTCGGCGAGCTTGGCGCCGTTTTCGTAGGCCACGCAGTTGATCAGCATCGGGACGGGTCCAGGTTCGGTCTTGATGAGAAGAGATCAGGCCGCGGCATCGGGATTGGCGGTCGCGGTCGCAGTCACGGTCGCGGCCAGCAGCGCGGTCTCGGCGAGCGATGCCTCGATGGCCTGCGTCTCGGCCCTGAGCAGTGCGAGGCCCTTTTCGGCGAACGCGCTGTGGCTCGCCACGTCGGCCCACAAGCTCACCGCGGCTTCGGCGCATGTGAGCGATGTGAAGCGGATGCGGCCCTTCGCCAGGTCGATGAAACGCTTCTCGCGCAGGGGGTCCGCGCGGTCCCAGGCGCCGCCGATGAGCACGCGCTTGCCGCGCTTGATGCGCGGCTCGCGCTCGGCGAAGAAGGGCAGCTTGGCCGAGACCCACGCCAGCATGCCGGGGTTCAAGGCGGTGTCGAAGGCGGAAGGGGCGGTGTGCGCCTTTGCATATTCGCGCAGGGTGCCCAACTGGTAGAGCACCGGGTCCTTGGGGCCGGCCGGGCCGCCTTCGACGGGCTTGATGATGGAGGGGCCGTTGCCCGCGCCGCGCTCGGGGCGCTTGGACTTGCGCAGGTCCGCAAGCTGGGCCGGCGATATGCACAGATACAGCGCGGCCAGGTCGGCCGGCAAGGTGGCGGTGTCCGGCAGCGCGTTCGCTTCAGGGCCTTTGAGTGGATCCAGCTGGGCCATGGGCGCCTTGTTGTTCTTCACGCGGGGTTTGCGCCGGGGGATTTTAGAGCGGGGGATGGAGAGCGCCGCCCGCCCGTCCCCGATAATCGCCCCAGTGAAAACGACGACGACTGCCCACCCCACCCCCTCGACCAGCGACCTCTCCGGGCACACGCCCATGATGGCGCAGTACCTGGGCCTCAAAGCGGACCACCCGGACACCCTGCTGTTCTACCGGATGGGCGACTTCTACGAACTGTTCTGGGCCGATGCCGAAAAGGCCGCGCGCCTGCTCGACATCACCCTCACCCAACGCGGCCAGTCGGCCGGCCAGCCTGTGGTGATGTGCGGCGTGCCCTTCCATGCGGTCGATACCTACCTCGCGCGGCTCATCAAGCTGGGCGAATCGGTGGCCATCTGCGAACAGGTGGGCGAGGTCGGCGCGAGCAAGGGGCCGGTCGAGCGCAAGGTGATGCGGGTGGTCACGCCCGGCACGCTGACCGATTCGGAACTGCTCAGCGACAAGAGCGAATCGCTGTTGCTCGCCGTGCATGCGGGCACGCGCAATTTCTGCGGGCTCGCGTGGCTGAGCGTAACGGGCGCCGAACTGCGGCTGGCCGAGTGCCCGGCCGATGCGCTGGAGACCTGGATCGCGCGCATCGCGCCCAGCGAGCTGCTCTACAGCGCCGAGGTGACGCCGGCTTTCGAGCAGCGACTGAAAGCTGCTCGCGCATCGACCCCTTTCACCCTCTCGATCCGCCCCGCGTGGCAGTTCGACGGCGGGCTGGGCGAGCGCAAGCTCAGCGAGCAGATGGGCAGCAACAGCCTGGCGGCCTGGAACGCCGAATCGCTCACCAACGCGCATGCCGCAGCCGCCGCGCTGCTGGGCTACGCCGAGCACACGCAGGGCCGCGCGCTCTCGCATGTGCAGCGGCTTTCTGTCGAACGTGATGGCGACCTGATCGAGCTGCCGCCGACCACGCGCCGCAACCTCGAACTCGTGCAGACGCTGCGCGGCGAAGATTCGCCCACGATGTTCTCGCTGCTGGACACCTGCATGACGGGCATGGGCAGCCGCCTCGTGAAGCGCTGGCTGCTCTCGCCCCGACGCGACCGCAGCGAAGCGCAGGCCCGGCTCGAAGCCATCGGCGCGTTGCAATCGACGGTGCTCGGCGGCACGGCCGCGCCCTGGCGCACGCTGCGGGAACAACTGAAGAACACGAGCGACGTGGAACGCATCGCGGCACGCATCGCGCTGAGGCAAGTGCGCCCGCGCGAGCTGCTGGCGCTGCAACTGGCGCTCGCGAAGGCAGAGCATCTGGCGCCGATCCTTCCGGCGTCCGCCGCGCTCCTGGCCCGCATCGCCGAGCGGCTCGCGCCGCCGCCGGGCTGCGCCGACCTGCTGGTGAGCGCGATCAAGCCCGACCCGTCGGCGCTGGTGCGCGACGGCGGCGTGATCGCCACCGGCCACGATGCCGAACTCGACGAGCTGCGCGCCATCAGCGACAACTGCGACGACTTCCTGCTCAAGCTGGAAGTGAGCGAGCGAGAGCGCACCGGCATCAGCAACCTCAGGGTGCAGTTCAACCGGGTGCACGGCTTCTACATCGAGGTGACGCAAAGCGCGCTCTCCAAGGTGCCCGACAACTACCGCCGCCGCCAGACGCTGAAGAACGCCGAGCGCTTCATCACGCCCGAGCTGAAGGCCTTCGAAGACAAGGCCCTGAGCGCGCAAGACCGCGCGCTGGCGCGCGAGAAGTGGCTCTACGAACAGCTGCTCGATGCGCTGCAGCCCTCGGTGCACGCGCTCACGCAACTGGCCGGCGGCATCGCGACGCTCGATGCGCTGTGCGCACTGGCCGAGCGCTCGCACACGCTGCACTGGCGCGCACCGACCTTCGTGGCGCACCCTTGCATCGAGATCCAGCAGGGCCGCCATCCGGTGGTGGAGGCGCGGCTCGCCGAGAAATCGTCGGGCGGCTTCATCGCCAACGACACGCAACTCGGGCCGCAGCAGCGCATGCAGGTCATCACCGGGCCGAACATGGGCGGCAAGTCGACGTACATGCGGCAGGTGGCGATCATCGTGCTGCTGGCCTCCATCGGCTCGCACGTGCCGGCGGCGGCCTGCCGGCTCGGGCCGATCGACGCGATCCACACGCGCATCGGCGCGGCGGACGACCTGGCCAATGCGCAGTCGACCTTCATGCTGGAGATGACCGAGGCGGCGCAGATCCTGCACAGCGCCACGGCGCAGTCGCTGGTGCTGATGGACGAAATCGGCCGCGGCACCAGCACCTTCGACGGGCTGGCGCTGGCCGCGGGTATCGCAGCGCAGTTGCATGACCGCAGCAAGGCCTTCACGCTTTTTGCGACCCACTACTTCGAGTTGACCGAGTTCCCGGCCACGCACCACGGCGCGGTGAACATGCACGTGAGCGCGACCGAAGCGGGCCGCGACATCGTGTTCCTGCACGAAATGCAGCCCGGCCCGGCCAGCAAGAGCTACGGCATCCAGGTGGCGCGCCTTGCGGGCATGCCGGCGGCGGTGGTCAACCATGCGCGGCAGGCGCTGGAGGCACTTGAATCGCAGCATGCGCAAACCCGTGCACAGGTGGACCTGTTCGCGCCCCCGCCCGTGGCCCAGACGCCGCTGAGCAGCGCCGTAGAATCCGCCCTGGCTGCGCTAGACCCCGACACCATGAGCCCGCGCGAAGCACTCGACGCGCTCTATGCCCTCCAGAAACTGAACACGCGTGAACGCAGTGCCGCCTGAGCGGGCCTGATTCATGCGAGAAGAACTCATGACTTATTGCGTAGGCATCAAACTCAACGCCGGACTGGTGTTTCTCTCCGACTCGCGCACGAACGCGGGCGTGGACCACATCAGCACCTTCCGCAAGATGATCGTCTACGAGCAGCCGGGCGACCGCGTCATGGTGCTGCTCTCTTCGGGCAACCTGAGCATCTCGCAGTCGGTGCGCGAAATCCTCCAGATCGAAGAGCTGCGTGAAACGCGCGAAGACGGCACGCAGGGCGAGCCGATCACCATCTGGAACGCCAGGAGCATGTTCGATGCGGCCCGCGTGCTGGGCTCGGCGGTGCGCCATGTGTACGACCGCGATGCCGAGGCGCTCAAGCACGCGGGGCTCGATTTCAACGTGTCCTTCATCTTCGGCGGGCAGGTCAAGGGCGAAGGCATGCGCCTTTTCCTGGTCTACGCCGCGGGCAACTTCATCGAGGCGACCACCGAGACGCCTTACTTCCAGGTGGGCGAATCCAAGTACGGCAAGCCGGTGCTCGACCGCGTGCTCACGCCCGAGACGCCGCTGGACGAAGCGGCCAAGTGCGCGCTGGTGTCGATGGACTCGACGATGAAGTCGAACCTCTCGGTGGGCCTGCCGCTGGACCTGGTGGTCTACGAGGCCAACAAGTACGAGACCGACCGCGTGATCTGCATCGACGCCGACAACCCCTACTACCGCATGATGCACAACAGCTGGGGCCAGAAGCTGCGCGAGGTGTTCGACAGCATCGAGGACCCGGTGTGGGACGACAGCCATACCGAGCATCCGCTGAAGATGCCCGCCACGCGGCACGGCGCGCTGCGCAAGATCTCGACGCCCGACGAAAAGCTCATCTGAAAAGATGAGGCGCCCCAGCTTGCCACTTCGTGTGCTGCGCCACCTCCCGAGGGGGAGGCTTGGCCGCCTTGGGGCGGCCCGGCGGCGGCCATGATGCCGCCCGTCGTTTTCTCGCACGGCAACAGCTTTCCGGCGAGCACCTACCGCGTCGTTCTCGACAGCCTTCGCAACCGGGGCTTCGAGGTCGATGCCATCGAGAAATTCGGGCACGACCCGAAGTACCCCGTCACCGACAACTGGCCGCACCTGGTGCAGCAGCTGGCCGATTTCGCAGAGGCGCGCGCCGATCGTGCGGGCGGGCCGGTGTTCCTGGTCGGCCATTCGCTGGGCGGCTTCCTGAGCCTGATGTGCGCCGCGCTGCACCCGGCGCTCGCGCGCGGCGTGGTGCTGATCGATTCGCCCATCCTGGGCGGCTGGCGTGCGAACACGCTCAATGTGGTCAAGCGCACGCCGCTCATGAAGAGCATTTCGCCCGGCGCGATCAGCCGGAAGCGCAAGAACACCTGGGCGCACCGCGAGGCGGTGTTCGAGCATTTCCGCAGCAAGAAGGCGTTTGCGAAGTGGGACGAGCAGGTGCTGCACGACTACATCGACCACGGCACCTTCGACGGCATCACCGCGGGTGAAGACAGCCGCGAGCTGAGCTTCGACCGCGACGTGGAAACCGCGATCTACAACACCCTGCCCCACAACCTGGGCGCGCTGCTCAGGAGCCATCCGCTCAAGTGCAAGGCGGCGTTCATCGGCGCACGGCAGTCGGCCGAGATGAAGCGCGTGGGCATGGCGATGACCGAGCAGGTCACCAAGGGGCGCATCACGATGCTCGATGGCACGCACCTGTTTCCGATGGAAAAGCCGCTGGCCACGGCGGCGGCGGTCGAGGCGGCGCTACGCAACCTGCTGTGAGGCAGGGCCGGGGCGGCAATCGATGCCGTCGCCAACCCGCAGCACGCCGCCTCGGATGACCCGCGCCGTCACTCCGCCATGGCCGCGCATGGCGTTGTAGCCGCCGGGGCCGAGGAGCTCTTCCATCCGTGAACAGGGCTCGCAGGGGCCGCTGATTTCGAGCAGCACCTCTGCGCCGATGGCCAGCACCAGCGGCTGGTCGCGAAACAGCGAGCGCGCCGCCAGCAGGTTCAGGCCCGAGACGACGAGGTTGCGGCGCAGCCCTTCGGCCCGGACCTGCGCATGCCCCGTGAGCGCGGCGATCACGGGCAGGTGCTCCTGCTGGATCAGCGAGACCTGCCGCTTGCCGCCCGGGCGCGCGGCGCCGATGCGGTCGCCCTCCAGGCCCCGGCCTTCCGCCGCGATCGCCTCCCTCACCGACAGCACCGGCACCCGCCGCGCGGGGCGCAGCAGAATGGCATCGAGGCGGCCGGGTCGCGCGAATTGGCGGGTCAGTTCGTGAAGGTCGGGCATGCGGGGGATTGTCCACACGTCTTTTTTGCGCTCCGCCACCGGCCGGATCGGCGAGTACGGCGGTATTCGTGGCATCGGCGCATGCCAGCGCCATGACGGGCGCGGTGGTTACCCTGGGCGGCGGCGTGGCACTGGATTGACCACCGGCCGCGCGACGGCGCATGGCCCCCGCATGAGCTAACTTGCCGCACATTTCCCGAGCGAAACATTCCAAATAGAGCGATAGTTCCCGCCGGTCGCGGGTCTGCTTTCTTGTGGATATGTGACTTGAAGATACAGTCAGAAATACTCTGCAACAATCTCCGGTATAAGTAAAAACGTCCTACCGAATCAGAGAGCGTTCAGAATTCCGCCCACATGTCCAATTTGCAGCTGGAAGACATCGAAGCCGTTTCATTGAGTCCCGCGCTGGTGGTCGAAGACGATCCGGCGATGCGCGAGCGGCTTGCCTATGTGCTGTCCACGCTCGGTTGCGACGAGCCGCAGATCGCCTGGGCCGACAGCGTGACCACGGCCAAGGAATTGCTCGACGCGCGCAGTTTCGGCGTGGCGCTGGTCGATATCGGCCTGCCCGACGGCAGCGGCGTCGAGCTGATCGGCTGGATGCGGGCCCTGCACCCCAAGGTGCCCGCGGTGGTGGTCTCGGCCTGGCGGACCGAGGAAGTCATCTTTGCGGCGCTGCGTGCCGGCGCCATCGGCTATCTGCTCAAGGAGCGCGACGACCTCGAACTGAGCATCGCGCTGCGCAGCATCGAGCAGGGCGGCGCGCCCATCGATCCGGCCATTGCGCGCCGCATCCTCGGCTGGCTTGCGGCGCAGCAGCCGTCGCTGTCGGCGGTGCTGGCGGCCGATGCGCCTCCCCCGCTGCCGCTGCCCGTGGCGCTGACGCCGCGCGAGCGAAAGATCCTGGAGCTCGTGGCGCAGGGGCTGAGCAACCGCGACATGGCCGAGTCGCTGTCGATCTCCCGGCTCACGGTGGAATGCCACACCAAGAACATCTACCGCAAGCTGGCCGTCACCTCGCGCACCGAGGCTGTCTTCCAGGGGCGCAGGCACGGCCTGCTGCGCTGACCGGCCGGCTTTCACTTCACCAGGCGTAGCCCGCCTGCACGCGTGCGGCGATGCGGTTGTTGCTGCCGCTGCTGGTCGCCGTGGAAACGCCCACCCCCAGGTTCAGGTTGTCGTTGAGCTGGTAGCCGAAGGCGACGCCGACGGCCGATGCGCCGGCGTAGTTGCCCACCGCCGCGCCCATCCACTTCTTGCCCACCGGCAGCGTCGGCATCGACGGCATGGCCAGCGCAGCCGCGACGCCCTGTGCGGCAAAGGCGTTCGCCTGGCTGGTCGCGTTGCTCACCGCCTGCTGCAGCTGGTTGACGTTGACGGCGTCGGTGCCCAGCACGCCGGGCGCCACATTCGCAATGCCGCGCAACTGGTTGGTTGCCGCGTTGCCGACCGACACGGTGTTGTCGCGATCGGCCACGGAGCCCTGCCCCAGCGCCACCGAATTGCTGCCCGTGGCCAGCGTGTTGGCACCCAGCGCCACGGCGTTGTTGCCGGCGGCCACGGCGTTGTTGCCCACGGCGGTGGTCGGATCGGCCAGCGCCCTGGCGCCCGCGCCGATGGCGACCGAGCCCGCATGATCGGCCTTCGCGCCGTTGCCCACGGCGACGGTGTTTTCGCCGGTGGCCTGCGCGTTGGTGCCCATGGACGTGCTGCCGGCCCCGCCGGCGCTGGCACCGGGACCGCAGGCCACGGCACCGCCCGCGCCCACCGCGCACACGCCGCTGGACAGGGCCTGGTTCATCAAGCCCTGCAGCGCCGTCACTTGCTGGAGGGTGAAGTTGTTGGCCGTGGCGACGGCCGTCTGCTGCGCCTGCTGCACCTGGCCGACATTGGCGCCGTCCGTGGCGGCCTGGCCCGCGCCGACGTTGCTGATGACGGTGCCGGCGCCGCCGTTGGCGTTCAGCTGCAGCGAGGTGCCGCCCGCGCCGTACTGCGCCGAGTTCTGCGCCACGCCGAGCGCCGAATCGGCGGTCTGCTTCACGGTGTTCAACTGGCTGCCGTTGACGGCATCGGTGCTCGTGGCGTTCACCGCGCCGGCGCTCACGTTGACCAGGGCGCGTGTCTGGCCGGCAGACCCGAAGGACACCGTGTTGGCCGCCGTGGCGACGGAGTTCGCACCGATGGCCACGCTGCCGTTCGCACCGCTTGCCACCTGGCTGCCCGACCCGATGGCCACGCTGCCTGTGGCCAGGGCCGCCGCGCCCGATCGGCCACCGTTCGCGCCGCCGATGGCCGTGCTGCCGTCGCCGGACGCCACGGCACCCCGATTGGCGCCCGAGGCACTGCCGATCGCGATGGCGGAAGCGCCGGAGGCCTGCGCACCGCTGCCGCCGGTCGGGGCGGGATTGCCGCAACAACCCGGCACACCGGCGCCCCCCGCACCCACGGCGATGGCGCCGGAAGCCGAGGCCTGGGCGCCAGCGCCCCCGGTGCCGCCCGTGCCGCCCGCCTCGCCCAATCCACCCGTGCCACCACCGCCTATCGCCGTCGCACCGCTGGCGCTTGCCGCAGCGCCGCTGCCGCCCGTGCCACCGGTTCCCCCGGAAGCGCCGGTGCCGCCATCGCCGCCCGCGCCCAACGAGGTGGCACCGTCGCCCGAGACGATGGCCGCCCCGCCGCCCGTGCCTCCCGCGCCCCCGGACTGCCCCGGGCCGCCCCCCCCCACAGAGCCACCGGCAAATCCCGCGGCATGGGCGCTGCCCGCAATCAGCAGCGCCATCGCTGGCAGATGCGCGAGCGCCCGGACGAGCCGCCGTGGATCTGTCGGCCTCTTGCGCAACGCTTGATGGGCGCCGACTGGGTGGATCTGGACGGGCATGGATGCTTCCTCTTTGAAAACGGACAAGACAAAAATGCGACGAAGTGTGTCTTTCTGTTATCAACGGAGCTATCCCCGAGAACTGGTAAATGCATGCCGCACCACGAACGCCCATTGCCGGCTGGCCCCTTGTCTGCGCGCCGCCGCCTGGCAGAAGCACAGGCGTGGCTTGTTGCGGCCGTGGGGGCTTTTCTTTTCGTCCTCCTTCTCGCCAGCCCGCCGATGGCGCTGGCGCAGCAGCCCGCGCCGCCTGAACTCCACGTGCAAGCGGTGCGCGGCACCGGCTGGAACGAGACCACCCCGCCCACCGACGGCTGGACATCCGTCACCCTGCCCGACAGCTGGGCCGAACGCTGGCCCGGCTTCGACGGCGTCGTCTGGTACCGGCTGACCTGGAACCAGCCTGCAGAAACCGGTGAAGCGGGCCTGCTGCTGCACTACCTCAACATGGCCGGCGAGGTGTCGCTCAACGGCACGGCGATCTCGCGCGACGCGAGCCTGGTCGAGCCGTTGACCCGCGCCTGGAACGTGCCGCGCTACTGGCTGCTGGCGCCGCCGCTCCTGAAGCCGGGCGCCACCAACACGCTGCTGGTGCGCGTCTCGGGCCTCTTCGCCTACCAGGCCGGGCTGGGCCCGGTCAGCCTGGGCACGCCCGCGGCCATGCAGGCCGATTACGGGCAGGAGCGCCTCATGCGCCGCGACCTGCAGGTGCTGGGCCTTGCGGTGAGCGCGGCCGTATCGGCCTTCTTCGCGGCGTTGTGGGTGCTGCGCCGGCGCGAGACGGCCTACGGCTGGTTCGCGGTGATGTCGGTGCTGTGGCTGCTGTTCGGCTACAACCAGATCGCGACCAGCCCCTGGCCCTTTGCCGGCAACCACGGCTGGCAGGCGCTCAACACCTCGCTCTTCCTGGCGTTCTGTGTGTCCTACATCGTCTTTGCGCTGCGCTTTTGCGCGGTGCGCATGCCGCGCCTGGAAGCCGCGGCGCTGCTGGTCGCGCTGGCCGGCGTGCTCGACCTCTGGCTCGCGAGCGGCATGGACCGCCCGGTGCACCGCGCCATCTGGACCCTGGTGGGCGGCCTCACGATCATTGCGGTGAACAGCGCTTCGATCGTGCATGCCCTGCGCCACCGCGCGAGCCCGATGCGCTCGCTCGCGCCCTTCATGGCGGTGTCGGCGGCAACGGCCGCGCACGACCTGCTGGTGTTCACCCAGGTGATCGACAGCAACATCTACTACACGACCATGTCGTCCTATGTGCTGCTGCTCGGCATGGCGCTGACCCAGGCGGGGCGCTTCGTGAGCAACCTGAAGCGCATCGAGAACTTCAACACCGAGCTGATCGACGAAGTGAACGCCGCCAAGGCCGAGTTGGCCGCCACGCTCGCGCAGCAGCATGCGCTGGCGCTCGTGCATGCGCGCATCGGCGAGCGCGTGAACCTGGCGAGCGATCTGCACGACGGCCTGGGCGGCATGCTGATCGGCAGCATCGCCACGCTGGAGCGCGCGCCCGAAAACCTCTCGGCCCCCGAACTGCTCGCGATGCTCAAGAGCCTGCGCGACGACCTGCGGCTGATCATCGAAGCCACCGGCCGCCACGACGGCGCACGTGCGTTCGGCGAACTGCTCGCGCCGCTGCGGCACCGCATCTCGCAGTTGCTCGATGCGAACGGCATCGATTGCCGCTGGCAGGTGTCCAACCTGGAGACGCTCGAGCTGCCGCCCTCGCAGAGCCTGGACCTGCTGCGCTTTCTGCAGGAGGCGCTGACCAATGTGCTCAAGCACAGCGCGAGCCAGCGTGTGGAAGTGGCGGTGATGCGCGAGGGCGCCGAACTGAAGCTCAGCGTGCGCGACGACGGCCGCGGCTTCGTGGTCGATGGGGCCGACAAGGCGGCGGGCTCCGGCTTGCGCAGCCTGCGCACTCGCGCACGCCGGCTCGGGGCCGAGCTTCAGTTGCAGTCGCGGCCCGGCGAAACGCAACTGGCGCTGCGGATGCCGCTGGCGCCCGCAGCCTGAACGCCGCGCGGGATCAGTCCGCCCAGACCACCGTGCCGGTCCACGCCGTCACCAGCACCACGATGCCGAAGGCGATGCGGTACCAGGCGAAGGGAATGAAGTTGTGCGTGCTGATGAACTTCAGCAGCCAGCGCACGCACAGCCACGCGCTGATGAACGAGAACACCAGGCCCACGGCGAACAGCGGGATGTCGGCCACCGACAGCAGCGCGCGCTCTTTGTAGACGCTGTAGGCGCCGGCGCCGATCAGCGTGGGGATCGCGAGGAAGAAAGAGAAATCGGTTGCCGCCTGGCGCGAGAGCCCCAGCAGCATGCCGCCGATGATGGTCGATCCGCTGCGGCTGGTGCCCGGGATCATCGCGAAGCACTGCACCAGGCCGACCTTGAGCGCGTCCCATGGCGTGAGGTCGTCCACGTGCTCCACGCGCACCGAGCCTGGCGGGCGCTTCTCGGCCCACAGGATGATGAAGCCACCGATGATGAAGGTGCTGGCCACCACGGTCGGGATGAACAGGTGCGCCTTGATGACCTTGCCGAACAGGAGGCCCAGCACCACCGCGGGCAGGAATCCGATGAGGATGTTCAGCGCCAGACGCTGCGCCTTGGGTTGCCGCGGCAGTGCCACGACGGTCGACTTGATCTTCTGCCAGTAGACCAGGATCACCGCGAAGATCGCGCCGGTCTGGATGGCGATTTCGAACACCTTGCCCCGGTTGTCGCCGAAGCCGCCGAGCAGCGACCCCGCAAGAATCAGGTGCCCTGTCGACGAGATCGGCAGGAACTCGGTCAGCCCTTCGACGATGCCCATGATGGCGGCCTTGACCAACAAAACAATATCCACGCGTACTCCTTCAAAGAGCACCAATTATGGCGAGGGCATCGGTCAGCTTTTGTTCAGGTGGCATGCGAGTACCGAATACCTAGTTCGGGGGATGTTCACCGGATACGCATCGACACATATTCATGGACCGACCATTCATGTGCCCAAGGAGTCCTCATGCGAACGTTCACCCCCGCGGAGGAGCACGCATCGACCGCCGACGACCACGGGCAGGAGCGCCTGAAGCCCCCGCTGGCGATCGAACGGGAGCAGTGCGAATCGATGCGGCGCGTGGCCGGCGCGACCGGCGCATCGGCCCACGAGCTCAAGCTGCTGATGCAGCGGCTGGTCGACATCGACCGCTCGGGCAGAAGCGCGGGCATCGTCGCGCAGGGCAACATCGCCGCCGACCGGATGGAAGCCGAGGTGCAGTTGCCCGACCTGGGCGACGGCTGCATCGCCGGGCAGCAGGCCCAGGCCTGCCAGCGCATCGACCTCGGCCTGCTCGAACCCCTGAATCCGGCGCACGACAAGAAGTGGTACGCGCGCTGGAAGTTCTGGAGCTTCATCCTCGGCGCGGCCGGCCCGGTGGCCTCGCTCACGCTGCAGGGCCTGGCGCTGCGCCCCAGCGAACCCCAGGACGCGCACGCCGACCTCGTGGCCAAGGCGCGCAAGGTGCTGGAGAGCTGGCGCCGGACTTCCGACCCGCTCTTCTGGTCCGCCGTCGAAGACTATGTGCGGCAGCAGTCGTTCTCGCTCGAGACGCAGGCCTACCTCATGCACTGCATCGCGGCCGTGTTCAGCGGCGACACCATGAAGCTGTCGAACGCACAGAGCGAGCAGTTCGCGGGCCTTCTCACCGAGACCTATTGCGACGCGCTCGGCACCGCGGCCACGATGCCCTCCTCGGACATCTACCGGCGTCTGGCCGAAGGCCTGGAGGCGACCGACCGGGAGAGCGGCCTTCGCCGGATGCTGGGCCGCAGCGACGCGGCGCAGATCGCGATGACCACGCTGGTCAACGCCATCGGCCACGGCGGCTCACGCTGAGCGCTGCGGCCTCGTGCGCTGGCGCAAGGCGCGCACCGCACTGTCGACCGTCGTGAGCACCGGCAGGCCGCAGGCCTGTGCACACGCGGCGCCCGCGCGCGCCATGCTGAACTGCGCGAGCGCGATGCGCGTGCAGCCGCGATCGCGCAGCACCGCAGCCTGTTGCGCGATGAGCGCATCGTGGCGCTGCGTGTCGCCGGCGTTCAGCGCATCCAGGGCGCCTTCGGCCAACGCAAGCTCCAACGCGGCACCCGCGGGAAATTCGGGCGGCATCGAAGCGAGCGTGGGTGCGAAGGTCGCGATCAGGCCCAGCCGTCCTTCCCCCTGCATCGCCTCGGCGATCATGGCCTCGTTGGGCTTGAGCACCGGAATGCCCGCATGCCGCCCCGCCACGGCCTCGATGCACGGCCCGAAGGCCGAACAGGTGAAGAGGATGCCCTGGGCACCCGTATCGACCGCGTACTGCGCGAGGCGTTGAAACCGTTCGTGCATCGCCGCATCCAGCCCGCGCCCGCTCCGCGCGAGATCGGCCGAGAGGCTGTCGTCCAGCAGGTTCATGCGCACCGCCTCGGGCCAGTCGCGCGCGAAGGCTTCGTTGATGGGCGCGACCGAATGCGAGAGCGCGTGGACGAGGGCGATGCGTGTCATGAAGCCAGGTGATCAGATGCCCTTGGAAGACGGATTGGCGAAGGCCTCTTTCGTCTCGGCGTTGAGCGGGTAGTTGATGTTGATGCCCTTGGGCGGAATCGGCGACATGAACCACTTGGCATAGAGCTTTTCCATCTCGCCGGACTTCATCATGCCCGACACCACGCGGTCCACCAGCGCCTTGAAGGCCGCATCGTCCTTGCGGAACATGAGCGACTGGTTCTCGGTGCGCAGGCTCTCGCCGGTGATGATGAAGTCCTTCGGGCTGCGCGCGTTCGCGATCTGCCCGGCCAGCAGGATGTCGTCGAGCACGAAGGCCTGCGCGCGGCCGCTCTCCACGAGCAGGAACGAATCGCTGTGGTCCTTGCCCGCGAGGTTGGTCACTTCGAGGCTGCGGCCGCGGTCGGCCTCGCGCAAGAGGCGGAACGAGGTGGTGCCGCTGGTGGTGGCGACCGTCTTGCCCTGCAGGTCGGCAATGCTCCGGATGCCCGAATCGGCCTTCACCAGCATGCGCACGTTGTAGCGAAAGATGTCGGGCGAGAAGGCCACCTGCTTCTGGCGCTCGACCAGGTTGGTGGTGGAGCCGCACTCGATGTCGACCGTGCCGTTCTGCACCAGCGGCATGCGGTTGGCCGAGGTGACGGCCTGGTACTTGATCTCGATGGCCGGCAGCTTGAGCTCGGTCTTCACCGCCTCGACGATGCGGTTGCAGATCTCGATGCTGTAGCCCACGGGCTTCAGGTTGCCGTCCAGGTACGAGAAGCCGAACGACGACTCGCGGTAGCCGAAGGTGATGGCACCGCTCGCCTTGATCTTGGCGAGCGTGTCGCTCTCCTGCGCCTGGGCGACGGCGAACGGCAACAGGGTGCAGGCCACCACGAGGGCGACGGCACCGAAGGGAATCTGCAGGCGAAGCTTGGGCATGGGAGCGCTCCTCGGAACGGCGGGTTGAAGAAAAACGGCGAATGAAAAACGGGTCGCGGTCAGCGCGCGGCGGCGCTCGTCACCGCATCGATGGAGGCCGCGAGACGGGTGGCGATTTCCTGCAGGTCTTGCCGCGTCGCGATGAAGGGCGGTGCGAGCAGCACGTGGTCGCCCTGCCGGCCATCGACCGTTCCGCCGAAGGGGTAGCACAGCAAGCCGCGCGCCATGGCGTCCTTCTTGACGAGTGCGTTGACCCTGAGGGCCGGATCGAGCGGCGCCTTGCTCGCGCGGTCGGCGACCAGCTCGATGCCCCAGAAGAAGCCGCGTCCGCGGATGTCGCCCACGTGCACGTGGCCGCCCAACGCGTCGGCCAGCATCGCGCCGAAGGCCACGCCGTCTTCGCGCACCTTGGCGACGAGGCCGTCGCGGCGGATCACCCGCTGCACCGCGAGCGCCGCCGCGCAGGCCATCGGGTGGCCCAGGTAGGTGTGGCCATGCTGGAAGAAACCACTGCCCTTGGACATGGCCTCGACGATCTTCTGCTGCGCGAGCACCGCGCCGATCGGCTGGTAGCCGCCGCCCAGGCCCTTGGCGATGGTGATCAGGTCGGGCACTATGCCTTCCTGCTCGCACGCATGCAGCGAGCCCGTGCGGCCCATGCCGCACATCACCTCGTCCAGGATCAGCAGCACGCCGTATTTGTCGCACACGGCGCGCACCGCCTTGAAGTAGCCCGCTACGGGCGTGAGCACACCGGCCGTGGCACCGCCCACCGTCTCGGCGACGAAGGCGATCACGCGGTCGGCGCCCTGCGCGACGATGGCCGCTTCGAGCTCGGCCGCCAGGCGCAGGCCGTACTGCTCGGCGCCTTCGCCCTCGCGCTGTTCGCGGTACGGATAGCACGGCGCCACATGCGTGGCCGGCACGAGGATCGGCGCGAACGGCTCGCGGCGCCATGCGTTGCCGCCCACCGCGAGCGCGCCCAGCGTGTTGCCGTGATAGCTCTGGCGGCGCGCGATGAAGTGCGTGCGCTGCGGCTGGCCGATCTCCACGAAGTACTGGCGCGCCATCTTGAGCGCCGACTCCACCGCCTCGGAACCGCCGCTCACCAGGTACACGTGGCTCATGCCTTCGGGCGCGGAGGCGATCAGTTCATCGGCCAGTTGCTCGGCCACTTCGCTCGTGAAGAAGCTGGTGTGGGCGTAGGCCAGCGTGTCGAGCTGCGCGTGCATGGCGGCCAGCACCTCGGGGTGCGCATGGCCGAGCGACGAAACGGCCGCGCCGCCCGAGGCATCGAGGTATTCGCGGCCTTCGGCATCGCGGATGAACATGCCGTGCGAGCCGGCGGCAACGGGCGGGGTCTGGCGAAGGTGGCGGTGAAAGACGTGCGTCATGGCGTTGAAAATCTGGAACAGTCTTTGGAACCAACGTTTCGGCCGGATTATTGTTTGGAACATTTGTTCCGTCAACTGCTTCGTCGTTCCATGTCCGGTACATTCGTTCCAACCGCAGCCAGAAAAGAGACACCGCCATGGGCGCCAGAGACCAGATCCGCCAGCGCTTCAACGAACTGAGCCCCGCCCTGCAGCAGGTGGCGCGCTACGTGCTCGACCACCCCAACGAAGTGATCACCGCCTCGATGCGCAACGTCGGCACGCGCGCGCAGAGCACGCCCGCCACGCTGGTGCGTTTCGCGCAGAACCTGGGCTACGCGGGCTGGCCGCAGCTCAAGGAGGCCTTCGCGGGCGACATGGGCCTGGGCACCGAAACCTACGGCGGGCGCGCCAAGCAACTGGTCGGCCGTTCGCACGACCGCGGCCTCACGGGCGAGATGTTCGAGGTGCAGCGCCGCAACCTGGAAGCCACGCACCAGCAGAGCGAGCAGGCGCTGCAGAAGGCCTGCACGCTGATCGAGAAGGCACCGGCCGTGCATGCCGCGGGCTTCAGGGCGTGCTTTCCGATCGCGTTCTCGTTCGTCTACGTGTACCGGCTCTTTCGCGCCAGCGTGCACCTGGTCGATGGCCAGGGCGGCTCGCTGGAGATGCAGCAGCGCGCCTTCGCCAAGGGCGACGCGCTGGTGGTGGCGAGCTTTGCGCCCTACTCGCGCGAGGCGCTGCAGGTGGCCGAAGCCGCGAAGGCGGCGGGATGCCGCATCGTCGCGATCACCGACAGCGTGACCTCGCCGCTCTCGCTGCTGGCCGACGAGACGCTGCTCTTCACGATCAACAGCCCCTCGTTCTTTCCCTCGGTCGCGGCCGGCGTGGCGGTGACCGAGGCGCTGGTCGAACTGCTAGCCAGCCGCGCGGGCAAGCCGGGCATCAAGCGCATCGACCGGGCGGAGGCGCAGCTGTTCGAGTCGGGTGCGTACCTTTTGCCTCCTGTCGCACGCGGATAGTCGCTGCCCCGAGACGGAACCCTGCCCCGACGCGGGTGTCCAACCGATGTCGCGGCGTCTTGTCGCGACAGGAGGTAATGACCATGAAGCAAGTGAAGCATTGGCAAGACCCCGTCAACGCCGTCGCCGGCGCCTGGCTGATCGTCTCGCCCTGGGTCCTGGGCTTTCAGGGCATCTCGCCCGCCATGTGGACCATGGTGGCCACCGGCATCGTGCTGGGCGCCGTGGCACTGGGCGCGACCTTCGTGCCCAAGCAGTGGGAAGAGTGGACCGAAGTGGCCCTCGCGGTGTGGCTTGCCGCATCGCCGTGGCTGGTCGGTTTCGCCGCGATGGAAACGGCGATGGTCAACGCGGTGCTCGTGGCCGCGGTGATCCTGGTGCTCGCCCTCTGGGTGCTGGTGACCGACAAGGACTACCTTGGCGCGTCGCTGAACCGACCGGCGCACTGAGCGGCTGCGCCGCGAAACGAGGCCCGCCGCACTGGCGGTGAGGCCGACTGGATGGGCACGATGCCCATCCGCGAAACCGCCCTCCGCCGTCTTTTCTTTTATTGCGCGCGAGGGACGGCGGGTTGTTGCGCCGTGGCCGCGGTGCCGTCCGGGTTGCTCATCCACCCGGCCTGCCAGCCACCGCCCATCGCCTGGATGAGCGCGATCGCCGAGGCCTGGCGGTTGACCTGCAACTGCACCAGCGCGCGCCGCGCGCTGAGGGCAGCCGCCTGCGCCGTCACCACGTCGGTGTAGCTCACCTGCGCCGCGCGGTAGCGGTTGAGCAGTTGCTGCTCGGTCTTGTCGGCCGCCGCCGAGGCCTCGCGGCGCAGGCCCTCCTGCTGCGCGAGCGTGGCGCCCGTCGTCAGCTGGTCTTCCACCGCCTGGAACGCGGTGAGCACCGTCTGGCGGTAGCGCGCCACGGCGGCTTCGTGGCCGGCCTTGGCGGCATCGACGCTGGCGCCGATCGCGCCCGCATCGAACACCACCTGCGCCACCGAGAAGCCGAGCGACCACAGCGTGTTGGCCGAGCTGAACAGGTCCTTCACGCGGCTCGCGTTGGTGCTGCCGACCGATGCGGTCAGCGGGATGTTCGGGAAGTACGCGGCGCGCGCAATGCCGATCTGCGCGTTGGCCGACGCCACCGAGCGCTCCGCCGCGGCGATGTCGGGGCGGCGCTGCAGCAGCGTCGAGGGAACGCCGGTCGGCACGCCGGGGACCGTGGGTGTCCAGGTCGCGGCCGGCAGGGTGAAGTCCGCGGGCGCCACGCCCACCAGCATCGCGATGGCGTGTTCCAGCGTGGCGCGCGTGCGCGCGAGGCCCACGCGGTCGGCCTTGGCGTTCACGAGCTGCGTCTGCGCCTGCAGCACGTCGGTCTGCGCGGAGATGCCCGCCGCATAGCGGTTGCTCGTGATCTCGAACGCGCGCTGGTAGCCCGCGATGGTTTCGTCGAGCAGCACGATCTCGGCATCGGCCTCGCGCAGCGAGAAGTAGTTGGTCGCAAGGTCGCCGATGGCCGAGAGGCGCGCCGCCGCGAGGTCGGCCTCGCTCGCCTGTGCATTGGCCTGCGCGCTGCTCACCGCTTCGCGCAGGCGCCCCCACACGTCGGGCGTCCAGCTCGCGTTCAGCGAGGCGGAGAAGCTGTTCGACGGGCTGGCTGTTTCACTGTTGCTGTTCACGTTGCCGCTGCGCCGGCCGCTGCCGCTGAACGACACCGAGGGAAACAGCGCCGCGCGCTCGCCGCGCACCAGCGCCTGGGCCTGCGTGTAGTTGGCCACCGCCGCGGCGATGTTCTGGTTGGACACCTGCACGCGGCCGGCCAGATCGTCGAGCGTCGGGTCGGCGAAGAGCTTCCACCACTCGCCGCGGTCCAGCGCATCGGCGGGCGCGGCGGGCAGCCAGCCTTCGGCGGTCTGCTGCTCCTTCCAGGCGGTGGACGCCGCGGAGGTCGGCACCTGGTAGGCCGGCCCGACCGCGCAACCCGCGAGCAGCGCGGCAAGCGCGATCGACGTGAGCGCGAAGCGGCTCGATCGGAAGGGGGAAAGCAATGCGTTCATGGTGTTGTTCTCAAGCGGGCGTGGCACGGCTCAGTTCGTGTTCGTTCTTGCCACGGCGGCGCAGCTTGTCGAGCAGGAGATAGACCACCGGCGTTGTCAGCAGGGTGAGCAACTGGCTGGCAATCAGCCCGCCGATGATGGCCACGCCCAGCGGCCGGCGCAACTCGGCGCCCTCGCCGAAACCGATGGCCAGCGGCAGCGCGCCGAGCGCGGCCGCCATCGTGGTCATGAGGATGGGACGGAAGCGCAGCAGGCAGGCCTCGCGCACCGCCTCCAGCGGCGTGAGCCCGCGCGAGCGCTCGGCCTCCAGCGCGAAGTCGATGATCAGGATGGCGTTCTTCTTCACGATGCCGATCAAAAGGAACACGCCGATCAGCGCAATGATCGAGAACTCCATGCGGAACATCAGGAGCGCCAGCACCGCGCCCACGCCGGCCGAGGGCAGCGTCGAGAGCACGGTGATCGGGTGCACCAGGCTTTCGTAAAGGATGCCCAGCACGATGTAGATCACGATCAGGGCGGCCAGGATCAGCATGACCTGCTGCCCCTGCGACTGCTGCGCGCTGGCCGCCGTGCCGGCGAAGGCGCCGCGCACGTTGGTGGGCATCGCGATGTTGGCCTCGGCCTTGGCGATGGCCTCGCGCGCATCGCCCAGGTTCGCGCCCTCGGCGAGGTTGAACGAGATCGTGGTCGCGAGCTCGCCGTCGTCGTGGCTCACCGAGGTGGCGACGGACTGCTCCTCGAACTTGGCCACCGCCGACAGCGGCACCAGCGTGGTGGGCGTGTTGCTCAGCACGTTGCCGGTCGATGCGCCGCGCAGGCCCGCGTTGGCCGAGACCGGCACCGTGGTGCTCGCGGCCGTGGCGGTCGATGCGGCGCCGCCGGTGGTCGAAGTGGTGGTGGTCGTCGCCGCCACCTGCGTGGTCACCGTCTGCCCGCCGATCACCGAGGTGCGGGTGGCCGGCACGTACACGTCGCTCAGCGAATTGGGGCTGCGCGTGTAACGCGGCGCCCACTCCATCACCACGTGGTACTGGTTGAGCTCGGTGTAGATGGTCGCCACCTGCCGCTGGCCGAAGGCGTTGTAGAGCGCGTTGTCGATGGCGGTGGATGTGAGGCCCAGCCGGCGCGCGCTGTCGGGGTCGACCTTGGCCACCGTTTCCACGCCGTTCTGGTCCTGGTCGGTGTCCACGTCGGTGAGCAGCGGCTGCAGCTTCAGCTCGTCGGACAGCTTCGTGGCCCAGCTGCGCAGGTCCGCCAGGTTGTCGCTCTTGAGCGTGTACTGGTAGGTGGAGTTGCTCGAGCGCCCGCCCGAGCGCACGTCCTGCACGGTGCCCAGAAACACGCGCAGGCCCGTCACCTCGTTCAGCTGGGGCCGCAGGCGCGCGATGACGGCCAGGCCGCTTTCGGTGCGCTGGTTGGCCGGCTTCAGGTTGACGAACATGAAGCCGCCGCCCGCGCGCGAGCCGCCGGTGAAGCCGATCACCGTGTCCACCGCCGGGTCCTTGCGGACGATGTCGATCACCTGCCGCAGCTTGTCGGCCAGCGCCTGCGACGAGATGCTCTGATCTGCGCGCAGGCCCCCGTTGAGCTGGCCGCTGTCCTGCTGCGGGAAGAAGCCCTTGGGCGCCGCGCTGAAGAGGTAGACGTTCAGCCCCACCACCGCCACCAGGATGAGCATGACCAGCCCCTTGCTGTCCAGCGCCCAGTCCAGGCTGTACTCGTAGCGCTTGAGCACCCAGTCGTAGCTGCGCGCGGCCATGCGCCCCAGGCGTCCTTGCGGCTTGTTCCTGTCATGCTCGCCGCCGCGCTTGAGCAGCCACGCGCACATCATCGGCGTGGTGGTGAGCGAGATGACCAGCGAGATCATCACCGCCGCCGACAGCGTGATCGCGAACTCGCGGAACAGCCGCCCCACCTGCCCGCCCATGAACAGCAGCGGAATGAACACCGCCACCAGCGACACGCTGATCGACAGCACGGTGAAGCCCACCTCCTTGGCCCCTAGCAGCGCCGCCTTCATGCGCGACATGCCCGACTCGATGTGGCGGCTGGTGTTCTCCAGCACCACGATGGCGTCGTCCACCACGAAGCCGGTCGCCACCGTGAGCGCCATCAAGCTCAGGTTGTTGAGGCTGAAGCCCAGCAGGTACATCACCCCGAAGGTGCCGAGCAGCGCCGCGATCGTGGCCACGGCCGGCACGATGGTCGCGCGCACGCTGCGAAGGAACAAGCTGACGACAAGCACCACCAGCAGCACCGAGATGACCAGCGTCGCCTCGACCTCGTGCAGCGAACTGCGGATGGAGTTGGTGCTGTCCGAGGCGACCTGCAGCGTCACGTCGGGCGGCAGTTGCGCCTGCAGCTCGGGCAGCAATGCGCGCACGCTGTCCACGGTCTCGATGATGTTGGCCGAGGGCTGCCGCGTGATGAGGATGATGATCGCCGGCTCGCCGTTGAAGAGACCGAGCGTGCGCGTGTCTTCCACGCCGTCGATCACCTCGGCCACGTCCTGCAGCCGCACCGCCGCGCCGTTGCGCCAGGCCACCACCATCGAGGCGTAGTCGCTTGCGCGCAGGGCCGGCGTCTGCGTGTAGATCTGCAGCTTGCGGCCGTCGCCCTGCACCATGCCCTTGGGGCGGTTGGCGTTGGAAGCCTGGATGGCGGCGCGCACGTCCTCGGTGCTGATGCCGTAACGGTTGAGCGCGAACGGCAAGAGTTCGATGCGCACCGCGGGGAGCGAGCCGCCGCCGATCTCGACGTCGCCGACGCCGTCGACCTGCGACAGGCGCTGGCTCACGATGTTGGAGACCGCGTCGTAGATCTGGCCCGGCGTCTTCGTCTTCGAGGTGAGGGCCAGGATGATGACTGGCGAGGCGGCGGGGTTGGCCTTGCGGTAGGTCGGGTTGCTCCGGAGGGTGGCGGGCAGGTCGACGCGGCTGGCGTTGATGGCGGCCTGCACTTCTCTGGCCGCGCCGTCGATGTTGCGGCTCAGGTCGAACTGGAGGGTGACGCGGGAGGAGCCGACGGAGCTCGTGGACGTCATTTCGTTGACGCCCGCGATGGTGCCCAGGTGGCGCTCCAGGGGCGTTGCCACGCTGGTTGCCATCGTCTCGGGGCTTGCGCCGGGGATCGAGGCGCGCACCGAGATGACCGGGTAATCGACCTGGGGCAGCGGCGAGACCGGCAGCACAAAGAAGGCCGCGATGCCGGCCAGGGCGATGCCGATGGTCAGCAGGACCGTGCCGATGGGCCGCCGGACGAAAGGAAGCGAGAGATTCATCCCGCCGCCTCCTCCTCGATCACGGCGCGGCGCGAGCTGCCTCCCCCCAGCCGATCGAACGCCAGATAGATGACGGGCGTGGTGAACAGCGTCAGCAGCTGGCTGACGATCAGCCCGCCGAAGATCGCGAGCCCCAGCGGCCGACGCAACTCGGCACCCTCGCCAAAGCTCAGCATCAGGGGCACGGCAGCAAAGAGCGCCGCCAGCGTCGTCATCAAAATCGGCCTGAACCGCAACAGTGCAGCCTGGTGAATCGCCTCACGAGGCGACTTGCCTTCCGTGCGCTCCGCATCGATCGCAAAGTCGATCATCATGATCGCGTTCTTCTTCACGATGCCGATCAGGAGAATGATCCCGATGATCCCGATCACCCCCAGGTCGTTGCCCGTGATCATCAGCGCCAGCAGGGCCCCGACCCCGGCCGAAGGCAGCGTCGACAGAATCGTCAGCGGATGCACGTAGCTCTCGTACAGCACCCCCAGCACGATGTACACGCAGACCACCGCCGCAAGAATCAGCCACAGCTGGTTCGACAGCGACCGCTCGTAGGCGCCCGATGCCCCGAGAAAGGTCATCGTCACGCTCCCGGGCATCCCGATTTCCTTGGCCGCCGCGCGAATCGCATCGACCGACTGGCCGAGCGACACGCCCGGTGCGGTATCGAAGTTCAGCGTGCTCGCCGGGTACTGCGCCACGTGCGTGATCTGCAGGGGCGCCTGCTGCTCGGAAATGTCGGCGATCGCGGCCAGCGGCGTGGCCGTGCCCGAGCCGGCGATGAGGTTCAGCTGCCCCAGCGTCTGCGGCGTGTTCACCATGCCGGGCCGCGCTTCGAGAATCACGCGGTACTGGTTGGTCTCGGTGAAGATGGTCGAGACGATGCGCTGGCCGAAGGCGCTGTAGAGCGCGTCGTCCACCGTGCTCGCGGTGATCGAGAGGCGCGCCGCGGTGTCGCGGTTCACGTTGACGAACGCGGCCAGCCCCTGCGCGCCGGCGTCGCTGCTCACGTTGCGCACCTTGTCCGAGTCCTGCAGCCTGGCCACCAGCTTCTTCATCCACTCGGTGATGAGCGCGCTGTTCACGCCTTCGAGCGACACGCGGTACTCGGTCGGGCCGGTCTCCGCGTCGATGGTCAGGTCCTGCGTGGGCTGCAGGTACAGCGTGACGCCGGCCACCTGGCGCACGCGCTCGCGCAGGCGCTCCATCACCTCCTGCTGGCTGTCGTGGCTGCCCTTCAGGTTGATGAGCATGCTGCCGGTGTGCAGCATGGTGTTGTTGGCGGCGTCCACGCCGACGAAGGAACTGAGGTTCTCCACGTCCGGGTCGTCCAGGATCGCGCGCGCGGCCTGCTGCTGCAGCTGCGCCATGCGGTCGAACGACACGTCCTGCGAGGCCTGGATGCGCCCTTGCAGCTGGCCGGTGTCCTGCGTGGGAAACAGGCCCTTGGGAATCGTGAGGTACAGCACCACCGTGAGCACCATGGTGAGCAGCGCGACCAGCAAGGTGAGCGGCTGGTGGTCGATCACCCAGTGCAGCGAGCGGTCGTAGCGCACCATCACGCCCTCGAAGAAACGCTGCGCGCGTGCACCGAGGCCCGTGCCACCCGGCTCCTTCTTCGGCTCGTGCCTGAGCCAGCGCGCCGACATCATCGGCACCAGCGTGAGCGACACCACGGCCGAGATCAGGATGGTGATGGCCAGCGTCACCGCGAACTCGCGGAACAGCCGCCCCACCACGTCGCCCATGAAGAGCAGCGGAATCAGCACCGCGATGAGCGACACCGTGAGGGAAATGATGGTGAAGCCGATCTGCGTCGCGCCCTTGAACGCGGCCTGCAGGGGCTTTTCGCCCTCCTCGATGTAGCGGGCGATGTTCTCGATCATCACGATCGCATCGTCCACCACGAAGCCGGTGGCGATGGTCAGCGCCATCAGGCTCAGGTTGTTCAGGCTGTAGCCCAGGAGGTACATGAGCCCCAGCGTGCCGATGAGCGAGATGGGCACCGCGATGCTCGCGATGACCGTGGCGCGCAGGCTCCCGAGGAACGCGAAGATCACCAGCACCACCAGCACCACGGCCAGCACCAGTTCCATCTCCACGTGCTGCACCGAGGCGCGGATGCCCGCGGTGCGGTCGCTCAGCACCTCGATCTTCAGGCCCGCGGGAAAGCCCGCCTGCAGCTCGGGCAGCTGTTTCTTGATGGCGTTGACGGTGGCGATCACGTTCGCGCCGGGCTGGCGCTGCACGTTCAGGATGATGGCGGGGGTGAGCTTGCCCTCACCGCCCTCGGAGGTCTTGGTTCCTGCCCAGGCGCCCAGCTGCGTGTTCTCGGCACTGTTGACCACCTGCGCCACATCGACCATGCGGATCGGCGCGCCGTTCTTGTAGCTGACGATGAGGTTCTTGTAGTCCTCCACCGTGAGCAACTGGTCGTTGGAATTGATGGTGTAGGCGCGCTTGGGACCGTCGAAGCTGCCCTTGGCGCCGTTGGAATTGGCCGCGCTGATGGCGGTGCGCAGCGTGTCCAGGCCAATGCCGTTGGCCGCGAGCGCCTGCGTGTTGGCCTGGATGCGCACGGCCGGCCGCTGCCCGCCGCTGAGCGACACCAGCCCCACGCCCGAGACCTGGCTGATCTTCTGCGCCAGGCGCGTGTTGACGAGGTTCTGCACCTCGGTGAGCGGCAGCGTGTCCGACGTGATGGCCAGCGTGAGCACCGGCGCATCGGCCGGGTTGACCTTGGCATACACCGGCGGCGCGGGCAGGTCGGCCGGCAGCAGCGAGCCGCCCGCGTTGATGGCGGCCTGCACTTCCTGCTCGGCCACGTCCAGCGTCTGGCCGAGCGAGAACTGCAGCGTGACGATGGACACGCCCGCCGCGCTGGTCGAGCTCATGCGGTCCAGGCCGGACATCTGGCCGAACTGGCGCTCCAGCGGCGCGGTGACGGTGTTGCTCATCACCTCGGGGCTGGCCCCGGGGTAGAGCGTCTGCACCTGGATGGTCGGGTAGTCGACCTGCGGCAGCGCCGACAGCGGCAGGAAGCGGAACGCCACCAGGCCGGCCAGCACGATGGCGACCATCAGCAGCGAGGTAGCCACCGGGCGAAGAATGAAGGGACGTGAGGGGCTCATCGTGCGCGGTGCTGCTGCGGGCCGGCCTCAGCGCGCCGTGCCGTTGGCTGGCGTCGGAGGAACGGTGGGGGTGGCCGGGGGAACGGGTGCGCCGGCCGGCGGCGTGGCCGATTCGATCGGCTGGCTCGGCGGCGCGCCGCCGCCGCCCTCAGTTGCACCGCCCTGATGGCGCTGCCCGCCCTCCCTGTTACCCCGGCGTCCGCCTTCGCGGTTGCCGCGGCGCGCGCCGGAGGCGGCGCCCGAGGCCGGCGTGGCCGGCCGGTCGGCCTGGGTCTGCACGCTCGCGCCGTCCTTCAACCGGTCGCCGCCTTCGGTCACGACCTGTTCGCCGGCCTTCAGGCCCGACATGACGGCCACGTTGTCCACGCTCGATTCGCCGCGCGTCACGGGACGCTGCGACACGGTGTTGTCTTCGTTCACCACGTACACGTAGTCGCCGTTGGGCCCGTGGCGCAGCGCCGTCACCGGCACCACGACCGCGCTGTTCACGGTGCGCAGCAGGAGCCGCAGGTTGACGAACTGGTTCGGGAACAGCGCGCCGTCGGCATTGGAGAAGCGCGCCTTCGACTTGACGGTGCCGGTCTGCGTGTCCACCAGGTTGTCCAGCGTGGAGAACATGCCCTTGGCGAGCTGGCGGGTGCGGGTGCGGTCGAAGGCCGTGGCCTCCAGCTGCGCGCCCTGCGCAAGGCGTTCCTGCACCTCGGGCACGCGGTCCTGCGGCACGGAGAATTCGACGTCGATGGGCGCGATCTGCGTGATGACCGCCACGCCGCCGGTGGTGCCGGTCGAGATGTAGTTGCCCGCGTCCACGGGCCGAAGGCCGATGCGCCCGCTCACCGGCGCGGTGATGCGGCTCCAGGTGAGGTTCAGCCTTGCCGTGCCTTCGTTGGCGCGGTCGATGGCGACCGTGCCTTCGAGCTGCTTGACCAGCGCGGCCTGCGTGTCGACGTCCTGCCGGGCGATGGAGTCCTGCCCGAGCAGCGTCTGGTAGCGCTGCAGCGTGACGCGCGCGGCGGCCAGCTGGGCCTCGTCGCGCTGGCGCGCACCGGCGGCCTGCGCCAGCGCGTTCTGGAAAGGCTGCGGGTCGATGGTGGCGAGCACGTCGCCCTTCTTGACCATCTGCCCTTCCTTGAAGAGCACCTCGGTGAGCACGCCCGAGACCTGCGGCTGCACCGTGACGTTGGCCAGCGGGGTGACGGTGCCCAGCGCCTCCAGCTGCACCGGAATGTCGGCCTGCCGCGCGGTGGCGACACCGACCGTGTTGGCGGCCGCGCCGCCGCCCCGCCCACCGGGGCCGCCGCCGCCCGGCCGGCCGCCACCACCACCACCACCTGGGCCGCCCGCGCCGCCGGGTCCGGCTGCCGGCGCCTTCGAACGCTGGATCAGGTACCACGCGCCGCCTCCCAGGGCCACGAGCAGCGCCAGGGTCAACAGCCACCCCAGCCACCGGCGCCTGCGTACCGGAGGGTGTGTCGGCGACACGATGGGCGGCAGGGGCTCGGGGGGAGTTTTGGGGTCCATGGGATGCGTGGGGAGGGTACAGAGGGTGCAGAGCGTGCGAAAGGGGCGGCCTAGAGTACAGCGCCGAATGGTAGTACCGCAGTTTGCTGCGCCGTAAAGCGGCGGTAAAGCTCGCGCCGCTGCCGCAGTTCACGCCTTGCGGATGCGGCTCGCGCCGTTCTCCTGCATTTCGTCGCATGGCGGTGGCCCGTGCGGCGGAGCGGCGGCACAGTCCGCCCATCGCTTCCCCACCCGCATCGCTCACACCTTTCACCGGAGAACCCCCATGCTGCTGCAGATCCTTCTTCACACGCCCAAGTGGGTGTTCGCCGTCTTCGTGCTGCTCGTCTGGCTGGGCGCCAGGCAATTGCTGTCGAACAGCGTGAGCCTCAGCCGCGTCACGCTGATGCCCATCCTCATGGGCGGGCTGTCGGTCTTCGGCGTGCTCTCGGCCTTTGGCGATTCGCTGGGCGCCCTGCTGGGCTGGGCGGCTGCGGCCGCGGTGCTGATTGCGCTGGTGCTGCAACGTCCCCTGCCCTCCACCACCCGCTACGACGCGGCGGGCCGCCAGTTCCACGTGGCCGGCAGCGCCGTGCCGCTCGCGCTCATGATGGGCATCTTCTGCACCAAGTATGTCGTGGGCGTGGCGCTGGCCATGCACCCCGAATTGCGCCAGCAGGCGGTCTTCGCCCTCGCCATCCCGACGCTGTACGGCGCCTTCACCGGCATCTTCGCGGCCCGCGCCGTGCGCCTGTGGAAGCTGGCGATCGCCACCGACGCTGTCGCCACCGGCGTCCGCGCGGCCTAAGATCCGAGCCCCAGCTCCCGTGAGCCCCGCCAGCCAGGAACCGCCATGACCGTGCTCTTTCTGCTCCTCAAGATCTCCGTCACGGTGGTGCTGGTCGCCTCGGTCCTGGAAGCGCTGGTGCTCTCCTGGCGCAACGGCTGGGCCAGCTACGACTGGAAGGCGGCCGGCGTCTCGGTGTTCGACTTCCTGGTGCGCGAATACCCGCTGCGCTGGCTGCTGCCGGTGGCCTTCTGGACCGGCGCGATGGACTGGTTCTGGAACCACCGCCTCTTCACCCTGCCGATGGACCACTGGAGCGGCTGGGTCGCCTGCTTCATCGGCCAGGAGTTCTGCTACTACTGGTACCACCGTGCGGCCCACCGCGTGCGCTGGTTCTGGTGCACGCATGCCATCCACCATTCGCCGAACCAGCTGAACCTGTCGGCCGCCTACCGCTTCGGCTGGACCGGCCGCCTCACCGGCACGCTGCTGTTCTTCATGCTGGCGCCGCTCCTGGGCATGCCGCCGAAGGTGATCCTGCTGATGCTCACGCTGAACCTGCTCTACCAGTTCTGGATTCATGCGACGTGGATTCCGCGCCTCGGGCCGTTGGAATGGGTGCTCAACACGCCCTCTGCGCACCGCGTGCACCACGCCTCGAACCTGGAATACCTGGACGGCAACTACGGCGGCGTGCTCACCGTGTTCGACCGCCTCTTCGGCACCTACATTCCCGAGCGCGCCGACCTGCCGTGCCGCTACGGGCTGGTGAACCCGATCACCTCGCACAACATCCTGGAGATCGAGTTCACCCACTGGCGCGCGCTCTTGCGCGACCTGCGTTCGGCGCGCTCGGTGCGTGCGTTCGCGGGTTATCTGCTCAAGCCGCCGGGCTGGCGACCGGAGGGGCCCGGCGACACCACCGAAGAGCTGCGGCAGCGCGCGGCCCTGCAACCGGCAGCGCCCTCGCCGCAGCCGTCCGCCCCCGATTTCATACCTGTCCAATTCAAGGAGTTGTCATGAACCCCACCCCCTCGAACCCTTCGCAACCCCACCTCGAAAAGCTCGCCCGCCGCCGCGCTGGCGCCAAGATGGGCTGGTACATCCACGCCTTCGTCTATGTGCTGGTCAACCTCGGGCTGGTCGCCTTGTCGGCCGCCAACGGCCGCACCTGGGCGATGTACCCGCTGATGGGCTGGGGCCTGGGCCTGCTCATCCATGGCGCGGTGATCTGGTTCCTTGCGCCTGGCGGCAGCTTCTACGACAGGCTGGTGGCGCGCGAGCGCCGTGCACTGGGCGCCGGGGAGCGTGGGTGACGCCTGAAGCGCTGCCGCGGTTTCGCGCGGAGAACTTCCGCGACATGTTGCGGCATGGCCTGATCACCGTCGCCTTCTGCTGCTTCATCGCCACGGCGCTGGCCATTTCGGGCAACGGCAGTTGGGAATCCCAGATGGTGTATTCGCTGTCGATCGGAACGATCTGTTGGCTCGTCATCGACGCCGGCCGGTTGCTTTTGAGCGGCAACAAGGAGGTGCTGTGGCCGCACGGCCTCTCGGGCTATGGACTGATCGCGCTGGGGATCACCGTCGGCTTTCTGGGCGGCAACGCCATTGGCGACGCCTGGGTCGGCGCACCGCCGTTCGAGTTCCACAACCTCGCCGCGCGCCGGATGACCTCGACCATCGTCATCACCCTGGTTGCCACCATCGGCATGTGCTTCTTCTTCTTCAGCCTCGGCAAGAGCAAGCACATGCAAAGCCAGCTCGACCTGGCCAAGCGCAACGCCACCGAGGCGCGGCTCAAGCTGCTGGAGACGCAGCTGGAGCCGCACATGCTGTTCAACACGCTGGCGAACCTGCGCGTGCTGATCACCCTCGACCCGCCGCGCGCCGTGGCGATGCTCGACCGCCTCAACAGCTATTTGCGCGTGACGCTCAGCGGCTCGCGCACGCTGGCGCATCCGCTCTCGGCCGAGTTCGACCGGCTGGGCGACTACCTCGAACTGATGTCGGTGCGCATGGGCGAGCGCCTGCGCTACACCCTCGACCTGCCCGACGAACTGCGTGACATTCCCGTGCCGCCGCTGCTCTTGCAGCCGCTGGTGGAAAACAGCATCCGCCACGGGCTGGAGCCCAAGGTCGAGGGCGGCGAAATCGCCGTGCGCGCGCGCAGGAACGGGGACCGGCTGGTCATCGAAGTGAACGACACCGGCGTCGGGCTCGATGCGGCGCTGCCCTCGGAAGATGGCAGCAACAGCGGCTTCGGGCTCGAACAGGTGCGCGAGCGCCTGGCCACCGTGTTCGGCGCGCAAAGCGAGATGCGCCTTGCGGCCGCACCGGCCGGCGGGACCTGCGCGACGCTGAGTTTTCCGCTGCCCGCGGCTGCCCCATGAATGCGACGACCCCCATGAACCCCACCGCACTGATCGCCGAAGACGAGCCTCTTCTGGCGCAAGCCCTCAAGGCCGAGCTGGCCGCTGCATGGCCCGGTCTGCAGATCGCCGCCACCGCCGGCGACGGCCGCAGCGCCGTGCGCGAGGCGTTGCGCCTCTTGCCGCAGGTGCTGTTCTTCGACATCCGCATGCCCGGCCTGGACGGCCTGGGCGCCGCCGCCGAACTGGCCGACAGCTGGCCCGCCGACGAGGCGCCGATGCCGCAGCTGGTGTTCGTCACCGCCTACGACGAATACGCCGCGCGCGCCTTCGAGGCGGAGGCCATCGACTACGTGCTCAAGCCCGTGCAGCCCGAGCGGTTGCGCAAGACCGTGGCGCGCCTGCAGCAGGCGCTGGCGGCGCAGCAGCCGTTGCCGACGGCCTCCCCCGCCGTGGCGGGTGAAGCACTCGAACAAACCCTTGCGCAGTGGCGCCAGGTGCTCGCGGCAGCCGGGGCCGGTGGCGCCTTGCCGGCAGCCGCCCCCGCACCGCTGCGGATGATTGCCGCCAGCGATGCCGGCGGCAGTACCGTGCGAATGGTGCCGATCGACGAGGTGCTGTATTTCGAGGCGGCCGACAAGTACCTGCGCGTGCTCACCGCCACGCACGAGTACCTGATCCGCACGCCGCTGAAGCAGTTGATCGCGCAACTCGACGCCGACGCCTTCTGGCAGGTGCACCGCGCGGTGGTCGTGCGCAGCGGGGCCATCGAGTCGGTGCACCGCGATGAAGCGGGCAAGTTGCACCTCACCTTGCGCGGGCGGCCGGAGAAGATCCCGGTCAGCCGGCTCTACGCCCATCTCTTTCGCGCAATGTGAAATTCGCTGTCGAGCGCCCATGAAAAAAGCCGGCCCTTTCGGGGCCGGCTTTTTTTCATTCAGTCGCCAATCGCGTGGCAATTCAGCGCCAGTGGCCGCCATGGCGATGGCCGTAGCCACCGCCCCGGTAGTAGCCCCCACCGCCGTAGTAGCGGGGACCGTAGTAGGCCGGCGGGCCGTAATAGACCGGGGCCGGACGGTAATACACGGGCGGCGGACGGTAGTAGACCGGCGGCGGCGCGTAGTACACAGGGGCCGGCGGTGCATAGACCGGCGCCGGGTAGTAGGCGGGACCGCCCACGCCGACCGCCACGCCCGGCAGGCCGACACCGACCGACCAGCTCACGTCGCTGCGCGCGCTGGCCGAGGTGGCTGCAAACAATGCACCGGCTGCCACGACACCCGCGGCGGCCCATTTGAAGAAGGTGGAACGTGTGAGGCTCATGATGTTGACTCCTTGTTTCGGAGGGCTGCGTCCGGGTCTGGACCGCCCTTGTGTGTATTGAACGCGGCAATTGCAAACGGGGTGCACCGGCCATTGTGAAGAACGTTGCCAAAGGTAACTCAGAAGGGGCGCCCTCTAGAATGAGGCAATGACCTCCCCGACCGACAAAAACGGCGCCAAAACGACCGCTGCACCGAGCAATTTCCTGCGCCACGTGATCGAGAACGACCTCGCACAGGGCGCGTATTCTGGCCGCAAATGGGGCGGCTCCCCCGGCAACGCCGCCCACCACGCCCAGGGCATGACCGACCCCGCCAAGGTGCGCCTGCGCTTTCCGCCCGAGCCCAACGGCTACCTGCACATCGGCCACGCCAAGAGCATCTGGCTGAACTTCGAGCTGGCCCGCGAATACGGCGGCGTGAGTCACCTGCGCTTCGACGACACCAACCCTGAAAAAGAAGAGCAGGAATACGTCGACTCCATCCGCGACGCCGTGAAGTGGCTCGGCTACGAGACCTACCTGGCCGACCGCCCGAGCGCCCCCGGCACCCTGCAGCCGCACGAGTACTTCGCGAGCAACTACTTCGACTTCATGTACGAAGCGGCCGAGTACCTGATCGGCGCCGGCCTCGCCTACGTGGACGAGCAAACCCCCGAGGAAATGCGCGCCAACCGCGGCGACTTCACCACGCCCGGCACCGACAGCCCCTTCCGCAGCCGCACGCCCGACGAGAACCTCGCGCGCTTTCGCGAAATGCGCGACGGCAAGCTCGACGACGGCGCCGCCATCCTGCGCGCGAAGATCGACATGGCGAGCCCCAACATCAACATGCGCGACCCGGCGCTCTACCGCATTCGCCGGGCCACGCACCACAACACGGGCGACAAGTGGTGCATCTACCCGATGTACACCTACGCGCACCCCATCGAAGACGCGCTGGAGCAGATCACCCACTCCATCTGCACGCTCGAATTCGAAGACCAGCGCCCCTTCTACGACTGGCTGCTCGACCGCCTGGCCGAAGGCGGCCTCATCGCGAGCCCGCACCCGCGCCAGTATGAATTCGCGCGCCTGAACGTCACCCACGTGATGACCAGCAAGCGCAAGCTGCGCCAGCTGGTCGAAGAGGGCCACGTCGACGGCTGGGACGACCCCCGCATGCCCACCATCGCGGGCCTGCGCCGCCGCGGCTACACGCCCGAGGCGCTGCGCCTGTTCTGCGAGCGCAGCGGCACCACCAAGTCGGGCGGCTGGATCGACTACGCGAGCCTGGAAGCCGCGCTGCGCGACAGCCTGGACCCCATCGCCCCGCGCGCGATGGCCGTGCTCGACCCGGTCAAGCTGGTGATCACGAACTGGGGCGAGCTGATGGGCGGCAACGAGGTTCTGGACGACTGCTCCGCCCCCGTGCACCCGCACCACCCCGAGATGGGCAAGCGCGAGTTCAAGCTCGGCCGCGAGGTGTGGATCGAAAGCACCGACTACGAGGACGTGCAGCCCAAGGGCTTCTTCCGCCTGTTCCCGGGCAACAAGGTGCGGCTGAAGTACGGCCACGTCATCGAATGCACCGGCGCGACGCGCGATGCCAACGGCAAGCTCATCGAAGTGCAGGCCACGCTGGTGCCGGACACCAAGAGCGGCACGCCCGGCGCGGACGCGGTCAAGGTGAAGGGGAACATCACCTGGGTGGCCGCAGCCGATGCGGTGCAGGCCGAGGTGCGGTTGTACGAGCGGCTGTTTGCGGCGGCGAATCCGGGCAGCGGGGAACTGCTGGACGAGCTGAACAAGCAGAGCTTGGAGATCTGCTCGGCGTTCGTGGAGCCTTCATTGGCGACGGCTGAGGCCGGGGTGGGGATTCAGTTCGAGCGGCATGGGTACTTCGTGGTGGATACGAAGACGGATGCGCCCGGCAAGCGGGTGTTCAATCGGGCTGCCGGCATGCGGGACAGCTGGGGCAAGTAACTCGCCCCGCCTCCGCACAAAAGCCGGGACCGTCAAAAGCCCCGGCTTTCATTTATTCAGGCCGCTTGTAGACCACGCCCAGCACCGCGCTGTTTTCGTCCCTCGTGCACACCGCCGAACGCGTGCAGGACGAACTCTTCCTGGCGAGTGAACCGTTGCGTGCTTTCTGGCGTAATCAGCTGTGTTTTCTGGAATTTTAACGATCTAAACCATTGATTTATAACGATTTTCCGTATAGATTTGGATTTACATCCATCACACGGAAAACTCATGGATTTTCAGGACATCGGCGACGATGCTCGTCGTCAATACATTGATGCCCGTGCCACTTTCGAAGCACTCGAGGCAGCCGAAACACAGGCCGCTGGCGTTCGAGGCGGCATGTACTGGAAGAGTGTGAATGGTCTGGACTACCTGATCCGCACCAGCACCCGCAACGCACAAAAAAGCCTGGGTGTTCGCAACGCCGAAACCGAAGCCATCCATGCCAGTTTCGTTCGCAGAAAAGAAGAAGCCGAGGGCAGAGTCAAAGACCTTGACGAGGCACTGACTCGTCATCAACGCATGAACCGGGCGTTGTTCGTTGGACGCGTTCCAACCATCGTCATCGACATCCTCGACATGCTCAAGCGCGCGGACATCGCGGAGCATTTCACTGTGGTGGGTACGCATGCGCTGTATGGCTACGAAGCAGCGGCGGGTGTACGTCTGCAAAGCGCCGCCGTGGCTACACGCGACGTGGATCTGCTCTGGGACACCCGCAAGCGCTTCCGTTTGGCGACCCAGCTCAAGCGGCTCGATTCCTCCATGTTGGCGCTGCTGCGCAAGGTCGACAAAACCTTCTCCCTGATCAACGACCAGCGCTATACAGCAGTCAACAGCAAAGGCTTCGAGGTGGACATCCTGCGGCGTGAAGCGCAGGAGCAAGACCCCCACCCCGCCCAATTGAGCGAAGCCGAGGACGATTTCTGGGTTGTACAGGCCCTCAACGCGGAACAGTTGGTGAGTGCGCCCCGCTTCTCGGCCGTCGTGGTTGGCACCACCGGGCACATGGCGCGCATGAACACCGTGCATCCGCTCGCCTTCGTGCGCTTCAAGCGCTGGCTGGCCCAGCGGCCCGATCGGGATCCGCTCAAGGCCGGGCGCGACAGTTTGCAAGCGGACACCGTGCAGCAGCTGGTGCAAGACTATCTGCCGCAGTTGGCCAATTCGCCACACGACGCCCGACGCCCATGAGCTTGCCATCCTCGTCCCGCCTCATCCGCTTCAACAAGCCCTACGGCGTCTTGAGCCAGTTCACCCCCGAGGGCCGCTGGCGCGGATTGAAGGACTTCATCGACATCCCCGACGTCTACGTCGCAGGCCGCCTCGATGCCGACAGCGAAGGCCTGCTGCTCCTGACCAACGACGGCCAGCTCCAGGCGCGCATCGCCGATCCGCGCTTCAAGATGGAGAAGACCTATTGGGTGCAGGTGGAAGGCGTGCCGACCAAAGAGGCGCTCGCCGCGTTGCGCCAGGGCGTGCAACTCAACGACGGCCTCACGCGCCCTGCCCGCGCCCGCCTGCTCGATCCGCCGCCCGAGGTGTGGGAGCGACAACCGCCGATTCGCGAGCGCAAGAGCATTCCGACCGCATGGCTGGAACTGGCGATCAGCGAAGGCCGCAACCGCCAGGTGCGGCGCATGACCGCCGCTGTCGGGCTGCCCACGCTTCGCCTGATCCGCGCCGCCATCGGGCCGCACACGCTCGATGGATTGGCGCCCGGCACGTGGCGCGAGTGACGCGGCCGCGCGACTTCACAGAACCTGTTTCATTCGATCTCTTCATGCACGACAACATCCGAACCACCTCGCCCGACATCCTCACGCTCGCACTGAATCGCCGCAGCGCATTGCTCGGCACGCTGGGCCTGCTCGCGCTGCCCGCGACGCACGCCGTCGCTGCTGCCCCCGCGAAGTCGAAGCAACCGCACTCGGACGTCTGGCCGCACGCATCCCATGTGCCGGGCGGCGTGGCGCGCCTGTCGCTCGGCCCGAGCGCCAAGCGCCCGGCCGCCTTTGCAGGCGACGTGCCCTTGCTCGTGCTGGGCGACGCCATCGAGTGGACGGCGCTGGTCGGCATCCCGCTCGCGGCCACGCCCGGGGACGCGAGCATCACGGTGCGCGCCGAGAACGGCAGCGAAAGGCAGGTCGCCTACACGGTGGCCGACAAGCAATACCGCGAGCAGCGCCTGACCGTCGCGCCGCGCACGGTCGATCTGTCGCCCGAGGACGAAGCGCGCTACGTGCGCGAACGCGACCACCTCACCGGCGTGATGGCCACGCTCACCGACCTGCGGCCCGATGCGTCGCTGCAGATGCGCGTGCCGGTGCCGGGCCGCCGCTCCAGCTCGTTCGGCCTGCGCCGCGTGTTCAACGGGCAGTCGCGCAATCCGCACAGCGGGATGGACATCGCGGCCGGCACGGGCACGGCGGTGCTGGCGCCGCTGCCGGGGCGCGTGATCGATACGGGGGACTATTTCTTCAATGGCGGGACGGTGTGGCTCGACCATGGGGGTGGGCTGCTGACGATGTATTGCCATCTGAGCCGGGTGGATGTGAAGGTCGGCGATGCGCTGAAGACCGGTGAGCAGTTGGCTGCGGTCGGTGCGACTGGTCGTGTGACGGGGCCACATCTGCATTGGTCGGTGATGCTGAACCGCGCGATGGTGGACCCCGCGCTGTTCATCGCGGCTTGAGTAATCACCCTGAGTTCCGAATTCCCCTCGCCTCCTAAACTCGCGCTACTCAAACAAGGGCGGGTGGGTGCGATGGCCAAACAGACAAGAGCCGGGCGGCGCCGTGAGCGCGCAAGGAATGAACTGGCAGGCAAGGGGTGGACGGTCATCGTCGTCGGCGTCCTGCTGCTTGTGGGCCCGCGCTTCATGCAGGGCTCCATCGCCGGCACACTCGGCCCGGCGCTTCGACCGGCTGGATGGGGGGCGCTGACGGTTGGCGTGGTGTTGCTGGGGCTGCATTACCTTCTCGCCCGCAAGGCAGCGATCCCGGACACGGAGCGCGTTGCGCAGCAGTCGCCCGTCGCCAAGGTCGCCCAACCCACGCCGCCGCCTTCTGTCCAGCGGCGGGAACCCGCCGTTGCTTCAACGTCATCCGAACCGAAGCGCCCTTCTCCAGAATCCGCGCCGCAGCACGAGCAGCAATGGAGCCCCGCGGTACTCGCAGCCATCGAATGGCGCCGCTTCGAGGCATTGTGCGAAGCGCTCTATGCACAGGCGGGTTTCACCACGCGCAGCCAGTCGCACGGTGCAGACGGCGGCATCGACATCTGGCTTCACTCCAAGCACAGCGACGTGCCACGCATCGTTCAATGCAAGCACTGGCAAAGCAAGGTCGTGGGCGTGAAGGAGATGCGCGAGTTCTTTGGCGTGATGGCTTCGCATCAGCTGAAGAGCGGCACCTACGTGACGAGCTCGACCTTCTCCGCAGACGCCGCAGCGTTCGCCAAGGCAAATGGCATCCACGCGCAGGACGGCACCGCCCTGCTCAAGCTGATCGGCCAACGCACGCCCGAGCAACAGGCCGCATTGCTCGCGGTGGCTTACGAAGGCGAGTACTGGCGGCCCACCTGCGCGAGTTGCGGCACGAAGATGGTCGAAAGAAACTCATCCAAAAATGAAGGCAGCTTCTGGGGTTGCGCCAACTATCCGAAGTGCCGAGGCAGGACGATTCCGAAGTCCAAGGCATCTGCAACGGTCTGATCGCGAGGCACGCCATGACGGATCAACTGCTGTTCACCGAAGCCTGCCTCGACGCAACCTTCGCCCGCGCCACCCGCCGCGAAACCATTGACATCCTCAACAGCCGCCTGCACCCCGCCCTGCAAAGAATCGTCGCTGCCGAAGTCGCCTCGGGCAACCGCGTCGTCGATGTCGGCATCGACTGGCCCGACGCGGGCTCGGTGCACGTCACCCTGCGCGACCGCTTCAGCAATCGCCACGCGGGCGCAGAAGCCGTCTTCAGCCTTTGCGACGACCCGCACTACTGGCACGCCGACTACAGCACCACGGCCAAGCCGACGCACCTGCTCATCTGCTGACTGTTTTCTTTGGCCAGGCGGCAGTGCTCCACGCAATCAGCGCCAGCAGCACCACCTGAACCGGCAGCCGCACCACCAGCGCCCAATACGGCACGCTCGCAAACAGCTCCGGCCGCTGCAGCATGTAGAAATGCGCGGGCGTCACGGCCAGCGTCAGAAGGAACAGGCCGATCCCCGCAGCGCGCCGCGTCGGCCGCCACAGCAGCCCGGCCGCACCCAGCAGTTCGAACACGCCACTCACCAGCACGGCCGCGCGCGGCCAGGGGATGTACGGCGGCACGATGCGCATCTCCGCCTCGGTCGCCACGAAGTGCGCGACGCCGCCGATGGCGAACCACAGGAAGACGAACAACAGGCCCGCCACGCGCCAGCGGCTGAGAGCTGGCGCGGCGCTCATCGGCAGGCCATCCACCGCATCAGATCGGCTTGGTCAGATACAGCGCCTCGCGCCCCACGATCACGCGCTGCGCGGGCATGAAGATCGTGCAGTCGTCGCATGGCGCGCGGATCTCGTCCGGGCCGTTGGTCGCGATCAGCTCGCCCTTGGCAAAGGTCTCGAAGCCGATCAGCGGCCGCACGAACGCAAAGTCTTCCGACTTGATGACGTGCGTCTGCAGCAGCTGAAAGCGGCGCTGCGGCGCGGGTGCAGGCGTGGCCGGGTCCTTGTCGACAAGACCGAAGTACGCAAGGAAGTCGTAGGTGACCGCGGTCGCCAGCACCGACGCCGAGCGCAGGAAATGCTGGCCGCATTCGACCACCATCGCCACGCCCTTGCCGTCCGGCCCGCCATGGCTGCCGTACTGGATCAGCGGCGTGCCCGAGCCCAGGCCGTCGGGCATCACCAGGTGCACCGACGGGCGGCCGATGGCCAGCGCCACTTCGGCATTGCGCTCGAACGCCGGGTAGACCCAGAACGGCACGACGGGTTGGCTGGTCGAATGGATGTCCAGGATGTGGTCGGCAGCGTCCACCACCGGCCGCAGGATGCGCGCGCGGCGCAGCTCGGGGCTGTCCTCGGCGCCGTCCAGCCACTCGGGCGACCAGATGCGGTTCAGGTTGTGCACGATCTGGCGGCTGTCGTAGGGGGACTCTTCCTTGAACGACTCGTAGGCGTCGATGTTGGCGAAGCTCACGGTGAGCGTGCCGATCTTGGGGCGCACGCCGTTGTCCAGCAGGTGGGTGGCGGCGGTCATGCCGCAGATTTCGTTGCCGTGCGTGAGCGCATTGATCAGCACGTGCGGGCCGGGCTTGCCGGACTCGAAGCGGTGCACGTAGTCGATGCCGACATTGCCTTGGCGGTAGGCGGAGAGGTCGCGGGGGAGGACTTCGAGGGCGGGTGGGGATTGGGTCATGGGGCTGTGGGCGTTGGAGCGATTCGGTCGGGCGAGTTTGCTACAGCCGACAAATCCGCGCTCCGGGCGCCATGACCGGGTTTTTCGAGTTCGATTCGACCGAATCGAACTCGCAGGGAGGCTCAGCGCACCTGCTGGTAATCCACAGGCACCCACACATACCCCGACCCTTCGGCCCGGATGCGCCCCAGCCCCGGGAACGGAAGATGCGCGCTGCCCACCAGGTAGCGCCCCTTGGCGGCATCGGCATACGCCTTCTTGCGCTCCACCGCGGCGGTCTTTGAATCGGTGTCGAACGAGATAGTCACCTGCGGCTGCACGAACTGCACCGCGGCCACGTGCATCAGGTCGCCCCACAGCACGAGCTTCTGGCCCTTGGACTCGAGCACGTAGGTGTTGTGGCCCGGCGTGTGGCCATGGGCGGCCACGGCCTTGATGCCGGGCACGAGGTCGGCGCCCTCCTTCAGGGGCGCGAACTTGCCGGCCTCGACGTAGGGGTTCAGCGACGCCTGCGCACCCTGGAAGAAGCCCTTCATCTCGGGCGAGGCCTTCTCCAGGTTGGCCTTGCTGAGCCAGAAGTCGGCGTCTTCCTGGCCGGCGTGGATCGTGGCGTTCGGAAAGGCCAGCTTGCCGTCGACGATGAGGCCGCCCACGTGGTCGCCGTGCATGTGGGTGATGAACACGTCGTCGATCTGCTCGGGCTTGTAGCCGGAGGCCAGCAGGTTGTTGCGCAGGTTGCCCAGCGTGGGGCCGAAGAGCGAACCGGCGCCGGTGTCGATCAGCACCAGCTTGCTGCCGGTGTTCACGAGGTAGCTGTTCACCGAGGTGGGCACCAGGTCCTTCTTGAAGGACCGGTCCAGGAGCTTGCCGACCTGCGCCTGCGTGGTGTTGGTGAGCAGCTTCTTCACCTCCAGGTCGAGGGTGCCGTCGAACAGGGCCGTGACCTCGAAGTCGCCGAGCATCATGCGGTAGAAGCCCGGCGCTTGGGTCTTGATCTGGGGCGCGCCGGCGTGCGCCGCGAACGAAAGCATCAGCACGCTGCTTGCCAGTGCGGCGATGCCGCGGCGCAGCCAGTGGGTGGGGTGGGTCATCGGGGTTCCTTCTCCGGCGTGTCGTTAGAGGGGGCGAAGAATAGCCCAAACCCCGCGCGCCCTCCCTCTCTCTTTTGGCGCGGTCACCAGTTCACTTCGCGCTCCGGCGTGGCCGAGATGTGGTGGATCGACAGGTCGGCACCGTCGTATTCCTCTTCCTGCGTGAGGCGCAAGCCCATCGTGGCCTTGAGCACGCCGTACACCGCCGCGCCCGCCAGCGCCGCCCACACCACGCCCATCAACGTGCCCATGAGCTGCGCCCACACGTTCACCCCGCCGATGCCGCCCAGCGCCTGCGTGCCGAAGATGCCGGCCGCGATGCCGCCCCAGGTGCCGCACAGGCCGTGCAGCGGCCAGACGCCCAGCACGTCGTCGATCTTCCATTTGTTCTGCGTGAGCGTGAACATGAAGACGAAGATCGCGCCCGCCACGCCGCCCACCACCAGCGCGCCCAGCGGGTGCATCAGGTCGGAGCCGGCGCACACGGCCACCAGGCCCGCGAGCGGGCCGTTGTAGACGAAGCCCGGGTCGTTCTTGCCCATGGCCAGCGCCACGAGCGTGCCGCCCACCATTGCCATCAGCGAGTTGACGGCCACCAGGCCCGAGATCTTGTCGATGCTCTGCGCACTCATCACGTTGAAGCCGAACCAGCCCACGCACAGCACCCACGCGCCGAGCGCGAGGAATGGGATGTTCGACGGCGGATGCGCGCTCAGCGAGCCGTCGCCGCGGTAGCGGTTGCGGCGCGCGCCCAGCAGGATGACCGCCGGCAGCGCCAGCCAGCCGCCCACCGCGTGCACCACCACCGAGCCCGCGAAATCATGGAACTCGTGGCCGGTGACCGAGGCGATCCAGCCCTGGATGCCGAAGTGCTTGTTCCACGCGATGCCCTCGAACAGCGGATACACCACGCCCACGATCACCGCGGTGGCGATGAGCTGCGGCCAGAACTTGGCGCGCTCGGCGATGCCGCCCGAAATGATGGCCGGAATGGCCGCGGCAAAAGTCAGCAGGAAGAAGAACTTCACCAGCTCGTAGCCGCTCCTGGCCGCCAGCTCGGTCGCGCCCACGAAGAAGTGGGTGCCGTAGGCCACGCCGTAGCCCACGAGGAAGTACACGATGGTCGAGACCGAGAAGTCGACCAGGATCTTCACCAGCGCATTGACCTGGTTCTTCTTGCGCACGGTGCCCAGTTCGAGAAAGGCGAAACCGGCATGCATGGCCAACACCATGATGGCGCCGAGAAGAATGAACAGCGCATCTGCGCCCTGTTTGAGTGCGTCCATGGGAGCTTCTTGCAATTTTTGGTTTGAATTGGTGCATCGCATCCAGATTGCCCGGAGCGATGGTGCAAGGAAGCAAAAATGGTGCCTAAAAGCTCTTCGATGGTGCGAAACGAGCCATAACGGCGCGTCCACGCACCGGAACAGGCTGCTTTAGACCCGCTCAGCCCACCGCGCCGGCGCGCAGCGCGTCGCGATACCGCCGGCTGCAGGGCACCGAGGTGCCGTCATGCATGTGCAGCCGGGCGTCGCCGCCGTCCAGCGGCTCGATTTCCTTGATGCGCGCCAGGTTCACCGCATGGCTTCGGTGCACGCGCACAAACCGGGCGGGGTCCAGCTGGGCGAGGAAATCGGTGAGCGTGGCGCGCAGCAGGTAGTCGTGGCCGTTGACGTGCAGGCCGACGTAATTGCCCTCGGCCTGGAGCCAGTCGATGTCGGTGGCGGCGATCAGGAATTCGCGGCGCAGCTTGCGCACCAGAAAGCGTTCGGGCCGCGCCGGAAGGGTCGGGGGCGGCGGGCTCTCCGGCTCGGTGGGCGCATCGGTCGGCAGCGCCGGGGGAACGGGCGGCGGCGGCGCGGGCTCCGGCGCGTCGGACACGCCCGCCTCCGGCGCATCGAGCACCCGCGCCTCGCCCTGCAGCCGCAGCATGAAGAGCCGGTACGCCCAGATGCCGAAGACGATCGAGACGTACACCCGCACGTCCTTCAGGTACTCGTAGCCCCACTGGGCGCTCCAGCCGCCGAAGTCGTAGCGGCCGCCGGCCAGGGCATAGACCAGCGAGCGCACCGCGAACATGCCCGCCACGTGCGCCACGCTGATGGCCACGCTGGCCACCACGTGCCCGGCCACGAATCGCACCCAGCGGCCGGGCATCATCAGCGGCGCCAGCCGGCGCTCGACGGCCACGAACACCGGGATCAGCATCAGCAGCACCAGGTGGCTCGATCCCTCCCAGGTGACGATTTCCCAGGTCGCGCGCGGCACGGCGCGATTGCGGGCGTCGACCACCGCCACCATGGTGCTGAACACGCCCTGCAGCGCCATCAGCACGATCCAGAAACCTGCCTCCACGTAGCGGCGGATCGGCTCGTAGCGCTCGTACAGGTTCCGGTGGGACGCTTTCATGCCCGGGATTCTCGCCATCCGCGCGGCCCTGGCGGTGAATTTCGTCCCACGGGGCCACCGCTCGTCACAAAGCCCGGGCCATCCGTCCCGCGGCCGCCCCGCCGGGCGGCGCCGGGCCACACGATGGCCGCTCTTTCTGCTTCGAGGACCCCGAAATGAACCTCCCGACTCCCCTGCCCGACGCCGGCCGGCGCCACGACATCGACGCGCTGCGCGCCCTCGCCTTCCTGTTCGTGATCCTCTATCACGTGGCCATGTACTACGTGGCCGACTGGCCCTGGCACCTGAAAAGCCCGCACGCGGCCGAATGGCTGCAGTGGCCGATGCGGGTGCTGAACCTCTGGCGCATGGACCTGGTATTCCTGATCTCGGGCGTGTCGCTCGGCTTCCTCGCCCGCCACCAGGGCACCGCGGCACTGCTGCGCAGCCGCGGCGCCCGGCTGATGCTGCCGCTGGTGTTCGGGATGATGGTGATCGTGCCCTACCAGGCCTACGCGCAGGGCGTGGCCAACGGGCTGATCGCACCGGGATTCGGCGCCTTCTTGCTGCGCTACCTGTCGATGGCCGGGCCATGGCCCCGGCGCGCGTTCGACGGTGCGGAGTTCGGCATGACCTGGAACCACCTCTGGTACCTGCCCTATCTCTTTGCCTACACCGCGCTGGTCGCGCTGACGCTGCCGCTGTGGCAATCGCCGGCCGGCCAGTGGGTGCGCCGCCGCTTCAACGCGCTGCGCGGCTGGAAGTTGCTGCTGCTGCCGGTGCTGCCGCTGCTGGCGTGGACGGTGCTGCTGGCCCCGCACTTTCCGCCCACGCACAACCTGGTGCGCGACTTCTACCTGCACGCCATCTACCTCACCGTGTTCCTCTACGGCTACTGGATGGGCGTGGACACGGGCATCTGGAAGGAGCTGGAGCGCATGCGGCGGGTGTCGCTGGTGCTGGCGGTCGTGGCGATCGCCGCCTTCATCGCGCTGCGGGTCGGCGCGCGGGGATCGGCCCCGGACCTGCTCGTGGACCTGCTGCGCACGCTCTACATGTGGCTGGCCATCGCGACGATCCTCGGCCATGGCCACCGCCACCTGAACCACCCGTGGCCGTGGCTGCGCTGGGCCAACGAATCGGTGTACCCGTGGTACGTGCTGCACCAGACGCTGATCATCGTGGCCGTCGTCTGGCTCGCGCCGCTGGCGCTGGGCCCGGTGCTGGAGCCCGCGCTGATCCTCGCGGCCACCATCGGCGGGTGCTGGCTGCTGACCGACGGGCTGGTGCGCCGCGTGCGGTGGCTGCGGCCGCTGTTCGGGCTGACGCGCCGCGCGCGCCCGGCGCCCGCCTTGCGGGATCAGAGCCCGCTTTCCCTGGCCAGCACGCGCAGCACCTGACGCGCCACCTTGGCGAACAGGCTTTCGCCGCGCGCATCCATGGTCACCACGCCGCGCACGATCTGCTGGATGCGCGCGGTGTCGCCGCGATCGCCCTCGGCACGCACAGGGCGCATCAGCAGCGGGTACTGGCTCAGGTTGGGCACGGCCTTGCCCTTGTCGGTCACGTTCACGGCAATCGGCCCGCCATTCACCGACTGCAGGTAAGCCGAGTCGATGTCTTCCGCGGCCACGGCCGACACGTCCACCAGCGCCACCTGGAAGCTGGCCTGCCGCGGATCGTCGGGCACGAAGCGGCCTTGGGCACCCTCGCGCAGTCGCCAGGCATGCTGGCCCTCGACATAGCCGCGCAAGTCTTGCGCGCCCCGCTCGTCGACGATGCGCGCCAGCAGTTGCTTGCCGGTGATCCAGCGCGAGGCATGCAGCTCGGCATCCAGGTCCACCGCGATGCCCGCGAACGGCGCCTTCACCTGCAGCAGCGCGCGGCGCCTGGCCAGCCCGCCGAGGTTTTCCTGCTCGGCGACCACGCCGCGCAAGAGCTCCTGCGTCTGCGCGCGGTCGATGCGATCGGCCACCGAGCGCGCGAGCCGCGCCTGCAGCAGCGCCAGGCGGATGCGCGCCTCGCGCTGCTCCTGTTCGAGCATGGGCGAACGCAGCGTGAAGAGCACCTGCCCCTCGCGCACCTGCGCGCCCGGCCGCACATGCAGCTCCGCAATCTGCGAGGCCTCGGGCGCGAAGATCGGCCCCTCGCGCGTGGCGCCCAGCACGGCCGGCACCTTCACGCTCAGGTCCAGCGGCAGGAACACCGCGACGAGCGCGATCGCCAGCAACGAGAACGTCAGCACGCTGCGGGGCTTGCGCGCGATCGCGCCGCGCAGCGCCCACCAATGTTTGATTTCGCGCCAGACGGGCATGGCGATGAACCAGCCGATCTCCACGGCGAACAGCAGGATGCCCGCCGCCTTGAAGAAGAAGTGATAGACGACCAGGGCGATGCCCAGGAACAGAAAGAGCCGGTAGAGCCAGGTCGCCCAGGCGAAGAAGGCGAACATCCGCGCGATGCGCGCCGTCGCCGGTTCGGGCATGGGCGCACCCATGCCGAACAGCCACTCGCGCATCTTCCATTGGCCAAAGGCCTGCGAGCGGCTGCCGAGGTTGGGCACCCCCAGCATGTCCGACATGAAGTAGTAGCCGTCGAAGCGCATGAACGGGCTCAGGTTGATCGCCAGCGTGCCGATCCAGCCGGTGGTGGCGATCACGAAGGCCGCGCTCCTCACCGGCCCGTCGGGCAGGAAGGCCCACAGCAGCGTCGCGATGCTCGCCAGGCACAGCTCGGTGATCACGCCCGCGCCGTCGACCAGCAGACGGTCCTTGCGCGAGCGCAGCTTCCAGGTGTCGGTGGTATCGGTGTAGAGCACCGGCACCATCACCAGGAACGACACGCCCATGGTCGGCACCCGGCAGCCGCAGCGCGTGGCGGCGTAGGCATGGCCCAGCTCGTGCAGCGTCTTGGTGAAGGCCAGGCTCAGCCCGTACACCGCCAGCCCTTTCAGCGAGAAAAAGTACGGGAAGGTGTGCAGGAACTCGTCCCACTGCCGCGACGCGAAGTACAGGCCCAGCAAGCCCGTGAGCACGATGCAGAACACGAAGGTGCGCGTGAACAGCGGCGCCACCCAGCGCACCGTGCGCTTCAGGAATCGGTCGGGCTTCACCAGCGGCACGCGGATGAACAGGTAGTGGTGCAACAGCCATTGCCACCACGACTGCTCCCGCGCCTCGGCCTGCGCGTGCAGGCTTTTCACCGCATCGCCCAGCGGCGCGCGCACGAGGCTGTTGGCCAGCAGGAACTGCAGCAGCGCCTTGATGGCGCGGGGGTCGGGCTCGGCGCCCTGCTGCTGCACGAAGCGCCGCCGCATCTCCTTGACCGTGCCGCCGCGCCATGCGGCCAGCATCGCGAACTCGGCCTGGCCGATCTGGAAATAGGCGTGCCGCACCGGGTCGAAGATGCTCCAGCTGGGCGCGCCGTCCAGCAGCGGCGAACTGCGGTCGAAGCGCAACTCCTCGCGCAGCTCGGGCAGGTACGCATCGTCGGGCAGGTCGCCCGGCGGTGGCGGCGCCGGCTGCGGCACCGGTCCCGGCATGAGTTCCTCGATGCTCATCGCTTCTTCCGGCTACCAGCCCACGGTCTGGCGCAGCACCGTGATCGGCCTGCGCAGCACGTAGAACAGCAACGGCACCTTGCCGCCGTATACCTGCGCGGTGCCGCGCGTGCCGATGCGCAGGTTCTTCAGCGCCGCGCCGTCGTCGGCGCGGGCGGCCAGGCGGAAGGCCAGGTTGTTGCTCTCCGTCTTTTCGGCCTGGTAGCCGGCGCGCAGCAGTTGCGCATCGATGGGTCGCAGCGGGTCGCTGTCCAGGTAGATCTTCACGCGGGCACCGTCCTGGATCAGCAGGCTGTCCTGCACCGGCAGGAGGATGCTGAATTCGATGCGCCCGGGGTTCGCGATCTTCATGATCTGCTGGCCCGTTTCCACCGGCCGGCCCTGCCAGTCGCGGCGGTCCGAATACACCGCGATGCCCTCGACCGGCGCGCTCAGCACCGACTTGGCCATGAGGTCGCGCGCGTAGTCGTACTGCGCCGTGGCCAGCTCCAGCTCGGCCTTGTTGATGGCCACCTCGCGGTTGGCGTCGGCGCTGTCGATGGCCGCCTGCGAGGTGCTGGCGAAGCGCGCGGTCGCCACCTGCATCTTGCGCTGCGCAAGCTCCAGCTCGTTGCGCAGCCGGGTGTCCTCGAAACGCAGGATCGGCTGGCCGGCCTTCACCGGCGAGTTGGGCGGCACGAGAATTTCGGCCACCACGCCGGTCAGCGGCGCGGCGATCACCGAAGGATCGGCCGCGGCCACTTCCATCGGCGCGAGCGCGCTCATCGACACCGGGAAGATGCAGGCCAGCAGCAGTGCCGCGGCCACCAGCCAGCGCGTCTTGCGGTCGAAGCGCCAGCGCTGCCAGGCGCGCTGCGGGCCGGCCAGCGCGCGCCATGCGTGCGAATAGGTTTCGGCCAGGCGCGCGGCGATCTTCTGCTGCGGCTCGGTCCACGGCTCGCCCGCGAACAGCAGCGCGCCACCCAGCGCCTGGCCTTCGTGAAGGCGCATCGGCAGCCACAGCGCATGCCCGAACGGGTAGCTGGCCGCATCGCGGTCGTCCGCATCCACATACGACGCGCGGCCGAAGGCCAGCGGCTGGTCGGTGCGCGATGCCTCCTCGGGCAGGCTGGCGACGATCCGCTCGATCCAGCGAATCAGCGGCACGTTGCGGTCCACCGCGGCGAGGCTGGAAACGCCCGCCACGTGAAAGCCCGCGTCCGCGTGGCGCCGCCGCAGCGCGAAGGCCTGGCGCAACGGCAGGATGCGCCGGGTCTCGTTGAGCAGGTGAAAGAGAAGCTCCTTCTCCGTCTGCTGCCGCCGGATTTCCGCCTCGAGTTCGAGCAGCACCAGCATGCCGTCGCGAAAGCGCGGCGTGGCGTCCACCACGCGGGCGCCCTGCGGCCCGTCCTTGGGCACCGGCGTCATGGCCCTGCCCGTTCCTTCGGCTTCAGCGCGGGATTCTGCGCAAACTCCGCGCTGCCGCTCATGCCGGGCAGCACCTTGTCGCGGTTGCCCGAGAAGACGCCGACCACGCGCACCGTCTGGCTCACCGGATCGACCGAGGCGCCCAGCCGCGCGACCTTGCCTTCGTAGCTCGCGGCCGTCTCGTCGACCCTGAACCTGAAGGGGCTGCCCGGCTGCAGCCAGCTCAGCCAGGCCGAGGGCGCGATCAGGTGCATCTCCAGTTCGCTGTCGTTCAGCACGCGCGACAGTTCCTTGCCCGCTGCCGCGTTCTCGTGCAGGTGCGAGATGTTCTCCACCACGATGCCCGAGAAAGGCGCAACGATGGTGCAGTCGCGCATCTGCGCCTCGAGCGCGCCGGCTTCGGCGCCGCTCTGCTCGGCCTTGGCCTTGGCGATCTGCACGTCGGTCTTGCCGATGGCGTTGTACCTGTCGAGCTCCTGGCTCTGCCGCAGCACCTGGTTGCTCGCGCGGTTGGCGGCCCATGCGGCGTTGGCCTCGGCGCGGATGCGCGTGCAGTCGAAGGCCACCAGCACGGCGCCCTTCTGGAAACGCTCGCCTTCCCGGTAGGGCATCTGCGCGATGCGCGCGGCGATCTTGGCGGAGAACAGCACTTCGTCCCTGGGCTTGACCACGCCGCGCACGGCGGTGGCATCGGGGCGCGGCGTGGCGGCGATGTCGGCCGGCGGCGCGGGCGCTGAAGTTGGAGCGGAGGCCGATGCGGCCGCGGCGGGCGCCGTGGCCACGGTTGCCGGCGCGGGCGCAGTCACGGGCACCGCCATGATCGGCGCCGGCGGCGCCTTGCGTTCAGGCCCGGCTTCCATGTACCCCCACGCGATGGCCGCCAGCCCGGCCACGAAGGCCGCGCCGATGGCAAGCGTCCGCACGGGCACGCCGTCCGCTCCGGGCTCGGGTTGCGGGCCGCGCTCCTGGCTCATGAACTGGCGGCGCAGGCGGCAACGCCGGTGGCGCCGCTGGCGTCCTGCCGGCTCTGCCACAGCCGCTGCAGGCCGCCGGCCAGGTCCTTCACCGAATCGCGGCTGCTGACCTCGGGCGTGAAGCTGTCCAGTCCCACCGAGCTGTAGACGTTGGCGAAGGCGTTCTGCATGTCCGCATAGGCCAGGTCGTAGCGCACCTCGGCCAGCAGGCCGTTCATCTCCTCGCGGATCACGCGCTGGCGGCTTTCCTGCCTGGCCTTGAAGGCCGAGCGGATCTGGTCGTTGATGCCCGCCTGCACCTGCGTGTAGCGGCTCGCCGTCACCAGCGACTGGCGCGCGAAGGCGAATTGCGCGCGGCTCACGTGCACCTGCGTCATCACGGCCATGGTGAGCGCGCGCTCGCGCTCGCCCAGCCATTCGGTCTGCGCCTGGATCACGCGCTTGTCGGCCGGGTAGCGGAACACGCTCAGCAGGTTCCAGCTGGCGCGCACGCCCACGCCGGTCCAGTTGCTGTTGTAGAGAAAGCTGTTGGAGTCGTAGTTGGCGCCGATGAAGGCGCGCAGGCTCGGCAGGTTGCGCAGCAGCGCCACCGTGCCGTCCTGGTCGTTGATGCGCAGGCGGTAGGCGATGTCGCGCAGTTCCGAGCGGTTCTCCAGCGCGGTGCGGATCATGGTCTCGCCGGACATGCAGAAATCGGTCGACAGCGCGGTGCGCACCGGCACCGCGAGCTCGAACTCGGTGCCCGGCGCGAGGTTCATCAGCGCCGCCAGCTGGGCCTTGGCGATCACCAGCTCGCGCTGCAGCGATTGGATCTGGCGCTCCACGTCGATCAGGTCGCGCTGGTAGGTCAGCGCGGCCAGCGGGCTCGCGGTGCGGCGGCGCGCGATTTCCTCGGAGTCGCCGAGCGCCGACGTCACCTCGCCCGAGAGCTGCGTGAGCTTGGCGATCAGGCGTTCGGCGCTCACGGCGCGCCAGTACGCGGTGCGTACGTCTTCCACCATCCGGTTGGCGACCTTGCGGCGGCTCTCCAGCGAGATCAGGCGCTGGTCCGAGGCCTGCCTGGCGCGCGCATACGACACGCCGAAGTCCAGCACGTCCCAGCTCAGGCTCAGGTCGGCCGCGGTGGTCCGGCGCTCGACCGAGGTCGAGGGCTCCAGCGACTGGCGGCCGCTCAGCAGCGAGCGGCTGCTGGCGCCGCTGTCGTTGTCGCGGGCGCTGTAGCCGGCGTTGGCCACCAGCTGCGGCAGCATGTCCAGGTGCGCGCGGTCCAGCTCCTGGCCGCGCACCGCCTCTTCCATCATCGCGACCTTGTAGTCCAGGTTGTATTTCAGCGAACGGGCCATGGCCTCGTACAAGCCGATCTGGCCGGCGACCGGCTCCTGCTCCGCGGTGAGCCCGGCCACGTTGCGATCCGCGCGCTGGCGCAGGTCGTCCCGGGCCAGCGGCTCGGGGGTCACGCTGCAGCCCGCGAGCATCGCGGCGAAGGCCACGGCGCAGGCGGCGGCAACCGTCGCACGAGCGGGAAGGCGCAGGGTCCGCGGGGTCCGGGGCGTCCGGTGAGTCGTTGGCAGCTCGAACATCTTTTCTCTTTCTTTGCGTCAAAGGCGTCAGGGGTTGCTGGAAGCAACGGAAGACAAGGCAGGAAGCCGTGCGGCCAGCGCTGCGGCCAGCTGGTCGGTCTCTGCCGACGACTGGCCCAGGCGGAAGGCGATCTGCTCGCTGAACATCAGCGCGTCCACATCGGGCTCGGCGTTGCCGTTCCCGCGCGCGACATCCAGGATGCGGGCGTCGCCCTGCGCGGTGAACATCGCCTGCACCGGGTCGAGCACCTGCAGGCGATGCTGCAGCTGCGCCACCAGGTCGAGCACCGGCGTGGGCGTGTCCAGCGGCTGCGTGCCGTCGAGCGGGCGGATCCCATCGACGGCGATGCGCAGCGGCCCGAGCGCATCCAGCGCCGGCGTGCCGTTCAGCGGCCGGATGCCGTTGACCGCATCGATGATGTGCATCCTCACCTGCATCGTCTGCGGCTCGCGGGCCTCGCGGCCCCACTCGCCGCGCGTGTCCCGGCCGGCCGGCAGGTCCGCATGCCCCATGGCCAGCAGTTGCTGCACGTTCGCGCCATTCGAGGGTGCCGGTGCCGGTGCCGGCACTGGCGCGGCGGTCACCCGCAGGCGCACGGTGCCCGAGGCCTCCGAACCGGCACTGTCGGCCACCGTGTACGAGAAGGTCGGCGTGCCGACGAAGCCCGGGTTCGGCACGAAGGTGAGCGTGCCGTTCGCGTTCAGCGTGACGCGGCCGCCGTCCACCGCCACCGAGCCGCCCACGGCGATGGCCGTGCCGTCGATGGCGCGCACCGTCAGCGGGTCGCCCTCGGCGTCGGTGTCGTTGCCGAGCACGTCGACGGTCACCGAAGCGCCGTTGGCGGCAATGGCTGTATCGGGCTGCGCGGACGGGCCGTCGTTCACCGGCGTCACCGTCACCGGCACGGTCACCGTGAGCATGCCGCCCCGGCCGTCGGACATCTGCACCGTGAAGCTGTCGGCGCCGTTGAAGTCGCGCCCCGGCGTGTAGACATAGCTGCCGTCGGGGTCGATCGCCAGCGTGCCGTGCGCCGGGCCACTGATGACGGTGTAGCCGAGCGCGTCGCCGTCGGGGTCGGCCACCTGCAGCGAACCGGCCAGCGGCGTGTCCTCGGCCGTGACCGTGCCGGTGGGCGGCGCGACGACCACCGGCGGGTCGTTCGACGGCGACACCATGACCGGGATCGTCACGGTCGTCTGTCCGTCTTGCCCGTCCGACACCACGACCGTGAAACTGTCGGCACCGCTGAAATCCGCGGCCGGCGTGTACACGTAGCTGCCGTCCGGGCCGAGCACCAGTGTGCCGTGCGCCGGGCCTTGCTGCACCGTGTAGCCGAGGGCATCGCCGTCGGCATCGGTCGCTGCGATCTGGCCGTCGACGGGCGTGTTCTCCGGCGTGCCGGCCGGCGGTGCCGACGCGACGGGCGCGTCGTTGACTGGCGCCATGTCGAACGTGAGCGTGCTGGGCGCCGGATCGAAGGCGCCGGATGTGTCCTGCACCGAGAAGCCCAGGCTCGCATAGGCCGCGCCGTTGCCGTTGGCACCGGGCGCGAAGGCAAGGCGCCCGGCCGCGATGTCCGCCGCCGAGATCACCTGGCCCGCATTCACCGCCGCGCCGTCCAGCAGCAGCGTGCCGCTGGCCGGCAGCGTGTCGATGCGCACGCCGGACAGCGCCTGGCCCGCATCGGGATCGGTGAAGGGGAAGTTCGCGGGCGTGAGCACCAGCGGCGTGTCCTCGGTGCCGTCGGCCGTGGTGTCGGCGCCTTGCGGCGGCGTGTTGGCACCCACGATGACCGTGAGCACCGCGGCGGCGGTGCCGCCCTTGCCGTCGCTCACGGTGTAGCCGATCTGCACGGGCCCGCTGACGTTGGCGGCCGGCGCGAAGCTCAAGGTCCCATCGGGGTTCACGCTGACCGTGCCCAGCCCCGCGCCGACGGTGGCGCCGGTCACGGTGAGCGGGTCGCCGTCGGCATCGGTGTCGTTGGCCAGCACCGGGAGGTTCAGCAGCGGCACGTTGATCGGCGTGCTCGCCGCATCGTCGTTCGCCACGGGCTCGTCGTTCACCGCGGCGACGGTGAAGGCCAGCGTGGCGCTCGCGGTGGCCGCGCCGTCGCTCACCGTGTAGGTGGCCACGGGCACCGGCCCGTTGTAGTTGGCCGCCGGCGTGAAGGTGTAGCTGCCGTCGGCGCCGATCGCGAGCGTGCCGACGTCCGCAATCGTCGCCGTCTCCCCCGCCGCGAAGGTGGTGCCGCCGATTTCGAACTGCGTCACCGCCAGCGGACCGCCTTCGATGTCGGTGTCGTTGGCCAGCACGTTGCCGGTCACGGGCGTGTCTTCGTCGGAGGTGGCAATGTCGCCGTTCGCCACCGGGGCGTCGTCGACCGGGGCGATGTCGAAGACCAGCCTGTTCGGCGCCGTGCCGAAGGCGCCGCCCGAGTCCTGCACCGAGAAGCTGAGGCTGGCGTGGGTGGCGCCGTTGCCGTCCTGGCCCGGCACGAAGGTCAGGCGGCCTGCGGCGATGTCCGCGGCGGCCAGGACCTGGCCCGCGACCACCGCCACGCCGTCGAGCAGCAGCGTGCCCTCGACGGGCAGCGTGTCGATGCGCACGTTGGCCAGGCTCTGGCCCGCATCGGCATCGGTGAACGGAAAGTTCGCGGGCGTGAGCACCAGCGGCGTGTCCTCGGTGCCGTTCGCCGTGGCGTCCGCGCTCTGGGGCGGCGTGTTGGCACCCACGTTGACCGTGAGCACGGCGGTGTCGGTGCCGCCCTGGCCGTCGCTCACCGTGTAGGTGATCTGCACCGGGCCGCTGACGTTGCTGGCGGGCGTGAAGATCAGCGCGCCGTCCGGGTCGATGCCGACCGTGCCCTGCGCGGGGTCCACCGTCGCCAGGGTGACGGTCAGCGGATCGCCGTCGGCGTCGCTGTCGTTGGCGAGCACCCGGATGTCCGCGAGCGGCGTGTTGATCGGCGTGCTGGCGACGTCGTCGTCGGCCACCGGCGCGTCGTTGACCGCGGCGACATCGAAGCTGAAGGTGTTCGGCGACGCGTCGGTGTCCAGGCCGCCGTCGCCGGTGCCGCCGTTGTCCACGGCCTGGAAGGTGAATGCGCCGATGCCGGTGCCGTTCAAGTTCGCGGCAGGAGTGAAGGTCAGCTGGCCGAGGCTGCCGGCGGGGATGACTTGCCCCGCCGTCACGGCAACACCGTTCAGGCGCAGCACGCCATCGGATGCGGGCGGCAGCGTCGTGACGACCACGGACTGCAGGCCGTTCGCCGGCGCGTCGTCACCATCGATGATCGGGAAGTCCGCCGCCGAGAAGGTGTAGGCGCCGTCCTCGTCGATCGTGACCGTGCGGTCCGCGCCCGATGGCGCATCGTTGACCGGCGTGATCGTGAGGGTCGCGGTGTCCGTGTCCGTCAGCGTGCCGCCTGCGCCCGTGTTGCCCAGGTCGCTGGTCGTCATGGTCAGCGTCACGTTGCCCTCGGCGTTGGCCACCGGGACGTAGCCGGGCCTTGCCGCACTCGCAAGATAGGCGTTGATGTCGGCCTGGGAGCCTTCCAGGATCAGCGTTTCGGAGCCGCTGCCGGTCACCACGACCCCTGCGCCCGAATCCGCGGTGAGCGAGCCGCTCGCCACGTTCAGCGTCACGCGCACCGGGCCGCTGCCCGCGTCCACGTCGGTGATCTGCAGGCCGGTGATGCCGACCGTCGTGTCTTCGCTGGTCGTCCAGCCTGCCGGAATGGTGTTGACGGGTGCGTCGTTGGTGGCCGAGACCGTGAAGGTCAGTGTCGAGGTGGCCGTGGCCGTGCCGTCGCTCACGGTGCAGGTCACCACGGGCGGCGTGCCGTTGTAGTTCGCCGCCGGCGTGAAGGTGTAGCTGCCGTCGGCATCGATCGCGAGCGTGCCGACGCCCGCGATGGTGGCGGTCTGTCCTGCGGCGAAGGTGCCGCCGCCGGCCACGCTGAAGCCGGTCACCGTCAACGCATCGCCGTCCACGTCGGTGTCGTTGGCCAGCACGTTGCCCGTGGCGGGCAGGTCCTCGGCCACGGTGCCGGTGTCGGGAGTGCCGACCGGCGCATCGTTGACCGCGGCGACGCCCAGGGCGAGCGTCGAGGTGTCGGTGCTCGAGCCGTCGGTCAGGCTGTACGTGGCCACGGGCACCGGGCCGTTGTAGTTCGCGGCCGGCGTGAAGGTGTAGCTGCCGTCGGCGGCTATCGCCAGGGTGCCCACGCCGGCGATGCTCGCGGTCTGGCCCGCGGCGTACGCCGTGGCATCGCCCGCCACGCTGAAACCCGTGACCGTGACCGGGCCGTCCACGCTGCCCGTGCCGGCCAGCACCGAGCCCGTCAGCGGCGTGTCCTCGTTCGTGCCCGCCGTTTCGTCGGCATCGGCGAAGGCATCGTCCACCGCCGCGACGGCGATGGCCAGCGTCGAGGTGCCGGTGCTGGAGCCGTCGGTCAGGCGGTACGTGACCACCGGCACCGGGCCGTTGTAGTTCGCGGCCGGCGTGAAGGCATAGGTTCCGTCGGCGGCTATCGCCAGCGTGCCGACGCCCGCGAGGGTGGCCGTCTGCCCCGCCGTGTAGGCCGTGTCGTCGCCCGCCACGCCGAAGGTGGTGACCGTCACCGGTCCGTCGACGCTGGTCGTGCCGGTCAGCACCGAGCCCGACAACGGCGTGTCTTCGTTCGTGCCGACGGTCTCGCCGGCATCGGTGAACGGATCGTCCACCGACGCCACCGTGATCGCCAGCGTCGAGGTGTCGCCGCTCGATCCATCGGCCAGGCTGTAGGTGACCAGCGGCACCGGGCCGTTGTAGTTCGCGGCGGGCGTGAAGGTGTAGCTGCCGTCGGCATCGATCACCAGCGTGCCGACGTTCGCGATGACCGCGGTCTGGCCGGCGGTGTAGGCGGTGCCGTCGCCCGCAACCGTGAAGCCGGTGACCGTCACCGGCCCATCGACGCTCGCCGTGCCGGTGAGCACCGAGCCCGAGAGCGGCGCGTCTTCGTCGATGCCCACGGTCTCGTCCGCATCGGTGAAGGCATCGTCCACCGCAGCGACCGTGATGGCCAGCGTCGAGGTGTCGCCGCTGGAGCCGTCGGTCAGGCTGTAGGTGACCAGCGGCACCGCGCCGTTGTAGTTGGCAACGGGCGTGAAGGTGTAGCTGCCGTCGGCGTCGATGGCCAGCGTGCCCACGCCGGCGATGGTCGCGGTCTCCCCCGCCGTGTAGGTGACCGGATCGCCCGCAACGGTGAAACTGGTGACGCTCACCGGGCCGTCCACGCTGGCCGTGCCCGTGAGCACGGAACCCGTGAGCGGCGTGTCTTCATCGATGCCGACCGTCTCGTTCGCGTCGGCAAAGGCATCGTCCACCGCCGCGACCGTGAGGGCCAGCGTCGAGGTGTCGACGCTGGAACCGTCGCTCGTGGTGTAGGTCGCCACCGGAACCGGTCCGTTGTAGTTCGCGGCCGGTGTGAAGGTGTAGCTGCCGTCGGCGTTGATCGCCAGCGTGCCGACACCGGCGATGTTCGCCGTCTGGCCCGCGATGTATGTGGTGGCATCACCGGCCACGTTGAAGCTCGTCACGGCGACCGGACCGTCCACGCTCGTGGTGCCCGTGAGCAGCGAGCCGGTCAACGGCGTGTCTTCGTTCGTGCTCGCCGTCTCGTCGGCATCGGTGAAGGCATCGTCCACCGGCGTGACGCCGATCGTCAGCGTCGAGGTGTCGGTGCTCGATCCGTCGGTCAGGGTGTACGTGACCACCGGCACCGGGCCGTTGTAGTTGGCGTCCGGCGTGAAGATGTAGCGGCCGTCGGGGTGGATCACCAGCGTGCCGGCGTTCGCGATGGTGGCCGTCTGGCCTGCGGTGTAGGTGGCGGCATCACCGGCCACGCTGAAGCTCGCGACCGTGACCGGCCCGTCCACGCTCGCCGTGTCCGTGAGCACCGAGCCTGTCAGCGGCGTGTCTTCGTTGGTGCTGGCCGTTTCGTCGGTATCGGTGAAGGCGTCGTCCACCGGCACGACGGTGATGACCAGCGTCGAGGTGTCGCCGCTGGAACCGTCGGTCAGGCTGTACGTGGCCACCGGCACCGGGCCGTTGTAGTTGGCCACCGGCGTGAAGGTGTAGCTGCCGTCGTCGTTGATCGCCAGCGTGCCGACGCCGGCGATGGTCGCCGTCTGGCCCGCGATGTAGGCGGTGGCATCGCCGGCCACGCTGAAGCTCGCGACCGTGACCGGCCCGTCCACGCTCGCCGTGCCCGTGAGCACCGAGCCCGTGAGCGGCGTGTCCTCGTTGGTGTCCACCGTCTCGTTCGCGTCGGTGAATGCATCGTCCACCGGCGTGACGTTGAACGTCAGCGTCGAGGTGTCGGTGCTGGAACCGTCGCTCGTGGTGTAGGTCGCGACCGGCACCGGTCCGTTGTAGTTCGCGGCCGGTGTGAAGGTGTAGCTGCCGTCGGTGTTGATCGCGAGCGTGCCGACACCGGCGATGTTCGCCGTCTGGCCCGCGGTGTACGTGGTGGCATCACCGGCCACGCTGAAGCTCGCGACCGTGACCGGCCCATCCACGCTCGTCGTGCCCGTGAGCACGGAACCTGTCAGCGGCGTGTCTTCGTTGGTGCTGGCCGTTTCGTCGGCATCGGTGAAGGCGTCGTCCACCGGCGCGACGGTGATCACCAGCGTGGAGGTGTCGGCGCTCGACCCATCGGTCATGCTGTACGTGACCACCGGCACCGGGCCGTTGTAGTTGGCCACCGGCGTGAAGGTGTAGCTGCCGTCGGCGTTGATCGCCAGCGTGCCGACGCTGGCGATGTTCGCCGTCTGGCCCGCGATGTACGTGGTGGCATCACCGGCCACGCCGAAGCTCGCGACAGTGACCGGGCCGTCCACGCTCGCCGTGCCCGTGAGCACCGAGCCGGTCAACGGCGTGTCTTCGTTCGCCGTCACCGTCTCGTTGCCGTCCGTGAATGCATCGTCCACCGCTGTCACGCTGAACGTCAGCGTGGCGCTCGCGGTGGCCGCGCCGTCGCTCACCGTGTAGGTGGCCACGGGCACAGGCCCGTTGTAGTTGGCCGCCGGCGTGAAGGTGTAGCTGCCGTCGGCGCCGATCGCGAGCGTGCCGACGTTCGCGATCGTCGCAGTCTGCCCCGCCGTGAAGGCGGTGCCGCCCACTTCGAACTGCGTCACCGCCAGCGGACCGCCTTCGACATCGGTGTCATTGGTCAGCACATTGCCGGTCGCGGGCGTGTCTTCGTCGACGACGACGGTGTCGGGGGTGCCCACCGGCGTGTCGTTGACCGCCGCGATGTTGAAGGTGACGGTGTTCGGCGCGGTGTCGAAGGCACCGCCCGAGTCCTGCACCGAGAAGGTGAAGCCCGCATAGGTGGCGCCGTTGCCGTTGGCGCCGGGCGCGAAGACCAGGCGTCCGGCGGCGATGTCCGCCAGCTCGATGGTTTCGCCCGCGGCGACCGCCACGCCGTTGAGCAGCAAGGTGCCGCTGGCCGGCAGCGTGTCGATGCGCACGTGCGACAGGCTCTGGCCCGCATCGGCGTCGCTGAAGGCGAAGTTGGCGACGGCCAGCGTCAGCGGTGTGTCCTCGGTGCCGCTGACGGTGGCGTCCGCACTCTGCGGCGGCGTGTTGGCGCCGACGTTCACGGTCAGCACGCCGGTGTCGGTGCCGCCCTGGCCGTCGCTCACCGTGTAGCCGATCTGCACCGCACCGGAGACGTTGGTCGCCGGCGTGAAGTTCAGCGTGCCGTCCGGATTGACGGTGACGGTGCCCAGTGCCGGGTCCACCGTCGCGGCGGTCACGGTCAGCGCATCGCCGTCCACGTCGGTGTCGTCGGCGAGCACCGGGATGCTCGCCAGCGGCGTGTTGATCGGCGTGCTCGCGACGTCGTCGTCGGCCACCGGCGCGTCGTTCACGGGCGCGACGTTGACCGTCACCGTGGCCGTCGAGGTGCCGCCGTTGCCATCGCTCACGGTGTAGGTGAAGCTGGCCGCGCCGTTGAAATTCGGCGCCGGCGTGAAGACCACGTTGCCGCCCACCAGGCTCACCGTGCCGTCGACGGCGTCCTGCACGCTGGTGATCGTGAGCGCGTTGCCTTCGATGTCGGTGTCGTTGCCGAGCAAGGTCGCCACCGGGACCGAGAGCGGCGTGTCCTCGGTCGCGGGGAGCGTGTCCGGCGCGGCCACCGGCGCGTCGTTGACCGCCGCGATGTTGAAGCTGAAGGTGTTGGGCGACGGGTCGGTGTTCAGGCCGCCGTTGGCGGTGCCGCCGTTGTCCACCACCTGGAAGGTGAACGCCCCGAGGCCGGTGCCGCTCACGTTGGCCGCCGGCGTGAAGGTCAGCTGGCCCAGGCTGCCGGCGGGAATCGCCTGGCCCGCCGTCACCGCCACGCCGTTCAGGCGCAGCACGCCTTGCGAGGCTGGCGGCAGCGTGGTGACGATCACCGACTGCAGGCCGTTGGGCGGCGTGTCGCCGGCATCTGTGAGCGGAAAATCGGCGGCCGAGAAGGTGTGGGTCGCGTCTTCGTCGATCGCCACGGTGCGGTCCGCACCGGCCGGCGCATCGTTGACCGCGGTGATCGCGATCGTCGCCGTGTCCGTGTCGGTGAGCGTGCCGCCGGTGCCCGTGTTGCCCAGGTCGCTGGTGGTCATGGTCAGCGTCACGCTGCCGTTGGCGTTCGCCACCGGCACGTAGTTGGGCCGCGCCGCGCTCGCGAGGTAGGCGTTGATGCTGGCTTGCGTGCCTTCGAGGATCAGCGTGCCGGTGCCGCTGCCGGTCACCGTGACGCCGCTGCCCGAGGCCGCGGCAAGGGTGCCGCTGGGCACGCTCAGCGTCACGCGCATCGGGCTGCCGCCCGCATCCACGTCGTTGATCTGCAGCCCGGTGATGCCGACGGTCGTGTCCTCGTCGGTCGTCCAGCCTGCGGGCAGCGTATTGACGGGCGCATCGTTCACCGCGGTGATCGTGAGGGCCAGCGTGGAAGTGGCCGTGGCCGTGCCGTCGCTCACCGTGTAGGTGACGGCCGGTACAGGGCCGCTGTAGTTCGCAGCGGGCGTGAAGGTGTAGCTGCCGTTCGCGGCGATCACCAGCGTGCCGACGCCCGCGAGGGTCGCGGTCTGGCCGGCCGTGAAGGTGGCGCCGTTGACCACGAACTGCGTCACCGAGAGCGGATCGCCGTCGACATCGGTGTCGTTGGCCAGCACATTGCCGGTGAGACCGCTCTCTTCCGCCGTGGTGCCCGTGTCGGGGTTGCCCACCGGCGCGTCGTTGACCGCCGCGATGTTGAAGCTGAAGGTGTTGGGCGATTGGTCGGTGTTCTGTCCGCCGTTGGCGGTGCCGCCGTTGTCCACCACCTGGAAGGTGAACGACCCGAGGCCGGTGCCGTTCACGTGGGCCGCCGGTGTGAAGGTCAGCTGGCCCAGGCTGCCGGCCGGAATCGCCTGGCCCGCCGTCACCGCCACGCCGTTCAGGCGCAGCACGCCCTGCCCCGCGGGCGGCAGCGCAGCGATGACCACCGACTGCGGGATGTTGGCAGGCGTGTCTGCTGCATCCGTGACCGGGAAGTCCGACGCCGAGAAGGTGTAGGTGCCGTCTTCGTTGATCGCCACCGCGCGGTCCGCGCCGGCCGGTGCATCGTTGACCGCGGTGATCGCGATCGTCGCCGTGTCCGTGTCGGTGAGCGTGCCGCCGGTGCCCGTGTTGCCCAGGTCGCTGGTGGTCATGGTCAGCGTCACGCTGCCGTTGGCGTTCGCCACCGGCACGTAGTTGGGCCGCGCCGCGCTCGCGAGATAAGCGTTGATGCCGGCTTGCGTGCCTTCGAGGATCAGCGTGCCCGTGCCGCTGCCGGTCACCGTGACGCCGCTGCCCGAGGCCGCCGTCAAGGACCCCGCCGGCACGCTCAGCGTCACGCGCATCGGGCTGGCGCCCGCATCCACGTCGTTGATCTGCAGCCCGGTGATGCCGACGGTCGTGTCTTCGTCGGTCGTCCAGCCTGTGGGCAGCGTGTTGACGGGCGCATCGTTCACCGCGGTGATCGTGAGGGCCAGCGTGGAAGTGGCCGCGGCCGTGCCGTCGCTCACCGTGTAGGTGACGGCCGGTACAGCGCCGTTGTAGTTTGCAGCGGGCGTGAAGGTGTAGCTGCCGTTGGCGTTGATCGCCAACGTGCCCACGCCCGCGATGGTGGCCGTCTGGCCCGCGATGAAGGTGGCGCCGTTGACCACGAACTGCGTCACCGTGAGCGGGTCGCCGTCCACGTCGCTGTCGTTGGCCAGCACGTTGCCGGTGACGGGCGTTTCCTCGGTGCCGCTGGCGGTGTCGGGGGCGATCACCGGCGCGTCGTTGACCGCCGCAATGTTGAAGCTGAAGGTGTTGGGCGACAGGTCGGTGTTCTGGCCGCCATTGGCGATGCCGCCGTTGTCCACCACCTGGAAGGTGAACGACCCGAGGCCGGCGCCATTGAGGTTGGCGGCCGGCGTGAAGGTCAGCTGGCCCAGGCTGCCGGCCGGAATCGCCTGGCCCGCCGTCACCGCCGCGCCGTTCAGGCGCAGCACGCCTTGCCCTGCGGGCGGCAGCGTGGCGACGATCACCGACTGCAGCCCATTGGCCGGCGTGTCGTTCGCATCGGTGACCGGGAAGTCGGCGGCCGAGAAGGTGTAGGCGGCGTCTTCGTTCAGCGCGACGGTGCGGTCCGCGCCGGCCGGCGCATCGTTCACCTGCGTGATCGCGATGACGGCCGTGTCCGTGTCCGTTTGCGCACCGCCCGCGCCGGTGCTGCCCAGGTCGGTGGTGGTCATGGTCAGCGTCACGTTGCCGTTGGCGTTCGCCACCGGCACGTAATTGGGGCGCGCCGCGCTCGCCAGGTAGGCGTTGATGCTGGCTTGCGTGCCTTCGAGGACCAGCGTGCCCGTGCCGCTCCCGGTCACCGTGACGCCGCTGCCCGAGGCCGCGGTGAGGATGCCGCCGGGCACGCCCAGCGTCACGCGCAGGTTGCCGCTGCCGGCGTCCACGTCGCCGATCTGCAGGCCCGTGATGCCCACCGCCGTCTCTTCGTTCGTGGTCCAGCCCGCGGGCAGCGTGTTGACCGGCGCGTCGTTCACCGGGCCGACGTTGACGCTCGAGGTGACGGTGTTCGAATTGGCGGCGCCGTCGTTGACCGTGCAGGTGACGGTGCGCGCCGCGGCCGACGGGTCTTCGGAGGTGTTGGCGTACTGCACCGCACGCAGCGCGGCCTGCCACTGCGCCGTGGTGGCGCTGTTGCCGGCCGAGCTCAGCGACATGACGCCCGTGGCCGCGTTGTAGGTGCCGGCGATGTTGCCCATCGTGGCGACCACGTTCGTGAAGCTCAGCACGTCCTGCCCCGCCACGAAGTTGCCGGTGATGGCCACCGTGCCGCTCGCGAGCGTGGCGTTGTCCGGGTCGGAGACCACGACCGCGCCGTTCACCGCGGTGGGCGCGCCGTTCTCGGCGTAGGTGACGCTGGTGCCGCCGGCGAGCACCGGCGCGTCGTTCACCGCGGCCAGGTTCACCGTCGAGGTCACGGCATTGGAATCGAGCGCGCCGTCGTTCACCGTGTAGCTCACGGTGCGCGCGGCGGTCGACGGGTTGTCCGAGCTGTTGCTGTATTGCACCGCGCGCAGCGCGGCCTGCCACTGCGCCGTGGTGGCGGTGTTGCCGGCCGAGCTCAGCGTCATGACGCCCGTGGCCGCGTTGTAGGTGCCGGCGATGTTGCCCATCGTCGCGGCCACGTTGGCGAAGTCCAGCACGTCCTGCCCCGCCGCGAAGTTGCCGGTGATCGCCACCGCGCCCGAGGCGAGCGTGGCGTTGTCCACGTCGCTGACGACGATGGACGGATTCACCGCCGCCGGCGCGCCGTTCTCGGTGTAGGCGAGCGAGGAGCCCGTGCCCAGCACCGGCGCGTCGTTCACCGGCACCACCGTGATGAACGCGTGCGCCACGTTCGACGAGAGGCCGCCGTCCCTCACCGTCACGGTGATGTCCCGCACCGGCGAGCCCAGCGGGTTCTGCAGCGTGCTCTGGAAAGTGACGGCGCCGATGGTGCTCGCGTACACGGCCTTGGTGGCCGAGCCGCTGAGGTCGATGATGGTCACCCCGCCGCTCACGCTGACGGTGTAGTTCAGCCCGTTGAGGGTGCCGGTGGCGCCGTTGGCCAGCGCCACGCCGCCGATGCGCAGCAGGTCCCCGGCCTGCCCGTTGGTCAGCACGATCTGCGCCGCGACCATGTTGGCCGAGTCGCTGTCGATCACCGTCGCATCGGTGTCCGAGATGGACACGGGCGCGCCGTCTTCCGTGAACGTGGCGCTCCAGTCGCGGCCCGGCGTGGCGTCCGCCGAGGTCAGCACGCGCACGTTGTCGATCGACACGTCGTCCGAGCTCGGGACGGGGGTGCCCAGCGCGTAGTTGAAGACCAGGCTGCCGCTGTCGGCCACGTTGGCCGGCAGGTTGATCGTGATGTCGGTGTACGTCCAGTTGTTGAAGGGGCTCGTGTTCACGATGGAGACGGGCCCGCTCGCGCCATTCGAATAGACGATGGTGGCGATGTTCGGATTCAGGAGCGACCGGCCGGTGGTGATGGTCGCGTACACCACGCCGCCCACGCTCACCGTGAAGACGCCCGAGGCGTTGGTATCGGGCACTCCGTTGTTCCAGCCGAAGCCGAAGATCACCTGCCCCGCGCCGTTGGCGCCCGGCCCGGACTGCAGGCCGGTGAGGCCCGCCTGCGTGAGCGTGCCGGAGTCCGTGTCCGAACTCCACTCCACGTGGTTGTTGAAAAACGTGGTGGCGCCCGTGCTGGTCCAACCCGCGCCGCCGCCGGTGAAGCCGCCGTTGGTGACGATGTCGGTGAAGACGGTGCCCGAGTTCAGGTCGACCACCGGCGGCACCTTGTCGTAGCCGAAATCGGCCGTGAGGATGGACCCGCCGATGGTGGCCAGCGAGACCGCGCGGAACGCCGCGCCGTTGGTGGGCGCGCTGCCGCCCAGCACGCCGTTGGCGTCGGTGACGCGCACCACGTAGGCGCCCGGGAGCACGCCGGTGAACAGGTAGTTGCCGGTGGCGTTGGTGGTGTCCGTGGCGAGCACCCGCTCGCCGGCATCGGCGATGCCGTTGTTGTTGACGTCGTCCACGATCTGCACGGTGACGTTGGCGATGCCGGTGTCGCCGGCGCCGAAGACGCCGTCGCCGTTGTTGTCGTCGAAGATCCTGTCGCCGATGGTGCCCGTGGCCGCCGTCGCGCCGGCGCCGTCCGCCGGCGCGCCGGCGATGAGGGTCGTGCCGTTGGTGGTGACGTTCGTCGTGGAAATCAGCGCACCGGTCGTCGGGTTGATGCTCTGGATCGTCGTCCCGCCGAGGGCGTAGAGAGCGCCGTTGGTCCCGTTGGAGATCTGGGTCGCGGTCGGGGTGTAGTTGACGTTGGTCAGCTGGGTGCCGGTCGCAAGGTCCCAGCGCACGAACAGACGCCCGCCCGCGTCGCCGCCGCCGGTGCTGACGAGCGCGTTGTTGGCCGTGTCGATGGCCAGGTCGCCCCAGTCCGCACCACCGGCCACCGCACCCACGAACACCGAGGTGCCGGTGATGCTGCGCCCGTCCGCCGCGAACGCGAGCCGGAAGATGCTGTCGGAGGGCGTGCCGCCGACGTTCTCCACGCCCAGGTACATCGCGCCGTTGTAGAAGGCCGCCCCGCCGCCGCTCACGCCCTGCTCGCCCGGAACGACCACGCTGCCGGCGTCGGTGATGTTCGCGTCGATCAGGATGTGGGTGTTGTTGATGTAGTCGTACGCGAACAGCGCGCGCGTGGCGGTGTTGCCGTCGAAGTAATAGATCAGCCCCGCCGGCGCATTGAGCGACATGGCATTGATCGTGTCGCCCACGGCCAGGCCGCCGACCGTGGCCGGCACGCTGGTGACCACCGTGGCCTTGCCGGTGGTGACGTCGATGCTCACGATGTTGCGGCCATACACCGCCAGCACGGCGCCGCTGCCGGTATTGACCGCCGCGTCCAGCGTGCTGTCGTAGAGGGCCTGCGTGCGCTCGTCCACCACCACGCGGCTTTCGATGTGGCCGGTCCGGTATTCGAGGTTCCAGTTGCCGCCCAGGCGCGCCGCGCCCGTCAAGTCGACCGAGGCGGCCACGTCGGCGCCCGTCAGGCGCGACAGGCTGTGGGCGAACTGCGCTCCCACCACGCCCTGCGCGGTGTCGCAGCCGTACAGCAGGATGTCGCCCTCCGCGCCCAGCGCGCGGCCGATGGCGGCCAGGTCGGCCGACCGCGCGGACAGGCCGGCGTTGTCGTACACCGCGTTGCCCAGCCGCAGCTCGCCGGGGTCGCCGTGGGACAGGATATGGATCGCGCCGATATCGGTGCGCCCTTGCAGCGCGCTGGCGATCTGCGAGAGGCCATCGGACCGGTTGTCCAAAAAGATGACTTCGGCCGACGGGTCGATGCCCTGGAGCAGCGTCGAGACGTCGGAGACGCCGGGATCGATGAACACGATCTGCGCGCCGTGGGCGCCCTGGTCGTCTCGCGGTGCATACAGCTGCAGCGCGTTCCCCAGGCCCTCGAAGCCATGGGAATCCTGGCCCTGGCCACCCTGTGCTTTCTCGTCGACCGAGGTGTAGAGGCGAGCAAGGTCCTCACCGCCGGGCTGCGCGGCAGGCACGGCGGCGGGCGCGGGCGCGTGGTCGGCCTGGCGCGCGGCATCGGCGATGGCCGCATCCGCCTGCTGCGCCGCGGCCTGGGCCGCCAGCACCTCGGCACCGGTCGCGACAGCGGCCGCATCGAACATGTAGCGGGCTTCAAGCGCCATGGCGCGGAGTCCGAACCGTTCGGGCACTGCGGGGGCGGCGGGTTGAATGGCGTTTTGAATGGCGTTTTGGGCGCCGGCGCGGGAGGTTTTTTTGGCCATGCTGTAGCTATTGCTTTTGCTCGCCCAAGGCAAGATGGACCCGCCGCCGGAGACGCGGGTAGGCGCGCCGGCGCGAATTGTTTTCAGAAAAGGGAGAGAGCCCTGATTCGGGCGGGCGAACGCGACAGGCAGCGCGCTTCATGGACGGCACGAGCCGTCTTTTTTCCCTGAAATTAAACCAAACGTACAACTGTTTTCCGCCCTGAAGACCCGAACTGCGGAGGACGGATTGCGAGGTGGTGAGGCCGTCAGCTGCAGGTCAGTTCGGCTTTTTTAACAGTTGATTTCAGTTTGACTCAGAGGTCTTACGTCAAATTGCAAGTCGTTTACGTATTGGATCGCGGCATCTTATGAATCAGGCGCAATGGGGACTTTTTCAATTCATTCGACTGAATAGCGCTTTGACGCGCTGGTCATTCCTTGAATTTATGAATTGACGCAGGCAATGCAATTAAAACGATTGGGTTATTCCTGCTGAAAACCCGGAGATGGATCGCGCCGGAATCTCTCAGATCTTTGGCGCGGCGACCGCAGGCGCCTCCACGGGAACCAGGATGGCGCTGCCCGTGGCGAGCAACTTGAGCGCACCGCCCTGCGCCTGGGCTTCGGCGTACAGCTCGCCGGCGGCGAACACCTGCTTTCGCCCGGCCTTCACCACGCGTCCCCGCGCCACGAACACCTGCCCCACGGCGGGCGAGATGCAGTTCACGGAAAAATGCGAAGCCAGCACGCGCCCCGCCACCGTGGCTGCCGCGAAGCCGCAGACCGTGTCGAGCATGGCGCCGATGAGGCCCGCATGCAGGAAGCCGGCGTACTGGCCCATGTCCTCCTCGCGCCAGCGCATGCGCAGCTCGGCCTCGCCGTCGGCGGCGCGCGTGACTTCGAAGCCGGCCCAGCGGTTGAATGCAGCGGATTGGTTGATGGCCTGGATGGTGTCGAGCATGGAGGTTCTCCTTGGAACGGAAATGCATTGCGATAGGGACGAATCCACTCTACGAACCAGAGCCTTCGCGCGTCGTCGCACGCGTGACCGGAAACGCCGTGGCGGTTGCATTGGCGACAGCAGCACCCGTCTCGTCGATTTTTTTGACGCCGCCGTAACCCCGTTGAACGCGCCCGGCCGTATGAGTGGAGGTCAACCCACTCACTCCCGAAGGCTCTTCAATGAAAGCACCGTCCTGCGCTCTTGTGCTCCGCGCCACCGTCGTCGCCGCCACATGGCTGGTCCTGAGCGCCAGCGCCCAGGGCACGGCCCCAGCCCCGTCCGATTCGCGCATCACCCAGGTGAAGGTCTACCCAGGCAGCGCCACGGTGGAGCGCGTCGCGCGCGTCGCGGCCGGCAGCCGCTCGGTCACCTTCGCGTGCCTCCCGGCGGGGCTGGACGTGCAGAGCCTGCAGGTGTCGGCCGATGCGTCGGTGCGCGTGGGCGAGACCTCGGTGCTCGCCGAGCAACGCGAACTCTCGGCACGCTGCGCCACCAGCGCGCTCGACGGCCGCATCCGCGAACTCGAAGACCAGAAGGCCGCGCTGCAGGCCGAGAGCGATGCGTTCGGCATGGTCACGGGCTATCTCAAGGGCCTCTCGGGCGGCGGCGGTGAATCGGCCCAGGGCGCCCGCGCGCCGATGGACGCCCGCAACCTGGCCGCGATGACCGAGGCGATGCGCCGCACCGGGCAGGATTCGCTGCTCAAGCAACACCAGCTCGCGCGCAGGCAGGGCGACATCGACCGCCAGCTCAACCCGCTGCTCGCCGAGCGCACGCGTTCCCAGGGCAACGGTGCGCAGGTGGTGGCCGTGACGGTCACGCTGGCCGCCAGCGCCGATGCAGAGGTGAAGCTCAGCTACCAGGTCAACGGCCCGGGCTGGACGCCCACCTACCGCGCGTTGCTCGACACCGCCACGCAGAAGGTGCGCATCGAACGCCAGGCGCTGGTGGCGCAGGCCACGGGCGAAGACTGGCGCGGCGTGAAGCTGGTGCTCTCCACCGGCCAGCCGCGCCGCGAAACCACCGGCCGCATGCCGGGTGCATGGCGCATCGGCATCGAGCCGCCGCCGCAGCCGCAGCGCGCACGGGCCGACATGGCCTACCCTGCGGCGCCGGCTGCCGCAGCCATGGCGCCCATCACGAAGGAGTCGGCCATGGAACGCCGCGCGCCGCTGTTCGACGTGAGCGTGTTCGACAACAGCTTCGCCACCGAATTCTCGGTGCCCCAGAGCATCGACGTGCCCTCCGACGGCCAGCGCGTGACGATGGCGCTCGGCCAGTACGAGGACACGGCGAAGCTCGCCTCGCGCACCAGCCCGCGCGTGGACGCGAGCGCCTTCCTGGTCGCCGATCTCGCGCAGCCCAACGGTGTGTGGCCGGCCGGCCCGATGCAGCTCTACCGCGACGGCAATTTCGTCGGCAACGGCCAGTGGACGGCGCCGAACGATGCGCGCCTGACGCTCTCCTTCGGCCGCGACGAACTGGTGCGCGTGCAAGCCGAACCGGAGAAGGACAACCAGGGCACCGGCGGCTTCGCCGGCACGCGCGCCGAGCGCAAGGTGCAGCGCGCCTACGTGATCGAGAACCGCCACCGCACGCCCATCGCGGTGCAGGTGCTCGAGGCGGCGCCGGTGTCGGTCGACGAGCAGGTGCGCGTCGCCTCGCAGTTCTCGCCGCAGCCGGGCGAGCTCGCCTGGAACAAGCAGCCGGGCCTGGCGATGTGGCGCTTCGACCTGGACGCCGGCAAGACCGCGCGCGTGGCGGCCGACTACACCATCAGCTACCCGAAGGACGCGCGGCTGCAGATGCGCTGAGCGCGCGCCGTCAGAAGTCGAACTTGGCCGACACCTCGAAGGTGCGCCGCGGCGCCAGCAGTACCTGGCTGGTGGCGCGCCCCACCCAGGTGGCGTAGAGCTTGTCGGTGAGGTTGCGCACGCGAAGACTGAGCAGCGCGTTCTTCAGGCGGTAGCTCACCGCCGCATCCATGGTGGTGTAGCCGTTGATGCGGATCTGGTTGGCGGTGTCGGTGAACATGGGGCCGGTGCGGTTGAGCGACACGAAGTACTCGAACTTCGAGTTGTCGGGCCGGTAGGTCGCAAAGAGGTTGGCCACGCGCTCGGGCACGTTGGGCGGGGTCTTGCCCACGCGCGAGACGTTGCCCGCCTCCACCAGCGTGTCGAAGCGCGCATCGAGCGCCGCGAGGTTGCCTGCGAGCGTCCATTCGCGCGTCGGCTTCCACACCGCCGAGAGCTCCAGGCCGCGCGACGACTGGCGCCCGTTGTTCACCGTGTTGGCGGCGTTGTCCGGATCGCGCGAGAGCACGTTGTCCAGCTCGATCCTGTAGGCCGCCGCGGTCCACTCCAGGTTCGCCTCGGGCAGGCTCTGCTTGAAGCCCACCTCGGCCTGCTTGCCGCGCGACATCGGAAACGCCGCGTTCGATGCCGACAAGAGGAAGAGCGAATTCACCGGCAGCGTCGCGTTGGTGTACTGCGCATAGATGCTCGACTGCGGCGTGAGGTCGTACACCGCGCCGATGCGGCCCGAGGTGGAGCGGTAGCTCGCGCCAAAGCGCGTGTAGCTGCCCAGGTTGAGGTCGGTGATCGCACGGTCCACCTCGGTGCGGTCGTGGCGCAGGCCCCCGACCAGCGTGAGGTTGCGAATCGGCTTGAGCGCGTCTTCGACGAAGAGCGACGTGACCTTCACCTTCGACATCGTGTCGGTCCGGTTGCCGCCGCCCGTGCTGAGCGCCGGGTCGTCGTTGAAGAAGCCCACGTACGGATCGAACACCGGCACGCGCAGCAAGCTCGCCGTCGCCGCGCTGCCGTTGGAGAAGCGGCGCTGGCTGCCGAAGCGCGTCTCGCTGTATTCGCCGCCCACGACGAAGCGGTTGTCCATGCCGCCGATCGTGCCCTTGTGCGTGGCGTCGAAGCGGTCGAGCCAGAAGTCCTGGTCGTGGGTGATCAGCGTCTGGTCGCGCGCGATGCTGGCGGGTGCGACGAAGGTGGCGCTTTCGGAGTTGCGAAACACGCGGTTCGACTTGTTGGCCGAGAACTCGTTGCGCCACGACCAGCCGCCCTCGAGCTGGCCCGTGAGGCGCGCGCGCAGCCAGTAGGTCTCCGAGGCGTTGTCGTCGTCGAGCACGTTGTAGTTGGTGCGCGCCATGCGCCGGTCGATCACGCGGCCGTCGGGCGTGCTCACCACGTTCGTCGGCTGCGTGGCGAAGCTGCGCGGCACGAGCGGCGTGCCCCAGTAGGCATCGTTGTTGTCGCGCAGGTAGTCGAACGACAGGTCCAGCTTCACCGAGCCACCCAGGTCGAGCGCGAGGCCGCTGGTGAAGTGGTCGATGCGCTCGCCGTTGCGCTCGATGGTGCCGACCTTGGTGTCGTTGCGGCTGTAGTCGATGCGGTAGGCGCTCGCATCGCCGAGCGCGCCGCCGAAGCCGAAGGCCGCGCGCGTGGTGCCGTAGCTGCCATAGGAAAGCAGCGCCTCCTTGTGCGGGTTGTCGCGGTCGGGCCGCTTGGTCACGAAGTTGACGACGCCGCCGATCGCGCCTTCGCCGTCGAGCACCGAGGCCGGGCCCTTGAGCACTTCGATGCGGTCGTAGTTCCAGGTGTCCTGCACGCGGTTGGTGACGCCCGCGCCGGAGCTGCGCACGCCGTCGTAGAGGTACATGAGGCTGGTGAAGCCGCGCGTGGAGAGCGTCGTGGGCGACGACGGCGGCCCGCCGCCCGACAGGCCCGCCATGCCGCGCAGGGCCTCGCTGAAGGTGCGCGCGCCGCGCTGCTGGATCGCGTCCTGCGAGAGGATCTCGACGGAAGCCGGCGTCTCGCGCACCGAGAGGCCGAGCCGCGAGGCGGTGCCGCTCGACTCTTCCAGGTGCAGGCTGCTGGCATCGCGGCTGCCTTCTACGGTGATGGCGTCGAGGCCGGCGCTGCTCTGTGCATGCGCTGCCTGGAACGCGGTGACGGCGGCCACCGCCATGGCCGTGCGGGTGAACTGGATCATTGGACTGCCTGGTTGGAACGAAACTGAAAATCGGTGTGATGCACTAAGCGACCGAGAAGCGCCGCAGCCGCCATGCCGCGAGGCCGAAGAGCAGCAGGCTGGGCACCAGCAACTGCAGCACCGCGAGCGCGGCCTGGCCGCGCATCAGGCCGGCGGGCTCCTCCTGCCAGGCGAACGCGGGAATGCGGTCGAACCCGGAGGGCGTGAGCGCATCGCGCGCATCGATGCGCGGGAAGAAGAAGGCCTTCCACGCCTCGTGATGCGCGACGGTCTGCGCCTCGAAGCGGGCGTGGCGGCGTGCACCGTTGCCCGCCAGCGCAGTCATGCCTTCGTAGGCCACGGCCGCGGGCGACACCGCGCCGAAGCGGCCGAGCAGCTGCTGCTGGCGTGCCTGCTGCGCATCGAAACGATCGAGCGCCGGGCGGATCGCCTCGTCGACTTCGCGCTCGATCCTGTAGTTGGCCAGCGCGCGGCCGGCGATCTCGATCTTGCCGTTGCGCGGCACGAGGATCGCGCCGTGGCCCACGTGCTGGTACTCGGTGCCCAGCAGGTCCTGGTGGCGCTTCATCGCCTCGGCCGTGACCACGCGCTGGCGCGTGGCGAGCTCGGTGCGCGAAGGCGCCGGCGCGGCCTGCGTGACGGCAAGGTTGAGCAGCACCGGCGCGACCAGCACCAGCATCACCCACGCGATGACCAGCACCATCGCATTGGTCGCCGACGAAGCGCCGAAGGCGTTCACCGCGACCACCAGCGCGAACCAGAAGAGCGCATACGCGCCCACGAGCAACGCCCACCAGAGCGTCGCGCCGCCCATCTCGCTGGACGCGCCGGCGAACCCCGCATGGCGCGCGATCCACAGCACCGTCACCGGCAGCAGCACGGCGGGCCCCAGCAGCACCGCGGCGCGCACCGTGAGCTTGCCCGCGAGCAGCGTGCGCAAGCGCAGCGGTTGCGAGAGAAGCAACCGCAAGGTGCCGTTCTCGCGCTCGGCCGACAAGAGGTTGTAGCTGAGCGCGAAGATCAGCAGCGGCAGCAGGTACACGATGACGAAGGCCAGGTCGAAATGCCCGCTCAGCAGGTGCCACGGGTTCTCGATGTCGCTGGGGTTCATGAACACCACGCGGCTCTGGTTCGTGACCTTGTACTGGCTCGGGAACAGGTCGCTCTGCCCCAGCGCGACCGGGCCCAGCGGCGCGGTCGGCAGCAGCGCGTGCTGGCCGCCGTAGCCGCTCGCCATGCGCGACGGATCGGCCGGGTTCTCGAACGGCGTGGGCTGCGCGGTGCCGGCGAGGATGGCCTCGAGCTGCACGCGCTGGCCGGCGCGGGTGTCGCGGTCGGCCTGCGCGACGGCCGCCTGTGCGCGGTCGCGCTTGGCGGTCTGCACGAGGCCGTTGGCGAGCGCATAAGACACGAGCAGCAGGAACAGCGCGCCGACGATCCAGAGGCCGCGTTCGGCGAGCATCAACCGGATTTCCTGGCGCATCACGGCCAGCAGGCGGCGGCCTTGCGGAGGATGGATGGACATGTGATTCATCCCTCTCTCAGAGCGCGCGCTGGCGCACGGTGGCGAAGGCCGCGAACGCGACCGCCAGCAGCAGGCCGACGCACAGCACCGCAAGGCTGCGCGCCTGGTGCATCAGCGCCCATCGCGCGCCCGGCGGGTGGTAGTCGAACGGCGGCACGGTGGCCCAGAGCTCGGGCGTGGCCTGGTAGGAGAAGTGGCGATCGCCCAGCGGATCGGCGTGCGCCACCAGGTCCTTGCTCATCAGGTCCTGGATGTTGCGGCGATGCAGTTCGGCCGCGGTCGTGAAGCGGCGGTGGTGCGAGAAATCGGTGCCCGCCATGCCCATCGAGAAACTGCGGATCGCGAGGAGCGGCAGCACGAGGCCGCTCCACTCCTGCACGGCCTGCTGCTGCTCCCAGGTGTCCCAGAGGCGCCCGTAGTGGCGGTCGTACACGGGGTACGAGGCCTGGTCGTCCAGCCGCAGCGCGATGCCCCATTTGCTGAGCGGCACGTCGCGGCCCCAGCGCTCGGTGGTGCCAAAGTTCTCTTGCCAGACCTTGTCGGACACCGTCTTCAGGTCAGCGCCGAGCTGCTGGTTGAATTCCAGCCGCGTCGGGCTCGGGAACCAGCTGCGCGAGAGCTCAGAGAGCACGCGCGGCGCCATCACTGCCTGCCCGATCCACAGCGCCAGCAGCACGGTGATCGCGGTGCGCGAAGTGGCCGACATCGCCGACACGCCCAGCACGAGGAACACGAAGATGCCCAGGTACACCGCGTAGCCGAGCGCCCATGCGGCCAGCCGCAGCAGCGCGTCGATCCGCTCGCCTTGCCCCGCGCCCGCGGCCACCGCGAGGGCCGCGACGATGGCGGCCGGCACGAGCAGCACCGCGAGCGAGGCCGACAGCGCCAGCGCCTTGCCGGCCAGGAGCCGCAACGGCGCCACGCCCAGGCTCAGCGTCTGCCGCAGGATGCCCTGCTCGCGCTCGCCCGCGAAGGCGTTGAAGCCGAGCACGATCACCAGCAGCGGCCCGAGCACCTGCAAGATCCAACCGACCGAGAGATTGCCGAAACGCTGCAGGCCGGTCGCGTCCTGCGCGGCGTTGAACTTCACCTCGCTCTGCCGGTGCGCCTGCAGCCACACGGTGCTGCCGATGAAGGGGTTGATGCCCGGGTCGACCATCGACAGCGGCGGCTCGGGCTTGAAGGCGTGCATGCCTTGGTGGGCGGCATCGTGCGGATGGCGCTTGTCCTGGTGCAGCCAGTCGCGGTAGTCCATCGCCTGCGCGGCGACCTGCTCGGCGTGGGCATCGCGCTGGTGGGCCCAGCCCACGGCGAGCGCGGTGAAGAGCAGCACCACCACCAGCCCGCCGGCCCAGTAGAGGCGGCCGTCGCGCAGGCGTTCGAGAAATTCGCGTCGTGCGATCCAGTGCAGCAACATGGTCAGGCCCTCATGTGCTGCAGGTAGAGCGCCTGCAGGTCGGTGTGCACGATCTGCACTTCGCCATCGAGGCTTTCGACCAGGCGCCCTCGCTTCATGATGCCGACGCGCGTGGCGGTCTGCTGCGCGTGGAACAGGTCGTGCGTGGTGGTGAGCACGGCCACGCCGTTGTCTGCGGCGCGACGCAGGAGGTCCGAGAACTCGGCGGCCGCGTGCGGGTCCAGCCCCGAGGTCGGTTCGTCGAGCAGCAGCGCCTTCGCCTCCTTGGCGATCGCCACAGCGATCCACACCTTCTGGCGCATGCCCTTCGAATACGCGGAGACGCGCTTGTCCGCGGCCGCGTGATCCAGCCCCACCTCGGTCATCAGCTCGAGCAGGCGCGAGCGCGGCAGTTCGCGGCCGAGCGCAAGGCCCGCGAAGAAGCGCAAGTTCTCCAGGCCCGAGAGCGTGCCATACAGCGTGACCTGCTCGGGGATGTACGCCACGTCCTGCTTGGTCGCGACCGGGTGGCGCGTGACGTCCACGCCGTTGATCTGCACCGTGCCGGCGGTCGGCACGATGAAGTTCAGGAACAGGTTGATGGTCGTCGTCTTGCCCGCGCCGTTCGCGCCCAGCAGGCAGTAGATGTCGCCGCCGCGGATATCGAGGTCGAGGCGGTCGAGCGCGGTGTGCGCGCCGTACTGTTTGGTGAGGCCGATGGCTCGGAGCATGGACAGGGTTCCCGTGAAAAGAAAAGACGCGCGCAGGCCTGCGGCGGCGCGGGGTGCGCCGATGCAGATCGGTTCAGTCGTGGGGATGTGCAGGCGGGAGGCACCCCGCCTTGCGGTCAGCGCCGCTTCAGCGCTTGTTCTTGTTCTTCGCGCCGCCCTGCCGCGCCTTGAAGCGCGGGTTGGACTTGCAGATGACGTAGGTGCGGCCGCGCCGCGTCACCACCTGGCAATCGCGGTGACGCTTCTTCGCTTCCTTGAGTGAGGACAGGACTTGCATAGGGGTCGATCGGAAAGGTTCGGACCCGTGACTATACGTTATTGAGAATTCATTCTCAATAACATCGCGAAGCTGGCGGCAGCCTGACGCTTCAGTGCGCCTTGCGCCCGCCCGCCTTGTCGCCGGCCTCGACGCACGTTGCGCACAGCCCATGCAGCGTCACCTCGTGGCTCTTGACCTGAAAGCCCTTGGGCGCGAGATCGTCCATCGGCCCCGGGCATGCGTGCAGCAGGAACACCTGTCCGCAGCCCGAGCAATGGAAATAGTGATGGTGGTGGTCGGCCTCTTTGCCGTCGTGGTGCGCGTGGCGGTGCGCGGCGGGTTTGCAGGCCACTTCGTAGCGTGCCGGTTCGCCCGGCAGTTCGACCTTTGCGATCTCCCCGTCGGCCAGCAGCAGGGAGACCTGGCGGTACACGGTGGAGAGGCTGATCTCGGGCACGATCTCGCGTGCGTGCTCGAGGATTTCCGGTGCGGTGAGGACGCGGCCGGCGTCGCTGAAGGCGGAGAAAACGGCGTTGCGCTGGCGCGTGAGGCGTTGCATGTTTCGATGATAGTGAGCGGTGCGTTTCCGTTCAGCCGGGGGCTTCGATGCCCGTTCAGTCCGCAGCCGCGGGCTCGTCGCCGGACTTGCGCTTCTTCCCGCGCGCCGCCTTCTTCGCCGCACGCTCCGCATCGACACGCTGCCCTTCGGCCAGCCACAGCGCGAACTCCTCGGGCGTCTCCAGCGTGATGCGGCCCAGGTTGCCCGCGCGGAATTCGTGCATCACGATTTCCGCCGCCTTCTGCAGGTTGACCCGGCCCTTGCCCAGCAGCGCGCCGCGCTTGCGGCCAATGGTGTCGAGCACGTCCTCGTCCTTCATGCCGGCGATGGTCGCGGCGTCGAGCTCGACCAGCTTGAAGCGCTCGGCAATGCCCGCGGCGTAGTGCGTCTTCAGGTAGCCGAGGAGTTCGAGCGCCACTTCCTCTTCGTCGAAGGCATTGCGCCCCACCGCACCGCTGGCCGCGAGGTTGTAGCCGCTCTTGGGCACCACGATGCGCGGCCACAGCATGCCGGGCGTGTCCCACAGGTAGAAGTCGTCGGCCAGCGTGATGCGCTGCTCCAGCTTGGTGATGCCGGCCTCGTCGCCGGTCTTGGCCTTGCGCCCGCCGGTGAGCGTGTTGATGAGGGTGGACTTGCCCACGTTGGGAATGCCGCAGATCAAGACGCGCATCGGCTTGGCCATGCCGCCGCGATTGGGCGAGAGCGCGTGGCAGGCCTTCACGATCTGCTGCGCGGGCATGGTCTGGCTCGCATCGAGCCCGATGGCGCGCGTGGCGGGCAGCGCGTTGTAGTGCGCGAGCCAGAGCGCCGTGCGCGCGGGGTCGGCCAGGTCCTGCTTGTTGAGCACCTTGAGCGTGGGCCGGCCGGCCGTGAGCTCGGCCAGCATCGGGTTGGCGCTGGAGCCGGGCAGCCGCGCGTCGAGCAGCTCGATGACCACGTCGATGTCCTTCACCCGCTCGGTGATGGCCTTCTGGGTCGTGTACATGTGCCCGGGGAACCACTGGATCGCCATCGATGGATGCTCTTTCTTTCGCGCTCTTTCGCGCTGACTGGGAGGGGTTTGGCAGAGAGCCGGCCCGCAGGCCGGACGGGCATTGTGAACCGGGAACCTGAACGGCTCCGCGCCGCTATCTTTTCCATAGCTGTAAACCCTATTCTGCCTTCGCCTGCCCCGGCTTCGCCCCTAGAATCCGCGCGCTGCGACCCCGCAGCCATTCCAACAACACCGAGGGAAATCCATGTTCAAGCGCCTTGCCGCTGCCGCCGTGCTGGCAGCCACCGTCGTGCCCGTGTCCGTCGTCCACGCCCAGCGTCCTTCGCCGCCGCCCGGCCCGCTGATCAACGGCTACCTGTGCTGCAACATGCGCACCTACGGCGACTCGATCAGCGACATCAACTACGACGAGCAGGGCACGAGCATCGTCGCCGTGGGCACCCCGGCGCGCATCACGGCCTACGACTTTCGCTTCTTCAATCTTGAGCTGGCGGGCAAGCCCCAGCGCATCAAGAACGACTACAGCCGCAACATCCCGCTGATCGACTTTGCCAAGCGCTACGTGGTCACCGAGGATCCGAAGCAGAAGATGGCCGCCTTCCCGCCCGCGGTCAGCACCGCCATCCGCGCCGGCAAGGTGATGCCCGGCATGACGCGGGAGCAAGTTCTGATGGCCATCGGCTACCCCGTGGCCGGCGAGAACCCCAGCCTGGACGCCACCACGTGGCGCTACTGGCGCGACAGCTGGTCCGAGTACCAGGTGAGCTTCGACGACAAGGGCCTGGTGAAGGGCGTGGTGGGCGACCCGGTGGCGCTCAGCCGCGTGCTGGCCGCGACGCCTTAAGTTCTCGCGCGTGGGCACACGCGCAATCCCCTAGAGGGTTTTGCATCGCGGGGGGCTTGTCCGCCCCTATGATTTGACCGAGTGCGGCGCCAGCGGCGTCGGTCGAATCAAAACTTTTTTGTGGAGTGACCGCGATGAAACCTGTCTCCGAACTGCTCAAGCGCCACGACTCCGCCGCCTGGCGCACGGCGCCCGACACCAGTGTGTTCGATGCGCTGGCCACGCTGGCCCGCTTCGAGGTCGGCGCGCTCATGGTGATGGACGGCGAGAAGCTCGTGGGCTTTCTCTCCGAACGCGACTACACCCGCAAGGTCGCGCTGCAGGGCAAGAACTCCAAGGAAGTGAAGGTCTCGGAGATCATGACGCCCGACGTGATGACCGTCACACCGCAAACCCGCACCCGCGCCTGCATGGCGCTGATGAGCCAGCGCAAGTTCCGCCACCTGCCGGTGGTCGACGGCGACAAGGTGGTGGGCATGATCTCGATCCAGGACCTGATGGACGACATCATCAGCGAGCACGAGCAGACGATCACCCAGCTGACCAGCTACATCCAGAGCTGAGCCACTGCCCCGGCATTGCCGCATTGCGGACCCTGCCCGGCGCGTGGGTAGGGAATAGACCTACGCACGGCACGGCGTCGGAGGGCGCACAGTGGGCTTTCGTTCATCCATCCAGCAGAGGGACATTGCATGCAGATTCAGGTCAACACGAGCAACGGTATCGAGAACAAGGACACGCTGGAACGCTGGGCCGACACGGAGATCAAGCAGCAACTGAGTCGTTTCGTCGAAGACGTGACGCGCATCGAGGTGCACCTGAGCGACGAGAACCACGACAAGGCCGGCGGCGGCGACAAGCGCTGCGTGATGGAGGCCCGCCTTGCCCACCACCAGCCGCTGGCAGTGACACAGCACGGCAACACGCTCGACGAGGCCTTCCGCGGCGCGGCCGACAAGCTCAAGCGCCTGCTCGACAGCACGCTGGGACGCCTGAACAACCATCGCGACCGCGATTCGATCCGCAAGGACAGCGGCTTCGTCGCGGAATAGCAGCCGGCGTTCAGGGCGCCTTGCGCCGTTTCGGCGGTGCGGCGCGCGGCGTGTCCGCGGGAATCAGCGGCGGGCGGTGGCCGCTGGCCATCCACGCATCGTAGAAATCGATCTTGCGATCGACCAGCGTGAGCGCCTTTTTCCAATCGGCAATGGTTTCCGTCACGCGCGCGCGGTGCGCAGCGAGCATGTCGCGGCGCTGCTGCAGCGTGGCCTTGCCCTGCAGCGCGAGCGCGGTGTATTCGCGCATCTCGGCGATCGACATGCCGGTGCGGCGCAGGCGCTCCATCAGGTCGAGCCAGCCGACGTGCAGCTCGCCGTAGAGGCGGCGGCCGCCATCGTCGCGGGCCACGCCGGGCACGAGGCCCTGCGTCTCGTACCAGCGAATGGCGTGCACCGTGCGGCCGGTGCGCGTGGCCAGCTCGCCGATGTGGAAGGGCGTGCCCTTCACGACCGGTGCCGCAGGTGTAGCCGGCGCGCTAGCCGGCATGCGCGGCAACCGGCGGCGCCTGGAGCGCCTCCTGGACCAGTGCGGTGTCGAAGTACTCGGTCAGCTCTTTCACCTTGCCTCCTTCGAGTCGGTAGACGTAGCAGTAGCGGTTGTTGTAGCGCTTGCCGGCCTTGGTGGGCACGTCGCCGCTGAACAGCACCACCACCCGGTCGCCCTCGGCAATGATGCGCTCAGTCTTGCTCGCGTACGGCGCGGCGAACTGCGCGAAGAGCGGCGCGATCAGCTCCTCGCGGATGGCCGCCTTGCCCGCGTAGGTGCGCGACCAGGGCGTGGTGCCCTCCAATGTCCAGCTGGCGTCGTCGGCCAGGCTGTCGATGAAGGCCTGGCCGTTGCCCCTGTCCAGCTCCGCGTGGATGTGCTGGACCAGGGCCTTGTTGTCGATCGTGTTCATGGCTTTTCCTTGGCAATTGAATGAACCGGAAGTCCCGGTGAATTCATTGGAAATGCTCGAGTGCGCTCCAGGTCAAGCGCCATGAACAGGGTCGCTCGCTCAGCCTCTCTTGGCGTTCGCCATGGCCTTGGCGACTTCGTTGCCGCCCTGCGCGGCGCCGCTCTGCGGCACGGCTTCGTCTTCGCGCGAGGTCACCTTGGCCAGCCGCGCGGCCAGTTGCTCCGCCGCGTCCGGGCCGTTGCCCAGCCACACGCCCTGCGTGAGCGTGATATGCGCCGCCTCGAACACGCCGGCGCCCGCGCAGAGCACCGTGCGGTTGGGCGCGTCCTGCGCGGCCAGCACCAGCATCGCGGGCACCACGGCCTCGGGCTGGAAAGCCTCGAGCATCTCCTTGGGGAACAGGTCCTCGGTCATGCGGGTGGCGGCGGTGGGCGCCAGGCAGTTCACGCGGATGTCGTTCTTGGCGCCCTCGATGCTCAGCGTCTGCATGAGGCCCACGAGCGCGAGCTTGGCGGCGCCGTAGTTGCTCTGGCCGAAGTTGCCGTACAGGCCCGAGGACGAGGTGGTCATCACGATGCGCCCGTACTTCTGTTCGTTCATGAGCGCCCAGACCGCCTTGGTGCAGTTCACCGCGCCCATCAGGTGCACGTCGACCACCAGCTTGAAGTCGGCGATCTCCATCTTGGCGAAGCTCTTGTCGCGCAGGATGCCGGCGTTGTTGACCAGGATGTCGACGCGGCCCCAGGCCTCCACCGCCTGCTTCACCATGGCCTGCACGGCCTGGAAGTCGGTCACCGATGCGCCGTTGGCAATGGCCTGGCCACCGGCCGCCACGATCTCGTCGACCACCGCCTGCGCGGCGCTCACCGAGCCGCCGGAGCCATCGCGCGCGCCGCCCAGGTCGTTGACCACCACCTTGGCGCCGCGGGCTGCCAGGGCCAGCGCATGCTGGCGGCCGAGGCCGCCGCCCGCGCCGGTCACGATGGCCACGCGGCCCTTGAAGTCGATGGTGTTGCTGCTGCTCATGGGTGGGGGTCTCTCTTCGCTGCTTTCGTTGGGGAGTGCTCAGGCCTTGCCGCTCGGCGGCAGCGTGGCGTTTTACCCCAGAAAAGCGCCGCGACGCCGCTGCGCGCGCGCGGCCCCAGTCACCCGTGCGACGGCTGCATGGTGGCGCAGTACGCCACCAGCTGGTCGAGCTCGGCCGATTTGTCGAAGAAGGCGTCGGCACCCAGGTGCGTCGAGCGATCGCGCATGTCGGCCGTGGCGTAGTTGCTGAGCACCACCACCTTCTGGTGCGGTGCGCGGTTGCGGCAGGCCTTGATCACGCCCAGCCCGTTGCCCCGCTTGAGGAACAGGTCGACGATGGCCAGGTCCCAATCGTCGCGATGCTGGCGCAGCCAGCCGACCGCCTCTTCCTCGGTGCTGGCCGAGGCCACGACCTGGGCATCGGCGACGTCCTCCAGGAATCCGACGAGGTTCTCGCGGATCACGGGACTGTCCTCCACGAGGTAGGCCTTGAAAGTCATGATGAAACCGATGGGTCGGAGCTTGTGCGGTGCATGGCGTCATCCTCGCAGCGCAGCAGAGGCGCGCGGTGAGCCATGCAGGCCAATGCCTGTAGGCGTTCTGCCCCCGCGCTTGTCGTCTGCGGGCGGCGCGTTGCGAAGTCTCGGCAATTCACGCGCAGCGCCGCGGTCGCGGTGGCCGCCGTGCCGCATCGTTCGAAGCCCGTGCTGACGGGCAGACGCGCTACAGGGCCGGCCTGCTCTCCGGCCGGGCGCCCTCCAGCAGCGTCATGCGGAAGACCTCGACCAGCGGCCGCAGGTTGACGTTGTGCCAGGCCGCCCACAGCGGCGTCCTGTAGGTGAACCATGGCAGCTCGCGCAGCACCACGCCGGCCGGTGCGTGCCGACGCAAACTGCTCTGCACCATCGCCACGCCCAGGCCCGCGGCCACCAGCCCCAGCGCGGTGAGCGGCTCGGCGGCCTCCATCGAGATGTTCGGCGTGAAACCCGCCTTGGCGCAGGCGGCGACGAAGCCGTCGTGCGTGAGCGCGCTCTCCTTGTGCTGCACCGCGATCCACTCCAGCTTGCCGAGTGCGGCCGGTGTCAGCTTCGCGGCCGAGGCGAGCGGATGCGAATCGGGCAGCGCCAGCAGCATCGGGTCGCTCATCAGTTGCGCGCCTTGCAGGTCGGGATCGCTCGCCAGTGGCGGCTCGCACACCAGCGCGATGTCCAGGCTGCGCTGGCGCAGCCCCTCCAGCTGGTCCGCCGACTGCAGGTTGTAGAGCGCGACGTGCACCGCCGGCCGCGTGGCACGCAGGGTGCGCAACGCATCGGACAGCACGCCCGAGTGCATGGCGTTCTCGATGTAGCCGATGCACAGCCCGCCTTCGTCGCCGCGCCCCAGCCGGCGCGCCAGCGACTCCAGGCGGTTGGCGTGCGTGAGCAGCGCGCGCGCCTCCGCCAGGAAGGTGCGGCCGTCGGCCGTGAGGCGGATGCGCTGCTGGCTGCGCTCGAACAGCGTGAGCCCGAGCCGCTCTTCCAGCTGCGCGATCTGCCGGCTCAGCGGGGATTGCGAGATGTGCAGCCGCTCGGCGGCACGGCCCACATGCTCGTCTTCCGCGACGGCGACGAAATAGTGAAGTTGGCGGATGTCCAGCATTTAAGACCTGTTGAGACTCAAGTTTCACCAATTATGTCTTGGACAGACTCAACTCGGAAATCTACAGTGAACCCAGCCGACAACCAACAAGGACTTTCTTTCATGAGCATCAAGGACAAACTCCCCGGCCTCCTGGGCTTCGGCACCGCACCGCTGGGCAACATGTTCCGCAACATCCCCGAGGCCGAAGCCCTCGCCACGGTCGATGCGGCCTGGGACCACGGCATCCGCTATTTCGACACGGCGCCCTTCTACGGCGCGGGGCTGGCCGAGATCCGCCTGGGCGCGGCGCTCGCGAAGCACCGGCGCGACGACTACGTGCTCAGCACCAAGGTCGGCCGCCTCGTGCTGGACGAAACCGAAGAGACGGCCACGCGCGACCTCGGCGAAAAAGGCGGCCTCTTCGAGTTCGGCCGGCCGAACAAGCTGGTCAACGACTATTCGGCGGACGCCACGTTGCGCTCGATCGAGGACAGCCTCGAGCGCCTGGGCACCGACCGGCTGGACATCGTCTGGGTGCACGACATCGCGCAGGACTTCTACGGCGACGAATGGCTCGCGCAGTTCGAAATCGCCCGCAAGGGCGCCTTTCGCGTGCTGACGCGCCTGCGCGAGGAAGGCGTGATCAAGGCCTGGGGCCTCGGGGTCAACCGCGTGGAGCCGTGCGAGCTGACGCTGGACCTGAACGAAGCAAAGCCCGACGGGTTCCTGCTGGCCGGCCGCTACACGCTGCTGGACCACGCGCGCGCCCTGCAGCGCCTGATGCCGGCCGCGGCGAAGCAGGACGTGGACATCGTCGTGGGCGGCCCGTACAGCTCGGGCATCCTGGCCGGCGGCACGCACTTCGAGTACCAGAAGGCATCGCCGGAAATCATCGCCAGGGTCGAGCGCATCAAGGCCGTGGCCGAGCGCCACCAGGTCGGCATCAAGGCGGCTGCGCTGCAGTTCCCGCTGGCCAATCCGGCGGTGGCTGCGGTGATTCCCGGCGCGAGCCGCCCCGAGCGCATTGCGGAAGACCAGGCGGCGCTGGCCGCGGTGATTCCCGCGGCGTTCTGGGACGAGATGCGCGCGCAGAAGCTCATCGCAGCCGATGCGCCGACGCCGGCGAGCCGCAAGGAGAACTGAGAAGCCCGCCTGCTGCCGCCGTCCTACACGCCCGGCGCGGGCGCTTCGGTACGGTGGATCAGCCGCTGGACACCCGTCCCGCGAACAACCTGGAAAGCTACGCATGACAAAGACTGAACCGAGCGCCGACTGGTATCCCTCCGTCTATGGCGCGGACGACGAGATCGGGGCGGCGAACCTGTTGACGCCCGACGTTCTCTTGCAGGCCGTCGGGCTGGTCAGGAAAGGAAAGGCCCTGCCGCTGGCGGTCGAGGTCAACCGGCAGACGCCGGCCTTCCGCCACCGCAGCTTCAAGCTCTTCAACGTCCAGCCCGGGCAGCAGGCGGGCCTGTCGAGCGGCCCCAACAAGTTCACCTTCAACGACGAGCTCGTGGAGGGCTGGACGGGCGTGGGCACGCAGCTCAACGGCATCGGCCACATCGGCATCGACAACGTCTACTACAACGGCAACAAGGCGGCCGATTTCGTGACCATCGAGGGCGTGAAGAAACTGGGCATCGAGAAGGTGCCGCCGCTGGTCACGCGGGGCGTGGTGCTGGACATGGCCGCGCACTACGGCCAGCCCATCGTTGCGGAGACCACCGAGTTCAGCGTGGCGGACATCCAGGCCGTGCTGAAGAAGGCCGGCCTGACGCTGAGAAAAGGCGATGTCGTCCTGTTCAACACCGGCTGGCTGGAGTTGATCGGCAAGGACGACAAGCGCTTTCTCGAAGCCGAGCCCGGCATCGGCATGGAAGCCGCGCGCTGGCTCGCGGAGCGGCAGATCGTGGCCTTCGGCGGCGACACCTGGGCGTCCGAAATCTATCCCGGCAAGAGCGGGGAAGAATTCCCCGTCAACCAGTTCATGCTGGCCAGGCATGGCATCTACAACCTCGAACTGATCGACACGCGGGCGCTGCTGCGCGAGGGCGTGCGCGAGTTCCTGTTCGTGCTGGGCCAGCCGCTGTACACCGGCTCGACGCAGGTGAACATCAACCCGGTGGCGATCTTCTAGAAGATCGCGGGCTTCCTCCCGCTAGGCAGCGACCGCCATGCGGCCCCGGGCGATGCCCAGCCGCGCGGGCGAGACGTACTGCTCGCGGTAGATCTCGAAGGGCATGGTGTCGGCCGCCTCGATGCGCTTTTGCTCCTGGATCGACTCGGCGGTCATGCGCTCGAACCCGGCCTGCTGCTCGGGCGAGAACGGCAGGGCCAGCAGCGCGGCGCGGGTCTGTTCCGACTGGGCGCGCACGAAGCCGATGAACGAGTTGCCGTGCTGCTGCTCGATGGCCGCGAGCACGCGGGCCGAGGGCAGGCTGTCGGGGTTCCGCAGCGCGGCCCGGGCGGCTTTCACCGCGTCGGTGTGCTGCGTGCCGCCCTGCGCGGCGTCCAGCGCGGCGGCGATGGGCAGGCACTCTTCGACCAGTTCGACGCCCCAGTCGGTCAGCGTCACTTCGCTGCCGGCGCGCGCGAGAAGCAGGCCCGGCTCGCGGCCGCGCGCGGCGGTCAGGTGCTGGTTGCGCGCGAGGTCGGCGATTTCCTCGGGGGTGTCATCGGGGCTGTCGCAGAGGAGGCAGTGCAAGAGGAAGACATCGATGAAGCGCATGGTCTGCGCGTTGATGCCGACGGTCTCGAAGGGGTCCAGGTCCATGAGGCGCACCTCGACGTACTCGACGCCGCGCTCGCGCAGCGCATGCAGCGGGCGCTCGCCGGGGTTGATCACGCGCTTGGGGCGGATGGTGCCGTAGAACTCGTTCTCGATCTGCAGCAGGCTGGTGCCCAGCTGGTTGTAGTCGCCGCCCAGGTTGCGGATGCCGATGGCCTCGTAGCCCGGCCAGGGCCGCGTGAGCGCGTCCTGCAGCGAGGCGCCGTAGCCGTCCAGGCTGTTGTAGCTCACGGCCAGCGAGGCCTGCGCGTCGCTCTGGTAGCCCAGGCGCCCCATGCGCAGCGAGGTGCCGTGCGGCATGAACATGCTGCCGTCGCCCAGCGGCTGCAGCTCGTGCGGACGGCCCGCGACGAAACTCGAACACAGCGCCGGCGAGGCGCCGAACAGGTACAGCAAGAGGAAGGCGTGGCGGCGGAAGTTTCGGATCAGCGCGAAGTACTGTTCGCTCGACACGTCGGGCAGCGACCAGTTGTAGTGGATGCCCGAGATGGTCTGCATGCGGCGGCCGTAGCGGTGGCTCAGGCCCATGCGGTAGACGCTCTTGGCGCGGCCCACGTTCGACGAGCCGTAGCGGCCGATGGGAATGGTCTCGTCGGTCGGCAGGCCGCAGGGCATGCTGGAGACCCAGAGGCGCTCGTCGCCCAGCTGGTCGAGCACGCGGTAGGTGAACTGGTGGACCCGGGTCAATTCTTCCAGCGCCGATTCGACGCCGCCGTGCACGCCCGTGATGAGTTCGAGCTGCGATTCGCTGAAGTCGGTGGTGATGTGGGGATGCGTGAGCGCCGAGCCCAGGGCCAGCGGATGCGGCGTCAGCGCGAGCTTGCCGTCGGGCAGCGCGCGCAGGCTTTCCTTCTCGATGCCGCGTCGCATGCCCATAAGGCGTGCGGCCGAAAGGGCACCGAGCCTCTCCTGCAATCTGTTGCTCATATTGTTATGACCCATCAATCTTCTGAGGGGCTGGAAGGTAGCACGGGCGCGCGGGCACTGCTTGCGCAGGGAATCCCGTTTCCGGCTAGGCTCTCGCCCGCTATTTTTTTGATAGCTCCCTGCATAGGCACCATGGGGGCCAAAGGCCTTTTCTGTAGCGAAAAATGCGGGCTAGGCGCGGCCCGCCCGCAGATCGATCTCGTCCGACTGGTAGACGTGGATTTCCGGCGTGCCGTCGGCCATGGCCGCGAGCGCCTTGCCGAAGGCGCGCGAGGCATCGACGCGAAAGTGCGCCTGCAGCGCGGGCATGTCGCTCCAGCGCTCCACGAAGGTCAGCCGCAGCGGGTCTTGCACGTCGGTGGTGACTTCGTGCGAGATGCAGCCGGGCTCGGCGCGCGAGCGCAGCACGTGCTCCACGCTGATGGCCAGCATCGCCTGCAGGGTGTCGGGCTTGGCGAGGGCGTGTCCGATGACCAGGATCATTGGCTGTCTCCTTCTTTGTCTGTCTGTCTGTCTGTCTCGTGGGTTGCCGCAGCGGCCCGTGCTTCAGCCCAGCACGCGCAGCAGGAAGTCGTTCAGGTCGGCCACTTCTTCCATGCAGACCGAATGCGCCATCGCGTACTCGTGCCATTCGACGCCATAGCCGAGGGCGGCGAGCGCGTCGCGCGATTGCGTGGCCCGTGCAAGGGGCACCATCGGGTCCTGCCGGCCATGGCCGAGGAACACCGGCGTGTCGTGGTTGGCTGCATGGCGCTCGGCCGCGGTGCTGGCCGCCAGCGGCAGCCAGCCCGAGAGGCCGACGATGCCGGCCAGGCGCTCGGTGTGGCGCAGCCCGGTCAGGAGCGCCATCGCGCAGCCCTGCGAGAAGCCGGCCACCACGATGCGGTTCGCGGGGATGCCGCGGGCCTTTTCGTTGGCGATCAGCGCCTCGATGGCGGCCTGCGAGCGGCGCAGGCCCGTGGCGTCTTCCTGCACGTTGAAATCGGCGCCGGCGATGTCGAACCAGGCCGGCATCTCATAGCCGTTGTTGAGGGTGACCGGGATCACCGGCGCGTTGGGGAACACAAAGCGCACCGGCCCGACGCTGGACAGGTCGAGCTCGCCGGCGATCGGCACGAAGTCGTTGCCGTCGGCGCCCAGGCCGTGCATCAGGATCACGGAGGCGGTGGGGTTCGGGGCGGTTTCGATTTCTATGGGAAGACGGGACATGGTGGTCGGGCAAAGGTATTCAGGAACGCGAATGGCCGCACCTTAGCGCATTCGGGCGGTCGGCTGACTTGCGCAGCGCGCCTTCGCGCCCAAGATGGGCTGAAACAAAAGGAAAGAAAAAAGGAAAGAAGCGCGTGAGCCATTCCCCTCCCCTGGTCGAAACCAAACTGTCCGGCGTGGTGCTGGTCTGCGGCGATTGCGAAGAGCGCAGCGACGGCCCCACCAAACTCAAGGCCCGGCAAGTCCGCAAGGAATTGAAGCGCGACCTGGTGCATGTGCCGGGGCGCCTGCGCGTCGTGCAGTCGACCTGCCTGGGCCTCTGCCCGAAGAAGGCGATGGCGCTGGTTGCGGTGGCGGGCGGGCATGCGCCGATCGCCGCCGAGGTGTGCCGCGACGACGATGTCGCGGATTTCGCCAAGGCGCTGTCCCGGTCGATCCGTTGATCGACGGCGCTATTCGGCCTTGATGCCGGTGGCCTTCACGATCTGCGCATAGCGCTCGTACTCGGCCGACACCTGCTGCTGGAACTGCCGCTGCGCAAATCCCGTGGCCTCGATGCCTTGCAGCGCGAGGTCGGCGCGGGCCGCGGGCGTCTGCACGATGCGCCCGGCGTCGGCGGCGATGGCATCGAGCACCGGCTGGGGCGTGCGGGCCGGCGCGAACAGGCCGAACCATGTGCCCGAGCGGTAGCCCGCATAGGTCTCGGCGACGGTCGGCACCTCGGGCAGCAGCGCATGGCGCTTCTCGCCGCTGGTGCCCAGCGCAACGAGCTTGCCGGTGCGGATGTGCTGCAGCGCCGGGCCGACGGCAATGAACATCACGTCCACCTGCCCCGCGATCACGTCCTGCATGCCCAGCGGGCCGCCGCGGTACGGAATGTGGGTGACGTAGATGCCTGCCTTCTGCTTGAGCAGCTCCATGCTGAGCTGCTGCGGACTGCCGTTGCCGGCCGAGGCGTAGTTGATGCGCCCTGGCTGCGCCTTGGCGGCGCGCACGAAATCGGCCACGGTGCGAAAGCCCGTCTTCGGATTCGCGACCAGCACGAAGTCGATCTGCCCGAGCGACACCACCGGCACCAGGTCGCGGCGCGCGTCGTAGGGCAGGCCCGCCTGGAGGTTCGGGAGGATGGTGATCGGCCCGTCGGCCCCCACCAGCAGCGAGTAACCGTCGGCCGGCGCTTTAGCGAGCCCATCAGCCGCCAGGATGCCCGCCGCGCCGGCGCGGTTGTCGACCACCACGGGCTGCTTCCATTGCTCAGAGAGGCGCTGCGACAGGTAGCGCGCGAGCACGTCGGGCGAACTGCCGGGCGTGTTGGCGACCGTGATGTGCACGGCCTTCGACGGATAGGCCGCTGGCGCTTGTTGCGTTTGCTGTGCCTGCGCGCCCAGCGAGAACAGCGCACCGGCCCACAGTGCGAGGAACGGTTTCAGCAAGGGGTGGACGCGCATGGGAGGACTTTCGGTTGCAAAAGACAAAGCGCGCGATTCTGTCGCGCGCCCGCCTTCGCGCGAACGACCCATTCGTCAGATGCTTAGCTGCATCCGGGCATAAGCACTTTCTCTAGGACGGCACCGCGCGCAGCGCATCGAGCTCGCGGTAGAAGGCGTCCACCTGTTGCTGGGCCATCTGCTGCATCGCCGTGTTGCGGCGCGCGCAGCTCGCGGCGTCTTCCACGGCGCCCGCTTCGCCCACCTTGCGGGAGGCGTCTTGCACGAACCGGCACATCGGAAAGCGGCGCTCGCCGAAGGCCTTCAGGGTCTGTTCGCCGATGCCATCCGAGGCGAGCATTTCGGCGAGCACCACGGCGTCTTCCACCGCCATCGCGCCGCCCTGCCCCATGAACGGCGTCGAGGCGTGCGCCGCATCGCCGATCAGCAGCACGCGGCCCGCGTGCCAGGGCAATGGGGCCTGCACTTCCTCGACCGCGGTGTAGAGCACTTCCGAATCCGCCGAGAGCTGGTCGAGAAACTGCCGCGCCGGCCCGCCGAATTCCGCGAACCGCTCGCGCATCAGCGCGGGCCATCGCGCTCGCGGATACCAGCGGTCCGCAGGCTCGCTCACCGTGCCGAAGATGTAGAGCCTGTCGTCGCTGATCGGCATGATGCCCAGACGCTTGCCGATGCCCATCATCATGATCTTCGCGTCCAGCGTGCGCGGCCGCGCGTGCACGCTGCGCCACACGCCAAAGCCGGTGTAGCGCGGCGCGATAGGTCCGCACACGGCCTCGCGGACCTGCGAGCGGATGCCGTCGGCGCCGACCACCAGGTCGAAGCGCTGCGTCGATCCATCGGAGAGCGTGACCTCCGCGTGATCGCTGCCGCCTGGGGAATGGATCTTCGCCACCGTCGTCGCCAACCGGATATCGACGCCCAGCGCACCGAGCCGGCCCGCGAGGATGCGGTGCATCTCTGCGCGCCTGATGCCCAGGATCGGCATCGCGCCGCCGTGCGAGCGCGGATAGAACACATCGACGATCGGCGCCCCGTGATGGTCGAGATAGACGTTGCGCCCGTCCGCGATGCCGAAGCCCGCATCCAGGATCTGCGGCAGCACGCCGATGCTGCGCAGCGCCTCCAGCCCGTTGCCGTAGATGAAGATGCCCGAGCTCTGGAAGCGCCATTGAGCCTCTTTCTCGACCAGCGTGACATGCATGCCCTTGTCGGCCAGCGCAATGGCGGCCGAGCAGCCCGCGATGCCGGCGCCGACGATCAGCACCCTGTTGTGCGTTGCATTCATGAGTGGGCGCCTCAGAGTTGCGTGCGCACGGACCACAGCTCCGGAAAGAACCGGTGATCGACCACGCTGCGCAGCCACCCCACGCCGGCCGAGCCGCCCGTGCCCGGCTTGAAGCCGAGGATGCGTTCGACCGACACGAAGTGCCGCCAGCGGTACTGCGAGAACACGTCGGCGATGTCCATCAGCGCTTCGCCCAGGCGGTAGAGATCGTTCTCCGGCGTCGGGTCGCCGTACACCCAGAGCCACGCGGCCTCCACGCCCGGGTTCACCACGTAGGGCGCCGACCAGTCGCGCGACAGGGCCTCGGGCGGCACCGCGATGTCGCGGCGATGCAGCAGCGCGAGCACATCGTCGTAGAGGCTCGGCGAATGGAGCGCGCGCTCCATGCAGGGCCACACGTCGGGGTTGTTCGCATGCGCGCGCGCCAGCGGCACCGACTTGTTGCCCAGGATGAACTCCACGTGCCGGTACATGTACGACTGCTGCCCCGAGGCGACGCCCAGCGTGTTGCGGAACTGGTTGAACTCGTGCGGCGTGATGGTGGAGAGCACGTCCCAGGTCTTTCCCAGGAACTCGAGCAGCGCGCGCACCCGTGGCACCAGCTGCAGCGCGCCGGCCACGTCGTCGGCGCGCACGCGCGCCTGCATGTTGACCAGCTCGTAGTGAAGGGCCTTGAAGGTCAGCTCCTTGCAGTGCGTGATGCACATGAAGACCATCTCGTCGTGGCCCTCGCTGCGCATGTGCTGGATGCTCAGCAGCAGGTCGTTGCGCTGGTGTTCCAGGTAGGGGTTGCTGCGGCCTTCGAACTGCAGCAGCGGCTCGCCGTCGGTGTTCTTCACCGTGGCTTCGCGCTGCTGGTTGTCGCCGGACGCGATCGACTTCACGAGGGAGTTTTCGAGCGCCGGATCGCGGACTTCGGGAATGACTCTGTGGCGTTGGATGGGCATGCGCCGATTGTTCGACGCGCCTGCCGCCGCCTCAACCTCCGGCACGCCGGATTTGGGCACCGATCGTCCGGTGCGGCGATTCATGCGGATCGCCACAAACCGTTCGGGCTGAGCTTGTCGAAGCCTTGCGCAGCGCTTGGACAAGCTCAGCGTGAACGGTCTTGGTTATCGGCCGCAGCCTGACGCAAATACGCACTGGGCGTCATGCCCGTCCAGCGCTGGAAGGCGCGCGAGAACGCCTTTTCCGACGCATAGCCCACCGCCTCGGCCACCTGGTGCAGGCTCAGCTGCCGGTTCTTGAGCTTCTCGGCTGCCAGCGTCATGCGGTAGGAGCCCAGGTAGTGCATGGGCGTCACGCCGACCAGCGCACGGAAGCGCTCGCTGAAGATGGTGCGCGAGAGATAACTGGCCTGCGCCAGCGTGGCCACCGACCACGGGTGCTCGGGACGCTCGTGCATCAGCGACATCGCGCGGGCGATGCTCTCGTCGTCCAGCCCGCGCAACTGGCCGGCCTGCTGCGCCTGATCGGCCTGGGGCTGGGCATACAGGTGCTCGCAGAGGATGTGCACCAGCAGCAGGTCGGCCATGCGCGCCGCCGACAACTGCCAGCCCGGCCGCTGCGCGATGGTTTCGTTCACCAGCGACTCCATCGCCTGCGCGAGCGACGCGGTGGTGGGAATCTGCGCCTGCCGCAGCACGATCAGCGGCGGCAGGCTGGCCATGATGGAGCCGAGGCCTTCCGCGGGCATCCACAGGTGCAGCGAGAACAACGCGGTCGCCGCGCCGCCGCCACCGTGCGAAAAAACGATCGGATGGTCGCCGTGCCGGCCGACCGAGTGCGCGGAGATGAGATCGCGAAAGGGCTCGGCTTCGAGGCCCGGCGCGGACGACACGGTGTGGGCGCTGCCCTGCGGCAGCATCGCGATGTCGTGCGGCGCGACGGCCACCGGCTGGGCGCCGTCCACCGCGATCCAGTACGGCGCGCCGGTGCACATGCGGATCAGCGGGCCGGCAACACCGCTCGAATGCAGCGCCCACGGCGCGGAGAGCGCGAAGCGGGCCGTGACCGCCCGCTCGGACCTGTACGTCGCAAGCACGTGGCTGAGTACGTCGCCGCCCCGCTCTGTGTCCATGCTGTTCGTGCCGCCCGGTGATCTGGAATGCCGGCGATTATCTTGCATGGCAACCGGGCGGATCACCGGCGATTTTTCGTTGCTTTGCACAATGGGCCCGGGGATGCAACACAATGGCGTTTCCCATGAAGACCCCGACCCCGCACCCGAAGCCCCCGCTTGCCGCCGCTGCCTTCGACAGCGAAACCCTGTTGCGCGAAAGCGGCCTGCGCGTGACACGCGCCGCCCAGACGGTGCTGGAACTGCTCAGGCACACCTCCCAGCCCCTCACGCACGAGGAAGTGGCCGCGGCCTACACCACCGCCACCGGCGAGGCGCCCGACCGGGTGACCATCTACCGCGTGCTCGACCGCCTCGTCGAAGCGGGCCTGTGCGACCGCCGCGTGGGCGCCGACCGCGTCAACCGCTTCGCGCGGCATGTCGAAGCCGCCTCGGGCAACATCTTCGAATGCGACCAGTGCCACAAGGTGCTGGCGCTGCCGTCGGACCCCGAACTGCCCAAGGTGATGGGGCGCCTGGGCAGGGCGCTGCGCAAGCAGGGCATCGATACGCGCCATACCGCGCTCACCCTGCACGGCACCTGCGGCGACTGCGCGCGCTGAGCGCGTTCAGGCGTTCCAGGACGGGAACGGATCGGGCAGGTTCTGCCACCACGAGGCGCCAAAGCGCATCTCGTCGTCCGTGAGCAGACACGCATCCAGCCGTGCACGCAGCGCGGCCTCGTCCATGCCGATCCCGATCAGCACCAGTTCCTGCCGCGCATCGCCGGTCGCCGGGTCCCAGTTCTTGTGGATCACCTCCAGCGCCTCCGGCTCGGTCGGCCAGTGCTCGCGCGGCACGGCCGCCCACCAGAAGCCCGCTGCGCCGTAGCGGCAGGCGCCGCCGGCCTGCGACCACGAGCCCGCGCGCGTGGCGCGGCTCGCGAGCCAGAAGAATCCCTTGGAGCGCACCACGCCCTCCCACTCGCCCTGCACCAGGTCCCAGAAGCGCTTCGGATGGAATGGCAGGCGCGAGCGATACACGAAACTGCGGATGCCGTATTCCTCGCTCTCGGGCACGTGCTCGCCGCGCAGCTCGGCGAGCCAGCCAGGCGCCTGCTCGGCCTGCTCGAAGTCGAAGAGGCCGGTGTCCAGCACGCGGTCGAGCGCGACGCGCCCGAACTGCGACACCTCGATGCGCGCGCGCGGGTTCAGGCTCCGCAGGATCGCCATCAGCCGCTCGCGTTCTTCCGGCGTCACGAGGTCTGTCTTGTTGACCACCAGCACGTCGCAGAACTCGATCTGCTCGATCAGGAGATCGACCACCGTGCGCGTGTCCTCGTCGCCGAGCGACTGGCCGCGCTGGCCCAGGCTGTCGGCCGAGCCGTAGTCGCGCAGGAAGTTGAAGGCATCGACCACGGTCACCATGGTGTCCAGCCGCGCCACGTCGGCCAGGCTCTTGCCGTCCTCGCCCGCGAAGGTGAAAGTCTCGGCCACGGGAAGCGGCTCGGAGATGCCGGTGGATTCGATCACGAGCTGGTCGAAGCGCCCCTCTTTCGCGAGTCGGTTCACCTCGACGAGCAGGTCTTCGCGCAGCGTGCAGCAGATGCAGCCGTTGCTCATCTCGACCAGTTTCTCTTCGGTGCGCGAGAGCTTGGCGCCGCCATCCCGCACCAGCGCCGCGTCGATGTTGACCTCGCTCATGTCGTTGACGATGACCGCCACGCGGCGCCCTTCGCGGTTGTGCAGGATGTGGTTGAGCAAGGTGGTCTTGCCTGCGCCGAGGAAGCCGGACAGGACGGTGACGGGGAGCCGTGGGGTCATGGAGCGTGGCCTATAGATGCAACAGCATTGCATTATATGGACCAATCGCAACAAGGTTGCACTTGATGCAACCAGCCATCCCGGCGCTCGCGCCGCTACATCTCGAACGCCTTGACCTGCCGCCCGTCGATGTCGGTGAAGCCGTATTCCTTCGCCAGGTCGGCCACACGCAGCACCTCCCCGGTTTTCTCCAGCACCTTCGAGTCACCTGCCAGCGCCGCCACCGCGCGGCCCAGGTAGCGCGGCGATTCGGTGCCCGCGAGCGCCGGCCGCTCCTGCCAGTGCGCCTCGTCGGTCTTGTGGCCGGCCAGCACGAACTCGGTGCGCATCCAGCCCGGCGACACGGCGACAGAGGCCACGCCGTGCGGCTTGAGCTCCTGCGCCATGCCGAAGGCCAGCCGCGTCATCGAGGCCTTCGCCAGGTCGTAGAAGAGGTTGCCCTTCATGTAGTGGCCGCGGTCCCAGAAGGTGGTGGTCACGATCAGGCCGCGCCTGGCGCGCACCATCGGCGGCGCGGCCGAGCGGCTGGCCACGAGGTGGTTGCGCACGCCGCGGTCGAACATCGAATCCCAGTTGGCGAGCGGGTGCTCCCAGAAGGGCGCATCGAACACGCCGTTGAAGGTCTCGTGGCCGCCCCACGCGTTGTTCACGAGCAGGTCGATGCGGCCCGCCTCGCGCGCCACCTGCGCGAAGAGCGCCTTCACGTCTTCTTCGCGGGTGTGGTCGCAGCGCACGGCGATGCCGCGTCCGCCCATGCGGGTGACTTCGTCGGCGGTGTCGTCGATGGTGCCGGGCACCGCCGCCATGTCCGACAAGGCCAGCAATTGGCCGTAGGTGCCTGCAGGTTGCGCGCGTGTGCTGCGGCCGGTGACGTACACCGTGGCGCCGGCCGCGCCCAGTTCCATCGCAATGCCGCGCCCCGCGCCGCGGCTGGCCCCCGTGACCACCGCCACGCAATCCTTCAGCGGGCGGCTCGTGTTCTCGTTCTGCGTCATCCGGTGCTCCTTGGTTTGAACGCCGACGAAGATAGTGCGCCCTCAACCGGGCGTCTTGGAAGAACCCGAAATCGCATGCCCCATGAACTCGGTCGGCGTGACGCCGCAGAGCGCGCGGAATTCGTTGACCAGATGCGACTGGTCGTAGAAGCCGCTTTCGACAGCGACATCGGCCCAGGCCGGAGCAGGTTGCAACCGCAGCGCGCGGAGGCACTCGTGCAGCCGCGCGAGCCGCGCCCAGGCGCGTGGCGACAGTCCGACGTGCGCGTGAAAAAGCTGCTGCAGCCGCCGCTCGCCGACACCGACGGCCGCCGCCACATCGCGCAAGGGTTGCCGGCCGCCCGACCCGGCGATGAGGCGGGCCGCGTGCACCGCAGCGTGGTGCGCGGTGCCCCGGCTTTCGAGCAAGCGACGCTCCAGTGCGGACTGAAGCAGCGCAGCGCGCGCGACATCGCCGGGCGCGTCGGCCAGGTGCTCGAGCAATGCGGCCGCGCCGCCTTGCCAGAGCGCGTCCAGGTGCACGGCCTGGCCCGTGATTTCGCCGGCCGGCAGGCCCAGCAGCGCAGCCGCCGCGCCGGGCCGCAGCGTGACGGACATGCCCTCCACCTTGTCGCGCATGCGCACCACGACCGGCGCGGCCGATGCGCCGATCGCCGCCACGGGCTGCCCCGCGCCTTCGCCCGCGGAAGGCGCGTCGCCGAGGTTGAAGACCAGGCGCACCGCGCCATCGGGCAGCACGCGCTCGTGCACCTCGTGCCCTGCGGCGAAGGTCTCGCGGTACAGCAGGATGTGCGAGACATGCGGGCGCAGCGCCGCGCTCACCGGCACTGCGCGCAGCGTGCCGGCGGGCACGCCCGATTCCGGCCCGTGCAGCGGGTCGTCGTCGAGCCGGAGGAAGAGGCGTTCGCCCATCGGCCCATTGTGTTGAAAAACCCGGCCGGGCGCGAGCCGGCCGCGCTGGCGGAAAATCGGCCGCTCGCATGCCTTCCGCCACCACCCTCCCCGTTCTCTATTCGTTCCGCCGCTGCCCCTATGCGATGCGCGCCCGGCTCGCGTTGATCGCGAGCGACACCCGCTGCGAACTGCGCGAAGTCGTGCTGCGCGACAAGCCCGCCGAGATGCTGGCCGCCTCGCCCAAGGGCACCGTGCCCGTGCTGGTGCTGGCCGACGGCGCGGTGCTGGAGCAGAGCCTGGACATCATGCTGTGGGCCCTGCGGCGCAACGATCCGCAGCGCTGGCTGCAGCCCGACGCCGGCACCGCCGACGACCTGCTCGCGCTGGTGACTGCGTGCGATGGCGACTTCAAGCCGCAGCTGGACCGCTACAAGTACCCCGGTCGCTTCGACGATGCAGAGCACGCAGCGCGCGAGCGCGGCGCGGCGTTCCTGCGCGACCTCGAAGCCCGGCTCTCGGCCTCGCCGCACCTTGCGGGCACGCACGCGACATGGGCCGATGCAGCCTTGATGCCTTTCGTGCGCCAGTTCGCCATGGTCGATGCCGCCTGGTTCGACGCCCAGCCCTGGCCTCGCCTGCATGCCTGGCTGTCCGCATGGACCGCGTCGGACCTGTTCGCCCGCGCCATGCCCAAGTACGCGCCCTGGAAGACGGGCGCGCCGGGCATCGGCTTTCCGGGCGATTAACCGCCCATCGCAGCCGCCGAGGCGCGTTGGATGCACTCGATGAAATGCTGCGCCGCCGGTGTGGGCAACTGGCCGCGGCGCCGGATCACGCACACGTTCAGCGTCGGCAGCGATTCGACGACATCGACCCGACGGATGCCGTGCCGCTTGAACGTCAGCTTGACCAGCGGCTCGACGAACAGGCCGATCAGGTCCATGTGGCCGACCAGCCCCAGCGCCACCGTGACCGACTGCCCCTGGATGATGCGGGCCGGCGGCGGCAGGCCCAGCGGCGTGAAGAGCGGCGAGACCGCATCGCGCCCGCGGTAGTCGTCGCCCGGCAGGATCCACTCGGCCTCGCAGAGCGCCAGCAGCGAACGGCTCGCCCGCAGCGGATGGCGCTCGCGCATGCCCACCACCAACTGCACCGGGAAGAGCTCGAGCGCCTCGAACTGCGCATCGAGCGTGCCGGGCACCACGTGGGCCACCGCGAAATCCAGGAACCCGTCGCGCAGCCGCGCGAGCATCCATGGCAGCACCGCCTCGCTGAACTGAACGTCGACCGCGGGCAGGCGCGTGTGGAAGTCCTTGAAGGCCGCGGGCAGCACGGTGAGCGCGAACGACGCGCTCACCGCCATCGACACCGTGCCTGTCGCGCCATCGCGGATCTGGGCGATCTCGTCGCGGGCGCGCTGCATGTCGGCCAGCAGCAGCCGGGCGCGCGGCGCGAAGGCCTTGCCGAACTCGGTGAGCCGCACGCCCTTGACGCTGCGCTCCACCAGCGGTGCGCCGACCTCGCGCTCCAGCTCGCGCACGATCTTGGTCACCGCCGGCTGCGACAGCCCCAGCACGCGCGCGGCGGCACGGATGCTCATCTGCTCGACCACCGCCACGAAGGCGTGCAACTGATTGGGTTTCATCGGGCGTTTTAGTGGGCGTTGTATCGGCGTTTCTGATGACAACCAAAAGTTATCGTTATCGCCCAATTATTGTCTTTTCATGACAGCATCGAGTCTCTAGCATCCGCCGCGGTCGAGCGACTTCCAACCAGCCCCCACGCAAGCACACCTGGACAGACATGAGCACCCCACGCACGCAGCCCTCGTCCGCCCGCCGGCGCCAGACCATCGTCGCCACCACCATCGGCAACGGGCTCGAGTTCTTCGACTTCACGGTCTACGGGTTCCTGGCGCTCGTGATCGGCAAGCTCTTCTTTCCGACCTTCAATTCGTATGGCCAGCTGCTGCTGACGGTGGCGAGCTTCGGCGTCGGCTTCATCATGCGGCCGCTGGGCGGCATCGTGATCGGCGCCTACGCCGACCGCGCGGGCCGCAAGAAGGCCATGACGCTCACCATCTTCCTCATGGCACTGGGCTGCGCGCTCATCGCCTTCACGCCCACCTACGCGGCCATCGGCGTCGCGGCGCCGATCGTCATCGTGCTGGCGCGGCTCATCCAGGGCTTCTCGGCCGGCGGCGAAGTGGGCGCATCGACCACGCTGCTGGTGGAGCACGCCACGCCCGCCAACCGCGGCTACATGGCGAGCTGGCAGTTCGCCAGCCAGGGCCTGGGCGTGATGCTCGGCGCCATCGTGGTGGGCGCGCTCACCTTCTCGCTGACGCCCGAGGCCATGCAGAGCTGGGGCTGGCGCGTGCCCTTCGTCATCGGCATGCTGATCGCGCCGGTGGGCATGTACATCCGCCGCCACCTGGAGGAGTCGTTGCACATCTCGCCCGAGCAGGCCGCCGCGCCGCGCGAGAGCAGCCTGAAGATCGTCTGCACGCAGCACGGCAAGACGGTGCTGGCCGCGATCCTGGCGCTCGTGGGCGGCACCACGGCCGCGTATGTCGTGACCTTCTACATGCCCACGTATGCCGTGCGCGAGTTGGGCCTCACGCCCTCGGTGGCGCTGTTCGGCGCCGCGCTCACGGGGCTGATCTCTTTCGGGTTCGCGCCGTTCGTGGGCAAGCTCTCGGACATCGTGGGGCGCAAGACGCTCATCTTCTGGAGCCGCGTCGTGATGGCGATCTTGATCTACCCGGGCTTTCTCTGGCTCAACGCCTCGCCCACGCCCGCGGTGCTGTTCACCGTGCTCGGCGTGCTGAGCATCGGCCTGGTGGTGCAGACGGTGCCGGGCATCACGATGCTGCCGGAGATGTTCCCCAAGCGCGTGCGCGCGAGCGGCATGTCGCTGGTCTACAGCGTGGGCGTGGCGCTGTTCGGCGGCTTCGCGCCTTTCATCAGCACCTGGCTGGTCAACGCCACGGGCAGCAAGCTCGCGCCGGCCTGGTACCTGGTCGCGATGACGGTGATTTCGCTGCTCGGCCTGATCTGGCTGCGCGACCACACGGGCCGCGACATCGACGCCGCGGGTGCCCACGCGCCGGCCTGAAGAAAACTTCCCCAACGATTCCGTACAGGAGCCCATCGATGCAAGCACAACCCACTGCCGCCACGCGCCACTTCTCGGGCACGTATGCCGAAGCCCGCGCCAAGTTCCTCGACGCCGCAGCCCAGCGCGGCGCGGCCATCGAATCGTTCGTGCATCCCGCGCACCGGGGCGCCCTCGGCGAAGAACTTGCCACCGACGTGGCGCTGATCGGCGCGAAGGACGCGAAGAAGGTCTTGCTCGTCACCTCGGGCACGCACGGCCCCGAGGGCTTTTGCGGTTCGGGCGCGCAGGTCGCGACACTCAACGACACCGACCTGCTCACGCGGCTCGAACAGGCCGGCGTGGCGCTGCTGCTGGTGCATGCGGTCAACCCGCACGGCTTTTCGCACCTGCACCGCACGAACGAAGACAACATCGACCTGAACCGAAACCACATCGATTTCAATGCGCCGCTGCCGGTGAACGCCGAGTACGCCGATGTCGAGCCGCTGGTGCTGACCGCGACCTGGCCGCCGACGCCGGCCGATGAAGCCGCCGTGGCCGCCTATGTCGAGAAGCACGGCATGCGCGCCTTCCGCGCGGCCGTCACCAAGGGCCAGTACGTATCGCCCGACGGTTTGTTCTACGGCGGCACCGCGCCTTCGTGGAGCAACGGCACGATGCGCGCCGTCCTGCGCAAGTACGCGGCCTCGGCCACGCACATCGGCTGGATCGACATCCACACCGGCCTCGGCCCGTATGGCCACGGCGAGAAGATCTACCCGGGCCGCAACACGCCCGCCGACCTCGCGCAGGCGCACGCCTGGTGGGGCGCCGACGTGTTCGCGCCCTTTGCCGGCGACTCGGCTTCGGCCGACGTGTCGGGGCCCGTGGTGTCGATCGCGTACGACGAATGCCCGAACGCGAGCATCGCGCCCATGGGCCTGGAATTCGGCACGCTGCCCGATGGCGAGGTGCTGACCCGCCTGCGCGCCGACACCTGGCTGCGCCGCCACCCCGAGGCGCCGGATGCGCAGAAGCGCGAGATCCGCCAGGGACTGCGCGACGCGTTCTATTGCGACAACGACGAGTGGAAGGGCATGGTGCTCGGGCAGACGCGCGTCGTGCTGCTGCAGACGCTGCAGGGCCTGAAGAAGGCCTGATCCGGCAAGCCGGACTTCAGCCGAAGTTCGGCGCGCGCCGCTCGCGCAGCGACGCCACACCCTCGCGCACGTCGGCGCCCGCGAAGCCCATGAATTCGAGCGCCAGCGAAGCGTCGAAGGTCGGCCCGGCCTGGCGCAGCCAGTTGTTGAGCGCGTACTTGGTGAAGCGGATCGCGCTCTGGCTGCCGGCCGCGAGCCGGTCGGCCACTTCGTAGGCGCGCGGCAAGAGGTCGGCCTCGTCCACCGCGAGCGACACCAGGCCGATGCGCTCGGCCTCCTCGCCGCTCACCGGCTCGCACAGCAGCAGGTGGTACTTGGCCTTGGCCATGCCGCACAGCAGCGGCCAGACGATCGCCGCATGGTCGCCCGCCGCCACGCCCAGGCGCGTGTGGCCGTCGACGATCTTCGCGCTCTTCGCGGCGATGGAAATGTCGGCGAGCAAGCCGGCCACCAGGCCCGCGCCCACGGCGGGGCCGTGCATCGCGCTCACGATGGGCTTGTCGCAATTGATGAGGTTGTAGACGAGGTCGCGCGCCTCTTTCCACACGCGCTGGCGGATGGCGTCGTCGGTGGCCATGTCCTGCACCAGCGCGAGGTCGCCGCCGCCCGAAAAGCCCAGCCCTTCGCCCCGCAGCACCGCGCAGCGCACGCTGTCGTCGGCCGAGACGTCGCGCCAGATCTCGGCGAGTTCGCGATGGCCGTCATGGCCGGCGGTGGGCAGCTTGCCGTTGGCCGCGCGCATCTGGATGTCGAGCACGGTGCCGTTGGCGCCGCGGCGCGTGATGGCGAGGGTCTGGTAGCGGGTGTAGTCCATGGTGTCTCCGTCCTGCATCAGAAAGACGAGGACTTTCTTCTTCGTTGAAGGATCGGACGGCTATTTTCGCGCCGCCATCTCGCGGCAGCGCTGCACATTGGCATCGAAACGTGGCGCGAGGCCGGGCTCGCAGACCTCGTCGCCGGGTGTGAGCCTGCACATGCCGACGACCACGTAGTCCATCACCGCCGAGGTGCACATCGGGTAGGCCGCGAGGTCCGGATTGGCCTTCACCTTGAAGCCCCAGCGCTCGGAGAACTGCACCGTGCGGGTCATCGCGCCGTGGAAGAAGCTGCGGTCCCTGGCAGCGATGGCGGCCTCCATGCGGGGCAGTTCCTCGTTCAGGTAGCCGGCGGCGTCCAGGGGGAATGCCGAGGGCGGCTCCTGCTGGGCGGCTGCGAGGGATGCGGCCAGCACGAGCGGCACGAAGACCAGCGTGCGCAGCAGCGAAGAAGGCGAAAAGCGGGTGGTCAGGCGGTGGAGTTGCATGGCTTGGGATTCTGCAACGTTTGGAAGCATCTTTGAATGGCGAGCGATGCGTGCGCGCTACGGTGCGGCTTCGACGAGGCGCAGATCGAGTCCTTCGCAAACGCAAGGGGAGAGCCGCAACTCGCCCTGCACCTCGCTTTCCAGCCACTGCCGCTCGAAGAGAAAAGCCCTGGCCATGGACATCGATCGGACGCCGAAGACCAGCGCTTCGACAGTCGCGACATCACGCGCCCCAGGCACGAAGTGCAGCGCAATGTCGGATGTCAGCGCGATGGCGTCCGAGCCCGAATCCGTCAATGCCCGCCACGCCTCGGTGGCCGCCCGGACATCCGGCACCGCCAACCGCACCTCAGCCAATCCAACCAGACCCAACGCACCGCCTGCGCACCGGGCGAACGCAGCCTCGTCCCGGGCCTTGCGCTGAACGGCACTCAACTTCTCTTTCCATGGATAGATCGTTCCCTCTGCATCCCACGCGCAGAAGAATACGCAACACGCATCGGAGGAGACGTCGAGCACCACCGAGTTGGTGAAGTTGTTGACCCAGACACCGTCTTGCGTCTGCGTACGAAAGGCCTTGGGCGCCTTGCACGCGATGCCCCGCTGTGCCAGTTGCGAAATGCTGTCTTGCAGATCCGCGGGATCGAGCGCAAGGCCCTGGACAAGGGGCAGCGGCACATCCATAGGCAGATCGCCATTGCTCGCCGCCGCCCAGATTTCGAGATTCGTGTTGCCTGCATTCACCCAGCCGAAGCTCGCGAAGCCGCTGTGCTGCAAAGGCCAGGACACGGGCAGCCCGAAAGCTTCGCTGAACAGCGCGAAGAGAGGCTCGGCGGCCTCCACCCGGATCACCACGTGGTCGAGGCTGCGGTAAGGCTGCATGCCTACTTGCCCTTCTTCTGCCTGTCGAACTTGCGCCAGTACTGGAATTCGTCCTCATGCACTTCGAGATCGACTTCCGAGATGCGCGACTGCAAGCGCTCCTGGACCTCGGCCACCGCCTTGTTGTAGACGATGGGGCCGACCTCCTCCAGGAAGAAGCCGAGCAGCGCGCCGGCCGCGATGTTGCCGATCTTCTCTTCCATGTTCTCGTTGAAGTAGCGCTCGATCGAGGCGATCGCCTGCTGGCGCGCTTCCTTGGATATCTCGATGGTCATGCGGGTTGCTCTGGGGTGTGGGGGCGAACGATTGTGACGGGCGCCGGCTTTGCCACGAAGCCACGCTCCACGTCGCCGCGAAACCCGACGGACTCGTACAGGCCGTGCGCTTCCTCGCGCGCAACGCCCGACAGAAGCAGCACCTTGCAGCAGCCCTGCGCCCAGGCCAGCGACAGCGCATGCCGCAGCACCTGGCGGGCAAACCCGCGGCGGCGGAAGGCGGATGCGGTGATGACGTGCTCGACGATGCCGATGCGCCGGCCGCCGCTCGCGAGATTGGGAATCGTCGCCAGCATGCAGGTCGCGCCCAGTTGCCCGCTGACTTCAGCAACGACGACGCAGGCATAAGGGTTGTCGACGATCCCGCGCCAGAGCCTGCTTGCGTCCTCCGGCGCCAGCACCGGATCGTCCGGCCTGAGTTCCGCATACAGCGCCTGCACTGCGACGAGCTCGCCGATGACGGCTTCGCGAACGTGCGCACCGGTGTGTCGCGTGAGGGTGTTCATGGCATGAAGAGGGGCAACAGTTTTCCGCATTCTCGCTACCATGCGCTGCCGGCCCCGGAAGCCCGGGAGCCCGCGCGACAACGACACACAACAACGGAGACATGCACCATGAAGTTCCACCCGGCCGCATTGGCCGCCCTTGCGCTGGCCGCGCTGGCCGCCCTGGCCGCGCTCTCGGGCTGCACCAATCTCACCCCCACCGTCCCGCAGCGCCAGCTGATGATCGTGGCCAACGACGAGAAGCAGTCGTGGAGCGACGCAGGCGCCGTCATCCTCGCCCCCATGGGACGCGACACGGTGCAGGTGCTGGACATCGGCACCGACCCGCTCGCGCCCAGGCTCGTCGGCACGCTGCAGCTGGACAACACCATCGCCGGCCCGCCGACCAACCTGGCGATCACGCCCGGCGAAACGCTCGCGCTGGTCGCCAACTCGCTGAACGTGGTCGAGGAAAACGGCGTGAGGAAGCAGGTGCCCGACAACCGCCTCTTCGTGATCGACCTGACCACCACGCCGCCCAGGCTGATCGACACACTCGCCGTGGGCAAGCAGCCTTCGGGCATGTCGATCAACCGCGCGGGCACGCTCGCGCTGGTGGCCAACCGCGCCGACAACTCGGTGAGCGTGCTGCGCATCGCGGGCAAGAAGGTGACGCTCATCGACACCGTGGCCATGAACGATTCGGTGGCGCACGTGCGCTTCACGCCCGACGGCAAGCGGGCGTTGGCCGCCAAGTTCCCGACCCACAAGATCGCGCTGCTCGAAGTGAACGGCGAGAAGGTCAGCTACAACAAGATCGACCTCGCGGCGGGCCTCTGGCCCTACAACGTGGACGTGACGCCCGACGGCAAGCTCGCGCTCACGGCCGACAACGGCAACTCGGGCGCATCGGACGGGCAGGTCGACACGGTGAGCGTGATCGACATGGAAGCCGCGCCGCCGCGCGTGATCGACAAGGTCGTGGTCGGCGACGGCCCCGAAGGCCTCGCGGTGAGCCCGACCGGCCGGCACGCGGTGGCGGTGATCCTGCGCGGCAGCAACTCGGCGAAGAACGCCTATTTCTACAACCGCAACGGCTCGGTGGTGCTGCTGAAGATCGACGGCAAGAAGGTCACGCGCGCCAACGAGGTGGTGGTGCGCGGCCTGCCCGAAGGCGCGGTGTGGAGCGCCGACGGCAAGTACCTCTACGTGGGCAACTTCATCGACCAGGACATCACGATCCTGCGCGTCGATGGGGACACGCTGGTGCCGACGGGCAAGTCGTTTCCGTTGCAGGGGCACCCCGCCGCGATGCGCGGGACAATGACGCACTGACCGCCCGCGCACCCTCACCCGAACAAAAACCATGGCACAACCCCAACGACAACTCCGCACGCTCGAACGCGGCATCCTCTGCCTCGTCATCGGCGCCATCGTTCTCCTGGCGCCGCGCTTCCTGCAGGGCACGCGCTGGTTCGAGATGGTGGCGGGTGCCTACCTGGTCGGCTGGTTCGCGCTGGTGCTGGGGGTGGCGCTGGTCGGCGTCGGCCTGTTCCAGCGCAACAAGCAGCGCCCTTGAAGAAAAAACCCGCCTTGCGGCGGGTTTCAGCGAGAAGAGCCCTGCGTGCTTGCAGAGCAGCAGGCTCAGCCCTTCTTGCCGCGCAGCTTGCCGACGAGTTCCACCACCGCCAGCACGATCGCGCCGGCGACAAGACCCACGACGGCGTTCACGCCCATCGAACCGAGCGTGCCGAACACGCCGCCCGTCGCCTTGGCCCAGTCTTCCACGGCATGGCCGAATGCCGGCACGCCGTGCACCAGGATGCCGCCGCCCACGAGGAACATGGCGGCGGTGCCGGCGACCGACAGCGCCTTCATGAGCCAGGGCGCCGTGGCCAGGATGCCGCGGCCCAGAGCCCGCGCGGCGGCGCTCGTGCGCTGGCTCAGGTAGAGGCCCGCGTCGTCCAGCTTCACGATGCCGGCCACCAGGCCGTACACGCCGATGGTCATGATCAGCGCGATGCCGACCAAAACGCTCAGCTGCGTCGTGAACGGCTGGCCCTGCACCGTGCCGAGCGTGATCGCGATGATTTCGGCCGAGAGGATGAAGTCGGTGCGCACCGCGCCCTTGATCTTGTCCTTCTCGATCGCCACCACGTCGACCGCTTCGTCGGCCACCGCCTTCTCGTGGCGCTCGGTGTCGGCTTCGTGTTCCTTCTTGTGCAGGAACTTGTGCGCGAGCTTTTCGGCGCCCTCGAAGCAGAGGAAGGCGCCGCCGACCATCAGGAGCGGCGTCACCAGCCAGGGCAGCCAGGTGCCGATGGCCAGCGCCGCGGGCACCAGGATGGCCTTGTTGATGAACGAGCCCTTGCAGACCGCCCAGACCACCGGGATCTCGCGCTCGGCCCTGACGCCGGACACCTGCTGCGCGTTGAGCGCCAGGTCGTCGCCGAGCACGCCCGCCGTTTTCTTGGCGGCGACTTTGGTGAGGATCGACACGTCGTCCAGAACGGTCGCGATGTCGTCGAGCAGCAGGAGCAGGCTGGTGGCCATGTGAAAAGGTCAGTCTGAAAAAGAAGCGGCGAGCTTAGCCGCAGCGGCTGCCGGCACCGGCAATAACCGTATGCGGCAGCCCCGTGGCGCCGGTCAGAGCGCGCTGAGCGCGATGGCCAGCACCGCGGCCAGCGACGCGCCGAACAGCGCGAGGCCGACGCGGCGGCGGCGGTGCGTGAGCATCCACAGCGCCACGCCCGAGAGCGACAGGAAGATCAGGCTGCCGGCCAGCGTGTCGACCAGCAGGATCCACGCGAGCGGCATGCCGCCGCCCTTGTGCATGCTGGTGAGCGTGGCGACGAAACCGTTGTGCGTGGTGGCGACGCCGACCGAGCGATTGCCCTGCCAGTAGTCGGCCTGCACGGTCTCGTTCGGCCCGCCGAAGTTGAACACCCAGTGCGCGGGCTGCGTGAGCGCAGGCGCAGTCTTGTCGCTCTTGTCGGCCCAGGCCACCGGCCTGGCCGGTTCGATGCGGGACGAATTGGGCGGCCCGCTCATGCGCAGCGCGCCCTGCAGCCACTGGCTCATCGCCTCGGGCGTTGCGGGCACCGGATCGGGCAGCGCCAGCTGGGCGCGCGTGCGCTCCTGGGCCTGCGGCAGCTTGAGCACGTTGCGGTGGTTGAGCCAGATGCCGCTGAAGCCGAACAGGAGCCCCAGCACCGCGCCCCAGAGGCCGAACCAGCCGTGCGTGCGGCGAATCCATTGCACGAGGGTCGTGCGGCGCCGGTGCGCGAGCACCCGCGCCGCGTGGTTGTTGTGGCCGGCGTCCGGCGCCATCGGCGTCGTCATGCGGTCAGGCGACGGTGCGCTTGAGGCGGATCTCTTCGATGCGCACGGTGCCCAGCAGCGTGGTCTTGGCCGTCTTCATCTCGCGCTTGAAGCCGGCGAGCTCATGAAAGCGCATGGCGCGGTCGTTGCGAATGGGCACCCAGATGGTGACCGTGGTGCAGCCCTCTTCCTCGAGGCCTTCGCGTGCGGCGTCCCAGAGGGCCACGCCCGCGCCCTTGCCCCAGTGCTCGGGCTTGACGTAGATGGCCCAGATCTCGCCCGTGGTGGACGGCGTCTTGGGGTCGCGCGAGCGGTCGTAGCCGACGAAGCCGACGATTTCGCCGTCCAGCGTGGCCACCTGCACCTGCGGTTCGCTGTATTCGATGGCTTCGCGCCACTTGGCTTCGCGGGTGGCCGGCGCCAGCGTGCGCAGCTCTTCTTCGGGGAGGATGCCTTCGTAGGCGGCCTTGGCGGCCAGGGCATGGACTTCGGCGACGGCCTTGGCGTCGCGCATCGTGGCGGGGCGAACTTCGTAATCGGACATGAATGCAGGAAATCGGATGGAACCGGCTATTGTCGCCGCACCGCTAAACTGCCCGCTGCATCCGTAGCATCAACTGGAGAAAAGTCATGGCAAAGAGTCAGCAACGCAGCACCAAGGAAGCCAAGAAACCGAAGAAGGACACCTCGCCGCCCAAGCCCGTGGGCACCGGCGGCATCGAGCCGGTCCGCACGATCACCACCGCGGTGATCCCGCGCGGCAAGCTCAAGAACAAGTGACCGACGAGGCACCGGCCGGGGCCCCGCCGCCCCCGGCTCCGGCCAAGCCCGCGCAGCCCCGCAACCCGCTGCACGGGCTCACGCTGGAGGCCATCGTCACCTCGCTGGCCGACTGGTACGGCTGGGAACACCTCGGCGAGCTCGTTCCCATCCGCTGTTTCCAGGTCGACCCGAGCGTGGGCTCCAGCCTCAAGTTCCTGCGCAAGACGCCGTGGGCGCGCGAGAAGGTCGAGAGCCTCTATCTCTTCATGCTGCGCGAACAGCGCCGCGAGCAGCAACAACAGCCCCCCCAGGAATGAAGGTCCGCCTCGCGCCCTCGGGCCTCGGCTTCGAGACCGAACCGGGCACCACGCTCCTGAAGGCCGCCGAGGCGGCCGGCATCGAACTGCCGAGCTCCTGCCGCAACGGCACCTGCCGCACCTGCATCTGCCAGCTGGTGTCGGGCCATGTGCGGCACATCATCGAATGGCCCGGCCTGAGCGCCGACGAAAAGGACGAGGGCTGGATCCTGCCCTGCGTGGCCGAGGCGCTGGACGACCTCACGCTCGACGCGCCGAAAGCCTTTTCGGTTTTCTAGACCGGTCCCGCAGGCCTGACGGGCGCGACCGGCGCGACGGTCGCGGGCATCGCCACCACCAGGCGGTCGCGCTGCGCCAGCGACGGGAACAGCTTGAACCACGTCAGCGCCACCAGCATCGTCCCCACGCCGCCCACCACCACCGACCCGACGGGCCCGAGCAGCGCCGCCGTGGCGCCCGATTCGAATTCGCCCAGCTGGTTGCTCGCGCCGATGAAGATCGAATTGACCGCGCTCACCCGCCCGCGCATGGCATCGGGCGTCTCCAGCTGCACCAGCGTCTGGCGGATCACCACGTTGACCATGTCCGCCCCGCCCGACACAGCCAGCGCGATCAGCGAAACGATGAAGCTCTTCGAGATGCCGAACACCACCATGCAGAGGCCGAAGAGCCCGATGGCCAAGAGCAGCGTGCGCCCCACGTTCCGCTCGACCGGCCGCCGCGTGAGCGCGATCGACATCACCAGTGCCCCCACGGCGGGCGCGCCGCGCAAGAGGCCGAGCCCCCAGGGGCCGGTGTGCAGGATGTCCTTGGCATAGATCGGCAGCAGCGCCACCGCGCCGCCCAGCAGCACCGCGAAGAGGTCGAGCGACACGGCGCCGAGCACGGGCTTGCGCTTCCAGATGAAATCGACGCCCGCGAACACCGTGGCCAGCGTGACTGGCTCGCGCGCGGCCGGCGTGTAGGCATAGCGCAGCCGCAGCACCAGCACGCAGGCGACGACGAAGAACGCCACGCTCGCGCCGTACACCACCGACATGCCCGCCACGAACAAGAGCCCGCCGAGGGCCGGTCCGCCGATGATCGCGCCCTGCATGCCGGCCGAGCTGAAGGCCATGGCCCGCGCGAGCATCGAGGGCGGCACCAGCAGGGGCGTCAACGCCTGCTGCGCCGGCATCTGGAAGGCGCGCACTGCGCCGAGCACCAGCGAGAGCCCGAGCAGCAGGCCGCGCGTGTCGTGCTTTTCCAGCACGGCCAGGAGCAGCACGAGGCCCACGAGCCCTTGCACCGCGAAGCACGCCGCCACGATGCGGCCGCGGTGGTGGCGATCGACGATGTGCCCGGCCAGCAGCGCCAGCAGCAGCGCGGGAACGAACTGGTAGAGCCCGACGAGGCCCAGGTCCCAGGCGCTGCTGGTGAGCTCGTACATGTGCCAGCCGATGGCCACCAGCAGCATCTGCGAGGCGGCGGTGCCGAAGAGCCGCGCCGTCCACATGTGCATGAACGGGCGCTCGCGCGTCAGGTCGGAAAAGCTGGGCTGGGGGGAGGAAGCGGAGGCGGGAGCGGGGCCGGACATTGTGCGTCGAGGATAGCCGAGGCGCCATGAGCCGCCCGTTAGCAAGGCGCAAGGCCCTGCCTTGCGCGCCCTCTCTACACTCGCTTCCTCCATGACCGCGCCGCTGCTGCACCCCCTCCACGAAGACGCCCATTTGCTGGTGCTCGAGAAGCCCGCGGGCCTGCTCTGCGTGCCCGGCCGCGGCGACGACAAGCAGGACTGCCTGAGCGCACGCGCGATGCGCCAATGGCCCGATGCGCTGATCGTGCACCGCCTGGACATGGCCACCAGCGGCCTCGTGGCGATGGCGCGCAGCCTGGACATGCAGCGCGCATTGAGCGCCGCCTTTGCCGAGCGGCAGGTGCACAAGCGCTACGAAGCCATCGTCGATGGCACGATGCCCGTGCGCGAAGACTGGTCGGTCATCGATGCGCCGCTGATGGCCGACTGGCCGCGCAGGCCGCTGCAGAAGACCGACCCGGCGGGCAAGCCCAGCCTCACGCGCTGGCGCGCGCTGGCGTCATCGGTGCAAGGAGATTCCAGCGCGACCCATGTGCTGCTGGAGCCCGAGACGGGCCGCACGCACCAGCTGCGCGTGCACCTGCTGTCGATCGGTCATCCGATCCTGGGCGATGCGTTGTATGGCGATGCCGCGTTGCAGGCGCGTGCGCCGCGCCTGCTGCTGCATGCGAGCGAGCTGGCCTTCGCACATCCGGCGACGCAGCAGGCCCTTCGCTTCGAAAGCAGGCCGGGCTTTTCGCTCAGCCGCCCTTGACCACGAGCACCGGCATCGTCGCGTCCTGCAGCACGCGCTGCGTGACGCTGCCCAGCAGCAGTTTCTCGATGCCGCTGCGGCCGTGCGAGCCCATCACGATCAGGTCGGCCGCGATGGCGATGGCCGTGTCGACGATGCCTTCGTGCACCACGTGGCCGTCGATCACGCGCTGGTCGCTGTGCAGGCCCTCTGCGGCCAATGCGGCCACGCCGCGTGCGAGGGCCGCATTGGCGCTCGCGGTGGCGGCGGCCAGGTATTCGTTCTGGCCGAGCGCGTAGTCCGCGCCCACGCCGATGAAGGGGTAGTTGTCGATCACGTGAATCAACGTGATGCGGCTTCCGAAAGCCAGTGCGAGGCCACTGGCCTTGCTGACGGCGAGCATGGAAGTTTCAGAACCGTCGATGGGAACCAGGATGTGATTGAACATGGCGGACCTCGCTTTCGTTCGCAGACAGACACGGCTCGAAGTCGAACCGGGTCCCGAATTTAACCGCTACGCCGTTGGGTGGCTGTAGGACTCGTGCCAGCGACACCCGCAAGTGCCGCCAAAGCGCTTCAATCGCCTTGGAAACCCTGCGATCGGCAGGTGATCACGAGCGTATCGCGCCAGCCCGCGCCGCCCTCTTCGAGCGGCTGGATCGGCGTGGATTCGTGAATGACGCGTGCGTCGTCGAGCACGAGCAGCGTCCACGGTTCGGTCATGGTGAAGCGCTCGCCGCGCCGGCCGTTGGCCTCGAACACGCGCGTCTCGCCGCCCTTGATGCCTTGACGGCCGACCAATGCGACGGCCACGAGATCGACGCCGTCGCGGTGCGCGCCTTCGGGGGTCGGACGGCCGATGCCGCCCGCGGTGTCGATGCGGAACTGGTGCGCCTCGACGAACCATTTTTGCGGCGCACCGCGCATGTCGCTCGCCGCGGTACCCAGGTGCTGCAGCAGGCGCTGCCACACTGGCTGCACGATGGTCTCGGCAAGCATCGGCGCGAACCAGCGCTGCATGCCGCCGTGCAGCGCGTTGTACTCGACCGGCTGCCAGTGCGCGCGATGCGGCACCTGCTGCAGCGTGGCGTTGTCATCGGCCTGGACGGTGAAACACGCATGGCGGCGCGTGCGGTAGCGGCCGCCGTCCTTCAGATACTCGTCGGGCGGAAGGTCGTTCCAGTCCGCGTGCAGTGCCTCCAGCTGCGAGAGCGGTGCGCCCAGCCAGTCGCCAACGCCCTGCGGGCTCAGCACCGCGTAGCCCTGTTCGCGCAGCGCGGCGGGCAGTTCGGCAGGATCGATGAAGGGCGGCGTGAAGGCGGCGGTGGTCACGCGCTGACCTTCACATCCTTCCAGAACGCGACGCGGTCGCGAATTTCCTCGGCTTCGGGCTTCGGGTCGGCGTAGTACCACGCGGCGTCGGTGTTGAGCTCGCCGTTGACCAGCAGCGAGTAGTAGCTCGCGGTGCCCTTCCAGGGGCAGGTGGTCTTGTGGTTGCTGAAGGTGACGTGATCGCGGTTGAGCGAACTCATCGGGAAGTAGTGGTTGCCTTCGACGAGCACGGTGTCGTCGCTTTCGGCGACGGTGACGCCGTTCCAGGTTGCTTTCATTTGTCTTGGTCTCCAAGGGAGGGGTGCGGGGGGCGCTGGCCGTTGCGATGGCCTTGGTCGCTGGGCGCACGGGGCTTGGGTATTGTGCCGTTGCTCGGCTTGCGTGATTTCTTCGGGGATGTATGAACGTTATTGAGGTGGTTTTTGTCCCGAGGCCGGGTCTCGCCCCGGCAGGCGACCTACGTTTCTTTGCTTCGCCAAAGAAACGTAGGCAAAAGAAAAGGCGACCCTGCTGTCTGCGACCCTTCGCTTCGCTACGTAGCGCAGCGAAGGGGTCGCAGACAGTGGGGTCGCCTTTTCTTTGCTTACTTTCTTTTGGCGAAGCAAAAGAAAGTGAGTCGCCCGCCGGGGCGAGACCCGGCCTCGGAAAGAAAACTAGGCAGCCAGCCAGTGAACGCTGAAGAGCTTCTCCGGGTCCGTCCAAACCGCCCCCGGCCGGAAGCCGGCACGAACAGCCAGCGCACGAAGCCCATCCACAGTGAACTTGTGCGAGTACTCGGTGTGAATGGTCTCGCCCTCCTCGAACCCAAACCGTTCCCCATTCAAGGAAACGCTCTGGGCCTTGCGGCTCACCAGATGCATCTCGATCCGCTGCCGAGGCGCGTTGTAGAACGCCGCATGCGCAAAACCATCCAGATCGAAGTCCGCATCCAGTTCGGCATTCGCACGCCGAAGCAGATTCAGATTGAAGTCCGCAGTCACCCCTTGCGCATCGTTGTAAGCCGCATGCAAGCGCTCCGGCGCCTTCACCAGATCGACCCCGATCAGCAGCCCGCCCCCACGCAGCATCCGCGCCGCGAGCTGCAGGAAAGCCAGCGCCTCCTCAGGCTCGAAATTGCCGATCGTCGAGCCCGGGAAAAAACCGACGCGGCGACCGGAACCCGCCATCGGCGCAGGCAGCACCAGGGGCATCGTGTAGTCCGCGGCAATGGGCTGCACCACGAGCGCCGGATAGTCCGCCTTCAGCCGCTGCGCAGCCGCCTCCAGGTGCTCCCCCGAAATGTCGATCGGCAGATAGCGCTTGGGCGTTTCGAGCGCATCGAGCAGCAGTCGCACTTTCGTGAGCGAGCCAGCGCCGAACTCCACGATCTCCGCGTTCGGTCCGACCTGCCCGGCGATCTCGCCCGCGCATTCACCCAGGATGCGCAGTTCGGTGCGCGTCGGGTAGTACTCGGGCAAGTCGCAGATGCGGTCGAACAGCTGCGAGCCCGCCACGTCGTAGAAAAACTTGGGCGAGATGCTGCGCGGCGTGCGCGCAAGACCTGCCTGCATCTCCCGTCCGAATTCGGACAGCGGCACGACAGCCGCCGGCGAGCGGGGCGTCTTGGCCGACTTCGAGGCAACGAACGAAGACAGCGACGAGGAAGAAGTTGGATTGCGCATGATCAAAGGTCTTTCGCGAGCCGCAGCCCCGAGAATTGCCAGCGCGCTGCCGGCGGAAAGAAATTGCGATAACTGGGCCGTGCGTGCCCGGCCGGCGTGGCCACGCTGCCGCCGCGCAGCACCAGTTGCCCCACCATGAACTTGCCGTTGTATTCGGCCGCGATGCCGGGCATCGGGCGAAAGCCCGGGTACGGGTCGTAGGAGGAACGCGTCCACTGCCAGACGTGGCCGGTCATCTGCGTGATGCCGGGCGCGTCGAACGCGGCCTCCCATTCGAACTCGGTCGGCAGCCGCGCGCCGGCCCATTCGGCATAAGCGGCGGCTTCATAAAAACTCAGCTGCGCCACCGGCGCATCGGCCTCCATCGGCCGCACGCCGTGCAGGCCGAACACCTGCCAGCCGGCACCCCCCTGCGGCTGCTGATGGGGGTGCTGCGGATCGAGGCCCAGGCGCGGATCGTCGGCCGCGAGCCAGTACGCCGGATGGCGCCAGCCATTGGCCTGCACCGCGGCCCATCCATCGGAGAGCCACAGCTCCGCACGCTGATAGCCTCCATCGGCGATGAACTGCGCGTAGTCGCCGCAGTTCACGAGCCGGTCAGCAATCGCATACGGCCGCAGCAGCGCCTGGTGTCGCGGCGTCTCGTTGTCGAAGGAAAAACCGGAGCCCGCATGTCCCACCTCGGCGATGCCGCCGGGCTGCGAAAGCCACCGTACAGGCTGCGGTACTGCGGCCAGGCGCAACGCGGGCCCGCTCGCAGGCTTGTACGCGGGCAGCAGCGGATTGCACGAGAGCGCGTGCAGGATGTCGGTCAGCAGCAGCTCCTGGTGTTGCTGCTCGTGGTTCAAGCCCAGCGTGACGATGGGCTCGATGGCGGCCCAGTCCTGCGCCTGGATGCCGCCTTCGAGCAGCGCCAGCACCGCCTCGTCCACATGCCGCCGGTACGCATGCACCTCGTCCACCGACGGCCGCGTGAGCAGCCCGCGCTGCGGGCGCGGATGCCGCGGCCCGAGCGCCTCGTAGTACGAGTTGAAGAGGTAATGGAACCGTGTGTCGAAAGGCTCGTAGCCCTGCGCATGCGGCTGCAGCAGCACGGTCTCGAAGAACCACGTCGTGTGCGCGAGATGCCACTTGGTCGGGCTCGCATCGGGCATCGACTGGATGCACTGGTCTTCGGCGGAAAGCGGGGCGGCCAGGGCCAGGGTCGTGGCGCGCACGTCGCGGAATCTGTCGCGCAGTGTGCTCGCCGCCTGTGTGATCGGCCGGGAAAGCGTCATGGGGTCTCCAGTCGGGTCAGCCGCAAGTTTTAGCCCATCCGGGTCGGCGCCGTCCGTAGGACAAAACGCCGCAGGGCTGCCGCCGGAAATTCGACGGGCAGCCACTGTGGCACAAGATGGCGGGGTGTGCAGGGCGGCTGCGTATCATCCGTTCGATGCAAACGAACACCTCCCCGGCCAGGCCCAAGGTCGTCATCGTCGGCTGCGGATTCGGCGGACTCGAGGCGGCCCGCAAGCTGCAGAGCGCCGACGTCGATGTCACCGTGATCGACAAGACCAACCACCACCTGTTCCAGCCCCTGCTCTACCAGGTGGCGACCGCCGGGCTCGCCGCGCCCTCCATCGCCGCGCCGGTGCGCGCGCTGTTTCGCAAGCAACCGAACATCACGACGCTCTTGGGCGAAGTGAGCGCCATCGATCCGGCCGGCCGCACGGTGCAGCTGGCCAGCGGCACCAGCGTGCCCTACGACCACCTGGTCGTCGCCGCCGGCGCCACGCACAGCTATTTCGGCCACGACGAATGGGCGCCCGTCGCGCCGGGCCTGAAGACGCTGGCCGATGCCTTCGAGATCCGCCGCCGCGTGCTGCTGTCGTTCGAGACCGCCGAGACCACCACCGACCCCGCGCTGCGCCGCGCGCTCCTCACCTTCGTGGTGATCGGCGCCGGCCCGACCGGCGTGGAGATGGCCGGCACGCTCGCCGAAATCGCCAAGCACACGCTCTCGGGCGAGTTCCGCCACATCGACCCGAGCAGCTCGCAGGTGCTGCTTGTGGAAGGCGGCCCGCGCGTGCTGCAGGCCATGCCCGAAAGCTTGAGCCAGAAGGCGCTCGAGCAGCTGGAAAAGCTCGGCGTCGAAGTGCGGCTGAATGCCCGCGTCACCGCCATCGATGCGACGGGGCTCGAAGTGCAGACCGGCGGCGGCGCGGATGGCGCACCGGTCGCGAGCTACCGGATCGACAGCAGCTGCGTGGTCTGGGCCGCGGGCGTCGCGGCCTCGCCGCTGGGCCGCATGCTCGGCACCGCAACCGGCGTCGAATGCGACCGCGCGGGCCGCATCAAGGTCGAGCCCGACCTCGGCCTCGCGGGCCACCCCGAAATCAGCGTGGTGGGCGACCTCGCCGCCGCCATGAGCCATGCGCCCGGCAAGGAGCCCAAGCCGGTGCCCGGCGTGTCGCCCGGCGCCAAGCAGATGGGGCGCGCCGCGGCGTCGAACATCCTGCGCCGCATCGCGGGCCAGCCGACCGTGCCGTTCCGCTATGCGGACTACGGCAACCTGGCCACCATCGGCCGCAATTCGGCGGTGGTGGACCTGGGTACCCCCTTCGGCCCGCTGCGTTTCAGCGGCCGGCTCGCGTGGCTGTTCTGGCTGTTCGCGCACGCGTACTTCCTCATCGGCTTTCGCAACCGCGTCGTCGTGATGATGGACTGGGCGGGCGCGTACTGGAGCTTCCAGCGCAATGCGCGCGTGGTGGCCGACGTGCAGGGCAAGAGCGAATCCTGAAACAGAGGAGCCGAGGCCATGTTGTCGCTGATCTGGTGGATCGCCATTCATGCGCTCGAAGCGCTGTTCCTGGTCTGGGTGCTGCGCTGGGGCGGCGCGGAGCGGATCGAGGGCACGTGGGCCTCGGGTTTCATCAGCGGCTTCGCGCCGCGCTGGAACGCCGAGGGACTGCGCATGGCAGCGCTGATCCTGCTGGTGTTCTGCGCCATCACCTTCGCCCTGGGCCTGTTCATGCCCTCGCTGCGCTGCTGGAGCAGCGGCGCCTGCTGAGCGCCGCCGCTCCCGGCATCAGGTCCCGATCACGCCGCCGTCGTTCTTCGTGATGGCGACGGTGGCCGAGCGCGGGCGCCCCGCGCCATCGGGCCACTTGGACACCGCGAGCGGACGCTCCGGGTCGCTGCGCTCGTTGGCCGGCTCGCCCGGATGCTGGATGTTGATGAACAGCGTGCGCAGGTCCGGCGTGGCCGTGAGGCCGGTGATCTCGCAGCCCGAAGGGCCGACGAGGAAGCGCCGGATCTCGCCCTTCGTAGGGTCGCACGCCAGCATCTGGTTGTTCGGCAGGTTGCCGTACTCGCCCTTGCCGAGCGTGGAGGTCGACACGTCGGTCTCGATCCACAGCACGCCGCGCGCATCGACCAGCAGGCCGTCGGGGCTGCCGAAGGTGTCGCCCTTGATGTTGCCCTGCGCCTCGTAGCGCGACTGCTTGGGGTCGCCCGCGAGCACCAGGTGGCTCCAGTCGAACTTGGTCGCATCGAGGTCGCCGCTTTCCTTCCAGCGGATGATCTGGCCCATCGTGTTGTTGGAGCGCGGATTGGCCGCGTCCATGAAGGGCTGGCCCGGCGCGCCGCGGTTGCTGTTGTTGGTGAGCGTGCAGTAGACCTCCTTCGTCAGCGGATCGACGGTGGTCCATTCGGGGCGGTCCATCTTGGTGGCGCCCAGGAGGTCGCTCGCCTGGCGCGCCTTGATGAGCACGTCGCCCTGGCTCGCGAAGCCCTTGTCGGCGACGAGCCCGTTCCGGCCCTGGATGAGCGGCAGCCACTCGCCCGTGCCGTCCACGTCGAAGCGGCCGACATACAGCGTGCCGTGGTCCAGGAGTTCGCGGTTGGCGGCGGCGCCGCCGGGCTGCACCTTGTCGCGGCTCACGAACTTGTAGATGTATTCGAAGCGCGAGTCCTCGCCCATGTAGACGACGGCGCGGCCGTCGTTGGTGAGCGCGACGGCGGCGCCTTCGTGCGCGGCGCGGCCCATGGCGGTGCGCTTGCGCGGGGTCGATGCCGGGTCCTGCGGATCGATCTCGACCACCCAGCCGTAGCGGTTCGATTCGTTCGGATGCCTGGCCACGTCGAAGCGCTCCTCATGCTCGTGCCAGCGGTACTTCGCGCCGTTGCCCTTCCTGATGCCCCAGCGCTTCTGGTGGGCGTCGGGGGTGTCGGTGCCTTCGAAGTAGTCGGCGAAGTTTTCCTCGCAGGTGAGGTAGGTGCCCCACGGCGTCTGGCCGTTGGAGCAGTTGTTGTAGGTGCCCAGCACCTGCGTGCCGCCCGGGTCGCCCGCGGTGCGCAGCATCGGGTGGCCGGCGGCGGGGCCGGTGAGCGTCATCGGCGTGAGCGCGGTGATGCGGCGCGCGAAACGCGAGGGCAGCACCTGCGACCACTTCGCGCCCTCGCGCTGCAGCTCGATGACCGACACGCCGTGCGCGTGCATCGACTTGCGCACCTTCTCGGGCGTCCAGGTCTTCATGCCGTCGGTGTGCAGCAGGCCGTCGTCGACGTATTCGTGGTTCAGCACCAGGAGGCCGCGGTTCGATCCGTCGATCGGAAAGAAGGCCATGCCGTCGTGGTGCATGCCGGCCTGCAGGGCCTGTTCGTCGGCGGTGTTGGAGCCGTCGGTCTTGAAGGCGGGCATGCGGCCCGCGATGCCCGTGGCGTCGCCCCAGCGGTAGAGCACCTGCGCGCTGTAGCCCTCGGGCACGACGACGCGATCGACGGCAGCCATGGGCACGCTCTTGAAGCCGATGGCGCGGCCCAGCGTGCTCACCGACGCACTGCCGCTGGTGGTGGTGGTGGTGCAACCGGCCAGCGCGCCGGCTGCGAGCGGCCCGAAAAGCCCGGCCACCGCCGCCGCGAGACCGCCGCGCACGAGCACCCGGCGCTTCGGGTCGGACACGTCGTGGATCGTGGGGTTGGCGGAAGGGTTGGAGTCCTCCATCCGGTCGAAGTCTTTGGCCATTTCTCTGATCTCTTTGTCATGGGGGTTGTTAGAACTTTCGATGTTCGCGTGAACCCGTGAATCTCCCATGACATCGGGAACCCTTTTGGATGACAGGCTTCCGTAATTTAATTCCAATGGCTGAATTGAAATTTCATCGATTTTTTGCAATTCTTGAGGCTTATTTTTAAATTCGACTCCAGGAATTGCAATGACCTGTTTCCTACGTAAATACGTAGCCGCCGCGGCCTGCCTAGCCGCGCCGCTCTTCGCCCATGCCCAGTCCATTCCCCTGGACGACGTGCCCGCGCTCACCAGGGCGCTGATGCGCGGCCAGGCCGTGCGCACGAGCTTCGACCTCTCCAGGTGCAGGAACGACAGCTCCGGCGAGCCGAGCCCGGCCGTGAGCGGCGGGCTGGTCATCGATCCATTCAATCTCCTGCCCAACGGAACGATCGCGTTCTCGAACACCCATTTCACGCTCGGCCCGGGCAACCAGCCGGTGAACGAGATCATCCGTTTCCGCGTGAATACCGACCGTTCGATTCAATTGACGATCACGACGCTTTCCATGCCGAATTACCAGCCATTGCGCAATATTGCATTGACCTGCGAGGTGGGAAACAGCGTGAATTTCTTCGTCCAGCTTTTTTAATTCTCCGGACGCGCGAATTCAATTCGGGAAGCAATTGCGACGAAATACTGGCGCTGGGGGCCTGGCAATTCTTTCGGCCTGTGCGGAGCGTTCGGGGCCGGGTGTTCGGGGCGGCGTGCACAGGCCACCGGGTACTCCCCTCCGCGAATGTCCCCCGGGCTTCGCCCTCCTCCTTAATTTCGCTGCGGGGAGCACCCGATGCCCTGCGCACTGGGCACGCTCAGCGTGAACCGCCGATCAACGACTGCTCTGAAGCGCTCGCGCCGATGGTGGGCTCTGTTTCGCGAAATCAAGGGGGAGGCCGCAGGCCGGAGGACATTCGCGAAACAGAGCCCACCGTCGGCGCGAGTGCCGCCCTGAACAAGGACGGACCTTAGAAGAAGCCTTCACCCCAATGCGACTCGCGCGATTCACGCTGCTGCTTGCGCCAGTCCCACGGCGCCACCGGCTTCGCATCGGCCCACAGTCCCAGGTGCCGCGAGCGCGCGCTGTCCTGCAGCTTGAACAAACCGCCGCCGCGCTTCGTGGCGATCTTGTTGTAGTCGTACACCCAGGCCCAGCCCTCGGACACCATGCGGCTGCCGGCGTCCTCGCCGTTGCACGACACGTCGGCCACGGTGCGGCCGTAGCGGTCGGTGTCGCGCTCGGTGATGACCGCCTTCTCGGCATGGCAGAGGCGGCTGAGCGCCTGCCGGCTTCGTTGGCCGTAGGGCTGCTTTTTCTCAGGGGCGTCGATGGCGGCGATGCGCACCTTGACCTGTTCGTAGGACCCGATGTGCCCGCAACGCGCGGTGAGCGTGTCGCCGTCGGTCACGCCGACGACAAGGCAGGTGCGGGGTGCGGCTTGCGCCAGCAGTGGAAGAAGGGAGAAGAAAACGCAAGGAAGGAACGAGCGAAAGCGCATGCAGGAATGGAACGGACGCGTTGCGAGAAGAGAGAGGGGAAAGATTCTCGACGCGAAGCGCCCGCGCCATCCGGCCGAATCATTTGTTTTCGTCTTCCTGCAACAACCGCCACATCACCTTGCCGCTGCCGCTCTTGGGGAGCGCCTCCACGAACTGCACCTTGCGCGGGATCTTGTAGACCGCCATGTTCTCGCGGCACCAGTCGATGATCTCCTGCTCTGTCGTGTCCTTGTGCGTCGCGCGCAGCACCACCACGGCCTTGACCGATTCGCCGCGGTAGTCGTCCTTGGTCGAGATGACGCAGGCCTCCTGGATCGCGGGGTGGCGGAACATCAGCAGTTCTACTTCGGCCGGCCACACCTTGAAGCCGCTCGCGTTGATCATGCGTTTCAGGCGGTCGGTCATGAAGAAGTAGCCGTCCTCGTCCATGCGGCCCATGTCGCCCGAGCGGAAGAAGCGCTTGCCCTCGAACTCGACGAAGGCGGCCCGGGTGGCGTCGGGGCGCTTCCAGTAGCCCTGGAACACCTCGGGGCCGTGGATGATGATCTCGCCCGATTCGCCGATGGGCATTTCCGCGAGCGTGTCGGGGTCGACCACGCGCGCATCGGTGCTCATGAACGGAATGCCCAGGCACTGCTGCTTGGGGTTGTCGAAGGGGTTGGTGTGCGAGGGCGCGGCGGTTTCGGTGAGGCCGTAGCCTTCCAGGTACTTCAGGCCGTACTGCTCGAACAGGCGCTGCGCCACGGCCTGCGGCATCGCGGCGCCGCCGCCGCCGATGTGGGTCATGCTCGACAGGTCGTAGCTCGCGAAATTGGGGCTGGCCATGAGGTCGATCACCATGGTCGGAATGTTGGTCCAGCTCGTCACCTTCCAGCGCGAGATCAGCCGGCCGGCCACGTCGCGGTCCCAGCGCGGCATGATGACCAGCGTGGCTGCCGCGAGGATCGAGGTGTGCAGCATGCTCACCACGCCGGTGATGTGGAACATGGGCACCACGGCCAGCACCACCACCTCCGATGTCGCCTGGCTCCAGAGCTGGCCCGACACCGCGTTGTGCATCAGGCTCGAATGGTGGTGCACGCAGCCCTTGGGCAGGCCGGTGGTGCCGCTGGTGTAGGGCAGCAAGGCCATGTCGTTGGCGCCCACCACGTGCGCGGGGGCCGGGCGGCCGGCTTCGAGCGCATCGGTCCACGCCATCACCTGGCCGCCGGCGAGCGCGGGCAGCGGGTGGCGGGTGCCGAGCCAGGCGGTCCACGCGGGGGCCGGCGCGTCGTCGCCGGAAACATCGGCGTCGAAGGCGTCGGTGAACTGGGTCACGATGATGTGCGCGAGCTGCTGCGCGGCCGGCAGCGCGTCGCTGGCCTTGGCCAGCTCGGCGGCGAGGTCGCCGGTGGTGAGCGCCACCTTGGCGTCGGGGTCGACGATGTAGTGCTTGAGCTCCTCGGCCCGGTTCATCGGATTGACCGGCACCACCACCGCGTTGGCCCGCAGGATCGCGAAGTGCGCGACGACGAGCTGCGGACAGTTCTGCATGTTCAGCACCACGCGGTCGCCGCGCTGCACGCCCAGCGCATGCAGCGTGCCGGCCAGCCGCTCGACCTGCTCGGCCAGCTCGCGGTAGCTCATCACGCGGCCGAAGAACACGAGCGCGGCCTTGTCGGGATAGCGGGCGGCGGAGGTCGCGAGGTTGTGCCACAGCGACGTGGCGGGAACGGTGAGCGAATGCGGGAGGCGTCTGGGCCAGAACTTGTAGTGCGGGCGTTGTTGCATGGTGAGAACAGGCGGGAGGGAACGGGCGGATGGGATGAAGGCACGCCAGCCTAAGCGGCCCGGGCCGCGCCTCCCATCGGGGAAGCCCCCGGAACGTCACATTGGCGACGCGCTTTTTTCGTACATCCGGGCCATCGGCTATCGTGCGGACCCCGGGGCCGCGCGCCCGCAGACAAGTCCTGCCCTTCATGCTCGAACCCGCACGAAAAACATTCCGCCGACGGTCCCTCCTCCTCGGTGCCACGCTGGCCGCCTCGGGCTGCGCGCTGGTCTCGGGGATCGGATTGCCGGACGAGACAGCGGCCTTGCCGCGCGATCCGCCGGAGTGGGTGCCGATCGACTGCTGGCTCGGCACCGAGGAGGTGGTCCCGCGCCACGCCGGCAGTGCCGGCGGCTCGATGTTCGGAACGCTGACGCTGGCCACCGGTGCGTTCGCGTGGCGCGTGAACTACGCGCGCCTGAGCGGGCCGGCGACGCTCGCGGGCTTCTATGGCCCTGCCGCCAAGGGCAGCAACGGCCCGCTGGCGATCCAGTTGCCGCCGCACAGCCAGGGCGTACAGCACAACCCGGGCTCCGACGCCGGCTACGAGCTGACCGGCCGAAGCACGTTGACGAAGGCGCAGGTGGCCGACCTCATGGCCGGCCTCTGGTATGTCAGCGTATCGACCGCCGCCTGGCCGGCGGGCGAAGTCCGGGGGCAGCTGAAGCTCAGCACGGCCGGCGTGCACGGCGGCTGACGTCGGCCCCGGAGGGCGGCGCGGGCGGCATCGTCATGGGCGATGGGCGATGGGCGATGGGCGATGGGCGATGGGTGATGGGTGATGCGCGATGCGCCCTGCGACTACAGACAGGCGCGGCTTTCGGAGCGATACCTGCGGTTCTCCCTCCAAGCAACCCACAACCCGACCGAAGGAATTTCCATGGCAGCAGACAAGCACGCAAGCGTTCACTGGGAAGGCGCCGGCAAGACCGGCAAGGGCCTGGTCAGCACCGAGACCGGCGCCTTGAAGGACTACCCCTACGGCTTCGCCAGCCGCTTCGAGGACGACAAGCGCGGCACCAACCCCGAGGAGATCGTCGGCGCGGCCCATGCGGCCTGCTTCACGATGGCCTTCGCCTTCGCGCTGGAAGCGGCGGGCCTCGCGGCCACGCGCATCGACACCAAGGCGGCCGTGCGGCTGGCCAAGGACGGCGCCGGGTTCAAGATCGATCGCATCCAGCTCGAACTGGACGCGGCCGTACCCAACCTGGATGAAGCGAAGTTCCAGGAGCTCGCAGCCGCCGCCAAGGCCGGCTGCCCGCTGTCCAAGGCGCTCGCGAGCGTGCCCGAGATCACGCTGAAGGCCACGCTGGCCGGCTGAGCGCGCTGCTTATGATCGTCTCCACAACAAGGAGACGGATCATGAACAAGCCCAACCGGACCGCGCTGGCGGTCCTTTCTTTCGCGCTCGGCGCATTCGGCACGACGGCGGCCATCGCCGCCTACCCCGACAAGCCGATCAAGGTGGTCATCGGCTTTCCGGCCGGCGGCCCGCTCGACCAGCATGCGCGCCTGCTCACCGACAAGCTGCAGGCCGTGCTCGGCCAGCCGCTGATCGTCGACTACAAGCCCGGCGCGGGCGGCTCGGTCGGTGCGGACGCGGTCGCCAAGAGCCCGGCCGACGGCTACACGCTGATGCTGGCCAACACCGGCGTGGCGGTGATCAACGGCGCGCTCTACAGCAAGCTGCCCTACAACACGCAGCGCGACTTCGTGCCGATCGCGCGCACCGCGATGCAGCCGCTGGCCTTGCTGGTCACGCCCAAGCTGCCGGTGCAGAACCTGAAGCAATTCATCGACTACGCCAAGGCGCGCCCCGGCCAGGTCAACTACGGCTCGGCCGGCAACGGCGGCATCAGCCACCTGGTGCCCGAGATGTTCAAGACGGCGACCGGCCTCTTCATGGTGCACATCCCCTACCGCGGCAGCGCGCCGGCCTTCACCGACCTGATGGGCGGGCAGGTGCAGTTCATGGCCGAGTCGATCCCGCAGGCCGCCAACTACCACAAGCAGGGCAAGGTGCGCGCACTGGCCGTGACCAGCCGCGAGCGCAACCCCGCGCTGCCCGACGTGCCGACGGTCATCGAGTCGGGCGTCAAGGGCTTCGAGGTGGTGGGCTTCTACGGCTTCCTCGCGCCGAAGGACACGCCGAAAGACGTGGTCGCCAAATTGAGCGATGCCTTCAGGCAGGTGCTGACCAGCCCCGAGGTGCGCGAGCGCATGGTGAGCCAGGGCGCGGACCCGGCCTACCTGGGCAGCGAAGACTTCGCGCGCTTCCTCGCGACGGAAACGCCGCGCTGGGACAAGGCGGTGAAGGCTTCGGGCGCGCGGATGGATTGAGCGTCGGGGCATACGCCACGCGACGCACGCCTGCGGCGCAAGCGCGCCCCGAACAAAAGCATTCGCCCCACACCGATCCATTTCGGTGCACACGCCTTGCATACCAGTTGGCACAAAAGCTGCTGGTATGCAGGCGAATGTCTACATCCGCATCCGAAATCAGTGCGCGCATCGTCGAAGCGGTGATGGCGCAGAAGCTCGCGCCGGGCTCGCGCCTGGGCGAGCAGCAGCTGGCCATGCTCTTCGACTGCAGCCGCACCATCGTGCGCGAAGCCCTCACCCGGCTGGCGGCGCGCGGCATCGTCACCGTGAGCGCGCGGCGCGGCTGGTTCGTGATCGAGCCCTCGCAGGAAGAAGCGCGCGAGGCCTTCGAGGCGCGGCGCGTCATCGAGCTGGGCCTCATCCGCAGCGCGGGCAGCACCGGCAAGATCGACAAGGCGGCCCTGCGCCAGCTGAAGGCGCACCTGCAGCGTGAAAAAGCGGCACTGAAAGAGAGCGACGTCGGCAACCGCAGCTTTTTGCTCGGCGACTTCCACGTGTGCCTGGCCGAGTGCCTGGGCAACACGCTCCTGGCCGACACGCTGCGCGACTTCACCGCGCGCACCACGCTGATTGCCATGCTCTACCAGAGCACGCACGACGCGGTGCAGTCGTGCGAAGACCACGTGCAGATCGTCGCGGCGCTGGAGCGCGGCGACCACGCGCGCGCCGAGGCGCTGATGGCCGAACACATCGGCACGGTGCAGTCGGCGCTGCGCGTGCAGGCGCCCACCGATCCGCTCGCTCAACTTCGCGATGCGCTCGCGCCGCTGCAGAACACGGCAGCCGCTTCTGCCAAACCCAAACGCCGCAAGCCCGCGTCATCCCCCGACGACACCGATTCATCGACTTACCTAGGAGCCCTGCTATGACTTTCTCTGCATCGAAACGCCACATCGCCCTCGCGTTCGCCTCCGTCGCCCTGCTGGCCGCGGCCGGCGGTGCCCACGCCCAGAACGCGCTGGACAACGTGCTCAAGGCCAAGACCATCAAGATCGCCGTGCCGACCGACTATCCGCCGTATGGCTCGGTCGACAAGAACATGAAGCCGCAAGGCCTGGACGTGGAGATGGCCGAGCTCATCGCCAGCAAGCTGGGCGTGAAGATCGAGCTGGTGCCCGTCACCAGCGCCAACCGCATCCCGTACCTGCAGACGCGCAAGGCAGACCTGGTGATCTCCACGCTCGGCAAGAACCCCGAGCGCGAGAAGGTGATCGATTTTTCGTCGGCCTACGCGCCCTTCTTCCAGGCCGTGTACGCCGCCAAGAGCATGAAGCTCACCAACTTCTCCGAGATGGCCGGCAAGACCGTCGCCGTGACGCGCGGCGCGATGGAAGACCAGGAGCTGAACAAGGTGGCGCCGCCGAACGTCGACTACCGCCGCTTCGAAGACAACAACGCGACCATCGCGGCCTTCGTGGCCGGCCAGACGCAAACCCTCGCGACCAGCGCGGCGGTCGCCGGCGACATGCTCGCCAGGAATCCGAAGGTGAGCGCCGAGTTCAAGCTGCTGCTGAAAGACAGCCCCTGCTTCGTCGGCATCGCCAAGGGTGAAACCGCATTGAAGACCAAGGTCAACGAAATCATCGCCGCCGCCAGGAAGGACGGCACGCTGGACGCCATGTCGAAGAAGTGGCTCGGCAAGGCAGCCGGCGATCTTCCGGTCTGATCGAATCACGCGGCCATGAACATCGAGTTTGACTTTGGCGCGGTGCTCGCCGAATGGCCGCTGCTGCTGCGCGGCGTGGCGTGGACCATCGGGCTCACCGCCATCGGCACCGTGCTGGGCATGATCGTGGGCATCTTCTGTGCGTGGGCCCGCTCGGGCGGGCCGCGCTGGCTGCGGCTCATCGTGGGCACGTACGTGGAGCTGATCCGCAACACGCCCTTCATCGTGCAGCTGTTCTTCATCTTCTTCGGGCTGCCCGCGGCGGGCGTGAAGCTTTCGCCCGAGGTGGCGTCGGTGATCGCGATGGTGATGAATCTCGGCGCCTACTCCACCGAGATCATCCGCGCCGGCATCGAGGCCACGCCCAAGGGGCAGATCGAAGCCGCCGTGAGCCTCGCGCTCAGCAAGGCGCAGGTCTTTTTGCGCGTGGTGCTGCCGCCCGCGCTCAAGAAGGTGTGGCCGGCGATGGTGAGCCAGATCATCATCGTGATGCTGGGCTCGGCGGTGTGCGGCCAGATCTCGACCGAGGAGCTGAGCTACGCGGCCAACCTGATCCAGAGCCGCAACTTCCGCGCGTTCGAGGCTTTCATCATCGCCACGCTGATCTATCTCGCGCTGTCGGTGGCGCTGCGGCGGCTGCTCGACTGGGCGGGGCCGAAGTTCTTCTTCGGCCGCTGAACACGAGGAGCCCATTGCCATGAGTGATTTTTCTCTGTGGGACATCGTGCGCAACCTGCTGATGGCGCTGCGCTGGACCGTGGTGCTCTCGCTGATCGCCTTCATCGGCGGCGGCATCGTGGGCGGGCTGCTGCTGTTCGCGCGGCTGCGCGGCGGCCGCATCGCGGGCAAGGCCGTGGGCCTGTACGTGCAGCTCTTCCAGGGCACGCCGCTGCTGATGCAGCTTTTTCTCGCCTACTTCGGCATCGCGCTGTTCGGCATCGACGTGTCGGCGTGGACGGCCGCGAGCGTGGCGCTCACGCTCTACACGAGCGCCTTTCTCACCGAGATCTGGCGCGGTTGCGTGGCCTCGATCCCGAAGGGCCAGTGGGAGGCCTCGGGCAGCCTGGCCTTGAGCTTCGGCGAGCAGATGCGCCACGTGATCCTGCCGCAGGCCGTGAAGATCGCGATCGCGCCGACGGTCGGGTTCCTGGTGCAGGTGATCAAGGGCACCGCGCTCGCCTCGGTGATCGGCTTTGTCGAACTCACCAAGGCCGGCAGCATGATTTCGAACGCCACCTTCAAGCCCTTCGTGGTGTTCAGCTGCGTCGCCCTGCTTTATTTCGTGCTGTGCTTCCCCGTGAGCCTGTACGCCAAGACCCTCGAGAGAAAGACCCATGGCCGCCGTGCTTGACCCCACCAAACCCGAACCCGCGAGCACCTTCGCCGCGCCCATCGTGCGCATCACGGCGCTGCGCAAGTCCTACGGCACCAACGAGGTGTTGAAGGGCATCGACCTGGACGTCAAGCGCGGCGAGGTGATCGCCATCATCGGCAAGAGCGGCTCGGGCAAGAGCACGCTCCTGCGCTGCATCAACGGGCTGGAGGTGTTCCAGGAAGGCTCGCTCACCGTGGACAGCAAGCCGCTGCTGCACGAGAGCGCGATGGCCATGCGCGAGCTGCGCCAGCGCGTGGGGATGATCTTCCAGAGCTTCAATCTTTTTCCGCACCTCACGGTGGGCAAGAACGTGATGCTCGCGCCCACGCTGGTGAAGAAGCGCGCGTCGCTGGAGGCCGCCTCGCAGGCGCGCAAGCTCCTCGAACGCGTGGGCCTCGCCGAGAAGTTCGATGCGATGCCCGACCAGCTCTCGGGCGGCCAGCAGCAGCGCGTGGCGATCGCCCGCGCGCTCGCGATGGAGCCGGCCGTGCTGCTGTGCGACGAGATCACCTCGGCCCTGGACCCCGAGCTCGTGGGCGAGGTGCTGCGCGTGGTGGAGTCGCTGGCCGACGAGGGCATGACGCTCCTGATGGTGACGCACGAGATGAGCTTCGCGCGCAAGGTGAGCGACCGCGTGATCTTCATGCACCAGGGGCGGGTGCATGAGATGGGGCCGCCGGCGGAGTTGTTCGGCAATCCGCAGACTGCGGAGTTGAAGCAGTTTCTTTCTTCGCTGCACGACTGATTTTTTTCGCTGTCGGTTCGGGGTGGGTGCACAGGCCATCGGGTACTCCCCTCCGCGAATGTCCCCCGGGCTTCGCCCTCCTCCTTGATTTCGCTGCGGGGAGCACCCGACGACCTGCGCACCGGGGCACGCTGCTGGCGTGCGGCCTGTCAACGATGGCTCTGACGGTTCGCGGTCCGCTATCCTCGCCCGCGATGCACATCGACCAAGCCCTCCCCGCCGAAGCGGCCACTGTTGCCGCTGTCCTGAACGAAGCCGCTCGATGGCTCGCCACCGAGGGGCGGCCATTGTGGTCTGCGACCGACGTCGGCATCGAACGCGTGCAGCGCGACACCGATGCGGGGCGCTACTTCATCGCACGTGAGAACGGGGACGTGGCCGGCGTGGTGCGGATCGACATGGAAGATCCCTTCTTCTGGCCCGAGATCGAATCCGGCAGCTCGGCGTTCGTGCACAAGCTGGCTGTTCGCAGGTCGTGGGGCGGCAAGGGCGTATCGACCGCCCTCCTGACCTTCGCGCGCGAACGCACCCGCGGCCTGGACCGCCCGTACCTGCGCCTGGACTGCGTGGCGGACCGGCAGGCGCTGCGCAGGCTCTACGAAGGCTTCGGCTTCGTGCTGCACAGCGTCATCCAGAAGGGAACCGGGTCTTTTGCGCGCTATGAATTGCGCATCGACGGCTGACTGTCCGACAGGCGGTAGCGCCGCACCGGCGCTGGCGGGAACGCATCGGCCTGTGGCAAGCTCGGAACCCCTATGACCCTCCGCTCCCCGTCCCCCCACCGCTCCCCCATCTCCCGCCGCCGGGTGCTGCACGCGCTGCTGGGCGCCGCGGCCCTGCAAGCCCCGTTCGCGGCGCTGGCCGGCTTCAACTTCTTCACCAACGAATACACCGCCAGCCGCGACGAGCTGCAGGCGATGATCGCCAAGCGCTTTCCGGTGGCCGAGCGCTACGCCGAGATCTTCATGGTCGGGCTGCGCGATCCGCAACTGGGGCTGGATGCCGGCACCAACCGCGCGGCCCTCACCGCCACGCTGACGATCGCGAGCCCCCTCTTGGCCGCCTCGCCGGTGCAGGGCGTGGTGTCGATGAGCAGTGCGCTGCGCTACGACGCGGCCACGCGCACGCTGCGTCTGGATCACCCCAAGTCCGAGCGCCTCGAACTGCAGGGCGTGGAAGGCCGCGATGCCGAGCGGCTGCAGAAGGTCGGCGCGGTGGTCGCGCAGGAACTGCTGCAGGGCCAGGTGCTGCGCAGCTTTACCGCCGACGAACTCACCGTGGGCCGCAAGACCTACGAGATCGGTGACATCACCGTGCAGGAAAACGGCATCAAGGTGCAGCTGAAATGAAATACCCCCTGCTCGTCGCCGCATTGCTCGTCGCGGGCTGCGCCGCCATCGCTCCCACCGCGAAGCAGCACTTCGACCTGCAGGCCCACCGCGGCGGACGCGGGCTCGCACCCGAGAACACGCTCGCTGCGTTCTCGAACGCGATCGACCTGGGCGTGACCACGCTCGAACTGGACATCGGGCTCACCGCCGACAACGTGGTCGTGATTTCGCACGACACCACGCTCAACCCCGACCACACGCGCGATGCCAGTGGCAACTGGCTCCCGGCGAACAGTGGTGCAGCCGTGCGCTCGCTCACGCTGGCGCAGTTGCAGACCTACGACGTGGGGCGCCTGAACCCCACGAGCAACTACGGCAAGCAGTTCGCCCTGCAGCAGCCGCGCGACGGCGAACGCATCCCGACGCTCGCCACGCTGTTCGCGCTGGTGCAGGCGCGCGGCGCCGCTTCGGCCACGGTGCACTTCAACATCGAGACCAAGATCGATCCGAACAAGCCGGACGAAACCGCCGCGCCCGAGCCCATGGTGCGCGCGCTGCTCGCCGAGATCGACAAGGCGAAGATGGCCGGCCGCGTGACCATCCAGAGCTTCGACTGGCGCACGCTGGCCCTTGTCGGCCAGTTCGCGCCGCAGCTGCCGCGCGCCTATCTCAGTACGCCGCGCACCCTGAAGGACAGCCGCTGGACCGCGGGCCTGGATGCGGCCGGCTTCGCCTCGGTGCCGCAGTTGGTGAAGGCCGCGGCGGGCAAGGGCGCGGGGCCGGTGATCTGGTCGCCGGCCTATGCCGACCTCACGCCGGCCGTCATCAAGGAAGCCCAGAAGCTCGGCATGAAGGTGCTGCCCTGGACCGTGAACCAGCGTGCCGACATGCAGCGGCTGATGGACTGGGGCGCGGACGGCATCATCACGGACTACCCCGATGTGCTGCGCGACCTGATGCGCGAGCGCGGGCTGTCGATGCCGCCTTCCGGAAAGGCGGCGGGATGAGCGCGACGCAGCAACTCGACGCCATCTCGGCCCGCATCGCGGCGCTCAGCGGTGGCAGCGGATCGGTATCTACGCTTTCGACCGAAGCGCGCGCCAGCACCGAACTGCTCGGCGCCCTGCCCCCGCGCTATGGCGAGGTCTTGCTGAACCTGCTCGACCGGCTCGAATCGAGCGCGCTCTTCAGCGAAGAGAGTTGCTCCTTCAGCCAGAAGGACCTGCTCGACAACCTGCAGGTGTGGGCAGACAAGGCCCGCGGACAACTGGTGTCTTAGGGCACGGGTTTATCATCCCGCCCCATGCGCACCCTGCTGCTCGCCCTCATGATCGCCCTGCTGCCCATCCGCGGCTGGCTGGGCGACGCGATGGCAGTCGAGATGGTGCGGCACTCGCTGCCCGCAGCCTCGCTGGTTGCGGAAGCTGCGCCGGCCAAGGCGGCGGCAGACGCGCATTGCCATGAAGCCATGGAAGCCGCCGACAGCGGCATGGACACCATGGCACACCATGCCGGCGCACACGATGACGGCGGCAACGGCAGCAACAACGACCACGGCACCGACCACCAGGGCTGCGGCACCTGCACCGTCTGCCAGGTCTGCCACACGGTGGCGCTCGGCGGCACACCCCTCATCGACATCGTGCACAGCGCCCCCCAGGCGCCACCGGCGGCCCACGCGGCCCGCTTCGCGAGCGCAGAGCCCGCCCCGGGCCTGAAGCCGCCCATTTCCTGATCTCCCTGCCCGTAGTCCGTCCGCAGTGAGCCTTTGCCGGCTCTCGGCGTTGGTCGTATTGCTCATGGAGATCGAGCGTGAACCCCATTCTTCGCCGGCAATTTGCCGGCACCCTTCGCTGTCGCAAAAGTAGCGACCTGCTCAGGAGCGCCGCGGCACTGGCCGGCGCATTGACGCTGGCCGGCTGCGCCAGCCTTTCACCCGACGGCGGTTCGGCCGACGTGCAGGCGCTGGTCGCAGGCAACCCGCTCCTGGCGGGCAGCACGGCCCAACGCATGCCCGACGAGGCTTCGCAAAAGAGCGTCGATGCGCTGCTCGCCAAGCCGCTCGATGCCGAGGCCGCGGTGCGCATCGCGCTCATCAACAGCCCGCGCGTGCAGGACGCCTTTGCCACGCTGCAGCTGAGCGACGCCGACCGCGTGCAGGCCGCGAGCCTGCCGAACCCGGTGCTCTCGTTCAGCCGTTTGGCGCAGGGCCGCGAGCGCGAGTTCGAGCGGATGCTCAGCTTCAACGTGATCGGGCTCGTCACGCTGCCGTGGCAGGCACGGTGGGCCGGCCAGCGGCACGAGGCCGCCAAGCTGCAGGCCGCGCAGAGCGTGCTGGTACTGGCCGCCGACACGCGCCGCGCGTGGGTGCGCGCGGTGTCGGCGCAGCAGAGCGTGGTGTACCTGCGCGACGCGAAGGAAGCCGCCGAGGCCGGCGCCGAGCTCGCGCACCGCATGGCCCAGGCCGGCAACTGGAGCGCGCTGCAGCGCACGCGCGAGCAGCTGCTGCTGGCCGATGCCGCGGCGCAACTCGCGCGCGCCGAGCAGGCGGCCGTCGCTTCCCGCGAGCAACTCAATCGATTGCTTGGCCTCGGCGGCGGGCGCACGGGCTATACGCTGCCCGATCGCTTGCCTCCCCTGCCGCAGTCCGCGCCCGACCTGGGCGACGTGCAGGCCCGCGCGCTGCGCGACCGGCTCGACGTGCGCTCGGCACAGGCGCAGAACGCGGCGGTGGCCGATTCGCTCGGCCTCACGCGCGCCACACGTGTGATCAACGCGATGGAGATCGGCGCGGTGCGCAACACCACCTTCGAAAACGACGCCGATCGCTCGCAGAAAACGAAGCGCGGCTTCGAACTCGACCTGCCGCTGCCGCTGTTCGACTGGGGCCAGGCGCGCACCGGGCGTGCCGAGGCGCAGTACATGCAATCGGCCGCACGCGTGCGCGACGTGGGCGTGCTGGCCGCGAGCGAGGCGCGCGAGGCCTGGCAGGGCTGGAACACGTCCTACGCACTGGCGCGCCGCTACCGCGACGAGGTGCTGCCGCTGCGCAAGAAGGTCAACGAGGAAATGGTGCTGCGCTACAACGGCATGCTCGCCAGCGTGTGGGAGTTGCTCGGCGAAACCCGCGCGAGCATGCTCGTGGTGAACGCCGGCATCGAGGCGCAGCGCGATTTCTGGCTCGCCGACACCGACCTGCAGCTCGCGCTCACGGGCAGTTCGCCCGGCGGCATGACGGCGCTGCAGACGGCCACGGCCGGCGATGCGCCCGCGGCGGGAGGGCACTGAGATGAACCGCCGCAACTTCTTCGCAGGCGCCGCCACGGCCGTGGCCGCAGCAGGCGTGAGCCGCGTCTCGATGGCCGCGCTGCCCGAGCCCGTGATTCAAGGCTCTACAGCCACGGCACCGCCGCTCACGCCCCCGAACGGCCGCCCGTACAACCCGGTCGTCACCCTCAACGGCTGGACGCTCCCCTGGCGCATGAACGCGGGCGTCAAGGAATTCCACCTCGTCGCCGAACCGGTCGTGCGCGAGATGGCGCCCGGCTTCAAGGTCAACATGTGGGGCTACAACGGCCAGTCGCCGGGCCCGACCATCGAGGTGGTCGAGGGCGACCGCGTGCGCATCTACGTGACCAACCGGCTGCCCGAGCACACGACCGTGCACTGGCATGGCCAGCGCCTGCCCAACGGCATGGACGGCGTGGGCGGCATCACGCAGCCGCACATTCCGCCGGGCAAGACCTTCGTCTACGAATTCACCGCGCGCCGCCCCGGCACCTTCATGTACCACCCGCATGCCGACGAGATGGTGCAGATGGCGATGGGGATGATGGGCTTCTGGGTCACGCATCCGAAGGAGAGCCATCCGCTCATCGAGCCCGTGCAGCGCGACTTCTGCTTTCTGCTCGGCAGCTTCGACGTGGAGCCCGGCAGCGCCACGCCCAAGGTCAACACCATGACCGACTTCAACATCTGGAGCTTCAACAGCCGCGTGTTCCCGGGCATCGACACGCTCAACGTGCGCCGCGGCGATCGCGTGCGCATCCGCGTGGGCAACCTCACGATGACCAACCACCCGATCCATATCCACGGCCACGAGTTCGAGGTGACCGGCACCGATGGCGGCCCCGTGCCGCGCACCGCGCGCTGGCCCGAGGTGTCGGTGGACGTGGCGGTCGGCCAGATGCGGCAGATGGAATTCATCGCCGACGAGGAAGGCGACTGGTCGCTGCACTGCCACAAGGCGCACCACACCATGGGGCCGATGGGGCACGCGGTGCCGACCATGATCGGCGTGGACCACAAGGGCGTGGCCGAGAAGATCCGGAAGCTCGTGCCCGACTACATGGTGATGGGCGACAAGGGCATGGCCGGCATGGGCGGGATGGGCGGCATGGAGATGCCCATTCCCGACAACACGATGCCCATGATGACCGGCGCCGGCCCGTTCGGCTCGGCCGAGATGGGCGGCATGTTCACGCTCTTGAAGGTGCGGCGCGACCAGAAGCCGGGGGACTACAAGGACCCGGGCTGGTTCAAGCACCCGGCCGGCACGGTGGCGCGCGAAGTGCCCGGCGCCGCCGTGCCGCCGGCCACGCGCAACGCGCCATCGCAGGACGACAGCAGCAACACCGACGCCACCGTGCGCAAGCCCTCGGGCGCGCACAACCACTGACCTCATTCACTTTCATTTTCTGGAGTTCATCTCATGAACAAGACCTTCAAGTCCGTCGCCCTCTGCATCGCGCTCGCCGCAACTGCAGCCGCATCGCAAGCCCATGAAAACCACACGCCGAAGCCGAAGGGCGCGGCCACGCTCGCGCCCGAGCAGAAGCCCTGGGGCATCGAAGGCAAGGCCGGCGCCGTGCGCCGCACCATCGACATCGCGATGGCCGACGACATGACCTTCACGCCTTCGGTCATCGAAGTGCGCGAGGGCGACACCATCCGCCTGCGCCTGAAGAACAAGGGCAAGGAACTGCACGAGCTCGTGCTCGGCACCGAGGCGGAGATCGCGAACCACGCGGCCCTGATGAAGAAGTACCCCGACATGGAACACGACGATCCGTGGATGGTGCACGTGCCCGCGGGCAAGACCGGCGAGATGGTCTGGACCTTCAACCGCGCCGGCGACTTCGACTTCGCATGCCTCGTGAAAGACCACTTCGAACTCGGCATGGCCGGCCGCATCCGCGTGCTGGCCGCCGCGCCCAGGAAATCCTGAATGAACGAATCAACCAAGGAGATCACCATGCAACGACGAACCCTCTTGAAGCGCGCCGCCCCGCTGCTGGCGCTCGCATCCACCCTGCCGCTCACCGCTTTCGCCGCGGCGCCGATGGTCGAGATCTGGAAAGACCCGAACTGCGGCTGCTGCCAGGACTGGGTGAAGCACCTCAACAAGAACGGCTTCGCCACGAAGGTGCACGACGAAGGCAACACGGCCGCGCGCACGCGCCTGGGCGTGCCCGCCAAGCTGGGCTCGTGCCACACCGGGCTCATCGGCGGCTACGCCCTCGAAGGCCACGTGCCCGCGCGCGAAGTGCAGCGCCTGCTGAAGGAAAAGCCCAAGGCCGTCGGCCTCGCCGTGCCGGGCATGCCGGTCGGCTCGCCGGGCATGGACGGCCCGGCCTATGGCGACCAGCGCGATCCCTACGACGTGCTGCTCGTGCTGGCCGATGGCAGCACGCGCGTCTATCAAAGCTATCGCTGAAGGAGTTCGGCGATGAAGAAACTCCTCACCACCCTCTCCGCCGCCCTTCTCGCCGCGGCGGCTTTCGCACAGGCCGCGCTGCCCGCTGTCGAAGGCGAAGTGCGCAAGATCGACACCGATGCGAAGAAGATCACCCTCAGGCACGGCGACATCCCGAACCTGGAGATGCCCGGCATGACGATGGTCTTCCGCGTGAAGGACCCCGCGCTGCTCGGCAAGGTGAAGCCCGGCGACAAGGTGCGCTTCACGGCGGACAAGGTCGATGGGGCGCTCACGGTGCTGTCGATCGAGCCCGAGCCGGCCAGCTGAATCGCCCCGGATCGAACGGCGCCAGCGGCGTCTCCGGCTCGATGCCGGCGAGCAGCTGCGCCGCCAGCCGCCCCGTGCGCGCCGAGCCGCACAGGCCCACATGGCCGTGGCCGAACGCGAGCACGATGTCCGCGCTCGCCGCCGAGGGCCCGATGCAGGGCAACCCGTCGGGCATGCTGGGGCGGCGGCCGAGCCAGTGTCTGAAGGTCTTGGCACCGCCCGTTTCTGCCAGCGCCGGAAACATCGATTGCAGATGGCGATGCAGGATCTCCGCGCGGCGCCAGTCGGGCTCGGCGTCCAGCCCGCCGATCTCGACCTGGCCCGCTGCGCGCAGGCCCCCATCCATCCAGTGCGCGATGAGCTTGCCGTCCGCCACCATCACCGGCGTGCGCGGCCCGACGCTCGCGCCTTCGACGACCACGTGGTAGCCGCGTTCGGTATCGAGCGGCACCGGGGAACCCGCGGCTGCGGCCAGCGGGCCGGAATATGCGCCGGCGCAGATGGCGGCGGCATCGCAGGCGACGTCGCCGTGGTCCGTGCGCACCGCGCGCAACCGGCCGCCTTCGATGCGAAAGCCCGTGGCGCGACCGAAGATCCGCTCGGCCCCGGCATCCACCGCATGCTGCGCCAGCGCGGCCACGTAGGCGCCCGGGTCGCGGCAGTGGCCGGCCTCGGGCACGAAGATGCCGAGCGTGTAGCGCGCATCGAGGTCGGGTTCGCGGCGGCGCAGCTCGTCGGCCGGCCACTCCTCCCACTGCACGCCCACGCGCTCGCGCACCCGCCAGCCCAGCGCGTCGTCTTCGAACTCGGCGCGCGAGCGGTAGGCGTGCAGCAGTCCGCGCTGCTCGATGAGCTGCGGCACGCCGGCCTCGGCTGCGAGCTGCGCATGCAGCGCGGGCGCGTCCGCCAGCAGGGTGCGCAGCGCCTCGGCGGTGCGCTGCACACGCGCCTCGGTCCAGCCCGAGGCCAGGTAGCGCAGCAGCCACGGCAGCGCGCGCGGCAGATGGCGCCAGCGCACCGCGAGCGGCCCTAGCGGATCGGCCAGCCAGCCCGGCACCTTGCGCCAGGCGCCGGGGAGCGCGGGCGGCACCACCGAATGCGAGGAGAGCCAGCCTGCGTTGCCGTAGCTCGTCGCCTGCGGGCCACCGGGCGTCTCGGGCTCCAGAAGGGTCACGCGCAGGCCCGCGCGCAGTGCCTCGATGGCGGTGGCGCAGCCCACCGCGCCCGCGCCGATCACCACCACGTGGCGCCGTGCATCGCCCCCGGGGGCGAAACTACTTCTTGCAACTGTCATGGCGCCCATCGTAGAGGCCATGGAGGCACGGTCCCATAATCGGCCGCCATGTCAGCCACGACTTCCACTTCGTCCTCCCCCTCCAACTCTGCCGGTGCCATCACCGACGTCGCCGGCATCGAAGTCGGCCATTTCTCCGACACCCGCCGCCCCACGGGCTGCACCGTCGTCATGGCGCGCGAAGGCGCCGTGGCCGGTGTCGATGTGCGCGGCGCCGCGCCGGGCACGCGCGAGACCGACCTGCTCTCGCCCGGCAACCTGGTGCAGCAGGTGCATGCGGTGATGCTCGCGGGCGGCAGCGCCTGGGGCCTCTCGGCCGCCGAGGGCGCGATGCGCTGGCTCGAGGAGCGCGGCATCGGCATGGACGTGCGCTTCGGCACCCTGCCCATCGTGCCGGCCGCGGTGCTGTTCGACCTGCCGATGGGCGATGCGCGCATCCGCCCCGATGCGGCATCCGGCTATGCGGCCTGCGATGCGGCATCGAACGCCGCGCCCGCCGAGGGCAACGTGGGCGCCGGCAGCGGCGCGCTGGTGGGCAAGCTCTTCGGCGTGCACCGCGCGATGAAGGGCGGCATCGGCACCGCGTCGGTCATCGTCGGCGGCGTCACGGTGGGCGCGCTGATCGCGGTCAACTCGCTGGGCGACGTGATCGACCACAACACCGCGCAGCCCGTGGCGGGCGCGCGCACCGAAGACGGCACCGCCTTGCTCGACACGCGCCGCGCCCTGCTGCGCGGCGAGCTGCCCAAGCCCCTGCTCGCGGGCACCAACACCACGCTGGGCGTGATCGCCACCGACGCGGTGCTGACCAAGGTGCAGGCCAACCGCCTCGCCAGCGTCGCCCATGACGGCCTGGCGCGCGCCATCAACCCCGTGCACACGATGAGCGACGGCGACACGCTGTTCGCGCTGGCCACCGGCCGCGTGCCGCTCGAAGGCAACGCGCCGGGCATGACGGTGCTGGGCACCATGGCGGCCGAGGCGGTGGCCATCGCCACGCTGCGCGCCGTGCGCGCGGCGCAATCGGTCACCGTGGGCGACCTGCACATCCCGTCGGCCACCGACTTCGCCGCGGCGCGCGGCTGAAACCACAAGAAAGGACCACCATGGCGTTCCCCAGAACCCTGAAGCTGATCCTGCTGTCGATCCGCGACCTGATCGCCTCGGCCGGGCCCATCATCTTTCTCGTGATCGGCCTGCTGGTCGCCGCCTACTGGTACCTGAAGCCGCAGCCGCCCAAGCATGTGACGCTGGCCACCGGCCCCACGGGCAGCGCCTATGCGGAGTTCGGCAAGCGCTATGCGGCGGCGCTCAAGGCCAGCGGCATCACGGTCGAGCTGAAACCCACCTCGGGCGCCTCGGAAAACCTGGAGCTGCTGCGCAAGGGCGGCGCCGACGTGGGCTTCGTGCGCGGCGGCAGCGCCGACCCGGTGGCCGACGAAGAGGCGGGGCTCAGTTCGCTCGGCAGCCTGTTCTTCGAGCCGATCTGGCTTTTCTACCGCGCCGACAGCGCGCTGAAGGTCGACAAGAAGACCGGCACGCTCACCTCGCTCACGCAACTGCGCGGCCTGCGCGTGAATGTCGACATGCCCGGCAGCGGGCTGCCCGAGATCATGGAACGGCTCTTCAAGGCCAACCGCCTGGGGCCCGACGACGTGCTGCTGTCCAACCTCGAACAGGCCGCCGCGGCCGAGGCGCTGCAGGCCGGGCTGCTCGATGCGATCGTGCTGTCTTCCGCGCCCCAGTCGCCGCAGGTGCAGCGGCTGCTGCGCGCAGGCGATATCAAGCTGATGGACTTCGGCCAGGCCGATGCGTACTCGCGGCGCTTTCCGTTCCTCTCGGCGGTGACGTTGCCGCGCGGCGTGGTCGACCTGTCGAAAGACCTGCCGCCCTCGGACGTGTCGCTGCTCGCGGCCACCACCTCGCTGCTCTCGCGCGAAGAAACCCACCCTGCCCTGCGCCAGCTGTTCGCGCAATCGGCGCAGACGGTGCACAGCGGCGCGGGCTGGTTCAACCGGGCGCGCGATTTTCCGAACACCCGCACCAGCGAGTTGCCGGTGAGCCCCGAGGGCGACCGCGCGATCAACGGCACGCCGCCGTTCTGGCAGCGCTACCTGCCCTTCTGGGCCAGCAACCTCGTGGAGCGCATGTGGCTGGTGCTGGGCGGTCTGCTGGTGCTGATGCTGCCGCTGAGCCGCGTGATTCCGCCGCTCTACCAGTTCCGCGTGCGGCGGCGCGTGTTCCGCTGGTATGCGCGGCTGCGCGACATCGAAGGCAAGGTCGATGCCAAGACGGGCGAGCGCGACACGCTCCTCAAGGAGCTCGACGACCTCGATCGCGTGGTCAACAAGGTGGCGGTGCCGCTGTCGTATGCGGACGAACTCTATGCGCTGCGCAACAACATCTATGCGGTGAGGAAGCGCGTGCTGGCCGGATCGGCGACTGGCGAAGCGGCATCGGCGCAAGCGCCCGCAACGCCGAAGCCTGCGGAATCCGCCTGACGCCTTGGTCTTGCAAACGCTGATCGATTTCGCCGAGCCGCGCGGCGATGGAGCGACGCGGCTGCGCGTGGCGTTCGGCGCGCCTTCGCGCGTGCTCGTGGCGCGCACCGCCGAAGAAGTGAAGCCGGTGCTGGAGGCCGTCCAGGCGCTGTCGCGCGAGGGGCGCTGGTGCGTGGGCTGTCTGCGCTACGAGGCGGCCGCGGCTTTCGACCCGGCCTTCGCGGTGCATGCGGGTGAGGAGCCGCTGGCGTGGTTCGGCGTGCACGATGCCGCCGTGCCGTGGCCCGATGCAGCGGCTGGTCCCGTGCCTCCCGTCGATTGGCAAGCCGGCCTGTCGCGCGCCGGCTTCGACCGGAACATCGAGGCGATCCATCGCGCGATCGCGAACGGCGAGCTGTACCAACTCAACTACACGGCGCCGCTGCGGGCCGAGTTCCGCGGCGATGCGCACGACTGGTTCATGGCCTTGCGAAAGGCGCAGCCCAACGGCTATGCCGCCTTCATCGACATCGGCGACGAGCAGGTGCTGTCGGTGTCGCCCGAGCTCTTTTTCGACTGGCAGGGCGAGCGGATACTCGCGCGCCCCATGAAAGGCACCGCCCCCCGCGGCGCGACCACCGCCGAAGACGAGGCGATGGCGCTGCGGCTGCGCACCGTGCCCAAGGAGCGCGCCGAGAACGTGATGATCGTGGACCTGATCCGCAACGACCTCTCGCGCGTGGCGCAGCCCTTCTCGGTGCGCGTGCCCCGGCTCTTTCACACCGAGGCGCTGCCCACCGTGTGGCAGATGACCTCCGACGTCGAGGCGAAGGTGCGCGACGGCGTTTCGCTGGTGGATGTGTTCTCCGCGTTGTTTCCGTGCGGCTCGATCACGGGCGCGCCCAAGGTCGGCGCGATGCGCATGATCCGCGCGCTGGAGCCCGAGGCACGCGGCGTGTACTGCGGCGCCGTGGGCGTGGTGCGGCCCGGCGGACATGCGACCTTCAACGTGCCGATCCGCACCGTGACGCTGCGCGGCACCCAGGCGCGCTGCGGCATCGGCAGCGGCATCACCGCCGATGCGCAGGCCGATGCGGAGTGGGATGAGTGGCGGCACAAGCGGGCCTTTCTGGGGCAAGGACCTTCGCCTGTATCGTCTGCGGCCATGGATTCCTTCGAATTGCTGGAGACGCTTGCACTGGTCGATGGCGCCTTGCGCGATGCGCCCGCGCACCTCGCGCGCATGCAAAAGGCCGCGGCGCACTTCGGCCATGCGTGGAGCGAGGCGGCCGCGACGGCATGCCTTCATCGACTGGCCGACGCGCATCCGACGGGTACCTGGCGCGTTCGCCTCCTGCTCGATGCACAGGGGCAGCCCCGCGCGGAGGCCTTCGCCATGGACGCCCCGCCGCCACGCGTGCAATTGCAATTGGCCTCCCGCGCCTTCGCCGAGGCCGACGGCGAGTTCTCCCGCTTCAAGACCACGCGCCGCGCGCACTACGAGGCCTTCGCGCCCACCGCGCCAGGCGTGTTCGACACCCTGCTGTGGAATCGCCACGGCGAGATCACCGAATGCACGCGCGGCAACATCGCCCTGCTGCTCGATGGCCGCTGGGTCACGCCGCCGCTGCGCTGCGGACTGCTCGACGGCATCGGCCGCGCCAGGCGCCTTGGCAGCGGCCAGCTTGCCGAAGCCGTCGTGCGGGTGGACGATCTGCCCCGTGTGCAGGCCCTGGCCTTCGTCAACAGCCTGCGCGGCTGGCTCGACGCCGATCTTGTGCACCCGCAAAAATAGTTCGACAAAGCGCTTGACTTAGAGCGCGCTCCAACTTCGAGAATCAACGCCATGGAAACCAGTCTGACCATCGCGCAAGTCGCACAGCGCACCGGCCTCACGGCCCACACGCTGCGCTACTACGAGCGCATCGGCCTGATCGCCGCGGTGTCTCGCGCACCGGGCGGCCAGCGCCGCTATGCGAGCGCCGACATGGACTGGCTGGCTTTCCTGTTGCGCCTGCGCGAGACCGGCATGCCCATCCAGGGCATGCAGGCCTTCGCCGGGCTTCGAAGCCAGGGGGACGCCAGCGTCGGCGAACGGCGGGAGATGCTCCAGGCGCATCTCGCCGAGGTTCAGGCCCGGGTGGAGGCGCTGCAGCAATCGATGCAGGCGCTTTCGACCAAGATCGCGCACTACCGCGCGATCGAGGCCAAGGCCAAGCCGAAGACAAGGCGTCCTTCGTTGTCGGGCACTGCCCCGGAAAGAAAGACAAGCGATGACGAACACACAAGCCAGCCAGACCCGCAACGACAACCTGCGCTACGAGCGCGGACTGGCCAAGCTCCAGGAAATCGACGGTGAAGGCGGCGTCAAGGTCGTCCAGAGCCTGGCGGACATCGCGCCCGACTTCGCGCGCCTTTTGATCGAATTTCCGTTCGGCGACATCTACTCGCGCCCCGGCCTGGACCTGCGCTCCCGCGAAATCGCGGTGGTGGCCGCGCTCACGGCCATGGGCAATGCGGCGCCGCAGCTGAAGGTGCACATCCAGGGCGCGCTCAATGTCGGCGTGACGCGCACTGAAGTGATCGAGATCATCATGCAGATGGCGGTGTACGCGGGCTTCCCGGCGGCGCTCAACGGCATCACCGCGGCGCGCGAGGTGTTTGCGGCGGACGATAAAAAAAGCGCGCAGTCCCTTGCGGAACCGCGCGCTCTTGCTGAAGCGATCTAAAGCCTATTCCAGAAACACCGAGGAACCGGCTTTGCCGGGCCTCTGGTGTTGCCCCCGGTAGGGGGTTGGCGTAGCGACACGAAGTGCGCGCAGGCTGGGGGCGAGCCTATTTCAGCGCCTTGTAGCGCATGCGCTTGGGCTTGGCGCCCTCTTCGCCGAGGCGCTTCTTCTTGTCGGCTTCGTACTCCTGGTAGTTGCCGTCGAAGAAGGTCCACTGGCTGTCGCCTTCGGCCGCCAGGATGTGCGTGGCGATACGGTCGAGGAACCAGCGGTCATGGCTGATCACCATGACCGTGCCGGCGAACTCGAGCAGCGCGTCTTCGAGTGCGCGCAGGGTTTCCACGTCCAGGTCGTTCGACGGTTCATCGAGCATCAGCACGTTGCCGCCGGCGATCAGGGTCTTGGCGAGGTGCAAACGACCGCGCTCACCGCCCGACAGCGTGCCGACCTTCTTCTGCTGGTCCGCACCGTTGAAGTTGAAGCGACCTGCATACGCACGGCTGGCCATCTGGAACTTGCCGACGTTGATGATGTCCAGGCCGTTCGAGATGTCCTCCCACACGGTCTTCTGATTGGCGAGCTCGTCGCGGTGCTGGTCGACGAAAGCCGCCTTGACGGTCGAGCCGATGACTACGCTGCCGGCGTCCGGCTGTTCCTTGCCTGCGAGCAGCTTGAAGAGCGTCGACTTGCCGGCGCCGTTCGGGCCGATGATGCCGACGATCGCGCCCGGCGGCACGGTGAAGCTCAGGTTGTCGATCAGCATGCGGTCGCCGAAGGACTTGCTGACGCCGTGGAACTCGAACACCTGCTGGCCCAGCCGCTCCGCCACGGGAATGAAGATTTCCTGCGTTTCGTTGCGCTTCTGGTATTCCATGTCGCTCAGCTCTTCGAAGCGGGCCAGGCGCGATTTGCTCTTGGCCTGGCGTGCCTTCGGGTTCTGGCGCGACCACTCCAATTCCTTCTTCAGGGCCTTGGCGTGGGCTTCTTCGCTCTTCTGCTCCTGCGCCAGGCGTTCGCCCTTCTGCTCGAGCCAGGTGCTGTAGTTGCCCTTCCAGGGAATGCCGCGACCGCGGTCCATTTCCAGGATCCACTCGGCCGCGTTGTCCAGGAAGTAGCGATCGTGGGTGATGGCCACCACGGTGCCGGTGAAGCGCTGCAGGAACACTTCGAGCCACTCCACCGATTCGGCGTCCAGGTGGTTGGTCGGCTCGTCGAGCAGCAGCATGTCGGGCTTGGACAGCAGGAGGCGGCACAGCGCCACACGGCGCTTTTCGCCGCCTGACAAGAGGCCGATCTTCGCGTCCCACGGCGGAAGGCGGAGGGCATCGGCGGCAATTTCCAGCTGATGTTCGGAATCGGTGCCGGCGGTGGCGATGACGGCTTCGAGCTGGGCCTGCTCGGCGGCCAGCGCGTCGAAGTCGGCGTCTTCGGCACCGTAGGCGATGTACACCTCTTCCAGGCGTGCCTTGGCCGCGAACACCGCGCCCATGGATTCCTCGACCGATTCGCGCACGGTGTGCTCGTTGTTGAGCTTGGGTTCCTGCTCCAGGTAGCCGATCGTCATCCCCGGCATGGGCAGCGCCTCGCCCTCGAACTCCTTGTCCACACCCGCCATGATCTTGAGCAGCGTGGACTTGCCCGAGCCGTTCAGGCCGAGCACGCCGATCTTGGCGCCGGGGAAGAAAGAGAGCGAAATGTCCTTCAAGAGCTGCCGCTTGGGCGGCACGGTCTTGCTGACACGGTTCATCGAATAGACGTATTGAGCCATCTGTGGATAGTTACCTTGGGTAGCGGAAATTGGGGGAAAAGCGCGGGCGCCAGAACAACGCATCCGGGCGCGGCAAACCACCGATTATCGACTCATGCGACAATAGCCACCGTTGCCGGGTCCAGTTGCCCGCAACACCGGCTCTCTGCCGGGGACGAAGAAGACCCTTCTCACAACGGGTTTTCCGGCTCCCACCCCTGACCTTCATCTGCCTTGACTGGCTCGGCGTCAACACTAAGACGCCAAGCGGGCCGATGCCACTGCGCCGTGTATGGCGCTTATTGTTTCCAATGAATTTTGATGAACTGAAGCTGGCTCCCGCCATCTTGAAGGCTGTGCACGAGCACGGTTACGACACCCCCACCCCCATCCAGGCGCAAGCCTTTCCCGCCGTTCTCGAAGGTCACGACCTGCTCGGCGGCGCCCAGACCGGCACCGGCAAGACGGCCGCCTTCACGCTGCCCATGCTGCACAAGCTCACCATGAGCCGCAGCGCCACCAACAAGTTCGGCGGCGTCGGCATCCGCGCCCTCGTGCTGACCCCCACCCGCGAACTCGCGGCCCAGGTCGAAGAGTCGGTGCGCACCTACGGCAAGTACCTGCAGCTCGATTCGACCGTGATCTTCGGCGGCGTCGGCATGAACCCGCAGATCAGCAAGCTCAAGAAGGGTGTCGACATCCTCGTGGCCACCCCCGGCCGCCTGCTGGACCTGCAGCAGCAAGGCATGCTGGACCTGAGCCAGGTCCAGATGCTCATCCTGGACGAAGCCGACCGCATGCTGGACATGGGCTTCATCCACGACGTGAAGAAGATCCTGGCGCTCGTGCCCAAGGAAAAGCAGAGCCTGCTCTTCTCGGCCACCTTCAGCGACGAGATCCGCGACCTGGCCGCCACGCTGCTCAAGAACCCGCAGAGCATCCAGGTCACGCCGCGCAACACCACCGTGCAGCGCATCACCCAGGTGATCCACCCCGTGGGCCGCGGCAAGAAGAAGGCGCTGCTCGCGCACATCATCAACGAGAACAAGTGGAGCCAGGTGCTCGTGTTCACGCGCACCAAGTTCGGCGCCAACAGCGTGGCCGAATTCCTCACCAAGAACGGCATCGAGGCGATGGCGCTGCACGGCAACAAGAGCCAGAGCGCCCGCACGCAGGCGCTGGCCGGCTTCAAGAGCGGCGACATCCGCGCGCTGGTGGCCACCGACATCGCGGCCCGCGGCATCGACATCGACGAGCTGCCGCACGTCGTGAACTACGAAATCCCGAACGTCAGCGAAGACTACGTTCACCGCATCGGCCGCACCGGCCGTGCCGGTTCGAGCGGCGAGGCCGTGAGCTTCGTGTGCCTGGACGAAGAAGGCTTCATGCAGGAAATCGAACGCTTCACCAAGCAGACGATTCCGGTGCAGATCGTCGAGGGCTTCGGTCCTGAAGAAGGCGAACGCGGCGAGCCGATCGCCATGGGTCGCCAGACGATCTGGGGCGGCGCGGGCCGTCCGCCCAGCCGCGAGGTGATGCAGGCGGCCGCCAAGGCTGCGCGCACCGAGATGCTGTCGCGCATCCGCGAGAACAAGGCCGGCCAGGGCGGCGGTGAACGCGCTGGCGGCGGTGGTGGTGGTGGCGGCGGTCAACGCCGTGGCGGCCAAGGTGGTGGTGGTGGTGGCGGCGGTGGTCAAGGCCGCAACGCCAATGGCGGCGGCCAAGGCCAGGGCCAAGGCCCGCGCGGCCAGGGTGCGCGTCCGGCGCAAGGCCGTGGCCCGCAAGGTCCGGCACGCACGCCGCACCATGCGCCCCAGCATCAACAACAACAGAATCACCTGCCGCACGACGAGCGCCAACCGCGCCATCACGGCAACAGCCACAGCCCGACGCAAGCCAACCAGGTCGCGCACCTGCGTGCCGAAGCGGTTGCCGGTGGCGGTGACGGCCAGCCGGATCCGTTGCGCACGAGCGTCGACCACATGGGTGGCGGACGCGGTCGCGGCCGCCCGGGTGGCGGTGGTGGCGGCTACGGTGGCAACCGTTCGGGCGGCGGTGGCCGTTCGGGTGGCGGCGGTGGTGGTGGTTACGGCGGTGGTGGCGGCGGCGGCGGTGGCAACCGTTCCGGCGGTGGCGGCGGCGGCCGTTCGTTCGGGCGCTGAGCGCTGCCGGCAGGAACACCTGTCTGCAAATAACAAAGGGCACTTCGGTGCCCTTTTTTTATTTGTCGAAAGCCTCGGCGCGAATGTCGCGCCGATGGCCCTGTCAGCCCCTGAACTCGACGGCACGCACGGCAGACGGCTTGCCGGCGAATCCGCTCACGAGGCCGTCGGCGCCGAAGCGCACGTCGACCGGCTCATCTTCCTGAATCGTCCAGTAGCGCCACGTGCTTGCGCCCAGGTCCTTGGTGTCGTTGGGTGATGGATAGCTGAGCGACATCAGCACCTGCGCACGCGTCATGCCGACCAGCACCTTGCCCGAATAGACGGCCTTCTGCACCTCGGGGCTCCACCGCGCGAGCGCCACCCTCGGGTCCGTGGGCACGACGATCTGCCGCGTCCAGCGCAGCACGTCGTCCTTGCTGCGCGCGGTGTCGTCGCGCAGCGTGATGTAGTCGCTGCCCATCGTTCCGTAGAGATAGCGGTCGCGCTTCATGGTGTCGACCATGACCGGCTGACCGGCCGGGATGATGGCGCCTCCGAGCATGTTGGCGCTGGAGATCCAACCCGCGTCGGGGTGGAGATTGCAGCAGGTGTAGCCGGTGACGGGTTGGGGGAGGTGGGTGGCGCAGGCGGTGAGGAGCAGGCCGGTGGTCAATGTGATGGCGAGGATTCGCATGGGGGAGCGGTGTGACAGCTTGATGGGTTTCATTTTTGTATCCAAGGCCAACGGCGAATACGCTCATCGGTATTTAATGGAATTGCAACTTTTGACGTTTTATAAAAATCAGAAACTCATTTCTTCCTCCATTGACTCCATCTCTATATCAAATCAATTATTAATGCATCCACTCAACGGCAGGCAAATCGCACGAGGCCATTTGATTCACGACGTTGAACACATACCGACCTCGTTGCCACGAGAGCCAAAGATAATGCCTCGGGCGTCGGGACCGGCAATTGTTGTTGCAGTCGATATATCAATATTTCCGTGACCTTGCTAAAAACCGTGCGCTCTGTTTCATGGCGCTCAAGGGGCACTCAAATCAACCTCTTGCTGAATGTTTTTGTTAGGTGTGGATTGAAGAAAACCCATCCACGCAAATAAAGCATTCTTCATTTTATTTAACGAAATAGCTTAGCACCTACCCTCATCGTGAAATGAATAGATTTTCGCTTCTCCCAGTGATAAATCTGCTCACCAAGCGTTTCTACCGAAATTAATAAGTTGAATCATTTTTTCGTTTAATAGCGCTATTTCGCACAGTCCATTGGCCAGCGAAGAAATTGTTTCAAGATAGAAAACGCCCCCATCATCCATCAGATAGTTGGCAATAAATTCATCTAAGTCTCTTTGGGGTTTGAGATAAGTGCATGCCGGCCTGAGAATGCCATCTTTATATGCCGCGGATAAATACCAATAAAGTTTTAGTCTCATTCTTAAATAAAATTGGGATAAACAGTTACCTTCGACACCAGCCACGCCTCTACTTTGACTCCACTCGAGGTAATGTCTCCGTCATGAGATTTCTGAAATTGGAGTCTTATTTACAGGTGGAAAAACAACTTCGAATTTAATTCAATCAAATCAGCCGAATTGTAAAAAACCCGGCCTCTATCGATGCATCTAGTCCTGTTGCCAAGAATTTCGAAACGATCGCCAAGGTCGGTAGCAAGGTGTTCGATTTTTTTGAGTGCCATCTATCGCCGCAGCTTCCGCGATGGCAGGCATAAATTATTTATGCCTAGCAGGCGTGCCGGCCCTGGGTATTTCTCTTAAATGGCTTCTTCTCAGTCAATGGTCATCAGCAAGAAAAACTCTCTTTCAGCAGATGGACCAAGTCTTTTTCTCGGCCGAAATATTCAACGTACAAGAATGAAAATTCGTCTATAGCTTGTGCCAAACCTGTACCGTTGGAAATATCGGTACCGCGGGTATCGACCCGACTTTCGTCATCGGGATGTTCGACCGCGAACTGAAACAGTTCGGCAATAGCAGACTTCTTCCGATTTTCTTCCAATAGCTCGCGATCCTTTTGCAAATCCCCCCTAAAAAATTCAATCTTTTCTTGAATGTTTTTTACTTCTTCCAACGATATTTTTCGCTCTAGGCATGCGCGGGCAGCGTCCTCCCACTCGTTTGCCTCAATCGGAAAAAATCTTTCTTCCTTTAACAGATCAAGAGCAGCCAAAAGAAATTCATGGTATTGCTTAAATTTATCACCTCCTTTAAGAATTTTTAGTTTTCTTGTATTGGCAATAAAAAAATCATGATCGCCTGCGCGATTTATCATATATTTACCCTTAGCGTTTGACCTTTGGCGGCAATGTTTGGCCCAGGTTGTTGGTATGCCCGACTCCCAGTTTATTACTTACATATGAGCAGCTAGGACAAGCATTTATTACTGTTCCCGCAGGAATGCCAAATCGTTCTCCGACCTGTGCGGCACCGATCACGCCTGCCGATGGTATCGCGCCAGAATTTGCATTTATGGCATTGGTGTAACACTGAAGCTCGGCACACGTACCCCAGTACTTTACGCCGGCGTCCGAGTTTAGACTCTTGATATATCCATTTAGCGGTATATATCGGTCTATTGCCTTACCGGCTTCTCTACTAAGGCCGACATAAACACTTCCATTGCTCGCGATATAAATTGCCGCGGCGCCAGAGTCTGCTCCTTTTTGAGTCACTAATAAAGCCAATTGCGCTGCCATCGCATCTGCGTTAGCTTGCGTTGGTGCGATCGAAATAACACCCGGATTGCTCAGCCAGTTAGGTGGCAGCCGATCTACCGTAGCAAGCGCATATGTCCTTTGCGCCGCCGGCGCGGCGATCTGCGTCACGACCTCTCCGCCTCCCACCCACCCGGCCAGCGCATCCACGCCCGCTCCAAGCCCTCTCGCAATCGGCGCCACAAGCGGCCCCGCAAGTTGATTCCCAGCCTCAAGCACCAGCCCGTCTGACACGCTCTGCGACTGCTGCCCATGCCACGAGTTGTAGAAGGGGCTGTTGAGTGGCCCGAGCGTCGGATACCCGTTCGAATAAGCGCTTGTCGTGTACGCGATGGCGCTACCGCCTGATCCCGTCGTCACCACGGTGTTGCCATTCGCCTGAGCCAATTGCGTTTGCGTGGCGCAGGCATTGGTCGAGCCCGTGACGGCATCACACGCTGCCCTCAGGGCGCTCTCATTGGCTGCCGATTCGCGCGCAAGCCGATTCGCGGTCGCGCAGGCATCCGCGGAACCTCTCCCCCCGTTGCAAGCCGCAACCGCAGCGTCGTACTGCTGTTGTTGCGACGTATACATCGGGCCTTTGGGATTCTTCTGGCTCAGCCAGTTGTTCTCCACCGCATTCGCACCGGCAGCCGAGGCAATATCCGCCGCGCCCTGAGTGCCACCCACCAGCGCACCCGCGATGCCCGCCACCATCTGCCCGAGCTGGATCGTGCGCTCCGCGGCCTGCGGATCGGCGTTCGGGTTGTAGATCTGCCCCGTCAGGTGCCCCACCACCGCGCCCACCGCACCCGCGCTGCAGCCATCGCCCGAACTCATGCCGCCCCCGCTGCCTGCGGATGCCCGCCCCGCTCCCACGAGGCATCCCGCGACGGCATGCGCGACTTCGGACGCCAGCGCGTTCAGGTTCTTTTCTCCATCGGGCCCGTTCGCGCCGATCCAGTGCGCGCTCCCCGATGCAGCGGTGTTCAGAAGCCCATTCAACAACCCGCTCTTGATCCCATGCTCCACGCTCGTGCCCTGGATCGCCGAGTTGACGAGCCCGCCCGAGACGCTGTTGATCAGGTTGCGGCGCAGCACCTGCTGCCAGCCCACGGTGGTGCCGTCGGGCAGCGTGCGGCCGATGTTGGCGGCCGTGTAGTCATTGATGCCCAGGCCGATGTTCAGCCCCTGCAAGGCCCCCGCGGTCGCCATCGCGGACACGATGCTCTTGATGCCCTGGCTCGACGCCAGCTCCTCGAGCACCGCCCCGACGTTGCCGTTGTTGTTGATGAGGCTGACTGCCGCCTGCGAGGCGATGCTCGACACGCCTGCAGTGACAGCCGCTGAGACAACGGCGCCCGTGGTTCCGCCCACGGTGCCACCGACCGCCGCCCCTATGCCGCTGGCCGCACCCCACGTCAGCACCGTCGCCACGATCGCCACCACCGCCCCGCCAGCGCCCGTCAGGCTGCCCTGGCTTTGCGCCCACTGCCGCTGCGCCAGCGGCACGGCCTGCCAATCGATCTGCAGCCTGTTCAGTGCGGCATCGTTCTGCACCTGCTGCAACCAGCCCATCCCCGGCTGGTTGCGCTGCAGCGCAAGAAGCTGCTCGATGGTCTGCTGCGTGCCGGGTGTGCCGGGCGTGGCGCTCTGGCCGTTGAACGTGTGCTGCGCCATTTCCACGTTCAGCTTGGGTGCCTCCACCTTCAGGGCCTGGCTGTCGATGCGGGTGTAGTTCGCCTCTTCGACGTGCGCGCCGGTCTCGCGCGTGCGCTGGTACATCGGATCGCTCTCGCTGCGGCTCTGGCCCACTTCGGTGGTCGTGGTGACCACGCCCATGTTCACGTGGCCTTTTTCCGCATTCAGGGCCACCTGCTCGTCGGCATGAATGCGCGCCGCATCCAGCGTCAGATCGCCATCGGTGGCGGTGAGCGTGACGTTCCTGCCGCTGAGCGTGGCCGCCGCGAGCGTGGTCTGGTTCACGCTGTCGGTCACGCTCTCCTTGCCGTTCATGCCCTTGCCCGAGCGCTTGAGGTTGCCCATCGTGCCGATGGAGCCTTTGGAGGTCTTGGTGCCGATTTCGCGGTTGGACGCGTTCGTGCCACTCAGCACATTCACCTCCCCGCCCGTGAGCTTCAGGTCGTCGCCCGCGCTCAGGTTGCTGGCATAGACATTGACCTGTCTGCCGGATGTGATGTTCAGGCTCTCGCCCGCAGTGATGCTGGAGGCCTGCTCTGTCTGGCTCGACACCGCGGCGTGCTGCGCGGTGGTGAGCTTGCGGTCGATGCTGGAGCCGCCCAGCTTCGGCACGATGAAGCCCTTGGCCGTGCGCGTCGTGTCGAGGCTGGCCGTCAGGCTGTCTTGCGCGGACACGATGTTCACGTTGCCCGCGGCCTTGAGCGTCGCGCTCTTGCGAGCCTCGATGTCGCTGCCCACCAGATCGATATCGCCTCCGGCAAAGACGCCGACAGACCCGCCGGACAAGCGGCTGCCGATGCTGGTGCTCGATGTGGCATCGCCCACCAAGGTGGTGGTCGTCGATTTGAGCTTGTGCTTCTCCTTGACCTGGCTGCGCTCGACCACCGACGTGGTTTCTTCTCCCGCAACGATGTCGATGTCGCGCGCTGCCGTGAGGCCCAGCACGCCCGTGCCGGCATCGAGGGTCGCGGCGCGCGCGTCGATGCTTCCGCCCTTGGCATCAAGCAACACCGTGCCGTTGCCGGCGACGGTGCTGCCGGCCTCCTTGCTGGACGCATCGCCGCGGAACCCCGTGGCGCCGAGCATCGTCAGCCGGCTTTGCGATTCGGTGACCGTGCCCAGTTCGATGTTCCTGCCGGCCGTGAGGGAGGTGAAGCTGTCCTCGCCCTTGTTCGACAGCACGCCTGCGATCACCTTGACGTCGTTGCCCGCGTTGGCGATCAGCACGCCGCCTGGATCGGTGACGTACACGCCCGCCACGCGGTCGATGTCCGTGCGCGAAGTGCCCGGCTGGATTCCCGTCTTCGTGGTCGTCTCGATGCGGATATCCCGCCCCGCCATCAGCACCGCGCTGTCGCGCGCCGTGATGCTGCCCCCGATGTTCTCCAGATCGTTGCGCGCGTTGAGCCCAACGCTGCCCCCAGCGATGCGCCCCCCGAGGTTCTTCACGTTCTCGGCATTGATCGCCACCAGCGTCCGCCCGGCGATGGTGCCGGTGTTGACCATGTCGCCCTTGCTCTTGATCACCGTCGCATCCGCACTGAGCAACGCGCCCGAACCATCGATGTCGCCCGGCCGCACGCGCACGTACACCTGCGGCGCCAGCGCCTGCTGCGTGCTGCCGTCGGGCAGGGTCACGGTCTGCTCGACGAGCCACACGATGTCGCTGGTGAGTTGCGCCATCTGCGCGGCGCTCAGTGCGATGCCGGGGCGCAGGCCGTATTGCTTTGCGAAGGTGGCGCCCGAGTTCATGAGCGCGATGTACTGGTCGTCGTCGCTCGCAAAGCCTTCGAGAAAGCGATAGCCCGTGAGCTGCGCGACCTGTTCGCGGATGAGCTTCTGTTCGTAGAAACCATCGCCCAGGCGCTTGAGGGTGTTGTTCGGGTCCTGGCCGAGGTTGGTCAACAAATAGTCGCTGCTGAGCCAGTTGCGGTAGTTCGCAAAGCGCGGGTCGGTCTCGACCACGTAGCGGCTGCCCGCCTCGGGGTGGATGTTGAACAGGCTCGCGCGCGGGATGCCGACGTTGGGGCTGCTGGTGCGAACGACCATGGGGATGGTGCGGGTGGCGCCCGCGCGGGCCGTCGACGTCTCGGCCGCGATGGGAGCACCCGTCGATACGCGCGTGGCATTGGCCTCGCCAACCTCCGGCGCGGGCACGCCGCCCGGTGCGGCTTCGGCGCGAACCGCTGCCTCGGAAGGCACGGTGCCGATGGCGGTTCTGCCGTCCTGAACGGCGGCCACGCGATCGACGCCCGCACCGGACTGCGCAGACGCAGCGCCGCCCACATGAACGATGCTCGCCGCGCTGGCCGGCATGGCCGCCACGCCCTGCGGCGCTGCAGTGGCACTGGCGTTGCTCGCACGCTCGCCCGGCACGCCCACCACCGCGCCGACGTTCGCCGGCACCTCCACGATGGTGGCTGCGCCGTGGCCCGCGGTCACCGAGCCGATGCCGCCGGCGATGGCCGCGCCGTTCCCGCCGGCGGTGGCGGCCGCATCGGGCTTCGTGCCTTTCGCGGCGTTGACGTTGGGCTCGTACTTGTACGCGCCAAGTGGAAACGTCTGAGGCGGCAGAATGAGCGGCTTGTTCGCCATCTGCACGTGCATCGTGTTGTCGATCACGGTCGCAAGGCCAATGACCGTGCGCGTGCCCATGAGTTGATTGGGCTGGTAGTCCGGAACATCGAGTTTTCCGCCAGCCAGCACCTGGCTGTTGTCGTTGTACAGGTGCCCGCTGACCGTCATGCTGCCGCCCGCGACGAGGTGTGCGGGGTCGGCGTCGATCGCCCTGTCTTCGGTGGTCGTAATGGCGTTGTTCCAGAGGCCGTAGCCGCCAATGCCCACGAGTTCTCCGGTGTCCTTGCGGTAGACGAAACCATTGACCGGGTCGGCGTTGACCTCTTCCGAGAGGTAGAGGGTGGAGCGGCCGAAACCGCTCCCGACAAACGTCTTGGGTGCGATGCCGACCAGGAAGCCCGGCGTTGTCTTCGGCGTGCCCTTCCGGATGTGCACGTCGCGGTTGTTCACGCTGGCCATCGAGACCGACAGGCCTCCCAGCGATTCGATGTCGGCGCTCAGGTTGTCCAGCACGCCGCCCTGCCCCGTGGCGAGGCGGTTGCCATCGAGCGCGGCGCCGATGCGCATCGCGTCCGCGCCCCCGCCTGCACTGAAGAGCAGCGAATGCTCGCGGTTGTGGATGGCGTTCGCGCCGATGTTCAGCGTGTTGCGCGCGGCAATGGTGCCGGCCTTGGTAGTGCCATTGGCAGCCTCTGCATCGTTGTCGAGCGTGCCCGTCGCAATCGACACCTGGTTGCCGTAGATGCGGCCGGTGCCGATGTTCTTGACCGCGCCTGCATCGATGCGGGTGTTGCCGTTGCTGTCGATCAGGCCGCGGTTGGTGAGCGTGCCGCTTGCGTTGATGGCGGTGTCCGTGCCCGACATCTCGGCGCCTGCGGTGTTCTCGACCTCGCGGCCGCCCACCGTGAGGGCCTGGCCGGCCACGAGCTTGCCGTGGTTGGTGAAACTGCCGGTCGTGGTGTAGGTGAGGTTGCCGCGGGCCGCGAGCCCGGCGTCGTTCACGATGTCCTGCTTCAGCGCGATGGACAGGTTCTTGCCGGCCACGAGTCGGCCGTCGCCGCTGAAGGTCGCGGCGTCGATCTTCAGGTGCTGGTCGCCCACCAGCGCACCGTTGGTGTTGACGAGGTTCAGCGTCTTGGCGGCTGGGTCGGCCGCGCGCGGATCGGCAATCGCCACGGTGCCGCCGCCCGAGATCAGGCCGCCGGTGTTGTCGACCGTGCCGCCGCTGGTCACGGTGGCGTCCGCGTCGGCCCGGATGGCGCCCGACGCATTGTTCACGTTGCCCGCCGCGATGGCGACGCGCTTGCCTTCGATGCCCTGGTCCTTGCCCTGGGTATCGTGGTTGTCGATGCCGCTGGCATCGAGGGTGGCCGTGGCCATCGAGCGCATGAGGCCCGCGGCGTTGACCACGCTGCCCGCGCCGATGCGCAGGTCGCCGGCGGCCATGGTCTGCCCGCCGCTGTTGTCGTAGGCGCCGCCGTGCGTGTCGATGGCCACGGTGGACTGGCCGAGCACGAGGCCGGCCTCCGTGTTGGAGAAGGCCTGCGTGCTGGCGCTCAATGCATTCTTCGCACCGATGAAGCCGGCCGCGTTGTCGATCGAGCCGGTCCTCAGGTCCAGCGTGTCCGCGCTGGCGATGCCGCCCTGCTTGCTGGCGTGGGCGGCTGCATCGGTGTTGCTCAGCGCCTTGCCATGCGTCTCGATGGCCATCGCGCCGCCGGACTGGATCAGGCCCGAGTTGTTGACGAGCGCGCCCGAGTTCAGGGCCACTGTGGTGGCTGCGGCGAGGGTGCCTTGCGTGTTGTCGAGCGCGCTGCCGTGCGTGTCCACGGACAGGCTGTCGCCGAGGGCTTTGCCCCCGATGTTTCTGAGGCCGCCGTTCTCCAACGCGATCCGCGCCGCCGCCTGCAGCGTGCCGGCATCGTTCGTCGTGGCGCCCGTCGTGGTGACGGTCAGGCCGCCCTTGACTGCTGCCGCTGTGCCCTTGCTGTTGTCCAGCGTGTCCGCCACGAGCGTGGTGTTGCCGTTGGCGGCCAGCATGCCGCCAACGTTGGTCGCGGCACCACCGACGGTGGCGCGGAGGTCGCCGGCGGCGGTCACGCTGCCGGCGTCGTTGTTCAGGCGCCCAGCGGCGATGGTGGCGTTGCCCCCCGCGCCGATCGCGCCACCCTTGCTGTTGTCCAGCGCACCGGTCACGGCCATGTCGAGATCGGCCGTGCCCGCCGCGCGGACCGCGCCGCCTTGGTTCGCCAGGCTGCCAGCCGCGACGTCCAGGTGGCCGTTGCTGGCGATGGTGCCCGCGCTGTTGTCGATGGCGCCCACGATGGCGATGCGCGTGGCATCAGCGCCGCTCTGGACGATCCGCCCGCCGCGGTTGCCGAGGGAACCTGCGTCGATGGCGATGCTCCGGGCGCTGGTCGTTCCGGCACTTTGATCGAAGGCGCCCGCCACATCCGCCACGAAGGCGCCGTTGGCGGTGATCTGTCCTGCTGCGCCGCTGAAGCTGCCGGCCTTCAGGGACAAGGTGCCTTGGCCTTCGGAAACCGCATGCTCGATGCGGCCGGCTGCGTTGGTCATCGCGCCGCCGGCACCCAGGCTCAGGTCGCGGCCGTTGCTGGCGATGCGTCCGCCGTCGTTGTTCAAATTGCCTCCGACAGCGATGGTCGTCGCGCGCGTTCCGACCTGCACGATCTCGCCGCTGGTGTTGGCCAGGTTCGAGACCTTCAATTCCAGGCGGCCTGCATCGAGCGTGCCGCTGTCGTTGATCAGCGTTCGCGATGGATCGGCATCGGCCGTGAGGGCCAGCTTGCCCGGCGTGACGACCGTGGCATGACTGGTCACGACGTCGCCTTGGTCGGCCGCGAGCGCGATGTTCGCGGCGCTGGTCCGGCTCTTCGAGAGATCGATGCTCGCGCCCAGCAGCAAGGCGTTGCCGGCCGCCAGGTTCGTTCCCTGCGCCACGAGTGCGCCATGGGCCTTGATGCTCAGGTCGCCCACCGCGCCCGGCTTGCCGTCGCCCTGGACGCCCGCGCCGAACACGCTCTTCTCGCCGCCTTGCACGCTGTCGGCCGTGATGGTCGTGTGGCGGCCCGACGTGATGCTGCCGTCGTTGGCCAGAGGGCCCTGGACGTCCACCGTGGTGTCGTTGGCGCTGCGCAGGCTACCGGTATTGGCAAGGCTTCCCGCCTGCAGGCCGAGATCGGTCGCGGCGCCGATGTAGCCCCGGGCGTTGGTCAGGGCATGGGCCACGTCGAGTTTCGCGGCCGCCTGGACCGATTGGATCGAGCCCTTGTCGTTGTTCAGGGAAGCCGCCGCGAGTGCGAGCGCCTGGTTGGCGATCAGCGAACCGCCCGCGTTGTCCGCGGCGCCGCGGATGCTCGCTGTCAGTCTGTCGCGCGCGGAAACGGTGCCGACGCTGTTGTCCAGGCTGCCCGCTTCGAGCACGACGCTGCCGTTCGCGGCGATGGTGCCGCCGTGGTTGCCGGTTGCTGCGGCGGTGGTGCTCGCTACGTCGCCTGCAGCCGTGAGGCGGCCCGCTGCGTTGTCCAGGGTGCCTGCGCGGAGCGTGGCGTTGCCGCCTGAAGCCATCTCGCCCCGGTCGCTGTTTCGCAGCAGGCCGTTCACGTCGATGGACAGGTTCGCGCGCTCGCCGGTGCGCAATGTGCCGGCCTTGTTGTCCAGGCTGGCCGCGACGAACGTCAGATCGCCGTTGCTTGCCAGGACACCGCCGCTGTTGTCGATGGCGCCCGAAGTCTCGATGCGCATGGCGCCCGTGCCGGTCTGCACGATCTGGCCGCCGTCGGTGTTGGCGAGGTTCGAAAGCTTCAGCTCGAGCTGTTTGGCGTCGAGCTTGCCGGCGTCGTTGACGAGGGTTTGTGCTGCGTTGCTGTTGGCGGTGATGCGCAAGGTACCCGGTGTGACAACCGTGGCTTTGTTCGTCGTCACATCTCCCTGGGTGGCTGCGATCGCGATGTTCGCGGCGCTGGTCTGGCTGAACGACAGGTCCACGCTCGCGCCTTGCAGCGTGGCATTGCCGGCTGCGAGGGTCGTGCCGTGCGCGGCGAGTGCGCCGCCGGCGCTGACGCTCAGATCGCCCCCCGCGCCCAGCTTGCCATCGCGCTGGATGCCCGCGCCCAGCACACCCGTGCTGCTGTCTTGTACGCTGCCTGCCGTGACGGTGGCGTTACGGCCTGCGGTGATGCTGCCGTCGTTGGACAGCGCATCGCTCACTGTCACGCTGATGTCGTTGGCGCCGCGCAAGGTGCCTGCGTTGGACAAGCTGCCGGCTTTGATGCTCAGGTCGCTCGCGGCACCGACATGGCCCAAGCCATTGTTCAGGGCGCCGCCCACGTTCAATCGGCTTGCAGCCTGCGCGGACTGGACCGATCCCTTGTCGTTGGCCAGTGAACCGGCATCGAGCACGAGCGCCTGCTTCGCGACCAGCGTGCCTGCGGTGTTGTCCACCGCACCCTGGACATTCGCCGTCAACGTGTTCAATGCGGAAACGGTGCCACCTGCGTTGTCGAGGCTTCCGGCGTTGAGGGTCGTGTGGCCGTTCGCCGCGATGGTGCCGCCCTGGTTGCGGGTCGCGCCGCTCGTGGTGCTCGATGCATTGCCCGCGGCCGTGATGCGTCCGGCATCGTTGTCGAGCCTGCCCGTCTGGACCGTGGTGTTGCCGCCCGCGGTCATCTCCCCTTGGCGGTTGTCCACGAGGCCTGTCGCGGTGACCGTGAGATCAGACGCTTGCGCGGCCCGCAATGTGCCGCCCTTGTTGTTCAGGCTCGCGGCGGCGAGGGCCAGGCTGCCGTTGCTCGCCAAGGTGCCGCCGCTGTTGTCGATGGCGCCCGAGGTTGCGATGCGCGTTGCGCCGGCTCCGGTCTGGACGATCTCGCCGCCTTGGGTGTTCGCGAGGTTCGAGACCTGCAGGTCCAGCTGGTTCGCGTTGAGCTTGCCGCCTTCGTTGACCAGCGTCTGGCCGGGCTGCGCATTGGCCGTCACGCTCAGGGCGCCCGATGTGGCGAGCGTGGCCTTGCTCGTCGTCGCATTGCCTTGTGTTGCGGCGACTGCGATGTTGGCCGCGCGGGTCTGGCTGCCCGAGAGGTCGGCGCTCGATCCTTGCAGCGCGACATTGCCGGCAGCGATGGTGTTGCCGTTCGCGACCAGTGCGCCGGAGGTCGTGACGCGCAGATCGCCTGCAGCGCCCAGCGTGCCGTCGCCTTGCACGCCTGCGCCGAGCATGCCGGTGCTGCTGCTCTGCAGGCTGCCGGCGGTGACCGCCGCGTTGCGCCCTGCGGTGATGCTGCCGTCGTTGGCGAGCGCGCCGTCGACCGCAATGCCGACGTCGTTCGCACCGCGCAGGCTGCCGCTGTTCACGAGCGAGCCTGCCTGGACGTTCAAGTCGCCAGCCGCACCAACAGCACCACCGCCGCCATTGACCCACCGACCTGCCACAGAGAGCTGCACGCCCGCTTGTGCCGACTGGATGCGGCCCTTGGTGTTGTCCAGCGAGCCGGTGGTGAGCGCCAGACCCTGGTTGGAGGCCAGCGTGCCGGCACTGTTGATCGTGGCGCCGGTCACGCTGGCGGTCAGTGCACCCGTCGCGGCAATCGTTCCGCGCGTGTTGTCCGCCTGGCCTTGAACCGTGAGGGCTGTATCGGCGCCGCTGGCAAGCGTGCCGTCGATGTTGATCAGGTCGCCGCTCGTGGCGATGCTCAGGCTGCCCGCATCCAGCTTGCCCCCGGTGTTGTCGAACTGCCCGACGTTCGCGCCAAAACTCCGGCTCACGCTGAGCGCGCCGCCCGCATTGCTGAACCTGGCGCCGGTCACGGCCATGGTGGCCACGTCGAGCGTGCCGCCCGCGTTGTCGATCTGCGGTGTCTTGAGCGCGATCGGTCCGCCCGCGTAGATGTGCCCGCCGTCGTTCCGGATCGCGCCGGCGGCGGTGATGCTTCCGGGCGTCGCGGGAACGTACGGCGCAGTCGGCGATGCGCCGCCACCGGTGGAGGCTGCACCCGGCGTGGGCGAACTCCCGCCGGGAGACGTGCCACTGGCCGTGCCGCTGGCCGTGCCACTGGCGCCGGCGGGGCTTGCGCTTGTGCTGCTCGCATCGGGGCTGGCCGGCGGCGCGGGCTCCCCGCCGATCACGCCGCCATTCGTGTTGCTCAAGGTCCGCGAATCGATCGCAAGACCCGAGGTGCCGGCCTGCCGGATGGTGCCGCGATTGCCGATGTCCGCGCCGCTGGCAAGCTCGATGCGTTCGCCTTCCAGCGTCCCGCTGTTCTCGAGCCAGCCTTTCGCCGTCACCACGAGACCACCGGCCCCCGCGCCGATGCTGCCCGCATTGCGCACGCCCAGCCCGGCTTCGGTGCCGATGAGCGTGATCTTCCGGGCGTACATGCCGCCCAGCGCGGCCACGTCGAGCGCGAAGCCGGGTGCCGCACCGGTGCTTGCCGCGGGCGTGACGTTGCCGTGATCGGCGCTGACCTGGCTGGCGCCTGCCACCACCTTGAGTTCATTGGCCCAGATGCCCGCGTTGACCTGCACGGCCCGTGCAAGGATGGCGGCGTAGTCCGTCCGACTCAGGTCCAGCCCCGCGCCTTCGATGCGAACGGTACCGCTGCGCACGACGAAGCTGTCGAGGCCACCGAAGGCATCGAGCTGCGGCAGCCCGGTGGTCAGCGTGGCGCGCGACGCGTTGATGAAGCCGCTGCCGCCCACCAGGATGCCCGCGGGGTTGGCGATGACCACCTCGGCGCGCTGCCCGGCCACTTCGATCTGGCCTCGCAGCTGCGACGGGTTGCCGCCGTTGATCTCGTTCAGGATCACGCGCGCCGGCCCGCCGGCCAGCCAGGGGTTGCCCTGCACCCACCCGCCGAGTTGGCTCTGCACGTTGACGCGGCTGTTGTTCAGGATGACGCCGTTTCGCATCACATCGAACTGGCTGTAGACGTTGCGGCTGACGCCCGCTGCGGACGGCGTCTGGATGTTGACCAGCGGCACGCCGTTGGGCGCCACGAGAACGGTCGGACGCAGGCTGCCCGGGACCATGGGGCTCGCGACGATCTGCGCCTGCCCGGGCAATGCCACCAGCAGACCGAAGAGCACCGAGGCGGCGGCGGGTGCGCTCTTGCCGGTAGCCCTGGATGCGCCCTTGCCGGTGCTGGTCGCGGTTTCCTGGACCACCATGCGCATGCCGCGCGCGGCGTTGAAGACGATGCGATGAAGATGCTTGTTCATTTGTTTTTTCTCCCTGCGGCTCAGAAGCTGAAGTTCAAGTTGAGGCCCGTGGTGACCCTGGACGTGCGGTATCCCTCGGGCTTGCTGAGGGGCACGCCGGCGAAGAGGTCGCAGTTCAGGCCTCCCCATGCGCCGCGCACGCCGACCACGCCTCCGGCGAGGTGGTGGCCGAGCAGCCCCGCGGCCGACTTGCCGCCCACCCGGCCGTAATCGATGCCCACGTAGAGCTCGGCGCCGCTCGCTCCCGCGGCCCAGCCGACGTCGCTGCGCAGCAGCCAGCCGCGGTCGCCCAGCAGGCTGGTCTCGCCGTCGAAGCCGCGCACGGTGTAGCGGCCACCGATGGCAAAGCGGTCTTGCGGCGTGAGCTGGGTCCGGTTCCATTGCGCGCGCCACTGGCCGACGTAGCGAAATTTCTGCGCGCCGAGCTTGAAAGGCGCGTTCAGGCTCACGTCCGCCGCGACGAGGCGAAAGCGGCTGGTGCCTTCGTCGAATTGCTCTTCGGGTGCGCGCTCGGCGCCGAATGCGCCGGTGCCCTGGCGCAGGGCCAGCGTGCCTTCCACCGTGGCCTGGCCGATGAACTCCCTGTGGCTCAAGGCGGCCTCCCAGCCAGCGATCACGCGATGCTGGATCGAGATCTCCGCGCCATCGCCGAAGCTGCGCGACTGGCGCTGGAACGCGCGGATCGCCAGCGTCGTCTTGCGGTGCTGGTCGCGATGGATCAGGCGCGAAAGCCTGACCTCGGCATTGCGGCTCTTGCCCGCGTACACGATGCCCGCGTTCGCACCGGCTACGGTTTGCCGGTATTGGCTGTTCGACGCGGTGAAGCCCAGCAGCCAATAGCCCCGGGGCAGCGAGTAGTGGACGGTCTGGCTCTCGGTGCCGCGGTTCGGGTTGCCGAGAAAGTGCCCGTCGATGCTGTGGTTGGCATTGACGTAGAAGAGGTCGTTGAGGCCGAGCAGGTTGTCCGCCGAGACGGTGGCGCCGGCCTGGTACCTGCCGGTGGTTTCGGTGCCGCTGTCATCCAGGCTCAGCGTGCCGCGCAGCTTGCGCCGTTGCACGTACGTGACCACGAGATCGCTGTCGCCGGGGCGTGCATCGGGAGACGGCGACGCCTCGATCCGGATGTCGGCTTCGGCGGTGGGCACGCGCTTGAAGTTCTCCAGCCCCTGCTCGATATCGCGAAGGTTGAGCAAGTCGCCGGGCCGCGCGGGAATCGCGCCCGAAAGCAGCGCGCGGTCGCCGCCCAAGCCGGTGCTCGAATCGGGTGTCGCGCGAATGGCGGCGATGCGGCCGGACACGAGCGTGACGGTGAGCGTGCCGGCGGACAGGTCCTGCCGCGCGGCCAGCACGCGGGTCGTGACGAAGCCCTTGGCGATGATGGCCTGCTGCAGGCGCGCCATGACGACATCGACACCCCGCGTGCCGATGCAGCGGCCGATGGCGCTGTCGCTCGCATCGGGGCCGCCTGCGGCCTCCAGCATCCATTGGAATTCATCGGCCCGCTCACCCGCAAGCACGAGGTGATCGATGCGAAAGCACGGGAATTCGGAAGCCGGCAGGCGCTGCGCATCGGGCGCCAACAGCTCCTGGCGGCGACTGTCGATCGCGCGCTCCTGCTGCGCGCGCATCACGCGTTCTCGCTCTTGTTGACGCAGTTGTTCGACGAAGGCGTTGGGCGATGAAGGATTCGCTTGCGCCACGGCGCAGGAAGACGCAATGAGCAGCAGGCAGCAAATGGAAAGCGCGCGCAGCGATGGCTGCACGCAAGGGGTAAGGCGCAAAAGCATGGAAGTTCGGAAAAAGCGGGCCACAAGCCGTGGCGCGCCGATGTTGTCTTGCAGATGCCCACGGAAACGTGGCAAGACTGCAAACCGAAAACTTTCCCCGCGGACCTGTCAGATAAGCCACGAATCGCAATTCGATTGCGTTAACCGACTGCAATCAAACGTCAACTTTTTGTCTTGTTTTGCGTTACCGGACACAATCGTCAAGCCATGCAATACATCCCCCCCAACTACGCCACCCTCTTCGTAGCCACCTGCAACCTGCTCAACCTCGCGAACCCCCACCGCGTGTACTACGAGAACCAGGACGCCTACAACGAGCGCGAGTACGAGCGAAAGATCGACTGGATCGGCGAGCGTTTCCACGCGCTCAATGCCGATGTGCTCGCGGTGCAGGAAGTGTGGGACGAAGCGGCGCTGAAAGCCGCCATAGCGCGCAGCGGCTTGCGCTACGACTTCGTTTCGGTGCCCGGTGCCGAGAACACGCCGCCGCCCGGAAGCCCGCCGGGCACGCCGGCCAGAACGGGTGCGCAAGGCACGCCGCGCGTCGGCATCGCCACGCGGCTGCAGGTGGACAACGTCCAGTCCTTCGTCGATTTCCCGCCGGGCTTCGGTGTCGAGGTGCCGGGCCTCGGCCCCCACACGCGCTTCGAGCGCCCGCCCCTCCTGGCCACGCTGCGCATGAAGCACGGCCAGCAGGTGCATGTGCTCACGGTGCACCTGAAGTCCAAGCGCCCCAAGTTCCTGCAGGACGCCCAGGGCAATCACCTGGAGGACCGCGACGACCGCAAGGTCGGCGTGATGGCCTCGCTGCGCTCGCTCCTGATGCGCGGCGCCGAGGCCGCGGCCCTGCGCTGCATCGTCATCGACCTGCTGCAGGACACGAACACGCCGCTGGTGGTGATGGGCGATTTCAACGACAACCCGCACAGCGTGACCACGCAGCTCGTGGCGGCCACCTCCGAGGTGGCCTACGACAAGGCCGCGCGCGACGTGGCACTGTTCAACGCCTACGAGATGCAGGGCGAGTCGGCGCTGAAGAAGGACGTGGCCTATTCGCACATCCACCAGGGTTTTCCGGACGTGCTCGACCAGATCCTGGTGAGCGAAGAATTCGTCGCCAGCAGCCGCCACAGCCTGGGCGACGTGCGGCGGGTCGACTACTTCAACGACCACCTGCACGAAGGCCGCGACCGCTCGCGCTCGGACCACGGCTTCGTGCGCGCGCTGCTGCGGCTGCGCACGGCCTGAAGCTGAAGCCCGTTCAGCGCTGCATGCGCTGGCCGATCAGCCCGCCTTGAGTCTCGGCGGCGGGCGGCTGAGTTTCGGCAGGCGGCGGCGCGAGGCGAGCACGTCCTCGATGTCCTGGCGTGCGCCGTCGATGAGGCAGATGACCGCGCGCTCGGCCTTGTCGGGGTTGCGCGCGATCACCGCGTCGAGCACCGCGCGGTGCAGCGGCAGCGAGCGCGCCGGGCCGTCGGCCTTGGCGGCCGAGATCTCGAAGCTGGTGCGCAGCAGCGCGTTGAGCGCCTTGCTCATCTGCGCGAGCATGCGGTTGCGCGCGGCACCCAGCAGGCCGTTGTGAAAGCGCAGGTCGAAGGTGATGTAGTCACCGCCGTGCTCGACGGCTTCCTTCATGCCGGCGAAGGCGCTTTCGATTTCTTCGATGTCCTTCGCATCGGCCCGCTCGGCTGCGAGCCGCACGGCCGCGGGCTCCACCACGCGCCGCAAGTCCTGCAGGTCGCGCAGGAACCCGGGCGTGAGACCGGCCCGCGATTGCCAGGTGATGACGTCGGGATCGAACCAGTTCCACTGGTCCTGCGGCAGCACGCGCGTGCCGACCTTGGGGCCCGTGACGACGAGCCCCTTGGCCGCAAGCGACTTGATGGCCTCGCGCACCACGGTGCGGCTCACGCCGAGTTCCTCGCCGAGGAGCGGCTCGGGCGGTATCGACGCCCCGACCGCATAGCGGCCGGCAACGATGGCTTCGCCGAGCAGTTCGAGCGTGCGGCCGTGGATGTTCTTGATCATGCGTGCGATGCGAAATTTGCTATCCCTGCGGCCGAAAACATCAAGGCTTCGGCTCGCTCATAAGGCCTATCATATGATGATTGAAACGCCATCCGGCAGGGCAAACCCTCGAGGTTCCGCACCGAAGCCGGCAATCGAGAGAGACAAACCGATGAGCACTCCCCCCCCGAAAAAAAGCCAGCGAACTGCGCAGCCAGCAATGGTTCGGCCGCCACGACCGCGACGGCTTCATCTACCGCAGCTGGATGAAAGGCAAGGGCGTGCCGCACGACCAGTTCGACGGTCGCCCGGTCATCGGCATCTGCAACACCTTCAGCGAGCTCACGCCCTGCAACTCGCACTTCCGCACGCTCGCCGAGCAGGTGAAGATCGGCGTGTATGAGGCGGGCGGCTTCCCGCTCGAGTTCCCGGTGATGTCGCTGGGCGAAACGCTCTTGCGCCCGACCGCCATGCTGTACCGCAACCTTGCGAGCATGGACGTGGAAGAAAGCATTCGCGGCAACCCGCTCGACGGCGTGGTGCTGCTCATGGGCTGCGACAAGACCACGCCCGCGCTCATGATGGGCGCGGCCAGCGTGGACCTCCCGACCATCGGTGTCTCGGGCGGACCGATGCTCTCGGGCAAGTGGCGCGGACAGGAACTGGGCTCGGGCACCGGCGTGTGGCAGATGAGCGAGCAGGTGCGCGCCGGCACGCTCAAGCTGCAGGACTTCTTCGAGGCCGAGAGTTGCATGCACCGGAGCCACGGCCATTGCATGACGATGGGCACCGCGAGCACCATGGCCTGCATGGTCGAGTCGCTGGGCATGGGCCTTCCGGGCAATGCGGCCTACCCCGCCGTCGACGGGCGGCGCAATGTGTTGGCGCGGCAGGCGGGCCGCCGCATCGTGGACATGGTGCATGAGGACATGAACATGTCCAGGATCCTCACGCGCGAGGCGATCGAGAACGCGATCAAGGTGAACGCGGCCGTGGGCGGCTCGACCAACCTCGTGATCCACCTCCTGGCCATTGCGGGCCGCATCGGCGTGGACCTCACGCTCGACGACTTCGACCGCCTCGCCTCGGAACTCCCGTGCCTCGTGAACCTGCAGCCCTCGGGCCAGTTCCTGATGGAGGACTTCTGCTATGCGGGCGGCCTGCCAGTGGTCATCAAGGAGATCGCCCGGCACCTGCACAAGGACATCCTCACCGTCACCGGCCAGAGCCTGTGGGACAACGTGAAGGATGCCGAGAACTACGGCCCGCAGGTCATCCGCCCCCTGGCCGATCCCTTCAAGGACAAGGCCGGCATCTGCGTGCTGCGCGGCAACCTCGCGCCCAACGGCGCGATCATCAAGCCCAGCGCGGCCACGCCCGAGCTGCTGGTGCACAAGGGGCGCGCGGTGGTGTTCGAGAGCGCCGACGACCTGCACAGGCGCATCGACGACGAGGACCTGAACATCGATGAGCACTGCATCATGGTGCTCAAGAACTGCGGCCCCAAGGGCTACCCCGGCATGGCAGAGGCCGGCAACATGCCGCTGCCGCCCAAGGTGCTGCGCAAGGGCATCACCGACATGGTCCGCATCAGCGATGCGCGCATGAGCGGCACGGCCTACGGCACGGTGGTGCTGCACACGGCGCCCGAAGCGGCCGCGGGCGGACCGCTCGCGCTGGTGCAGGACGGCGACATCGTCGAACTCGACGTACCGAACCGCAAGCTGCACCTGCACGTGAGCGACGAAGAGCTGGCCAGGCGCCGCGAGACATGGGTCGCACCGAAGGCGCCGCTCGACTCGGGGTACTGGAAGCTCTATGTCGACACGGTGCTGCAGGCCGACCAGGGTGCGGACCTCGCTTTCCTGCGCGGCCGGCGCGGGGCATTCGTCCCGCGCGACAATCACTGAGATGACAAGACTGGTAGCAATCGACTGGGGCACGAGTTCCCTCCGCGGCGCACTGCTGGATACGGACGGCAAGGTGCTCGAAGAACGCAGCGATGCGCGCGGCATCCTCAAGGTGCCCGAAGGCGGATTCCCCGCCGTCTTCGAAGCGCTGTTCGGCGACTGGATGCGCCTGGAAGGCGCGCGCTGCCTCATCTCCGGCATGGCCGGCAGCAAGCAGGGCTGGGTCGAGGCACCGTACTGCGCCTGCCCGGCGGGCCGCGTCGAGGTGGGCCGCAAGATCATCCACATCGACGCGATTCCCGGTGCGCGCATCGCCATCGTGCCGGGCCTCAGTGACGAGCACGACGGCGTGCCCGACGTGATGCGCGGCGAGGAGGTGCAGATCTTCGGCGCCATGGCGCTCACCGGTGCGAGCGACGGCCTCTTCGTGCTGCCCGGCACGCACAACAAGTGGGCCACTGTCAGCAAGGGCCGCGTCGCGGGCTTTCGCACCTGCATGACGGGCGAGTTCTACGCGCTCTTGAGCCAGCACTCGATCCTCGCGCGCACGCTCGATGCCGCCGCGCCGCTGGACGAAGCGGCGTTCCTGCAGGGCGTGACCCAATCGGAGAACGGCCACGGCCTGTTGCACAACGCCTTCGGCGCACGCACGCTCGCGCTGTTCGATCGCATGCCGAAAGAGGAGCTGTCCAGCTACCTCTCGGGCCTCCTGATCGGCGAAGAGCTGCGCACCCAATCGCTGCAGGCGGCCGGCGAGGTGGTGCTGATCGGCTCGCCCGTGCTCACCGAGCGCTACGCCCTGGCCCTGCGCGCCGCCGGCGTTGCCACGCGCACGCTCGGCGCCGAGGCCACCTGGGCCGGACTGCATGCGCTGTCCGGTTTTCTTGCAGCAGACAACCACTGAATCCAGCCATGACCACGCCCCTTGAAAAATTCAACGCCGCGATGCGCGACCTGCCGCTCGTGGCCATCCTTCGCGGCCTCTCGCCCGCCGAGGCCGCGGACGTTGGCGATGCCATCGTCGAGCCCGGCTTCCGGCTGCTCGAGGTGCCGCTCAATTCGCCGCAGCCCCTGGCCAGCATCGCGCTCATGCGCACGCGTTTTCCGCAAGCGCTGGTGGGCGCGGGCACGGTGCTCGACGCGCAGCAGGTGCGCGATGTGCACGCGGCCGGCGGCGAGCTGATCGTCTCGCCCAACTTCAACGCCGCGGTCATCGCCGAGGCCGTGAAGCTCGGCATGGTGTGCCTGCCCGGCGTGATGACGCCGACCGAGGCCTTCGGCGCGCTCGCGGCCGGCGCCACCGGACTGAAGCTCTTCCCCGCCGAGCTGGCCTCGCCCGCGGTGGTGAAGGCGCTGCTCGCGGTGCTGCCGGCCGGCACGCCCGTGATGCCCGTGGGCGGCATCACGCCGTTGAACATGGGCGAGTGGCGCGCGGCGGGCGCGGCCGGCTTCGGCATCGGCTCCGCGCTCTACAAGCCCGGCAAAGAGGCCCCGGCGGTGCGCGACGATGCGAAGAAATTCATCGCGGCCTGGACAGGCGTCACCCACGCTTGATCGCACGCCTGATCCATTGCCGGTTCACAAGAAAAACGAAGGAGACACGATGTCCGCAGATTCCGACTACGCCAGCCCCGCCGTCCGCAAGCTCCGCGAAGACCTCGCGCTGGCCCTGCGCGCCGCTGCCCACCACGGGCTGTCCGAAGGCGTGTGCAACCACTTCAGCGTGATGCTGCCGGGCGTGCAGGACCGCTACCTCATCAACCCGCGCGGCCTGCACTGGAGCGAGATCGGCCCCGACGACATCGTGCTGATCGACGTGCACGGCGAGGTGCTCGCCGGCCGCCATCGCGTGGAGCCCACCGCCCTCTTCATCCACGGCGCGGTGCATCGGCTCACGGGCCACGCGGTCGTGCTGCACTGCCACATGCCCTACGCCACCGCGCTCACGCTCACGGTGGACCGCGCGCTCGACCCGACCGCGAGCCAGAATGCGATGCGCTACATGAACCGCATCGCGATCGACGCGGTCTACAACGGCCTGGCGCTCGACGATGCAGAGGGCGAGCGCATCGCGCGTTCCATGGCGGGCGAGAACGCCGGCAAGGACATCGCCTTTCTCGCGAACCACGGCGTGATCGTGGCGGGCGCCACCATCGCGCATGCCTACGACGATCTGTACTACCTCGAACGGGCGTGCCTGCACCAGGTGATCGCCCAATCGACCGGGCGTCCCCTCGCGCCCGTCGATGCGAAGCTGGCCGCGCACGTGGCGGCGCAGATCCAGGGCGAGCGCGAGCAGTCGGACCTGTTCTTCGAAGCGCTGCGCCGCATGCTGCCCGCCCCGCGCGCCTGAGCGCACACCGGCACGGCCTCCCGGCCTACAACCAACGGCACACCTGCGGCGGTGCCCAGCGCATGCCGCAGCCCTTAGGATCAGGCATGCCCACTTGACGTCACACGTCTACGGGCTGCTTACAGCTCTTCATCCGATTTCGCCTCCGCCTTACACAAGGTTCACACAAGGCAACGACGATGAGGCTTCCAACCACTCCACGGGAGTTGCCATGAAAAAGCTCAGTTTCGCAATCGCCGCAGCCGCCCTCATGTCGCTGGCTGCCATCAGCGCACCGGCGCAAGCCCAGACCGGCGGACGCTTCATCCAGGCCCAGGTGTACGTGGTGCCGCCACCGCCGCCGCGCCGCTACTACGCGCCGCCCCCGCCGCGCCACTATCACCCGGGCTACTACCGCGATGGCCGCCGCTACGACAACGGCCGCCGCTGGGACGACCGCCGCCACTACGGCGGCCGCCGGGACAACGATGGGGACGGCGTGCCCAACCGCTACGACCGCCGGCCCAACAATCCGTACCGCAACTGATCGATGAGAACGAAAAAACCCGGGCCGAGCGCCCGGGTTTTTTCTTGCGGGCGCCGCTCAGGCCGCTCAGGCGCTCAGGCCGCGGCAGGTTTCGGTGCCGCCGCATAGGCCGGCGTCTCGCTCGACAGGCTCTGCTTGAGCTGGCGCGAAACCTCGTCGGCCAGCACCTCGGGCCTGCCGGCCTCCACGCCCGCGAACGCCTGGCGCGCCACGTCGTCGGGCGATGCCTTGGCGCCCGGCACGTGCGCGGCCATGTCGGTGTCCATGTAGGCCACGTGCAGGCTCGTCACCTGCGTGCCCTGCCCGGCCAGTTCGTTGCGCAGGCCGTTGCTCAGCGACCATGCCGCCGACTTCGTCGCGCTGTAGGTCGCCACGCTCGGAAAGCTCACCCAACTCAGCGCCGACAGCACGTTGATGACCGCACCGCCACCGTGGGCCGCGAGCACCGGCGCAAAGGCTTGCGTCAGCGCCCAGGGGCCGAAGAAGTTGGTCTCGAACTCGGCGCGCGCCGCATCGACCGCGCCCGCACCCAGCAGACTCGATCCGCGCGAGATGCCGGCGTTGTTGACGAGCAGCGTGACGTCGCCGCAGGCGGCCACCGCCGCGGCGATCTGCGCGGGCTGGGTCACGTCGAGCGGCACCGGCGTCACGCCCGCCAGCGTGATGCTCTTCGGGTCGCGCGCGGCGCCATAGACCTTGCTCGCGCCCGCCGCGAGCGCGGCCTTGGCAAAGGCCAGCCCGAGACCGCGGTTGGCGCCGGTGATGAAGACGACGGAGTCCTTGATTTTCATGGGAAGCCTTTCGCTGTGTAGAAACTGTTTCAGGCCTGCGCCACCCGGCGCAGCAATCCGGTGGGCGTGCGCGGCCAGCCCACGCGCCCGAACCATGCACCACCCGCGATCGCCGAGGCGATCACGATGCCGTACACCACCAGCGCCACGCCCTGCGCCGCGAAGACGCCGGTGAGCCCGCCGCCCCAGCGCAGTGCGAGCCAGCCGCCCGTGCCCGCCACGGCGAGCCGGGCGATGTTGCCGAGCACCGGCCACAGCAGGCGGCCCGCGCCCTGCGAAGCAAAGTACAGGACGAGCCCCACGCCGAAGAAGCCGTAGAGCGGCCCCACCACGCGCAGGTAGTGCGTGCCGGTCTCCAGCATCGCGGGGTCGTTGCCGAACAGCAGCAGCCACGGCCGCGGGAACAGCGCGGCCGCCAGGCCGATGGTCTCGGTCAGCGCAAAGGCAAGCGCCGCGCCGGCCCAGGTGGCGCGCAGCGCGCGTTCGCGCTGCCCCGCGCCCATGCAGGTACCGACCATCGCGACCAGGGGTGCGCCCAGGCCGAACACCAGCGGCACCAGCAGGTATTCGAGCCGCGACGCCGTGCCATAGCCGGCCAGCGCGCCCGAGCCGAAGTGCCCGGTGAGTGCGGTCGCGATGCCGATCGACAGGTTGGTCGCCACCGTCGACACCGCGCCCACGAGCCCGATGCGCAGGATGTCGCGGAACATCGGCCACTGCAGCTTCAGCGCCGCCAGTGTCGGCTTGAGCAGGCTGCGCGGCGAGCGCAGGTAGACGATGAGCGCGATGGAACCCAGCAGGTAGTAGAGCAGCAGCGCCATGGCGCCGCCGGCGATGCCCATGCCCGGGATCGGCCCCCAGCCGAAGATCAGGAGCGGCGACGCCGGAATGAGGAACACCACGCCCACCACCGTGACGTTGGCGGGCACCGCCATGTTGCCGGTGCCGCGGATGATCGCGGAGAGCGAGTTGAAGAGCCACACCAGCACCGCGCCCGCGAACACCCAGTTGGAGTACGTGAGCGCCGCATCGAGCGAAGGGCCGGTGCCGCCCATGATGCCGTAGAGCCAGCGTCCGCCGAACAGCAGCGCCAGCGAAAAGAACAGGCCGAAGCCCAGCGCGATGACGACCGCATGCCACACCAGCGCATCGGCATCGTCGCGGCGGCGCGCGCCGAGTGCGCGGGCGATCGACGAGGCGATGCCGCCGCCCATCGCGCCGCTGGAGGTCATCTGCATCAGCATCACGATCGGGAACACCAGCGCCATGCCGGCGAGCGCATCCGTGCCGAGCTTGCCGACGAAGTAGGTCTCGATGAGCCCGACGGAGGCCTGCGCCACCATCACGAGCACGTTGGGGGCTGCAAGGCGCAGCAGCGTGGGCACGATGGGCGCCTCGAGCAGGCGGCGCGTGCGCGGGTCGAGTTCGCCTTTGGCGGAGGTGGTCATGGCGGGGCCTTCGGGTGGTCGATCAGGCGCGCGCAGTCGCAGTCGCAGTCGCAGTCGCAGTCGCAGCTGCGGCGGCGGCTGCGGCTGCGGGCGTAGCCGGCGTGCCGGCCTTGGCTGCCGGACGGCGGATCATCATCACGATCACCGCCGCGACGAGGCAGGCCGCACCGGCTGCGTACAGCGCCGGCGTGTAGGTCAGGAGCAGCGTGCGCGCAAAGCCCGCGCCATAGGCGGCCGTGGCGGCGCCCAGCTGGTGCGCGGCAAAGATCCAGCCGAACACGAGGCCCACCTTGGCAGGACCGAAGGTCGCGCCCGCGAGCTTGACGGTCGGCGGCACGGTGGCGATCCAGTCAAGGCCGTAGAACATCGCGAAGAGGCCCAGGCCGTAGATCGTGAATTCCGAATGCGGCAGCCAGAAGAGCGACAACCCGCGAAGGCCGTAGTACCAGAAGAGCAACTTGCGGTTGTCGTAGCGGTCCGAGAGCCAGCCCGAGAGGATGGTGCCCACGAAGTCGAAGGCGCCCATCATCGCGAGCACCGAGGCCGCGGGCACCGCGCCCATGCCGTTGTCGCCGCACAGCGAGATGAAGTGCGTCTGCACGAGGCCGTTGGTGCTCAGGCCGCAGATGAAGAAGGTGGCGGCCAGGATCAGGAAGGTGCGGTTGGTCGCGACTTCTCTCAGCACGCGGAACGGCGTGGCGAAGTTCATCATCGCCGCGGGCGCGGCCGGTGCCGCGGGCTGCGTGCCGGGCACCTCGCCGTAGGGCAGCAGGCCGATGTCGGACGGCCGGTTGCGCATGAGGCACAGCGCGAGCACCGCGATCAGCACGCTGCCGATCACGATCGGCACGATGGCCGAGCGCCAGCCCCAGTGCTCGATCATCCAGGCCGCGAACGGGAGGAACGCCAGTTGCCCCGTCGCCGAACTGGCCGTGAGCATGCCGATGACCAGCCCGCGGCGCGCGACGAACCAGCGGTTGGCCACCACCGCGCCGAGCACCAGCGCGGTCATGCCGGTGCCCAGGCCCAGCATCAGGCTCCAGAGCACGAAGAGCTGCCACAGCTGCGAAGCCATGGTGACCAGCGCCATGCCCAGGCCCACCAGCGCAAGGCCGGTGCAGATCACTGCGCGCAGGCCATAGCGCTCCATCAGCACCGCGGCAAACGGGCCCATGAGGCCGAAGAGCGCAAAGCGCAGCGCGAGCGCCGAGGAGATCTGCTCGGTGCTCCAGCCGAACTCCTTGGTGAGCGGCTGCAGCATCGCGCCCGGCAGGCCGAGCGCGGCCGACATCGTCAGCATGGTCAGGAAGGTGATGGCGGCGACGATCCATCCGTAGTGGATGCCGCGGCGCTGCAGCCATGCGGAAACTTGGGTGGCGAACATGGGGCCTCTGCTGTTGGAATGGGATGTGGAGGAGGAGAAGGGAAAGCAATGCCGCGCGCAGCTGTGCGCGTGAGGCGAAAGTGATGTTGCGGGCCGGTCCGGGTCAGTCGCTGCAGTCGGGCGCGTCTTCCGCGCCGAGCAGCTCGAGCGACTCGTCGATCAGCTGGTGCAGGGCCAGCACGCGCTCCACGCCCAGCAGCGCGTTGAGCTTCTGCTGCGCGGTCTTCCAGTGGTGCTGGGCTTCGCGCCACTTGGCCTCGCCCTCGGGCGTGAGCGCCACCAGCCGACTGCGCGCATCGGCGCCGGCGCTCTGCGTGACCCAGCCGGCGGCAATCAGCGGCTGCATGTTGCGGCTCAGCGTGGAGGCGGTGGTCTTGAGCTCGACCGCGAAGTCGACCGGGCGAACGGCGCCCAGCCGCTTGAGGTGCGACAGCAGCGAGTACTGCGTGGTCTTCAGGCCGCTCTTGGACACCTCGGCGTCGTAGTGCATCGACAGGCGACGCATGAGTTGTCGTACCTTGAAACTGGTGCAGCCGCGCGGCTTGGTCTGGATGTCCATGGGGTATTATTGTAGATGCAACTATTGCATATGCAACTTCATCATCCCGCCAAAGCCCCCAGGAGAAATACAGGCATGACGCAACCCACCAGCCAGCTCGACGCATGGATCGCCGAGGAGCGCGTGATCATCGACCGCCTGGACAACGGCCCCGGCCCCGGCCTCGCCCACCCCGAACAGATCGCCGGCAAGACCGGTCTCGAAGTGATGCAGGCGATGCTCAATGGCGAGATTCCCTATGCAGCCATCGCCAAGACGCTGGACTTCACGATCCTCTCCGTGAGCAAGGGCGTGGCCGTGTTCCAGGGCACGCCGCTCGCGCAGCACCTGAACCCGCTGGGCACCATCCACGGCGGCTGGGTCGCCACGATGCTCGATTCGGCCCTGGGCTGCTCGGTCCACACGATGATGCCGGCCGGCCGCGCCTACACGACCGCCGAACTGAGCGTGAACTACGTGAAGGGCCTCACGCCCAAGGTGCAGCGGGTGCGCGCCGAAGGCAAGGTGATCCATTGCGGCAAGCAGCTCGCCACCGCCGAGGCGCGGCTCGTCGGGGCCGACGGCACGCTGTATGCGCATGCCACGACGACGTGCCTGGTGTTCGAGATTCCTCCGGCCCGGTGATGCAGCAGGGCAGTAGGCCTTCGGCTTGTAAGTCCAAAGGGCGCCCCCTCCTCCCGCCTGTTGATAATTGTTCTCATCGGCGTCGCCATCAACGGCCGCCGGTGTCTCCCCAAGAACACGTTACCGCCCTGGAGGATCTGTCATGACCCAACGCTTCGGCGCTCCGACCCGCGCTGCGCACGCACTGACCGGCGTCGCCACCGCCTGGCTCGCCCTCATCGCCCTGCCCGCGCATGCCGCCGAAGAACTCACGCTCTACACGACGCGCGAGCCCGCGCTGATCCAGCCGCTGATCTCCGCCTTCAGCGCGCAAAGCAACATCAAGGTCAACACCGTGTTCGTGAAGGACGGGCTCCTGGAGCGCGTCAAGGCCGAGGGCGCGCGCTCGCCGGCCGACGTGCTGATGACCGTGGACATCGGCAACCTCATGGACCTGGTCGACGGCGGCGTGACGCAGCCCGTGAAATCGCCCGCGCTCGAATCGGCCGTTCCCGCCAACCTGCGCGGCGCCGACGGCCAGTGGTTCGCGCTCTCGCTGCGCGCCCGCGTGCTCTACGCGGACAAGACCCAGCCGATCACCAGCTTCCGCTACGAAGACCTCGCCAACCCGAAGTACAAGGGCAAGGTCTGCATCCGCGCGGGCCAGCATCCCTACAACACGGCCCTCGTCTCCGCGCTGATCGCGCACGACGGCGAGGCCAAGGCCGAGCAGTGGCTGCGCGGCGTCAAGGCCAACCTCGCGCGCAAGGCCACGGGCGGCGACCGCGACGTGGCGCGCGACATCCTGGGCGGCATCTGCGACATCGGCCTGGCCAACTCGTACTACGTCGGCCAGATGAAGAGCGCGAAGGAAGGCACCGACGCGCGCAAGTGGGGCGATGCGATCAAGGTGGTGCGCCCGACCTTCGCCAACGCCAGGAGCGGCGGCACGCACGTCAACATCAGCGGCGCCTCGGTGGCGAAGAACGCGCCGCAGCGCGCCAATGCGGTCAAGCTGCTGGAGTTCCTGGTGTCCGAGCCGGCGCAGGCGCTCTATGCGCAGACCAACTACGAGTACCCGGTGCGCAGGGGCGTGGCGCTCGATCCGATCATCGGCCAGAGCATCGGCGAGCTGAAGGTCGATCCGCTGCCGCTAACCGAGATCGCCAAGTACCGCAAGCAGGCCAGCGCACTCGTTGACAAGGTCGGCTTCGATCAGTGACGCCATCGATAGGGCACGCCTTGCCGGTGCCCGAATCATGCGAATGACACGGCGCCAGCCGCCGGCCCTGCAAGCCGCAGGACCGGTCTGGCGCCTTGCCTCGTTCGCGATCGCCATCGGCGTGCTCGCGCCCGTGCTCACGCTCGCGTGGCTCGCGTTCGGTTCCGGCGTCTCGCACTGGGGGCCGCTGTTCGCGCACGTGCTGCCGCAGGCGGCGCTCAACACGGCGCTGCTGCTGGCCGGTGTCGGCACGCTGGTGCTGGTGATCGGCACCGGCTGCGCGTGGCTCGTCACGGCGCATGATTTTCCGGGGCGCGGCGTGCTGCACTGGGCGCTGCTGCTGCCGCTCGCGATGCCGACCTACATCGTCGCCTTCGCGTACCTGGACCTGCTGCACCCCATAGGCCCCGTGCAGGGCGCGATCCGCTGGGTGCTGGGCTTCGACAGCCCGCGCCAGTTCCGCCTGCCCGACCTGCGCTCGATGCCGGGCGCGATCTTCGTGCTGGGCTTCGTGCTCTATCCCTACGTCTACATGACGGCGCGCGCGATGTTCATGACGCAGCCGGCGCACTTGCTGGAAGCCGCGCGCACGCTGGGCGAGAGCCGGCGCGGCGCGTTCTTTCGCGTGGCGCTGCCGCTCGCGCGGCCGGCCCTTGCCGTGGGCCTGAGCCTTGCGCTGCTGGAAACGCTCAACGACATCGGCGCCTCGGAATTCCTCGGCGTCAACACGCTCACGGTGGCGGTCTACACCACGTGGATCACGCGCTCGGACCTGGCCGGCGCGGCGCAGATCGCCTGCGCGATGCTGTTCGTGGTGGTCGCGCTCGTCTGGCTCGAACGCAACGGCCGCCAGCACCAGCGCTTCGGTTCCACGCAGCGCATGCGCGCCGTGCAGCCGCGGCGCCTGCATGGCGGCGCCGGCTGGGCCGCGACCGCCGTCACGGCGCTGCCGGTGCTGATCGGCTTCGTGGCGCCGGCGCTGTACCTCGTCTGGGAAAGCGCCAAGCGGCTGCGCCAGGGCGGTGGCATTTCGCAGGGGCTGGTCGCCAGCCTCGGCAACACGCTCGCATTGGCCGCGGGCGTCACCGTGATGGCCGTGGGCGCGGGACTGATCGTCGCCTGGGCGGCGCGCAGCCAGGGCGCCAGCCCCAACCGCGCGCGCTGGCAGGCGCGCGCCGCCACGCTGGGCTACGCGGTGCCGGGCACGGTGCTCGCCATCGGCCTGCTCACGCCGGCGCTGGCTTTCGATGCCGCGCTCGCAACGCTGTTCGGATGGCAAGGCCTGCCGCTGATGAGCGCGGGCATCGTGCTGGTCGTGGCCTGCGCGATCCGCTTTCTCGCGATGCCGGTGGGCGGCATCGAGGCCGGCCTCGCGCGCATTCCGCCCGCCATCGAGCAGGCCTCGCGCCTGCTCGGCGAAACCACCGCGGGCACGCTGCGCCGTGTGCACCTGCCGCTGCTGCAGCCGGCCATTGCGGCGGGCGCGCTGCTGGTCTTCGTCGATGCGATGAAGGAGTTGCCCGCCACGCTGCTGCTGCGCCCCGCCAACTTCGACACCCTGGCCACCTGGCTCTACGCCGAGGCCGCGCGCGGCACCTATGAAGAAGGCGCGATCGCCGCGCTCGCCATCGTGCTGGCCGGCCTGCTGCCGGTGGTGCTGCTGGCGCGCAACCAGCTAGGCACGACGCCGGTCGCACCCGTTCCGGAAAATACATGAGCTCCGCGCTGCACCTCGAATCGATCCAGCTCGCGTACGACACGCCGCGTGGCCCGCACACCGTGGTCGACGATTTCTCGCTGTCGCTCGCGGCCGGCGACATCGCCTGCCTCTTCGGCCCCTCGGGCTGCGGCAAGACCACGGTGCTGCGCGCCATCGCGGGCTTCGAGCCGCTGCGTGCGGGCACGATCCGCCTGGACGACGTGGCGCTCTCCTCCGCCCGCACGCACCTGCCGCCCGAGCAGCGGCGCGTGGGGATGATGTTCCAGGAGTACGCGCTGTTCCCGCACCTCTCGGCCGCGAAGAACGTCGCCTTCGGGCTGCGCCGCCTCGGCCGCGCGGCGCAAGAGGCGCGCGTGGCCGAAATGCTGGCGCTGGTCGGCCTGGCCGAGGCCGGCGAGCGCTATCCGCACGAGCTCTCGGGTGGCCAGCAGCAGCGCATTGCGCTGGCCCGTGCGCTCGCGCCTTCACCCGCGCTGCTGCTGCTGGACGAACCCTTCTCCAACCTGGACGGCGGCACGCGCGAACGCCTCACCGCCGAGGTGCGCGGCATCCTGAAGCAGGCAGGCCAGACCGCCATCCTGGTCACGCACAACGAGCCCGAGGCGCATGCGATGGCCGACCGCATTGGCGTGATGCACAACGGGCGCATCACGCACTGGCTCGACACCACGGCCTAGCACAAGGCGCCAAATTGGCGAATGGGCTTTCCGGAAAAAGGTTGTTCGGGATCGCAAGAATCGCGGCGATCCAAGTACGCAACATAAGACGGAGAGCCACATGTCCCAACCCCTCACACTCATCAGCCACCTGCTGTGCCCCTACGTCCAGCGCGCCGCCATCGCGCTCGGTGAAAAAGGCGTGCCCTTCGAGCGCGTCGTGATCGACCTGGCGAACAAGCCCCAGTGGTTTCTCGACATCTCGCCGCTGGGCAAGGTGCCGCTCCTGAAGGTGCAGCGCGCGGACGGCACCGAGGCCGTGCTGTTCGAGAGCAACGTGATCTGCGAGTACCTCGAAGAGACGCAACCCGGCGCGCGCCTGCATCCCGAAGACCCGCTCACCCGCGCCGGGCACCGCGCATGGATGGAGTTCGGCTCGGCCATCCTCGCCGACCTCTGGGGCTACGAGACCACGCAGGATGCCGCCGTGTTCGAGCAGAAGCGCCTCGCGCTGATCGCCAAGTTCGAGCGCGTCGAGGCGGCGCTCGGCGCGGGCCCCTACTTCGCGGGCAAGGACTTCAGCCTGGTCGATGCGGTCTTCGCGCCGGTGTTCCGCTACTTCGAGGTGTTCGACACGCTCATCGATTCGCGCATCTTCGCCGCGCTGCCCAAGGTCGATGCCTGGCGCAAGGCGCTGGCCGCACGCCCGAGCGTGCGCGATGCGGTGGTGCCCGAGTACCCGCAGCACCTGATGGAGTTCCTCAAGCGCCACGCGTCCCACCTGCTGACGGCGGCGGCTTGATCGGCGCGGCGGGAAGCCGACAATAGCGGCTTCCCCCTTTCATAAAACCACACGGCCCCACGAGATGCGATTCCTTCACACCATGCTGCGCGTCGGCAACCTCCAGCGCTCCATCGACTTCTACACACAAGTGCTCGGCATGAACCTGCTGCGCACGTCGGAAAACCCCGAGTACAAGTACAGCCTCGCCTTCCTCGGCTTCGACAAGGGCAACCCCGACCAGGCCGAGATCGAACTCACCTTCAACTGGGGCACCGAGAGCTACGACCTGGGCACCGCCTACGGCCACATCGCGCTCGGCGTGCCCGATGCGTACGCGGCCTGCGCGAAGATCAAGGCGGCGGGCGGCAACGTGACGCGCGAGGCGGGCCCGGTCAAGGGCGGCACGACGGTGATCGCCTTCGTGACCGACCCCGATGGCTACAAGATCGAATTGATCCAGCGCGCCGAGTCCGCCGAAGGCGCCGGCCTGCGCTGAAGCGCTTCGGGTAACGCCATGGCCAGCCCGAAGAAAGAAAAGAAGACGACACGTCACATCGCGCTGCTGCGCGGCGTGAACGTCAATGGCATCACGATCAAGAGCGCGGACCTGAAGGCGCTCTTCGTCGAGCTCGGCTTCGATGAAGTGCGCACGGTGCTCGCGAGCGGCAACGTGCTGTTCGACACCGGCGAGAGCGATGCCAGTGCCTTGCGCAAACGCATCGAGCACGCCCTGCGCGAGCGCTTCGGCTACGACGCGTGGATCGTGCTGCTCACGCAGAAGCAGGTGGCCGACATGGCTGCGGCCTACCCCTTCGAGCGCATCGACGAGGAGCGCCACCCGTACCTCGTGTTCGGCTCCGACCCCGCGATGCTCGACGAGGTGATGGAAAAGGCCGGCACCGTCGACCCGAAGCTCGAACGCCTGAAGCGCGGCAAGGGCGTGCTCTATTGGCAATGCCCGCGCGGCGAGAGCACCGACACGCCCGTGGCCAAGCTGCTGGCCAAGACGCGCTACAAGTCGAGCACAACGGCGCGCAACCTGCGCACGGTGGAAAAGCTGCTGACAGACTGAGCTTCTGTAAAGACGCCCGCACATCGGGAAAGCGAGAACTTTGGTGGCATGCGAGTTGCAATAGATTGAAAAGCCGACCGACCGGTACAGCGTCGGCGTATTTCATTTCTTCCACGATGCACACCTCCAGACTCCTCCCTGTCTCCACCCTGGCCGCCCTCGCTGCGGCCCTGCTCACCGCCTGCGGCGGCGGCTCCGGCGGCTCGTTCGGCTTCGCGCCATTGCCGATCACCAACGCGCCGCCCCCGCCACAGCCTCCCGCCGGCCCGCCCGCCACCGACGCACCGCCGGTCGTGCGCTTCGATCCCGCCCTGTGCACGCAGCAGGCCGGCGCGCCGCACGGCCAGACGGCCGGCATCACCGGCACCAACCTGATGGTGACCTCCGCGCACTACGAGGCCTCCAAGGCCGGCTGCAAGATCCTGGCGACCGGCGGCAGCGCCATCGACGCGGCGATTGCCGTGCAGGCCGTGCTGGGCACGGCCGAGCCCTTCGCCTCGGGGCTGGGCGGCGGCACGCTCATCACGTACTACGACGCGGCCAGCAAGAAGGTGCGCACCTTCGACGGCCTTTCCGCCGCGCCCTCGAGCACCGGCGGCGCGGCCGACGTGTACAAGGCCGTCGCGCAGGACGTGTCCACCACGCCGCCGTACAACCTTTGCAAGTCGGGCCTCACGGTCGGCGCGAGCATCTCCTCGCAGCAGGGCAACACCAACATCTCCGCACGCGCCGTGGGCATTCCGGGCACGGTGGCGGTGCTCGACCTGGTGCACCGCAGCTACGGCAAGAAGGCCTGGAACACGCTGTGGGACGACGCCATCGGCCTGGCCGAGAACGGCTTTCCGATGACGAAGTACATGTACGCGACGCTCTACGCCGACAGCGCCGAGTTCGACGACGACGGCAACCCCGTCTCCGCGGGCACCGGCGTGGCCGCCTGGGTGAACTCGGCCAACACGGTGCGGGGCGCGCCGCGCTGCAAGTACCCGGACATCGCCAAGCGCTACTGCGACCCGGCCGATGTCTCGAAACAGAAGCCGTTGCCCATCGGCACGCTCATCACCAACCCCGAGCTCGCGCAAACCATGAAGCTCGTGCGCGACGGCGGCGCCACCGCCTTCTACGACCCGGCGCAGGACACGGTGAAAGCCATCGTGCAGCGCACCACGCTGGACAGCTTGCCGTGCAAGTCGATCCTTCCGAACTCGGGGCCGGCGGGCAGCCCGAGCACCGCGACGACCATCGCGTCGATCCCCAGCCTCATGGCGCCCGCCGACTTCCCGGCCTACAAGGCGGTGGAGCGCAAGCCGATGGTCGGCACGCGCTTCGGCACGACCATCTACACGCAGCCCGCGCCCTCGTTCGGCGGCTTCGTCACGCTGTATTCGCTGGGCATCCTGGAGCGCAAGCAGGTGCAGGACGAGAAGGCGCTGGACACGCCGCGCTTCGTCTACCTCGCGGCCGAGGCGAGCCGGCTCGCGAACGTCGACCGGCGCGCGGTCATCGGCGACCCGGCCTATTCGAACAGCAACGCGCGCGCTTCGGTGCTGCTGAGCGACATCGAACTCGACAAGCGCGCCGCGCAGATCGGCGAGACCGCCTTCGCCACCGCGCCCGCGGGCAACATCGGCAGCTTCGTGGCGACGGACCCGGCCGGCTACGACACGATGGCCGCGCTGGCCAAGCCCCGCAAGACGATGCTCGCCAAGGCAGCGACCGGCAGCGCGCACGACGAGGACTGGAACACCACGAGCAACGTCGCGATCGTCGACGGCTACGGCAATGCGCTGTCGATGACCACCACCATCAACACCCACTGGGGCGCGCACATCGAGGCGGCCGGCATCATGCTGAACAACGTGATGTCGAACTTCTCGGCCGGCACGCCGCTCAGCGGCTCGGACGTGAACGGCTATGCGGGCACCAAGCGGCCGCGCACCTCGATCGCGCCGGCCATCGCCTTCGACGGCAACGGCAAGCTGCGGCTGGTGTGGGGTTCGGCGGGGGGCGGGCCGATTCCCGACTACATCGTGAAGACCTTCATGGGCAACGTGGTGTACGGGCTGGACCTGCAGGCGGCCGTCAACGCGCCCAACTTCACGGGCCAGAACGGCAATGCGGAACTGGAGGCCGGCTCGGCGTTGGCACCGCTCGCGGGCGACATGCGCGCGCGCTTCGGCTACACGACGGACAACCTGCTGGTGACGGGGCTCCTGAGCGGGATCAGCGGCATCGCCGTGACACAGAACCCGAACGGCAGCGCCACCTACAGCGGCGCTGCGGACAACCGCCGCTCGGGCGCCGCGAACGGCTATTGACCGAGAGGGCCGGGCTGCCGCTCAGCAGCCCAGCAGGTCGGCCAGTTCATTGATGTCGCGCGCATGCAGGCTGTTGTCGGCCTGCGGCGAGACATCCTTCGGCTGCGCGCGGCCGAACTCGTGGGGCCGCTCGATGTAGGCGGTCTTCAGGCCGCACACGCGCGCCGCCGCCAGGTCGTCATGGTGCGCGGCCGCGAGCATCACCTGCCCCGGCGTCGCATCGAACACGCCGGCCACGCCGAGGTACGTGCGCGGGTCGGGTTTGTAGGCCTTGAACACCTCGGCCGACAGCACGCAGTCCCAGGGCAGGCCGGCGCGCTTGGCCATCTCGGTCAGGAGGCCGATGTTGCCGTTGGAGAGCGTGCAGATGGTGAACCTCTTCTTGAGCCGCGTGAGCCCCGTCACCGAATCGGGCCACGCCGGCAGGCGATGCCACGCACGGCTCAGGTCGCGCTTGGCGGCCGAGTCGAGGCGGTCGGCCATGTCGAAGTCGCGCAGCACCTGCTCGAGCATGCTCAGGTGCAGTTCGTCGAGCAGCGTGAAGCCGCCCTCGCCGGCCGCGATGCGCTCCATCACCGCCTTCATCGCGGGCTGGTAGCCGGCGCGCCAGGCGAGCGCGAAGGTCGCGCCTTCCACGCCCGGCAGCACGCGCTCGACTTCGGCGGCGATGCCGCTGTGCCAGTCGACCACCGTGCCGAACACGTCGAACGCGATGACCTTCAAGTCGCTCGCGTCGAATTCAGCGCGCATGTCAGCGCGACAGCTGGCTCGCGGCGCGTGCCAGCTGTTCGATGCGCGTCCAGTCGCCGTCGCGGATCGCATCCGTCGGCACGATCCACGAGCCGCCCACGCAGGCCACGTTCGAGAGCGCGAGGAACTCGGCCGCGTTGCCCGCATGGATGCCGCCCGTGGGGCAGAAGGTGACGTCGCCGAACGGGCCCTGCCAGGCCTTGAGCATCGGCAGGCCGCCCGCCTGCAGCGCAGGGAAGAACTTCAGCGCGGTGTAGCCGTCTTCCTGCGCCGTCATGATTTCGCTGCCGGTCGCCACGCCGGGCAGCAGCGGCAGGCCCAGGTCGTGGCAGGCCTTGCCGACCGAGCGCGTGTAGCCCGGGCTCACGCCGAACTTCGCGCCCGCCAGTGCCGAGGCCTGCGCATCGGCCGCGCTGCGGATGGTGCCGGCGCCGGCCACGGCCTCGGGCACTTCCCTGGCGATGGCCTCGATGCACTGCAGCGCCTGCGGCGTGCGCAGCGTGACCTCCAGCATGCGGATGCCGCCGGCCACCAGCGCGCGCGCCAGCGGAATGGCGTCCTTCACGTCGTTGAGCACGATGACCGGGATGACCGGTGCGTCGCGCATCACTTCGAGCGCGGTGAGTTTGTCGTTCATAGCCATGAGCAGGCTCCTTCTTCAGCAGTCAATGCATTGCGGCGCATGCCAGCGAACAGTTCGCGGCCGAGGCCGTGTCCGTCGGCGATGCGCTGCGCGTCGGGCAGCGTCGCGGTCTCGCGCGCGGCCCATTCGTCTTCGGGCAGCAGGACAGCGAGGGTACCCGCTACGGCATCGAGGCGGATCACATCGCCGTCGCGCACCTTGGCCAGCGGTCCGCCCGCAGCGGCTTCGGGCGACACGTGGATGGCCGCGGGGATCTTGCCCGACGCGCCGCTCATGCGGCCGTCGGTGACCAGCGCCACGCGGAAGCCCTTGCCCTGCAGCACCGACAGCGGCGGCGTGAGCTTGTGCAGCTCGGGCATGCCGTTGGCCTGCGGGCCCTGCCAGCGCACCACGCAGACCACGTCGCGCTCCAGCTCGCCGGCGGTGAAGGCTTTCTGCAGCGCGGCCTGCGAGTCGAACACGCGCGCGGGCGCCTCGATGACGTGGCGATCGTCGGGCACCGACGACACCTTGATCACGCTGCGGCCGAGATTGCCGCTGAGCAGCTTCAGGCCGCCGGTGGCGCTGAACGGCTCGGCGACCGTGCGTGCGACCGCGTCGTTCTTCGAGGGCGCGGCGGCGTGCCATGACAGGCGTTGCTCGCCGCCTTCGACCAGCTCGGGGATGCTGGCGAATTCGCGGATGCCGCCGGCGCGCACGGTGAGCACGTCGCCGTGCATCAGGCCCGCATCGACCAGCTCGCCGATCACGAAGCCCGGGCCGCCCGCGGCCTGGAACTCGTTCACGTCGGCGCTGCCGTTGGGGTACACGCGGGTCAGCAGGGGAATGATGTCGGAGAGCCTGGAGAAATCGTCCCAGTCGATCACGATGCCCGCGGCGCGGGCCACCGCGACCCAGTGGATCAGGTGGTTGGTGGAACCGCCCGTGGCCAGCAGCGCGGCCATGGCGTTGACGATGCAGCGCTCGTCGACCATCTGGCCGATGGGCGGGCAACTGAATGCGGCTTCGTTCGCCTTGCCCAGCACCGTGCGCACCGCCTCGCGCGTGAGCGTTTCGCGCATCGCATCGCCGGGCTGGATGAAAGCCGTGCCGGGCACGTGCAGGCCCATGGCCTCGAGCAGCATCTGGTTGCTGTTGGCGGTGCCGTAGAAGGTGCAGGTGCCCACCGTGTGATAGGCGGCCATCTCCGCGTCGAGCAGGCCCTGCCGGCCCACGAGGCCCTGCGCCGCTTGCTCCCGCACCTTCGACTTGGCGTTGTTCGAGAGGCCCGAGGGCATCGGCCCCGCAGGCACGAACACGGTCGGCAGGTGGCCAAAGTGCAGCGCGCCGATCAGGAGGCCCGGCACGATCTTGTCGCACACGCCGAGAAGCAGCGCGCCGTCGAACATGTCGTGCGTGAGTGCGATGGCGGTGCTCATCGCGATGACATCGCGGCTGAACAGGCTCAGCTCCATGCCGGGCGTGCCCTGCGTGACGCCATCGCACATCGCAGGCACGCCGCCTGCCACCTGCGCCGTGGCACCCAGGCGCCGCGCCTCCTGCTTGATGATGTCCGGGTAGCCCTGGTACGGCGCGTGGGCCGAGAGCATGTCGTTGTAGGCGGTGACGATGCCGATGTTGGGCGCGCGCTCTGTCACCACCCTGAACTTGTCGTTGGCCGGGATGCCGGCCACGGCATGCGCCACGTTGGCGCAGCCCATGCGGTCGGAGCCGCGGTCGCGGTCGCGGATGTCGGCCAGCCTTGCCAGGTAGGCGCTGCGCGTGCCATGGCTGCGCTCGCGGATGCGATCGGTGACGTCGCGGACGGTGGGGTGTGTGCTGCTCATGGGGGTAGATGGCTCTTGCTGCGTGTCGCCGGAGCGACTGGGGGCCTGGAGGCCCATCGTACCAAGCCAGACGCGGGAGGCCGATGAAATCCGGGCGCCAAACGATACGAATTTACTCAGGCATGGCCCACCGTGCGGCGGGCATGAAAAAGCCCGGCGTCACCGGGCTTTTTTTGCGGAGCGGAAGGGGCTCAGTCCACCAGCCTGGCCTCGACGCGGCGCGCCTCGGCGTTGTTGCCCGAACCCGCGGTCACCTCGGGCTTCTGAAGGTCGATCTTGCCGGCCGGCACGCCCAGGCCCACGAGCACGTCGCGCACCATCTCGGCGCGCTTCTTGGCGAGCGATTCGTTGAGGGCGGCATCGCCCGTGGTGTCGTGAAAGCCCGAGACCACCACCTTGCGGCCGCTCTCCACGCCCTTGATGACGGCGGCCAGCGCCTCGGCCGCACCCGGTGCGAGATCGGCGCTGCCGGTCGCGAAGTAGAAGTTCACCACGCCGTTGACCACGCGGATGCTCGCGCCGTCGGGGATCGTGACCGTCACCGTCTCGGTCACTTCGGCCAGCTTGGGTGCCTCGCCGGGCGGGGGCGAGGAGATCACCACGGCCGGTGGCTTGCCCTGCGCCGCGGCGGCGCCGGAAGCGCTGTGGCCCTTGTGCCAGATCACGATGCCCACCACGAAGAAGATCACCAGCGCGATCAGCGCCATGAGGAAGCCGAGGATGAAATTCTGCTGGCCGTCGTCGTCGCTCATGGGTGGGCGTGCTCCGTAATTGAGGGGGCGGTAAATAATGGTGCGGTGAACCATGACACCGAAATTGTAGGCGGCGCCCCTGACAGCCCCGTGTCGGACCCCGCGCCGAGTCTTTCGCCGAACCCCGGACCACCCGGCCTGGACCCCATGCCCAAGCCCCTGCGCGACCCGCAGCCCATGCTCGAGCGCGCGATCGCCGACTGGGGCGGGAACGACGACCTCTGGCTGTTCGGCTACGGCTCGCTGATCTGGCGGCCGGAGTTCGGCTTCATCGAGCGGCGCCCGGCCTGGGTGCACGGCTGGCACCGGGCACTGAAGATGTGGAGCCGCGTGAACCGCGGCAGCGTGCAGACGCCGGGCCTCGTGTTCGGCCTGCTCTCGGGCGGCAGTTGCCGCGGCATGGTGTTCCGGGTGCCCAGGGCCGAGGGGCTGGAGACGCTGCGCCGCCTCTGGCTGCGCGAGATGCCCACCGGCGTGTACGACCCCAAGTGGCTGCGCTGCGGCACGGCCGAAGGCCCGGTCGACGCGCTGGCCTTCACGCTCTCGCGGCGCAGCCCCAATTTCACGGGCGATCTCAGCGACGAGCGCTACCGCCACATCTTCGCCCACGCGATCGGCCGCTACGGCAGCTCGCTCGACTATGCGCAGCAGACCCTGCTCGAGCTGCGGCGGCATTCGATCCACGATGCGGCGCTGGCCCGGCTGGTGGCGCTGGCCGAGGCCGAGCAGGCATCCGCGGCGGCCGCCGATTGCGATGCGCCCCCGGCTCCGGTATATGTTCCGGGGTCTTCCGACAAATCGTCCCCAACTTCTTCCCAACCTTCATCCGGGCCTTCATCCGGACCGTCCAAGGAAAAACCATGAACCATCGTCGTCTCTTCGCCACCGGCACCGCCCTCCTGGCCACCGCCGTGCTCGCCGCCTGCGGCAGCATGGGCGGCAAGCCGAGCACGTCCGTCGAGCTGGTGCCGACCGCCGCGATCACGCCCAACCCGACCCGCGGCACGGTCAAGCTCACCGCACTGGACCACGGCGTGCGCGTCTCGGGCGAAGTGCGCGGCTTGGTGCCGGGCAGCGAGCACGGCTTCCACATCCATGAAAAGGGCGACTGCGGCGACAACGGCAACGCCTCGGGCGGCCACTTCAACCCGAGCGGCGGCACGCACGGCAAGTTCGCCGCGCCCGGCAGCCATGCGGGCGAGTTGCCCAGCCTGGTGGCCGACGCCGGCGGCGTGGCGCGCTTCAGCGTGGACGACCACTCGATCTCGCTGACAGACGGCGCCACCAACAACGTGGTGGGCCGCGCACTGGTGGTTCACCGCGACCGCGACGACTTCACGACGCAGCCGGCCGGCAACTCGGGCCCGCGCATCGCCTGCGCGGTGATTCCCAAGGGCTGACCGGCTAGCGCGCTTCGCGCTCCAGCCACAACGCCTCGGCGCGCGCCAGGGCCTCGGGCGTGTCGATGTCGGTCACGATGCCGGCGTCGTCCACCACGAGGTCCGCGACCGAATCGATGGCGCGCATCGACCGCAGGACGGGCGCTGCGCCCAGGTTCCCCTCCAGCGCCGCGAGTTGCGCGCGGCAGCCGGCGGCAAAGGCGACCGGATGGCCTCGCTCCCCCCTGAACTGCGGCTGCACGGCATTGACCCGGCCGTTGAGCGCGCCGGCCACCGCCTGCAACGTCTCGGGCCGCACCAGCGGCAGGTCGCCCGGCAGGATCAACCAGCCGATGGCATCGGGCGTGGCGCGCACGGCGGCGGCGATCGAGTCGCCCATGCCCGGGTGACCCGCGTCCTCCAGGCGCCACGGCAGGCCGCTCGCGCGCACGGCATCGAGCGTGCGTTCGAGCACCGGCTTGCCCGCGAGCAGCGCCCACAGCTTGGAGCCCGAGCCGCCGGCCGCGATGAAGCGCTCGCCCCGGCCCGAGGCCAGCACGATCACCGTGGGGGAGTTCACCTTTGTCGCCTTCATCGTCATGGTCCGAGTATGTGCGCAACAATCCCGGCATGACTTCCCCTCTCTCCAACGAAGCGCTGGCCGCGCTGCGCAAGAGCTACGAGCGCGCCGAGCTCGGCGAAGCCCACAGCGCGGGCGATCCATTGAAGCAGTTCGAGCGCTGGCTCACCGAGGCCATCGACGCGCGGGTGCCCGAGCCCAATGCGATGACGCTGTGCACCGTGGGCAGCGACCTGCGGCCCTCCAGCCGCATCGTGCTGATCAAGGGCTGCGACGCGCGCGGCCTCGTCTGGTACACCAACTACGAAAGCCGCAAGGGCCGCGAGCTCTCGGGCAATCCGTATGCGTCGCTGCAGTTCCACTGGGTCGAGCTCGAGCGCGTGGTGCGCATCGAGGGCCGTGTCGAGAAGGCCGGTGCCGACGAGAGCGACGCCTACTTCGCGAGCCGCCCGCTCGACTCGCGCATCGGCGCCTGGGCCAGCCCGCAGAGCGAGGTGATCAACGGGCGCGACGTGCTGGTGAAGAACGCGGCCGTGGCCGCGGCCAGGCACCTGCTCTCGCCGCCGCGTCCGCCGCACTGGGGCGGCTACCGCCTGGTGCCGGACCGCTGGGAGTTCTGGCAGGGCCGCAAGAGCCGGCTGCACGACCGGCTGCGCTACCGGCTCGAAGGCGCGGACTGGGTGCGCGAGCGGCTCGCGCCCTGAATCCGTTCGTGGACCACCGCGGAACCGGCTCCGCCGGGCCGCAGGTGTTGCCCCCGGCGAGGGGGAAGGAGAAGCGGCACGAAGCGCGCGAAGCCTGGGAGAGTTTCAAGTGTCGCAGCCGACGACTTTGAATTCGACGCGACGATCGAGCGCGTCGCTCGCATCGTCCGCGCCCGTGCCGACGATGTTCTCGCGAAAGCCCATGCCCGATTCGCGCAGCTTCTTCGCAAGCGGCGGCGCCTCGGTCACCAGCCGCGACTTGACGCTCACCGCGCGCTGCAGCGACAGCCGCTCGTTGACCGACTCCGAGCCCGTGCGGCTCGTGTGCCCGGTCACCACCACGCACGAGTCGATCTGCGCCGCCTGGCGCGCGATCTGCCGCAGCCACATCGGGTAGGCGGCGCTGATCTTCGGATCGGAGAGGAAGTCGGTCGAGCCCGGCTTGAACAGGAACTTGACGCTCAGGTTGTTGGTTTCCAGGCCCAGGCGCGCGATGGTGCCGAAGGTCTTTTCCGCGTCGGCCGTGCGGCCCAGCTGCGATTGCGTGAGGTACATGCCGCTGTAGATGCGCAGCTGCTGCCCGTCGGGCCGCCTGGCCGCCGCCTCGTAGCGGCCGAGCGCCTCGCTCATGCGGCCGGCTTCGTAGGCCGCGGTGGCTTCCTGCAGCACGGTCGAAGTCGGCAAGCGCTCCAGGTACAGCGCATCGGCCGCCTGCCCCGGCTGGGTCTCGGCGGTGCGGATGTAGCCCTCCACCCCGCGGTCCTTGCCGTTCACCGGGCTGTCGCGAAAGAACGCGGTGGGCCGCGTGTCCAGCGTCGCATCGCTGATGCGCGCGACCGACTGCGCGATCACCACGCCGCTCTTGATCTCGGTGAGCGCCAGGTTCAGGCGGTAGCGCCCGCCGGCGGTGGCGTCCTTGTCGCGCATCAGCGTGCCGTTGAGCACGTACTGCGCGGTGCCCATCTCGGCGGTGTTGAACGGCGTCACGGTGAACTGCTTGAACTGCGCCTGCATGCGCTGCACGATGCGCTGCTCGGCCACGCGCGTCACCTCGGTCTGCTGGCCGCTCGCGCCTTCGAGCAGCGGGTCGATCACGATGCGGCGCTGCGAGAGCGACTCCACCTTCGCAAGAAATGCCGGCAGCTTCTGCGTCTGCACGATCAGGTCGTCCACCGCCTGGTTGACGGCCTGGTCGAAGGGCATGGCATTGCCGGGCGCGGGGCGGTTGGCGCAGGCGGCGGCGAGCGCGGCGGCGCACAAGGTCAGCACGCGCAGCGCGGTGCGCACTTGTCGAGTGGTGGTGTTCATCATCAGCACTGGCTCCTCAATGTCTTCATGTCTTCGTCCGACAACGGCTCGCCGACGGCGGCGCGCATGTTGATGTCGGTGCAGCGCCTGGAGGGCGCGGGCCTTTTCGCAACGGGCTCTCTCTGCGCTTCGTACGGATGCGGCGCAGGCGCGGCCGATGCCGTGGCCTGCGGCCTGGGCCTTGCGTTCGGCCTGGCTGCGGTGGCGGGCTTCGCTTCGGCCTCCGCCGGCTTTTCAGGCGCCTCGCGCGGCACGTTGACCGAGAGGCACGGCGTGCGGCACGGCTTGCCGTCGGCCGCCGCCTGCGCGGGTGGGCCGAAGAGCGCGATCACCGTCGCGACCACCGCCATAGCAACAAGAGGCGAAGAGCACGCCGGGTAAATCATCAGCCGGCAAATGTAGGGCGGCAGGCGCCGTGCGCCATCCCACCAAACGGCCACCCCTGCCAAACGGCATAGGGGCTCGCGGACGGCCGATAAAGCGAAAGACCGCCGATCGGCTGCGAAGGGAAGACCGAAGGACTCAGGGGAGCCGCTGCACCCACACCATCACGAGCGTGAGGGTGCTCAGCGCCAGCACCGTGGACACGGCCACGCTGGCCGTGACGAGGTCTTCGGCCGTGCGATAGCGCTGCGAGAACAGGAACACGTTGGCGCCGATGGGCAGCGCCGCCGCCACCACCATCACGGTGAGCGGAATGCCGCGCACGCCGAGCAGCCAGCCGATGCCCGCCACCAGCAGCGGATGCAGCAGGTTCTTCACCAGCGCCTGCACCAGCGCGCCGCGCCAGTGCCGCCCGATGGGCGTGAGCGCGAGCGTGATGCCCACCATCACAAGCGCCACCGGGCCGAAGGCCTGGCCGAGCAGCTGGATGGGCTTGTCGATCACCTCGGGCATCACAAGGCCGGTCTGCGCGAACAAGAGGCCCGCGATGATCGGCAGCGGCACGGGGTGGATGATGGCGTTGCGCAGGGCGCGCAGCACGGTGCGCGCCATCGAGCGTTTCTCTTCGCCGCTGACCACCGCGTGCTCCCGCGCGACCGCCAGTTCGAGCACGAGCGTGGCACTGGTCATGAGCACCAGCGAGTGCAGCGAGATGAGCGTCAGCAGCACCAACATGCCCGCCTCGCCATAGGCCAGGCCGACGAGCGCGATGCCGATCATCACGGTGTTGCTGTAGGTGTTGGCCAGCGCGATCACCGCGGCCGTGCGGTTGAACCCGCGCAACGCAAGCGTGCCCGCGAACAGCAGGCCCGAGGCAATGAAGTACGCCGCCACCGGCTTGAGGCTGAGCTCCTGCACGTGCACCGTGCTCATGGCGCGGAACAGCAGCGCGGGCGCAAGCAAGAGGAAGATGAGGTTCGACAGGTCCTTCACCGCATTGCCGCCGATCCATCGGCGCCTGCCGGCGAGATAACCCGCGGCGATGAGGATGACGACGGGGAGCAGCGAGGAGATGACAAAGGAATTCACCGCATCGAGGATAGCCGTTCAGGGTGCGTGCACAGGCCACCGGGTACTCCCCTCCGCGAATGTCCCCCGGGCTTCGCCCTCCTCCTTTATTTCGCTGCGGGGAGCACCCGATGCCCTGCGCACGGGGCACGGGGCACGCTGCCGAGGTGCGGCCGGTCAACGACCGCACCGGTGGATCAGAACGTCACGCGCAACCCGACCTTCAGCGAACGCCCCGGCAACGGCGCGTTCGGATACACCGTCGTCGTGAGGATCGACGTCGGGCTGTAGGCCAGCTTGTTGGTGATGTTGTCGATGCGCGCATACCAGGTGAGGTTCGCGCGCTGCACCTTCATGCGGTAGGAGATCGCGGCGTTCCACAGCGTGTAGGCATCGGTCTCGCGCGCGCCGACGCTCGGCACGTGGCGTTGCGCCGCGTTGTAGTCGAAGCCCAGGCGCGCGCTCCACGGACCGTTGCCGTACACCAGCGTCGCGCCCGTGCGGAACGGCGCGATGCGGGGCAGCGGCTCGCCGGTGTCCAGGTTCTTCGCGCGCACCACGTCGCCGCGCCATTCGAGATCGAGCGTCGACGCGGCGGTCATCGGCGCGAAGCCGTCGGTGCCCAGCAGGCGCAGGTTGCCGCTCGCCTCCAGGCCGGTGAAGCGCGCGCGCACGCCGCTGTAGACGTACTCGGCCAGCGTGTCGGTCGCGGCCGGGTCGGTCACCACCTGGCCTTCTTCGTCGAGCGTGCGGCCCGATGCGGTGAGGCCGATGTAGTTGCTGAAGCGCGTGACGTAGGCGTTCACGCGGGCCGTGTTGGGGCCCGACTTCCATTGCGCGCCGAGGTCCAGGCCGGTCGACTTTTCCTTCTGCAGGTTCGGGTCGCCGAGTTCCCACGCGGCCGTGGCCACGTGCGGGCCGTTGGCGAGCAGCTCGTAGTCCTTCGGTGCGCGCTCGGTGTAGGCGAGGTTGGAGGTCAGCTGCCACTGTGGCGTGAGGTTGAAGAGCGCGCCGAACGCCGCGCTGTGCGGATTGAAGGTGCGCTCGCCGACGGCGAAGCGGGTGACCGACGGATCGTCCGGATAGCCCAGCGACCGGATGCGGACCTTCTCGGTGCGCGCGCCGAAGCTCAGCTTGCCCCACGAGGCGCCGTACTCTTCATAGAGGAAGAGCGCGTTCGAGCGCGTGCGGCTGTGCGGCGCGAAGGCTTCTTCACCGTCGGCGGCGAAGCGGTTGGTCTCGCTGCTGAAGCCCACCAGGCCTTCGAAGTTGCCGATCTTCTGGTGACGCGCCTCGATGCGCAGGTCGTTGCTCATGTTGGAGAACGTGGTGCCCGCCTCGGGGCCCTCGAACTCGGTGTGGCGGTAGTCGGTGTGGCTCAGCTTCGCGTGGATGCTGCTGATGATGCCGCCCGGGCGCCATTCGCCTTCGAGCGCGTAGCGGTCGGACTTCATGCGGATGGTCACGTCGTCCTCGGCCACGGTGCCGTAGTTGCTGCGGTAGGTGCTGGCCGAAGCGCCGATCCAGCCCTGGTCGAAGAACAGCGTGCCGCCGACCGCGCCGCCATTCGCCTCGTTGGCCGAGTTGCAGATCTTGCGGGCGCGCCACGGCGAGCCGGGCTTCTCGCAGTTCAGGTCGATCGGCACCGAGACGTCCTTGGAGTCGCGGTTGAAGGCATCCACGTGCAGCGCGAAGCGGTCGTTGCCGCCTTCGAGCACCACGCCGCCGTTCTTTTCCTTGTTGCCGGTGGAAAAGCCCAGGTCGGCGCGGCCGCCGAAGCCGTTGATGGGCTCGGTCGGGATGCGGTTGTCGATCACGTTGACCACGCCGCCCACGGCGCTGCCGCCGTACTGCAGCGCCGAGGGGCCGCGCAGCACCTCGATGCGGTCGGTGACCAGTGCGTCGACCGGCACCGCGTGGTCGTAGCTCAGCGCGGAGGCGTCGGGCGCGCCGCCGCCGTTCTGCAGGATGCGGATGCGGTCGCCGTCCTGCCCGCGGATGATCGGGCGGCTCGCGTTGGGGCCGAAGTAGCTGCTGCTCACGCCAGGCAGGTTGTTGAGCGTTTCGCCGAGGGTCGAGTCGGAACGCAACAGGAGCTTTTCGCCCGAGAGCGTGACGGTCGGCGCGATCAGGTCGTTGGTGCCGAGCGGGTTGCCGGTGACGGTGATGGCGGCCAGGCCGGGGCTATCTGCGGACGGCGCCTGGGCGGCTTCCTGGGTCTGGGCATGGGACGCGCCGGCGAAAGCGAGCGAAAGAACGGCGACGCCGATGGCGTTGCGACGGAAATTGGGAATCATGGTGAACACTCGTTGAATCAATGGACGGCACGCCGTCACCCGCACAAGGCGGGCGCAGCGACCGGAACACGGGGGGATTCAGCGAGTGGAAGGCGGGCCGCGCGCGTCGAACAGCGCAACCCATCGGGCGATGGCTTCGCCCTGCAGATAGGCAAACGTGGCCGAGGGCAGCAGCACCGGCAGCACCACGAGCGGCACGCCGGGGACGCTCGATCCGTGCGAGAGCTGGTCGTACAGCCGGCATTCGGCGTCGGTGTGGTCGCCGAAGAGGCTGACCACGCCATGGCCCGCGTGGACGTGGGCGCCCTTGTCGGCCTGGACCGTCTTTTCAGCCTGGACCGTGGCCGCCGCAGCCGGCAGGCCCGGCACGTGCAGCGAACGGTGCATCACGCCCAGCGTGCCCGCGAACCACAGCGCGATCGCCAGCACGACGAGGATCGCGCGGGTCGAGAAATGCGGGGTTGGGCGGGCGGAGATCTGCACGGAAACGGAGGAAATCAGGCTTGGATCAGGACTTGACGCGCGAGGCGAAGGTCTTCTGGAACTTCTCGACCTTGGGGCCGACGACGAACGCGCAGTAGCCCTGGTTCGGGTTGTTCAGGAAATAGTCCTGGTGGTAGGCCTCGGCGGTCGAGTAGTTGGCGAGCGGCGCCACCTCGGTCACGACGGGTGCGCTGTAGGTCTTGCTGGACTCGATCTCGCGGATCACGTCTTCGGCCACCTGCTTTTGCGTGTCGCTCGTGTAGTAGATGCCGCTGCGGTATTGCGTGCCGACGTCGTTGCCCTGGCGGTTGAGCGTTGTCGGATCATGCACGACGAAGAAGATCTCCAGGATCTCGCGAAGGCTGATCTGCGCGGGGTCGAATTCGAGCTTCACGACCTCGGCGTGGCCGGTGCGGCCGGTGCAGACCTGCTCGTAGGTCGGGTTGACGACCTGGCCGTTGCAATAACCCGACTCCACATCGAGCACGCCCTGCACCCGGTCGAAAACCGCCTCGGTGCACCAGAAGCAGCCCCCGCCAATCACGATGGTTTCGGTGGGCGACGGTGAGGAAGACATGGGCACTGCTCCGGCAGGTTGGGAATCGGCGAACCCGATATTGTCGCGGCTTGACGTGACGGATGCCGGTCACTACATTACTAACCCGCGAGTCATTAACCCACATGCCCACTCCCCGTTCCCTTGTCGACAAGTTCTGCCCGGTGCGCTCCAAGCGAGAACGCCGCAAGGAAGCGCGCCCCGGCGAACTGCTGGCCGCCGCGCTCGACCTGTTCGTCGAAAAAGGCTTTGCCGCCACGCGGTCCGAGGAGGTGGCGGCGCGCGCCGGAGTCTCCAAGGGCACGCTCTTTCTCTATTTTCCGAGCAAGGAAGAGCTCTTCAAGGCCGTGATCATGGAGAGCCTGGGCGGCCGTTTCACCGAGTGGAACGCCGAATTCGAGGCCTTCGAGGGCACCACCGCCGAGATGCTGCGCTACTGCATGAACGTGTGGTGGGAGCGTGTGGGCCTGACCAAGGCCTCGGGCCTGACCAAGCTCATGATGAGCGAGGGCGGCAATTTTCCCGAACTGGCGGAGTTCTACCGCCAGCAGGTGGTGCGCCCCGGCCACGACCTGCTGCGGCGCATTTTGCAGCGCGGCATCGACCGCGGCGAATTCGCGCCGGTCGACATCGACCATGCGATCTATTCGGTGATCGCGCCCATGGTCTTCCTGATGCTCTGGAAGCATTCGGCCATGGTCTGCGTGGACGGGGAAAGCGCCCTGGACCCCGAGAAATTCCTCGCCACCCAGGCCGAAACCGTGCTCTACGGGCTCAGCGCGCGCCCCGGGGACAAGGCATGAAGAAGACTTTTGTATGGCCGAGCGGGCCGCTGGCGTCGTCCGGGCCACCTAAAATTGAAGGTTTGTCCTGAGCCCACAAGGAAAGCCACGCCATGAACCCCACCCCCACCCTCGAGCGCTTGCGCTTCAACATGATCGAACAGCAGATCCGCCCCTGGGATGTGCTGGACCTGGACATCCTGGACCTCTTGGCCGCCATCCATCGCGAAGACTACGTGCCGGAAGCCCACCGCACGCTCTCGTTCTTCGACATGGAATTGCCCCTCCTGGACGGCTCGGTGCCCGGCGAATTCATGCTGTCGCCCAAGGTCGAGGCCCGCACGCTGCATGACCTGAAAGTGCAGAAACACGAGTCCGTGCTCGAGATCGGTACCGGCTCGGGCTTCATGGCCGCCCTGCTCGGCGCCCGCGCCGCCCAGGTGCTGTCGCTCGAAATCAACCCCGTGCTGGCCGCCCGCGCCGCCGAGACGCTGCGCCAGAACGGCGTCGGCAACGTCGAGGTGCGCAACGCCGACGGCGCCGTGCCCCTGGCCAGCGGCCCCAGCTTCGACGTGATCGTGCTGAGCGGCTCGGTCGCCCGCATTCCGCAGAACCTGCTGGGATCGCTGAAGGTCGGCGGGCGCCTGGCGGCCATCGTGGGCGAGGAGCCGATGATGCGCGCCCACTTCGTCACCCGTTCGAGCGAAAGCAAGTGGGACACGGTGCAGCCCTGGGACACCGTGGCGCCGCGCCTGCTGAACTTCCCCGAGCCTTCGCGCTTCTCGTTCTGAGCGGGCCGCACGCATGATCGACCAAGTCCGCCCCGCCGACCTTGCCGCCTGGTTCGCGCAGGACGCCGATGCCACCCCCGTGCTGCTCGATGTGCGCGAACCGTGGGAGCTGCAGACGGCGAGCGTCGCGCCCGCGGGCTTCACGCTGGTGGCGATTCCGATGAACGAGATCCCGGGCCGCCTCGCCGAGCTGGGCGACGGACAGCGGATTGCATGCCTCTGCCACCACGGCGCGCGCAGCCAGCGCGTGGCCGCCTTCCTGAACCAGAACGGCTTTGACCAACTCGCCAACGTGGCGGGCGGCATCGACGCCTGGTCCTCGCACGACCCCTCGGTCCCGCGCTACTGATTCTTTCCCTCAAGGACGTTCAATGCCTCCACGGCCCCGGCTTCTGCCACTTTCCGCAGCACTCGCCAGCGTTATCGCGACCCTGCTTGCACTGCCGGCCCAAGGCCAGACACTGAACGAACTCTATGACTCCGCCCGCGGCTACGACGCCACGTACCAGGGCGCGCGGGCCCAGTACGACGCGAACGTCGCGCGCGCCGCGCAGGCCAAGGCCGGCATCCTGCCCGCCGTCGGGCTCACGGCCGGCGTGAACCGCAGCAACCTGGACATCGACACCCTCACCGGCTCGAGCCGCGGCGCCAGCGCCTCGCGCGACTTCAACACGCAGAACGTCGGCATCAACGCCACGCAGCCGCTCTACCGCCCCGCCAACTGGGCCACCTACGAGCAGGGCAAGCGCCAGACGGAAATCGCGCTGGCGGTGCTCACCACGGCCGAGCAGGACCTGATCGTGCGCGTGAGCCAGGCGTATTTCGACGTGCTCGCCAGCCAGGACAGCCTGGCGCTCGTGCGCGCGCAGAAAGTCGCCGTGGCCGAGCAGCTGGCATCGGCCAAGCGCAACTTCGAGGTCGGCACTTCCACCATCACCGACTCGCGCGAAGCCCAGGCCCGCTACGACCTGGTGATCGCGCAAGAGATCGCCGCCGAGAACGACCTGCAGGTCAAGAAGATCGTGCTCGACCAGCTGGTCGGCCGCCCCGGCAGCGTGCCCGTGCCGCTGGCCGTGCCGGTCGTGCTGCCCACCGCGCAGCCCGCGGACATCAACGCCTGGGTCGCGCAGGCCGACGAGGTGCATCCGGCGATCCAGCAGGCCAGGCTCGGCCTGGACGTGGCCGGGCTCGAAGTGCAGAAGGCGCAGGCCGGCCACAAGCCCACGCTGGACGCCAACCTGGGCTACAACGTCACGCGCAACCCCACGGGCACCAGCACCAGCACCGTGGGCACGCGCGTGAATGCCACGACGGTCGGCGTCACGTTCAACCTGCCGCTCTTTGCCGGCTTTGCGACCGAGAACCGCATCAAGGAAACGCTGGCGCTGGAAGACCAGTCGCGCAGCGTGCTCGACGGCACCCGGCGCAGCGTGGCCCAGGCCACGCGCGCGGCCTACCTGGGCCTCGTGTCGGGCGCGGGCCAGGTGAAGGCGCTGGAGGCGGCCGAATCCTCCAGCCAGAGCGCGCTGGACGCCAACAAGCTGGGCTACCAGGTGGGCGTGCGCATCAACATCGACGTGCTCAATTCGCAGAGCCAGCTGTTCCAGACCAAGCGCGACCTGGCGCAGGCGCGCTACAACGTGCTGCTCGGGAACCTGAAGCTGCGCCAGGCCAACGGCACGCTGACGACGGCGGACATGGACGCGATCAATGCGACGCTGGCGAGCAATGGGAGCACGCCGGCGGTGCCCTCGCCCACGCCTGCGAACCGTTCTTCCGCGCCTTCGACGACGGTGACGCCGCCTAGCATTCCGGTGGTGCCGCCCGTGCCGGTGCAACCGTTCAACCCGACGCCGCCGACGATGCCTTCGGCGCCCGTGCCGCCGGTGATCGTGAATCCGCCGGTGCGCTGAACGAGGCGATTAGTCGAGCGTAGGTTTGGCAAACGCCCGACCGCTCAATTAACCCATTTGCAGCCCGACTCTTCGAAGCCGGCAGCCGGGTCCAATACGAAATTTCGCGCCTTGTTTTTTTCGTAATTCCGGTACGTCGCTACATAGCCCGAGACCCCCGTCCCGACGCCTTCGCGCATGAAAACATACTCCCCGGAAATTCTGCCGCGCGATATCTCCAGCCATTTGGACGAGGGCTCGAGTATGCCCTCGCCTAAATCGCTTGCCATGGTTGATGAAATGAATATCACCGGTACCGACTCCGTTGAATGCTCATATCTGACGAATCCACCACTCCATTTACGCCCCGAATCATGGTAGGAGTGGAATTCAAACCGTGCGGGTTTTCCATCGCTGGAAACATAGCACGCGGTTTCATTGGAGATATCGGCACGGACGATTTCAAAAAACTGCAGGCATAGAAAAATCATTATCGCCATCGTTTTGGCAATTTCCTTCATCACGGAGTTTGCCTTTCAAGAGAGATATTCATGGCGTGTTGGCCGAGATAATATTTCATCGCGGGACGTGGCGGACTTCCAGTTAAAACCGGCCGGCCTTGGGCATCCATAACAACCTCTTTTCTACTATTGCGACGCCACGCAAAATTGATCGTCTCCATAGCGTTGCGGACCACATCATCAAGAAGTACATATTTGAGGTAAATCACGCTTTGCAAGCGGGCATCCAGACCGTTCAAATTCTCGATTGCCACATAGCCATTGACATCTTTACTGACTGTGATGGCATCCGCTTGCGAAACCCCGGAATCCATATGGTTTAGCATATTTGCTCTCCTTGCCAAATAAAAGCACGCGCTGTCCACGCAGTTTTCAGAATTTCGCCCGCCCCTGTTGTCTCGGGCAATCAAGACATCCGGATCCCATCCAAGCTGAGGGAAAGTAGTTGCAGGAAATGTTCTTTTGAAACCTCGGAATTCTCCATATTCCTTGTAATTTTCGAGATGCGTCAATTGAATGAGTCCACGCCCGTAATAGGGACTGTAGGTCGCATTCTCCCCGCCACCTTCTTTCACCATGCTCAAATTTGCAGTTTCGGGAATGACGTGGGAGAAAAGATGAAGCAATCGCTGCCTGGATGTGCTGATTCCATATTTTCTTGCAGCCCTATTGAACGGAAGCACCCATTCGTTTGCTCGCCCAATTGCCGTTTGCCACGCAAACGTCGATGAACTGAAAGAAATTCCGCTCAGATGCAACTGTCTTCGCGGAAAGCATTGCGCCATTTCCTGCGCACTCAGCCATCCGCATCGCCTCATGTGCCCTACAAACTCCCTCGGATGAAAGCGCCATTGGGCATCTCGTAGCTCCGCCGGAAGTTCGAGGAAGCTGAGCGCTTTTCCATGTTTTACGAAGCGATTCCACTTCTGCGCGCCAGTCGCGTCATCGTCCGTGGGCTTGAAGTCTTCGGTTTCCAGCCAGCCATAGCGCGCCTCGATGCTTCGCTGGTCCCATTCGCTGGGAAAGTTGCAGATGGTGCGGCGCAATTTTTTCCTTACTTCGGGCTCGCCCAATCGACGCGCCAACTGCGCAAGCTGCATGCGTTGCGCATTCGCGGGATCGGGGTCACGAATCAGCGTTTTCATGTGTGGTGAGTCGCACCGCTGATCGGTGGGTACAGGGTCGTCGCCGAAGTAGTTCCAGCCCATGACTGCCAGGAAATCAGCATCGCTGAACTTGAAGGTGCCTTGTGCATTGAGGTCGGCCCATACCTCTCCCGAGGACGTGACGATCTTTCGCCAATGCGCGGCATCGGCAGGAAGTGGATCGACTCCCAGATTGCGCCCGAAGCGCAGCAGTTCATACCAGCCGCTGGGGCTGCTTGTGGCTTGGGCCGCAGCGCTCAATGCATCGTGGCGATCATTGGCCGCGACGCACAGGTCGTATTCGAATTTGCGACTGGCTGCTGACGGCGTATTGGCACGGCGAATGTAGTCGTCCCGACTATCGCTCCTGGGCGAGCCGACAGGCACACCATGCGGGTCGTAGCTGGCCAAAGTCGCGCCTCCGTTCACATAGTCGATCTGCACCCACAAAGGGGCGCGCAGCGTATTGGGCGAATGGTCGGAAGCGGCGCTTGCCGCGCCACCCACATTGCCGCTTGGGCGCAAATGATGGGTCGGCTGGCTCGTACTTGTGGGCGTGCCGGCAGGCAGATAGATGTAGATGCTGCCAAAGACGCTGTCAATGCGGCCATCGGCGACAGGCGGCGGCAAGGCCAGCGGGTCCGCCCAGTCAGCCCGGCGCCCCGTCAACAACGCGAGGTTCGCCTTGTCGCAGCAAATCTCGAAATGGATCTGCCCGGCGTGGCCGTAGATCTCCCCCGGCGCCCCAAGCTCTTCCTTGCGGTAGACAGCATTGCCCACCGACCATGAGGCCCCTGTCCTGGGGCAAGCGGCAATGCTGCCCAGGTGCATGTACACGCTGTAGTAGACGATTTCGACAGGAAGCGCTCCCGCGGCACCGATCTCCGTCCTGTGCTCGATGACGAGGAATCCGTCGCTGGTCCACGCGGCGGAGGGTGTATCGGCGTGGAACGGGTTGTAGTTGAGCGGGTGGTCGAGTTCGGCGTTCTGCGCAGTGGGGGAATGAACAAAGACAACCTTGCCATCCGCAATGGCGCGCACCGGCAAATACGCCGCGCCGTCGATGGGTGCCTGGATATGGACTCCGTTGTGCCAGGCCAATTTCAGGCTCAGGGGGAACGAGCCTTCAGGCGCGTTGGTGCTAGTGAGGCGGGAGGTGGGTTGTGCCATGGCCATGTCGAGCCATGCATCCTCGGATTGGCCGGCGCGATCGGGCAGGAAGGGCGGGCTGATGATCATGTGCGCGCCTCGCGGAAAGATTCGCAGAGACCAACGCCGGCATCCGCCGCACGGGGAAGAAAGGGAAACACAGGAAAAGATCGGATCGGGCGCATGCAGGGCATCGACGGCTTCCATGGCAAGGAAATAGGTCGAGGCAGTTTGCGAGGGCTGCGCTGATCACACTGCGAACAATCGTCACCCGGAACCCGGGTCGACGGGCCTGGCTTTCAACTACCAGGCCGATCCGTGAAAAATTCGATACCGCCGCCGGGCGGAGATCAGTCGAGCGTAGGTTCCGCCCGCTGCGGTTCGTCGCCCATCGGCACGCCTTCCACCATCGCAGGCTCTGCGGGCTCCGCCGCCTGCGCAATGGCCAGCACGGCAGCCGCCGTGCGTTCGGCCGCGCCCCGGTTCGACGACGAGAACGCCAGCGCGGCCTGTGCCATCGCCGCGCGGCGCTCGGGGTTTTCGACCAGCTTGAGCGCCGCCGTCACCGCCTGCTCCATGCCTTCGACGCGCAGCGAGGCGCCGGCCGCGAGCGACAGCTGCGCGGCCTCGGCGAAGTTGAAGGTCGACGGGCCCATCACCACCGGGCAGCCGCACGCGGCCGGCTCGATCAGGTTCTGCCCGCCCAGCGGCTCGAAGCTGCCGCCCAGGAGCGCCACGTCGGCCAGGCCGTAGTACAGCGCCATCTCGCCCAGCGAATCGCCCAGCCAGATCTCCGCGTCCGTCGGCTGGCCGGCCGCGCTGCGGCGCGCCACCGCGAAGCCTTGCGATTCGATCAGCGCGGCCACTTCGTCGAAGCGTTGCGGATGGCGCGGCACGATCATCCATTGCACGTCGTGCACGCGCTTGGCGATCGAGCGGATCGCGCCCTGCTCGGGCGGCACGGGCGACGTGGCGCCGAAGCGCTTGAGCACCTCGAGCAGCAGCCGCTCCTCGCCGTCGCGCGAACTCGCGAGCACGACCATCGGCTTGGGCAGGCGTTCGCGCAGCGAGGTCGCCGCGGTGAGCTGCCGCGCGTCGGGCGTCGCGTCGAACTTGAGGTTGCCGTAGATACCGGCCACCTTGGCGCCCAGCGACACCAGCCGGTGCGCGTCGGCCTCGGTCTGCGCCCACACGGCCGCAAGGGCCGAGTACGCGGGCCGCGCGAGCCAGCCCAGGCGCTCGGCGGCGGCCAGCGATTTCTCGTTCAGCCGCGCATTGGCCAGCACCAGCGGAATGCGGCGCTCGGCGCAGGCCGCGGCCATCTCGGGCCAGACCTCGGTTTCCATCAGCACGCCGATGCGCGGCTTGAAGCGGTCCAGGAAGCGCGCCACGGCGCCGGGCGTGTCCCACGGCTGCCAGACCTGCGTGTCGCCGGGCTCCAGCAGCTTGGCGCCCTCCTCGCGACCGGTGGCGGTGCCGTGCGTGAGCAGGATCGGAATGCCCGGGTACTGCCGCCGCAGTTCGGCAATGAGGATCGCGGCCGCGCGGGTTTCGCCGAGCGACACGGCATGCACCCAGCACTGGGCCTCGCCGGTGATGGATTCGTCGTACTGGCCGAAGCGCTCCTCGACGGCCACGGCATAGCCGGGCTCGGCCTCCGCGCGGCGCCTGAGCTTGCGGCGCACCAGCGGTTGCACGACGGTGGTGAAGGCGCCGTACAGGCGCAGCAGCAGGGAACGCACAGGGGGTGTCAGTGGGAAGCTTCGGCCAGCTTGGCGTCGGGCTTGACCGTGCGCAGCAGCGCCAGCATCTCGGCTTCGATGCGATGCAGCGCCGCGTCGGTCTGGCCTTCGAAGCGCAGCACGAGCACGGGGGTGGTGTTGGAAGCGCGGATCAGCCCGAAGCCATCGGGCCAGTCCACGCGCAGGCCGTCGATGGTCGAGACCTTGGCGGGTGCGGCAAAGCTGGCGCTCTTGACGAGCGTGTCGACCACCGCATGCGGCTCGCCTTCGGCGCAGGCCACGTTCAGTTCGGGGGTCGAGAAGCTGGTGGGCAGCGCGTTGAGCACCGCGCTCGCATCCGGGCTCTTGCTCAAAATCTCGAGCAGGCGGCAGCCGGCATAGGTGCCGTCGTCGAAGCCGAACCAGCGCTCCTTGAAGAAGATGTGGCCGCTCATCTCGCCGCCCAGCGGCGAATCGATTTCCTTCATCTTCGCCTTGATGAGCGAGTGGCCGGTCTTGTAGATCAGCGGCTTGCCGCCCGCGGCCTCGATGGCCGGCGCCAGGCGCTGCGAGCACTTCACGTCGTAGACGATGGTGCCGCCCGGCACGCGCGAGAGCACGTCCTGCGCGAACAGCTGCATCTGGCGATCGGGGAAGATGTTCTGGCCGTCCTTGGTGACGATGCCCAGGCGGTCGCCGTCGCCGTCGAAGGCCAGGCCCAGTTCGGCCTGGCCCTTGGCCAGCTCGGCCATCAGGTCCTTGAGGTTTTCCAGCTTGCTCGGATCGGGGTGGTGGTTGGGGAAATCGCCGTCGACCTCGCTGAAGAGCTCGACCACTTCGCAGCCGATGGCGCGAAAGATGGCGGGAGCGGTCGCGCCCGCGATGCCGTTGCCCGAATCGACCACGATCTTCATGGGGCGCGCCAGCTTGATGTCGCCCGCGATGCGCTGGACGTAGGCGTCGGTCACATCGACCTTGCGCACGCTGCCGCCGGGTGCGAGCCTGGCGGTGCCGTCTTCCATCGTCTTGCGCAGGCCCTGGATCTCGTCGCCGTAGATCGCGCGGCCGGCCAGCACCATCTTGAAGCCGTTGTAGTCCTTGGGGTTGTGGCTGCCGGTGACCTGGATGCCGCTCGTGCACAGCGTGTGGGCCGCGAAATAGAGCATGGGCGTGGTGACCGCGCCCACGTCGATCACCTCGACGCCGGTGGCCACCAGGCCCTTGATCAGCGCCTCGGCCAGTGCGGGCCCCGACAGGCGGCCGTCGCGACCCACGGCCACGGCCTTCTCGCCGGCGGCGCGGGCGGCGCTGCCGAATGCGCGGCCGAGGGCTTCTGCCACCTCGGCATCGAGGGTGACGGGCACGACGCCCCGGATGTCATAGGCCTTGAAGATCGACGCGCTGAGCTGCATGAAAGGCGTTTCCCTGTTGGTTCTTGGAACGGGGCATTGTAGGCAACGCCCCGCCTGCCCACATGTCCGGAAACGGCCAGTTGAAACGGGGCGAAACCGTATCATTTGCCCATGCCTTCCACCCACGCCCCCTCTGAAGCGCTCCAGAGCGACGCCTGCTACCTGGCGATGAAGACGCACGATGCGCGCTTCGACGGGTCGTTCTTCACCGCCGTGACCTCCACCGGCATCTATTGCCGGCCGGTGTGCCGCGTCAAGCTGCCGCGGCGCGAGAACTGCCGGTTCTTCGTGCATGCGGCGCAGGCCGAGGCCGAGGGCTTTCGCCCGTGCCTGCGCTGCCGGCCCGAACTGGCGCCGCGCGCGGCGAGCTGGTCCACCGAAGACGCCTCGCGCATCCTCGCGCTGCAGGCCGCACGGCTGATCGACGAGCCCGATGCATGGGTCCACGGCGACGACAGCGGCCCCGGTGCGGCGCAAGTCGCGGCGCGCCTGGGCGTGAGCGACCGGCACCTGCGGCGCATCTTCGAGGCGCAGTTCGGCGTCTCCCCGCTTCAATACCTGCAGACGCGGCGCCTCTTGGCCGCCAAGCAGCTGATCGCCGACACCCGCCTGCCGATGACGCAAGTGGCACTGGCCAGCGGCTTTGCGAGCGTGCGGCGCTTCAATGCGGCCTTCGTCGAGCACTACGGCCTCAACCCGAGCGCGCTGCGGCGCGCGGGCGGCGCCAAGGACGGCGACGGCAAGGCCATCGAGGTGCGCCTGGGCTTTCGCCCGCCCTACGACGTGAACGCGATGCTCGGCTTCTTCGCGCGCCGCGCCCTGCGTGGCATCGAGAGGGCGACCACGGCCGACGGCAAGGAACCGGCCAAGGGCAGCACGCCGACCTTCGTGCGCCTGGCCCGCACGCTGCGCGTGCAGCAAGGCGGGCAGGCACACGCCGGCTGGCTGCAGCTGCGCTTCGACATCGAACGCGAGCAGATGCTGCTGTCGGTCAGCGATTCGCTCGCCGCGGTGCTGCCGATCGTCATCAGCCGCGCCCGCGCCATGCTCGACCTGGATGCCGAACCGATGGCGATCAACGCCGCGCTGCACGCGGCCTTTCCGCACGGCGACGGCCTCCGCGTGCCAGGCACGGTCGATGGCTTCGAGCTCGCGGTGCGCGCGGTGCTGGGCCAGCAGATCACGGTGGCCGCGGCGCGCACGCTGGGCTCGCGGCTGGTCCAGGCGTTCGGCGAACCCATCGCCACGCCCATCGACGGTTTGGACAGGCTGTTCCCCACGCCGGCGGCCATTGCTGCGGCCAGCGGCGATGCGCTCGGACAACTGGGCATCGTGCGGCAGCGGCAGGCCGCGCTGCAGGCCATCGCGCGCGAAGTCGCCGACGGCAAGCTGGCGCTGCATGCGGGCGCAGACGTGCCCGCGACCATCGCCGCGCTGCAGGAGCTTCCCGGCGTCGGCGCCTGGACCGCGCAGTACATCGCGATGCGCGCCTTGCGATGGCCCGATGCGTTTCCCGCAGGCGATATCGCGCTGCAGAAGGCGCTGGGCGTGACCACCGCGCGCGCGGCCGGCGAGGCGTCGCAGGCGTGGCGGCCCTGGCGCAGCTACGCGGTGCTTCGTGCATGGCATGCGCCCTCGCCCTCTTCTCCTTCCACGGCTGCCGCGCAAGTGGCAGCAGATTCTTCCAGCATCACAACGGCAGGCCTCACCGCCTGAAATGTCATGAAGTTCAAGAGCAAGACCATCTACACCTCGCACATCGACACGCCGCTGGGCGGCATCACGATGGCGGCCACCGACCAGGGCCTGGCCGGCGTCTGGTTCGACCAGCAGCGCCACTGGCCCGACACCACGGGCTGGATCGCGAAAGACGACCACCCCGCGCTCGTCGAGGCCGGCACGCAGCTGCGCGACTACTTCGCGGGCAAGCGCGGCGACTTCGACATGCCGCTGGACCTGTCGCACGGCACCGCCTTCCAGCAGAGCGTGTGGCAGGCGCTGCTGGGCATTCCCGCGGGCAAGACCATGACCTACGGCGCGCTCAGCGCGCACGTGGGCAACCCGGCCGCGGTGCGCGCGGTGGGCGCGGCGGTCGGGCGCAACCCGATCAGCGTGATCGTGCCCTGCCACCGCGTGCTCGGCTCCGACGGTTCGCTGACCGGTTACGCTGGCGGGCTTGACCGCAAGACCGCCCTTCTGGAGCTGGAAGGCGCAAGGTAAGGCTCGCCCCCAGGCTGCGCGCACTTCGTGTCGCTACGCCTTCCCTTCCGGGGGCAACACCTGCGGCCCGGCAAAGCCGGTTCCGCGGTGTTTCCGGAAGGGGCCCTGGAACCATGAGAGACGCATGAACACGACAACACAGAACAACATCGCCACCAGCACCGCCAAGCCCTGGCTCATCGACCTCGTACTGCTCGGCGCGCTGTGGGGAGCGTCCTTTCTTTTCATGCGCATCGGGGCGGCCGAGTTCGGCGCGCTGCCGACGGCCGCCGTGCGGGTGGCCATCGCCGCGCTGTTCCTGCTGCCGATCGCGCTGCTGCGCGGGCAGGGGCCGGCCATTGCAACGCACTGGAAGGCCACCTTCGGGGTCGGCGTCTTCAACTCGGGGATGCCGTTCGCGCTCTTCTGCTTTGCGCTCCTGACCATCAACTCCGGCCTGGCCGCCGTGATCAACGCCACCGTGCCGATGTTCGGCGCGCTGGTGGCCTGGGCGTGGTTCCGCGAGCGCCCGAACGGCTCGCGCATCGCCGGCCTGGTCATCGGCTTTGCCGGCGTGGCAATGCTCGCGAGCCGCAGCGCCGGCCTGCACGCGGGCGCCAGCGGCAATGCCGCGCTGTGGGCGGTGATGGCATGCCTGGGCGCATGCCTGTGCTACGGCATCTCGGCCAGCGCCACGCGCCGGTATCTCGGCGGCGTGCCGCCGCTGGCCACCGCGACGGGCAGCCAGCTGGGCGCCACGCTCTTCCTTGCCCTGCCCGCCATCTGGCTCTGGCCCGCGCAGATGCCGAGCCTGCGCGCGTGGCTCGCGCTGCTGGCGCTGGGCATCGCCTGCACGGGCGTGGCGTACATCCTGTTCTTCCGGCTGATCGAGCGCGCCGGCCCGGCACGCGCGCTGACCGTGACCTTCCTGGTGCCGGTGTTCGCGCTCTTCTACGGCGCGGTGTTCCTCGGCGAGAACATCACGCAGTGGATGCTGATTTCCGCCGTGGTGATCGTGTGCGGCGTGGCGCTCTCCACGGGCATCGTCCGGCTCGGCCCCAAGCCCAAGACGGCCTGACTTTCTTCTTCGCGGGGGGCCACCGCGCACGGCCGCCCGAAGCGGCCGGCCCGCCCCCGGCAGGGGGTGGGCGAAGCGACACGAAGTGCGCGCAGCCTGGGGGCGAGCCCTATATGGCGCCGGCCACCACATTGACCGACAAGGCCAGCACCAGCATGTTGAACGCGAAGGCCAGCACGCTGTGGATCAGCGTGATGCGCCGCATCTCGCGCGAGGTGGCCTGCACATCGGACACCTGCGAGGTCATGCCGATCACGTACGAGTAGTAGAGAAAGTCGAAGTAGTCCGGCTCGTCCTTGCCCGGGAAGTCGAGCCCGCCGTCGGGCGAGCCGCCCTTCTGGTCGATGTAGTAGCGGTGCGCGTAGTGAAAGGCGTAGATCGTGTGCATCATCAGCCACGAGCCGGCCAGCGCGATCACGCCGAGCACGACGTGGCCGGCACGCTCCCAGCCGGTCAGCTGCTTCACCTGCTGCAGCAGCATCGCGATGGCGATCACGCTCACGGCCACCACCACCAGCATCGACACCAGGATCATCAGGTTGGGCTGGTCCAGCGACTGCGCGCGCTCGCGCGTGCGCCGCGCATCGAAGGTCTCGATCAGCCACCAGGTGAGCACCTGGTAGACCAGCACCCCGGCGCACCACCCCGCCAGCCCGCGCGACATGCCGCCGACAGGCCACGGCGCCAGCGCCACCGCGACACCGACCACCGTGCCATAGAGAAGACGCTGCGGGCCGGTGGTCGTGGAGAGGTGTTTGCGCATGCGGCACTGTAGCGCCGGCCTCGCGCGATCAAGAAATTCCTACACGAAGACCCGCATTCGGCGCATGCGAGGCGCCGGGCCGCCTTACTAAGGTACGGCTGGTTCAAGGGAGCCTGGCCCCGAGGTATCCATTCGCAGCCCATGACGCTGCGCCACGCGATCTGCCCGAGGCTTTTTTTGTTCTGAAGGATTCTCATGCTGTCGCTTCGCTCCCGCCCGTTCGACTGGACGGTCAGATTCGGCGCCCTCGGCGCGCTTGTCGGTTCCGGCTTGCTCTTCGCCACCGCACCGGCGCTGGCCGACCCCTCGCCGGCGCTGGACCGGTTCAGTTTCTCGGTGGGCGCCTTCAGTGCCGATCCGAAATTCAACGCCTCAGTGGCCACGCCCTACGGCTCGCTCGATTCGGGCGACATCAAGCCCGGCCGCGTGACGATGCCGCGCATCACCGCCGACCTGCTGCTGGGCGACAGCCAGGGCATTTCGTTCGACTACTACCAGTACAAGCGCGACTACGACGGCCAGTTCAGCAACAACACCTCGCTCGGCCCCTTCGGCACGCTCAGCGCCATCGGCAACGCGAACTTCAACACCAAGCTGGACTTCGCCAAGCTCTCCTACAAGTGGTGGCTCGGCTCGGGCAACACCGTGTTCGGCCTGGGCGCCGGCGCGGCCTACTACCGCGCGACGCTGGGCGCCAGCGCGCTGGTCTCGGTGAACGGCCAGGTCGGCACGCTGAACCAGAGTTCGAGCGACAACGCCATCGCCCCGTTGCTGGAGATCGGCGTGCGCCATGCGATCACGCCCGACCTGCGCCTGTTCGCCGATGCCTCGGGCGTCTGGAAGAGCAGCGGCCGCTTCCACGGCAACATCTACAACGCCGCGGCCGGCGTCGAGTGGTTCCCGGTGAAGAACGTGGGCGTGGTGGTCTCCTATGGCGTGACCAACATCGACCTCACACGCGACAGCGACTCGGCCGACTCGCGGCTCAAGGTGCGGCTGCAAGGCCCTTCGGCCTTCCTGAAGGCGCGCTTCTGACCCGCACGGTGCACCCGGTCGCGTCGCTCCCCGCCGCGCTCGGCGCAGTCACCGCAGTCAGCGCGACTGAGGCGGCAGCAGCGACGCGCGCACTTCCTTCTTGAGCACCTTGCCCACCTTGGAGCGCGGCAGGTTGGCCCACACCTCGACCTGTTTGGGTGCCTTGACGCTGCCGATGCGCGCCTTCACGAAGGCCTTGATGTCCTCGGCATCCACCTGGCGGCCGGCATGCAGCTGCAGCACCGCCACCACGCGCTCGCCCCACTTCTCGTCGGGCAGGCCGACGACGGCGCTGTCCTGCACGTCGGGGTGCTGCATCAGCACCTGCTCCACTTCGGCGGAGTAGACGTTGAAGCCGCCCGAAATGATCATGTCCTTGGCACGGTCGACGATGTAGAGAAAGCCGTCGGCATCCAGGTAGCCGATATCGCCCGTGTGGTGCCAGCCGTGGCGCGAGGCCTCCTCAGTGGCCTTCGGGTCCTTGTAGTAGCCGAGCATCACGAGCGAGCCGCGCACCACGATCTCGCCGCTCTCGCCCGTCGGCAGCAATGCGCCGTCGCCGTTCATCACGCCGACCTGCACCAGCGGGCCGGGCCGGCCCGCCGAGGAAAGGCGTTGCCGTGCAACCGTTCCATCGGCGTTGAAATGCGCCTGCGGCGACATCATCGAGATCATCATCGGCGCCTCGGTCTGGCCGAAGAGCTGCGCCATGACGGGGCCGATTTTTTCCAGCGCCTCCTCGAGCCGCGCGGCCGACATGGGCGCCGCGCCATACCAGAAGCACTGCAGCGAATCGCGCTTCGTCGCGGCCAGCTGCGGATGCTGCAGCAGCATGTAGATCAGCGTCGGCGGCAGGAAGGTGTGGGTGATGCGGTGGCGCTCGATCAGCGCAAGGAATTCGGCCAGATCGGGCTTGGGCATGATGACCACCTGCCCACCGAGCGCCATCACCGGCAGGCACAGCACGCCGGCCGCATGCGTGAGCGGCGCGAGCGCCAGGTAGGCGGGCCGGCCCTCGAACGGGTAGCCCATCAGCGTGAGCGCCGACATGGTCTCCAGGTTGCGGCCCGAGAGCATCACGCCCTTGGGCTGGCCGGTGGTGCCGCCGGTGCCGGCGATCATCGCGACGTCGTCGATCACGGGCACGTCGATCGGCGCGTCGTCCGTGCCGGCAAGCCATTGGTCCAGCGACGGTGCATACGGCATCGCCTGGTCCAGGCACACCAGCGTCTTCACCTTGGGCAGGTCGGCGCGCATCTGCTCGACCAGCGGCGCGTAGTTGCTGTGGAAGATCAGGCAGCTGCAGTCGAAGGCGTCGAGCACGAAGCGGTTTTCGGCCGCCTCGTTGCGCGGGTTGATCGGGCACCACACCGCCGCGGCGCGCGACACGCCGAACACGCAGGCGAAGGCGACCGGGTCGTTGCCGGACAGCACCGCCACCTTGCTGCCCGGTGCCACGCCGCTGCGCTGCAGCGCGCGGGCCACGCGGTGGCTCAGGCGCTGCACGTCGCCGTACGAAAGCCGCGTGTCACCCATGCACAGGCACGGCGCGTCGACGCCCGACTGGGCGCCCTTGTCCAGGTAGTCGACCAGGCGCATCGCCGTCACCCCATCCGGGTGAGCAGGGGTTCCTGCACGAGTCCGAAGCTGCGCAGCGCGCCCAGCAATTCGCGATGCCCGAAGGCCTGGCAACCCGAGGCGAAGCCGGCGCGCCGCGGCGCCTGCTGCAGCAGCGAGGCCGCCGCATAGGCCTGCAACAAACCGGTCTGCTTGTAGTTGCAGTTGCCGAAGATCACGCAGTGCATGCGGCCCAGCGGTCCGGAGGCATGCACCGAATCGACGGACTTGTTGATGCGCGGGTTCTCGCGCGGGGGCATGGTGTTCATGACGCCCGCCGCCGTCTCGGCCAGCGCGGCATAGCGGTCCTCCTCGTTCATGCCCTCGGTGGCCTTGAGCGCGGCGGCCACGATCAGCGGCACGCCCTGCATCAGCGCCTTGTTGAAGACCCCGCCGAGCACCTTCACGTTCGCCACGCGCGGATCGCGCTTGAACCAGACCGGGTGCGAAGTGCCGCCCCAGGGCAGCGCCAGCGCCGCCTCGTGCTGCCCGGGAATCGACAGGTGGTAGAGGCCCGCGTCGGGCTGCCACTCGGCGTACTCGTTCTGCTCCAGGTAGTAGGCCTTGGACGTGGCCGCGTTCACGAGGATGGTCTGCGTGGATGCGATCGTCGGGCTGCCGCCCCAGAACACGGCGATGTCCAGCGTGTCCAGGCCGGGCGTCTCCAGGCACAGCTGCGCGGCGATCTCGCCGGTGGTGTACATCTGCGCGAGGCCAGGCGAGAGCAGGAGGCCCGCGGCGGCGAACTTGTCGCCGTATTCCCGCTCGAGCGTGATGAGCCAGTCCTGCTCGCCGGTGGTGTCGGTGTAGTGGCAACCGGCGGCCAGGCAAGCCTGCACGACCTCGGGGCCGAACTTCGCGAAAGGCCCCACCGTGTTGAGCACCACCGAAGCGCCGGTAAAGAGCTCGGTGAGCGCCTCCACCGAATGCGACACCTCCACCACTTCATAGCGCGCGGTCTCGATGCCGGGCACGTTGGACTTCATTGCCGCGTCCAGTTTCTCCTTGCTGCGGCCTGCGGCGATGAAGGGGATGTTGTACTCGCGCAGGTACTCGCACACGAGGCGGCCGGTGTAGCCGGAGGCACCGTAGACGACGACGGGTTTCTTCTTGCTGCTGCTCATTCTTGTCTCTCCTTTTGATGACCGGTCACATGCCCATGCCGCCATCCACCGCGAGGCCCGCACCGGTGATGAACCGGGCAGCGTCGGAGCAGAGGAAGACCACCACGTCGGCCATGTCGCCGACTTCGCCCAGGCGCCCGAGCGGGGTCTGGCCGATCACGTCGCCGACCGCGGCCTCGACGCTGGGCGCAAGCCCCGCGGCCACGATGTCGCTCGCGAGCTTCATGCCCATGTCGGTGGGCACGAGGCCCGGGTAGATGCAGTTCACGCGCACGCCGTAGCCCAGCTTGCCGGACTCCATCGCGGCCACGCGCGTGGCGCGATCGACCGCGGACTTGGTGGCGGAATAACCGGCGATCGCAGGGAACGCGATGGTGGCCGCGACCGATGCGATGTTCACCACCGCACCGCCGCCGCCCGCGCTGCCGCCGGGCCGCATCGCGCGGAACGCGTGCTTCATGCCCAGCAGGGTGCCGGCCACGTTCACGTCAAGCATGCGGCGCAGGTCGTCGCCGTCGACGTCGATCACCAGCGAGGTGATCTCGATGCCGGCGTTGTTGACCAGGATGTCGAAGCCGCCGAGCTCCTTCACCGTGGTCTCCGCGGCGGCGGCCCAGTCGGCGTCCTTCGTGACGTCGAGCGGAACGAATCCCACCGTGGCGCCGGAGGCGGAAAGCCTCTTTGCCGTTTCGCGCCCGACGTCGGCGAGCACGTCGCCGATCATCACCGAGGCGCCTGCCTGAGTCAGCGCTTCGGCGATGCTCGCGCCAATGCCGCGCGCACCACCGGTCACCAGGGCCTTGCGCCCTTTCAAGTCGAACTTGGCCATCACTTGTCTCCTGTAGATATGTTGTCGAGATGGAGGAGGCATCCTAGAAATCGACTTGACGGGTGTCAAGTTTTTCTTTGACGAGTGTCAAGATTTCATAAAATGACATGCACGTCACAGGATGTGGGGCTTCTCCCGCATGCGTGCTATGGTTTGCAATCATCAGGAAACACGGCGGCCGGCATCCATGCGGCCGGGCTCGAAATGACGTCACATGAACGGGTAAAGAAACACGCCGCGCGCGTACCCAAGGCACGGGTGGACAAGTTCGCCGAGCGCCGCGCCGAACTGGGCGAAGCCGCCCTCACCACCCTGGCCACGCTCGGCTACGCGCGCACGAGCCTGCGCGAGATCGCGCAGAACTCCGAGTTCTCCCATGGCGTGCTGCACTACTACTTCAGCGACAAGGTCGACCTGATCATCTGCAGCGTCAAGCAGTACAAGGCGCGCTGCGTCACGCGCTACGACCATGCGGTGGACAGCGCCACCACCTACGACGAGTTGATGGAGGGCTTCCTGCAGAGCCTGGGCGACACGCTGCGCGACGAAGGCCATGTGCACCGACTCTGGTACGACCTGCGCTCGCAGGCCCTCTTCGAGAAGGCCTTCCACGACGACGTGGTGCACATCGACAAGAGCCTGGAAGACATGATCTGGCGCATCATGAGCCGCTTCGCCGCGCTCTCGGGCGAACAGTCCGGCCTGCCGCCTTCGGCCACCTACGCGCTGTTCGATGGCCTCTTCCAGCAGGCGCTGCTCAAGCACCTGTCGGGCGATGCGAAGGCCATCGAGGAGATGCAGGCGGCGGTGCGGCACTCCATCTCGCGGCTGTTTGCCGCCACCACACAGGTACCTACATCCAGGGCCGTTGCGCGCAAGCGCAAGGCGTGAACCCGCGGGCGGCTACGCCCGCTTCGGCTTGCCGGCCGGCGCCGCCAGCCGCGTGCCTTCCCACTGCCCGCTGGTGCACAGGTCGCGAATCACATCGCTGATCAGCGTGCAGATCGCACGCTTCGCATTGGTCGTCGGCAGGTGCACCGACACGCACAGGCCGAGCGTTCGGAACATCGCGGGCGAGTCGATGCGGTGCGCCCTCAACCGGTCTTCGCGCACTTCGCGCTGCGCAAGGCCCAGCGGCATGATGGTCGCGCCGAGCCCCGCCTCCACCGCAGCCTTCAGCGTGTAGACCGAGTTGATCTCGGCGGCCACGCGCGCGGGCGGCTGGCCCGCCGCCTCGAGCACCGCGTCCACCAGCCAGCGCGTGCAGTGGCCGTGCGCATTGGCCGGCCACACCAGCGGACGCGCGGTGGCTTGCGCGATGCTCACGTCGCCCGGCGGCAAGGCGCGCGGGTCCTGCGGCGATTCGAGAAAGACGAAATCCTCCTCGACCAGCGGCGTGAAGGCGATGTCTTCCGCGGGCATGGTGGGCGAGAAGATCGCCACGTCGACGCGCCCACGCAGCAACTGGTCGGCCATGTTGCCGGTGAGCTCTTCGTTGAGATGGAACACCACGTCCGGATAGCGCCGCGCGGCCGCGCGCATCAGCGGCAGCGCGATCATCGGCGACACGCTCTGCGGCAGCGCGGCCACCACCGAGCCGACCACCGAATCCGCCGCCACGTGCACCGCGGCCTTCGCATCGCCGACCTGCTTGGTGATGCCCTGCGCGTATTCGTAGAACACCTTGCCCGCCTCGGTCACCGCCACGCCGTTGCGGCTGCGCAGCAGCAGCTGGGTGCCCAGTTCGCCTTCGAGCTCGGCCATCTGCTTGCTGAGCGCCGACTGCGCCACGAAGAGCTGCTGCGCCGCGCGCGAGAGGCTCCCGCAATCCACGATGGCGACGAAATACTTGAACTGGCGCAACTCCATCGGCGTGTCTCCGGCCGCCGGCTGCGGGGTGCAGGGGCGGCCGGTCATTCTAGGGTGACGGTTTTTCCGCGCGACCCTTCAGTTCACGCAATCGAAGCTCGCCGCATCGTTCACATCGCCCGCGCCCTTGTAGCGCGGATACGCGGGGTACTTGCACATCGGGCGCGCCATGGTGGTGACACCCGCCACATCGACCTTGCGGTGCACCAGCTTCTGCGCCGAGGCGGGAACGCCCTGCTCCACCCAGGTGGACATCGCCTTCAGCAGGTCGACCTTGTCGGGCCCCGCGCCGCCGAAGCAATGGCCCACGCCGGGCGCAAGGAACAGCTCGACCGTCTCGTCCGCCTTCTGCGCGCCGAGGGTGCTCACGACCTCTTCGTAGTAGTGCGCGTTGTCGCGCGCGCTCACCGAGGTGTCGTTGGTGCCGTTCCACATGATCAGCTTCGCGCCGCGTGCATGCAGGCGCCCCAGGTCCGGGTCGGCCGCACTGAACAGTCCGCCGATCACGCCCATCCGGGCGAGCCACTGGTCCGCATTCCAGGTGCTGGTGTCGAAGGCCGCATCGCGCGTGATGAACGAGCGCACGAAGCCATCGGAGAAGAGCCCCTGCACGGACGCGCCGCCGAACGCCGCCTGCGGCCAGATGTACTCGCCCCAGCCCTTGGGCGAGTTCTCCGCGCCGAAGTTGTAGCCCGTGTGCGACCACGCACCGTCCGACGTCGCGATCGGTGAGGTGATGGTGTTCACGGTGGCGATCTGCGCATCCGACAGGCAACTGTCGCCGGTGTCCGCGCCGCCCGCGCAGCGCAGCGCCGTCGCGTCGAAGGTGCACGCTGCCGGCCTGGAGATGATGCCGTCCGCCACGCCATCGAGCCCGTCGCATTGCGCGAGCACCGCGTTGGCCAGCAGCGTCTGCTTGGCCGGATTCAGCGTGTTGGCCGGCACGCGCACCTGCTTGGCGATGCGGTTGAACTGCATGAAGAGGCCCATGACGTTGCCGGCCGGCGCGCGCGCCACGATGCCGTCGAAGTCTTCGGGAAAACGCTGCGCCTGCATCATCGCGTCGTGCCCGCCCATCGAGCAGCCTTCGAAGTAGCTGCGCGCGGGCGCGGTGCCGAAGAACTGCGCGATCACCTCCTTGCCCGGCGGCAGCGCGCGGTGCTCGGACTGCTGGGTGAAGTCGAGCAACTTGGCATCGTCGAGCGCGAATTCGCCCTTGAAGTAGTTGAGATCGGTCGCGCCGGGATAGTCGTAGCCGCCGTTGGTGCCGACGGTCGCGTAGCGCTCGGTGAAGATCGACTCGCTGAACTGCGCGGCGGTGGCCGTGGGCATCTGGCCGTCGAATCCGCCGCCGCCGATGAAGGCGAGCTTGCCGTTCCATCCGGAGGTCGGCAGGCGCGCCTCGAAGCGCAACGTTGAGCTCTTGAAGCTCGCGCTCACCACGCAGTACTCGGGCTGCGGTGCCGATGCGGCGACGAGCTTCGCATCGTCGATGGCGACGGTGCCTCCCGCCAGCGTCTGCCCCTTGAGCGTGGGGCACTTCTCGCCGAGCGACATGGCCGGCGGCGGCGGTGCCGCGGGCGGAGGCGCTGCAGGAGCGGCCGGAGGCAGCAGCGGCGAGAAGCCCCCGTTGGCCCCGCCTCCGCCGCAACCGGCCGCAAACATGACAACCGCGATCGAGACCAGCGTGTGCCTGGTGTTGTTCATTCTTGTGTCTCCTGGTGGGTGTGGACAGCCTCGGCCGGGCCGATGATCTTTCCGGGATTGAAGATGTCGTGCGGGTCCAGCGCCTCTTTGATCGCGCGCATCAGCCCGACGGTGTGCACGCCGTGTTCCTCGACGAGGTATTGCATCTTGTGAAGGCCCACGCCGTGCTCCCCGGTCGATGTGCCGCCGTGGCGCAGCGCGCGTTGCACGAGCCGGTGGCTGAAGGCTTCGGCCGCTTCGTTCTCTTGCGCGTTCTGCGGATCGACCAGCACGAGGCAATGGAAATTGCCGTCGCCCACGTGGCCGAACACGGGCGCGAGCAGGCCGTGCTCGGCGATGTCCGCCTGCGTTTCTTCCACGCACTGCGCGAGCGCCGAGAGCGGCACGCAGGCATCGGTGGTGAGGCTGCGGCTGCCCGCTTTCAGCTGCAGGCAGGCGAAGTAGGCGTGATGGCGCGGCGTCCAGAGGCGCGAGCGCTCTTCCTGCAGATGGGCCCACTGGAACGCGCCACCTCCGTGGCTGGCGGCGATCTCGCGAACGATGTCCGACTGCTCGTCGATCTGCGTCTTGCTCGCCCCGAATTCGAGGAACAGCGTGGGGTTCTCGGCGAGCGCGGTGCGGCTGTGCGCATTGACCGCGCGGATGGTGAGCGCGTCCAGCATCTCGGCGCGCGAGAGCGGAATGCCCATCTGGATCGACTCGATCACGCAGTCGACCGCCGCGGCCACCGTCGGGAAATGCACCACCGCCGCCGCATAGGCCTCGGGATGCGGATGCAGCCGCACGGTTGCTTCGGTGATGAGCCCCAGCGTGCCCTCGGAGCCGCAGTACAGCTGCGTGAGGTTGTAGCCCGCCGAGCTCTTGCGCGCCTGCGACGCGGTGCGCACCACGTCGCCGTTCGCGGTGACCACGGTGAGGCTCACGAGGTTGTCGCGCATCGTGCCGTAGCGCACGGTGTTCGTGCCGGATGCCGCGGTGGCGACCATGCCGCCGATGGAGGCGTCCGCGCCCGGATCGACCGAGAAGAAAAAGCCGGTCTCCTGCAGCGCTGCATTCAGCTGTCCACGCGTCACGCCCGCCTCCACCGTGGCCGTGAGGTCGCCGGGGCGAATGGCCAGCACCTTGTTCATCTGCGAGAAGTCGACGCAGACCCCGCCTTGCACCGCGAGCAGGTGCCCCTCGACCGACGAGCCCACGCCGAAGCCGATGACCGGCACGCGCTCCCGCGCACAGGCCCGCACGATGAAGGCCACCTCCTCGGAGTTCTGCACGAACACCACCGCATCGGGCGGTTGCGGAAGATAGGCCGACTCGTCGGTGCCGTGCTGCAGCAGCACGGCCTGGCTGGTCGAACAGCGCTCTGCGAAGCGGCGCTGCAGCAATGCGAGCAACTCGCTCGATGGCGCGCGGCGTTTCGCGCGCGCAGGGGGACTCACAACCGCATCCATGGGGTCTCTCTTTCCTGAACTGGAGAAGCACCGCGGACGAATGCCGCGGTGCGGGAACGCTTCAGCGCCTGTCGGGCGAAGCGGTTTGCGGCTTGACGAAAAGCACGAGCACCGCGCCGACGACGAGCAGCGCGGCCAGCATGTGCAGGCCCGCATCGGTGCTCTGTGTCGCGTCCTTGATGAGGCCGATCATGAAAGGCGCGCTGAAGCCCGAGAGGTTGCCGAACGAATTGATGAAGGCAATGCCCGCCGCCGCAGCCGCGCCGCCGAGGAACGCCGTCGGCATGCCCCAGAAGATCGGCAGCGTGGCCATGATGCCCATGGTGGCGAGCGTGAGCCCGGCCATCGCATACACCGCGTTGCCATGGAAGGCCACGCTCAGCACCAGCCCGGCGGCGCCGACCACGGCCGCGATGGCGCTGTGCCAGCGGTACTCCAGGCGCCGGTCCGCGCTGCGCGCCACCAGGTACATCGCGACGACGCCGAAGGCCCACGGAATCGCGCTGACGAGGCCGATGTCCAGCGCGCTCTTCACGCCGATCGCCTTGATGATGCTCGGCAGCCAGAACGAGATGCCGTAGAGGCCCGAGACGAACGAGAAGTACACCAGCGCGAGCAGCCAGACGCGCGGGTTGGCCAGCACGGTGAGGATCTTCGCGTCGGGCTTGCCCGCATCCTCGGCCGCGATGTCGCGTGCGATGAGCTCGCGCTCGGCCGGCGTGAGCCATTGCGCGTCTTTCACGCGGTCGTCCAGATAACGCCAGACGACCACGCCCAGCACCACGGTCGGCAGGCCCTGCAGCAGGAAGAGCCACTGCCATCCGGCCCAGCCATGCACGCCGCCCATGCCCTGCAATATCCAGCCCGAGATCGGTCCGCCCAGGATGCCCGCGAACGGAATCGCCGCGAGAAAGAGCGAAGTCGCCTTGCCGCGCCGCGCGGCCGGGTACCAGTAGGTGAGGTACAGGATGATCCCGGGGAAGAAGCCCGCCTCGGCCGCGCCGAGCAGGAAGCGGATCACGTAGAACGACATCGGCGAGCTCACGAACATGGTCGCCGCCGAGAGCACGCCCCAGGTGACCATGATCCGCGCGATCCAGCGGCGCGCGCCCACGCGGTGCAGCACCACGTTGCTCGGCACCTCGAAGAGGAAATAGCCGACGAAGAAGATGCCCGCGCCCAGGCCATAGACCGCCTCGCTGAACTGCAGGTCGCCCTGCATCTGCAGCTTGGCGAAGCCGACGTTCACGCGGTCCAGGTAGGCCACGATGTAGCAGAGGAACAGCAGCGGGATCAGGCGCCAGCTGACCTTGCGGTAGACCGCGTCGGAGGTGCTGTCGAATCGGCCTTCGTAGGGCTTGGTCATTGCGGGAGTGCTCATGGGTGGGGTGCCTCGCTTTCGTTGTGGGGACGATGGTCGTGGCGCCACGCGGCCTTGCCGCAGCGGGTTAACGCGCAAGATTCATATGGATTGAAGACCTGCGTATCTCCGAACGAGATGGCTGCGGGGCGTTGCCTCTGCGCATCAAAAAATGTTGTCCTTGGTACTAACCCCTGAGGCCGCGACGCTTTCGGCTGTCTATGATCGGCGCGAACATGTTGTAACAATCTGGCCACAATCTGAAGGAAAGCTCTCGATGGAACTCCGCACCCTCCCCTCGTCGCTTCGCGTGGCCGCACACGGGCTGGCGGCCGTTGTTCTCATGGCCGGCGCCTCGGCCCATGCGCTGGTGATCGGCGTCACCGAAGGCGTGAGCTACCAGGTCACCGAGGCGCAGATCGCGCCGCGCTTCGAGCCCATCGCCGAGGCCCTGAGCAAGGCGCTCAAGCAGCCGGTGACCGTGAAGGTGCTGATCTCGTACAACAGCGCGCGCGAAGCGATGAAGAAGAAGGAAGTCGACCTGGTCTTCATCCATCCCGCGCACGTGGCGCTGGAGGGCATCAAGTCGGGCAACTACAAGGCGGTGGCCTGGACCGCGGGCTTCACCGACTACAAGGTCTCGTTCCTGTGCAAGCAACAACCCATCTCCAACTGGAAGGACGTGGCGGGCAAGAGCCTGGTGCTGCCCGACGTGGACTCGATCACCTCGGTGATCACGCGCGCGATGCTGCGCGAGCACGGCGTGGCGGAGTCCGCGGTCAAGGTGACCAACACGCGCTTCCAGGATGCCGTGCCCTTCTACGTGACCAACGGCTTTGCCGCCTACGGCGCCACCGCGTCGGCGGGCGTGGTCAAGACCTGGACCGAGGGCGGCGGCAAGGTCTGCGCGGAATCTCGCGCCGTGCCCATCAAGCAGTGGCTCCTGGCCACCAAGACCGATGCCGCCGTCGCGGCCACGGTGCGCGAGACGCTGATCGGGCTCAACCAGAGCGACGCCGGCAAGCGCGCGCTCTCCGCGGCGAACTACACGGCTTTCGTTCCCGCATCGGGCGATGCGGAGGCGGACACGATGCGCTGGCTGGGCATCTGAGGGCACCTGAGGGCACGTGACACTGGGCACCTGAAACGCAGCGGGGGCAGAATCCCCCGCTTGCGCTTTTTCAGGAACACCCATGACCGATCTCTCCAGCTTTCCCATCACCGGCAAATGGCCCGCCCAGCACCCTGAACGCCTGCAGCTGTACTCGCTGCCCACGCCCAACGGCGTGAAGGTGTCGATCATGCTGGAGGAAACCGGCCTCGCCTACGAGCCGCACCTGGTGAGCTTCGAGACACAGGACCAGATGTCGCCGGAGTTCCTCACGCTCAACCCGAACAACAAGATCCCGGCGATCCTGGATCCCGACGGTCCCGGCGGCAAGCCGCTCGCGCTGTTCGAATCGGGCGCGATCCTCATCTACCTGGCCGAGAAGACCGGCAGGTTCATGCCGAAGGACGCCGCCGGCCGCTACGAAACCATCCAGTGGGTGATGTTCCAGATGGGCGGCATCGGACCGATGTTCGGCCAACTGGGCTTCTTCAACAAGTTCGCCGGCAAGGCGTACGAAGACAAGCGCCCGCGCGACCGCTACGTGGCCGAATCGAAGCGCCTGCTCGGCGTGCTCGACAAGCACCTGGCCGGCCGCGCGTGGATCATGGGCGACGACTACACCATTGCCGATATCGCCTCGTTCCCGTGGATCCGCAACCTCATCGGCTTCTACGAAGCGGGCGAGCTGGTGGGCTTTGGCGATTTCAAGAACGTCGCGCGCGTGCTCGAAGCCTTCGTGGCGCGGCCGGCGGTCGTGTCGGGCTTGAACATTCCCAAGCGCGGCTGACCGCGGCCGGCCCTCAGGGCCGCAGCGTCTGCCGCACCAGCGACGGATCGCGCGCGATGTCTTCCTCGCGGAACGGAAAGCGCAGCCACGCCTTCCTCGCATAGCGCGCCACCGGTGCGGCGCCCCGGCCGCCCGCCACGGCGGTGTCCGTCTCGCCGTGCGCCAGCAGCGTGCGCGCGTGCACGCCGCGCCGGTCGAACCAGACGACCTGCAGGTAGCTGTTGCCGTGCGACGTCGGGCCCATGGTGTAGTCGCCCCCGTAGTCGCCCTCGGCGCTGCACGACACGGCGAAGTAGCCCTCGGTGTCGCAGCCGCCGAAGAGCGCGACCTCGCGGCCTGCGCTGCGCGCGAAGCGCTTGCTGCCCAGCGGCGCATCGAGCGCCCAGCCCCGGCGGCGCATGTCGTCGGCCGCGCCCGCGAGGGCCTGCGCGACGCGCGGGTCCGCGGCGTTCACTTGGGCCGGCGTGCGCAGGGGCGCATCGGCCGAGAACGCCTTGGCATACAGCTCGGCTTCCGGGATCTGCTGCAGGCGCGTCCAGAAGGCGTCCCACAGCAGCGCGCCGCGATCCCCGGCATCGGCCCGGTTCGGCCAGTTGCGAAGCACCTGGCAGGCGCGGCGCACGTCCACCGTTCGCGCCCTGGCCTGGGCATCGGGCTTGAACTCGACGCGGCCCGGCACGCAAGCGCGATCGAGCAGCGGCTTCTTGTACTGGTCCGCCGAATACGCGCGCGCCTCGAGCGTCGTTCGCATCACGCGCTGCGCGAGAGCGTCGGCCGAACTGGCGCCCGCGCCGGCCAGCTCCGCCGCGATGCGGTGCCCTTCGCGGCCGCGCAGCGTGAGCGGCTGGCCCTCGCCGCCCAGGATCGATGCGAAGCCGGTCAGCGGTTGCGCCGGGTTCGCGAGCCAGTAGCTGCCGTTCATGTTCGCGACGTAGTCCTCGCGCAGCAGGCCGGGCATCTGCGCCGCCGGCATCGCGCCGCGCTGCACGGCGGTCGCGTCGGCCTTCCATTCGCAGGCCGAGCGGCTGCCATCGAGAAACGGCGTGCCGGGGTCGATGGCGGCGAAGGCCTTGGAGATCGGCGTGGCGCAGGCCTCGCGCAGGTCGTCGGGCACGTTGGGCACCGCGCCCACCTCCGAGAACCACGCGCGGCCGTCGCCGCGGCCGATGGCGGTGGTGGTGACCCAGGGCACCGCCGCTTCCTGCCGCTGGATCTCGATGAAATCGTCGAGCGACCTGGCCTGGTCCCACCGAAAGAAGTTGCGAAAGATGCGGTGGTTGCCGGCGTTGACGTCGCGCATCGCGAGCGCGGTGCCGGCGCTCCAGCCCAGCGCCTCGTTCTGCGCGCCCAGGTCGACCACCGGGCCGAAGCGCGTGCGGTAGAGCGTGCGGCGCACGGTGTCGGTGGTGCCGTCGGCGCGGCGCACCTGCACCGCCAGCGGCACTCTGCGCATCGGCTCGGACACGCCATCGACGATGTAGCGCGTGGGGTCCTTCGCATCCAGCGCGAGCTGGAACAGCCCGAAGCGCCGCGCGGACGACACCGTGTGGCTCCACGCCACGTCGTTGTTGAAGCCGATCATGACGAGTGGAATTCCCAGGAACGAAACGCCCGCCACGTCCAGCTTGCCCGGCAGCGTGAGGTGCACCTGGTAGAAGCGGTCCGGCCCGCCCCAGTACCAGTGCGGATTGCCGAACAGCACGCTGCCGCCGCGCTCGCCGGCCGCCGCCTGGCCGAAGGCCAGCACGTTGCTGCCGATGCCGCGCACGTCGCCCACGGGAATGTCCAGGCGCGATTGCAGCGAGCGCTGGCCGGCCGGCGCGGGCGATGCCGCCGCCGTGGTGGCAGCAGGCTGCGCGTTGACGATCTCGGAGACGAAGCGCGCGTAGCCGCCCGCGAGGCCGGCGGCGATCATGCGGCGATAGATGTCGTCGGGCTCGATGGCGCCGACCCAGGGCGCCCCGGCGCAGGCGTGCTGCGCGCGCGCCTTGCCGCCACGCTGCGCTTGCGGCGCGAGCGTTCGCACGTAGCGGCTGTAGCCCTCCGCGTAGCCGGCGATGAGTTCGTTCAGTTCGGCGGGCTGTTCGCGACGGAACGCCTCGACGGCATCGGCATCGGCGAAGGCCTTGAAGAAGAAATCGAGGTCGATGTTCTTCGGCTGGCCGAAGGTCGAGCGCGTCGGCGGTTTTTCGTCGGGGCCGAAGCGCAGCGAACGCTCTCCCCTGAACGTGACGAACTGGTCGGCCAGCGTGCACAGCGCGTCCTCTGCCTGTGCGTAGCCGTAGCCGATGCCCAGGGCGCGCCAGCTGTAGGCGCGCACGTGGGGAATGCCGTCGGCGGTGCGGCGGATGTCGATCGGAGCTGCCGTCGAGGCTGCCGATGCCGGTTCAGCCGGAGGCCCGCGCCGGGCCCATGCCGGTGCGCCGGCCATGAAGACGCCCGCGAAGGCAACGATGGCCGCGCTGCGGCCCCACGCATGTCTGCGCGATCTGGATGTGGTTCTCACGGTGTTCCTCGATGGGCATGACAGGCGAGCGGCGCGGCGGAACGTTCCGCCGGCTGCCGTGCGTCGTGGAGAAGAAAAGGAAAGGGATGCGCGGGCGCCGCGCCGCTCACTGCAGGTCGGGACCTGCGCGCAGCGACTCGTCGAGCACGGGCTTCATCAACGCGGCACCCGCGAGCGCCCACAGCGTCAGCGCCTCGTCGAGCGCGCGCACATGGCCGGGACTCTCGGCCAGCCAGACCACGAGCTGGTCCGCGTGCGCGCGCGAGGGCGTGTCGTGCAGCTGGCAGAAGAGCGCCCACGCCGTATCGAAAACGGCATTTGCAGGAACATGGGTTCGGGTGGTCATCGTCGACTGCCTTCGTCTGTGGCCGGATTCGACCTCGTTCTGGTATTGACGAAGGAGCGCCGCATATGTTCATTTCGGACTGTTCCGAGGAAGCGGGCGCACACATGGGCGAAGCGCCGTCAGGCCCCGCCCTGCGCCAGCGGCGCGGCCGCATCGCCGCGCCATCCGCCGCCGAGCGCGCGGTACAGCGCAACGCGCGACTGCAGGCGTTGCTGTTGCAACTGCACGGCAAGATCCTGCGCGGCATAGAGCGTGCGCTGCGCGTCGAGCAGCACCAGCAGCGTCTCGGCGCCCGCGCGGTAGCGCGACTCCGAAAGCGCCGCGGCGCGGCGCGCCTGCAGCAGCTCCTCGGCCTGCGCCGAGGCCTGGGCATCGGTGCCGGCGACGGCGTTGAGCGCGGTCTCCGCATCGGCCAGAGCGCCGAGGATCGCGGCCCGATAACCCGCGAGCAGCTCGCTGCGCCGCGCTTCGGACAGGTCGCGTTCGCCGCGCAGCCGCCCGCCGTCGAAGATTGGCGCCACGACGCCGGCTGCGAGGCTGTAGAGCGGGTTGTCGATCAGCCGGCCCGGCGCCTGCCCCTGCAGCCCGATGGTGGCGCCGAGGCTCACGCCCGGCAGCAGCGCCGCGCGCGCGGCCTGCAGGTTCGCGTCGGCGGCCGCCAGGCGAGCCTCGGCGCGCGCGATGTCGGGACGGCGGGTGAGCGCCAGCGCGGGAATGCCGGCTTCGATCGAAGGCATCTTCAGCGATGCGAGAGGCGTGGCGCCCTGTATGCCCTCTTCCCGGTCGGCGCGCAGCGCGGGCGGCCATGCCGGCGCACCCAGCAACTGCGCCAGCGCTGTCTCGGCATCGTTCGCCTGTCGCTGCAAAGCCGCCAGCTCGCGCTGCCGCGCGGCGACCAGTCCGCGCTGCTGCGCGAGGTCCAGCGGCGTGACCGCGCCGGCGCGGCTGCGCGCCTCCACCAGCTGGAGCACGCGCCCCGCGTTGGCGACGTTGTCCCGTGCGATGGCTTCGCGCTCGCGCAGTCCATGCAGTTGCAGCCACGACGAGGCGACCTCCGCCGTCACGCCCAGGCGCACCGCATCGCGGTCGAATTCGCTCGCGCGCAGGCCCTTCAATGCCTCCTGGTGCAGCGCACCGCGGCGCCCCCAGAGATCGAGTTCGTAGCTTGCGGCGAAGCCGACGAAGCCGGTGTTGCCGTCGACATCCGCGCGGCCGCCCATGCGCGCCTCGCGGGCCGCGTCCAGGCGGCCCGAGAGGTCGGGCGCCAGGGCCGCCCCGGCGATGCGGGCCCGCGCCCGCGCGGCATCGACGCGGGCCAGGGCCGTCGCGAGGTCCTGGTTGCGGGATTGGGCCTCTTCGATCAGCGCGTCGAGTTCGCCGCTGCCGAAGCTGCGCCACCAGTGCGCATCGACCACGGCGGCGCCGTTGCCGCCAGCCTGCGCGTTGCGCCAGGCTGCGGGGGGCTCGACGGCCTGCGGCCGCGGATCGTTCGCCGTCGCGGCACAGCCGGACAACAGTACGCACACGCACGCCCACTCGCACAGCAACGACGGGAGGCTGCGCGGTACGCTCGGGTTCGCCGTGCCGCTCATTGCGATGCCAATGCCACGACCGGGTCCAGCCGCGCCGCGTTGCGCGCGGGCATGAAGCCGAACACCAGCCCCGTCAGCACCGCGCAGCCGAAGGCCCCGATGCTCGCGAGCAGCGAGAACACCACCGGCACGTCGGCCAGCATCAGCGCGGCGACGATGAGAAGGCCCACGGCCACGCCCACCGTGCCGCCCACGGAGGTCACCAGCACCGCCTCGGTCATGAACTGGCGCAGGATGTCGGTCTGGCGCGCGCCGGTCGCCATGCGGATGCCGACTTCGCGCGTGCGTTCGCGCACCGTCATTAGCATCACGTTCATCACGCCGATGCCGCCCACCACCAGCGAGATCGCGGCGATCAGGCCGAGCATCATCGTCATCGCGCGGGCGGTGGCCGACTGCACGCGGATCGCCTCGACCCGGTTCCACACGCGCACGTCGCGCACGCGGCGGCGCGCAGCCAGCTCGGTCTCTATCGCCTCGGCCGTCTCGGTGGCCTGCTCCATGTCGCGCACCTGCACGCCGATCCAGGTCGGGTTCTGGTGGCCAAAGAGGCGCGCGGCGGCGGCCGAGAACGGCACGACCACGCGGTCGTCCTGGTCCTCGCCGTCGCTGGTGCCCTTGGCGGCGAGCACGCCCACGACCTGGAAGGGCACCTTGTCGATCAGCACGTCCTGCCCGATCGGGTCGGTGCCGTCGGCGAAGAGCGCGCGGCGCACGGTCTGGCCGATGACCGCGACCTTGGCCACGCGCTGCTCGTCGGCCTCGTCGAACATGAGGCCTTCGCTCACGCCCCAGCCCAGCACGTGCGCGAAGCCCACGGTGGTGCCGCCGCCCTCGGCCGCATGGTCGACGTTGCCGCGGCGCACGACCACGCGGTCCTCGATGTAGGGCGCCACGGCCTCCACGTTGGCCAGGCCCCGCACGGTTTCGACGTCGGCCAGCGTGAGCGGCGCGCCGGGCGTGCGCACGCTGCCCTCGCGCGCGGCGACGAACATGGTGCGCACGCCGAAGGTCTCGAACTGCGCCATCACCTGCTGCTGCGAGCCGCTGCCGACCGCGAGCATCGCGATCACCGAGGCCACGCCGATCACGATGCCCAGCAGCGTGAGGCCGGTGCGAAAGCGGTTGCTCCACATCACGCGCCAGGCGGCGCGCGCCGCCTCGTGCAGGTCGGCGGCGAGCGAGGCCTGGGGGGCGTGGCTGGCGTTGCGCCGCGATGCAGCCGGTGCAGCAGGGCAAGCAGAGATGGCCGGCCGGGCGCCGCCCGAATCCGCCACGATCTGCCCGTCGCGAATCTCGATCACGCGCCGCGCCTGCGCGGCCACGTTCCGGTCGTGCGTGATGAGGATCACCGTGTGGCCCGCATCGGCCAGCTCGTTGAGCAGCTTCATCACCTCGGCGCCGCTCTGGCTGTCGAGCGCGCCGGTGGGCTCGTCGGCCAGGATGATGCGCCCGCCGTTCATCAGCGCCCGCGCGATGGCCACGCGCTGCTGCTGCCCGCCCGAGAGCTGGTGGGGCCGGTGGTCCAGCCGCGCGCCCATGGCCAGCCGCTCGAGCAAGGCGGTGGCGCGCACGCGGCGCTCGGCCTCGGGCATGCCGGCGTAGAGCGCTGGAATCTCCACGTTCTCGCGCGCCGATTCGGTCGGTACGAGGTGGTAGCCCTGGAACACGAAGCCGAAGGCCTCGCGGCGCAGCCAGGCGAGCGCGTCAGCGTCGAAGCCGGCCACGTCCTCGCCCTCGAAGAGATAGCGCCCGCTGCTGGGCCGGTCGAGGCAGCCCAGGATGTGCATGAGCGTGGACTTGCCCGAGCCCGAGGCGCCGACGATGGCGACGAACTCGCCCGCGAAGAGCTTCAGCGAGATGCCCCGCAGCACCATGGCGGGTGGCGGGGATTCGGCGCCTTCGGCGCTGTCGCCCGCCGCGGGGCCGTAGGACTTGCGGATGTCCTGCAACTCGATCAGCGGCAGGCCCACCGCAGGCGTCGCGGATGTCGCGGATGTCGCGGGTGTCACGGCTTCCCTGCCTTGCGCTCGGCGGTGCCGGTGACGATGCGCTCGCCCACCTGCACCCCGTCGAGCACCTGCGCGGCGACGCGGTTGCGCACGCCGATGCGCAGCTCGCGCGTCTGCACCGATCCGTCCGCGTGCAGCACGCGCACCATGGCCCGATCCGTGCGGTCGGCGCGGCCGCCCGCCACCGGCACCAGCGCGTTCGCGGGCACCGAGACCGCATCCCTGGCCGACGCCTCGACGAAGGCGACCTGCGCGGTCATCTGCGGCATGAGTTCGCCATCGGCGTTGTCCACGTCGAAGAGCGCCGTGTAGACCACGACCTTGCTCGCGGCCGTCTGCGGCGCGGAGCCGCCCTCGGAGCCTCCGGCCTTGGGCGCCGGCGTCGGCGGCGCGGGCAGCAGCTGGCGCACCTTGCCGTGCCAGCGGCGCTGGTCGGCGCCCAGCGTGGTGAAGTAGACCGGCATGCCGGGCTTGACGCGCCGCACGTCCGCCTCGGACACCTCGGACCACACCGTCATCGACGACAGGTCGGCGATGCGCAGCACGTTCGGCGTCTGGTAGGTGGCGTTGAGGGTCTGGCCCTCGCGCGCCTCGACCGAGACGACCGTGCCGGCCATCGGCGCGAAGATGCGCGTGTAGCCCAGCCGCGCCTCGTCGGCCTTGAGCGTGGCCTGGGTCTGCGCGATCTGCGCGGCGAGGTTGTCGATGCGCGCGGCGGCCGAGGCGAGCGCGGCTTCGGCGCCCTGCACGTCTTCCTCGCGCGTGGCGCCGTCGGCGGCCATGCGGCGCTGGCGCGCATGCTGCTGCTCGGCGAGCCGGTGCTGCGCGCGCTGCTCGGCCAGCTGCGCGCGCAGGCCCGCGAGCGAGGCGCGGCCCGCATCGACGGTCGCGCGCTGCACGCTGGGGTCGATCTCGACCAGCAACTGCCCCTTCTGCACGGCGTCGCCCGGCTGCACGGGCAGCCGCAGGATCTGCCCCGAGACCTGCGCGCCGACATCGACGTAGCGCCGCGGCTGCAGTGTGCCGAGCGCCGTGACATTGGATTCGATGTTGGCGCGCACCACCGGCACCGATTCGATCTCGGTGGCCGGGCGGCGCGCCCAAAGATAGCCGGCACCGGAGGTGACCGACAGCACGGCAAGAAGCAGGAGAGGAACGATTCGGCGCATGGGAAGAAGGCAAGGCGTGCGGGCCGCGAGCCGCCCTGCCCGCCGCGAAGCGAACGGAGCGACGGGCGGGCGCGGTCCGGGCGGGACGCCGGTCGGAGGCGGGCGGGCTAGATCTGGGCGAGCGTCGATTCTTCACTGCGCGCGCTGCTGCGCATGCGCGGCATGGCGGCCAGGAGCGCGTTGCCGATCTCGCCGGTGCGCACCGAGGTCACCGACAGCAGCGTGTCGCTGATGCCGTGGCTGTCCTCGCAGGCGCCCTGCAGGAAGATGCCCGGGTGGAAATCGGGCGTGGCCGCCAGGCGGTAGTAGCGGTCGACCGAGAAGTCGCCCAGGTAGGGGGCCAGGGGCTGCAGCAGGTCCTTGTGTTGCTCGCGCATGTAGCCGGTGGCGAGCACCACGGCGTCGTAGCGCACGCTGCTCTCGCGGCCCGCATCCTGGTCGAATAGCTGCAGGTGCACGCCGTCGTTCGCGGCGCGCACCGCACGCACGTCGTGCTGGCGCAGCATGCGCAGGCGGTTGCCGCGCGCCACCTTCTGGTCGTAGAAGACTTTGAAGATCTGCTGGATCAGGTCGAGGTCGGCCACCGCGTAGTTGGTCTGCGACACCTCGTCCAGCAGCGCGGCGCGTTCGTCCTGCGGGCGGCTGTAGACGTAGTCGGTGAATTCGACATTGAAGACTTCGTTGACGAACGCGCTGTCGTCGGCCGGGCGGATCGAACGCGCGCGCATGATGAGGTCGACCTGCGGCGCGTTCGGGCGCCCCTGCAGGTCCATGAAGATCTCGGCCGCGCTCTGGCCGGCGCCGATGATCGCGACGCGCTGGGCCTGGCCGTGGCGCGCGATGTCTTTGAGGTAGCTGTTGGAGTGAAAGACCCGGCCGTCGCCGCGCAGCGCGCGGAAGCCCTCGGGAATGTTGGGCGTGCCGCCGATGCTCACCACCAGGTTGCGCGCCAGGCGCTCCTGCACGCGCCCGTCGTCGCCGCGCGAGCGCACGCGCAGCAGCGAGACTTCGCCGCCCTGCTTTTCGGGCAGCACCTCGAACACCTCTTCGCCGTAGGCGCACGACGCCTCGAACTGGCGTGCGGCCCAGCCCAGGTAGTCGTTGAATTCATGGCGGCTCGGAAAGAAGCTCTTGAGGTTGATGAAGTCCGGCAGCCGGCCGCTCTCGTGCAGGTAGTTGATGAAGGTGAAGCGGCTGGTCGGGTTGCGCAGCGTGGCCAGGTCCTTCAGGAACGAGATCTGCATGTGCGCCTGGTCCAGCAGCATGTGCGGATGCCAGGCGAAGCTGGGCTGGCGCTCGATGAACAAGGCATCCACCGGCTTGGCGCCATGGCGCTTTTCCTCGAGCGCGATGGCCAGCGCGATGTTCGACGGACCGAATCCGACGCCGATCAGGTCATGGATGTGTTGCATGGAATGTCGACTCCTGTGGTGATGTGCGAACGCCCGCGGATGCACGGCATCGGAAATTCGGGGCGGTGAACGAAACGGCGGGCGTGAAAGAAGCGCTCCGGCGCCCTCACGCGGCAAGGCCTTGCGGTGCGCGCGCGCGGTCTTCCGCGATGCGGCCCGACTTCATCGTGATGACGCGGTCGGCCAGGTGGAAGTAGCGGTCGTCGTGTGAGATGACGACCAGGAGGTGCCCCTTGGCGCGCAGCTCGGGCAAGAGCTCGGTGTAGAACAGGTGGCGGAAGGTCGGGTCCTGGTCGGCGGCCCATTCGTCGAACACCAGCACCGGACGGCCTTCGAGGTAGGCGTGCACCAGCGCCAGGCGCTTGCGCTGGCCGGTGGAGAGGTCCACGGTGCTGAAGGAGCCGTCCTTCACGCTCACCTTGTGGGCGATTTCCAGGCGCTGCAGGTACGGCAGCGCCGCCTGCGGCAGGGACTGCGCGCTCTCTTCGCCCTTGTTGTTGGCGACCAGGTCCTCGAACAGGTAGAAGTCGGAAAACACGGTGGTGAAGAGCTGGCGGTAGTCGTCGCGCGTCTCGGGCGTCACGACGGCGTCGTCGCGCAGCACCTCGCCCTGCTGCGGCGCATAGAGGCCGAGCAGGAGCTTGATGAGGGTGGTCTTGCCCGAGCCGTTGTCGCCCACGACGAACACCATCTCGCCGCGGCGCAGCTGCAGGTCGATCGGGCCGAGCACGAAGGGCTCGCTGCCCTCGGCCGGCTCGAAGGCATAGCGCACGCCGCTCATGCCGATGCCGTGCGAGAGCGCGGCGATGCTGGCCGGGTGCTCCAGGTGCAGGTGCGGCTCGGGCGTGGCAAAGCGCGCCGAGAGGTCGGCGATGCGCTGGAACGCGACCTTGGCGCGGCCGACGTTGGGCAGCGCGAGCGCGATGGAATCGATGGGCCCTTTCAGGAACAGCAGCACGAGGACGAAGCCGCTGAGCACGGCCGGGTCGGTGTTGCGGAACGCGGCCCAGCCCAGGATGAGCGCGATCAGCAGGAAGAAGAGGGCCGAACCGAAGGCGGAGGCGATCACGTAGGTGTTGATCGCGCGGCCGTTGACTTTGCGGATGATGTCCACGATGCGCTCGATCTGGCCGCCGAACATGTGCGTGCGGCGCGCGCGGTGCATGCGCAGCTCCTTGGCGCCCTCGCTGATCGCACGGTAGGCCTTGTGCAGCTGGTCTTCGTATTCGCGCGCCTTCCAGAAGCCGACTTCGGCGCGGGCCTGCGCCATGATCTGGATCGTGGCGCCGATCACCAGCATCACCACCAGCAGGCCGAACAGCGGCAGCGAAAGAATGGCCAGGTAGACCAGGCAGCCGAGCGCGACGGCGATCGCGATCAGCGTGGACGAGAGCACGAAGGCCACGTCGCTGATCATGTCCACGTCCTGCGACAGCACGGGCATCAGGCGGTGGGTGCGGTAGCGCTCCAGCGCGTCGATGGGCGCCGCGAGGATCTTCTGCGCGAGGCTCTTGCGCACCTGGGCCACCAGGCGCTGGCCGACGAAGTTGGTCGACACGTCCGAGGCCATGCGGCCGAAGAGCGCGACGCCGCACAGCGCGATGAAGGTCAGCAACAGGCCGCCGGCCATGCCGCCTTCCTGGTTGAGCACCTGGTTGATGGTGCGCAGCAGCGCGACCGTGGCGACGCCCGCGGCGATGCCGGTGACCGCGGACAGCACGAACCAGGGTGCGAAGGGTTTCAGCAGGCGCCGGACCTCCGCGGCATTGCCACTGGCAGATGACATACGAGAACTCTTTCCGCCCGTGAAGGCGACACAGCGGCCGCGCGGCACGGACACCCGCCGCCGGACCGGAAACGATTGGAGAACGCCTCTGCCAGAAGACAGGGGCCCGGCGGCATCACGCCGCTCCTTGCATAGACGATCCGGCCTCGCCGATGTTCACGCGGCGCCGCCGCGGGCCGCCGAAACGGGATGGCGCATGAACATGCGGGCGGCTGGCACGTCTTTCCTGGATGGACTCCGCGCACCGTTTCACCGCCTTGCGGCCCACGCACCCATGATCCCGATCCTGGCGCCGCTCTTCGAGGGCGAGGACCTCCGGCCGTTCGGCGAAAGGCTGCAGTGCGCGCCGGCCGTACCGGCCGGCGCCGTGCGCGTGGCCGACCTGCTCGCGCCCGACGCGCTGATGGACGTGATGCGCCGCAACGCCCGCTTTCGCCGCAGCGACGGGCGCGACCTGCGTCCGATCGCCTCGGCCTGGAGCCTCGAGTACCTGGCGGCGCTGCTGCCGCCGGTGATTGCGGCGGCCACGGTGCTGGAGCAGGTCTTTCCCATCGGCGCGGACGAGACATGGGTGGTGCTGGACGACGACGGCCATCCCGTGCGCTTTCACATCCTGCACACGGGCACGCCGATGCCGGGTGCGGCGACGACCGTGCGCTACGCGCCCTTGCTCTGGCAGCACCTGGCGCCGCTCTTCGAGACGCTGGCCCGGCTGACGCGGCTTGCGCCCAAGATCCTCTGGGGCAACGCGGCGCGCGAATTCGACGTGGTCTTCGAGCAGGCGCTGGCGCTGACCGGGCTGCCGGCGATTGCCGAAGACTGGGCGCGGCTGGTGCGCGACCCGGTCTGGCCCTCGCGCCACTGCGGGGGCGGCGAGCCGATGCCGCAGCAGGGCTTCGACAACCCGCTGCACGGGCGGCAGCGCGAAGTGCGCATGTTCCACGACGACCACTACGACACGGTGAAGCTGCACCGCCAGTGCTGCCTCTACCACCTGCTGCCCGGCGAGGACTACTGCGGCGCCTGCCCGCTCGCGCCGGCGCACCGCGAGACCGAAACCGAGACGCCCGGCGCCTGACACCCGGCGCGGCGCACGCGGCGCACGCGGCTCAACGCGGCGCATCGCCGGTGCGATGAACAGATCCGGCGCGATTTCGTCTCCCTTGGAGGCGCGCCCGCCCCACAGGGGTGCCGCGCCGATTTCAACGTCCCTCATTCATCCCACACCCATGCCCAAGGCAAAGCTCGTCTACATCCTGTCCCTGCGAAACGCCGCCGCCGACAAGGCAGGCCAGCACATCGACCACAAGGGAGAGCAGCGCTACATGAAGTCGCCGCTCGAATACCTGGCCGAGGCGCTCGACACCACGCCGCTGGGCGACGACTATTCGCTCGAAGGCATCGTCTACGACGACGACGCGCAGTCGCCGCGCGACCAGGCGGCGCTGCAGGACTACGGCTTCGCCTGGCACCCCGCGCGCAAGTGGATCTTTCCGAAGGACCTGCGGGCGCAGGGACGGCTCCTGCGCGACATGCTGCATCCGGTGCCCTCGGCGTACCGTCGCCTTCCGCTCGATGCCAAGGCCGAGCGCGCCGCCGGCAAGAGCGCCTTCGAGCGCGCGCTGCTCGACAAGCTCCTGACGTTGCAGGCCGACGCGGTCGTGCTCGATGGGCTCCTGGTCATCCTCGATGAGCTGGTGCGGCCCGGTGCGCACTTTCATCGCAAGATCGTCAACATCCATCCGGGCATCACCCGCATCGAGTCGCCGTATGAACGCCGCGGCGCGTGCGCGACGCTCGATGCGCTGCACGGCGTGCACGGACAGAAGGTCACGGACTGGACCACGATGGAGAAGACGACGGTGCCGGCGGTGCGCAAGACCGGCGCCTCGCTGCACTACGTGGACAACGGCATCGACTCGGGCGAGGTGATCTTCGACGTGCTCGGCACCGACATCGAGCCCGAGGACACGATCCTGGAGCTGCGCTGGAACAACTTCAACCGCAGCCTCTTCCCGGCCATGCACCAGGGGCTGGCGCTGCTGGCCCCGCACATCCGGCGCCCATCCGATGCACACGGCGCGCATGGCGCACACAACACCCAAGGAGACCTATGACGCTCGTCACACCGCAGCCGGCCCCGGCTGCAGACACGGGACCGAAGAACCCGCTGATTTCGTACGCCGACGGCCAGGCGCATGACGTCACGCTCGAAGGCACGAGCCTGATGGTGCGCACGCGCGCGACCGGCGCGCTGTCGCAGTGGAAGATCACCAGCGTGGCCACCGCGGCCGCTGCCCCGGGCCTTGCACTCGCGCAGGTCGAGGGCGAGACGACCGGCCCGGGTGCGGCGACGCATCTGCTCGCGGCGCTGGAGGCCGCGTTCGCCCACCATCCCGCGAACCGCTCGATCGTCGTGGCCGACGCGCAACGCTTCGGGGAGCTCGCGCAGTCGGGCGTGCTGCTGCCGATCTCGGGCGGCACCGACGCGCGGGCCTGGCGCGACATGCTGTGGCAGCACGCGCGGATGTGGCTGCCCGCGGTGCACGCGGCGCCCGCGCCCATCGCGCTGCAGTACGCGCTGACCCACGGCAAGCGCCATCCGGTGCGCCCGCCCAAGCCGCGCGGCGTGCTCTACCAGCGCTTCATTCCGTGGCTGGGCAAGACCTTCTCGTTTCGCAGCATCGACTTCGAGCGCGACCTGCCGCTGTTCAACCGTTGGATGAACGACCCCGACGTGGCCAAGATCTGGGAGGAAGAAGGCGACCTCGGCAAGCATCGCGCCTACCTGGATGCGATCGACCGCGATCCGCACATGTACTCGATGATCGCGAGCTTCGACGGCGAGCCTTTTGCCTACTTCGAGATGTACTGGGCCAAGGAAAGCCGCATCGCGCCCTTCTACGACGTGGACGACCACGACCGCGGCTGGCACGTGCTGGTGGGCGAGCCCGCGTACCGCGGCAAGGCGTATGCGACGGCCTGGCTCACCTCGATCTCGCACTACATCTTTCTTTGCGACCCGCGCACGCAGCGCGCGATGGGCGAGCCGCGCATCGACCACGTGCAGCAGATCCGCAACCTGGACAAGTCGGGCTACGCGAAAGTGAAGGAATTCGACCTGCCGCACAAGCGCGCGATGCTCGTGATGATGCTGCGCGAGCGCTATTTCTGCGATGCGCTCTGGCTGCCGCGCGACGACGCGGCGGTGATCTCGGGGCGTCCGTTGTCGGCGACGCCTTGACGCTCATGGCCGCCTGCCGGCGGCCTGCATCCGGCGGCAAGGGAACGGCTCTTGTAGTGGAAATGCGTCATATGTACCCATGCGATTCCACAGTCTGATCAAAATAAGAACCATTCTCATTAGAATCCGCGCGGTCTACCCATTCATCCATCCATTCGTTCTACTCATGCGCACTCTTCCCCTGCCTCGCCAACGCCTGCTGAATGCCTCGCTCGCGGCGGCCTTCGGAACTGTCATCACCTTCTGGGGCCTGTCGGCTTCGGCCCAGACGGACGCGCAACCCGCTCCGGCCAACACCAACACGGGCGCCGCGCTGCCCCCGGTCACGGTGAATGCCGACCTGGAAGAGAACGGCCATGTCAACGGCTACCTCGCCCGCCGCAGCACGGCCGGCTCCAAGACCGACACGCCGATCATCGAGACGCCGCAGTCGCTGTCGGTGATCACGGCCGACCGCTTCCAGGCCATCGGTGCGACGCGGCTGCGCGATGCGCTGGGCTACACGCCGGGCGTGAACATCGCGCCCTTCGGCTCCGATTCGCGCTACGACTGGATCGCCGTGCGCGGCTTCGATGCCTACAGCCCCGGCTTCTATGAAGACGGCCTGCCGCTGCGCAACGCCAACAGCTTCTCGGTCTGGAAGACCGAGAACTACGGCGCCGAACGCATCGAAGTGCTGCGCGGCCCCGCCTCGGTGCTCTACGGCCTGAGCAGCCCGGGCGGCGTGGTCAACGTGGTCAGCAAGCTGCCCACGGCCACGCCCATCCGCGAGCTGCAGCTGCAGGTGGGCAGCAACAACCATCGCCAGGTCGCGGGCGATTTCTCGGGCGCCCTGGACGCCGATGGCAAGGTGCTCTATCGCCTCACCGGTGTGCTGCGCGATGCGCAATTGCCGGCCGGCAAGATGGCCGACGACCGCACGTACCTCGCGCCCTCGCTCACCTGGAAGATCACCAACGACACCACGCTCACGCTGTACGCGCAGGTCATGCGCAACCGCGCGGGCGTCTACACGCGCAACCGCCCGTGGGCCGGCTCGCTGGTGCCCAGCGCCATCGGCACGTTCATCCCGGCCAAGCTGTTCCAGGGCAACCCCTACTTCGATCACTTCAACCAGGACCAGGAGCTGTTCGGCTACAACTTCGAGCACCGCTTCAACGACACCGTCACCTTCCGCCAGAGCGCGCGTGCCGGCCGCCTGAAGGTGGACTACCGGGGCCTGCAGGCGCCCAGCTTCACCACGGTCAATCCCGACAACGAGTTCGATCCCGTCAACTTCCAGAACCTCACGCGCAGCCTCTTCGGCAGCCGCGAATCGGTGCGCGCCTTCGCCATGGACAACCAGGCCCAGGTCGATGTGCGATCGGGCGACTGGAAGCACAAGATCCTGGTGGGCGTGGACTACCAGCACAACAACTTCGAGACCAACACCTACAGCGGCGGATCGGCGCCCGACCTGAACATCGCGAACCCGTACTACTTCAACGGCCCGTTCGAGATTCCGGACCCGTACGAGATGAACGCCACGCGCCTGACCCAGACCGGCGTCTACCTGCAGGACCAGATCAAGTGGCGCGACACGCTGCAGTTGACGCTGGGCGGGCGCTACGACACCGCCAAGAGCAGCGTCTTCAACCGCCTGGACGGCACCTCGACCGCCGTGTCCGACCACAAGTTCACCAGCCGCGCGGGCCTGGTCTACCTGGCACCGAACGGCTGGGCGCCCTACCTGAGCTACTCCGAATCGTTCCAGCCGACCGGCGTGGTCGATCCGGTCACCAAGGAGCCCTTCAAGCCCGAATCCGGCCGCCAGTACGAGGTGGGCCTGCGCTACCAGCCGCCGGGCACCAAGAACAGCTTCAGCGCCGCCATCTTCGACCTGCGTCGCAAGAACTACATCAGCTACGACACCGAATTCCAGCCCAAGCAGACGGGCGAGATCTCCGTGCGCGGCCTGGAGCTGGAAGCCATGACGCAGCCCATCGACCGCATGAACCTCACCGCGTCGTACAGCTACACGCCGCGCGCCATCGTCACGTCGAGCGCGCGCCCCGAGGAAATCGGCAAGCAGGCGAACGCCGTGGCGCGCAACCAGTTGTCGGCATGGGGCGACTACCGCTTCACCAACGGCATCAAGGTCGGCCTGGGCGTGCGCTACACCGGCCCCACCAACGGCAACGGCGGCGGCTCGCCGATCAAGGTGCCCGGCGTGACGCTGCTGGACGCGATGGTGGGCTACGACTTGGAGCACTGGAGCCTCGCGCTCAACGTGCGCAACCTGACGAACAAGACCTACATCGCCAACTGCGACACGCCGTCAAAGAGCTGCTACTACGGCGACCAGCGCAAGGTGCTCGCAACCGCGACCTACCGCTGGTAAACGAAGAGCACCACACGGCAAAAAAAGGCCGGATGCCCACGAGGCATCCGGCCTTTTTTTCATGCGGCGCCCGAAGGCGCCGCCAAGGAAACTACGCCGCGTCGACGGCCAGCAGCCGGCGCTTGACGAGCGCGCTCAACTGCGGATGGCGAATGATGTCCAGGTGATCGGCGTTCTCGAGCACGTCGGTCGCCGCCACCGGCGCATGGGCCGACCAGTCGCGCAGCCGCCCGTCCCTGCGCAGCGAGCTCTCCGCCTGGAACACGTGCACCGGCCGCGCCGACGATTCGTACGCATGGCGCATCGACTGCACGCGGCTGTCGAGCGTCGCCCACAGCAGGTATTCGGCCGCTTCGTCCCCGGCACCGTCCGACGGAAACGCCTCTGCGGGGTCGAGCATCTGCTCGGCCACCCAGTCGCGCTCGCGCGCGTCCATGCGCGCCATCAGCGCCGTCCATTGCGCAGCCATCTCCGAGCGCGCGAGCCATTCGGCCAGCGCCTGGTCGGCCTGCGCGCGCTGCGCTGACGTCAGCGTGCCGGCGGGAATCATCGGCTCGGTCTCGAACACGTCCACCGCGCCGATGAACGCCACCTCGATGCGCCCTTCCAGCTGCCGCGCGACCTCGAAGGCGAGGTCGCCGCCGAGCGACCAGCCCAGCAGCGCGCAGCGCCCGCCCGTGGCCGTCGCGAGGATGAAGTCCGCGTACTCGGCGGCCAGCTCGCGGATCGCGAAACCGCGCCAGCGCTTGGCGGTGTAGACGTGGCTCACGAAGCCGTACACGGGCCGATCGCCCTCGAGCGCGCGCGCCAGCACCTGGAACTCGCGCGTGTTGACGATCAGGCCCGGCATGCAGAACAGCGGCACGCCCGCACCGCCCGCATGCAGGCAGACCGCGTGGTGCGAATCGCCCAGGCGCTGCTGCAACCGGTCGGCCAGCGCGGCGAGGCTGCCCGCCTGCATCACGTCGGCCAGGCCCAGCCGGCTGCCGCCCGGCAGTTGCTGGCGGACCTTCGCGATGAGCTTGAGGCTCAGGATCGAATCGCCGCCCAGCTCGAAGAAGTTGTCGTTGCGCGCCACGCGCTCCACGCCCAGCACCTCGCGCCAGATGCCGGCCAGCGCCTCTTCGGCATCGCCCTGTGGCGCATCGAACGCGCGCTCGCGCCCGAGCACTTCGGGGTCGGGCAGCGCGCTGCGGTCCACCTTGCCGTTGGCATTCAGCGGCAGCGACGGCAGCGTGACGACGACGCGCGGCACCATGTAGTCGGGCAGCACGCGTCCGAGGCGCTCGCGCAGCACGACACTGTCGGCCACCTGCCCGGCATGCGCCGCGACATAACCCACGAGCGAGGCGCGACCGCCGCCGGGCGCCTGCCGGGCCACCACCACCGCCTCGCGCACCTCGGGCTGCGACAGCAGCTGCGCCTCGATCTCGCCCAGCTCGATGCGGAAGCCCCGGATCTTTACCTGGTGGTCGATGCGGCCCAAATACTCGATCTGACCCTCGGCGTTCCAGCGCACGAGATCCCCCGTGCGGTACAGCCTGCCGCCGCTGCCGAACGGGTCCGCCACGAAGCGCTCCGCACTCAGCCCCGGTTTGTTCAGGTAGCCCCGAGCAAGACTCACCCCGCCCAGGTACAACTCCCCCGCCACGCCCCGTGGCACCAGGTTCAACTCCGCATCGAGCACATAGCCCTGCGTGTCGCTGATCGGCTGGCCGATCGGCACCAGCGCCTGTCCGTCGTCCCGGCAGGTCCAGCGCGTGACGTGGATGGTGGTCTCGGTCGGGCCGTACAGGTTCTGCAGCGTCGCGCCGCTCAAACGCTGCAAGGCCTCCTTCTGCGTCTCCGAGGGCATGGCTTCCCCCCCGCAGATGATGTGCTTCAGGCGCGTGCTCGCCTCGATGCCCGGGTGCGCCAGGAAGGCCTGCAGCATCGCCGGCACGAAGTTCAGCGTGGTGATCTGGTGGCGCTGGATCAGCTGCACCAGCCGCTCGGGATCGCGGTGGTCGCCCGGGTTGGCCACCACCAGCCGGGCCCCGGCGGTCATGGGCCAGAACAGCTCCCAGCACGAGACGTCGAAGCCGAACGGGGCCTTGTGCAGCACGGTGTCTTCGCGGCCCAGGCCGTAGACGCGCTGCATCCAGGCCATGCAGCTGTGCAGGGCGTCGTGGCGGATGGCTGCGCCCTTGGGGCGGCCGGTGGAGCCGGAGGTGTAGATGACGTAGGCGAGATGTTCGCCGTGCAGGGCAACGTTTGGATCGCTCTCGGGTTCGTTGGCGAGATCGAGGTGCTCGACTTCGAGCGTGACAAGACCTTCGCGCGCAGCGATGTGATCGCGCGTGGCGCGATGGGTCAGCAGCAACTCGATGCCGCTGTCCTCGACCATGTACGCCAAACGCTGCGTCGGGTATTCGGGGTCCAGAGGAAGATATGCACCACCAGCCTTGAGGATGGCCAGGATGCCCACCACCATCTCCACGCTGCGCTGCATGGCGATGCCCACGAGGACATCGGGGCCCACGCCCAGGGAGATCAGGCGGTGGGCCAGGCGGTTCGCCCTGCGGTTGAGTTCGAAGAAGCTCAGGGCTTCATCGGCGAACAGCAGCGCGGTGGCCTGCGGCTGGCTGCGGGCATGGCCTTCGATGAGGCGGTGCACCGGCTGCAGGCCGGGCTCGCGGCGCGTGTTCACGCTCCATTGCGCGAGCTGAGCCTTCTCGGAGGCTCCGAGCAGGTCCACATCGCCGACGGCCTGCTCGCCCCGGCTGGCCAGTGCACTCAGGATCGCCACGTAGTGACCCGCCATCCGCTCGATGCTCTCGGCATCGAACAACTCGGCCGCATACGCAAAGAGCGCATTCACCCGTCCGTCCGCATCCTCACTGGTGTTCAACACCAGTTCGAACTGCGCCGCCGGATCGCCGAGCGCATAGCCCTCGACGTCGATCCCCGGCAGTTGCGCAAACGCGCGTCCATCGATCCGCTCGTGGTTGAACACCACCTGGAACAGCGGGCTCACGCTCAGGCTGCGGTCGGGCCGCAGGGCCTCCACCAGTTGCTCGAACGGCAGGTCCTGGTGCGCCTGCGCGCCCAGCGCTGCCTCCTTGGTCTGCGCCAGCACCTTCGACAGCGGGGTGCGGCTGTCCATCACGTTGCGCTGCACCTGCGTGTTGACGAAGAAGCCGATCACGCCCTCGATCTCGGCGCGCGTGCGGTTCGCCACCGGCACGCCCACGCGGATGTCGCGCTCGCCGCTGTGGCGATGCAACAGCACCTGGAAACCCGCGAGCAGCACCATGAAAAGTGTCGCGCCGTTGCCGTGTGCCAGCTGGTGCAGCTGCTGCACCAGTTCGCGCGACAGCTCGACGGTGTGCCCCGCCGCCTGGTAACGGCCATCGGGCCGGCGGCTGTGGTCCGTCGGCAGTTGCAGCACCGGGTTGGCGGTGCCCAGTCGCTCGGTCCAGTAGGCGAGCTGGCGTTCCTTTTCGCCTGCCTCGAGCCAGTTGCGCTGCCATGCGGCGTAGTCGGCGTAGCGCACCGGCAGCGGCGCCATCGCAGGCGTCTCGCCGCGCACGCGCGCGCGATATTGCTGCATGAACTCATCCACCAGGATCTGCTTGGACCAGCCATCCGAGACGATGTGGTGCATCACCACCACCAGCACATGCACATCGGCGGCCAGCCGCAGGAGCCCCACGCGCAGCAGCGGGCCGCGCGTGAGGTCGAAGGGCGTGTCGGTCAGGCGCTGCGCCGCGTCGCGCGCGCCATCTTCCGCGGCCTGCGGCGCGAGGCCTGCCAGGTCGATCATCTCGACGTCGAAGTCGATGCGCTCCAGAATCCGCTGCTCGCTCAGCCCCTGCCCATCGGGACGGAACACGGTGTGCAGCGACGCATGGCGCTCCACCAGCGCCGCGAAGCTCGCCTTCAGCGCCGCCACGTCGAGCGCACCGCGCAGCTTCAACGCGCCGTTGATGTGGTACGCCGTGCTCCGGGGGTCCAGTTCCCACAGGAACCACTGGCGCAGCTGCGCGTACGACAGCGCCGCCGCGTCCTGCGCGCCGGCGGCCGGCACGATCGGCAGCCGCGCGAAGTCCACGCCTTGCTTGCGCAACGCATCGAGAAAAATCTTCTGCTTGTCCCGCGGCAGCCTTGCGAAGCGGTCGGCAATGGCCTGTTTTTCGATCTGCATCAATCCTCCAGCTCTGCGAGCAACGCGGCCATCTGCGCGAGATCCGTGGCCTCTTCTTTTTCCACCGTGCGCGACACCGCCTGCAGCGCCTCGGCCAGCGCGGCCAGCGTCGGATGCTCGAAGTACACCTTGAGCGGCACCTGCATCGACGAGAACTGCCTGTGCATGCGCGTCTGCACGCTGAGCACCGACAGCGAATGCCCACCGAGTTCGAAGAAGTCGTCGTGGCGGCCGACCTTCGCGACCTCGAGCACGTCGGCCCACGCGGCTGCGAGTGCGATTTCAATCTCCCCCTGCGGCGCCTCATAGGCCCGCTCGCTGGCCCGCTCGGGTTCGGGCAGCGCCTTGCGGTCCACCTTGCCGTTGGCATTCAGCGGCAAGGTCGGCAGCACCACGAAGGCCCCCGGCACCATGTAGTCGGGCAGCACCTGGCCCAGCCGCACGCGCAGGCCCGGCGTGTCGATCGCCTGGTTTGCCTGCGCCGACAGGTACGCCACCAGCATCGTCGCGCCCGCCTGCTCGCACGCAATGACCGCCGCCTCGCGCACCCCGGGCTGCGCCAGCAGCTGCGCCTCGATCTCCCCCAGCTCGATGCGGAAGCCCCGCACCTTCACCTGGTGGTCGATGCGGCCCAGGTAGTCCAGCTGGCCCTGCGCGTTCCAGCGCACCAGGTCACCGGTGCGGTACAGGCGGCTGCCGTCCTCGGCCGCGATGAAGCGCTCGGCCGTGAGGCCGGCACGGTTCAGATACCCACGCGCCAGGCCTTCGCCCGAGACGTGCAGCTCGCCCGCCACGCCCAGCGGCACGGGGTTCAGCTGGGCATCGAGCACGCGCAGGCCCAGGTCGGGGATCGCAAGGCCCACGGGGCTGCGCTGCGGGCCGATGTCCGCCGTGGTCTCGGTGATGCCGTACATGTTGACCAGTTGGGGCTGCTGGTCGCCGTGGTGTTCGATCCAGCCGCGCAGGCGCTGCGGCTCGAGCGCTTCGCCGCCGAAGATCACGACGCGCAATGCCAGATCCTTTTCCATGGCCTGCGGCAGGCTGGCCAGTTGGCCGAAGGCCGAGGGCGTCTGGTTGAGCACCGTCACACGCTGCGTGCGCAGCAGCTGCAGGAAGTCTTCGGGGGAGCGGCTCACCCAGTAGGGCACCACCACCAGCTTGCCGCCGGTGCACAGCGCCCCGAAGATCTCCCACACCGAGAAGTCGAAGGCGTAGGAGTGGAACATCGTCCACACGTCCTTCGGACCGAAGCTGAACCATGCGTCTGTCTGCGACAGCAGTCGTGTCACGTTGCGGTGGCACAGCTGGGCGCCCTTGGGGCGACCCGTGGAGCCGGAGGTGTAGATCACATACGCGAGGTTGTCGGGGCTCAGTGCCACGCTCGGATTCGTGTCGGACCGATTGCTGAAGTCCGCGGTGTCCAGCGGCAGCACGGCCACGCCAGCGGGCAGCGCGACCGACTCTTGAAGGTGGCTCTGGGTGAGCACCAGCGACAGCCGGCTGTCCTGCACCATGTAGGCGATGCGGTCGGCCGGGTACTCCGGATCGAGCGGCACATAGGCGCCGCCGGCCTTCAGGATGCCCAGCAGCGCCACCACGAGCTCGATGCCGCGCTCCACCGCCACGCCCACGCGGGTCTCGGGACGCACGCCCAGTTCGATCAGGTGATGCGCCAGCCGGTTGGCCCGGCGGTTGAGTTCGCCATAGCCCAGCGTCTGCGCCTCGAAGGACAGCGCGGGCACCTCGGGGTGCAGTGCCGCCTGGCGTTCGATCAGACGGTGCAACAGCGTCGCCTCGTCCGCATCTTCGCGGCCATCGACCTTGGCGCCCCACTGCTGCAACTGCGCCTGCTCCGCATCGTCCAGCAGTTCCAGCGTCCCCAGCGCACGCGACGAATCTGCGACCAAGCCTTCGAGCAACTGATTCATGTGCCGCGCAATGGCCGCGGCCTCGCGCTCGCCGATCACCGACCGGTCGTGGTTGAACTGCAGCACCAGCGCGGGCGAGAGCACCACCTTCACCGTCATCGGATAGTGGGTCTCCTCGTGCTGACCGATCACCTCGACCGTCATGCCGCCCGGCATGTTCTCGCGCAGCGCCTGGTCGGCCGGATAGTTCTCGAACACCACGAGGGTGTCGAACAGCCCCGGCCCCGCCGAACCGGCCCAGCGCTGGATCTCGTAGAGCGGCGTGTGCTCGTGCTCGCGCACGTCCACGTTCTGCGCCTGCAGTTCGCGCAGCCAGGCGCCCACGGCCTGGCCGGGCTGCGGCGTGCAGATCACCGGCAGCGTGTTGATGAACAGGCCCACCAGTTGCTCCACGCCCGCCAGTTCGCCAGGGCGCCCGGACACGGTCGAACCGAAGGCCACCGCGTGCTGCCCGCTGTAGCGCTGCAGCAGCAGCGCCCAAGCGGCCTGCACCAGCGTGTTCATGGTGACGTGCTCGCGCTTGGCGAACGCCACGAGCCGCCCGGTGGCCTCGGCATCGAAGGCATGGCGCAGGGTGTCGTAGCCCGTCCCCGCGATGGCCGGCTTGGGCAATGCATCGACCAGCCGCGTCGGGCCTTCGAGGCGGCTCACCTCGCGGCGCCAGTGGGCTTCGCTGGCCGCGGCGTCCTGGGCCTGCAGCCAGCCGATGTAGTCGCGGTAGCGGCCCGCGAGCGCGGGCAGCGCCTGGCCGCCGTAGTGGCGCAGCACCTCGCCCAGCAGCTGCGAGGTGCTCCAGCCGTCCAGCAGCAGGTGGTGCACGGTCCAGATGAAATGATGGCTGCGCGCACCGGTGCGCACGAGCACGAAGCGCGCGAGCGGCGCCTCCGCCAGCGCGAGGCCGCGCGACTGCTCGGCCTCCGCCAGCGCGGCCATGTCGTCACGTGAGGGGTTCCGCTCGCGCCAGTCTTCTTCGCGCCACGGCAGTTGCGCGTTGCGGTCGATCCATTGCAGCGGATGTCCTTCGCGCTGCAGGAAGCCGGTGCGCAGCACGTCGTGGCGCTTGAACACGGCCTCCCAGGCCGCGCGAAAGCGCGCGGCGTCGAGGTCCTTGAAGTCCAGCCGCAACTGGTTCTGGTAGGCGCCGCCGCCCTGCTCCAGCAGGGTCTGGAACAGCATGCCCGACTGCATCGGCGAGAGCGGATACAGGTCGGCCAGGCGCGCGGCCGGCACCGGCAGCGCGTCGAGCGCCTGCTGGTCGAGCCTGGCGAGCGGAAAGTCCGAGGGTGTCATGCCGAGGGGTCCACCTGCGCAGTGGCGCACCAATGCCTCGAGCTCGTCCCGGAAGCGTCGCGCCCAACCCAGCACCGCTTGGGCGTCGTGGCGCGCGCGGCTGAAGCTCACGCTCAGTCTCAGCTGCCCATCGAACACCTGGCCGTTGACCGAGAACTCGTGCGTGAGCGGTGCGCCGTCGTCCACCTGCGCGCCGCCCTCTTCCCGCGCCGGAATCCACTGCGCGCCTTCTCCCACGTCGTCACGGAAAGCGCCGTCGAACTGGCCCAGGTAGTTGAACACCACCTGCGCCTTCGGCAGCGCCTGCAGCGCCTCGCGCTGCGCGGCATCGCCCGCATGCTTGAACACGCCGTGGCCCAGTCCCTTGTTCGGAACGCGGCGCAGGCTCTCCTTCACGCGCTTGATGGCATCGCCGATCTCGCCCTGCGGCGCGAGCGCCACCGGGAACAGCGCGGTGAACCAGCCGACGGTGCGCGACAGGTCGATGTGCTCGAAGAGGTCCTCGCGGCCATGGCCTTCGAGATCCACCAGGATCTGCGAATGCCCGCCCCATGCGCACAGCGCGCGGCCGAGCGCCGTGAGCAGCAGGTCGTTGGCCTGCGTGCGGTAGGCCGCGGGCGCATCCTTCAGGAAGGCCTCGGTGCTCGCCCGGTCCAGTTGCAGCTCGATGGTCTGCTGGTCCTTGACGGTGTTCGATGCCTGCGGATTCGCGCAGGGCAGCGCCGCCGGCACCTCCGCCAGCGTGCGCCAGTGGTCCAGCTCGCCGGCATGGCCGGCTGCGTAGCCCTGCAACGCCAGGGACCAGTCCTTGTAGCTGCTCGTCTTCTCCGGCAGCACGATGGGCGAACCCGCGAGGCCCTGGCGGTACGCCAGCTGCAGATCTTCGAGCAGCACGCGCCACGACACGCCATCGACCACCAGGTGATGGATCGCCAGCAGCAGCCGCGCCTCGCCGCCCGGCAGCTCGACGGCCAACGCGCGAATCAGCGAGCCATGCCCGATGTCGAGGCTGCACTGCGCCTCGTCGCACAACGCTTCGAGCTGCGCGGCATCGGCTGCGCGGCGCACCCAGAGCACCTCGTCCAGTTCGTTGTCGGACGTGGTTTCGTAGCCCTGCTGCCAGGCGCCCGCCGCGTCCTGGCGAAAGCGCAGGCGCAGGCCGTCGTGATGCTGCACCACGGCCCGCAGCGCCTGGCGCAAGGCCGGCAATTGCAGCGGCTCGCGGCTTTGCAGTAGCACCGACTGGTTCCAGTGGTGGCGCGCGGGCATCGCCATCGCGAAGAATTCACGCTGGAACGGCAGCAGCGGCACGGCGCCTTCCGCCGCACTTGCGGCCGGCCGCTTCACATCGCCCGCCGGCTCGATCGCGCCCGCGAGCAGCGCCACCGTCTGGCGCTCGAAGATCTGCTTGGGCGTGGACTTCCAGCCCGCCAGGCGCAGCCGCGCGACGATCTGCAGGCTCAGGATCGAATCGCCGCCGAGCTCGAAGAAGTTGTCGTTGCGACCGACCTGCGCAAGGCCCAGCACCTCGCACCAGACCTTGGCGAGCGCCGCCTCGGCCACACCTTGCGGCGCCTCGTGGACACGCGCCGCCTCGGCCGTCGGCTCAGGCAGCGCGTGGCGGTCGACCTTGCCGCTCGGGGCGAGCGGCAGCGTGTCGATCACCATGATCACCGCGGGCACCATGTAGTCGGGCAGCGCGCGCGCGAGCCGCTCCTTGAGCACGGCCGCATCCGCGCGCTGGCCGGCCCGGGGCGACACGTAGCCCACCAGCCGCGTGCCGTTCGGCCCGTTGGCGGCGTTCACGGCGACCGCGACGGCCTGGCGCACCTCGGGCTGCGCGAGCAGCAGCGCCTCGATCTCGCCGAGCTCGATGCGAAAGCCCCGCACCTTCACCTGGTGGTCGATGCGGCCCAGGTATTCGAGCTGGCCGTCTTCGCGCCAGCGCACCCAGTCGCCGGTGCGGTAGAGGCGGCCGCCGCCTTCAGGTGTTTCGTCGAACGGGTCCGCCACGAAGCGCTCCGCGCTCAAGCCCGCGCGCTGCAGGTAGCCGCGCGCGAGGCCCGTGCCGCCCAGGTACAGCTCGCCGGCCACGTTGCGCGGCACGCGGTTGAGATCGCCGTCCAGCACATAGGCCTTGCGGCCTTGCACGGGCCGGCCGATGGGCGCATAGCCTTCGGTGAAGCTCGCATCGGCGGCCACCTTCCAAAGCATCGGCGTCACCACGGCTTCGGTCGGCCCGTAGCCGTTGATGAGGATCCGCGGCTTGAGGTACCGGCGCACCGCCTCGAAACTCTCGCGCGACATCGCCTCGCCGCCGAACGAATACAGCTGCACCGGCGGGCAGTTGCCGGTGTCGCGGGCCCAGTCGGCCAGCTGGCGCAGGTAGACCGGCGGAAAGCCGGCGTTGGTCACGCCGTGGTGCGCCATGGCATCGAGCGTCTGCTCGGCCGTCCAGAGCGACGCGTCGCGCAGCAGCAGCGAGGCGCCGCAGCACAGCGCGGTGAAGAGCCGCTCGTGCGCGCCGTCGAACGAGAACGACAGGAAGTGCAGCTCGCACGAGCGCGGCCCCATCTCGTAGAGCACGGCCGTGTCGACGCAATGCGCGGCGAAGGGCCCGTGCGCGACCATCACACCCTTGGGCATGCCGGTGGAGCCGGAGGTGTAGATGATGTAGGCGAGGTTGCCGGCGTGCACCGGCACCTCGGGTGCGGATGCATCTGCGCCGTCGAGGTCCGCGGTGTCCAGCTCCAGCACCTGCACGCCGCCCTTCACCGGCACGCGCGAACGCAGGTGGCTCCGCGTCACCAGGAGTGCGATGCCGCTGTCCTCGACCATGTAGGCCAGCCGGTCCACGGGGTACTCGGTGTCCATCGGCACATAGGCGCCGCCCGCCTTCAGGATGGCGAGCAGGCCGACCACCATCTCCATCGAGCGCTCCACCGCGATGCCCACGCGGACCTCGGGCTTCACGCCGAGCGCGACCAGCCGCCTCGCCAGGCGGTTGGCGCGGCGGTCGAGTTCGCCGTAGCTCATCGTGCGGTCGCCGAAGATCAGCGCGGTGGCGTCGGGGCGCTCCCTCGCATGCCGCGCCATGAGGCGGTGCACCGGCTCGGCGTTGCCGTCAGCGCGCAGGTTGACGCCCCATTGCACGAGCTGGCGCGTTTCGTTGGCGGCCAGCAGGTCCAGGTCGCCGATGTGGGCGTCGGGGCGGTCCGCAAGCGCGGCCAGCACGGCGACGTAGTGCGCCGCCATGTGTTCGAGCGTCTGTGCATCGAACAGCTCGCGCGCGTAGTCGAAGTTCAGCCGCACCTGGCCCGCGCCGTCCTCGGTGCCGCTGAGCGTGAGCTCGAAATGCGCGGGCTGCTCGCCCAGCGCGTAGCCCTGCAGCGCGAGGCCGGGCAGGTTCTCGAGCGCGCCGTGGTCTTGCCGCTGGTGATTGAACATCACCTGGAACAGCGGCGCCGTGCTCAGGCTGCGCTCGGGCTGCAGGGCTTCCACCAGTTGCTCGAACGGCAGGTCCTGGTGCGCCTGTGCGCCCAGCGCCGCCTCGCGGGTGTGCGAGAGCGCCTGCCGCAGGGAGGTGCGGCCATCGAGTTCGTTGCGCAGCACCTGGGTGTTGACGAAGAAGCCGATGACACCTTCGGACTCCACGCGATGGCGGTTGGCGATCGGCACGCCCACGCGGATGTCGGGCTGCGCGGTGTAGCGGTGCAGCAGCACCTGGAAACCCGTGAGCAGCACCATGAAGAGCGTGGCGCCCTCGGCCTGCGCGCGTCTGCGCAGCGACGCGGCCAGCGCCGGGGTGAGCGCGATGTCGTGGCGCGCGGCGCGGTATTTTCCGTCGGCGCGGCGCGGATGGTCCGTCGGCAGTTGCAGCACCGGATGGGCGGCCCCCAGCTGCGCCTTCCAGTGTTCGAGCTGGCGGTCTTTCTCGCCGGCTTCGAGCCAGTGCCGCTGCCACAGCGCGTAGTCGGCGTACTGGATCGGCAGCGGCGCAAGCGCCGGCGCCTGGCCCTGCACGCGCGCCCGGTACTGCGTGACGAACTCGTCCACCACGACGCGCATCGACCAGCCGTCGGACACGACGTGGTGCATCACGACGACCAGCACGTGTTCGTTCTCGCCGAGGCGGATCAGCCCGACGCGCAGCAGCGGGCCGGCGGTCAGGTCGAAAGGCGTGTCGCAGATGCGCCGTGCTTCCTCGGCGGTGCGCGCTTCGCGCTCCGTGCTGCCGAGGGCGGCCAGGTCGATGAAGGAGATGTCGAATCCACCATCCGGCAGCACGCGCTGCTCGACCACGCCTTGCGCATCGGCCGCGAACACCGTGCGCAGCGACTCGTGGCGCGCGACCAGCGCGGCGAAGCTCGCCTTCAGCGCATCGACATCGAGCCGCCCTTCGAGCTTGAGGCCACCCGAGACGTGGTACGCCGAACTGCCCGGCTCCAGCTGCCACAGGAACCATTGGCGCATCTGCGCATACGACGGCGGGCAGGCCGCCTGCACGGCCTCCTCGCGCGGGGTGATCGGAAACTGCCCGATGGTGAAGCCCTCGGCGCGGATCTTCTGGTACACCGCGCGGCGCTGCGCCGCGTTCAGCCGCGAGAAACGCTTGCCGATCTGGTCGTGGGTGGTGGCGGGAACGGGACTGGGGCTCGTCATCTGGGGTGTGATCCGTACGTTGGCTTCGCGTTGCCGGGGTTCATGCAGCTTCTTCCATGCTGGCCATGAAGGCATCGATATCGGAGAGGGCATCGGCGAGCGGCTTTCTCTGGCCGGCGCCGTTGATCAGGGCGGCCATGCCGCCCAGGGTCGGGTGCTGGAAGATGTCCTTGATCGACAGCTGCGCATGCATCGCGCTCTCGACGCGGGCCACCATCTGCACGGACATCAGCGAGTGGCCGCCGAGCTCGAAGAAGTCGTCGTGGCGGCCGACGCGCGCCATGCCCAGCACCTCGCACCAGATGGCTGCGAGGGCCGTTTCGACTTCACCCTGCGGCGCCTCATAGGCCCGCTCGCTGGCCCGCTCGGGCTCGGGCAGCGCCTTGCGGTCCACCTTGCCGTTGGCGTTCAGCGGCAGCGTGGGCAGCACCACGAAGGCCGCCGGCACCATGTAGTCGGGCAGCACCTGGCCCAGCCGCACGCGCAGGCCCGGCGTGTCGATCGCCTGGTCTGCCTGCGCCGACAGGTACGCCACCAGCATCGTCGCACCCGCCTGCTCGCGCGCAATGACCGTCGCCTCGCGCACCTCGGGCTGCGCCAGCAATTGCGCCTCGATCTCCCCGAGTTCGATGCGGAAGCCCCGCACCTTCACCTGGTGGTCGATGCGCCCCAGGTAGTCCAGCTGGCCCTGCGCGTTCCAGCGAACCAGGTCGCCCGTGCGGTACAAGCGGCTGCCGTCCTCGGCCGCGATGAAGCGCTCGGCCGTGAGGCCGGCACGATTCAGGTACCCGCGCGCCAGGCCTTCGCCCGAGACGTGCAGTTCGCCCGCCACGCCCAGCGGCACGGGGTTCAGCTGGGCATCGAGCACGCGCAGGCCCAGGTCGGGGATCGCAAGGCCCACGGGGCTGCGCTGCGGGCCGATGTCCGCCGCGGTGATGCGGCGGTAGGTCACGTGCACCGTGGTCTCGGTGATGCCGTACATGTTCACGAGCTGGGGATGCTGGTCGCCGTGGTGTTCGATCCAGCCGCGCAGGCGCTGCGGCTCGAGCGCTTCGCCGCCGAAGATCACGACGCGCAATGCCAGATCCTTTTCCATGGCTTGCGGCAGGCTGGCCAGTTGGCCGAAGGCAGAGGGCGTCTGGTTGAGCACCGTCACGCGCTGCGTGCGCAGCAGCTGCAGGAAGTCTTCGGGGGAGCGGCTCACCCAGTAGGGCACCACCACCAGCTTGCCGCCGGTGCACAGCGCCCCGAAGATCTCCCACACCGAGAAGTCGAAGGCGTAGGAGTGGAACATCGTCCATACGTCCTCGGGGCCGAAATGGAACCACGATTCGGTCTGGCTGAGCAACCGTGTCACGTTGCGGTGGCACAGCTGGGCACCTTTGGGGCGACCGGTGGAGCCGGAGGTGTAGATCACATACGCGAGGTTGTCGGGGCTCAGTGCCACGCTCGGATTCGTGTCGGACCGATTGCTGAAGTCCGCGGTGTCCAGCGGCAGCACGGCCACGCCAGCGGGCAGCGCGACCGACTCTTGAAGGTGGCTCTGGGTGAGCACCAGCGACAGCCGGCTGTCCTGCACCATGTAGGCGATGCGGTCGGCCGGGTATTCCGGATCGAGCGGCACATACGCACCGCCGGCCTTCAGGATGCCCAGCAACGCCACCACGAGCTCGATGCCGCGCTCCACCGCCACGCCCACGCGGGTCTCGGGACGCACGCCCAGTTCGATCAGGTGATGCGCCAGCCGGTTGGCCCGGCGGTTGAGTTCGCCATAGCCCAGCGCCTGCGCCTCGAAGGACAGCGCGGGCGCCTCGGGGTGCAGTGCCGCCTGACGTTCGATCAGACGGTGCAACGGTTCCGCATCCCCACGGTCTTTCGCATACGCGCTCCACGCCGCGAGCTGTTGCTTCTCCTGCGCTGGCATCGGATCGATTTCGCAGACCGGCTGCACGGCCGGCTTCGCCAGCGCATCGACGATCCCCTCCAGCGCCGAATGCACCAGCCCGCAGACGTACGCGGCCCCCACCGGCTCGTGGATCTGCGCCACGAGCTCGAAGCCCTCGCCCAGGTCGTCGATCGACAGGGTGAGCGGGTAGTTGGTGCGCTCGTCGGCACCGAGCACTTCCATGCCTTCGAGCAGCAGCGTGCCCTCGGCCTGCTCCTGCGTGTAGCGGTAGTTGAGCAGCGCCGAGAACAGTGGCGCGCCGCCCGGCAGCGCCGTGCAACGCTGCGCCAGCGCGAGGCTCGCGTGCTCGTGGTGCAGCAGCTGCGTGAGCGCATCGTGCGTCTGCTTCACGCAGTGCGCCACATCGCGCGCACCCAGCTTCACACGCAGCGGCAGCGTGTTGATGAACATGCCCCAGGCCCGGTCGGTACCCTCGCCACCCTGCATTCGCCCGAACAGCACCGTGCCGAACACCACGTCGTCCTTGCCCGTGGCCTTGCCCACCACCAGCGCCCACGCCAAGTGGAACAGCGTCGCCGCCCCCACCCCGTGGCGTTGCGCCTCGCGCCGCACCTGCTGCGCCAGCTCGGGCGCAAGTCGCAGGCGTGCCTCGTGCACCCGCGTGCCGTCGCCCTGCACGTCCAGCAGGTTGAACGGCGCCGTCGGCTCGTCCACATCGCCCAGCATCCGGCGGAAGAACGCCTCGTGTTCCTGTTGGCTCACGCCAAGCCGCGCCTGCCCCACGAAGCGCCTGAAGGGCACCGGCTCGGGAAGCTCCGCCTGGCGGCCCTGCTCGATCAGCGCGATCTCCTCGACCAAGAGGTCCAGCGTCGTGTGGTCCAGCACCAAGTGGTGGCTGGGCAGCTGCAGCACCCAGCGGTTGCTCGCGTCGTCGTGCGCAGCGACCGCGCGGATCATCGGCGCTTGGCGCACGTCGATGCGGTAGTGCGAGGGGTGGACGTGGGCCGCGAGCTGGCCTGCGATGTCTTTGGCCATGTCCACGTCCTGCAGCCATTGCAGCGTCAATGTCGCGCCGCGCTGCACCACCTGCACCGGCTCCTTCAACCCCTCCCACAGCACCGCGGTGCGCAGGATGTCGTGGCGTGCGATCACCTGGTTGAAGCTGGCGATGAAGCGCTCCAGCCGCTGGCGGCTGTCGAAGCTCAGGCCCAGCGGCGTGACGTAGGCATCGCCCTCGGTCTGCAGCAGGTGATGGAACAGCATGCCCTCTTGCAGAGGCGCCAGCGGGTAGATGTCCTGGATGTTGATTGCACCGCCCTGCACTGCCGATTCGATGCGCGCGATCTGCGGTGCATCGAGGTCGATCAGGGTGACCATTTGCGGCTCGATGGATTCGCAGCCCGCAGGGATGCCGTTGGGCGGGACGACGACTTCGCGGTCCTTCGGCCCATCAGCCCCTTGCACCAAGGCTTGCGCAAAGGCAGCAAGCTGCGGATGCTGGAACAGCGTGCGCACCTGCACCGACCAGCCCAGCGCGCGCACGCGCTCCAGCAGCCGCAGCGCCAGCAGCGAGTGACCACCCAGCTCGAAGAAGCCATCGTTGCGGCCCACGCGCGCCACGCCCAGCACGTCGGCCCATATCGCGGCCAGCGCCTCTTCCACTTCACCCTGCGGCGCTTCGTAGGCGTCCGCGTTCTCCAGCCCGGGTTCGGGCAGCGCCTTGCGGTCGACCTTGCCGTTGGCATTCAGCGGCAGTGCGCCGAGCACCACCACCGAGGAGGGAACCATGTAGTCGGGCAGCACCTCTGCCAAACGCTGGCGGAGTTCGGCCGAGCCGATCTCGCGGCCCGCATGCGCCGAGACGTAGCCCACCAGGCGCGCGCCCAGCGGCCCCTCTCCGGCCACCACCACTGCCTCGCGCACCTCGGGCTGCGACAGCAGCTGCGCCTCGATCTCCCCCAGCTCGATGCGAAAGCCCCGGATCTTCACCTGGTGGTCGATGCGGCCCAGGTACTCCAGCTGGCCTTGCTCGTTCCAGCGGACCAGGTCCCCTGTGCGATAGAGCCGCCCGCCCTTGTCGTCGAACGGATCGGCCACGAAGCGCTCCGCACTCAACCCGGGCCGGCCGAGATAGCCGCGCGCCAGCAGCGCACCGCCGATGCACAGCTCGCCTGCCGCGCCCTGCGGCACCAGGCTGAAGTCGGGGCCGACCACGCGCAATGCACGGCCTGCCAGCGGCACGCCGATGGGCATGCGCAGTGGCACGCCTTGGTCGCCCGCCTGCAAATACGGCGCGCAATCCAGCACCGAGGCCGTGACCGTCGCCTCGGTCGGCCCGTAGGTGTTGAGCAGCGCGATGTGCGCGAGCCCCGCCCTGCGCCAGGCGTTGAGCCCTTCGGGCGGCATCGCCTCGCCGCCCGCATGGACCTGCCGCAGCGCGCCGTACGGACGCGCGCCATGGCGCGCGAAGTCTTGCGCGAGCAGCAGCCAGTAGGCCGTGGTGAGGTCGGCCACGCTGATGCGCTTGTCGATGAGTTCGCGGTAGAAGGTCTCGCTGTCCCACAGCGCGGGGCCGCGCAGCACGATCGCGGCGCCCGCTGCGAGCGGCGGGAAGGTCTGCTCGATGAAGCCGTCGAAGTTCAGCGTCGAGAACTGCAGCATGCGGTCCGACGGCACGAGGCCGAAGAACCGGATGGATTCCTGCGCATGCTGCACCAGCGCGCCGTGCGAAATGCCGACGCCCTTGGGCCGCCCGGTGGAGCCCGAGGTGTAGATCAGGTAGGCCAGGCCGTCGCGATGCAGCGCGACCTGCGGATCGCGCGCAGGCTGCGCAGACAGGTCGAGCGCATCGAGTGCCAGCGTCGGCAGCGAACCGCTGGACGCAAGGCGTCCGGCAATGTGCGACTGCGTGAGCAGCAGCGAGATGCCGCTGTCGCCGACCATGTAGGCCAGGCGATCGGCCGGGTACTCCGGGTCGAGCGGCACATAGGCGCCACCGGCCTTCAGGATCGCGAGCAGGCCCACCATCATCTGGACGGAGCGCTCCACCGCGATGCCCACGCGGTGCTCGGGCTTCACGCCGAGTTCGATCAGGCGATGCGCGAGGCGGTTGGCCCTGGCGTTGAGTTCCGCGTAGCTCAGCGTTGCATCGCCGAACACCAGCGCGGGTGCCTCTGGCGCCTCTTTCGCATGGCGCTCGAACAGCCGGTGCACAGGCTGCGCATCGTCGTAGCCTTGCGGGTTGACACCCCATGCCGCGAGCTGGTGCTTCTGCGATGCGGGCACCAGGTCGAGGTCGCATGCGAGCTGCGCGGGCTGCTTTTCCAGGGCCCGGGCGATGGACGCGATCGCCGCATGCATCAGGCCGCACACGCGCTGCGCGTCCACGGCCTGGTCGATCAGCGCGACCAGCTCGAAACCGTCGCCCACATCGTCCACCGACATGTCGAACGGGTAGTTGGTGAACTCGCGGCCGCCGAGCACTTCCATGCCTTCGCCCAGCGGCGTCTTCGACGACTTCACCGGCCGCGAATTGAAGCGGTAGTTCAGCAACGCGGAGAACAGCGGCGTTCCGCCAGGCAGTGCCGTGCAGCGCTGCGCCAGGGAAAGGCCGGCATGCTCGTGATGCAGCAGTTGCGCGAGCGCTTCATGCGTCTGCTTCACGCATTGCAGGACGCTCCGGGTTCCCAGGCGGATCCGCAGCGGCAGCGTGTTGATGAAAAGCCCGACCGCGCGCTCCGCGCCCTGGCCACCCTGCATGCGCCCGAACAGCACCGTGCCGAACACCACGTCGTCCTTGCCCGTGGCCTTGCCCAGCACCAGCGCCCACGCCAGGTGGAACAGCGTCGCCGCCCCCACCCCATGGCGCTGCGCCTCGCGCCGCACCTGCTGCGCCAACTCCGGCGCCAGCCTGAGCTTCGCCTCGTGCACCCGCGTGCCGTCGCCCTGTACGTCCAGCAGGTTGAACGGCGCCGTCGGCTCGTCCACATCGCCCAGCATCCGGCGGAAGAACGCCTCGTGTTCCTGTTGACTCACGCCCAGCCGCGCCTGCGCCACGAAGCGCCTGAACGGTACCGGCTCGGGAAGCTCCGCCTGGCGGCCCTGCTCGATCAGCGCGATCTCCTCGACCAGGAGGTCCAGTGTCGTGTGGTCCAGCACCAAGTGGTGGCTGGGCAACTGCAGCAACCAGCGGTTGCTCCTGTCGTCGTGCGCGGCTATTGCGCGGATCATCGGCGCCTGGCGCACATCGATGCGGTAGTGCGAGGGATGGACGTGGGCCGCGAGCTGGCCTGCGATGTCCGAGGCCATGTCCACGTCCTGCAGCCATTGCAGGTTCAGCGTCGCATGCTGCTGCACCACCTGCACCGGCTCTTTCAATCCCTCCCACAGCACCGCGGTGCGCAGGATGTCGTGGCGTGCGATCACCTGGTTGAAGCTGGCGATGAAGCGCTCCAGACGCTGGCGGCTGTCGAAGCTCAGGCCCAGCGGCGTGACGTAGGCGTCGCCTTCTGTCTGCAGCAGGTGATGGAACAGCATGCCCTCTTGCAGAGGCGCCAGCGGGTAGATGTCCTGGATGTTGATTGCACCGCCCTGCACTGCCGATTCGATGCGCGCGATCTGCGGTGCATCGAGGTCGATCAGGGTGACCATCTGCGGTTCGATCGCCTTGCAGCCTGCGGGAATTCCATTGGCGGGAACAACGACTTCATTGCCTTGCCGCTCCTGCGTCAGTGCCTGCGCAAAGGCGGCAAGCTGCGGATGCTGGAACAGCGTGCGCACCTGCACCGACCAGCCCAGCGCGCGCACGCGCTCCAGCAGCCGCAGCGCCAGCAGCGAGTGACCACCCAGCTCGAAGAAGCCATCGTTGCGGCCCACGCGCGCCACGCCCAGAACGTCGGCCCAGATCGCGGCCAGTGCTTCTTCCACTTCACCCTGCGGCGCTTCGTAGGCGCCCGCGTTCTCCAGCCCGGGTTCGGGCAGCGCCTTGCGGTCGACCTTGCCGTTGGCATTCAGCGGCAGTGCGCCGAGCACCACCACCGTGGAGGGAACCATGTAGTCGGGCAGAACCTCGGCCAAACGCCGGCGCAGTTCGGCCGAGCCGATCTCGCGGCCCGCATGCGCCGAGACGTAGCCCACCAGGCGCGCGCCCAGCGGCCCCTCTCCGGCCACCACCACTGCCTCGCGCACCTCGGGCTGCGACAGCAGCTGCGCCTCGATCTCCCCCAGCTCGATGCGGAAGCCCCGGATCTTTACCTGGTGGTCGATGCGTCCCAGGTACTCGATCTGTCCTTCGGCGTTCCAGCGCACGAGATCCCCCGTGCGGTACAGCCTGCCGCCGCTGCCGAACGGGTCGGCCACGAAGCGCTCCGCGCTCAGCCCCGGTTTGTTCAGGTAGCCCCGCGCAAGACTCACCCCGCCCAGGTACAACTCCCCCGCCACGCCCCTTGGCACCAGGTTCAGCTCCGCATCGAGCACATAGCCCTGCGTGTCGCTGATCGGCTGGCCGATCGGCACCAGCGCCTGTCCGTCGTCCCGGCAGGTCCAGCGCGTGACGTGGATGGTGGTCTCGGTCGGGCCGTACAGGTTCTGCAGCGTCGCGCCGCTCAAACGCTGCAAGGCCTCCTTCTGCGTCTCCGAGGGCATGGCCTCGCCCCCGCAGATGATGTGCTTCAGGCGCGTGCTCGCCTCGATCCCCGGGTGCGCCAGGAAGGCCTGCAGCATCGCCGGCACGAAGTTCAGCGTGGTGATCTGGTGGCGCTGGATCAGCTGCACCAGCCGCTCGGGATCGCGGTGGTCGCCCGGGTTGGCCACCACCAGCCGGGCCCCGGCGGTCATGGGCCAGAACAGCTCCCAGCACGAGACGTCGAAGCCGAACGGGGCCTTGTGCAGCACGGTGTCTTCGCGGCCCAGGCCGTAGACGCGCTGCATCCAGGCCATGCAGCTGTGCAGGGCGTCGTGGCGGATGGCTGCGCCCTTGGGGCGGCCGGTGGAGCCGGAGGTGTAGATGACGTAGGCGAGATGTTCGCCGTGCAGGGCAACGTTTGGATCGCTCTCCGGTTCGTGGGCGAGATCGAGGCCCTCGACTTCGAGGAAAGTGAGACCTTCGCGGGAGGCGATGTGATCGCGCGTGGCGCGGTGGGTCAGCAGCAACTCGATGCCGCTGTCCTCGACCATGTACGCCAAACGCTGCGTCGGGTATTCGGGGTCCAGAGGTAGATAAGCACCACCGGCCTTGAGGATGGCCAGGATGCCCACCACCATCTCCACGCTGCGCTCCATGGCGATGCCCACGAGGACATCGGGGCCCACGCCCAGGGAGATCAGGCGGTGGGCTAGGCGGTTGGCGCGGCAGTTGAGTTCGAAGAAGCTCAGGGCTTCATCGGCGAACAGCAGCGCGGTGGCCTGCGGCTGGCTGCGGGCATGGCCTTCGATGAGGCGGTGCACCGGCTGTAGGCCGGGCTCGCGGTGCGGGTTCACGCTCCACTGCGCGAGCTGCGCCTTCTCGAAGGCACCCAACAGATCGACATCGCCGACAGCCTGTTCGCCCCGGCTGGCCAGTGCACCAAGGATCGCCACGTAGTGACCCGCCATCCGCTCGATGCTCTGTGCATCGAACAACTCGGCCGCATAGATCAGGTCGAGCTTCAGTCGGCCATCGGGCCGCTCGCGCGCCTCGAGCACCAACTCGAATTGCGCCTGCAGGTCCGGCAGCGCATGGTCGCTCACCGCGATGCCGCCGAGCCGTTCAAGCGCCCGATGGTCTTCGAACAGGTGGTTGAACATCACCTGGAACAGTGGGCTGCGGCTCATGCTGCGTTCGGGCTGCAGCGCCTGCACCAGTTGCTCGAACGGCAGGTCCTGGTGCGCCTGCGCGCCGAGCACGGCTTCGCGCGCCTGGGCCAGCGCGCGCGCGAGGCTCGTGCGCCCGTCGATGGCGTTGCGCAGCACGAGCGTGTTGACGAAGAGGCCGATGACGTTCTCGAACTCCACGCGGTTGCGGTTGGCGATGGCGGTGCCGATGCGGATGTCCTGCTGGCCCGTGTGACGGTGCAGCAGCACCTGCAGCCCTGCGAGCAGCACCATGAAGAGCGTCGTGCCGTCGGCTTGCGCAAGGCCGCGCAACTGGCCGAGCAAGGACGCGGGCAGCTCGAAGGCATGGCGCGCCGCGCGGTAGCTGGCTTCGGGCTGCCGCGGTCGGTCGGTGCGAAGCTCGAGCACCGGATGCTCCTCGCCGAGCTGCGAGCGCCACCAGGCCAGCTGGCGCTCGCCCTCGCCGGCCGCGAGCCATTCGCGCTGCCAGACTGCGTAGTCGGCGTACTGCACCCGCGTTGCGGGCAGCACGGCCGCGCTGCCATGCAGGCGCGCGAGGTAGCCGGCCGCCAATTCGTCGATCAGCACCTGCATCGAGGCGCCGTCGGACACGATGTGGTGCATCACCACGGCGAGCACCTGGCTGTCGTCCGCGGTGCGGATCAGTGCGGCGCGCAGCAGGCGGCCCTGCGCCAGGTCGAAGGGCGCGGACTTGAGGCGGTGGGTTTCATGCGCCAATCGCGCGTTCTGTTCGCCGGCGGGCAGGCCGCGCAGGTCGATCAGCGCCAGCGGCAGCGCGCCTGTCGCAGCAATCCATTGCACGGCCGTGTCATCGGGCCCGACGCGGAACGTGGTGCGCAGCGATTCGTGGCGTGCGACGAGGTCGCCGAGCGCCGCTTGCAACGCTAGGAGGTCGAGCGATCCGGCCAGGCGCAGCGCGCCGCTCATGTGGTATGCGGCGCTCTGCGGATCGAGCTGCCAGAGGAACCATTGGCGCTCCTGCGCGTGGGACAGCGGCAGCGCCTGCTGCCTGCGCGCTGCGGGCAACGTGGCGATGGGGACCGGGCGGCTGTGCGCGGCCGGCGCGCCCAGCGCGAGCTGCTCGCGGACGGCAGCTGCGCACTCGTGCAGCCGCGGCCTCTCGAACAGCATGCGTGCCGGGAAAACGATTTCCCATTGCGACGAGATACGCGCCGCGGCCTGCGTGGCCGTGAGCGAACTGCCGCCGCGCGTGAAGAAATGGGCGTCGCGCGCAAACGGCTTGTCGGACGGTGCCCTCAGCACCTCGCGCCAGATCGCATCGACCGCGCGCTCGATCTCGTCGAGCACGGGCGCTTCGGCCTGCGCCTCGGCAGGACCGCCCTTGACGAAGACACCGCGCTCGTAGATCGCGTAGGCATCCGCGCTGCGATCGAGCCAGCCCGCGCGGCAGGCGCTGCGCTGCAGCTTGCCGCTCGTGGTCTTGGGCATGCCGCCCGGGTTGAGCAGCAGCACGGCCGAGAGCGCTTCGCCGAACACCTCGCTGACCGCGGCGCTCAGCGCCTCGACCAGCGCCTGCGGCGGCACCAGCTTCTGCATGCTGCGCGACACTTCGGCCGCGGCGCCGATGCCTTCGCCATCGGATCCGCTGGCGGCGAACACCGCCACGCGCCCCTTGCGCACCGCGTCCACCTCGGCCTCGATGACGCGCTCGATGTCCTGTGGATAGATGTTGTGGCCGCGCACGATGATCAGGTCCTTGATGCGGCCGGTCACGTAGAGCTCGCCGTCGCACACGAAGCCCAGGTCGCCGGTGCGCAGCCACCGCCGGCCCGCATGCTCGACGAAGGTCTCCGCGGATTCGCGCGGCTTGCCCCAGTAGCCGGCGCCGATGCTCGCGCCGCTCACCCAGATTTCGCCGATGCGGCCGGGCTCGGCCACCACCGACAGCGTGGCGGGATCGACGATCTCCACCACATGATCGACCGCCACCGCGCCGCAGCCCACGAGCAGCGTGCCTTCCTCGCGCGGCGCGCCCCTGCCCGCAGCAAGGCCGTCGGCGTCGAAGCCGCGTGCGACCATGCCGGCGCCGCGCTGCCCGCCTGTCACGAACAGGGTCGCTTCGGCGAGGCCGTAGCAGGCGTAGACCGCGCCTGCATCGAAGCCCGCGGGGGCGAAGCGCTCGATGAAATCGAATTCGGTATCGGCGCGCACCGGCTCGGCGCCGGTGTAGGCCACGCGCCAGCTCGAGAGATCGAGCTGCGCGATCTGCGCGTCCTTCACGCGCTCCAGGCACAGGCGGAACGAGAAGTCCGGGCCGCCGCTGAGCGTGGCGCGATGGCGCGAGATCAGCTCCAGCCAGCGCACCGGGCGCTCGAGGAAATAGCGCGGCGACGTCAGCACCAGCGGGATGCCGCTGTACAGCGGCTGCATCAGGCCGCCGATCAGGCCCATGTCGTGATAGAGCGGCGCCCACGAGACGAACTTGTCGTCCGGACCGATGCCCATGCCGACCTGAATGGCATGCTCGTTGGCCATCAGGTTGCCGTGCGTGACGATCACGCCCTTGGGCGCCGAGGTCGAGCCCGAGGTGTATTGCAGGAAGGCGACGTCGTCGTCGCTCGGCTCGAAGGGCTGCCAGGCGTCGGCCAGCGCGATGTCGACCGCATCGACGGCGACCATCTGCACATCGCCGAACTGGTTGCCGGCCGCCGACATCGCGGCGCTCAATGCGGACGACGTGAGCACGCAGCGCGCCTGTGAATCGGCCGCCACGCCGGTGAGCCGCGCCAGGTGCTGGGGCCGCGTCGATTCGGGCGGAAACACCGGCACCGCGATCACGCCGCAGTAGAAGCAGGCCAGCATGCTCACCGCATAGTGGTCGCCGTTGTCGAGCATGACAAGCGCGCGGTCACCCTTGGCGAACTGCTGCTGCAGGCGCGCTGCGAGCGCGCGCACGCGCCGCTCGAAGACGGCATAGGTGAAGGGCTGCTCGCTCAAGACGCCATCGACCTCGTCGACCACGGTGAGCCAGACGTCGTGCGGACGCCGCTCGGCCAGCGCGCGCAGGTGCGCCACGAAATTACGCGGTTGCCGGCCGACGGATCCCGTCGCGAGCAGTTCAGTCATATCTACCCTTGATGCGCTAGCAGTTGCGCTTGATGAAGATGCGTCGGCAGACGCCGTGCGAGGGCCGCGAGGAAGGCGGGCTCGTGTTGCCGGAGAAAGAAGTGGTTGCCCTCGAACCAGTCGAGCGTGAAAGCGCCGCAGGTCTCTTCGGACCAGGCGGCCATCGCCGGCGCCTCGATGTCGTCCTGGCGTCCTGCGAAGGCGTGGACGGGCAGCGGCAGCGGTGGCCGGCCGGGCGTGTGGACGTGGCTGCGGCAGACGCGGCGGTCGGCGCGCAGGGTGTCGAGCGTGATGCGCATGAGTTCTTCGCTTGCGAACACTTCTTCGGGCGTGCCGCCTTGCTTCTGCAACTCGGCGGTGAGCGCCGCGTCGTCTTCACCGCCGTCGAAACGCCCGGGGTCGCGCCGGGAAGGCGCCTCGCAGCCGGACGCCAGCAGCGCGCGTGGCAAGGGCCGCCGCAACGACTGGAGCCGGCGGGCCACGCCATGGGCGAGCAACGCGCCCATGCTGTGGCCGAAGAGCGCGAAGTCGCCGCGCATCGCTTCGGCCTGCTCGGCGCAGATCCGCGCGACCAGTGCATCGAAGTCTTCGATGAAAGGCTCGTCCATGCGCGCGCCGCGCCCCGGCAGCTCCACCGGCACGATGCACACCCACGACGGCAGGAAACGCCGCCACCGCCAATACATGGAGGCGCTCGCGCCGGCGCATGGCAGGCACAACAGCGCGAGAGGCGCCTGGGCGCTCATCAACCGGCCGCGGGTTCCGTGGCCGGTGCGCCTGCCTGTTGCTGCATCCAATCGCGCAGCGATCTGGGCCGCATGTCGGTCCAGTGGCTCTCTACGTAGGCGAGCACGGTCTTCTTGTCGCCCCGCACGCCCTCGACGGCGGTCCATCCGCCGGGAACGGCCTTCCAGTGGGGCCAGATGGAGTACTGGTCTTCGTGATTGACCAGAACGATGAAGGCCTCGTCTTCACGGTCAAAACAGCTCGTCGACATCGGTGCATCCTTGTGTGATTGAACAGAGAGAGAAAGGAGCGCACCGCGGCCGGTCGCGGACCGGACGGAATCCCAGCACCCCTGCCAAGAGGACGCTTCAGAAGCCGATCTGTTCATTTTTCGCGGCAGGACGGCGAGCGCCGTGGACGTGCCGGTGCCGGAACGCGCGCCGGAGGCGCGTTCGCGATGGATGCGAAGGGGTTACTTGCCGGCGCGAGGCTCGGCGTCGTCGTCCGGCAAGTCGTCGCCGAAATCGTTGACCGGAGGAACGAACCCCGCGAGGAGCCAGAGCCGGGCGGCCTTGTCGTAGGCCAGGCGGTGCGCGGGCTCCGCGAGAAGCCAGGCTGTCATTGCGGCGCGCGCGGCCTCGTCGAAGCTTTCGCGGTCGTGCTCGCGCTGCACCCAATCCCATGCGGTGTTCCAGATGGGATCGCCCGTTTCCTGTGTCATTCGTGAAGCTGCTCGCGTTGTCCGTCGGAGCCGGGTCTTGAACGACCCGGCCGGTCCAGCGCGCATTCTCGCGGGAAACGGGCGCGGCCCCGCTGCGTAGAAGCCGCAGCTAGCGCGCGTCGCTCTCCAGCAGCAGGTGGCCGCACGACTTGATCGCGTTGGCGGCTTCAGCGATCAGCCCGTTCACCAGGCCCAGCGCACAGCCCAGGCGTGCCGCGATCTCCCGCTGCGTGAGGCCTTCGAGACGGTAGAGCTCGAACACCAATCGCGTTCGGGGCGAGAGGCCGGACAGGACCCTGTCGATCGCGGTGATCACCTGGCGCTCGCACAGCATGCGGTCGGGGGTCGAGGCGGTTGTCGGCATGTCGAGCAGCTCCACGTCCACGTCGAAGGTGCGGTAGCTGGCTTCGACGCGGTGACGGCGGCAATAGTCCAGCGCCATGTTGCGCACCACCTGGCAGCAATAGCCGATGGGACGCTCGGCCTGGCGGACGCAGGGGCCGTCGGCGATCTTCAGGTAGGCGTCCTGCACGACGTCGTCGGCCAGATCCGCCGTGTTGACGATCTTCCGGGCGACACGCCAGAGTTGCGCACGATGGGCGATGAAAACCTCAGCGAGCGACGGCTCGGACGAATGCGGCGACTGCATGTTCAACACCTCTTCCTCCAGTTCCAGTGGGCGAGCCGAAATGGGCTGCAGGTCCGATTTACTACTTTCGATGCACAAATCGAAATAAGAATCATTGCTATTTATAGGCGGATTTTGAGGCATTTCCATGACCCTTCCGGATCGACACTCAAACAAACGACATGAGGAGCCCCGAGAAAATCCGCCGCAGCGGATCGGATGGCCGAGCGATCCGCGAGAGAACGCGGAACCCGGCACAGGGGGACCGAGATAATAGCTGACTTGCGCTTCGTGCAAACATTTGGAAAACAAGATTGAAGATTGCGGCCAAGCGCTGCCACTCCCATGCACCGCGCCGCCCCCCTTCTTCCTTTGCCTGCGGGCGATATCCATCTCTGGTTCTGCCCCCATGGCGAGACCGGCGATCCCGCGCTCGACGCCGCCCACCACGCGCTGTTGACGCCGCAGGAGCTGCAGCAGAAAGATCGTTTCCACTTCGCGCGCGACCGGCATCGCTACCTGCTGACGCGGGTGCTGGTGCGTTCGGTCCTGTCGCGCTATGCGCCCATCGAGCCGAACGACTGGCGCTTCGCCAACGGGCCCTTCGGCCGCCCCCACATCGATGGCCCCGAGACCGAAGAGACGCGCGGCCTGGACTTCAACCTGAGCCACACCGCCGGCCTCATCGTGCTGGCGATTGCGCGAAACATCGAACTGGGCGTCGATGTCGAGAACACCCGCCGCTCCGCCGTGCTCGAGGCCGTCGATCACTACTTCGCCCCCGCCGAAGCCAGTTCGCTCAATGCCTTGCCGGCCGCCTTGCAGCCGCATCGCTTCTTCGAGCTATGGACCTTGAAGGAGAGCTATATCAAGGCGCGCGGCATGGGCTTGCAGATCCCGCTCGACAGCTTCGCCTTTGCGCTCGATGTCCCGGGCGACATCGGCTTCTCGCTCGCCGATCCGCGCGGCAACACCGCATGGCACTTCCAGCAACTGCAGCCCACGGCCGATCACATGGTGGCCCTTTGCAGTTCCACCGACGCGCGCATCGTGTGCCGAGAAACGTCGCCCCTGCAATGGGAGCGCCCGCTGGAAGTCCGCACGACGCGCGCATCTAAAATTCCGCCCCTTTCCCCGATCCCTCCCTCATGAACATCGTCGTCAACGAAGAACTCAAAGCCTATATCGATCCCATGTCTCCGGAGGAATACGCGGCGCTGGAGCGAAGCATCCTCACCGAAGGCTGCCGCGACGCGCTCGTGCTGTGGGGCGAGGTGCTGGTGGACGGTCACCACCGCTACGGCATCTGCCAGAAGCACGGCCTGCCGTTCCAGACGGTGCAGAACACGCACTTCAAGACGATGGAGGACGTGCACCTCTGGATGATCGACCAGCACCTTGGCCGCCGCAGCATCTCGGACTACCAGCGCGGCGTGCTGGCGCTCCGAAAGAAAGTCATCGTCGACGACCAACGCTCCCGCGCGCTGTCGGAAACGTCGTCGTCCGAAGACCCACCATTCGATGTCGATGCTCCCGCCGGCGAATCTGCGGCAGACAACGCCCTGCCCCCGCCTGCGCCGCTGAACAGCCGCGAATCCATTGCCAAGGCCGCGCGCCTGAGCAGCAGCCAGGTCGTGATGATCGAGAAGATCCAGAAGCAGGCCGCGCCCGAACTGGTGGCCGCGGTGAAGTCGGGTGTGATCTCGATCAACACCGCCGCGGCTGTCGCCAGCCTGCCTGCCGAAGAGCAGATCTCGGCAGCGAACGCGGGCAAGGACGAACTCAAGCAGGCCGCCAAGCGCGTGCGCGAGGCCAAGCGCAAGCCGCGTGCAGAGTCGGCGGAGTCCGCATCGGACGATCAGCCCGCCAACCCCGGCGCAGCCGACGCAGTCGACATGCTGGAGCAGCGCGTGGCCGAACTCACGCGCGAGAACGACGCCCTGCGCAGGCAGGTCGCCGATCTGCAGGCGCAACTGGCAGAGCAGTTGGCCGGCTGACGGGCGAGGCGCAGACCCCGCGCCGGTGTTTGCCTTACAGCTGGATCTCGGTGATCTTCGCGCCCGACAGCGAGACCCCGGCTTCCAGCCCCACGTTGGTCAGCACGAAGCCCACCACGGGTTGCCGGATCGTGTTGGTGTCGACGCTGCCGTTGGCACCGATGGTGGCGACAGCCACCGTGGCGTCGGCGCCGGCCGTCCAGCCCCTGCTGCCGCGGAACTTGTCGAGCGCGGCCTGCGTGGTGAACAGGTAGATCACGGCCTTCGACTGCGCGCCAGCCTGGAAGCCCACCGAGCCCGCGGTGGTGCTGTAGTACGACTGCGTGCGGCCGTTCACGCGCAACGCGCCGCGCCCGTATTCGGCACCGACGCCCAGGCTGGCCCCGACCACGGCCGGGAACACCAGCACGCCGCTGGACTTGGCGACCAGTTCGCGCGAGCCCCTCACGGAGTCATACAGCTTGGACAGCGAGGCGTCGACCTGCGCGTCGATGGACGTGCGCGACGACGCGCTGCTGGCCTGGTCCTGCGGGCGCGTCGTGGTGCATCCGACGAAAGCCAGGCTGCAGGCCGCAACGACGGAAGAAAACGCGAGAGTGCGGAGGTTCATGGTGCTCATGATGATTCCTTTGCAAAGACATGGATCGGCGGAAAAGCCTCTGCCTGTGGCGGCAGATCGGGCCATGCTAAAGCGGCCGAAACACGATAAATCCGACGTGGGAATCCCGCCTACGCGAAGTCAGGCCGCGTGCCTTCGCGGGTGTCGGTGCCGGGCGAAACCGGGGCTCTGGAATCCGTTTTTCCGCCACGGTGCCGGTGAAGGAAACGCAATGTTGAGGCAATGCTGATTCATAGCATGGCAGCCGAACCCACCACAAACCACACGTACTTCGATGACCTCCGAGACTGTCCGGCCGTTGCCTGCATCGCCAACGGGCATCGCGCGCCTTTCCCTGCCGGATGCATTGCGTGGCTTCGGCTTGTTCGGCGTGCTGATGATCAACCTCTTCGGCCTCCTCCCCGGTCATGCGGTGTCCGGCTTGCTGGTGCTGATGGTCGCGAGCCTGTGGCTCGGTCGCGCCGCTGTGCTGCGCGAGTCGGTTGCGCATCGCCGCTTCTGGCAACACCTGCTGCGCGCGAGCCTTGCGCTCGGCCTGATCGCCGCCGCGGGCGCATCCGCCGCCCCGGTACTGCGCGATGTCGCGTTGCTCGCGCTGGGTGCGTTCCTCGCAGCGTCCTTCGTCCTCCTGTTCCAGCGCGCCGCATGGCGCCGCTGGCTGCAGAAACTGGCACCCACCGGCCGGATGGCGCTCACGAACGGCGTGGCGCAAGCGCTGTTCAGCCTGTGCCTCCTGCACGGCACCAATCTCACCTTCGATCCGATGAGCCTGCTGCTGTGCGGCGTCGCGATCTTCGCGCTGCAGGCCGCCTCCAGTTGCTGGTGGCTGGCCCGCTACAACGCCGGCCCCGCCGAATGGCTGTGCCACAGCCTGGTCTCGCGCAAGCCGCAGCCGATGCGCCGCCGCACCGCGCGCCTGGATCACCGACACGCCGACGTGCTGGTCCGCTGGCCCGTCTGATCGAGGCCGCGCTCGCTCAAGGCAGGAGCGTGATGCGATCGGTCACCGGTGGCGCGAGCGGGCTGTTCGCCTTGATGTAGGCCTCCAGCGCGTCCACGTCCTGGTCGCCGCCGAGCACGTCGGTGCCCTGGTTGAACACGGTGAAGTTGTCGCCACCGGTGGCCAGGAAGCTATTCATCGTCACCCGGTAGTTCGCCGCCGGATCGATGGCGGTTCCGTTCAGTGCCATGTTGCTCACGCGCGCGCCGCCGGGCGCCGAGGCGCTGTAGCTGTAGGTCAAGCCGCGCGAAGGCAGCAGCACCTTCGGGGCGGCCGGCGTGTTCGAGCCGCTGTTGAACTGCTGCTCCAGCACGGCCTTGATCTGCGCGCCCGTCATCGTCTTCACCACCAGGCTGTTGCCGAAGGGCTGCACCGCGAAGATCTGGCCGTAGGTCACGCTGCCGCCCTGTGCGGGCGCCAAGTCGGCGCGCACGCCACCCGGGTTCATGAAGGCGATCTGCGCGGCGCCCTTGCCCGCCGGGCTGGTGGCGGCCAGCTGCGCATCGGCGATCAGGTCGCCCAGCACGCTTTCCTTGGATGGCGTCAGCGTGCGCGTGGCCGTGGCGGTGAGCGAGCCCACGACGCGCTGCACCAGCGGCCCGGCGATCGCAAGGTACTGGCTGATGAGCGCGACCACTTCCTGGTTCTTGCCGAACACGGGGTACTGGTCGGTCAGCGCGACGGTGGTGGGGCCGCTGGTGAAGGCCTCGCCCTGCACGATGACGTTGTCGGCCGCCTTGGCCGTCACCTTGCGCGTGCGGGTGTCGATGGTGAGGTCGATGTCGGTGAGCAGCGTGCCGTACTGGCCCGCGCTCGTCAGCAGGAAGGGCTTGGCCGGGTTGGTCTTGCCGTAGTCGCAGACGTACGAGCGGTGCGTGTGGCCCGAGATCACCACGTCGACCGCCGTGTCCAGCTTGTTCAGGATCGGCAGGATGTCGCCACTCAGGCCCGCGCAGCTCTTGTCGTTGTAGCCGACCGTGGTGGTGCCGCCTTCGTGGATCACCACGACGATGGCGTCCGCGCCCTGCGCCTTCAGTTGCGGGATCAGCGCGTTGGCCGTGTCCGCCTCGTCCTTGAAGCTCAGGCCCGCAACGCCGGCGGGCGTCACGATGTTGGGCGTGCCCTTGAGCGTCATGCCGATGAAGGCCACCTTCACCGTGGCGCCGTCCTTGGTGAAGCTCTTCATGCCGGTGGCGGGGAACAGCGTGTTGCCATCGGTCTTCACCGTGTTGGCCGCGAGGAAGCCGAAGTTCGCGCCCGGAAAGGCCTTGTTCACGCGGCAGGGCTCGAGCGCCGTGTTCTTGGCACAGCCGCCGTTCTTCATGCGCAGCAGCTCGGTCTGGCCCTTGTCGAACTCGTGGTTGCCCACGGCGTTGAAGTCGATCTTCATCGCGTTCACCGCTTCGATGGTCGATTCGTCCAGGAACAGCGCCGACACCAGCGGCGAGGCGCCGATCATGTCGCCGGCCGACACCACCGCGTTGTTCCCGTTCTTCGCCTTGAGCGACGCGATGGCCGACGCCAGGTAGGCCGCGCCGCCCGCGGGCACCGGCACCGTGCCGCCGCCGGCGGCAGGCGCGGTGATCGAGAGATTGGGCGGCTCCAGGTTGCCATGCAGGTCGTTGAAGGCGATGAGCTTCACCTCGATGCTGCCGGGCGTGGCCGGCGCGGGAGGAGGCGCCGGTGCGGGCGGGGGCGCCGGCGGAAGAAAGGGAAAGAAATTGCCCGAGTTGTCGCTGCCGCCGCAGGCGGACAACGTGGCCAGGACGACACCCGCGAGCGCGAGATGCTTCAACGATGAATGCATGGATCTTCTCCTCCGTATTGGAATGCAGCGCATGCTGGCCACGGGACATGACGGCGGCGTGACCAGCCCTCGTCCGCGCGGGGGCTCAGGGCAACGCCACCAACTCCATCGAAACCTCGGGGCCGAACGCGCTGCGCAGCAGTGCGCGGGCCCGGGTACTTCGATCGTCGGAGAGCGACTGTACCGCCAGCCATCCGTCCTTCGGCCGCCGCTGCAGGTGCCAGCCTTCCTGCCCGAGGCGGATGAGTTCGGCCAGCGCCGCGGCGTCCGCCACCGGCAACGCGGAAGGCACGATGTCGAGCCAGTCCACCACCTGGTCGGTCTCGCCGCCGAGCCGTGCAGCCGCACCCTCGGCCAGTGCGCGTTGCGTGGCCACATCCCTCACCGCGCCCTGCAGGACGATGCCGTTGCCGTGCCAGCGGATCTCCAGCGCAGCGCCTGTCACCTGCGGAGTTTTCGCCATGAAGTGCCATGCAACCGCCAGCACCATCAGGCAGGCAACCGCCCATGCGCCGAGAGCGGGTCGCAGGTGAATGCGGCGTTGTGTTTCCAAGGCCGCGAGGGTGCCACGCGCAGCGTGACATGGTTGTGACCGCGCCCCCGTGGCATGTAGACTGATTCGATGACCCCCGAAGCCCTGCTCGCCCACTACGACACGGCCGCGCCGTGGCCTGCCGACCGTCCCGCCCGCGGCCCCGCCGACGTTGCCGCCGCCTACCAGGACGCACTCGCGCTGCGGGCCCTCAGGCTCGCGCGCGGCGAGCGGCCGGTGGGCTACAAGATCGGCTTCACCAACCGCACGATCTGGCAGCGCTACGGCGTGTTCGGGCCGATCTGGGGACCGGTATGGAACACGACGCTCACGCGCTGCGATGGCCGGGGAACGGTGGACCTCACCGGCACCCTTCAGCCCCGGATCGAGCCGGAAATCGTCTTCGGCATTGCCGCAACACCGCCGCGCGATGCCACGCTGGAACAGCTCTTCGGCTGCATCGAATGGCTGGCGCCTGGTTTCGAGATCGTGCAGTCGCACAGCGCCTGGAAATTCACCGCCGCGGAAACCGTGGCCGACGGCGCCTTGCATGCGCGCCTGCTGGTCGGCCGCGAAACACCCGTTCGCCAGTTCGCGGGCACCGGCGCCGAGCTCGACGACAAGCTGGCCGCGACGCGCCTCCGGTTGTTGAAGGGCGATGCGCCCATCGACGAAGGCACCGGCGTCAACGTGCTCGACGGTCCGCTGCACGCGCTCCGCCACTTCGTGCAGGAACTGCAAGCCTGCCCCGGCGCACCCGCGCTGCAGCCCGGCGAGGTGATCACCACCGGCACCTGGACCGACGCCTGGCCCATCGTGCCCGGCGAAACCTGGCGCGCCGAATTCGAGGCGCCGTTCGATTCGCTCGAGATCACCCTGCGCTGAACGGATCGATGCGGCCCGACCTCGACTCCCTCGCACTCTTCCTGAGCGCCCTGGAATCCGGCAGCCTGTCGAAGGCGGCCGAGGAGCACCACCTCGTGCTGTCGGCCGCGAGCCGGCGCATCCGCATGCTCGAGACGGAGTTCGGCGTGCCGCTTTTCCAGCGCACCTCCAAGGGCGTGACGGTGACCGGCGCGGGCGAGTCGCTGGCCATCCACGCGCGGCTCATCCTGCGCGACGTCGACCGCATGCGCGCCGATCTCTCGGACTACGCACAGGGCGCGACCGGCCGCGTGCGGCTGCAGGCCAATGCATCGGCGATGGGCCAGTTCCTGCCCGACGACGTGGCGAGCTTTCGCCGGAGCTATCCGGAGATTCGCGTCGACGTGGAAGAGCACCGCAGCGTGTGGATCGTGCAGGCGATCCGCGACCGGCATGCCGATGTCGGCGTGATCACCGGCGACACGGCGGACACCACGCTCAACTTCATCCCCTATCGCATGGACAGGCTGGTGGCCATCGTCCACCGCAAGCACCCGTACCGCAACCGCGAGGTGTCGTTCGCGGAGTTGCTCGATTTCGATTTCGTGGGCCTGGAGAACGACTCGGCCATTGCCCGCACCATCGAGGACGCGGCGGTCGCCGCACGCAAGGTGCTGCGCCTGCGCGTGAAGGTCAAGAGCTTCGAGGCGGTGTGCCGGATGATCGAGGCCGGCATGGGCGTGGGCATCCTGCCCGAGGGCGCGGCGGCCACCTACCGCAAGGAAATGGGCCTGCGCTTTTTGAACCTGTCGGACGCGTGGGCGTCACGCCGCATGTACCTCTGCACGCGGCAGGAGACGCTGACTTTTCCGCAGCGCCGCCTGGTCGATCATTTGCTCTCGCGCTACGTGCCGTAGCGCGAGCAAGGCGCTTTACTTCTTCAGCGCTTCGACGAGGTCCAGCACCATGCGATCGGGACCGAAGGTGTCGATGCCGTGCGTCAGCAGCTTCTCGACGGCTTGCGCGATGCCGTGGCTGGCCGACGATTGCTGCGCCATGTCGTTGTAGTAGCCCAGGTCCTTCTTGGCATTGGCCATCGAGAACTTCAGCGAATCGGTGCTGCCGGTCAGGAGCTTGGGCTTGACGCGTTCCAGCGCCACGCCGTTGCCGCCGCCCTTGGCCAGCACCTCCACGAACACATCGGGCGCCACGCCGGCGCGCTCTGCGCAGGCAGCCGCTTCGCACAGCAGCGCGACGGTGCCGAGCGACACGAAGTTGTGCAGCAGCTTCATCGCATGGCCCGCGCCGATGCCGCCCACGTGCGTGATGTTCTCGGCAAAGCAGCGCAGGAGCGGCAGGCACGAGGCCAGCACCTCTGCATCGCCGCCCACCAGCAGGTTGAGCCGGCCTTCTGCGGCTTCCTTGGCGGTGCGCGTCATCGGCGCATCGAGGAACTTGCCGCCCCTGGCCTGCACGGCCTCGGCGACCTTGGTGGTGGAGTCGGGCACGGCGGTGGAGCAGTCGATCACCACGGTGCCGGGGCGCAGGCTGGCGAGCGCGCCCCCCTTTCCATCCTTGCCGAGCATCACGGCCTCGACCTGCGGCGTGCCGGTGACGCAGAGGATCAGCACGTCGACATCGGCGGCCAGTGCCGTCACGTCCGACACCGCCGTGGCGCCGGCCGCGAGCAGCGCGCCGACGGGCTGGTTGCCGGGGTGATCGAGGATGGTCAGCCGGTGGCCGTGCTTGACGATGTTCTGCGCGATGCCGCTGCCCATCAGGCCGACACCGACCAGGCCGACGCGGCGGGACTCTTGTTGTGCTTCTTGTGCGTTCGTATTCATGGGTTCACCCGTGTTTGATGGCGATGGTCTTGAGGGTCGTGAAGCCTAGCAGGGCTTCGAAACCCTTCTCGCGACCGAAGCCACTCGACTTGACGCCACCGAACGGCAGTTCCACGCCGCCCGCCGCGCCGTAGTTGTTGATGAAGACCTGCCCGCAGTGCAGCTTGTTCGCCACGCGCAGTTGCCGGCCGCCGTCGCGCGTCCACACACCGGCCACAAGGCCGAAGTCGGTGCCGTTGGCCAGGCGAATGGCCTCGGCCTCGTCGGCGAAGGGCATCACGGCCAGCACGGGGCCGAAGACCTCGCGCTGCGCGAGTTCGCTGTCGGCGGGCACGTCGCGGAACAGCACGGCCTCCTGGTAGTAGCCGCTGGCCGATGCGTTCGGCGACACCGTGCCGCGCGCCGCCACCTTCAGGCCGTTCGCCTCGGCGGTCGCGACCATGTCGCGCACCTGGCGGAACTGCTTTTCGTTGATCAGCGGGCCCATGTCGAGGTCGTCGGCGGGCGGGCCCGAGCGCACGGCTGCAAAGCGTTCGGCCAGCCGCTTCACGACCTCTTCGTATACCGATTGTTCGACCAACACGCGGCTGCCGGCCGAGCAGGTCTGGCCGGCGTTCTGGATGATCGCGTTGAGAAGCACGGGCACGGCCGCATCGAGGTCGGCGTCGGCGAACACCAGCTGCGGCGACTTGCCGCCCAGCTCCAGCGTGACGGGGCAATGCCGCTCGGCAGCAGCCAGGCCGACGCTGCGGCCCGTGACGGTCGAACCCGTGAACGAGATGTGGTCGATGCCCGGATGCGCGCACAGCGCCGCGCCCGCCTCCCGGCCATACCCGGTCACCACGTTGAGCGCGCCGGCAGGAAAGCCCACCTCGGTCGCGATTTCCGCCAGGCGCAGCAGCGACAGGCTCGCGTCCTCTGCCGGCTTGACCACGCAGGCGTTGCCGGCCGCGAGCGATGCGCCCACGCTGCGGCCCGCGATCTGCATCGGGTAGTTCCAGGGAATGATGTGCCCGGTCACGCCGTGCGGCATGCGCACCGTGAGCACCGTGTAACCGCGCTCGTAGGGCAGCGTGTCGCCGTGCAGCTTGTCGCAGGCGCCGGCGTAGTACTCGAAGTAGCGCGCGAGCGCGGTGGCGTCGTTGCGTGCCACGCGCAGCGCCTTGCCGGTGTCGCGGGCTTCGAGCTGCGCGAGTTCCTCGTGGTGGTGCATCACCGCGGCGCCCAGCCTGGCCAGCAGGCGGCCGCGTTCGAGCGCGGTCATCGCGCCCCAGGGGCCGTCGAAGTTCTCGCCCATGGCGCGGCGTGCTGCGCGGACGGCAGCGTCCACATCCGCTGCGGTGCCGCGTGCGATTTCGCCGAAGCGCTGCCCGTCGCTCGGGTCGATCACGGCGATGGTTTCGGCGCCCTGCGAAGCCACACGGCCGCCGTCGATGTAGTGGGTTGCTGCGGTCATCTCGTCTCTCTTTGGATGGGGTTCACTGGAGTTCGGGCCAGGGCTTCTGCGCGTCGCGGATGAGCTCGAAGGCGCGGCTGAACTGCAGAACGCCCAGGTCGTCGAAGCGCCTTCCCGCAACCTGCAGGCCGATGGGCAGGCCCTCGTCCGAGTAGCCGCAGTTGACCGACGACGCCGGCTGTTCCGACATGTTGTAGGGGACAGTGAAGCCGATGTGCTCCAGCGACCGCAGCGGGTCGTTCGTCGGCGAGGCGTGTTCCGCGGGCGCGGGCATGTTGGGCGACACCGGCGAGATCACGAAGTCGAAGCCCACGGTCGCCGCGATGGTGGCCGCGCGCGTGGCGATGAACTGGCTGTAGGCATCGAAGATGTGCGCGCCCGAGAAGCCGGCCGCGCTTTCGGCCCAGGCGTCGATGTAAGGCAGCATCTTCGCGCGGCGCTTGGGCGCCATGGCGCGCAGGTCGGTCAGCGAGCGCATGCGCCAGAAGTGGTCCATGCCCTGCAGCATCTTCGGCGTCATGAAGGGCTTCATGTCCTCGACGTGGGCGCCGGCTGCCTCGATCTTCTTCGCCGCGCGCAGCACCGCCTCGCGGATCTGCGGATCGAGCGGCAGGCCGCAGCCTGCGTCCATCAAGAGGCCCACGCGCTTGCCCGCGAGGAAGGAGGCATCGACGTCGAAGGCCAGCCAGTCGATGACGGGCGGCGGCAGCTCCGAGTAGTCGCGGCTGTCGGGCTGGGCGACGGACTGCATCATCAGCGCGGCGTCTTCCACGGTGCGCGTCATCGGTCCGGCGCAACGGCCCATGTAGGGCGTGCTCAGCGGAATGCGGCCGAAGCTAGGCTTGAGCGTGAAGATGCCGCACCAGCTCGCGGGCAGGCGCAGCGAACCGCCGATGTCGGTGCCCGCATGCAGCGGGCCGTAGCCCGCGGCGGCGGCCGCACCGGCGCCCGCACTGGAGCCGCCGGGCGTGCGCGAGAGGTCCCACGGGTTGCGCGAGAGTTCATGGAAGGTCGAGAGACCGGACGACAGCATGCCGACGTCGGGCATCGTGGTCTTGGCCACGAGCACGGTGCCGTCCTGCTTCAGGCGGGCGGCCGGTGGCGAATCGTCCGCCATCGGCACGAGGTCGTAAGCCGCGGTGCCCAGCGGCATCGGGTCGCCCGCGGTCGCAAGGTTGTCCTTGATGGTCACGGGCACGCCGTCGAGCGCGCCGCGCGGCGTGCCGGCCAGCCAGCGCGCTTCCGAAGCGCGCGCCTGCTCCAGTGCGAGTTCGGGGCGGAAGAGCCAGGTCGCGTGCAGCTTGGGCTCCAGCGCCGCGATGCGCTCGTTGACCGCGCGCACCACCTCGACCGGCGAGAGTTCCTTGCCGCGATAGGCCGCGCCGAGTTCGGCGGCGCTCAGGGAATACAGGGGCTTCGTCATGGCATCAGCTCCAGGAAATGGCGGCCAGGTCGTTCACCACGATCGGCATGCTGGCCCACAGGCCCTTGACCTCCTTGCGCGCGATGGTGGGAAACACCGCCTGGTAGAGAAAGCCGTTGACCGCATCGGTCGCGAGTTGCCGCTGCGCCTCGGCCAGCAGGTCGGCGCGGCGCTTCTTGTTCTCTTCGTTCTGGATCGCGACGAACGTGTCGCGGAATTTCTTCGAGTCGTAGCCCCAGTAGTAGTCGGGCTCGGTGTACTTCACCAGGTCGAAGGGCTCCACGTGCGCGACCATCGTGAGGTCGAAGTCGTGCGCGCCGCCGAAGGTGCCGCTCAGCCACTGCGCCCACTCGACGTTCTGGATCTTCACGTGGATGCCGATCTGCGCCAGCTGCGCAGCGATCATCTCGCCGCCCTGCCGTGCGTACGAAGGCGGCGGCAGCGTCAGTCGCAGTTCGAGCGGCGTCTTCACGCCGGCCTCGGCCAGCAGGCGCTTGGCCTTCTCGACGTCGTAGGGGTTCATCGCGGTCGTGTCGATGAAGCCCGGCGAACCCATCGCGTAGTGGCTGCCGATGGGCTTGCCGAAGCCATCCGCCGCGCCCTGGACGATCGTGTTGCGGTCCAGCGCCGCCAGGATCGCGCGGCGCACGCGCACGTCGTCCAGCGGCTTCTTGCGGTTGTTGATGGTGAGGATCACCTTGCCGCGCGTGCCCACCTCCAGCACCTGGAAGCGCGGGTTGCCCTTGAACTGCGCGACCGAGCGGGTGCCCGCGCGCGGGAAGATGTCGATGTCGTTCGCCATCAACGCGGCGGTCTGCGCGGCGGTGTCGGACATGAAGCGGAAGACGAACTTCTCGACCTTCGCAAGGTTCGGGTCACGGTACGTCGGCGACTTCACCAGCGTGCACGAGGCGCCGCGCTGCCAGGCGCCCAGCTTGTAGGGGCCGGTGCCCACGGGCGCGGTCGCATTCGTCTCGGCGCTCTTGGGCTCGACGATGCAGGCGGTCGACTGTCCGAGCATGAACGGCAGGTCGGGGTTGGACAGCGTGCTGTTGACGCCCACCGTGTACTCGTCGAGCACCACGGTGCCGATCTCGCTGAAGAAGCGCTTGTCCTTGTTCGTGCTCTTGGCGCCGCCCGCGCGGTCGAACGAGAACTTGACCGTGGCCGCGTTGAAGGGCTGCCCGTTCTCGAAGCGCACGCCGCGGCGCAGCTTGAAGACGAAGGTCTTCATGTCGGGCGACGACGACCAGCTCTCGGCGAGCATCGGCGTGACCGAGCCGTCGGCGTTGACCTTGGTGAGCGTCTCGAAGATGTTGTATTGCGCGATCTCCGCAATGGCCGACGCGGCGCCCGTGGTCGGGTCCAGGCCCGGCGGCTCCAGCGGCATGCCGATGCTCAGCATGTTCTTGCCCGTCTGCGCCTGTGCCAGCGGGAGGAAGGCGCCCGGGATCGCCGCGGCCATGGCGGTGCCCATGAGGGTGCGTCGCTTCAACATTCGTTTATCTCCTGGAAGTGAGGTGAGTGACCCCGCGCGGTTCAAGCCACGGGCGTCTGCATGACGGCGGACAGCAGCGTCCGCGTGTAGGGGTGCTGCGCGTGGCGGAACAGGTGGCCCGGCGCGCCCTGCTCCACGATCTGGCCCTTGAAGACCACGGCCACGTCGTCGCACAGGTGGTTGACCACCGCGAGGTCGTGGCTGATCAGGAGATAGCTGATGCCGAACTGCTGCTGCAGGTCCTGCATGAGGTTGAGCACCTGGGCCTGTACCGACACGTCGAGCGCGCTGACGGGCTCGTCGGCGACGATGAGCTTGGGGCGCGTGATCAAAGCGCGCGCGATCGCGATGCGTTGTCTCTGCCCGCCCGAGAACTCGTGCGGATACTTGTCCATGTCGGTGGTGCGAAGGCCGACAGCAGCCAGCGATTCGGCGGCGCGTTCGCGTTGCTCTTTGCGCGAGACCTCGGCCAATGCTTCGAGCGGCTCGGCGACGATGCGGGCGACGGTCTGGCGCGGATCGAGCGAGCCATAAGGGTCTTGAAAGACCATCTGGAAGTCGCGTCGTGCGGTGCGCAGCTCGCTCTTGGGCAGCGTGTGCAGGTCGCGCCCGAGCAACTTCACGCTGCCCGAGGTCGGCGTGTCGAGCGCCATCACCAGACGCGCAATGGTCGACTTGCCCGAACCCGATTCACCGACGATGCCCAGGCTGCGGCCGGCTTCGACCTTGAAGCTCACGCCGTTGAGTGCCTTGACGGTGGGCGGCGGGCCGAAGAGTTTTTCGCGCGGCAGGTCGTAGTGCCGCACGAGGTCGGTCACCTCCAGCAGCGGCTGGGTTGTGGTGGACTTGCTCATGCGGGTACGGCGCTTTGCGCCGCGATTTCTTCCAGGCGAAGGCAGCGCACCGCATGGCCGCTCGGCTTCATCGCCAGCGGCGGCTTCGTCGTGTAGCACATGTCGGCCGTGAAGCTGCAACGCCCTGCGAACGCGCAGCCGCGCGGCAGGTCCACCAGCTCAGGCACGCTGCCGCGGATGGTGGCCAGCCGCCCCGTGCGTGGTGCTCCGAGCACCGGCCGCGCCGCGAACAGGCCGCGCGTGTAGGGATGTGCACGCTCGGCGAACACGGCCTTCGTCGGGCCGCTCTCGACCATGCTGCCGCCGTACATCACGAGCATTCGCTGCACGCTGTTGGCGATCACGCCCAGGTCGTGCGAGATCAGGATCAGCGCCATGCCCATCTCTGCGACCAGGCTCTGGATCAGGTCCAGCACCTGCTTCTGGATGGTCACGTCCAGCGCGGTGGTGGGCTCGTCGGCAATCAAGAGGTCGGGGCCGCAGGCCAGCGCCATCGCGATGCCGATGCGCTGGCGCTGCCCGCCCGAGAACTGGTGCGGATACGCATCGAGCCGCGAAGCCGCATCGGGAATGCCCACGCGTTCCAGCAAGCCCAGCGCCTCCTGCCGCGCCTGGGCCTTGGAGAGCCCGCGGTGCAGCCGCAGCGGCTCGCCGACCTGGCGCACGATGGTGTGCACCGGGTTGAGCGCCGTCATCGGCTCCTGGAAGATCATGCCGATGCGGTTGCCGCGGATCTGGCACATCGCCTTTTCGGGCAGTCCGACGAGTTCCTGCCCATCGAGGCGGATGCTGCCGCCGACCTTCGCGGTCGAGGGCAGGAGGCCCATGAGCGACATCACGGTGATCGACTTGCCGCAGCCCGATTCGCCCACGATGCCCAGCGTTTCGCCGCGCTCCAGCGAGAAGGAAATGCCGCGCACCGCTTCGGCCGGGCCGCGCTGGGTCTGCAGGCCGATGTGCAGGTCGTTGACTTCGAGAAGGGGCATGGTTCAGCGGGCTCGTGCAAGGCGCGGGTCGAGCAGGTCGCGCAGACCGTCGCCGAGCAGGTTCAGGCCCAGCACCGCCAGCGCGATGGCCATGCCGGGGAACACGGCCAACAGCGGCTGCTGGAACATGAGCGTCTGCGCCTCGCTGAGCATGCGGCCCCACGACGGCTGCGGCGGCTGCGTGCCGAGGCCCAGGTACGACAGCGCCGCTTCGGCCAGGATCGCGATGGCGAAGCGGATGGTGATCTGCACGATCAGCACCGCCGAGATGTTCGGCAGCACGTGCTGCATCGTGATCGAGAACGAGCCCTTGCCGCAGGCGCGTGCCGCCGCGATGTACTCGCGCGACCAGATCGCGTTGGCCGAGGCGCGCGTGATGCGCGCGAAGGTAGGGATGTTGTAGATGCCGATCGCGACGATGGCGTTGACGATGCCCGCGCCGAACACGGCCGTCATCATGATCGCCGAGAGGATGGCGGGGAACGCGAGCGAGAAATCGGCGAAACGCATGATCGCCTCTTCGACCCAGCCACGCCGCGCAGCCGCCAGCAGGCCCAACGCCGTGCCGACCACGAGGCCGATGCCCACGGCGATCACGCCCACGAGGATGGAAGCGCGCGCGCCCACCAGCAGCAGCGAGGCCACGTCGCGCCCGAAGGCGTCGGTGCCCAGCCAGTGCGCGGCCGAGGGCGCCTGCATCTTGTTGGCCATGTCCATCTCGTAGGGCGACCACGGGGTCCACACGAACGACACGAGCGCGGCCAGGAGCAGCAGCAGCGCGAGCACGGCGCCGATGACGAAGCTGCGGTGGTGCAGCGCGCGGCGCCAGAAGCCCGGCACGGTGAGCGCGGCTGCGCCGGGAACAGCGGGAGCAACGACGGCGTTCATATGTCGCTCGCCTTGATGCGCGGGTCGATCACTGCGTACAGCACGTCGACCACGAAATTCACGATGACGACAAGCGCCGCGAGCAGCATCACGCAGTTGCGCACCACGACCAGGTCGCGGTTGCTGATGGCCTGGAAGATCAGCCGGCCGAGGCCCGGCAGGTAGAACACGTTCTCGATCACGATGGTGCCTGCGAGGAGTTCGGAGAACTGCATGCCCATCACCGTGATGACGGGGATCATGGCGTTGCGCAGCACGTGCAGCCACAGCACGGCGCGCTGCGACACGCCCTTGGCGCGCGCGGTGCGCACGAAGTCTTCGCGCATCACTTCGAGTACGGCCGAACGTGTGATGCGCGCCAGGATCGCGGCCTGCACCACCGCGAGAGACAGCGCCGGCAGCAGCAGCGATTTCACGCCGCCCAGCACGCCCTCGCCCCATCCGTCGAAGCCGCCCGCGGAGAACCACTGCAGCTTCACCGAGAACACCAGGATCAAGAGGATCGCGAACCAGAAATTCGGGATCGCGATGCCCACCTGCGTCATGCCCATCAAGCCGACATCGCCCATCTTGTTGTGGCGCGCGGCCGCAGTCACGCCGACGACGAGCGCCAGCACGGTGGTGAGCGTCATCGCGAGCACCGCCAGCGGCACGGTGAGCGCGAGGCGCTCCAGGATCAGGTCGAGCACCGGCGAGCCATAGGCGTAGCTGTCGCCCAGGTTGCCGGTGAGGATGCCGCCGATCCAGTGCCAGTAGCGCGTCCACGCGGGCTGGTCCAGGCCCAGCTTCGTGGCGAGTGCGGCCACCGCGTCGGACGAGGCGTCGGGTCCCATGAGCATCTGCGCGGCGTTGCCGGGCAGGATCTCCAGGACGAGGAACACGATGACCGACGCGCCGATCAGCGTGCCGACCAGCGTTGCCAGGCGCTTGAGCAGGAAGAGGCCCATCTATCTGTCCCTATGCCTCGCGTTGAGGCGGGTCATGCAATGCAGCTGGCGACGGCGCGGCCCACGTCGACCGTGTTCGCCGTGCCGCCCATGTCGCGCGTGCGCGGGCCTTCGCTCAGCACGGTCTCGATGGCCGTGAGCACGGCCGCAGAAGCCTCTGCATACACGGGGTCGCCGTTGCCCAGGTGGTCGAGCATCAGCGCGGCCGACCAGATCTGGCCGATCGGGTTGGCGATGCCCTTGCCCGCGATGTCGGGCGCCGAACCGTGCACCGGCTCGAACAGCGACGGGAACGCGCGCTCGGGGTTCAGGTTGGCAGAAGGTGCGATGCCGATGGTGCCTGTGCATGCGGGGCCCAGGTCGGAGAGGATGTCGCCGAAGAGGTTGGAGGCCACGACCACGTCGAACCAGTCGGGGTGCTGCACGAAGTGCGCGCACAGGATGTCGATGTGGTACTTGCTCGTGGCGATGTCCGGGTGGCGCTTGGCCATCTCGGCCAGGCGCTCGTCCCAGTACGGCATGGTGATCGAGATGCCGTTCGACTTGGTCGCTGCCACGAGGTTCTTGCGCGGGCGCTTGCTCGCGAGTTCGTAGGCGTACTTGAGGATGCGGTCGACGCCGTGGCGCGTGAACACGGCCTCCTGGATCGCCATTTCGCGCGGCGTGCCTTCGAAGAGGCGCCCGCCGACCGAGGTGTATTCGCCTTCGGTGTTTTCGCGGACCACGAGAAAGTCGATGTCGCCGGGCTGGCGGTGCGCGAGCGGTCCGGGCACGCCGGGCATCAGGCGCACGGGGCGCAGGTTCACGTACTGGTCGAACTCGCGGCGGATCTTGATGAGCAGGCCCCACACGGCGATGTGGTCAGGCACCTTGTCGGGCGCGCCGACGGCGCCGAAGTAGATGGTGTCGTGGCCCTTGATCTGGTCGTCCCAGTCGGTGGGCATCATGAGCCCGTGGCGCACGTAGTGGTCGGAGCCCCAGTCGAAATGATCGAAGCTGAAGTCGATGCCGAACTTGCGGCTCACCGCGTCGAGCACGCGAAGGCCTTCGGGCATCACCTCGACCCCGATGCCGTCACCCGGGATGACGGCGATTCTGTGTTTTCGTTGCATCGGATACCTGCTTGAAGACTGTTTCACGAACAAGTCTAGAAGCAGGTGGCGTGCCACCGGATGGGGGTTCGCACGTACTTTGTCTTGCCATTATCAGAAGGCTCGACGACACGGCTCAAGAGCTGATCGGCATTCCATGACGGGCAAGAATGCGCCATTGCCTACGAATTTGGCGAAGGCTTCGAGTCCGGACAACGGGGCTCGAACTGCTTTTAATGGGGTGGAGTCCGGGGTCGTTGCGCTCGATATGTGCGGCAGACCCGGAAAGTGAAAAGCCCCTGCAACTCATTGAATTGCAGGGGCTTCTGACTGGCGGAGTGGACGGGACTCGAACCCGCGACCCCCGGCGTGACAGGCCGGTATTCTAACCAACTGAACTACCACTCCTGGTAGACAACGTTCACTCCTTGCGGAGCCAAGTGCTGACGACTTGTGCCTGCTTCACTTGCATGAAACTGGCGACCCTACGGGGATTCGAACCCCGGTAGCCACCGTGAAAGGGTGGTGTCCTAGGCCTCTAGACGATAGGGTCAAAACCTTAGGAACCGTGCTGCGATCAGCACTTATCTTCTTCTCGACACTTTGATGGTGGAGGTAAACGGGATCGAACCGATGACCTCTTGCATGCCATGCAAGCGCTCTCCCAGCTGAGCTATACCCCCATTTGACTTTCAGGCTTTTCTTTTCAGAATCACCCTGTGTCGGTGTCGAGCCTCAAATTATAGACCGAAAAATCAGGCCCTTTTCAAACGCTCCACAACTTTTTCGCGAGAAAAGATGGCGAGCACCGAATCGAGGGATGGTGTCTGCGGTGTTCCCATCACGAGGACGCGAACCGGCATGGCCAACACGGGCATTTTCACAGAATGCGCGGCCAGAACTTCCTTGATGGCGGCGGCGATCGAAACTTTTTCCCACGTCACGCGCTCGAGCTTCTCGGCGAGCGTCGCGATGACGGGCTTCACTGCATCGGTGACGTGCTGCGCGCGATCGGCTTCGCTGGGCGTCACGTCCGTGTAGAACGCAGCGGCCCAGTCGGCCAGTGCGACCGTGGTTTCGCAGCGGTCCTTGAAGAGCGCGCAGATGGCAACGAGCCGGTCGTCGGCCTCGATGCCGCGCTTCTTCAGCTGCGCGGCCACGAGCGGGGCGAGTTCCGCATCGGCCTTCGCCTTGATGTACTGCGCGTTGACCCATGCGAGCTTTGCCGCGTCCCATTGCGCGGGGCTCTTGGAGAGGTGCGAGCCGTCGAACCAGCTCACCATCTGCTCGCGCGTGAAGAGTTCGTCGTCGCCGTGGCTCCAGCCCAGGCGCGCGAGGTAGTTCAGCATCGCTTCGGGCAGGTAGCCGTTCTCTTCATAGGCAGTGACGCTCACCGCACCGCGGCGCTTGGAGAGCTTCTGCCCGTCGTCGCCCAGGATCACCGGCACATGGCCGAACTGGGGCAACGCTGCGCCGAGCGCGCGGAAGATGTTGATCTGCCACGGCGTGTTGTTGATGTGCTCGTCGCCACGGAACACGTGCGTGATGTTCATGTCCCAGTCGTCGACCACCACCGCGAAGTTGTAGGTGGGCACACCGTCGGGCCGCAGGATGATGAGGTCGTCGATCTCGCGGTTGTTGATGGTGATCTCGCCCTTGACCAGGTCGTTCCACGTCACGTCGCCTTCGGGCGGATTGCAGAAACGCACCACCGGCGGCACGCCTTCGGGCACGGGCGGCAGCACCTTGCCCGGCTCGGGGCGCCAGCGGCGGTCGTACAGCGTCTTCTCGTTGCGCGCGCGTTGCGCTTCGCGCATCTCGTCCAGCTCGGCCGGCGTGCAGTAGCAGTGGTAGGCCGTGCCGGCCGCGAGCATCTGCGCGATGACTTCGCGGTAGCGCTCCAACCGTTGCATCTGGTAGATCGGGCCTTCGTCGTAGTCCAGGCCGAGCCAGTGCATCGAGGCGAGGATCTGGTCGGTCGAGTCCTGCGTGGAGCGGGCCACGTCGGTGTCCTCGATGCGCAGCACGAACTCGCCGCCGTGATGGCGCGCGTAGGCCCACGAATAGAGCGCGGTGCGGGCCGTGCCCAGGTGAAGAAAGCCGGTGGGAGACGGAGCGATGCGGGTGCGAACTTTGCCGGTCATGAAATCGATTCAGGTATTCAGGGTGCCCAGGCCACGCGAGAGGTCGGCCGTGATGTCGTCGATGTATTCCAGACCGACCGCCAGGCGGATCAACCCCTGGCTGATGCCCGCCGCCTGGCGCTGCACTTCGGTGAGGCGGCCATGCGAGGTCGTGCCGGGGTGCGTGATGATGGTCTTGGTGTCGCCCAGGTTGGTGGCGATGCTCACCACGCGCGTGCTGTTGATCACGTGGAAGGCATTGGCGCGCGCTGCTTCGGGCGTGTCGCCGACCACGTCGAACGACACCACCGCCCCGCCCTGCCCCGACTGCTGGCGCATCGCAAGCTCGTGCTGCCCGTGCGAAACAAGGCCGGGGTAGTAGACGCGCGCGATGCCGGGCTGCTGCTCGAGCCATTGCGCGACGGCCAGCGCATTCGCGCATTGCGCCTTCATGCGGATGCCGAGCGTTTCCATGCCCTTGAGCACGACCCATGCGTTGAACGGCGACAGCGCCATGCCGGCGGTGCGCACGACGGGGCCGAACACGTCGACGATGAGCTTCGACGGACCGCAGATCGCACCGGCCATCACACGGCCCTGGCCATCGAGGTACTTGGTACCCGAATGGATGATGAGGTCGGCGCCCAGTTCGACCGGCCGCTGCAGCGCAGGCGTGCAGAAGCAGTTGTCGACCGCGAGCAGCGCACCGCCGCCATGCGCCAGGTCCGCGAGTGCCTGGATGTCGCAGACTTCCGTCAGCGGATTGGTCGGCGTCTCGGCGAACAGCAGCTTGGTGTTCGGCTTCATCGCCGCGCGCCATTCGGCCACGTCGGTCTGCGAGACGAAGGTGGTCTCGACGCCGAACTTGGCGAACTCCTTGCCGAACAGGTTCAGCGTGGAGCCGAACACCGAGCGCGAGCAGATCACATGGTCGCCGGCCTTCAGCAGGCCCATGCACATCATGAGGATCGCGCCCATGCCGGTCGAGGCGCCGATGGCGGCCTCGGTGCCTTCGAGCGCGGCCAGGCGCTGCTCGAAGCTGGCCACCGTCGGGTTGGAGGTGCGCGAGTAGGTAAAGCCCTGCTCGGTGCCGGCAAAGCGGCGTGCCGATGTCTCGGCGTCGGGCTGCACGAAGCCGCTGGTCAAAAACAGCGCTTCGGAATGCTCGCCGTGCTGGCTGGGCGCCAGCCCGGTGCGCAGCGCGAGCGTGTCGCGGTGCAGTCCGGGCGGCAGGGTTCGTTCGTCGGTCACTTCAACTCTCACTCGCTGTGATTGGGGAGCGCGAGGCGCGAAGAATCTTCTTCGGTCTCCTCGATGCGGGGGCGGTTGCCGTTCATGCGCGAGATCGCCTCGGTGTCAATGTCGCCCGTCACGTACACGCCGTCGAAGCACGAGGCGTCGAAGCCGTCCAGCTTGGTGTTGAGCGAGCCGATGGCGCGCTTCATGGCATCGACGTCCTGGTAGATCAGCGCGTCGCAGCCGATCAGTTCGCGGATCTCTTCGACGGTGCGGTCGTGCGCGACCAGCTCGTCCTTGGTCGGCATGTCGATGCCGTAGACGTTGGGGTAGCGCACCGGCGGCGCGGCGCTCGCGAGGTAGACCTTGCGGGCGCCGGCATCGCGCGCCATCTGCACGATTTCGCGGCTGGTGGTGCCGCGCACGATCGAATCGTCCACCAGCAGCACGTTGCGGCCCTTGAACTCGCTGGCGATCACATTGAGCTTCTGGCGCACCGACTTCTTGCGCACGCCCTGCCCCGGCATGATGAAGGTGCGGCCCACGTAGCGGTTCTTCACGAAGCCTTCGCGGTACGGCACGCCCAAAAGGTGCGCGAGCTGCGTGGCGCTCGGGCGGCTGGATTCGGGAATCGGGATGATCACGTCGATCTGGTTCGGCGGCACGGTGGAGACCACGCGCTTGGCCAGCGTCTCGCCCAGGTTCAGGCGCGCCTGGTAGACCGAGATGCCGTCGAGCACCGAATCCGGACGCGCGAGGTACACGAATTCGAAGATGCAGGGGTTCAGCGTGGCCGACTCGGCGCACTGCATCGAATGGACCTTGCCTTCCAGGTCGATGAACACCGCTTCGCCGGGGGCGATGTCGCGTTCGAACACATGGCCCGAGCCTTCGAGCGCGACCGATTCGCTGGCCACCATGACGTTGCCGTCGGCGCTGCGGCCCATGCACAGCGGACGGATGCCGTAGGGGTCGCGGAAGGCGAGCAGGCCATGGCCCGAGATCAGCGACACCACGGCATACGAGCCGCGCAGGCGCTTGTACATGTTCTTGACCGCGGCGAACACCTCGGCCGGATGCAGCGGCACGCCGCGCGAGGAGCGCTCCAGCTCGTGCGCGAGCACGTTGAGCAGCACTTCGGAGTCGCTCTCGGTGTTGGTGTGGCGGTGGTCGGTAGAGAACAGCTCCGAACGCAGCGCGTGCGCGTTGGTGAGGTTGCCGTTGTGCACCAGCACGATGCCGAAGGGCGCGTTCACGTAGAAGGGCTGGGCCTCTTCTTCGCTGTAGGCGTTGCCGGCGGTCGGGTAGCGGACCTGGCCCAGGCCCACGTTGCCCGGCAGGCCGCGCATGTTGCGGGTGCGGAACACGTCGCGCACCATGCCCTTGGCCTTGTGCATGAAGAACTTGCGTTCCAGCAAGGTCACGATGCCGGCCGCGTCCTGGCCGCGGTGCTGCAGGAGCAGCAGCGCGTCATAGAGCAACTGGTTGACGGGTGCGTTGCTGACAACGCCGACGATTCCACACATGAACGATTCCTCTCAGGGCAGGTAGCTTGCCAACTTTTCAGGCAGCGCGGGTTTCAGGCCCTGCAATGCCGCATCGAGAACACCGGCACTGAGCGAGTCGCGCCACCAGGCACTGTCGCTCAACACCAGCAAATGAACAACGACTGCCAGCACGAGCAGGGCCACTGCGCCCCGCGCCGCACCGAAGGCAGCTCCCAAAATCCGGTCCACGGGCCGAAGGCCCACGACGGTGATCAGCTTGCGCGTCAAGGCCGCCACGAGCCCCGCGCCGAACGCCACCGCCACGAACACCAGCACGAAGGCCAGTGGATAACGCCACGTGGCCTGCGGCTCGCCGAAGGGCAGCCACGCCGCCACATCGGAGGCCAGCCACTGGGCCGCGATGAATGCAGCCACCCAACCCACCAGCGAGATCACTTCGAACACCAGCCCCCGCATGAGGCCGAACAGCATCGACACCACGATGAGCGTGACGGCGATCCAGTCGAGCAGGGCCACGGCAACAGGCGCCTGCGCTTACAACGTGAGGATCGCGGCCGGCAAAGACAAGCCCTTGACCTTCTCCGCCGCCTTGTCCGCCTCGGCACGCGAGGCGAAGGGGCCGACACGCACCCGCGTGCGCTCGCCATCGGCCGTCTTGGCCACGTGGACGTAGGTCTTCAGGCCCGCCCGCTCCAGTTTCTGCCGGACCTCGCGCGCCTTGTCGGCATCGGCGAAGGCGCCGACCTGCACGATGAAGCGGCCTGAGGCCTCGTCGCCGGCGGCCGGCTTGGGCGTGGCGCTGATGGGCTTGCCCTCGAGCAAGGCGCGGGCGCGGGCGCCATCGTCCGCAGAGGCGGCTGGCTTGGTCTCCGGCTTGGGTTTGACCTCCGGCTTCGGCTCCGGCTTGGGCTTGGGTTCCGGCTTGACCTCGGGCTTGGGTTCCGGCTTTGGCTTGGCCTCGGGTTTCGGCTCGGGCTTGGGTTCCGGCTTGGGTTTGGGCTCGACGGCTGGCGGCGTGCTGGCCGCCGGCTTGCCCGGATCGATCACGGTGCCGTCGGCGGTCTCGGTGATCATGCCGCCGGCCGATGAGGCTGCCGCCACGCGGGCGCTGTTGTCGGGCGCAGCGGGCGCGCTGCTTGTTGCAGGTGCCGTTGCGGGTGCAGCGGGCACGGGCAGCGGCTTGACCTTGTTGCGGTCCGGAATCTCGATGGGGATGTCGACCGACACGGGACGCGGCTGGGTGTCGAACAACAGCGGGAACCCGATCACGCCGACCAGCACCAGCACCGCGGCGCCCAGCAGGCGATGGCGTGCGCGCCGACGCATGGATTCGACACTTTCCGCCGGGACGGCCGCCGGGGCGTTGCGTCCTTCGTTGCCTTGTGGGCCGCGCGTGCGGAACTTGAAAAACGCCATGAAGTTCGATCCCTGAAGGAGTGCAGCGAGGTGATGCCAGGTGGTGCGGTCGACCCGTCGGTCAGCCGCCCGGCGACAGGTGTTTGGCTTGCAGCCGGGGGGTGCCGTTTTCGAGCACGCCACCCACGGTGAAGAACGATCCGAAGACCACGATTCTATCAGCGGGGTCTGCGTGCTCGATGGCTGCGCGCAACGCCTGCATCGGCCCTGCATGCACGCTACCGGAGGCATCGGCGCGGGTGTTCTGCGCCTGCCAGGCGGCCAGCAGATCGGCCGCCTTGGCGGCACGCGGCGTGGGCAGGTCGGTGAAGTACCAGCGGTCGATCATCGGGCCGATGCGCGCCAGGATCGGCGCCAGGTCCTTGTCGGCCATGACACCGAACACGCCATGCGTGGTCGGAAAGAAACCCATCGCATCGAGGTTCTCGGCCAGCGCGGCGACGGCATGCGCGTTGTGCGCCACGTCGAGCACCAGCGCGGGCTCGCCCGGCACGATCTGGAAGCGGCCCGGCAGCTCGACCATGGCGAGGCCGTTGCGCACCGCCTGCGCCGTGATCGGCAGTTGCGGACGCAGGGCCTCGAGCGCCGCGAGCACGCCCGCCGCATTGATGAGCTGGTTGGCACCGCGCAGCGCCGGATAGGCCAGGCCGCTGTAGCGCCTGCCGCGGCCCGACCAGCCCCACTGCTGCTTGTCGCCCGATACGTTGAAGTCGGTCCCGAAGCGCCAGAGGTCGGCGCCGATGGCGCTCGCGTGGTCGATCACGCTCTGGGGGGGCATCGGGTCGCTCACGATGGCGGGCTTGCCGGCGCGCAGGATGCCGGCCTTCTCGAAGCCGATGCTTTCGCGGTCGGGGCCGAGGTATTCCATGTGGTCCAGGTCGATGCTGGTGATGACCGCGCAGTCGGCATCGATGATGTTGACCGCGTCGAGCCGGCCGCCGAGGCCGACTTCCAGGATCGCCACATCGGGCTTTTCCTGGATCATGCAGTGCAGGATGCCGAGGGTGGTGAACTCGAAGTAGGTCAGGGGCATGTCGCCGCGGGCCTTCTCCACCACGTCGAAGCTTGCTATCAGTTTGGAAGCATCGACCGATTCGCCCTTCAGGCGCAGCCGCTCTTCGAAGCGCACGAGGTGGGGGGATGTGAACACGGCGGTGCGGTAGCCCGCGTGCGTCAGGATCGACTCAAGCATGGCGCAGGTCGAGCCCTTGCCGTTGGTGCCCGCGACCGTGATGACGGGGCAGCCGAACGTGAGGCCCAGGCGCCCGGCCATCTCCTTGGCGCGTTCGAGGCCCAGTTCGATGTTCTTGGGATGGAGTTGCTCGGCGCGCGCGAGCCAGTCGTTAAGGGTTTCCATGGAGGCCGGCATTGTCGCCGACCCGCCGGGCGCGGCATCATGGCGGCCATGACAACCCTATACGGCATCCCGAACTGGGACGAAAGGGCTTCATAACGGGTCATAACCGCGCATCCGTTTTCAACGCTTCTCCGAGTGGGAGCGGCTAAAAAGCAACGGACGGCTCATAACCGTTCCTAACCGCTGATTAGCCCGCGCTCTAGCGTCTCGCCTAGCGCGCCTCAACAGTACACACTAACTGTCGGTGTGAATCCATAGACGACAACCAATTCATCCACTCAGAATTCGTTGTCGGGCGAACGTTTTGATTCGCCACTACCGGAAGCCCGACATGACCAACTTCACTCTCACGCTCTCCACCGGCACGCAAAAGGTCGCCGCCACCAAGTACGCCCACGCGCCGCGCTCGGCCCCGTTCGCCGCCACCCTCGACGGTAAGCCAACGGACGCATGGACCACCGAAGGTCGGGGCAGCGCGTACATCTACTTCAAAGACGGCGCCACCCTGTATTACGTCAAGGTGCTCGCCACCGACACAGTTGCGGCCAAGACCAGCCTCGTGATCGAGAGCGAGGGCTACGCGCCCAAGGTCGTCAAGACCACCAACAGCCGCACGCGGAAGGTGGTGAAGGCATGAAGCGGATGCATTTCACCGAGGCGAACGTGCGCGCTCTCAAGATCGATGGCGAATACGCCGACGATGAGGTCCAGTACCTGCGCCTGTACGTTACGGCCGGAGGCACCGCCAAGAAGTGGGGCATCTACAAGTGGATCGCCGCCCGGAAGCACGCGGTTCGGCGGTCCCTGGGTGACTACATCGACGTGCCGGTGGACGAGGCTCGCCAGAAGGCCGTCGCCGAGTACGCAGGCCTAAAACAAGATGCCAAGGCGGCGCCCAAGGCAGTCGTCACCACGATTGGCGCAGCGCTAGATGAATACACCAGATCGTTAGTCCTCAAAAAGCGGAAGCAGCCGCGGTGGGCTGATGAAACATTTCGCCGCAAAGGCGTCTACGACGACTGGCTGGAACGCCCTATGGAGGACATCACCGCCATTGAACTAGAAGGCCGCCAGAGCAAGATTACAAAAGAGCGCGGCCCTGCTGCGGCGACTCGGGCGCTCAAGGGGTTCCGAGCCGTCTATGCATATGCGATCCGGCGCAAGCTGTATCGGGGGGACAACATCGGCACGGACCTTGAAATGGTCGAGTCGGAGCCACGCGAGCGGGTGTTGAGCACCCGAGAGCGTGGGCAAGTACTTGCGGCGCTGGAGACGGGCGAGTTCAAGTTCACTATCTGGCGCCCTTTCTTCAGGCTGCTCCTACTCACTGGCGTTCGCTGGGGAAATCTTGCAGCGGCCAACTGGAAGGATATTGACCTTGACGCAGCAATCTGGACCATCCCGCGCTCGGAAAGCAAGATGAAGAACAGCATGCGAGTCCGGCTACGCGCTGAAGCGGTGGAGTTGTTCCGTGAACAGGTCGGCAAGGACAAAACGTGGGTCTTTCCGAGCCCCAAGAAGAGCCGCAGCGGTCACATCACCGAACCCGGATACGCATGGCTGCGAGTGCTAGAAGCGGCAGGGATCGAGCACGCCACGCCCCACGATCTGCGCCGGACGTTCGGGTCGGTTCTCCTGCGAGAGGGAACGCCATTGGAGGTGGTGAAGGAGACGCTGGGCCACAGAAACATCCAGACTACCGAACGGCACTATGCCTTCTTGGATGACGCGACCGTGCGCAAGTATCTGGATGGCATCCCTGGCTAGCTTGAGAAGGGTAGGCCCGATTGCGCCCTTTAGTTGTGCGTGTCATAAATCGTTACCAACGACGAGGAGCGAGCTATGGCATGGATCGGTGTTAACGACCTTCAATTCAAATACTCTTGGACGGCGATTCCCCCAGACGACGCAAGAGTCACCGGCAAACCAGACTCAACATTTCTGAACCGAGGGGAAGGATATGAAGTCCTTGCCTTTCTCAACCGCGTATCGAGCGACAAGGCAGGCGCACTGAAGGGAGAGCGGATGATTAAGAGCCACCTCCCAGGAGACATTCGCAGTCATAAGAACGTTTTGCAATGGCTGATCGATAACTGGGGCAAATACATCTAGTCGCTCTGGACGCGGCGCTGTCGGCGCGGATCAATCCAAAGATTCGCCGGATCAATCTCACGGCGCAGGTATTTGATCTTGATGTTCAGCGCGGTGTCGGGGTCAAGCCCAACATAGCAACAGTGATGAATGAACGTCGGGCTGAGCACATAGTCCAAGTCACCGTCTCGCAACCCTTGCAGGACGACCGCGAGCATTAGTTCCTGGCAGGCTGTGATGGGCGTGTTCGGAAGTCCGGCCGCTAGAGGAGCCCCGCGACGCCCGGGGCTACCTACCCCCTCCCCTTCGGATTTCGACGCTGCAGCAGCACGGATTTCTGGCTGCACAGGCGTCGCTACGGACGATCTTCCCGGGCCGGTACCCGCGAGCGCGTCGAATTTTGGGGAGAACACCGTTGAACCCTCAATAACCTAGACGAGAGTGACGCATACCGCGCCGTTCGCCGCAAACGGCAGTCCCTGCGACCAACTAGCCACCGCTCCCGTGCTCACGCAGAGGGCTCCTGTCGGGCTCATCGGCAGGCCATTGCAGAACTGGCTATTGGCCGGAAGGCCCGCTGTGGCGTCCACGTAGACCAGTTGCCCAGTGGCGGTGAACGACAGGCCGTTTGTAGTCGCCTGTGCAGCCGCGGTGGACGCACGTACTGCGGGAGCAGTGGAGACGCGAAGGGCACTGAGGTAGCTGTCGGTGGCGCCTACGGCGCTGGTCGTCATCTGGACACGACCATTGACCAACGGGAATGGAGTCACGTGGTGCCCTTAGTGAATGTGCGGAGACAGGGTCTCCACCGCCTCGGCGCTTGCGGCCAAGCCGGGAGCGTGGTGAATGATCGTCATGAACTTTGGATCGAAGCCATCGCGGTCCAGCATCACCAGCGACGACAAAAGTGCCTCGCCCAGCGCGGTGCACTCATCAATCGCATCGAGCCGGTGAAGCGCTGCCATCCAAGACCCATCGGGGTTGGTTCTCGTCGGCTCGGCCCAGTAGACGCCCTCGGCATCGTGGTACAGGTCATTGCGGCAGAGCACCCCCGACACTAGGAACGCGCCGAGATACGCAACGTGGGTTAGCTCACCAGCGGGCGTCTTCATCGGCGCTATCTCGCTTTGCCAGCCTCGCTGCAACCTGCGCGGCTGTGTCGTTGATCGCCGCGCGCTCCAGATCGGGGGCACGCTCATCCGGGTTGTGGATCTGATTCGTCCAGACCGCACGCGCAGGGCGTTCGATCTGTCGGCGCGCTTCAACCAATCGATTGGCCTCCGCGATCATCCACTTCTGCATGTCAGTCTGCGACATGCCAGCGACCCGCTTTGATTGGACCTGCTCCGCCTCATCGTCTCGCGCATCGATGGCCGCATGGAGAACATCAGTTGCTCGGAGCATCTTGACCTCCTTGGACCGCCATCGAGCGTCCAATTTGGGAGGCCAATTGCTGACCTACCTCGGAAATGCGGTCCCTGAACTGCGGATGTTGTTTAGCGAACTTGACCAACCACTCCGCCTGCTTGTGAGGGGCCATGTCGATCAGTGCGTTGTAGACCCCGGGGGCCAGATCACCGCGAAGCCCCTTGACCATGAGCCCGACCCCAGCGCTGGAATAGAGCGCGGCGGCAACCGCAGCAGGGGCCGCATGTCCGGCAAGCGCCGCTCCCCCACCACCAATCGCCAGCGCCAATAGTGCGCGTCCGGCCGTGCCGCTGTCGGGGATCGTGCTTGGGAGAACATTCTGGCCCGCCCGATTCAGTGCGCTGGGAGCTTGATCGAATTTGGACGCCCCCCGATTGAGTTGCCGAGGCGTGAACTGGCCTGCGCCAGTTTTGTCTGCCGCGCTGACGATGGGGAGCAGGTTCCGGTACGCGGTGCGGGCCTGACCTAGCGTTTTTGTAGCCTCCGGCGTGAGCCCCTCCACCGTCTCGCGCAGGGCGGATTGAAGCGCATAGAACGCCTCCCCAAGCGAATGATCCGAAGGGTTTTGCGACTTGGTGAACTCCCGGGCGTAGTGACCTATCTCGCCATCGATGCGATTGGCAATCTCTCCCGGGATCGCGCCGCCCCGCTGCGTCGCCTCCTGAGCGGTGGGCAGAATCTTTCCCGACACATACCGCCGAATCAAGCCGCCTTGCTCGGTCGTGAGAAGCGGGATGTTGTCGATGTCGTCAAGAGCTTTGACAAGAGCTTGCTTTACGAGTTGCGGACGAATGACCGTCTGGGGCAACACCTTGTCGTAGGTGTTCGAAATGGCACGCTGGGCCTGCTCGACGGCCTCTGCACCAGAACCCTTGACCGTCACGCCCAGCGGCTTCAACGCTACGTTGATTTCGGCGTTGCCGTACTCACTGAGGGAGCGAGTGCGAGCGTATTTGAGCGCATTGCCCACCAGCGGCAGAGAGGTCGCCGCATCCTCAAGGTGGCGGACGGTACTGCCGATGGGGCCATCCCCGAATAGTTGGCCCGGTGTCGGTCGTACACCCGCATCCACCAGCGTTTGCGCATCCTTGGAGATCAGCGATTTGCCCAAGCCGATCGCACGCCCCAAAACCCGCCCGCCGACAGCTCCAGCCGCGCCCCACGTGGCCGCGTCCGCAGCTTCGCCGGGAGAGGCTGTGGCGGCCGCGTAGCCCGCATTCGCCCCCACGTCGCCAATCAAGCCCGAGAGCCCTTGGAGAGCTTTCGGCAGCGCCATCCGAGCGCCTTGGGCCAGCTTGGCGCTCGCCCCAGCGATGGGAACCGCGGTGACAGCGAGTTCAGGCAGAACACGGCCTACACCAGCAGCGGGGCCAGCAGCGGCGTATGCCCTGTTCGCTTCGACAGACTCAGGGCTGACGTATGCGCGTGCGTCGCGGGCTACCGGATGATCGCTGGGGACCGGCGACGCAGGACCGGCGACCACCTCTTTGTCTAGCGAATCGACCATGTCGCGGACACCCTTGCGAGCGCCCACCGCCACGTCACGGACGACACCACCGAGCTTTTCAGCGAACCCACCAGCAAACTGGTTCTCCAGCGTTTGGCGGAGCGTCGGCGCTTGGCTGCGACCCTCGTTGGAGTAGTTCTCGCCGGGGGCGTCGGTGTAGGTCTTGGTGGGGAATTGCTTGCGCAAGACGGACGCGATAGCTGCGTCATCCATGCTGTCGGGAAACTCCCCAATAGAGCCGTTGGGCAACTCGACTTCACGCATGAATTACTCCAGCTTGCCCGTGGCCGGGTTGAACTTCATGCGAGGTTTCGGGGCGTCCTGCTTCTCTGCCGCAGTTTCCACAGCTTGGCGGATGCTCGGTCCTGCGCTCGCGGGCCGACCGGTGGGCGACGCATAGGACGATGGATCGGAGGCGCGCTCCATGAATTTGCGTACCTGCTTGAGTGCGGCGAGCCGCGTGCCAACAGGTTTGGAGCGGTCGCCCAGATTGCCGACCTGCTCCTTGTAGAACGCCAAGTCCTTGTCGGAGGTCGCGCCGCCGAGCCGTGGCACCTGGCTCGCGAGCGTGGAAGCGATCTGATCGAGACGCGCCGCCGCCTTTGCGCCATCGGTGGAGATACCTGCAGCCCCCGCGATGGTGTCGCGCAACGAGCCTGCTGCCGAGCCGGTAGCCATTGGCAACAGGCGTTCGGCCTCGTCCAGATCAGACAGACCCTTCTTGGCGTTGGAGACCTTCTCGCCCTGCTCTTGCCGCTCCTTCGTGATGCCTGCTGCTTCACGACCTACAGCGCCGAGCGGGAACTGTTCGCCCGTCAGCTTGTTAACGCGCACCGCGTTCCCCTGCGCATCCTGAACGATCTGGTAGTTGCTGGCCTTGTCGGCCCCGCCTCCACTGCCACTCGCGCGGACAGCAGTCGCGAGCGTGCGCCGGAGGTCGTTGGAGTCGCCCGCGAGGTCACGGCGCAGTTGATCGTTGCTGGCGTCGTGCTCGCGCTTGTACTGCAGGTCTTCCTGCTGCTTGCGCTGGGCCTCGGCGATGGCTGCTGCACGCGCGTCCTTCTTGTCGGCTCGGTTCGCGATGCGCTCGGGCTCGTTGATGGTCAGGTCTTTGGCGTAGTCGGTCATCAGCGAGCGCAACGCTGGAATCTGCGCACCCTTCTGCGCCCACGCCAACTTCGCTTGAATTGGGGCGGTGTCCGGGGGCTGTTGGGCCATGTGCTGCTGAACAGCGCTCGACTCGACCATGTCGTAACCGGTCTGATCGACCTCCAGCCCCTTCTTCTGGATCGCCTGCGCGATCTGCTGCGCCACGGGGGTCAGTTGCTGGGAAAGGGACGGCTTCACATAGATGCCGGAGACCATCTGCCCTTGCGGGGGCATCGCGCTGCGAGCAGCTTTTGCGGCCTCGCGCAAATCAGCCTCGCGGTCGCGAAGCTGGGCTTGTCGCCGCATCAGCGCTTCGTTGCCGAAGCTGGCGGGGAGTTCTTCATAGGTGGACATGGTCGGCTCCGGCTAGTCAGCGTTGTGGACGGTCACCGCCGCCGCGATCTGGTCGCGCAGCGTGGGTTCGGTCAGCGGTCGGTCGGCATCCGTGGTCATCCGCTTCTGCAGGTCATGGGTAGTGCCCTCGTCCTCGATGCGCTGGCTGAGCTCGCGCATGTGTCGCATCACTTCGGGGTTGTTCGCGCGGTCCGGGCGGTGGGTGTCGCGGGGGGCGAACGGGGTGGCGAGGCCGTACTTGTTGGCGACAGTGGGCTCAGCGGTCGCGTTGTTGATCGCGTCCGGCCGGGCACGATCACCGTTCTCGGCGCGCCTGAACTGCTTCAGGTCTCGTGCGACATGGGCAATTTGCTCAGGCGAAAGCTGGCGGGCGCGGAACACGACGCCGGGATTGCCGAAGAACGCCAGTTCCTCGTCCGAGGTGTAGTTCGGGGTGAAGCTCATTTGGAGTCCTTCCAAGGCTGGGGTGCGCCCTCGGCGCGGGTGCGTCCAGCGGCCTTGTCGAGCGCGGCACGCGGAAGCGAAGAAACATAGGTGGGCTCGGGAGCGGCGTCCCTGCTGAGCTTGGTGAAGTGCTCAACCTCTCGCATCGAAATGCCGAAGCTGCGAGCCATCTCTCGGGGCATGTCTACGTAGCCGCCTGCGTTCCAACGACGCATCTTTTGCTCGTCGGTCAGCGGCACGTGGTCGGGGTAGCTCTTGTCGAAGCTGAGGCGCTCCAACTCGCATTGGGCTGTTTGCTCCGGCTTTGGGAGCGGCTTCGCCGAGAGCAGTGCGGCTTCGACGGTGGTGAAGCCCGGATTGATGCTCAAGTCCGGTTTGCGGAGTGGCAGGTGGACCTTGCGCAGATGCGGGTAGTGCCGATCCAGTGAAGGTGAGTCCAGCGCAAATGCCTCAAGCAAGAAGCCTTGCGCCTTGAGTGCGTGGTACTCGTACCGTGCGAGCGCTTCATCCATCTGCTCTGCCGTCACCGCTGCGGAACTCATGCGCAGAACACCGAAGCCCGATTTCTCTGGCTCTGAATTGGGAGGCGAACTACAATTCATTACAACGCCTAATTCCGAAAATCTTATTTTCTCGGAATTAGCGCCGCCTATAAAGAGAAATCCTTATTTGCGGAATTAGGATTTCTACTTAATTGGAGCCAGAAATGGTTTTCGACCTCTACTCAAAAAGACAAAAGCGACTACGAGGTGAGAGTCCGGATTTTTACATTTACGATGAAATCCCTTTCCAACTCAAAGTTCAAATAGTTTTTCTGTGGGAACTTGGCCTTGGAGATATTGACGAAGAGAATCCCGCCGCAGCGTACAAGTTGATTGTGCAGACCCTACGGGAAGAATATGGAAACTTCTCACTCGCGAAGGTGCCATACGACGCCACATATTTCGACGAGTTGCGCACGTTCTTCCTCTCAGAGTCAGACACAGAGCGTGTACTTGACGCGATAGAGCTTTCATTCAAAGCGCTTTCGTCATTCGGACGTGCGTTCAATTACCGACGGAATCCCCAAGCCAACGAGTTGGTAGAGAAAGCGATTTCTGATTTAAACATCAGATTCAAAGAGCACGGGCTCGGATATCAATTCACAAATAACGAAATAATTCGCATCGACTCCGAACTAATTCATGCCGAAGTCGTTAAACCAGTTTTGCGATTGTTAAATCAGCCGTACTTCAAAGGCGCAGAAGACGAATATCTGGCCGCACATGAACACTATCGCCACGGTAATACTAAAGAGGCGCTGGTGGAGTGCTTGAAGTCGTTTGAGAGCGCGATGATGGGTATCTGCAAGAAGCGCGGCTGGGCATATGGCGAGAAGGACACCGCTAAGACACTGATCGACATTTGCATGGCGAACGGCCTCATCCCCACGTTCTGGCAGTCTCAGCTGAATGGCCTGCGATCAATGCTTGAGGGAGCGGTACCCACCGGACGGAACCGACTTGCGGGCCACGGCCAAGGCGCTGACCCAACCGAAGTGCCGACGCACCTGGTCAGCTACATGATGCACATGACCGCGTCGACATTGAAGTTTTTGGTCGAAGCAGACACGGCGCTGCGGTAATCCAAAGGAATTAGGTCGACAGCAAAGTCCTGTGACACAAAATACTCAATGTTTCCTCCCTCTCCGGAATGATCGTTTGAGTGCGGAAAAGTGCAGTCAGGTGCGGTTGAGAGGGAAACAGCATGCGGTTTGGCGCGTAAGTCCTTGAAAAACACTACCTGTAGTGGCTTGTAGACCCCTGGCACCCTAGATATAGTGGGCTCTGCCGAAACGAGAAAGCCGGGTGTACTAGACCCGGCTTCCAAGCCCCTCCATCGCTGTCGGGGAGTGTTCCAACAAGTTTGTCGTCACAAACATATCTTGCCATGAATGCGGTTCGGGAGACAGCACGACCCGCTCATACCCAGGAGGTAATCATGAGCAAGCAGCAAATCGGGCGCGACGCCCGCACTGGTGAGTTCATCCCGGTCCGCGAGGCGATCCGTCGCCCAACGACCACCGTTGTGGAGACGATCACTCGTCCCGCACGGCCAACGGTGACCAAGCCCGTGACCCAACCGCCTAAACGCAAGTAAAGGCCAAGCCCTCGGGCTCTGGGGCTGGTGGAGCGATCCGCCAGCCCTTTTTCATTGACATGTTTTCCGGTGCAGGCTCCGCAAGGGGGGTCAATGACATGCTCACCCACCCCCACCCGCCGTATTTGCCACACATGCAGCCGGTTCATCATCAGCAGGCCATCTGAGCCCACCCCTCCTGTTGCCAGCACACGGTCATGGCTCTGTCGCAGCAGGTGCAACGCCTAGCCTCATAGGCCTGCGCCCGGTCGCCGTCGCAGCCGTCCGGCTCACCCGGTATACCCCCTCGGTATAGCGTTGTCAGTGCAGATCAATGACTTAGCGCTGCGTGGCTAGACGGTGAGCTAGGTCCCGCTAGTGCGAAGCGATTAAAGGCTCGTAGGCGCGTTATTCCGCTTCGGGCGGGGGTAGTAGCGGATCGCCCGAATCTCGCGGCGTTCCAGCCGCTGGCAAGCGGGATTCGGCATGTTTAATTTCCGCGTCTTCCGCGAGGTCGCGGAACCTATAGGCATGCCGCTGGGCCGTGATCCATGGCATATCGTCCAGCCGAATATTGTTGTGAACCGTGATCGGCTCGGGGGCGATGCTCTTGGCCAGCACCTTATCCAGCAGCGCGGGGTTCTTCTTCAGATACTCGACACCGCCCAGTTCGCGATAGGCCACCAGAGCGTCTTTGCTCAACTGCTCGCGGAGGGAGACCTGCGGTTCCTCAGGATCGAAAAAGGCGGGTGGGGGTGGGTCTAACACGGAAACCTGCTCCGGGCGCGGCGTACCAACCTCTGCAACCGTGCAAAAGCCATTCCTAAAGTCTTCACTCGTCCAATTCATTTGATTCTCCAGATTCCAATGGGGTACAGCACCACGCGAGAGCGGAAAGAGCGTTTAGAGCGTCTTTTTTCTACTTGTTTAGAGCGCTAGAAAAAAGTCGGAGGGATTTTTATAGAGCTAGCTCTTCCCGGCGCTCTAAACGCTCTTTCCGCTCTTTTTCCGCTCTCAAAACTTCCCTTTCATACAAATTCCGAGGAAATACCGCTGACCGCTTGATTCGTGGCGTTTGATTTTTCCGTTGGCATAGTTGTCGAGGGATGAATAGAAGGCTTTCGCGCTCTCCGGGATGGCAACGTGCTTTTCGCCGATCTTGAATCTGCGATAGCTCTCATACAGGTCTTTCTGCACTGCCCTCGCCCCGGCGTCGGTGCTGAACTCCCAGCCTTCGAGGTCCATCCACTCGGCCATTTCGTCTTCGGCCTGCTCGTACTCGGCGCGTGCTTCCACCAAATCCGCAGGCATCGGGCCCACGCGTCGGTTTTGGTGCTCCCATCGAACACCACCCTGCACGAGCCACCAAAGCATCCAAGCCTGCGCCTCAGGGTCGTTCTTCATTTCATCGATGTACCAGCGGTCCGCATCGGCAGAGGCGCCCACCGACTGGTCCCGATTCCACGAGCGCCGGAACGGGAACAGCGCGATCCGATCCATCGTCGCCCTGCTGATGTGCGTCAGGTGAGGCATGTAGTTCGTGGTGATCAACAGGTTCGCGCTGAGCTCAACGCTGCCGCCCTCGGCGTAGTTGGCGCGCACTGTCATGCTCTCGCCGCCGGTGAACTCCTTGAAGAATGCCTCGTTAAGGTGGTTCGTCTTCTCAAACTCCTTCGCGAACACCCAACGAGCCCCAATGGCCTTCACGAGATGAGGCTTGGCCGCTTCGGGGTCGCGTGCCTTGTTGGTAGCTACGAACGCTTTGATATCGAGGTCGGCTGCGTAAGTCCCGAGGGCGTGGTGCATTAAGTTGGCGAACGCACTTTTGCCGTTGGAGCCGTGGCCCGACAGAATGTCTGCAGAGGTGGTGGAGTTGAACCCGCGCAGGCCGGAGCCGAGGCGAGTCTGTAGATACCGCTCCCGCTCCGCGTCGGGCACCCCATCCGCCCGAGAGGTCACCGAACGGACAAACTCGCGGGCACGCAATGCACCCGGGGTCTTGGGCTCCACCTCCGAATACCTCGCCGCACAACGCCGCAGGATCAGATCGTCCTGTTCTTCGGCGCGTAGCATTCCGGTGCGCAGATCGACAACGCCATTGGCGACGGCGAGCACATGCGGGTCCTTGTCGAAGTCGGACGACTTGCGCTGATGCTTCGCTCGGTTCGACACATTCGTCAGGAAGTTCGTCATCGTCGCCATGCCTTCGAGCTTGGCGGCCCACTTCTCCAGGGGTACCGCCTGCTTCAGGATGGTCTCGCGCGACTTCTTCGTCACGTCGTCATCCCCCTTGATCGCCGCGGCACTGCTGCGGATCACCTGCGCTCGGCGGGCGTAGTGCATCGACACCTGTACGGCCAGTTCCGTGGGCTTGGTCTTGCTCCGCGTCCAGCGACCCGCCGAGGCGTCCCAGAATGCCCATTCACTCGTGTCGGGCAGGAAGTAGAAATTGCCCTCACCGAACAGTTGAACGAACTTGGTAGCCGCGCCTTGGTCGGTGAAATTCGTCGCCGCTTGCATGAAGCGGTCGGGATTGCTAAGCAGCCATTTGGTGTTCGCCTCAAGGTTCTCCACCTTGATGGGATCAAGCCGGTACAGCGCCGCAAGGTTCGCACTCTCATCGAGATCAACAAACCAGTTCGCGTCGTTCCAGGTCGCGTACCAGTCGTCATAGCCGAGACGCTTCCCGTCCTTGCTGTGGCCGAAATCGGGGACCGTGGTTTTGACGTGGTGCAGTTGGCTTTCGACCACCAGCGCGACAAGCTCACCGCCGACAAGATCGTTGGTGACGGCATCGCCATCGAACGCAACGAACAGTTCGTCACCCTGCTTGATGCGGCTCAGAATCTCCGAGCGCATGTTGCGGCTGGCGCCGTCCTCAGCATCCGACTCGTGCCACCCCGACACGCCGTTGATCGCCACCGTGGGGATGCCAGTGGTCAGCGCGAACAGAGCAGCCTTCTTGTAGCCCTCCACGATGGCCTTCACCGTCGATTTCTTGAAGGCTGCTTCAGCGTTCTCCGGGTCCATAGACGACAAAAACGCGACGGGCGGAGTCACGCCTCTGCTGCCGAGATATTTGTTGTTGGGCCGGTCGATCCTGAGTTGGTTGTAGGTGTCGGTCCAATGGATGCGATATGCGTCGCAGGGCTCCCCAGTTTCGCTGTCGCGGAATGGGGCCACCTCCGGCGGTTTCGGAGACACCACCGACAGCATCTCAACAGTCAGAAGCGAGCGCGCGAGATCGCGCACCATGAAGGGGGCAGGCTCCACCAGTTTGAGATTCGCGCTCATGTGGTTCCCCTCAAGGCGCGCACCAACAGGACAGCACGCTCGTACCGGTCAGCAGGCAGACGCTCAAACGTCGGCGGGGGTGGCTCGACCAAAGGGTCAGGCAGGTACCGGCGCAGCAGTCCCCGGTACTCCTTGCGGAATGACTTGATCCGGCTGCGCGTCCAGCGTTCGTACTGGTCGTGATGGCTTCGATGCTGCTGCGCCCTAAGCTGGTCGTAGCCGCGCGGCTGGACGCCGAGATCGCAGAGCAGTTGAGTTAGCGACCTGCCGGGATACGTGTAGAAACGTGGCGGCAGCTTCATTTGGCCTCCCAGACCGCTAGGCCGAGAAACGCCACGAGAAAGATCAGCAGTCCAAGCTGGGGGTGAATCTCTTTGGCGACCTCGACAATCAGAAATCCAAGAACCATTGCTGAGGCCCCCACAAGGAACTTGATCATTTCCAGCCCTTTGCGGCCTCAGCGTTGAACGCGGCCTCATCAGCCTCAAGCTGAGCTCGCGCGGCCTGCGCTTCCGCCATCACCCGCTGCTCTGCGGCGATACGATTCATTTCCGCTCTCGTCTCAGCGCTGACCCGAGCAGCAATCTCAGCGCGCTTGGCGGCTTTGCGGGCGGGTTCTTCTTCGCGCCACTTGCGGTATGTAGCGAGCCAGCGTTCGGCGGTGTCGTCACTGAACAAGTGCTGTCGGCCAGCGATCAAGTCCGGTTCCAGATTGGGGCACCCCTTGTCGAGAACAACTTGGGAGAAGTAGCCGTGGGAAATGTTCAGTTCGTCGGCCAGGTCAGCCTTCGTCCATTTTCCAAAGGGTCCAGATGCGGGCATTTCAGCTCCATGCGGCAGCGCAACCCGACGGTTGGACTACCAAAAATTGTTTGGGAAAAAGACCCCCGGTGGCCGCGCTGGTCCGGGGGTTTGAGGCGGAATAATCGGCTTTCGCGACCGACGAGTAATCGTAAATTCCGCGCCCTCGAAAGGCGAGAAAAGAACGTCGTGAAGGCCGACTATCGTTCTTGAGGCGTTGGCGCTACGCAGGCAATGACGTCACGCTTCAGGTACCGGTACACGCCGCCCAGTTTCCTGCGAGGTGGAAGCCACTTTTTGCGCTTGTAGTACATGTTCGTCAGCGACTCGGGCGACATGCGAAGGAACTCGGCAACTTCGTTCGTGAGCATTACCTCAGGAAGATCGGCGCCAAGCTCGACAGGTTGCGGGTTAGCCAAAGCTTTGGCTACTTGAGACAGAATTGTGGACACGATAGTGCCCTCCTGCCCGGACCAGGCGAAAGACAACTATCGGGCTACCGCGCCGAATGGGGGTAGTTGGGTCGAGTCCGAACCTAAAGCGTAACCTGATTCTTCTGCTCTCAGAAAGCGATTTCTTGAGGCTAGGCCCCACGGCCCGTTTCCTAGCTTGTTTCCTAGCGACGCAACAAAATGACGAACCCTTCTCCCCCGAAAACCGTGCTTTACGGAATACCGAACTGCGACACCGTCAAGCGCGCCCGCGCCTGGCTCGACGAACACGGCGTGGCCTACGCCTTCCACGATTTCAAGAAACAGGGCGTGCCCGAGGCCGAACTCGACCAATGGCTGAAAAAGCCGGGCTGGGAGGCACTGGTCAATCGCCGGGGCACCACCTGGCGCAAGCTCGACGAGGCCACCCAGAACGCCGTGGTCGACGCCGCCTCGGCCCGGGCAGTGCTGCTGGCCTACCCGAGCCTCATCAAGCGGCCGGTGGTCAACTGGGGCGCCAAAGCCGGCGTTACGACGGGATTCGACGCCCAAACCTGGGCTGTGAACGCCGTGTAAACCCCGGAACCCCGTCTCGCCGGCCGGCCTCCAACCTCGATCTGCAGGAGAGAACACCATGAACAGACACGTTTTTCGCACCCTCGCGGGGCTTTCGGTGATCGGGCTGCTGGCAACGGGCGCAACCGTCGCGCAGGCCCAGCAGGTGGTCCAGGCCCGGGTGATTTCCGCCACCCCGATCCGCGAGACGACCGGCAGTGACGTCAGCTACAACGTCACCTACGAATACCAGGGCCGCCAGTACACGACCCGCACCACCAGCCGGCCGGGCGCCACGATCCCGGTCCAGGCCAGTGCCTATGGCGTGACCACGACGGGCGCGACCAGCATGCCCGTGCAGCCGCAGCCGCAGATCTACCCGGTCGAGGCCAACAACGGCCAGCAGTACCAGCAAGACCCGCAGTACCAGGAACAGTACCAACAGGGCCAGCAAGGCGGCGGCTCCCCCTGGGAGAGCGTCGTGCCGGAGCCCGGCGTGGTGGTTTCAGGGCAGGGCGCGCCGGTCTATGCGCAGCCGGCCCCGGTCTATGCGCCGCCGGTCTACGTGCAGCCCGCCTACGGCTACCCGTATGCACAGCCCTACGTCTATCCGCCGGTCGGCATCTCGCTGAACCTGGGCTATTCGCGCGGCTGGGGCGGCGGCTACTACGGCGGCGGCTACCGCGGCTACCGCGGTGGCTACGGCTATCGCGGCTACGGCGGTTATCGCGGCGGCTGGCACCGCTGAGCAGGCGGGGCCCGGCCAAGCCCCTAAAATCGAGGACTTTCCCAACCCTGACGGGTGCGCCGCCGGTGCGGTGCGTCCTCGATTAGCCGAGCCCCAAGTGCCGGCGCCACCCAATGACGACGACTACCGACACTCTGAACAGCGCCGCAGTGGCCACCAAGGCCAATGTGTACTTCGACGGCAAGTGCGTGAGCCACAGCCTCACCCTGGCGGACGGCACGAAGAAATCGGTCGGCGTGATCCTGCCGTCCACCCTCACCTTCAACACCGGCGCCCCTGAAATCATGGAAGGCACGGCCGGCAGCTGCGAATACCTGCTGACGGGCGCGAGCGAATGGGTGGCCTCGGGCCCAGGCCAGAAGTTCAACGTGCCGGCCAATTCCAGCTTCCAGATCCGCGTGAGCGGCGAGCCCTACAGCTACATCTGCCACTTCGGCTGAACCGCGAACCCGGAACCTCTGACATGTCGACCATCCTCCAAAACGTTCCCGCCGGCCAGAAGGTCGGCATCGCCTTCTCCGGCGGCCTGGACACCAGCGCAGCGCTCCACTGGATGCGCAACAAGGGCGCGATTCCCTACGCCTACACCGCCAACCTCGGCCAGCCCGACGAGCCCGACTACGACGAGATCCCGCGCAAGGCGATGCTCTACGGCGCAGAAAACGCCCGCCTGATCGACTGCCGCACGCAGTTGGCCAACGAAGGCATTGCCGCGCTGCAGGCCGGCGCCTTCCACGTCACCACCGCCGGCGTGACGTACTTCAACACCACGCCGCTCGGCCGCGCGGTGACCGGCACCATGCTGGTGTCGGCCATGAAGGACGACGACGTCAACATCTGGGGCGACGGCAGCACCTACAAGGGCAACGACATCGAGCGGTTCTACCGCTACGGCCTGCTCACCAACCCCGCGCTCAAGATCTACAAGCCCTGGCTCGACCAGGTCTTCATCGACGAGCTCGGCGGCCGCACCGAGATGTCCGAGTTCATGCAGAAGGCCGGCTTCGCCTACAAGATGTCGTCCGAGAAGGCCTATTCGACCGACTCCAACATGCTCGGCGCCACCCACGAGGCCAAGGACCTGGAGCATCTGAGCAGCGGCATGCAGATCGTGCAGCCCATCATGGGCGTCGCGTTCTGGAAGGACGAAGTCGAGGTCAAGCGCGAAACCGTCACGGTGCGTTTTGAAGAAGGCATGCCGGTCGCGCTGAACGGCAAGAGCTTCCCGAGCCTGGTCGAGCTGATCCTGGAAGCCAACCGCATCGGCGGCCGCCACGGCCTGGGCATGAGCGACCAGATCGAGAACCGCATCATCGAGGCCAAGAGCCGCGGCATCTACGAAGCCCCGGGCCTGGCGCTGCTGTTCATCGCCTACGAGCGCCTGATCACCGGCATCCACAACGAAGACACGATCGAGCAGTACCGCGACCACGGCCGCCGCCTCGGCCGCCTGCTCTACCAGGGCCGCTGGTTCGACCCGCAAGCCATCATGCTGCGCGAGACGGCACAGCGCTGGATCGCACGCGCCATCACCGGCGAAGTGACGGTCGAGCTGCGCCGCGGCAACGACTACTCGATCCTGAACACCGATTCGCCCAACCTCACCTACAAGCCCGAGCGCCTGAGCATGGAAAAGGTCGAAGGCGCGTTCACGCCGCTGGACCGCATCGGCCAGCTGACGATGCGCAACCTGGACATCGTCGACACGCGCGAGAAGCTGGCGATCTACACCCGCACCGGCCTGCTGTCGGCAAGCCAGGGCGCGTCGCTGCCCAAGCTGGCGAACGACGACGAGAGCAGCAAGTAAGCCGCTGCGCGCTCAATGACGAACGGGCCCGATGGGCCCGTTTTTCTTTGGTGCGGCGTCTTGAGCGTTGATCGTGCCGATCGCGCCTACCCGTCAGTCGCCGCCGCCTCCGCCGCAGCCGCCTCCGCAACCTCCGCCGCTGTCGCCGCCGCCCGAGTCTCCTCCCCCGCCATCGCCGCCGCCACTGCTCGATTCGCTGCCGCCGAAGCCATCGGCATCGCCCGAGCTGCCGCCGTCCGACGAGGACTCGCCGAACTCGCTGCCGCACTGCGCGGTCGAGCCGTTGTGCCGGTCGACCGCATGGCAATCGGGCACGTACGCGAAGCCGCCGGGAATCGCGAACTTGATGTCCAGCGCGAACAGCAGCGGCAGGCGCGTCGGCTTGCGCGGATCGATGCTTTCTTCCTTGCAGGCCCAATACCAACTGCGGCGCAGGCCGTCGTTGCGCTTGGGGTCCTTGCCCAGCACCTCGGCCGGGCTGTGGTGCAGCATGCCGCCGAAGGCCGCCTTGCACCAGTTCTGGTAACCCTGCGTGTGCAGGATGAATTCATGCCACGCGGTGTCGACCACCTTGGAGGGCATGGCGACGAACTTGCGCCCGCTGCGCAGGTGCGCCATGAAGAACTGGCGCAGGCCCCGCAACACCAGTTCGGCGTCGCGCCGGCTCAATTGCGGATGGGCTTCGCGCAGCTTGCCGATCAGGAACGGCGGCATGCGGGCCTCGCGGATGAACTGCCGGCGCAGGCTGGTTTCCATCCAGCCCAGCACCGCCGCGAACGCAAAGGCGGCGATGAACAGGAGCCCCGAGGTCCACCAGCGCGCCGGCACCAGGAACACCGAGGCGATGCCCGCCACGATGACGATGCGCTGCGCCCACACCAGCGCGGCAATGCGCCGCCGGTAGTTCAGGTGCAGGAAGTCCAGATCCATCGCTTTTTCAGACCACCACCGGCTCGGGCTCCAGCCGGATGCCGAAGCGCTCGTACACGCTGGTCTGGATGGCCTTGGCCAATGTCATCACCTCGCCGCCCGTCACCGGGTTCTCGTTGCCGCCGCGGTTGACCAGCACCAGCGCCTGCCGCTCGTAGACCCCGGCATTGCCCACCGACTTGCCCTTCCAGCCGCAGGCGTCGATGAGCCAGCCGGCCGCCAGCTTGATGCTGCCGTCGGCCATCGGGTAGTGAACGATCTTGGGGTCGCGCGCGATGATGTCCGCGCACTGCTCGGGCGTGACGGTCGGATTCTTGAAGAAGCTGCCGGCGTTGCCCAGCACGCGCCAGTCGGGCAGCTTGGCGCGGCGGATGGCGCAGACCCAGTCGAAGATATCGACGGCGCTCGGCGTGAAGTTGCCGGTTTCTTCCATCTTGCGTTCGAGATCGAGGTAGCCGGCCACCGCCTTCCAGGGCTTGGGCAGCCGGAAGCGCACGCGCGTGATCAGCGCCCGGCCCGCCAGGCCGAAGTCGTTCGGGCCGCTGCGCACATGCTTGAACACCGAGTCGCGGTAGCCGAACGCGCATTGGGCGGCATCGAGCGTGAAGCTGCGGCCGGTGTCCAGGTCGATGGCGTCGAGCGATTCGAAGCGGTCCTGCAATTCGACCCCGTAGGCGCCGATGTTCTGCACCGGCGCGCCGCCCACGGTGCCGGGAATCAGCGCCAGGTTCTCGAGGCCGGGATAGCCGTTGCGCACCATCCATTCGACGGCGTCGTGCCAGATCTCGCCCGCACCCGCTTCGACGATCCAGGCCCGCGGGGTCTCTTCGACCAGCCGCAAACCCTTGATTTCCACCTTGAGCACCAGCGGCTTGACGTCGCCGGTCAGCACGATGTTGCTGCCGCCGCCCAGCACGAAGCGGGGGGCGCCCTGCCAGTCGGGACCGGCCAGAAGCTCGGCGATATCGGCCTCGTCCGTGATGCGCGCCAGGCGCTGCGCGCGCGCGACGATGCCGAAACTGTTGTACGGCTGCAGGGGGACGTTGTGCTCCACGATCATGGGAGAATTGTCGCATCCAGCACAAGTGACATCAGGAGAGCCCATGCCGTCTTTCGATACCGTCTGCGAGCCCAATCTGCCCGAAGTGAAGAATGCGGTCGAAAACACCGCCAAGGAAATCGCGACGCGCTTCGATTTCAAGGGCACGGCGGCCGCCGTCGACCTCAAGGACAAGGAAATCACCATGATCGGTGACGCCGAGTTCCAGCTCGTGCAGGTGGAAGACATCCTTCGCGCCAAGCTCACCAAGCGCAGCGTGGACGTTCGCTTTCTCGACAAGGGCGACGTCCAGAAGATGGGCGGCGACAAGGTCAAGCAGGTCATCAAGGTCAAGAGCGGCATCGAGAGCGAGCAGGCCAAGAAGATCACCCGCATCGTCAAGGACAGCAAGCTCAAGGTGCAGGCCGCGATCCAGGGCGACGCGGTGCGCATCACCGGCGCCAAGCGCGACGACCTGCAGGCCGCCATGGCGCTGATCAAGAAGGACGTGCCGGACATGCCGCTGTCGTTCAACAACTTCCGCGACTGACCTTCATGAAATCCCTCGTCGTCGCAGCGCATCTGCTGGCTGCTGTTGCGATGGCGCACGGCGCCAGCTCGGTGATGCTCACCGGCACCATCGGCAGCCGCGCGATCCTGATCGTGAACGGCGCCCCGCCGAAGACGGTCGCGGTCGGCGAGAGTTTCCAGGGCGTGAAGCTGGTGTCGCTGCAGGCCGAGCAGGCGGTGGTCGAGCTCGAAGGCAAGCGCGTCAACCTGCGCATGGACACGCCGGTCAGCATCGGCGGTGGCGGGGGTTCAGGCGGTGGCGGGAGCCGCATCGTGCTGCCGGCCGACAGCCGCGGCCATTTCATGACGCAGGGCATGATCAACGGCCGCACGGTCACCTTCATGCTCGACACGGGTGCAACGGCCGTGAGCTTGTCCGCAGCAGATGCGCAGCGGATCGGCCTGGACTACAGCAAGGGGCGGCCCGTCAGCATGAGCACGGCCAATGGCACCACACAGGGTTACCTGCTGCGACTTCAATCGGTCCGAGTGGGCGATGTCGAGGTGTACGACATCGACGCCATCATCTCGGAGCAATCGATGCCCTTCGTGCTCCTTGGCAACAGCTTCATCAACCGCTTCTCGATGCGCCGCGACGCGGACCAGATGGTCCTGGAAAAGCGGTACTGAGCTTGCCGCTTCGGTCAGGCCTGCGCGGCCGTGACCACGATCTCGATCTTGTAGGCCGCGTTGGCCATCTTGGCCTGCACCGTCGCGCGCGGCGGCGTGTTGCCGGCCGGAATCCACGCATCCCAGACCTCGTTCATCGCCGTGATGTCGGTGATGTCGGCCAGGAAGATCTGCGTCATGAGGATGCGCGACTTGTCGCTGCCCGCCTCGGCCAGCAGGCGGTCGACCATGGCGAGCACCTGCGTGGTCTGGCCGCGGATGTCCTGCGAGGTGTCGTCGGGCACCTGGCCGGCGAGGTAGACGGTGCCGTTGTGCACGGCGGTCTCCGAGAGGCGCGCGCCGACGTGAAAGCGGGTGATGGAAGCCATGGTGTTTTCTTCAAGCCTTTTTCTTGGAGCCGAGCCTGGACTCCGTGCCGGCCGCGAGCCGGCGGATGTTTTCGCGGTGCCGCCAGATCAGCAGCAGACTCATGATGATGATCGCAATCAGCACCGTGCGGTCGAGCGGCCACGCGATGTTGCCGCCCAGGAGGTAGTAGGCCGGCGCAAAGAAGGCCGCCACCAGCGACGACAGCGACGAATAGCGAAAGAAGACCGCGATGATCAGCCAGGTGGCGCCGGTGGCAAGCCCCAGCCAAGGCGCGATGCCCACCAGCACGCCCGCCGCGGTGGCCACGCCCTTGCCGCCCTGGAATCCGAAGAACACCGGGTACAGATGGCCGAGGAAGGCCGCGAGGCCCGCCACCGCGGCAACGCCCTCGCCCAACCCCCACTGCGCGCCGAAATGGCGGATCAGGAACACCGGCAGCCAGCCCTTGAGCGCATCGAGCAGCAGCGTGGCCAGCGCCGCGCCCTTGTTGCCCGAGCGCAGCACGTTGGTGGCACCGGGGTTGCCGCTGCCGTAGCTGCGCGGATCGGCCATGCCGAGCGACTTGCTCACGATGACCGCGAAGGACAGCGAGCCGATCAGGTACGAGGCCACGATGGCAATGAGGGATGGCAAATGAAAGCTCAAGGGGCGCTCCGCGGGGGATAGTTGTTTTTCTTCGGCGACGGCGGCGTGCCGTCGTCAGGTCTCGGGCGGCGATTGGATCACAACGTATTGCTTCCGGAATTCGAAGCCCCGGTCGGGCCACTGCGCCACGTAGGCGCGCAGGGCCTGCGCACCCGCGGGCCAGTCCTCGCCGTTGACCCGGCAATCGGCCTGCACCTGGCCCTCCGAATCGCGCGCGGCATAGAGGCGAAGGCCGTAGACGCCATCCGATTCGATCTGCGGCTTGTAGGCATCCCAGGTGTTGGTGAAAAGGCAGCAGGGGCAGAACGGATGCTCTTCTTCCTCGGCGGCTTCCTGCGCGGCCTGGTGCGCGACCGGCCCGAACAGCACGCGCCGCTGGCGGCTGCGGTCCTCGCCCTGCTGGGGCTCCCATTGCATCTGCAGCGAAGTGCAATGGGCCAGTTCGGTGCTCAGCGCATCCTTGAACACGACCAGGTCGACCTGCGCCCAGAGGTCGAAGCCCCGGGTCAGCGACGCCGCGATGTCATCGCCATACGAATGCTGGTACTCGAAGGTGCCGGCCGGCAGCAAGCTGGCGTGCGCCACTTCGATGGTGGTGGAGGTGCGCACGCTCCCGTCGTCGGTGGGCTGGTAGCTCGCGATCTGCGGCCACAGCCAGAGCCCTTCGTCGGGCAACAGGAGCCAGCCATCGCGCTCGCGCACCGGCTCGAAGCCGCGCGCGGTCAGCGCCTGGCGCAGAAGCGCGGAGAGATCGAAGACCTCGGTCCACTGCTCGCTGTCGTTCTCGAAACCGACCTTGAAGACCGGCCCGCCGCCTTCATTGGCCGCGCAGTGGGAAGGAAAGAAATCGGAGGGTGTCGACGTCATGGCGCCGGCTATTCTGCCAGCGCACATTCCACCGGCACAGCCCCCAGCAGCGCCACGCACACCTGCGGATCGATGCCGATCAGGTAGCCGCGACGCCCGCCATTGAGCACGATCTTCGGCAGCGCGAGGATGGCCGATTCGACGTAGACCGGCATCTCGCGCCGCGTGCCGAAGGGCGACGTGCCGCCCACCATGTAGCCGCTGTGGCGCTGCGCCACTTCGGGCTTGCAGGGCTCGACCGACTTGGCGCCGATCTGCCGCGCGAGGTTCTTGGTCGACACCGTGCGATTGCCGTGCATCAGCACGATCAGCGGCCTGGCGTCCTGGTCCTGCATCACCAGCGTCTTGATGACCGTGAACGGATCGAGCCCGAGCATCTCGGCACCGCGCTGCGCGCCGCCGTGCGCCATGTACTCGTAAGGGTGCTCGGTGAAGGCGATCCTGTTCGCCCGCAGCAGCTGCGTTGCGGGCGTTTCGGAAACGTGGGCCTTCTTGCTCATTGCGTAAGCCTCGCGCTGCGCGCTGCGGTGTTCGCCTTGGGAACGGCCCGGCGGCTCACGCAGCCGGGTCCCGGATGTCCCAGCGGATCCTGTCGATCTCGGCCAGGATTTCCGGCGACAGCGTGGTGCCGTAGGCGTCGATGTCCTCATCGAGCTGCGCCAGCGTCCGCACGCCGATGATCGTGCTCGCCACCTGCCACTTCGTGTAGCAGAAGGCCAGCGCGAGCTTCGTGGGCGTCAAGCCGTTGTCGCGCGCGAGCTGGTTGTACAGGCGCGCGGCCTTCAGCGCGTCGGGGCGGCCCCAGCGCAGCTTGCGCACCGATTCGTAGCGCGTGATGCGCGCTTCTTCGGGCGCGTCCGGCCCGGTGATGCCGCTCTTGTCGTACTTGCCGGTCAGGAGGCCATAGGCCAGCGGCGAATACGCCAGCAGCGAAACGCCCAGGCGGTGCATCGTCTCGTCCAGCCCGTTCTCGGCGCCGCGGCTCGCGAGGTTGTAGACGTTCTGCACCGTCGCCACGCGCGGCAGGCCGTGCTGCTCGGCCAGCCGCACGAACTCGTGCACGCCGTAGGGCGTTTCGTTCGACAAGCCGATCGCGCGGATCTTGCCGGCCTTCACCAGCCCGGCAAAGGCATCGAGCTGCTCGTGGATCGGGGTCTGCGAGACCTCCTTGGCCGGGTCGTAGTAGATGTTGCCGAAGGCCGGCACATGGCGCTCGGGCCAGTGGATCTGGTAGAGGTCGATCACGTCGGTCTTCAGGCGCTTGAGACTCGCGTCGCACGAGGCCACGATGTCCGCGGCCGTCATGCCCACGCCTTCGCGCACCCAGGGCGTGTTGCGCAGCGGCCCGGCCACCTTGGTGGCGAGCACCATCTTCTGGCGCACGCCGGGGTTGGCGGCGAACCAGTTGCCGATGATGGTTTCGGTGACGCTGTAGGTTTCCTTGCGGGTGGGCACCGAGTACGTCTCGGCGGTGTCGATGAAGTCGACGCCGCGTTCGAGCGAGCGGCTCAGGATGGCGTGGGCGGTGGGTTCGTCCACCTGTTCACCGAAAGTCATGGTGCCCAGGCAGATCGGGGTGACGTGCAGGTCGCTCTGACCGAGTTGGATCTTTTTCATGCGCGGGATGCTACCGCCCTCCCCCGCAACGCGCTGGCCGGCCGGCCAAAACCCGAGCGCCGCGGCGTGCGGCGCCTGTCATGTGCCGGACTGCGCCACGGCGGCGCCCTCCTTATCATCGACGCCCATGTACCAAGCCCTCCGTCCCTCGCGCAGCGAATTCGTGCCCGTGCGCAACCTGAGCTACCACGTGCGCCTCTGGGGCCAACCCTCCGCCGAGCGCCCGCCACTCGTTCTGGTCCATGGCTGGATGGACGTGGCGGCATCGTGGCAATTCGTCGTCGATGCATTGAAGGAAGACCGCTTCATCATCGCCCCCGACTGGCGCGGCTTCGGCCTCACCGAGGGCGGCGGCGTCGACAACTACTGGCTCGCCGACTACCTCGCCGACCTCGAATGGCTGCTCGACCACTACGCGGGCGAAGGAGACAACGCCCGCCCGGTCGACCTCGTCGGCCACAGCATGGGCGGCAATGTCGCCATGCACTACGCGGGCGTGCGGCCCGCGCGCATCCGCCGCCTCGTCAACCTCGAAGGCTTCGGCATGCCGGGGCGCAAACCCGACGAAGCGCCCACGCGCTACGGCCAGTGGATCGACGAACTCAAGGGCCTGCACCGCGGCGAGAAGGCGCTGGCCGGCTACTCGGCCGTGGACGGCGTGGCCCGCCGCCTCATGAAGACCAACCCGCGCCTCACGCAGGACAAGGCCGACTGGCTGGCGAGCCACTGGTCGGCCGGCCATGCGCAGCCGGACGGCAGCATGCGCTGGCAGATCCTGGGCGAGGCGGCGCACAAGATCGTCAACGCCCACATCTTCCGCGTCGATGAAACCCTGGCGCTCTATGCACGCATCACCGCACCGACGCTGATGGTCGAGGCCTCCGACGACAGCCTGCACGGCTGGTGGAAGACCCGCTACACGCTCGAAGAATTCCACGAGCGCCTGAAGTCCGTGCCCTCGGTGCGCATCGAGCGCCTGGACGATGCGGGCCACATGCTGCACCACGACCAGCCGCAGCGCGTGGCGCAGCTGATCGAGGAATTCCTGGCCTAGCCCTGTGTCGCCCGGCGCAACGCCGCACGGGCCAGCAGCCGCGTCGAGTCGAGCGTCGGCAGCGGCGAATTCGCGTCGCTCATGATCAGCGGAATCTCGGTGCAGCCGAGCACCACGGCATCGCAGCCCTCCTCGTCCTTCATGCGTTGCATCACGCGCTGGAAGGTGGTCACGGCCTCGGGCTTGAAGACGCCATAGACTAGCTCTTCCATGATGATCCGGGCAATCTCGTCGCGCTCCTCGATGGTGGGGCGGACGTATGCCAGGCCGCGCGCCGAGAGCTTCTCGGGATACACCTCGCTGTCGGTCAGCCAGCGCGTCCCCGTGATGCCGATGCGCCGGAAGCCGCGCTGCGCGGCCTCCTCCGCGACACACCCGGCGATGTGCAGCCACGGCAGCGGCGAGCGCGCCTCGATGAACGGCAGCGCCTGGTGGATGGTGTTGTCGGGGCAGACCAGGAAGTCCGCGCCGATCTTCGCGAGCTTGTGCGCCGACGCGAGCATCACCTCGCCCACGCCGCGCCAGTCGTCGCGGTAGATGTGTTCCATGTAGTCCGACAGCGAGGGCGTGTGCATCGAGACTTCAGGGTGCGCATGGGGGCCGAGCAGCTTCGCGCCCTCTACGCAGATGGTCTGGTAGCAAAGCGATGCGCCTTCGGCCGAACAGCCGACGATTCCGATGTGCTGGGTCATGGCGGCATCCTACAAAAGGCACGGACCGATGTCATCGCCCCAACTCTCGATATCCGCCGACCGGATATCCAAGCGCGCAAATCTTCGTTCGCGCGGCGGGCACCGCCCCCTAGAGTGCCCAACTCCTTTCGCCGTCTCCCGGAGTTGTCGTCATGCCTTCCTCTTCGCGCGCGCCCTTGTGGCTGCGCCGCTCTGCCCCGCTGTTCGGCGGCCTTGCACTGAGCCTCGTCCTTCAGGTTTCCGCCCACGCCGACGACCTGCGCGTGGGCTTCATGCCCGGCCCGTACCGCGATGCCTTCACGAACGGCATCGAGCCCCAGCTGAAGAAGCTGGGCTACAGCGTCAAGTACGTCGAGTTCAGCCAGGGCGTGCAGCCCAACGACGCGGTGGAGCGCGGGCAGATCGACGCCAACATCTTCCAGCACTCGCTGTACCTCAACGCCACGAACAAGCAGCAGGGCTTTGACTTGGTGCCCGTGGTGCACGTGCCGACGCCGCCGATGGGCCTTTATTCGCAGCGCCACAAATCACTGGCCGCGGTGCCCGATGGCGCCACCGTCACGCTGCCCGCAGACCCGGTGAACGCGGCGCGCGCGCTCAACATCCTCGCGGCCGTCGGCTGGGTGACTCTGAAGCCGGGCGTGAGCCCGCTGAGCGTGTCGGAGCGCGACGTGGCGAGCAACCCCAAGCGCCTGAAGCTGGTGCCGCTGGACGCCGCGCAGGCCCCGCGTTCGCTGGCCGATGCCGACCTTGCCGCCGTGCAGGGCAACTTCGCCGTGGCCTCGGGCCTGAAGCTCACCGAGGCGTTGAAGCTCGAAGACATGACGCTGCCCTACGTCAACGTGGTGGCGGTCAAGCGCAGCAACGAGAACGCCAGGTTCGCGAAGGACATCGTGGCCGCCTACCAGTCGCCCGAGTTCCAGAAGTTCTTCAGGGCCAACCCCGTGTGGGCGGGCTACCGGCTGCCAGATTACTTCAGCCAATGAGCAGCAGCAACACCGCTCCGCGCAGGCAGCTGCATCTCAACGTCAACATCCTGCACTCGGGCTTCGTGCCCTCGGCGTGGCGCCTGCCGGAGAGCGACCCGTGGGCGTTCGCCGACATCCAGCACTACATCCGCACCGCGCAGATCGCCGAGGCGGCCAAGCTCGATGCGATCTTCCTCGCGGACAACGCGGCCATCGTGGACCAGATCCACTTCCGGCCGATCACCGCGCTGGAGCCGACCATCCTGCTGGCCTGCGTGGCCGCGGCCACCACGCACATCGGGCTGATCGCCACGGCCTCCACCAGCTACAACGAGCCCTACAACATCGCCCGCCGCTTCGCCACGCTCGACCATGTGAGCAACGGCCGCGCGGGCTGGAACGTGGTGACCACGGCCGACCTGCCCTCGGCCCGCAACTTCGGCCTGGACGCAACGCCCGATCACACGAAGCGCTACGCGCGCGCCTCGGAGTTCACCGACATCGTGAAGGCGCTGTGGGACAGCTGGGAAGACGACGCCTTCATCGGCGACAAGGCCAGCGGCAGCTTCATCGACCCGGCCAAGGTGCACGCGATTGCGCACCGCGGCGAGCACTTCGCGGTGCAGGGGCCGCTGAACCTGCCGCGCCCGCCGCAGGGGCATCCGGTGCTGGTGCAGGCCGGCGCTTCGGCCGATGGGCGCGAACTTGCGTCACGCCACGCAGAAGCCGTGTTCTCGGCCTCGCAGTCGTTCGAGGAATCGCTGGCCTACGCACGCGCCCTCAAGACCCGCGCCGCAGAACTGGGTCGCGGCCCCGATGCGGTGAAGGTGCTGGCCGGCCTCACCACCATCGTCGGCGGCACGGAAGCCGAAGCGCGCCGCCGCCGCGACGAGCTGGTCGACCTGATTCCGTGGGACTACAGCCTCACGCGCCTCGCCGGCACGCTGGGCATCACGCCCGACCGCCTGAAGCTGGACGAGCGCCTGCCCGACAACCTGCCGCTCCCCGGCAATGGCAACGGCAACCACACCTTCTTCAACGCGGTGGTGGCAGCGGGCCGCACGCACGGCTACACGGTGCGCCAGCTGATCCGCGAACTGGCCGGCGGCGGCGGGCATCGCGTGATCGTGGGCACGCCCGAGCAGATCGCCGATGACATCGAGCACTGGTTCAAGGGCGGCGCAGCGGACGGCTTCAACCTGATGCCCGACGCGCTGCCGCACGGGCTGCAGGACTTTGTGGATGGGGTGGTGCCGATCCTGCAGAAGCGCGGCATCTTCCGCACGGAATACGAGGGGCGCACGTTGCGCGATCACCTCGGGCTGGCGCGGCCTGGCGGGCGGGCGGCGCAGCGGCTGGCGGCTTGAGCACCGTTCAGGGCGACGAGCGCGCCGACGGTGCGCCCTGTTCCGCGAATGTCCCCCGGGCTTCGCCCTCTCCTTGATTTCGCGGAACAGGGCACACCGCCAGCGCGCTCGTTTTCAGAGCCGTCGTTGATCGGCTGTTCACTCAGAGCGTGCCCAAGTGCGCAGGGCATCGGGTGCTCCCGCAGCGAAATCAAGAAGGAGGGGCGAAGCCCCGGGGGACATCCGCGAAGGGGAGTACCCGGTGGCCTGTGCACTCGCCAAAGACCCGAGCCCTCATCACTCCTCGTCGGCGTCGTTCCCTGTAAGGGACAGCACCTCTTCGACAAAGGCCTCGAAGAGCGGCAGCCCAGCAGGCAGCCCATCGAGAGACTCCGCCTCGCCAGCATCGAAGAAATGCGGCTTGTCGGAAGGAATGAAAACCCACTCACCCCCTTCGAACAACAGCCCCAGATACCCCTCGGCAGTAGGCAAATAAAACAGCCCTGCCCCATCGAGCGCGCGCTGCCCCTTCTTCGCCTTCCCCCGCCCCCAACTCACGCCCTGCGTGGCCAGATGCTCGGTGATCCATCCGTCGCACACATGCGTGTCGCGCCAGTTGGCTTGGGCATCGAATACGGCGAGCACGGGCATGAGGGAGTCCTTCGTTGAAAGGTGATTACTGCAGAAAGCTGGGCTTGGCGTAGCCCTGGAACCTGGCGTCGACCACCGCCTTGAAGTCCTTCGAATGGTAGGCCTCCACGATGTCCTTGGCCCACGCCGAGTTCTTGTCGGCGCTCTTCACGGCCACCACATTGAGGTAGTAGTCGGGCGTCTTCTCCAGCACCACGGCCTCGGTGAGCTTCAGGCCCGACGAGATCGCGAAGTTGCCGTTGACGATGGCGTACTCGGTATCGCCCAGCGAGCGCGGCAGCTGCGCGGCTTCCAGCGGAATGAACTTCAGCTTCTTCGGGTTCTCGGCCACGTCTTTTTCAGAGGCGCGGATCGGGTCCACGCCGGCCTTGATGGTGATGAGCTTGTTCTGCTCCAGCAGCACCAGCGCGCGCGCCAAGTTGCTCGGGTCGTTCGGCAGCGTCACGCGGTCGCCCTCTTTCACCTCGGCCAGCGTCTTGCGCTTGGTCGAGTAGATGCCCAGCGGCGCGATCGGGCCCTGCACCAGTTCGGCCAAGTCCAGCTTCTGGTCGGCCGAGAACTTCTTCAGGTAGACCTGATGCTGGAAGAAATTGGCGTCCAGCGAGCCCTGGGCCAGCGCGAGGTTGGGCTGCACGTAGTCGTTGAACTCGACCAGCTTCACCTTGTAGCCCTTCTTCTCCAGGATCGGCACGATGCCGAACTTCAGCTGGTCGTAGTTGGAGCCGGCGGTGCCGCCGATCACGAGGTTCTTCTTGGCGTCTTGCGCCTGCGCCAGCGACAGGCCGCCGAACGACAGCGCGACGAGGGACAGGGCGAGGACGGAGCGGCGCAGCAGTGCGGTTTTCATGGAATGAGCAGGAAAGGGAAAGAAGGGAAAAAGAAGGAAATCAACGCTTGTCCAGCCTGCGCGCCGTGGTGTTCCCCACGAATTGCAGGATCTGTACCAGCACCACGAGCAGCGCCACGGTGAGCACCATCACGTCGGTCTGGAAGCGGTAGTAGCCGTAGCGGATCGCCAGGTCGCCGATGCCGCCGCCGCCCACCACGCCGGCCACCGCCGAGTACGAGAGAAAGCTCACGGCCAGCACCGTCAGCGCCAGCACCAGGCCCGAGCGGGCCTCCACCAGCAGCACGCGGCCGACGATCTGCAGCTCCGAGGCGCCCATGGCATGCGCCGCCTCGATCACGCCGCGCGGCACTTCGCGCAGGCACTGGTCCACCAGCCGCGCCAGGTAGGGAATGGCTGCGAACGACAGCGGCACCGCGGCCGCCAGCGGCCCGATGGAGGTGCCCGCGATCACTCGCGTGAACGGCACCAGCGCCACGAGCAGGATGATGAAAGGGAAGGAACGGACCGTGTTCACGATCCAGTTCAGCACCAGAAACGCCGGCTTGTTCTCCAGCGACTGGCCCGGCCCCAACAGGAACAGCAGGATGCCTAGCGGCCCGCCGATCAGCACTGCGGCCGACAGGCCGATGGCCAGCATCATGAAAGTCTGGCCCGTGGCGACCCACAGCTCGGGAAGGATGGGGGCGATGTTCTCAAACATAGGCCACCTCCTGGGCGTTGCGCTGCGCCGTGAACGGACGCGGCTCGACCGGCAGGCGCGCCTCGCGCTCGCGACGGCGCACCAGCTCGTCGATCTCGCGGCCGAGGGCCGTCTTGCGTTCTTCGCTCGGCGCATCGACCGCGAATTGCTCCACGAGCCGGCCCTTCTCCAGGATGGCCACGTTGCGGCACAGCACCTCGACCACCGAGAGCTCGTGCGTGACGATCACGATGGTCACGCCGATCTTCTGGTTGATGTCGCGCAGCGTCTCGAGCAGTGCGCGGGTGGTTTCGGTGTCCAGCGCCGAGGTGGGCTCGTCGCACAGCAGCACCTGCGGGCGCGGTGCCAGCGCGCGCGCAATGGCCACGCGCTGCTTCTGGCCGCCCGAGAGTTGGGCGGGGTAGGTGTCGATCTTTTCGGCGAGGCCCACGAGGTCGAGGCATTCGCGCACTCGTGTGTTGATCTCGGCCTTGGAATGGCGGCCGTGGATCTTCAGCGGGAAGGCCACGTTGTCGAACACCGTGGCGTTCTGCAGCAGGTTGAACTGCTGGAAGATCATGCCGATGTTCTGGCGCGTGTCGCGCAACTCGCGGCGCGAGAGCGTCGTGAGGTCGCGCCCACCGACGAGCACCTTGCCCGCATCGGGCCGCTCCAGCAGGTTGATGAGGCGCAGCAGCGTCGACTTGCCGGCACCGCTCTTGCCGATCAGGCCGAACACGTCGCCCTGGTGGATGTCGAGCGAGAGCGATTGCACGGCGTCGAACACCTCGCCGCTGGGCAAGGCGAAGGACTTCTGCACCGATTGAAGACGGATGACCGGCGCCGCGTCGTTGCCGCGGGCCGCATCGGGCGATGGGTGGGTCATGGAAAAGAGGCGCGACCGGCGTGAAAGCGGGCCGCGAAGTTCGCAAAAAGGTGCCGAGTATGAAAACAACGGCGCCAAAAGGGAACGAACAAATCGGCGCTTGCTTATGCATGAAAACGCATAAGCATTTCAAAAGGCGTGCCGCGAACGCCATATCGATATGCGCATTGGTTCGTTCCCAAACGCTGGCGGCAATGACACATTCGCGCCTTCTTTTTTTGATTTCGCGCAACACCATGCACACCACTTTCCGCCGCCGCACCCTGGCCCTTGCCACATTGGCAGCCGCCCTTTTCGCCGGCAACACCGCCTTCGCGCAGGACAAGAACACGCTCAAGGTCGGCGTCTCCGTCGGCAACGGCGAGCAGATCTTCGAAGTGGTCAAGAAGGTCGCCGCCAAGGACGGCCTGAACATCCAGGTCGTGGTGTTCAACGACTACCAGTTGCCCAACGCGGCGCTGGCCTCGGGGGACCTGGACGCCAATGCCTTCCAGCACCAGCCTTTCCTCGATAACCAGAACAAGGCGCGCGGCTTCGACATCGTGCCGGTGGGCCTCACGATCACGGCGCCGCTGGGGTTCTACTCGCGCAAGATCAAGTCGATCGACCAACTGCCCGAGGGTGCTTCGGTCGGCATCCAGAACGATCCGTCGAACGGCAACCGCGCGTTGCTGCTGCTGCAGCAGGCCGGCCTCATCACGCTGAAGCCCGAGGCGGTGAAGAACAACAACGCCACGCCGCTGGACGTGGTGACCAACCCCAAGAAGCTGAAGCTGATCGCGCTCGATGCGGCCCAACTGCCGCGCTCGCTGGACGACCTGACCATCGCGTCCATCAACAACGACTACGCCGAGAAGGCGGGCCTGTCGCTGAACAAGGACGCCGTGATCAAGGAAGCCCCGGTGAGCCCCTACGCCAACCTGATCGCCGTGCGCCGCTTGGACAAGGACAAGCCCTGGGCCAAGCGCCTCGTGGCGGCGTACCAGTCGCCGGAGGTGAAGAGCTTCATCGAGACCCAGTTCAAGGGCTCGCTCGTGCCGGCGTTCTGATCCGCGCATCACAGACTTCCCCCTTGCCCCCTGTGCGCGCGCGCCGCGTCCAGGGGGCTTTTTATTTGTCTTGCGCCCTCCCCACCCGGGGAGGGCTGGGGGTGGGGGCTCGCGGCCTCGGCCACTGTCGTGGTGTCAAGGCCGCCTGCCCCATCCCAGCCTTCCCCCAGAGGAGAAAGGAGCAATACAGGGGCTCTCCAGGGCGGGCCTCCCGAGCGTGAGAAAATGCCCGGTTCCCCCGAACACCAACCCACACAGTCAGGACACCCCATGGACGCAGAACAAATCAACCAAATCAGCGCAATGCTCGCGGACCTGAGCGTCCGTACGGTCGATTTACGGAGGTATCTTTGACTACGATGCCAAAGCTGAACGACTGAGGACAGTCAACGCATCGCTCGAAGATCCGAACGTCTGGAACGACCCGAAGAAGGCCCAGGAACTGGGCAAGGAGAAGAAGTCGCTCGACGACGTGGTCGTCACGCTCGACAAGCTCACCAACGGCCTGTCGGACAACACCGAGCTCTTCGAAATGTCGAAGGCCGACGGCGACATGGACGGCCTGCAGGCCATCTCCGATGACGCCGCAACGCTCGAAGCCGACATCAAGCAGCTCGAATTTCGCCGGATGTTCAACAACCCGGCCGACCCGCTCAACGCCTTCGTGGACATCCAGGCCGGCGCCGGCGGCACCGAGGCTTGCGACTGGGCCAGCATGCTGCTGCGCCAGTACCTGAAGTACGCCGAGCGCAAGGGCTTCAAGACGCAGATCGAAGACGAAACCCCTGGCGACACCGCCGGTATCAAGGGCGCGACCATCAAGGTGGAGGGCGATTACGCCTTCGGCCTGCTGCGCACCGAAACCGGCGTGCACCGCCTGGTGCGCAAGTCCCCGTTCGACTCCTCGGGCGGGCGGCACACCAGCTTTGCCAGCATCTTCGTGTACCCGGAAATCGATGATTCGATCGAGATCGACATCAACCCTTCCGACGTGCGCACCGACACCTTCCGTGCCAGCGGCGCGGGCGGCCAGCACATCAACAAGACCGACTCGGCCGTGCGCCTGACGCACATTCCGACCGGCATCGTCGTGCAGTGCCAGGACGGCCGAAGCCAGCACAGCAACCGCGACGTGGCGTGGAAGCGCCTGCGCTCGCGGCTGTACGACTTCGAGATGCGCAAGCGCCAGGAAGAGCAGCAAAAGCTGGAAGACAGCAAGACCGACGTGGGCTGGGGCCACCAGATCCGCAGCTACGTGCTGGACAACAGCCGCATCAAGGACCTGCGCACCAACGTCGAAGTCTCGGCCACGCAGAAGGTGCTGGACGGCGACCTCGATGTGTTCATCGAAGCCTCCTTGAAGCAAGGCGTGTAACGATGACGCTGACGCACGGCAAGGTCGAAGCCTTCATCTTCGACATGGACGGCACCATGATCGACTCCATGCCCTGGCATGCGCGCTCGTGGGTGGAGTTCGTGGCGCGCCATGGCCTCGCGCTCGACGTGAGCGACATTCTCGCGCGCACCACGGGCCGCACCGGCACGGAATGCATGCGGGAGCTGTTCGATCGCGAGCTTTCCGACGAGGAGTGCCAGGCCCTGGTGCACGAGAAGGAAGAGATCTACCGCGCCATGTTCAGCGACAACTTCACCGAAGTCGCGGGCTTCACCGCATTCGCCAAGGCCGCCGTGGCACGCGGCCTGAAGGTGGCGGTGGGCACGGCGGGCGACAAGGGCAACATCGAGTTCGCGATGTCGCGGCTGAAGATGGACCCGCTGCCGCTGGCCATCGTCGGCGGCGACGAAGGCTTCAGCGGCAAGCCGACGCCCGCGATCTTTCTGGAAGCCGCGCGCCGCATCGGCATTGCGCCCGAGCGCTGCATCGTCTTCGAGGACGCGCCTTTCGGCATCGAAGCCGCCCGCCGCGGCGGCATGCGTGCCGTGGCCGTGTGCAGCACCCATACCGCCGCCGAGCTTGCCGGCCCCCATGTGATTGCCGCGGTTCGTGACTACAACGAACTCGCTCACTCAAATTTTCTGGAGACACTCGATGATGTTGCGTGACGGCCAAGGCCAACCAATTGCCATTCGACGCGAAGACTATGCCGCCCCCGGCTACTGGATCGAAACCGTCGACCTGACCTTCGACCTCGACCCCGCCAAGACCCGCGTGCTCAACCGCATGCGGCTGCGCCGCAATCCCGACGCGCCCATCCAGCCGCTGCGCCTGGATGGCGACGAGCTCAACCTGGCACGCGTGCTCGTCAACGGCCAGGGCGCCTCGTTCCGCATGGAAGGCGACCAGCTCGTCATCGACGGCCTGCCGTTCGTCGAGGAAGGCACCTTCGAGCTCGAGATCTTCACCACCTGCTGCCCCATCAAGAACACCAAGCTGATGGGCCTGTTCGTGAGCGAAGACACGTTCTTCACGCAGTGCGAGGCCGAGGGCTTCCGCCGCATCACCTACTTCCTGGACCGCCCCGACGTGATGGCGATGTACACCGTCACGCTGCGCGCCGCCAAGGCCGCGTACCCGGTGCTGCTGTCGAACGGCAACCTGGTCGAGCAAGGCGACCTGCCCGAAGGCCGCCACTTCGCCAAGTGGGTCGACCCCTTCAAGAAGCCCAGCTACCTGTTCGCCCTGGTGGCGGGCAAGCTGGTGGCGCGCGAGCAGCGCATCACCGCGCGCAGCGGCAAGGAGCATCTGCTGCAGGTGTACGTGCGCGCCGGAGATCTGGACAAGACCGAGCACGCGATGAACTCGCTGATCTACTCCGTGCTGTGGGACGAGGCCCGCTTCGGCCTGCCGCTGGACCTGGACCGCTTCATGATCGTCGCCACCAGCGACTTCAACATGGGCGCCATGGAGAACAAGGGCCTGAACATCTTCAACACGAAGTACGTTCTGGCCAACCAGGCCACCGCCACCGATGCGGACTACAGCAACATCGAAAGCGTGGTCGGCCACGAGTACTTTCACAACTGGACCGGCGACCGCGTGACCTGCCGCGACTGGTTCCAACTCTCGCTGAAGGAAGGCCTCACCGTCTTCCGCGACCAGGAGTTCAGCCAGGATTTGTGCGCCGACGCCTCGGCCCGCGCCGTGAAACGCATCGAAGACGTGCGCGTGCTGCGCACCGCCCAGTTCCCCGAAGACGCCGGCCCCATGGCCCACCCGGTGCGGCCCGACAGCTACATCGAGATCAGCAACTTCTACACCGTCACCATTTATGAAAAGGGTGCCGAGGTGGTCCGCATGATGCAGACGCTGGTCGGCCGCAAGGGCTTCGAGGCGGGTATCACCCTCTACTTCGAACGCCACGACGGCCACGCCGTGACCTGCGACGATTTCGCGCAAGCCATTGCCGATGCCAACCCCGATTCGGAACTGGCGCGCCTCTTGCCCCAGTTCAAGCGCTGGTACAGCCAGGCCGGCACGCCGCGCCTTGCGGCGCATGGCGTGTACGACGCGCAGAACCGCAGCTACACGCTGAGCGTGGTGCAAAGCTGCCCGCCCACGCCGGGCCAGCCGGGCAAGGAGCCGTTCGTCATTCCGCTGAACATCGGCCTGCTCGATGCGCATGGGCGCGAACTGCCGATCCAGCTCGAAGGCGAGAGCGACGTGACGCGCGGCACCCGCACCGTCGTGCTCTCGCGCGCCGGCGAACAGCTCACCTTCGTGGGCCTCGACGCCGAGCCCGTGCCTTCGATATTGCGTGGCTTCAGCGCGCCGGTGATCCTCGACTTCGACTACACCGACGCCCAACTGCTCACCCTGCTGGCCAACGACCCCGACCCCTTCAACCGCTGGGAAGCCGGCCAGCGCCTGGGCCTGCGCGCCGCGCTGCATGGCATTGCAGCCCTGGCCACCGACAGCACCCCGGTGCTGAACGACGCCTACATCGATGCCATGCGCAGCGTGCTGCGCAACCCGCAGTTGGACGCCGCCTTCAAGGAGCTGGTGCTCACGCTGCCGTCGGAAACCTACATCGCCGAACAGCTCGATGTGGTCGACCCGCAGCGCGTGCACCTGGTGCGCGAAGCCATGCGCGCCCAGCTGGCCACCGCCCTTTTTGCCGACTGGGAACAGGTGTACGAAGAGAACCACGACACCGGCGCGTACACACCCGACCCGACCTCGTCGGGCCGCCGCGCGCTGGCCGGCATGGCGCTCAACTTTTTGTGCCTGGCGGCGCGCGCCTCGGGCGACACCGTGTGGCCCGGCAAGACGCTGCAGCGCTTCAAGGACGCGGGCAACATGACCGACCGCTTCAACGCGCTCAACGCGCTCGTGTCGTCAGGCCACACGCTCGCGGCGCAGGCGCTCGCGCGATTCCACGCCATCTTCAAGGACGAGGCGCTGGTCATCGACAAGTGGTTCTCGCTGCAGGCCGGCGCCAGCGACCGCGGCGGCGACATCCTGCCGCTGGTGAAGCAGTTGATGAAGCACCCGGACTTCTCGCTCAAGAACCCGAACCGCGCGCGCAGCGTGATCTTCAGTTATTGCAGCGCGAACCCCGGCGCCTTCCACCGCCCCGACGCGGCCGGCTATGTGTTCTGGAGCGACCGCGTGATCGAGCTGGACGCCATCAACCCCCAGGTGGCCGCACGCCTTGCGCGCGCGCTCGACCGCTGGAGCAAGCTGGCCGAGCCGTACCGCAGCGCCGCGCGCGAAGCGATTGCGCGCGTGGCTGCCAAGCCGGACCTCAGCAAAGACACCCACGAAGTCGTTACCCGCGCGCTCGCCGGTAACTGATCAAGCTAGCAAGCAAGCAAGGAACACGAAAAGCACATGGCTCAACAACACAAGATTTCCCTCACCCGCTACCTCGTCGAACAACAGCGCGCCGACGGCCTCATTCCGGGCCAGCTGCGCCTGCTGCTCGAAGTGGTGGCCCGCGCGTGCAAGAGCATCAGCCAGGCCGTCAACAAGGGCGCGCTGGGCGGTGTGCTCGGCTCGGCCGAGAGCGAGAACGTGCAGGGCGAGATCCAGAAGAAGCTGGACATCATCGCCAACGAAGTGCTCATCGAGGCCAACGAATGGGGCGGCCACCTCGCGGCCATGGCCAGCGAGGAAATGGACAGCATCTACGTGGTGCCCAACCGCTACCCGCAGGGCGAATACCTGTTGATGTTCGACCCGCTGGACGGCAGCAGCAACATCGACGTGAACGTGAGCATCGGCACCATCTTCAGCGTGCTGAAGAAGCCCGACGACACCCCCGGCGTGCAGGAGGCCGACTTTCTGCAGGCCGGCACGCAGCAGGTGGCCGCGGGCTACTGCATCTACGGCCCGCAGACCACGCTGGTGCTGACCGTGGGCAACGGCGTGGCCATGTTCACGCTGGACCGCGAGCAAGGCAGCTTCGTGCTGACGCAGGAAGACATCCAGATTCCGGCGGATACCAAGGAATTTGCGATCAACATGAGCAACCAGCGCCACTGGGACGAGCCCATGAAGCGCTACATCGACGAATGCCTGGCCGGCAAGGAAGGCCCGCGCGGCAAGGACTTCAACATGCGCTGGATTGCCAGCATGGTGGCCGACGTGCACCGCATCCTGATGCGCGGCGGCGTGTTCATGTACCCGTGGGACAAGCGCGAGCCCGAGAAGGCCGGCAAGCTCAGGCTGATGTACGAGGCCAACCCGATGAGCTGGCTGGTCGAGCAGGCTGGCGGCGCGGCCACCAACGGCAAGCAGCGCATCCTGGACTTGAAGCCCACCAAGCTGCACGAGCGGGTGAGCGTGATGTTGGGTTCGCGTAACGAAGTTGAGCGTTTGACCCAGTACCACGCCGAAAAGGCCTGATGAGGTGGCTATAATCTGAGGCTTCGCCGGTGTAGCTCAGTCGGTAGAGCAGCTCATTCGTAATGAGAAGGTCGGGTGTTCGATTCATCTCTCCGGCACCAATTAAAAGCCCCGTTGCTATCAACAAGATAGCAACGGGGCTTTTTCATTTGGCAAGCCGGGCGGGGGGCATCGGAGTCGACAGAGCGAAAGCGGGCCTAATATCGGCGCGCAAGAATTACACCCGCTCCGGAGGAACCAAGCTCATGAAGTTCATCAGCAATGCAGGAACAGATCGCGTTTTGGATCTGGTGCGCCCATGGCTGAAAGTGGGACACCGGCTCGATATCGTCTCCAAGACAATCTCTCTTTTCGCATTTGCCGAAGTGCTGTCGGAGTTGCCCCGTCTCACTCAGGCCCGCCTGGTGGTGCCTCCAGCATCAAAGAACACCTCCGCGGGGAGCGAGCAAACCCAGTTAGGTCTGCTGGGCACCACCGCAGATCGCGCGACCCGCAACAAGCTGCAAGCGCCTTGGTTGGCTCGCAGACTCGCTGAATGGCTGGAAGCCCAGGCTGAAGTACGCCATTCGCACGGGACCATTCCTCAAGGCACGCTCGTATTGCGCGATGAGCAAGGCATCGCTCAACAAGCCGCGCTCGGGTCCTTTTCGTTCAGCACCGAGGGCTTCGGGCTAACGCCCGGTAACCCGTTGAGCCTTATCCAAGCATCCGAGAACGCAGCCGAAGCCGAAACGCTGAGCCAATGGTTCGATGCGCAATGGCCCACGCTCCCGGGTCAGCCCGATGAAGCCAAGATCGCCTTGATTGCGGCCGTCAAAGAACTGTCCACACATCGCGATGCTTCGAGCGTCTACGCGCTGATGCTGCAGCACCTGTTCGCTGCAACCGGGGATGGCCTCGACGAGGAGCGCGTCGTCAAATCTGCAACGGGTATTCGCAACACCGTCGTATGGAAGAAGCTCTACAAGTTTCAGCGTGACGGCGTGGTCGGAGCAATCGATAAGCTGGATCGCTTTGGCGGCTGCATCATTGCCGACAGCGTGGGCCTCGGTAAGACCTTCGAAGCACTGGCGATCATCAAGTACCACGAGCTACGCAATGACCGTGTGCTGGTGCTATGCCCCAAGCGCTTGCGCGACAACTGGACACTCTACAAAGCAAACGACCGCCGCAACATCCTGGCGTCAGACCGGCTGAACTACGACGTTCTGAACCACACCGATCTGTCGCGCGACGATGGCCATTCCGGGGACATCGATCTCTCGCATGTGAACTGGGGCAACTACGACCTCGTCGTCATCGACGAGTCGCACAACTTTCGCAACAAGAAATCGCCGCGCCAAGGCAATGAAACGCGCTACGACCGACTGATGCGCAAGATCATTCGTGAAGGTGTCAAGACGCGCGTCCTGATGCTTTCCGCGACCCCGGTCAACAACCGCCTGGCCGACCTTCGCAACCAAATTGCGTTCGTTACCGAAGGCGATGACACCGCCCTTTTTAACCATGGCATTGCCAGCATCGACAGCACAACGCGCAGGGCTCAGAAGGCATTCAATCGTTGGCTCGACCTGCCCAACGAGGAGAAGACTCCCGCACTGTTGGTGGAGATGCTTGGCTTCGATTACTTCGCGCTACTCGATCACCTGACCATTGCGCGCTCACGACGCCACATCGAGAAGTACTACGGCACCACCGAAACAGGCAAATTTCCTGAGCGGCTACCGCCCATCAACATCAAAGCCGATGTGGATCGAGCTGGTGAATTCAGGCCTATTCGCGATATCAATCTGGAAATTCGCCGCCTCAATTTGTCAGCCTACGCACCGCTTCGCTATGTACTCCCGCACAAGCAGGAGTCATACGACGCGAAGTACAGCACCCAGATTCGCGGTGGCGAGAGTTTTTTTAGGCAAGCCGATCGCGAAGAAAGCCTGATTCACCTGCTCCGCGTCAACGTCCTCAAGCGGATGGAAAGCGCTGTCTCCTCCTTCGCACTTACCGTGCAACGCCAGCTCAGGGACGTGGAGGCCACGCTGGCACAGATCGAAGCACACAGCGAAGAGATTGAAGAGTACGACATCACCGATGTAGACATCGACGATCCGGCGTTCGAAACACTGCTGGTTGGTCGCAAGGTCAAGGTTCTGCTCAGCGACGTAGATCTGCTGCGCTGGAAACAAGACCTCATAGAAGACCGCAACCGTCTCGCCACGCTGCATGCGGCGGCTGAGCAAGTCGATCCACAACGTGACGACAAGCTGCTCAGATTGCGTGATCTGATTGAACAGAAGTGCAAGCACCCCATCAATCCCGGCAATCGCAAGTTGATCGTCTTCACTGCCTTTGCCGACACAGCCATTTACCTGTACGAGCATCTCGCCGGTTGGGCGAAGTCAGAGCTGGGTGTGCACGCTGCGCTCGTTACGGGCGCCGGTCGGAATCAAACGACCTTGCCCAATTTGAAACGCGACCTTGCCAGCATCCTTACGGCCTTTTCACCTCGCTCCAAAGAGCGCCCCGAAGAACTTGCGTACGAGGGCGAGCTGGACCTTCTGATTGCCACCGACTGCATCAGCGAAGGCCAGAACCTGCAGGACTGCGACTGGCTCATCAACTACGACATTCACTGGAATCCGGTTCGCATCATTCAGCGCTTTGGCCGCATCGACCGGATTGGGTCCACCAACGAGCGAATTCAGTTGGTGAACTTCTGGCCCAACATGGAGCTGGAGGAGTACATCAACCTAGAACAGCGCGTCAGCGGTCGAATGGTGCTGCTGGACATTTCCGCAACGGGTGAAGAAAACATCATTGAGCAGCAATCGGGCAACCAGATGAACGACCTGGAATACCGACGCAACCAATTGCTGAAGCTTCAAGAGACCGTCATCGATCTTGAAGACCTGTCTAGCGGCGTTGCCATTACAGATCTGACGCTGACCGACTTTCGCATCGACTTGGCAGAGTACGCGCGCGCAAACCCCGGCAAGCTCGATTCCTTGCCACTTGGCAGCTTTGCCGTGACCTCGAGCATCGATGCGGACATTCCACCCGGTGTCATTTTTTGTCTTCGTGCCGAAGATGCGGCAGCTGAAAGTGCCATCGACCCAAGCTACCCGTTGGCCCCCCACTATCTCGTCCACGCAGGTGAAGACGGCACCGTGTTGCTGCCTTACACGCAGGCAAAGCGCATCCTCGACCGGCTCAAGCGCTTGAGCCTGGGACGAGATCTGCCCGATGCCACGGCATGCGCCCGTTTCGACCGGGCGACGGGGCACGGTGAAGACATGCGCCAAGCGCAAAAGCTGCTGTCCGCCGCTGTCGCGTCCATCGTAGGCAAATCAGAAGAGCGCGCGATTGCGAGCCTGTTTTCGCCCGGTGGCACCCACGCCATGAAAGGCGAATTCGCAGGCTCCAACGACTTTGAGGTACTGGCCTATCTGGTGGTCTTGCCCAATGCTCCGGAAGCCGCCACCTCATGAGCAGCGCAGGGAGCGTTCTTTCCGCCATCGATGTGATTGAGGCGCTGGACCTGCCGCCAGCAGCACTCGTGAACCAACGCGTGGCCAAGAAGATGTTGCTGCAAGGCATGGGGGGTGGGGGGGTTCCCACCACGGCCGACCGCAAATTGATCCAGGAATACGTCGACGAAATGAGCTGGGTCGCTGCACTCAAACCCGTGAATTCCGGTGTGCCCCAATACCAGGACGAACAGCACAGCTACCTCGAAGTGATCGTGATGAGCGTTACCCTGCGCGCCCCCGCACAAGCAGGTGGTTCGTCAGAAACCAAGTCTGCAAAAGTCGGCCGAGTGGCCGAGCTGCTGCATCGCGCCATTCCCTACCCACTGATCTTGCTCGTGCAAGACGCAGACAAACTCTCCATGTCGCTGGCACACATTCGCCGAGCCCACAACGAAGCCGACAAGATCGTGCTCGACAGCGAATCCGTGCTTGTCACTTTCACCCCGACAGCGGGGCATGACCAAGCAGACAACACCACCGCGCTCGCTGTTCGCTCCGACTTTTTGGCCTCGTTGCCCTTGAACAAACAACCTCGCGCCAACCTCCGCGCGCTGTACCAAGGCTGGATGGATGCACTCAGCGCGCTGGAGGCGGCTGCGATCACCGGCCTCTATGTACGCAGCGACTCCCCGATGCAAGCCACAGAGCGCCGAGCAGCGCTGCGTCGCTACCGCGAACTGGATGCTCAAATTGCCAGGCTCCGAGCGCTCGCGGGCAAAGACAGACAAATGGCTCACCAAGTTGCCGCCAACCTTCAAATACAGGCCCTGATGGCTCAACGCCAGCAGGCCACCTCAGCACTATGAAAACTTCATGATTCGCTCCGCAGAAGACTTGTTGCAAGAACTTTTGTCTTTGGACGAGTCGCATCGCATCGAGGCCAAACGCTGCACGCAGATTGACCGCTCCGTCATGGAAACCGTCTGCGCATTCGCCAATGAGCCCGGCTTGGGCGGCGGCTACTTGCTGTTGGGCGTGGCGCGAGACCCGCAAGACCTGTTCAGCAACGCTTACCAAGTTGTAGGCATCGAGAACCCCGACAAGCTGCAATCCGACCTGGCCAGTCAGTGCGCGAGTGTTTTCAACCGCGCAGTTCGCCCGCGCGTATCGGTGGAGGCCCTTCACGACAAGACCGTCGTCGTCGTTTATGTGCCCGAGTCTGCCCCCACCGAAAAACCCATTTACTTGTCGAATCTGGGGCTGCCCCGCGGTGCCTACCGACGCATTGGCCCCACAGACCAAGAAGGCAGCGAGGACGACCTGATTGCTCTGTACGCGGGACATCAGGTCGACACCTTCGATGCAGCAGTGTTGGCAGATGCCGATCTGGACGACATCGACCCCGCGGCCATTGAAGACTACCGAAAGCAGCGCCAACAGATCAACGCCAGCGCCGAAGAGCTCACCTGGACAGACCATGACTTGCTCCGCGCCCTCGGCTGCGCACAGCGCGACGGCAATGCGCTGAAGCCCACCGTTGCCGGCGTCTTGCTGTTTGGCACGCCCATGGCTTTGCGGCGCTGCTTTCCCATGATGCGCATCGACTACATCCGCGTGCCCGGCCGTCAGTGGGTGGAAAACCCCAACCACCGCTTTGACACCCTGGAGATTCGCGCTCCCTTGTTCACAGCCATTCGCCGCGCAACCAATGCCGTGCGCGACGAACTACTTCAGTCCTTCTCGTTGCCAGAGGGCGCACTGGCGCGCGAAGACGAAACCACCCTCCCCTTGCGCGTGATTCGCGAGGCCATCGTCAACGCCGTCATGCATCGGAGCTACCGCATCCACGGAGCGATTCAAATCATCAGGTACGCCAACCGACTCGAAATTCGCAACCCTGGCCACTCTATCAAAGCCGAAGAGCAGTTGGGCGAACCTGGCAGCGAAACTCGCAACCCCCGCATTGCCGCAGTGCTGCATGAAGTCAACATCGCAGAAACCAAGGGCAGTGGCATCCGCGCGATGCGGGAGCTGATGCTGGCGCACGACCTCCTGCCGCCCACCTTCGAGTCTTCTCGCCGACCCGATCAGTTTGTTGCCACCTTCTTGTTCCACCATTTCCTGGGACCGGATGACCTGACCTGGCTGCGCCGTCTGACCGGGGAGGCCATTTCCGACGAGGAAGCACGCGCCCTGGTGTTCGTGCGCGAGCTGGGTGCCATCGACAACGGGGCCTACCGCACCATCAACCGCACCGACACCCTCAATGCCTCAGGCCACCTGCGCCGCTTGCGCGACCTGGGCTTGCTGGAAATGAAAGGCAGCGGAAGTCGCACGTACTACGTCCCGGGCGCCGCCATGGTCGCGACGAACGTGTCGTCCAAGGCGAATGGACAACAACCGCCGCAAGAATCCGCACCAGCCCTAGAGAATTCGCACCAGTCTCTGACAGAATCCGCACCAGCCAACCAGAGTCCGCACCAGCCTCCAGACGAAATTCCCGCTCAAATCAGGTCTGAACTCGACCAATTGAGCCTCAAGCCCCGCCGGGCGCCTTTGCGCAAGTTGCTTCTGGATTTGTGCGCGCTCCGACCCTTTGGCGCCAAAGAACTTGCGGCATTGCTGGGAAATCGTGATCCCAAACACTTGGTCCGCGACCATTTATCTCCCATGGTGGCGGAGGGTGCCTTGGCCTACACGATTCCAGAAATGGAAAATCATCCCGAGCAGCGCTATATCGTCCCAGCGGATCTGCTTTCCAAAGACTGAACGACACATGACATTTAAAAAAATCGAAGCCAACTCGCCCAAAGCTCAAAGCGAGGACCTGATTGCCGACAACATTGCAAAGTTGAAGGCTCTTTTTCCCGAGTTGCTGACGGAAATCGGCAAAGGCGTCACGCTTAATTTTGATATTCTCAAGGAATTGGTAGGCGATGCAACGACTACCGATTCCGAGGAAAAATACGGTCTAAATTGGCACGGCAAGCGGCGTGCTCGGCAGATTGCATTGACGCCCAGTACCGGCACGCTGCGGCCATCCCTGGAAGAGAGCGTAGGTTGGGACACTACTCAAAACTTGATGATCGAAGGTGACAACCTCGAAGTGCTCAAGCTGCTGCAGAAAAGCTATGCGGGCAAGGTCAAACTGATCTACATCGACCCACCGTACAACACCGGTAAGGACTTTGTATATCCGGACAATTTTCAGGATGGCATTAGAAACTATCTCGAATTAACTGGCCAAACCGAAGGCGGCATCAAGATAACAACAAATACAGATGCCAGCGGTCGATTTCATACCGAATGGCTAAACATGATCTATCCCCGCCTTAAGCTCGCCAGGACGCTCCTAGCAAGCGAGGGGGTAATTGCAATTTCAATCGGTGAAGGCGAGATTTCAAATTTACTTCATGTCTGCCATGAAATATTTGGAGAAGAAAATCAGATCACAATATGCTCACGCGTAATGAAAACTGGGGGACAAAAAGGAGCACACTTCTCCCCTTGCATTGATTACATAGTCCTGCTGGCCAAAGACAAAATTGAACTGAGCCCTTTCAGGGAACAAATCAGTCAAAATCTAATCGACACGGTTTATACAAAAATTGCATCCACAGGCCCAAGGAAAGGAGAGCGATATCGATCCATGGGTTTATATCAAGCCATGCTTGACAGAAGAGCAAATCAACGATTTTTTATCGAATGCCCCGATGGAGAATTGGTAATTCCCCCGGGAGATTCATTCCCTGAAATTCGGAACGACGGCAGCCAAGTTACCCCGAACGATGGAGATGGCGTCTGGCGGTGGACGTATCCCAGATTCGCAGAAGAAAAAACTGCAGGCAATGTCGAGTTTATTAAAAGCGAGCGAACCTCACTGGTTAAACACGATGGCACGCCCGCGACATGGAATGTTTATTACAGAATCTGGCTGAATGATCGACTCGAAGACGGGCAATTACCTGGGAATATTTTGGAAAAATTCGAAAGCCGGCATGGCTCAGCGGAGTTAAAACAACTAGGAATTCCATTTGACTTCCCCAAGCCTTCGGCGCTAATTAAATTTCTGATGAGTGTTTGCGGTGTTCGAACCGGAGACATCACTATGGATTTTTTTGCTGGATCTGGCTCTACCGCTCATGCGGCGATGGAGTTAGCTGCAGAAACCAACGAGAAATATCCGTCCATCTCCATTCAACTACCAGAGCCAACCGGCACTGACTCCGAGGAATACAAGGCCGGTTTTACAAGCATTTCCGAAATCACAAAGGAGCGGATACGAAGGGCCGCCAAAGCGATTAAAAACAATCACCCAAATTGGACCGGAGATGCAGGCTTTCGGGTTTTCAAACTAGATTCCTCGAATATTCGACCTTGGCGCCCAAATGCGGGAGATTTGGATAATACCCTTATCGCTCATCTCGATCACATTGATGGCACACGTTCGACCGAAGATATACTGTACGAGCTCTTGCTAAAACTCGGGTTGGAGCTATGTGTTCCTGTAGAAATTCGCAAGCTATCGGGCAAATATGTTTATAGCATTGGTGGCGGCACACTAATTGTTTGCCTTGACGAAAAAATAAAAATCGTCGATTCCGAACCACTAGCTCTTGAAATTTCGGCTTGGCGTGAGGAGCAAAACACCGCAGGCGAAACAACTGTCGTTTTTCGCGACAGTGCCTTTGAGAATGACGTTGCAAAGAGTAATTTGGCTGCAATTCTCGAGCAAAACGGACTCAAACAAGTGCGTAGTTTGTGAGAAATTACCCATGAAGCTTCACTTCGAATCTGATTTGCCTTATCAGGCGGCCGCCATCGAAGCAGTTTGCGATATTTTTCTGGGTCAAGAAATTTGTCGCTCGATATTTACGGTTACCGCCCAAATTTCAATCAACGCAACTCAACAGAGTTTTGAAGGGAAACAATTCACCGCCCAGGGCGGCATCGGCAATGCCTTGCAATTAATTGTGGACGAAGAGTTGAGCGACAATATGCAAGGAATTCAATTGCGAAATGGCTTACCTCCTTCTGATAGACTGACAGCCAAGCAGCCTCTCGATTTCACTGTGGAAATGGAAACCGGCACGGGCAAGACCTATGTGTATCTACGCTCTGCCTTCGAACTAAATAAGCGGTACGGATTCACCAAATTCGTGGTGGTCGTGCCCTCAGTCGCAATCAAAGAGGGGGTGAACAAAACACTCCAGATTACCCGCGAGCATTTCGAAAGCCTATTTCCCGACGCCAAGGGCTACGAATTCTTTCAGTACGACTCGGACAAGCTTGGCCAAGTGCGTAACTTTGCCACCAGCCCAAACATCCAGATCATGGTCATCACGGTGGGGGCGATCAACAAGTTTGGTGACGAAGCCGCAGCTGCGGCCGAAGAATCAGACGAGGCCAAGCGGCGCGAGAAATCCAAAAACAAGATGTACCGCGCCAGCGAAAAAACGGGTGGGGAGCGGCCCATTGATTTGATCCGCAACACGCGCCCGATTTTGATCGTGGACGAACCGCAAAGCGTAGATGGAGGCATCGACGGCAAAGGCCGAAAGGCTTTGGCACACATGGATCCCTTGTGCACGCTGCGCTACTCCGCCACGCATGTCGACAAGCACAACATGGTCTATCGGCTGGACGCCGTCGATGCCTACGAGCAAAAGCTGGTCAAGCAAATCGAGGTGGCAGCCGCCACCGTGCAAGGCGGCAATAACAAGCCGTATGTGAAGCTAATCTCGGTGAGCAACAGGAAAGGCGGCATCTTCGCGAGCATCGAAGTCGACCGGCAAAACACCGCCGGCGCTGTTCGGCGCGAGGTCATCACTGTGCAAAACGGGTTTGACCTGGAGCAGGAGACCGGGCGCCCGCTGTACGCCAACATTCGCATCGGCGAAATTCGCACGGCAAAAGCCGACCAATTTCTGGAGCTGAAAGTCCCGAACGACGAGGTATATCTGCGCGTGGGCGAGCCTTGGGGCGATGTTGACGCGAGTGCCATTCAGCGCGAGATGATTCGCCGCACGATCAAGGAGCACCTTGACAAGGAAAAGCGCTTTCACGGCATGCCGCAGCTTGGCGGGGTCAAGGTGCTGAGCCTCTTCTTTATCGACGAGGTTGCCAAATACCGGCATTACGACGCGCAAGGAAATGCAGTGAAGGGCGAGTACGCCTTGATGTTCGAAGAGGAATACAAGCGCTGGGTTCGCCACCCGGACTACCAGAGCCTGTTTGGCGAAGTCGATGCCAGTGCGTCATCCGACCTGGTGCACAACGGCTACTTTTCCATCGATAAGAAGAAGGTGGGCGGCAAGACAGTAGAGATGGTGAAAGACACCAGCGGCACGACGGCGGCCGACGACGACACCTACAACCTCATCATGCGCGACAAGGAAAAGCTGCTGAGCTTCGAGTCGCCGTTGAAATTCATCTTCTCGCATTCGGCGTTGAAGGAAGGCTGGGACAACCCCAACGTCTTTCAGATCTGCAACTTCTCGACGCGCGAGACGGAACGCTGGCGCCGCCAGACCATTGGGCGTGGCTTGAGGCTTTGCGTGAACCAACAAGGGGAGCGCATCAGGGGCTTTGAGGTCAACACGCTGACCGTCATTGCCAATGAAAGCTACGAGCAGTTTGCCGAGAACCTGCAACTGGACATCGAGAACGACACGGGTATTCGGTTCGGCATCGTTCAGGACCATGAGTTCGCTGTCATCGGCGTGGTTGCAGCGAACGGCAAGATCACACCGCTGGGGTTTGACGCCTCGAAGGTTTTGTGGACGCATCTGAAGACTCAGGGCTACATCAATGACAAGGGAAAGGTGCAAAACGCCTTGAAAACCGCGTTGAAGAACGACGCGCTCGTGTTGCCGGTGGAATTTGAAGCGCAGCGCGCACAAATCGAGAATCTGCTCAAGAAGCTTTCGGGCAAGCTCGAAATTAAAGACGCAGACCAGCGCAAGGCAATTGCAATTCGCAAAGCAGTTTTGATGAGCCCCGAATTCAAGGCGCTCTGGGATCGCATCAAGCACAAGACCACTTACCGCGTGCAGTTCGACAACGAGAAGTTGATTGAGCGCTGCATCGAGGCATTGAACGACGCGCCACCGGTTGCAAAAACCCGGCTGCAGTGGCGCAAAGCGGGAATGTCCATCGGCAAGGCCGGCGTCGATGCCACCGTGCTCGTGGTTTCCGAACCCATTGCACTGTCGGAGTACGACATTCAGCTGCCAGACCTGCTGACCGAGCTGCAAGACCGCACCCAACTCACCCGCAAGACCATTGTTCGCGTTCTCACCGAAAGCACGCGCCTGAACGAGTTCAAGCGCAACCCGCAGCAGTTCATCGAGATGGCTGCCGATGCGATTAACCGCTGCAAGCGCCTGGCCTTGGTGGATGGCATCAAGTACCAGCGCCTGGGCGATGACCAGTTCTATGCGCAAGAGCTCTTTCAAACTGCCGAGCTGACCGGCTATCTCAAGAATCTTGTGCAAGACACGCAGAAATCGGTGTACGAGCACGTGGCCTATGACTCAAACGTCGAGCGGGACTTTGCGCAGGCGCTGGAGCAGAACGAGGCCATCAAGGTCTACGCCAAGTTGCCCGGTTGGTTCAAGGTACCTACGCCGCTAGGCAGCTACAACCCGGATTGGGCGGTGCTGGTCGAAAAAGACGGACAGGAGCGCCTGTATTTCGTTGTTGAAACGAAGAGCAATCTCTTCGGCACCGATCTTCGCCCCACGGAGGAAGGCAAGATCAAATGCGGCGCAGCGCATTTCAAGGCGCTGGCCGTCGGAGAAAACCCGGCCATCTATGAAAAGTTCAAAGACGTGGACGGGTTGCTGACATGGGAGCAGTGAGCGACCTATGGGATCGGCGCCGCGTTTGTGTCGGCGGTTGTGCCGCGTCCGATGACTTGCTGAAGCAGGCCCTCTGCATCTGCAGTTAGATCTGCCGCAAGCCACATGATGTTGCCCCGATGCCTCGGCCCAATCGCCTCGAACAACTCCTGCTCATCCCCATAGCAGCAGTGAAGCAGAGATCGCAGTTGGGTCAACTTGTTCTCAAGAATGTCTGACGCGTCCTGCTCGTTGGTTGCGTTGCGGGAGGTGGGCAAGTTTTGCCCGGCGATAATTCGATCAGCCATTTGATGTGCTTTCCTGCAAAGTTACTGCACGTTGATTGGTCAGACGGCCATGGTGTTAGCGCACCTTGGCCGTCGCCTTTTCTGCCTCACATCGACATCGCTGCGGTGTGCACTTCGATGTCCCGCCGTGAGGCGCGGCGGTCGACAAATATAAGAACAGAAGCGCTTCAAAGCCGCGCTCGCGCACCGAACAAATCGCGCATCGCGCCAACTTTGCCCACATCGGCAAAGCAAAACAAAATGCCTTCTGTCGCGGCAATAAACCGGCAATGAATTGACATATGCAAGACGCACTCGACACCCCTGCCAGCGCTGTCACTTTCACATTGGGCACAGCGTTGAAGCGCTGGCGCCTGCTGCATCGCGTGAAGCAATCGCACGCGGCAGAGCTCTTCAACGTCAATCAATCGACCATCTCGCGCTGGGAGTCCGGCACGCAGGCAATGGAGCCCGCCGAGCGCGCACGTGCCGAGGCGCTGTTGTCGGCGCGGCTCGATGCGGCCGCCGACCATGCGCTGGCCAGGCTCGTCAACGAGAGCCCGCGGCCGGTGCATCTGGTGTGCGACATCACGCATCGCCTGCTGGCCTCGTCCGCGCGCAGGGCCGCCGAGTTCGGCGCGCCGCTCTCGCTGCTGCTGGGCCGCTCGCTCTGGCGCTATGCCACGCCGGAGATCGCGGGCAAGGAGGCTCTGCTCGATGGCATCGGCTGGCGCGATGCGCTCGCGCCGCCCTCGCTGGAGTTCACGACGGGCACCAACGATTCGCAGCTCGTGCCCATTGCGCAGAGCCTTTGCCGGTGGACGCGGCTCACGCTGGCCGATGGCACGGCGGCGCGGTTGGTCGAAACGCTTTAACTGCTAGCCAAAGTGATTTTGGCGATGGCAGTTTGGGCAGAGAGCTAGGGCATTGGCCACAGTGTCGTAGCCGCCTTGTGCCAAAGGCTTTCTGTGATGCACCTCAAGGTAGGGGTTGCCAGTGGCCTTGCTAACGAAAGGCGCGTTCTGATCGCACCCTTCACATTTCCCCTTCGCTCGCAAGAGGACTTCGGCAATCACATCAGGATTTCTCACAAATGCGGTCGCAACCGTCCGAATGATCTTGGGCTTCTTCGGCGCTTTGGCTAAGCGCTCAAGGCGCTGTTGCTGTGACTGCGTCAATGCCAGCGCCACATGGTCTTGCAACTGCTGCTGCACATACCCGGCATCAGCGACTACCTCGTCGGAGCTTGCGAGCATGAGGTCGAACCACTTCGAGCCGTCCGCCTCCCGGCGTATGTCGTGTTTCGAGAAAGCGCCTGCGTAGATAAATTCGCCCTGCGCCTTTTGTCTAACAAAAGCGAGTACCGGCAGATTCGGTATCTTCAAGATGGCGGCGTTGGGCTTGTATTTCTCACCAAACTCAACGCGTCCATCCTTTAGTTTTTTGCTCTTCAGAAAATACTTCAGCCTACGCCCCTGATCCAGCCACTCGTTCGCATACCTGCCCCCGCTCAGGGTTGCTTTGATGACAACTGCTGTTGGCTGTCCACCCGATTCAATGACAAACATGCCACCAGCCCGGGTGTCGTAGTTCGCCGAGAAGATGAGGATGTCGTACGCGCTGTAGGTCTCGCCGATCACGAAGTCCGACGCGCGCATTCGGTCGCCGACCCAATCGCCGAATCGCTCCCCGAAAGGCTTAACGATGTCCTCGAATGTCTGCAGCCCGAGCGCATGCATTTCAAGGTAAATCCCATCCTGCTTGTCGGTGCTGAATCGCTGCAGGTACGCATACAAGTCACCCACGCGCTTGAACTGCTTCAGCCAGGTGTTGGAGTTTCGAACCTTGGCTTTGGTCGACTCGGGCAAAGCGCTAGCCAGTGCGGGCCGTTGGACGGCTTCTAAAACGTACTCGCGCGCCGCGTGGATGGGGCTCATTGTGTTCATCGCTTGGAATGGACACATTGTGGTGTAACTTGTCAGCAGTTTGCTTCGGGGAAACATTCGTTGTCGCCTCGATGTCCCATCCGCCACCCCTCCTGAGCCCGCATGGCGTCTTCATTCCCCCCGTCACCCGCGCTGTCCGATGGCACGTCGGCACGGTTGGTGGAGACGCTTTAGGCATGCGCAGGGGTTCCTCCGCAACTGGCGCAGCGTCGCTATGCTCGGCAAGCCCATGACCTCTGCCACCCCCGCTCCCGCTGCGCCGGCCGTCGACCCGCCGCGCAGCCGGCGCATCGCCTTCCTCGTTGCCGCCGCGTTCTTCATGGAGAACCTCGACGCCACCGTCATCACCACCGCCGTGCCGGCCATGGCGCAGAGCTTCGGCGTCGCGCCGGTGGCGCTGTCGATCGGCATCAGCGCCTACCTGCTGGCGCTGGCCGTGTTCATTCCGGTGAGCGGCTGGGTGGCCGACCGCTTCGGTCCGCGCCAGGTGTTCGCGGGCGCGATCCTCATCTTCACGCTGGCCTCCGTGGCCTGCGGCCTCGCGCAGAGCCTGCCGATGTTCGTGGCGGCGCGCATCCTGCAGGGCATCGGCGGCGCGCTCATGGTGCCGGTGGGCCGGCTGGTGGTGCTGCGCAGCACGCCCAAGAGCGGGCTCGTGAAAGCCATTGCCACCATCACCTGGCCCGGGCTGGTCGCGCCCATCCTGGGCCCGCCGCTGGGCGGCTGGATCGCCAGCGCATGGACCTGGCACTGGATCTTCTTTCTCAACGTGCCGCTGGGCGCCGTGGCCCTGGTGCTGGCCCTGCGCTGGATCGACGGCGCACCGGGGCAGCGGCGGCCGTTCGACTGGCACGGCTTCGTTGCCAGCGGCGCGGGGCTTGCCGCGCTGATGTACGGGCTCGATCTGCTGAGCCACACCGCGATCGACTGGCCCCAGGCGCTGGCCTTCGTGGCGGGTGGGGCGTGTTCGCTCGCGTGGGCGCTGCGGCACCTGCGGCGCACGAGCCACCCGCTGGTCGACCTGTCGGCCTTCGGCGTGCAGACCTTCCGGGTGTCGGTGTTCGGCGGGTCGCTGTTTCGGGTGGCGATCAGCACGGCGCCGTTTCTGCTGCCGCTGATGTTCCAGCTGGCCTTCGGCTTCAGCATGGTCGCCTCGGGCTTCATGATGCTGGCGCTGTTCGCGGGCAACCTGGGCATGAAGCCGGCCACGAGCTGGGTGATGCGGCGCCTTGGCTTTCGCGGCACGCTGGTGGTCAACGGCGTGCTGGTGGCGCTGGGGTTCGTGGCGTGCGCGGCGCTTTCGCCGGACACGCCGCGCGCGGTGATGGCCGCGGTGATGGTGGTGGGCGGCATGTGCCGCTCGATGCAGTTCACGGCCTTCAACACGCTCGCCTTTTGCGACACCACGCCCGCGCAGACCAGCAGCGCGACGACGCTGTTCAGCATGTTCCAGCAGTTGAGCGCGGGCATCGGCATCGCGTTCGGCGCGATCGCGCTGGGCGTGGCCGAACGCTTCACGGGGCACGCGGGCCATCCGGGCGTGACGGACTTTCGCATCGCGCTGGGGTTGGTGGCAGCACTGGCGCTGCTGGCGCTGATCGACGCAGCGGGGCTGCCGCGCGACGCGGGCGCGCGTGTGAGCGGGCACCGCGACGCTGCTGCGCCGCAGGCTTTGCGATGAACGCCTGCTTGCGCCCGGCCCTTGGCGGGGGTGCTTGCTGCAAACTCCGCTGACCGCGTCCGCCCAGCCGTCCACTCGTCCACTCGCCCGTTTGCCCATCACCCATCTTCCGGAGCCCGCATGGCGTCTTCATCCACTCCCACCGCTGCACCGCACCCCCACTACGACCGCCTGATCGCCGCCGCCCGCGCCCTCCCCCCGCTGCGCGTCGCGGTCGTCCACCCGGCCAACGCCGTGTCGCTCGAAGCGGCGCTGGCTTCGGCCGCGCTGGGCCTCATCGCGCCGGTGCTGGTCGGGCCGCGCGCGAAGATCGAGGCGGCGGCGCTGGAGGCCGGCGCCAGCATTGCGCACCTCACCATCGTCGATGCGCCGCACAGCCACGCCGCGGCCGACGCCGCCGTGGCCATGGCCTTGCGCGGCGAGGTCGATGCGTTGATGAAGGGCAGCCTGCACACCGACGAGCTGATGGGCGCGGTGGTGCGGCGCGAGGGAGGCCTGCGCACCTCGCGGCGCATCAGTCACTGCTTCGTGATGGACATTCCGGGCCACTCGCAGCCGCTGGTCATCTCCGACGCGGCGATCAACATCGCGCCCACGCTCGAAGAGAAGGTCGACATCGTGCAGAACGCCATCGACCTCGCGCATGCGCTGCACATGCCGGCCGTGCGGGTGGCGATTCTCTCGGCCACCGAAACGGTGAACGCCAAGGTGCCCTCCACGCTCGACGCCGCCGTGCTCTGCAAGATGGCCGACCGCGGCCAGATCACCGGCGCGCAACTGGACGGCCCGCTCGCGCTGGACAACGCCATCGACGCCGAGGCCGCGCGCATCAAGGGCATCGTCTCGCCGGTGGCCGGCCGCGCCAACGTGCTGATCGTGCCCGACCTGGACGCGGGCAACATGCTCGCCAAGAGCCTCACCTTCCTGGGCGGCGCCTATGCGGCGGGCATCGTGCTGGGCACGAAGGTGCCGGTGATCCTGACGAGCCGCGCGGACTCGGAGGCGGCGCGGCTGGCTTCGTGCGCGGTGGCCTCGATGTTGGTGAAGGCGGGGCGGGAGCGGTTGATCAAGGCGGTGGGGTGATGGCGCCGGTGGGGCGGAAGCTCAGGCCTTGATCTGCTTGGCCTTTGCGCGGCCGGACACAACACGTCGCGGCATCTTGTAATTCGGGTCGGCCGCCCTGAGCGCTTCAGGCATCTTTTCGGCGATGGCAATCAGCGTCTTCGCTGCGCCCGTTGGCTCGCGGCGGCCCTGCTCCCATTGCTGCAACGTACGCACCGACACGCCAAGCAATTCGGCAAAGCCGGCTTGCGACAGGCCTGCGTTCTCGCGCGCGGCAACCACGGGCGTGTAAACCTTGCGCGTTTTTCCGGCACCCATTTCTCGCGCCGACTGCGCGAGCAGAGCATCGAAGTCCTGACCCGCCTCGAAGGCGGCCAGTTCGGTATCACTCATCGGCTTTTTCTGCGGCATCGCGCAACTCCTTCAAGGTTTCGCCGGAGATCGAATCGAGGTTCGCCTTGGCGTAGATCAACATCAGGACAACTTCACCGGGCCTCTTGCGATTGAAGTACACGATTCGCACGCCGCCGCTCTTGCCCGAACCGGCGCGCCCCCAGCGCACCTTGCGCACGCCGCCCGATTTCTGGACGGGGTCTCCGGCGTCAGGGTTCTCGGAGATGTAAGCGGCAAATTCACCTCGCTCTTCCTCTGTCCAATAGTTCGGCCATAGCTTCTGGAAAGTTGGGGTTTCGACGACGGTGAGCACGGCCGGAAGCATACGCCACTGGCGTACATTCTACAGTTATAGAAACGTGACCGCCGTCACGGATTCGGCACAAGAAATTTTCATCGCGCAGATCCCGGCGAGACATGCACCACGCATATTTCATGCGTGGACACCACCGCCCCGCCTCCCTACGATCCCCGCCGATGAACATCGAGCAACTCAAGGGCAAGCTCGCCTTCCTGCGCGAGGCGGAAAAACTGAAAGACGTGCTGCGCAGCGGCCACACCTCCTCGGGCCGCGCGGAGAGCACGGCCGAGCACAGCTGGCGCCTGTGCCTGATGGCGATGGCCTTCGAAGAAGAGCTGGCCGGGCTCGACCTGCTGCGCGTGCTCAAGCTGTGCGTGGTGCACGACCTGGGCGAGGCGATCAACGGCGACATTCCGGCGGTGAGCCAGCACGCGCACCCCGACAAGAGCGAGCGCGAACGCCGCGACCTGCTGACGCTGATGGCGCCGCTGAACGACGCGTTGCGCAGCGAGTTGCTCGCGCTCTGGGACGAGTACGAAGCCGCCGCTTCGCCCGAAGCCAAGGCGGTGAAGGCGCTCGACAAGCTCGAGACGATCCTGCAGCACAGCCAGGGCGCGAACCCTGAAGATTTCGACTACGCGTTCAACCTCGGATACGGCAGGAAGCACACGGGGACCACGCCGCTGTTCAGCGCATTGCGCGAGCTGGTCGATGACGACACGCGGCGCAGGATGACGGCGCCTTCGGCGCCTGCGCACTAGCCGGCTCGCCCGCGCGCAGATCGTCAGTCTTCTGTCGTCGCCGCGCCGATCTTCGCGTTCCTTCGCATGGCCTGCGGCGGCTGCCCGAAGGCCCGCAGGAACGCGCGCCGCATGCGCTCCCTGTCCGCAAAGCCGGTCTCGCTGGCGACGACTTCGATGGGGTGGCGGCTCTGTTCCATCATCACCCTCGCCGCCTCCACCCGCAGGGTTTCAATGGCCTTGGCGGGGGACTGGCCAGTCTCCGCGCGGAAGGCGCGGCTGAACTGGCGCGGGCTCAGGTGCGCGGCCTCGGCCAGATGCTCGACCGCGAGCGGTTTGTGCAGGTTGCGCCGCGCGAAGGCGAGCGCGCTCTGTATGCGGTCGGTCTTGGCATCGAGGTCGAGCAAGGCCGAGTGCTGCATCTGCCCGCCGCCACGACGCTGGTACACCACGAGCCGCTTGGCGACCGTGCGGGCGTGCTCGGTGCCCAGGTCGCGCTCGACCATGCCCAGGGCAAGGTCGATGCTGGCGGTCATGCCGGCAGAGGTCCACACGGGGCCGTCGACAACGAAGATGCGGTCTTCCTCGACCTTCACTTGCGGGTAGTTGGCCTGCAGGTCGCGGGCGTAGCTCCAGTGCGTGGTCGCGCGCCGGCCGTTCAGCACGCCGGCCTCTGCAAGCACGAAGGCGCCGGTGCAGACGGAGGCGATCCGGCGCGATGAAGTCGCCGCTCGGCGGAGGAACGCGAGGAGCTTCTTCGGGGCCGGTTCGATGTCGAGCGCGCCGGCTGCAATCACCGTGTCGAACGACTTGCGGCCGGCCAGTTCGGTCGGCATCGGGATGCCCATGGAGGTCTGCACCAGGCCACCTTCTGCGGAGAGCAGGTGCACGTCGTAGTAAGGCTCGGGGGCGATGCGGTTGGCCAGTTCGAAGACGGTCATGCCTGCGAAGACCATGACCTGAAAGTTCGGGACGACCGTGTAGGCGATGCGGTGCATGTGCGCTCCTGCGGTCATGGCCGGAAAGGTTGCATATAAGACATTGTAGACATCGAGGTGTTTTTCTAAAGTTCGGCAACGGTCGGCATCCCGCTGGCAAACCTGAAAGAACTTTCATGTCGATCATTGCAATCGCCGGGGGAACCGGCACGGTGGGGTCCAGGCTCACGCGGCAGCTCATCGAGAGCGGCGCGCGCGTTCGCGTGCTGTCGCGCAACCCTGAAAAGGCGCGCGCCCTGTTCGGCGCGAACGTCGACGCGGTGGGCATCGACTTCGACAACGCGAAGTCGATGCAGCAGGCGTTCGAGGGCGCGGACAAGGCGTTTCTGAGCACCGCGACGAGCGCGCGCCAGGTGCGCGACGAGAAGGCGCTGATCGACGCCGCGGTCGATGCCGGCGTGCCGTACCTGGTCGGTCTTTCGGTGGGCGGTGCGGGCGCAAGCATTGCGAGCAACGTGCTCGAATGGCACACGGAAATCGACGCGCACCTGGCGAGCAAGAACGTGGCCTGGACGCTGCTGCGGCCCGCCACTTTCACGGACACGCTGGTTCGCGTGGCGTCCAGCTTCGTGCCCAAGGGCGTGTGGGGCGGTGCGGCGGGGGACGGCCAGATCAGCGCGATCGACACGCGCGACGTGGCGGCGTGCGCGGCCGCCGTCCTGCTCGAAGGGGCCGAGCGCCATGGCCACAAGATCTACGACCTGACGGGACCCGCGCCGGTGACGATGGACGGCATCGCGGCGCTTCTGGCGGAAGGCCTCGGCCGGCCGGTGGCGTACATCCGGCGCACGGAACAGGCGCAGCGGGCGTTCTACGCGGCGGTGGGCCTCCCGCCCCTCACGATCGACGTGCTTCTGGGGCTGGACCATCTCACGCGCACGAATGTCTACGCCACGCCAACGCCTGGCGTGATGGCGCTGACGTGCCAGGTTCCGCGCTCGGTGGCCGCATTGGTGCAGGAGCGAATCGCGGACATTGCGATGCCCGCCAAGACCTGATTCGCCCCCGCCTCGGCACGCCCGGCGATCGGCATCGCCATGGAGTAAATGTTGCAATAAACCTACAAAATATGTTTCTGCAATGTAAGTAACAGATGGTTGTGACACTTCAATCACACTAAACTTACATTTTTGAAACAACTTTGTGGGCTGGATGCGCGCCTTCTTTTCGCTGTCTGGACGTGCGCGTCACCTGGCTGTGCTGGCGCTTGGCTGCTGCGCCATGCTCCTCGGCCCGGGCGCCTGGGCGGGGTTGAACGAAGTCGGCAAGGCGCCACCCAGCGTTCATCGGCTGAAGCTGTTCGTCGACCCGCAACTGGCTGACGACATCGGCCCCGCGGAAGCGGGCCGGCGGCTTGCGCAGTACGTGGCCGACGTCAACACGGTGTTCACGCGCGAGACGGTGCGCAGCTTCGTGTTCGACCCGGTCAACGACCTGCAGCTCGTTGCCCCCGCCGCGGCGCCGCAATGCAGCCACAGCGGCCTGGTCAATGGCGAGATCGTGGTGTGCATCTCGAAATCGACCAAGGGCTACAGCCACGGCGGCCTCGCGGCGAGCTGGACCTTTCCGCAGAAAGGCGCGGCCTGGAACCTGAACTGGATCGCGATTCACGACCCGCTGCGGCTGTCGCGCGCCATCACCAAGGCCGCGCCCGAGTCCACCGAAAAAGACTACCTGGGCCGCCAGCTCAAGACGCTGCTGCACGAGCTGGAACATGTGTTCGGCGCCGGCGCGGGCGAGTACTACAACGCCTCGATGGTGAAAGACACCACCGGCACCGCCCCGCTGGCCGACCTGGCGCTGATGAGCGACACCGACCGCTACTGGTGGACACGCCAGAGCTGGCGGCTCGATCCGCTGCTGGGCACGGTGTTCGAACAACGGCGCGACCCGGCGACGAACCGCGTCATCACGCTGAACATGATCCGCTTCACGGCGGGCACCAAGGCCAACATCAACACCGACTGGAGCGATTGGCCGAAGTACGGCACGTCGAAGTTCATGGCGGGGACCACGGCGACGCAGGTGCGCATTGCCGATCGCGCGACGGGCGCCGCGCTGCCCGGAGCGCAGGTATCGGTGTGGCGGAACGCAGGCACTTCGACAGAGCAGCCGATGGTGTTGCTGGCGCAGGGCGTGGCCGATGAGGCGGGTCGCTTTGCCTTCGACTGGGCGTGCGGTTTTACGTGCTTCAACAGCGCGAAGTCGACGCTGCTGGTGAAGGCCTCGGCACCAGGGCGCTCACCGACGGCGAGCTGGTTCACGATCTTCGATGCGTTCGAGCAGAAGGCGGTGAAGGGGCAGTCGACGTTCACGATCGACATGGCATTGGGCGGCCTGGACAACGTGCCACCGACTGTGTCCGTGTCGGCGCCCGCGATGGCCACGCTGGGGCAGCCGGTGACCATTGCACCGGCCGTGGTGGACAACGTGGGCGTGTGGGGCGTGAAGGTGGCGGGGGCGGATGGGATTCCGATCTGCACGTTCGAAGCCCCGCCTTTCACCTGCACGTGGACGCCGATGACGCCGGGCATGCAGACGATCCGCGTGATCGGCGTGGATGCGGCGGGGAACTCGGCGATGGCTACGGCGAATGTGATGGTGAATGCGCCTGCGGATCTGGCGCCGCCTGTGGTGTCGGTTGCGGTGCCGGCGGCGACAGGGGTCAGCCGGACGACGACTCTTTCCGCTGCGGCGCAGGCGAATGCAGGGATCGCGGAGCTTCAGTTCATCGTGGATGGGAAGACGCTGTGCACGGTGAAGGCCGCGCCGTATACGTGCAACTGGACGCCTGGGGCGGCGGGCTACGCGAGCATCGAGGCGCGGGCTGTGGATGCGATGGGGAACATTGCGAGCGTGTCGGCGAATATGCAGGTGAATGCGCAGATCACGCCGTATCGGGCGTTGGCGATGAAGGAGGGGGAGAAGGATGTGGTGGATGGCGTGCTGGCGCAGGCGCCAGCGCCGGTGGTGCTGAAGGTGCGGACGGCTGTGGCTTCGCGGGATCGGAGCGGGTCGTGAGGCTGAGCGAGTAACCGCCGGGCGCGAGTCGCACCCGTCGCCGATCGCTGCGATTGCCCTTGGTCGACATCGCTTGCCAACGTGCGACCCTTGCACGCTGAATCGAGAGCTACCAGCCGCAGCAAACGCTCACGAAATCATCGATAGCTTTCCGTCTTCGATGGCTTGTTTGTAGTCATGCGTATTCCGGATACGTTCTGACGAGACATCCAGAATTGCCGGCCGCGGAGGAAGCGTGAAGGTTCCTTCTCGCAACTCTCGCACTTTGGATGCCACGAGCTTGCTGCGCTTTCGCGATTCCACGAGAGAAAGCTGATAGTTGTTCAGATTGACCTTCTCAGGCTCCGCAAAGCCCAGAAGCCGGAACACTTCAGTAGAGGGCTTTGCAAGTGTCTGCATGTCCTTGTTGGCCCAGAGGGCCAAGCCTGCCGTCAATACGGCTGCACCCGTCATGCCCAACGCCTGGTATTTGACGAAGCCCACATGCTCCTTGACGAAAAAATAGCTCAATGCCCAGCAGATGCTCGCAAACGCGAACCCCCAAAAAGCAAGCTTCCAGTTCGCGCTTATCTCCGCACCGCCGCCCCAGGCGTGCCCCACCCAGACCAGTCCTTGCTGCTCGTCCAGGATTCCGCGCGCAACAACCACATCACCACTGCGTGACGCAGCCAACCGAACCCGGTTGCCTTCCTTGAGCAGCTGCGCCCCAGCGAACTGCCCGCACACGACCTGATCGCCAATCAGACACGCGAAGTTCTGCATATCTTCACCGTCATACATTGCCAGCATCGCGGCGTTGGCGGCTTGGCCGAACAGGTCGCCCACCGCCGCACCGACGCCTGCGAGCACACTCGTTTGCTTGTAGTGCTTGTCGATTTTCCGTAGCAGGTTCTCGCGGCCCTCTGACACGTGCAGTTCGGCAACGACACCTTCCAGCAGAAACATGCCCGAGTCAGGCCCGAAGTTCGGTTCTGGCAAAACGGAGCAGGTCTTGAGATCGGATAGCTCATCGCGGTGCGGCGAGTCGCCTACCTGAGAGCTCTTCATACCGGCTCAGACGTCATGCTCGGACCTACAGCGCGTTTCACCTCTTGTGGCCAATCGACGTCGATCGCAGTCTTGTAGCTCAACCAATTTCCCGTGCCCCAGAGCAAAAACATCGGCAGGGTCACCGGCAGTGCCAAGTGCATGAACCACATGTAGCCAGGCTGTTCGTTCCAACGTTTCATATAGCCCGCACCGAAGGGGCCGGTAGCGCCCACGCTATGCCACCAGTTGCGTGGTGCTTCCATGCTGGCCAATGGTTCTGAGGGCAGCGGCAGGTGCGAGCCACCCTCCTCCATGAAACGACGAATGTGCTCCCACATGGCTGGCACGAGGGTTTCACTCAAGGAACTGGCATTGGCAATCTGGAAGCTGTCGATGATGGTCGGGTCGCTTGCGCTCTTGCGGACGATGAACATCAGGAAATGATTGCGCACGATGGTCGCCCCCGTAGAGAGCACTTCCGTCTCGTGCTCGGCATCGACGAGCTCCCAGTCGTACTCGCAAGCCAGTACGGGCCAGAGCTTGAACAGGCCGCGCCAACCGGGTTTTTCCTCGCGCAGGATGCGATAGATCTTGCCGTGTTTGCGGTCGAAGATGATCGGCAGGTCCGATGGTTTAAATAGGTCGACGCGCAGGCCGAAGGTCGTTATCCAAAGGGAGAAGACCAGCGCTACGGGACCAAATGCCGCATCAAGCAGCGCAAGAAACCAATCATTGGTCGTGAAAAAGTCGATCGCCGCTATCGCGCTTACCGCAAATCCAACGCCCCCAAAAAACACCGCCAGGAAGAACCCATAGCCGCGCAATTCCTTCGTCATCCCCGTGTACTCAATGGCATCTTTGTAAGTCGCCTTGATCCAGCCCAGTGCTTGCGGGAAACCTTCGGCCGTTCGGTTCTTTCGGTAGCGTTTGACGATTCCGGAGACTTTTCCGCCAGGGCGCTCCTCGTCGGTGCTGGCGCCCATCGCACCTTCGGTGCTTCCGGGTGATGGCTGATATTCGATGCGCACGCGCTCGCCGTGCTTGAGAAGCTTGAGTTCCTTCATGCCATTTGCGGCCCGGGTGGTGGCTCACTGCCAGGAATGAAGATTGGGAAGATCATTGTCGGGATGGTTGGCGCTGCAGGTGTTTTCTTCTCAGGCGGCGAGAACAATTTGTTCAGCTCGGCTTCCTCTTCTGCCCAGTTCGTGAACTTGCCACCGAATCTGTTGCCGAAGCGAGTGCGCTTAGCCCACTTCTCCATTTCGGTCGGCGTCATGATGACAGCCCCAACCTCGAAAAGTACAGCCAAGCCGAGCAGGACGGTGCCCCAACCGCTCAACGAACCAGCGATAACGCCCTGAGCACCGAAGCGCGCAGCAATGCGAATAGCGACTGCGCGCGCAACTCCCTTGGCAACCATACGGTCTGCAAGAGCGCCGACAGCCAATGCGCCAAACGTACCTGTTGTTCCCAGAAAGGCCCAACTGGAAGCTCTATACAAGCGCCCCACCCACTTCTGCTCAGCCTCACTGGCATCATTCGCCCTCATCCAGTTCATCCCTGCATTCGCAAGACCCGCCACCGCGCCCAATACATGCCCCGCCGCACGCAGCGAGTGAACCGTGATCGAGCGTTCTACCGCCCCCTGTCCCACTTGCAAGGTGAGCCTGGCTTTGAGCGCCACCTCCCACACTCCGGCCAGACCGCCCAGCACGCCAGAGGCACCGTCTACCAGCCCGAACCATGCGGCCCGGCGCACCTCTTCACGCTCATCGTTGATCTGCCCGAAACTGCCGATGAGCCCAAGGCCATTGAGCAACAAGCCGCCGACCGCCAATCGACCGTCGAGCGTGGTGATGATGGCCTGCTTGCCCTGCATCATTTCAAGCGCGGCAGCCTTTGCATTCGCCGAACTCATGCGGCCATCGAGCCAGAGTCTGTCGAAGTCGGGGCCGCGAAGCTGCATTCCGCGCCATGCGGTCGACCCCATGACGATGGCCGGCTTCGGGTTGGCCGGCGTATCGATTCGCCCGGCGCCATCCCGAATGGCATCTGCCACGTTGCCACCGTACTTGGCCATTTCGAGGTTGTCGGTCAGCAAGGTGATCTCGATAGCGCCTCCGCGAACCAAGCCCGCAGCCTGCGAGTAAGTGTGCGTGCCACGGTCGCGAAAGAGCATCAGGATGCCCTTGCCGGCCGGATAGTGCATGGTGATCTGCAAGGGCACGCGCAGCACATCGCCGTCGATGAAGCCTTTGAGCACGAGGTCGGTCGTGCGTTGAACCATCGCAAGGCCTTGCGCGCGCGCAACCAGCTTTCTGCCTCTGTCGGTTGACAGAAAGGCCGCACCAAGACTGGCGCAGAGCGCCGAAACCGCCCCAGTCAGGCCCTGGGCCACCGTCAGGCTGTAACCGCCGAACAGATTGCCAAGTGCAGGAGCAAGCCAGCTGTAGCGCGGCTTGGAAGCCAGACCCGACGACTCGAGCTTGCGCAGCAATCCCACACCCAGGTCGAACAGCTTGTCGTTGCGGCTTTCATGTGCGTAGACGCCAGCCTTTTCAATGGCCCATATCGGCTGCAGTTTCTTGAGAATTTCCTTTTGATTGGCGGCCAACGCTCTGACCATGACGGAGGATGGCTGGCTCGGATCTCCTGCAAGTTCTTCGACGTAGGCCTCGAGCACCTTACCCGTGGTGAGGGGCGCCGGCGTCGTCGATATCGAGACCTCGCGCGCATAGACCAGCCCACACGAATGCGTTTGCAACAGCGCATTCGGGTCCGTCTCGTCGAAATGCATCTCGAAATAAAGTTTAAAGCTGTCGCTCTTGCGTGTGGCCCACCAATCGGCCTCGAACCTGGCGACGACATCGAGATGCTCGCGTTTCATCCGGTCATGGAAATCCTTCACCCATTGCGCACGACCGGTTTCGCTGTACTCGTCTGCGATGTCCCCCCACGATTTCGCCAAGGCCTTGTCCGCCTCCAGACGAACGCGGTCCGATCCCCCTGTTGGCCATACCCTTCCGAGCGGATTGGCCTCCGCGCTGCGCCCCTCTCCTTCGATCTCTTCCCAGGTGCGACCTTCATACCGAAACGGAGCAATGGTGGCGCCAAAGAAAGGATTGCCGGGCTTGGGCTCCGAGTACTCCTTGAAAGAAACGACCGGAGCCAATTTCTCTAGCGCCTTCGCATATTCCACCCGCGCCTGCAATTCCTTGAGCCCCAGCATCGCCTCGGAGCTTTTGAGTGCATGCTCGTTTTCCGGCTTGGCGGCCTCTGCCTCGATGGCACGCCTTGCAATCTCGTGCCTGCGCAATCGCAGTGCATTCAGTTCGGCCGTCAGACCCACCGGGTCGGGCAGCACGACCGCCCTCTCCTTGCCCGCCGTAAGTGGATGGCATGCGGCCGCCCTCACCAGGTTGTCGGCAAGGCTGTCGACGATAGGCGCCAGACTGTTGAACTGGAAGTCGTGATCTGTCGCCTTGTTGAGGCTCAGGTTGTTCAGCGCGCATTCAAGTACGCTGCTGCGAAGCCGAGACGCTGTCGGCAGGAAGCTTCCTGGCGTAGTACCACCGGCAAGATCCACTTGCATCATGGCTTCAGGGTTGGCCCGGTTCTGCTTCTTGAGTTTTTCATTCCACAGATTGGCGCTATAGGCCATCCACACAGTCGGGATCTTGTGTGCCTGCGGGATGTGCAGCAGGCGCATACCGGCTGCGTTGTGCGCCGTGTTTGAGCAGGCCGGCGGCGCAGGCATTTGCGCAAACACGGGATTGCCCTGCTCGACGAGATCCGCGTTGTCGGTGACGCGGTAGACCAGCCATTCCTTGACACCCTGCGGAGGGTTTGGAATGTAGACGTGCACATAGCCAGCACGCAACAGGCGCAGCACGTAGCGGCTTTCCGTCAGCGCGTGACCCGGCACGAGGCCGCTTTGATCGGTCTGCAGTGCTTCCGAGCCCGCCGGAACCAGAAAGCCCGCGATGGCGATGGGGCTCGGCCGCAGCAACAACAGCGACAAACCGCTCCTGTTGCAGTTATCGCAGCCGGCAGGAGTGGTCGTGCTCATGAGGAGGTGCCTTTCAACATCAAGGCGCGCAAGGCGATGCTCAGGGTGTGCATGGTTTCGTCCGATTGGCCGTCTTCTTCGGGCCGAGCCTGCAAAGCAGCCCGCACGCGAGCGTCATGTTCAATGTCGGCATGCAAGAGGCTCAAGGCGGCCCATGCATCTTGATCACGAGCACGCACGAAGCGTGTCGGCCACCGCTGTGCCGCCCGCTCCGCGCGGCCAAGGGCTGCGGCGACCTGTGCGTAGACCTCGCGGTCTTGCTGCGAACTTTTGCACGGGGCCTGATCGCTCAAGAGAGCGAGCTCGCCGAGCCAGCGCGCGGTGGTCGCATGCATCCGCTCGCCGCGCATGAAGAACTTCCACTCGTCGCCGTCGAGCGTCAGTCGCTCGACTCCGTCGTCGGCATGAGTCAGTTGCGCAAGTTGGCCGCATGCATCCAGGTAGACCCAGCGTCGAAGGCGCCCGAACTGTGCCGAAACGCGTGCATCGCCCACCACATGCCGCAGCCAACCGAAGACGCGACGGTCTGCAAGCCGCATGTAGCGCGCATCGGTCCAGGCTGACGTGTCGACACGAAGCATCTGCGCTACGACCGCTGCAACGTCCTCGGCAAAGAGGCTCGTTTGCAACCAGCTGACGCGGTGTACGCCCCTTCCGTCGGACGCGAGGCCATCAGCTTGTGATGCGTGGCGCTCGGCCTGCGCAATATCCAATGTGTCGGCGAGCCATTCATCGTCCGCCCCTTGCAGCGTCACGACGTAGGGTTGCTGCGCCTGCGCCAGCGGAACGCGAGGGTCCAGCAGCACTGTTGTGACTTGACGGCCCCAAGCTGCTTCGCGCGCCGCTTGCGTTGCGGCGAGGCTATCCGGTGCATCGACAGACACCGGGATGGGTTCGCCCTGCATGGGGTCGACCAGCACGTAGATGGAGGTCGCGCTGTCGAAGGTCGCCTGCAATTGCGCAAGCGTTGCGACGCTGGAGGGTGACGACGTCGTCATATCGCACTGACACCTGCGGCCCCGGCGGCCGCGAGCTTGAAGGGACAGGCGTGGTACTCCCCTTTTTCTACGCTGTTGCTCGCACTGTCTCCTTGCGGCCCGACGAAGTTGTGCATCCCCCTGAACGTCACCTTCCCCGGCGCGTGGATCTTGATGCTTGCGCCTTCGAGCTTGATGTACGCCCCGGCGCTGGTCAGCAGCACGTGCTTGGGCGCCTCCACATCCACGTTCTTCGTCGTGCTGGCGATCGTCACCTTCTTGTCCGCCGCGATCTTCGTCGCACCCTTTTGGCTTTGCAGCATCACGCTGCCGCTGGCCGCGTGCAGCGTGATGCCGCGTTCCTGGTTCGGCTCACCGCCTCCGCTCGCCTTGGCGCCCAGCGTGTACAGGCTCACGCCCTTGGCCACGCTCACTGCGATCTGTCCTTGTGCCGGCAGATCGATGTCCTGATTGGCGACGATTGCGGTGTGCTTGCCGCTCACCGCAATCGCCTCCTTCGGTGTGACGAAGCCGATGCCCATCGGCGCGCTGAACTGCAGGTGCGGCTCGCTGTACGCGGTGACGCTGCCTTGTCCACCTTCGGTGGCCTTGATGTCGCCACCGCCGTTCGATTGCGCCGCGCTGCCTTCTTGCTGTGCCCCCAGCACTTCCGCCACGTGTTTCAGCGCCTCGATGGCCGGCAGCTTGTCCGGTGCCTCTTCATCCTTGATCTGCGCCTTCTGTGTCTGCGCACTCTTGGCTAGTGAAGTCGCAAGTTCTTCGGCCTGTTTCGTTTGCTGCTGCGCCTCGCGGCTGGCCATGAACGCACCCTTGGCGTTTTGTTGGGCATGCGCGCTCACCAGCAGCCCTGCGCCGGCGCGGATCGCGCCTTGTGCGGTCGTGGCCAGCTCGGCCCCATGCCCCCGCGCCTTGCCACGCGCGTTGTCGTCCTGCTGCTTGTGGTGCCCCAGGTGCAGCCGGCTATGTGCCTGTGTGGTCGCGAGACTGGTGCTGCCCTGGCCGGGGGTGTCGTCGAAGACCAGTTGGTTGTAGCCGCCATCACCGCTCTGGCTGGCACTCAGTTCCTGGGTCTTGATGCCGGAGAAGACGGCGTTGTGCGCGTGTTCCTTGGCCTCCTTGCCTTCGCCAGCGAACCAGGCGGGGGCGTTACCGGTGGATTGCGCTGCGCCTGCGGATTTCTCGTTGTGCTGGGCATCGACTTGTCCGGCGCCGTTGTACAGCGCTGCGACGACCACCGGGCGGTCGATGTCGCCATGATGGAATTCCACCAGCACTTCCTGCCCCACGCGCGGCAGGGTGACCTGCCCCCAGTTGTCGCCCGCAGCGCTGGCGGCCACGCGCACCCAGGCGCCCAGGCGGTCGGCGGCGGGCGCGTTGTCCTGACCGTCTGAGCGGGGTTGTCGGGCGCTGGCGGCACTGCCGCGCTGCCAGTGGAACTGCACCTTGACGCGATGGTCGCGCTCAGTGTGCACGGGGGCGTTCTCGCCCACGCCGATGACGATGGCGCTCTGGCTGCCGTGCACGCTGGGCTTGGGGTGGATGCGCTGGCCGTGGCCGTCCACGCTCAGCGGGCGGTAGGGGATGGCGGCGCGAACGGTGGTGAAGTCGTTGCGGTAATGCGTGACGCTCTCAGGATTCGCCGTGGCATTGCCGCTGTCCTCCGATGCATCGAACACGGTGGCAATGTTGGGTAGGCCGAGGCGTTCACTGACACCTGCCTTCAGGGCTTCGTCGAAGTTGTTGCGCGCGATGTGGCGCACGGCCAGCACCGCGAAGCGGCGGTCTTCTTCGCTGTCCTTGTCGTGCTGCTCGTGACCGGTCAGGG
>NZ_FOXJ01000011.1:140000-141310 GCF_900115685.1 Variovorax sp. 770b2 | reverse complement strand
CACTTCTGATACCTCCAGCACGCTTTACAACGCACCTTCACAGGCTTACAGAACGCTCTCCTACCACTTGCAATAAATTGCAAATCCGCAGCTTCGGTAACTGGCTTAGCCCCGTTACATCTTCCGCGCAGGACGACTCGATCAGTGAGCTATTACGCTTTCTTTAAATGATGGCTGCTTCTAAGCCAACATCCTGACTGTTTTAGCCTTCCCACTTCGTTTCCCACTTAGCCAATTTTAGGGACCTTAGCTGGCGGTCTGGGTTGTTTCCCTCTTGAGTCCGGACGTTAGCACCCGGTGCTCTGTCTCCCAAGCTGTACTCATCGGTATTCGGAGTTTGCCTTGGTTTGGTAAGTCGCCATGACCCCCTAGCCAAAACAGTGCTCTACCCCCGATGGTAATACTTGAGGCACTACCTAAATAGTTTTCGGAGAGAACCAGCTATTTCCAAGTTTGTTTAGCCTTTCACCCCTATCCACAGCTCATCCGCTAGTTTTGCAACACTAGTCGGTTCGGACCTCCAGTACCTGTTACGGCACCTTCATCCTGGCCATGGATAGATCACTTGGTTTCGGGTCTACACCCAGCGACTGATCGCCCTATTCGGACTCGATTTCTCTACGGCTTCCCTATTCGGTTAACCTTGCCACTGAATGTAAGTCGCTGACCCATTATACAAAAGGTACGCAGTCACCCCTTACGAGGCTCCTACTTTTTGTAAGCACGCGGTTTCAGGATCTATTTCACTCCCCTCCCGGGGTTCTTTTCGCCTTTCCCTCACGGTACTAGTTCACTATCGGTCAATGATGAGTATTTAGCCTTGGAGGATGGTCCCCCCATATTCAGACAGGATTTCTCGTGTCCCGCCCTACTTGTCGTTAGCTTAGTACCACACAGGTCATTTCACGTACGGGGCTATCACCCGCTATGGCCAGTCTTTCCAAACTGTTCCGTTATGTCTTGTGCTATCACTAACAGGCTCTTCCGATTTCGCTCGCCACTACTTTCGGAATCTCGGTTGATGTCTTTTCCTCGAGCTACTGAGATGTTTCAGTTCACCCGGTTCGCCTCGCATAGCTATGTATTCACTATGCGATACCTTTCGGTGGGTTTCCCCATTCGGAAATCTCCGGATCAAAGCTAATTTGCCAGCTCCCCGAAGCTTATCGCAGGCTATCACGTCCTTCGTCGCCTATCATTGCCAAGGCATCCACCACGTGCTCTTATTCACTTGACCCTATAACTTTGACGTCTCACTGGATTGCTCCGGCGAAACACAAAATCATTTCAAGGAATATGTCAGGTCTCTC
>NZ_FOXJ01000011.1:0-137500 GCF_900115685.1 Variovorax sp. 770b2 | reverse complement strand
AGAGCGTCATCAGCCGAGCCCACGAGTATATGCCAAATCCATGGCCTCGCAAGACTTCGCTGAACAAAATCGCCATCGGAGCCTCTTCGTCTTGGGGCAGCGCTTCGCGCCGCCCCAAGACGAAGAGGAGGCTCCTCCGATAATCCGTGCCACATGGCACTCATCACACTCCTCGACGCCCAACTCGCGTTCGGTCACGTCCCGCTGCTAGATCATGCGGACTTCTCTCTTCTTGAATCGGAACGCATCGGCCTGATCGGCCGCAATGGCGCGGGCAAGTCGTCGATGCTCAAGATACTGGGAGGCCTGGAAAAGGCCGACGACGGCACCCTGCAACTGCAGCAGAACCTGCGCGTCGCCTACGTTGCGCAAGAGCCGGTGCTCGATATGGATGCAGATGTATTCACCGCAGCCAGCCAAGGCCTGGGAAGCGTGATCGCGGTGCGCGATCTCTATCTGTCAGGCGCAGAAGGCCTGGACCTGGACGCCCTCCAGTCGCAGATCGAAGCCTACGACGCCTGGAACTGGGAGCAGCGCGTCGAAGAGACGCTGCACCGCCTCCACCTGGACCGCGACGCCCGCGTCGGCTCCCTCTCCGGCGGTACGCGCAAGCGCGTGGCGCTCGCCCAGGCCTTGGTGGCCGCCCCGGACGTCCTTCTATTGGACGAGCCCACCAATCACCTGGACCTGGACTCCATCGAATGGCTCGAACAGTTGCTGATCGACTTCAAGGGCAGCGTCGTCACCATCACCCATGACCGCAGCTTCCTGAACCGCGTCGCCACCCGCATCGTCGAACTCGACCGCGGCAAGCTGGGCTCCTACCCCGGGAACTTCGAGCAGTACCTCCTGCAGAAGGAAGAGCAGCTCGCCCAGGAGGCCGTCATCAGCGCCAAGGCCGACAAGCTCCTCGCGCAAGAAGAGATCTGGATCCGCAAGGGCGTCGAAGCCCGCCGCACCCGCAGCCAGAGCCGCATCACCCGCCTGCAGGAAATGCGCGCCAGCCGCGTCTCCCGCCGCGAGGTGCAGGGCAGCGTCAACATGGACGTGGCTTCCGGCCAGTCGAGCGGCAAGATCGTGGCCGAGCTCACCGAGGCCACCAAGTCCTTCGGCGAGAAGACCGTCATCCGCAACTTCAGCGGCACCATCCTGCGGGGCGACAAGATCGGCCTCCTCGGCCCCAACGGCGCGGGCAAGACCACGCTGCTGAAACTCATCCTCGGCGAGCTCGAACCCGACAGCGGCAAGATCCGCCGCGGCACCAACCTGCAGGTCGCGTACTTCGACCAGATGCGCGACAAGCTCGACCTGGACGCCACGCTGGAAGACTTCATCAGCCCCGGCAGCGAGTGGATCGAGATCGGCTCGCAGAAGAAGCACGTCAAGAGCTATCTCTCCGACTTCCTCTTCTCCCCCGCGCGCGCCAACTCCCCCGTGCGATCGCTCAGCGGCGGCGAACGCAACCGCCTGCTGCTTGCGCGCCTGTTCGCCCGGCCCGCCAACGTGCTGGTGCTCGACGAGCCGACCAACGATCTGGACATCGACACCCTGGAGTTGCTGGAGAACCTGCTGCAGGACTACGACGGCACCGTGTTCCTCGTGAGCCATGACCGCACCTTCCTGGACAACGTGGTGACCAGCACCATCGCCTTCGAAGGCGACGGCCGCTGGCGCGAGTACGAAGGCAGCGTGCAGGACTGGCTCGTCCAGTCCAAGCGCGCACGCGAGATCGCCGAGCAGCGCCTCGCGGCAGCACCGCCGCCGCCTGTCGCACCCGCGCCCGCCCCGGCGGCCGAGGCCGCCACCAAGGCAACCGCCTCCCGCAAGAAGCTCTCATATAAAGAGCAGCGTGAACTCGAAGCCCTGCCCGCGCAGATCGAAGCCCTCGAAGCCGAGCAGAAGCGCATCACCGAGATGCTCGCGCTCGACGGCGGCGCCATCTACGCCTCGGACGCCTCGCGCGCCGTCGAGCTGAGCGAACGCCACGCCCGGATCGACGACGAGCTGCTCGCCGCGCTCGAACGCCAGGAAGAACTGGGCGTCACGCGTTAATCAAGTCGAGCGCCAACGCCCCGCCTCGCGTCCGCCCGTCCGACGCGGGGCGGGCGCCGACTAGGCTATATATGCGGCTACCCCAATCCCCGGGAATCGCCGCATGCCTTCACCCTTCACGCTCTTCGGCCGATATGCCGTGCTCATCGCGGCATTGCTGCTGGGCGCCTGCGCCCAACTGCCGAAAGACGTCGAGCGCCCCGTCACCACGGCGCTCGCCTCGCCGAACGACACCGCGCTCGGCGCGCTGGTGCGCCAGCGCCGCCAGGCCGACAAGGCCCGCTTCGAGTCGGGCTTCCTGCTGCTGGGCGGCCCGCCTGCCGCGTATGGCAGCCGGCTCGCGCTGATCGAAGGCGCGCAGAAGACGCTGGACCTGCAGTACTACGCCATCCACGCCGATGCGAGCACGGGCCGCCTCGTGCGGGGCCTGCGGGCAGCGGCCGAGCGCGGCGTGCGCGTGCGCATCCTGCTGGACGACTTCCACAGCACCGGCCGCGACGCCCTGGTGCTGGGCCTGGCCTTCATTCCCAACATCGAGATGCGCCTGTTCAACCCGCTCGCGGGTGCGCGCGATTCCACCTTCAGCCGCCTCTTCAACTCGATCGGCGATGCCTCCCGCATCCAGCAGCGGATGCACAACAAGCTGTTCCTGGCCGACAACGTGCTCGGCGTCACCGGCGGGCGCAACCTGGGCGACGCCTATTTCGGCAATGCGACCACCGGCAACTTCGTCGACCTCGACGTGCTTGCGGCCGGCCCCATCGTGCAGGACCTTTCGCGCAGCTTCGACAGCTATTGGAACAACGAGCGTGCCTACCCGGTGCAGTCGCTGGTCTCGCGCGAGGAGTTCCAGGAGATCCGCGAGCGCGCGCGCAAGGCCGACAAGGAACTGACCGACGAAGCCGCCGCGGCGAAGAAGAGCGATCCCGGCGCGCCCGAAAGCAAACCCAAGCCCGGCGCGGCGCCCACCGCCGAACAGCGCACTCGCGCCTGGGACGAGAAACCGCTGGACCTGCGCACCGCCACCTTCGTCTGGGCGCCGGCCGTGATGCTGGCCGACCAGCCCGGCAAGATCCCGGCCGACGCCGGCCCCGGCGCGACGCGCGACCCGGGCCTCGTGGTGAGCCAGTCCGCCGACGCGGGGCGCGCTTCCCGCGCGCCCCGCGCCCCGAACGCGCCGCCGCCCGCGCCGACCTCGGGCCGCACCGCCTCGCTCGAAGCCGCATCGGACGTGGCCGCCAGCGGCGACACCGTGGTCGAAGGCCTGCTGCAACTCATCGGCCAGGCGCGCTCCGACCTGCTCATCATCTCGCCCTACTTCGTGCCCGGCCAGGACATGAAGCAGGCCTTTGCTGCAGCGCATGCCCGCGGCGTGCGCATCCGCGTGCTGACCAATTCACTGGCCTCCAACGACGCGCCGGTCGCGCACGTGGGCTATGCGCGCCACCGCGAAGAACTGCTCAGGATGGGCGTCGAGCTCTACGAGCTGCGCAGCGAGCAGACCACCTTCGGCACGGTCTTCGGCTCCGGCTCCTCGGGCGGTGGCGGCACGGGCAGCGGCAGTGCCACCGGCGAATCGCGCGCAATGCTGCACTCCAAGGTGCTGGTGATGGACGGGCGCCTCCTGGTCGTCGGCTCGATGAACCTGGACCTGCGCTCGCAACTGCAGAACACCGAGATCGCCCTCTTGATCCGCAGCGACGAACTCTCCCGCGTGGCCGGCGAGCAGATCGAGCGCGGTATGCGCGAGCGCTCCTGGCACGTCGAACAGGTCGACGGCGCGCTGGTGTGGCACGCCCCCGAAGGCAGCGGCCTCGCGGACACGACCACCGAGCCCGACGCCAGCGCCACGCTGCGCCTGATGCTCAGGCTCTTCGGCCCGCTGGCCCCCGACCAGCTGCTGTAACCGACCCGGTCAGTGCTTGTGCTGGTGGGCCCCGCCGGCATCGGCGCCTTCGGGGGCGCCCACGGGCAGCGTCACGTCCAGCGCGGTCTTCACGCCCTTGGCGTCTTCGAACTTCAGGGTGAACGGCACGGTCGCGCCCTTGGCCAGCGCGCCCTTCAGGTCCATCATCATCACGTGGTAGCCGCCGGGCTTGAGCTCGACGGTCTGGCCCGCGGGCAGGTCGAGGCCGCCGGCCAGTTCGCGCATCTTCATGGTGTCGCCTTCCATCTTCATCTCGTGCACCTCGGCCACGCCGGCCGCGGGCGTGGAGATGCCGACCAGCTTCGCGCCCGTGGGCGCAGTGAGCTTCATGAAGGCGCCCGTGCCGCTCTGGCCCGGCACCGATTGCCGCACCCAGCCGTCGCGCACGTCGACCGTGGACACGCCCTGCGCCACCACGTTGAGCCTGGCGGCCGGCGCCTTGAGCCCCGCGGTCGAATTGCCCGAGGCAGGCACTTCGGCCCAATCGGCGGCGCCCACGTCGCAGGTCTGCAGCACCTTGAACCACAGCGTGCCCGGCGTGCCCGGCACCTTGCCGCGCAGCACGAACTCGCTGCGCTCCTTGCCGGGCAGCGCGTCCTGCGGGGTCTCGGCGGTCCAGCGCACCTCGCCGTCGCCGGCGTTCTTCTGCACGTCCAGCTTCCAGCCCTTGCGCGCCTGGGCATCGCTCAGCACGAAGCCCTTGGGCAGGCGCACCGCCAGGCCGGTGGTGGCCTGTGCGCCTTCGCAGGCGTGGCCGACGCGGAAGGCGGCGTTGTAGTCGCTGCCGACGGTGGCGCCGCCCGGCGGCAGGGTGACGTGCGCGAGTGCGGCGGCAGCGCCCGCCAGCATGGCGCAGGCGGCCAGGGTCTTGAGGGTGAAGGTGGGGGTGTTCATGTCGGCGTGTCCTTGCGGAAGATGAATGAAAGCGTCAAAGGTCGAACTTGAGTTCGGCCACGTAGGTGCGTTGCGGGTACGGGTGGAAGGCCCAGTACCTGTTGTTGTTCAGGTTGTCGATGCCGACGGCCATGCTCCACTGCCGGTCGATCCGGTAGCGTATGCGCGCGTCGACCACGAAGAACTTCGAGAAGCCCATGTACGCGAAGCCGTTGGGGTCGCTGTTGTCCAGCGAGCCGTATTGCTTGCCGCTGTAGCGCATGCCCACGGTGTAGCTCCAGTTGGCATCCGGCCGGTAGGTGGCGAGCAGCGCGGCGCGCACCTTGGGCACGCGCGATTGCTCCCGGCCGACGCTCGCCGGGAAGCCGCTGTTGGCGGTGATCTTCGAGTTCGTGAGCGTCAGGCTGCCGCTCAGGTCGAGCCCCTTCACGCCCACGTCGGTCGCGTTCAGCGCCACCTCCAGGCCGCGGGTGCGGATGGCGTCGACGTTCTGCACCGTGCTCACGAGGTTGTTGAGCGCCTGGCTGTAGAGCGCGTCCTTCGTGTTCTCGAAGAACAGCGTGGTGCGCAGCATGCCGTCCAGGCCCCAGCCCGTGAGGTCGCGCTCGGCCGTGAGTTCGGTGGTCCACGAGCGCTCGGGGCGCAGGTTCGGATTCGTGTTGACGATGCGGTTGCCGTCGATCGAGCCCTGGTAGAGCTCGCTCACCGTGGGCATGCGCACCGCGCGGCCGGTCGAGGCCTTGAAGAGCCAGTCGGGCGTGGCCTGCCAGGCGATGGCGGCCTTGGGCGAGTCGTAGCTGTTCTTGCGCGGCGCGAAGTCGAGCAGCTTCGTCGCATTGCCCAGCTGCCCGCCGTAGGCCTCCCAGCGCTCGTGGCGCAGGCCCAGCGTGGTCTTCCAGTCCTTGGCGAAGCGCCAGGTGTCCTGCACGTAGAGCGACTGCAGCCGGGTGTTGCCGTTGAAGGCGGAGAACGGCGTCACCGCCGGCCCGTTGATCCAGTCGAGCGTGTTGCCGACGCTGGTGCGCAGGCGCGCCGTGTCCTGCTGGAAGCCGAAGTCGACCACATGCGCGCCCACGCCCTCGGCCGAGCCGGTGGGGCGCCAGGTGCCCGCGGCCTTGAAGGTGTTCCAGCCCGAGCCGCCCATGTCGGTGGTGCGCCCCGGGCCGCCGTCGAAGGCGCCCGGCAGCGGCGTGGTCGGCGTGCGCGAGGTGTCGCTCGAGTAGTCGAACAGGCTCGCCGCCACCTCCCAGTCGAACACGCCGCCGGTGTGGCTCTTCACCGAGAGGCCGTGCATGTAGTGGGTGAGCGCGGTCTCGGTCGGCGCCAGCGCGGCGCTGGGCGCATCCAGGTTGTAGACGCGCCCGCCGATGTTCACCCGCCCCGAATACACGGGCTGCCCGAACGCATTGCGCAGGTACGTGTCGACGCCGCCGTGCGTGGTGTTGTTCCAGGCGCCCAGCGTGTAGGTGGCGCGGATGGTGGGCGAGAAGTCGTAGGCCACCTTCAGCTTGGCCTGCTCCTGCGTGGTGTCGTAGATCGTGGAGCCGCCCACCAGCCACCAGGGCTGGTTCGACGGGTTCAGCCCCAGCACCGCGCCGGTGACCGGCGTGCCGGCGTTGCCCACCGTGCCAGCGCTCAAGAGCCGGTTGCCGAACACCAGCGCCTGCCCCTTGCTGTGCGTGCGCGACGCGCTCAGCCACCACGACCAGTCGCCGCTGCGGCTGCCCAGCGACAGGTCCAGCTGCTGGCCCGCGGGCGACGAATGGCTGTTGTACAGGTCGAAGTTCGATGCGAAGCCGCTCAGCTTGACGTGCGCCTCCAGCTGCGTGGGCATGCGCGTCACGTAGTCGACGACGGCGCCGACCGAGTTGCCCGGGTACGCGGCCGAGAATGGCCCGTAGAGCACGTCGACCCGCTCGATTTCTTCGGGCGACACCATGCCCCAGCGCGGCGCGTAGGTGGCGCCGTTGCCCAGCGGGTTCGACAGCATGATGCCGTCCGCATAGACCATCGAGCGCGCGCTGTTGCCCGTGCCCGAGGCGCGGGTGGCGAGCACCGCGTGGTTGAAGTCGCCGATGTAGCGCTTGCGCACGACCAGGCTGGGCAGGTACTTGAGCGCGTCCTCGGCATCGGTCGCGTTGACCGTCGCTGCGATCTGCTCGTGCGTCACGCCCTCGATGGTGGTGGGGATCTGCGCCGGCAGCGAGGTCGGCCGGCCGCCGGTCACGGTGATGGCGCCGAGCGCCCGGCCGGTGCCGGCTTCAGGCGCATCGGCGGCCGGTTGCTGTTGCGCCCACACGGGCGCGCTGAGGGGAAATGCCATGGCGATCGCCAAGGCGCGGGAATGCTTTTTCACTGGGAACCTGCTCCACGAACTTCAAGCCGGACGGGCCGCGGGCACCCTCGATCGGGCGCACGCGGCTAGGGTTTTGAAAGCTTCAGGAGAGGTTCGGAGGCCCGCGCGCCGGGAGCGGCGCCGCGGTGGCCGCGGCAAGGCGCGCGGCGGGAATCGGCTGGACCACGCGGCCCAGCGGGAGGGGAAGGTCGAAAGCGGCCACGGCCATGGCCGGCGGCGGTGCGCCGGTCAGCACGCACAGCGGGCAGTCCATGTGCGAGGCGCCCATTTCCTGCGCGCCGTCCTCGGTGTGCACCACCACCTTGATGGAGCCGGCGCTGGAGCACACCAGCTCCATGGCCTGCGGATGCACGATGGGCGAGGCCACCGCCACGCCCAGGGACAGCATGAACCACATGAGCACCCAACGGCCGACCTGGCCGATACGGCCGAGGAAGGGGGTGTGGGGGCGCTGCAGGTGCATGGCGGTCGCGATTATCTGCGCACTTTGCCCTTGGGAGCCGCTGCGGCCGCCTTGGCCGGGGCTTTCGCACCCTTGGGCGCCGGTGCGGCCTTCGAGGATTTCGCGCCGTTCGCCCCCTTGGCGGCCGGCGCGCCTTTTTGAGCTTTCTGGACTTTCTGCCCCTTCTGGCCCTTGACCGCCTTGCCCCCGCGCACCGCCCGGGGCGCCGGCTCGGGCGCCGAGAGCGCCGGCATCGGCACCGCCGTCTGCGCCTGCGCGCTCGTGAGCACCGGCGTCACGGTGAAGCCGCGCTTGGCCATCAGCGCCGGCAGGCCCTGCGCGCCGATCATGTGCAGCGCCCCGACCGCGGCGAACACGCCCTTGCCGCCGGCATGCATGCGCTCGATGCCGTCGGCCAGCCCCGGGTTGCGGTCGTCCAGCAGGCGCTTCATGAGCCGCTGCTCGGCGGGGGTGCGAAGGCAGTCGCACCAGTCGGCATAGCGGGCGAGCTTGTCGGCGTCGCTGCGCGCCCAGACGTCGGCCAGCTCCTTCATCTGCCCGCGCAGCTTGCCCGACTCCAGTTCGTCCAGCGCCGCATCGACCTGCTCGGTTTCTTCCGCCTCGGAATCGCCGGTCAGCGCCTTCACCTGGTCGGCCGCGTTCTCCAGCGCGAAGATCGGTTTGTTGCCGTTGCGGGCCGACACCGCCATCGTCTCGTCGACGCCGAATTCGGGATACAGCCCGTCGGCGCGCGCCACCAGGCCGGCCAGCGCCGACACCTGCAGGATGGGCTGCAGCTTCGCCGTGGCGCCCGGCGGCACGCAGGCCTCGGCGTTCTGGCGGTCGAGCCGGCGTGCGCGCTCGCCGCTGAGCATGCGCGAGAGCAGCGCCGGATCGGCCGGCTGGCCCATCACGCGGGCGGTGGCTTCGTCGCGCGCATCGATTTCCAGCGCGAGCGCGTCGCTCTGCGCCAGTGCCTTCTGCACGGTGGGGCCGGGCCGCACCCATTCGGCGCGGCCGATGTGGATGGTTCCGTAGAGCCAGGAGGTGCGCCCGTCGCGCTCGATGCGCCAGAGCATTCCGCGGTCGACGCCGTTGCGCACGCCCGAGCCCAGCTTGGCGAGGCTGGCGATGGCCGAGGGCGGGCAATCGGCCGCGTGCGCCGCGACCGCGAAGACGCAGAGGGCGCCGGCCAGAACCCGGCGCGCAAGGCGCCCAGGGGTCGATGAATCGGTGGTGCGCTTCAGCGCGGCGAGGATCCGGCGTATCCGCAAGGCCTGCTCCAGGATGAAAGAAAGTCCGGCATTCTCACAGCACCGCTGCCCATAATCCGAAACCATGCAGAGCATCTTCCACCTTGCCTTTCACGTGCGTGACCTTGACGGTGCGCGCCGCTTCTACGGCGACGTCCTGGGCTGCGCCGAGGGCCGCAGCACCGACACCTGGGTCGATTTCGATTTCTTCGGCCACCAGATCTCACTGCACCTGGGCGAGCCCTTCGCCACCGCGCGCACCGGCCGCGTCGGCGACGTGATGGTCCCGATGCCGCACTTCGGCCTCGCGCTGGCCCTGCCCGACTGGCAGGCGCTGGCCAGGCGGCTGGAAGCCGCGAACACCGATTTCGTGCTCGAACCCCAGGTGCGCTTCGAAGGCCAGCCGGGCGAGCAGTGGACGATGTTCTTCTGCGACCCCTTCGGCAATCCGATCGAGATCAAGGGCTTGCGTTCCCTGGCCACCCTCTACGACAAGTAAAGCCAAGTGAGCCAGCGCAGGGCCGCCCCAAGCAGGCTCGCGCCCCCTTCGGGGGGCAGCGAGGACACGAAGTGCCGAGCGTGGGGGCCCTCATGAGCTACACCTTCGCATCGGCCACGGTGTTGCTGCTGCTGATCACCGATCCGCTGGGCAACATCCCGATCTTTGCCAATGCCCTGAAGGGCGTGGCGCCCGAGCGGCGCACCCGGGTGATCGTGCGCGAGGTGCTGATCGCCTTCGCGCTGCTGCTGGGCTTCATGTTCGTGGGCGACGGGTTCCTCCGGGTGATGGGGCTGTCGGGCCTCTCGCTGCAGATCGCGGGCGGGGTGGTGATGTTCCTGATCGCGCTGCGCATGATCTTTCCGCCGGAGCATGGCGCCGTGCCCGTCGCGGCACCGACCGAAGAGCCGCTGATCGTGCCCCTGGCCGTGCCCGCGCTGGCCGGCCCCTCGGCGCTGGCCACGGTGATGCTGCTGGTGTCGCAGGCGCCCGAGCGGCGCCTGGAGTGGGTGGCCGCGCTCAGCGTCACCATGGCCGTGTGCGCCATCGTGCTGGTGCTGGCCGAGCGCATCCAGCGGCTGGTCGGCGAGCGCCTGGTGCTGGCCTTCGAGCGGCTGATGGGCCTCATCCTGGTGGCCGTGTCGGTCGAGATGATGATCCGCGGCGTCAAGCTGCTCGCATCGGAAATGGGGAGGTAGCCGTCCACATGCCTTTCTTCGCAGAGCCCCACCTGGCGGCCCGGATCTTCCGGCTCACGCTGACCACCCTCGTCCCGCTGCCGCTCTTCTTCGGCGCGAGCGCCGCCCAGGCGGTGCAGGTCTGCGAACTCAACGGCCAGAGCGTGAGCCCCTCCAACGGCAGCACCACGGCCGGCAAGACCGGCCTCATGCACTGCAAGGACGGCGCGACCGGCGAGCTCCAGCGCGAGCAGCAGGTGCAGAACGGCGTCTTCATGGGCCTGGTGCGCTTCTACGAGAAGGGCAAGCTCGCGCGCGAGCACACCATCAACGCCAAGGGCAACATGCAGGGCCGCGCCCGCGAGTTCTCGCCCGCCGGCCAGGTGCTGCGCGAAGCCGTCTACGACGATGGCCAGGAGCGCGGCCTGGTGCGCAGCTTCTACCCCGGCGGCCAGCTGCGGCGCGCCACTTTCTACCCCGACACCGGCGCCGGCCCCGAGCGCGCCTTTGTCGAATTCACCGAGCGCGGCCAGATGTCGATGCTGCGCTGCGGCGAGGCGCCGGTGCTGGCGCCGGTGGCCGACGACGCGAAGCTGTGCGGCTTCACGAACAGCGGCGCATCGCAGCTCGACCTGTTCGACGCGCGCGGCACGCTGCGCTCGCGGGTGTCGTACCTTGCGGGCAAGCGCATCCGCAGCCAGGAGTTCTACGACAACGGCAAGCCCTCGACGCTGGACGAGACCATCGGCAACCAGCGCACCGAGCGCAGCTTTTCGTCCGAGGGCGTCAAGCGGCGCGAGACCGTGTGGCTGCTGGTCGAGCGCACCGCCATCCGGCAGCGCGAGCAGGAGTTTTCCGAAAAAGGAGGCGTGGTGCGCGACCAGCGCTGGACGCCTGCGGGCGAGCCGCTGCGCGACGACAGCTTCTATCTGAACGGCCAGCCGCGCAGCAAGGCGGTGTACAGCGGCACCGGCACCGCGCGCACGGTCGAGGTCACCGAGTTCTACGACAGCGGCCAGCGCGCCGCGCAGGGCCGCTACCTCGCGCCGGGCCGCAACCGCCAGGTGCCCATCGGCACGCACCAGCGCTTCAGCGAAAAGGGAACGCTGCTGGCCGAATCGAACTTCGATGCCAAGGGCCGCGTGACGCGCGAGCGCGCATGGGACGAGAACGGCGATCTGCAGCGCGACGACGAAGTCTTCGAAGACGGCTCGCGAAAAGCCTTCACTCAATAAGTTGGCTCGCCCCCAGGCTGCGCGCACTTCGTGTCGCTTCGCCAACCCCCTGCCGGGGGCAACACCTGCGGCCCGGCGAAGCCGGTTCCGCGGTGTTTCCCGAACCATCGGGTGCAGCCCGGAGGGCTGCTGCCGGGGTCAGTCCAGCTTGATGCCGGCCTGCTTGATGATCGGTCCCCAGCGCTTCGATTCCGCGCGCGACAGCGCCGCGAACTGCGCCGGCGTGCCGGGCATCGCTTCCATGCCGAAATCGTCGAAGCGCTTCTGCACGGCCGGCGTGCCGAAGGCCTTGTTCAGGTCGCCGTTGAGCTTGCTCACCACCGCGGGCGAGAGGCCGGCCGGGCCGAGGATGCCCTGGAACGCGAACACCTCGGTGTTGGGCACGCCCACTTCGGCCAGCGTCGGCACGTTGGGCAGCAGCTTGGAGCGCGCGCCTGTGCCGATGGCCAGTACGCGCACCTTGTTGCTCTGCATGATCCCCAGGCCCGAAGCCAGGTCCAGGAACATGCAGGGCACCTGCCCGCCCATCACGTCGGCCATCGCGGGCGCGGCGCCGCGGTACGGAATGTGGGTGATGAAGGTGCCGGTGCGCACCTTGAACATTTCCATCGCCAGGTGGTGCGGCGAGCCGTTGCCGGGCGAGGCGTAGTTGACCTTGCCGGGGTTGGCCTTCACGTAGGCCAGGAACTCCTTGAAGTTCTTGGCCGGGAAGTCCGGGTGCACCACCAGCGCGAGCGGAAACTTGCCGATGGCGCCGATGTAGGTGAAGTCTTTCTCGGGGTTGAACGGCAGCTTGCTGAACAGGTGCTCGTTGAAGGCCAGCACGGCGTTGTCGGCCGAGAGGATCGTGTAGCCGTCGGGCTTGCTCTTGGCCACGATGTCCGCGCCGATGTTGGTCGAGGCGCCGGGGCGGTTGTCCACCACGATCTGCTGGCCCAGCGTCTGGCGCATGGCCTCGGCCAACACGCGCGCGATCACGTCGGTGCCGCCGCCCGCCGGGTACGGCACGACCCACTTGACGAGTTGCGCGGGGTACTCCTGCGCGTGGGCGAAGGGCGAGGCGGCCACGGCGGCGCCGGATGCGAGCGTGGCGAGAAGGGTGCGGCGATCCATGGATCAGTCTCCTGGTTGTAATTGGGTTGCGGAAAGCGATGGTACGGGCAGCGCACGCAGCGCGCCGGCGAGCGCGGCGCGGCAGCGCGCCTCGTCGCCGACCTGCTCGAACAGCAGCAGCGCCAGGCGTGCGAGGAACAGCGATTCGCGCTCGGCGCCCGCCTCGGTGATGGCGCGCGCGCACTCGGCGTAGAGCCGGTCGCGGGCGTCGGGGTCAAGTGAAGGTGCGGTGCTCATACGGCGACGGGCTCCAGTGAAACGGCGGCGCGCACGAGCGCGCTGTGCAGGGCGCCGCGTGGCATGCGGTGCCAGCGCGCGGCCACGTGGCCGTCGGGGCGCAGCAGGTAGACGGCGCCGTCGCGGGCGCCGAGGGCTTCGAAGATGGCGGGACCGGCGTGCCCGTCGGCGCCATCGATGCCCGGGGCTGCGATGGTGCGGACGGCGAAGGGCAACGCGCCTTGCTGCGCCTGCTTCACATCGTCTTCGGGCAACGGCGCTGCATCTGCATCCGGCCGCAGCACCAGCAGCGTGAAGACCGGCGCGATCAGGTCAGTGAGGTGGCCTTGTTCGAGTTGCTGCTCGGGCATCGCTTCGCCCGGCAGCGGGCCTGCGGACAGCGCATCGCCATCGCTGGACAACGGCGACTGCGCATAGCGCACCGCCTGCGTCTGCCGTGGATTGATCAGTTGCGCGATGCCCCGGTGTTCTTCGGACAGCGACAACGCCGCCTCGCGCAGCAGGTCGAAGCCGCGCGAAGGCGGCGACATGAACTCGGTACTGCGCATCGCGTTCTCTGCATTCACATGAAAGGCCGCAATGCGCTCCTGCGAGTACGAATCCAGCAGCGCCGCATCCGACACGCCGCGTGCCACCAGCGCCAGCTTCCATGCGAGGTTGTCTGCGTCGTCGAACCCCGAGTTGAGCCCGCGCACGCCGAAGATCGGCATCGCATGCGCCGCGTTGCCCGCGAACACGACGCGGCCGTGGCGATAGCTCTCCAGCGTCATCGCGCCGGCGCGATACACCGAAGTCCACACCGTCTTCCACGACAGGTGCCCTTCGCCGATCGCATCGAGATGGCGCTGCACGAACTCGGCGACGGCCGCGGGCTGCAGCGCCTCTTCGGTGCTCTGGCCCACGCGCAGCTGGTAGTCGATGCGCCAGATGTCGTCGGGCTGGCGGTGCATCAGCACGGTCGAGCCGGGGTTCCACGGCGGGTCGAACCATGCGCGGCGCTCGGTCGGATGGTCGCTGTGCAGCTCGATGTCGATGATCACGTAGCGGCCTTCGTAGCCCGTGCCTTCGAGCGCGAGCGCAAGGGCCTTGCGCACGAAGCTCTGGCCGCCGTCGCAGGCGGCCAGCCATTGGCCCTGCAGGCGGTAGCTGCCCTGGGCGTTGCGCACGTCCAGCGTCACGCCGTCATCGGTTTGCGCGATGCCGGTGAGCTCGGTGCCCCAGCGGATGTCGATGAGCCCCGGCGTCGCCTCGTTGCGGCGGAAGATTTCCTCGAGCAGGTAGTGCTCGGCGTAGTACTGCTCCAGGTTGATCATCGGCGGCAGCTTCTGCTGCGCGTCGTGCGGCATCTCGAAACGGAACACCTCGGCCGTCTTGTAGTAGCTGCGCCCGCCGGTCCATGGCAGGCCCTTGGCCATGAACGAATGGCGCACGCCGAGCCGCTCCATGATCTCCAGGCTGCGCCGCGAGATGCAGGCCGCGCGGCTGCCGACGCACACGGTGTCGTCGGCTTCGAGGATCACGCAACGCACGCCGTGGTTGGCGAGACCCAGCGCGAGCGCCATGCCGACCGGCCCGCCGCCCGCGATCACGACCGGATGGCGGCCGGGCTCGATGCCCTCGGCCTCCAGCGGCGGCGTCCAGGCCTTGTAGCGCGTGTAGTGGAAGGCGCCGACCGAGGGCGGCAGTTCGGTCGCGCTCGCGGCCGGCGGCACGGGACCGCTCGCAGCATCGGCGGCAGCGGCGGCAACAACGGTGGGGTTCGTCATGCAACGGGATTGTCCCGATGCACGGCGGCTGCCAATGTCATAACTTCGTATGAAGTAATTACCCTCGATTCACCTGAACGCATGAGACGCTGGCGCATCCACCCCACCGACGCCGCGCTGGCAGCGGCCGTCGTCGGCGATGTGCTCTCCGGCGTGGGCACGCCGCACCTGGCCACGAGCTATCTGAAGGCGATGCAGCGCGTGATGCCGGTCACCTTCTGCACCGTGTTCGCGGTGGGCAGCACGGGCCGCATCGAGGCGGTGTCGGCCGCCAGCAGCTACGGCAGCACGGCCGAGCGCACCACCGAGCGCTATGTGGAACAGCGCTTCGACCTGCTCGACCCCAACATGGCATGGCTCGCGGCCCGCAAGCTGCCGCAGCGCGCGCAGCTCTGGCTGGGGCACCAGCGCGCCGAAGAGGTGGCCGACCCGGCCTACCGCGCCGCCTGCTACGGCGATGTCGGCATCCGCGAACGGGCCTCGGTGCTGTTGCTGCTGCCCACCGGCCAGCGCGTGGCGGTGAGCTTCTACCGCAGCCTCGCGCAGCCGGAATTCGATGCGGGCGACTTCGCGCGCATCGAGGCGCATGCAACGCTCTTGGCCGACGCCACCGCGGCACATGGCCGCAGCGCCATGGCGGTGCAGGAATCCGCGGCACCCGCCCTCGCTTCGCGTCTGCTGACGCTGAGCCTGCGCGAGCGCGAAGTCATCGGCCACCTGATGGCGGGCAAGACCGCCAAGGAAGCCGCGCGTGCGCTCGGCGTGGAGCTGACCACCGTGCGCACGCACCAGTACCGGGCCTTCCGGCGGCTGGGCATTCGTTCGCAGAAGGAGCTGCTGCTGCGCGCCACGGCAGACGCGTAGCGCGCACTTTCTCTCTCTGCTTACTTGGCGGCGTCCAGGCGCTTCTGCATGCGCGCCGAGCGATCGGCCGACGGCGGATGCGAGCTCATGATCGAGCTGCCGGTGGCGCCGCCGCTGAGCTTGGCCAGCTTGTCGAAGGCGCTGACCAGGCCCTTGCGCTCGAGCTTGCGCTCGGCCAACAGGTCGAAGGAGTAGTTGTCGGCCGCGCTTTCGTTCGCTTGCGAGAACTGCGCATTGACGAACTTCTCGCCCCGATCGCCGGCCTGCGACTGCGACAGTTGGGCCGCGACCCCGCCGGCGGCGCCGGCCAGTCCGCGCACGGCCGAGGCGGCGTAGGCGGTCTGCATGCGCGACTTCGAGTGGCCCAGCGCCACGTGGCCGATCTCGTGGCCGATCACGCCACGCAGTTCGTCGTCGTTCATCAGGTCCATCAGGCCGCTGTAGACGCGGATGCAGCCGTTGGCCATGGCCCAGGCATTCACGTCCTTGGTCATGTAGACCTTGTAGTTGGCCATCTTGCCGTTGACGGTGGTGGGCATCTGCTTGATGACCTGGTTCAGGCGCGTGGCGTAGCGGCTGCCGGCGGGCGCGATCTGGTTCTTCTGGTCCATCGCGGTGCACGACTGGTCGGACATCGTGCTGACCTCGGCGTCGCTCAGCGACATGGCCTTGAAGGCCGAACCGCCCACCTGGGTGAGCGCGCCGGTATCGGCGTTCTTCATGGTTTCGCAACCGACAAGGGCGAAGGCCGCGACAGCGGCGGCAATAGGCAAATAACGCATGGAAACTCCCATTTTTTCTTGGTATGAATGGCGGCCGCGGAGCGCAGCCGCCGGACGCGCTGCCCGGCGCGCGATGAAGACGCGTCAGGGCAGCCGCTGGATCATAGCCATGGCAGAACGGGCCGGCCGACACCGGCCGGGCAGTGGCATGCGCGGCACGCGACGTATTGCCGCCCTGCCCTCAGTCTTCGGCTGCGTCCTCGGCCTGCGGCTTCACCAACGACGCCGGCGCCTCCTTCGGCCGCCCGTTCGTCGAGACAATTTCCTGGTCGATCGCACCGAACAGCGAGCGCCCGTCCAGCCCCTTCATCTCGATGCGGATCGTGTCGCCGAACTTCATGAACTCGGTGACGGGCGCGCCCGCCTGGATCGTCTCGATGCAGCGCTTCTCGGCGATGCACGAATAGCCCTTGGGCCAGTCGAGCTGGCCGTCCTTCTTCTCCACGCCCTTGTTGCTCACCGTACCGCTGCCCACGATGCTGCCGGCGCGCACGTTGCGCGTCTTGGCGATATGGGCGATGAGCTGGCCGAAGTGAAAAGTCATTTCCGGGCCGGCGTCGCACATGCCGACCTTGCGGCCGTTCCAGCTGCTTTGCAGCGTGAGGTGCACGCGGCCGTCCTGCCAGGCCTCGCCGATCTCGTCCAGCGTCACGGCCACGGGGCTGAAGGCGGTGGCGGGCTTGCTCTGGAAGAAGCCGAAGCCCTTGGCCAGCTCGGCCGGGATCAGGTTGCGCAGGCTCACGTCGTTGGCCAGCATGACCAGGCGGATGCCGTCCAGCGCCTGGTCGGGCGTGGCGCCCATCTTCACGTCGCCGGTGACGACGGCGATCTCGGCCTCGAAGTCGATGCCCATGGCTTCGCTGGGCACGATCACGTCGTCCACCGGGCCGAGGAAGTCGTCGCTGCCGCCCTGGTACATCAGCGGGTCGCTGTAGAAGCTCTCGGGCACCTCGGCGTTGCGGGCCTTGCGCACCAGCTCGACGTGATTGATGTAGGCCGAGCCGTCGGCCCACTGGTAGGCGCGCGGCAGCGGCGCCATGCACATCGCGGGGTCGAAGGGGAACGAATGGCGCGCGCGGCCGGTGTTGACGGCGTCGTACAGGTCCTGCAGCTGCGGGCTCATGAAGCCCCAGTCGTCCAGCACCTGCTGCAGCCGGCTCGCGATGCCGGTGGCGTAGTGGGCGAGCGTGAGGTCGCGCGAGACAACGACGAGCTGGCCGTCGCGCGAGCCGTCCTTCAGGGTGGCGAGTTTCATGATGCGGTGCGTGATGAAGGACACGGCGCGGACACGAAGGCCGGGCGCCGCTCCCACTAAACTGGTTGAACGGGCGGCAGTGTACCGAGATGGTCTTGCCGAACCTCCGTGCAAACGCCCACTCCACACCTGATGTCGACGCTCGTCGCCCCCCCTTCACGGTCTTCGCTGCCTTCGCCGTCCACGGGCCTGCCCGGGCGTCCGTCCTGGCGGGTGCTGGCCGGGCTGACGCTGGCGGTCGCGCTGGTCCACCTCCTGGTGCTCGGGGTAGCGCCGATGGCGGTCGGGCCGGAGCCCTCGCCGCTGGCGAACAAGTTCATCACCCGGACGATCGTGATCGCACCGCCCGCGGCGGACAAGCCTGCGGCGCCGGCTCCTGCCGCCGCGCCGATCGAGGCCAAGCCGGCGGCGCCGGCCAAGCCCCGGCGCCCGCGCGCCCCCACGCCGCCCTCGCCGCCCAAACCCAAGCTCTATCCCGAACCGGATGCGTCCGGGCAACCCTCTCCGGAAACGCCCGACCTGACGGCACAGGCTGCTACCGATTCAGGAGCAACGCCACCCGAAGCGCCCGCCAGCGCACCGGCAGCGGCAGCGGCCGCACCGGCCCCCGGTGGCACGGAAAGCGGCACCCCTGGCGGCACGACGGCGGCCGGCAGCCAAGCCTCGGGCACCATCGCCGGCACCCAGGCGCTGCGGATTCCGGGCTCCGTCACCCTCGATTTCCAGGCCACGGGCCAGACCGGGGCCTCCCCCCAGAGCGGCGTGTTCGGCGAACTGGTCTGGCTGCAGGACGGCAGCCGCTACGACGGGCGGCTCACGCTCAAGGCGGTGTTCTTCACCCTGCTGAACTGGCACAGCACCGGCAAGATCGGTCCCTCCGGCCTGGAGCCCGAGCGCTATTCCGAGAGCCGCAAGGCCGAGGTGGCCTCGCATTTCGCGCGCGACCAGGGGCAGATCGTCTTCAGCAACCAGGCACCCAGCGTGCCCCTGCAGCCCGGCGCGCAGGACCGCATGAGCGTCATGATGCAGCTGGGCGGCCTGCTGGCCGCCAGTCCAGACCGCTATCCGGCGGGCACCCGTATTTCGGTCCAGACCGTGGGGTCACGCGATGCCGAGGTTTGGGTTTTCATCGTAGGCGACGAGGAAAAACTGCAGCTTCCGGCCGGCGAATACACCGCACGTAAGCTCACCCGCACGCCCCGCAAGGACTTCGACCGGAAAGTGGAGCTCTGGCTGGCGCCGCAGTACGGCTACCTGCCCGTTCGCATCAAGCAAACCGAGGCAAACGGCGACTTTGCTGACGCCCAATTGCGCAAACCCCTACCCGAAGCACCCGCCAATTGAGGCAAAAAGTCTCATCGATTGACCGTCCGGCGACAACTGTTCTTGAAACTGGCGCGTTGATTGCTATCTAACCCGTTATGAACGCCATCGACATCCTCACAGGGCCCGCAATGAACATGCTTTACGACTCGGAGTCCTTCGTCGTCGTGCACGTGCAGCCGAATGACGGCGACGAGCCCGCCAAGCCCAATGTGCCCGTGCTGGAGCGCCACGGTTTCGAAATCGTGGACAAGCGTTCGGGCAAGGAGGTGTACCTCGACGGTTCCTGGGCCGAACTGTTCCAGCAGCAGATCGCCGCCTGGCAGCTCAACACCCCCACGCAGGAAGAGGTCGAGGACACCCTGGAGGGCTACGCCGAACTGGCCCACACCCCCGTGCTGGTGCACTGAACACCCGGTCACCCCCAGCAAAAAGCGCCCCGCGGGGCGCTTTTTTCATGGGGCACCGGCTTGGCGCCGGTAGATCCACCGGAACATCGGCCCGACCAGCAACAACACCGCCACCAGCCGGCACACCTGGAACGCCGTCACCACCGGCACCCCGAGCTGCAGCACCTTGGCCGTGATCGCCATCTCGGCGATGCCGCCGGGCGAGGTGCTCAGGAGCATCGTGGCCGGATGCAGCCCGGTCGCCCACGCCAGGAGCCACGCCACCCCGCCGCACAGCACCAGCATGACGAGAGTGCCCAGCGCCACCGAGCCCAGCCAGCGCGGCGCCGTGTGCAGGAACTCGCGGCTGAAGCGCACGCCCAGGCTCACCGCGATCACCAACTGCGCCGCGTTCGACATCCACGTGGGCACCGCCGACAGCGACTGCCCGGCGATCGTGAACCCCATCGCCACCAGCAGCGGCCCGATGAACCACGGGTTGGTGCGGCCCAGCGCGCGCATCGCCAGGCCGCCGGCGCCCGTGGCCAGCGCGAGCAGCGCCAGCCCGACCGCGTTCACCTCGCGCACGCCCGGCGGGTTGATCTCCAGGCCCTGCAGCCCGCTCCACTGCATCGCGAACGGGATCGTCACCGTCACCACCACCAGCCGCAGGCTGTGCGCGGCCGCCACGAGATCCGTGCGGGCGCCGGCCGATTCGGCCAGCAGCGTCATCTCCGAGGCGCCGCCGATCGCGCCGGCAAAGTAAGTCGTGGCTCTCATGGAGCGCGGCGGCACATGCGGCATCCGCGCAGCGTGCAGCCCGTGCAGCCAGCGCCCGAAGCCCCAGCCCAGCAGCAGCGCCCAGGCGATCGCCAGCGCAATCGCCCACCAGACGCTGGCCACCAGCGACACCACATGCGGCGTGAAGTAGAGGCCGAGCGCGATGCCGATGGTCCACTGCCCCGCGTTGCGCAGCGGTGTGGAACTGGCGGTGGGCGCACCCGCGATCGAGGCGAGCGACACCGCCAGCAGCGGGCCGATCATCCAGGGCAGCGGCGTGTGGAGGGCCAGGCAGGCGCCCGCGGCGGCGAGTGCAAGCAGCAGCGTGGCCAGCACGCGAACAAGAAAACGGGAGCGCACGGAAGGGGAAAAAGACAGGAAAAAGGGACAGCGAAAAGCGGATTTGGATGGCAAGGCACGAGGGCCCCGCGCGCATAGTATGGCCCGATGCCTCTTCAACGCTGGCCCGCGCGGGCACCCCGGTTCCTGCTTCCGCTCCTGGCCGCGGCCGCATTGGCGGCCTGCTCTTCCTCCTCCATTTCCTCCCTCTTTCCGCCCGGCCCCGATGCGCCCGTCGCCAACCGCGTCTCGGCCCTGCTGCCGGTGGACGCGCTGCTGCTCGGCGAACAGCACGATGCCCCCGAGCACCACACGATCGAGCGCGAGACCGTCGAGGCATTGGCCGCGCGGGGTGCGCTGGCCGCGCTGGCGCTCGAGATGGCCGAGGAAGGCCGCAGCACCGCCCACGTCGCCAACACCGCGACCGAGGGCCAGGTGCAAGCCGCGCTCGGCTGGAACGACAAGGCCTGGCCCTGGGCCAGCTACGGCCCCGCCGTGATGGTCGCCGTGCGTGCCGGCGTGCCGGTGATCGGCGCCAACCTGCCGCGTGCGCGCATGAGGGACGCGATGGCCGATGTGTCGCTCGACGTGCAGCTCAACGGCGAGGCCTACACCGCGCAGCAGGACGCCGTGCGCGAAGGCCACTGCAAGCTGCTGCCCGAGTCGCAGATCATCCCGATGACGCGCATCCAGGTGGGCCGCGACCGCGCGATGGCGCAGGCCATCGTCAAGGCCCGGCAGCCGGGCAAGACGGTGCTGCTGATCGCCGGCTCAGGCCACGCGGTGCGCACGCTCGGCGTGCCGCAGCACCTGCCGGACGACGTGAAGGTCACCTCGGTGCGCCTCCTGGCGGCGTCGGCGAACGAGGTCGAGGCGGGCGAATTCGACAAGGTCTGGCAGACCCCGCCGCTGCCCGAGAAGGACTACTGCGCCGAACTCCGGCGCCCGGCCAAGGCGGCACCGGCCGCCTCCTGAGCGGGCGCACCATGAAAAAAGCCGCGGGCCCGAAGGCACGCGGCTTTTTCTGCTTTCAGGCCAGGCGCAGGTTCAGCGCGCCGCGATCGACGACACCGACGAATTGCCGGTGGCGGACGCCGTGATCTGGTTGCCCGTGGCGCGCAGCGCGCTGTTGGGCACCGAGCCCGTCACGCCGACCCCGAAGTTCACGCTCGTCACCGTGGCCGTCACCGCGCCGGTGTTGACCTGGTAGCTGCCGATGGCCGCGCTCGGCGGCGCGCCGTTCAGCGCGGTCTGCGTGATGCGGTTGGTCGCGCTGTTGCCCGAGGCCTGCGCCGCCAACGTGTTGCCGGTCACGCCGACCGAACCGCCCGAGACGCCCACCGCCGTCGTCGAGTTGAGTGCCACCTGGTAGCTGGTGCCCACGCTGGATGCCGTCACGGCGCCGGTGTTGGTCTGGCTGTTCAGGATCGCCGCGCTCGCGCCCACGTTGAGCGCGAACGGCGTTCCCACCTGGCTGACCGTGCCCGTGGCCGCGGCCGGTCCGTAGCCGCTGCCCGCGGCGGAGTCCAGCGTGTTGGTCGCCGAATTGCCGCGCGCGAGGGCAGCGGTGGTGTTGCCGTCCAGCGAGATGCTGCCGGCGTTCAGCGGCGTCGCGGTACCACCCAGCGTCACGGTTGCCAGCGTGCTGGCCGTCGCCGTCGCGGCGGCGCTGCTGCTCTGCGAATTGACGATGCCGGTGCTGGCCCCCTGCACGGCGCTGCCGGCCACCGACGCGCTGTTGACCGCGCGGTTGGCCGAAGCCTCGGCGATGGTCGTGTTGCCGGCGATGCCGAGCGAGCCGTTCAGCAAGGCCCTCGCACCGGGCGTGTTGTCGTCGTTGCGCAGCGTCGTGGTCGCGGTGCTGCTCACCGACGTCGAGGCGCCCTGGCGGCTCGACAGCACGTAGTCGCCCAGTGCCCCCGTGTTGCCCGGCGCACCGATCTCGGCCAGCGTCGCAGTGCCGCTCGCGCCCGCGGCGCCGGTGTTGGTGGCGTTCACGCTCAACGTGTTGGTCACGTCGTTGATCACGCCCAGCGCCGTGTTGCTGTTGCGCGAGAGGTCGATCGTCGAGCCCGTCGAGCCGACCGGCGCGAACAGCGTCGAGGTCGACGATGCCGTCACCGCCGCGCCGCCGACCTGTACCGACTGCAGGGCCGAGCGTGCCGCCACGTTGGTGCCCGCCAGACTCACGCTGTTGAGCGCGGTGTTGCCCACGGCCCTGGCGCTTTGCTGGTTGTCGGACACGCTCAGCATCGTCGCGCCAATGACCGCGTTCGGCGTGGTGTCGATGCCGATGGTGCCGGTCACGGTCGAGGAGACCGCACCGGTGCCCACCTGCACGTTCAGCAGCGCGTGATCGGCCGATACGCCCGCCGATGCGGGCAGGACCGTTGCAGCCGCCGCGATGGGGACGGCCGCGTTGGCGCTGACCGTGTTGCCCTTCACCTCCAGGCTGTTGACCGCGGAGTTGCCGGTGGCCGCGCCGCTCGTGATGTTGCCATCGAGCGCGACCTGGCTGGCGGTGAACGCGAGCGGGCCGCTCAGCGCCAGGCGCACCGTGCCAGTGGCCGTGGCCGTCACCGCGGCGCTGCTGTCCTGCGTGTTCAGCACGCCCGTGCGGCTCGTCTGCTGCGCGCCGCTCGTGAGCGTGCTGGCGTTCGACGCCCGGTTCGCGGTCGCCTCCGAGGAGGTCTTGTTGCCCGACGCATCGAAGCTGCTGCCGATCAGTCCCAGGGTGGGCACCGTGCGGTCGTCGTTCAGGATCGTCGTGGTGGCGCTGCTGGAGACCAGGTTCGCCGCCGTCTGGCGGTTCACCAGCAGCTGGTCGCCCAGCGCCGCCGTGTTGCCGGGCAGCGCGCCCTGCACCAGCACCGCCGGTCCGGCCAAGCCGGCGGCGTTGTCGCCCTTGACGCTCACCGTGTTCGACACATCGTTGATCCGTGCCTGCGCGGTGTTGCTGTTGCCCGAGATGGCGGTCGATCCGCCGGTGACGGCCGCCGGCGCGAACGCCTGCATGTCCGACTGCGCACGCACCTGGGCGAAGCTCGCCTGCGTGGATTGCAGCGCCGCGCGGGCCGTCGTGCTGGTGCCCGCCAGCGCCAGGCTGTTGGTGGCCGTGTTGCCGGTGGCCTTGGCCGCCTGCTCGTTGTCCGACACGCTCAGCTGCGACGTGGCGATGAGGGCGATGGGCTGCGTGTCGATGCCCAAGCTGCTGTCCGCCCGCGCTGAAATGACGTTCGGGCCGGTCACGAACTGCGCGTTCGACAGCGCATGGTCCGCCGTCACGTTGGCCGCCGTGGGGCCGGTGGTCGCCAGTGCGAACGGCAGGTTGCTGCCCGAGGCGATGGCCGTGCCCTTCACGTCGATGCTGCTGGCGGCTTCGTTGCCGGTGGCCGCGCTCTGGATCTCGTTGCCGTCGACCGAGATCTTCGAGCCCACGACGATCAGCCCGGCTACGGCCACCTGCGCGCCGCCCTGGCCGCCCAGGCCGACGCGCGAGGTCACGTCGGCGCTGGTGATCTGCGCGTTCTGCACCGCGCTCGTGGTCGCGACGTTCACCGCGTCGATGGCCACGCCGTTGACCGCGCTGTTGCTCGTGGCCGAGGCGCTGCCCGTGTTGCCGTTGGCCTGCACCGACGAATTGAGCAGCGTGAGGCCGCCGATCTGCGTGCGCACTTCAGGCCCGCCGCGTTCGGCCAGCACCGTGCCCTGGCCGCTCTGCGCGTTCTGCACGCTGAACGAGGCGTTGGTGGTCAGCACGCCCGCCGCCGACAGGTCGGCGCCGGACACGGCAGCGCCGGCCGTGTTGATGTTGGTGCCCTTGACGGCGACCGTGTTGCCGGTCGCGCGGCTGCCGTAGGCCAGGGTCTCGGCCGAGTTGTCGTTGGACGTGACGCTCGCGTTGTTCAGGGTGCCGCCCACGATGGTGCGCACCGCCGTGCCGCCAGCCGCGATGGCCTCGATGCGCGTGTTCCCGCCGCCCACGGCCTGCGTGTTGGTCACGTTGGCCACCGAGGCGAAGCCGCCGCTGTTCAGGTTGTTCACGTCCAGCTTCACGCCGTTGGCGGCATCGTTGCCGTAGGCCGCGCCCACGTAGGCGTTGCGGTCGTTGCCCACGGTGCCGCCCGAGACGTTGCCGCTCACGGCCACGCCGAAGCTGTCGGCGCCCGTGGTGGTGGCGCTCACGTTGGCCAGCAGCGACTGGTCGTTGAGCACGCCGTAGGCGGCCGTGACGACCGGCTGCGTCGCCAGTGCGTTGTTGAACGGCCGCGGGTTGGCCAGGTCGATCGTCACCTTGGAGGCGACGGCCGCGCCGGGCGCGGCGGCCACGTCGTTGGCCTTCACGTTCACCGCGTTGGACACCGCGTTGCCGTAGGCGACGGAGCGCTGGATGTTGTCGGCCAGCGCCACGGTGCTGTCGGTGACGACGTTGCCGTTCACCAGGATCTGCGCCTGCGCATTCGACAGGGCCGCGCCCACGAAGGAATTGGCGTCGCCCATCTGCACGCTCGCGATGCCCGCGCCGGTGCCCACCGAATTGCCGGTGAGGGACAGCGAGTTGCCCGCGCTGCTGCCCACCGCCACCGACTCCTGCCGGTTCGAGGTGAGCGACAGCGCGCTCTTGGACACCGGCACCGCGCCGGTGTTGGCGATGAGCAGGATCTGCGAGCCGGGCGTGAGCAGCGGCGCGCCGTTGTAGGCGGCCACGGTGCTGTCGTAGTTGCCCTGCAGGTTGGTGATCGTGACGGCGCCGGTCGCCGACACGCGGCCGTCGGCGCTCGCGCCGCCGGTCAGCACGACAGGCGCGCTGCCGGTCGCCACGTCGCTCGCCTGGATCGCCTGGCTCTGGCTGATCTGGTTGCCCTGCGCGGTCGCGGCGCTGCGGTTGCCCGACACGGCGATCACGCCGGCCGCTCCGCCGCCCACGCCGTCACCGGCCAGCACGCCGATCACCGAGGGGTTCACCTTCGCCTGCAGCAGGATCTGGTTGTTGGCCTGCTGGTTGGATTCGGCGGCGGTGCCGGCGAACGATGCGGCCGTGGTGCCGGTGGCGATGCCGCTGGAGGCGGTGTTGCCGGTCACCGCGGCGGTGACGCTGTTGTCCTGCAGGTTGACGGTGCCGCCTGCGAGCGACTGCACGACCGCAGTCACCTGCGCGCCCGTGGTCAGCGCGCTCACCGCGCTGGCGCCGCCGGCGCCCAGGTTGCCCTGGCTGTTGACGATGGCCAGGTCGCTGCTCACGTTGGTGACCACGCCCGCGCCTGCATGCGTGCTGTTGTTGGCGGGCGCCGCGCCGGTGCCGGCGACCGACACGTCGCCCACGAGGATGCGGTTGCCTGCCGTGCCGGCCGCGGCACCGGTCGCTTCATTGCCCGTGGCCGCGCTGGAGATGCTGTTGTCCTTGACGGTCAGCGTGCCTTGCAGCGCGTTGGTCACGCCCGCGCCGACGCCCTGGATGGTGGCCGCGATGACCGAGTTCTGGTTGAGCGCCGTGTGCGCGGCCGCAAGGATGCCGTTGCCGTTCGCCTGCAGGTTCGACACCACCGCGGAGCCCGCAAAGCTGGGCGCGCCGCCCGACTGGATCTCGGCCGTGTTGTTGGCGCTGTTGCCCCTGAACGTGGCCGAGGCCGCGTTGCGCTCGAGCGAGGCCGATGCCGCCTTGGTGACCGCGCTGTTGCTGCCCGAAGTGAGTTGCAGGGCGAAGGTGTTGTCCTGCACGGTCGCCGACGAGCTGGCGCCCGCGGCCACCTGCATCGAGGTCACGACCACGTTGCCCGTGGCGTCGAACACCGGCCCGCCGACCGGGTAGATCAGCGTGGCGGTACCCGAGAACACGGGGCCCGGCGCGGCCTTGCCCGTGACCAGCGTGGTGCCGCTGTTGACGGTGGTGTCCGCCGAGATGGTGTTGTCCGCGTTCATCACGCTGCCGGTCTGGAAGGTGTTCGACTGCACCCGCGTCGCGCTGTTCTGGACCTTGCTGGTGATGGTGCCCGTGTTGACCGAGACGCCGAGCGCGGCATCGCTGCCCAGCGGGATCACGGGACCGGTCTCGCCGAGCTTGTTCGAGGCGATGTTGCCCGTCGCGCTCGCGCCGATCAGGTTGCCGTTGGTGACCTGGGTCACGGGCGCGGGGTTCATCGCGGAGCCGGTGGAGGTGGTGCCCACCGTGGCATTCGTGACCTGCGCATTCACGGCGCCGGAATTGTTCTGCGGCACGGCGGCGGTCAGGCCACCGGTGGCCGAGCCGCCGAAGCCCGGCGCCGGACCGACGACGGTCTCGGCGGCGTGCGCCCCGCTGCTGGCGATCAGCGCCATCGCAACGGCCGAGCCGATGCTGCTGCGGCTGAAGAGGGGCGCGCGCGCGGCGCGGCTCTGGGTCTTGCGTGTTTTCATGACGTGATTCCTCAAGGGATGGAGAACGCTCTGGAACGGAAAGGTGTGACTTGGAAAAAGGCGGGCGGGGGCAAGGCTCAGTCGCCCTTGCCGGCGCCTTCGGTGGGCGCATCGACCGCGCCGCTCACCACGGGGCTGCCCACGCGCAGCTTGGCGATCTCCTGCAGGCCGGGCCCGTCGCGGTGGATCGAGGTGTCGGCCGCGTCGGGGCGCCATGTGACGGTGATGGCGCCCGGCGCAACGCCGCGGTTGGCCAGCGCCGAGGTGACGGCGGCGATGCGCTGGTCGGTGAGCTCGTCGCGCTTGCGGGCATCCCAGTTCTCGGTGTCGCGCGCGACCAGCACGATGTCGGTCGTGCCCTTCTTGGCAGCGCCGGCGATCTGGTCGATCTGCGCGAGCGAGCTGCCGCCGAGCGCGGTGGCGCCGAAGTCGAACGACACCTGCGTCGCGTTGCCCGTAAGGCGCGAGCCGCCCTGGCCCGCGGCGTTGACGGCCACGCCGCCCTGCGCCACCGGCGAGGCGATCGCCGCGCCGCCCATGCTGGCGTCCACCGGGTTGTCGACCTTGCGCAGCTCGGCGGCGGGCACCAGCGGGATCTGTTCGCCGCCGCCCGGGCGCAGCGTCATGCAGGGCCGGTGGTCGACCTGCGTGACGGCCGCCATGAGCCGCACCACGCCCTCCTCGAGCGCGGCGCGCACGCCCATCTGCACCGGCTCCTGGCCCTTGGCGCCGATGTCCACGTCGTACAGCTTGCTGCCGAAGAAGCGGAACACGTTCAGGCCCACTTCGTAGCCGTTGAACTGCTTGGTGAGGCTCACCGTGCGCACCACCATCAGCGTCTTGGTATCGACGATGCGCAGGTCCACGCCCACCGACTGGCTGAAGGTGCGCGCCTTCACGCCCACCTGGTTCACGCCGAACTCGACGCCGCCGGAGTTGATGTTGTAGTTGAGCTCGGTGATGCCGCCGACGATGAAGTAGTCGGACTTGTTGATCGTGCCGCCGAAGTACGGCAGCCACGGCACGGCCTGCCCGCCGTTGGGGCCGGCCAGCTGGTGGTTCCTGCCGTCGCCCAGCTGGCGGCGGTCGGCGTAGGCCAGCTCGCGCTCGGCGATCACCGGATCGAAGCGTTCCGCGATGCTCACCGCGCCGCCCAGCTTGCCGAGCGCCGAATAGACCATCAGCGCGCCGCCCTGCGTGATCGCGTTGCCTTCGTTGATGCTGTACTTGCCCGTGTAGTCCTTGACGTCGCCCACGCCGATGACCACCGGCGGACGCCGCGTGGAAGCGACGTGGTCGGCGAAGCAGGCGAGCACCGGCTCCATCGGCGTCACGTTGTCGCGCACGGCCGGGCCGAGCACCACGGGTGCTTCGTTGGGCGCAAACCGCTGCTGCGGCGCGGAGACGCAGCCGGCCAGCGCCAGTGCGGCGGCCATGAGCGTCAGGGTGGAAGTGATGTGCATGTCGCGCGCCCCGTTCAATTGAGCACGCCGAACGCGCACGCCGAGCTGCCGGCGACGCTCGCGGTCTGGGCGCCGGTGTTGCCCTGGTTCGAGTTGAGCGCCTGGTTGGCCGCGCCCTGCACTTGCGCGCTGGTGCCGCCGACGACGCCCGAAGCGACCGGGCCGCTGTTCGCCTGCGAGGTGCCGACCGTCGCGCCGCCGGTCGTGCCGACGGCCGTGCGGCTGTCGTTGCCCGAAGCGCCCGACGTCGCACCCGCGGTGCTCGGCGAATTGGCGACCGTGCTGTTGTTGCCGTCGTTGCCGGTCGAGTTCGCCGCAACGTTGCAGTTGTACTGGCGCCCGATGTTGTTGGTCGTGTTGTAGACCGGCGCCGCGTAGTAGCCGCTCTTCTGCTTGCGGATCATGTCCTGGATGGCGGCCTGGTTGACCTTGTCGGTGCTCGTCTGGAACTGCCACGCGGCGTTCTCGCCGACGTTGTTCGCCAGGGCCGGCAGCCCGATGCATGCAACGGCCAGGTACAGCGAAAGCGCGGGCAGGCGCCTGCTTGGGTTGCGGCCGGCACGCGCGGTGCCGGCGGGGGGAGATACGCGTCGCATGGCTCTTGTTCCCTTCTCGGAAGTGCACTTGTGAATTCGAAAGTGCTATGTTTTCCGGAGGGGATGCTAGGGATGGGAAGCCGCGGGCGGTATACCGGATACCGGTAGAAATGACCCGCGCAAACCATCGAGAGGCGAGCGGCCAGACAGCGCGCGACGCGCCTTTCCTACATGACGCACGCGTGTGCGCGCATAGCCTGAAGGCTCGATCGACCCCTGGAGCCACACCGATGAAGCTGATGCCCCAGCTGGCCTTCAACGGGCTTTGCCAGCAAGCCTTCGAGACCTACCGCGACATCCTGCGCGGCGAGATCACGACCCTCCACACCTTCGACGATGCGAGGGACCTGCCGCCCGGCTCGACCGCATCGGCACCGGGCAAGGTCCGGTTCGCGGAGTTGCGCGCGGGCGCGTTCTCGCTGCTGGGCAACGACGTGCCCGCCGACGAGTTCGAACCGATGCGCGGCTTCAACGTCGCGCTGCACCTGCAGAGCGTGGCCGAGGCCGAGCGCATCTTCGGCGCGCTGGCCGAGGGCGGCGAGGTCTCGACGCCGCTCACGCGCGTGGCCTGGGCCCCGCGCTTCGGCATGGTCACCGACCGGTTCGGAACGCCCTGGCTCATCCTCGCGCTGGAGGAATGAGCCGCTGCGTTGGTTGCGTCAGGCGTGCTTCCTGATCGAATCGGCCAGCGTGTTGACCAGCGTGTCGATGTGCGACTTCTCCACGATGTAGGGCGGCGCCATCACCAGCACGTCGCCCGCGGGCCGCACCAGCGCGCCCTTGTGGAAGCAGTCCAGGAAGATGTCGAAGGCGCGCTTGCCCGGCGTGCCCGCGATGGGCGCGAGCTCCACCGCTGCGGCCAGGCCCAGGCTTCGGATGCTGATCACGTTCGGCAGTCCCTTGAACGCGCTGTGGAACGCATCGCCCAGCACCTTGCCCATCTCGCCGGCGCGGGCGAAGAGGTCCTCTTCCTTGAAGAGATCGAGCGTGGCGATGGCCGCGGCGCAGGCCACCGGGTGGCCCGAGTAGGTGTAGCCGTGGAAGAACTCGACCACGTGCTCGGGCGCGTCGGTCTTCATCATCGCGTCGTAGAGCTTGTCGCGGCAGATCACGCCGCCCAGCGGAATCACGCCGTTGGTCACGCACTTGGCGAAGTTCAGCATGTCGGGCACCACGCCGAAATAGTCCGACGCGAAGTTGGTGCCCATGCGGCCGAAACCGGTGATGACCTCGTCGAAGATCAGGAGGATGCCGTGCTTGTCGCAGATCTCGCGCAGGCGCTTCAGGTACCCCTTGGGCGGCAGGTACCAGCCGGCCGAACCGGCCACCGGCTCCACGATGATCGCGGCGACGTTGCTCGGATCGTGCAGCGGCAGGATGCGCGTCTCGAGCTCGACCAGCGGGTCTTCGGCCCACACCGGCTCCTCGTTGTGGATGTAGGCGTGGTTCACCGGATCGTGGATGAAGCGCATGTGGTCCACGCGCGGGAGGAACGCCGAGCCGAACACCTTGCGGTTGCCCGGGATGCCGCCCACCGACATGCCGCCGAAGCCCACGCCGTGGTAGCCCTTCTCGCGGCCGATGAACACGTTGCGATGGCCTTCGCCGCGTGCGCGGTGGTAGGCCAGCGCCACCTTCATCGAGGTGTCGGCCGCCTCGCTGCCCGAGTTGCAGAACAGCACCTTGTTGAGATCACCCGGGGCGAGCGCGGCGATCATCTCGGCCGCGCGGAAGGCCTTGTCGTTGCTCACCTGGAAGGCGGTGGCGTAGTCGAGCGTATCGAGCTGCGTCTTGATGGCCTCGTTGATGGGTTTCCGGTTATGGCCCGCGCCCACGCACCAGAGGGAGGAGACGCCGTCGATCACCTTCTTGCCGTCGTGCGTGGTGAACTCCATGCCGTCGGCCGCCACGAAGACGCGCGGGTCTTTCTGGAAATGGCGGTTGGGGGTGAAGGGCAGCCACTGGTTGCCCATGTTGAAGTCCTGGTAGGCCATGTCTCGCTCCTGCGGTTATCTGTCGAGGGAAAATCGCGATTCTGGCACCCCTGCCACAATTACGCCCCTGATGACGACCCCAACGCCCCCCTTGTCCGCCACGCCCGCCTACATCCTGAACCTCTCGTGCCCCGACCGCACGGGCATCGTGCACGCCGTCTCGGGCTTCCTGCTCGAGCGGGGCGCCAACATCGAAGAGGCCGCCCAGTACAACGACCACGGCACGGGCCTGTTCTTCATGCGCGTGCGCTTCGCCTGCGGCGACCACAGCGAAGCGGTGTTGCGCGAGGAGTTGAAGACCTTCGCGGCCGGCTTCGGCATGAACCTGCAGCTGCACGCCGCCGCCGAGCCGATGAAGACGGTGATCCTGGTGAGCAAGGAAGGCCATTGCCTGAACGACCTCTTGTTCCGCTGGAAGAGCGGCCTGCTGTCCATCGACGTGCGCGCGATCATCTCGAACCACCGCGACTTCTACCAACTGGCCGCCAGCTACAACGTGCCGTTCCACCACATCCCGGTAGCGGGCGCGACGAAGGCGCAGGCCGAGGCGAAGCAGCTGGAAATCATCGAGGCCGAGGGCGCCGAGCTCGTGGTGCTGGCGCGCTACATGCAGATCCTGAGCAACGACCTGTGCCGCAACCTGGCGGGCCGCGCGATCAACATCCATCACTCGTTCCTGCCCAGCTTCAAGGGCGCCAAGCCCTACTACCAGGCGCACGACCGCGGCGTGAAGCTGATCGGCGCCACCGCCCACTACGTGACGGCCGACCTGGACGAAGGCCCGATCATCGAGCAGGACGTGGCCCGCGCCGACCACACCGACACCGTCGAAGACCTCACGGCCCGCGGCCGCGACACGGAGAGCCAGGTGCTGGCCCGCGCGGTGAAGTGGCACAGCGAGCACCGCGTGCTGCTGAACGGGCACCGGACGGTCGTGTTCCGCTGAGCATCGCCGGCAGCCCGCGCCTTTCCAAAAGAAATGCCCGCGGAACGGCCGAGCCGTTCCGCGGGCATTTGTCCCTGCGAGGGGGATGCGAGAGCGCCGCGGCGTGAAGTGCGCGCTCCCCAGGCTCAGTTGCGGTTGGGGTTGTTGGGGCGGCTGTCGCGGCGGTCGGGCACGCCGTCGCCGTCACGGTCCCAGCGGCCGCGGTTGTATTCCCAACGGCCATTGTTCTCGCGCCATTCCGGCGCGCGGTACGCGTAGCCCGGACGGGCGCGCACATAGACGCCGCGCACCCACACGTGGCGCCCGCCGCGCCATTCATAGTGCCCCGGTGCCCACACATAGCCGCGGCGCGGCGGAGGCACGCGCTCGGCGCGCGGCGGTGGCGGAGCGACCTGGATGACCACGGGCTGCGCTTGCGCGGTCGTGGGGATGGTCATTGCAGCGCCCATCGAGAGCAACGAGGCAGCGCCGACAGCGAAGGAGATTGCGAGTTTTTTCATGGGGAACCCCTCATGAGTTGTTGGTGAGCCTTCATGCTGCCGGTGTCGTGTGAACCGCCTGTAAGCGGCACGCGAAATCTTGTGTAGACCTGTTTCCCCCTTTCTACGCCCCAGCGGCGTGTCGCCGGGCGCCACAGCGCCCGCTCATGCGCTCTTGCGAGCGCTCACTCCTGCAATTCCTTCAGGTCGATGGCCGCGGCCATCGCGGCGTGGCCGGCCTTGTTGGGGTGCAGGTGGTCGCCGTTGTCGAACTGCGGATTCAAGGTCTGCGGGTCCGCGGGGTTGCGCAATGCGGCATCGAAATCGATCACGCCATCGAGGTCCTGGCGGCTGCGGATCCAGCGGTTGACCGCGTTGCGCATGGCCTCGTTGTCCTCGTTCCAGTACGGCGTATTCCGGAACGGGGGCACCGTGCCGAGCAGCACCTTGATGCCCTTGGCGCGCGCCTGCTTCACCAGTTGCTGCAGCCCCTCGGTGATGCGCTCGGCGGTCGGAAGATCGTGCACGGTGTCCGGATTTCCGGGCGCCCCGAGGAACACGCTGCGGCCGATGTCGTTGGTGCCCAGCAGCACGATCGTGTGCGTCACGCCGCTCTGCCCCAGCGCATCGCGCGCGAAACGCGCGAGCCCGTGGGGCCCGATGCCATCGACCAGGAGGCGGTTGCCGCCGATGCCGGCATTGAGCACCGACACCTCGTGCGCCGCCTGCGGGCTGTCGCGCAGGCGGGTGGCCAGCATGTCGGGGTACGCGCCGTCGCCGGACTCGCCGCCGCCCGCGGTGATCGAGTCGCCGAACGCGACCACGGTGCGCACCGACTTCGTGGTCAGCACGTCCAGGCCCGTCACGATGTGATTCAGCGGCAGCGTCGTCGCGCCCTGCAGTTTCGATGCCGCGACGGCATTGCCCGGCGCGACCCAGCTCGTGTCGACGGAGAGGAGATGCACCGTGCCGTAGGGCGTCGCGCGATCGAAGAACGCGCTGACCGCCACGGTCTGCCCGGCCTCGATCTTCAGATCCACGCCGTCGCTCCAGGCCTCCGCGCCGGGCGCGATGGTGAGGCTCGCGCGGCCACCGAAACGCAGCACCCGCAACGTCGACGGAGAAATCGCATCGCCGCCCGTGCTGCGCGCCACGCTCGCGGCCGCGATGCGCAACGGCGCCTTGCCGAAGCGATTGGAAAAACGAATGCGGATGCGCTCGCCGCCGAGCGTGGGCGCCAGTTGCTGCCGCAGTGTCTGCCCGCGGAACTGATCGCCGCCGGGTGCGGGCTTGTGCGCCACGACCGGGTTCGCGGCCAACTCTCGAAAGTCCAGCGGTGCCACGGCCCAGCTGCCGACCCAGTGCGCTTCGACGGGTTGCCGTGGCTTGTGATCGGGCTGCACCGCCTGCACCCCGACGGCCAGCACGGCGAGGCAGAGGGCAGCGACCCAGTGCGCCAGTGCCACTTCGCGAAGGCTGCGGAGCCAGCGGAAAACGAGGTTCATGCGTGCAAAGCGGCCCAGTTTACGGAGCCGCCTTGCCCTCTGGCGCGACGGGGTCTAGCGCGTGGTTACCAAGTGTCTACGTACGGAGAAATAGGTGCTACAGCACGCGTGGCGGAGGCCAGGCCGCGCACCAGCCAGGTGCGGGTTTCGGCCGGGTCGATGACCGCATCGATCTCCAGCGTCTGCGCCATGTGGATCGCCTCGCCATTCGCGTATTGCTGTGCCACGAGCTTCTTGAAGAGCGCATCGCGCGCCTCGCCTTCGGGCACTGCCGCGAGCTCCTTGCGAAAGCCCAGGCGCACCGCGCCTTCAAGCCCCATCGCGCCGAACTCGCCCGTGGGCCAGGCGACGGTGAACACCGGCGCATCGAAACCACCGGCCGTCATCGCCTGCGCGCCGAGGCCGTAGCCCTTGCGCAGCACGACCGCGAAGAAGGGCACGCGCAGGTGCGAGGCCACCATGAACATGCGGCACACATGGCGCACCTGCGCCTGCGCCTCGATCTCGGGGCCGACCATGAAACCCGGCGTGTCGCACAACGACACGATAGGCAGCCCGTGCGCATTGCACAGCTGCATGAAGCGCGCGGACTTGTCGGCGGCCTCCACGTCGATCGCGCCGCCCAGGTGGTGCGGGTTGTTGGCCATGAGGCCCACCGGCCGGCCCTCGATGCGCGCGAGCGCGGTGACGATGCCCGCGCCGAAGCCCGCACGCAGTTCGAGCAGCGAGCCCGTGTCGGCCACGCCGCGCATCGCCGCGCGCACGTCGTACACGCGCAGGCGGTTCTCAGGCACCACGTGGCGCAACGTGCGCGGGTCGGCGCATTGCCAGTCGGCGACGGGGCCCTGGAAGTACGAGAGGTATTGCTTCGCCGCGGCGACGGCGGCGGCTTCGTCCTCCACGAGGATGTCGATCACGCCGTTGCGCGACTGCACGCTGCTCGGCCCGATCTGCTCGGGCGCAAAGGTGCCGAGCCCGCCACCCTCGATCATCGCGGGGCCGCTCATGCCGATGTTGCTGCCACGCGTGGCGATGATCACGTCCGCGCAGCCCAGCAGCGCCGCATTGCCCGCGAAGCAGCGGCCATGCACGATGCCCACCACCGGCACCTTGCCCGAGAGCGCGGCGAACTGGCTGAAGGTGTGGTTGTTCAGGCCCGCGACGATGGGCATGTCGGTGTCGCCCGGCCGGCCCCCGCCGCCTTCTGCGAACAGCACGACCGGCAGCTTCAACTGGTGGGCCACCGACAGCAGCCGGTCGGTCTTGTGGTGATTGCGCATGCCCTGCGTGCCGGCCAGCACCGTGTAGTCGTAGGCGAGCACGGCGCAGCGCGATGTCTCGGGGCCGAACTGCTTCGCATTGATGCTGCCCAGGCCCGTCACCATGCCATCGGCCGGCGTGTTGGCGATCAGGTCTTCGAGCGTGCGGCGGCGTGTTTGCGCGGCGATGGCGAGTGCGCCGTACTCGATGAAGTTGCCGGGATCGGACGCGGTGTCGCAGAGGTCCGCGATGTTCTCGCGTGCGGTGCGGCCGCCTTGTGCGTGGCGTTTGTCGACAGCGGGCTTGCGGTTGATGTCGAGCGTGGGCGCATGGCGATCGATCACCTTCTGCAGGTCGGGGCGGATCGCTTCGAGGTCGTGCTCGGCGCGCGCCTCGGCTTCGACGACCTGCGCATCGACGGCTTCCAGGCGCACCAGCGATTGCCCCTCGACGAGATAGTCGCCGGGCTCCGCGAGCAGCGCGACCACGCGACCCGCGAAGGGGGCGTGCAGCAGGTGCTCCATCTTCATCGCCTCGAGCACGCCGAGCTGCGCGCCGGCAGGGAGCACATCGCCGATGGCCACTTCGAACTGCACCAGCTTCGCGGGCATCGGGGCCTTGACGGTCAGGGCATCGTCCGATTCATCGGCCAACGACGCTGCCGCCTGCGTCGCGACAGGCGCCATGTCCTTCGCATGCTTGTCGAGCGAGGCGGCAGCGGCGAGCAAGTCGCCCAGGTGCGCTTCGACGAAGCGCGTATGCACCGCCTGCGTCGCGAACTCGGGCCGCGCCGCGATGGCACGCAGCAGCGGGAGGTTGGTGGCCATGCCGTCGACGCGGCACTCGTCCAGCGCGCGCAGCGAGCGCCGCAGCACGTCGGAAAAATTCGGTGACGACGAATGCACGATCAACTTGGCGAGCAGCGTGTCGTAGTGCGGCGACGGCGCGAGGCCCGCATAGCCGTGCGTATCGATGCGCACGCCGGGCCCGCTCGGCAGGTCGAAACGCGCGAGCGTGCCGCCCGAAGGCCGCGCATTGCCCTGCGCGTCGAGCGTCTCGGCGTTGATGCGCCACTGCACCGCGAAGCCGCGCTGCGGCGCCGTGCGATCGGCCTGCACGCCCAATGCACCCAGCGACTGGCCGGCCGCCACCGCGATCTGCAGCTGCACCAGGTCCAGGCCCGTGACGGCTTCGGTCACCGTGTGCTCGACCTGCAGGCGCGGGTTGGCTTCGATGAAAACGAAGGGCAGCGTCGCCGATGCCGCATCGACGAGAAATTCGAAAGTGCCGAGCCCGCGATAGCCGACCGTCTTCGCCATGCGCAGTGCGGCTTGCGTGACCTGCGCACGCAGCGCCTCGGGAAGCAACGGACTGGGCGCGATCTCCACCAGCTTCTGGAAGCGCCGCTGCAAGGTGCACTCGCGCTCGCCGAGGCTGGCCACGCCCTGCCCGTCGCCCAGCACCTGCACCTCGATGTGCCGCGCATTGCGCATCAGCCGCTCGACATACACGCCCTCGATGCCGAACGCCGCCTTGGCCTCGGACATGCATCGCGCATGCGCCTCGGGCAACTCCTCGGCGTTCAGCACCGCGCGCATCCCGCGCCCGCCGCCGCCCCCGATGGCCTTGACCATCACGCCCGCGCCCTGCGCATGCTGCTCGGCGAAGAAGGCCTGCGCCTGTGCGAGCGTCACGGCGCCTGCGCTGCCGGGCATCACGGGCACATCGCATTGCGTGGCCAGCTCGCGTGCGCGCGCCTTGTCGCCGAAGAGGCCCAACTGTCCGGGCGTCGGCCCGATGAAGACCAGGCCCGCATCCGCGCAAGCCTCTGCGAAATCCGCACGCTCGCTCAGGAAGCCATAGCCGGGATGCACCGCATCGCAGCCCTGTCCCTTCGCGACCGCGATCAGCGCGGCCACGTCCAGATACGCAGACGGCCCCGTCGCATCGAGCGCCACGGCCGCATCGGCCAGCTGGACATGCAGCGCCGAAGCATCGTCGCGCGCATGCACCGCCACGCTGGCGATACCCAGGTCGCGCAGTGCGCGCACCAGCCGCACGGCGATCTCGCCGCGGTTGGCAATCAGAACTTTGGAGAACACGCGAAACCTTTCAGGTCTTGTCTTTCAGCAACCGGCGCAGCACCTTGCCGGCGCCGGTGGTGGGCAATGCATCGATGAAGCTCACGGCGCGCGGCGCCTTGTAGCTCGCCATGTTGTCGCGCGACCAGGCGATGAGTGCGTCGGCTTCGAGCTCGGCATCGGGCTTGCGCACGATGAAGGCCTTCACGACCTCGCCCTTCTCGGCGTCGGGCTGCGCGATCACCGCGGCCTGCGCCACCGCGGGATGCTTGATGAGGATGGTCTCGACCTCTTCCGGGAACACGCTGTAGCCCGAGACCTTGATCATTTCCTTGAAGCGGCCGATGAAGGTGAGATACCCGTCTGCATCGAGCTTGCCCATGTCGCCCGTGTGCACCCAGCCGTGGCGCAAGGTGGCCGCGGTGGCCTCGGGCTTGTTCCAGTAGCCCTTGAAGGTGCCCGGGCTGGTGAGCACGATCTCGCCGACCTCGCCGGTGGGCATGTCGGCGCCCGTGTCGGCGTCCGCGATGCGGATCGCGACGCCCGGCACCGCGATGCCCTGCGTGCCCCAGCGCGGCGCATGGTGCGGCGTGTAGGTGTCGCAGGTGTGGGTCTCGCTCAGGCCGTAGGCGGCCTCGAACGAGGTGCAGTTGCCGGCATGCGAGCGCCACTGCGCGGCCAGCGGTTCGGTGAAGGTGATGCCGAAGCTGGTCACCGGATTCATCTTCAGGCTCGTGAGGTCGAAGCCCGCGATGTCGGCCACCTGCATGCACGCCACGTTCATCGGCGCGATGCTGTACCACCAGCTCACCTTGTACGTGGCGATGGCCTGCAGCACCGCGCGTGGATCGAAGCGGTGCAGCAGCACCGAGGTGGCGCCGCCGAGCACCGGCACGTTCACGCCCATCAGCATGCCGGCGATGTGATACAGCGGCGCGATGGAGAGCAGCACGTCGTCCGGGCGCACGCCGTTGCAGTCGACCACGGCGCGCGTCTTGAAGAGCGCGTTGCCGTAGCTCAGCATCGCGCCCTTGGGCAGGCCCGTGGTGCCCGAGGTGTAGGTCATGAGCGCGACGTCGTCCATGTCGATGGCGACGGGCTCTGGTTTCGCACCTGTCTTCATCACCGCGAGGAAGTCTTCGCAATCGGCCGGCACGTTGCGCTGCGCCTTCTGCTCGGCGGCCAGTTCCGCCGGCAGGTCGAGCGCGACCGGCGCGGGCAGCAGGTCGGCGTAGTGCACCACGAACACATGCGAGAGCGCGCTCTCGGGCTGCACCTTGCGCACCACCGGCAGGAGCGGCGCGGCCGCGACGATCACGCGCGCCTTCAGGTCGTTGACCTGATAGGCGAGCTCGTGTTCCTTGTTGAGCGGACCGCTCGGGCAGACGATGGCGCCGATCTTCTGGATGCCGAAGTGCGCGACCAGGTACTGCGGGCAGTTGTTGAGAAAGAGCACCACCGGCTCGCCTTTCGCAACGCCGATGGCCTGCAGGCGCGCAGCGAAGGCATCGCTCGCGCGGTCGAGCTCGGACCAGCTCATCGCATGGCCGTACCAGATGCAGGCGGCACGGTCGCCGCGCTCGCGCGCGTGGGTGCGCAGGTACGCGTGCAGCGGCTGTTGCGGGCGGTCGGGCAGTGTCTCCATGGCGTCTCTTTCTCAGGGTTATCGATAGCCGCCTGCACCGGGCAGGCGCTTGCCAATGGGTGCATGGTGCACGAACAATCCTACCCATGGGTATAACTTCCGCGACACGGCACAAACCCTCTGGGGCCGACAAAGCCAAGCAGACAGCGACCGCCACCACGGCGCAGCCGCACCTGCCGCAAGGCACGGGCCGCCAGCGCGCGGCCACGCAGAGCACCGACACGCAGCGCGAGCGCATCCTGCAGGCGGCCGCGCAGCTCTTCGCCGCGCAGGGCTACGCCAACACGACGATGGCGCAGATCGTTCGCGCGCTCGGCGTGACCAAGCCCTTCGTCTACTACTACTTCCGCGACAAGCAGGAGATCTTCGAGACGCTCTCCTGGCGCCCCGCGGTCGACTGCTTCACCGCGCTCGACTTCGCGGCCGACGATGCGCGCCGCGCGAGCCAGAAGGTGCTCGAAGGCATCGAGCGGCTGATCCGCGCCACCATCGCGCACCACCCGGTCGCCTTCTTTCCGTACCGGGAGCCCCAGGTGTACCGGCCCGAGTACATCGCGGCGCAGAAGAAGCTCGCGCACCACTTCTACGACCTGCTGTGCCCGCTGCTCGAAGAGGCGCGGCGCGACGGCGACCTCGACTTCGGCGAGACCAAGATCACCGCGCTCGCGGCCTGCAGCCTGCCGGGCTTCCTGTACAGCTGGTACCGCCCCGGCGGCCGGCTCTCGCCCGACCAGGTGGTGGCCGAGCTCACGAAGCTCGCGAGCCGCGTGATCGGGCTGCGCGCCAAAGACTGACCACCCATCTCCGGAGACACACCATGAAGCTCAAGAAGGCGCCCTCGGCGCGGATCGCCCTTGCCTGCCTGCTTTGCATCGCCAGTGCGGCGCACGCGCAGCAGCCAACCTACAAGATCGCCTACATCGATCCCCTCTCGGGCCCCTTCGCGAACGTCGGCGAGCTGATGCTGATGCACACGCAGTACGCCATCGAGGACATCAACGCCAGGGGCGGTGTGCTCGGCGGCACCAGGCTGCAATTGCTGCAGTTCGACAGCAAGCTCTCCGCGCAGGAGAGCCAGAGCGCGCTGCAGGCGGCCATCGACCAGGGCGCCAAGGCCATCGTCACGGGCGGCTCGGGTTCGTCGGTGGTCACGGCGCTGGTGCAATCGGTGGCGCGCTGGAACCAGCGCAACCCGGGCAAGGAGCTCATCGTGCTGAACCACTCCTCCATCGACCCCGAGATGACCGGCAAGGGCTGCAGCTTCTGGCACTTCCAGACCGAGGCCAACACCGCGATGAAGATGAAGGCACTGGCCAACTACATCAAGAAGACGCCCGACGTGAAGAAGGTCTACCTGCTCAACCAGGACTACGCGCACGGCAAGCAGTGGGCAAGCTACGGCCGGCAGATGGTCGGCCTCGCGCGGCCCGACGTGCAGTTCGTGGGCGAGGCGCTGCATCCCATCGGCCGCGTGAAGGACTTCGCGCCCTACATCGCCAACATCCGCCAGAGCGGCGCCGACTCGGTCATCACCGGCAACTGGGGGCAGGACATGACGCTGCTGCTCAAGGCCGCGGGCGATGCGGGCTACAACCTGCGCTACTTCAACCACAGCGCGGGCTCGGTGCCGGGCACGGTCACCGCGGTGTCGCAGGCGAAGACAGGGCAGCTCACCTGGGTGGCCGAATGGCATCCGGGCGAGGCCGACACGCCGAAAGCCGATGCGCTGGCCAAGGCCTACAAGGCCAAGACGGGCAAGGACTTCCTCGCGCCACGCATCGACATGACGCCGCGCCTCTTGGCCGCCGCCATCGACAAGGCCGGCAGCGCCGACACCGTGAAGGTGGCCCGCGCGCTCGAAGACCTCCGCTTCGATTCGGTGGTCGGCCCGGTGCGCATGCGCGCCGAAGACCACCAGCTGCTGCTGCCGCAGGTGGTGAACACCATCGCGCCGGTGGACGGCAAGGCGGTCAAGACGGGCTGGGAAGGTACGAACTATGGTTTCCGCACCGATGCGGTCTACACCGGCAACGAGCTCGCACAAGGCACGGAGTGCAGGATGGTTCGGCCCTAGCGGGGTGTGAAGGGCGAATGACGGGCGAATGACGGGCACAGACAATTTCTAGGGGAAACCCCGTCCTGCCTCTCCCCTGTGCCGTCGGGATACTCCGGGTGATACCTCCCGGATTTCCGAAGCGGGTCCATTCCAAAGGCACAACACCAAATGGCAGGCAAGAACTCGCTCTATCCGATCCCGCATCCGGCGAAGAAACCCTTCGTCGGCAACCTGCTGTCGATCGGCTCCGACTCCCCCGTGCTCGACATGTGGAAGATCGCGCAGGACCTGGGCGGCATCTACTGGCTCGACATGCCGGGCATGCCGGTGATCGTGGTGTCGTCGCCCGCGCTGGTCGACGAGCTCTGCGAGGAAGCGCGCTTCGACAAGAGCACGCGCGGGGCCCTGCGCCGGCTGCGCGCCGCGTCGCACGGCCTCTTCACCTCCGACACGCACGAGGAGACGTGGTCCAAGCCGCACAACATCCTCCTGGCCAACTTCAGCCAACGCGCGATGCAGGCCTACCACCCGATGATGCTGGACATCGCCGGGCAACTGGTCACCAAGTGGGAGCGGTTGAACTTCGACGAGGAGGTGGACGTGGTGCGCGACATGACCGCGCTCACGCTGGACACCATCGGCCTGTGCGGCTTCGGCTACCGCTTCAACTCGTTCTACCGCGAGGGCTTCCACCCCTTCGTCGATGCGATGGTGCGCACGCTGGAGACGGTGCAGAACCGCCGCGGCCTGCCGCTCGAGGAGCTGATGCTCAAGAAGGAGCTTGCGCAGCAGCGCAAGGACATTCGCTACATGCACAAGATGGTGGAGGACATCATCGAAGAGCGGCGCGCGAGCGGTGCCGACATCGCCACCAAGCCCGACCTGTTGAGCTACATGATCGCGGGCGTGGACAAGAAGAGCGGCGAGCAGCTCACCGACAAGATGATCCGCGACGAGTGCATCGAATTCCTCATCGCGGGCCACGAGACCACCAGCGGCCTGCTCTCGTTCGCCATCTACTTCCTCCTGAACAACCCCGAGGCGATGGCCAAGGCGCAGGCCGAGGTCGACAGCGTATTCGGCGGCGACACCTCGCAAAAACCCACCTATGCGCAGGTCAACCGCCTGCAGTACGTGATGCAGGTACTGAAGGAAGCGCTGCGCATGTTCCCGACCGCGCCCGCGATCTCGATGCGCGCCAAGGAAGACACGACCATCGGCGGCCAGTACACGATCAAGAAGAACAACATGGTCATCATGCATGCGCTCGCGCTGCACCGTGACAAGGGCATCTGGGGCGAGAACGCCGACCAGTTCGACCCCGACAACTTCAGCCGCGAAGCCGAGCGCGAACGGCCGGTGAACGCCTTCAAGCCCTTCGGCAACGGGCAGCGCGCCTGCATCGGGCGGCAGTTCGCCCTGCAGGAGGCGGTGCTCACGCTGGGCATGATCCTGCAGCGCTTCAACCTGGTCGATCACACGGGCTACAAGCTCAAGATCAAGGAAGCGCTCACGATCAAGCCGGAGAACTTCAAGATCAAGGCGCTCTTGCGCGATCCGGCCTCGCGCCCGCGCAGCAACGGCGAAGCGGCCGCAACGCCGGACACGCCCGCCAAGCCCGTCGTGCGCAAGCCGCAGGCAGCGCGCCACGGCACCTCGCTGCTGGTGCTGCAGGGCTCCAACCTCGGCACGGCCGAGGACCTGGCGCGGCAACTGGCCGAGGCCGGCGAGCTGCGCGGCTTCTCCACGCAGGTCGCTTCGCTGGACGACTACGCCGAGCGGCTGCCGGCCAACGGCGCCGTGGCGATCGTCTGCGCCTCGTACAACGGCGTCGCGCCCGACAACGCCGCGGAGTTCCACCGCTGGCTCGACAAGGCCGACGACGCACTCAACGGCGTGCGCTTCAGCGTGTTCGGCTGCGGCAACACCGACTGGGCGGCCACCTACCAGGCCGTGCCGCGCCGCATCGACGAGCGGCTCGAAACGCTGGGCGCCACGCGCGTGCATCCGCGCGGCGAAGGCGATGCGCGCGAGGACATGGACGGCGCCTTCCAGGACTGGAGCGACGCGCTCTGGCCGACGCTGGTGAAGGCCTTCGACATCAAGGCCGGCGCCGACACGCCCGCCGAGGCCGAACCGCTCTACACGCTCGAGGAACTCCCGCCGCCGCAGAAGAACGCGCTGGTCGATGCGCTGGGCGCCGTGGCATTGCGCGTGGTCGAGAACCGCGAACTGCAAAGCCCCGGGGGCGATGGCGACAACAGCCGCTCCACCCGCCACGTCGAGCTGATGCTGCCTGAGGGCGTGAACTACGTGCCCGGCGACCACCTGAGCGTGGTGCCGCGCAACAGCCCCGCGCAGGTCGAGCGCGCGATGGCGCGCTTCGGCTTCGACCGCTCGGCGCACGTGCGCCTTTCGGCCGTGCCGGGCCGCAAGGCCGCGCTGCCGGTGGACCAGGTGATCGCCGTCGATCGCCTGCTGGGCGACTACGTCGAGCTGCAGGACGTGGCCACGCGCAAGCAGATCGCCACGCTCGCCGCGCACACCGAGTGCCCGTTCACCAAGCCGAAGCTCGTGGCGCTCTCGGGCAGCGACGAGGCCTCGCAGGCCGCGTACAAGGCCGAGGTGCTGCACAAGCGCAAGTCGCTGCTCGAACTGCTGGAAGAACACCGCGCCTGCCAGGTGCCGTTCGCGGTGTTCCTGGAAATGCTGTCGCCGCTCTCGCCGCGCTACTACTCGATCTCTTCGTCGCCGGCGATGACGCCGGGCCGATGCAGCGTCACCGTGGGCGTGGTGAGCGAGCCGGCGCTCTCGGGCAACGGCACCTTCGAGGGCGTGTGCTCCAACTACCTGGCGCGCGCCGAAGCGGGCGACACGGTGCACGGCGTGATCCGCGAGACCACGGCCGAGGGCTTTCGCCTGCCGGAAGAGGCCAATCGTCCGCTGATCATGATCGGCCCCGGCACCGGCCTTGCGCCGTTCCGCGGCTTCCTGCAGGAGCGTGCCGCGCAGGTCGAGCGCGGCGAGGCGCTGGGCGAGGCGATGCTGTTCTTCGGCTGCCGCCATCCCGAGCAGGACTTCATCTATGCGGAGGAACTCAAGGCCTGGTCGCACCGCGGCCTGGTGAAGCTGCACACGGCCTTCTCGCGCTCGGGCGAACGCAAGGTCTATGTGCAGGACCTGATCCGCGAGCAGGCCGCGGCCGTGTGGCAGCTGCTGGAAGCCGGCGGCGTGATCTACGTGTGCGGCGACGGCTCGCGCATGGAGCCCGATGTGCGCCGCACCCTGACCGACATCGCGCGCGAGCACGGCCACGACAGCAATGCCTGGATGGACAAGATGATCGCCGACCAGCGCTATGTGCTGGACGTGTGGGCGGGCACCTGAACTGCACCCGAAGAAAATTGGGGCATGTGGACTAGCTTTCCCACGGTTCTAGTTTTTCACGCCTAGGCCTCCCCGAAGAAGATCGACGCATCGCGAATCCCGCGATTCGTTCAACTTCTGGAACCGGGGAGACTTGGAGCATGGTCAGGGCCGATGAACCGCTGCGCGTGGCTGTCGTGGACGGGGATGTGATCCAACGGTCTGCGTTGCAACGCAGGCTGGCCGCCAAGGGCCATGCCCCCACCCCGTTCCGCAACGCCGGCGACCTGCTGGCGGCCCTGTGCCACGGCTGGCGCTTCGGCCTGTTGCTGCTGAACCCCTCGGACCCCGTGGCCTGGAACGAACTGGCCACCGCCTGCCGGCAACAGGGCCTGCCCGTGCTGCTGCTGACGGACGAGCCGCTCTGGCATGCGCCGCCCGAGTTCGACACCCTCAACTGGAACCACGCCATCGTCGACTTCGCGGTGCAGCCCATCGCCGACCATGAACTGGAATGGCGCATGCGCACCCTGCTCTCGCGCGCACGCGGCCCGGTGCCGCAGACCACGCGCACGGACGACCTGGTCTGCGGCGACTACCGCCTGCTGGCGCAGCGCCGGGCGGTGCTGCATCGAGGCCGGGAACTCAGGCTCGATCCGCGCGAATTCGAGCTCGCGTTCATGCTGTTCCGCAATTCCGATCACCTGCTCACGCGCGACTTCCTGTGGATCTCGCTCTGGAAGCAATTGCCGCGCAAGGGCGCGCGTGCGCTCGACATCGCCGCAGCCGGCATCCGCAGGAAGCTCGACCTGCGCGAGGAAAACGGCGTGCTGCTGCGCGCCGCCTACAAGCGCGGCTACGAACTGCTCACCGTGACGCCTCAGGCGGTCGTGCCGCGCCTGGCGCTCTCTTCGTCGTAGAGCTCTTTCTTGGAGAGCTTGCCGACGGCCGTCTTGGGAAGCTCGGCGCGGATCTCCATGGCCTGCAGCATCTCGTGCTTGCCGAGCCGGTCTTTCAGGAAGTTCTTCAGCTCCTCGAGCGTGAAGGCCGCGGCCCCGTTCTTCAGCTTGATGAAGGCCTTGGGCGACTGGCCGCGGTACTCGTCGTGGATGCCGATCACCGACACCTCCTCGACCGAGGGGTGCTCGTAGATCGCATCCTCGATGGTGCGCGGGTACACGTTGAAGCCGCCGCACAGCAGCATGTCCTTGGTGCGGTCGACGATGAAGACGAAGCCGTCCTCGTCCATGTAGGCCACGTCGCCGCTGCGAAAGAACCCGTCGCCGGTCATGCTGGCCTGCGTGGCGGCCTCGTTCTTCCAGTAGCCCTTCATCACGTTCGGGCCCGAGATGCAGAGTTCGCCGCGCTGGCCGAGCGGCATCTCCACGTCGGAATCGACCAGGTCGCGCATCGACAGCGTGATGCCCGGCAGCGGCATGCCGCAGGAGCCCGCCTTGCGCCGGCCGCGCGCGGGCGTGAAGCTGCCGGTGGGCGAGGTCTCGGTCATGCCCCAGCCCTCGTTGATCTGGCAGCCCGTGAGCTTGAAGAATTTCTGCGCCACCTCGACCGGCAGCGGCGCGCCGCCCGAGCCGCAGGAGCGCAGCGAACGCAGGTCCAGCTCGGTCACCTTCGGGTGGTTGATCATGGCCATGTACATGGTCGGCACACCCGAGAAGATGGTGATCTTTCGCGCGTCGAACGTCTTCATCACCGTGTCCAGGTCGAAGCGGGTGTGCAAGACGATTTCGGCGCCCAGCCGGATGCCCATGAGCAGGTTCGTCACCAGCGAATAGATGTGAAAGAGCGGCAGTACGGCGAGGATGCGCTCCTCGCCCAAACCCACGATGGGCTCCTCGCCCGACAGGGTCTCCACGTACTGCGCGCAGGCGGCCGTGAGGTTGCCGTGCGTGAGCATCGCGCCCTTGGGCAGGCCGGTGGTGCCGCCCGTGTATTGCAGCGCGGCGATCGCGTCGGCCGGATCGGCAACCGGGCGGTAGTCGTGCCGGCCGTCGTTGTCCAGCAGTTGCGCGAACGACATGTGGTGCGCGTTGTCGGCCACCTGGGCCAGGAGGCCCGCGCCCTGCATGTGCGCGCGCGTGGGCCCGGGCGCCCCGGCGTATTCGTCGAGCGCGCCGACGATCAGCTTCTTCAGGCGCGAATGCCCCATGAGCCGCGCCATCTGCGGATAGAGCGCGGCCAGATCGAGGGTGACGAGGAAGTCGCTCTCGCTGTCTTCGACCTTGTGCTCGAGCACGCGCTCCGCATCGAGCGGCGAATAGTTGACCACCGTGCCGCCCGCGCGCAGCACGCCGAAGAACGCGATCGGGTAATGCGGCGAGTTGGGCAGGTACAGGCCCACGTGCACGCCCGGGCCGACGCCGAGTTTCTGGAAGCCGGCGGCCGCGCGGTCGACCAGCGCGCCGAATTCGCGGTAGCTGATGCGGCGACCCATGAAGTCGAGGAAGGGCCGGTCGGGCCACTGCGCGACGGCTTCTTCGAGCAGTTGCGGAACGGGCGTGCGCGCGAGCGGCGCGTCCCACCGCACGCCGGAGGGGTAGGAGGAGACCCAGGGGTGGGCGTCAGCCAGTAGGGGTCTGGTCGTCATGGTGCGGGCTCCCTGATGTGTGGCAACAGCAGGCGCACGTTACGCCGTTGCCCGCGATTGGGCGAGGCCCTTCGCGCGCATTCGGATGCGGGGTTTCCCCTTGGGAATGTATGGGCCCGCGCGGCGCCGACGCGGCACCTGCGCAGGCATACAAAGCTGCCGGGTAAACACCGGCGGTCGTGCAACCTCAAAACGCGCGCCGATGGGAACAATCGCAGGTCCACCCCTGAGGCTTGCCATCATGAAACACCTGAGCGGCGTCGACGCCACCTTTCTGCACTTCGAGACCACCGAGATGCCGATGCACGTGGGCTCGCTCAACGTGCTCGACCTGCCCGAGGGCTACCAGGGCGATTTCTACGAAGACGCGAAGGCCTGCCTCGCGGCGCGCCTGCACCTGGCGAACGTGTTCACGCGCAAGCTCGCGCTCATGCCGTTCGACATGTCGAACCCGGTGTGGGTCGAGGACGAGGACATCGACATCGACTACCACGTGCGCCACATCACGCTGCCACAGCCGGGCACCAACCGGCAGCTGCAGCAGTACGTGGCGCGGCTGCATTCCACGCTGCTGGACCGCAGCCGGCCGCTGTGGGAGTTCTTCATCATCGATGGCTTGAAGAGCGGCCAGGTGGCGCTCTACACCAAGATGCACCACGCGGGCATCGACGGGCAGGCGGGCATCGAGGTGGGCAAGGCCATCTTCGACATGGCGCCCACCGGCCGCGTGGTGAAGCCGCCGCGCCCGCGCGCGCGCCGCAGCAGCTACCAGCTGGGTGTGGCCGAGCTGGCAGGCGCTGCGCTGCGCAACACGGCCGCGCAATACATCAAGGTGGTGAAGCTGATGCCTGCGTTGGGACGTGCGGCGCGCGGGCTCGCGCAGCGCAGCGATGCAACGGCCGCCAAGGACCCGCGCTCACTCTCCCGGCGCTTCAACCTGCTCGCGCCGCGCACGCCGTTCAACGTGTCGATCACCAACCAGCGCAGCTTCGCGGGCCGCACCATCTCGCTGGCCGAGACCAAGCAGCTCGCGCGGCATTTCGGCGTGTCGCTCAACGACGTGGTGATGGGCACCATCTCGGGCGCGCTGCGCCGGTACCTCGCCGACAGCAACGAGCTGCCCGCGAAGTCGCTGGTGGCGGGCGTGCCGGTGAGCCTGCGCGAAGCGGGCGACAGCACGGCCAACAACCAGGTGACGGGGATGACCGTGAGCCTGGCCAGCGATGTCGCGGACCCGGTGGAGCGCCTGAAGCAGATCGCGCTGTCGTCCAACGCATCCAAGTCGGTGGTGAACCGCTTCAAGCCGCTGATCCTGGATGACTTTCCGACCTTCGCCGCGCCGTGGTTCATGTCGGGCATGGCCTCGCTGATCGGCCGCTCGGGGCTGGTGAACGTGCTGCCGCCGATGATCAACGTGGCCATCTCCAACGTGCAGGGCGCGCCCTTTCCGATGTACTTCGCGGGGGCGCTGGTGACGTGCAACTACCCGGTGTCGATCGCGGCGCACGGCACCGCGCTCAACGTGACGGTGCAGAGCTACAACGGGCGCATGGACTACGGGCTGATCGCCTGCCGGCGCGCGGTGCCGGACGTCATCGAGATCGGCGACTACATGCTCGTGGAGCACAAGCTGTTGATGGCGCGGATGCAGGAGACGCCTGCTGCGAACGACGAGATGACGGTGCCGGCGAAGAAGCCAGCGGCAAAGGCGCCCGCAAAGAGCGTCAGGGCGCGAGCGACGGCCTGACGCGCCCAAGAAAAAGCCGGCAGATGCCGGCTTTTTCTTGGGCGCATTTCACATGTCGCGGTCGGGATCGGGATAGACCAGTGGCCCCAGCAGGCCGCGGTTGAAGGGCTTCCATTCCCCCTCGGGCTGCGCGAGCCGGTCGGCCACCGCATAGAGCACCGCGGGGTGCGCGCCGAGCCCCAGGTGGCTGGCCATCACTTCGATGTTTTCCGACTGCGGACCGGTCTTCTCGAGGCTGCAGCGCCAGGCGACGACGCCATCGGTGCGGCTGAAGATCGAGGTGGTCGGCACCGGCGGCGTGGGCTCGACGAACTTCATGCGGCGCGGGTCGTGCGAGCTCTGGCCGCTCACGCCTTCGTACACGCGCCATGCGTTGGTCGCGCGCGGGCTGCCGGAAAACGGGCTGCCCAGCGTGATGACGTTGCGGATCAGGTCGGGTTGCGCGGAGGCCAGCAGGCGCGCATAGACGCCGCCCAGGCTCCAGCCGATCACGCTGACCTTCTGGCCGCTTTTTTCGTGCAGCGTCTTGAGCAGCTGGACCATGCCGTCTTCCACGCCTTCGCGCGGACCGAGGTTGCGGCCCAGGCCCCAGCCATGGGCGTCGTAGCCGCGGCTCGTGAGGTAGCGGCGCAGCAGCAAGGTGGAAACGTCGCTCGCCACCAGGCCCGGCAGCACGAGCACCGGGTGCCCGTCGCCGCGCGGCGTGAGCTGCAGCAACGGCCACATGGCGATGCCGGCGCCTGTTTCCCAGAGGGCGCGCGCTTCGGCCAGCAGCAAGAGGCGCGAGGGGGGCGCGATGTGATCGTGGGTGGCGGTGGTCATGGAGGCAGCTTCCTTTCGGGTTTTCTCTTTTATAGGACGAGCATGAGGGGCCATGGTTGCACTCTCCCGTCGGACGACATCGTCATTTATCCGAGGTATTTGCCCCTCAGGTAATCAAGGTAAGCCCTCGATTCGCTGGAAACATACGGAGAAACCAGCGTGAGCGTGTAGAAAGCCGCCAAACCGGGATCGGCCTGCGCCAGCGCGTCGCGCCCGGGCACCAGGCGTTCGAACGACAGCCAGCAGGTGGTGGTGAACACCATCTGCAGGGCCAGGATGCGCGCCTGCTCGGCGCTGGTCTCGATCACGCCCGAGGCGACGAGGCCTTCGCACAGCGTTTGTGCGGCGAGCAGGTTCTGCGCGGTGAGCGCCTGCGCGCGCTGGCCGAGGGCCGGGTACTCGCTGGCCAGGAAGGCCATGTCGCGGTAGATGAAGCGGTATTCGTCGATGGCCTCGAAGCGCAGGTGCAGCGCGAGCCAGAGGTCGTCGATGGCCGAGATCGATGGCGAAGAACCGTTGAGCGTTTCGAGCCGTTGCTCGAAGCGCCGGAACAGCCACTCGACGATCAGCTGCTTGGCCTTGAAGTGGTAGTGCAGATTGCCCGGGCTCATGCCGAGCTCGGCGGCGATCTTGTGTGTAGACACGGCCGCGAGGCCTTCCGCGTTGAACAGCGCGAGGCTGGTCTGCAGGATGCGATCGCGCGTGGTGTTGGAGCTGGCCACAACCGGCTTGCGTTGTCGTCGCTCAGCGCTTGCTGTTGCCACGGGGGCCGGCGTTGCTTTCGAATTGCGCGAGGCGTTCGCGCAGGTGCGCCACCTCTTCGCGCAGCGCCTGCACTTCTTCAGCGCTCGGCATGCCCAGGCGTTGCAGGGCGGTGGCCACGCGCTGGTCGAACACGTCCTCGAACTTGCGGATGCCGAAGCTGTCCAGGCTCGGGAAGCCGCGGGTGAGCGCCGCCTTGGCGCCCGCCGCGTCGACCTTGCCCTGCCCGATGCCGAGCAGGCCTTCGATCACGTTGGCCTGGCGCTTGGCGACGTCGCTGCGCACGTTGTCCAGTGCCTTGAGGCCGGCACGCAGCAGGCCTTCGGCCTTGCCGGGTGCGGTTGCCGCTGTCTTCTTGGCCGCAGGTGCCGCCTTGCGCGGCGCCGCGGCTTTCTTCGCAGCCGGAGCTTTGGCCGGAGCTTTCTTCGCAGGCGTCGCCTTCTTCTTCAACTTTGCAGTTTCATCGGTGCGGGTCGCCATTCAGTGGTGCTCCAGATAGCAGAAAGAAAAAGAGGCGCAGAGCGCCTCGGGGGTCAAGCTGCCTTGCGGGCAGCAGCGCGGCGAACCGGCTTCTTGGCCGCGGCGACCTTGGCCTTCACGGTGCGCACGGGCTTGGCGATGTCGCTGTCCACGCCGGCCACGCGGGTTTCGATCTGCTTGGCACCGGCGGCGATGCGGTCGGCGATCTGCACCGAGACGGTGGCGATCGGCTGGTTGATGGCGTTCAGCGTGTTCAGCACCGAGGTGGCGACCGGCGATTCGACGCGGGCAACGCGGCCAGCGACGGTTTCGATGCCGCTGGTGGTGCCGGCGGCAACGCGGTCCATCACCGAGACGATGCGGCTGGTGTCGATGTCCAGGCGGTTGGCCAGGAAGCCGTTGACCTTCTCTTGCGCGCCGATCAGGTTGGCCTTGATCTGTTCGCTCACCAGCGGGATCTGGCGGCTGCCCAGGAAGTTGCTGTAGCGCGAAGCGGCGCCGCCCAGGAGGCGATGCACGCCGGTGCGGTAGGCGCCGACCAGGGTCTTGCCCGCGTCGTTGTACTGGCCGACGACGTGGATGGCTGCGGAAGCGAGGGTGGTTTGCGTGGACATGATGAAGATTTCCTTGAAGTTGAGTGGGTCGCTGGATGCGATGGGCCAATCTTCTTCCGAAGGGCCTAGGCCTGCAAAACTAGAACCGTCGGAAAACTAGTCCAACTGCCCCAATTTTCGGGCCCGAGGGCCCTTCATCATGCGGCGGCAGCTCTGGCGGCACTGGCCCGCTTGGCCGGTGCGGCCTTTCGGGCTACGGGTTTGGCGGTCGTCTTGATGGCGGTCTTTGCCCCGGCCTTCCTGGCGGGCGCTTTCTTCGCCGGTGCCTTGGCCGCGGCCTTCACCGGCGCGGGCTTCTTGACGGCCGCCCTCGCCGGCACCTTCTTGCGCGCGGCCGGCTTCTTCGCAGCGGGCGCGGCCTCCTCGACGTCCGGCGCATGTGACGCAACAGGCGCGGGCCTGGGCGCCGTGACGCCGGCCGCGGACGGATGCTTCTGCGTCAGGTCCATCAGGAGCTTGTGCTCGGCCAGCATGTAGTCGCCGATCTCGGTGATGTCGGGCACGGCGCGGCGGCAGGCGATGAGGCCGTAGTCCATGCGGCCGTTGTAGCTCTGCACCGTCACGTTGAGCGCCGTGCCGTGGCTGGCGATCGACACCGGGTAGTAGCAGGTGACCAGCGCGCCCGCGAAGTACATCGGGAACGGCGCGCCCGCCACGTTGGAGATGGCCACGTTGGCCGCGGGCGGCAGCAGGTTGACGAGCCCCGAGCGGCCCACCATCGAGGCGATGCCCGACACCAGCCAGGGCGCGGCGAAGGTCGGGAAGTCGTCGAGGATCACGGCCTTGAAGCGGTTCATCGTCGACTTGGAGCTGTTGGACGACGCGTTGATCGCCTTCAGCCGCTGGATCGGGTCGGTGATGTCGGTCGCCAGGCTCACCAGGATCATGCTGGCCTGGTTGTTGGCCGTGTCGTCGCCCGCTTCGCGCAGGCTCACCGGCACGCCGGCCACCAGCGGCTTGGCCGGCAGCTCGTTGTTGTCGGCCAGGTAGTGGCGCAGCGCGCCGGCCACGGTGGCCATGACCACGTCGTTCAGCGACACGCCGAAGTGCTTGGCAACGTACTTGGTCTCGGCCAGGGAGATGGTGCGGCCGGCAAAGGTGCGCTGGTTGGTGATGGACACGTTCAGCGAGGTGCGCGGCGCGAAGAGGTTGAACTTCTTCGGCGCGGTGGCCGCGGCCTTTTCGGCCGCCTTCTCGTCGGGCTTGGCCAGGCCGCCGATGGCGCGCGCGATGGCCGGCGCCATCTTGAAGAGCTTGACGTACTGCTGCGCCGTGTTGCGCAGCGCCGCCGTTGCGAGCTCGGCCATGCCCAGTTGGTAGCCGTTGCCGCGCGGACGCGAGCGCGGCGGCTTCACCACGCGGCCGGTGGCCTCCAGGTCGAAGATGGCCTTGCCCACTTCCACGCCGGCCTGCCCGTCGATGCCCGCGTGGTGCACCTTGGTGTAGAGCGCCACCTGGCCGCTCTGCAGGCCGTCGATGATGAAGAACTCCCACATCGGGCGGCTGCGGTCGATGAGCGTGGAATGCAGCCGCGCCACGTACTGCTGCAACTGGCGGTTGGTGCCGGGCTTGGGCAGCGTGATGTGGCGCACGTGGTAGTCGATGTCGATGTCCTCGTCGTCCACCCACACCGGGTTGGACATGTCGAAGGGCATGAGCGCGAGCTTGCGCGTGAACACATCGGCCAGGTGGATGCGGCTGGCCATGAACTCTTTGGCGTCCTCGTAGAAATCGCCCTTGTAGCCCTTGGGCAGGTCCAGCACGTTCAGCGAGCCCACGTGCATCGGCATCTCGGGCGTTTCCAGGTGCAGGAAGGTGGCATCAAGTCCGCTCAGGTGTTTCATGTGTTGTGTCTCCTTGGTGGGGCATGCGCCGTTCGGCAGGATACCCCGCACGTGGCGTCCGTGGGCCCCGCCTGCTTCAGTGTTTCCACCGAGGTTTTGGCAAGTAATGAAAAAGTGGCCGCACCCGCAACAACTGCTCACAGGGGCTTTTTTCACAGGGGCTTCGTACACTGCCGTCCATGACATCCAACCCCTCCCCGCCCGCGCAAGACGATCACCTCTGGCTCGAAGAGATCGACGGCGAGGCCCAGCTCGACTGGGCCCGCAAGGAGAACGCGAAGACCGTGCAGGCCTGTGCGCAGTCGCCCGCCTTCAAGGCGCTCGAGGCGGGCATCCTCGAAGTGCTCGACTCGGACGACCGGATTCCGATGGTCCGCAAGATCGGAGAGAACTTCTACAACTTCTGGCGCGACAAGGCCCACCCGAAGGGCCTCTGGCGCCGCACCACGCTGGCCGAATACAGGAAGCCGCAGCCCGCATGGGAAACCGTGATCGACATCGACGCGCTGGCCGCGGCCGACAAGGAAAACTGGGTGTGGCACGGCGCCGATTGCCTGGAGCCCGACTACAGGCGCTGCCTCGTCTCGCTCTCGCGCGGCGGCGCCGATGCCGACGTGGTGCGCGAGTTCGACCTGCAGAGCAAGTCGTTCGTCGAAGGCGGCTTCACGCTCCCCGAGGCGAAGAACCACGTGGGCTGGAAGGACATCGACCACCTCTATGTGGCCACCGATTTCGGCCCCGGCTCGATGACCAGCTCGAGCTACCCGCGCATCGTGAAGGAATGGAAGCGCGGCACGCCGCTCGCAAGCGCCACCATGGTGTACGAAGGCGCGCACGAGGACATGTCCGTGAGCGCCTACCGCGACAACACGCCCGGGTTCGAGCGCGACTTCGTCTCGCGCCAGATCGATTTCTACGAAAGCGAAACCTGGCTGCGCGGCACGGGCGGCACGCTCACCAAGATCGACGTGCCCGACGACTCCAACACCGACATCAGCCGCGAGTGGATGCTGATCGAGCCGCGCGAGGACTGGACCGTGGACGGCGCGACCTACAAGTCGGGCTCGCTGCTGGCCGCGAAGTTCGACGACTACATGGCAGGCAGGCGCGAGCTCACCGTGCTCTTCACGCCCGACGACACGACCGCGCTGGACAGCCATTCGTGGACGCGCCACCACCTCATCCTCAACGTGATGCACGACGTGGTGAACAAGCTGGAAGTGCTCACGCCGCAGGACGGTGGCCCCTGGAAGCGCGAGAGCCTGGGCGGTGCGCCCGCGCTCTCCACCATCGCGGCCGGCGGCATCGACGAGGACGACAACGACGACTACTTCCTCACCGTGAGCGGCTTCCTGCAGCCGACCACGCTCTACATCGGCACCATCGGCCAGGGCGAGCCCGAGGTGCTGAAGGACAGCCCCGGCTTCTTCGACGCGTCGCGCTACAGCGTGAGCCAGCATTTCGCGGTGTCCAGGGACGGGACGCGCGTGCCCTACTTCGAGATCGCCGCCAAGGACCTGAAGGCCGACGGCACGAACCCGACGCTGCAGTACGCCTACGGCGGCTTCGAGATCTCGCTGCAGCCGAGCTACAGCGGCAGCATCGGCCGCGCGTGGCTGGCGCAAGGCGGCGTCTACGTGATCGCCAACATCCGCGGCGGCGGCGAATATGGCCCGCGCTGGCACCAGGCCGCGCTGCAGGAGAACCGGCTTCGCACCTGCGAGGACTTCGCTGCGGTGTCCGAGGACCTCATCGCGCGCAGGATCACCTCGCCCGCGCACCTGGGCGCGATGGGCGGCAGCAACGGCGGCCTCCTGATGGGCAACATGCTCACGCTGTACCCGCAGCTCTACGGTGCGATCGTGAGCGAGGTGGCGCTGCTCGACATGCGGCGCTACACGCACCTGTCGGCTGGCGCGTCGTGGATCGCGGAGTACGGCGATCCGGACCAGCCCGACGAGTGGGAATGGATCAAGGGCTTCTCGCCCTACGAGAACGCCAGCGCCGGCCAGAGCTATCCGCCCGCCCTCTTCACCACCTCGACCCGCGACGACCGCGTGGGCCCGGTGCATGCGCGCAAGATGCATGCGAAGCTGGCCGCGCAGGGCCACGACACCAGCTTCTACGAGAACATGGAAGGCGGCCACAGCGCGGCCTCGGACAACAAGGAATCCGCCTTCATGGATGCCTTGGGCTACGCGTATCTCTGGCAACACATAGGGAAGCCGACATGAGCATCTCCAGCACCACCCTCGAACTGATCGGCGCGCCGACCGACATCGGCGCCAGCGTCCGCGGCGCCGGCATGGGGCCCGACGCGCTGCGCGTGGCCGGCGTGGCCGAGGCGCTCGCCAAGCAGGGCTTCATGGTCATCGACCGCGGCAACCTCGCCGGCCCGGCCACGCCCTGGGCGCCGCCGGCCAACGGGCTGCGCCATCTGAACGAAGTGATCGCGTGGAACCGCTCGGTCTACGACGCCGTGGACACCGCACTGGGCGCCGGCCACGTGCCGCTGATGCTGGGCGGCGACCACTGCCTGGCCATCGGCTCCATCAGCGCGGTGGCCTGGCATGCGCGCAAGCGCGGCAAGAAGCTGCGCGTGCTGTGGCTGGACGCGCATTCCGACGTCAACACCGAGACGACGAGCCCCAGCGGCAACCTGCACGGCATGCCGGTCTCGTGCCTGCTGGGCCACGGGCCCGCGGAGCTGACCGGCTGGAGCGGCGAGCGCGCGGCGCTGGCGCACGAGGCCATCCGCTTCATCGGCATCCGCAGCGTCGACGCCGACGAGAAGGAGGCCATTCGCACGCTCGGGCTGAACGTGTTCGACATGCGCCACATCGACGAGCACGGCATGCGCACCACCATGACCGAGGCGCTGCAGGACGTGGACGAGGACACCCACCTGCACGTGAGCTTCGACCTGGACTGCCTGGACCCCAACATCGCGCCCGGCGTGGGCACCGGCGTGCGCGGCGGTCCGACCTACCGGGAGATGCAGCTGTGCATGGAAATGATCTCGGACACAGGGCGGCTCGGCTCGCTCGACGTGGTGGAGCTCAACCCCGCGCTCGATGTGCGCAACCAGACCGCGGAAGTGGCGGTGGAACTGATCGAGAGCCTGTTCGGCAAGTCGACGCTGGTGCGTTGACCCCGGCGATCAGCCGCGATTGGGCGAAGGGGCGACCGGGAAGCTGATGGCGGGTGCGGGTGGCGCCGAAGGTGGCGCTTCAGCCGGCATGTCGGGCGGCGCATCGGCGCCGCCGCCTTCGAGGAAGCGGTCCATCAGCGTGAAGAAGCGGTCGTAGAAGCGCTCGTCGGTCAGGGTTTCGCTGGCCACCTTGACCATCGCGTCATCGCTGCCGGCAAAGGGCAGCGACAGCGACCCGAAAGCGCCCACGCCCACGCTGGCCGAGTTGTTGACCTTCTTGATGCCGTAGCGGTCTTGCAGTGCGGTCGCGAAAGCCACCGTGCTCTGCTTGCCGCCTTTGCCGCCCTCCCGCGCACAGACCACGCGGAACTCCACCTCGACGTGCACCTCGGCCGCCGGCTGGAAGCTCTTGCGCCCGGTCACCAGGTCGGCGTTGGCCGCCGTGACCATGTAGCCTTGGCTCAGGAGCGCGCGGCGTGCCGCCTCGCAGGTCTGGCCCTCGGTGGCGGCGTAGTTGCGCGTGTGGGTGGTGGTGGAGTCGAAGTCCTCGGGTTCGTACGACACGCGACGCGAGGTGCTGCCGCAGCCGGCGAGCACGAGGGCGGACAGCAGGCCCAGGACGAGGACCGGCGTGCGTAGCGAAGAAGAGGAAAAAGAAGAAGAAAAGGAATTGAAGTGGGACGGCATGGCGCGGCGAATGCTAACCGGCGCCTCCGCCGGCAAGGCTTCGAGCGTGGCGGCGCGCCGGCGTTCCCTTGCGGCGGGTTATTTTCAGGACCACATCAATACGTGATGGGCCCGCGCCTTCGTGGCGGCGATCAGCCGGGCGTTGGGTGCATCGGTGCCCGCCACCCATTCGCGCGCGGCTTCGGCGCTGCGGCCGAACTGCTGGTGGCGCTGCACGAGGCGCTCCTCGCGCACCGCGTCGTCGATGTCCACGTACCAGACCTCGTCGAGCATCGCCGCCGCGCCGGCCCAGGGACCGGCATCGTGCAGGAGGTAGTTGCCTTCGGTGATGACGAGCTGCGTCGATGGCAGCACCGCGATGGCGCCGGCAATCGGCTCCTCGATCTCGCGGCGGAATTCGGGGGCGTAGACGATGTCGCCGTCGGAGCGCTGGTCGCGCAGCCGCTGCAGCAGCGCCACGTAGCCAGCGCTGTCGAAAGTGTCGGGAGCGCCCTTGCGGTTGGCGCGGCCCAGGCGTTGGAGCTCGACGTTGGCCAGGTGAAAGCCGTCCATCGGCACGACCTGCGCGCGGCCGGCGCCGACCGCATGAAGCAGCGCCATCGCGAGCGTGGACTTGCCCGCGCCGGGCGCCCCGACCAGCCCCAGCAGCTTGCGCTGCCCGCTGGCCATGAGGGCCTGCAGACGGGCCAGGCCGTCCGCGGGAATGGAAGGGAGTTTCTGCACGGGGATGGTGGTCATGCCCGAGCGTACCGCCCCTTCCTGTCAAGAATCATGGGTACAGGCCGCGTTCCTGGCGTGCCATGAGGATTCGTTCGCAGGCCACCGCATAGGTTGCCGTGCGCAGCGTGATCTTGTGCTTGTCGGCCGTGTCCCAGATCTGGTTGAGCGCGTTCATCATGATGCGGTCCAGGCGCACGTTGATCTCGTCCTCGTCCCAGAAGAAGGACGAAAAGTCCTGCACCCATTCGAAGTAGCTCACCGTCACGCCGCCGGCGTTGCAGATCACGTCGGGCACCACCAGCACGCCGCGCTCGGCGAGGATGTCGTCGGCCGTGGGCACCGTGGGGCCGTTGGCGCCTTCGAGCACCAGCTTGGCGGTGGTCTTTTGCGCGCGTTCGGCGGTGATCTGGCCTTCGAGCGCGGCCGGGATCAGGATGTCGCAGGCCGTGTCCCAGAAGGCTTCGTTGGGCACCACGTCGCCGCCCTTGAAGGCGATCACGCCGTCCTTGTTGGCGATGGGGATCAGCGTCGCCAGGTCCAGGCCGTTGCTGTTGACGATGGTGCCGGTGTGGTCCTGCACCGCCACGATCTTGGCGCCCGCTTCGGCAAAGAGTTCGGCCGCGACCGAGCCCACGTTGCCGAAGCCCTGCACCGCGATGCGCGCGCCGCGCAGGTCCAGGCCCAGGCGGCGGGCCGCTTCACGGCCGGTGACGAACACGCCGCGGCCGGTGGCCTTGACGCGGCCGAGCGAGCCGCCCAGGTGCAGCGGCTTGCCGGTGACCACGCCGGTGGCGGTGCCGCCGGTGTTCATCGAGTAGGTGTCCATCATCCAGGCCATGATCTGGCCGTTGGTGTTGACGTCGGGCGCGGGGATGTCGGTGTGCGGGCCGATGATGATGCCGATCTCGCTGGTGTAGCGGCGGGTGATCTTTTCCAGCTCGTTCTGCGACAGCTTCTTCGGATCGACGCGGATGCCGCCCTTGGCGCCGCCGTAGGGCAGGTTCACCGCGGCGGTCTTGATGGTCATCCAGGCCGACAGGGCCATCACTTCTTCGAGCGTGACGTCGGGGTGGAAGCGCACGCCGCCCTTGCCCGGGCCGCGGCTCATGTTGTGCTGCACGCGATAGCCCTCGTAGTGGGCAATGCGACCGTCGTCCATTTCGATCGGCACGTCCACGATCAGCGCGCGCTTGGGGCGCTTCAAGGTTTCGACCCAGCGGGCCAGCGGGCCGAGGTACGGCACGACACGGTCGACCTGGGAGAGGTACGTTCCCCACGGGCTGTTGGCGGTGGGGGAGACGAAGGAGAGTTTTTCACTCATGAGAGATCCCTTGGATTGGAACTGAGGTGGCCGCAACGATAGACCTCTCGCGCCTGTCGCGCCATGGCTTATGCGCGCCGCGCTGACGGTTATGCAAGAGACGTTAGGCGGCGTTGCATCGGATCGCCCCCCGCATGGATTTCGCCGATGTAATCGCGGCGTGCGGCCATTGACGGCCTGGATTCCTAGATTGGTTCGCCGGCGCCATGTGGCGCCGGCGAACGACAACCCAAGGAGACCTTCACCATGCTGCACCGCACGCTTTTCTTCGCCCCACTGTCCACAACGGCGCTGGCGGCCCTGGCCGTCGCCGCGCTGGCACCGCTGGCCGCTTCGGCCGCCGGCGAATACCACTTCGCGCCCACCGAGGCCGGCGCGCAACGCTATCCAGACCACCTGCGCCAGGACCCGTCGCGCGACAGGGTCGTCGCCGAACTCGAGGCGGCGCAGAAGCAGCCCGCATGGAACACGGTGAGCCGCGGCGCGCCCTGGCCCGCATCGCGCGCGGGCCAGCCCGCCACGCGCGAGGCCGTGGAGGCGGAGGCGATCAAGGCCATGCGCGAGGGCACGATCCCTTCGGGCGAACGATAGGCACGGGCGGCGGCTCCACGTGCGCGCGCCGGGGCCGCCGCAGATAACCAAACTGTCATCGACTGGTTATCGATCGCGCAGATCCACTTCATAGAGTTGGCTTTACCAACCAACCACCTCAAGGAGCCAGCGAATGAAGTCCTCTTCCACCACCCGCACCACCCGCACCACCCGCACCATCAGCGCCATCGGCACCACCCGCATCCTGGGCACCGCCACCGTCGCCGCACTGCTGGCCCTCGCCTCGGCGCCGAGCCTTGCCGGCAACTATGCCGAAGGCGATCCGCGGCCCGTGCCGCTCGCCTCGTCCACGACGCGCGCCGCCGTGACGGCCGATGCGCAGCAGTGGCTCAAGAGCGCGCCCACGCAGGGCTACACCGCTGGCTATGCGCAGCAGGCGGCCGTCGTTTCCGCGAACAGCCGCGCCGCCGTGGCCGCCGACACGCGGCTGTGGATCCAGTCCGGCCTCGCCGCGCTGCAAAACGGCGAAGCCGGTGCCGACACGACGCGGCCCGCGTACCGCCAGGCCGTGGCCGAATACAACAAGCTGCGCGCGAGCCCCGCCTACGGCGCGCTGGTCGAGCAGTTCACGAGCCAGCAGGCGGCCGCGCAGTCGCGCATCACCGTTCGCTGACTGCAAAAGGCACCGGGTACCGCAGGGAGGGTCGACGCAGGGTAGGCACAGGGCATTTCCTTGGTTCTATCTCCTATGGCCAACTGCCATAGGCCGCATCTTCTGCAAAGAATCGATGCATGAACCGGATAATTCTCCAATGCTCGACCTCGACCGCATCGACCTGCGCCTGCTGAAGATCCTTCAGGAGGACGGGCGCATCACCAACCTCAAGCTGGCCGAGGCGGTGGCGCTCTCGCCCACCGCGGTGCTGGCGCGCGTGCAGCGCCTGACGCGCGACGGCTTCATCCTGGGCTACGAGGCGCGCCTGGACCCCGAGAAGCTGGGCCGTGGCTTCACGGTGTTCGTCGAGGTGCTGCTGGACCGCACCACGCCTAACGTGTTCGACCAGTTCAAGGCCGCGGTGCAGGTGCGCGACGAAATCATGGAATGCCACATGGTCGCCGGCGGCTTCGACTACCTGCTCAAGACCCGCATGGCCGACATGGCCGCGTACCGCGAGTTCGCGGGCACGGTGCTGTGGCAACTGCCCGGCGTGCGCGAGACGCGGACCTATGCGGTGATGGAAGAAGTGAAGAGCAGCGCGCGGCTGCCGCTGGGCATCTGAAACGCCGGCCGCTCAGGCAGGCTTTCTGGCCCGACCGCCGAAGATGGCGGTGCCGACCCGCACCATCGTGCTGCCGGCGCTGATCGCCGCTTCGAGGTCTGCGCTCATGCCCAGCGACAGCGTGTCCAGGTCGATGCCCGCCGCCCTGATCGATTCGAAAACCGCATGCGCCCGCAGGCACAGATCGCGCTGCGCCGCGAAATCCGGCGCCGGTTCGGGGATCGCCATGAGCCCGCGCAGGCGCAGCTGTGGCAACGCCGCCACAGCACGGGCGAGTTCGAGCGCCTCTCCTGGCGGCACGCCGGACTTGTTCGCGCCGCTGTCCACGTTAACCTGAAGGCATACATTGAGCGGCGGCAGATGGGCCGGCCGCTGCGCCGACAGGCGCTCGGCGATCTTGAGCCGGTCGATGCTATGGACCCAGTCGAACTGCTCAGCCACGGGCCGCGTCTTGTTGCTCTGCAGAGGGCCGATGCAGTGCCATTCGAGGGACGCGCGCAGATCGGCGAGGGCCTCGATCTTGTCCAGCCCCTCCTGCACGTAGTTCTCGCCGAAGGCCGATTGGCCCGCCGCATGCGCCTGGCGCACCGCCTCGGCCGCGAAGGTCTTGGACACCGCCAGCAGCCGGACCCCGGCCGGGTCGCGGCCGGCCGTTACACATGCCTCCACGATCCGCGTCTTTACTTGCTGGAGGTCGTCGCCAATCATCGTCATAATCGTCCAAAATCGTATCAAAACGTCACCGAACTCGAGCCGAGGAGCCCCGTGGACATCACCCAATTGCTGGCATTCAGCGTCAAGAACAAAGCCTCCGACCTGCACTTGTCGGCCGGGCTTCCGCCCATGATCCGTGTGAACGGCGACGTGCGCCGCATCAACGTGGATGCGCTCGACCACAAGGGCGTGCACGCGATGGTGTACGACATCATGAGCGACACGCACCGCAAGCACTACGAAGAATTCCTTGAGGTCGACTTCTCGTTCGAGATCGACGGCCTCGCGCGCTTCCGCGTGAACGCCTTCAACCAGGCACGCGGCGCGGCCGCCGTGTTCCGGACCATTCCCTCGAAGATCCTCACGCTCGAGCAGTTGAACGCGCCGAAGATTTTCGGCGAACTGGCGCTCAAGCCGCGCGGGCTGGTGCTGGTGACCGGCCCCACGGGCTCGGGCAAGTCGACCACGCTGGCGGCGATGGTGAACTACCTCAACGAAAACGAGTACGGCCACATCCTCACGGTGGAAGACCCGATCGAATTCGTGCACGAGTCCAAGAAGTGCCTCATCAACCAGCGCGAAGTGGGCCCGATGACGCTGTCGTTCGCCAACGCGCTGCGCTCGGCGCTGCGCGAAGACCCGGACGCCATTCTTGTGGGCGAGCTGCGCGACCTGGAAACCATTCGCCTGGCCATGACCGCGGCCGAAACGGGCCACCTGGTGTTCGGCACGCTGCACACCTCGTCGGCCGCCAAGACCATCGACCGGATCATCGACGTGTTCCCGGGCGAGGAAAAGGAAATGATCCGCGCGATGCTCTCGGAGTCGCTGCAGGCGGTGATTTCGCAGACGCTGTGCAAGACCAAGGACGGCCAGGGCCGCGTGGCGGCGCACGAGATCATGCTGGGCACGCCCGCCATCCGGAACCTGATCCGCGAGGCCAAGGTGGCGCAGATGTATTCGTCGATCCAGACCGGCCAGGGCTCCGGCATGCAGACGCTGGACCAGAACCTGACGGAGCTGGTTCGCCGCAACACGATTTCCGCCGCCGAGGCGCGCGGAAAAGCGAAGATTCCCGAGAATTTCCCCGGCTAGTCATGACGCCCCCCGGCTTTTCACTTCGCTGCGCTTCGTGTAACTCCACCCCGCATGGGGGAGGCGCGGCCGCCTTGGGGCGGCCCGGCGGTCGGCCGCCGGCAGGTTCAAACTAAACAGAGATCAAGGAGCGCTCTCATGGAACGCGATCAAGCCAGCCAGTTCATCAACGACCTGCTCAAGCTCATGGTGAGCCGCAACGGCAGCGACCTGTTCATCACCGCCGACTTTCCGCCCGCGATCAAGGTCGATGGCAAGGTCACCAAGGTGTCGCAGCAGGCGCTGGGCGCGCAGCACACGCTGGCGCTCACGCGCTCGGTCATGAACGACCGGCAGGTGGCCGATTTCGAGCGCACCAAAGAGTGCAACTTCGCGATCTCGCCGACCGGCATCGGGCGCTTTCGCGTCAACGCGTTCGTGCAGCAGGGCAAGGTCGGCATGGTGCTGCGGACCATTCCCGCCAAGCTGCCGACCATCGACGGCCTGGGCATGCCGCAGGTGCTCAAGGACGTGTCGATGACCAAGCGCGGCCTCACCATCCTGGTGGGCGCCACGGGCTCGGGCAAGTCGACCACGCTGGCCGCGATGATCGACTGGCGCAACGAAAACTCCTACGGCCACATCGTCACGGTGGAAGACCCGGTCGAATTCGTGCACCCGCACAAGAACTGCGTGGTGACGCAGCGCGAAGTGGGCATCGACACCGACAGCTGGGAAGCGGCGCTGAAAAACACGCTGCGCCAGGCGCCCGACGTGATCCTGATGGGCGAAATCCGCGACCGCGAAACCATGGAGCACGCCGTGGCCTTCGCCGAAACCGGACACCTGTGCATGGCCACGCTGCACGCCAACAGCGCCAACCAGGCGCTGGACCGGATCATCAACTTCTTCCCCGAAGAGCGCCGCGCGCAGCTCCTGATGGACCTGTCGCTGAACCTGCGCTCGCTGGTCTCGCAGCGCCTGGTGCCCACCGAGGACGGCCAGGGCCGCGTGGCCGCCGTCGAGGTGCTGCTGAACACGCCGCTGATCTCCGACCTGATCTTCAAGGGCGAAGTGGGCGAGATCAAGGAGATCATGAAGAAGAGCCGCAACCTGGGCATGCAGACCTTCGACCAGGCGCTGTTCGACCTGTTCGAGAGCCACTCGATCACCTTCGATGACGCGATCCGCAACGCCGACTCGGCCAACGACCTGCGGCTGCAGATCAAGCTCAACAGCCAGCGCGCGCGCAGCCCCGACCTGGCGGCCGGCACGGAGCACTTCGCGATCGTCTGAACAACGAGGCCCTCCGGCTTTTCGCTCCAGCCGCCATGGGGGAGGCGCAGGCCGCCTCGGGACGGCCCGGCGGTGCCTGCAGGCTCAGTCGATCTGCCGCTGCCACGCGGCGAAGATCCCTGCCGCCAGCGCAATCACGGCCATCGCCGTGAACCCGTCGAGCGAGGCCATGAAGGTGGCCTGCTGCTCGAGCGTGCGCCACAGCGTTCCGAGCGCCATCGCATGCGCCTCGCCGGCGGCGTGGCCCGCGGCCGCGAATCCATGGGTCAATGAATCCAGCGCCTGCATGAAGGCGGAATTGGCCGGGTTGGCCGACTCGCTCAGCCGCACCTCGTGCAGCGCCTGGCGGTGCTGCTGCAGCGCGATCACGCTCGAAGTCGCGAACGAAATGGCGAGCTGGCGCACCAGGTTCTTGAGCCGGTAGCCGTGCGCGAACTCCTCGGCGGCGAAAGGGCGGAAGGTGAGATTGGCCACCGGCAGCACGACGAAGAGCATCAGGAGCCCACGCAGCAGCAGCGGCACCACGAGCGCTTCGCGCCCCGCCTGCGGCGTGACCCGCGACAGCCACCACGCCGCCAGCACCGCGATGCCGAAGCCCGCGACGATGAGCCACTTCTTGCGCGTGAGCCGCCCCGAGAACCGGAGGTACACGAACACCAGCAGGCCGGTGGCCAGCGACATCGCACCCGTGAAGTACCCGGTGTCGCCAACGGTGAAGCCGAGCCCGCCTTCCATCAGCCGCGGCAGCAGGTAGCTGAAGCCGGTCGACAGGTAGTAATAGACGACGTAGAGCGCCAGCCCCACGCGGAACGACGCGCTGCGCAGCGCATGCAGCCGCACCAGCGGCGCGGGGTGCCGCCACTGCTGCCAGCCGAACCACGCGAGCCCCGCCACGCCGGCGATCGTGAGGCCGATCAGCGCCGGCGAGCCGGTGAACAGCTCGAAGTGCGAGCGCGTCAGCACCACCTGCAGCGCCGCCTGCGCGAGCGCGAACACGAGGTAGGCGACGTAGTGCGGCTCGGTGCGTTCGTGCGGCGCGACGTCGCCGATGTCGGGCAGGGTCCAGAGCACCAGGAGGCCGATCAACGCGGCCACCGGCGCGGTGCTCGCGAAAAGCCAGCGCCAGTCGAAGTTGGTGACCAGGAAGGCACCGGCGATCGGTGCCAGCGCGCCGCCGAACACGATCAGCACCATGAAAGCCTTGAGCGCCTTGGCGCGCCGCGCCGGCGGAATGCCGATCTGGATCAGGATGCGGCAGGCGCCCAGCATCGGGCCGACGAAGTAGCCCTGCACCGCGCGCGCGAACGTGAGCTGCATCGAGCTTTCGCACAGCGCCGCGCCCACGCCGCCCGCGGCGAAGGCGAACATGCAGATCGCCAGGTAGCGCCGGTAACCCAGCCGCTCGATCCATGCGTGCTGGTGCAGGATGCCGAGCACCGCGCCCAGCGCATAGGCACTGGAGGCCCAGACCAGCTCGTCGGGCGACGCGTTCACGCCGCCGGCGATGTAGCTCGCGAAGAAGGCGAACAGGGCGTTGTCGAAATAGTCGATGGCCGTCACGAGGCCGATCGCCCAGGGCAGCAGCGCCGCGGCGGCGATGCCGCGCGAGGGCCACCAGCCCAGGGCCGGCGCGCTCATGGCGCGGGCCGCTCCCGGCGGCGCTGCGCGAGGAGCTCTTCCGCCGGCTCGCCGGCCAGGCGGCGTTCGACGTAGTCGAGGTCCCGGCGCAGTTGCACCTGCATGGCGGCCGCCTCCTTGAGTTCGCGGCGGACCTGGGCGACGCGGGCGTCCAGCGTGGCGAGCTGCTCGCCGAGCGTCTCGCGCAGGGCCTTGAGCGAGGCGGTCGACAGGCGCGGACGCCCGCCCTCGGCCGGTGCCTCCATCGGCTGCTGCAGCATGGCGGTGATGGCCGTGAGCGAGAAGCCCAGCGAGCGCATGCGCAGCACCCGCGTCAGCCGGTCGAGATCGGCCTGTTCGTAGAGCCGGTAGCCGCCCTCGCTGCGCACGGGCACGACGATGCCCAGTTCCTCGTAGTACTTGAGCGTGCGCGGCGTCACGCCGAGCCGGGCCGCGGCATCGCGCACGGTGATGGTCTTGGAGGAGGCTGCGGCAGTGGTCATGAGGGTTCGATTTTACCCAAACCTGTACGTTCACGTACAGGTTTGGGGCCATCGCACCGGTCACGGAATGGCTTTAAGCTCTCGCCCCATGAGCAGCATCAACACCCGAACCTACGAATCCATCCCCGCGCAGACGGTCGCTTTTCTCGGCCTGGGCGTCATGGGCGGGCCGATGGCCGGCCACCTGGCCAAGGCCGGCCACAGCGTCACGGTCTACAACCGCACGGCCGCAAAGGCTGAGGCCTGGGCCGCCGAATTCGGCCCGCCGGGCCGCCATGCCGCCACCCCGCGCGAAGCCGCGGCGGGCGCAGACATCGTCTTCTGCTGCGTCGGCAACGACGAGGACCTGCGCTCGGTGGTGCTGGGCGACGACGGCGCCTTCGCCGGCATGAAGAAGGGCGCGGTGCTCGTCGACCACACGACCGCTTCGGCCGACGTGGCGCGCGAGCTGTCCAAGGCGGCCCTGGCGCTGGGCCTGCACTTCATCGACGCGCCGGTGTCCGGCGGCCAGGCCGGTGCGCAGAACGGCGCGCTGACCGTGATGTGCGGCGGCGACGCAGCCGCCTTCGAGCGCATCCAGCCGGTGGCTGCGGCGTTTTCACGCGCCGTCACGCTGCTGGGCGAGAGCGGTGCCGGCCAGCTCGCAAAGATGGTGAACCAGATCGCCATCGCGGGCCTGGTGCAGGGCCTGTCGGAAGCCATTGCCTTCGGCCAGCGCGCGGGCCTGGACATGGAAGCCGTGCTCGGCGTCATCGGCAAGGGCGCGGCCCAGAGCTGGCAGATGGACAACCGCGGCAAGACCATGATCCAGGGCAAGTTCGACTACGGCTTTGCCGTCGACTGGATGCGCAAGGACCTGGGCCTGGTGCTCGACGAGGCCAAGCGCAACGGTGCGCGCGTGCCGGTGACGGCGCTGGTCGACCAGTTCTACGCCGACGTGCAGCAGGCCGGCGGCAGGCGCTGGGACACCTCGAGCCTGATCATCCGGCTCAAATGAAAAAAGCCCGCGGATGCGGGCTTTTTGATTTCAGCGGACCGGCGAGGTCGTCACCGCCGGCGCCGAGCCCGGCGCGGGCAGCGGCTCCATCGGCGGCAGCGGCACGCGCGAGGATGATGACGACGGCGTCGCGTTGCTCACCGGCGCAGGGCCCGTGCCGCCGCGCTGTCCCGCGGACTGGTTCGCCGCCTGGCTCGCGGCGAGGTCGGCTTCGCTCACCACCTCGACCACGCGCACGACCTTCATCACGCCGCCCACGCCGCGCGTGATCTCGGTCGCGCGATCGGTCTCGCGCCGCGTGGCGATGCCCATCAGGTAGACCACGCCGCGTTCGGTGATCACCTTGAACGAGTTGGCGAAGATGTCCTTCGCATCGAGCAGCGAGGCCTTCACCTTGCCGGTGATGTAGAGGTCGTTCGAGCGGTCCTGGAAGGTGCTGGGCGCGCCCAGCGTGAGTTCGTTCACCACGGAGCGCACGTTGACGATGCGGCTCACCTCGTCCTCGACGCGGCGGCGGTCGGCCTCGTTGCCCACCGCGCCAGTCAGGAGCACCTGGCGGTTGTAGCTGGTGACGCTCACGTACATCTGGTCGTTGGCGATGTCGCGCACGCGGGCCGCGGCGCGCAGCTCGATGCCCTGGTCGTCCAGCTGGGCGCCCGAGCTGCGGCGATCGGTCGCCACCATGCCCACGCCCACCACCGCGGCGCCGCCCACCACGAGCGGAACGCAGGCGGAGAGACCGGCGACCAGTGCGGCACCCAGGGTGAGTGCGAGGGCAAAACGTTGGGTCGGTGTCGTCATGGTCATGAGGAAGCTTCCTGTTCTCCGAGTAACTGGGCGTCCACCCCGTCGCACAGGCAGTGCAGCGCGAGCAGGTGGACTTCATGGATGCGCGCCGCACGCTCGTGCGGCACGCTGATCTGGACGTCGGTTTCGCGCAGCGCGCGGCCGATGACGCCGCCGGTGCCGCTGCTGCCCGCGCCGGGCGCAGCGGGCGGGCCCGACACGGCGTTGCCGAGCAGAGCGACCACGGTCATGTCGCGCTCATGCGCAGCCAGGACGGCCGCCAGCACGGCCGTCGACTGCCCGCTGGCACTCAAGGCGAGCAGCACGTCGCCGGCCTGGCCCAGCGCGCGCACCTGGCGGGCAAAGCGGTCGGCATCCATGGCATTGGCGCTGTCGGCGTTGGGGTCGGTGGTGTCGCCGGGCAGTGCGATCGCGCCCAGCTCGGGGCGCTCGCGTTCGAAGCGGCCGACGAATTGCGCGGCGAACTGCGCGGCCAGCAGGCCCGAGACGCCCGCGCCGCAGGCCAGCACCTTGCCGCCGCTGGTCACGCAGGCCAGGATGGCCTGCATCGCTTGAGAGATGGGTTTGCTCAGGACCGGTCCGGTCTGGTATTTGAGGTCGGCACTGTCGATGAAGTGCTGCTGAATCCGTTGCTCGAGCATGAGGCGGGATGATAACTGGGGGTTGTGAAACAGAACGTTGGAATGCCCCCCCGAATCTCCGCGCACTTCGTGTCGCTTCGACTCCTCCCTCGAGGGGGCTCACCCGGTGGCCCGGCAAAGCCGGTTCCGCGGGTGCGCTGGCAGGGGCTGCGCCCCGGGTTTCGAACGGATCAGCCCGCTTCGAAGGCACCTGGGAGCCAGGTGATTTTCTCCTCCACCAGCACCACGTCGAAACGGCACGGCGGCACCGTGCGCAGCCGGCTCAGGTAGTGCTGCGCGGCGAACACGATGCGCCGCTGCTTCGGCCCGGTGATGCTGCCGCCCGCGCCGCCATGCGTGCCGGCGCTGCGCTGGCGCACCTCGACGAACACCAGCGTGCCACCGCCGGGATCGCGCGGATCGCGCATGATCAGGTCGATCTCGCCGCCGCCGCGGCCGGGCGTTCGATAATTGCGCGCGATCAGCGCGAGGCCGGCGTCCTGTAGGTGTTCGAGCGCGGCGTCTTCCGCCGCATCGCCGCGACGCTTCGTGGTGGTGGTCTTCATGGCTCCCTGCCGTCTTCTCTTTTTTGTCGTTCGCTCTCACGGAGAAACCTCTTGGCTTCACTCGCCCCTGCTTCTTTCGGCGCCGCCCTTGCGGCCGCGCACGACGCCGCGGGTGCGCAGCATTATCCGCAGGCCACGCTCTACGTGGTGGCCACGCCGATCGGCAACCTGGCCGACATCACGCTGCGCGCACTGCACGTGCTGCAGCTGGTGGACGTGATCGCCTGCGAGGACACCCGCCACACCCAGAGCCTCTTGCGCGCCTACGGCATCGACCGCCCCGGCGCCCGGCTGCTCGCGGTGCACCAGCACAACGAGGCCGAGGCCGCGCAGGCCGTCGTCGCGCGCCTGGCACAAGGCGAGCGCATCGCGTACGTGAGCGACGCCGGCACCCCCGGCGTGAGCGACCCCGGCGCGCGGCTCGTCGCTGCGGTGCGCGCGGCGGGCCAGCGCGTGCTGCCGCTGCCGGGCGCGAGCAGCGTCACGACGCTGATCGGTGCCGCCGGGCTGGTGGCCGATGGCGCGGACGGCAACGCGAGCAGCGCCTTCGTCTTCGCGGGCTTCCTGCCGAGCAAGGCGGGCGAGCGCGACACCGCCGTGCAGGCGCTCTCGCAGGAGCCGCGCGCCGTGGTGCTGCTGGAGGCGCCGCACCGCATCGAAAGCCTCGCGCGTGCCCTCTCGGTGCTGGGCGAGCGCCGCATCACCGTGGGCCGCGAGCTCACCAAGCAGTTCGAGGACATTGCGACGGTGGCGGCAAGCGCCCTGCCCGACTGGTTCGGCGCGGACCGCGACCGCATCCGGGGCGAATTCGCGCTGGTGCTGCACCCGGTCGCGGTGAGCGGCGACGGCGGTGCTGAAGGCGAGCGCGTATTGCGCTTGCTGCTGGCCGAGTTGCCGGTGAAGACTGCCGTGAAGCTGGCCGCCGAGATCAGCGGTGCGCCGCGCAATGCGCTGTATGAAACCGCGCTGCGCATTCGTAACGACGGCAACGACGGCAACGACGGCAGCGACGAACCGGCCGACTAGCCGTCCAGCTCCGCATACCGCCTGAATATCCCGTCCTCGTTGAACGCGATGCGGCGCGGGCTCTGCAGGTAGTCGTGCACGCGCTGGCGGCGCTTGACGTTGGCATGCAGTTTCTCGACGGCCGGCGCAGGGGCCAGCGCCCTCGCGGTGGCTTTCGGGAACGCGTAGTGCAGGCCGTCGACCAGCTGGAACAGCGAGAGATCGGCATAGGTCAGCATGTCGCCGACCAGGTGCAGGTCGCCCGCGGGATTGCGCTGGAGCACCTGCTCGAACCAGTTCAGGAACTTGGGAATGCGCTCTTCGCGGAAGGACCGCGCACGCTGGACGGCGGCATCGCGCTGGTCTTCGTAATAGGCGCCGGTCGAGATCGGATGGTGCGTGTCGTGCGCCTCGGCCACCACGTCGGCGATGGTGAGTTGCAGCTGGTGGGTCCACAGGCCGTCGGACTCGCCGACGCCCGAGAGCCCCAGGCGCGGCCCCAGGTACAGCAGGATTGCGGCGGTCTGGCCCACCACGACGTCGCCGTCGACCAGGAAAGGCGGCGCGAAGGCCGCGCGGGCGTTGTTGGGGTCGCCGAGCCGCTCGCCCAGTGCGGACTCGCCGCCGCCCTTGGCCTCGGGCAGCCGCGCCACATCGACATAGTCGGCACCCGCTGCCTCGAGCGCGAGCCGCACGAATTCACCGCGGCCCTGGATCGTGGGCCAGTAATGGAGTTGGTAAGGCATGCGGCCATGGTGTCAGGGTCTGTGCAGCCCTGCAACCGGCTCGGGGGTTCACGCGCCGCGTGGCGCAGGGCTCACCAGAATTTCCACCAGGGCCGCGGTGCCAGGCGCAGCGCCTGCGGGCGGGTGTCCAGGTCGATGTTCTGGGTGACCGTGTCGCCGGAGCGGCGCCGCATCTCGGTTTCGAGGGCATGCGCGATGCCGCGCGCCTGTTTTTCGCCGCGCAGCGCGCGCCGGCGCCACTCCGCGGCATGTTCCGCCAGGCTGGCCTCGTCCAGATCAGTCAACTCCGTCATCGATGGAAATCTTGCATGTGCGCGGCGGCGAAGAGACGCCGGCGCGCGGTGAATGGTCGTGGGGAGAACGTCGAGGGGGAAAGAAAAAGACCGGACGCCTTGGGAGGCTTCCGGTCTTGCAGGGGTCTCACCGCCAGGAGTCTCACCCAACGGGGGGAAAGCCATGGTACCGCATCGGGCCCCGGCGATGCCGCTGCCGGGCAGTGTCGGCGATCACTTCCGGACCGCCGCAATCACCTTGCGCGGAAGCCAGTACGCCAGCGTCCCCGCCGCGGCAAAGGCGATCAGCCCGGTCACGGCGATGCCCGCGGCCAGGGACAAGCCGCCCGCCAGAAGAGACAGCAGCGCCGGGCCGCAGGAGGAGCCGATGTCGGACATCAGGCGCCATATGCCCAGGAAGTGCGCGCGGCCGTGGCGCGGCGAGTGGTCGGCGCCGATGGTCATGATCATCCCCGAGCCGATGCCGTTGCCGAAGCCGATCGCCAGCGACGCGAGCAGCAGCGTGGCGACGCCGGTCGTGAGCGGCATCAGCAGCATCGCCAGCCCCATGATCAGCATCGAGGGCACCGCGACCCAGCGCCGGCCCTTCCTGTCCATCACCTTGCCGGCCGGATAGAACACCAGCATGTCGATGCCGCCCGCCAGGCCGTAGATCAGCGAAGCCACCGAGGGCGCCAGCATCAGGTGGTCGGCCCACAGCGGGATCACGGCCTGGCGCGAGGCCCGCACCGCGCTGACCAGCACCACGCCCAGGCCCAGCGTGAGGAACACATGCCGGTGGTCCCGCAAGGTCGAGAGGACGGATGTCGAGGCGGGCGCCGCCTGCCCGGCCGGGACCGGCGGCACCTGCAGGTCGGGAATGCGCGCGCCGATGGCCGCGGCCCCCATCACCGCCACGATGCCGACCACATAGGCCGCGGAAAGGCCGAACACATGCACCGCCCCCGCCGCCAGGAAAGGCCCGGCGAACATGCCGATGCGCATGACGCCGCCCAGCGTCGAGAGGGCCCGCGCACGGTACTCGATGGGCACCGCCTCGGTCATGTAGCTCTGGCGCGCGAGGTTGTAGACGGCCTGCGACATGCCCACCATGAAGCAGCCCGCGGCGAACAGGCCCAGGTGCGAGGTCAGCACGCACAGGAGCATGCCCAGGCCGCTCCACACGCCCGCCGCGACGATGGCCCAGCGCTCGCCCCAGCGCATCGTGATCATCGAAGCGGGGATGTTGTTGAACAGCGAGCCGATGCCGATCATGGCGATCACCAGGGCGGCCATGGGCACGGAAGCCCCCAGGCCGCGCGCCGTCAGCGGCACGATGGGCAGGATGGCGCCCTCGCCCAGCCCGAAGAGCAACGAAGGCGCAAACGCCGGCACGGCGATGCGCCACAGGGAAAAAGGAGGGGTGGGCGTTGGAGCGGGGAGCGGCGATGACATGCGCGGAAAGGTCCGGGTTGCGGCCCCGGCCCGCAGCGCGGACGAGAAGCGGGCGAAGAGCGCGGCGATTGTCTCGCCGATGCCCGGATTCGTCAGACCGTCATGAAAAAAGCCGGAAGCTTTTGCAAGCTTCCGGCTTTGTATTTGGTCCCGCCGCCAGGAATCGAACCTGGATCTCAGCCTTCGGAGGGCCGAATTCTATCCGTTGAAATACAGCGAGAGAGGGGCTCCGGAAAATCTCCGGAGCCAGAGATTATCGCCTATCAGGCGGCGGCAGTTTCCGCTTCGTTCGCGACCACCGCGCCGGTCGCCGGCCGCTCGAAGCCCAGCCCCGCCAGATAGACGCGAAAGGTGCGCCGGCCGGTGGGCACCAGGTCGAAGGCCTCGGGGTCGAGCAGCCAGTTCTGGATGAGGCCGCTGATCAGCGCATGCATGCCCTGCGCCGCCACGTGGCCGGGCACCGGCAGCTTGACGTGGGCGCGGCGCGCAGCCAGTCGCAGGGCTTTTTCGAAATCGACCACGCAGGCATTGCGCGCATCCAGGTGGCGCTGCTGCACCGAGGCCATGTCGTGCGTGTACTCGACCTTGTGGGTGGCCACGTCGAACACGCGGCGCACCTGCGGGTCGGTGGTCATGAGGGTCAGCGCGTGGACCATGCCCTCCTCGATCTCGAGCAGCGGGTCGTCGCTGCCGGCAGCAGCCTCGCTCCTGGGCGCGGCCTCCAGCGGCAGGATGACGCGCTCCATCATCGCGTTGAAGAGGTCGGCCTTGTCCTTGAAGTGCCAATAGATCGCACCGCGCGTCGCGCCGGCCTGCTGCGCGATCTGCTGCAGCGAGGTCTGCGAGACGCCCTGCGCCTGAAACAGCAGCTCCGCGGCATCGAGCAACCGATTCCGCGTGGCCAATGCTTCTTCCTTCGTACGACGTGCCACCAAGTCTCCTGATTTGTAAAGCGAACGCCCCTTGCGTATCGTGGGGCCATTCACGGAGTCACTATACATCCATGAATGTATGTAAACTAGCGGGCTTCCCCGATGGCCCGGCTGTTTATGCTGTCATCCTGTTCGCACCGCGAACACGCCGCCATCTCCCGTCTTCGCTTCAAAGGAATCGCATGCCTCTCCTGCATGTCTCGCGCTCATCGTCCTTTTCGCCGCGTCTCGCGACCGTGGCCGCCGTTGTCCTGTTGGTCCTCGCGGGCTGCGGCAAGGGCGATGCACCCGCCGGTCCGGGCGGCGCGGGAGGCGGCGGCCATCCGCCGGCCCCCGAAGTGGGCGTTGTCGTGGCCACGCCGACCGATGTCGGCCTCGTGACCGAACTGCCGGGCCGCCTGGAAGCCTCGCGCATCGCACAGGTCCGCGCGCGGGCCTCGGGCATCCTGCTCAAGCGCGAGTTCCGCGAAGGCAGCGACGTGAAGGCCGGCCAGCTCCTGTTCCGCATCGATCCGGCACCGCTGGTGGCCGCTTCGCAGAACGCCCAGGCCACGCTGGCCCGCGCCGAAGCCAACGCCGTGCAGGCCAAGGCGCTGGCCGACCGCTACAAGCCGCTGGTCGAAGCCAACGCCGTCAGCAAACAGGAATACGCCACCGCCGTCGCCTCGCAGAAGACCGCCGAAGCCGACGTGGCCTCGGGCCGTGCCGCAGTGACGACCGCCAAGATCAACCTCGGCTACGCCGACGTGACCTCGCCCATCGCGGGCCGCATCGGCCGCGCCCTCGTGACCGAAGGCGCGCTGGTGGGCCAGGGCGACGCCACCGAGCTGGCCGTGGTGCAGCAGATCAACCCGGTGTACGTGAACTTCACGCAGTCGGCCTCCGACGTGCTGAAGCTGCGCCGCGCGCTGGCCGCCGGCCAGTACAAGCGCGCGGGCGGCGAAGAGGCCGCCAGCGTGAGCGTCGTGCTGGAAGACGGCAGCGACTACCCGCTGCCCGGCAAGCTGCTGTTTTCCGACCTCACGGTGGATTCGACCACCGGCCAGGTCACGCTGCGCGCCGAAGTGCCCAACCCCAAGGGCGAACTGCTGCCAGGTCTCTATGTGCGCGTGAAGCTCGAGCAGGCCCAGGCCACCAACGCGATCACGCTGCCGCAGCAGGCCGTCACCCGCACCCAGCAGGGCGACACCGTCTCGGTGGTCGACAAGGACGGCAAGATCAGCAAGCGCACCGTCAAGATCAGCGCCGCCAAGGACAACCAGTGGGTGGTGCTGGACGGCCTGAAGTCCGGCGAACAGGTGATGGTCGACGGCTTCCAGAAGCTGCAGATGATGCCGCCCGGAACGCCCGTGAAGGCCGTGCCGTGGAAGAAGCCGGACCCGAACGCAGCCCCTGCTCCCGCAGCACCTGCACCGGGCGCCGCCCCCGCAGCCGCGCCGGCTGCAGCGGCACCGGCCGCCGCACCCGCGGCAGCCCCCGCCGCGAACGGCCAGGCTTCCGCGCCGGCCGAGAAGAAGTAATCAGGAGCGCGCCGCATGGCCAAATTCTTTATCGACCGACCGATCTTTGCCTGGGTGATCGCGCTGTTCATCCTGGTGATGGGCGGCGTGGCAATCACCCAGCTGCCGATCTCGCAGTACCCGCCGGTGGCCCCTCCGGCCATCGTGATCAACGTCGCCTACCCCGGCGCCTCGGCCCAGACGCTGGAGGACAGCGTGCTGTCCGTCATCGAGCGCGAAATGAACGGCTCGCCGGGCCTGATCTACATGGAATCGGTGGCCCAGGCCGACGGTACCGGCTCCATCACGATCAGCTTCGAGGCCGGCACCAACGACGACCTCGCGCAGGTGGACGTGCAGAACCGGCTCTCCCGCGCCACGCCGCGCCTGCCGGCCGCGGTGACGCAGCAGGGCGTGCGCGTGGACAAGTCGCGCAACAACTTCCTGCTGTTCGCGATGCTGTCTTCGGACAATCCCGCCTTCGACCCGGTCGCGCTCGGCGACTACGCCTCGCGCAATATCCTGCCCGAGCTGCAGCGTGTCGTGGGCGTGGGCCAGGCCCAGCTGTTCGGCACCGAGAACGCCATGCGCGTGTGGATCGATCCGGCCAAGCTGCAGGGCTTCAACCTGTCGCCCACCGACGTGAACAACGCGATCCGCGCGCAGAACGCCCAGGTGTCCTCCGGCACCATCGGCGACCTGCCCAACATTCCCGGCCAAGCCATCGCGGCGACCGTGGTGGTGAACGGCCAGCTCGCCAACGTGGAGCAGTTCAAGAACATCGTGCTGCGCGCCAACACCGATGGCTCGGCCGTGCGGCTGAAAGACGTCGCGCGCGTCGAACTCGGCGGCCAGTCGTATGCCACCTCGGCCCGCCTGAACGGCGTGCCCGCGGTCGGTATCGGCGTCCAGCCGACCCCCAACGGCAACGCACTGCAATCGGCCAAGGCGATCCGCGCCAAGATGGCCGAGCTGGAGCGCTTCTTCCCGCCGGGCGTGAAGTGGAACATTCCGTACGACAGCTCGCGCTTCGTGCAGATCTCCATCACCGAAGTGGTCAAGACGCTGCTGGAAGCCGTGGCTCTGGTGTTCGTGGTGATGTTCCTGTTCCTGCAGAACTGGCGCTACACGATCATCCCGACCATCGTGGTGCCGATCGCGCTCCTGGGCACGTTTGCTTCGCTGCTCGCACTGGGCTTCTCGATCAACGTGCTGACCATGTTCGGCATGGTGCTGGTGATCGGCATCGTGGTGGACGATGCCATCGTGGTGGTGGAGAACGTCGAGCGCATCATGAGCGAAGAGGGGCTCTCGCCGCTGGAAGCCACGCGCAAGGCCATGAAGCAGATCTCCGGCGCCATCATCGGCGTGACGGTGGTGCTGATCTCGGTGTTCGTGCCGCTCGCGTTCTTCGCCGGCTCGACCGGCAACATCTACCGCCAGTTCTCGGCGGTGATGGTGACCTCGATCGCCTTCTCGGCCTTCATGGCGCTGTCGCTCACGCCGGCGCTGTGCGCCACGCTGCTCAAGCCCGTGGAAGCCGGCCACCACCACGAGAAGCGCGGCTTCTTCGGCTGGTTCAACCGCGGTTTCTCGCGCACGGCCAAGGGCTATGAAAGCATCGTCGCGCGCATCCTGCGCCGCGCCGCGCGCTACCTGATCATCTACGTGGCGATCATCGGCGCGGTGGCCTACACCTACACGCACCTGCCCAGCTCGTTCCTGCCGGAAGAAGACCAGGGCAACATCATCGTGAACGTGCAGCTGCCCCCGGGCGCGACGCAAGAGCGTGCGCTGGCGGTCATGCAGCAGGTCGAAGGCTTCATCCTGAAGCAGCCCGAAGTGCAGAGCATGGTGGGTGTGATGGGCTTCAGCTTCTCGGGCCAGGGCCAGAACGCGGGCCTTGCCTTCGTGACGCTGAAGGACTGGGCAGAACGCAAGGACCCGGCCCACTCGGCCAGCGCGCTGGCCGGCCGTGCCTTCGGTGCGCTCTCGGGCATCCGCGACGCCTTCATCTACCCGCTGAGCCCCCCGCCCATTCCCGAACTGGGCAACGCCAGCGGCTTCAGCTTCCGGCTGCAGGATCGCTCGGGCGCAGGCCACGAGGCGCTGATCAACGCACGCAACCAGTTGCTGGGCATGGCCGGGCAGAGCAAGATCCTGTCGCAGGTTCGCCCCGACGGCCTGGAAGACGCGCCGCAGCTGCAGATCGACATCGACCGCGAAAAGGCCAGCGCGCTGGGCGTGACCTTCGACGCGATCAATGCGACGCTCTCCACGGGCCTGGGCTCCAGCTACATCAACGACTTCCCGAACCGCGGCCGCCTGCAGCGCGTGGTGGTGCAGGCCGATGCACCGGCCCGCATGCAGCCCGACGACCTGCTCCGGCTGAACGCCAGCAACACGCAGGGCCAACCGGTGCCGCTGTCGGCCTTCGCGACCACCAAGTGGGTCACGGGCGCCACGCAGACGGTGCGCTACAACGGCTACCCGGCGATCCGCATCAGCGGCTCTGCCGCGGCGGGCTTCAGCACGGGTGCCGCCATGGCCGAGATGGAAAAGCTCGCCGCGCAGCTGCCGCAAGGCTTCGGCTTCGAATGGACCGGCCAGTCGCGCGAGGAAAAGCTCGCGGGTTCGCAGGCCATCGTCCTGTACGGCTTCGCGATCCTGGCGGTGTTCCTGTGCCTGGCCGCGCTGTACGAGAGCTGGTCGATCCCGCTGTCGGTGATCCTGGTGGTGCCGCTCGGTGTGCTGGGCGTGCTGCTGGCAACCATGCTGCGCTCCTATTCGAACGACGTGTACTTCCAGGTGGGGCTGATCACGATCATCGGCCTCTCGGCGAAGAACGCGATTCTGATCATCGAGTTCGCCAAGGACCTGCAGGCACAGGGCAAGGGCATCGTCGAATCGGCGCTGGCCGCGGCCCACCTGCGATTCCGGCCGATCGTGATGACCTCGCTGGCCTTTGGCCTGGGCGTGGTGCCGCTGGTGATCGCCTCGGGCGCCGGCTCGGCCAGCCAGCGCGCCATCGGCACCGGCGTGCTCGGCGGCATGGTGACCGGTACGGCGCTCGCCGTGATTTTCGTGCCGGTGTTCTTCGTCGTCGTGCGCACCCTGTTCAAGGGCAGTGCGCGCCAGCATGAGGCCGACAAGCGGCATGCAGAAGCCGCCGGCATCGTGGAGGAACCCAAGCATGACTAAGAAACTGATTCCCACAGCCCTGGCCGCAGCGATGCTGCTGGCGGGCTGCTCGCTGATCCCGACCTACGAGCGCCCCGCCGCGCCGGTGCCGACCACCTTCCCGGGTGACCCGTCGCAACCGGGCGGCCCGGCCGCCGCGGCCCTGCCGTGGGAGGACTTCTTCACCGATCCGCGCCTGTCGGGCCTGATCCAGACCGCGATTGCCAACAACCGCGACCTGCGCGTGTCGGTGCTCAACATCGAGCAGGCGCGCGCGCAGTTCCAGATCGAGCGCTCGGCCCTCTTCCCGGCGCTCGGCCTCACGGGATCGGGCTCGCGCTCGAGCCCCAATGTCTACCAGGCGATCGACCCGAGCCAGGGCAGCGTGACCTCGCAGTACAGCGTCAACTTCGGCTTCACGGCCTGGGAGCTGGACTTCTTCGGCCGCATCCGCGCGCTGAAGGACCAGGCGCTGGCGCAGTACCTGGCCACCGAGGAAACGCGCAAGGCCGCGCAGATCAGCCTGATCGCCTCGGTCGCCACCGGCTGGATCACGCTGATGGCCGACGACGAACTGCTGGAGATCACGCGCCAGACGATGGTCACGCGCGAGGAATCGGTGCGCCTGGCCAAGCTGCGCTTCGACAACGGCGTGTCGTCCGAAATCGACTTCCAGGCCGCGAACACGGCCGCGGAAAGCGCCCGCGCCACCTACGCGCAGCAGCAGCGCGCGCGCATGCAGGACGAGAACGCGCTCGCCCTGCTGCTGGGCGCGCCGGTGCCGGCGACGGCACTCTCGGGCGGCACCAAGGGCCTGGACGGCATCCAGCCGATGCCCGACGTGCCCGCGGGCCTGCCTTCGGACATGCTGATCGAGCGGCCCGACATCCGCGCGGCCGAGCAGCAGCTGATTGCCGCCAACGCCAACATCGGCGCGGCGCGCGCGAACTTCTTCCCGCGCGTGTCGCTCACCAGCTCGATCGGCACCGCGAGCAGCGAGTTCTCGGGCCTGTTCGACCGCGGCTCCAAGGCCTGGTCGTTCGCGCCCACGGTCACGCTGCCGATCTTCGATGCGGGCCGCAACTGGGCCACGCTGCAGTCGTCCAAGGCCGGGCGCGAGATCGCGGTCGCGCAGTACGAGAAGTCGATCCAGACCGCATTCCGCGAAGTGGCCGACGCCCTCGCGGGCCGCGCCACGCTGGGCGAAGAGGTGCGTGCGCAGCGCGCGCAGGCCACAGCGGAAGCGGTGCGCTTCAAGCTCTCGGACCTGCGTTACCGCAACGGCATCGCCAGCGCGCTGGACCTGCTCGATGCGCAGCGTTCGCTGTTCACGGCGCAGCAGTTGGCGGTGAATGCGCGGCTGTTGCAACTGCAGAACCAGGTCACGCTGTACAAGACGCTGGGTGGCGGCTGGGCAACGCGCGACAAGGGTTGAGGCGCTTGCGCGCCCGATATCGGGAGGCCAATCGCCCGCCGGGGCGGGGGGCCTCTCTATAATCGTCGGTTGATCTAGAAAAAGCCCCCCGACGAGCCCCCGTTATTGAGGACGCCATGAGCGCAGACCCGCACTACCAGGCCACAGAAGAAGCCCATACAGGCCCCATCAAGAACCCGAAGCAACTGCTGCTCGCGGTATTTTTCTCCTTCATTGCACCGATCCTGATCATCGTGGGACTTGTCGCCTACGTGGTCTCGGGCACCAAGCCCGCCGGCACCGCGGAGGGCGACAACATGGCGCTCTACGGCGTGTCGAAGGAATCGCGCGACAAGGAAGTGGCCGACCGCCTCAAGAAGGTCGGCGCCATCGAGATCCGCGACGCCAACCGGCCGCTGACCGCTGGCGAGGCCGTCTTCAAGGCCCAGTGCATTGCCTGTCACGGCGCGCCCGGCATTCCCGGCGCACCGCATTACAGCGACGCTGCAGCCTGGGGCCCCCGCATCGGCCAGGGCTACGCCACGCTGCTGGAGCATGCGCTCAAGGGCAAGGGCGCGATGCCTCCCCAGGGCGGCGGCGACTTCGAAGACCTCGAAATCGGCCGTGCGGTGGTCTACATGGCCAATGCCGGTGGCGCCAAGTTCCCGGTGCCCGATCGCCCGGCGGCCACAGCGCCCGCAGAAGGCGCTTCGGGTGCTGCGCCTGCCGCGTCGGCACCGGCTGCCGCAGCCTCGACGGCTGCTGCCCCGGCCAAGTAATCCCTCCCTCTCTGCTTCGCCCCAAAGAAAAAGCCGGCCCAGCGCCGGCTTTTTTGTGGGCGATGCGCGCCCCTGAACTATTGTTTTGATAGCGCCTCGGCAGCGCCCGCATGGCGTTTCGCCGGGCTCATGACATGGCCGAAGCGTTGCGGCAAATCGCCGGCCTGCACTGCCTCGGGCGTCCACAGTCCCTGTTCGATCGCTTCGGCCGCGATGCCGACGTCCTGCGTGTGCACCAGCCCGAGCCCGATCGGCGCGACCAGATAGAGCCGCCCGGCCTCGTCGAGCAGGCAGGCCGAGACGTCGACCGTCTGGCCGGTATGGGCGGTGACCGTGAATCTGCCGCCGCCCTCGTCCGCCACGCGCCAGACCATCGGCGCAGCCTCCAGTTCGACGTACACGCGCTGCGGCCCGTTCTGGAAGAACCACTGCCCTTCGTCGTCGTGCTCGTAGTTGCGATGGATGAAGTCGATCAGCTTGTCGTGCCGCAGCATCGAGCCCTTGGCCTGCACGAACGGGCCCTCGGCCTGGGTGCGGTCGTCGCGCATGTACCAGTTGCCGCGCGCATCGAGCCCCAGCCAGCCGTAGCAGTGCGGCACGTTGGGCCATTTGGCGAGCGCCTGTTTGACGATGTCGTCCATGAATTCATTCTCCTGCCGGTTGCGCCGCAGAGGCGTCAGCCAAAACGCCGCCGTGCACCTGCAGCCAGTTGCCCACGCGCTCCGGCATCCCGCGCACATGCCCCGGTGGCAGTCCCAGCGGAAAGCCGACATGCCCGCCATGTGCCGGCTGCCACAGCGTGACGTGCCGCCCGACCTCGCCCGGCCCCGGAAGGCTCCGGGCCGGAATGAACGGATCGTTGAGCGCGTTCACCACCAGCGTGGGCACGCGGATCTGGCCCAGGTGCGGCTTGGACGAGCCCCGCGCCCAGTAGTCGTCGGCATTGCGAAACCCGTGCAGCGGCGCGGTGAACACGTCGTCGAAGGTGTAGAGGTCGCGCGCGGCCAGCAGCCGCTCGCGATCGAACAGGCCCGGGAACTGCGCCAGCTTGGCCATCGCCTTGGGCTTCATGGTCGCGAGGAACATGCGTGTGTAGACCAGCCGGTTGAAGCCGCGGCCGATCGCCTCGCCGCCTGCCGCAAGGTCGACCGGCGCGGACACCGAGGCCACCGCGCTGACCGAGGCACGGGCCGTGTCGCCCGCCTCGCAGGCCCAGCGCAGCAGCGCATTGCCGCCCAGCGAGACACCCGCGGCCAGCACCGGACCTCCGCCGTGAAGGACGTGCTGGTCGTGCATGCGCCGAAGGATCCAGCCGATCTCTTCGTAGTCCCCTGAGTGATAAGCCCGAGGCGCGAGGTTCATCTCGCCGCTGCAGCCCCTGAAATGCGGCACGGCAAAGGCCATGCCCTGCTCGGCCGCAAACGCGGCGAAGGCCTCCGCATAGTGGCTGCGCGACGAGCCTTCGAGCCCATGGAACAGCACCAGCAGCGGCCGCGGACCGGGCAGCGGCGCATCGATGAAATCGACGTCGATGAAGTCGCCGTCGGGCGCGTTCCAGCGCTCGCGGCGGTACACGGGCGCCACGCCGTCGAAGCGGCGCGCACAGAGCGCGGCCCAGATGGTCTGCAGGTTGCCGCCGGGCAGCCAGCGCGGCGCCGCATAGGCCATGGCCGAGCGAGAAAGGTTCAGGGGAGAAGAAGCGTCAGGAGGCATCAGTGAAGGGTCTGGGGCGGGTCGTTCGCGTCGTCGGGCTCGCGCGCGCTGCCCGGGCTCGCGTGGTGCGCCACCATGCGCCAGCCCTGCGCGGTCTTGTGATAGACGTTGGTGGCCAGCACGAAGGCATGGCGCGGGCCTTCGGCGGTGAGCACCTCGATGCGCTCCAGCACGTTGTGCACGGCGCTGGCGAGCGATTCGATCTTGCGCACCCGCGCCGGCTGGGCGTGGATCGCGCCGTTGCCGAACATCTGCTCGAACGCCGCGCGGATCGCGATGCTCCCCACCAGCCGCGGGCCGCCGGGGTGCACGCAGAACACCTCGTCTTCGTCGGCCCAGCAGGCCATCAGCGCGTCGATGTCGCCGCGCTGCAGCGCTTCGTAGAAAGCCGCCTCGACATCGTCGGCGGTGCCGCCGATGGCCGCGGCGGCACGGTGTGGGGTCTTGGGCATGGCGTGATTTTGCCGCGCCGTTCGTGACGCCGACGCTGCACCGCTTTGGTCCGGCCTGCACCGCGTCGCCGCAATTTTTTCGGTTCGCCTGCTCCACTTTGGACCAAATGGTCAAAACAAAAACGCCAAAAAACCATAACCTGTTGATTTGAAACGACTTATCCGGCTGGCACGCGCCATGCATAGGGCTCTGCAACCCCGCAACAGGAGCCCTTCATGAACGTCGGCATCTTCATTCCCATCGGCAACAACGGCTGGCTGCTTTCCGAAAACGCGCCGCAGTACAAGCCCAGTTTCGCGCTCAACAAGGAGATCACGCTGAAGGCCGAGCGCTACGGCGTCGACTTCGCGCTGTCGATGATCAAGCTGCGCGGCTTCGGCGGCAAGACCGAGTTCTGGGACCACAACCTGGAGTCCTTCACGCTCATGGCGGGGCTTGCGGCGGTCACGACGAAGATCAAGCTCTTCGCCACCGCCGCCTCGCTGGTGATGCCGCCGGCCATCGTCGCGCGCATGGCCTCGACCATCGATTCGATTTCCGGCGGCCGCTTCGGCCTGAACCTCGTCACCGGCTGGCAACGGCCCGAGTACTCGCAGATGGGCATGTGGCCCGGCGACCAGTTCTTCGGCACGCGCTACCAGTACCTGTCCGAATACATCCAGGTGCTGCGCGACCTCTGGGGCACCGGCAAGTCCGACTTCAAGGGCGACCACTTCCAGATGGACGACTGCCGCCTGAGCCCGCAGCCAGAGACCGACATGAAGGTGATCTGCGCCGGCCAGAGCGACGCGGGCATGGACTTCTCCGCGAAGTACGCCGACTACAACTTCTGCTTCGGCAAGGGCGTGAACACGCCCAAGGCCTTTGCGCCCGCGGCCGAGAAGCTCGTCGAGGCCACGCACAAGACCGGCCGCCACGTCACCACCTACGTGCTGATGATGGTGATCGCCGACGAAACCGACGAGGCCGCGCGCGCCAAGTGGGAACACTACAAGGCCGGCGCCGACCACGAGGCCATCGCATGGCTCGGCCAGCAGGGCGCGGCCGACACCAAGTCGGGCGCGGACACCAACGTGCGCCAGATGGCCGACCCGACCTCGGCGGTGAACATCAACATGGGCACGCTGGTCGGCTCCTACGAAACCGTCGCACGCCTGCTCGACGAAGTGGCCGAGGTGCCCGGCACCGAAGGCGTGCTGCTGACCTTCGACGATTTCGTGCAAGGCGTCGAGGCCTTCGGCGAACGCATCCAGCCGTTGATGAAGAGCCGCGCGCACGTGCAAAGCCCCGTGCCCTCGCAGGTCGAACCCGAGCGCCTTGCGGCCTGAAGAGAGGAGACGCGCATGACCACGCCCACGCCGAAGAACACCACGCTCACATCGACCACGCCCGTAGGCGCGCCGCGCCTGCCCGGTGCACCTGCACCACTGGTGCTGCCCGCACGCCCCGAGCCGCTGGCGCTGCACGCCAGCGACTGCGCACTCATCGTCGTCGACATGCAGAACGCCTACGCATCCATCGGCGGCTACGTCGACTCGGCCGGCTTCGACATCTCCGGCGCGCAGGGCACCATCGCCAACATCGCGCGCACCATCGCCGCCGCTCGCGCGGCCGGCATGCTGGTCGTGTTCCTGCAGAACGGCTGGGACGCGGCGTATGTCGAAGCGGGCGGCCCCGGCTCGCCCAACTGGCACAAGTCGAACGCGCTCAAGACCATGCGCGCCAAGCCCGAGCTGCAGGGCAAGTTCCTCGCCAAGGGCGGCTGGGACTACGAACTGATCGCCGAGATGAAGCCGCAGGCCGGCGACATCGTCGTGCCCAAGACGCGCTACAGCGGTTTCTTCAACAGCACGCTCGACAGCACCTTGCGCGCGCGCGGCATCCGCCATCTCGTGTTCACCGGCATCGCGACCAACGTGTGCGTCGAATCGACGCTGCGCGATGCGTTCCATCTCGAATATTTCGCGGTGATGCTGGAAGACGCGACGCACGAACTGGGCGGTGCGGCCATCCAGAAGGCCTCGGTCTACAACGTCGAGACCTTCTTCGGATGGGTCTCCACGGTGGACCAGTTCTGCAGCACCTTCGCGCCGGAAGTCGCCACTCAACCCGCAACGGCCGAAGCGGCCATCGCCTGATTCGTTTTCAAGGAGTCCTCGAATGCCCAAGCAAGCCATCATCCCGCCCGGCACCGGCGTGCCCCTGGCTCCCTACGTTCCCGGCGCGCTCGCCGACGGCGTGCTCTACGTCTCGGGCACCCTGCCCTTCGACAAGGACAACAACGTGGTCCACATCGGCGATGCGAGCGCGCAGGCGCGGCACGTGCTCACCACCATCCAGGGCGTGGTCGAGGCCGCGGGCGGCACCATGGACGACGTGACCTTCAACCAGATCATGCTGAAGGACTGGGCCGACTACGCGAAGATCAACGCGGTGTATGCCGAGTTCTTTCCCGGCACCAAGCCCGCGCGCTACTGCATCCAGTGCGGCCTCGTGAAGCCCGATGCGTTGATCGAGATCGCCTCGATCGCGCACGTCGGCAAGAAGGCCTGAGTCGCATGACGTCGCTGCACTACGAGGTGCACGGGCCGGCCGATGCAGCGGCCACCGTGCTGCTGTCGTCGGGCCTGGGCGGCTCGGCCGGCTTCTGGCAGCCGCAGCTCGGCGCGCTGGTCGATGCGGGCCATCGCGTCATCGCCTACGACCAGCGCGGCACGGGCCGCAGCCCCGTCGCGCTGCCCGAGGCGTATGCCATTGCGCACATGGCGCGCGACGTGATCGGGATCCTCGATGCCACCGGCACCGCGCAATGCCACTTCGCAGGCCATGCGCTCGGCGGCCTGGTCGGGCTGCAGCTCGCGCTCGACGAACCATCGCGCGTCGTGAGCCTCGTGCTCGTCAACGCATGGTCGAAACCGAACCCGCATTCGGCGCGCTGCTTCGATGCACGGCTCGCGCTGCTCGGCGCGCTCGGTCCACGCGCGTATGTGGAAGCCCAGCCGATCTTCCTGTACCCCGCCGCCTGGTGCGCCGAACACGCACAACGCGTGGCCGATGAAGTCGACCACGCCTTCGCGCATTTCCCGGGCGAAGCCAACATGCGTGCACGCATCGCCGCGCTGCGTGCCTTCGACATCGATGCGCGCCTGGCCGACATCGCCGTGCCCACCCTAATCGCAGCTGCGAAGGACGACGTGCTCGTCCCCTGGACCTGCTCGCAGCGGCTGGCCGATGGCCTGCACGACGTGACGCTCGACTTCGTCTCGCACGGCGGCCACGCCCACAGCGTGACCGAAGCGCCCGCCTTCAACCGCAGCCTGCTCGACTTTCTCGCGCGGGTCAGCACACCCGCAGTTCCCGCATGACCTCCTCGCAGATCCTGGAAGACGCGGCGCTCGCGCTTCTTTTCACCAGCGCGCGCAGCCACAACGGATGGACCGGCGAGCCCGTGTCCGATGCCCAGCTGCAGCGCATCTACGCCCTGGCCAGCCTGGGGCCGACCTCGGCCAACTGCTCGCCCGCGCGCTTCGTCTTCGTGCGCACGCCAGAGGGCAAGGAGCGCCTCGCGCCCGCACTCTCCAAGGGCAATCTCGACAAGACCATGTCGGCACCCGTCACCGTGATCGCCGCGTGGGACTGCAAGTTCTACGACAAGCTCCCCACGCTGTTCCCGCACGGCGATGCGCGCAGCTGGTTCACCGGCAGCCCCGAAGCCGCACACGAAACTGCTTTCCGCAATGCGAGCCTGCAGGCCGGCTACCTGCTGCTCGCCGCGCGCGCGGTGGGGCTGGACGCCGGCCCGATGTCGGGCTTCGACAAGGCGAAGGTCGATGCCGCGTTCTTCGAAGGCACCGACTGGACCACCAACTTCCTCATCAATCTCGGCCACGGCGATGCGTCGAAGGTGTTCGGCCGCCTGCCGCGCCTGCCCTTCGACGAAGCCTGCATCCTGGCCTGAAGCCTCAGGAGTCCTCCATGCTGAACGTCATTGCGTCCCACGTCCCGCCGAGCGGCCCACTGCCGGCGCTGCCGGCGCTGCCCAAGGCCGATTACCGCAACGCGATGGCGCGGCTGGGCGCGGCGGTGAACATCATCACGACCGACGGTCCCGCGGGCCGCGCCGGCTTCACCGCATCGGCCGTGTGCAGCGTGACCGACGAGCCGCCGATGCTGCTCGTGTGCCTGAACCGCTCGGCCTCGGTGTACCCCGCGTTCACCGCCAACGGCGTGCTGTGCGTGAACGTGCTGGCCGCGGGCCACCAGGCGCTCTCGGGCCTGTTCGGCGGCAAGACACCGATGGACGAGCGCTTCGCCGCCGGCCGCTGGAGCCGCAAGGCCACCGGCTCGCCGGTGCTCGACGATGCGGCCGCGTCATTCGACTGCCGCGTGGTGAGCGCCACCAGCGCCGGCACGCACGACGTGCTGTTCTGCGAAGCGGTGGCGATCGCCATTGGTGGTGCGGCACAGAGCCTCATCTACTTCGACCGGCGCTATCACGAGATCGCCGCGCCGCCGCACTGAGTCAACGCACGGTGATGCCCTGGAGAACGATGCGCTGCACGTTCTCCACCGTCTGCTCGAAGAACGCCGCGTCGTCCAGCGTGTGCCCCGACAGCGCATGCACCTGCACACCGAAATCGGCGTAGTGCTGCGTGATCGCCCACAGCGCGAAGATCAGGTGATGCGGATCGACAGGCGCGAGCTTGCCGGCCTCGACCCAGGCGCGAATCACCTCCGACTTGCGCTCCACCAGCGTGCGCAACTCACGGTCGAGTTCATCGCGCAGCAACGGCGCGCCCTGGATCATTTCGAGGCAGAACAGGCGCGATGCATCGGGCCGGTCGCGCGAGATCACGAGCTTGCGGCGGATGTAGTCGCCGATGGCTTCGCCCGGGTCCTGCTCGGCGCTGAAGCCGCGCAGCGGTTCGAGCCACACCGCGAGCAGGTCGCGCAGCACGTTGACGTACAGCTCCTCCTTGTTCGCGAAGTAATAGAGCAGGTTGCTCTTGGACACATCGGCGCGCGCCGCCACCTGGTCGATCGAGGTGCCGTGCAGCCCGAAGCGCGAGAAGAGGCCCAGCGCAGCGCCGAGGATCGCGCTGCGCTTGTCCTCGATCTGGCGCAGGCGCCGGCTCACGGCGGATGCGCTGCGCACCGCGGGTTTCGCGCGCTTGCGCGCCGGGCTCTTGTCGGTGCTGCTGCTGGCTGCTGCCAGCGCCTTGGTCTTCGGCATCTTCCCTCGCTCTTCATGTACGGATTGCAGGTTCTTCTGAACGGCGCACCACTGTAAGGCCGCGGTGCATCGCGTTGCGCCACGGCGGCTTGCGAGCCCCCGTGGCGCGCACCATGCTGACGCGACAAATGCGATTTGTCCATTTGGTCCAACTGGCACAGACGTTGCATGGCGAAAGGCATGCCACGCACGAGGACCCGCCCATGACCCTGCTGTCCGTACCCATCATCGATCTCGCGCCCTACTTCGCCGGCACGCCCGAAGGCAAGGCGCAGATCGCGCAGAAAGTCGACGAGGCCTGCCGCAGCATCGGCTTCCTGGTCATCACCAACCACGGCATCCCGCCCGGGCTGGTGTCGCGCGTGTCGTCGCTCTCGCGCGAATTCTTCAACATGCCGCTGGCCGAAAAGCGCAAGGTCGATCGCCCGCGCGAAGACGCGGTGCGCGGCTACAGCGCCGTCGGCGAAGAGGGCCTCTCGTACAGCCTGGAAGAAGCGGCGCCCGGCGACCTGAAGGAGTCGTTCTCCATCGGCCCCTCGAACGTGCCCGACGACGACTACCACCACGGCCCCGCCGCCGGCCCCCACTTCGAGCCCAACAGCTGGCCGCCCATCGACGGTTTCCGCGAAGCTTACGAAGGCTACTTCGAGGCGATGAGCGACCTCTCGCGTTCGCTGATGCGCATCTTCGCGCTCGGCCTGGAACTGCCCGAAACCTTTTTCGACGACAAGATCGACGAGCACATCAGCATGTTCCGCGTGCTGAGCTATCCGCCGCAGCGCGAAGCGCCGCTGCCCGGCCAGTTGCGCGCCGGCGCGCACAGCGACTACGGCAGCCTCACCATCGTGCTGCCCGACGACAAGGGCCTGCAGGTCTTCAACAAGGCGGGCCAGTGGGTCGACGTGCCGCAGGTCGAGGGCGGCATGGTCGTCAACATCGCCGACCTCATGATGCAGTGGACCAACGACCTGTGGGTGTCCACGCTGCACCGCGTGGTCAACCCGCCGTTCGAAGTGGCGAGCACCAACCGCCGGCAGTCGCTGGTGTTCTTCCATCAGCCGAACTACGACGCGATGGTCGAGTGCCTGCCGAGCTGCCTCGCGCCGGGCGAAGCGCCGAAGTACGCGCCCATTTCGTCGGGCGACCATCTCACCTCGAAGTTCGTGAAGCAGACGACCTTCGGCGGCACCAAGGCGACGGCCTGAGCCGAAGCCCGACATGGCCCATCTCTCCTACGTCAACGTGTTCGCCAAGGACGTGGTCGCGCTCAGCGGCTTCTACCAGCGCGTGTTCGGCTTCCCGGAGATCGAAGCGATCCGCTCGCCGATCTTCAGGGGCCTGGACACCGGCAAGTCGAGCCTGGGCTTCAACGCCCTGGACGCCTACGAACTGCTGCACCTTGCCGAGTTCTCCGAAACGCGCGGCGTGAAGTTCCTGCTGAACATCGACGTCGACAGCCAGGCCGACGTCGACCGCATGGTGCCCGTCGCGATCGAAGCCGGCGCCACGTTGATCAAGCCGCCCTACGTCACCTACTACAACTGGTACCAGTCCGTGCTGCTGGACCCCGAAGGCAACGTGTTCCGCATCAACTTCATGATGTGACGCGCGCGGCATCTGCTTTGGTTTTTCTTCCGTCACTTTCCATGCTTCCCACGAAAGGTTGCTCCATGCTGCGCACACCCACCACCGGCCGTCCCGGCTTTCACGGCTTTCACGGCTTTCTCGGCCTTGCACTGACGCTGGCAGCCGGCGGCGCCTTCTTCGTCACGCTGCCCGCCCTGGCGGCCGACGGCTTCACCCTGAAGGACAAGCCGAAGATCGCGATGCTCTACTTTGGCCCGAAGAACGACGGCGGCTGGACGCAGGCCTTCGACGAAGCGCGCGTGAAGATCGAGAAGGAGATCGGCCAGAAGATCCAGTTCGTCGAGAACGTGCCCGAAGACGCCTCGGCCATCAAGCCCGCGGCAGAGAAGTTCATCCAGCGCGGCGCCAACATCGTGATCGGCACCGCCTTCGGCTACTCCGACAGCTTCAAGGACCTGGCCGCCAAGTACCCCGACGTGGCCTTCCTGAACGGCTCGGGCACCACCAACGGCAGCAACCTCGAATCGTTCTACGGCCGCACCTACGAGAGCCAGTACCTCTGCGGCATGGCCGCGGGCGCGGCATCGAAGACCGGCAAGCTCGGCTTCGTCGCGGCCAACCCCTTCGGCGTGGTGAACTGGACCATCAACGCCTTCGCGCTCGGCGCGCAGAAGATGAACCCCAACGCCACCGTCAACGTGATCTACACGGGCGCGTGGAACGACCCCATCAAGGAGCGCGCCGCCGCCGCCGCGCTGATCGACCAGGGCGCCGACGTGATCGGCCAGCACGTGGACAGCCCCACGCCGCAGATCGTGGCGCAGGAGCGCGGCGTGTACGGCACCGGCCACCACCGCGACCTGCGCCAGTTCGCGCCCAAGGCGACGCTGTGCTCGTCGGTGTGGGTGTGGGACCGGTTCTTGACGCCCGAACTGAAGAAGGTGATGGCCGGCGGCTGGAAGCCCGCGCCCTACGGCGCCTTCATCGAGATGAAGGACGGCGGCACCGACATCGCGGGCTTCGGCCCCGCGGTGCCCAAGGACAAGACTGCGGCGATCACGGCGGAACGCGAAGCGATCCTCAAGGGCAAGCAGATCTACGCGGGGCCCTTGGCCGACCGCGACGGCAAGGAGCGCGTGGTCAAGGGCGCGGTGCTGTCGGACGCCGACCTCTGGAAGATGGACTGGTTCGTCAAGGGCGTGGTGACGCAGAAGTAAGCAGGGAAAGAGAGAGAGAGAGAAACCGGCATGCCCAACGCGCTGGAACTCACCGGCATCCGCAAGACCTTCGACGGTTTCGCGGCCCTCACCGACGCGCACTTCGCCGCACGCTGGGGCGAAGTGCATGCGCTGCTCGGCGAGAACGGCGCGGGCAAGTCTTCGCTGATGAACATCGCGGCCGGGCTCTACGCGCCCGAGGCCGGGCAACTGCTGGTGGACGACAACGTGGTGCGCCTGGCCGGTCCGCGCGATGCGGCGAAGCACCGCATCGGCATGGTTCACCAGCACTTCAAGCTGGTGCGGCCGTTCACGGTGGCGCAGAACATCTTGCTCACCGCGCCGCCGCCGGCCGAGTTTCAAAGCCATGGAGAGCGGCTGCGCGAGATTTCGCGCGACATCCGCAACAAGGCGTCGGAGCTGGGCTTCGACATCGATCCTTCGAAGCGCATCGACGCGCTCTCGATTGCCGAGCAGCAGCGCGTCGAGATCCTCAAGGTGCTGCTCGCGGGTGCGCGCATCCTCATCCTGGACGAGCCCACCGCGGTGCTGACCGACCAGGAGGCCGCGCGCCTGTTGCAGACGGTGCAGGGGCTCGCGCGCAGCGGCTCCGCCGTGGTGCTGGTCACGCACAAGATGGCCGATGTGAAGACGTATGCCGATCGCGTGACGGTGATGCGCGGCGGCCGCACGGTGGCGACGCTGGAGCCGGGTGCGACGTCGGTAGGCGAACTCGTGAAGCTCACGGTGGGTGAATCCGTTGCCGCACCTTCGTCGCAACCGGCCACTTCGCCGCGCGGTGCCGTGCGCCTGTCGGTGCGCGGCCTGCGCTCGCCCGCTTCGCCGCAGGGCCGCCGCGTGCTCGACGGTGTCGATCTCGAACTGCATGCGGGCGAGATCTACGGCCTGGCCGGTGTCGGCGGCAATGGCCAGAGCGAACTGGCCGGCGCCATCATGGGCCTGCCCGATATTGGCGCCAGCCTAGAAGGCGAGATGCATCTGGAAGGCCACGGCGATCTCAAGACCATGTCCGCCCCGGCGCGCCGAAACGTCGGCATTGCCGCAATCCCGGCCGACCGCTACGGGCTCGCGCTCGCAGGCGGTCTCTCGGTTGCAGAGAACTACGCCATCGGCCGCGTGCACAGCGGGCGCTACGGTCCCGTGTGGCACCTGCGCCGCAACCGCATCCAGGCCGACACGCAGGAAGCCGTGCGCGCTTTCGACGTGCAGGGCGTGCGCTCGGTGGCACAGAAGGCCGCGCTGCTCTCGGGCGGCAATGCGCAAAAACTCGTGCTCGCGCGCGAGTTCGGCAAGTCGCCCACGCTGGTGCTCGCGCACAGCCCGAGCCGCGGGCTGGACGTGCGTGCCAGCGCCGAGGTGCATGCACGCCTGCGCGCCGCGCGCGACGGCGGCGCCGCGGTGCTGCTGATCAGCGAAGACCTCGACGAGGTGCTGCAGTTGGCCGACCGCGTGGGCGTGATGACGCGCGGGCGCATTGCCGGCGAGTTCGCGCAGCCGGCCGACCGGCAGGCCATCGGCCAGGCGATGGTGGACCATGGCTGACGCATCCCTCGCTGCCATGGTGCATCCCCCGAAGACCGATCCGAAGACACCCGCAGCCGTGCGCGCGCCGCAACCGCTCGCGAGCCGCCGCTACACGCTGGAGATCCGCCAGCACATGGCGTGGCGCTGGCAGGCGCTGATCCTTGCGATCGCACTGCTGGTGGGCTTTGCGATTTCCGCCGCGATCCTCGTGGCGGCGGGCGTGCCGGCCGACGAACTTGCCAACGAGTTCGTGATGCAGACCTTCTTCGACGGGCAGAACTTTCGCGCCGTGCTGTTCCAGGCCGCGCCGATGATCCTCGTCGGTCTCGCGGGCTCGATGGCCTTTCGCGCGCGCTTCTGGAACCTCGGGCTCGAAGGCCAGATGATCTGGGGCGCGATCGGCGCCACGGCAGTATCGATGTGGCAGGTCGGGCCCGAGAGCCTGCGCCTGCCGCTGATGTTCGTCGCCGCCATCGGCTGCGGGCTGCTATGGGTGCTGGGGCCCGCATGGCTCAAGCTGAAGCTGGGCGTGAACGAGATCATCTCGACGCTGATGCTCAACTACATGGCGGCCAACTTCCTGCTGCATCTGGTCTACGGCAACTGGAAGGACCCGAAGGACAACTTCCCCTACTCGCCGCAGTTCCGTGCGTTCGAGCGGCTCCCCGAACTGGGCGCGGGCGTGGGAAGCGCGATCCTGCTTGCCGGCGTCGTCGCGCTGCTCGCGTGGTGGCTGGTGGGCGTGAGCCGCGCGGGGCTCTACCTGCGCTTCGTCGATGCGAACCCGCGCGTGGCGCATGCGGCCGGCGTGCCGGTGCGCCGCACCATCTACGGCGCCGTGCTGCTGTCGGGTGCGATGGCGGGCCTTGCGGGCTTCGCGGTGGCCTCGGGGCAGGAAGGAAGGCTCACGCAGGCCTTCTACCAGGGCTATGGCTTCTCGGGCATCCTCATCGCCTTCCTTGCGCGCAACAACCCGCTGGCGGCCGCCGTGGTGGCGCTGCTGGTCGCGGCACTGTTCGTCACCGGCCGCAGCCTGCAGGTGTTCTACCAGGTGCCTTTCTCGATGGTGCAGCTGATCCAGGCGGTGATCGTGGTGTGCGTGGCATCGAGCGATTTCTTCATTCGCCACCGGCTGCGCCGTGTGGGCGCGGAGGCTGCGTGATGGGTGGCGGCATCGTTCTCAACTGGCTCGCCAGCACGCCCGACTTTGCGGTGCCCTACGCGCTCGCGGCGCTGGGCCTGATCATCAGCGAGCGCGCGGGCGTGCTCTCGCTCGGCGCCGAAGGATTGATGCTGGTCGGCGCGCTGGCCGGCATCGGCGCGCAGCTGGCGCTCGGGCAGCCGGCGGTGTCGCTGGTGCTTGCGATGCTCGCGGCCAGCCTGGTCTCCGTGCTGTTCGCGGTGATGGTGATCTGGCTGCGCGTGAACCAGGTGATCGCCGGCCTCGCGCTGGTGTTTTTCTGCCAGGGCCTCACGGCGCTGGTCGGCTCGACGGCCGACTGGACCAACCATGCGACCGAGGGCATCGGCGCGATGGCGCTCTGGCCGTTGTCGCTGCTGCCCGGCGTGGGCAGGCTCTTCGAGCAGAACGCGATGGTGTGGCTCACGCTGCCGATCTTCGGCGCGGTGGCCTGGTTCTTCGCGCGCACGTCCACGGGCCTGCGCCTGCGCGCGGTCGGCGAGAACCCGCAGGCGGCCGATGCGGCGGGCATTCGCGTTACCGCATGGCGCTTCGCCGCGGTGCTCGCGGGTTCTGCGCTGGTCGGGCTGGCGGGCGCGTACATCTCCGTGGTCAGCACCAAGCTGTGGATCGCGGGCATGACCGGCGGACGCGGATGGATCGCGGTGGGCCTGGTGATCTTCGCGCGCTGGTCGCCCTGGAAGGCGTTCGCGGGCGCGCTGCTGTTCGGCTGCATCGAGGCGCTGATCCCGCAGCTGGCCGCGGCCGGCGTGCAGCTGCCGCAGTACTTCGTGATGATGACGCCGTATGCCGTCACGCTCGGCGTGATGGTCTGGGTCGCGCTCGGGCGGCGCAGCGGCGACGACGAGCCCGGTGCGCTGGGCCAACCCTACGTGAGAGAAGAACGCCGATGAAGGCCTGGGTCTACAACGAGGAACGCGAGCTCGATGCGGCGCAGTTCGCCGACTACCTGAACCCCGCCACCACCGCGGTCGTCTCCATCGACATGCACCGCGGGCACCTGGACGACAGCCCCGACTGCCCGTGCCCCGCGCCGCGGGCGCGCGACGTGGTGGCGCCGATCGACAGTTTTCATGACCAGGTGCGCGCGCTGGGCGTGCGCATCGTGCACATCAAGTCGGTGCTGCGGCCTGGCGGCGAAGACGACATCCATGGCATTCCGGCGGCGTGGCGACGTACCTTCCCGCTGCATGTGGGCGACATTCCGAATGCCGACGCGCACGCCATCGAAGGCTCGCGCTGGACCGAATGGGTCACGCGCGTAGAGCCCGGCGACATGCGCGTGGACACCAAGCGCCGGCTCTCGGCCTTCTATCCGACCGACCTGGACTTTCTGTTGCGCAACCAGCGCATCGAGACGGTCGTGCTCGACGGCGGCTTCACCGACTGCTGCGTGCTCAACACCGCCTTCGACGCCAACAACCACAACTACCGCGTGATCGTGCTGCGCGACCTGGTGCGCGGCACCGATGCGCACCTGGAGAGCGCCGCGCTCGCCATGGTGTCGCTGCACCTGGGGCTGGTGCTCGATTCGGCGGAGATGCTGCGCCAGTGGCGCGGCTGATGCGCTAGCTCAACCAGCGCTGCGCCACGGCCTGCATCTGCTGGCCCTGCGAGGCCTCCCACACCATTTCAGGTGCGGCCACGTGCACGCCCGCCGGCGCGATGCGCAGCGCGATGTCGACGAGTTCCGCCACCTTGGACGCGCGCACCGGCTGCTCGCTGCTGGGCACCATGAAGCGCACGACCGACAGCATCCAGGCGGCCAGCCTTTCCGCGGGGTTGGCGAACTTCGCGTTCAGGGGCTTGCGCGCCGAGCGCACGAGGATCACCCGGTCGAAGCCGTTGGCGACCACCGCCTGCTCGTCCAGGCTCGCCAGGCCGCGCTTGAGCGCCTCGGGCAATTTGCCCTGGTCGTGCGGCTGCACGATGGCCAGCGTCTGCACGCCGCAGGCGCGCAGCCACTGCGCGAGCGCAGGCAGGTCGGAAGGCTGCGGCACCCACAGCGCACGCTCGCGGTCGTGATAGAGCCGGGGCGGATCGAAGGCGATGACCGCGGCGTCGGCCGATGTCAGCGGCCATTGGGCGATCGGCAGGCCGGGGCAAAGATAAGTCTGGACGCCGCGCAACCCGTCGCGGATCGGCTCGCGCGACAGCACGCGGGCATGGGCAAAACGATGGCGGCCGGCCAGCTTTCGGAGCAGCTCCTGCCCCAGGGCGCCCGTCGCACCCGCGATCAGCAACGTGCCGGCGTTCGCCGCATGGGTGGGCGATACCGCACGGTTCGCGGCCTGCAGTGCCTGTAGGGGATCGAGGGTCATGGAGCCACCTATGCTACCTTCCGCTTCTTCTCGCGGAGGTAATGCAAATGATGATGAAGCGCTGGCTCTTGATTCTCGCGGCGGTCCTGTCCCTGAGCGGATGCGGCTACAACCAGTTCCAGTCTCTCGACGAGGCCAGCAAATCGGCCTGGAGCGAGGTGCTCAACCAGTACCAGCGGCGCGCCGACCTGGTGCCCAACATCGTGGCCACCGTCAAGGGCGAGGCCAGCTTCGAGCAGGACACGCTCACCAAGGTGATCGAGGCGCGCGCCAAGGCCACCTCGATCCAGGTGACGCCTGAAACCCTCAACAACCCCGAGGCCTTCAACAAGTTCCAGCAGGCGCAGGGCGAGCTCTCCTCGGCGCTCTCGCGCCTGATGGTGGTGTCCGAGCGCTACCCCGAGCTGAAGGCCAACCAGGCCTTTCGCGACCTGCGCGTGACGCTGGAAGGCACCGAGAACCGCATCACCGTGGCGCGCAACCGCTACATCGAGACCGTGCAGGAGTACAACGTGCTCGCGCGCAGTTTCCCCACCAACATCACGGCCAAGATCTTCAGCTACGCGCCCAAGCCCAACTTCTCGGTGCAGAACGAAGCGCAGATCTCGACGCCGCCGACCGTCGACTTCAGCGCACCGAAGAAGTAGCACGCCCCCGGTCTTCGTGCACTTCGTGTCACTTCGCCAACCCCCTCGCCGGGGGCAGCACCTGCGGCCGGGCAAAGCCCGTCCGGCGGTGCTCCTGGAACGGTTCGCGCGCCTGACGAGGCCGCTGTGGGTGGCCTTCCTGCTGATGACGCTGGGCATGGCCGGCGCCTTCGCGCAGGGCCTGCTGCCCGTGCCCACGCTCACCGCGCGCGTGATCGACCAGACCGGCACGCTCGATGCCGCGCAGCGCTCGGGCCTCGAAACCAAGCTCGCGGCGTTCGAAGCTCGCAAGGGCTCGCAGATCGTGGTGCTGATGGTGCCGACCACCCAGCCCGAAGACATCGCCAGCTACGCGCAGCGCGTGGGCGACGCCTGGAAGATCGGCCGCAAGGACGTGGGCGACGGCCTCCTCGTGATCGTCGCCAAGGACGACCGCAAGATGCGCATCGCCACGGCCAAGGCGCTCGAAGGCGCGGTGCCCGACCTGGCGGCCGTGCGCATCATCGACGAGGAGATGAAGCCGCGCTTTCGCAACAACGACTTCGCGGGCGGGCTGAATGCGGCAGTGGACCGGCTCATCGGCCTGGTCGACGGCGAGCCGCTGCCCGAGCCCTCGCGCAACAGCGGCGGCAGCAGTTCGGGCGGCGACTTCGACTGGGAGAACCTCGCGATCTTCCTGTTCGTCGGCGTCTTCGTCGGCGCGCCGATCGTGCGCGCCATCCTGGGCAAGACGCTGGGCTCGGTCGTCATGGGCGGGGGCATCGGCGCGGTCGCGTTCTTTCTCACGACCAGCACGGTCATCGCGGTGATCGCCGGGCTGATCGCACTCATGGTCTCGCTGTTCACCGGTCTTGCCGGGTTCGGTGGTGGCCGCGGCGGCGGAGGCGGTGGTGGCTGGAGCAGCGGCGGTGGCGGCGGATGGAGTGGAGGCGGCGGGGGTGGTGGCGGCGGCTTCAGTTCCGGCGGCGGTGGCAATTTCGGCGGCGGCGGCGCCTCGGGAGACTGGTGAACATGGCAACTGCAGAACCGACGCTCTTCTCGAAGCTGGGCCGCATCTGGCGCCACCGGTGGACCGACGAAGCCGCGGTGCGCCGCGTGCTGCCCAACGACGCGATGGAACGGCTCGCCAGCCGCGTGGCCGCGAGCGAGCGACGCCACAGCGGCGAGATCCGCATCTGCGTCGAGGCGGGCCTTCCGATGTCGTACCTCTGGCGCCATGCGCCGCCCAGGGAACGCGCCGTCACGCTGTTCGGCAAGCTGCGCGTGTGGGACACCGAGCACAACAACGGCGTGCTGGTCTACCTGCTGCTGGCCGAGCACGCGATCGAGATCGTGGCCGACCGCGGCATCGATTCGCGCGTGGACGATGCCGAATGGGCCGCGATGGCGCAGCGCATGGGCGCGGCATTCCGCGAAGGCCGCTTCGAGGACGGGCTCACGCAGGCGCTGGAAGAAATGTCGGCCCTGCTGGTCGCGCACTTTCCGCTGGCCGAGGACGAGGCCGACACGAACGAGTTGCCCGACGAGCCCGTGGTGCTCTGACTTTCTCCCTTCCCCTCCGGAGGAGGGCCGGGGCGGGGGCAGGCGGCGTAACCATCAAGCGCTCTGCCTGCCCCCATCCCAACCTTCCCCCAAAGGGGGAAGGAGCCAGATCCTTCAATTCACCGGCGGCAGCGCCCACACGCTCTCGCCGCCCACCGCGTAGAAGCGCCGCTCCGGCGCCGCCTCCATCAACCAGCCGCCTGTGAACTCCCCGAAGGCGGGCAGCACGGCCTGCCGCGCATCGCTCACGAAACAGGGCAGCCGCACGCTGTCGCGCCCCGGTCCGTAGAGCCTGCATGCGGGATGCAGGTGCCCCGCGAGCACGAAATGCGTGGCATGCGATTGCGGATGGTGGCAGCAGGCGAACGGGCCGAGCAGGAAGGGCTCGTCGACCACCTCGATGCCCAGCGCGGCCGGCGGATCGCCCGCGCGGCTGTCGTGATTGCCGCGCACCAGCGTCATGGCCACGCCCGCGTGCGTGGCGCGCCAGGCTTCGAGCGCGGCCAGCACCTGCGGCGTGCGGGCCTGCGCCGCGTGCAGGAAATCGCCGAGGAAGACGATGCGCCCGGGCGCGTGCGTGCCAATCAAGGCATCGAGCCGCACCAGGTTCTCCTGCGTGGTGCCGCCCGGCACGGGCTGGCCCAGCGCGCGGTAGGTCGCGGCCTTGCCGATGTGCAGGTCGGCGATGAACAGCACCCGCGCACCGGGCCACCAGAGCGCGCGCTCGGGCAGCAGGTGCAGCAGCTCGCCGGCCCACTGGACAGCGAGCGCAGGCGGGGTAAGGTGCGAAGAGGTCACGGCCAAGGAGTGTCGCAAAAGACGCCCGGCCCGACGGCCACCTTGCAATTCAACCGTGCGAGCCCCAGTTTTCCCGTATGACCGAATCGCCCCCGAAGCTCATCGTCTGCCCGCACTGCCACACCACCAACCGCGTGCGCGCGGAGCAGCTGGGCAATGCGCCCGATTGCGGCAGTTGCCACAAAGCGCTGTTCGCCGGCCATTCGACCGCGCTGCCCGACGAAAAGACCTTCGACCGCCACATCGCGCGCAACGAGATCCCGGTGCTGGTCGACTTCTGGGCGCCGTGGTGCGGCCCCTGCCGCCAGATGGCGCCGGGCTACGAGCAGGCCGCGGCCCAGCTCGAACCCCACGTGCGCCTGGCCAAGGTCGACACCGAGGCCGTGCCCGCGCTCGGCGCGCGCTTCAACATCCGCAGCATCCCGACGCTGGCCCTCTTCCGCGGCGGCCGCGAGGTGGCGCGGCAGGCCGGCGCGATGGGCGCGGCGGACATCGTGCGGTGGGTGAAGGCGCACGGCGGCTGATCCCCTTCGATCCCCGCTGGTGATGGCTACAGCGGCGGCAGGGGTCTCGAGGGCCGCCTGCGCTCGCGCCGCGGCTTGGGCGGCTTGCCCGGCCCCTCCTGCCCGAACGCCAGCGTGTTCTTCACTCGCTCCACACCGCCGGCCGTGACCACGCCGCCCGCGGCCTTCTCCAGCTGCTCGACCATGCGCGCGATGCGGTCGGCCACGTTCTCGTTCGACAGCTTCTCGCGGAACAGCTCGACCATCAGCGGAAACGAAAACGGCGTCGGCCGCTCCAGCGGCTTCAGCACGAGCTGCTGCGTGGCCATGCGCTCCAGGCTCGCGCGCAGGCGCCCGATCTCCAGCTCCTGCGACAGCAGTTCCTGCTCGGCCTGGAGCAGCAATCTGTTCGATGGGTCGTACTTGCGGAACACCTCCCAGAACAACGAAGACGACGCCTGCAGTTGCCGGCTGCTGCGCTTCTCGCCCGGATAGCCCTGGAAGATCAGCCCCGAGACACGCGCGATCTCGCGAAAGCGCCGCTGCGCCAGTTCGCCCGCGTTGAGCGAGGCCAGCACCTCGTGCAGCAGCACGGCACGCGCATCCATGTCGCCCTCGCCTTCCGGCAGGCGCAGCACCTGCGGCAGCAGCGTGGGCCAATCCACCTCGGTCGCGCTCAGCAGCTCGAAGCCGTAGTCGTTGACCGCGATGGAAAAGGTGCGCGCCTCGTGCTGCGCCACGCGCCAGGCCAGCAGGCTCGCAAGGCCCAGATGCACATGCCGGCCCGCGAACGGATACAGGAAAAGGTGCGAGCCCTCGCGCGTCGTCAGCGTCTCGGCGAGCAGCGTCTGCGGCGTCGGCAGCGCGGACCACTGCTGCTGGATTTCGAGCAGCGGCCGCACGCACTGCAGCTCGGGCGAGCTGTAATGCCCCTCGCCCGCCAGCGCGAGCTGCTGCACCACCGCATCGGCCAGCGTGTTCGACAGCGGCATGCGCCCGCCGTTCCAGCGCGGCACCGCGGCGCGCTTGCCGGTGGCGCGCCGCACCCAGGCCGTCATGTCGTGGATGCGCACGAGTTCGAGCAGCCGGCCGCCGAAGAGGAAGCAATCACCGGGCTTCATGCGCGCAACGAATCCCTCTTCGACGCTGCCGATCTTCGCGCCGCCCAGGTACTGCACCGCCATGCTCGCATCGCTCACGATGGTGCCGATGTTCATGCGATGACGGCGCGCGAGCCGCGCATCGGGCACGCGCCACACGCCCTCTGCATCGGGCACCGCGCGCTTGTAGTCCGGGTACACGGCGAGCGACGGGCCGCCTTGCGAGACGAAGTCGAGGCACCACTGCCAGCTCTCGCGCGAGAGCGCTTCGTAGGCGGCCGTGCCACGCACCTCGTCGTAGAGGTCGTCGGGCACGAAGCCGCCGCCGAGCGCCACCGTCACCAGGTGCTGCACCAGCACGTCGAGTGGCTGGTCGGGCGAATGGCGTGCCTCGATGTGCCCCTCTGCAATCGCCGTGCGCGCGGCCGCCCCCTCCACCATCTCGATGCTGTGCGTGGGCACGAGCGTGATGCGCGACGGCCGCCCCGGCGCATGGCCCGAGCGGCCCGCGCGCTGCAGCAGCCGCGCCACGCCCTTGGGCGAGCCGATCTGCAGCACGCGCTCGACCGGCAGGAAGTCCACGCCCAGGTCCAGGCTCGAGGTGCAGACAACCGCCTTGAGCTCGCCGCTCTTCAACCCCAGCTCGACCCATTCGCGCACCTCGCGGTCGAGCGAGCCGTGGTGCAGCGCGATGGTGCCCGCCCACTCGGGCTTCGCCTCGAGCATCGCCTGGTACCAGATCTCGGCCTGCGAACGCGTGTTGGTGAAGACCAGCGTGGTGCTGCTCGCGGCGATCTCCTCGATCACCTGCGGCAGCATCGTGAGGCCCAGGTGCCCGCCCCACGGAAAGCGTTCGGCGCGGCCGGGCAGCAGCGAGTCGATGACGAGCTTCTTGGGCACCTGGCCCTGCACGAGCACCCCGTCTTCATGGCCCAGCAGCGAATGCATCGCCTCCTGCAGGTTGCCGAGCGTGGCCGACATGCCCCAGGTCGCGAGCCCCGGGTTCCATCGCTTGAGCCGCGCGAGCGCCAGCTGCACCTGCACGCCGCGCTTGTTGCCGAGCAGCTCGTGCCACTCGTCGACCACCACCATCTTCACGCGGCCCAGCACGTCGCTGGCATCGGCGCGTGCGAGCAGCAGCGACAGGCTTTCGGGCGTGGTGACGAGCACGGTCGGCAGCCGCTCGTTCTGCGCGCTGCGCTCGGCCGACGAGGTATCGCCGCTGCGCGCGCCGGCGCTCCACGGATGCACCTCGGCGCCCAGGGCTTCGAGCGGCTGCTTCAGCGCGCGCAACGTGTCGGCCGCGAGTGCGCGCATGGGCGTGAGCCAGAGCACGGTGAGCGGCGGGGCCGCGGGCCGCGCGGTTTCCTTGCGCGCCTGTGAGAAAACCTGCAGCGCGCCGAGCCACACCGCATAGGTCTTGCCCGCGCCGGTGGTGGCATGCAGCATGCCCGACTTGCCTTCGGCAACGGCCTTCCACACGTCGCGTTGAAACTTGAAGGGCTTCCACCCGCGCGAGACGAACCACGCATCCAGCGCAGCCTTGACCGCCTTGTTCATGACGGCAGCAGCGCAGCCAGCGTCTGCAGCGTGTCGGCTTCCGCCACCGGCTTGTCCTCGCGCCAGCGCAGCATGCGCGGAAAGCGCACCGCGATGCCGCTCTTGTGCCGCGTGCTGCGCGCGATGCCCTCGAAGCCCAGCTCGAACACCAGCGTCGGCTTGACGCTCTTGACCGGGCCGAAGCTCTCGACGGTGGTCTTGCGGATGATCGCGTCCACGCGCGTCATCTCGGCATCGGTGAGCCCTGAATAGGCCTTGGCGAACGGCACGAGCTTGCGGTCTTCCTGCTCGGGCGGGCCGTCCCATACGGCGAAGGTGTAGTCGCTGAACAGGCTCGCGCGGCGGCCGTGCCCACGCTGCGCGTAGATGAGCACGGCGTCGATGCTGAGCGGATCGATCTTCCACTTCCACCACACGCCCACGTCCTTGGTGCGGCCCACGCCGTACTGCGCGTCGCGGCGCTTGAGCATCATCCCTTCGACGCCCATCGTTCGCGCGGCTTCGCGCTGGCGGGCGAGGTCGATCCAGTCGAGGCCGGTGAGCATCGGGCTCGGCAGCAGCGACGGGTGCTGCATGCGTGTGACGAGTTCATCGAGCAGCACGCGGCGCGCCGACTGCGGCTCTGCGCGCAGGTCGCGCCCTTCCCATTCGAGGAGGTCGTAGGCCAGCAGCACCACGGGGATGTCGCGCAGCAGCTTGGCGCCGAGTGTCTTGCGGCCGATGCGCTTCTGCAGTTCGGCGAAGGGCTGCACCTTGCCTTCGCCGTCCGGTGAAGTCTCGTCCTTGCGCCACACGGCGATCTCGCCGTCGAGCACCGTGCCGTCGGGCAGCGCCTCGCCGAGCACCGCGAGTTCGGGAAAGCGATCGGTCACCAGCTCTTCGCCGCGCGACCACAGCCACACCACGCCCGCACGCTTGACGAGCTGCGCGCGGATGCCGTCCCACTTCCACTCGACGATCCAGTCGGCCGGCGGCCCCAGCACCGCATCGAACTGCGCGAGCGGAATGTTGAACGGGTGCGCGAGGAAGAAGGGGTACGGCTGCCCGCTGGTCTTTTGCACCTGCTCCGAGTCGGACTCCGGTGCGATCAGCGCGGCGTAGTCGCCCGCCCGCGGACGCGCACCGATGTGCGTGTAGCCCATGAGCCGCTGCGCGACGCGCTTGGCATCGATGCCGCCCACGGCCGCGAGCGCCTGCGTGACCTGCAGCTTCGACACGCCGACGCGGAACGCGCCCGTGATGAGCTTGAAGTACACCAGCCGCTCTTCGGCCGCGAGCTGACGCCACTGGGCGCGCAGCCGGTCCGCCAGTTCTTCCGGCGCAGTCTTTGCGGCTTCGCGCAGCGGCAACAGGTGCTCTTCGACCCAGGCCGCGAGCCCGAGGTCGTGCGCCTCGCTCGGCGGTGGCAGCAGGAGTGCGATGGTCTCGGCGAGGTCGCCGACGGCGTCGTAGCTTTCGTCGAACAGCCACTCGGGCAGGCCTGCAGCTTCCTGCGCGAGCAGGCGCAGCAGCTTGGTGGGCACGAGCTGGCGCGGCTTGCCGCCTGCGAGGAAATAGACGGCCCACGCGGCATCGGCCGCGTCGGCGTCGCGCAGGTAACGCTGCAATGCCGCCTGCTTCACCAGGTTCGACGTGCTCGCGTCGAGTTCGCGGTAGAGCGCGGCGAAGTCCTTCACTTCGCGTCCTCCTCGGCGGCGGGCGCCGCGGCCGGCGTTTCCTGCTCGTCCTCATCGCCGTACTCGGTCTTGAAGCCCTGCGCGTCGAGCCCGTTCTCCGTCAGCCAGCGCACCATCACCTGCACGCTGCCGTGCGTCACGAACACGCGCTCGGCGCCGGTGCCCGCAATGGCCTGCTGCAGGCCGGGCCAGTCGGCATGGTCGGACATGACGAAGCCCCGGTCCACGCCGCGGCGCCGGCGCGTGCCGCGCAATTGCATCCAGCCGCTCGCGAAGGCGTCGGCGTAGTTGCCGAAACGCTTCATCCACGGCGTGCCCTGCGCGGACGGCGGCGCAAGCACCAGCGCGCGCTTCAGCAGCGCCGCATCGACGCCCGGATCGGTGACGCGCACGGTCTCCGGCAACGCCACGCCGGCCGCGCGGTACACCGCGTTGAGCGGCTCGACCGCGCCGTGCACGACGATCGGCCCGATCGACGCATCGACCCCGTGCAGGATGCGCTGCGCCTTGCCGAAGGCATAGCAGAACAGCACCGAGGCGCGGCCGGCCTGCGCATTGGCGCGCCACCACGCATCGATCTGCGCGAACAGCACGGCCTGCGTCGGCCAGCGGTAGATCGGCAAGCCGAAGGTCGACTCGGTGATGAAGGTGTCGCAGGGCACGGGCTCGAAGGGCGTGCAGGTGCCGTCGGGCTCGGTCTTGTAGTCGCCGGAAGCCACCCACACGCGCCCGCCGTGTTCGAGCCGCACCTGCGCCGAGCCCAGCACGTGGCCGGCCGGGTGCAGCGAGAGGCGCACGCCGTGGTGCTCGATGGCTTCGCCATAGGCGAGCGTCTGCAGGTCGATGTCCGCCCCGAGCCGCGTGCGCAGCGTGCCGGCGCTGTCGGTGTGCGCGAGGTAGTGCGCGTGCCCGATGCGGGCGTGGTCGGAATGCGCATGCGTGATGACCGCGCGCGCCACCGGCCGCCATGGGTCGATGTAGAAATCGCCGGGCGGGCAATACAGGCCCTCGGGCCGGGCGACGACGAGATCCAGCTTGTCGGGCATGGCCGCCATCGTAGGCCCGGCCGGCCGCCGGCGCCGCCGAACGGCCGCCCCGAAGCGATGTGGGCCGGCGCCTACTTCTTGCCGCGCCCGCTCATCATGTCGAGCACGTTCATCGTCATGCCATTGGGCATCACCATGTCGCCCGGTTTCTGTCCGGGCTTGCAGGGCCCGACCCACTTGGCCTCCATGACGCTGGTGCCTTCGGTGCGGCCCATCAGCGGCGGGCTGTAGGTCGACTTGCTCTCCATGCGGTAGGTCGAGTTGAAGTCGCCCGTCATCACGGCGTGCGAGGTGGCGGTGGTGGTGCCGATCTTGCAGACCGAATCCATGACCAGCTTGCCGCCCTCGATGCGCAGGTCCTGCCTGGCGCACATGTCCTTGCCCATGCCCTGTCCCATGTCGCGCAATGCCTTGTCGCTGGCCGCGTCGATGCACTGCTGGACGGTGTGCCCCGCACCCTTGCCGGTCGCGTCGCCGGTCTGGATTTCCCACAGGCCGGGCTTGCGCGCCGGGTAATCGATGGCGAAGGCCGGGGTGCCGGCGATGGCGCAGGCCACCATGCAGGCGGCGGACAAACGAATCTTCATGGCGGGCTCCGCATCGGGTGGACAACGATGCCCGCTTTGTACCGCCCGCGCCGCCGCGGCGGAATACCGCAATCGGTCTACGCCGTGCGGGCCTGCGCCGGTTGCGCCACGGCGGCGCGCTCGCGAGAGACGAAGCCGAGCGCGAGGCCCAGCGCCAGTCCGCCGAGCACGTCGATCAGCACATGCTGGCGCACCGCCATCGTCGAATACACGATGGCCACGGCCCACGCCACGCTGAAGAGGCGCAGCCATGCCGGCGCGCCGGCGTCGCGCAGCTGGCGCGCGAGCACGATGCAGGCGAACACCGAGAACGACACGTGCAGCGACGGGAAGGCATTGCCGGCCGAGTCGACGGTCTTCAGGAAATGCAGCGAGGTGCCCGGCGTGGCATCGATGGCGAAGTTCGGTATCGCCGTAGGCATGAACCAGAAGACGACCAGCGCGAGCGCCGTCATCGCCGCGCAGCCGAAGGAGAAGCTCCAGAGCTCGCGCTTGTCCTTGGCCAGCAGCACCGGCAGCGCGATGTAGCCCCACAGCGAAAGATAGATGGGAAGGACCGCCGGCCAGAACGCGATCAGCCGGTCGAACGCGGTGAGCGGCAGCACCCAGGCCTGGCCGGCGTTCTTCATGATCCAGAAGTACAACGGAAAGAAGCCAATGGTGGCCACGGTGTTGCCCACCAGCTTCAGCGGCCACAGCGTCCTGCAGCGCAGCCACAGGGCGCGCAGCCATCGCGTCGAGGAAGATGAATCGTTGGTCATGGAGGCCGATGGCAACGCGGCATGGCCTCGCGGGTGCGAGGCCGGCGCATCACCAGGGCGTCCACTTTAATTGGCTTTGCGCCGAAGCCACCGTGCGCTCGATGAAGCGCACGCCGCGTGCACCGTCTTCCACGCGCGGGTAGTCGGCCGCCAGCGGATCGGCCGGCCGGCCCGCGAGCCGCGCGCGAATGTCCGCCGTAACGCCCGCGTAGATGTTGGCGAAGGCCTCGATGAAACCTTCGGGATGGCCTGTCGGCAGCCGGCTCGCGCGCCGTGCCGCCTCGCACAGCCACGGCCCGCCGCGCGTGAAGATGCGCTTGGGTCCGTCGTGCGGCAGGTGCACCAGCTGGCTCGGCTGCTCCTGGTGCCATTCGAGCGTGCCCAGCGCGCCCGAGATGCGCAGGCGCAGGTCGTTCTCCAGCCCCGTGCTGATCTGCGAGGCGATCAGCACGCCGCGCGCACCGCCCTTGAAGCGCAGCAGGAGGCTGCCGTCGTCGTCGAGCATGCGGCCCGGCACGTGCGCGGTGAGGTCGGCGCAGAGGCTCTCGATTTCCAGGCCCGTGATGCTCGCGACGAGGTTCTCGGCGTGCGAGCCGATGTCGCCGATGGCGCCGGCCGCGCCGCTGCGCGCGGGGTCGGTGCGCCAGTCGGCCTGCTTGTTGCTGCCGCTGCCCTCGACGTGGCTCGCGAGCCAGCCCTGGTTGTATTCGACGACGATCTTGCGGATGTCGCCCAGCTGGCCCGAGCGCACCATCTCGCGCGCCTGCCGCACCATCGGGTAGCCGGTGTAGTTGTAGGTGACGCCGAACACCGTGCCCTGCTTCGCCACGGTGGCGACCAATGCATCGGCCTGGTCGCGCGTGTGCACCAGCGGCTTGTCGCACACGACGTGAAAGCCCGCATCGGCAAAGGCTTGTGCCACGGGAAAGTGCACGTGGTTGGGCGTGACGATCGAGACGAAGTCGATGCGCTGGTCCGCCGGGCGTTGGAGCTCATCGGCCAGCAGCGTCTGCCAGTCGCCGTGGTTGCGGTCGTCGGCCAGGCCCAGGTCGCGGCCCGAGGCGCGCGCCTTGTCGGGGCTGGACGAGAGCGCGCCCGCGACGATTTCGATCTGGCCGTCCAGCGCCATGGCCTTGCGGTGCACGGCGCCGATGAAGGCGTCGCGGCCGCCGCCGACCATGGCGTAGCGCAGCTTGCGAAGAGGTGTATCGGTCATATCGTGCTTTTCGAGGGACACCGCGGAACCGGCTTCGCCGGGCCGCAGGTGTTGCCCCCGGTAGGGGGTTGGCGAAGCGACACGAAGTGCGCGAAGCCTGGGAGCGAGCTCAGAAAGGCGAGTTCGGGTGGTAGAAATCCTTGGCGTTTTCCTTGGTGATCAGCACCGAAGGAATGATCGTCGTCGCCGGCAGCTTCTCGCCCTTCAGGCGCGCTTCGGCCGTGAGCTTGATCGCGTCGTAGATGAACTTGGGCGAGTAGCTCACGTCGGCGCCGATGCGCTTGTCCTTGCCGTCCATGATGGTCTTGACCATGTCCTTGGCGCCCGCGCCGCCGAACACGATCTTGATGTCGTCGCGCTTGGCCTGCGAAATCGCCTTGAGCACGCCCACGGCCATGTCGTCGTCGGCCGCCCAGATGGCGTCGATCTGCTTGAAGCGCGTGAGGTAGTCCTGCGTGACCTTGAAGGCGTCGTCGCGGTTCCAGTTGGCGTACTTGGCGTCGAGCAGCTTGATGTCGGGGCTGCCCTTCAACACCGCGTTGAAGGCGTCCATGCGCTCGTTGTCCAGCGTGGTCGCAATGCCGCGCAGCGCAACCACGTTGCCCTTGCCGCCCAGCGTCTTCACGATGTATTCGGCCGGGATCTTGCCGAAGGCGGTGTTGTCGCCGGCCACGTACGCATCCTGCGCGCTGGTGTCGGTGAGGCCCCGGTCGACCACGGTGACGTAGGCGCCCTTGGCCTTGACCTGCGCGACCGGCTTGGTGAGCGCGGCCGATTCGAACGGGAACACGACCAGCGCGTTGATCTTGGTGACCGTGGACAAGTCCTGCAGCTGGTTGGCCTGCTCGGGCGCGTTGGCGGCCGTCTTGATCGTGATCTTCAGGTCCTTGTGTTCCTTCTCCAGGTCCTTCTTCGCCTGGTTGGCCCAGTAGTTGATGCCGCCCATGAAGCTGTGCGTGGCCGCGGGGATCGAAACGCCGAGGTTGACCTTCTCCGCGGCGAGCGCGGGCAGGCTGGCGAACGCTGCAGCGGCGACGGCCGTGAGTACGATGCGACGGGTGAAAGTTGTCATGCTGGATGTCTCCTCTTGGTGGGTGGAATGAAACGGGAAAGAACTAGCGCCGGCCGCGTTGAAGGAACGCGACGATGATGATCACGAAGCCCTGCACGGCAGCGTTCAGGTACACGCTGATGATGCTGGTGAGGTTCAGGATGTTGCTGATGACCGAGAGCAGGATCGCGCCCACCACCGTGCCGGTGATGCTGCCCGCGCCGCCCTTGAGCGCGGTGCCGCCGACGATCACCGCGGCGATCGCTTCGAGCTCCCACAGGAGGCCGGTAGTCGGCGATGCCGAGCCCAGGCGCGGCACGTACAGCAGCGTCGCGATGCCCACGCACACGCCCAGCAGCACGTAGGTCATGATCTTCACGCGGTCCACATCGACCGCCGCATAGCGCGCCACCTGCTCGTTCGAGCCGATGGCCTGCACATAGCGCCCGTAGGCCGTGCGGTTCAAGATCACGCCGCCGATGATCGCGACGATCACGAACACCCACACCGGCACCGGGATGCCCGCAAGGCTCGCGTAGTACACGGGCGCGTAGAGGTCCGACAGGTCGTTGTCCAGCGTGAGCGCGCCGCCATCTGCAAAGTACGTGAGGTACGCGCGGAAGATGCCCAGCGTGCCCAGCGTCACGATGAAGGGCTCGATGCGCCCCTTGGTGATCAGGAGGCCGTGCGCCAGGCCGAACACCGCGCCGAGCACGATGGCCAGCACCGCGCCCATCACCACCGCCAGCATCGGCGAGCCCGAGGCGGGGCCGGCCCAGTTGATGAACATGATCACGCTGCCGGCAATGAGCGCGGCCATCGAGCCCACCGACAGATCGATGCCGCCCGAGATGATCACGAAGCACATGCCCACCGCGATGATGCCGATGAAGGCCGTGCGCGTGAGCACGTTCATCGCGTTGTCCACGGTGGCGAAGTCGCCGTTCAGCAGCGTGCCCCCGATGCACAGCAGCACCAGGCCGATGACCGGGCCGAGGCCGTGCAGGCGCGCGATCCAGCCTGGCTTGGCTTCGCTGCGATGCGCGGCGTCTTCAGGCTGCGGCGGGGGTGTCTGCGGTTGCTGTGGCATGAGCGATCAGCTCCTCTTCGGTCAGGTGGTTCGCGTCGAGCGTGGCAACGAGTTTTCCTGCGCGCATCACCGCGACGCGGTGGCACAGGCCGATCAGTTCCATCAGCTCCGACGAGACGACGATCACCGCGAGCCCTTCGCGGGCGAGTCGCTGGATCAGGAAATAGATATCGCGCTTGGCGCCCACGTCCACGCCGCGGGTGGGCTCGTCGAGCACCACCACCTTGGGGCGAGGCTGCAGCACCTTGGCGAGTGCGAGCTTCTGCTGGTTGCCGCCCGAGAGCGACGAGGCCTTGACGTCGAGCGAGCCGGTGCGGATGCCGTAGTCCTTCACCGCCTCGGCCAGCGCACCGCGCTCGCCTTCGGGCTGGAGCCACGGTTTCGCATAGCGCTCGAGCGCCATCAGCGTGAGGTTCTGGCGGAGGCCAAAGTTGACGTGCAGGCCCTTGCCCTTGCGGTCTTCGCTCAGGTACGTGAGGCCGTGCCTGGCGGCATCGCGCGGATTGCGCCAGCCCTTGTTGTGGGGCACGGGCTTGCCGAGCATCTCGACGCTGCCGCTCGCGGGGCGCAGGCCCAGCAGGCCTTCGAAGAGTTCGGTGCGGCCCGCGCCGACGAGGCCCGCGAAGCCGAGGATCTCGCCGGGGCGCACCTCGAAGCTCGCGTCCTGCGCCCAGCCGGGCACACTGAAGTTGCGCACGCGCAGGGCGGGCGCATCGGCGGCCACGACGAGGTCGCGCGGCGGATAGAGGTCGGCCAGTTCGCGGCCCACCATCAGGTTGGCCATCTGGTGGCGCGTGACCTCGGGCGTGAGCGCGCGGGCGACGAAGCGGCCGTCTCGCATGACGATCACCTCGTCGGTCACCTGCTCCACCTCGTCCAGCTTGTGCGAGATGTAGACGATGGTCACGCCGTCTGCGCGCAGCTGTGCAATGAGCTTGAAGAGCCGTTCGGTCTCGCCGGGCGTGAGCGTGGCGGTGGGCTCGTCCATGATCAGAAGGCGCGCGCGGCGGGCGATGGCCTTGGCGATTTCGACGAGCTGCTTCTCCGCGACGATGAGCTTGCGCACCTTGGTGCGCGGATCGACCTGCAGGCCGACGGCGGCAAGAGCGGCGGCTGCGTCGCGCTCCATCGATGCATCGTCGAGCAGCCAGCCCTTCTTCTTTTCGTGACCGAGGAAGATGTTCTGCGCGACGCTCAGGTCTTCGGCGAGATTGAACTCCTGGTGGATCAGCACGATGCCCAGCGCCTCGGCGTCGCGCGAACTCGTGAACCGCTGCGGCTGGCCGTTGATGCGCAGCGTGCCGCCGGTGAGCTGTTCGTAGCCCGCGAGGATCTTCATCAGCGTGGACTTGCCCGCGCCGTTCTCGCCGAGAAGGCCATACACGCGGCCGGGCGCGAGCGCGAAACTCACGCCGTGCAGCACCTGCACGGGGCCGAAGGCCTTCACCACGCCGTCGAACTCGACGGCGACGCTGCCCTTGGTGCCGGTGTCGGTGTGGGTGCCGGTATTGGTGTCTGCACTCATGGCGCCACTCCGCGAACTTTCAGGGTCTCGTGCATCGCGAGCACGCCGGCACCGACGAGGCCGCCCTGTGTGCCGAGCGGCGTGTACTGGATCTCCAGGTGCCGCGTGGAGAGCGCGAGCGAGCGCTGGTACACGCTTTGCCGCACCGCCGCGAGAAACAACGGCCCGATGCGCGTGATGCCGCCGCCGATGAACACGTGCGACGGATTGAAGAAATTGACGACCGAGGCGAGCATCTGCCCGATCAGGCTGCCCGCGCGCTGGATGATGCCGTTGGCCGCGGTGTCGCCGCCGCGGCTGGCCTGGCCCACGTCGATCGCGTCGATGCGGCCGTGCACGCGCAGGCACTCGGCCAGCACCTCGCTCTCGCCCGCCTCGGCCGCCTGCATCGCCATGCGCGTGATCGCGGGGCCGGCGGCCATGGCCTCGACGCAGCCGAGGTTGCCGCAATGGCAGCGCGGGCCTTCCTGGTCCACGCAGATGTGGCCCACGTCGCCCGCCGAGCCCGCGGCGCCGCGGTACACCTCGCCGTGGCAGACGATGCCGCAGCCGATGCCGGTGCCGATCTTGATGACCAGGAAGTTGGTGAGCGAGCGCTTGAGGCGCCAAAGCTCGCCCAGCGCCATGAGGTTCACGTCGTTGTCGACGAAGACGGGCGCCGCGTAGTCCTCGCGCAGGTAGTCGCGGATCGAGAAGCTGTCCCACGCCGGCATGAGCGGCGGGTTCACCAGCTGGCCGATCTCGAAGTTGACGGGGCCGGGCACGCCGATGCCGATGCCCAGCACGCTCCTGGCGCCGTGGCCGCAGCGGGCGAGCAGCTCTCGCATCAGCGTGCGCACGCGGGCGAGCACGACGGCGGGGCCGTCGCGCACGTCGGCAGGTTCGTCGTGTTGCGCGAGCACGGTGAGGTCGGGGCGCAGCACCGCCACGTCCAGGCTGGTGGCGCCGATGTCGATGCCGATGAGCACGCCGAGGCCGGCATGCAACTGGAGGTTTTCCGCGCGGCGTCCGCCCGAGGAGCGCTGCAGGCCCGCTTCGGCCAGGAGGCCCTGGTCGACGAGGCCGGCAATCAGCGCATTGGCCTTGCTCTTGGAGAAGCCGAGTTGTTCGGCCATGGCGTGGCGCGAGCCGCCGGCCGACCAGAAGGTCGTTTCCAGCAACCGCATCTCATGAGCAGTGATGCCACTCCAGGGTGCCACGCTTGTCTCCGTGTTTCTTTTTGCTCTTCCCGCAGCCTTTGGGCCGTCGGGCGAACGCGAATACTAGGGGCAGGGCTTCAGCCGGACAAGGCCGAACTTCGACCAACTTCAGATCGAAGATGGCTTGAAGCATGCGTACAGACGCAAAAAAGCCGCCCGAAGGCGGCTTTTTCCGGGAAGAAGCGCTCGCGCGCTTACTTCTTCTGGCGGTATTTGCGCAGCGCAGCGATCTGCGCGGCCATCACGGCCAGTTCGGACTGCGCCATCGCGATATCGATGTCGCTCTTCGCGTTCTTGAGCGCTTCCTCGGCCGCGGCCTTGGCGACGTTGGCCTTCTCGTCGTCCAGGTCCTTGCCGCGGATCGCGGTGTCGGACAGCACGGTGACCGCGTTGGGCTGCACTTCGAGAATGCCGCCGGCCACGAAGACGAACTCTTCGCCGCCGTCGGCCGTTTCGATGCGCACGGCACCGGGGCGGATGCGCGTGATCAGCGGGGTGTGGCGCGGATAGATGCCGAGCTCACCGGCTTCACCGGGCAGCGCGACGAACTTGGCTTCGCCCGAGAAGATCGACTCTTCCGCGCTGACCACGTCGACGTGAATGGTGTTTGCCATCTGAGTTCCCATGCCGCCTTAAGCGACCTTCTTGGCTTTTTCGAACGCTTCGTCGATGCTGCCCACCATGTAGAACGCTTGTTCCGGCAGGTGGTCGGCTTCGCCGTTCACGATCATCTTGAAACCGCGGATGGTTTCGGCCAGCGGCACGTACTTGCCAGGCGAGCCCGTGAACACCTGCGCCACGAAGAACGGCTGCGACAGGAAACGCTGGATCTTGCGGGCGCGGGCCACGGCGAGCTTGTCGTCGGGAGCCAGTTCGTCCATGCCCAGAATCGCGATGATGTCGCGCAGTTCCTTGTAGCGCTGCAGGATGCCCTGCACGGCGCGGGCCACGTTGTAGTGCTCCTCGCCGACCACGTTCGGGTCGAGCTGGCGCGAGGTCGAGTCCAGCGGGTCCACGGCGGGGTAGATACCGAGCGAGGCGATGTCACGCGACAGCACCACGGTCGAGTCCAGGTGGGCGAAGGTGGTGGCGGGCGACGGGTCGGTCAAGTCATCGGCCGGCACGTACACGGCCTGGATCGAGGTGATCGAGCCGACCTTGGTCGAGGTGATCCGCTCTTGCAGGCGGCCCATTTCCTCGGCCAGCGTAGGCTGGTAGCCCACGGCCGAAGGCATGCGGCCCAGCAGTGCCGACACTTCGGTACCGGCCAGCGTGTAGCGGTAGATGTTGTCCACGAAGAACAGCACGTCGCGGCCTTCGTCGCGGAACGACTCGGCAATGGTCAGGCCGGTCAGCGCCACGCGCAGGCGGTTGCCCGGGGGTTCGTTCATCTGGCCGTAGACCATGGCGACCTTCGACTCCTCGAGCTTCTCCAGGTTCACGACGCCGGAGTCGGCCATCTCGTGATAGAAGTCGTTGCCTTCGCGGGTACGTTCACCCACGCCAGCGAACACCGACAGGCCCGAGTGAGCCTTGGCGATGTTGTTGATGAGTTCCATCATGTTCACGGTCTTGCCCACGCCGGCGCCGCCGAACAGGCCCACCTTGCCGCCCTTGGCGAACGGGCACACCAGGTCGATCACCTTGATGCCGGTTTCCAGCAGGTCCTGCGAAGGCGACAGCTCGTCGTACGCGGGGGCCTTGCGGTGGATGGAGGCGGTGAGGTCCTGGCTCACGTCGCCGCGCTCGTCGATCGGGCGGCCGAGCACGTCCATGATGCGGCCGAGCGTGGCCTTGCCGACGGGCACCGTGATGGGGGCACCGGTGTTGGTCACGATCAGGCCGCGACGCAGGCCGTCGGACGAGCCCAGCGCGATGGTGCGCACGATGCCGTCGCCCAGCTGCTGCTGAACTTCGAGGGTCAGTCCGCCGCCTTCGAATTTCAAGGCGTCATACACCTTGGGCATCTGGTCACGCGGGAACTCCACGTCGACCACGGCGCCGATACATTGGACAATTTTTCCTTCAGCCATGGCGTTTCCTTCTGGATGGATCTCAATAAATTTGCGACAGGTTCTTGCAGAAGCGTCCTGGTGCCAAAACGGGCCGCTTTTGCAAGAATGCCGGACGGGCCGGCACCCTCGATAACTACTTCTTCAGATCAGCACTTCATGGCCGTCGCTTGTGCAGCGAAAGCGTCCGAAGCGGCCTTGCAGGCCTGACCCAGCGCAGCCTTGTCGGCACCCATCGAGGCCCAGGTGGCCTTGGTCTGGTCGAGGCTGGACTTCATCGCATCGGCGGCAGCGCCGCTTTGTGCGCCCACGCAGGTCTGCACCTTCGCCAGGTAGTCGTTGCACTCTTGCGGCAGGTCCGCGGCCGATGCCGTCGGGGCTGCAGCAGGTGCTGCGGCCGGAGCCGGTGCCGGGGCGGCAGGAGCGGGCGCAGGTGCGGCGGCGGGAGCCGGAGCAGCAGCGGGCGCTTCTTCCTTCTTGGAGCAAGCAGTCAGAGCGGCAGCAACAGCCACCAGAACGAGAAGTTTCTTCATGTGCGCAAAGTCCCCTAAAAAGTAGGCCTGTGTTATCGGACGCGCAGAGCGCGCCCGTTCGGCAATGTGGCCCGTTGCATTGCCTCGAACCAACTCAAACGCCGGCAGCCGCTGCCGCGCCCGACACGATTTCCGACAGCTCTTTCGTGATGCCGGCCTGGCGGGTCTTGTTGTAGACCAGCTTCAGCTCGCTGATCACGTTGCCTGCGTTGTCGGTGGCAGCCTTCATGGCCACCATCCGCGCCGAATGCTCGGACGCCATGTTCTCGGCCACGGCCTGGTAGACCAGCGACTCCACATAGCGAACCAGCAGCTCGTCGATCACGCTTTGCGCATCGGGCTCGTAGATGTAGTCCCACGAATGCTGGCCTTCCTCGACTTTCAGCGAGTCTGCCGCCAGCGGCAGCAACTGCTCGACGAGCGGCTCCTGCTTGATCGTGTTGATGAACTTCGTGTAGCACAGGTACACGGCCGAGAGCTTGCCTTCCGCGTAAGCGTCCAGCAGCGTCTTGACCGGGCCGATGAGCTTGTCCAGGTGCGGCGTGTCGCCCAGGTGGGTGACATGCGCGACCACGCGGGCGCCGATGCGGTTCAGGAAGCCAAGGCCCTTGCTGCCGATGGCGACCGACTCGATGGCAACGCCAGCGGTCTGCGCTTCGCGCAGCTTGGTCGTCACGGCGCGCAGCAGGTTGGTGTTCAAGCCACCGCACAGGCCCTTGTCGCTCGTCACGATGATGAAGCCGATCGCTTTCGCGTCGCTCTTCTTCATGAATGCGTGCGTGTACTCGGGGTTCGCCTTGCCAAGGTTCGCCGCGATGTTGCGGATCTTCTCGCTGTAGGGGCGGGCGGCGCGCATGCGCTCTTGCGCCTTGCGCATCTTGGAAACCGAGACCATTTCCATGGCCTTGGTGATCTTCTTGGTGTTTTCCACCGATTTGATCTTGCCGCGGATTTCCTTACCAGCTGCCATATGAACTCCTTCTTGCGTCGGTCAAGGGGTCGGTCAGGCGAACGACTTCTTGAACGAGGTGGCGGCTGCCAGCAGTTCGGCTTCGGCGTCCTGGCAAACCTTCTTGAAGGCTTGCTTCTCGGCGCTGTCGTCCGGCTTGGCGGGCTTCACGTCCCACTTGGCGCCATTCTTTTCCATGGTCTCGAGCAGGGCGGCGTGGCTCGACTTCAGCAGCTGGTGGAAGCCGTGTTCGAACGAGAGCACCTTCTTCACGTCGATGTCGTCCATGAAGCCCTTGTTCACTGCGAACAGCGTGGCATTCATGAGCGAGATCGGCAGCGGGCTGTACTGGGTCTGCTTGAGCAGTTCCGTCACGCGCGCACCGCGGTCGAGTTGCTTGCGGGTCGCTTCGTCCAGGTCGGAGGCGAACTGCGCGAACGCGGCCAGCTCACGGTACTGGGCCAGGTCGGTACGGATGCCGCCCGACTGGTTCTTGATCAGGTTGGTCTGCGCCGACGAACCCACGCGCGACACCGAGATACCGGCGTTGATGGCGGGCCGGATGCCGGCGTTGAACAGGCTGGTTTCCAGGAAGATCTGGCCGTCGGTGATCGAGATCACGTTGGTCGGAACGAAAGCGGACACGTCGCCGGCTTGCGTCTCGATGATCGGGAGCGCCGTCAGCGAACCGGTCTTGCCCTTGACTTCACCCTTGGTGAAGGCTTCGACGTAGTCGGCGTTCACGCGGGCTGCGCGCTCGAGTAGGCGGCTGTGGAGATAGAACACGTCGCCGGGATAGGCTTCGCGGCCTGGCGGGCGGCGCAGCAGCAGCGAGACCTGGCGGTAGGCCACGGCTTGCTTGGACAGGTCGTCATAGACGATCAGCGCGTCCTGGCCGCGGTCGCGGAAGTATTCGCCCATCGTGCAGCCCGAGTAGGCCGACACGTACTGCATGGCTGCCGATTCGGAGGCCGATGCGGCCACCACGATGGTGTAGTCCATCGCGCCGGCTTGTTCGAGGGAGCGCACCACGTTCTTGATCGACGAAGCCTTCTGGCCGATCGCAACGTAGACGCAGGTCATGTTCTGACCCTTCTGGTTGATGATCGCGTCGATCGCCACGGCGGTCTTGCCGGTCTGGCGGTCGCCGATGATCAGCTCGCGCTGGCCGCGGCCGACGGGCACCATCGAGTCGATGGACTTCAGGCCGGTCTGCATCGGCTGGTCCACGGACTTGCGTGCGATCACGCCCGGGGCGACCTTTTCGATCACGTCGGTCATCTTGGCGTTGATCGGGCCCTTGCCGTCGATCGGCTGGCCCAGGGCGTTCACCACGCGGCCGATGAGCTCGGGGCCCACGGGCACTTCCAGGATGCGGCCCGTGCACTTGACGGTGTCGCCTTCGGAGATGTGCTCGTACTCGCCCAGAATCACGGCGCCGACCGAGTCGCGCTCCAGGTTCAGCGCGAGGCCGAACGACGGCGTGCCGTCTGCCGTGGGCGGGAATTCGAGCATTTCGCCCTGCATCGCGTCGGACAGGCCGTGCACGCGCACGATGCCGTCGGTCACCGAAACCACGGTGCCCTCGTTGCGGATGTTGGCGCTGACCCCAAGGCCCTCGATGCGGCTCTTGATCAGTTCGGAAATTTCTGCGGGATTGAGTTGCATGACTCTTTCCTTCTTTCTTTGTAAGGCGATGGAGACCGTCAGGCCGCCAGCGCAACTTTCATTTGTTCAAGGCGCGCTTTGACGGAGGTGTCGAGCACCTCGTCGCCGACCACCACACGAATGCCGCCGATCAGCTCCGGATCCTGCTGGACCGTGACCTGCAGCTTGCGGCCGAAACGCTTTTCGAGCGCAGCCGACACGTTGGCCAGAGCCGCGGCATCGATCGGGAAGGCGCTGTAGACCACGGCGTCGGACGAACCGCTCTTCACGTTGGCCAGTGCCCGGAACTGCTTCGCAATTTCCGGCAGCACCGAAAAACGCCCGTTGTCCAGGAGCGCACCCAGGAAGTTCTGGGCATGGGCGGCCAACGGCGCACCGAGGGCGCCGGCGACCACACCGAGAACCTGCTCGGCCGTGGCCTTGGGGTTGTCGGCGAACTGCTGGAGCTCGGGGTTGGCCGCGATGGCGGCAACCTTTTCGAGCCAGGCGCTGGTTGCGGCGACGTCGGACGACGAGGCCTTGAAAAGCGCCTCCGCGTAGGGACGTGCAATGGTGGCGAGTTCTGCCATGGCTTCTATCAGAGTTCGGTCTGCAGACGGGCGAGCAAATCGGCGTGGACGCCCGCATTCACTTCCTTGCGCAGAATCTGCTCTGCGCCCTTGACGGCCAGTGCGGCAACCTGCTCGCGCAGGGCTTCACGGGCCTTCAGTGCCTGCTGGTCGGCTTCGACGCGGGCAGCTGCAACGATCTTGTTGCCTTCTTCGGTCGCGCGGGCCTTGGCCTCTTCAACGATGGCCTGGGCGCGACGTTCGGCGTCGGCAAGACGTTGTGCGGACTCGTTGCGTGCCTGGCCCAGTTCGGCTTCCACGCGCTTGTTGGCGGCGGACAGTTCGGACTTGGCCTTGTCGGCGGCAGCGAGGCCTTCGGCGATCTTCGCAGCGCGGTCGTCCAGCGCCTTCGCGATCGGCGGCCACACGAACTTCATCGTGAACCCGACCAGGATCAGGAACACGATCATCTGAACGATCAGGGTACCGGTAATGCTCACTTTTCACCCTCTCTTTGGGATTGAATGCGAAGCCATTCCACAGAGGGGAACGACGACACGGGTCCGACGAGAAAGACTTACTTCGGCAGGAGAGCGATCTGGGCCAGGAACGGGTTGGCCGTTGCGAACCACAGGGCGATACCGGTGCCGATAATGAAAGCAGCGTCGATCAGGCCGGCCAGCAGGAACATCTTGGTTTGAAGTTCGCCCATGAGTTCGGGCTGACGTGCGGCCGACTCGAGGTACTTGCTGCCCATGATGCCGATGCCGATACATGCGCCCACAGCGCCCAGACCGATGATCAGGCCGGCGGCCAGTGCAACAAAGCTAATAACTTCCATGATGACTCCTAGAGGACTTTGGTTGAAGAGAAAACGAAAAACAGAAACGAAACCGGACGATCAGTGATGCTCGTGAGCCTGGCCGATGTAGACCAGCGTGAGCATCATGAACACGAAGGCTTGCAACGTGATGATCAGGATGTGGAAGATCGCCCAGGCGGTGCCCGCGATGACGTGGCCGAGGGCCAAGAAGATGCCGGTGGCCGACAGCGTGAAGGCGCCGCCCATCAATGCGATCAGCAGGAAGATCAGTTCGCCGGCGTACATGTTGCCGAACAGCCGCATGCCGTGCGAGACCGTCTTGGCGACGAACTCGATCATCTGCATGGCGAAGTTGAAGGGGTACAGCGCCCAATGGTTGCCGAAGGGTGCGGTGAACAGCTCGTGGATCCAGCCGCCGGCACCCTTGATCTTGATGTTGTAGTAGATGCAGATCAGCAGCACGGCCACCGACATGCCCATCGTCACCGAGAGGTCGGCCGTGGGCACGACGCGCAGGTAGGCGTGGTGCGGGTCGGCGCCGGCGATGCCGAAGATCTTGGCCCAGATGGCCGGGAACAAATCGACCGGGAACAGGTCCATTGCGTTCAGCAGGAAGATCCAGACGAAGATGGTCAGAGCCAGCGGAGCGACGAACTTGCGGCTCGTGGCGTTGTGAACGATGCCCTTGGCTTGCTGGTCGACCATTTCGACCAGCAGTTCGACGGCAGCCTGGAAGCGGCCCGGAACGCCCGAGGTGGCCTTACGTGCAGCCAGCCAGAGCAACCAGCAGCCCAGGATACCCAGAGCGATGGAGAAAAACAGCGAATCGAAGTTGAAGACCGAAAGATCGGCCACACCTGCAGGCTTGGAGCTTTGCAGATGCGTCAAGTGGTGAACGATGTATTCACCAGCGGTCTGACCATGTTCCGCAGCGTTTTCAGCAGCCATTCCGTTACTCGTCTCGTTGTTGCCGGCGCCGGGGCGAGAACATCACCGCCAACCAGGCCGCCTTCATTGTCACCACCAAGCCGACCAGCATTGCAGGCCAGCTCAGCGCCGTTATCAGCCTTGGCGCGGCGATCAGCATCGCCACGGACAAGGCCATCTTGACCATTTCCCAGAGGAAGAACCCGAACACCGCAGTGCCTGGATTCAGGGAAGAGAACCTGCCGGTCAACCCACGTGCGAACACCGCCGCTGGAATGACCACCGCGATCGCGCCGTAAGCGGCGGACCAACCCAGATTTTGCCTCCCCGTCAGTCCCCAGATGGCCAGAGCCACCACCAGACCGACAACCAACTGACCCGCGACCACCCGCCAAGGGGAGGCCGAAGGGTTCTTTGCTCGCAGTTCACGCGCCTCATCGGCGGTCAACGGCTTGAATTCTGCGTCGAGGTCTTCAGCGACCTCCGAGTCCTGTCGGGCGATTGTTTTCATTTCGAATGAAGCCCGGATGACGACCCAGAATTTCTACAAAGCCATTGATTATAAGTAAAAACCCAGCCACTCCCGACACATGAGCGTCACGATTGCAAATCGATGGCCACAAGACCTGACGTGAACCCGACTCGGCGCAGGCAACCATAATTCCTTCATGCACCCTATCACCGACGCCCTGCCAGCCACGCTTTGTTACCTCGATGGCGAGTACACCGCCCTTCGCGACGCGAAGATCAGCGTCCTGGATCGCGGCTTCATTTTCGGCGACGGCATCTACGAGGTCGTTCCCGTCTACGGCGGCCAGCCCTTCTGCTTCGAGGAGCACATGGCGCGCCTGGATCGCTCGCTGGCCGAGTTGCAGATTGTCAACCCGCTCTCCCTCGCCCAATGGCGCGAGATCGTGATGCGCCTGATCGCCCCCGGCGGCGACGCACCGCAAGCCGTCTACTTCCAGGTCACCCGCGGCGTCGCGCCGCGCGATCACGCGATGGTCAAGGGCCTCACGCCCACCGTCTTCGTCATGGTGAACCCGCTGCCGCCCGTGGCCGACGCGGTGCGCGCCAAGGGCGTGGCCTGCGTGACGGCAGACGACTTCCGCTGGCAGAAGGCCCACATCAAGAGCACCAGCCTGCTGGGCGCCGTGCTCTCGCGGCAGATCAGCGTGGAGGCCGGCGCGGCCGAGACCGTCATGTTCCGCGGCGACTGGCTCAGCGAAGCGTCGTCGAGCAACGTGTGGATCGTGAAGGACGGCATGCTCATCGGCCCGCCCAAGGACAACCTCGTGCTCACCGGCATCCGCTATGGCCTGCTCGAGCGCCTGTGCCAGGAAGGCGGCATTCCCTTCGCGCTGCGCCGCGTGTCGCGCGACGAAGTGTTCGGCGCCGACGAACTGATCCTGTCCTCGGCCAGCAAGGAAGTGCTGCCTGTCGTCACCCTCGACAGCAAGACCATTGGCAACGGCCACCCCGGCCCCATCTACAAGAGCTTGTATGCCGCCTACCAGCAGGCCAAGCAACGCAACGCTGAGAAGCAAGGAGCCACTGCATGACCGAGAACACCACCGACGACGCAGTCACCGCACCCATTCCCGATCCGCGCAAGGAATCGCTGATCGAATATCCCTCGCAGTTTCCGATCAAGGTCATGGGCGCCAAGACCGATGGCCTGGTGCACGCGATCACGCAGATCGCCGAGCAGTTCGATCCGACCTTCGACGCCACCACGGTCGAGCTGCGCGACAGCAAGGCGGGCAATTACCTCGGCGTAACGATCACCGTCACCGCGACCAGCCGCGAACAGCTCGACGACCTCTATCGCGCGCTCTCGGGGCATCCGTCGGTCAAGGTCGTTCTTTGAACTGAGCCCTTCATGACGACGGTCGCAGAACTCCCGGCGGACACCGCCATCGCGCCGCAGTGGCTGGGCCGCGTCGGCTACGCCGAGACCTTCGCCGCGATGAAGCAGTTCACGATGGAGCGCGCGCCCGAAACGCCCGATGCGCTATGGGTTTGCGAGCACGCCCCCGTGTTCACGCAGGGCATCGCCGGCAAGCAGGATCACGTCCTGAACCCCGGCGACATCCCCGTGGTGCAGACCGACCGCGGCGGGCAGGTCACCTTCCACGGCCCGGGCCAGGTGGTGGCGTATCCGCTGATCGACCTGCGCCGCGCCGGTTACTTCGTCAAGGAATACGTCTACCGCATCGAGGAATCGGTGCTGCGCACGCTCGCGCATTTCGGCGTGACCGGCCACCGCGTGCCGGGCGCGCCGGGCATCTACGTACGGCTCGACGACCCGTTTTCCCACGCGACCTTGACCGGCCCGCTGCCCGCCAGCGACCCGTTCCGCGGCCTCGGCAAGATCGCCGCGCTGGGCATCAAGGTGAGCCGCCATGCCACTTATCACGGCGTGGCGCTCAACGTCGACATGGACCTCGAACCCTTCTCGCGCATCAACCCTTGCGGCTACGCGGGGCTGCAAACGGTCGACCTTTCTACAATCGGCATCCAAACCACATGGGAAGAAGCTGCCGGCGTGCTGGGCCAAAAGCTCACCACCTTCCTGGCACCTTAGCAATCCAATGAGCACCACCGAAGTCGTCCGCGACGCGCAAAGCGCCGAAACCTACAACCCCCTGGCCAAGCAAAAGGCCGCGGCCAAGCTCTCGCGCATCCCCGTCAAGGTCGTGCAGACCGGCGAAGTGCTCAAGAAGCCCGAATGGATCCGCGTGAAGGCCGGCAGCCCCACCACGCGCTTCTACGAGATCAAGCAGATCCTGCGCGAGAGCAACCTGCACACCGTCTGCGAAGAAGCCTCGTGCCCGAACATCGGCGAGTGCTTCGGCAACGGCACGGCCACCTTCATGATCATGGGCGACAAGTGCACCCGCCGCTGCCCGTTCTGCGACGTGGGCCACGGCCGCCCCGACCCGCTGGACAAGGACGAGCCCCTCAACCTCGCCAAGACCATCGCCAAGCTGCGCCTGAAGTACGTGGTGATCACCAGCGTCGACCGCGACGACCTGCGCGACGGCGGCAGCCAGCATTTCGTGGATTGCATCCAGAACATCCGCGAGCTCTCGCCGATGACGCAGATCGAGATCCTGGTGCCCGACTTCCGCGGCCGCGACGACCGGGCCCTCGAGATCCTGAAGGCCGCGCCGCCGGACGTGATGAACCACAACCTGGAGACTGCGTCGCGCCTTTATAAAGAAGCACGCCCCGGCAGCGACTACCAGTTCAGCCTCAACCTCTTGAAGAAGTTCAAGGCGCTGCACCCGAACGTGCCGACCAAGAGCGGCATCATGGTGGGCCTCGGTGAAACCGACGAAGAGATCCTGCAGGTGATGCGCGACATGCGCGCCCACGACATCGACATGCTGACCATCGGCCAGTACCTGTCACCGTCGGGCTCGCACCTGCCGGTGCGCCGCTATGTGCACCCGGACACCTTCAAGATGTTCGAGGAAGAGGCCTACAAGATGGGCTTCAGCCATGCGGCTGTGGGGGCGATGGTGCGGTCCAGTTATCACGCGGATCAGCAGGCGCACGCGGCTGGGGTGTGAGGCAAATACGGCGCATCAAAGCGCCGTGATCGAGGCCGCAGGCACGGGGTCGTTCACGGCTTCGTGACCACCGAATCGCCTCGTTGGATGGCGTTGGCCTCCAGGCGCTTGTTCAACTCGGCGCGCTCTTTCTTGTCCGCTTCGAGCTTGGCCGTGCTGTTCCAGCCCTTGGCATCGCCCTGCTGGAGGTCCCTCGCCTCGTTCTCCGCGTCGCGCTGGAGCTTGACGTCCAGCAGATGGAATTCGAGATTCATTCGGTAGTCGACCCCGCGATCGGAATTTCCGTAGTCATTGACCTTCAAGCTGGCCAACACGCCATCGCCGACCCAGCGCCACAAGGGGCCTTTGCTGACCACGATAGGCCAGTCTTCCGGAGGGATCTTGTACGCGGGATCGATGTTGTATTGGTCCGATGCGATTTCGCCCCTCTCGTCCAGCAGGCTGGAGCGTCCCGTCAGCAGCGTGTCCCACACCGGGTTGAAATACCGCTGCCACCTGCCCTTCTGGAATTGCGCGATGGTCTGCTCGACGAAGGCTCGGGCTTCTTCATGCGTTCGGTTGATCTTGCTGCTGAGCTGGAGATCGACAGACTGCACACGTCGATCCGGAAACCGGCCTTCGTCCGCGTTCATCGTGAAAGCAAAGATGGGCTGCCAAACGACCTCGTATCCCGGGCGCGTGTAGCGCGCGGGAACAGTTTCCGGAACGGGCGCGACGCTATAGCTGATGTAGCCGTTGATGTTGTCCGTCTCGAATTGCGGAACGCCTGAAGCGCGGCCGGTCTCCAGGATGTTCTTGCCCAGGTCAAATTTTATTTCTGCCATCTTCTGTCCTCGTTCCTTGCTACAGCTCGTGAGCCCGCCCATCAAGCCAGCAGCCGTAGCCGCCAACAAAGTCCGCCGATCAAGCATCGATCCAACTCCCGATCTTGCGCAACTCGCCTTCCATGTAACCCCTCTTATTCGCCATCAGGTCATTGAATTTTTTTGCGATCTTCGCTACGTAGTCCATTCGATCCGTTGGATTGGGCAGACTAGCCTTGCGTCCGGTCACATAGTCCCACGGTGCCGTTGGCGCATCGAAAGTGATTTGCAAGTTGGGATCCTTGTTCTTCGGCGCAGCGCTGGAGTACAACGTGTAGGTTGTCGTTGCGCTGCCCACGACAAGCATACGCAGCAAAAAGGCGCCTGTAGCATCCGCGCCCCCCATGAACGCGACCATCGCCCCAGGGCGCCGTGGGCTTGTTCGGAGTTTCAGAGCTTCGGAGCAGACTGATCAGCATCCCATTGCCAGAACGTCGAACCGTAGTCACTCCCCTCGATGACTGGCATCACTTCCCCTTGTTTGAAATAACGCCGGCTTCCCTTCAGTGCAGGAGTGAACCACCAGCCGGCCTGCGAGCATGACTCCCCTCCCGGTGTGCGACTCGGGCCTGACGGCACAGCTTCCGTTCGATGCTCTCGAGCCCAATCGACAAGGTCCTTCGGGTAGACCAAGTGGTCTCGATAGCTGCTGTCATCAATATCCCAGAGCACCGTAACCAGTGCAGCCTCAAAAGCCCAATAGCCGAAGTACGACGAACCTTCCTTGTCGGTATGTGTGCCGTGCCAATAGCAGTCCGTCATGTTTTTGTACCAGCCGTTCAGAAATTCCTTGACCAGCGCTGGCCGATCTTGCGCATCGGGTGCGGTGGCCTTTGCGAGCGGGCGATAGGCGGCGGGATGCAGCAGCACGCGCTCGACGGGCTCTTTGCGACCCGTTAGCTTCTCCACCACGGCCTCGAACAGACCGTCGCGACCACGGTTGAACTCGGCGTTCTTGTCGAGCCAACTCATGACCGTCGGAATCAATTCAGCATGGTCGAGCAGACGACATAAAGCCAACAGCCACATCACGTAGACGTAAGCCTCAAGTTGGGTGATCGTCAGCGTGTGGGCCTCGTAAGGGGGGGGATTTTCGAATGGGATGAATGCATCGAATGCCTCAATCACAGAAGGAATATCCCGCGACAATTCCGTTATTGAATAGCCTGCGGTATAGCGAAGAATGAGTAGCTCAAGCGTGCTCGTGGCCACGCTCCAAGCGTAGTCGCCGCGCGCTGCATGGACTCGAGTTTCATCCGCGATCCTGGGAAGCGACCTTGTGATCTCGTCAGTAAGGTCGCCATCACGTTCTTTTGCGCGATCTTCGTCCAAGAATTTTTGCCTTCGAATATCTTTAAATGCCATAGCTTGCTCGCTCAGTATGTTGAATCTGTTGGGGCAGAAGACGGCTTGCGAGCCTTCGGCAACTTACTTTCAAGGTCCATACCGGACGCCGCCACGTCGATGAAGACATACAACTTGGTACTGCTCCCGACAGAGCCTGACAAGCACACAAAAATCCAACTTGCATAGCGCTCATCTCGGATCGCATCCGTTTTTTCAATTCGAAGCGGCTTATTTTTTGCTCCCGGATATTGGCGTTCGAGTGCTTGTGGAATACGTCTCGCGGTCCACCTCGTTCCCATCTGTTGTCCATCACAGGTGTTTCCCAGCCGATTTTTTGTCTCCTTCTTGATACCTTCGGCGTCGTTTTCGTCAAAGGTCTTGGCAATGTGCTTCGCCTCGAACACCACGAACTTTGGGTAAATGCTGGCCGCGGGCTTGCCGGTGAAGTCATATCTTGCCTGCGGCGGTTTATCGGCAGGCGGAATGAAAATCAGCTTGCCCGGCTTGGGCATCGTCACCGTCGCAGGCATCGGATTGGGTTGATCGAAGGGCAAACGCTTCTCGAAAAGTCCGTCCAATCCCTTGCCTTTGGGAGGATCGACCAACCTCGAGTATTGCAACGCCTGCTCCATCAGCACATAGCCGTCCTCCTCGCACGCCGTCCCGTTCTTCTTGTTCTCTTCGCTCTGCGGCTTGCAATCATTGTTCGCCGTATCGGTTACGGCATCCGCTTGAGGCGGCGCATCCGGAATCGGCAGTTGCTGCTTCTTCTCGTATTCGGCACGCCAGCGCCGAAGGTCTTCATCTTCCGTGTTCTTCTGGAATGCGTTACCGGGCGTCAACACGATCACGAGCACGAACAACACGATCGCCGCTGGCTCGGCCAGCAATGCCAGCGCGCCTCGCGCGGCAGCACCAGCACCGGGGCCGCCTACGGGAGGCGGCTCCACTGGAGGCACGAGACGCAAAGGCGGCCTCGCCCTGGGCATGTAGGGCTCATTGGCTGGCGGTACATCTGTCACAGGCGCATTCGGCAGTGGCTGCGGGTTGGCCTGCGCCAGCAGGACCGGTTCTCCATATGCAGCCATCTCGATGCCCTTGACTTGCTTCTGCAAGATCCCCTTCCAGGCATCGATCTCGGCCTTCGCCTTTTTTTCGCCTTCGCGCCAATCGAAGGTCTCGACGTGCTTTCGCGCATCGCCATAACTTTGGCTGTGCATGAAGGCCTGCACTTCGCTCCATGGCCGGCTGTCTGCGGCCATGCTCAACAAGGTACGCGCGGCCCCGTAGCTCGGCATGAAGCCGGAGAAGTAATAACCCAACTGATCCGCAATCCGCGAGCGTTCGCCGCCGCTCAGCACGTAGCTGAGAAAGTCACGCGTCAGATGCAGAAAGTCATCGTCATTGTGAAAGCCCTTCACCCTCGACAGCCACTGCCCCGCAACTGCCTTGGCTGCATCCGTCTGCGGATTTGATATCGACCAATCGATTCGCACCGGCCCATCCCATCAGTGCTCCCCCGACTGATTGGAATCCCACTGCCAGAAGGTGGCACCGTAGTCACTGCCTTCGATGACGGGCATAACCTCTCCAGCTTCGATATAGCGCCGGCTGCCAACCTTGGCAGGCGTGGACCACCAGCCATCCTGCGGACACGGCTTACCTCCGGTCTCAAAGCTTCGGAGCAGACTGATCCAAATCCCATTGCCAGAACGTCGAACCGTAGTCACTGCCATCGATGGCTGGCATCAGTTCGCCAGCTTTGAAGTAGCGGCGCGACTTTACTTTTGCCGGAGTGAACCACCAACCGGATTGCGGGCACGGTTGACCTCCTTCTACGCGACCAGTCGCCGCAGATGTTTGGTGTCTTGGAGCTACAGAAAGATCGCTACCTTTCGCAGCTTGGTTCGACTCGCTGCCCAATGCATCAGAGGCCGCGTCGAACCGCGTGAAGTAAGACAAGGCATCTTCCGGCAAGGCGAGTTGCCCCGGGGTATCACCCATGTGGTATTGCATTGCGGGCAACCGGATTGGCTTGAGCACCCGGTTCAACCAGACATAACGCGGCGGCAACCCATCATCCTTGTGGCCAGGCTCCGGATAGGCGCCCGCTTGGATAAACACGCCACCAGGGCATGCTTCTACTTTGAACAAATCCTCCGGCAACTGCGACCGCAAGTGCTCCAGCCCCCCTAATCGCGTCACCCAATCGTCATCCAGAAAATTCAGCCAATGCGCGCCAGAAATACCTTTGAGCCCATCCCACCCGTTCGCAAGCTGCAGCGCCAGTCGATGCGGTATGTCGATGTCGGTTCCGCTGAATACCTTCGCTAGTTGCGCCTCGGTCCGACAAGTTGTGCTCTCCTCGTTATAGGTGCGCAAGAAACCAAGCCCTCCATACGCTTGGTTCGCCTTCAGGCGTGTGGCGCACCGCTTCACCAGGGCAATGAACTTCGGCAAGTCGCCATTGGTAACGAATGCCAGTGGAGCTTGCAAGCGAAGGGTGGCGAGTTCGAATGCAAATTCCGGATCGACATACGTGGCAAGGACATGAAACATGTACTCACTCGCATCGTCATCATGCTTGCCGCCGCTTGCGTAGTACTGGTAGGCATTCGCCCGTTCCGAATCACCCATGTAGTTCTCTATCTTTGGCACCTTTTCCGTGGGCACACGATAGCTTGGAACAGAACCATTCTTGAATCCGTAGACCCACCGCCAATGCTCTATACCGACAACGCTCCAGTAGTCGTTCCAGCATTCGACCAACGCTTGGCGCGTCGACTGCGTAGATTGCCTTGTACTGTGCGTGTGCTTGAAGTAGAAGGTTGCATAAAGGCCCGCCTTGTGCTCGACGAATTTCTTGTCGTCACGCCATAGCTCGGCATAGGGCTCGAGCCGCTTAAGACGCTGCGGATAGGTGTGGTTTGACATGACTTCTAGGTTTCCAGTTCATTCCTGTACAGCAGCAACAGCAGCCCCAACTCCGAGCATGCGCAAGAAGAAGAGCCCTAAAGCGCTTACCGCCGCCTCCGGCAAAGCAGCCACAACCAACGCACCCACAGCGAGGGCGCCCACAATGGCCAAACCATCAGAGACGGTCACAGGTGCCATGCCTCCGCCCCTTCGGTCTTTGTCATTCGCGGCCAGCGCCGAAGTGACTGCGGCCGCCCATGCCATCAATTCCGCATGGGTCATCTGGCGGATTCTCTCCTTGCGCTTTTCGCAACGGCAGTCTTTCACTTCAATGGTCTGCACGCGAATACCGTCTCGCCTGACGATAGCTTGATAGGCTTGTTCTTGCGCCACGTCACGGCGCTCGTCGAACTTCAGTTCGTAAATCATCGCGATGTTGAGACTTTCAGGTGGTCGCGCAGGATCTCGCACAAGCACAATGTCCGGTCGACGCAATGAGGCTCCATTTCGTTCGAATGTGGGACTCGATAGTTGAACGTTTTTGCGCCGTCCCACGTGGCTTATCACACCCCAATGCCAACTTAGAGGTTTCGTGGATATGCTGCCGGACATCAGCGGCTGAGGCCAACCAGGGGTCTTATCTCCGACTCCTCGAAAACGGGCCTTGTATCCCTGCATGTCGTAATAGACCTCGGCTTTGACCCAGCTTTTGTAGTCGATCGCAGCGTCGAGCGCCTGGAACAGACCGGACACACAGTTCTGCTGCATCCGCCGCGTCTCGGCAACTGCCTCTTCGGGTGTTTCGGTTACTGCGGTCGTAGTTTCGGGACTCGGCGATTCCCCGTCTGTCACTGACTCCGGAGCTTCCCGATCATCTTGATAGATTTTTCTGCACGCACACATCACTACGCACATGAACTCCTTCACGGGATCCTGAAAGGCGGGAAGCCCAGTCGGCGCATCCGTGGTCATGCCTTGGCCAACAACACGGCGTTCTCCGTTCAAGTCAAGCACGGGATAAGTTCTTTGATCGTTCATGCCTGGATATCCAATCCATCTTGTTCGACTTCCAGCCGGATCTGCTCAGGCGTCTGGGTCACCACATTGCCCGTACGCCCTTCTTCATCCGTCCAACCTTCAATGGTTTCGCCCGAAGCGAGAGTGATCCAGTAGCGCACGTTCGCCGCAGCCTTGCCCGTTGCGCTTTCGATCAACTTGAACCCCTCGCTGTAGATTTTTCCTGTGGGCAGCGCAGGCAGTGCGGCAGGCGCACCCTTCGGCCCCACGAAGCTCTTCGTCGTCCCCTTCACATCCAACAACCCCGGCATCTTCAACGTGATGTTCGCCCCATCAAGCTCGATGCTCGTCTGCCCGCCCTTGAACGTGATCTTCTGCTTGGCCAGCACGTGGATCTCGTCGTTGCTGCTCGTGACCGTGAAGCCTTCCTTGGACAGCCATTCGAGTTCGTCGGTGTGCGCCTGCACGCTCACCGGACCCTCCTGCGCGATCACCTGAATGCCACCTTCATGGCTGTACAAGCCCATCGACTTGCCAGCCGCAAAACTCACCGTCTTGCCCGCCGCCATATGCGCCTGCTCCTGCGCGGTCCAGTGGATCGCCTCGCCCGCAAACACCGTCGCGCTCGCGGGCGTGGCCATGTTCAAGCTCATGTTCGCATCGAGCACCATGAGCGGCCGTGCGAATGCGGGCACCGGGTCCTGGCCCTGACGCGCATCCGCGCCTTCACCACCCTTCGGCTCCCGCGCATCCTGTCCATTGACGCTGCCGGGGTAGTGCCCGTTCTTCTCTGGATCGATGTCGTCGATCAGCGGCTGCAGCAGCGCCGTCGCCTTCAGCGCCAACGCCTTCGCACCGCCGGCCGCGTCCGACAGGTTCTGCGACTCGCGCAGCGCGCCGGCCAGTTGGCCGCGCACGCTCGCGGTGTCCTGCACGCTGCCTGCGGCCCGCTCCTGCGCCAGCGTCGAAATCAACAGACCTTCGCCCGCACGCGTGACCACCCACGCATCGGAGCGCAGCTCGGCACCGCTGCCGCGCCACGCCCCGCGATTGCTCTCGTCGGGCGACTGCGCGTTGAGATGCCCCAGGTTCAGCTGGCTCGCCGCATGCGAGCTCGCAAGCCGCGTGCGCACCTGGCCAGGCGCGTCGTCCGCGATCCACTGGTTGTAGCCGCTGCCATCGAGCGCGCGGCTGTGCCAGCCCGAGAGCACGCCCGCGTGGTTGGCCGACGAATCGGTGCTCGCCGACCACGGCGGCAGGTCCTGTCCGTTGTAGAGCTGCTGGCTCACCACCGGCCGGTCGATGTCGCCTTCGATGAACGACACCAGCACCTCCGAGCCGACACGCGGCAGATGGTGCGCGCCCCAGTTCGGCCCGGCCACCGGTGCGGCCACGCGCAGCCACACCGACTGGCGGTTGCTCGCATGCCGGCCGGCCGCGACAAGGCTGCCCTGCCCGCTCTGCGCTGACTGTTGTTGCGTTGCCGCGCGCTGCGCCTGCCAATGAAAGCGCACCTGCACGCGGTGATCGCGTTGCGTGTGGACGGCGGTCGGCGCCTCGTCGTCATCGGCGCCGACCACGAGCGCGACCATCGCCTCGGGCGCCGTGGGCTTGGGCCGCCAGACCGGCGCGACCTGCGCTTCTGCAGGCTGCGCCTCGAAGCTGTTGCGGTAGCTGCCCTTCTCGAGCTCGCCGGCCTCCAGCACCTGCGCGGCCTGCGCGCCGAGGTTGTTGGCAGCTTCGTGGTGCACGCGCAGCGTGACGAATTTCTGGCCCTCGTAGCGGTCATGCTGCGTGAGCGTGAAGCGCTCGCCCGCGCCAAGCTGCCGCACGCTGCCGCCGGCGCTGTAGCGCTTGATGCGTGATTCGAACGCCACGAGCTGGTTCTCGGCACGCCGCGCAGCTGCGGCGTTGTTGGCGTAGCGCTGCGAGCCCGCGCCGTCGTAGTGCTCCAGCACGGGCACGTCGCCCATGGCCAACGCGCTTTGCGTCGAGCCCGTGGGCGCCTGCAGCACGCTGGCGTCCCACGCGTTCAGCGTGACGGCGTTGCTCGCGAGCTGGCGCCGGCTGCTCCATGCAGTGATCGCGTCTTCTTGCTCGGTGGCGTCGACGCGGTGAAAACGGATCTCGGGCAGCGCGCAGTCGGGCGCCTTCGCTTCGCGATCGAAGATCACGAGGCGATGGTGCGACGGCGCTGCGTTGTTGTCCGCGCTGCCACCACCGCCCTCCGCTTTCGTCTGCTCGTGCTCGAAGCGAAAGCTCAGGCCTTCCTCGGCGAGCAGGCGCATCACGAAGGCGAGGTCCGACTCGCGGTACTGCACGCAGGTCGGCCGCACGGGCAGTTCCTGCGTGACCTCGAAGGTGAAGCTCGCGCTCGTGTGGTCGGCGAACACCTCGCTCACGATGTCCTGCACGCTCTTGGCGGCGTACACGAAGCTGTCGCGGCGAAGGCCCAAGACGGCGAGCCAGGGCTGCAGGTGCAGCCGATAACGCGCGAGTCCGCCATCGCCGCCCAGTGCATCGACGGCCGTGAGGTAGCCGTGCCAGGTGCGGAAGCTGCCGTTGGCCAGCAGGAGGCGCAGGCTCAGCTCCTCGCCGATCAGCGCGAACGGGTCGAACTCGCTCGACGTGGCGAGGGTGTCGATGGTGAAGGCGAAGAGTTCGTTGACGCCTTCGGTGGCGGTGAAGCGTTCGACGACGACGGCGTTCTGCGGCGCCGCCTGCGGCAACTGCAGCTTGATGAGGCGCGCCTGCTCGGAGAGGCGCGCGACGTTGAGGCCTTCGGACGTCCATGGCGCGGCGCCATACGTCGGCATGAAGGCATTTGAAGTGTCTGACATGAATTGCTCCCTCCCTGTTGTCACTGCCGGTAGGTCCGGTCTTCGTCCGATTCGATGTAGATCTCGTCTTCGCCCCGATGATCGATGAAGATCGCGTTCACGAAGTAGTCATGCTCGGCGGCGCGCGGTATGTAGTCGATCGAGAACATGCACCGCCCGATCGTCGAGTTGCTCTTCACCGTGAGCCCTTCGTTCGTCAACATCGGAAGAATGCGGTCCGCCTGAAATCTCTCGATGTCCTGCAGGTTCCTTTGATTCGGCAGCAACGGCACCACGCGGCTCACCCATGTATTGCCATAGGTCGTCATGCCGCCCTGCACCGTGACGAGGCCGAACTCGTAGTGCCCCACCAGTTGCTTGCGCTCGCCGTTGCCATTGGCGTCGAAATACACGTTGACGACCGCGCCCGACTCCGGGTTGTCGAAGGTGAACTTGAAGTCCGCCTTCTCGTCGTCCACCCGGTAGGTCACGCGGATCGCGTGTTGTGCCTTGATGAAGCCGAGACGCTCGGCATCCAGCGACGGGTATTGCTCGAAGAAAATTTCACGACGGGAAAAGTGCTCGTGCCTTCGGTCGAGTTCGCCGTTGCCGAAATACGTGCGCCGCAGGAATAGCCCATAGGGCTCGATCTCGCTGGTTTCGATGAGTTGCTGCCAGATGAAGATGCCCAGGAACAGCACGATCAAAATGACCGCACCCCACGGCCCGAGAAGAAACGGGCAGGCCTCCATCATGAAGAGCCGCGTCGCCAGCGAACGGGTGACCTCTAGGCCCAGCGTGATCATCAATGCAGTCTGCGAATACGCAAGCTGCTGGTTGTTGTGCCCCTTGGCCTGCTCCCGGGCGTCGAGCGCGGCCAGGAAGTAGCAGACATTGCCGGCGGACAGCAAGCCGGTTGCCAGCCACGACATCTTCGATGTCTTCTGCAAGTACTCGACCAGGTTGTACCTCGGAATCGGCGCTGGCTTGGCGGCCTCGGCCACGGTCTCGACCAGCTCGGCCCTGGGCACGACGCTCACGATTTCGGACTTTGTCGAGGAGAACATCCGCTTGAAGCGAATGTCGAGCCGAACGTCCTTCGTGTTCGGCACCGAAGCGCCCTGAATCAGCTGCCGCCCGTTGCTGACCTTCTGGCCGGCGATGACCTCGTCATAGAAGAACGCGCCAGGCGTCACGGACTGCAGGTACAACGAGCGCACATCGAGCAGCGTGAGGAAGAAGCGGCCCCAGTTGTTTTTGCGGCCCTCGGGCGTCGGGTCGTTGCGCTTCATGTACATGAACCAGATCTGCGAGATCGCGCTCATCGCGGTAAAGGCGAAGGCGGCCCGGTTGGCCGTCACCGTGAGTTCGCGCACTTCCTGGTCGATCATGTCCTTGACCAGAACCTGGTACTGCTCTTCCTTGAGTTGCTTGGGCGTGATTTCAGCGCTGGCCAGGAGCAGATTTTCCACCCGCTTCTGATAGAACTTCACGTACACGTCGCGCACGGTTTCCTTGCCCGAGATGGCGCCGCGGCGCGCCCAGGCCGTGGCCCGGGAATAGACGTTGTCGCTCTCCCGCTTGACATGCGCGAGCACCAGCTCGGCCCAGAATTCCGGATGCGTGAGGACCGACGTTCCCTCGGAAAAGGCCTCGCTCGCGTGATCGAATAGCGGGTCGTCCTGCTTCCTCATGAACACTTCGCAGGCCAGCACGAACGCACGCTTTTGCGAGTTCCTGGCTTTCAGGTCGATCCAGTTGCGGTGGTTGGCCGCATGGATGTCGATGACCTTGCGGATGCGGTCTTGCTGGTCGATGAGCGCCTTCACCTCCCCGGTCCAGCTGGGGCGCAGGTGCTCGTCAAGCCGCTGGAGTTTCTCGGGCCTTGGCGGGGTGTTGGGGATCAGATCGTGCGTGCTTCGGCTGACGCGCTCCCACTCCGCCTGGACGGCCTTGTTGTAGGCCTCGTCGGCAGCGATGAGTTCGTTCACCGGCGCGCCGGCAATGCGCTCGTATTCGCTGATGCTGCCGAGCGGCCAGGCATGGTTTTCCTGCCAGATCTGGTAGTTGACGATGGCCAGCGAAGTCGCGTGATTGAACTCCTCGGCGACGCCCAACGGGTCGAACAGCCCGAGGATGATCGGCACGCTGCCCGCGTTGCCCGAGCCATCCTTCGTGCACCGGTCCATCAGCTGGAACATCGTGGGCGATTCTCCCGCCCTGAACAGCGCCATCTTTCCGGAATAGAAAGTGGCGAACTCGGGGAAGTGCAGATCGGGGTGCGCGGCGTCCAACTCCTGCACATCGTTCTCTGGGCTTGTTCGCCGATACGACCCGTCTGTGCTGCTCTGGTGCTCGAAGATCTTGTCGAAGGACTCGGCGTTCTCCACCTTGTACGCCAGCGCGCCCGACTGCTTGTCCGGTACAACGCCGGCTTTCAACTGGTCGAGATCGATGGTCGTCATCAGCGCCGCCTCGTTCGCCAGCAGCGCGTCTCTTTGCGGCTTGGTCAGCCAGTTGAGCGAGTAGCCGATGGCGACCTTGCCCGTGTGCGCATGGCTGATGCGGATGAACTTGTTGTACAGCGCATGTCCGCTTCGGCTGCAGAAGATCTGGCTCTCTTCGACGTTGTCGCCAACGCTCTGCACGCGGGTGAAGATGCCGTTCTCGTCAGCGCGAAAGTACTCCCAGAAGCGCGTCGAGCCATCGGCATTCTTGAAGCACAGATAGACGTACGCCTTCTGGATGACCTTCAATCCCCACTCGCCGCCAGTCAACGAATGCTGCGACGGCTGTGGAGTGCCCAGCAGGTAGTTGGGCAGCGCCTCCATCGGGAACGGCACGCTCGCGTGGGGATAGAAATGGTCGGGCGCATCGTCCTCGCAATGAACCATCTTGGGCATCGACTGGAGGAACGGATAGACGCCAAAGCGCGTCGGGTAGATCGCAAAGCAATCTCCGCGGCTGCACGCTTCACAGATTTCGAGAGTTGCCATTTTTCAGAGCTTTTGATAATTGGATTGGCTTCGAAAAAAACTCAGGCGAGGAAATAGCCGAGGTCCTGCATGAACGAGGCGGCGCCCGAGCCTTGCTTCTTGCGCACGAAAACCTCTCGCATCAATGTCTCGTCGTGCTCGAAGGCCCTGCCGGTGGCGTGCCGGATGAAAGCGAGCGCGGCCTTGTCGTCCTCGTCCAGTCCGCTCATGGCGTCGAAGGGAAACAGGTTGGGCGCAAGAACGCTCTCGAAGACTTCGGCGATGTCCAGCGCGCGGAAACGGTCCACATCCTGAGCGAGCACATGAAGGAGCGCCTTGTTCAAGGTGCCCCAGCGCTTCAGTTCCCTTTCCATCCGACCGTCGAGTTGCAGGCCTCTCGCGAAAGGCACATCCGCAGCCACCGGCCGGCACACGATGTCGTGCTGCGCGGGACGCCCGAGGGAGTCGAAATAGAACCATGACATCGCTTCCTCGTGCGAGTACAGCAATGTCCCCAGATCGATGGATGGCCGATTGCCGCCATTCATCGCAAGGTGCTGCATCACGCGCGGGTCCCAGAATCTGAAGACGCGGTGCTTGCCGGTCGAATCGGTGACGAGCCGCATCTTGCCGAAAACGATCTTCAACTTCTCCGGGCCCTGGCCGACCAACGCGCCCGTGACGAATCCGGCCACTGTGCGGGGCTGCGTCTGAGATTCGCCCTCTTTCGGAATCCAGTTCGCTTCGGCGCGCGCGATGTCCTGCAGGTCGTGCAGGAGTCCGCGCGTTTCGTTGTTCAGGGAAATCCACAGGACGTAGGGCATCTGCGTCTCGGGCAGTTGCTCCCACGCACCCCGAAGCAGCCTTTTCTGCACGACGGACGGTCCCTTCGTGAACACCAGCGAGTGCTTCTCCAGCGGATCGAACAGAAATGGATCGACGAATACCGCCACGGGTTGCGAACCATCGAATGCATGAATCTGGCGCGTGCCTTGTGTATTCATGTCGGTGGTTCCCGGAGGTCGCCCGATCGCGATCAGACCAGCGCATCGCCGACTTCGCTCGCCTGCTGCATCGCGGTTGCGCAGCCTTCGTAGTCGGTCGGCGGCAGGTTGTTGCTCGCACTGTCTCCTTGCGGCCCGACGAAGTTATGCATCCCCCTGAACGTCACCTTCCCCGGCGCGTGGATCTTGATGCTTGCGCCTTCGAGCTTGATGTACGCCCCGGCGCTGGTGAGCAGCACGTGTGTCGGCGCCTCCACATCGACGTTGCTCGTCGTGCTGGCGATCGTCACCTTCTTGTCCGCCGCGATCTTGGTCGCGCCCTTCTGGCTTTGCAGCGTCACGCTGCCGCTGGCCGCGTGCAGCGCGATGCCGCGCTCCTGGTTGGGCTCGCCGCCTCCGCTCGCCTTGGCGCCGAGCGTGTACAGGCTCACGCCCTTGGCCACGCTCACCGCGATCTGGCCCTGTGCCGGCAGGTCGATGTCCTGATGGGCGACGATGGCGGTGTGCTTGCCACTCACCGCAATCGCCTCCTTCGGCGTCACGAAGCCGATGCCCATGGGTGCGCTGAACTGCAGGTGCGGCTCGCTGTACGCGGTGACGCTGCCCTGTCCACCTTCGGTGGCCTTGATGTCGCCGCCGCTGCCGTTCGCACCGCCTGATTGCGCCGCACTGCCTTCCTGCGTCGCCCCGAGTACTTCGGCCACGTGTTTCAGCGCCTCGATGGCCGGCAGCTTGTCCGGCGCCTCTTCGCCCTTGATCTGCGCCTTCTGCGTCTGCGCACTCTTGGCCAGCGAGGTCGCGAGTTCTTCGGCCTGTTTCGTTTGCTGCTGCGCCTCGCGGCTGGCCATGAACGCGCCCTTGGCGTTCTGCTGCGCATGCGCGCTCACCAGCAGCCCTGCGCCGGCGCGGATGGCGCCCTGTGCGGTCGTGGCCAGTTCAGCTCCGTGCCCCCGGGCCTTGCCACGCGCGTTGTCGTCCTGCTGCTTGTGATGCCCCAGGTGCAGCCGGCTGTGTGCCTGCGTGGTTGCCAGGCTCGTGCTGCCCTGGCCGGGGGTGTCGTCGAAGACCAGTTGGTTGTAGCCACCGTCGCCGCTCTGGCTGGCGCTCAGTTCCTGGGTCTTGATGCCGGAGAAGACGGCGTTGTGCGCGTGCTCCTTGGCCTCCTTGCCTTCCCCGGCGAACCAGGCGGGGGCGTTGCCGGTGGATTGCGCTGCGCCTGCGGATTTCTCGTTGTGCTGGGCATCGACTTGTCCGGCGCCGTTGTACAGCGCTGCGACGACCACCGGGCGGTCGATGTCGCCATGATGGAATTCCACCAGCACTTCCTGCCCCACGCGCGGCAGGGTGACCTGCCCCCAGTTGTCGCCCGCAGCGCTGGCGGCCACGCGCACCCAGGCGCCCAGGCGGTCGGCGGCGGGCGCGTTGTCCTGACCGTCTGAGCGGGGTTGTCGGGCGCTGGCGGCACTGCCGCGCTGCCAGTGGAACTGCACCTTGACGCGATGGTCGCGCTCAGTGTGCACGGGGGCGTTCTCGCCCACGCCAATCACGATCGCGCTCTGGCTGCCGTGCACGCTGGGCTTGGGGTGGATGCGCTGGCCGTGGCCATCCACGCTCAGCGGGCGGTAGGGGATGGCGGCGCGAACGGTGGTGAAGTCGTTGCGGTAATGCGTGACGCTCTCAGGATTCGCCGTGGCATTGCCGCTGTCCTCCGATGCATCGAACACGGTGGCAATGTTGGGTAGGCCGAGGCGTTCACTGACACCTGCCTTCAGGGCTTCGTCGAAGTTGTTGCGCGCGATGTGGCGCACGGCCAGCACCGCGAAGCGGCGGTCTTCTTCGCTGTCCTTGTCGTGCTGCTCGTGACCGGTCAGGGTGAAGGTGGTGGCGGGTGCCAGCGTGCGCACGGCGCTTTGGCCTTCGAA
>NZ_FOXJ01000013.1 GCF_900115685.1 Variovorax sp. 770b2 | reverse complement strand
GTGTTGGCGCGGAAGGCGCCGTTGTGGTCGGCGATGACGAGGGTGTGGCTGCCGAGGTTGCCGTCCTTGCCGGTCGCGTGTTCGAACCAGTAGCACAGGCCCTCTTCGGCCAGGAGGCGTGCGACGAAGTCGAAGTCGCTCTCGTGGTACTGCGTGGTGATGCCGCGCACCGGATAGATGTCGCGCTGCGCGATCTCCCAGCGCCACTGCACAGCCAGTTTGCCTTGGCTCTGATACCGCGCGAACACGGCATCGACGATGTCGAACACGCTCTGGTGCTGGAAGAGGCAGCTGTCCTGGCGATGCCGAAGGAACGCGAGCCACGGTTCGATGACGATGCGGTAGCGCGCCATGCCGCCGTTGCTCGATACGCACTCGGCTTCGGTCACGTGGCCGTGGAAGGGGCGGAGGTCAGTGCGGCTTTGCGCGGTCTGCAGATCCAGGCGCACACCCTGGCCCATGAGGGTCTTGAGTTCGATGTGTGCGTCGTCGCTGAGCGCCGTGAGCTCGAAGCGAAAGCCCCCGTCGTCCAGGGACTCGATGCCGTCCAGCCTTTCGGCCAGCAGCTTGTTGTCGCCCAGCGGCGTGTGCAGCACCAGCAGCCGATCCTGCTGCGTGGTGCCCGCACGCATTTGCGCGCCGAGCGAAGCCGAATTGAAGTCCGTCATGTCTCTGGTTCTCCCTTTGACCCGAACCGCCGCAGCGCCTAGGTGATCCTGTAGCGGAACTCGCCGCTCTTGGCGCAGCTGGCCTTGATCTTCGCGAGCGGCGTCTCGTCGGCCATGCGCGTGAGCACCGCTTCCGCGATCTCGGGCAGCAGCGTGCCGTTCAGGATGTGATCGACGTTGCGCGCGCCCGAGTCGACCTCGGTGCAGCGCGCGAGCACGGCCTCCACCAGCGCGTCGTCCCACTCGAACACCGCCTTGTGATTGGTCGCGATGCGGTCGCGGATGCGGCCCAGCTTCAGCGCAATGATCTGCTCGAGCACCGCATCGGTGATCGGATAGAACGGCGCCACTTTCATGCGGCCGAGAAAGGCCGGCTTGAAGGCCTTCATGAGCACGGGGCGCAGCGCATCGGCCAGGGCGTCGGGCGCGGGGCGCTCGTCGTCGGCCTTGTTCAGGCACGCCTGCATGATCTGCGACGAACCGATGTTCGAGGTGAGGATGATCAGCGTGTTGCGAAAGTCGATCTCGCGCCCTTCGGCGTCGTCCATCATGCCCTTGTCGAACACCTGGAAGAACATCTCCAGCACGTCGGGGTGCGCCTTCTCGACCTCGTCCAGCAGCACCACGCTGTAGGGCTGGCGGCGCACGGCTTCGGTCAGCACGCCGCCTTCGCCGTAACCCACGTAGCCGGGCGGCGAGCCCTTCAGGCCCGAGACGCTGTGCGCCTCCTGGTACTCGCTCATGTTGATGGTGATGAGCTTCTTCTCGCCGCCATAAAGAATGTCGGCCAGCGCCAGCGCGGTCTCGGTCTTGCCGACGCCCGAGGGACCGACGAACATGAACACGCCGCGCGGCTTGTTGGGGTCTTCCAGGCGCGCGCTGGCGGTGCGCACGCGCTGGGCCACGGCGGCGAGCGCGTGGTCCTGGCCGATCACGCGCTCGGCCAGAAGCGTATCGAGGGCGCGCACGGTCTTGATCTCGTCCTTGACCATGCGGCCCAGCGGCACGCCGGTCCACGCCGAGACGATCTCGGCGACGACGTGGCCATCGACCTGCAGCGGCACCATCGGCGTGGTGCCTTGCAGTGCGCGCAGTTCGGCGAGCAGGGCGTCGAGCTGGTCGCGCTCGGGGTCGGCGGCGGCGGCGGTTTTCTTGCGGCCGGCGGTGCGGGCCGGTGTGGCCTTTTCCGTGGATGCTGCGGGTGCGGGTGCGGGTGCGGGTGCGGGTACGGGTGCGGGCGTGGATTCGGCCTCGGCCTGCGCGGCCGGTGCATCGCGTTGTGCACGCAGTGCGCGGATGCGTTCGACCAGCACGTTCTCTTCGGCAAGGCGTTGCTGGCTCGCGGCCAATTCGGCCTGCAGCGTGGCCTTCAGCTCCGCCAGTTCGGCCTGGCGCGCTTCATGGCGTCCGCCGGCCGCGGTGTCGCGCACCAGCGCGGCGCTTTCGGCCTCGATGCGTTCGAGGCCGCGGTGGGCTTCCTCGATGAGGGCCGGCGTCGCGCTCTGGCCGAGCGCCACTTTCGCGCACGCGGTGTCGAGCACGCTCACGGCCTTGTCGGGCAGCTGGCGTCCGCTGATGTATCGGTGCGACAGGCGCACGGCCTCGGTGATGGCTTCGTCGAGCACGCGGATGTTGAAGTGCTTCTCCATCAGCGGCACCATGCCGCGCAGCATGGCGGCGGCCAGCGTCTCGCTGGGCTCCTCGACCTTCACGACCTGGAAGCGCCGCGCGAGCGCCGCGTCCTTCTCGAAGTATTTCTTGTACTCGCCCCAGGTGGTGGCGGCGATGGTGCGCAGCTCGCCGCGCGCGAGCGCGGGCTTCAGCAGGTTGGCCGCATCGCTCTGCCCGGCCTGGCCGCCCGCGCCGATCATGGTGTGGGCCTCGTCGATGAAGAGCACGATCGGATGCGGGCTCTTCTTCACTTCGGCGATGACGTTCTTCAGGCGGTTCTCGAACTCGCCCTTCACGCTCGCGCCGGCCTGCAGGAGGCCCATGTCCAGCGTGTGCAGCGCCACGGCGCGCAGCGACTCGGGCACGTCCTGCGCGGCGATGCGCAGCGCGAGACCCTCGACCACCGCCGTCTTGCCAACGCCGGCCTCGCCGGTGAGGATGGGGTTGTTCTGGCGCCGGCGCATCAGGATGTCGATGACCTGGCGGATCTCGGTGTCGCGGCCGATCACGGGGTCCAGCGCACCGTCGCGCGCGCGCTGCGTGAGGTTGGTGGTGAACTGGTCGAGCGCGGGCGTCTTGCCGGGTACGCCTGCGGCCAATGCATCCGCGGGCGGTTGCTGCGCGTCGCCATCGGCGGCTGCACCGCCCGATGCGCCGGCCTCCACCGCTTCGCTCGAACCGTCGGTGAGCTTGTCGAAGTCGTGCTTCAGGTCTTCGAGGCGAATCTTCGCGAAGAGCGGCGAGCCGCGCTGCGCGAGTTGCGCGAGGTCGGGCTCGGTCAGCAGCGCGAGCAGCAGGTGGCCCGAGCGGATCTGCGCCACGTGCGCATCGAGCGAGGCCAGCAGCCACGCCTGCTGGAACAGCTGCTGCAGGTGCTGCGAGAACACGGGCGTGCGCGTATTGCCGTTCTTGAAGGTCTGGATCTCGCGCTCCAGGTCCGACTGGATCGCGGTCGCGCTGATGCGGTTGGCGCGCAGCACGCGCGCCAGGTCGTTGTCGGTCTGCTCCAGCAGCGCCAGGAACAGGTGCTCCAGGTCCACTTCGTAGTGGCCGTTGGCCAGGCACAGGTTGGCCGCGCGCTGCGTGGCCATGCGTGCGCTGCCGTTGAGCTTGGTGATCAGTGTTTTCAGCGATGTGCTCATGAACGGTGGTTGTCTTCTGTCGGTCTTGTTCGTTGAAAGATCACTGCCGCTGCTGCAGCGGCTGGAGTTCGTACTGGGTGTCGCTGCGGTCGCTCTCGGCCTGGCCGGTGGCGATGAAGCTGTCCCAGCCGAGGTGGCTGCCGCCGCCGTCGCTCAGCTGCACGGCGGCCACTTCCTCGCGCGCCAGGATCAGACGCACCTCGTACTCGCAGGTCACACCCGCGAGCAGCGCCAGCATTTTTTCGAGCGCCTTCGCATGCGCGCGGCCCGGAAAGAACTCGCGCAGCGCGCTGCGCTTGAGCGGGCCGATCCACAGGCGTATGCGCAGGTCGCGCTGCCAGATGCGTTCGCCCGCCATCGCGTTCTGCCCGAGGCTCACGTTGCCTTCGCCCAGGCGCGAGCGCTGCTGCACGGGCATGTCGTACCACTTGCCCAGGAACTGCTCGATGCGGATGTTGCTGCGAAAGTAATCGGACAGCACGCGCTGCAGGTAGGCGGCCGACATCGGCCGGTGGCGCACCGCGGCGGCATAGCCGGCCACGGTTTCGTCGAACACCGTGCCCGTGCCGTCGGTCAGCGGATCGCGCTGGGCCGTGTGCTCCAGCCCCGCCATCGACAGCAGCACCGGCAGGTAGGCGCGGCTGCGCTCGTGCTCGTAGTGCAGCGGCAGGCGGTACTTGCGCCAGGCCGCATAGAAGAGCGCGGTGGCGCGGTTGGTGAAGACATCCAGGAACGCGCGCGCCGAGCTGTCGCGCAGGTGCTGCTCCCGGCGCATCAGCATCTCGGTGTAGACGATGGGCAAGGCGCCCGACACGCCCAGCATCCCGAAGGAGGCAGGCGTGAGTTCGATGCGGCCCAAGCCATGGCCCTCGTGGCCGTCTTCGCTCACCGTGGGCTCGCACAGTTCGGCGCTCGACACCAGCTGGCCCACCGCATCGCGCACCGCCAGCGCCTCGATTTCGCTGGGCGGGAAGGTGAGGCTCATCGAGCTGCGAAAGCGCAGCCAGCGCGGCACCATGCGCTCGCCGGGCACCAGGCGCTGGTGCACGTCGCGCTCCTGCCTTCGCAGCAGCACGAGCTCGAGCAGCCGCACCGCCTGGAAGAACTCGAAGCGGTACGGTTCGCGCAGCAGCCGGTCGGCTACAGCAGGATCGATTCGCCGCTGCGGGGTTTGCATCGCACCAGCTCCTCCTTGTCGCGCGCCGAAACGATCACCAGCTGGGTGAAGCTGTTCAGGTGCACATAGAGACCGAAGAAATGATCCATCACGCGCGCGAAGGCCTGCAGGCTGCTGCCGACGAAGCCCGCTTCGTCGACCGTGAGCTTCAGCTCGATGCCGCGCACGAAGGTGGCAAAGGGCTTGCCCGGCAGCCACTGCGTGGTGGCCTGCTGGTCGATGCCGGTGATGGCCTCGATCTGTCGCGCCGACACGGCCGAGCGGCCGAGGTCGTACAGGCGCAGCATCTCCTTGAGCGCCGGCAGTCCGCTGGTGGCCAGCGACAGATGGTTGAGCGACAGGTGCGACACCAGCCGCCACTGCACGCCCTTGCCGCGCGGCATGCGCAGCGTCTGCGTCGGGCGGCGCAGCATGCGGATCGAGCGCGCCACCGAGTTGCCCTCGATGAACAGGTCGCCACCCGGCAGGCCGAAGGCCAGCGAATGCGGCAGGTCGCGGTTGGTGCAGGTGAGATCGATGCTCAGCGTCTCGGTCTGCGGCAGCGAGGGCTGGAAGTCGATGTCCACGATCGACAGCTCGGTCTCGTAGCCCGGGCTGCGCTGCGCCACCAGCTCGTTGCGCCGCGCGAACCAGTAGTGCTCGGCTTCCTTCGGATGCTCGCCGTGATGCAGCGAATAGAAAGGCCTGAACTCGATGTAGGCGTCGCCCTCGGCGGTCTGCTTCACGAGCTTGACCGAGTCGATGCTGTAGACCTCGAAGCCGAAGGCCCGGCGCGCATCGGCCACCACCGGGTAGGCGGCAGCGGCATGCGTGACGCGGATCGGATCGCTGCGCTGCTTGAAGAGGTTGATGACGGGCGTGCAGCCCAGCCGCAGGTTCCGGCTGGAGACGCCTTCGAGCAGCCGCGCCGCGGGCGAATCGGCGCGCACGCCGGCCATCACCAGGTGCAGCGTGATCGAGCGGCACGAGCCGACGTGGCGCAGCGCATTCGCCAGGTCGATGTCCACGAAGTTGAACTTCTCGGGGAACGCGAAGTACTCGCTCAGGAGGCGGTACGCGGGGTGCGAGCGCGGCGGCAGTTCGATGAGCGCATCGGCCTCGCCGAAGCCCACGGGGTGCAGCGTCTCGCCCTGCACCTGCGTCCACTTGCCGCTGCGCTCGGGCTCCACGAAGACGGCGGCCGTCTTCAGGAAAATGGCATCGGCCAGCGCGGTGGCGAGCGAAGGCTCGGCGTCGATGAAGGTGCGAAGGCGCGCCATGGTGAGCGCGAGCGTGCCGAGCGACTTCTGCTCGCCGGTGGCTTCCAGCGTGACCGACAGGCACCCCGTCGCATTGCGCGGCAGCGAGGCATGCGCGGGTGCGTTGACCACCGAATGGAAGACCACGTTGGACACCTGCACGGCGGCCAGCGTCACGTCGTAGACGCTGCGAAAGCGGCACGCGCCGCCGCGCACCGGCTGCGAGGTGAGCTCGGTGCCGCGCGAAATGGTGACGGGCTTGCTCAGCTTGGCGAGCGCCGCGCCGCCGGCGTCGAACTGCGCGATCGAGCAAGAGGGAAAGGGCCGCAGGTAGTGCGGGTACAGCACTTCGAGCAGCGCTTCGGTGAGCTCGGGGTAGTCGTCGTCCAGCTTCTTGCTGATGCGCGCGGTGAGCAGCGCGAACGACTGGATCATCCGCTCGACGTGCGGGTCTTCGCTGCTGTCGGCGGAGATGGCCAGGCGCGCCGCGATCTTGGGATAGCCCTTGGCGAACTCCTGCGAGTAGCTGCGCAGGAAGGCGAGCTCGCGTTCGTAGAAGGGCAGCAGTTCGTCCATGGTGTCCTAGGCGGCCCGGCTCTTGCCGGTGCCGCGCGTGATGGAGTACTGCAGCGTCGTGGGCTGCAGCATGGCGTCGAAGTTCACCGGCTCGGCGAGTTCGGGCAGCACGAGCAAGGCGGTGATTCCGAAATAGAGCATGTTGGTGCTGGTCTGGCCATCGACCTCGAGCGACACCACGACATCGCGCAGCCGCGACTCGTGGCGGGCAATGGCCTGCTCCAGCGAGCGGCAGATGAACGAGCGGTCGTAGTGGCTCGCCAGGCTCAGGCCCGAGAAATCGCTCAGGCCGTAGGTCACGACGGAGCGCCGGCACTCGGGAAAGGTGGCGAGCTTCGCGTCGTCGAAGACCATGCGCGTGTTGAGCAGGGATTCGAGATCGCGGGCGACCATGTTCTTGACCTCTTCGAGCGACAGGTGCCGAAGCACCGGCGAAGCCGGCCCGCGCCAGTCGTCATCGAACAGCTTGTCGAGCAAGCCCGGTTCGAATCCATTCATGGGTCTGCCGCCTCGTGCTTTGGATATCGGGCAAGGGCGCCGCGCGTGGGCGCGGCGCCAAAAAGAAACCGCGGCCTCGCGCCGCGGTCGACATTGCCCGAAGGGCGTCAGACCGAGTAGGTCTTGTCGTTCTTGGTGAGGCTCCAGGCGCCTTGCGAGTTGCCGCCCTGGTTGCCGCCGATCTTTTGCTGCGTGTACTTCCACTGCACGGCTGCGTACTTCAGCGAGAAGGTCTCGCTCGGCACGCTGGCCACATCGGTGCTCATGACCTTGGGGTTTACGCTGGCGATCAGCACGTACTTGAGCTTGATCTCCATGTACTGCACGCGCTTGCCTTCGCCGTCGGCGCGGTAGAACTGCACCGTCACCTCGTCGAAGGTGGTGCCGCCCGACGCGTGCTGATACAGCAGCGGGCTCACCACGTCCATGTCCTTGGTGAAGATCATTTCGCCGTGCTCGCAGCGCTCGGCGGTGTGGCCACCGGCGGTCGATGCGGTGGCCGAACGCGGCTGCACGATGCTGTGCTGCCAGGAGCTCACTTCGACCCAGTCCTTGTGGTCCTTGTCCTGCGACTCGCCGTTGATGGCTGGGCTCCCGAATTTGACGTAGATATCTTTCATGTTTCTTCCCCTTCTCGTTGATTGAATCGACAGTTAACGTGTTGATGCACGGCCCCTCGGCCGCGCTCTTGATCCGCCTTCTTCTTACTTATTCACTGACTTCGGCAGATCGGCGACCAAGCGCAGTGAAATCGACAGCTCATCCAGTTGAAAGTGCGGGCGCAGGAAGGCGACCGCACGGTAGACACCAGGCCGGCCGGGCACTTCGCCCACCTGGATGGACGCTTCGCGCAGCGGGAATTGCGCCTTCTGTTCCTGCGTCGCGTTGTCGTCGAGCAGCACGTACTGCGCGATCCAGCGGTTGAGGAACTGTTCGACGTTGTGCGCCGAGGCAAAGCTGCCGATCTTGTCGCGCATCATGGCCTTCAGGTAGTGCGCGATGCGGGACACGGAGAAGATGTACTGCAGCTGCGCCGAGAGCACCGCGTTGGCGTTGGCGCTGTCGGTGTTGTACTTCTTGGGCTTTTGCAGCGACTGCGCGCCGAAGAAGGCCGCGTAGTCGGAGTTCTTGCAGTGCACGAGCGGAATGAAGCCCAGGTCGCTCAGTTCCTTCTCGCGCCGGTCGGTGATGGCGATCTCGGTCGGGCACTTCAGGGCGATCTCGCCCTCGTCGGTCTTGAAGGTGTGCGTGGGCAGGTCTTCGACCAGGCCGCCGCCTTCCACGCCGCGGATGGCCGCGCACCAGCCGAAGTCGTCGAACGCGGCCGTCAGGCGCGTGGCGAACGCCCAGGCGGCGTTGCACCAGAGGTACTTGGAGTGATCGGTGCCGTCCACGTCTTCCACGAAGTTGAAGCTGTCCACCACCGTGCCTTCGCGCGGGTGGTAGGGCAGGCGCCCGAGGAAGCGCGGCAGCGTGAGGCCCACGTAGCGCGAGTCTTCGGAGTCGCGGAACGACTTCCACTTGGCGTATTCGACGGTGTCGAACACCTTGGCCATGTCGCGCGGCTTGCCCAGGTCGTCGAAGCTCTCCAGGCCCAAGAGCTCGGGCGAGGCGGCACCGATGAAGGGCGCGTGCGCGGCAGCGGCCACGTGCGCCATCTGGTCCAGGAAGTACATGTCCTCGGGCTGGCGGGTGACGGCGAAGTCGCCGACCAGCGCGCCGAACGGCGCACCGCCGAAGGTGCCGAATTCTTCTTCGTAGACCTTCTTGAACATCGCGCTCTGGTCGAACTCGACGGCGGCCTTGAAGTCGCGGATCAGGTCGCGCTTGGTGGCGTTGATGACCTTGATCTTGAGCATCGTGCCGGTGGGCGTTTCCTTCACGAGGTATTCCAGGCCTCGCCACGTGCTCTCCAGCTTCTGGAACTCGGGCGCGTGCATCACGGCGCTCAGTTGCGCGGAGATGAGGGCGTCCAGGTCGGCCACGCGGGCATCGATCATGGCCGAGACGTTGTCCGAGACGATCACCGAGCCTTCGAGCACCTGGCTGACCAGCTCGCCGATCAAGTCCTTGGCGCGCGTGTGCTCGGCGTCGGACTTGGCGACCTTGCTCTTCTCGACGATCTGGTCGAGCAGGTCGACCGAAGCCTCGGGCGAAACTTGGGAGGAAGAGGCGCCACCCGATGACGATAGTGCTTGGGCAGTCATGTTCAGCTTTCGTCCTTCTTGCCGGCGCCCTGCCCCAGGCTCTGGAGCTGCTCGGTGTTGTTCAGCACGTCGGCCAGCAGGTCTTCCAGCTTGCTGTTGCCGGCCATCTTGTTGCGCAGGTCCGCCAGCTTGGTGCGCGCGTCGAGCAGGCGCTTGAGCGGCTCGATCTGCTCGACCACGGCCTCGGGCGAGAAGGCCTCCATCGAGTTGAACGTCAGGTCCACGGCGAAGGTGCCGCCGCGCTGGTCCAGCTTGTTCTCCACCTGGTAGGCCGCGCGCGGGGCCAGGCCCTTCATCACGTCGTCCAGGTTGTCGCGGTCGACATTGACGAACTTGCGATCCTTCAGCTTGGGCTGCTCCACCTCGGACTGGCCGGCCAGGTCGGCAACCACGCCGACGACGAACGGCAATTCCTTTTTCTCGATGGCGTCACCGAGTTCGACGTCATAGGTGAGCTGCACGCGCGGCGGGCGCACTTTCTGGAGGCGCTTTTGCACGCTCTGTCTTTTGGTCGCCATGGCTTCGATACCTTCCGAATAAGACTGAGAGACGAATTACTACTTTGTGCGTCCTATTGAAAGAGCGCACGCATTTAAATTACTACTTTGGTTTAATCAACCAATTCAAAGCGTCAAAAAGAATTACTTGAGCGCGTCGAATGGATTGGCGCTTCCACCTGCGCGCGGAGCCGGTGCAGGACGGGCTGCGGGTGCAGGCGCCGGTGCCGGACGCACGGCGGCGACCGGGGTCGGCTGAGAGGCGCTCGAGGTCGAAGGCGACGGTGCGGGCGACGGATTGGAAGCCACGGGACGACGCGCCGGCGTCCTGGCGTCGGCGCCGGGCACCAGCACCGAGAGGCCCAGGGTTTCGCGCAGCAGCGCGGCCAGGCGGTAGGCGTCGGCGTTGGCATCGCCGCTCAGGGTGCTGTCCTTGCCCAGGTCCTCGATGGAACGGGCTGCCAGGCGCAGGCCCCCTACGGCGGTGATGCTCTTGGCCTGGCGGCTGGCGGGGTCGCGGCGCAGCGTTTCCTCGGCGGCCGAGATGGCCAGGCTGTAGCGGCCTTCGTTGAAGTAGATCTGCGCGATGCGCGACCACGGCTCGCCGCGCGTCGGGTTGTCGGTGGCGATCTTCTGGTACTGGCGGATGGCGGCGGACTTGTCGCCGGTGGCAGCAGCGGCGGCGGCATCGGCTTCCGCCAGGCTCTTGTTGAAGGCTTCGGTGGACTGCGCGACTGCGGCGTCCGGTGTGGTGGTGCAGCCCGACAGAAAGGTGGTGGCCGCGATGGCACCAGCAATCATCGTGCAAGTCATGTACTTTCGAATCAACACAATCCCTCCGCTTGGATCTGACTTTTTTTGGCAGGTCGCAATCATTCATTAAGTTGCGACCAATGACAATACACGATACTACATATTCGCTTACGTTGAATAACGGAAGTCACGTAATGCAAACTGCTTAATCGCGAAATTTTGCAGCTAAATATTTAAGTCTAATGACAACTATTTGAATTTAGTTACATCCGCCATCCAATGAAAATACTAATCACAATTAGCGCCCTGCTGATGACGCTGTTGCTTGGCGGATGCAGTTCTCCAGCCCTCGCGATCGCCAACATCGCCCTGGAGGCGAGCGGCCTGAAGAAGCCCGAGTTGCCCGAATCGCAGAAGCCGCCGCGCAAGGTGTCGATGTCGATCGCGGCGGGCAAGAACTTGAACGCCGACAGCCGCAACCGCCCGCTCGCCGTGGTGGTGCGCATCTACAAGCTGAAGGAAACGACGGGCTTCTACCAGTCGTCGTTCGATGCCTTCGTCACCCCCGGACGCGACAAGACGCAGCTGGGCGACGACCTCGTCGAGAGCCGCGAGATCACGCTGATTCCCGACCAGCAATACACCTGGACCGAGACGGTGCCGCGCACCGCCAACGCGGTCGGCGTGGTGGTGCTGTTCCACTCGCCCGACGCGCAGCGCTGGCGCTTCGCCTTCAACGCCGTGGACGCGGAGAAGACCGGCATCGTGATGGGCGCGCACGCCTGTGCCCTCACGGTGACGCAGGGCGCGGTGGTCGGCCAGCAGAATGCGCAGGGCGGCGCCGCGACCGGCAGCGCGCTCAACCTCCTGGGCCCGGTGACCTGCCGGCCCTCGCCGGCGTGATGCACCCGATGCGCTTGTCCGCGAGCAAACTACGATGCGATACTGCCGAAAAATCAAGGGGAGCTGATCCGACGTGAGCTATGCAGCCAAGGTCCTCTGGGGAGAGGGCTTGTTTCTACGCCCCCAGCATTTCCAGCGCCAGGACGCGTACCACGAGGCGCGCCTGCGTGCCACGGCGCAGACGCTGCATCCGTACTTCTGGGGCGTGCGCTCCATCAGCTTCGACCTGGATGCGCTCGCCAGCGGCATGCTCCGCGCCTCGCAGCTGTCGCTGGTTTTCCCCGACGGCGAGCCCTACTCGGCGCCGCAGGCCGACGCGCTGCCCCCGCCCATCTCGCTGGACACGCTCAACCCGGGCCAGAACGAGATCACCTTCTACCTGGTGCTGCACCCGGTCAAGGAACTGGGCAAGAACTACACCGACCCCAACGAAGAAGGTTTTGCCGCGCGCTATACGAGCGATGCAACGCAGTCGCTCGATCTCTTTACCAACGCGGTGAGCGCCGAGGTGGTGTTCCTGCGCAAGAGCGTCAAGCTCCTGGCCGACACCGAGCCGCGCGAGCAGTTCGTGTCGATCCCGGTGATCCGCATCCGCCGCACCGCCGCGGGCGGCTTCGAGATCGACCGCAGCTTCGTGCCGCCGTGCACTTCCATCGATGCCTCGGCCACCATCTTCCAGCAGTTGCGGCGCCTCCTGGATGTGCTGCAGGCCAAGGTCAACTCGCTCTACGGCATCCACCGCGAGCCGAGCAAGAACATCATCGAGTTCCGTTCGGGCGACATCGCCTCGTTCTGGCTGCTGCACACGGCCAACTCGGCGTTTGCCTCGCTCTCGCACCTGTTCCATCACCCGTCGCTGCACCCGGAGCGGCTGTTCCAGGAACTGCTGAGCCTGGCCGGCGCGCTGATGACCTTCGCCAAGACCTATTCGCTCAACGACCTGCCGGTGTACGACCACGAGAAGCCGGGGCCCGCCTTCGCCGAGCTCGACCGCATCGTGCGCGACCTGCTGGACACGGTGATCTCGACGCGCTACTTCGCGATCGCGCTCACCGAGACGCGCAACGCCTTCTACCTGGGGCGCCTGGACTCCGGAAAGATCGACGAGAAGACGGTGTTCTACATGTCGGTCACCGCCAGCATGCCGGCGGCCGAACTGGCCGAGGCGGTGCCGCAGCGCTTCAAGATCGGCGCGCCCGAAGACGTCGACAAGCTGGTGCTCTCGGCCATGCCGGGCGTGCGCATCGTCTACGCGCCGCAGGTGCCGCCGGCCATTCCGATCCGCGCGGGCGCCTGCTATTTCTCCATCGACAGCAAGAGCCAGCTGTACGACCGCATGCTGCAGGCGCAGAGCGTCACCATCTACGCGCCGGCCGGCATCCCCGACATGCAGCTCGAACTGATTGCCGTGACCGGCTGATCGCCCGATCGAAATGAACACGACCATCAACAAGGCCCCTTCCCTCATGGGCGCCGACGCGCCCGCCGCGTCGTTCACGCCCGCGGGCGTCGCGCCCGACGCAGACTCGAGCCTGCTCGATCTGCTGTACGACGGCTTCGTGATGCTGTTCCTTCTGAAGAAGAAGCAGCAGCCCGCCACCACCGAGCAGTTCCTGGCCGGCATCCGCAACTACCTGGGCGAATTCGAGCGCAATGCGCGCAAGCTGGACGCCTCGGCCGAGCAGATCCACGCGGCCAAGTACGCCTTCTGCGCGACCATCGACGAGTTCGTGCTCTCGGCGCCCGAGTTCGCGATCCGCTCCGAATGGGAGCGCCGGCCGCTGCAGCTCACGCTGTTCGGCGACCAGTTGGCAGGCGAGAACTTCTTCAAGATGCTCGAGGTCGAGCGGGCGCACGGCGCCACGCGCATCCAGACGCTGGAGGTGTTCTACATGTGCCTCTTGCTGGGCTTCCAGGGCAAGTACGCCATCGACGGCACCGAGAAGCTGGCCTACCTCACCGCGCGCGTGGGCGACGAGATCGCCAATGCCCGCGGCAAGCGCACGCCGTTCGCGCCGCACTGGCCGCTGCCCGACCTGATCTCGCACTCGCTCAAGCGCGAGGCGCCGCAGTGGGTGGTGGCTGCGCTGTTCTCGCTGATCGGGCTCCTGGGCTTCATCGGCCTGTCGGCGCATCTGGGCAGCACGACGCAGGGCACGCTCGCGAGCTACCAGGACATCGTGAAGCTCGGCCCGCGCCAGGCCAACCTGACCATCTCGCTGCCATGACGACGCGGCTGGACCTCGCGGCCCTCCTGGCCCCGATCTCGGAGGCCTCGCCCTGCGGCGAGGACATGCTGTTCTCGCGGCAGTTCGACGCCATCCAAGAGGCGCGCAAGCACGACGACCCGTCGCTCGAGCAGGGCGAGTGGGTCATCGAGCTGAAGGAGGCCAACTGGCCCTTCGTGATTTCCGAGTGCGAGAAGCTGCTGCGCGAATCCACCAAGGACCTGCGCCTGGCCGTGTGGCTCACCGATGCGGCGGCCAGCCAGCGCGGCTTCGAGGGCCTTGCCGACGGCTACCGGCTGCTCACGGGCCTGTGCCAGCAGTACTGGGACCTGCTGCATCCGCTGCCCGAGGGCGCCGACATCGAGATGCGCGTGGGCAACGTCGCGTGGCTGATCGCACGCTCGGTCGAGCTCTTGCAGCGCGCACCGATCGTGAGCGATGCCAACACCGGCTACAGCGCGCTGGTCTGGGAGACGGCGCTCGCGCTCGACCAGAGCATCCGCCGCACGCCCGCGCAGGCTGACGACCTGCAGCGCAACAAAGTGACGGTCGAGCAGTTCGACCGCATCCGCCGCGCGACGCCCGCGAAGTTCTTGCAGAAGACGCACCGCGACGTGCAGGCCTGCGAACAGGCGCTGGCCGAGTTCGAAGCCGTGTTCGACGAGCGCACCGCCTCCAACGGCCCGAGCTTTCGCGCCGCCAAGGATGCGGCGGCGGCCATCCGCCAGACGGTCGAGCGCTTCGCGCGCGAGGCCGGCGTGCCGATGGACAACGGCGCAGCGGCCGCCCCCGCTGCCGCACCGGCCACGGCAGGCGCAGCAGGCGCGCCCGCTCCTTCCCGCATCGAGCCTGTTTTCGACGCCGTGATGCCACATCCACACCCCACCCCCTCGGCGGCACCCACCGCGCTGCCGCCCGGCATCCACAGCCGCGCGCAGGCCATCGCGCAGCTGAAGGAAGTGGCGGCGTATTTCGAGAAGACCGAGCCGTCGAGCCCCGCCGCCTACATGGCGAACAAGGCCGCGCGCTGGGCCGACATGCCGCTGCACGCGTGGCTGCGCAACGTGATCAAGAACGAGCAGGAACTGGCCCAGCTGGTGGACCTGCTGGACCTGCCCAAGAGCGACGACGAGTCGCGCTGAGCGCAGAACGGCCTGCGCATGCAGGCCGGGCCCTCGCTCGCTCAGTTGCTCAGGCGCTCAGGTGCGCCCGACCCGGAACTCGATGCGCCGGTTGCGCGAACGGCCATCGTCGGTCGCGTTGCTCGCCACCGGCTGGTCCGGCCCGACGCCCGAGGTCGTGAGCGTCATCGGATCGATCCCCTTGCCCACCAGGTAGCCCTTCACGGCTTCGGCGCGCGACTGGCTCAGCGCCAGGTTCGACGCCCGGCTGCCCGCGTTGTCGGTGTGACCGACCACCGCCACCGACTTGTTGGTGAGCCTCTGCAGGATGGGCGCCATCTCGTCCAGGATATCGCGGCCCTTGCGCGTGAGCGTGGCGCTGCCCAGCTCGAACTCGATGGTGCGGTTGGCCAGCGCCTGGTCCACCGTGATCTGCTCGGACACCGGCACGCGCAGGCTGTTCTTGATGGTGTAGGTCGGGTTGAGCGAATTGGCCATGTCGCTCACGATCTTCTGGCGCAGCGCCTCGTTGCCGACTTCGCCGCTCAGCGCCATCTGCGTGCCTTCGATCTGGAACTGGCCGCGATGGATGTCCTTGAGCGAAGGCGTGATCAGCCGCTGCACGTTGGCCGCCCAGTTGGCCGGCATGCTCACGGTGTTCACCACCTCGATCTTGTCGATGACGCTGGCGGGGCCGTAGATGCGGCGCAACGCCTCGATGACGGCGACACGCGTGGCCTCGTCGGGCACCTGCCCGCCGGCCACGACCTGCTCGCCCTTGGCACCGGCCGCGGGCGTGGTTTCGACCAGGGCGCCAGGGGCGCCCGCCGTCTGGGCCTGCGCGGTGGCGGCGGCAAATACGAGGCCGAGGGAGAGCGACAGAACGCGCAAAGAACTTTTCATGACCGTGTCATTCCCCGATGAAGACTTCGCGAAACGCCGAGAGCACGATGTCCAGCGGCAGCTGCGGCTGGTCCAGGTAGCTCACCAGCTTGAACATCGCGTAGTTGCTGTGGATGGTGTCCTCGACCCACTCCGGGTTGTCGATGTCGATGTTGTGCTCGGTGTAGACCTGCGGATGCAGCACGCTCTGGAGGCTCCGCGGCGACAGGCCGTTGAAGCCGATCACCAGCCGCGAGCGGCCGTCGATCTCGGTGGCCATGAGCACCAGCTCGAAGTCGGCCTTGGCAAGGAACTGCGACACGAGTTCGAGCCAGAAGGTGGCGATGAGCGAGCGGTCGATCGGGTCGCGCGGCAGCGGCAGCGTGAGGCCCTTTTCAAGGTGCGACACCGCGCTGGCCATCACCGGCTGCAGCAGCAGGCCCAGCGCCAGGATGGCGCGGCGCAGCGACACCTTGTGGCCGTCGAAGTTGAGCATCTGCTCGATGCGCAGCAAGCTCGTGTCGCGCGTGAAGGCGGCATAGGTGGCGCGCGAGGCCGACTTCCTGAAGCCCGTCTCGATGGCCGGATCGAGCGCCTCGAAGCGCTTCAATTCGCCGTCCAGGTCGGTGCCCTCGGCCAGCGCGTTGACCTGCACCGCCATGCGGTCCCAGTACGGTCCGATCAGCATCGGCGCACCGCGCATGAAGTCCAGCGCCTCGTCGACTTCCACCGAGGTGGCCGCCAGGAACGGGTAGCGGCGCGACGACTCGTCGCGGCTGGCCTTCAGGTGCCCCGCGATGGCCACGCGGCTGCGCGAGCCCAGGCACACGAAATGGATCGGCGCCGCGTTGTCGTAGATGATCTTCCAGCGCGGGTCTTCCGACAGCATCTCCATGGTCTGCGACAGCCAGTTGTCGAACACCTTGATGAGCTGCGGGTTGTAGAGCCCCTTCACGAAGTCGCCGCGGCCGGGCAACTTGCCGAAGTAGCACAGCTGTTGTGTCTGCAGCGCGCTCATTTGCCGACTCCCGATGCTGGTGCCACTGGTGTCACTGGTGTCACTGGTGCCGCGGTTGCGGCTGCCGCGCGCGATGCCGCGGGCACGCCGATCTCCGCCACCGACGAAGGCAGCACGGTGCCGCGCAGCCCCTTGCCCTGCGGCGAATCGCCGCCCGAGCCGCCCGACTGCGTGTTCTGGATCACGCGCAGCTTGACGGTCACGCTCGCGTTGTCGCGCGCCCAGGTGAGCTCGAAGCTGCCGTCGGGCAGCCGCGTGCGCTGGGCCGTGCTGAGCAGGCGCTCCAGCCCGAAGTTGCCCGGCTCGTTGATGAGCTCGACGGTGCGCCCGTCGAAGGTCACCGCCGTGATCCGCGCGCCCGGCGTGCCCTGCGCGTTGGGCCATACGAAGTTGGACCACTGCGGCGGCGTGTTGCGGTAGCGCAGTTGCTGGCCGTCGATTTCCACCATGTATTCCGTCAGGCCCGAGACCGGCTGCGGCAGGATCTGGAACAGCGTCTGCGGCTGCGCGGCACCGCCGCCTCCGCTGGCCGCCGCGCCCGACAGCGGCGCCACCCATTGCGAGAAGCCGTTCACGAAATCGGGGCTCAGCGTGAGGCCCTGGTCGCCCCACGCGCGTGGCGACAGCAGGTCGCCGCGGCGGATGACCAGCGAGCCCAGCGTCGTCGTCACGAACTTGCCGATGGCGCCTTCGGGCCCGAAGAACTGCGCGATCTCCGCCGGGGAGGCCTCGATCTTGGCACCCGTGGCGAACGGGTACTTGGTCGCGAGCGACTGCTGGAAGGGCTGGTGTACCTGCGCGCTCCAGATCTTGTTGACCTCCACCGCCGTCGGCTGGATCGTCACCGCATAGGCCTGCAGCAGCGGACGTACCAGGAGCGGCCGCAAGGCTTGGCGCTGCGACGCGTCCATGCCCGTGAGCATCTGCTCGTCGACGTACTTGAGCGCGTCGGCCAGTTCGGAGCCGTTGCCCTCCAGCGTCTGCTGCATGAGCTGGCGTGCGCCCGGCCCGGGGTCGCCCTGGTTCTTGATCTGGTTGAAGCGCCCGCGCAGCTTCGACAGCGTGGCGAGGTAACCGCGCAGGAGCGAGGTGTTGTCGCGCTCGACCACCAGGCGCGCGACGCCCGCGAACTCGCGCCCGATCGGGCCCATCGGGATCTCGGTGCGGTTGCCGCTCGCGTCGATGTTCACGTTGACCTGCGAGGGCGTGGCGCGGCTGAAGAGGTTCTTGAACCAGTTCAATGCGCCCGTGCGCGCCTGCTGCAGGCCGGCGTTGACCAGCGAGGGGTTGTCCCACGAGGTCTGGTCGTAGACCGTGTCGAAGACCTTGCGGATCGGCGAGTTCTGCGGATCGCCCAGGAGGTTCATCGCCACCACGGCCTGCTCGAAGCTGCCCATGTCCTTGACCGCGATGCCCTGCAGGAAGCGCTGCCACTCCTTGGCGTACTCCAGCTTGTACATGGTGGCCAGCGTCTTGCGGATCTGCTCGGGGCTGCCCTCCAGCGTCAGGTCGTCGTTGCCCGCGACGTTGAGCACCCAGTCCTTGCTCGATGTCTCCTTGTTGGCGGCATCGCGGATCGCATCGTCCACGTACTGCTGCCAGGCCTCGCGCGTGAAGGCGCCCGAGATGGCGACGCTGCCGGCGATGGTGCCTTCGCTCTCGGCGCCGGCCGTGGCGCCCAGGATGCGCGCCACCGTCATCGGCGCGAAGCGCGTGGAGGCGCGCGCCTTGATCTCGGCGTAGACGCGCTCGCGCGCCGGCATGCCGCGCACCACGCGGCGCAGGTTGTCACGCGTCTGCTCGACCAGCGCGAGGTTGGTGTCGGCGAGCGCGGGCCAGTTGTCGTCGCCCACGCGGCGCAGGTAGAAGGTGATCATCCGCTCGGCATCGCGGATGACCGTCGCGCGCGGCATGTCGCCGCGGTTGCTCTCGAGCCAGCCGCGCCAGAAGCGCGAGATCTGGTCGGTCAGGTGCGCGGTCTCCACCTGCCGCTTGTCGGACAGCATGAGGTAGGTCTTGAGCGCGTTGTAGGCGTCCTGCACATCGGCCGGCGACGAGCCCGCATACAGGCCGCCGCTCTCCGCCGCGGGAGGCGCTGCCGGCGTGGCGGCCGACACCGCGACCGGCGCGGCAGGGTTGCCCGCCGCGTCGGCGCGCTTCAGGCGCTCCGGATGCGCGTTGACCTCGCGCAGGAACGCCTGCAGGTTGTCGGACACCGGCGCCAGCATCAGTTGCTTCACGCCGCCGTAGTACTCGGCCACGAGCTTGTCTTCGAGCTGGTTGCCCTGGTAGAGACCGAGCGAGAGCGACAGCGGGCGGTCGTTGCGGAATTTCTCCAGTTGCTCGATGCGGTCCTGCAGGATGCCCAGCGCCTCGAAGCGCGTGCGCAGGCCGTTGTCGCTCGCCTGCAGCTTGACCACCTTGTCCAGGTCGGCCTGCACGTTCTCCACCAGCTGCCGGTTGCCCAGGTACGACCACGTCCATCCGCCGAGCAGGAGCCCCAGCACGGCGACGAAGGCGAAGAAGCTCACGTAGCGCACCCGTGCCTTCACGGGGCTGGAGAACTGCCGCACCGTTTTCTTGTCGGCAAAGATCACCTTGGAGAACAGGTCGCGCAGGAAGAACCCGTTCTGCGAATAGATCTCCTTGGACTTGGTGGCCGCGTTGTTCAGCGTGAGCCCGAAGCGCTTGGCGATGCGCTCGGTCGAGAGGCTGCGCATCGTGCCCTCTTGCAGCGCACTGGTGAAGTAGAAGCCGCGGAACACCGGCTTGTGCTGGAACGGGTTGCTCTCGAACAGCGTGGCCAGGAAGGCGCGCAGCGCAGGTTTGATGGCCGCGAATTCGAGCGGAAAGATCAGGAGTTCGGGCGACGGATCGCTGCTGCGATGGTTCGCGAAATGCGAGACGCTGATTTCCTTCAGGCCCATGTACAGCTCGTCGAAGCGCTTGTCGAACTGGGCGACCGCGTCCTGCTTCTCGTCGCCGTCGTAGGGCAGCGAGGCGCCCCACACGCGGTCGCGCTCCATCTTGTCGCTGTCGCCGAAGAACTCCGCAAAGCCGGTGATCAGGTCGGCCTTGGTGAACATCACGTAGACCGGCGCGAACACCTCCAGCCGCTCGGTCAGCTCCTGCATGCGCTGGCGCAGGTTCTTGGCGAGTTGAATGGCAAAGTCGGGCCGGCTGCCGATCAGTTCGGGAATGCTCGCGGTGATGATGATCCCGTTGATCGGCGCCTTCGGGCGGTACTTCTTGAGCAGGTCGAGAAAGCCGAACCACTCCTTGCGGTCTTCCTGGTGAATGGAATAGCGGCCTGCGGTGTCCAGCACGATGCCTTCGGTGGTGAAGAACCAGTCGCAGTTGCGCGTGCCGCCGATGCCCTGGATCACCGCGTTGCCCTTGTCGGCGAACGGGAACTGCAGGCCCGAGTTCAGGATGGCGCTGCTCTTGCCGGCCGCCGGGTTGCCGATGACCATGTACCAGGGCAGCTCGTACAGCGCCTCGCTGCCCGACATCTGCCCGATCTTGGAGGTCTTGATGGTCTTGACGGCCTCGACCATGCGCCCGCGCAACTCGTCGATCTCGGCCTTGCGCTCGGGGTCGCTGTCGCGCACGGCGGCATCGGCCTGGTCTTCGAGCATGGCGCCCAGCTTGCGGTTGGCCGAGCGGGTGCGCATGCGCCGCACGAACCATACGAGCAGCCACAGCAGCAGCAGCACGACGAAGATGCCGACCGCCCAGATCGCACCGATCTCCAGCGTCTGCGCGCCGATCAGGAGGAACGCGCCGAGCGCGATGGCGCCGATCACCGAGAGGGTGCGCGGATCGGCCAGGAAACTGAAGAATCGCCGCATAGATGTTTCTGGAGTCGGTCCGGTTTAAGTGGCGTGTGGCACAGGGCTCGGGGGGATCGCGGGGCCGGCCAGCATGGCTGTCCGCGCGCGCGCGTCCTGCACGGAAAGCGCGAGCACGTGCCGTGAATCTCGCACGGCCAGGTGACACGCGAGTGCCACGGCGGTCATGTCGGCTGCGGCGCCCAGGTGGCCCAGGCTCGCGCAGACGGAGAGGTTGTTTTCGAAAGGCAGGTGCGGCAGCCGCTCCTGCACGAGCTGGGCCACTTCGGTGACGCGGCTCGTGCGGTGGTCCGCGTCGCTCACGACCCAGTCGACCGCTTCGGGCTGCAGCGCCGAAGCCGACATCAGGCGCTGGGCAAAAAGGTCGAGCAGGCTCGCGTTGGGCACGCGCGCGGTGTCGGCGGATTCGTCGCGCTGGCCGCTCGCGCTGCGCGAGAGCAGCACGCCATGGGGCTGCGCGAACAGCGCATCGCCGGCGCGCGACAGCAAGAGGCCCGCGGCCGCTTCGCCGGGCACGCGGCCGTTGCGGCGCGCGGCCGAATACAGGAGGCCTTCGGCGTCCCAGCGCGCAACGCACTCGCTGGAGATCGCGGAGTCGGCTGCCAGTGCCATCCAGAGAGCGGGACGCTCTTCGCGATGGAGCGAGAGATTGATGCGATCGAGCAGCGCCATCGCACCGACGCCGGCCTCGCTCTTGAAGCAGTCGACGCTCCAGTGCTGCGAGGGGTCGGCTTCGCGCGCCAGTTGCTGCACCCATTGCGTGGCGACTGCGCGCTCGCTCTCGCTCCAGGCACCGGGCAACAGCAGCGAGATGCACAGCTGCGGCGCAGCGGCGGAACCGGGCACGATCGCGCCGCTCGACACGAAGCGCCCGGGCGCGCGCACCGAGAGCGCGTCGCCGGCATTGAGCAGCGCGTCGGTCGCCGAAGCGAGCAGCTCCTGCAGCACGTCGGACATCAGGTGGATGGCGCGCAGCCTGTCGTCGGTCAGCGCGTCGGCATTGAAGGCCTCCGGTGCGGGCCGCAGCGACTCGCGCAGGTGTTCGCGAAGTTCGTTCGGATCGATGCCGGCGACACAGCCCGCGAGCATGGGAAAGCCTTCGCCGTCCCGCAACTCCGGAACCAGTTCGGGCGCCTGCGCCTGGCCGACGGCGGTGGCCACCGCGTCGGCATCGTTGCCGCGCGGTGTGCGAAGAGCGAATGCGAGCACCGACATCTGCAGGCGCTCTTGCGGCGCATCGGCCGTTGCGCCCGTCGATGCGGCACCACCCGCTGCAGCGGACGCACCGCGCGCACCCGAAGGCAAGGCAGCGGAAGGTGCAGCGCCCGTGAAGATCCGTCGCAGCAGGAGATAGAACACCACCAGCGCCAGCGGCAGCACGACCAGGTAGAGCGCGATGTCGCTCGTGCTCGGCATGCGTGCGGTGTAGTTCCAGTAGACGACCACGATCACCCACACCGTGATGAACACGGCAGAGAACATGAGGGTGGGCTTGACCAGTCGCGCGAGCATCAGGAGTTCGTCGATGCCTTTGTCACGCGATGGCGCACGCGGCTGCCGTGCCGCATGCTGTGCGTGCAGCCGATCGGATGGCCTTTGTCATTCGGATGCGGAAGCGATCTGGCTCGACAGCAAGGTGCAGCCGCAGCGGGCCTTGTCACCGTGCCGCGCAACGTACCGGCCGTCGAGCGTGACGTAGCGGCTGCCGGTCACGATCGGGTTGATGCCGTGGCCGACCCGCGGACACGACACCAGGTCACCGATGCGCGCCACGCGGCGCTCGTCGATGCTCGTGTTCTCGGACGCGGTGATCACGCGGCCGCCGTGGTCGGTCTTGTCGTGCAGGACGATCCACGGACGATCGTCGTCCGCAGCGGATTGATCCTCTTCCATTCGAACTCCCCCTTGCTTGCCTCGTTGGTTTGTCGATGCGATCGATGCCCCAGGGGCATTCAGTCGCGTGGCAATTTGAAACCGGGCTTGCGGTACTCCACGTGACCGTAGTCCTTGAAGGACCATCGACCACCCCACACCAGCCCCACGGACTCGGCCACTTCGCCATAAAGACGGTAGCCCTCCATGGCCCACGGGTCTCTTTCCGAGATCACCAGCTTGCCATTGCGAAAGAACGCATTGTCTGCCGCAAGTCCATATTGATGATAGCTTTGATTCGCCTTGGCAAGCGTCACCGTGTTGCCCAGCGCGGCGAGTTTGGCCTGCCGTTCGGGGCTGCGATAACCCTCGAGCAACGCGAGGTCGTAGCCGTGTTTCTCTTTCATGATCTTGTAGACCAGGAGCAGCCGATTGCGGAAGTCCGCATCGAGCACGGCCCAGTCGCGGCTGCCTTCCTTCGTGAGCGGACGGACCTGCTCGACCTCCGCCGTCGCGAAGATTTCAGGAGGCAACGCAGGCGGCGGCACGAGCTGCTCGCCCTTCAACAGCGCCTCTATTTTTGGATCGCTGGTCGTCGCCCAGTCGTCGAAAAAAAGAACGCGGCCTGTTCCGAAGGCCACGCTCAACATCACCGGAATGACCAGCAGGCCCATGCCCGACAACAGCAGATAGCGATGACGTACAGCGAAAGTACGCACGCCCGATCCGCCATCGCGCACCAACTGAAAACTTGCTTCGGACACCAGGCCGAATCGATGGCCTATCTTGATGAAAAAGACTGCAGTTGCAGTCGTCGAAGAGATCGTGGCTCGCAACACACGATCGCGAAAAGAAGGGAACAAGAAGATGGCAAGCGCGGCCACCATCAAGGCAAAATAACAAAAGAGAGCAAAGAAGATCAACGGTGTTCGAAGAGTGCAATTCATTGTATGAGTGGCACAACAATTCGAACCGCTCGTACGCAACAACTGCATCCAAGTTGCAACGTTGCGTCGGTCACACCATAAGCCGCGGGGAGAAAAAACATGCCTGCTTTCGGGACGACCCATCCATGATGGGCGCGCCAGATGCCAACAAGGGACGGCCGAGCCTGCTCGGTTCGAGCGCACCCGACGCAGCCGCGTCGTCCGCTGCAGCCGGTGGGGAATCCACGCGCGTGCTTGCACAGTTCGGCGGCCGCGATAACGGCACGCGGTCTTTCATCAAAAGACCCGGCGTGTGGGCCGCGCTGGCATTGCTGATCGGCGTTGCAGGTGCCACGACCTACCAATTGCAAGCCAGGCGCGCCGATGCGTCGGTGAACATCGCGGCCGCTGCGCCGGTGAATCCGGCACCGGCTCTTGTCGCTGCGCCCGCCGCTCTGCCAGTGCCCGAGACACCGCCCCCCGCCAGTGCGGCGGCACCCGCCGCGCCCGAACCAGCAACCGCGCGCATCGTCGAGGGCGATACACCGCCTCAACAGCAATCCACGCCGTTCGCGGCGATCGGCGCGCAGCCCATGGCCGTGCCACCTGCCGCCAAGCCGGCACGCGTTGCGGCTGCAAAGTCACCACGCGCCGAGAAGACGACAACGACTGCCGCGGCGAAGAAGCCGGAGCATGTCGCGTCGTCCAAGCAACCTGCGCGTGCGGTGAACAGCAAGCCCGTGAAGACCGCCGCCAACGCATCGACGAAGACGCCGCGGCGCGCCAACGACAACACGCAAACGGCGGCGCGCTCGGGCAAGCCCGATCCCGACACCGACCTGCTGACCGCGCTCCTGCGGCGCAGCAAGGCGCCCGACCCTGCACCGCAACCCGCGGCGCTGGCCGAGGTCTCGGCGGACTGCAAGTCCGGCCAGCGATGCAAACCATGAGCCCCCGTGCCGACGCGAATCACGATGCCATCCGCTGACCGCAGCACGCTCTGGGCCGAGCTCAGCCAGACCAACCGGCTCTACCGTCTCCAGACCTCAGGCACATCGGCCAACGCCAGCATCGACGCCCTGCGCGTCGAAGGCTGGGTGCAGCGCGAAGCCGTATCGCAGCTCTTCGAGATGCGCATCGTCTGCCTGAGCCTGCGCGCCGACCTTGCGCTCTCGTCGATGATCGACCAGCCCCTCACGCTGGTCACCGTGCTGGCCAACGGCTCGACAGGCAGGCGCACGGGTCTCATCCGCGCGGTGGAGTCGCTCGGCTCCGACGGCGGCCTCGCGCGCTATCGCCTCACGCTCGTGCCGTGGCTCTGGCTCGCCACGCAACAGGGGCGCAGCCAGGTGTTCCAGCAACGCTCGGTGGCCGACATCATCGAGCGCGTGCTCGCACCGTATGCCGACGCGGGCAACTGGGCCTTCTCTTCCGAGGCGAGCGGCTTCCTGGTCGATGCGCCCGTTCGCACCTACTGCACGCAGTACCGCGAGAGCGACTTCGATTTCTTCTCGCGCCTGCTGACCGAAGAGGGCCTGGCCTGGCGCATCGAGGAAGACGAGAGCGCGCCCATGGGCCACAAGCTCGTGATCTTCTCGGCGAACGATGCGCAGCCCGCGGACCCGGGCTCGCCCATCCGCTTTCACCGCAAGAGTTCGCAGGAGCGCAGCGACGCCGTGCAGGCGCTGGTGCGCCGCATGCGGCAGTCGGTGGCGCAGGTGCACCTGAGTGCATGGAACGTCGACGGCAAGCGCCAGTTGACGGGCAGCGCCGCCGCTCGATTTGCGGTGGGCGGCAAGAACGCGCCGCGCATCGAGTACGACGACGTGCTCGGCCTGAACGACCGCAGCCGCGGCTGGGACAGCAACCGCACGCTCGAACGCTATGCAGGCCTCATGATGGAAGCGGCCGAATGCCGCGCCGATGTGATGTTGGGCCACAGCACCGTGCGCACGCTGCGCGCGGGCACGCGCATCGATGTCGACGACGCACCCGCCCTTGGCTTGCAGGCGAAGCCCGCGCTGCTGCTGGACACCGTCGAGCATGTGGGCATCAACAACCTGCCGAAAGACACGGCGGCATCGATTGCTGCGCAGCTGGGCGACCTGTCGGAGCACCTTGTGTTCGACAGGCCTTGCGCATCCGTCACGTCCGAAGACGATGTGTTCGGGCTGGTGCCGACGGGCACGGGTTCGCACGACGGCGTGAACGATGTTCGCCCGCAGGCGCAGAGCCTTGCCGCGGCGAAGACGCTGGGTTACGCCAACAGCTTCTCGGCCGTGCACGTGGATCGCCCCTGGCGGCCCGTGCTCGCGGCAGCCGACGGCGCGCGGCTGCATGCCAAGCCCACGGCCAGCGGCGTGCACAGCGCGATCGTGGTCGGCCCCTCGGGCGAGACTTCGCCGAACGGCGCGGACGAGCTGTATTGCAATGACCGCGGCGACGTGCGCGTGCGATTCCACTGGCAGACCGAGTCGGCCGGCGGCGATGCGCAGAACAACAATGGCGGCGGCGACGCGAAGGACAACCGCAGCACGCGATGGATTCGCGTGGCGCAGCGCCAGGCCGGACCGGGCATGGGCTGGCAGTGGCTGCCGCGCATCGGGCAGGAAGTGCTGGTGAAATTCGTCGACCTCGATGTCGACCAGCCGGTGATCGTCGGTGCGCTCTACAACGGGCGCGGCGATGGCGGCATCGAGCCTACGCCTGGAGGTGCATCGCGCAGCCAGGAACGCTCAGGCCAAGGGCAGGAGGCCGATGTCTTCGCGCAGGCGCACAACGGATCGCCGAGTGCGCAGGCCAATCTTGCTGCTGGCCATGCGCCGGCCTGGCACGGCTCGAGCGCGGACGACAAGGGGCATCGCAACGCGGCAGCGCTGAGCGGCTTCAAGACGAAGGAGTTTGGCGGCGAGGGGTTCAGCCAGTTGGTGTTCGACGATTCGAACCAGCAGCTGCGTGTGCAGTTGCATGCGAGCACGGCGCACAGCCAGTTGAACCTGGGGCATCTGATTCACCAGGCAGACAACTTCCGCGGGAGCTTCCGCGGACAGGGCCTGGAGCTTCGCACCGATGGCTATGCGGCGTTGCGTGGCGGCAAGGGCGTGCTGTTGAGCACGTACCACGGGACGGGTGGGAAGCAGCTTGAACCTGTTGGTGACTTTGCCGCGGGCATGGCGCTGCTCAAGCAAGTACAGCAGTTGGGACAGGCACTGAGCGAGGCTGCGATGAAGCACGAGACCGTGCAGCTCGCCGGTCACATCGGCGCCGACAAGGCCAACGCCTCACAGCTCGACAAGGAGCGCGCGCCGTACGCGGCAATGGAGCACGCGGCGAGCGGCATGGTGACGGGCGATGTGCTGGAGACGGCTTACTCGGATGCGTCGGACAAATCGATTGCGACCGGCGATGGCAAGGTGCCGCACACGACCGATGCTGTGGTTGCGCTGGCCGCGCGCGGCGGGCTCGCGATGGTCGCGGGGCAGCAATTGCAGATCGTGGCGGGGGAGACTGCGACGCTGGCCAGTGGCGGGGATATCAACCTTGCGCTGGCGGATGTGCTGAGGGTCCACAGTGGACAAGCCATTGGCCTGTTGGCCGGGGCGCAGAAGGCGGATGCTGAAGCGGGGCTGTCGATCATTGCGGGCAGCGATGACCTGGATTTTCAGGCGCAGCACGATGAGCTTCGGGTGCAGGCGAAGGATGCGCTGAAGATTGCGAGTACGGACAAGACGGTGGAGTTTGCGGCGAAGAAGAAGATCCGCATTGCGACTGCGCAAGGGGCGTCGATCACGCTGCAGAACGGGGATATCACGTTTGAGTGCCCGGGGAAGATTACTTATCACGCGGTGCAGCGGAAGCTGGCGGGGCCTGTGCAGCAGAGCTATCCGCTTCCGGCATTCCCCAAGAGCATCTGCATTGCGTGCCTGTTGAAGTCGCTCAAATCGGCACCGGCCTTTACTCAGGTGGAATAGCACCTGATGAACCTGATTGACAAGCACGCCCCCGGCTGGCTCGACGCCTTGTTTGTCGACAAAGGGCCGCTGGCCTCTACAGCGATGGGGACCCGTTACGCCCTTATTGATTGTGCGTTTGCGCCGCAATGTCATCGACTTCTGAAGCAGAACGCAAGCGACGGACGCTGGCGTTCGCTGTACGAGAACACGCCAGGCGCAACCGATGAGGTCATTCGGCATTCACCCATCCTGCTGAACGTCGAGACGATGCAAAGGCAAGTGCTCGATCGCGTGCTGCTGCTCACGAATGGCTTGCCGATGCTCAGCTTCATTCACTCGCTCGAGCCGCTCGATTCGCTCTTCGAGCGCTTGAGTCCGTGGTGCGTTGTGAACGCAGACGGCCAGCATTTTGTGCTGCGCTTTCCAGACACGCGCCGTCTGCCGGATGTGTTGAATGCGCTTTCGCCACCACAGCAACTTGCATTGTGTGGTCCCGGCACCGCCTGGCATTTCCGTGGACGCGATGCGAGTTGGCAAGTCTTCCTCGCCCCCAGCCAAGCGGCCTCCTTTGCGTCGCAACCCGAGCCTGCACCGAAGCTCGATGGAGATCAATGCGCTGCGCTCATTGCCGGTAGCGAGGCGGATGAAATCATCGCAAACCTGCTCTACCTCTCACCGCAGTACAGCGAGCGGCATTCGCCCTCGAAGCTGCACTCGCTTGCCTCGTACTCACTCGCTGCTGCCGACGCGATGCACATCGACACGATGGCTCAAAGAATGAGCCTCTGCGAATTGTTCTGGCAGCAACCGGAGTTGCGCAACGATCTCCACAGCGATCACGAGGCGCTGCGCGCCTTGATTGCGTAGCGCACCGCAGCAGGAACTACAAATGCTCCGCAGAAATTGGCTACTCCACTTCTTGCTGCTGGCATCTTGGGCCAGTACGGGTTGCGCACTCGGCCGCACCGATTTAGTTCCCGCCTCGGTCAGTGGGGTGAATTACACGGGCGACGACATTTCGTACATGTTGTTTGACCCGGATGACGCCGAGAAGAAAGTCGCAGCTTCGGAAGAACTAGGCCCCTTCAGCGCGGGCGGCATCCGCTGCTGCTACGCGCTGCCCAAGACGTGGACGCCGGGCACCAGGGTCGGGGTGATGCTGGACGTGTACGACGAGAAGGCTGGCAAGTATGGAGAGCGCAAGACGTTCGTGGTGGACCTGCCGCCTTATGACAAGGAAGGCAAGGCCGGGGACGTGTGGTTCATCCTGTATCCGGACCGCTCGGTGGGCGTCGTGTCGACGGCCTATCGACCCAATGCAGACGAGTGGCCCGGCAAGATCAAAGGCTGGCCCAAGCCTTCCGTGGAGTACCAACGCAAGCTTTGGGACAGAGACATGAAGTTGGCTCAGGAGGGTCTGGCGACGAGCAAGGAATTCAAAGAAGCGTTTGATCGCGACCCGAAGCAATATCTGAAAGAGCTATGGATTCGACACTTGGAGAATGTGAAGAACAAGCAGGTGGGGCTAGCAAGAGCGTATAGCCGATTCTCAGGTCCTGATGATCCTGCACTGTTTGAGTTTGAACGCGGCAGGCGTGAAGCATCTTTGAAGTACTCACAAGACAAGGTTGATCGACTCCAGAAAGTAAAGCCATGACAGCGAAGCTGGTTGAGCCTATCAATGAAGACGCGTTCTCAAACCCCGCGAACAGAGAGAGTTTCTTCGGAAAAGACAAGAGCGACTTCATCAGAGCCGACTACGAAGTCGCCCGTGAACTAAGAGCAGTGGGCCAGCCCGGCAAGTCTTGCGATGTGAATCTGTTCCTCGGTTTCTTCTTCGATGGCACGCGCAACAATTACGACCTGAGCAGCAATCGGAAAGACGAAACCTATTCGAACGTTGCGCGTTTGTACGACGCCTATCCCGGACAGAGCGTACCCAGCGTACCTGCCGATCCGGACGCGCAATGGGCCGCCGATCCTGCGAACTACGAGCACTTTTTCAAGATATATGTGCCTGGCGTCGGCACTCCGTTCCAGCAAGTCAAGGATTCAGGCGAAGGTAGAGACGCACAGTACGGTGCCGCATTTGCCACCCTCGGTGAAGTGCGCATCATCTGGGCGTTGGTGCAAGCGCTCAACTGCGTGCACCGCTACCTCACAAAAGGCGGCAAGGGACCAGGGCTCTTCTCCGGCGAAGAGATCCTCGATTTCGCCTCGGACTTCAGGCTTGGGTGGCGCAATCTGGTGGCCAACCCCAAGGAATATCCGACCGACAACGAAACCATGACCAATCATGCGTTGATGCAACGCATGCTGCGCAAGCTCCACGGAGCCGTCAAGCCGCACATGATCGATCCAGCCACCGGGCAATGCAGTCAAGTCGATCCGGGCCGCGTGCAGCGCATCTATGCCAGCGCCTTTGGTTTTTCTCGCGGCTCGGCAGAGGCCCGGGTGTTTACCAACTGGTTCCTGAAGCTGTGCGAGCTCGATGCGGAGATCACCGGACAGTCCGGCGGGCGAACGCTCGGCTCGTTCCCCGTGACCTTCGATTTTCTGGGCATCTTCGACACCGTGGCTTCTGTTGGCATCGCGGCTTCGTCCTTGTTCGCCGATGGCCATGGCGCCTGGGCCGACTCGGATCATTCGATGCGCATTCCCGAGGATGTGCCTTGCCTTCACCTTGTCGCCGCGCACGAAGTGCGTCGCAGTTTTCCCAGTGACTCGGCCCATGTGGAAAACAAGTTGCCCGCGCAAACAAATGAATGGGTGTGTCCAGGCGCGCACTCGGACATTGGCGGTGGCTACCTGCCAAAGGAACAAGGCAAAGGTACCGATGCCACGGGTAGCGACATGCTGTCGCGCATTCCACTGGCCTTGATGTATCGCCAAGCCCGCTTGGCGGGCGTTCCGCTGAAGCTGGAATTGGCGCGGCCTCTGGTTCAACAGCGCTTCAGAATAGAGGCGGACGTGATCCGCGATTTCAATGCCTACATTGCGCAATGCACGGTAAAGGAAGGGCTGCTGCGCAACATCATGGCTGAGCAGCGCAAATTCTTTATCCTGTGGCGCAAGTCCTGGGCCGGACGCATCCTCGAAATGCCCAGCGTGCAACGAGCTCCCAAGGAAGATCGGGCTGATCTGCGCTCAGCCGACGAGGGATTCCAGATCGAAGTCAAAGATTTCGAAGCGTGGCTCAAGCAAAAGAAGAGAACCGTCTCGATGGGGCCGCGCGGTGGCACGCGTCAAGTCGACAACGTGCCGGGCATCGACTCGGAACGCCTGGGTGAATGGCAGCGCATTGAGGCGTACTGGAGTGAACCCACTCCCGGTCCTGTCATCTGCAAGCTTTTCGAAGACCGAGTGCACGACTCCCACGCATGGTTCAAGTTGCTTGGGATCGAAGCGGCAGACTTTGAAAAGGAGATGAAGAAACTCGTACATAAGAAGGCCGAAATGGAGCAGGTGAACAAGGACTTCAGGCGAGCTGGCACGAGATTGCTCACGCGTGAGCAGGAGCAATGGGTGGATCTGTACCTGACGCAAGGTGAATACGCTCCCGAATTCACCGAGGGACGCGAGTGGTACAAGTGGGGCGCTGGATATCTACGCTATCGCCGCGTCTATGCGGGTGCAGACAGTATCCGACTGACTCGCATCGAACGCCCCGCCAAGGACGCCGAGCCCGAGATGTCGACGGCCTGAAAGACACCGGCCTGTACGGCCCGCAGCAATTGGTTGGAACATGATTCCAAACGTTATGCCTTGCTTCAGTGGCATGCCGCTCCCCGGAGAAGCTCGCTGGGATAGAAAGAAGGTCGACTAATCTTCAAGGCAAAGCCGTAAAGACGAGCCAATCAGCTCACCCCCGCGTCGCGTTCTCCTTCATCTTCGCCAACGCAATAGCCAACACCGCCCCACCCAGCGTCTTCACCAACCCCGAGTGCTGCGCATAGAACCGACTCACCTCGTCGATCACCCCCGCATGCTGCTCCTCCGCATGCGCCGCAATCTCCGTCACCTGCGCGGGTGACAACTGCGAAGCCTGCTCCGGCGTGAGCTGCGTCTGCCCGGGCTGCAGCATGCGCCCGAGCACCCCACCCGCCAGCATCGATGCCGCAGCCGGGCCCAGCGTCGCCACTATCTGGTTGAGCACACCGGCTTGCTGCATCGGCGAAGACTGGCCGAACAACCGCCCCACCGTGTCGCCGAACGGCGGCGTCTGGTCCGAGCGCATTGCCGCCGCGAGCCCCGCGCCGATCGCATCGGGCGAGGCATGCTGCGTGACCTGGTCCACATGCGCACCGGCATCGCCGCCGATGGCCTCTTGAAGAATGTCGAGCAGTCCCATGTCGGAGCTCCTTCCTGGATGGAGAAGAAACACCGATCCTCGACCTGCACCCCTGAGCGGTGGCTGACTGATCGACCTGACCGATCCGACCGACTGTGCCCGGCCGTCGCGCGCGGCTCACCGGCCGCAAGGCTTCTTCGCTATCCTGCCGGCTGGCCCAGACGAAGGATTCGATTTTGCAAACGCACCCCGCCATTCAAGCCGCGATGGAACGCGATTTCGGCGCCATTGCCGACCTGGTTCGCCTCCACGCCCAGCACACGCCCGACCATGCCGCGCTCGCGGACGCGCCGTACTCGCAATCCGCGCTGAACTACGGCGCGCTCGACGCGCTGATGGACCGCATCGCCGCCAGCCTGCAGCGCGACGGTCTCAAGGCCGGCGACGCCATCGCGGTCTGCGCCACGTCGTCGGTGAACTACGCCGCGGTGTTCCTCGGCGCGTTGCGCGCGGGTGTCGCCGTTGCCCCGCTCGCGCCCGGCTCCACGCCCGCAAGCCTCGCCCGCATGATCCAGGACGCCGATGCGCGCATCCTCTTCACCGATGCCTCGGCCGCCGAGGTGGTCGGCCCCGCGAAGGAAGGTGGCATTGCGCGCATCGCGCTCGACGGCTCTTCGGCGGGACGCGATTTCGCGGCCTGGCTCGCACCGGTCGGCGCCCGGCCCGAGGCCGTCGAGGTGCAGCCCTCGTGGGCCTTCAACATCATCTATTCCTCGGGCACCACCGGCGAGCCCAAGGGCATCGTGCAGGGGCACGGCATGCGCTGGTCGCATGTGCAGCGCGGCGCCAAGTACGAGTACAGCGCCGACACGGTCACGCTGCTGTCCACGCCGCTCTACTCCAACACCACGCTGGTGGTGTTCTTCCCCACCATCGCCTTCGGCGGCTGCGTGGTGCTGATGCCCAAGTTCGACGCCGGCGGCTACCTGCAGCTGGCCGAAGCGCGCCGCGTGACGCACACGATGCTGGTGCCGGTGCAGTACCAGCGGCTGATGGCGCACCCGCGCTTCGACGCGCACGACCTCTCCTCGTTCCAGTTCAAGTTCAGCACCAGCGCGCCCTTCAACGCCGCGCTCAAGGCCGATGTATTGAAGCGCTGGCCCGGCGGGTTGATCGAGTTCTATGGCATGACCGAAGGCGGCGGCACCTGCATCCTGGAGGCGCACCTGCACCCGGCCAAGCTGCACACGGTGGGCCAGCCCGCGCCGGGCAGCGACATCCGCCTCATCGACGAGGAGGGCAACGAACTGCCGCAGGGCAACACAGAGGTGGCCGGCGAAGTGGTGGGCCACTCGGCCGGCATGATGACCGGCTACCACCGCCAGCCCGCGAAGACGCGCGAAGCCGAGTGGTTCGACGCCACCGGCAAGCGCTTCATCCGCACCGGCGACGTGGGCCGCTTCGACGCCGACGGCTTCCTCACGCTGTTCGACCGCAAGAAGGACATGATCATCAGCGGCGGCTTCAACATCTACCCGAGCGACCTGGAAGCCGTGCTGCGCGGCCATGCGGCGGTGGCAGATGTCGCGGTGGTCGGCGTGCCCTCCGAGCAATGGGGCGAGACGCCGGTGGCCTTCGTGGTGCGCAGCGAGGGCGACGCCACCACCGAAGTCGCGCTGCTGCAATGGACCAACGAGCAGCTGGGCAAGACGCAGCGCCTGGCGCGCCTGCACTTCATCGACGAGTTGCCGCGCAGCGCGATCGGCAAGGTGCTCAAGCGCGAGTTGCGTGACCTTGTCGGCCGCTGAAGCCAAAGCCGCGCCGCCGTCCGACGCGCACGGCGGCGGCAACGGCCTCTTGTGGGTGCTGGTCGTCGTGGCGGTGCTGTTCGCGTTCCTGCGCCCGCGCGCGCCGATGCAGTGGCTCACGCTGGTCGACTGGCAGACCGTGGGCGCGCTCGCCGGCCTGCTGGCCATCACGCAGGGCGTGGAGAAGAGCGGCATGCTGCAGGCCACCGCGCAGCGCCTGCTCGCGCGCACGCACGACCAGCGCAGCCTGGCGATGCTGCTGACGGCGAGCGCGGCGCTGCTTTCCGCGCTGGTGACCAACGACGTGAGCCTCTTCCTCCTGGTGCCGCTCACGCGCGTGCTCGCAACCCAAGCGCACCTGCCGCTCGCGCGCCTCGTGGTGCTCGAGGCGCTGGCCGTGAATGCGGGCTCGGCCCTCACGCCGATCGGCAATCCGCAGAACCTGTATCTCTGGCACCGTTCGGGCGAGAGCTTCTTCGCCTTCATGGGGATGATGGGGCCGACGGTGGCGGTGATGCTGTTCTGGCTCTTCGTCGCGGTCTGGCTGCTGGTGCCGCGCACGCCCATCGCGCTCAAGCCCGCGGCCGAGGCGGCGCCGGTGCAGCCGCGCCTCCTGGCGCTGGCGGGCGTGCTCTTCATCGGCTTCGTGGTCGCGCTCGACCGGCACTGGCTGCTGGCGGGCCTGGGCGTGGTGTTCGGCGCGTTCCTGGTGACCTACCCGCGCGTGTTGCGGGGCATCGACTGGGCGCTGCTCGCGATCATCGCGCTGATGTTCGTGGACCTGCGGCAGCTGGCCGAGTTGCCTGCCATCACCGCGCTGCTCGGGCACTGGCCGATCACCGAGGGATGGCGCGCCTACCTCGCGGCCATCGTCACCTCGCAATTCATCAGCAACGTGCCGGCCGCCATCCTGCTGGACGGCCATGTGCGCGACCTGCCCGCGCTGGCGGCCGGCGTGAGCGTGGGCGGCTTCGGCTGCGTGCTGGGCTCGCTGGCCAACCTGATCGCGCTGCGGCTCGCGAAGCTGCCGAACGGGCTGCGCGAATTCCACCGCATCAGCGTTCCGTTCCTGCTGGTGTGCGCGGCCTCGGCGCTGCTGCTGCGGCTCGCGTGACAGGCGGGGAGCCGGGGAAGACAATCTGCGCCTCCCCGCCATGCACGCCCCCGCCATCCACACCCTTTCGCTGCGCGGCTACGGCACCTCGCGCGGCAGCCATGCACACGATCACTTCCAGGTGCTGATCGGCCTCGATGGCGTGCTCGACATCGAGGTCGAAGGCCGGGGCGCGGGCATCGGCGTGGGCGAGGCGCAGGTGGTCGCGCCGGGCGATCGCCACGACTTCGAGGCGCGCGGCCAGGGCAGCGTGTGCCTGGTGCTCGACACCACGCACGCACCGTGGGCCCGCTGCGCCGAGCGCGCACCGGCCGACGTGCCGCAGTTGCACGCGCTGGCATGCTACCTGGCGCACTGCATGAAGCAGCCGCAGCAATCTGCGCTTGCCCTGCAGCACGGCCCCGCGCTGTTGCTGGAGGCGTGGAGCCTCGCGCCTTCGTCCTTGCCGGACACGCGCCGCCGCCGCATCGACTGGCAGGCGCTCGCGGCCTGGGCCCGGACGCGGTGGCACGAGCCGCTGGGTGTTCCCGACCTCGCCGCGGTCGCCTGCCTGAGCCCCAGCCAGTTCGCGCAGCGCTGCCGCGAGGAGCAAGGCGTGAGCGCGATGCACTGGCTGCGCGGGCTGCGGCTGACGCATGCGCGCGAGCTGCGGCTGGACGGCCTGAGCGTCGCGGAAACGGCACGGCGCACGGGCTACCGCTCGCCATCGGCGCTCACTGCCGCGCTGCGCCGCCTGGGCGCCTGACAAGACCGTCGCCACGCGACGATCGGCCGGCGTTGCGCGACGACGCCATCGCTTAGCCTTGCCGGTCATGTCTTCCACCGTCTACGCCCTGCTCGCCATCGCGCTCTGGACCAGCCTTGCCTCGCTCGGCACGGCCTTGTCGCACCTGCCGCCGTTCCTGCTCACGGGGCTTGCGCTCATCGTCGGCAGCGTGCCGAGCTGGCCGCTCGTGCTGCGCGACCGCCGCGCCTGGAAGGTGCCGCCGCGCACGCTGGCGCTCGGCATCTACGGCCTCTTCGGCTATCACTTCCTGCTGTTCATCGCGCTGCGGTATGCGCCCCCGGTCGAAGCCAATCTCGTGAACTACCTGTGGCCGCTGCTCATGGTGGTGCTGGCGCCGGTGCTGCTGCCGCGCATGTCGCTGCGGCCGCTGCACGTGATCGCGGCGCTGCTGGGGTTCGCGGGCGCGGCGATGGCGATCCTCGGCGCACGCAGCGGTGCGGCGCCGGTCGCGGGGGCCGCTGCAACCTATTGGGGCTTCGTGCCTGCGGCGGGCTCGGCCTTCATCTGGGCGAGCTATTCGCTGTGGACCCAGCGCGTGCCGGCGTTCCCGACCTCGGCGATCGGCCTGTTCGGGCTGGTCTCGGGCGCCCTGTCGCTGGGCTGTCACGCACTGCTGGAGCCCTCGGTCGCGCTGTCGGGCAGGGACTGGCTGTTGCTCGCGCTCTGCGGCCTCGGTCCGCTGGGCGCGGCCTTCTTCCTCTGGGACATGGCGCTCAAGCGCGGCGACGCGCGGCAGATCGGCATCCTGAGCTACATCACGCCGCTCGCGTCCACGGCGCTGCTGCTGGCCGTGACGGGCCGCCCGCTCACCTGGAGCATCGCGCTCGCGGCCGCGCTGATCATCGCGGCCGCCGTCATGGGCACTCGTGCGCGCTGACGGCGCGAATCACGCCCGTGTCCGACGGTTCGGCGCGCATTTTCTGGCTAGAGTGGAGGCTCAGAAAAAAGGAGCGAACCCATGGACGACAAGAACAAGAACGACGACTTCGAAATCACGCCCAAGCTGGTGTTCGACCTGAACCTGGCGCTGTACCTGGACCTGGTGGCCGCGCTCGAAGGCGCGGGCGCCATCACCTACCGCCAGATGGCCGCCCGGGTGCTCAACATCAGCATGGACGCCCGCGCCGACGGGGAGACCGGTCTCTCGACGGCACTGGAAGGCATCGCCAAGGGTTTCGCGGGCCACGGCGATGGCCTCTCGATCGAGTTGCTGAAGGCCGCGCGCGGCCTGCGCGAGGACGACGCGATGGGCGACATCCCGATGCGCCCCGCCGACTGAGCCCGGCTATTTGTAGTCGAGCGTGAAGGTGGCGGTGCCGTCGGCGCGGCCCGGCGTCACCTTGTCGCCGGTCTGGTAGTAGCGCGCCGTGTAGGGCAGCACGTAGTCGCCGTCCTTGGAGGGGCCGACCAGCGCCTCGTCGCCGAACTTGACCGGCGCGCTCTGGTTGTCGATCACCTGGATGCCCACGCCGGTCGCGCTGCTGGCGCCGGCCTGCGTGATCTTCAGCACGCCCTGCTCGTTCGACGGGTCCGGCGTCGCATCCATGCGCAGGTAGACGGTGTTCTGCGCGTTCTGCCCGGCCTTGCAGTTGAGCTTGATGTTGAACTTGCGATCGCCCGTGGTACTGCCCTTGCCCTTGAAGTTGCTCTGCGGCACCTTGCCGAACTCCACCGAGATGTTGCGCGACCCCAGGTCCACCGAGCACGAGGGCGTGATGATGGTGATGCCCTCGCCCGAGAGGATGGTGGTCAGTACCGACTTGCTGTCCGCCAGGCTGTAGTACTGCGTGTAGGTGCCCTGCGCGAGCGGGCCGTTGCCCGTGACGGTCGCGATCTTGAAGAGCTCGACCTGGAAGCGCGATGCGGCGTTGAAATCGCCGAAGTCGGTCGTGGTCGAGCGGTCGTGCGGGTAGTAGTTGACGGCCGTCTGGTCGAAATAGCGCGACAGCCGGATGCCCACGCCGGGCACCGCGGTGGTGAACACGTGGTCGTAGCCCGGCACCTCGGTGCCCTGCAGCATCACACCCTTCACATTGCCCCCGCCCGTGCAGGTCCATGGCTTGTTGGTCGTGCCGGAGAGAGGCAGCGGGAAGAGCTGGCTCTTGAACATGGTGCCGACCGCCGCGTCGTTCGGAATGAGCACGCGGCCCATCGCCATGTTGACCGTCTTCTCGATGTAGCCCGGCGTGACGGTGCATGCCGCCCACGCACCTTGCGCACCAAGCACAAGCACAAGCGCGAGGGCCGGCACGGCCAGACGCACGGAATGGCGCATGGCGTTCATCGCGCGGAATGGATGGCTGCGGGTCATTCCGCTCCCTTCGGTTGCACGTCGGCCGGCACTGCAGCAGCGGCACATTGGCCGCTCAGTTCGCGGATCGGCGGCGGGTTCTTTTCATCGGGCAGGCTGTAGGGCACGACGCACTGGTCGGTCTTGCCCTGGCCCCACCGCACGGTGAGTTGGCCGCTGGTGCCCGCGCCGGTCACGAAGGCCTGGCCGTCGGGGCCGACGATGCCGACCTCCTGGCCCGCCTCGTTCTCGATCCTGGAGCCCAGCGGCAGCATGCCGCCCTTGCGGTCGGTGAGCACCATCAGCAGGCGGAAGCCCACCGAGGTCTCGAATCTGGCGACCACCACGGCGCCGCGCGTGGGCACCACTTCGGTGGCGGCGTTCTTCACTTCCACCGTGTCGCCCAGGTCGCCGGTGCGGATGGCCAGGCGGTTCAGGCGGTACGGCGTGAGGTTGGGAATGATCGCGTTGCCGGCCCAGTCGGTCGCCACGCCGGGCTGCGACTCGAAGCCCACGCCGGAGGCCTTGGGCGCCTGCACCAGCGCCACGGTCTCGCCGAGCGGCTGCGACATCGTGACGCCGCCGCCGTGGATCAGCACGCCGCCCGACACGCCGAAGGTGCTCTGGCCGTAGCCGCGGCCCTGCGAATGGCCGACGTCGAAGCGGCCCACGGACGACAGGTAGCTCGCGCTCGCGCTGCCGCTGCTGCCGCCGCCCTGGTTGGCCGCGCCGGCAGTCATGTTGTAGGTCAGGCGGCTGTCGTCGAAGGCCGAGCCGTAGACGCTGGCCTGCTGGTTGACGCGGCCGGTGCTGTCGCGGGTGACCGCGTACTGCGCGCTGGCGTGGGTGTCGCCCAGCGGAATGCTCAGCGTGAACATCACCTGGCGCACGGCCGGCCGGTTCAGGCTGGTGGTGTAGTTGTAGAAGACGCTGTAGCCGAACTGCTTGTAGTTGCCCGAGTAGCCCAGCTGCACCAGCCGGTCCTTCGCGCTGGTGCCCCAGTAGCTCTGCTGGCGCGCGGACGCGAACACCGTGCCCAGGTCGCCGACCTGCTGCGAGACCTCGAAGCGCACTTCGTTGCGGCGGCTGTTGAACGACTCGAAGGGCCGCAGGTCCTGCATCTGCACCGCCTCCTGGAAGGTGCGGTAGCCGCTGGTCGAGTAGCGGTAGCCCGCCACGCGGAAGTTGGTGCCCGAGGTGAGGAATGCCTTCGAGTAGAGGAAGCGCACCGACTGCCCGTCGTAGGTCTTCACGCCGTTGACCGGCGTGCGGTCGGTGGTGCGCGCGCTCGAGAGGTCGACCGACACCGCGCCGAAATCGCGCAGGTTCTTGCCCACGCCGGCGAGCAGCGACTGGTACATGTTCGCCATCAGGAGGCCGCCGTAGAGCGAGAACTCGTTGCCGAGGCCGCGCGCGAGCGTCGCCTGCATGAAGACCGGCTGCGAGAGCGAGGGCCGCACGCCCAGCACGGTGGTGCCGTCGTAGCCGTTGCGGTACCTGCCGATGGTGGCCGAGTAGCGCCAGGTGCCTTCGCGCAACAGCGTGGGCACGGCCGAGAAGGCCTGCGTGTACCTGGTCTGGCGGCCATCGGCTTCGGCGATGGTCACCTCCAGGTCGCCGCTCGATGCCGTCGGGTACAGGTCGTCGATCACGAACGGTCCCGGCGCCACGAAGGTGCTGTAGATCACGTAGCCGTTCTGCCGCACGGTGACGCGCGCGTTGGTCTGCGCCACGCCGCGGATGGTGGGTGCGTAGCCCTGCTGGCTGTCGGGCAGCATCGCGTCGTCCGAGGACAGCTGCACGCCGCGGAACGGCAGGCTGTCGAAGAAGTTGCCCGGCGTGTTGCCGTCGCCGATCAGGAGGCGTCCGTTGATCGAGGCGATGTCGCGCTGCATGTAGGTGTTGATGCCCTGCCAGCGGCTCTTGCCGTCGATGCCGCGGTTGTAGGTCGAGAAATGGCGAAGGCGCCAGTCGCCGAAATTGAAGCCCGCGCGCAGGCCCGCGAACAGGGTGTTGCGCTGCAGGGTCTTGTCGCGCTCGGCGAAGGGGTTGCCGTCGAACACGTTCTGCGGCGGCGCGAAGGGGTTGGCGTCGTTGCGGTAGTTGTTGCCGCTGTAGCGCGCGAAGTTCAGCTGGTAGTCCAGCATGCCGGCGGTGATGCCCTTGTCCCACTTCTCGGGACCGACCGCGCCGCGCGCCGAGCGCTTGAGCGCCGCCTGCGGAATGCTCACGAACAGGCGCTGCTTGCCGGCGTCGTAGGTCACGGCCGCATCGGGAATGACCTTGGTCAGGTCGATGCAGGCCTCGTCCGTGGCGCTTGCCAGTTCGGGGAACACCGCCACGTTGACGCCCCAGGCGTCGAGCATGCCGCGCGTGAGGCAGGGCTCGGCGTCGTGCTTGCCGTCCCTGGCGGCGAAGCGGATCTCGATCTGTCCCGCGCCGCGCTCGTTGAGCGACACGTCGACCATGTACTTGCCCGCGAGCACGCGGTTGCCGAAGGAGAAGAGCGAAAGATCCGCGTGCGGCTGGTCGCCGCCGATGCCGAGGAATTCCTCGTTGAAGTTGGAGCCGGCCAATTGCTGCGGTTGCTGCGGTTGCTCCTGCGCATGGCCGGGCGTGCCGAGCGCGCCCAGCAGGGCAGCGCACAGGGTCAGCCGGAACGGCGCGTGGAGAGCGGGTGGGCGGCGCATGGCGGGTCGTCTCTGTCGTTTCAGCGCTTGACGCCGTCTGCGGAGGGTGCGGAGGGTGCGGAAGCCGCGGGCGGGGGAACCAGCTCCGCCTTCACCGCCACGGGTTCGGCACCTGCCGGCACCTGCACGCGTTCTTCAGGCGTCTCGCCGCCGTAGTCGTTGAGCGTGGTGTAGTTGACCTGGATCGCCTGCGGCGTCTTCACCGCGCTCAGCGGGTACGACATCTCGCCGAAGGGCGGCACCATGTCGGCGTTGATCAGTTGCTGGCCGCTGTTGATGTTCAGCGCGGTGAAGGTCACGTGGTAGGCCGTGGGGTTGCCGACCTTCAGCACGGCGCCCTGCTCCTGGGCGCCGGCGCTCACCGCCCACTTGAGCTGGGCGCGCGATTCCTCGGACTTGCCCGCAAGGCTTGCGGGCCGGTAGAACAGCTTGATGCGGCTGCGCACCGCGATCTGCAGCACGTTCTCTTCCTTCGACTTCTCGGGAATCTCCTTGACGTTGAGCCAGAAGACCGATTCGCGGTCGGCCGGCAACTCGCCCTGCACACGCATGATGCGCAGGATGTTTTCCATGCCCGGGTCCAGCCGCGAGAGCGGCGGCGTGACCAGCAGCGGGGTCTTGTTCTTGCCTTCGCCCGCATCGATCCAGGACTGGACCACGTAGGGCGAGGTGCCGGTGTTCTTCACCGGAATGGAGGCCTCGCGGGCCTTCTCGCCGAGGATGACGCGGGTGCCACCGAGCATCACGCCCGCGCTGGCCAGCCCCGGGAGGCCCAGCATCAGCAGGATGGCGAAAGCCCGGCGGAAGCGATGGTTGCTGCACATAAAAAGAATCCTTGGGCGCGGGTCAGACGCATGGAACACGCGCGCCCCGACGCGGCGGTGCGCATCGGAGCACCGTCGAAAAAGGCGAAAAAGGCGAAAAAGGCGAAAAAGAAAGAAATGCCGGCGCCGGGGGACGCGAGGAGGTCCGGGCGCGGCGCAGGCATGGGCGGCATCGCCGGCCGGCCCGAAGCGGCAATGCGCTCCGGCCGGCCGCGGCAATGCCGCGGGCGCTACTTACTTGTACGCGACCGTGAACTGCGCGACCGAGTTGGCCGGGCCGACCGTCACGGCCGTCTTCGTTGCAACGTAGGCAGCCTGGAACTTCAGCGAGTTGTCACCCAGGCCCAGGGTGTAGACACCGGACGGCGAGCCGAGCGGGATCTTGGTCGCGGCGGAGTCACCCATTTCGATCGCCACGCCCGAAGCGGCACCCACACCCACCTGGCCGGCGTTGGCCAGGCGCAGGTTGGTGGCGTCGTCCAGGTCGGCCGTGCCCGAGAAGGTCACGGTTGCGCCCTTGGCGGTGGCGCCGCAGCCCAGCAGGTCGATGTTGAACTTGGCGGGGGTGGCCTTCTTGCCGACCAGCGCGGTGCCGGCGGTGGGGCCGTCGAATGCGGTGCGCGAGACCTTGCCGAGCGGCACGGTCAGGTTCTGGCTGTTGGGCGAAATCGAGCAAGGCGCGTCGACGATTTCACCGGTGAAATTGATGGTGCCGTCGGCGGCGAAAGCGCCTTGCGACAGCACGCCGGCCACGGCCAGCGCTGCGAACTTGACGAGTACAGACTTTTGCATTTTTGCGTTCCCTGGGATTTTGAAATTACCGAATTGCGACCTGCCTGATGCAGGGCAGGCCGCAGTCTAGTTACCCGAAGACGCAAGTTAAACCGCTGTTGTCGTTAGTTCACCGTAGTTAACAGTGTTGATCGAATGTTCGTGACATAGACACGAACGTTAACAACCGGAAACTACTCTGCCGCAACCTGCAGCACCAGCTTGCCGAAGTTTTCGCCGCTGAACAGCCGGTTGAGCGCTTCGGGGAAGGTGTCGATCCCCGAAACCACGTCTTCCTTGCTCTTCATGCGGCCATCCTTCAGGTAGCCGGCAAGTTCCGCGATGGCAATGTGATAACGGTCGGCATAGTCGAACACCACGATGCCTTCCATCCGCGCCCGGTTCACCAGCAGGCTCAGGTAGTTCTTCGGACCAGCGCCCGGCATGCTGTTGGCGTTGTTGTACTGGCTGATGGCGCCGCAGATGATCACCCGGGCCTTGCGCGCGAGCCGTGCCAGCACCGCATCGAGGATCTCGCCGCCGACGTTGTCGAAGTAGATGTCCACGCCCTTCGGGCAATGCGCCTTGAGGCCTTCGCGCACGGCACCCGCGCCGGCCTTGTAGTCGATGCAGGCGTCGAAGCCCAGCTCCTTGACCACCCAGTCGCACTTGGCCGCGCCGCCGGCGATGCCGACCACGTGGCAGCCCTTGAGCTTGGCGAGCTGGCCCACCGTCTGCCCGACGGCGCCGGCCGCGCCGGAGATGACGACCGTTTCTCCCGCCTTGGGCTGGCCCACGTCCATGAGGCCGAAGTAGCCGGTCATGCCAGGCATGCCCAGCACGTTGAGCCACTGGGTGATCGTGCCCACGCGCAGGTCGATCTTGACCAGCCCGTTGCGCTTGACCTGGTCTTGCGGGATCAGGATGTATTCCTGCACGCCCAGCGTGCCGTAGACCGTGTCGCCCACGGCGAACTGCGGGTTCTTCGAGGCGATGACGCGGCCGACGCCGCCCGCGCGCATCACCTCGTCGATGGCCACGGGGGCGATGTAGCTCTTGGCGTCGTTGAGCCAGCCGCGCATCGCGGGGTCCAGCGACAGCGACAGCGTCTTGACCAGCACCCCGCCCTCGGCCGGCTCGCCCACGGGCTCGGTGGTGAACTTCCAGTTCTCGCGGGTGGCCGTGCCCTCGGGGCGCTTGGCGAGGCGGACCTGGTGGTTGGTGAGTGAGCTGCTCATGGTGTCTCCTTGATTGACGGGCGCGGTGGGCGCGATGGACGCGACAGGTCCGGCGGACGCGGGTTGGAGGCGCATCGTAGCCGCGCCCCTCGCGCCTGCTGGTAGCGCAGGCGACAGGGCCCGCACCAAGGAAGAAACTCAGAGCCGCACGACGATCTGCAGGCCCGGATTGGCGTTCCGCACGGTCAGCGTGCCGCCGTGCGCCTCGGCGACCAGCCGGCACAGGTACATGCCCAGGCCGACGCCGCCGGTGGCGCGCGCGCGGGCGCCGTCGGTGCGGTAGAAGGGCTCGGTCAGCCGCCCGAGCTGTGCTTCGTCGACACCCGGGCCGAAGTCGCGCACCTCCAGTTCCACGCCCTGCACCCGGCCGTCCACCACCGCGCGCAGCGACACGCACGGCGGCCGGGGCGCCTCGGTGCTGTAGCGCATGGCGTTGTCCAGCAGGTTGCGCACCAAAAGGCGGATGCGCATGCGGTCGATCGAATGCGGCGGCAGGCCTTCGGCCAGGTCCAGGTACACGTTCTGGGCACCGGGCATCTCGGCCACGATCTGGCGCACGAGCACGGCCAGGTCGACCGGCTCGCGCTGCAGCGCGGCATGCGGGCTCGCCAGGCGTTCGCTTTCGAGCAGGTCGCTGATCAGGTCGCGCATCTCGTTGAGGTCGCGCAGCAGCGCCTCGCGCTCGGCCTGGCCCTCGGGCGTGGCGGGCAGCAGCTCGGCATTGAGCCGGGCGCGCGTGAGCGGCGAACGCAGCTCGTGGCTCAGCGCCAGCAGCAGGCCGCGCTTGGCATCGAGCATGGCCTGGATGTCGTCGGCCATGGTGTTGATGCGCTGCGCGAGGTCGCCCAGGTCGTCGTTGCGGCGCACCGGAATCGGCTCGGTGAACTCGCCGCGTCCGAAGCGCTGCGCGCCTTCGCGGATGTCGATCAGCGGCCGCAGCAGGCGGCTCACGTAGGCATAGCCCAGCAGCACGCACGACAGCAGCAGGCCCAGCGTGGCCCAGCCGGTCGCACGCGGCGCGAGCTGCCAGAGCTTGGGCGCCCAGCCGAAGATGACGCGGTGGCCATCGGCCGTCGGGCGGATGAACCATTTCTCGCCGCCGAACACATCCTCGCGGTCGTGCATCCAGCCGCCGGGGCTGTTGCTGCCGCCCGGGTTGGAGTCCCAGTTGACGGTGGGGCCGACGATGCGGATCGTGATCGGCAGCCGCCCCACCAGCGCCTGCGCGCGCGTCACGTCGGGCGGCGTGCCGATCTCGGCGACGAGGCGGTCGGCGTAGTCCACCAGCATCGGCTTGGCGGCCTCGGCCCAGCCGGTGGAAAACGCCTTCTTCATGCCGCCCATGAAGACGCCGGCCATCACCAGCGCCAGCAGCACGAACATCATCACCAGACGGATGCGCAGCGACCGGCGCCAGCGGCGCTTGCCCTGCACTTTTTCGTGCCACTGGGCGTGCCATTGCTTGCGCATTTCGGCGCGGCGGCAGGCCATCTGGCGCCACGCTTCGCGGTGGTCCCGTCCGCCGAACCTCATGCAGGCTCGCTGCGTGCGACGGCCAGCGCGTAGCCGGCATTGCGCAGCGTCTTGATGCAATCCAGCGGCTCCAGCTTCTTGCGCAGGCGGCTCACCACGATGTCGACGGCCCGGGTGTAGAGCTCGGCCTCGTGGCCGCGCAGGCGGTTCAGGATGTCGTCGCGGCTGAAGACCTTGCCGGGCTCGGCCGCCAGCAGCGCGAGCAGTTCGAACTCGGTGCCGGTGAGCTCCACGCGCTCGCCATGGCGCAGCACCTGGCGCCGGTCCAGGTCGATCGAGAGTCCGTCGAACACGCGCAGCTGCGTGCCGTTGTTGCCATTGCCGTTCGCCGCCACCGGCGTGCTGCGCTGGCGCCGCAGGATGGTCTGCACCCGCGCCACCAGTTCGCGCGGCTCGAAGGGCTTGGGCACGTAGTCGTCGGCGCCCAGCTCCAGGCCCACCACGCGGTCCATCACCTCGCCGCGGGCGGTGAGCATGACGATGGGGATGTCGCTCTCCTTGCGGATCTCGCGGCACAGCGCAAAGCCGTCCATCTCGGGCAGCATCACATCCAGGATGGCCGCGTCGTACTGGCCGGCGCGCAGCTTGGCGAGGCCCTCGCTCGGTCGCACGGCGCTCTCCAGCGTGCAGCCGAAGCGGGCGAAGTAGGTGGTCAGCGGCGCGGCGAGGTGTTCGTCGTCGTCGATCAGCAGGATGCGCGGCATGGCGGGATTGTGCCTCCTGGCAAACATGTGGCGAATGACTTCGCTGGCCATCAGACCGGTCGGCATCGCACCGCCACGGTCAGGCCCGTCACGAGCACGGCGAGCAGCAGCGCGTGAAAGACGACGTCGGGCACCGTGTGCGGACCGACGCCGAGCACGATGGTGAAAAGGCCGACCAGCGTGCCGGCGAGCGCGAAGCCCTGGCCGAAGATCGCGGCCCCCCGCGCGTGCGCGGGGCGCAGCCAGGTCTCCACCGAGGCGAGCACCAGCACGGTGGCGATCACCGCCTCGGCGATGCGGGCCTGCGGATGGGCGTAGCCCGTCACGAGCAGGCCGGCGTGCACCGTGGACGCGATGCCGAGCGTGAGCGCCTCGGCCAGCATCCAGGCGCGTGCCACCTGCGGGCGCAGCACGGGGGCCGTGTCGTTCATCGTCACCATGGATCGGCGCGGCCGATGCGGCCCAGGTGCGTGAGGCCGAAGCCCGAGGCGTACTTCAGGCCGTAGCCCAGGGCGCGGTCCAGGCCGAGGTGCGTGAACCAGATCAGCGCGCCGGCCACGGCCCACGGCATTGCCGCGAGCGCCCCGAGCACGAGCAGCGCGACGGGGCCTACGTACGAATGCGCCGCGTTGTAGAGCGCCGCGCCCACGCGCGGGCCCGCCAGGTAGCCGAGCAGCGACAGGTCGGGCACGAGGAGCCAGAGCGCGAACACGCCCCAGCCGAGGCCGAACTGCGTGTAGGCGGCCAGCGCCGCGGCCAGCACGACGGCGCCTTCGAGGCGCAGCAGCGTGCGAACGCCGCCTGCGGCCGCGTTCGGCGCGTCAGCCGCGGGCGCGACCCGCGTCGCCCATGGCACAGCGGCCGGCGCACGCTGCGTCACGAGCCCGTGCGCGGAGACCGACTCAGCCATGACGACTCCAGCGGCGGCCGCCGCGGTCCATGAAATCGCGGACCTTTTGTTGCTGGGCGGCGTTCAGGCTGTCGTAGAAGTCGGCGGCGGCGGCGATGATTTCGGGGCTGCCGTTGCGCACCGCGGTCGTCTTCTCGTCGATGAGCCGCGTGGCACCCGCCTGGTCGAGCTTGTTGCCCGCGAACAGCGCCTTGAACTGCGAGCGCGGATCGCCCGCGCCACCCGCGCCGCGCATGGCTTCACGCTGTGCCTGCAGCTTCTCGGCGAGCGCGGTGAGCTTCTGCTTTTGCGAGGCGTCGAGCTCGAGCTTGCTGCCCACGCGCTCGACCATCTTGCCGCGGAACTCGGCGCTGTCGCCGCCCCAGCCGTGGCGTTGTCCTGCACAGCCGGCGATGCTGCCAGCCACCATCGCTGCGCCGGCGAAACCGAAGAGAGTGCGCTTGATCCAGTGTTTCATGAGACGTCCTTGTGTTGTCGGAAGAAGAGGAAGCTCGATGGTGCGATTTGCTCGCTCCGAAGTCCTCTCGGCGCGGTTTCGGCGTGTTTCGTTTTATTGCGACGGGCGAGGCAACAGCGCGAGGCGGGTCGCTTTGTTGCTCAGAGCTTGCTGCTGTTGCTGCGCGCGGCTTCGGCGCGTGCATCAACGGGGTTCTGCATGGTCGAGATGACCTTGCTGTTCACGCGCGAGCCCGAGGACACGTTCTGGTCCGGCGCGGCGGCGGTGCGCACGGCTTCGGCCACGACGCGCGAGCGGTCGGTCGAGACCGCCACGGTTTCGGCGCCGCGCGAGCCGCGCACGATGTTCTGGTTCGGGGCCGAGGCGGTGCGCACGGCTTCGGCGCCGACCTCGGCGCGGCTCTTGGCCGACACGGCCGATTGCACGCCGTCATAGCTCTCGGCCTTGGCGCCCGCAGCAGCGAGCATGACGAACGAGCCGACGGCGATGATCTGGGTCAGGGAGAGGGAGAGGGAGAGGGACTTCATGATGCAAACCTTTCAGGGGGTTGGAGGAGCCCTGATCGTGCTTGCGCATGCGCGGCAAGTCCTTTCGCCGCGGTTTCGGCGTGTTTCGTTTTATTGCGGCGCTATTGCTTTCGGATTCAGCGACGCAACGCCGCGGCCCATGTGCGGCGCTTGGAGACCGAATGGAAGGCAGGCAGGCAGAGACGGATCGACGCCGCGCCCGTCGTCCGGTGCGCGCGTTGGCGCGTCAGCCCGTGAGCGCGGCCGCGGGGTCGTCCGACTCGAGCACGCCGCGCGCCCAGGGTTCCAGCTTGCTGGTGTCCGCGCGCAGCACTTCCTGCTTCACGGCCAGGATGCGCGACGGGTGCATCGAGAAGCTGCGCAACCCCAGTCCGAGCAGCAGGCGGGTGAAGGCCACGTCGCCGGCCATTTCCCCGCACACGGCGACCCCCTTGCCCTGGCGGCGGCACTCGGCGATGGTGTCGGCCACGAGCTTGAGCACCGCGGGATGCGCGGGGTCGTAGAGGTGCGCGACCGACTCGTCGGCACGGTCGATGGCCAGCGTGTACTGGATCAGGTCGTTGGTGCCGATCGACAGGAAATCGAAGTGCTTCAAGAAGGTCTTGAGCGTGAGCGCGGCCGCCGGAATCTCGATCATGGCGCCCAGCTTCACGGCGCCATGCACGACGCCGCGGTTGTCCAGCTCGGTGCGCGCGAAGTCGATCAGCGAGAGCGTCTGGCGGATCTCGCTCGCGTGCGCGAGCATCGGGATCAGCAAGTGGATTTCGCCGTGCGCCGCGGCGCGCAGGATGGCGCGCAGCTGCGTGAGGAACATCGCCGGATCGGCCAGGCTCCAGCGGATCGCGCGCAGGCCGAGCGCGGGGTTCAGGTGCTCCTGCTTGCTGCCGGACTTGTTCTCCAGCTGCTTGTCGGCGCCCACGTCGATGGTGCGGATGGTGACCGGCATGCCCTGCATGCCCTCGACCGCGCGCTTGTAGGCCTGGTACTGCTCTTCCTCGTCGGGCAGGCGCGTCTGGCGCGCCGACGACTCACGGCCCATGAAGAGGAATTCGCTGCGAAACAGGCCCACGCCCACCGCACCGGCCTTGACGGCACCCACGGTGTCCTCGGGCATCTCGATGTTGGCAAGCAACTCGACGCGCTGGCCATCGAGCGTGACGGCCGGCTTGTGGCGCAGCCGCGCAAGGCGCCCGCGTTCGAGATCGCCCTGGCGCTGCTTGAAACCGTACTCGGCCAGGATGATCGGCGAGGGATCGATGATCATCACGCCGGCGTCGCCGTCGATGATGACCCAGTCGTCCTGGCGCACCAGCTGGCTCGCGGTGCGCGCGCCGACGATGGCCGGGATGTCCATGCTGCGCGCGACGATGGCGGTGTGCGAGGTGCGCCCGCCCACGTCGGTCACGAAGCCCGCGAACACGCTCTTCTTGAACTGGAGCATGTCGGCCGGCGAGAGGTCGTGCGCGATCAGCACCAGCGGCACGTCGATGCCGTCGCCCGCGGTGGGATCGTCGTCCTCGTCGTGGCTGGTGGCGCGCTTGCGGCGCGGCGGGCTGGGCGCGAGCACTGCGGCCGTGCCCTTCATGCGATGCAGCAGGCGCTCGACCACCTGCTCCAGGTCGGCCTTGCGCTCGCGCAGGTACTCGTCCTCCATCTCGTCGAACTGGCGCGCGATGATCTCCAGCTGCGTGGTCAGCGCCCATTCGGCGTTGTAGAGCCGGTCGGTGATCCAGTGCTTGACGCCGCCGGTGAGGGCCTCGTCCTGCAGCAGCATCTGGTGCACCTCGAGCAGCGCGGCGAGCTCGTGCGGCGCGTCGTTCGGGCCCATCTGCGCCACGCTGGTCTGCAGCTTGGCCAGTTCGTCGGCGACGGCGTTGCGCGCGGTGCGCACGCGGTCGATCTCGGTCCCGATTTCCTCGGGCTTGATGAAGTAGTGGGCGACGTCGATGCGGCTGGACACCACCAGCACCGCGCGGCCGATGGCGATGCCACGGGCAACTGGGAGGCCGTGGACTGCGAAGGTCATGGCTTCAGAGCCCCCGTTCGCCGCGAGCGCGAAGCGAAGAAAGCAGATTCGGGAGATGCCGTCGAACCGGCTTTGCCGGGCGGCTGGCATCGCCCCCTGGAAGGGGGTTGGCGTTTACACGAAGTGAAAAAGCCTGGGGGTGGACCATTTCATTCGCCTTCGCCGAACTTGTCGTCCATGAGCTGGACGATGGCGTTCATCGCTTCTTCTTCCTGCTGGCCGTTGGTCTCGAGCTCGACGGTGGAGCCCAGGCCCGCGGCCAGCATCATGACGCCCATGATGCTCTTGGCATTGATGCGGCGGTCGCCGCGCGAGAGCCACACCTCGCAGGGGTAGCTGCCTGCGAGCTTGGTCAGCTTGGCCGATGCGCGTGCGTGCAGGCCCAGCTTATTGCTGATGGTCACGGATTTCTTGATCACTGTGCTTTCTTTTTGCCTGGTTCTGGGGAGCCGCCACCGCCACCTGCATGACGCCCGCGGTGCCACCCGCAATGGCGCGCTGCACGAGCGTGTCGAGCGGTTCATGGCGGTAGGTGACGGCGCGCAGCAGCATCGGCAGGTTGACGCCCGCCACCAGCTTGGAATGAACGCCGTCCACCAGCTTCTGCGCCACGTTGCAGGGCGTGGCGCCGAACACATCGGCCAGCACCAGCACCTGCGAGCGCGGGGCATGCAGCTGCTGCTGGAGCGTGATGCGTGCGGCGGCCAGGGTTTCCTCGGGCGACACGTTGGGCAGTACGTCCAGCGCGACGACGGCCTGCTCGCAATCGGGAAACACATGCAGCGCGCACTGCCGCAGCGCCTGCGCGAACGGTGAGTGGGCGATGATGAGGATGCTGTTCATGCGGCTCGGAGGACGACGCTTCGATTATGCGGGGCCGCCCAGGGGAAGTAGAGATACGACACAACGCGGCAGTCCGCAAAAAGGGACAGTGCGGCACGAAAATCCGCCGCGGCCGCAGCTATCGGAACCAGAGCAACAGCCGCCGTCGCGGCTGGCGGGACCGGGGTCATGGAAGGCGCAGGCCCTCGAAGAAGGTCTTCGGCGCCTCGGAAGAAGACGGCTTGCCGAGCACGGTGGCCTGGTACAGGGCCACGGTGCCGTTTTTCTGCGATTGGGCAAACCAGAGCACCTGGACCGGCGCGGCGCCTTGCTGCGCCGGTTCTGCCTCGAGCCGCACCGGCGGGGGCGTTGCGGTCGCACGCTGGAGGGTCGCGGGGGCTTCTGTCACCTTCGCCTCGCCCAACTGGCTGCGCGTGGCTGCGCGCCAGGCATGGAGCCAGGCCTCGGCCTGCACCGGGCCGTCGGCGGAGGCGTGGGCAATGGCGAAGGTCGCGCCGCCGGTCTCGCAGCCGGCCATGTCGACCTGCACGGATTCGGCACCCAGCGGCAGCGCGCGGTTCGCGCGGTCGGGCTTGCAGGGCAGGAGCGCGACCAGGCCCGCATCGGCGATCTGCACCTCGCGCCAGTTGAAGGTGGGGCTGCAGGCGGCGAGGAAGGCGGCCGCTGCAGTCAGCGCAAGCCAGGGGCGGGGGGCGAACGATGGCATGGGGGAGCGATTATCGAGCCACCCGATGCCGGATGGGCCCTCGCCAGCACCATCCCGCAGGCGGAACTAGAATCGCGCCGCCTCCCCCTTTCCCTCCCTCAGTCGCCGCCATGAAAAAATACATCGCTGCCGCCGCCGTCGCTCTTGCATTGGCCGTCGGCGTGGGCGTGTACCTCGGCTCCGGCAACACGGCGGCCCCGGCCTCCACCTTCGTGCTGCTGGACGGCAGCCAGAAGACCACCGCCGACCTGAAGGGCAAGGTCACCCTGGTCAACTTCTGGGCCACCAGCTGCGTGACCTGCGTCGGCGAGATGCCCAAGGTCATCGCGACCTACGACAAGTACAAGTCCAAGGGCTACGACACCCTGGCGGTGGCCATGAGCTACGACCCGCCGAGCTACGTCGTCAACTTCGCCGAAACCCGCAAGCTGCCGTTCAAGGTGGCAATCGACAACACCGGCAGCGTGGCGCAGGCCTGGGGCGACGTGAAGCTCACGCCGACCACCTACCTGGTCAACAAGCAGGGCGAAATCGTGAAGCGCTATGTGGGCGAGCCCGACTTCGCCGAGCTGCACAAGCTCATCGAGAAGCTGCTCGCCGAGGCCTGAACCCCCTTCGGTCCCACGAAAAAGGCGCTACCTGGTAGCGCCTTTTGTTTTTGCGGCCGCCGTTGCCTACTGGTTGCGGAAGCTGTCGTGGCAGGCCTTGCAGCTCGCGCCGGTCGGGCCGAACTGGGCCTTGAGCGCGTCGATGTTGCCGGCCTTGGCCGCGACCACTAGCTTGCCGGTTTCCTCGATCAGCTTCTGCTGGCGTTCCTTGAACTTCGCGTCTTCCTTCCAGACTTCGGGCTTGGCCTTGCCGCCCTCGGTGCCGGGGCCGAAGGCCGCCCAGGGCAGCTTGGCCATCTCGGCCACGACTTCGGCGTTGGCCGCGGCCGCCGCTGCATCGTAGGGAACCCGGCCATTGGCCATGGCGCCCAGGCGGCCGAAATGCTGGCTCATCACGAACAGCGCGCTCTGGCGGTACTTGATGGCGTCCTCGGGCTTGGCGAACTGGGCCGCGGCGGGCAGGGACATCGCAGCGCAGGCGGCTGCAAGGGCGAACGAGGCAAGTCGGGTCATCGTGGGTCCTTGTGTGGGCAGGAAACGCCGTCGAATGCGGCGCCGCGGCCGAGTGTAGGGGCAGGCCATGTCGGGCGCATAGCAACAACCCGAAGCAGCCTCGCGCCCGGATTTTGCTAATCTGCGCCTTCCGCAGCCTCGCGCGTCCGCGCCCCCATCGATGACCGACACCTCCGTGGCCGCCCTTCGGGCGACCGCCAGCACCGCGGCCCGCACGCGCGTCTGGGACCTGCCGACGCGTCTGTTTCACTGGGCGCTGGCCGTCGCCGTGATCGGCCTGGTCGGGACGGGCCTCAGCGGCATCATGGAATGGCACTTCCGCCTCGGGTACACGGTGCTTGCGCTGCTGCTGTTCCGGCTGCTGTGGGGCTTCGTGGGCGGGCGCTGGTCGCGCTTTGCGGCCTTCGTCTATGCACCGGGCTCGGTGGTCGCCTATCTGCGCGGGCGGGCCCATCCGGACCATCTGATCGGGCACACGCCGCTGGGGGCGCTGTCGGTGTTCGCGGTGCTGGCCATCCTGGCGTTCCAGGTCGGCACCGGCCTCATGGCCGACGACGAGATCTCCGCCTCCGGGCCGCTCACCCGCTTTGTTTCAGGTGCCGTCGTGAGCTTTGCCACGGGCTGGCACAAGGCCCAGGGCAAATGGATCGTGATCATCCTCGTGAGCCTGCACGTGCTGGCCGTGCTGTTCTATGTGCTGGTGAAGCGGCACCGGCTGGTGCGGCCGATGGTGTCGGGCGACAAGCTGGTCTCCAGCGCCAACGGCCAAGTCGCCGGGAGCCGCGACGATGCGGCGTCGCGCGGACTGGCGCTGGTGCTGTTCGCGCTGTGTGCCGGCGTGGCGTACGGGGTGGCTTCGCTGCGCGTATGAGTTCTTCGGTTTCACGCCCTCTGCCGCTGGCCGACACGCCCGTCGTCGTGCTGCTCACGCCCGACGAAGCCCACGAGATCGACGCCGCGCGCGCGATCTTTCGTGATTACGCGGCCTCGCTGGACATCGACCTGGATTTCCAGGATTTCGATGGCGAACTGGCCGGCCTCCCCGGCGAATACGCCGAGCCGCGCGGCACGCTGGTGCTGGCGCTGGTGGACCCGGCCAACATCAAGGAAGAAGCCGGCCGGCAGGCGCCCATGTTGCGGCGCGCCGATGGCTCGCTCGCGCACGTTGCAGGATGCTGCGCCCTGCGCCCGCTCGACAACGCGGACTACGCGAATGCGGCGGAAATGAAGCGGCTGTATGTGCGGCCCGGTTTCCGCGGCCTCGGGCTGGGCCGGCAACTGGCCGAGGCGATCCTGGACGCGGCACGCGCCGCGGGCTACGGCTGCGTTCTGCTGGACACCCTGGACGACATGGAATCGGCGCGGGCACTCTACGAAGACCTGGGCTTCGTGGAAGTGCCGCCCTACTATCACAACCCCATCGCCGGGGCCCACTACCTCAAGGCAGAGCTTTGATCGATCAGCCGCGGGCTTGCGACAGCAGCGTGTCCGCGTCGCTGACTTCGAACTTGCCCGGTGCCTCGACGTTGAGCGTCGCGACCTTGCCGTCCTTCACGAGCATCGAGTAACGGTTGCTGCGCAGGCCCATGCCGCGGCCGGTCAGGTCGAGCGTGAGGCCGGTGGCCTTGGCGAAATCGGCGCTGCCGTCGGCCAGCATGCGCACCTTGGCACCGGTCTTCTGGTCGCGTGCCCAGGCGCCCATCACGAAGGCGTCGTTCACGCTCACGCACCAGATCTCGTCCACGCCGGCGGCCTTGAAGTCGTCGAAATGCTGCACGTAGCCCGGCACGTGCTTGGCCGAGCAGGTGGGCGTGAAAGCGCCCGGCAGTGCGAACAGGGCGATGGTCTTGCCGGCAGAGGCCTTGGCCACGTCCACGGCGTTCGGGCCGATGCTGCAACCTTCGCCCTCGACTTCGGAATATTCCTGCAGGGTGGCCGAAGGAAGGGTGTCACCGACTTTGATCATTGAATGCTCCTGAAAAAGAAAAACGGCCCACATTGTGGGCCGTTTCCAGTTGAGTCGTTCGACTCGATGATCAGACCAGCACGGCCTTCTCGACCAAGCGGGTCACAACCCAGTTCTTGGTCTTGGAGATCGGACGGCTTTCCGTGATCTCGATGGTGTCGCCCAGCTTGTACACGCCATTTTCGTCATGGGCGTGGTACTTGCTCGTCTTGGCCACGATCTTGCCGTAGAGCTCGTGCTTCACACGGCGCTCGACCAGCACGGTCACGGTCTTGGCACGCTTGTCGCTGACCACCTTGCCGATCAAGGTGCGCTTGAGGGATTTTTTAGCTTCCGTCATGTTCACTCCTTACTTGGCGGCTTGGGTTTCTTGCTGCTTCTGCGCAAGAATGGTCTTGGCGCGCGCGATGTCGCGGCGCGTCACGCGCAGCGTCGAGGTGTTCGACAGCTGTTGCGTGGCTTTTTGCATGCGCAGGCCGAAATGGGCCTTTTGCAGGTCTTTGACTTCGGCTTGCAGCGCTGCGACGTCTTTCGTGCGCAGGGTTGCAGCCTTGGTCACCTTGGCCGGAGCCACGGTCTCTTTTTTCTTACGTGTTGCCATGGGTGTTCTCCTCTCAGGCGCCGAGCTGGCGAGCGACGAACGTCGTGCGCAGCGGAAGCTTGGCGGCGGCCAGGCGGAACGCTTCGCGGGCGAGTTCTTCGGGCACGCCGACGATCTCGAACACGATCTTGCCAGGCTGGATTTCAGCGACGTAGTACTCGGGGTTGCCCTTACCGTTACCCATCCGAACTTCGGCGGGCTTGGTAGAGATCGGCTTGTCCGGGAACACGCGGATCCAGATACGGCCACCGCGCTTCACGTGACGCGAAATTGCGCGGCGAGCGGCTTCGATCTGGCGTGCCGTGAGGCGACCGCGGTCGGTGCATTTGAGACCGAAGTCACCGAAGGCAACCGAGTTGCCCCGGGTTGCGATGCCGGTGTTGCGGCCCTTTTGTTCCTTGCGGAACTTTCTGCGTGCAGGTTGCAGCATTTTTAATACTCCGTAGTTCTAAGACCGATCACTCGGTCTTGGCACCGTCAGCTGCTGCAGCTGGCGCGGCTTTGCGGACGCGCTTAACGGCGGGTTTCGAGTCTGCACCCGGAGCAGCCGGAGCTGCACCAGTGGCTTCTGCGGGCTTGTCGCTGCCATCGGCCGGTGCGGTGTTGCCACCGATCGGGCCACGGCCGCCGGCGCGGGGGCCGGAGCTGGGACCACGACGGTCACCACCTGGACGGTCGCCAGGGCGACCATCACGGCGGGGACCACGCGGACGACGTTCTTCGTCGGGACGCGGCGTTTCGACGGCCGGCAGGTCGTTGCGACCCAGCGTGTCGCCCTTGTAGACCCAGACCTTGACGCCAATGACGCCGTAGGTGGTCTTGGCTTCCGAGGTGCCGTAGTCGATGTCGGCGCGCAGGGTGTGAAGCGGCACGCGACCTTCGCGGTACCACTCGCAACGAGCGATTTCGATGCCGTTCAGGCGGCCCGACGACATGATCTTGATGCCCAGGGCACCCAGACGCATGGCGTTTTGCATGGCGCGCTTCATGGCACGGCGGAACATGATCCGCTTTTCGAGCTGCTGCGTGATGCTGTCGGCGATCAGTTGGGCATCGATTTCGGGCTTGCGCACTTCTTCGATGTTGACGGCCACCGGCACGCCGAGCTGCTTGCCCAGTTCGCGCTTGAGGTTCTCGATGTCTTCGCCCTTCTTGCCGATCACGACGCCCGGACGTGCCGAGTAGATCGTGATGCGTGCGTTCTTGGCGGGGCGCTCGATCATGACGCGCGAGACCGAAGCGTTCTTCAGCTTCTTCTTCAGGTATTCGCGAACCTTGATGTCTTCGGCCAGCATGCCCGCGAAATCGCGGTCGCTTGCGTACCAGCGGCTGGACCAGTTACGGGTAACCGCAAGGCGGAACCCGGTTGGGTGGATTTTCTGTCCCATATTTCTTCCAGGCCTTCTTAGTTGCCAACCGTCACGTACACATGGCACGTGGGCTTGCTGATGCGATTGCCGCGACCCTTGGCCCGCGCCGTGAAGCGCTTGAGCGTTGCACCTTGCTCGACGTAGATGGTCTTGACCTTCAGCTCGTCGATGTCGGCACCGTCGTTGTGCTCGGCGTTGGCGATAGCCGACTCGAGCACCTTCTTGATGATCACAGCGGCCTTTTTCTGCGTGAACTGCAGAACGTTGAGCGCTTGATCGACCTTCTTGCCGCGAATGAGGTCCGCGACCAGACGGCCCTTGTCGACCGAGAGGCGGACACCGCGGAGGACTGCACGTGTTTCAGACATGGTCGTTCCTTACTTCTTCTGGACTTTTTTGTCCGCGGGGTGCCCCTTGAACGTGCGCGTGAGCGCAAATTCGCCGAGCTTGTGGCCGACCATCTGGTCGGTGATGTACACAGGCACGTGTTGCTTGCCGTTGTGCACGGCGATGGTCAGACCGATGAACTCGGGCAGAACCATCGAACGACGCGACCAGGTCTTGATCGGCTTCTTGTCCTTGGTCGTCACGGCCTTGTCGGCCTTGGCCACCAGGTGGTGGTCGACGAAAGGACCCTTTTTGAGAGAGCGAGTCATGGGCTATCCCTTACTTCTTGCGACGCGACACGATGAAGACCTGCGTGCGCTTGTTGTTACGGGTGCGATAGCCCTTGGTCAGGTTGCCCCATGGGTCGACAGGGTGGCGGCCTTCGCCAGTCTTGCCTTCGCCGCCACCGTGCGGGTGGTCGACCGGGTTCATCACCACACCGCGAACGGTCGGGCGAATACCCATGTGACGCTTCGCACCGGCCTTGCCGAGTTGGCGCAGGCTGTGCTCTTCGTTGGCCACTTCGCCGATGGTCGCGCGGCATTCGATGTGAATGCGGCGGACTTCGCCGGAGCGCATGCGGACCTGGGCGTAGACGCCTTCACGGGCCAGCAGCGTTGCCGACGTACCGGCGGAACGTGCGATCTGCGCGCCCTTGCCGGGTTGCAGTTCGATGCAGTGGATCGTCGAGCCGACCGGGATGTTGCGGATCGGCAGGGTGTTGCCGGCGCGGATCGGGGCTTCGGCGCCCGACAGCAGCGTTGCACCGGCTTCAAGACCGCGCGGGGCGATGATGTAGCGGCGCTCGCCGTCGGCGTAGCAAACCAGAGCGATGTGGGCGGTGCGGTTCGGGTCGTACTCGATGCGTTCGACCTTGGCCGGGATGCCGTCCTTGTTGCGCACGAAGTCGACAACGCGGTAGTGGTGCTTGGCACCGCCGCCACGATGACGGATCGTGATGTGGCCGTTGTTGTTGCGGCCGGCCTTCTGGAACTGGGGTTCCAGCAGGGCTGCGTGAGGAGCACCCTTGTGCAGGTGGTCACGCGAAATCTTCACCGCGCCGCGTTGGCCCGGCGAAGTGGGTTTCATCTTGATGACGGCCATGATTAAGCGCCTTCCCCGACGAGGTTGAGCTCTTGACCTGGCTTCAGGGTCACATAGGCCTTGCGAACGTTGTCGCGGCGGCCGATGGACTTGCCAAAGCGCTTGGTCTTGCCCTTGGTGTTGAGCACCGACACGCCCTGGACTTCGACCTTGAACATCAGTTCGACAGCGGCCTTGATCTCGGGCTTGGTGGCGTCTTGCAGCACCTTGAAAGTGACAGCGTTCGACTTCTCGCCGACCATCGTTGCCTTTTCGGACACGATCGGGGCGACCAGCACCGCCATCAGGCGGCCTTCTTCGAACGTACGTTCAGCGGCGGTAGGGTTCACGCGGCTCATGCGAACATCTCCTTGAGCTTGTCGACGGCACCCTTGGTGACCAGCACCTTCTTGTAGTGAACCAGCGACACCGGATCGGCGTAACGGGGTTCGACCACGAGGATGTTGACCAGATTGCGCGAGGCAAGGTACAGGTTTTCGTCGACTTCTTCGGCGATCACGAGCACGGACTCGAGATTCATTGCCTTGAAACGGGCTGCCAGCGGCTTCGTCTTGGGCGAATCCACAGTCAGCGAATCCACCACGGCCAGACGGCCTTCGCGAGCGAGCTGCGAGAAGATGGCGGCCATGCCGGCGCGGTACATCTTCTTGTTGATCTTCTGCGAGAAGTTTTCGTCAGGCATGTTCGGGAAGATACGACCACCCCCGCGCCACAGCGGCGAGGACGTCATACCGGCACGGGCGCGGCCCGTTCCCTTTTGCTTGAAAGGCTTCTTGGTCGAGTGCTTGACCTGCTCGCGGTCCTTCTGGGCGCGCGTGCCTTGGCGGGCGTTGGCCTGGAATGCAACGACGATCTGGTGGACCAGGTCTTCGTTGTAGTCACGGCCGAACACGGTCTCGGGAGCGTCGTACTTCGACGCGGCCTGGCCTTGTTCGTTCAGGAGTTCGAGTTGCATTACTTCGCTCCTTCAGCCGCTTGCGGCTTGGCCTTGATGGCGGGACGCACGGTGACGAAGCCACCCTTCGAACCCGGGATCGCGCCCTTGATGAGCAGCAGTTGACGCGCTTCGTCGATGCGGAACACATCGAGGTTTTGCGTGGTCTTGGTCACATCGCCGAGGTGACCCGTCATGCGCTTGCCGGGGAACACGCGACCGGGGTCTTGTGCCATGCCGATCGAGCCGGGAACGTTGTGCGAACGGCTGTTACCGTGCGACGCGCGTTGCGACTTCATGTTGTGGCGCTTGATCGTGCCTGCGAAACCCTTGCCGATGGAGGTGCCTTGCACGTCCACCTTCTGGCCCACGGAAAACACGCTGCCCGCTGCGATCACGCCGCCAGCCTTGTGCTGACCTGCGGTTTCGGCGGTAACGCGGAATTCCTGGATGATTTCGCCAGCTTCGACACCCGCCTTGGCGAGGTGGCCGGCTTCGGGCTTGGTCACGCGCGATGCTTTGCGCGAACCGAACGTCACCTGCAGGGCGACGTAGCCATCGGTCTCTTGGGACTTGATCTGGGTCACACGGTTGTTGGACACATCCACCACCGTGACAGGAACTGCGTCCCCGTCATCGGTGAAGAGACGCATCATCCCCACCTTGCGGCCCAGCAACCCGAGGGAGTTGCTCAGACTCATTTGTTTTCTCCAAAAATGGAAGCTCCCTTCGCCGCTGCCACTTCAATTGGCGACAGCGTTTGACCGGTTTCCCAGCCATCGAAAGAAGGTTGATAAATCTCTGCTCAAGCTACCCATGTGGACGCACCAAGGGCAGAGCCAGCGATTATAGCCCGCCATGCGGGCGCCGTGCAAGCGGTGTTGCGGGCCGGATTTTCGGAGGCGATCCGACCCTTTTCGCCTGTTTTCTGCCTACTTGGCAGGCATCGTGATGATGCTTTCCCCGTCCGGCGCGGATTTCAGTTCGCCTGAAGACTTCAGGACCGGGGCTGCCGCGCCGGTCTGGATGGGGATGGAAATGGCGCTCACGGCGCCCTTTTGCGTGATGAAGACATTGAGGTATCCGAGGCCTTCGCGCTCGCTCACCACGGTGACGGTCGCGGAGGTGCGCCTTGCCGTCGGCAGCGCCAGGGTGTCGTTGCCCGAAATCGTCAGGCCGGCATCGGCGCTGAAGCGCACCGTCGCGCCGTCCGGATCGGTCACGCCGCCGAACTGCAGCACGACGGGTGTGCCGCGGCCCACCTGCGGCACGGCATCGAGCCGGAATTGCAGCGTCACGCCGGAGTCATTCGGCTTCCGCGCGGCGGTCGTCATGGGTGCGCCGCGGTGCGAAGTCGATTTGGCATGGTGCACGCCCGGCGTGCCGTCGGCCATGGCCGGTGCCGAGAGCACAGCCAGAGCAAGGAATGCCATGGAGATCATCGAGCCTGATCGGATGTTCATGACGGCCTTCCCTACTGAATGGTGACGTTGAAGCATGTCGATGCCCCGGAATTGTTGAGATCGCTGACGGCCAGAACGTAGTCGCCGGCACCCAGGCTGACCTTGTTGCTCGACCGAGGGACCAGGCCGCCCCGGAAGATGTCGAAGTCGGGATTGGCGCCCGCGGGACCGCCGTTCACCGTGAACTGGTAGTCGCGGTTGGCTGGCGCGGTGAATCGAAGATAGGCGAAGCTGCCGAGCTTGTTGTCGTCGCCTTCGACGTTGGAGACGCATGCCTGGGTTGGCGCGCCACCCACCGTTGCCGTCCGGTACATCGGTTGCACCACGTTCGGAACCGCCGGCAGGCCCCCGCTGTTCGTTTCGGTGTCGCCGTAGGGATCGTTGGCCGTCGTGCTGATGTTCTGGCCACTCAGCAACCCTGCCAGCACGGAGGCGCTTCCCGGCGTCGTCGCATTGAACGCCGCCGTGAAGGGATGGATCGACGAGACGGGAGCGCCGCTGCGGAACAGGATGCCCGTCATCGCGTCGTGGATGGGCTTGAAGCCGACCTGCTGGTTGAGATTCCAGAAGATGGACTGGATCGAGCCCTCCCGATACCAACCCGGATTGGTCGTCGGGCCCACCGAGAGATTCACGTTGCCGCCCCCGGCCTGCTGGGCGCCCACCGAATCCACGTAGTTGCTCCGCCCGAGCGCAATGCCCGACCAGCCATTGCCCCAGCCCTCGGAAAACGCGAGCCGCCGGTCGACCCGCTCGCCCAGCGAGTGGGACCCGCCCGGCGAGTCGTCGCGGCTGAAGGCCGACTGGTAGTAGTGGCCCCATTCATGCGCAATCACGGGCGAATCGTATTCGTCGGTGTCGACGTTTTCCTTGCCGAGAACGTAGATCTCGCGGCCAGTGCTGCGGTTGATGAAGAAAGTGCTGCCAATCTGCCCGGCCGCAACGCTGCCTCCGGCCGGCACATTGTTGGGACTCCAGAACACGCGCAGCACCGGGAATGCCGTTGCGGGAGCAATCGACAACACCTTTTGCATCGCCGTATAGACCGTGTCGAGCACGGCAAACGGTGCGGCCACGCGCTGGCTGCTGTAGCTCGAGCCACCCCAGCCGGACCCGGCGCGAAGGTCGCGCGTCGATGCGGCCGCCCCAGACGAAAAGGGCGACGACTGCATGGAATACAGGGCGCTGCTCTGCGTGTTGTCGCGCACGCTCACATCCCAGGTCGGTCCGGCGCCGGTACGGGTCAGTTGCGCCCTCACGCGCACGACGATCGACGTGTTTGCGGGCACGGACACCGAATACGCGCCGCTGTCGTCGGTGGTGCTCACTGCGAGTTGCGCGGCGGAGGTCGCGTCGAGCACTTCGAGCATGGCGCCGCGCACCGGCTTGGCAGTCGTTGCGGAGTAGACAAGGGGACCGTTCGTGTTCGGAACGGATTCGTAGGTGGCCGTGCCGGTCAGGGTGACCGAACTTCCCGGCGGCGGCAGGATGGGAAATCCGCCCCCGCCGCCTCCACCCCCACCACCGCCGCAGCCCGCCAGCAGTACCGCGGCAACGCACGCCGCGCCCAACGCAAAAGAGAACTTGTGACTCATAGCTTGTGCTGCCCTCGTTTCAGCCGCGGCCGATGCTTGAAAGAATTAGCGGTGCGTGAGGATGCCATAGCCGCACCGCAAAAAACAAAGCCCGCCTGCATTTCTGCAGGCGGGCTTTGTCAAAACGCGACGCGGGGAGTTCTTACTACTTACTGCAGCTTGATCTCGACGTCCACGCCGGCCGGCAGGTCGAGCTTCATCAGCGCGTCCACGGTCTTGTCGGTCGGGTCGACGATGTCCATCAGGCGCTGGTGCGTGCGGATTTCCAGCTGGTCGCGCGACGTCTTGTTGACGTGCGGCGAACGCAGGATGTCGAAACGCTTCATGCGGGTCGGCAGGGGCACGGGGCCCTTGACGATCGCGCCGGTGCGCTTGGCGGTGTCAACGATCTCGGCAGCCGATTGGTCGATCAGCTTGTAGTCGAACGCCTTCAGGCGGATGCGGATTTTTTGCTTGGTAGCCATGGTGATGTTTCCTTTGCGTCCGGCTTAGATGTCGAGGATCTTTGCCACGACGCCCGAACCCACGGTGCGGCCGCCTTCACGGATGGCGAAGCGCAGGCCTTCTTCCATCGCGATCGGGTTGATCAGCTTCACGGTGATGCTGACGTTGTCGCCAGGCATGACCATTTCCTTGTCCTTGGGCAACTCGATCGCGCCGGTCACGTCCGTCGTGCGGAAGTAGAACTGCGGACGGTAGTTGTTGAAGAACGGCGTGTGACGGCCACCTTCGTCCTTGGACAGCACATACACCTCGGCGGTGAAGTGCACGTGCGGCTTGATCGAGCCGGGCTTGCACAGCACTTGGCCGCGCTCGACTTCTTCGCGCTTGGTGCCGCGCAGCAGCACGCCCACGTTGTCGCCAGCTT
>NZ_FOXJ01000014.1 GCF_900115685.1 Variovorax sp. 770b2 | reverse complement strand
CGCGCTCGACCTTCATGGGCATGAGCATCGACAACGCCCTGTCGCTCGCCGTCAACAATTTCGTGGGCGTGGCGATCGAGACCGCGCTGGGCGTGAAGTTGTCCTCGGGCGTCGCGCCGGAGATCCATGCCTTTCCCATCGAGGTGAAGCAGGCGGCCCTGCACACGTTTTCGCCCGGCGCCGGCGCGGGCGGTGCGGGCGGCGCCGCGGTCGCCGGCCTGCTGGGGTTCGTCGCAGGCCTGGCTAGCGCCAAGAAGGACATTGCCGCCACGCTCAAGCAGTACGAGGAGGCGGCCCAGCAACTCAGGGACGCCGCCGCGGAGGCCGACCTCGTGGGGCTCACGGGCCTCGGAGACCGGTTGAGGGCGCTGTCGCGCATCACCGAACGGCGGCGCATCGAAGGCATCATCGCCATGATCCCGGTGGTCGGAACCGTCCCGGTCATCCTGGCCGAGGGCCTCATGACCGTGGCCGAGATCAAGACCGGCGCCGAACGGCGCGCGGAGGATACGTCCACGCTGGCCGACAACACGGCCGCGCCACCGCCACCACCGCCGCCGCCGGAAGGCGAAGCCGCCACGCCGGGACCGGCGCAGGAGTGGTCGCCTACGCCGCCGCCACCGCCGCCGCCGCCGCCACCGCCGCCGCCGCCGCCACCGCCGCCGCCACCGCCGCCGCCACCGCCACCGCCACCACCACCACCACCACCACCACCACCACCACCACCACCGCCACCGCCACCGCCACCGCCACCGCCATCCGATCCGATGGACGGCGGAGTGCCGCCAAGCGGCGGGGTGCCATAGAGAGAGAACGCCGGACGCGACCATGCAAGTCATCAAACCCCAGGCGCTCGGCCTGTCGACGCGCCCCATCGAGTTCCGCAAGCGCTTCGGCCTGAGCGTCAGCGCGTGCCTGCACCTGCCCTTCGCGCAGGGCGAGCGCGGCTCGCTGTGGGCCGAGCAGTCGATGTGGTCCTTCCTTGCGAAGGAGATGGCCACGCCTCTGATCGACGAAGGCGTGGCCAAGCTCACGCCGGAGTTCCTGGTGCACGGCAGGGCCTTCGCGCCGCCCGAGCGGCCCAACGCCTGCGCCGTGCGGGCCCGCTTCGGCACGCGCGAGAAAACCCTGCTGGTGTTCGGCGAGCGGCACTGGGACGGCGCGCGCGCCACCACACCGGTGCCCTTCGAGCAGATGCCCCTGGACTGGTCCAAGGCCTACGGCGGCCCGGACTTCGCGCTCAACACCGCCGGGCGCGGCCGCCAGAAGACCGACGGCACGGCGTGGCTGCCCAACACCGAATTGCCCGACGACCGCCTGCTGCGCCCCGACCAGGTCATTGCCCCGGCCGGCTTCGGTGCGCTCGACGTGATGCATCCGCAGCGCGTGCAGTACCGCGGCACCTACGATGCCGACTACCTGAAGCAGCACGCGCCGGGCTTCGCGCCAGACACCGACTGGCGCTACTTCAACCTCGCGCCGGCCGACCAGTGGATGGGGGCAGCGCTTGTGGGCGATGAGCCCTTCTCGTTCGAGAACATGCATCCGCACAAGCCGCTGGTCGAAGGCCGGCTCCCCGGCATGCGTGCGCGCGTCTTCGTGGGCTACCGCATGGAAAACGCGGAGCCCAAGATCCGCGAAGTGCCGCTGCGCCTGACGACCGTGTGGTTCTTTCCGCACGCCGAGCGCTGCATCGCCATCTTCCAGGGCCTGGCCGAGGTCGGCACCGACGATGGCTCCGACGTGGTCAGCCTCATGGGCGCCGTCGAGCGCGTGGGCGAGCCCAAGGCCGATGCCCACTACCTGGATGCCGCGGCCAAGCGGGCCGATCCGGCGATGGGACCGGTCTACGCCATCGTCGACAGCGACCTGCTTCCCGAAGGCGTGAGCACCGCCGACCCCGACGTGGAGGCCGCCAAGGCCCCCTTCGCGAGCGAAGGCCTGCAAGGCGAGGCCCAGCGCCGCCGCGCGGAAGCCGACGTGGAGATCGCGCGCGAGAAAGCCATCGCCCTGGGCCAGGACCCGGACGCGCTGGGCATCCGCATGCCGCCGCGCGAGAAGGTGCCCACCGGCGACGAGCTGCCCGCGTACCTGCTCGCGCAGATGAAGGAGGCCGAGGCGCAGAAGTGGGCGTCGATAGAAGACGCCGTGACCGCCATCGAGAAGGCGCTGGCGTTCGCCGAGGAAAAGAAGGTCGACATCGCCGCGCTGCAGCACCGCGGCCCGCCCACCTACGACCCCGACAGGCACCTGGCCCAGATGCAGGCGATGGTGGGCGGCACCACCCAGGCGCTGGACCTCAAGCCGATGTACCCGCAGCTGTGCCGCATCGAGGATGCCGACCGCGCGGGCTACCTCCAGGCCGCCCACATGCAGCCACCGGCCTTCGCCATGCCGCCGGACGAGGCCGCGAGGCTGCGCAGCGAAGTCGCGCGCGCCAGCGCGGCGGGCGTCAAGTTCTTCGCGGGCATCGACTTCACCGGCGCGGACCTCTCGGGACTGGACCTGCGGGAGGTGAACTTCGAGGGCGCGTGGCTGGAGAGCGTGAACTTCGCGCACACCAACCTCTCGGGCGCCAACCTCGCGGGCGCGGTGCTCGCGCATGCGAACCTGGAAGGCGCGATCGCCATCGGCGCGAAGTTCGGCAAGGCCAACCTGGGCCGGGCGCTGCTCGCGCGCGGCGTCTTCGACGATGCGGACTTCACCGAGGCAACGCTCATGCATTGCGACTTCGCCGGCACGCAGATGCGGCGCGCGAATTTCACCAAGGCCAACCTGCTGGAGACGACCTGGGGCGATGCGGACTGGACCGGCGCGCTGCTGTCCGGCCAGCTCTTTCACAAGCTCGACCTGCGCGGCATGCGCTGGCCCGAGGCGGACCTGTCGGTCTGCAATTTCCTCACGTCGGACCTCTCGGGCGTGGACATGCACGGTGCGAACCTGGCCGCTGCCACCTTCGCGACCTGCAGGCTCGATGGCGCCCGGCTCATGGGCGCGCAGTGCGTGGGCGCCGTGACCGTGAAGGACACCAGCCTGGCCGGCGCGGACCTGAGCCAGGCCAACCTGCGCAACTTCAACTTCGGTGGCTGCGATCTGCGCGGCGCGAAGCTCGTGCGCGCGGTGCTCGACGGCGCCAACCTGTGCGAGGCGCAGCTCGAAGGCGCGGACCTGCGGCTGGCCAGCGCCAAGGGCGCGCTGCTGCGCAAGGCCGGCTGCGCCAACGCGCTGCTGTCGGGCGTGGACTTCAGCGATGCCGTGCTCCAGGGGGCCAACCTGCGCGGCGCCGACCTGCGCCGCAGCAACCTCTTTGGCGCCGACCTGAGCCGCGTGCGCCTGGACGGCTCGACCAGCTTCGACGGCGCGCTGCTCAAGCGCGCGCGCACCTGGCCCCGCCTGACCCCCGAAGAGCAGGTGGCGGCATGACCCCCAGGCTGCTGGCCATTGCCGTGGGCGTGGGCGAGACGCTGGAAGGGCTCGACCTGCGCAAGGGCGCCTACGCGGGGCTGGCACTGGGCGGCGGCGTGTTCTCCAATGTCAACCTCGCCGAGGCCGACTTTCGCGATGCCGACCTGCGCGAGACCGTGTTCGACCTGTGCGACCTGCGCGGCGCCATCGCCTCGGGCGCGAACCTGCGCAAGGCCGTGTTCAACCGCTGCATCCTGGACCATGCGGACCTGCGCCAGTGCGACCTGCACGGCGCGGTCTTCACCGAATGCGAGATGTCGCATGCGCAGCTGGCCGGAGCCTCGATGACGATGGCCACCGTAGCCCGCTGCCGGCTCGACCACGCGGGGCTGCGCGGCGCGAAGCTCGACTCCGCGGTCATCAGCCAGTCGGTGCTGCTGGACGTGTGCGCCGACGGCACCAGCTGGCAGTACACGACGGTCAACGAATGCGACCTCTCGCACCTGAGCTGGGCCGGCGCGCGCATGCTGCGCAACGTGTTCTTCAAGACCTCGCTCAAGGGCATGTCGTTCGCGGGACTGGCGCTGGAAGGCTCGCAGTTCTCGTCGGCCGACCTGAGCGGCGCTGACTTCAGCGGCATCGCGCTGCAGCAGTGCAACTTCCAGGGCGCGAAGCTGGACGGCGCAAGGTTCGCGCAGGCGGTTGCGCCGCTGGCGATCTTTTGCGAGGCGGCGGGCCAGGGCGTCGATTTCTCGGGCGCGCGGCTGCGGCAGGCGCTGTTCACGGGGGCGTCGCTGCCGCGGGCCAACTTCGCGGGCTGCGACCTGTATCAGACGCACTTCGCGGGCGCCAAGCTGCAAGCCGCCAACTTCACCGGCGCGGAGCTCACGTATGCCGACTTCCGGCATGCGGACCTGGCCGCGGCCGACCTGCGCCGCGCCACCCTGCTGCGCACCGTGCTGCACGGCGCGATCACCGAGAACGCGCAGATGAGCGACCGCGCGCGCGCCATCGAATCCGATCCGGACCTGCAGGCCTCCGAACGCTGGCAGCCGCTGGCTGCCTGAACGAAGCGCACGAATGAACGAACAGAAAGAGAAGGGAAACGCACCATGAACGCAACGCTGAAGAAACCCGCCGGCGCATCGACCCGCAAGCACCGGGTGGCCAAGGCCATTCCGGGCGAGTGGTGCGTGGGCATCGTCGACAGTGCCGGTGCCGGCGCAAAAAGCGCGCTCGCCGTGACCAGCGGCGACCTGCGCCTTCGTGCCACTCGCGCCGTCAGTTGCCTGCTCGAGCCGGCCGCCGGCGACAGCGTGGCGTGCCTGCGCATCGCCCCCGACGAAGTCTGGGTCATGGCGGTGCTGCAGCGCGAGGAGGGCACGCCCAACATCGTGAGCTGCCCGGGCCAGATGCGCATTGCCGTGGAGGGCGGGGCGCTCGAACTGGCGGCCGCGCGCGTGGGCCTGCGCTCGGACGAGCTGGACATCGCCACGCACAAGGCACGCGTGGCCACCGACACCGCGGACGTCGTGGGCCGCCAACTCAGCGTGGTGGCCACCAGCTTGAAGCTCGTGGGCTCGGTGCTGTCGTCGGTGATGGACCGCGTGCAGCATTTCAGCAAGCACTACCTGCGCACCACCGACGGCATCGATCGCGTGGCCGCCACGCACCTGGAGTGCGAAGCCAAGCAGCTGCTGCGCCTGGAAGGCGAGCACACGCTGGTGAACGGCCGCGATCTCATCAAGGCGCGCGGCGCGCAGATCCATTTCGGTTGAAGAAAAAAGAAAGACGCCGTCATGTTCGCCAACTGCCAGCTGATGGGTACCGACATGGGGTTTCCCGATGTCTGCATCACACCCGCCGCACCGTCGCCGATCCCGGTGCCGTATCCGAACATCGCGATGGGGCCGATGGCGATTCCGAACTGCCCCACGGTCCTGGTCATGGGCGCGCCGGCGCACAACCTGGGCACCACCATTCCCATGACCAACGGCGACAACTCCGGCGTGCTGCTGGGCGTGGCCTCGGGCACGGTGATGGGGCCGAGCCGCCACATGACCGGCGCATTCACCGTGCTGTGGATGGGCATGCCCGCCTCGCGCCTGACCAGCGTCTCGCTGCAGAACAGCACCAACTGCCCGGGCGTGCGAACGGTGCCCAGCCAGCCGCTCGTGCTGCTGCTGGCGCCGTAGAGAAACATCGGTAAAGAACGGCGCTGCGGCGCCGCGGAAGGGGAGAAGGCCAATCCATGGCTGATCACGAGTTCCGTATCGAAAGCGATTCGCCCGTCAACGGCGAGCTGATGTTCTGGCGCATCGTCGGCCACGAGGCGCTCGCGCGCCCCTCGACCTACGAGCTCACCGTGCTCTCCAAGAACCGCGCGCTCGACGCCAAGGACATCCTGGGCCGCGCATTCGACGTGGTCATCGAATTCCAGGACAAGGACGGCGGCGTGCACGAGCGCCACTGCCAGGGGCATGCGGTGCGTTTCGAGCGCACCGGCCACGTGGGGCGGCACTTCGAATACCGCATCGGTCTGCGCTCGTGGTTCTGGCTGCTCACCAAGCGCATCAACTCGCGCATCCTGCAGGACAAGAAGGTGCTCGACGTGCTCGACGCGGTGTTCGAGGACAGCCCCATCAAGCGCTTCAAGAAGACCGAGACCAGCAACGTCATCGGCACGCACAACCCGCGCCGCTACTGCGTTCAGCACCAGGAGAGCGACTACCAGTTCCTATCGCGCCTCTTGGAAGACGAAGGCATCTACTACTGGTTCGACGCGCACGACGCGCCCGGCACCATGCACCTGTCGGACGCGAGCGACATCGCGCACGACAAGCTGCCCGTGGAGAGCACCCTGCGCCACGTGGCGAGCGACACCACCGAGGCGCGCCACAACGAGATCTCGCGCTGGGTGAGCGCGCGGCAGTTCGACACCGGCACCTACGCCTCGCAGGACAGCAACTTCAAGTCCATCAAGAAGAAGCTGGAGGCCGCGGGCGGCGCGCCCGACAAGCACGAACTGGCCGAGTTCGAGGCCTTCGAATTCGCGGGCGGCTATTTCTCGGGCGGCGATGCGGACGACAAGGGCAAGCTGCGCGGCGAGGAGATCGTCGCGCGCCGCCAGCGCCACTGGGCGCTCACCACCTGGCCCGACGTCGCGGCCGGGCGCAGCTTCACCTTCGAGGGCGACCCCGACGGCGCGCGCGATGGCGACTACATCATCGCGGCCTGCACCTTCGCGGCGAGCCATCCCGGCTACGAGAGCATTCCCCACAGCGCGCCGCGCATGCCGATCGAGCGGGCGCTGCGCGAGGCGCTCGCCGACGATGCGGTGAACGCCGAGGCGCGGCCCGCGCTCGAGGCGCTGATCGCCGGCGCACCCGCGCTGCGCACCGACCCGCAGGGCACCAGCGCCTTCCTCATCACCGCGCTGCCGATCGACGTGCCGTTCCGCCCGCCGCGCCTCACGCCGCGCGTGGTGATGCCGGGCCCGCAATCGGCCATCGTCGTGGGGCCCGCGGGCGAGGAGATCCATGCCGACGACTTCGGCCGCGTGAAGGTGCACTTTCACTGGGACCGCTACGACAAGAGCGACGAAAAATCGACCTGCTGGGTGCGCGTGTCGCAGCCCTGGGCGGGCAAGGGCTGGGGCGGCTATTTCATTCCGCGCATCGGCCAGGAAGTGATCGTCGATTTCTTGAACGGCGACCCCGACCGGCCGATCATCGTGGGCCGCGTCTACAACGACGACCAGCCGATCCCGTTCGGCTCGCACACGCAGAGCGGCTTTCGCACGCGCTCCACGCCCAAGGGCAGCGCCTCGAACTGCAACGAGTTCCGCTTCGAGGACAAGAAGGGCTCCGAGCAGGTGTACCTGCACGCCGAGAAGAACCAGGACATCGAGGTCGAGAACGACGAGACCCACTGGGTCGGCCACGACCGCACCAAGACCATCGACCACGACGAGACCACGCACGTCAAGCACGACCGCACCGAGACGGTGGACAACAACGAGACGATCACCGTGCACGGGCAGCGAACCGAAACGGTGGACAAGAACGAGACCATCACGGTCCACATGAACCGCACGGAAACGGTGGACCTGAACGAGACGATTTCCATCGGGCAGAACCGCACGATCACCGTGGGCGCGAGCGAGACGGCGACGGTGGCGCTGCAGCGCACGCACACGGTGGGGATCAACGAGACCATCACCGTGGGCGCGGCGCAGGAGATCACCGTGGGGGCGATGCAGGCGGTGACGGTGGGGGCGAGCCAGACGATCAACGTGGGGGCCACGCAGAACGTGACCATCGGCGTCGACCAGACCGAATCCATCGGCGCCAATCGCGCGATCAAGGTCGGCGCCAAGCTCGCGATCAACGTGGGAAGCGACGCGGCAATGACGGTGGGCGGGGGGCGCTCGTCGAGCATCGACAAGGACGACACGGTCAGCGTGGGCAAGAAGTTCGTGGTCGATGCCGGCGACGAGATCTCGCTGACCACCGGCAGCGCGAGCATCGTGATGAAGAAGGACGGCTCCATCACGATCAAGGGCAAGGACATCCTGATCGAGGGCTCCGGCGCGGTGAACGTCAAGGCCTCGGGCAACGTGGTGGTCAAGGGTTCGAAGATCACCCACAACTGAAGGAGGGCGACATGAGCGGACGCGATGAGGCACTGGCGCGGCTGATGCCGGCCACCGGCGACAACCCGGGCGCGATGCGGCTGGGCGTGCGGGTGGCCCGGCTCGCCGCCCTGACCGGTGCGGGAGCCTGGGTGCGGATGCCGGACGACGATTCGCCGTTGTGCGCGCGCACCACGGTGCCGCTGGGCGAGGAGGACGTAGGCCGCGACGTGGTGGTGGCCTTCGACGGGGGCGACCCGCAGCGGCCGCTGATCCTGGGGCGCGTGCTGCCGGCGCAGGAAGGGCCGGCGGGCGCGGTGCATGCGCAGGCGGACGGCGACCGGCTGGTGCTGTCGGCGCGCGAGCGCATCGAGCTGCGGTGCGGCGGCTCCAGCATCACGCTCACGCGGGCCGGCAAGGTGCTGATCAACGGCCATTTCGTGCAGACCCGCGCCACCGGTGTGAACTCGCTCAAGGGCGGGTCCATCGAGCTCAACTGAGCGCGAGGCCCGATCACCGGTGATGCCACGATGTCGCTGACCGTCTACGCCGAAGGCATGGGCCTCTTTCACAAGGGAAGCGGCGGCAAGGGCATTGCGCCGGGCGATGTGTGCCTCACGCCACCGCCGCCGCCGGGCGGCCCGCTGCCTGTGCCGTACGTGAACGTGTGCAGCGCGTCCGACCTGTCCAAGGGAAGCAGCTCGGTGCTGATCGACGGCGAGCCGACCGCGCTGGAGGACGCTTCGGAGGTCAGCACCAGCACCGGCAACGAAGCAGGCACGCAGGGCGGCAACGTGGTCACGCACAAGACCAAGGGCAAGGCGGTCTTCTCGAACTGGTCGCACACGGTCAAGGTCGAGGGCAAGGGCGTGTGCCGTCACGGCGATCCCATGGGCCAGAACTGCGCGACGCCCCCGGTGGGGATCATCGAGCCGGCCGCGCTGGTGCGCGTGGCGAATGCCCATGGCTGGAATGGGAAGGAGCCCTGCAAGAACCGCTACAAGCGGCCCAAGGAAGGCAAGCCCAATGCGGCGCAGCGCAAGAAGATAGCAGGCAAGAAATGCTGGAAGTGCAAGTGGCGCAACGCCACCGTTCCCGACCACCAGCCGCCGCTGATCGTCGCCTGGTACCGGGGCGGGTGCAACGCCGTGGCCGAGTTCAAGAAATGGGCCAAGTCCACGGCGGCCACGTCCAAGGGCCACTGCAGGCCGTGCTCGAGCAAGCAGGGCGGCACGGTCTCCAGAAGGCACGGGACGGCGCGCGTGAACGCCTTCCTGAACAAGATCAAGTAGCAACCCACAGACCGAAGGAGATGCCAATGAGCGACTACAAGGAACTGTTCGACGACTACGTCGTCGAGATGCGGCAGGCCAGGGCCGTTGCGCTGGCCTGGTGGCAGGCCTTGCTGCTGGGCGAGACGCGGGCCGGCGTCGATGCGTCGGCCGTGCAGGAGGCCGTCGACAGGCGGTGGCCGCTGGGACCGGTGTCGCACCCGTTCGTGATCGCGGTCTTTCGCAAGTACGCGCTGGAATGCCAGCAACTCAACGACGCGGCGGAGGAGGGCCAGGACGATGGCGATGAACGCGACCTCGACGAATCCGAGGAGGCCGATTGGGGCAGCGAGGACATCGACGAAGAGGACGAGCAGGCCGACCTGGAGACGCTCGAGGCGCCGGTCGAGCCGCGCGAGCTGCTGATCGAGATGCTGCAGAACCGCGTGGAAGACCTGGCGGAGTTCATGGCGGACTTCGTCTTCACACCCCTGGGCCTCGACAAGAACGAGCGCTGGATCTGAAGGGTCCGCTCGCGCCATGCACACCGATGCACACCGAATGAAGGAATTCCCATGAAGCCGAAGTACATGACAGAAGACGGCATGAACGACGGAATCGCCAGGCTGCTTGTCGCGCCGCGCGATCTGGCGCTGAGCGGCGCCGCCGTCGTTCACGTTTCGCCCGCGCGCGGCGAGGCCTCGGCCGCGCACCGCGCGCTCTTCACCAAGTACCGCAAGGACCTGAAGAAAGTGCTCGACGAGGCGGTCGAATGGTGGGCCTACCGCACGCAGTCGCTGGAAGAGGAGCTGGGCTCGGCCAAGCAGGCGCGGGTCGCGAACTGGGCCGAGTTTCCTGCGGGGCCGGTGTCGGACCCGAACACGGTCGCGGTCATCCGCAAGTACTGGCTCGCCTGCAGCGCGCTCAATGCCAAGGAGGCGCCGCCGGTCGGCCCCGAATCCTTCCTGCTGCAATGGGTGGTGGACGAAGGCGACATGGAAACCGCCGAGCTGCTCTCGGCCATGCCGTATTGGCCCGTCGGGCTGGACGGCGCCGGCCACTGGACCTGACACGGTACCCCCGCATGACGCCAGCGATCTTCAACACCACGCCTTTCGCGCAGCAGTGCATGCTGCTGATGGATCGGGATGGGCAGCTGTTCTTCTGCATCCTCGTGTGTGCGACCTACGGTTTCGATGACGCGGGCGAGCCCTTTGCCCTGCCCGAACAGGTGCCGCCGCCGCTGGGCGACGAGCCGAACGGCGTGCCGGGCCGATCGTCGCTGCGGCGGGCGAGCGCTGCGAGCGCGGCGAAGCCTTCGATCGATTTCATCCTCAACGCCACCGCCAACGCCCCGCATGGCCAGGCGGTGACGGAAATGGCCGCGGGCGTGCGCGTCGGCGATTGGCGCAAGGTGCTGACCGTCACCGGCGACAGGCAGCGGATCGGACTCACCGGCACCCGGTTCTCATCGCCGCAGCCTTTCGTCGCCATGCCGCTGCGCTACGAGCGCGCGTTCGGCGGCAGCGTGCGGGACGCCGCGGACGCGGTGAGCGCATGCCATCTGGAAAACCCCGTGGGGGTGGGCTGGCGGGGTGCTTCCTCGTCGGACCCGTCGGTTGCCAGCGACCTGCCCAACATCGGGCCTTTGGGGCGCAGGATGGGCGCCTCCGATACCACTTTCCCGGTGGCCGGCTTCGGTGCCGTCGCGCCCAACTGGACACCGCGCCTGAACCATGCCGGAACGTACGACAAGGCCTGGACGGATTCGCGCTGGCCACTGCCGCCGGTCGATCTCGATCCGCGCTTCGCGCAATGCGCGCCGCTCGACCAGCAATGGCCGCACGCAATGCCGCACGAGGAAGTGCAGCTGGCCAACCTCACGCCCGAGGGCCTGTGGCGCTTTCGCATGCCGGCCCCCGACATCGGCGTGACCGTGCTGCACTCCACGGGCGCGGCGCAGTACCGATTGCGCACGGACACGGTGTACGTGGACGCCCAGGCGCGCACCGTGTCCGTGCTGGCGCGGCACTGCCTGACCGGACTGCGCACGTTGGGCCTGGTCCGCGAAATCGTCATCGGCGATGTCTCGCCGGGCTGGCTGCGCGCGCAACGCCGGGGCAAGCGCCATGTCGGGCGCGACGCGCCGGCGCTCGCCGACTGAACCGGCCGAACCCGGGCGTCCCGTCATGCAACTGATCTACGCCACCGGATGCGTCACGGCCGTCGGCATGGATGCCGCGCAGACCTGCGCGGCCATCCGTGCCGGGCTGAGCGGCATCGAAGCCGTGCTGCCCGACACAGGCGATCCACTGCTGGCGGCGCCGGTGCCCGCGGCCGGCAAGCTGAAGCCCTCGCAGGAGGCCTGGCTGCGCAAGATGCTTCTGCGCGCGGTGCGCGAATGCCTGGTTGCCTATGCCGGCGACATCGCGCGTTGCGCGCTGTTCGTGGCCTTGCCCGAGCCGTTTCGCCGCCACGCGATCACGCTGGACGGAACAGGCCATGCCTTCATCGCGCGGGCGATGCACAGCCTGGGCCTGCGGCCCTCTCCGCACTCGCGCGTGCTGCTGGAGGGCCATGCATCGGCCGCGGGCGCCATGGAACTTGCCGATGCGCTGCTCGCGCGCAACGAGATCGACGCGGCGCTGATCGGCGGCGTCGATTCAATGCTCAACGACGAGGATCGCGAACGCCTGCACGACAGCGGGCGCCTGCACGAGGCGGCCAACCCCTTCGGCCTGATCCCCGGCGAGGCCGCGGCCTTCTTTCTGACGGGCCGTGCCTCGGGGCCTTTCTCCGAGCCCGCGATGGCCTGCGTGCTGGGCGCGGGCCAGGCGCAGGAGGCCGACAGCCTGCGCACCGACCGCTATTCGGTGGGAAGCGGGCTGCAGCGCGCGATCAATGCGGCGCTGCGCCTTGCCGGGGCGGCCGAGGAAGAGATCGAATGGCGCATCACCGACATCAACGGAGAGCGCTACCGCGCGTGGGAGTCGACGGCGCTGCTCGCGCGGCAGTACCGCGCCTGGCGCGACGGCCTGCCGTGCATCCACCTGCCGGCATTCACGGGCGATGTGGGGTGTGCCACCTTGCCCCTGCAGGTGATCGTCGGGGCGCATGCGATGTACTGGGGCTACGCGCCGGGTGCTGTCGCGGTGTGCGAGTCGTCGTCCGAAGGGGAGATGCGAGGCGCCTGCCTGATAGCGCCGGCCGACGGCGCACGAACGCCCCCGTTTCGGGCCTTCATTCGCGCAGACGGTGCCGCGCCGTCGGCGCGCGCCGTGGTCGCGCGGCAGATCGAGCGGCTCCCGCACGAACTCGCATGGCTGGTCCAGCATCGGGCCAGGCTGGTCGGCGGGCGAGACACGCTCAAGCGGCTCGCCAGTTTCGACGAGCGCATCGACGCGCACATCGCATGGCTTCGCACCACCGACGCCGAAGGCTGGAAGGCCTGCATCGCGTGCGCCGAAGATGCCGGACCCGGCGGGCTGTTCGCACCCACGGTGCTGGCGGTGGAGTCGGGCGACACGATGCACGTGCGGCAGGTCCTGGCAGCGGCAGCGGGCGTCCAGGTCGAAGACGAGGTCTGCGATGCGAGCCTGGTGGGAGCGTTCGGCTGGGTTTCCAGCAAGGCCCTGCAGGGGCTCGTGGTGAAGATGGCCGCCGCTGACTCGCCGTTGGCGCGCTACCTGGCCGCCGCCGCCATGCACCTGCACCGCACGCCGCCCGGCGACTTGCTGTGGGCACTTCTGGACGACGGCGACGACGCGGTTCGCGCCCGGGCGCTGCAGTTGGCTGGCGAGGTCGGCGTCTTGGGCAGCATCGATCGGGTGCGCGAGAACCTGGCACACGGGAACGCGCAGGTGCGCTTTCGCGCCGCATGCGCGGCAGTGCTGCTGGGGGAGACGCATCCCGCCCTCGGCATGCTCCAGGACATCGCGGGCGGCGCGACGGCCGAGGCGCCCGAGGCGTTGGCGCTGTTCCTGCGTGCCGCGGATCCATCGCGGGTGCGCGATGTGCTGGGGCGGATGACGCGGGATGTGCAGGGCGCCGAGGGACGTCCGGCACTGCGCCGGCTCATCGAAGCCTGCGGCACAGCGGGCGATGCGCAACTCGTGCCGTGGCTGATACGGCAGCTGGACGACCCCGCGTCGGCGCGCATCGCGGGCGAGGCGCTGCGCACGGTCACCGGGCTCTCGGTGCAGGCGTCCTCGCGCGCGGGCGCATCGGCCGGACGCGGCAGCCGGGGGCTCACGGACGATCCGGACGACGACAACGTCGCCGAAGACGAAGACGCCGATCTGCCGTGGCCCGACGCCGAGGCGATCATGCGCTGGTGGCAGGCCGACGGCCATGTCTTCGCGCCTGGCGTCCGCTACTTCCTGGGCCGGCCGCCGGACATGGCGCACTGCGTGCGCGTGCTGCGCCACGGCCATCAACGCCAGCGCGCGGCGGCGGCCCAGCACCTGTGCCTGCTGCAACCCGGAACGCCGTTGTTCCCCGTCGCTGCGCCGGCATGGCGGCAACGGCGCTGGCTCGATGCCATGGACGCCATGAATGCCTGAACACCATGCAGGCCCGGTACATCCTCTCCCTCCTGGCCGTTGTCTTCCTGATCGCCGCCGGGTTGCGATGGGCGCGGGGCGCACCCCCGCGCATCGATTCGGCCACCCGCACCTGGCTCCTCATCGCTCTCATCTTCACCGCCATCGCCGCCTGGCTGCAATGGCATACCTCTTAAGGCGAGATTGCCAACGCGCCCCACGGAATGAATACTTCTTCTGAGTTTTTTCGCTCGTGCACGTCCGCGTGTGCGCGGGCCGTGTTCGAGCGTAGAAGGGCCTAGAGCCACGGGGGCCGATTCATGATCCATATCGCTGTCATCACCCGGCAAGGCGCTCCGGCGGGGCAGCCCATCGCCGCCGATTTCGGGCCCAACGGAGGCACCATCGGCCGGGCCGACACCAACACGCTGGTGCTCGACGATCCGGACCGCACCGTCTCGCGCGTGCATGCGCAGGTGCTGTGCCGCGACGGGCAATATTTCGTCATCGATCGCGGCAGCAATCCGATGCAGTGCAACGGCGTGTCGCTGGGCTCGGGCAAGGAAGCGCCGCTCACCGATGGCGCGCGGCTGGTCGTGGGGAGCTTCGAGCTGAGCGTGCGCATGACGGCCGCCGCGGCGCCGCCGTCGCTGGCGATTCCCAACACCATCATGTCGGCGCCAGTGGGTGCCGCGCCTGCCGCGAGCACGAGCGACGATCCCTTCGCCGATCTGCTCGCGGGGCTCGGCTCGCCGCCGGCAGCCGCGCCTGCTTCGTCGTCCGGTGCGGCCAGGGCGCCCGCGCCGGCCAGCGCCGATTCGCTGCTCTTTCCCGACCCGATGGAAACGGGCTCGCGCAACGCGCAGGCCTCCCAGGTCGATCCGTTCGCCAACCTGCTCGGGCCCACGCCGGGCTCCGCGCCGGCCGCGGGCATCGGCGCGCTCGACGATTTCTCCGACCTCGGCGCGCCGCCCGCGCACGGCAAGGCGGCCGGCATCGACGAGCTGTTCGGCGGCATGGGCGGCGGTGGCGGCATCGGCGGCGATCCGCTCGCGCTGTCGCCGCTGGCCGATCCGCTGCTGCAGCCGAACACGGCCTCGTCCGCGGACCCGCTCGCCGCATTGCAGAGCGCGGCACCGCCCACGCCGACGCCGCGCTCGGACCACTTGCCGATCGACCAGTTCGGCTTCACGCCGCCGAAGGCGGTGACGCCGCCTCCTGCTCCTTCTGCGCCATCGCCCCCACCGCCCGCTCCCGCGCCCGCGCCGGTGTCCGCAGCACCCACGCAAGCGCTGCCGCAGTTCGACGACATCACGGGCCAGCCGATCCGCATCAGCGGCCCCGAACTGGGCAGCAGGCCATTGGAGCCGCTGCCTCCTCTGCAACCACCACCGCCTCCGCCGCCAGTCCGCGCGCCGGCACCGGTCGCGCCTCGCGCCGAACGCACCGCCTCCGACGACGAGCTGCTCGCCGCGTTCCTGCGCGGCCTGGCCAGCACGCACCAGCCGCCCGAGATGCTCACGCCCGGGCTCATGGAGCGCATCGGCTCGATGCTGCGCAGCGCCACCGAGGGCACGCTGCAGTTGCTGCTCACGCGCCAGGAGTTCAAGCGCGAGGTGCGCGCCGAGGTCACGATGATCGCGGCGCAGGCCAACAATCCGCTGAAGTTCTCGCCCACGGTGGAAGTGGCGCTCGCGCACCTCCTGGGCCCCGGCGTGCGCGGCTTCATGCCGCCGGAGGCCGCGATGCGCGATGCCTTCAACGACCTGCGCGCCCACCAGTTCGGCGTGATGGTGGGCATGCGCGCGGCGCTGGCGCACGTCATCGGGCGCTTCGAGCCCGAGGAGCTCGAGAAGAAGATCAGCGCGAAGTCCGCGCTCGACGCCATCTTCGCGGCCAACCGCAAGGCCAAGCTCTGGGACCAGTTCGTGGCGCTGTACGGCGGCATCGCGAGCGAGGCGGAAGACGATTTCCACAACCTCTTCGGCAAGGCTTTTCTCCAGGCCTACGAAGAGCAGATGGCGCGCCTGAAGTCCGACGGGCAGTGAAGAAGAAAAACAACAAGAAGAACGACGACCTCGGTCGAAGCCACCACAACAACACCAGCCATCGCGAGGCACCCCGCTTGGAAATCGAAATCGTCACGTTGTCCCGACAGGGCGGCCGCACCTACAACGAGGACGTCCATGGCCACTGGCATGACGAGCGCTACGTCGCTTGCCTGGTGGCCGACGGCGCGGGCGGCCATGGGGGCGGCGACGTGGCGGCGGCCACGGCGCGCACAAGCATGCTGGGCGGTTTCTCGGCCGCGCCCGGGCTGGACGAATTCACCCTGCGCACGCTGGTGGAGCAGGCCAACCGCGACGTGGTCGCGCGCCAGGCCGAAGGCGGCAAGCTCGCGGGCATGCGCTCCACGGTGGTCTTCGCGGCCATCGACCTGGAGAACCAGGCGCTGGCCTGGGTGCACAGCGGCGACAGCCGCGCGTACCTCTTTCGCGGCGGCGCCATCGTGGCGCGCACCACCGACCACAGCCTGGTGCAGCAGATGGTGGCGGGCGGCATGCTCGACGAGGAGGGCGCGCGCCTGCATCCGCAGCGCAACATGCTGCTGTCGGCGCTCGGCTCGATCGAGGAGGCGCCCGACATCGCGGTGTCCGACCGCATGCGCCTCGTGTCGGGCGACGTGTTGCTCCTGTGCAGCGACGGCGTGTGGGAGCCCTTGGGGGACGAGTGCCTGGTCGACACGCTGCATGCCTCGCGCACGCCCAGCCAGTGGACCGAGCTGCTGGACACGCAGATCAAGGCGCGCGCCAAGCCGGGCCACGACAACTACACGGCGCTCACGCTGTGGGTGATTGCCGATGACATCGACGACGCCACGCGGCTGATGCCGGCGCTGGAGGAAGTGACGATGCCGGCACCGATCAACGAGCCGGCCGCGGCGCCCGACAAGCCGGCGGACTAGCAGCGAACCGGAAAAGAATCCGGGCCCCTGCGGGCCCGGATTCCTCTGTTCGTTCGCAGGGTCAGGAGGTCAGGAGGTCAGGGCTTCTTGGGCCGGTAGGCCTTGAGCGTGCCCGTCACGGTCACGTCCACCGTGACCACCACGAGGGCCGATTCCATCTTGCCGTTGTCCTGGCGCTTCATCTGCTTGCGGGTGGTGGTCGAGGTCGAGCTGCTCTTCCAGCGGATCGTGCTGGAGCGCACCGCTTCCTTGTTGCCCTTGTAGTTCTGCTCCAGCACCGTGACGGCGCCGGTGCCCGGGTTCTTGGAAAGGACAGAGGTGTGGTGCGGGTGGCCGACCGTCACGAACGGGGCGTCGACCCAGCCCGAGTCGTCCGCGAAGGTGACGTCGGTCGTGGTGGTCGTGGTCATCTCGTAGTCGCGGTACTGCAGGATGTCGCCGGGCAGCGCATCCTTGAGCGCGACTTCGTCGCCCCAGATGTAGTCGTCGTCGGCACCCATCGGGCCGAAGTCCGACGAGGTGCCGGCACCGGCCTGCAGCAGGGCCTTGTTGGCCAGGTCCCAGCATTCGCCCGCGCCGATCTGCTTGCCGACCTGGGCGCTGGCCCATTGGAGGGCCTTGGCGTTGAGTGTTCCCATTCGCGTGTCTCCGGCTGTAGGTTGAAGCGGCCCCCGGCCGCTATCGGCAGCCGGAGAGGCGCGTCAGACCTTCTTGTTGGCCGCGATGTCCCAGCCGGTTTCCTTGGTGCCGTCACCGGAACCGTCGGCCTTCTGGGGCGTGTACTCGTACTTGAACTTGGAGAAGTTCAGCGTCACGGTCTCGGTCAGGCGGTCTTCGCCGCCGCTGCCGCCGGTGTGGATGTTGCTCACCAGGATGTCTTCCATCGTGAGCTTGATGTATTCCAGCGGCGTGGCGCCGGCCTTGCGCACCACCAGCGTGCCCTTCTTGATGTGCTGGCCATTGCAGCAATCCAGCAGCAGCAGATGCGAAGCGGAGTCGACGTACTTGGTGATCGAGACGTCCTGCACGCTCACCTTGCCGGCGCCCGAGCCGCCGCCCACGTGGCCGGTGCCGGACTGGCTGGCACCCCAGCTCCAGGCGAGAACGTCGATTTCCTTCTTGTGCCCGTCGTCCTTGGATTCGCCGTCGACGCCTTCGAGCTTCAAAAACATGTCTGCAGCCATGATGCTTACCTTTCAGTTGTGTGTGAGTCAGAGAAAAAGGGCTTCCGTGCGGTGCCTAAGCGTTGGTGCCCGGGAGCTATCAAGAGAACGAGCAAAGGGCCCCGTTTTCAAAGGCCCACCGAAGGCATATGCCTTCGCTGTTTCCTTCGTTACTTCCCGCCCTTGGCCGAGGGCAGCTTGGACACCAGCCGCAGCGACACCGTGAGGCCTTCCAGCTGGTAGTGCGGGCGCAGGAAGAACTTGGACGTGTAGTAGCCGGGGTTGCCCTCGACCTCTTCCACCACCACCTCGGCCGCGGCCAGGGGCTTGCGCGCCTTGGTCTCTTCCGACGAGTTGACGGGGTCCCCGTCCACGTAGTTCATGATCCATTTGTTGAGCCAGCGCTGCATGTCGTCGCGCTCCTTGAAGCTGCCGACCTTGTCGCGCACGATGCACTTGAGGTAGTGCGCAAAGCGGTTGCAGGCAAAGAGGTAGGGCAGGCGCGCCGCGAGGTTGGCGTTGGCCGTCGCGTCCGGGTCGTCGTACTCGGCGGGCTTGTGCAGCGACTGCGCGCCGATGAAGGCCGCGAAGTCGGAGTTCTTGCGGTGGATGAGCGAAAGGAGACCCGCCTTGGACAGTTCTGCTTCGCGCCGGTCGCTGATGGCGATCTCGGTCGGGCACTTCTGGTCCACGCCGCCGTCGTCGCTCGGGAAGGTGTGCAGCGGCAGGTTCTCCACCGCGCCACCCGACTCGATGCCGCGGATGCGCGAGCCCCAGCCGTACAGCTTGTACGAGCGGTTGATGTTGGTCGCCATCGCATACGCGGCATTGGCCCAGGCGTACTTGGTGTGGTCGGCGCCGGCGGTGTCTTCCTCGAAGTCGAACTCTTCCACCGGGTTGGTGTTGGCGCCGTAGGGCGTGCGCGCCAGGAAACGCGGCATGCACAGGCCCAGGTACTTGGCGTCGTCCGAGTCGCGCAGAGACCTCCAGCCGGCGTATTCGGGCGTGAGGAAGATCTTGGTCAGGTCGCGCGGGTTCGCGAGTTCCTGCCACGATTCCATCTGCATCAGGTTGGGGCTCGCGCCGGTGATGAAGGGCGCGTGCGCCGAGGCCGCGATCTTGGACATCTCGCCGAGCAGCTCGATGTCGGGCGGGCTCTGGTCGAAGTGGTAGTCGCCCACCAGCGCGCCGAAGGGCTCGCCGCCGAACTGGCCGTATTCCTGTTCGTAGATCTTCTTGAACATCGGGCTCTGGTCCCAGGCCGCGCCCTTGAACTTCTTCAGGCTCTTGGCCAGGTCCACCTTGGAGATGTCCATCACCCGGATCTTCAGGTGCTCGTCGGTCTCGGTGTTGTTCACCATGTAGTGCAGGCCGCGCCACGCACTCTCCAGCTTCTGGTAGTCGGGGTGGTGGATGATCTTGTTGACCTGGTCGGTCAGCTTGGCGTCGATCGCGGCGATCATGGCCTGGATCGACTTGGTCACGTCCTTGCCGATGACGGTGCTGTTGCTCAGCGCCTGCTGCGCGAGCGTGAGCACCGCGGCTTCGACGGCGCTCTTGGCTTCGTCGCTGCGCGGCTTGAATTCTTTTTGCAGCAGCGACGAAAAATCGCTGCCCGCATAGGCGACATCTTTGAGTGCGCCCTGCTCGAGTGCTTCGGCCATGGTGGTTTCTCCTCGTGTACCGGTGTGTCAGGCGTTGGGGGTCAGGCGGCCGGCGTGCTGCCGTCCTCCGGCTTGGCGGTGGCGGCCAGCGATTGCAGGAGGGCCGGGTCTTCCAGCACCTTGGCCAGCAGCTCCTCGGCGCCGTTCTTGCCGTCCATGTAGGTCACCAGGTTGGACAGCTGCGTGCGTGCCTCCAGCAGCTTGTTGAGCGCGCCCACCTTCCTGGCGACGGCAGCGGGCGAAAAGTCTTCCATGTTCTCGAAGGTGAGCTCCACCTTGAGCTCGCCCTCGCCGGTGAGCGAGTTCTCCACCGCGAACGCCGCGCGCGGCTTCATGGCCTTCATGCGCGAGTCGAAGTTGTCCACGTCGATCTCCAGGAACTTGCGGTCGGCCACGGGTGCGAGCGGATCGGCGGGCTTGCCCGACAGGTCGGCCAGCACCCCCATCACGAAGGGCAGCTGGATCTTCTTCTCGGCGCCGTAGAGTTCGACGTCGTATTCGATCTGCACGCGGGGCGCCCGGTTGCGGGCGATGAATTTCTGACTGCTCTTGGCCATGGCGAAGCTCCTTGCGGGGGGTAGATGGGCGGTTGGATCAACAGGAAAAATGAAAGGGAAAAAAAGACGGCTCTGGACGGCTATTCGGACGAGCGCTTGCCGGTCACGGTCTCGATCGTGTCCAGCGCGCCGGGCGCGAGGTTGGCCATGATTTCGAGGAAGCTCACGCCGATGAGCTTCTTGGCGCGGTCGATCAGGAGCGGCGCGGGGTTGCCGGGCTCGGTCTGCTCGAGAAAACGGATCACGCGGTCCAGCGTCTGCAGTGCGTCCTGGCGGCTCTGGATCTCGCCGCGCGCGGCGGCCGCGCGCGGTGCGCCACTGGCCTGTGCGCCGTCGCCTTCTGCGCCTTCGACTTCCGCTTCATCGGGCGCGCCGATGGCGGCGCTGCAGGCCTTCTGCAGCATGCGGCCGATGCCGCGCAGCGGGGCCAGGTCGATCACGTCGGCGCGGCCGGTGCGCTCGACCAGCAGGGCCTGCAGCTTCTCGACGAGGCCGGGTACGCCGATCGCGGCCTGGATCAGCTCGGGCCGCTCGGCATGCAGCGCTTCGAGGCCGCCCTGGATTTGCGCGGGCGAATAGGTGGCGTCGCCGCCCACGGCGTTCAATGCGTTGTTGGCCACCGCGATGTCGCGCACGCGGATCGCGCCCACGCCCGGCGCCACGCCCACCTGCGCGTCGTACAGGTCGCGCAGCACCATCGCCTCGTCGCCCAGCGGTGCCAGCGCGTTCAGGCGCATGGTCGGGTCGTTGTCGTCGTCGGCATCGAGCTTTGGATGTATGCCTTCCCAGAACCGGTCGAGCAGGCCGGTGAGCAACTCGAGCCCGGCGACGAAGCCGGTAATGCCCTGCAGGCGCGTCGATGCGCGCAGCAGCAGCACAGCGGGACGCACGTCCTTGCTCCTGCGCAGGAGCGCATCGGACTGCTCGGCCACCTCGCGCCACTCCGGCTCCACCGCCGGGATGACGGTGTCGCCGAACTGTTGCTCGGGCTTGCCCTGCGCGGACGTGGTGAGCGCGGTGAAGGCCGCGTCGTACTCCAGATCGTCCCCGCACGGCGATGCCTCGCCTATCGGCGTAAGCAGTGCTTCTACAAGTTCGTGAGTCAGCATGTTGCCTGTTCGAGTTCGCTGGTGATAATCAAAGATGCGTCAGGACCGGTCAATGCAACGAAGGGAATAGCATGCGCACGCTGGGTACACACCATTCGTCCTATGAAGGCTTCTTCGCTGCGGTATCGCGGCGCCGCGTGGCGGGCCTCGGGCTCGCGGTTGCGGTTGCGGTTGCGGGTCTGGCAGGGCTTACCCTCGCTGGCTGCGCGAGCAAACCGGTGGTCACGCCGGTGAGCCTCACGCTCGTGGCCGGCGCCGATGCCAACCCCGATGCGCGCGGCCGCGCATCGCCGCTCACGGTGCGCGTGTATGCGCTCAAGTCGCCTGGTCCCTTCGAGGGCGCCGACTTTTTCTCGCTGTTCGAGAAAGACCAGGCCACGCTCGGCGCCGAACTCGTGCAGCGCGAAGAGATGCTGCTGCGCCCCGGCGAGAGCAGGAAGCTCGACCTCACGCTGCCGGCCGATGCCAAGGCCATCGCCGTGATGGCCGCGTTCCGCGACCTCGACCGCGCGCGCTGGCGCGAAGTGCGCCCGGTCACGCCCGGGCAGGCGCAGGTGCTGACCGTCAACTTCGGCGCGCGCCAGATCCGCATCGACGCCAAGTAAGGTCGGTGCGCCGTGCGTCACGGCGCACCCGTCGCGTTGTTGGGCGACGGTCGCCCTGGCCGCACCAGCGGTTGATCGGCCGGCAGGAAGCGCGCGAAGAGATCGGTCACGAAGGCCCCGCCGCTCGCATCCGATGCGGCGGCCGTGAAGTAGAGGCCACGCCAGCGCGGCGCGCGCCCGCCCTTGCCGCGGTCTTCGAACAAGACCTCGGCCACCTCGCGCAATGCGGGCTGCAAGCCCTGCACCGCTTCCACGAACTCATGGATCGAGAGCCGCGCCGCGGCCCCGTGCTGCTCGCGCAGCAGCGCCATGCGCAGGCCCTGCAACTGCGTGGCGATAGGGTCGAACAGGGCATCGAGCCGATCGCCGGCCGCTGCGTTGGGCGCGGCGAACGGGTCCGGCAGGCGATGCCCGAGCGCCTGCGCCAGCACCTCGGGCGGCAGGGCGCCGCGCAACGTGGCGTAGCCCGCCAGGTGCTCCAGGCCGGTGACCACGAGGTACAGGGGCAGCTGCAGGCGCAGGGTATCGCCCGCCTCGTCGAGCAGCCGGCGCATCTTTGCGGCGAGCGGTCGCAGCGACTGGGCATCGGCCTGAAGCAGCTCGCTCGCAGAGAAGCACATCACCACGCCATTGAGCGGCAGTCGGTCGCGCCGCTCGGCGAGCGCCAGCAGTGCCTGCAGCCACAGGCCGCGCGTGCGTGGCGCGTGCGATGCGTCACCGAGCGCGACGGGGTGGATCTCGATGGCCGCCAGCGCGCCGGTCAGCCACCAGCGCCAGCAGGCCTGGTCGGTGGCGTCGCTGCCGGACGGGGCCGGGCGTTCGCCCTGTGCGGTGGACAGGAACCCGGGCAGGTCGGCCGCCGCATCGCCGAGGAACAGGAACCACGGCACCGGTGCCGCCGGTCGGCGGGAAATCCGTGGTGGCCGCAGGGCCTGGCGCGCCTGCGCCATCGATTCGCGCAGGGCATCGACGGCCACGCCGTCCACCGGCGCATCGAGCGTCTCGATGCGCCGCAGCAATGCACGCCGGCGCGCGCCACGGCCCGCGTCGTGCACCATGGCGTACAGCAGCACGAAGCCCAGCAGGCACAGCGCGAGCAGCGCCCAGAAGAAGTGGGTGGGCGAGAGCAGCGCGGTCATCGCGAGACGGTCTCCAGGAACACGAAATCGGCGATCAGCCGCTCGCTGTTCTTGCTGGCCGCGAGCGCTTCGCGCAGCCGCAGCAGGTAGGCCGAGGCCAGCTCGAAGGGCGGGCGGTCCGAGGTCTCGGTGAAGGGCATCGGCGCCGAGAGCACCGTGATCAGCACGCTTCCGAACGGCGGGCTCACGAGCCAGCTCGAGGGGATGTCGCGGCCCAGCTCGAGCGTGGCGCCCGCGTGCAGCGGCGTGGGCACCTGCCCCGCGTTCAGGTGCATGACCGAGCCGTCGGCGGTGTAGTAGTCGACCCAGATGTAGCTGTCGTGCCGCGGCGCCACCACCTGCACGCGCACGTTGTCGCCTTCGCGCAGTTGGCGGTTGCGGGCCGTGGGGGCGTCGATGTCCAGCCCGTAGTGCTTCTCCTGGTTGCGCGCCTGGTAGGGCTTCAGGATGGCGAACACCTCGCAGTGCGGCCACACGCGCAGGCCCACGTCCAGGCGCGGCGCGACGACGCCCGGCATGGCGCTCACTTCGCGCGCCACGCGCGGCAGGTCCTCGGGCAGCGAGACGAAGCCGCTCACCTGCGTGTGGCCGTCCTTGCCGACCGAGGCCGAGAGGTCGGCGCAGGCATAGGTCTGCAGGTGCTGGTCGATGCGCTGGGCCAGCGCGGTCTGGGTGGTCGCCGGCCCGGAGGTCATGGACCACAGCAGGTAGAGCAGGGGCAGCAGCAGGGCCAGCGCCGCGCTTGCGCGCAGCAGGGCCCGGTCGCGCCGCTGCGTGTCGTTGGGGCCGCGCGGGTCGGCAACGCCGTAGGGCTGGGGCGTGATGTGGTCCTGCACGAGGCTGCCGAGCGCGAGCGGCCGCAGGCGCAGCTGGCGGCCGTGCAGGTCCTTCAGCTTGCCCAGTTCGCCCTGGTCGCCGTCCTCGAAGTAGTACTGGCCCTTGAAGCCGTGCGCGAGCGCGTGCCAGTAGACCTCGCGCACCTCGTCGTCCTCTGCGGCGAGCGCCGACAGGTGGTGGAAGAACTCGCTGTGCGCGTTGTTGGAGTTGAACAGCTGCACCTGCAGCGGCGCGGCGCCGGCCTCCGCGCCGGGGTGGCGCGCCAGGATCTCGTCGATCCACGCCACCATCGCGAACACCGCCGATTCGACCTGCACTGCGGGCGTGCCCGAAGCCTCGGCCTGGGCGCGTGCCGCATCGAGCAGCCGGCGCGCCTGCTGCTGCGCCGCGTCATGCGAAAGCGCGGGCCGGCCGGCCGCGATGGAGGCGTCCAGCGCGAGGCCGAACGAGATGAAGGACGGGAAGCAGTCGAGCAGGCGGGCCATGCGGTGCCCGCTCAGTTGTGCATTGCGAAGGATGCCTTGCACCGGCGTCTGCAGCGATGGCACATGCCCATGTCCCCGGTTCCTTCGTGTGGAAGTTCATTCTTCCAAAGGGGTCCCGGCGGGCGCCATACCGCTTGGGGTCTATGCCGTTGGTGGGGCCGTGCGGCCTTGCTGTGCGGGGCAATCGCCGTTATCTTCAGCGATCGCTGCCTTCAACGCAGCAGGGACAACGGAACCAAGCCATGAAAATCCTGATCGCCGACGACCACCGGCTCGTCATCGAGGCGGTCAAAGCCAAGTTGTCGGAGCTGGAGCCCGGCATCGAATTCGTCCTGGCGATGAGCGTCGACGAATTGCTTGCAGGGGCGAACGACGACCTCGACCTGGCCCTGATCGACCTCAACATGCCCGGCGCGGATGGCCAGGCGCACATCGACGAAATCCGGCGCCGCCATCCGGCCGTGCCGGTGATCGTGCTGTCGGGCTACGAAGACCCGGCCATCATGCGCAGCGCCCTGGAGCGCGGCGTTCTTGGATTCATTCCAAAAGCTTACTCACCGGAAGTCATGCTCTCGGCCGTGCGCCTGGTGCTGGCCGGCGGCGTGTACGTGCCGCCGATGATGCTGACGGCGCTGCCGCCGGGCATCGTGGCCGGCGTGGCGCCCAAGGCGGGCGGCGCGGAGGCGCTCACGCGCGGCGGCGCCGGCCAGACGCTCGAGCACCTGCGCAGCGTGCTGACCGAGCGGCAGGTCGAGGTGCTGCAGCTGCTCTCGCAGGGCAAGCCCAACAAGCTGATCGGGCGCAGCCTGGGCATCAGCGAGGGCACGGTGAAGATCCACCTGGCTGCCATCTTCCGGGCGCTGAATGTGCGCAACCGGACCGAGGCGGTGGTGGCTGCGCAGGCGCTGACCGAGGCGCAGCAGGCCTGAGTTCGCGGCGCTTTCGGGGCGGGTGCGCAGGGCATCGGGTGCTCCCCTCCGCGAATGTCCCCCGGGCTTCGCCCTCCTCCTTGATTTCGCTGCGGGGAGCACCCGATGCCCTGCGCACTTGGGCACGGTCTGGGTGAACCGCCGATCAACGGCTGCTCTGAACAACGCGTCTAGGCTGCTCGCAGTGCGGGAGCTGGCGCCGTCTCCATCGCGCTGCCGCGCAATCCCGTCTTTCTCTCCTCGATCGCTTCGGCGAGAAACTCCGCGTCGCGCGCCACGCCCGAGAACCGGCCCGACCCCCAGGTGTGCAGCCACGGCAGGCCGAGGAAATACAGGCCCGGCTCGTTCGTCACGCCGCGCTGGTGCACCGGCGCACCGCGGCCGTTGAAGACCGGCGCGTCCACCCAGGCGAAGTCGGGCGAGAAGCCGATGCACCAGACCACGCTGGTGATGCCCGCCGCCGCGAGGTCGAGCCGGGTGCGCTCTTCGGCCGGCTCCCACACGGGCGTGTAGACCGAGGGCGGCGGCGCTTCCAGGCCTTGGGACGCGATGAACTTGTCGATCGATGCGTTGATGCGGTTGTAGGTGTCGTCGGCGCTGTCCAGGTTCTCGCGCAGGTTGGGTTGCAGCTCGAAGCTGCCGCCGTCGAAGCCGCTCAGGAGGCCATAGAGCTCCATGCCTTCGCGCGCAAAGCGGCGCAGGTCGATGTCGCGCCCGCCGTCGCGGCCGGTCACGTAGTGGTTGGTGTTGTCGCGCACGCCTTCGCGCAGCGGGTGCTCGGTGACAGGCATTTCGTAGTAGTTCATGTCGGCGAGCCAGTCGACCACTTCGCGGCCGCGGTAGAAGCGCGCGCAGCGCGGCGCGTTGCCGGTGGCCAGGTGGACCTTGCGGCCCGCCAGGTGCAGGTCTTCGGCGATCTGCGCGCCCGACTGGCCGCACCCCACCACCAGCACCGCGCCCTCGGGCAGTTGCGCCGGGTTGCGGTACTGCGCCGAGTGGTACTGCGCGACGGTGGAAGGCAGCTTCTCGGCCAGGCGCGGCACGATCGGGCGGTGGTAGCCGCCCGAGGCGACCACCACCTGGTCGGCGGTGTAGAGGCCGGTGTCGGTCTGCACCATGAAGCGATCGCGCTCGCCGGTGCCGGGCACGCGCGACACGCGCTCCACGGTGACGCCCTCGATGGCCGGCGCCTTCACATGCGCGACGAAGCCGGCCAGCCAGTCGTTGATCTGGTCCTTGACCATGAAGCCGTGCGGATCGCTGCCCAGGTACCCCCAGCCCGGCAGCTGGCACTGCCAGTTGGGCGTGACCAGACAGAACGAATCCCAGCGCTGGGTGCGCCAGCTGTGCACGAGGCTGCGCTTCTCGATCACGAGGTGGTCGATGCCGCGCTGCTGCAGGCAGTGGCTCAGCGACAGGCCGGCCTGGCCGCCGCCGACGATGACGACGCTGTAGTGGCTGCGTCCGCCGTAGGGATAGGACATGGGGGTCTTCTTTCTTTCTCTCTGGATGTGGGGAGGCGTCAGTCGAAGGCGACGACGGTGACTTGCGCATCGGCGGTGCCGGTGAAGCGGGTGGCGATGCGCTCGATCTCGGCGAGCTGGTCCATCGCCTGCGAGCACGCAAAGCCGTACTTCGCGCGCACGCGCTCGGAGGCGATGCCCAATGCGTCGCGGGTGCGCTGCAGGAAGTCGTCGAGCGCGTAGCGTTCGCCGGGCGCAAGAAAGTCCTGCACCACGAGCGAGGGCGAGTAGCAGCGCGTTTCGCTGGCGTCGGGCCAGCGCACGTGGAAGTGCATCACGGGCATGGGTGTTTCTCTTTCAGGTGCGCGCGATAGAGGGCGGCGTGGCGTTCGGCGCTGGCCGTCCAGCTGAAGCGCCGCGAAAGGCGCGCGGACGAAGCGGCGATCCGCTGTGCATCGCGGGTCGCGAGCGCGTGGGCCAGCGCCTGGGCGATCGAGGCCGCGCTTTCCGGATCGGCCCAGCTCACGTCCGTCTCGGCCAGGTAATCCGTGAAGGGCGCGATGCGTGAGGCAACCACGGGCACGCCGCTGGCAAGCCCTTCGAGCACCACGAGGCCGAAGCCTTCGCGCAGCGAGGGCATGGCAACCACGTCGGCCAGGCGATAGAGCGCGGCGATGTCGGCATCGGGCAGCGGACCGGTCACGCGCAGCGGCTGCCACGGGCCTTCGTCGAAGCCGAGCGCCTGCATCTGTGCGCGGAAGGTCTCGGCGTAGGCGCCATGGTCGAGCAGGCTCGCACCGCCCGCGATCACCAGTTGCGCGCGCGGATGCGCAGCGCGTAGCAGCGCGAAGCCGGCCAAGAGGCGCGCGCTGTTCTTGCGTTCCTCGATGCCGCCGATGGCCAGCACCACGGGCGCACCCGTGGCGATGCCCAGGCGCTGCGCGAGCGACGCATCGCCCGCTTGCGCCATCGGAGAGAAGCGCAGGGTATCGACACCGTTGTCGATCTCGTGCGCCTGGACGCCGTACTCGCTCTTCAGGTGCTCGCACCACAGGCGGCTGCCGCTCAACACCAGGCTCGCGCGCTCGAAGGCGTTCCGCTGCCAGCGCGTGAGCTGCGGATCGTCGAAGGTGTCCAGGTGGTGCACGGTGCGCACGAAGCCGTCGATGCGGCCTTCGTCCTGCAGCTGCAGGAGCGCATTGCCGCCGATGGAATCCTGCGTGTGCAGCACGTCGAAGGTCTCGCGTTGCAGCAGGCCGTGCAGATGGTCGACGAAGGCGCCGATGCGCGAGCGCACCATGCCGACGGTGTCGCGCGGCTTGTCGTTCACCAGCGCCAGTTCGACCCTGCAAGGGGGCATGCGGAACATCGCCTGTCCCGGCGCGGCGGGTGCCATCACCGTCACTGCGTGGCCGGCTGCGTGCAACGCGGTGGCGAGCTCGAGCGTGTGCACCACGCCGCCGCGCGGGTTGACCGAGTGCGTCAGCAGGCCGATGCGCAAGGGGCGATCGAACTCAGACATACACCGCCTCCGCACGTTCGGCGGACGTGTGCGGCTGGATGAAGGCGTCGCTGCCGAAGTCCCACAGCAGGGCCTCGTCGCCGCCCGCCTTCAGCCGCACCTGCCGCGTCGCATCGACCTGGCCGATCACCGCGGAGGCGATGTCGCGCGCGGCGAAACGGCCGAGCACCGGCGCCACCTGCGCAGGCGGCACGGCGAGCACGAAGCCGTAGCTCGGAAAGGACGTGAGCCAGCGCAGCAGCGGCACGCCGTCGGGCCGGGGCAGCGCGTCCAGGTCGATGCGCGCGCCGACGCCCGAGCACTCCAGCAGCATCATCGCCGTGCCCACCGCGCCGGCCATGCTGATGTCCTTGGCCGCGCAGCACAGGCCCTCTTCGGCCAGCGCGGGCAGCACTTCGAGGTCGGCGCGCAGCCGCGCGGCCGGCGCGGTGGTCGATGCGTTCCAGTACGGAAAGGGCTCCTCGTAGGCGCCGCGCAGGTCGGCCGCCATCACCAGCAGGTCGCCGGGCTTCGCATCGAAGCTGGTGAGCAGCTTGCGCGCGTGGCCGAGGATCGCGACCGCGAGCTGCGGGCGTTCGCTCCGGTTGTTGCTGTGCCCGCCCACGATGGGCACGCCATAGCGCACGGCGGCTTCCGCGAGCCCGCGCAGCACGTCGTCGGCCGGGTTCATGCCGGTGCTCCACAGCGCATCGACCACCGCCGTCGGGCGCCCGCCCATGGCGTAGATGTCGCTCACGTTGACCATCACGCCGCAGTAGCCTGCGAACCACGGCATGCGCACGATGAAGTCTTCGACCAGTCCCTCGATGGCGAACAGCAGGTAGCCGCCGTGGCCATCGGGAATGGCGGCGCAGTCGTCGCCGATGGGCACGGCCTGCGCGAGCGCGGCGTGGCCGCCGGGCAGCGACCGGCCGAGCGCCGAGACCACGTCGCTGATGTCGCGCTTGTGGGCGAAGCCGCGCGTGGCGCGCAGGGCCTCTGCGATCTCGTGCACGCCGTTCGTCATGGCATCACCTTGGCGCGCGTGACGAAGCCGCTCACCGGGTCGTGACAGGGCGGGTACCAGCCCAGGTCGGCCTGCATGCGCGCATGCGGACGGCCGTGCACGGTGGTCTCTTCGAGCAGCTGCCAGCCGATCTTGCGGAACAGCGGCACGTTCTGCATCTGCACCTGCGCGAAGAAGGCCGCGCAGCCGAGCGCGTTGGCGCGCGAGACGGCCAGCCGGATCAGCGTCACGCCCAGATGCCCCTGGCTGCGAAAGGCCGGGTGCACTGCGAGGCGCGAGCCCCACCATTCGCCCTCTGCTTCACCGCGATGGATGCGCACTGTGCCCACCACCTGCTCGGGCATGCCGCCGTTGCAGGACATGGCCACCAGCAGCTGCGAGCGGTCGTCCGTCGCATCGCGGTCGTCGCGCGCGAAGATGCCCTGCTCGATGCAGAACACCGCGCGGCGCAGCGCCATCGCCTCGTCGCGCTCCCATTGCTGCGCGGCCTCGCGCACCAGGTATTCGACGGGCGCGTAGTGCAGGTCGAGCTCGCTCAGGTCGTCGATGCACAGCATGGTCAGCCTTCGCTTTCTTTTTCGTAGATGGAGAGCGACGAGCACGCGCCGCACTTGCCGCAGCCGGCCTTGATGTCGGCCGAGCGCAGCCCCGCGGCCACCACGCGCTCGCCCAGCGGCGCGAGCAGCGATTTCATGAAGTCGGGCGAGGGCGCGGGATGGTCTTCGAGCGGCGTGCCGCTGATCGGCACGAACGGCACGACGAAGGGATAGACACCGCGTGCGAGGAGCTGGTCGCAGATGTCGAGGATGGCTTCGCGCGTGTCGCCCAGGCCGGCCAGGATGTAGGTGCTGACCTGTCCGCGCCCGAACACGCCCACCGCCGCCTCGAAGGCGCTCATGTAGCGCGAGATGGGCACGCTGGCCTTGCCCGGCATGATGCGTTCGCGCACCTCGGGCGTGACCACTTCCAGGTGCATGCCCAGCGTATCGATGCCCGCGGCCTTCATGCGGTGGAACCACTGGTCGTCGTCGGGCGGCTCGCACTGGCCCTGGATCGGGATGTCGACCGCGGCCTTGATCGCGAAGGCGCTCTCGCAGAGGATGGCCGCGCCGCGGTCGGTGGCGTTGGGCGTGCCGGTGGTCATCACCATGTGCTTGACGCCATCGAGCAGCACCGCAGCGCGCGCCACTTCGGCCAGCTGCTCGGGCGTCTTGCGCGCGATGGTGCGGCCGGCCGCGAGCGACTGGCCGATCGCGCAGAACTTGCAGCTTTTCTTGCGGCTCTCGTAGCGGATGCAGGTCTGCAGCACCGTGGTGGCGAGCACGTCGCTGCCGTGCAGCGTGGCGATGTGCGAATACGGCACGCCGTCGAAGGTCTGCATCGCGTAGAAGCGCGGCTGCTTCGGAAAGCTGATGCTGGCGATGGGAATGGCGCCGCGCATCACGCGGCTCATGCCTTGCGCGTCGGGCGCTTCGGCGGTGAAGGGCGAATGCCACGCGGTGGAGGTGTGGACCGGCACCATGATCGTGTGGCCGTCCACCGTCACGGCCTTGTGGTCCGAAGGCCCCGCGCCGCCGCGGCGGCTCGAAACGCCGGCCGAGGGGTCAACCAGCCGCAACCCGAAGGACTGCAGCTCGGTCATCAGTTGCCGGCTGTCTTGCTGCGTGGTCGAGGTCGTGGTGGTGGTGGTCATGGTCGGGGCTCCGTGGGTCGATGGAATCGATGGAATGGGGTTGCGTGCGATGCATCGGCACCGTGGTCTCTGCCGGCCGGTCGTTGATGGCGAGCGAGAGCAGCTCGGGCCGCGCGTAGTGGCCGACCGAATCCATCATTCGCTTGCGCTTGGCGATGAGCGCCATGTCCAGGTCGGCGATCACCATGCCTTCGCCCTCGGTGAGCGGCGGCGCGAGATGCTTGCCTTCGGGCGAGACGATGGCCGTGTGGCAGCCGCCGCGCAGCGCCTTCTGCAGGTTGGCATCGGGCGTGACCGAGCGGATCTGCTCGTCGGTGAGCCAGCCGGTGGCGTTGACCACGAAGCAGCCCGATTCGAGCGCGTGGTGGCGGATGGTCACTTCCATCTGCTCCGCGAAGATCGGGCCGACCAGCGAGCCGGGGAACTGCGCGCAGTGGATTTCTTCGTGCTGCGCCATCAGCGCGTAGCGCGCGAGCGGGTTGTAGTGCTCCCAGCAGGCGAGGGCGCCCACGCGGCCGACGGCGGTGTCCACCACCTTCAGGCCCGCGCCGTCGCCCATGCCCCAGACCATGCGCTCGTGATAGGTCGGCGTGATCTTTCGGCGCTTCAGGGCGAGCGTGCCGTCGGCGTCGAACACCAGCTGCGTGTTGTAGAGGCTGCCGTGGTCGCGCTCGTTCACGCCGAGCACCACCACCATGTGGCGGGCGCGCGCCCGCTCGGCCACGGCCTGCGTGACGGGGCCGGGCACGACCACCGCGCGCTCCACCAGCTGCAGGTGCGGCGCGCCCTGCAGCACCGGTGGCAGCACGAAGCTGAAGTAGGGGTAGTAGGGCACGAAGGTCTCGGGAAAGACCGCGATCTGCGCGCCCTTCGCCGCGGCCTCGTCGATGGCGCTGCACACCCGGTCGAGCGTGCCGTCGGGGCGCTCGAAGTCGGGCGCGATCTGGATCGCCGCGGCACGCACGATGCGGGGTGTGGAAGCCATCGCTCGGGTCCTGCCTTACAGCGTCCAGGTGTCGAGGATGACGGCGTTCGCTTTCTTGTGCAGCAGCACGATGTCCAGCACGTCCAGCGGATTGATCGGCTTGATGCCTTCGATCAGCGCGCCTTCGCCGTGGCCGTACAGCGCCTGCAGCGCGAAGCGGCAGGCGTAGACCTTGCCGCCTTCTTCCATGAACTTGCTGATCTGCTTGTTGAAGTTCTGGTGGCCCGGAAAGGCCTCGTCGCCCAGCGTGGGGAAGCCGCGCTGCACGCCCAGCGTCACGCCGGGGCCGTACAGGAGGATCGAGGTCTCGTAGCCCTTGCGCTTCAGCCGCGTGGCCTGCAGCAGGTTCACGAAGCCGATGGAGCCTTCGAAGGCCACGGTGTGGAAGGTGACGAGCGCTTTTTCGCCGGGCTCGGCCTTGACGTCTTCGAACACCTTCTCTTCGTAGTCGACGAGGAACTCGCCTTTCTCGTTGCGGGGGCGGGTGACTTTGGGCATGGGGGACTCCGGTTGGGTGGTTGGACACGCAGGTCTTGCGTGCCAATCTCTTTGCAGGCGATGTGCCAGCGTTCGCACGGGTCCGTGCGATCAACTCGCGATCAATGCGCAGCGGTGCGGGCCGCGTGCGGATAAAAAAATTCCGGACGGCCCGAAAGGCAGGGGCGAAGGCGGCCCGGCGAACGTTTTCTGCACCGGGACGACGCATCCGCCATGCGATCAATGCACCCGATCAAGGGGGTTGATCGCACCTGATCGAAGCATCCGGCCCCTGCGTCTGCGCTCTGGGCCGGGCGCGATTCATGCATGTTGATCGGTGGCCCGATGCAATCAATGGATGCAATCAACTCCGCACGATGACCACGATCACCGCCCACTGGCGAAAACAACTGCGCAACAGCGACCGGCCCGCCTACTTGCTGCTGGCCGAGCTGATCGCCGACGACATCAAGACCGGCCGCCTGGGCGTGCGCGACCGCCTGCCCACGCTGCGCGAGCTCGCGGCCGACCTGGAGCTCAACTACACGACCGTGGCGCGCGGCTATGCCGAGGCGCGCAAGCGCGGGCTCATCGATTCGCGCGCGGGCACCGGCACCTTCATCCGCTCGGGCAGCCCGAGCCTGCGCCTGCGCGGCGGCAGCGGTGCCGAGATGACGATGAACATGCCGCCCGAACCCGATGACGCGCACCTGATGGCGCGGCTGCACGAGAGCGCGAGCCGCGCCTTCGCCGAGATCGATTTCCACGACCTGCTGCGTTATCAGGATTTCGGCGGCACCGCGCACGACCGCGAGGTGGCGATGCAGTGGCTGCGCCCCTTCGTGCCGCACGCGAGCGTGGACCGCATCCTCGTGTGCCCCGGGATCCACGGCGTGCTCACGGCGCTGTTCTCGCAGCTCGCGCGGCCGGGCGAGCTGATCTGCGTGGAGTCGCTCACCTACCCGGGCGTCAAGGCCATCGCGGCGCAGCTGGGCGTGCAGCTGCATGCGCTGCAGCTGGACGACGACGGCCCGATCGCCGATGCCTTCGAGCACGCGTGCAAGACGCTCAAGCCCAAGGCGCTGTACTGCAACCCGACGCTCTTGAACCCGACCGCCGGCACCGTCTCGCGCGCACGGCGCGAAGCGCTGGCCGACGTGGCGCTGCGCTATGCGATTCCGATCATCGAGGACGACGCCTACGGCATGCTGCCGCGCCAGACGCCCGCCACCATCGCCACGCTGGCGCCCGCGCTCACCTACTACGTGAGCGGGTTCTCCAAGTGCTTCGGCGCGGGGCTGCGCAGCGCGTATGTGTGCTCACCGACGGTGGTGCAGTCGCAGCGGCTGGCCGGTGCGATGCGCGCCACCACCGTGATGGCTTCGCCGATCACCAATGCACTCACGACGCTGTGGGTGGAAGACGGCACCACCGAGGCCATGCTGCAGGCCGTGCGCGCCGAATCGGTGGCGCGGCAACTGCTCGCGATGCGCCACCTGGGCGACAGCGGGCTGCAGGCGCATCCCGAAGGCTTCCATGCCTGGCTGCCGCTCACGCCGGGGTGGAGCCCGGTGGAGTTCGCCTCGTACCTGCGCACGCAGAACGTGGGCGTGGTGGCGAGCGCGGCGTTTTCAACGGATGGCGATCCGCCGGACGCGGTGCGCATCTGCCTGGGCGGGCCGATGTCGCGGGAGCAGTGCGATCAGGCGCTCAGGCTCATCGCCGATACGCTGGCGCACCCGCTGCATCCGCATGCGACGCTGCGCGCGGGCGGTGGATGAAGCCTTGTGACGGGGCGATCCATGCGATGGCGTCGTTGGTGCCGGTGGTCGTCACGTCGGGGCCCGTGAAAAGCATGCGCTCTTCGACCAGCAGGAGGCTCGGCGCGCCTTCGCCGCTCTTCAACATCCGGAGCGTGGCGCCGCCGAGGTCCAGCACGTCGCCGGGCCAATCGGATTGCGCCGTGACGGTCCAGTGCACGGGGCCGGGCGCGGCGGCGCGAAGGGCATCGTCCAGCGGCGCGGGGCCTATCGATGCCCAGCCTTCCGATCCGCCGACGAGGTAGCTGTTGTCGCCGGCGCTGCCCACCACGCGAACCACCCTGTCGGACAGCCGCGTGACAAGGCCCGCTTCGAGCACATAGCGCGCATCGCCGCGGCCCTCGGGGTCGAGGTGGCCGACCTCGTCGTACGCGGGCTCCTCGATGTTCACCGCCCGGCGGCCCTCGGGGCCGTCCGCGAGCCTGGGCATGTTCAGCGGGATCTCGCGCAGCTGCCGCGCATGCGCCATGAATTCGTCGGCGCGGTTGAACGCATCGAGCTGCTGCAGCACGCGCCGCGTCACGTTCATGAGCTTCAGGCCGCGCGCGGGGTCCAGCGCATCCGCCGGGCGCAGCCACATGTGCTCGACGGTCTCGCGGCCGTCGGGACGCACCTCTTGTCCCGCGGGCATCAGCGCGACGAAGAAGCGCGTGTCGAAGCGGCGCGGCATGCCGGGCGGCGTGAGCCAGTGGCCGAAGTAGACGACGCGCTCGCCCGCCAGCCGCCAACCGCGCTGGCCGCACAGGGCGAGCAGCGCACCGGTGCCTTCCTCGGCGGCATCGCGCATCGCGGCGAGTTCGCCCGGGGCGAGATCGATCAGCCGGACCGGAAGGCCCGCCCCGTCGTTCGCGAAGAGAAGCCCCGCTTCCTCGAAGCACTCGCGGATCGCGGCTGCGTAGAAGTCGAGCCCGCCTTCGGGCACCGCCAGGCGCTCGCTCGCCGCGGCATCGTCCAGGCCCGCGCACAGCGGATGCAGGTGGCGGTCGTGCGCATCGAGCACGCCGCCGGGGAAGACGCTGGCGCCGCTGTTCTGGTCATTGGCCTTCTCGGCGCGGCGCAGCATGAGGGCTTCGAGGCCCTCGCTGCCGTCGCGCAGGACGACCAGCGTGGCGGCGGTGCGGATGGGGCGGGGCGTGGAGGCAGAGGCGGGCGTCGTGGCGGTCATGCGGCGCTATTGTGAATGTGCGGATACGGCCGCTGCGAACGGGACCGCCGGAGCCCGCCATGCGGCACTGAGAAATGCCGCCGCGCACGAGACCGCCGCCCTATTCAAGCGAGATGTTGTTGTCCTTGACCACTTTGGCCCAGCGTTTGGATTCGGCCTCGATGACCCGGGAGAAGTCTGCAGCCGAGCCGCCCACCGGAATCAGCCCGAACTCGCTCAGGTACTGCCGGTACTCGTTCGACTCCGCGATGCGGCGCGACACCGCGCCGATCTGGTCGATGACCGATTGCGGCGTTCCCTTGAGCGCAAAGACGCCGTGCCATGAATCGCCTTCGAAGCCGGGGAAACTCTCCGCCACGGTCGGCACCTGGGCCAGCGAGTCGAGCCTGCGGGCACTGGACACGGCCAGGGGCCGGACCTTGCCGGCCTTGATGTAGGGCAGCACGTCGGCGATGGGCGAGAACGCAACGTCCACCCTGCCGCCGATCAGATCGGTCAGGCCCCCGTCGCGATAGGGAATGTGGTTCAGCGCCAGCCCCGCGCTGTTGGCGAAATAGGCCATCGACATGTGGGGCACGGTGCCCATGCCATAGGACGCATAGCTCACCTGGCCGGGCTTCGACTTGGCAGCCTGGATGAGGTCGGCCAGCGTCTTGTAGGGCGACTCCGTCGGCACCGAAACCACGAGCGGGATGGACAGCATGCGGGTGACCGGCACCAGATCCTGCGGCTGGTAGGGCAGCTTCTTGTACGCGAAGGGGTTGATCGTGACCGTGCCGCTGGCGGTGTAGAGCAGCGTGTAGCCGTCTGCGGGCGAAGTGACGGCCGCCTGCGTACCGACGATGGTCGATGCACCGGCCCGGTTTTCCACGATCACCGGCTGCTGCAGTTGCTTGCTCACCCGGTCGCCCCAGTAGCGCGCCATCACATCGGGCGCGGTGCCGGCGGGGAACGGCACCACCAGCCGGATGGCCTTGGTGGGGTAGCGGTCCTGCGCGTGAACAGAAGCGATGGCGACCAAGCCGAGCAAGGCGGCCATCGTGGCTGATCGCAGGCGAGTGACTGGGGTGCGGTGCATGCTTGTCTCCGTTGTAATTTGATGCGAGCGATTGCATCGCCGATCCGGTACGGCGCCAAGCTTCGACTCGGGAAACACTTTTTCAGTGCGCGGAGGGCTGGCGTATGAAAATCACCGTTGTCGGCGCGGCCGGTACTCTCGGTGCGCGTTCGGAGCTTCACCGTCGCCGCCGTGGGCTCCGTCCATTCGCAACCCTCTCCATTGGCTTGTCTTGAACTCTTCCACCCACTTCAATCACATCCACTTCGACGCCGCCATCGTCGACCTCGACGGCACCATGGTCGACACGCTCGGCGATTTCGCCGAGGCCCTGAACCGCATGCTGCGCGATCTCGACCTGCCGCCGGTGCCGCCTGCCGCCATCGAACTGATGGTGGGCAAGGGCTCCGAGCACCTGATCCATTCGGCGCTGGTGCACGTGATGAGCTCCGGCGGCGCTGCCGATGCGGCGGGGGCAGAGGCAAAGGCGAAGGCGCTGTTCGACCGCGCCTGGGACCGCTACCAGCACCACTACCTGGCCATCAACGGCCAGCACTCGGCGCTGTACCCGGGCGTGATCGAGGGGCTGAAGGCGCTGCGCGCGCGGGGCCTCCGGCTGGCCTGCCTCACCAACAAGCCGACTTCATTCGCCCGGCCCTTGCTGGCCGCGAAAGGGCTGGACGGGTTCTTCGAACTGGTGTTCGGCGGTGATGCCTTCGAGCGCAAGAAGCCCGATCCGCTGCCGCTCCTGAAGACCTGCGAGGCGCTGGGCACCGTGCCGGCGCGCACGCTGATGGTGGGCGACTCGAGCAACGACGCCCGCGCGGCACGGGCGGCCGGCTGCCCGGTCGTGCTCGTGACCTACGGCTACAACCACGGCGAGCCGGTGCGCGGCGTGGACGCGGACGGGTTCGTGGATTCGCTGGCCGAGCTCTAGCCGTCAGGTCAGGACTTGCCGAGCAGCGCGTCTTTCAGCTTCCAGTCGGCCGGGCTCGGGCCGAGCCAGATGCGCAGCAGCGCATTGAAGAAGGCCGGCTCCTTCACCGGATCGGGCTGCGGCACCCCGCGCACGGTGATCACCGTGCCGGTGCCCGGCAGCCAGTCGATGGTGAAGGTGTCGCCGGTCTTGAGCTGCTTCTGGTCCGCGAACATCTGGCCCATGCGCAACAGGCCGGGGATCAGGTTGACCATTTCGCTCTTGGGCGAGTTCTCTTCCACGCCCTTGGTGAAGAGCTTGCCGAGTTCGTTGGCGTCGATGTCGCGCAGCATCGTGATGGCCACGCGCTTGGGGCCGGGCGCGGCCAGCGCCTCTTCGGGGGTGGAGACCTTCTTGCCGACGTAAAGGCCCGCGGTGTAGACCTTGAAGATCGCCTTGAAGCGAACGCCCGCGCCGTTCAGCTGCAACGGGGTGCCGCGCAGGTCGAGGTGGTCTTCCAGCTTGACGCCCGCAACGTCGACCTGCGCGGCAGAGGCGCCGAGCGCCGTCGTCGTCAGGCAGGCCAGCAGGGCGAGACGCGAGAGCGCGGTCGGGATGGAAAGTGCGGGCAAGGGGGTCTCCTTGAATTTGCGAACGGTCGTGCGAATGTATCTTTTTGTTTTACGTTTCGACCTTCGGGGGAACCCTGAAACCTGCGTTGCCGTGCGGAAGTGCGTTTTTCGTGGGCTAAACTCGCGCTTCCATGTTCGTTCATCACATCATTCAAACAGGTGAAGGCAGCCGGGGAGCCTGGCCCTGGCGTAGCCATACTTCGCTGACTGTTTGATTGCACGGCGCACGCCGTGCGCCCGCGGCACCGGATCGATCCCCTCGACTCCGGGCCACCAGTGAATGACCTTGCCACCGACCGAAGGCGCGTCGGCCGGCAATTGGAGAACGATCCGTGATCACCGAACTTGAATTCAAGAGCCTCAGCGCCCAGGGCTACAACCGCATCCCGCTGATGGCCGAGGCTTTTGCCGACCTCGAGACGCCCCTTTCCCTCTATCTGAAGCTCGCCCATTCGCAAGGCGGCGGCAAGCACAGCTTCCTGCTCGAATCGGTCGTGGGCGGCGAGCGCTTCGGGCGCTACAGCTTCATCGGCCTGCCTGCACGCACCTTGCTGCGCGCCAGCGGTTTCGGCGCCGACGCGGTGACCGAGGTGGTGACCGACGGGCAGGTCGTGGAGACTGCCAAAGGCAACCCGCTGGACTTCATCGCCGACTACCAGAAGCGCTTCAAGGTCGCGCTCCGGCCGGGCCTTCCGCGTTTTTGCGGCGGCCTTGCCGGCTACTTCGGCTACGACACCGTGCGCCACATCGAGCGCAAGCTCGAGAAGAGCTGTCCACCCGACACGCTGGGCTGCCCCGACATCCTGCTGCTGCAATGCGAGGAACTGGCCGTCATCGACAACCTCTCGGGCAAGCTGTATCTCATCGTCTATGCCGACCCGAAGCAGCCCGAGGCCTACGCCAACGCCAAGCGGCGCCTGCGCGAGCTGAAGGAAAAGCTCAAGTACTCGGTGAGCGCGCCGATCGTGAAGCCCACGCAGGCGCATCCGCCCGAGCGCAGCTTTGCCAAGGCCGACTACATCGCGGCCGTGGAGCGCGCCAAGGAAATGATCGCCGCCGGCGACTTCATGCAGGTGCAGGTGGGCCAGCGCATCAGCAAGCGCTACACCGAGTCGCCGCTGTCGCTGTACCGCGCGCTGCGTTCGCTCAACCCGTCGCCCTACATGTACTACTACCACCTGGGCGATTTCCACGTGGTGGGCGCCTCGCCCGAGATCCTGGTGCGCCAGGAGAACACGGGCGATGGCGAGCAGAAGATCACCATCCGCCCGCTGGCCGGCACGCGCCCGCGCGGCGCCTCGCTCGAGCTGGACAAGGCGGCCGAGGAAGAACTCATCAACGACCCGAAGGAGCGCGCCGAGCACGTCATGCTGATCGACCTCGCGCGCAACGACATCGGCCGCATCGCCAAGACCGGCACCGTGAAGGTGACCGAGGCCTTCGCGGTGGAGCGCTACAGCCACGTGATGCACATCGTGAGCAACGTCGAGGGCACGCTGAAGGACGGCATGACGGCCATCGACGTGCTCAAGGCCACCTTCCCCGCCGGCACGTTGACCGGCGCGCCCAAGGTGCATGCGATGGAGCTCATCGACCAGCTCGAACCCACCAAGCGCGGCCTCTACGGCGGTGCCTGCGGCTACATCAGCTATGCGGGCGACATGGACGTGGCGATTGCGATCCGCACCGGCATCGTGAAGGACCAGATGCTGCACGTGCAGGCCGCGGCCGGCGTGGTCGCCGACTCGGTGCCCGAGCTGGAATGGAAAGAAACAGAGGCCAAGGCGCGCGCACTCCTGCGTGCGGCCGAATTGGTCGAGGAAGGCCTGGAATGAGCACTGCACCCGATATTCAGAACGACTTCTCGCACGAGATCATCGGCGCCGCCGTCGAGGTGCAGCGCGTGCTCGGCACGGGGCTCGACGAGGGCGCCTACGCCGCGGCGCTGGCCATCGAACTGGCCGAGCGCGAGATCGGCTTCACGCGCGACGTGGCGCTCGCGGCCACCTACAAGGGTCGCTCGCTCGGCGAGGTGTACCGCGCGGGTTTCGTGATCGAGCAGTCGGTCATCGTCGAACTCAAGGCGGTCGATGTGCTGACCGACCTGCATCGCGCGCAGGTGCTCGCGGCGCTGCGCCTGTCGGGCATCAAGCTGGGCCTCTTGATCAACTTCAACGTGTTCCCCGTCGTGAAGGGCGTGCACCGGATTGTGAGCAAGCCATGAAACTGCTGATGATCGACAACTACGACAGCTTCACCTACAACATCGTCCAGTACTTCGGCGAGCTGGGTGCGGATGTGCAGGTGCACCGCAACGATGAGATCACCGTCGCGCAGATCGGCGAACTGATCGCCTCCGGCGTCACGCGGCTCGTGGTGTCGCCGGGGCCATGTTCTCCGGCGGAAGCGGGCGTGTCGGTGGCGGCCATCGAGGCCTTCGCGGGCCGGCTGCCGATTCTGGGCGTGTGCCTCGGCCACCAAGCCATCGGTGCAGCCTTCGGCGGCAAGATCGTTCGCGCGCAGCAACTCATGCACGGCAAGACCAGCGAGATCACGACCACGCGCGAAGGCGTGTTCGCGGGGTTGCCCGAGAAGTTCATCGTCAACCGCTATCACTCGCTCTCGATCGAGCGCGAGAGCTGCCCGAAGGCCCTGGCTGTCACTGCGTGGACCGACGACGGCGAGATCATGGGCGTGCGGCACACCGGGTATGCGCACGACGTGCGCATCGAAGGCGTGCAGTTCCACCCCGAATCGATCCTCACCGAGCACGGCCACGCCATGCTCAAGAACTTCCTGGACTGACCCACCATGACCGAACGCTCTTCCGTCGTCGATCTGCGCAGCGACACCGTCACCCAACCCACGCCCGCGATGCGCGAGGCCATGATTGGAGCGCCGCTGGGCGACGACGTCTTCGGCACCGACCCGAGCGTCAACGCGCTGCAGGAAAAGATCGCCGCGCTGCTCGGTTTCGAGGCCGCGCTGTTCGTGCCGACCGGCACGCAGAGCAACCTCTGCGCGATCCTCTCGCACTGCGGCCGCGGCGACGAATACATCGTCGGCCAGCAGGCGCACTGCTACCGCTGGGAAGGCGGTGGCGCCGCGGTGTTCGGCAGCGTGCAGCCGCAGCCGCTGGACCATGCGCCCGACGGCACGCTGCCGCTTGCGCAGATCGAGGCGGCGATCAAGCCCGACGACGCGCACTTCGCGCGCACCAAGCTGCTGGCGCTGGAGAACACGCTGGGCGGCAAGCTGCTGCCGTTCGAGTACGTGCAGGCCGCGACGGACCTGGCGAAGCGCAAGGGACTGCAGCGGCACCTGGACGGCGCGCGTCTCTTCAACGCCGCGACCGCGCAGGCCGCGCTGAACAAGCGCAGCGACATCCGCGCCGAAGCCCGGCGCATCGCGCAGTGCTTCGACAGCGTGTCGGTCTGCTTCAGCAAGGGCCTGGGTGCGCCCATCGGCTCGGCGCTGGTCGGTTCGCGCGAATTCATCGCGCGGGCGCACCGCATCCGCAAGATGGCGGGCGGCGGCATGCGCCAGGCGGGCCTGCTGGCGTCGGCTGCGTCGCATGCGCTGGATCACCACGTCGATCGCCTGGCCGACGACCACGCGCTGGCCCAGCGCCTCGCGCAGGGGCTCGAAGGCATCGAGGGCCTCGTGGTCGAGGCGCCGGACACGAACATCGTGTTCGTCGACCTCACGGGCGCCGCGCAGGCGCGTTCGGCGGAACTGATCGCGAGCCTCAACAGCCAGGGCATCCTCGCGACGGGTCTCTACCGCCTGCGCTTCGTGACGCACCTGGATGTCGACGCCGCGGGCGTGGACCGGGCCGTGGCCGCGATCCGCGCGTTCTTCAAGTCCTGAATCCGGCGAGGACGCGATGCCTGATCTTCCCCATCTGCTCGCCTTCATCGCCGCCGGCTGGCTGCTGAACCTCACGCCGGGCCCCGACGTGCTCTACGTCGTGACGAATTCGCTGCGCTCGGGCGTGCGCGCCGGCATCGTGGCGGGGCTCGGCATCACCGCCGGCTGCTTCGTCCACATCTTCGCGGCGGCGGTCGGTGTCGGCACGCTGATGGCGACATCGGCGGCCGCCTTCACGGTGCTCAAGTACATCGGCGCGGCCTACCTGCTGTACCTGGGCGTGCGCATGGTGCTCTCGCGCGCGGCGCCGCCCACCGATCTCGACAAGGCCGCCGCCGCGGTGAGCGGGGAACGCAGCCTCCAGGCGATCTTCCTCGGCGGCTTCTGGACGAACGTGCTCAACCCCAAGGTGGCGTTGTTCTTCCTGGCCTTCGTGCCGCAGTTCATCGCGCCCGGTGCCGACGACAAGGCCCTGTACTTCGTGCTGCTGGGCGTGCTGTTCAACCTCAACGGCATCCCCGTCAACGTGGGATGGGCCGTGGCGGCGGGCTGGATGGCGCGCCGCGGCGCCGTGCAGAAGGGCATGCACTGGCTCGACCGCGCGGCCGGCGTCCTCTTCATCGGCTTCGGCCTCAAGCTCGCGTTCACCGACGCACCGGCCGTTCGCGCCGGCCACTGACGACAGACAAACACTCAGGAGACTTCCCATGATCACTCCCCAGGAAGCGCTGCAGCGCACCATCGAGCACCGCGAGGTCTTCCACGACGAGATGCTGCACATCGTGCGGCTCATCATGAGCGGCGAGTGCTCGCCCGTGATGATGGCCGCGCTGATCACGGGCCTGCGCGTCAAGAAGGAAACCATCGGCGAGATCACCGCCGCCGCGCAGGTGATGCGCGAGGTCTCGACCAAGGTGCCCGTCGCCGACACCACGAACCTGGTGGACATCGTGGGCACCGGCGGCGATGGCTCGCACACCTTCAACATCTCGACCTGCTCGATGTTCGTCGCGGCCGCGGGCGGCGCGAAGGTGAGCAAGCACGGCGGGCGCAGCGTGTCGAGCAAGTCGGGCAGCGCCGACGTGCTGGAGTCGCTGGGCATCAACATCAACCTGAAGCCCGAGCAGATCGCGCGCTCCATCGAGCAATGCGGCATCGGCTTCATGTTCGCGCCGAACCACCATCCGGCGATGAAGAACGTCGCCCCGGTGCGAAAGGAGTTGGGCATCAAGACCATCTTCAACATCCTCGGGCCGCTGACCAACCCCGCGGGCGCGCCGAACATCCTGATGGGCGTGTTCCACGCCGACCTGGTGGGCATCCAGGTGCGCGCGCTGCAGCGCCTGGGCACCGAGCACGCATTGGTGGTCTACGGGCGCGACGGCATGGACGAGATCTCGCTGGGCGCCGCCACGCTGGTGGGCGAGCTCAAGAACGGCGAGATCCGCGAGTACGAACTGCACCCCGAGGACTTCGGCTTCGCGATGTCGAGCAACCGCGCGCTGCGCGTGGAAACGCCCGAGCAATCGAAGACGATGCTGCTGGGGGTGCTGGACAATCAGGCCGGCCCGGCGCTGGACATCGTGCTGCTGAACGCCGGTGCGGCGCTGTATGCGGCCAACGTCGTCGACTCGGTGGCCGCGGGCGTCGAGCGCTCGCGCGAAGCCATCGCATCGGGCGCGGCGAAGGCCAAGCTCGCCGAGCTGGTCAAGGCCTCCGCGACCGTCTGAGGCCCTTCAGAGACAACCGAAAGCATCACAAGCCATGTCCGACATCCTCGACAAGATCGTTGCCGTCAAGCACCAGGAAGTGGCGGCCGCGCTGAAGCGCACGCCGCTCGAAGCCGTCCGCTTCGACGCTGAAAGCCGCGTGCTCACGCGCGATTTCGAAGCCGCGCTGCGCGCCAAGATTGCCGCCGGCCAGGCCGCCGTGATCGCCGAAGTCAAGAAGGCCAGCCCGAGCAAGGGCGTGCTGCGCGAAGACTTCATTCCGGCGGACATCGCGCAGAGCTACGCCGAGGGCGATGGCACGGTCAGCGCGGCATGCCTCTCGGTGCTGACGGACAAGCAGTTTTTCCAGGGCGGCGTGGACTATCTGAAGCAGGCCCGCGCCTCGTGCGACCTGCCGGTGCTGCGCAAGGATTTCATCGTCGATGCGTACCAGGTGTACGAGTCGCGCGCGATGGGCGCGGATGCGATCCTGCTGATCGCCGCGTGCCTGGACGATGCGCAGATGAAGGACTACGAAGCCATCGCGCGCGGGCTCGGCATGGCGGTGCTGGTGGAGGTGCGCGATGCGGCCGAACTCGATCGCGCGTTGAAGCTCAAGACGCCGCTCATCGGCGTCAACAACCGCAATCTGCGCAACTTCGAGGTGTCGATCCAGGCCACGATCGACCTGCTGCCGCGGCTTCCTGCCGACCGGCTGCCGGTGACCGAATCGGGCATCGCCACGCGCGAAGACGTTGCCACGCTGCGCGCGGCGGGCGTCAACGCGTTCCTGGTCGGTGAAGCATTCATGCGCGCCAAGGAACCCGGCGAGGCCCTCGCTGCGTTGTTCCAATGAGCGCGCAGGATCAACTGTCGAGCAGCGATCCTGCCGACTGGGCGGTGGCGCCCGGTTGGCAGCCGTTGGTCGATGAGTTCTTTGCTGGCGCCGTGGGGACGAAGCTGCGCGGCTTCCTGCGGGAGCGCCTCGATGCAGGTGCCGTGGTCTTTCCGCCGCAGCCGCTGCGCGCGCTGGAGCTGACGCCGCCCGGGGACGTCCGCGTGGTCATCCTGGGCCAGGACCCGTACCACGGACGCGGACAGGCCGAAGGGCTCGCGTTCTCGGTGGCGCCCGGCGTGGCGCTGCCGCCCTCGCTGCGCAACATCTTCAAGGAGCTTCAGCGCGACCTTGGCACGCCTGCGCCGCAGTTCCCGAATCCGGGTGGCAGCCTGGTGAAGTGGGCGACACATGGCGTGCTGCTGCTCAACACCTGTCTCACCGTCGAAGAGGCCCAGCCGGCGAGCCATTCGGGCCGTGGCTGGGAAGTGCTGACCGACGCCGTCATCCGACATGTATCGGACGGCGCCAAACCTGTTGTTTTTATGCTCTGGGGGTCGCACGCGCAGAGTAAGCGTGCGTTGATCGACGTTGGGCGCCACAAGGTGCTGATGTCGAATCATCCGTCGCCGCTTTCGGCCCTGCGGCCGCCTGTGCCGTTCATCGGATGCGGACATTTCGGCGAAGCGCGCGCCTGGCGGGAGGCGCACCAGGGAGGCGACTGAATTCGCGGATAATCCCGGCGGTTCCCGCCTCGTGCAGTTCTCTCGCTTCTTCTTGGTGCTGGGGGTTCTGTGTAGTCACAAAACCGTGCTATATTTCGAGGTTCGCCGGAGAGGTGGCCGAGTGGTTAATGGCAGCAGACTGTAAATCTGCCCTCTTACGAGTACGCTGGTTCGAATCCAGCCCTCTCCACCAGCGATGAATTTGGTTTCTAAGAGCGATTGGATCTAGCGCTTTGGGTGCCTTGAAGTGCCCCCGATGCGGGAGTAGTTCAATGGTAGAACCCCAGCCTTCCAAGCTGATGACGCGGGTTCGATTCCCGTCTCCCGCTCCAGAGACCCGGTTCGACGCCGGAAGCGATTGGTTAGACAAAAGCCCTTTTGGCTCAGTGGTAGAGCACCCCCTTGGTAAGGGGGAGGTCGCGGGTCCGATTCCCGCAAAGGGCACCAGTTTTGGGGGTTGCAACGGCAGGTTTGCAACCCATCTGCATACGTTGAAATCGTTTTTTTCGGAGTCGAAAAATGGCAAAAGGTAAATTCACCCGCACCAAGCCGCACGTGAACGTGGGCACGATCGGTCACGTCGACCACGGCAAGACGACGCTGACGGCT